>OZ244578.1:0-445000 GCA_965217975.1 Nitrospirales bacterium
GCGGTGGCGTCGTACACGGTGACATCAATGGCCGTGTTGACCGCAACCGCGCGGTTATCCGTGCCCGCGGTGGCACCGGTGTCGAAGGCCGTGAAGACCGGCGGCATGGTGTCCACGGTGATGCGTTTCTCGGTCAGCAGGCTGGGGTTGCCGGCGGGATCTGTGGCGGTGACGACCAGCGTCTCGTCGCCCTCGCCCATCGTGGTCGCTTCGGCAGGCGTCAGGGTATAAAGCCAGCTCGTGCCGGTCACGTCGGCGTCGCGGAGGTTTTCGTCGGCGCAGGGGCCGGGAAGCGCGTCCAGGATGCAGACCGACACGCTCACGTCAGTTTCGACGACTGTGCCGGTGATGGGAAAACCGGCGTCCCGCTCGGTGGCGGTGACGAAGTTGTCTCCGGCGATGTCGTCAATGCGTGGGGCTTCCGGGGCGATCGTGTCCACCTCGAAGGTTGTGCTTGCCACCGGGCCGGGGTTGCCGGCCGCGTCTGTGGCTTGCGCGCGCAGGGTCGGGCGGCCCTCGCCCGGGTGGAGGGTCAGAGTATATCTCCAGGCGGTGCCCACGGTGGAGAAGCGGAGAGTACCGCTACCGTCGCAGTCGGCCAAAGTACCGCTGCCGTCGTTGATGCAGGACAGCACGGTCGCGCCGTCCTCCGCGCGGCCAGCGATGGAGACGCCGAAGGAGAACTCCTGGGCGTTGATGGTGCCGTCCGTGGCAATCGCGTCAAACGTCGGCATGGCCGGCGCCTGCGTGTCGTACATCTGCGTGGCGGCGCTCGCGATATTGTTGCGGCTGGTCGTTTGGCCGATTGCCACATTCTCCCGCACGCTCACGGTTATCGTGCCGTCATCCGTATTGTCTTCCGGGGTGACCACGAGTGTATAGGTTGCGCCCTGGACGACCGGGGTGAACATCTCTTTTGTGCCGCCGACCACGTCAATGTCACTGCTCAAAAACTCGTCAATCGGCTCGCTCCAGGTAAAGGTGAAGGTGATCGGGCCGTCTGCGCGGTTGGCGATGTCGGTGTTGCGGCTGGCGGGCGTGCCTATTTCGATATCATCGGTGATGATCGCCACCACCAGGCTGTCCACCGCGGTCACCGCAAAGGTCAGCGCGAGGCTGTTCCCGATGTTGTCGGTGACGCGATACACCAGCGAGACGGTCGGTCTTTCCTCGGTCGGCATCCCGCTGATGGTGAGCACGGACGGGTCAGGGTTAAACGTCAGCCCGGGCGGGAGGTTCCCGGTCAGGGTATAGGACAGCGTGGGGTCGCCGCCGGTGGCGGTCGGCAACATCATGTTGACTTCCTCGTCGGTGATGTAGAACTGGTCGGCAATGCTCGCCAGCCCGAAAGTCAGGTCGCTGACAACCCGAAGCGTAAAGCTGCTGGTGACGGAGGTGCCGACGGCGTCTGTGACGATCAAGTCCAAATCTGCGCCGGCGCCGCCGTAGCCGATGCCCGCCGAGCCTTTGATGGTGCGCTCAAGCGCGTTAAAGGTCAGGCCGGGCGGCAGCACCGGCGAGCCGTCGCTGCGTGTCAGGGTGTAGGTCAACGTGCCGATGCCGCCGACGGCTTCGGGCAGGGTGAAGGCGATTGTCTGGTCCTCGGTATAGACCTGGTCGGCAATCGCGCCGAGGGTCAGCGCCGGGGACACGACCAGCGCGAAGGTTTGGGTGAGGGTGGCGAGGTTGCTGTCTGTGACGCGGTAACTATAGATGGTGGCCGCGCGGGCGGCGGTCGGCATGCCGGAGATGACGCGCGTGGCCGGGTCGTAGGCCAGCCCGGGTGGCAGGGCCGACGGGGTCAGGGTGTATGACAATTGGCCGATTCCGCCGGTGGCGGTCGGCAGGGAGAGGGCCGGGCTGGTGAAGTTCACCGAGTAGCTCTGGTCGGCAATCGCGGGCAGGTCAAACGCGACCACGCTGAACCGGGCGGACAGCGTGGCGGTCGTGCCGGTGTTGTCTGTGACGGTGTAGGTGACGACCGTCCCGGCCGTGTTGACCACGGTCGGCGCGCCGACGAGGATTCTGGTGGATTCAACAAAGGTCAGGCCGGGCGGCAGCGGCGCCAGGCTGTAGGTGAGCGGCGAGGCGCCGCCGGTGGCGGACGGCAGGAACAGGGTGATGGCGCCGCCGCGCGCGTAGGTCTGATCGTCAATGCTCACGCCGGCGGGGACAAATTGCAGGGTGGTGCAGGCGCCGTCAATGCCGCCGTCGTTGATGGTCCATCTATTCGGCTCGTCGGTCAGGATGGCTCTGGCGGCCGTGTTGCAATACTTGCTCTTGCCGGCGCTGAAGCTGAGATCCGGTGGCAGGTTGCCAAGCGCGCTCCAGCCGGCCAGCAGGGAGTCGTAGTTTTCGGGCGACAGGGTGACATTGTGGAACATATCCACCAGGCTGGACGCGCCGCGGACATCCCAATCGCCGAGGTTCTGATCAAACGAGGTCGCGCCATTGAACATCCGGCTAAAGTTGCCGGCGTTGCTGACATCCCACGCGCTCAAATCCTGATTGAACGAGATGGCGTTCTGGAACATGTGCTCCAGGCGGAACACATTGCTGACATCCCAATGGCCAATCGGCGAGTTGAAGCCGCTGGCGCCCTGGAACATGGATCTCATACTATTGACGCCCGACAGGTCGGGCTGCCCGGCATTGGGTGAGAACCTCAAGTTGGTGGCGCCGGAAAAACTGTTCTGCATACTGACCCATCTCTGGTCGCCCCATTGCTCCACGCTGCGAATGAGGGGGCCGGCGGCGCCGCCGTTGATGTACAGATACGGGAAGTTGCCGGCGATGGTGACCGTATAGGTGCCGGCGTTGGTGTAGGTGTGGCCGGCATCGCCGCTGTGGCCGCTGGTGGCGCTGCCGTCTCCCCAGTCAACGCTGTAGTCGTAGTCGTTTCCGGGGGGAGTGGCAGTGGTCGGGAGGGTGAGGCGTTGCCCCGCCGAGACCGCCCAGGTGGTCACGAACGCGCCCGGGAGCAGCGGACAATTCGCGGCGCGCCCGCCGTCTGTGATGCCCCATAAGTTGGGCGCGGCGGTGAGTTGCTGTCTGGCAAGGACATCGCAGTATTGGCTCCCGCCGGCGTGAAACGGCACATTTGCATCCAATGCGCCCTCGCCGCCGGTGACTTCACTCCAGCCGCGCAGCAGCGCGTCATAGTTTTCGCGCAACAGGGTGACGTTCACCAGCATGTTTTCCGCGGTGGTGACGGCGCCGACATCCCACGCGCCGAGATTTCGGTCAAACGCGGCGGCGGTGTGGAACATGTTGTTCATGTTGGTGACGCGGCTGACATTCCAACCGCTGATATCCGCGTTGAATGCGCGCGTGCCGCTGAACATGCTGTTCATGTCGGTGACGCGGCTGACATCCCAACCGCTGATATCCGCGTTGAACGCGTGCGCGTCCTTGAACATGGTGTTCATGTCGGTGACGCGGCTGACATTCCAGGCGCTGATATCCGCGCTGAATGCTTGCGCGTTGTTGAACATCTGACCCATATCAACGTCGGTGTTGGTGTTGATCACCCAGGCGCTGATATCCGCGTTGAATGAGAGCGTGCTTTGGAACATCGCTCTCATGTTGGTGACATTGCTGACATCCCAATCGCCACCAAGATGATTGATCAGGATCGCGCCCTGGAACATCCCGCTGGTATTGGTGACCGCCGACAGGTCGGGGCTGCCGGCGTTACCGAGGATGGTGAGGTTGCCGGCGCCGTAGAAACTGTTCTGCATACTGGCCCACACCTGGTTGCCCCACTGCCTGATGTTACGAATGTTGGCTCGGTGGGCGCTGGTGTTGTTGAAGTAGATCTGCGGGAAGGCGCCGGTGATGGAGACGACATAATCGCCGGCGATGGCGTAGGTATGCGAGGCGTCGCCGTTATGGGTGGTGGCATCGGTGACGCTGTCTCCCCAATCCACGTTGTAGGCGTAGGTGTGGGCGGAGTTGGTCGGGATGGTGATGGATTCGTTGGCGGTGGTGGTGCGCCAGGTGGTGATGAACGCATTCGGGTCAGACGCGGCGGTCGGGACGACCACGAAGTCACTGCCGAGTTCGGTACTGCTGCTGAACGGGGTGTTGTCGCTTTGCGGGCCGGCGAACACGGCCACCGCGATATCAGAATACGACACACCATTGCTCACGTCGGTGTCGAAGACACAGAACGAGACGGACGCCGAATTGACATCGCAGGTTAAGGTACTCGGCATCGTGATGGTGACGCGATAACGCTGCACCGGATACCCGCCGTTGTCGGTGACCGGATCCCACTCTACCCGAATACTGCCGTCTCCGGTGGTCACGCGCACATTGGCCGGCGGCCGCGGCATCCCCGCGCTAAGGCGGAGCGTGAAGGAGTCGCTGCCATCGGCGCTGGCGGGATTGCCATCGCTGGCGGTGACGGTGATGGTGATCGGCGTCGGGACATTCGCCGGATCAAACGCGGAGGACGGCGGTGTGCCGCTGATTCTGCGGGTGGCGGCGTCAAAGCTTAGCCAGTCCGGGCCGGAGACGCTGTAGGTCAGTTCATCGTTGTTGAGGTCTGCGAAGGTGTTTGCCGGGATGGTGTACGCGAAGGGCGCTCGCACGGTCGCGGGCTGGTCGGGGATGGGGGTGAGCACCATCGGCGGCTGCGGGCCGCCCGCCACCAGGGTGAGCACCGGCGAGAGGGCGTACAGCCGGCGGGAGTCAGTGGCGTTGCCCGTCCTGGCGTCTATCTCTTCGCCTTCGCCCTGGGCCAGGATCCCGATGCGCACGCCGTTGGCGTCGTCGCCGATGCGGTTGAGCGGCAGGCCGACGCCGGACGAGAGCGAGCCGGTCAGGATCTCCTGCGTGCTGTCGAGCAGGACGCCCCTGCGGTCGCGCGGGATCTGCGAGTCCCAACTGCCGTCATAAAAGTCGCCGTAGCTATCCGCCACTTTGTCGCCGCCAACCCAGTAGATCGGCACATCGGGGCCGCCAGGGCGGGTGGCGGTGTTGTCGCGCGCATCCACCTCATGAGTTGAGATGAGTGCGCGGAACTGGTCGCTGAAGGGGCGAAGGTGGAGGTGGCCGCCGGCCGCGCTGCCGATCACGGTGTTGTTGTAATGGCTGTAATCGGTGGGGACCGGCGTGCTCGGGTGGCCGATAAACAGCAGGCGGATTTTCGCCCCGACGAGCATGCCGCGCGGCACTAACGGCGAATCAATCTGCAGAATGCCTTCGTCCGGCGGCGGCGGCGGCGGCGGGAGGCGGTTGATGGTCAGGCTGTAGGTGCTGGTGAAGACGTCGCCGTTGTCTGCCGTGGCCGTCAGGACGATGCGCACGCCGGTGTTGCCCACGCTCAACGGAATGGCCCAGATTTCGCCGCTGTCGATGAAAAACGGCGACGCCGTGCCAATGGCGAGGGTGGCGGTGACGTTGTTGAAGGTGGGCGTGATCTCGACGCTGTCGGTTTCGTTGGGGACGCTGTAGTTATACACGGTGGTGGCCGAGTCAAACGCCGGGAACATCGGCGGAGTACCGCTTAGCGTGAGGGTGGTGAGGCTGGTGTCGGGGCGCGCGACGATGCTGATGACCGGCGAGAGGGCGTAGAAGGGTAAGCTGTCACCTTTAGGCCGGTTCTCACCAGCACCAGCATTTATTGGCCCACCGGTTCCGTCTAAACGCCCGACCTGGACTCTCGTCTGCCCCGCTGACCGCAAGAAGCCATCTGTTATTGCCATTCCCGACGCGGTTGAGCCGGTCCATACCCGTAACGAGCTGGTCACCGTCACCAGATTGCCATTCTGATCTCTGGGCTCAAGGGTGGCCCAACTGCCATCGTAGAAATCACCGTAATTGTTCGCGACTTTGGTACCTTTCAGCCAATAGATGGGGATGCCGGTGCCGGTGGTGGCGGTATTGGTGCGCGCGCTGTTAGATTCTTGCGTCAGGACAGAGACCAGCGCACGGAACTCGTCGCCGAAGGAGGTAATAGTGTTGGTGGTGTCGGTTTTGGCTTGGGCGATGACGTAGTCATTGTAGGTTTGTAAATTGAATTGGGAGGCATCTCTGCTCCCGCTGGTCAGAAACAGCAGCCGAAACGACTGCCCGGCGGTGAAGGCGGGGGTCGCGTCCGGCACCAGCGGCGAGTCGGGATACACCTGCTGAACAGTCTGCGCGGTCGCCTCGGGCGGAGCCAGGGCGAGCAGCGCGAGGACGGCGAACAGGCAGGGGATGAGGGCGCGCCGTGGTTGGGCGCGGGAGTTGGGGATGTGGGGTCGCACATCAGCGTGGCGTCCCTTCGCATCATGCCGCTGATTCTTGAATGGGGTCATGCTCTTCGTTGCCGTTTGATGCCGCCGATGCGAACGAGTTTCCGGTTACGCAGGATCCGCAACACCCGATGTGTCCACTCCGCAAAAGTTCCTAATTGTATCACACACAATCGGCTGCCGACAAACCATATCAGCGTTTCTCCTCCTCACATCATGCCGCTGATTATTGAATGGGGTCATGCCCTTCGTTGCCGTTTGATGCCGCCGATGTGTCAAGGAGATCGTCCGTTTCCCCCTGCCCTAATTCCTGGAATTCACGAAGGGGCGGCAAATCCCGAAGATCCCGAAGCCCGAATTTCCGGAGAAACATCCTGGACGTTCCGTACATCATGGGACGGCCGGGGATGTCTTTTCGCCCGACGATGCGGACGAGTTTCTGGTCAAGCAGGGTCCGCAGCACGCCCGATGTTTCCACTCCGCGAAGGTGTTCAATTTCGGCACGCACGATCGGCTGCCGATAGGCAATGATGGCCAGGGTCTCCAACGCGGACCGGGACACTTTCGCAGACGCTTTGATCGTCGTCAATTTCGCAATCCATGGCGCGCAATCAGGTTGCGTCATCATGATGTATCCACCGGCCAATTCGGCGATGTGGATGCCACGGTCTTCCTCGTCATAGCTCCGCCGAAGCGCCGTCATGGCGTCCTGCACCGTCTCTTGTGACGGCCCGGCCAGCACCTCGGTTATTTTCTCAAGGGGCAGGGGGTCGCGGGATACAAACAACAGGGCCTCAATGATCCCCTTGAGCGCCTGCTCACCACACGGTTCCGCAAGCCCGGCGCCTTCCGCCGACTGTTCGCCGCCCACGCCCTCTTCCACGCGCGCGGATGGAGATTCCGGGGTCATGTCCGGGGTGATGTCCACGGTCGCGCCGTTCTGCTCAAGGGATTCCGTTGCCACTGGAGCCTCCATTGGTCACGCGAGAATCGTCCCGCGACGGATCGGGGTCATGCTCAAGCTCTCCCGCGAGAAACGTGCGGGTGATGCGAATGGCGCCAAAGACGTCCGCCTGGTACATGCGAACCAGTTTCATCCGCACCAGCTCCAGCAACGCCAAAAACGTGACGATCACCGTCAGGCGGCTGGTCACGCCGTCAAACAGCGCCGCGAAGGTCAGGGTCGGGGTTGCTTCCAGTCGTTCAATCACGCCATTGATGCGATCCTGAACCGTAATGGTATCCGGTGTGATGTCAAGCATGGCGCTGGCTTCCGTCCGCGCCAGGATGTCCTGAAGCGCACCAAGCAGGTCCGTGATCTCCACGGCGTCGTCGGCAAATATTTCGCGGACGGGTTGAATCTGTTCTTGCTCCCGTTGGAACATTTGCCGCCACAGTTTGTCCTGGTCGGACAGCCGGCCGGCCGCTTCTTTGAATTGCTGATATTCAACAAGTCGGCGAACCAGCTCGCTGCGCGGGTCTTCGCCTTCTTCTTCTCCCTGCTCCGGTTTGTCTTCCATGGGGAGCAACATCCGGGATTTGATGTGAATCAGTGTGGCGGCCATGACCAAAAATTCTCCGGCCAACGAGAGGTTGAGCGATTTCATGGCCTGAAGAGATTCAAGATATTGCCGGGTAATCAGGGCGATGGGGATGTCGTAAATATCAATTTCATGCTTGCGAATGAGATGCAGGAGGAGGTCAAGCGGGCCGGTAAAGACCTCCAGCTTGACTTCGTATGCGAGTGTGGTTTGTTCTTCCATCGCGCCGCTTGCGAACACCCGCCACATCGGGCGGATGCCCACCTTCCTTCTGTTCACGATATCGTGCGGTTAGATACCACCTTTCGGAGGGAACAGGCAACCGAAAATTTCTCTCCGGTTGCGCACGACCCCGATCATGAAGGAGGGCGAGCGGAACACTTGAAATCAGGATCAGGCGGGGATAGAATAGGCGCAAGGAGAATCACACTATGGACGGATTCAATTGGTCTCTACTCATTCTACTCATTCCTGTTAGCGTGGCGGTGACGGCCTCGGCTGTGGCCTTGATCTGGAAAACAGGGTCGTGGGTGACCAGCGTGAAAAACACGTTGGAACAGCACACGATTGAATTAGAAAAACTCCGAACACAAATAGAAAAACTCGAAACCAAAGTGGAAAAAATTTATGAGCTGTTGACGATGAAGGCCATTCTCCCGCCGACAACGCAAACCGCCAGTCCGGTCGAACTGAACGAGAAAGGGCACAAGATTGCTGACAAAATCGCGGCGCAATCCCTGGCGGAGCGCTATGCGAAACGGATTCAGGCCGACAGTGTCGGCAAAAACTCCTACCAGATTCAGGAATTATGCTTTAGATATGCACGGGATTACATTCTCTCAGACCTGGAAGCGCATGAGGCAGACCGCTTCAATCTAGTGATGGAGTGCGCCTACGAGGAAGGCGTGGATACGTGGAGCGTCATGCGTATCATCGGCGTTCTCATGCGTGACATCCTGCTCCAACACGCGGGACATTCTCATCAGTCCGTGGACGATCCCACGCGCCAGACCAGCGCCCCATAGGGCCACCGCTTCCCCTGTCATCTTCCGACTCCATCACGGCCGGGTTGTGCGTTTCCACAGCAGCAGGGCCGCCAGACACAGGAGACCCAACACACCGCCGGCAAGCCAGTACACCGGATTCCATATACCGGAGACGGCCTCGCTCCGCTCGGGAAATTCAACGCCGAACGTCTTCGTCGGTGTGTCAGACACGACTTCGCGAAAATCCGTGCCGCCGCCAAACCGGGCTTCTGTAAAATCCGCCGTGTTGCGAAAGTGCGCGCGCTGAAAATTCGCCTTCCCCTGAAAGTCGGTGAATCGAAAATAGACTTCCCGTTCAAACCGCGCCCCGGCAAAATGCGCCACGCGGTGAAACCGGCTTCCGGAAAATCCCGTCCCCTGCGCATACCGCACCTGCGAAAACTCCGCATCCCCCGCAAACGATACCTCCAGAAATTCCGCCAGACCGTGAAACGTCGCACCCGTAAACGCGACGTGTTCTACAAACCGGGCTTGATGAAACCGGGAATGGGTCCCAAAATCCGTTCGCGTAAAGTCGGCGTCATCGGCAAAGATGGCTTGCATGAAAAACCCCTCATAGCCAATTCGCATCCCGGAAAAATCAGCGCGGTCCAAAAAAATCATCCGTGAGAAATCCAGGGCGCGCTGCATGACGGCGCCCCGCATAGTGACCGGCCCACGAACCAGCACATACCCCGTCTTGTCTTGATTGGACGCAAGAATCCCCCGCACTTCAACGTCTTCAAGCCTGAACGGGCCATTGATGACGCGCACGGCTGACACGCGTTCGGCGGTGAGCCGTTTGGCAATCTCCGGGACATCTGTCAGGGCCGACGTCAACGGCGTGAGGGGCAAGTCGTCAAAGGTGAGATCTCCCACGAGGACGACGCCTTGCAAATCCACGCCCTTGCCTTGCTGTAACGCCGCCAGCACGTCATCCGCCGACACGGAAAGCGCGTGCCGGTCTTCGTCAAGGCAGCTTCCTTTCAGGTGACGAACCATCACCGCCGAGTCAAGGCCCTCGTCAACCCGGCACGGCCCCCAGGACATACCCGACGCCACACCCCATAACGCCACACAAACAAGACTTGCGTACCACGTGGATTGAGACAGGATCGGCCAACGAGACGCAGACAGGGCACGGGCATGAGGGACACGCGCGGCATGGTTTGACGCACCTTCGCGGCGAGGCATAGAGTGCGGTTGCTTGAGGTGAGACGACGCTCCGCCAGGGAGAACATCTTTGCCGGGTTTGGATTGATTCATGCCCATGCCGCAGCACTCAACGCGCGCGCCCATTCTGTGGCTCCTCACCGTCAGTCTGTGGGTTGCGATTCCAACCGTTTCCATTCACGCCGGCCCGTTTTTTGACGATGGCTTGCTGGGGCTGACGCAACAGGAAGTCCATGACACCTTCGGCGTCCCGCACGCCATCCGCTCACGGAAGGCCGCGTTGCGCGTGTTCAGTTATTATTCGCCCGAAGACTGGGAAAAATATTTCAGCAAACTCGTGTCTCCCGAAAACGGCGAGGACGTGTACACCTACTCGCGTGACGGCGTTCAGGTTCGCTATGCGTTTGTCTATCTACCCGACCGCCGTGAGACCGTGGATTTTCCCACCCTGTATGTCCGGCGGGTTGAAGTCGAATTTACCCCCGAAGTCCCCTTGAAGGCCATACCGGAGTTGGTCCGGGAATTCAGCCCTTCAACCGCGTTGGATGCTCCGGCGTTTCGATCCAATCTGTGGGTGCTGCTGTTTCAGGGGGCGGCGTCCGAGAAGGCCGAACTCGTGGTGGAAGCATGGGACAAGAAAGACTGGGAGTGGTCGCTGGCGTATCAATTGTTCTCACTGAATGGCCTGCCCGACTACCTGACCGTGGAGGCCCCCATTGACCGGTTGGAATTTACCGTCCAAAGCCTGCCCCGCATTCATACGATCGGTCATCATACCCATGAACCCACGTTGAATCCCTATTCCCCGGACTTTGCCCGTCGCGTTCCCCCGTCCACAACCAGCAAACCCGTTCCGGTTCCGGAATACGCCGAATAGCGCGCAGCCGCGTCATCCGCCCCGCGTCCTTCTTATTCGGCTTCGTCCATGCGAAGATCATGGAGATCCGTCAAGAGCAGGTAGGCTTCGCCCCACTGGTGAGGGCTGTCCAGACTCCAGGCTTCCCGAATCCCCTCCCGCTTCAATCGCAGCCCCCACACGCCGCCAAACACCACATACGCGGTCCCGCGACCGGATTCTTCCACTGGCCGCACCATGGCCGGGCAGACCGGCTGGTTGTCGGCATCGGTCCACCCCACGATGTCGCACCATTCACCTCGTGACGAATGTTCATAACTCTTGACTTGCCGAAGACGTCGCGCCTGGCCCAGTTCCTTGAAACGGAGAAAGACCGACGTCTCGCAATTCGGGTTCTGTTCAACGTCAAGAAACATTGCCGCGCCTTTGTTGACCCGCTTTGCGCATGGTGGTTACACTGCCGACTGTGACGATGACACCGCCAGAATCCGTCCCCGCTTCACCGCCCCCACACGACAACGATGTGTCCGCTCCCGATGCGGTTGCGCCGGCGCCATCGCCATCGCTCTCCATCCCGTGCCGCCGCCCGGTTCGGCTGCTCCTCTCTGCGTTTCTGGGCCTTGCGACCGTCGTGATACTGGCCTGGGGAGTCGTGCCGGGATGGTTGGATCCGACCTTTGAACAGCACATCCAGGACAAGAACGTCATCGTGGGCATGACGCGCGAGCAGACCATGCAAGCCTGGGGGTCGCCGTATCAAATGAACGTCACCTATACCAACCGGGGCATACGCCGGGAAGAATGGGTCTATGAAGATTGGATTGACGCCGGGTCCGTTCAACACCGCCGTCTGTATTTTGAAGAAGGCGTGTTGGTGGGCGGGTGGTACTAGCCGGCGCGTTGTGTCGTTCCACCGGCGCCGGACGGGCGATGATCCGACAGGCTACGGGGTTTCGGTAATCTGCACCCGCCGCTCCCTGCTACCCCCACTCACCACCAGCACCCGTTTCCATTCACGAATTTGATACACGGCCCACGCCCCCGGCTCTCCCTTGAAAAACGCCTGCGGATCCTCGCCTTTGGCGCTTAAATACGTGGGTTCCGTAAAGCCCTCGTCCAACGCATAGTCCATCAGGCTGTCCGTGGTCATCCCCGGTCCGTGCAACGCCACATGGGATAAAAACGTCAGGATGTCGTCCGGGTTTGCCAACGTCACCGGTTCAAAAGCCATATTGCTTTTCCCTCATTTGATGGTATGCTGGAGTCTGTCTGGTCAAGCGGTATTGTAGGATGACCAAAACGAGAAACGCAAATCGTCACGATCCATTCTGTTCCTCCGTGTTCCGGTCTTGTCCCATGGTGTACGCAAAAATGTTCGTCGCGTGTTGCGTCCAACGCCATCGTCAATCACCCGTTGCCTTTTTTCCCGTCCCATGATCTGGAAACTCTCGGCCGCACAACTGCGCGAACGCATGTTTGAAATCATTGGCCGCAAGCAGCATTGGTCCACGCCCCACTTCAACGGCAGCGCGGCGACCAAGGCTCATCTCAACGTGTACTTCCGCCAGGATTACGCCGTCTATCTTCGGGATTTCTCGGTCCTGCTGGCCAGGATTGTGGGGAAAAATCCTCCATGGCGCATCCGCCGCCATTTAGCCACGACGATTTACGAAGAAGAAACCGGCGGGCTGTCACTTGGCAAACCGCACAAGGAATTATTCCTGCAAATGATGATGGGATTGGGGTACGCGCGGGCGGAATTTCGCGACGTTGAGTTGTTGTCGAGAAGTTGCGCGTACCGGGAATGGCTTGATGAAGTGTGTGAGCAGAAAGAGTGGATTGTGGGCGCGGCGGTTCTCACCGTGTTTGTGGAAGGCTCAACGGATGACCGCGAAAACGTCTTTGGGCGGAAAGAGCCACGATCCCCGGCGGACAGTGAAGAACTGGTCAGAACGCATCCCCTTGTCGTGTACCATGGGCTTCGTCCGGAACACATGGATCTCGTGCGCGCCCGTGAGATGATTGAACCCTGCAACCGCTCCACCGTCTATGACCTGATTGTGGAAGAAGCCGTCGAGTCAGGAACACAATCCCTGGTGCTGGAAAAACTGGAACAGGGATTAACGCTGTGGCTTCAATATCGCGACGGCGTGGCGCACGCCTGCGGTATCCGGCAGCGGTAACGCCCTCTCCCGCCTGTCCGTGGCACTGTGCGGTCTCGTCCCGCTCTCCCCTCCCCTCCCCGTGCGTCACAACGTAAGCAGAGAATGTAGCGCGGCATCACCCGGCATCGCCGCCGGCGAAAACGCTTACCGCCACCCGCCGCATCCACTCGCCGCCACCCCTGCCGTCATGACCGGGCTTGCCCCTGTCATCCGGCACACTGGCATCACCGGGAACCACACCCGCATTTTCGGGCATCATCTCCGCCCGCCTTTGCCGAATGGTGGGGGCACATTGGCTTCACGCGGCACGGGCATGAGGCAACCGCTTTCACGTTGGGGTGTCATCCGGAAGGTGATCCTGCGGTTTCACGCGACTGGCATATTCGCGTGATTTCCGCAGTGTGTGAAGCGGGAATCCAGTCGCCAATTCTTGAATGAAAAAACGTGGCGGCAGCGTGAAGTCGCCGCGCGGCCAGCCGACTACCCTACCACTGCCACTCGGCCTTCAGTTGGAGACGACGATCCAGGCCGGAGGACTCCATGGACGCGGTAAGCCACCGCCATGCGGCCTGCCACTGGAGCCGATGCTCCGCCGGCGCCCCGGCCTTCTCCCCGCGCACACCCTCCAGGCTCATGGTCAATCCCAGGGGCAGAGCCAGGCGACTCCCCAACCGGTAATCCCGCGTCCCATTGCCCCACATCATTTTCCCATACGGCGTCAGGAGGCTCTGCCCGTCCGCAATGGCCAGCCCATAATCCACTGCCGCCTGCATCCGATGGCCCAGCGCCGCCGCGTCAGTCCCGATCAGATCCCGCGCACCCTGATCCCACAGTTGCGCGGTGTTCGTCTCTGTCTGCCCGTAGGTGGGCGCCAGCCGAAGGGTCAGCCCCTGCCCGCCCTGGCCGGAGACCACCGAAAGCACGCCCCCGGCGCCCCAGTCCTCGTAGTCCCCGTTATGCCCCAGCAACACCCGGCCATGACTCTCCAGCGTGACGCCACGAGCCGGGTGGCTATAGCGCAGCGCACCGCCCACTTCCGCCCCGGAGCCGGTGCGCCCGTCACCCGCGTCCTGCCGCACGCCCACTTCAACGGAGGGGGTCAGATACGCTCCGTCCTCCCAGGTGTGGGTCGCGCTGGTTGTCAGGCTCACGCGCGCCCGCCGCGCTTCAATCGGCTTCGCCGCCAGGTCAGAGTTGCCGGTCACGTCCAACGCGGTCTGCGCGACTTCGGCGTTGAGCCTCATCTGCCCGATGGCCGTCTCCATCACCTGGCCGCTGATGCCGCCGCCCACGGTGCGCAACGTGACATCGCTGGTCATCTTCTTGATGGACGTGGTGGCCACATCGGGGGTGATGGTCAGATCACCCCAGCCGTACCCGGCGGTGGCCCACAGAGCCAGCCGCTTGTCCCGCGTGGTCCAGCCCAGATAGGGATGCACGCTGGTCAGCGTGATTGTCGCGTCGCCGTCTGATTCGGAGTCACCGGTCAGCGAGCGATAGTCAAAGGCGATTTGGCTCCAGGAGACGGACGCCCCGGCCAGAAGGTTCTCCCGCACCATGGCGTCTGCGCCCACATGCGCGTTGAACAAGTCCCCATCCCAATCCACGATGTCGTCGGCCTTGCCACCGATGGTCCGGTAGTCACCGCCGCCCCAGATCGTCAGGCGCTTCAGGTTGGGACTCTGCGCGTTCAGCGGCAGAACAAATTCGGAGCGGCTCAACACGTCGGTCACATCCAGCGTCCCCGCGGCCAGCGCCCGCCCGCCGGTGGTCAGCACGTCCGCCAGCGTACTCTGCCCCCCAAGCACCAGTGTACCGGACGCGGGGCCGGTCCGGACCTGCTCCAGTCGCTGCGTGATAGCCGTCACCGTACTATCCGTGATGGCCCTGGCCACTTCCGGCAACAGTTCATAGGCGAGCGGCTCGTCGGGAGCCTCAACCGTGGCGGCGGGAACTTCGGCGTCCACCGTCACGGTAAAGGTCAGCGTGGCGGTCGCCGGCGTCGGCGTGGCGGTGTCGGTGACGGTGTAGGTCATGGTGGTGGCGGCGGTCACCGTGCTCGGCGTACCGGCGAGGAGGCGGGTGGCGGGGGTGAAACTCAGCCCCTCCGGGATGGAGCCGGCCGGCGTCAGTGTGTAGCTGAACGGGGCGGTGCCGCCAGTGGCGTGCGGCAGTGTGACGGTGACGTCTGCGGCGACGGCATAGGATTGAGCGGAAAAAGTCCCGACAAAGGCCAGGGGCTCCGGCAACACCACGGGGGCGGCGACCACGGTCAGCATGTACGTGGCGGTGGCTTCGAGGTAATTGTCATCCTCCGCTTTGGTCGCGGTGATGATGGTGCTCCCGGTCATCGCAATGGTCACGAGACCGGTGGTGCGGTCCACGCTGGCCACGGCGGGGGTGCCGGAGACGTACGTGATGAGGCCCGCGCCGGTCCCGCCCGTGAGGCGCGGGGTAAAGTCCGGGGCGTCGTCGTCTTTGGTCTCGGCCACGGGGTTGAACATCAGGGGCGCTTGCGTGCCTTTGGCCACGGTCACGGTCACGGTCCGGAAGGTGGTCGCCGGGGGCAGCGCACTGTCGGTGACGGTGTAGGTCAGGGTGACGGCGCCCATCGCCATCGTCGGCGTGCCGGTGAGGGCCTGGGCCGCGGTGAACATCATCCCCGCCGGAATGTCCCCTGCCGGCGTCAGACTGTAGCTCAACGGGTCGGTGCCGCCCGTGCCCTGCGGCAGGATGAAGGTGACCGCCTCGGCCACGGTGTACGCCTGGTCGGGAATGGCATCGGCGCCCAGCAGCGCCAGCGGCACGGGGGCGGCGACCACGGTCAGCATGTACGTGCCGGTGGCTTCGTTGTAATTGTCATCCGCCGCTTTGGTCGCGGTGATGATGGTGCTCCCGGTCATCGCAATGGTCACGAGACCGGTGGTGCGGTCCACGCTGGCCACGGCGGGGGTGCCGGAGACGTACGTGATGAGGCCCGCGCCGGTCCCGCCCGTGAGGCGCGGGGTAAAGTCCGGGGCGTCGTCGTCTTTGGTCTCGGTCGCGGGGTTGAACATCAGGGGCGCTTGCGTGCCTTTGGCCACGGTCACGGTCACGGTCCGGAAGGTGGTCGCCGGGGGCAGCGCACTGTCGGTGACGGTGTAGGTCAGGGTGACGGCGCCCATCGCCATCGTCGGCGTGCCGGTGAGGGCCTGGGCCGCGGTGAACATCATCCCCGCCGGAATGTCCCCTGCCGGCGTCAGACTGTAGCTCAACGGGTCGGTGCCGCCCGTGCCCTGCGGCAGGATGAAGGTGACCGCCTCGGCCACGGTGTACGCCTGGTCGGGAATGGCATCGGCGCCCAGCAGCGCCAGCGGCACGGGGGCGGCGACCACGGTCAGCGTGTACGTGCCGGTGGCTTCGTTGTAATTGTCATCCGCCGCTTTGGTCGCGGTGATGATGGTGCTCCCGGTCATCGCAATGGTCACGAGACCGGTGGTGCGGTCCACGCTGGCCACGGCGGGGGTGCCGGAGACGTACGTGATGAGGCCCGCGCCGGTCCCGCCCGTGAGGCGCGGGGTAAAGTCCGGGGCGTCGTCGTCTTTGGTCTCGGCCACGGGGTTGAACATCAGGGGCGCTTGCGTGCCTTTGGCCACGGTCACGGTCACGGTCCGGAAGGTGGTCGCCGGGGGCAGCGCACTGTCGGTGACGGTGTAGGTCAGGGTGACGGCGCCCATCGCCATCGTCGGCGTGCCGGTGAGGGCCTGGGCCGCGGTGAACATCATCCCCGCCGGAATGTCCCCTGCCGGCGTCAGACTGTAGCTCAACGGGTCGGTGCCGCCCGTGCCCTGCGGCAGGATGAAGGTGACCGCCTCGGCCACGGTGTACGCCTGGTCGGGAATGGCATCGGCGCCCAGCAGCGCCAGCGGCACGGGGGCGGCGACCACGGTCAGCATGTACGTGCCGGTGGCTTCGTTGTAATTGTCATCCGCCGCTTTGGTCGCGGTGATGATGGTGCTCCCGGTCATCGCAATGGTCACGAGACCGGTGGTGCGGTCCACGCTGGCCACGGCGGGGGTGCCGGAGACGTACGTGATGAGGCCCGCGCCGGTCCCGCCCGTGAGGCGCGGGGTAAAGTCCGGGGCGTCGTCGTCTTTGGTCTCGGCCACGGGGTTGAACATCAGGGGCGCTTGCGTGCCTTTGGCCACGGTCACGGTCACGGTCCGGAAGGTGGTCGCCGGGGGCAGCGCACTGTCGGTGACGGTGTAGGTCAGGGTGACGGCGCCCATCGCCATCGTCGGCGTGCCGGTGAGGGCCTGGGCCGCGGTGAACATCATCCCCGCCGGAATGTCCCCTGCCGGCGTCAGACTGTAGCTCAACGGGTCGGTGCCGCCCGTGCCCTGCGGCAGGATGAAGGTGACCGCCTCGGCCACGGTGTACGCCTGGTCGGGAATGGCATCGGCGCCCAGCAGCGCCAGCGGCACGGGGGCGGCGACCACGGTCAGCGTGTACGTGCCGGTGGCTTCGTTGTAATTGTCATCCGCCGCTTTGGTCGCGGTGATGATGGTGCTCCCGGTCATCGCAATGGTCACGAGACCGGTGGTGCGGTCCACGCTGGCCACGGCGGGGGTGCCGGAGACGTACGTGATGAGGCCCGCGCCGGTCCCGCCCGTGAGGCGCGGGGTAAAGTCCGGGGCGTCGTCGTCTTTGGTCTCGGCCACGGGGTTGAACATCAGGGGCGCTTGCGTGCCTTTGGCCACGGTCACGGTCACGGTCCGGAAGGTGGTCGCCGGGGGCAGCGCACTGTCGGTGACGGTGTAGGTCAGGGTGACGGCGCCCATCGCCATCGTCGGCGTGCCGGTGAGGGCCTGGGCCGCGGTGAACATCATCCCCGCCGGAATGTCCCCTGCCGGCGTCAGACTGTAGCTCAACGGGTCGGTGCCGCCCGTGCCCTGCGGCAGGATGAAGGTGACCGCCTCGGCCACGGTGTACGCCTGGTCGGGAATGGCATCGGCGCCCAGCAGCGCCAGCGGCACGGGGGCGGCGACCACGGTCAGCATGTACGTGCCGGTGGCTTCGTTGTAATTGTCATCCGCCGCTTTGGTCGCGGTGATGATGGTGCTCCCGGTCATCGCAATGGTCACGAGACCGGTGGTGCGGTCCACGCTGGCCACGGCGGGGGTGCCGGAGACGTACGTGATGAGGCCCGCGCCGGTCCCGCCCGTGAGGCGCGGGGTAAAGTCCGGGGCGTCGTCGTCTTTGGTCTCGGCCACGGGGTTGAACATCAGGGGCGCTTGCGTGCCTTTGGCCACGGTCACGGTCACGGTCCGGAAGGTGGTCGCCGGGGGCAGCGCACTGTCGGTGACGGTGTAGGTCAGGGTGACGGCGCCCATCGCCATCGTCGGCGTGCCGGTGAGGGCCTGGGCCGCGGTGAACATCATCCCCGCCGGAATGTCCCCTGCCGGCGTCAGACTGTAGCTCAACGGGTCGGTGCCGCCCGTGCCCTGCGGCAGGATGAAGGTGACCGCCTCGGCCACGGTGTACGCCTGGTCGGGAATGGCATCGGCGCCCAGCAGCGCCAGCGGCACGGGGGCGGCGACCACGGTCAGCATGTACGTGCCGGTGGCTTCGTTGTAATTGTCATCCGCCGCTTTGGTCGCGGTGATGATGGTGCTCCCGGTCATCGCAATGGTCACGAGACCGGTGGTGCGGTCCACGCTGGCCACGGCGGGGGTGCCGGAGACGTACGTGATGAGGCCCGCGCCGGTCCCGCCCGTGAGGCGCGGGGTAAAGTCCGGGGCGTCGTCGTCTTTGGTCTCGGCCACGGGGTTGAACATCAGGGGCGCTTGCGTGCCTTTGGCCACGGTCACGGTCACGGTCCGGAAGGTGGTCGCCGGGGGCAGCGCACTGTCGGTGACGGTGTAGGTCAGGGTGACGGCGCCCATCGCCATCGTCGGCGTGCCGGTGAGGGCCTGGGCCGCGGTGAACATCATCCCCGCCGGAATGTCCCCTGCCGGCGTCAGACTGTAGCTCAACGGGTCGGTGCCGCCCGTGCCCTGCGGCAGGATGAAGGTGACCGCCTCGGCCACGGTGTACGCCTGGTCGGGAATGGCATCGGCGCCCAGCAGCGCCAGCGGCACGGGGGCGGCGACCACGGTCAGCATGTACGTGCCGGTGGCTTCGTTGTAATTGTCATCCGCCGCTTTGGTCGCGGTGATGATGGTGCTCCCGGTCATCGCAATGGTCACGAGACCGGTGGTGCGGTCCACGCTGGCCACGGCGGGGGTGCCGGAGACGTACGTGATGAGGCCCGCGCCGGTCCCGCCCGTGAGGCGCGGGGTAAAGTCCGGGGCGTCGTCGTCTTTGGTCTCGGCCACGGGGTTGAACATCAGGGGCGCTTGCGTGCCTTTGGCCACGGTCACGGTCACGGTCCGGAAGGTGGTCGCCGGGGGCAGCGCACTGTCGGTGACGGTGTAGGTCAGGGTGACGGCGCCCATCGCCATCGTCGGCGTGCCGGTGAGGGCCTGGGCCGCGGTGAACATCATCCCCGCCGGAATGTCCCCTTCCGGCGTCAGACTGTAGCTCAACGGGTCGGTGCCGCCCGTGCCCTGCGGCAGGATGAAGGTGACCGCCTCGGCCACGGTGTACGCCTGGTCGGGAATGGCATCGGCGCCCAGCAGCGCCAGCGGCACGGGGGCGGCGACCACGGTCAGCATGTACGTGCCGGTGGCTTCGTTGTAATTGTCATCCGCCGCTTTGGTCGCGGTGATGATGGTGCTCCCGGTCATCGCAATGGTCACGAGACCGGTGGTGCGGTCCACGCTGGCCACGGCGGGGGTGCCGGAGACGTACGTGATGAGGCCCGCGCCGGTCCCGCCCGTGAGGCGCGGGGTAAAGTCCGGGGCGTCGTCGTCTTTGGTCTCGGTCGCGGGGTTGAACATCAGGGGCGCTTGCGTGCCTTTGGCCACGGTCACGGTCACGGTCCGGAAGGTGGTCGCCGGGGGCAGCGCACTGTCGGTGACGGTGTAGGTCAGGGTGACGGCGCCCATCGCCATCGTCGGCGTGCCGGTGAGGGCCTGGGCCGCGGTGAACATCATCCCCGCCGGAATGTCCCCTGCCGGCGTCAGACTGTAGCTCAACGGGTCGGTGCCGCCCGTGCCCTGCGGCAGGATGAAGGTGACCGCCTCGGCCACGGTGTACGCCTGGTCGGGAATGGCATCGGCGCCCAGCAGCGCCAGCGGCACGGGGGCGGCGACCACGGTCAGCATGTACGTGCCGGTGGCTTCGTTGTAATTGTCATCCGCCGCTTTGGTCGCGGTGATGATGGTGCTCCCGGTCATCGCAATGGTCACGAGACCGGTGGTGCGGTCCACGCTGGCCACGGCGGGGGTGCCGGAGACGTACGTGATGAGGCCCGCGCCGGTCCCGCCCGTGAGGCGCGGGGTAAAGTCCGGGGCGTCGTCGTCTTTGGTCTCGGTCGCGGGGTTGAACATCAGGGGCGCTTGCGTGCCTTTGGCCACGGTCACGGTCACGGTCCGGAAGGTGGTCGCCGGGGGCAGCGCACTGTCGGTGACGGTGTAGGTCAGGGTGACGGCGCCCATCGCCATCGTCGGCGTGCCGGTGAGGGCCTGGGCCGCGGTGAACATCATCCCCGCCGGAATGTCCCCTGCCGGCGTCAGACTGTAGCTCAACGGGTCGGTGCCGCCCGTGCCCTGCGGCAGGATGAAGGTGACCGCCTCGGCCACGGTGTACGCCTGGTCGGGAATGGCATCGGCGCCCAGCAGCGCCAGCGGCACGGGGGCGGCGACCACGGTCAGCATGTACGTGCCGGTGGCTTCGTTGTAATTGTCATCCGCCGCTTTGGTCGCGGTGATGATGGTGCTCCCGGTCATCGCAATGGTCACGAGACCGGTGGTGCGGTCCACGCTGGCCACGGCGGGGGTGCCGGAGACGTACGTGATGAGGCCCGCGCCGGTCCCGCCCGTGAGGCGCGGGGTAAAGTCCGGGGCGTCGTCGTCTTTGGTCTCGGCCACGGGGTTGAACATCAGGGGCGCTTGCGTGCCTTTGGCCACGGTCACGGTCACGGTCCGGAAGGTGGTCGCCGGGGGCAGCGCACTGTCGGTGACGGTGTAGGTCAGGGTGACGGCGCCCATCGCCATCGTCGGCGTGCCGGTGAGGGCCTGGGCCGCGGTGAACATCATCCCCGCCGGAATGTCCCCTGCCGGCGTCAGACTGTAGCTCAACGGGTCGGTGCCGCCCGTGCCCTGCGGCAGGATGAAGGTGACCGCCTCGGCCACGGTGTACGCCTGGTCGGGAATGGCATCGGCGCCCAGCAGCGCCAGCGGCACGGGGGCGGCGACCACGGTCAGCATGTACGTGCCGGTGGCTTCGTTGTAATTGTCATCCGCCGCTTTGGTCGCGGTGATGATGGTGCTCCCGGTCATCGCAATGGTCACGAGACCGGTGGTGCGGTCCACGCTGGCCACGGCGGGGGTGCCGGAGACGTACGTGATGAGGCCCGCGCCGGTCCCGCCCGTGAGGCGCGGGGTAAAGTCCGGGGCGTCGTCGTCTTTGGTCTCGGCCACGGGGTTGAACATCAGGGGCGCTTGCGTGCCTTTGGCCACGGTCACGGTCACGGTCCGGAAGGTGGTCGCCGGGGGCAGCGCACTGTCGGTGACGGTGTAGGTCAGGGTGACGGCGCCCATCGCCATCGTCGGCGTGCCGGTGAGGGCCTGGGCCGCGGTGAACATCATCCCCGCCGGAATGTCCCCTGCCGGCGTCAGACTGTAGCTCAACGGGTCGGTGCCGCCCGTGCCCTGCGGCAGGATGAAGGTGACCGCCTCGGCCACGGTGTACGCCTGGTCGGGAATGGCATCGGCGCCCAGCAGCGCCAGCGGCACGGGGGCGGCGACCACGGTCAGCATGTACGTGCCGGTGGCTTCGTTGTAATTGTCATCCGCCGCTTTGGTCGCGGTGATGATGGTGCTCCCGGTCATCGCAATGGTCACGAGACCGGTGGTGCGGTCCACGCTGGCCACGGCGGGGGTGCCGGAGACGTACGTGATGAGGCCCGCGCCGGTCCCGCCCGTGAGGCGCGGGGTAAAGTCCGGGGCGTCGTCGTCTTTGGTCTCGGCCACGGGGTTGAACATCAGGGGCGCTTGCGTGCCTTTGGCCACGGTCACGGTCACGGTCCGGAAGGTGGTCGCCGGGGGCAGCGCACTGTCGGTGACGGTGTAGGTCAGGGTGACGGCGCCCATCGCCATCGTCGGCGTGCCGGTGAGGGCCTGGGCCGCGGTGAACATCATCCCCGCCGGAATGTCCCCTGCCGGCGTCAGACTGTAGCTCAACGGGTCGGTGCCGCCCGTGCCCTGCGGCAGGATGAAGGTGACCGCCTCGGCCACGGTGTACGCCTGGTCGGGAATGGCATCGGCGCCCAGCAGCGCCAGCGGCACGGGGGCGGCGACCACGGTCAGCATGTACGTGCCGGTGGCTTCGTTGTAATTGTCATCCGCCGCTTTGGTCGCGGTGATGATGGTGCTCCCGGTCATCGCAATGGTCACGAGACCGGTGGTGCGGTCCACGCTGGCCACGGCGGGGGTGCCGGAGACGTACGTGATGAGGCCCGCGCCGGTCCCGCCCGTGAGGCGCGGGGTAAAGTCCGGGGCGTCGTCGTCTTTGGTCTCGGTCGCGGGGTTGAACATCAGGGGCGCTTGCGTGCCTTTGGCCACGGTCACGGTCACGGTCCGGAAGGTGGTCGCCGGGGGCAGCGCACTGTCGGTGACGGTGTAGGTCAGGGTGACGGCGCCCATCGCCATCGTCGGCGTGCCGGTGAGGGCCTGGGCCGCGGTGAACATCATCCCCGCCGGAATGTCCCCTGCCGGCGTCAGACTGTAGCTCAACGGGTCGGTGCCGCCCGTGCCCTGCGGCAGGATGAAGGTGACCGCCTCGGCCACGGTGTACGCCTGGTCGGGAATGGCATCGGCGCCCAGCAGCGCCAGCGGCACGGGGGCGGCGACCACGGTCAGCATGTACGTGCCGGTGGCTTCGTTGTAATTGTCATCCTCCGCTTTGGTCGCGGTGATGATGGTGCTCCCGGTCATCGCAATGGTCACGAGACCGGTGGTGCGGTCCACGCTGGCCACGGCGGGGGTGCCGGAGACGTACGTGATGAGGCCCGCGCCGGTCCCGCCCGTGAGGCGCGGGGTAAAGTCCGGGGCGTCGTCGTCTTTGGTCTCGGTCGCGGGGTTGAACATCAGGGGCGCTTGCGTGCCTTTGGCCACGGTCACGGTCACGGTCCGGAAGGTGGTCGCCGGGGGCAACGCACTGTCGGTGACGGTGTAGGTCAGGGTGACGGCGCCCATCGCCATCGTCGGCGTGCCGGTGAGGGCCTGGGCCGCGGTGAACATCATCCCCGCCGGAATGTCCCCTGCCGGCGTCAGACTGTAGCTCAACGGGTCGGTGCCGCCCGTGCCCTGCGGCAGGATGAAGGTGACCGCCTCGGCCACGGTGTACGCCTGGTCGGGAATGGCATCGGCGCCCAGCAGCGCCAGCGGCACGGGGGCGGCGACCACGGTCAGCATGTACGTGCCGGTGGCTTCGTTGTAATTGTCATCCGCCGCTTTGGTCGCGGTGATGATGGTGCTCCCGGTCATCGCAATGGTCACGAGACCGGTGGTGCGGTCCACGCTGGCCACGGCGGGGGTGCCGGAGACGTACGTGATGAGGCCCGCGCCGGTCCCGCCCGTGAGGCGCGGGGTAAAGTCCGGGGCGTCGTCGTCTTTGGTCTCGGCCACGGGGTTGAACATCAGGGGCGCTTGCGTGCCTTTGGCCACGGTCACGGTCACGGTCCGGAAGGTGGTCGCCGGGGGCAGCGCACTGTCGGTGACGGTGTAGGTCAGGGTGACGGCGCCCATCGCCATCGTCGGCGTGCCGGTGAGGGCCTGGGCCGCGGTGAACATCATCCCCGCCGGAATGTCCCCTGCCGGCGTCAGACTGTAGCTCAACGGGTCGGTGCCGCCCGTGCCCTGCGGCAGGATGAAGGTGACCGCCTCGGCCACGGTGTACGCCTGGTCGGGAATGGCATCGGCGCCCAGCAGCGCCAGCGGCACGGGGGCGGCGACCACGGTCAGCATGTACGTGCCGGTGGCTTCGTTGTAATTGTCATCCGCCGCTTTGGTCGCGGTGATGATGGTGCTCCCGGTCATCGCAATGGTCACGAGACCGGTGGTGCGGTCCACGCTGGCCACGGCGGGGGTGCCGGAGACGTACGTGATGAGGCCCGCGCCGGTCCCGCCCGTGAGGCGCGGGGTAAAGTCCGGGGCGTCGTCGTCTTTGGTCTCGGTCGCGGGGTTGAACATCAGGGGCGCTTGCGTGCCTTTGGCCACGGTCACGGTCACGGTCCGGAAGGTGGTCGCCGGGGGCAACGCACTGTCGGTGACGGTGTAGGTCAGGGTGACGGCGCCCATCGCCATCGTCGGCGTGCCGGTGAGGGCCTGGGCCGCGGTGAACATCATCCCCGCCGGAATGTCCCCTTCCGGCGTCAGACTGTAGCTCAACGGGTCGGTGCCGCCCGTGCCCTGCGGCAGGATGAAGGTGACCGCCTCGGCCACGGTGTACGCCTGGTCGGGAATGGCATCGGCGCCCAGCAGCGCCAGCGGCACGGGGGCGGCGACCACGGTCAGCATGTACGTGCCGGTGGCTTCGTTGTAATTGTCATCCGCCGCTTTGGTCGCGGTGATGATGGTGCTCCCGGTCATCGCAATGGTCACGAGACCGGTGGTGCGGTCCACGCTGGCCACGGCGGGGGTGCCGGAGACGTACGTGATGAGGCCCGCGCCGGTCCCGCCCGTGAGGCGCGGGGTAAAGTCCGGGGCGTCGTCGTCTTTGGTCTCGGCCACGGGGTTGAACATCAGGGGCGCTTGCGTGCCTTTGGCCACGGTCACGGTCACGGTCCGGAAGGTGGTCGCCGGGGGCAGCGCACTGTCGGTGACGGTGTAGGTCAGGGTGACGGCGCCCATCGCCATCGTCGGCGTGCCGGTGAGGGCCTGGGCCGCGGTGAACATCATCCCCGCCGGAATGTCCCCTGCCGGCGTCAGACTGTAGCTCAACGGGTCGGTGCCGCCCGTGCCCTGCGGCAGGATGAAGGTGACCGCCTCGGCCACGGTGTACGCCTGGTCGGGAATGGCATCGGCGCCCAGCAGCGCCAGCGGCACGGGGGCGGCGACCACGGTCAGCATGTACGTGCCGGTGGCTTCGTTGTAATTGTCATCCGCCGCTTTGGTCGCGGTGATGATGGTGCTCCCGGTCATCGCAATGGTCACGAGACCGGTGGTGCGGTCCACGCTGGCCACGGCGGGGGTGCCGGAGACGTACGTGATGAGGCCCGCGCCGGTCCCGCCCGTGAGGCGCGGGGTAAAGTCCGGGGCGTCGTCGTCTTTGGTCTCGGCCACGGGGTTGAACATCAGGGGCGCTTGCGTGCCTTTGGCCACGGTCACGGTCACGGTCCGGAAGGTGGTCGCCGGGGGCAGCGCACTGTCGGTGACGGTGTAGGTCAGGGTGACGGCGCCCATCGCCATCGTCGGCGTGCCGGTGAGGGCCTGGGCCGCGGTGAACATCATCCCCGCCGGAATGTCCCCTGCCGGCGTCAGACTGTAGCTCAACGGGTCGGTGCCGCCCGTGCCCTGCGGCAGGATGAAGGTGACCGCCTCGGCCACGGTGTACGCCTGGTCGGGAATGGCATCGGCGCCCAGCAGCGCCAGCGGCACGGGGGCGGCGACCACGGTCAGCATGTACGTGCCGGTGGCTTCGTTGTAATTGTCATCCGCCGCTTTGGTCGCGGTGATGATGGTGCTCCCGGTCATCGCAATGGTCACGAGACCGGTGGTGCGGTCCACGCTGGCCACGGCGGGGGTGCCGGAGACGTACGTGATGAGGCCCGCGCCGGTCCCGCCCGTGAGGCGCGGGGTAAAGTCCGGGGCGTCGTCGTCTTTGGTCTCGGCCACGGGGTTGAACATCAGGGGCGCTTGCGTGCCTTTGGCCACGGTCACGGTCACGGTCCGGAAGGTGGTCGCCGGGGGCAGCGCACTGTCGGTGACGGTGTAGGTCAGGGTGACGGCGCCCATCGCCATCGTCGGCGTGCCGGTGAGGGCCTGGGCCGCGGTGAACATCATCCCCGCCGGAATGTCCCCTGCCGGCGTCAGACTGTAGCTCAACGGGTCGGTGCCGCCCGTGCCCTGCGGCAGGATGAAGGTGACCGCCTCGGCCACGGTGTACGCCTGGTCGGGAATGGCATCGGCGCCCAGCAGCGCCAGCGGCACGGGGGCGGCGACCACGGTCAGCGTGTACGTGCCGGTGGCTTCGTTGTAATTGTCATCCTCCGCTTTGGTCGCGGTGATGATGGTGCTCCCGGTCATCGCAATGGTCACGAGACCGGTGGTGCGGTCCACGCTGGCCACGGCGGGGGTGCCGGAGACGTACGTGATGAGGCCCGCGCCGGTCCCGCCCGTGAGGCGCGGGGTAAAGTCCGGGGCGTCGTCGTCTTTGGTCTCGGCCACGGGGTTGAACATCAGGGGCGCTTGCGTGCCTTTGGCCACGGTCACGGTCACGGTCCGGAAGGTGGTCGCCGGGGGCAGCGCACTGTCGGTGACGGTGTAGGTCAGGGTGACGGCGCCCATCGCCATCGTCGGCGTGCCGGTGAGGGCCTGGGCCGCGGTGAACATCATCCCCGCCGGAATGTCCCCTGCCGGCGTCAGACTGTAGCTCAACGGGTCGGTGCCGCCCGTGCCCTGCGGCAGGATGAAGGTGACCGCCTCGGCCACGGTGTACGCCTGGTCGGGAATGGCATCGGCGCCCAGCAGCGCCAGCGGCACGGGGGCGGCGACCACGGTCAGCATGTACGTGCCGGTGGCTTCGTTGTAATTGTCATCCGCCGCTTTGGTCGCGGTGATGATGGTGCTCCCGGTCATCGCAATGGTCACGAGACCGGTGGTGCGGTCCACGCTGGCCACGGCGGGGGTGCCGGAGACGTACGTGATGAGGCCCGCGCCGGTCCCGCCCGTGAGGCGCGGGGTAAAGTCCGGGGCGTCGTCGTCTTTGGTCTCGGCCACGGGGTTGAACATCAGGGGCGCTTGCGTGCCTTTGGCCACGGTCACGGTCACGGTCCGGAAGGTGGTCGCCGGGGGCAGCGCACTGTCGGTGACGGTGTAGGTCAGGGTGACGGCGCCCATCGCCATCGTCGGCGTGCCGGTGAGGGCCTGGGCCGCGGTGAACATCATCCCCGCCGGAATGTCCCCTGCCGGCGTCAGACTGTAGCTCAACGGGTCGGTGCCGCCCGTGCCCTGCGGCAGGATGAAGGTGACCGCCTCGGCCACGGTGTACGCCTGGTCGGGAATGGCATCGGCGCCCAGCAGCGCCAGCGGCACGGGGGCGGCGACCACGGTCAGCGTGTACGTGCCGGTGGCTTCGTTGTAATTGTCATCCGCCGCTTTGGTCGCGGTGATGATGGTGCTCCCGGTCATCGCAATGGTCACGAGACCGGTGGTGCGGTCCACGCTGGCCACGGCGGGGGTGCCGGAGACGTACGTGATGAGGCCCGCGCCGGTCCCGCCCGTGAGGCGCGGGGTAAAGTCCGGGGCGTCGTCGTCTTTGGTCTCGGCCACGGGGTTGAACATCAGGGGCGCTTGCGTGCCTTTGGCCACGGTCACGGTCACGGTCCGGAAGGTGGTCGCCGGGGGCAGCGCACTGTCGGTGACGGTGTAGGTCAGGGTGACGGCGCCCATCGCCATCGTCGGCGTGCCGGTGAGGGCCTGGGCCGCGGTGAACATCATCCCCGCCGGAATGTCCCCTGCCGGCGTCAGACTGTAGCTCAACGGGTCGGTGCCGCCCGTGCCCTGCGGCAGGATGAAGGTGACCGCCTCGGCCACGGTGTACGCCTGGTCGGGAATGGCATCGGCGCCCAGCAGCGCCAGCGGCACGGGGGCGGCGACCACGGTCAGCATGTACGTGCCGGTGGCTTCGTTGTAATTGTCATCCGCCGCTTTGGTCGCGGTGATGATGGTGCTCCCGGTCATCGCAATGGTCACGAGACCGGTGGTGCGGTCCACGCTGGCCACGGCGGGGGTGCCGGAGACGTACGTGATGAGGCCCGCGCCGGTCCCGCCCGTGAGGCGCGGGGTAAAGTCCGGGGCGTCGTCGTCTTTGGTCTCGGTCGCGGGGTTGAACATCAGGGGCGCTTGCGTGCCTTTGGCCACGGTCACGGTCACGGTCCGGAAGGTGGTCGCCGGGGGCAGCGCACTGTCGGTGACGGTGTAGGTCAGGGTGACGGCGCCCATCGCCATCGTCGGCGTGCCGGTGAGGGCCTGGGCCGCGGTGAACATCATCCCCGCCGGAATGTCCCCTGCCGGCGTCAGACTGTAGCTCAACGGGTCGGTGCCGCCCGTGCCCTGCGGCAGGATGAAGGTGACCGCCTCGGCCACGGTGTACGCCTGGTCGGGAATGGCATCGGCGCCCAGCAGCGCCAGCGGCACGGGGGCGGCGACCACGGTCAGCATGTACGTGCCGGTGGCTTCGTTGTAATTGTCATCCGCCGCTTTGGTCGCGGTGATGATGGTGCTCCCGGTCATCGCAATGGTCACGAGACCGGTGGTGCGGTCCACGCTGGCCACGGCGGGGGTGCCGGAGACGTACGTGATGAGGCCCGCGCCGGTCCCGCCCGTGAGGCGCGGGGTAAAGTCCGGGGCGTCGTCGTCTTTGGTCTCGGCCACGGGGTTGAACATCAGGGGCGCTTGCGTGCCTTTGGCCACGGTCACGGTCACGGTCCGGAAGGTGGTCGCCGGGGGCAGCGCACTGTCGGTGACGGTGTAGGTCAGGGTGACGGCGCCCATCGCCATCGTCGGCGTGCCGGTGAGGGCCTGGGCCGCGGTGAACATCATCCCCGCCGGAATGTCCCCTGCCGGCGTCAGACTGTAGCTCAACGGGTCGGTGCCGCCCGTGCCCTGCGGCAGGATGAAGGTGACCGCCTCGGCCACGGTGTACGCCTGGTCGGGAATGGCATCGGCGCCCAGCAGCGCCAGCGGCACGGGGGCGGCGACCACGGTCAGCATGTACGTGCCGGTGGCTTCGTTGTAATTGTCATCCTCCGCTTTGGTCGCGGTGATGATGGTGCTCCCGGTCATCGCAATGGTCACGAGACCGGTGGTGCGGTCCACGCTGGCCACGGCGGGGGTGCCGGAGACGTACGTGATGAGGCCCGCGCCGGTCCCGCCCGTGAGGCGCGGGGTAAAGTCCGGGGCGTCGTCGTCTTTGGTCTCGGTCGCGGGGTTGAACATCAGGGGCGCTTGCGTGCCTTTGGCCACGGTCACGGTCACGGTCCGGAAGGTGGTCGCCGGGGGCAGCGCACTGTCGGTGACGGTGTAGGTCAGGGTGACGGCGCCCATCGCCATCGTCGGCGTGCCGGTGAGGGCCTGGGCCGCGGTGAACATCATCCCCGCCGGAATGTCCCCTGCCGGCGTCAGACTGTAGCTCAACGGGTCGGTGCCGCCCGTGCCCTGCGGCAGGATGAAGGTGACCGCCTCGGCCACGGTGTACGCCTGGTCGGGAATGGCATCGGCGCCCAGCAGCGCCAGCGGCACGGGGGCGGCGACCACGGTCAGCATGTACGTGCCGGTGGCTTCGTTGTAATTGTCATCCTCCGCTTTGGTCGCGGTGATGATGGTGCTCCCGGTCATCGCAATGGTCACGAGACCGGTGGTGCGGTCCACGCTGGCCACGGCGGGGGTGCCGGAGACGTACGTGATGAGGCCCGCGCCGGTCCCGCCCGTGAGGCGCGGGGTAAAGTCCGGGGCGTCGTCGTCTTTGGTCTCGGTCGCGGGGTTGAACATCAGGGGCGCTTGCGTGCCTTTGGCCACGGTCACGGTCACGGTCCGGAAGGTGGTCGCCGGGGGCAGCGCACTGTCGGTGACGGTGTAGGTCAGGGTGACGGCGCCCATCGCCATCGTCGGCGTGCCGGTGAGGGCCTGGGCCGCGGTGAACATCATCCCCGCCGGAATGTCCCCTGCCGGCGTCAGACTGTAGCTCAACGGGTCGGTGCCGCCCGTGCCCTGCGGCAGGATGAAGGTGACCGCCTCGGCCACGGTGTACGCCTGGTCGGGAATGGCATCGGCGCCCAGCAGCGCCAGCGGCACGGGGGCGGCGACCACGGTCAGCGTGTACGTGCCGGTGGCTTCGTTGTAATTGTCATCCGCCGCTTTGGTCGCGGTGATGATGGTGCTCCCGGTCATCGCAATGGTCACGAGACCGGTGGTGCGGTCCACGCTGGCCACGGCGGGGGTGCCGGAGACGTACGTGATGAGGCCCGCGCCGGTCCCGCCCGTGAGGCGCGGGGTAAAGTCCGGGGCGTCGTCGTCTTTGGTCTCGGCCACGGGGTTGAACATCAGGGGCGCTTGCGTGCCTTTGGCCACGGTCACGGTCACGGTCCGGAAGGTGGTCGCCGGGGGCAGCGCACTGTCGGTGACGGTGTAGGTCAGGGTGACGGCGCCCATCGCCATCGTCGGCGTGCCGGTGAGGGCCTGGGCCGCGGTGAACATCATCCCCGCCGGAATGTCCCCTGCCGGCGTCAGACTGTAGCTCAACGGGTCGGTGCCGCCCGTGCCCTGCGGCAGGATGAAGGTGACCGCCTCGGCCACGGTGTACGCCTGGTCGGGAATGGCATCGGCGCCCAGCAGCGCCAGCGGCACGGGGGCGGCGACCACGGTCAGCATGTACGTGCCGGTGGCTTCGTTGTAATTGTCATCCGCCGCTTTGGTCGCGGTGATGATGGTGCTCCCGGTCATCGCAATGGTCACGAGACCGGTGGTGCGGTCCACGCTGGCCACGGCGGGGGTGCCGGAGACGTACGTGATGAGGCCCGCGCCGGTCCCGCCCGTGAGGCGCGGGGTAAAGTCCGGGGCGTCGTCGTCTTTGGTCTCGGCCACGGGGTTGAACATCAGGGGCGCTTGCGTGCCTTTGGCCACGGTCACGGTCACGGTCCGGAAGGTGGTCGCCGGGGGCAGCGCACTGTCGGTGACGGTGTAGGTCAGGGTGACGGCGCCCATCGCCATCGTCGGCGTGCCGGTGAGGGCCTGGGCCGCGGTGAACATCATCCCCGCCGGAATGTCCCCTGCCGGCGTCAGACTGTAGCTCAACGGGTCGGTGCCGCCCGTGCCCTGCGGCAGGATGAAGGTGACCGCCTCGGCCACGGTGTACGCCTGGTCGGGAATGGCATCGGCGCCCAGCAGCGCCAGCGGCACGGGGGCGGCGACCACGGTCAGCATGTACGTGCCGGTGGCTTCGTTGTAATTGTCATCCGCCGCTTTGGTCGCGGTGATGATGGTGCTCCCGGTCATCGCAATGGTCACGAGACCGGTGGTGCGGTCCACGCTGGCCACGGCGGGGGTGCCGGAGACGTACGTGATGAGGCCCGCGCCGGTCCCGCCCGTGAGGCGCGGGGTAAAGTCCGGGGCGTCGTCGTCTTTGGTCTCGGCCACGGGGTTGAACATCAGGGGCGCTTGCGTGCCTTTGGCCACGGTCACGGTCACGGTCCGGAAGGTGGTCGCCGGGGGCAACGCACTGTCGGTGACGGTGTAGGTCAGGGTGACGGCACCCATCGCCGTCGTCGGCGTGCCGGTGAGGACGCGGTCGGTGAACGTCAGCCCCGCCGGTCTGTCCCCTTCCGGCGTCAGACTGTAGCTCAACGGGTCGATGCCGCCCGTGCCCAGCGGCAGGGTGAAGGTGACCGCCTCGGCCACGGTGTACATCTGGTCGGGAATGGCATCGGCGCCCAGGGTGAGCGTCGCCACCGGCGTGGCGGTGACGGCCGGGGACATCGGGCCGGGACCCACACTGTTGATGGCCACCACGGTGACGTCGTAGGGCCTGTCGTTGAACAGGCCGGTGATGGGGGCGGCGCAGCTCGTGGCGTCGGCGTTCCCGGTGATGGTGCAGGTGTAGGTGAGGGCGGTGTCCGTGGTGTCGGTGGCCGTGGCGGTGTAGGCGGTGATGATCGCGCCGCCGTTGTTGGCTTCATCCACCGCCACCCACGAGACGGAAATTTGGGTGTCACCAGCCTCCGCCACGACGTCGGTCGGGGCGGCGATGGGGGCGGTGTCGAAAAAGTTAATGACGCCGGCGGTGTAGGTCGAGCGGGCGATGGTGGCGGCGCGCTCTACGACAAACGCAGTGTCTGCGAACCTGATGGTCAGGTTGTTCACATCATCGGAATCGGAATGCGCCTCGGCGTTGCCGGTGAGCGTCAGGGTCACCTCTATGGCGCTGTCGCGGGTAAAAGTGGCGGTCAGGCCGGTGGGGAGGTTGGTGACGGTCACAGAAGAGCCGTCGGTGGCCACATTCTCGTCAAAGGTGTCGCCGGTCAGGGTGGCGGTGATGCTGCCGGTTACCACACCGGCGTTGGTGGCGGCGTCTGTTTCGGTGAAGCTGCCGCTGTAGGTCAGGCCGGACGCATCGCGGAAGGTAATCATGCCGGTGTTGTACGCCAGGCCGTCGATGGTGGCGGCGTTCTCGTTGGTAAAGGCGTCGTCTGTGAACTCAATGGTCAGGTCGTTCACATCGTCGCCAGACGCATGATCTTCGGCGTTGTCGGTGAGTGTCAGGGTGACCGTGGTGTCGCTGGTGCGTTCGAACGCGGCGGTCAGGCCGAGGGGGAGGTTGGGGACGGTCACAGAGTCGTTGGTGTCCACATTCTCGTCAAAGGTGTCGCCCATCAGTGTGGCGATGATGCTGCCGGTGACGGCGCCGTTATTGAGGTCGGTTTCGGTGAAGCCGCCGTCGTCGTAGGCCAGGCTGGACGCATCGCGGAAGGTAATCATGCCGGTGTTGTACGCCAGACCGGCGATGGTGACGGCGTTCTCGTTGGTAAAGGCGCCGTCTGCGAAGATGATGGTCAGGTCGTTCACATCGTCGCCAGACGCATGCTCGTCGGCGTTGTCGGTGAGCCTCAGTGTGACCGTGGTGTCGTTGGTGCGTTCGAACGCGGCGGTCAGGCCGGCGGGGATGTCGGGGACGGTCACAGAGCCGTCGGTGTGCACATTCGCGGCGAAGGTGTCGCCCGTCAGGGTGGCGGTGATGCTGCCGGTGACAGCGCCGTTATTGAGGTTGTCTTCGGTGAAGCCGCCGGTGTCGTCGTAGGCCAGGCTGGACGCATTGCGGAAGGTAATGGCGGTTTGATGGCTCGCGTTGACAACCGTGGCCGCGTTCTCGTTGGTAAAGGCGTCGTCTCCGAAGGTGATGGTCAGGTCGTTCGCATCGGAAGCGGAATGCAACTCGGCGGCGCCCTCCAGGGTCAGGATGATCTGCGTGTTGCTGCCGGGGGAGAGCGTGAACCGGGCGGTCAGGCCGAGCGGGATGGTGGGGACGGTGACATGGTCGAGCGCGTCCACGTTGAAGGTGTCGCCGCTCAAGGCGATGCTGATCGCGGTGCCGAGTACCGAGCCGTCATTGAGGGCGCGTTCGGTGAAAGCGCCGGTATAGGTCAGTTCGGACGCATTGCGGAAGTCAATGGCGGTGGCGTGGGTTGAGTCGGCGATGGTGGCGGCGTTCTCTATGACAAACGCGGCGTCTGCGAACTCAATGGTCAGGTCGTTCACATCATCGGAATCGGAATGCGCCTCGGCGTTGCCGGTGAGCGTCAGGGTCACCTCGGTGGTGCTGGCGAGGGCAAAAGTGGCGGTCAGATTGGCGGGGACGTTGCGGGCGGTGACATAGCCGTTGTTGACCACATCCCCGTCAAAGGTGTCGCCGGTCAGGGTGGCGGTGAGTATGCCGGTGACCTCGCCGTTGTTGAGGAGGCGTTCGGTGAAGGCGCCGGTGTACTCCAGGAAGGAGCCATCGTGGAAGATAATGCCGATGGTGTGGCGTGAGTCTTCGATGGTGGCGGCGTCATCTCTGGCAAACGCGTCGTCGGTGAAGGTGATGGTCAGGGTGACATTATCGCCGCTCTCATGCCGCTCGGCGTTGCCGGTGAGCCTCAGGGTCACCTCGGAGGTGCTGGTGCTGGCACGGGCAAATGTGGCGGTCAGGCCGAGGGGGACGTTGTCGGCGGTCACATGGTCGACCACATCCTCGGTAAAGGCGCCGCCGGTCAGGGTGTAGGTCAGCGTGCCGGAGACACGGCCGTCATTGGCGACGTCTTCGGTGAACGCGCCGGTATAGGCCAGGGTGGACCGATCGCGGAAGTCAATGGCGACGGTGCGGGTTGAGTCGGCGATGGTGTCAGCGTTCTCGTCTTGAAACGCGGTGTTGGTGAAGGTGATGGTCAGGTTTGTATTATTGGCGCTCTCATGCTGGTCGGCTTCGCCGGTGAGCATCAGGGTCACCTCGGTGGGGCTGGTGCGGGCGAATTCGGCGGTCAGGCCGGGGGGGACGTTGGTGGCGCTCACATAGCCTCTCGTGGCCACCTCGGAGCGGAAGGTGTCGCCCTCAAGGGTGGCTGTGATCGTGCCGGAGATGCTGCCGTCATTGGCGTCGGATTCGGTGAAGGCGCCGGCGTAGGTCAGGGTGGACGGATCGCGGAAGTCAAGGGCAATCATGCGGGTTGAGTCGGCGACGGTGGCGGCGGCATCTCTGCTGAACATCGCGTCTTCGAACATGAGGGTGAAGGCGGTATCATCGCCATGCTCGTGATCGACGGCGTTGCCGACAAGGGAGAAGGTGATCAATCTGGAGTTTGAGTAAAGGAACCGGGCAGTCAGGCCGGGCGGGAGATCGCTGATGGTGTAGGCGATGGCGCTGATGACGCTGTCAGGGCCTGCCACCGCCGGATTGAAGGTATCACCCGTCAATCTGATGGCGAAAAGCATTCCTTGGAACGAGCCATCATTTTCGTCGCGTTCGGTGAAAGTGTTGGCGCCGCGGTCGCTACCACTGGCGCCTTCGTAGGTCAGACTGGACCCATCGCGGAAGTCAATCTCGCCGTCCGCGTAGGTCGTGTTGGCAACCCTGGCCGCGCTCTCGCTGCCGAACGCGCCTTCCACGAAGATGATGGTCAGGTTGCTCACATCGTTGGCATTCTCATGCGGGTCGGCGGTGTCGGTGAACGTCAGGGTGACCACGGTGTCGCTGTCGCGTTCAAAAGTGGCGGTCAGGCTGGCGGGAACATTGTCGGCGCGCACATAGCCGCCTGTGACCACATCCCCGGCAAAGGCGCCGCCGCCGCTCAATGTGGCGATGATGCTGCCGGTCACCGAGCCGTCATTGGCATCGGCCTCAACGAAGCCGCCGCTGTAGGTCAGGGCGGAGGGGTCGCGGAAGTCCATCGTGATGTCGCGGAATTGTTGGTTGGCAATGGAAAGAACCGTGCCAGCAGTCGCGTTATCGGCCACGAAGATGGTGATGTCATTAACCGGGTTGCCGTCTATGGTCACATCATCGGCTTCGGCGTGACTGTCCGCCATGCCGGTGAATGTCAGGGTGATTTGGGTGTCGCTGTCGCGGGTGAGCACGGGGGTCAGCCCGGCCGGGATGTTGCTCACAAGATGATTGATTTCCGAGACCGGCTCCTTGAAGGTGGCGCCGCTCAATGTCCCGATCAGCGCGCCGGTTACGGAACCGTCGTTGGCGGGCGCTTCGACGAAGTTGCCGCCGCTCCAAGTGATGGCGCGGACATCGTTGAAGTCAATCATGCCGCTCGCGTAGGTCGAGCCGGCGACTGTGGCCGCGTCCTCAATCACAAACGCGGCGTCGGCGAAGATGATGGTCAGGTTATCCACATCGTTGCGATTCTCATGCGCGGTGGCGTTGCCGGTGAGCCTCAAAGTGACCACGGTGTCGCTGGTGCGGGTGAACGCGGCGGTCAGGTCGGTGGGGACGTTGTCGGCGGTCACCTCCACATTCGTGGCGAAGGTGTCGCCGGTCAGGGTCGCGGTGATGCTGCCGGTGACGGTGCCGTCATTGTCGGGGACTGTTTCGGTGAAACCGCCGGCGTAGGTCAGGGTCACCTGGTCGGCGCGGGTGACGGCGATGCGGTAGGTTTTGACGTTGCCGTTCGCGGCGGTGACCGTGGTGAGGATGGTATTGACGCCCGCGGTCAGCCCGGTGACCGCGCCGGTGGCGGCATCCACGTTCAACTCGGTGCCGTCTGCGTCGTCGCCGGTGATGACGGCACGGGCGCCGGCATGTGCCGTGGTCGGCGTCACGGTCACGCCGGTCACGCGGTGGCGGATGGCGGCGGTGTAGGCGGTGGTGGCTGCATCAAACATCGGCAGCAGCGGGATGACGCCACCGTCCGTGTCGGACAGGCGGGCGGTGTCGGCCAGGCCGAGGCCCGCCAGGTCGGCGTTGGCGCTATACACCACGCTGATGGCGACCGCCTGGGAGACGGCGTTGCCGGCCGCATCGGCGGCGACCACTTCAATGTTGTGAACGGTCGGTGCGGTCGGGCTTTCCAGATAGGTGACCTCGCCGGTTTCGGGGACGATGGTGAACAACCCGGCGTCGTTACTGAATGTCCCGCCGGTGGTCAGCGTGTCGCCCGCGGTCAGCCTGTAGGTGACGCCGGCATCCGGGGCGCCGCCGTCTGTCGCGTCCGCGTTGTATGCCACCACGCTGATGTCGTCTCCGGCTATAAATTCGGCGGTGGCGGCGCTGATGAACACCGGGGTCACGGTGTCGTAGTCGCGCCTGGCTTCGGCGGCGGCGCTGGCCAGGTCGGTCATCTCGCTTCTGGCCGCAGCCGCCGGCACCGTCACGATGATGGTGCCGGCATTGGTCGCGGCGGGCGGCCTCACCACCAGCATGTACACCGTATTTTCCTCGATCACCGGGGCGTCGCCCGGTTCGCTGGCGGCAACGGCGGTGAACCCGGCGGCGCTGCCGCCGCCTTGCGACAGGTCAATATCCGTGGCGTCAAAACCCGATACCGGTTCGCTGAAGGTGAGGGTGAAGGTCACATCGCGGTTGGCCACGGCCGCGGTCACATCATCGGTGATGGTGATAGATGGCCGGTGGGCGACGGCGAACTGAACCACTTGGGCGGCGCTATTGCCGGCCGAATCTGTGGCGATCACTTCAATCGTGTGGGTGGCCGGTTCAGGCGGGCTGTCCCGGTACCGGATTTCCCCGCTGGGTCCATCAATGATGACCAACTCGCCGTCGTTGGTGACGATGAGCGTCTCCTCGCCGCCTTCTTCGGTGGTCTGCGTGTAGGTCAGGTCGCCGCCCACGCTCACACTGTAGGTGATGCCGTCATCCACCGCGCCGCCGCGATCCGTGGCGGCGGTGTCATACACCACCTCGGTGTTGGGCGTGCCGACCGCGACATTGACGCTCACCGAGCCGCTGAACTCCGGCGCGACGGTGTCAATGGTCAGGGTATAGGTATTGCTGGCGGCGCCGTGGTTGCTAATATCGTCCAGGGCGAAGGCAATATAGTTGACGACATCCCCGTCACGATAGACGGTCGGCGTCACATCCGGGCCCATGTATTCCCCGGCCGTGAACTCCCACGACACGCCGGAGATTAAGCCGGGCAACACTTCATCGATACGCTCCGTGCCGTTATAGACCGCCAGGGTTTCACCAAAAACCAGCCGCTCATTGAGATCGCCGACCAACTCAAACGACACCGCATTGGTCACGCTGCCGCTGGGCAGCAGGTCGGTGTTGGCGGCGGCGCCGTTATACGGATACACGCCGATAATGCGCGGCACGGCGGTTGGCGCGATGCCGTCCAGGGTGATCGTCCAGTCATGAAACAACGAGCCTGGCGAGCCCACTATCGGCAAGTCCAGGATGGCGTTGATGTCCGTCAAACCACGTATCACGCCGCCATTCAAGTCAATCGTCTCGATGAGGCCGCTGCTGGTGGCGCCATACCTCAACTTAAAGATGTCGTTACCCTCCTTCACGGTATAGGTGAAGGTGAGGGCTTTGCTGCCGGAGCCGGACGTATAGAACCCATTGTCCCTTATGAGCGTGAGGTCATTGGGATCCCTCTTCACCACCAGATTCAACGACGGGGTGCCGCCGAAGGTATCCACCGTCACCTCTTTGTCGAAGGTAATGGTGATCGGGATTTGCGCGCCGATGCCGTAGGCGGCGGCCGGCGGAACCAGAGCCGTTGACTCCGGCGCCGACACCGTCTGCACAGTGGGCGTGAAGCATTCGGAATCCAGGTCTGGTTGGTCGCCGCTGATAGTCCAGTTATTCGGGGGGTTGGTCAGGATAGCTCTCGCGTCTGCATTGCAATACGTGTGTGGGAGCGCGCCCGGATTAGCCATGACCAACGGCACGCGGGGGTTCACCATCTGTTGGCTCCAGCCTTCCAGCAGGGCGTCATAATTCTCTGTGGAAAGGGATTGGACCGAAAACAGCCCCCGCGCAATGCGCAGTTGACTCACATCCCAGCCGCCAAGATTCTGATCAAAGTGGATCGCGCCGAAGAACAGAAAACTCATATTGGTCACCGTGCCGGTCTCCCAGTCGCTAAGGTCTTGATTCAACGAGGCGGCACCATGGAACATGTTGTTTATGGTCGTGAGGCCCGACAGATCGGGATTGCCGGCGCGCGCGCCGATGTTGAAGTTCGCGCAGCCATGAAACGCTTGGGCCATACTCCTCCACTCAATCGTGCCCCATTGCTTGATGGCTTGAAGGCTCGCGCAGTTCGTGGCGCTGGCGAAAAAGATCTGCGGAAAATCGCCGGTGATGCTGACGTAATAGTCGCCGGCGTCGGTGTAGGTATGCGTGCCCCTGCCGGCCTGATTCGTCTGCTCGCTGCCGTCTCCCCAGTTCACGCTGTAGTCATAGCCGCCGCCGGAAGTCGGAATCGTGACGGTCTCGCCGGCGGCCACGCGCCAGGTGGTGATAAACGCATCCGCCGAGAAGCGGGTGACGGTGATGGCGTAGCTGATGACCGTGACGAGGTCCTCGGCGGTGACGCGCACGTTGATGACGCTCATGCCGACCGGCAACGCCACATTGCCGGTGACTTCGCCGCCGTTGAGCAGGATGGCGATGGTGGCGGCGGCATGCTCCGTCTCCGCGGTCACGGTGACGTCGGAGACGAGGTTCTCCACGTTGGCGGTGTAGGCGGTCACGGCCGTGTCAAAACCCGGCATCAGCGCAATCGCGCCGCTGCCGGCGGCGTCGCTCACACTCAAGGTCATCAGGTTGGCGTTGGAACTGGGGACAACGGTCAGCACGTAACTGGCGATGGCCTGGTTGTAATTGGCATCCTCCGCTTTGGTGGCGGTGATGGTGGTATTCCCGAACCCCTCGATGGTCACGCGACCGTTGTTGTCCACGCTGGCAACCATGGTATCGCCGGAGACGTAAGTCACCGCCCCGCTGCCCGCACCGCCGGAGGCAATCACGTCAAAGTCGTCATCGTCGGACTCTTTTTCCACCGTCGCGTCGGGAAAGACGAATTCCGGCTGATCGCCTTTGTCCACCGTCACCGTAAAGGTCAGCGCGGCGGTCTCCGGCATCAGCGTGGCGCTGTCGGTGACCGTGTAGGCCAGCGTGGCGGCGGTGGTGGTCGCCGTGTTTGGTGTGCCGGTGAGGATGCGGTCGGCGGGGTTGAAAGTTAGCCCAGCCGGGATGGCGCCGTCCGGCGTCAGGGTGTAGCTCAACGTGCCGGTGCCGCCAGTGGCGTCGGGCAGGGTGACGGAGACGTCCGTGCCGACACGGTAGGACTGGGGGTCAATGCTCGTGACGACAAACACCAGGGGGTCGGTGACCGTCAGGGTGTACGTGGCGACGGCTTCGTTGTAATTGGCGTTGGCCGCTTTGGTGGCGGCGATGATGGCGGTCCCGGCCATCCTGACGGTTACGTCACCGCTGATGGCCTCCACACTGGCAACCACGGGGGTGTCGGATGAGTACGTGACCGCCCCGTTGCCGGAACCGCCAGTGGGGGTCACGGTAAAGACAGGGTCTCCGACTGTTTTGCTCACTGCCGTGTCGGGAAAGAGGAAGGCCGCCTGCCCGCCTTTGGCCACCGTCACCGTAAAGGTCAGCGCGGCGGTCTCCGGCATCAGCGTGGCGCTGTCGGTGACCGTGTAGGCCAGCGTGGCGGCGGCGGTGGTCGCCGCGCCTGGTGTGCCGGAGAGGGTGCGGTTGGCGGGGGTGAAAGTTAGCCCGGCCGGGATGGCGCCGGCTGGCGTCAGGGCGTAGCTCAACGTGCCAATGCCGCCGATGGCTTCGGGCAGGGTCAGGGGGGTGATGGTCGCATTGAAGGTGTATTCCTGATTGGCAATCGTCTCCCCGTTATACGTCAGCGCGTCGGCACGGGTGATGGTGACGATGTAGTTCCTGATGGTGACGCCGTCGTCGGCGGTGACGCGCACGGTGATGACGGTGTCGCCCGATGTCAGATCAACGGGGCTGGTGACCTCGGTGTCGTCCACCAGGAGGATAAAGCCGGCGGTGGTGTCGGCGGTGGTGTCGGCCAGGGTTGGGGTCACGGTCACCATGGTGACGCTGTTGGCGACCGTGGTGGTGTAGGCGGTGAGGGTCGAGTCAAAGGTCTGGGTCAGCGGAATCGCGTTGTCAGCCTGGTCGGTCAGGCTCAAGCCCGCCAAGTCGGCGTTGGTGCCGGCGGCCACACTAAAGGCGATGCTTGGCGTGCCTTCATTGCCGACGCCATCCTCAACCACGACGGTATAACTCGCGGTGGCGCCGGGGGCGAGGGTGCTATCCACATAAAACCAGTCAATGCGGTTGGCTTCAAGGGTGGCTTCCCCTAACCTTGTTGCCCCTGACACGTCCGTTGTGCCCGCCCCTGACGCGCCCGTTTCCTCACGATGGACGATGACCTTTTCGCCATCGGGCAGAGGGTCAGAGGGCTGGGCGCCATCGCCGACGATGCCTGCTAACCGACGCGCACCGCCGACGCCTGTTCTGGGCGCCTGCATAATGTCTCCTATGGCTGTGGGCCTCACACCATCAATGAGCACGCCACTGCAGGCCAAAGCGCCGGGACAGTTCATCTCCGTCACCTTCAAGGTCAGGTCGGCTTGCCTGCCTCTGCCGGGATTGTTTTTGCGCCGGATGGCGCCGAAGTTCTTCGGTTTCAGCGAGTCGCTGCCGACAGAGTCAAGCGGGAGGGCCTCATGCCCTTCAACCACGGTGTAGCTGAAGGTCAGTGCCATACCGCCGGAGCCGGAGATATACTCCGCCACCCCATCAACGATTCTGTCGCCGGTTTCCAGCTCCAGTTGCGGGACGTCGGTGGGGTCGCCGGCGGTGTCCACCGTGACCTCTTCAGAGAAGGTCGCGACGATGGGGACTTGCGCACCAATGCCGTACCTGGCGTTCTCGGTCGCCGACATGGTGAGCACGGTGGGCCTGTTGGTCTCGACGCCACACGTTTCATCACTGACCAGCTCATCGCCGCGGATTTTCCATCCCTTTTCTGTCAAAGCTATGCGCGCCAGTTCTTCGCAATACATGGCTTTTCTGCCTATATTGCTCGACTCGCCCGCCCCAAATACCACATTGCGTTGCACGGTCTGGCGGCTCCAGTTGACCAGCAGGGCATCATAATTCTCTCTGGAAAGGGGGGCACGGGAAAACATCATGACGGCATTGGTCACCCCGGTCACATCCCATGCGCCGAGATTCTGATTAAAACTGGTCGCTCCCCTGAACATGTGGCTCATCACTTGCACCGTGCCGACATCCCAGCCGCTGATGTCCTGATTCAACGCGGTGGCGTCCCGGAACATTCCGAACATCGTGACACCCATTGCACCCGGCCCACCCGACAAATCCGGATTGCCGGCGTTCTCGCCGATGTTGAAGTTCGCGCAGCCCCGGAACGCATGATGCATACTCCTCCATTGAATCATGCCCCATTGCACGATGGTCTGAAGGCTGGCGCAGCTCGCCGAGCCTTCGAAGAAAGATATCTGCGGAAACGTGCCGGTGACGCTAATGTCATAGTCGCCGGCGAAGGTGTAGGTATGCGAGGCATTGTTGGTCAGAGTCATATTACTGCTGTCATCCCCCCAGTCCACGCTGAAGTTATAGCCGACGCCGGTGGTAGTCGGAATCGTGACGGTCTCGCCGGCCGCCACGCGCCAGGTGGTGACAAACGCATCCGCCGGGAAGCTGGTACTGGTGATGGTGATGACGTAGTCTTTCGTGACGCCGTCCTCGGCGGTGACGCGCACGGTGATGACGGTGCCGCCCGGCGTCAGATCAACGGGGCTGGTGACGGTGAGGCCGCCCATCAGGAGGATAAAGCCGGCGGTGGTGCCGGCGGTGGTGTCGGCCAGGGTTGGGGTCACGGTCACGCTGGTGACGCTGTCATCCACGGCAGCGGCGTAGGCGGTCACGGCCGCGTCAAAATCCGGCGTCAGCGCAATCGCGCCGCCGCCGTCGGCGTTGCTCACACTCAAGCTCATCAGGTTGGCGTTGTTGGAAAGGGCGGCGGCGTCAGGCTCCAACACGATGTGCTGCGTGGCGTGGTCGCTGATGGAGCCGTCCGGCTCCGGCAGGGTCAGGTTTGCGTCGTCCATGTCGTCGGCGCTTTGGATGGTGCCGCCGTTCAGCGTCAGCGCGTTGACGCCGGTGTAATCAAGCGACGTGGTGCCGTCGCCGTCGCGCACGGTGTAGGTGAAGGTGAGACTGTCGCCGCCGGTGCCGGGCATATACATCGCCGCCCCGTTGCCGCCGGCGTTGCCGGTGTCCAACGCCACTTGCAGCACGCCGGGCGGCACGCCGGCCACATCCACCGGCTCGCTGAAGGTGACGGTGACCACCACCTCATCGCCGATGCCGAGCGCGCCGTCCGGCTGTGCCGCCGAGATGGAAGTCACGGTGGGAACCGTCCTCGTCAGGCGGAGCGGGCGCGGCGGGTTCAGGTTGTATTGATGGATGCGAGCCGGGCTGGTGCCGACCACATACATTTGGCCGCCGTCCGCATCAAACGCGACACCGGTGAGCGACCCTTGCTGTTCGGAAACTGAAAAATTTCCGTCAGCCTCCGTATTGGCGCCGACGGTGGTAAAGGCGGGGGTCAGGTCGTACTGGGTCACCAGGTCATTATTGGCGTGGGTGGCGTACATCCTGCTGCCATCCGCATTGAACGCGACATCGGTCGGGTTACCGCCAAGCATAAACGTCCGGGTGGGTGCGCCCGCCACCGAGCTGAGGTCGAAACCGGTGTTCAGCGTGTATTCATTGACCCGGCCCGAGAAGCCGGTGACAAACAGCCGCGTGCCGTCGTTGTTGAAAGCGAGGCCGGTTGGTTCCGTTTCATTTGTTGCGAGATCCAGCGAGCCTACCAACGAGCCGGCGCCGCTGCCGCCGCTGATATCAAAGGTGTTGTTGAGTGTGTATTCGTCAATGCGATTCTCTGTCGGGTTGACCACGGACATCGGGTTGACCACGAACATCTTGTTGCCGACCAGGTTAAAAGCCACATCTTCCGGGGTTATATTCAGGCCGAATAAAGAAACACTGAACGACTGCATGCCCGCCGTGGTCGCCGTGCTGACATCAAACGCGGAGTTCAGCGTGAACCGTTGGACGCTGTGGAGTGGCGTGTCGGTCACGAACATCAGCGTGCCGGCCGGGTTGAAGTGGATGCCGCTTGGGGTGCCGCCCGTGCTGAACGAGGCGCCGGAATAGGCCGCGTCACGCACATCAAACACGCGCGGGAACACCCGGCCGCTGGTGTCGGAAAACGTCGCCGCGTCAAAGTACAGTTGCGGGTCGGTGAGATCCTCCCGCACCGTCCGCAGATGGTTATTGTTCAGGCCGAACAGGAGCGTTGGGGTAGCAACGTTCCCGGTGTCATCTTCCCCATTGTTCAGCCTGAACCCGCCGCTGGTGGCGCCGGTCTCCCGAATGTGAATCTGCATCGGTTCCAGGGTGCTGACATCAACCGTGCTGTCAAACTGAATCTCCAGAACGCCAGTCTCCGTGTTCAACGCAGCCGAGATAAAACTCTGCGCCTGCACTCCGCCGGCGGCGACGAGAATGGTGAACGCGGCAAAGATGGCGGGCAGCCAGCGGAAACGGAGGTTGCGGGGAAGGGTCAAGCGTGAAGGCGTCAACTGACCGGCGGCGATGGAGAACATCGTTGCAGGCTTCATTGACCGGAAGCGGCCTCTGATTGCGGCTTTCATTGAAGCGCCCATGGCTCGCAGGAACGGTTGAAAGGCCGGGGGCATGGAATACTCATCATGCCATGACTCGTTTGGTTTCCATCGAAATGGCACTCGTCCGGGCGGTTGCCGATGGGCAACAGGATTGCATGGATTGGCGAGGGCCTTTGCGGTTTATTGAAGAGGCTCATTCCATTTTTGAGAGATGAACATGCGCCGGGTGGGCATGGCGGTGCCTTTGTGGGTGAAGTGTATAATGGCGGATTTTGTGACGGTGACCCTCACGGCTACAATCATGCTATCAAAAGCCGTTGGTCATGTCACCTCAACCAGTTCGGAATGCTTGAGAATCTCGTCACGGGCAAGCGGCGTCCGAAACGTCATGCGTTGATAACAGGCATAGGTGACGTAGGTATCCTGCAGGCAGTATTCCGCGATGTCCCGTCCTTGGCCCTTCTGCCACATCTCCGCCACCTGCTTGCCGCTTCCGGATTTGGTGTCAACGCCCAGTGCGCGCGCCAGCACGTCCAGCTTGACCCATCCGCGCATGTCCCAGTTGCTCCATACCGCCATCGTGTCATAGACGGGTTCCGTCCGGAATTTGGCCAGATTGATGTCCAGTGAGGGTGTGACCCGGTGAATCATGGAACGCTTTTTGATAAACGGGAGATCAAACCCCAACCCGTTATGGGTAATAAACTGCGAGGGCCGAATGTCCTTCAGCCGCGCCCAAAACAGACGAAGCAGTTCCTGTTCATGCGGGCCGTACCAGCTCACCGCGCCTTCGCACTTCATGGCATCGGAGAAAATCAGCAGTCCGATGCACACGATGCGACTGAAGGTGCCATCAAACGACGACCGTTCGTACTGTTCATCCTGTTTTTTCCTTTGCGCCAGGGCTTCGGTTGGCTCAACCGGGTCAGACGCGGCCATGCCTTCGCGGGATGCGGGCGCGCCGTCGTCAATGCCGGCCAGGCGCATCCATGCTTCCCGTGGCGCCTGTACGGTCTCAATGTCCAGTACAACTTTCATGCGCGTCGCGTGTTCTTTGGCCTGCGTGACGGGACGCCGCCGGTCTTGTGATTGGCCGGCTTCTCCCCTGTTTCGTCCACACTGGAATACATCCGACAAAATTTTCTCATGGGACATGACCGGCAGGACGGCGTGCGTGCCGTACACATCACCGCGCCGAAATCCATGAGAGCCTGGTTGAAATCATAGCCTTTGCCTTTGGGGATCAGCGCTTCCGCCATGGCCCACAACGTGGATTGTTGCGCTTTGGGATTGCCCTTGCCGAGAAACACGCGATGCAGCACCCGCATCACGTTGGTGTCCACAATGGGGGCGTCTTCGTTGAACGCAAAGGTGCGCACCGCGCCGGCCGTATAACGGCCGATTCCTTTCATGGACTGGAGTTGTTCGTCCTTTCGCGGCAACGTTCCGCCGTACCGGGCCACGGTCTCACGGGCAATGCTGTGGAGCCGGTAGGGGCGAATGTTATATCCGAGCGGATACCAGGTTTTGCGGACGTCGTCCGGTTTGGACGCGGCCAGATCTTTCAGCGTCGGATATTTTCCCAGGAACTCGTGGTACTTGGGAATCACCCGTTCCACCTGGGTTTGCTGAAGCATCACTTCCGACACAAGAATTTTGTAGGGATCCTGTGTTCTCCGCCACGGCAGGTCGCGTCCATATTCGTCGTACCATTTCAGCAGACGCGTCTGAAACCGGCGCTTTGCTTGCTGGTCGGGATTGGCCCGTGAGGCCCGAGGCCGTTTGGCGGTTTTGGCTGGACGTGTCATCGGTCGTGTACGGATTGTAGAATCTGAAAACGGGTCGGTGCAAGATGGGGGCGGCATGACATCCCTGTTGCGCTTTCAGCCCGGCGGGGACAATAATCCGACGGCGGAAGGCGGCGATTTCAACGGCGCAGTCATTCAGCAAGAGGCAGGAACGGTGTTTGCCGGAATCCGAAAATTGAACATTTCTCCATCCCGCTTCACCGCGCCGGCATTGCTGGCCGCAGCGGCGGTCACCCTGTTGGTCGCTTGCGGCGGTGGTGGTGGTGGCGGGGATGGTGGCGGTGGCGGTGGCGGTGGCGGCGGGGGTGGCAATAGCGGCAATGACGGCGGGGGTCGCGACACGATGATCATTATGCCAATACTCCGAACGATTACTATCCCGCCTCCCCCCAGCGGCACCCAAACACTGGAAGTGCTTGACGATGGCATGTATCAGAACATGGAATTCGACACTTCGGGAATACCGCAGTTCAATACGCTCCTGCCCACCGGCAGGAGTTACAGGGCGATGTCGTCGGCGCCTGCTATTGCGACCGCTTCGGTGGACACGGACGGTGTGGCGACAGTGGTCGCGGTGAAGCGGGGCAGTGCGGACATCACGATAACGGCCGATGGGGTCGCGGCATCAACACTGGCGCGAAGCGTATCTGCGCCATCCATCCGCCAGACCACTGCCGCCTATTCGTTCAGGGTGGCGGTGGCGAACCGTGTTCCCACGGTGGCTCACCCTATCCCCGATCAGACAGACGCCAGGGTGGGGACGACATTCCGTTACGTGTTCCCGGAACAGACCTTCAACGACGCGGATGATGATCCGTTGTCCTACGCCGCCGGCGAGCAGCCGGACGTTGCCTGGCTCAACTTTACCGCCGCCACGCGCACCTTCAGCGGCACGCCCGCCGCGAATACCGCCGGCGTCATCACCGTCACGGTCACCGCCGACGACGGCCACGGCGGCAGCGTCACCGACGCATTCGCCATCGGCGTCAATCGCCCACCGGTGGCGGTGGGCACGGTCGCGGCGGTGACGTTGAGTGCGGGCGGGGCCCCTGCAACCAGGGATGTGGCATCCGGCTTCAGCGACCCGGACAACGACTCCCTGGCCTATTCGGCGAGCACGTCAGACTCTGCGGTTGCCACAGTCGGCGTGAGCGGCAGCCTGATCACGGTGACACCGGCGGCGGGCGGCAGCGCCACCATCACGGTGACCGCGCAAGACCCCGGTGATCTGATTGCGACCCAGACCATCGCGGTGACGGTCGTCAACAACCAGGCGCCGGTGGCGGTCGGCACGGTCACGGCGGTGACGTTGACGGTGGGAGGGTCCGCCGCTGTTGCATTCAACTTCAGCGACCCGGACAACGACGCCTTGACCTATTCGGCGAGTACGTCAGACCCTGCGGTGGCCACGGCTCGCGTGAGCGGCAATGTGGTCACCGTGACACCGGTCGCGGTCGGCAGCGCCACCATGACGGTGACCGCGCAAGACCCCGGCGGCTTGAGCGCGACCCTGACCACCGCGATCACGGTTCATCCTGCGCTGGCGCCGGACCTGATTGTGGCATCCCACCCGGTCAGTGATTCCACGTTGACGGCAGGGGCGTTGTTTACGCTGCATGCCACGGTTCGCAACCAGGGCACCGGGACGGCCGCCGCCACGACGTTGCAATACTATCGCTCAACCGATGCGACGATTTCGCGTGACGATACCGTGGCAGGCCGTGATCCGGTCGTTTCCCTTGCGGCGTCCGCACCCAGTCCGCAGTCCATCATTCTCACCGCGCCCGGTGCAGCGGGGACGCATTACTACGGCGCATGCGTGGAGCCTGTGCCCACAGAATCGGATACGGGCAATAATTGCTCACACGGGATTGCGGTGACGGTGCTCCCGTTGCCGGAGCTGATTATTTCAGCCTTCTCGGTCATCAATTCCAGTATGCCGGGAAGGGCTTCTGTGACACTGAATGCCACGGTTCGCAACCAGGGCAACGGGACGGCCGCCGCCACGACGTTGCAATACTATCGCTCAACCGATGCGACGATTTCGAGTGGCGATACCCTGGTAGGCACGACCGACGTCGCTTCCCTTGCGGCGTCCGCAACCAGTCCGCAGTCGCTCGCGCTCCCCGTGTCAGGTGCAGCGGGGACATTCTATTACTACGTGTGCGTGGTCGCTGTTTCCGGAGAGACGAAGACGGACAATAACTGTTCAAACAGCGTGGTGTTTACCTCGGGGCCGGATCTGCTTGTGTCAGCCATCTCGGTCAGTGATTCCAGCGTGACGGCAGGGGATTCTTTTACACTGACGATCACGGTTCTCAACCAGGGCACCGGGACGGCCGCCGCCACGATTGTGAGATACTATCGCTCATATCAGCTTTTTCATCGCGACCTGATCGGCATGGCTGATGTCGCTTCCCTTGCGGCTTCCGAAACCAGTCAGCAGTCAATCTCTCTCCCTGTGCCGGGTTCAACGAGGCCGTCTATCTACGTCCCGACGGGGCTGTCACAGTACTACGCATGCCTGGATATTGTTGCCGAAGAGCCGTCCAATTTCAATGGCTGTTCAGACAGGGTGTCAGTGACGGTCACAGCAGGGGCTGCGAGCACGAGATGAGCGGGAATCCGGAACCGTCCGCTCACGCCTGTCGGCCCTTTCAGGATGGCTTGCGCGGGCCTGGGAATTTGCACGACGGGACCGAACGTGATACAAATTTCCGCCTTGCTGAATGCTCGTGATGGGCGTTCTCATGTGGCGACAACAACGACTCGCGTCAGTGTTCACAAGCAACGTTCCACCGGCCTCCTTTTCCCTTCCATGGCGCAGAACATCATCCATTCCGTGAAATCCCTTTGTGCGGTATTCGTTGTGCCGGCATTCGTGGTCTGCCTGTCAGCCTCCGGCGTCACGGCTCAAGAACCCGGCATTGATGCCGCCGAGTTGAGCACGCTTGAGGAAGTGGTCATTGTCGGAACCAGAATTGAGGGCAGGAGCATCACGGATTCTCCCGTGCCGGTGGACCTCATTACCTCGGAGGAGATGCTTCAGACCGGTCAAATGGAAGTTGGTCGGGCCATCCAGCGGCTGATTCCCTCGTTCAATTTCTCAAGTTCCACGATCAGTGACGGAACGGACTCCGTGCGCCCCGCGACGTTGCGAGGGCTGGGGCCTGACCAGGTGCTGGTGCTGGTGAACGGAAAACGGCGTCACGCCAGCGCGCTCATCCACGTCAACACCTCCGTCGGACGCGGCTCCGCGGGGACGGACATGAACGCGATCCCGCTTGGCGCGATCAAGCGCATTGAAGTCCTGCGGGATGGCGCGTCCGCGCAGTACGGCTCGGACGCCATCGCCGGCGTCATCAACATCGTGCTCAAGGACGATACCGAGGGCGGGTTCCGCACGTCCCTGGGCACGCTCTACGGGCAGGGCGGCACGCAATTCACTGCCAGCCTTGACAAGGGATTCAACGTCTGGAACGACGGCGTCTTGCACACGACGTTTGAATATCGCAAACGCGGCCACACCAACAGGGCCGGACTGACGGGTGCCATACAGTATCCCGATACCATAACGTGCGAGCTTGGCGAGTGCATGACTTCGCAACTTCCCAACAAAGCGACGCTGCAAGAGACGTATGCCGATGACACCACGGTCGTGCTGGAAGACCCGGACAACAAGGAACGGAATTTCGACCGCCGTAATTTCCGCGTCGGGGACGCCTCTTCGGAACAGTTCAGCGGCGCGCTGAATTTCACAAAACCCGTCGCCTCGCTCCGGGGCGACGCCGAAGTCTATTCCTTTGCCGATGTGTCAAGGCGGGCGAACGAAAGCGGCGGCTTCTACCGGCGTGCGGATCAGGCAGACCGTAATCCCGCCGGCTCGGCCTATCCGGATGGATTTCTTCCGTTGATCAACACCACGATCTGGGATTTTTCAGTCGGGGCCGGCGTGATCCGCACACTTGAGAACGGACTGAAGGTTGACCTTGGCGTGGTTCACGGAGGCAATCGGTTTAATTTTGAGGTTACCAATTCTCATAACGCCTCGTTTGTCGCGGCCAATCCGGGACGGGCGGCGCCGACGTTCGCCGATGCCGGAGACCTGTCGCTCTCTCTCACCACCATCAATCTGGATTTCTCCCGCCCCTTTCCGGACAGACAGATGAACGTGGCGTGGGGGGCGGAGCTGCGGAGGGATCACTACCGGATTGGAGCGGGGGAAGAGTATTCATACGCGGATTATGACGGGCGGATTAAGGCAAGCGGCATAGCGGGCATTCAGGTGTTCCCCGGTTTTCAGCCGAAAAACGAGGTGGATGAATCACGGTACGCCGTCTCCTTTTACACGGATACGGAGTTCTTTTTTGACGATTGGATTATGGCCAGTCCCGCCATACGTTACGAGTATTACAGTGATTTTGGCCATGCCCTGAACGGCAAGCTGGCCTCAAAGCTGGATCTTGTCGAGGGGTTCGCGGTGAGAGGGTCGCTTAGCAGCGGGTTCCGCGCGCCCTCCATGCATCAAATCTATTTCAACAACGTCAGCACCCAGTTTGACTCCGCTGGCGTGCCGTCTGAAGTGGCCACGCTTAGAAACGACAGCGCCATCGCGCGCGAGATCGGTATTCCCGAACTCAAACAGGAAACCTCGTTGAACATGAGCGGCGGGTTCGTGTTTCAGCCCGTGCCATCGCTGACGCTGACCACGGACTTCTACTTCATTGCCGTGCGGGATCGCATTATCGTGAGCGGACGGTTGAAGCCGGACGATGCCGGGAGCGAGGTGGCGTCGGCGCTTGACGCCGAAGGCGTCGGTAGCGCGCAGTTCTTTATGAATGCGGTGGACACGGAGACGACGGGCGTGGACATCGTCGCGTCGTGGGCCGTGCCGTTCGTGCGCCGAGGCGCGCTGGACGTGAGTCTGCTCGGTTCCATTATTGATACCGGGGTGACGGACGTGAATGTTCCGGCCGGCCTGCCCTCTTCGCTTTTTACCGAGCAGGATCGTTCAATCATTGAAGAATGGCAGCCAGGCAGCCGGTTCGCGCTTTCCGGTGAGTACACGATTGGCCACGCATCATATTCGGCGTTGGTGAACCGCTACGGGTCCTACTCGGTGCTTGACGGCGACAAGCAGAAGTTTGACCCCATGTACGTCGTTGACGCGCAGGCCAGCTATGACTTCGGGCGATTCGGGATTGTGAAGATCGGCGCCAACAACCTGTTTGACGTGACGCCGGACAGAAACACGGTCGGCCAATCAAGGGACGGGAAAATCATTGACAGCCAGGGCAATCTGATCGTGGACTCCCCTGGCGTGTTTCAATACTCGCGCCGGGCCGCGCCGTTCGGGTTCAACGGCGGGTTCTACTACATCGGGTACGAGTACAGGTTTTAGACTTGAGAGACGGCGGGGGCGCGGACGCCTTCGGCACGGAGAACCGGCATGGACTCAATGAGTGTGATCGTATGTCGTTGATTCCCCTGACATCGGTGAAAACGGCTCGGAAGCCCGCCGGAGAGGCGCGCGCCGCGCATCGCCTGCCTCCGTGGTTTCGGGTCAAAATTGAATCGGGTCCGCACTATCAACGCATTCAGTCTCTGGTCCGGGAACAACGGCTTCATACGATTTGCGAGGAAGCCCGTTGTCCCAATAAATGGGAATGCTGGAATAACCGGACGGCGACGTTTCTGATTTTGGGCGACGTCTGTACGCGACGGTGTCATTATTGCGCGGTGAAAACCGGACGTCCCGGCCAGGTGGACAGGCGGGAGCCGGAACGCGTCGCCGAAGCCGTTCGCGCCCTGGACTTGCGCCATGCGGTGATTACCTCCGTGAATCGCGATGAACTGGACGATGGCGGCGCGTCGCTGTTTGCCGACACCATCCGGGCTGTCCGGCGGCTGTCGCCGGCCTGTGCGGTGGAGACGCTGGTGCCGGATTTTCAGGGTCAACGGGCGGCGGTGGAAACCGTGCTGACGGCGAACCCCGACGTGTTTAATCATAATATCGAAACCGTCCCCCGGTTGTTTCCCGTTGTCAGACCGCAAGGCGGCTATCGTCGTTCGTTGCGGGTCATTGCCATGGCCTCGGAACGCGGGGCGAGAACGAAGTCGGGATTCATGGTCGGGTTGGGCGAAACGCGCGAAGAAATTTTTGAGGTCTTGCGCGACCTTCGGTCGGTCGGCTGTGATGCGCTGTCTGTCGGCCAGTACCTGCGGCCCACGACCGCGCATCATCCGGTGGATCGGTATTACGCGCTTGAGGAGTTTGACGAGATCAAACGGCGGGGGCTGGCGTTGGGGTTTCAATACGTGGAATCGGGACCGTTGGTTCGAAGCTCCTATCACGCCGACCGGCAAATGGCGCAGGCCGCGCGAGGCACGGAACGTGTGTGATGATGCGTGAACCGTTGACGGAACACCCCGCCCCCCGTGCGCTCACCGTGGATGTCCCCTCTCGCCGAATGTGTCCGGCATGAAGCTCAAACGCTGGCTGCTCTTTGCCCCTCTGCTGCTGCTGATTGTGTTGCTCCAGTCCTACTTTTGGGTCCCGACGTACGAAAAACAGACGACCGGCAATCCGCAACGTTTGGTGACCTACGTTGAAGCGTCTTCAGGCGACGCCAAAATTCTCAATCCGATTCTGAATGCGGATACGGCCAGTTCCAATATCGTCGGATTCGTGTTTGAAGGGCTGCTGGATCTGGATGAACAGCTCAACCTGCGGGGACGGTTGGCCACGGACTGGACGATCTCCGAAACCGCCTCGTTGCTGATCGGGCCTTCCAGCCGATTTCCCGACGGCTCGGATGTCACGGGCGCGCGACTGGTCAAGCGCCTTCACGCCGCGCTCATGCAGGATGCGTTTATCGCGCTGGCCGCCAACGTCCGCACGCTGGACGTGCTGCCTCCCACCAGCACAACGCACACGATGCCCGTTCCGGACGAGGACGGGGGCGGCGACTCCAAACGGCGGGAGGTGACCGTGACGTTTCATGTCCCCGAGCGCGTGGTGTTTTCGTTGCGCCGTGTTGACCAGGACTTTTTTCAGCGGCTTGTCCCGATCATCGGGGATCGCTATCTCGCCCATTTTCCGTATGAGCGATACGTGGAATTCCATGCGCCCATTGAGTCGGCGATGAAAGCACGGGTCTTCGCGCACGTGGCGGAACATTTCCCGGTGGCAGAACACAATCCCGTCATTGATTTTCACCTGCGACACGGCGTGCGGTTTCATGACGGCCATGCGTTGACGGCCCGTGACGTGAAATTTACCTACGACGCCATCATGGATCCGAAAAATCTTTCCCCGCGCACGGCCGATTTTGAACCGATTCGGCGCGTGGAAATCATTGACGATCATACGGTGCGCGTCGTGTACAAACGACTGTTTTCGCCGGCGATCAACGCCTGGACCATGGGCATTCTCCCCGAGCATTTGCTGAATGCCGACGCCATGGAAAAGGAAATGCGGGCGCGGCGCGTCTCCGACGCCGCACGGGATGCGTTTGGGATGCGCGACAGCCGGTTCAACCGTCACCCCGTCGGCAGCGGGCGGTTTCGATTTATTGAGTGGCAAAGCGATGAATTCATTCATCTGCAACGCTATGACGATTATTGGGACGGGCCGGCGGAATACCGGGATTATTACATGCGGATTGTGCCGGATTTGTTGACGCAGGAAATGGAATTTCGGGCGGGAGCGGTTGATTACTACGGCGCCCAGCCGCATCAGGTCGTCCGGTATAAAAACGATGACGCGTATCAGTCCTTTTCAAGCCTGGGATTTGGCTACACCTATATCGGCTATAACAATCGCCGTCCGTTGTTTGCCGACCCCGCCGTGCGTCGCGCGCTGGGCATGGCCGTGAACGTCGCCGATTTCGTCACCTATATTTTATACGGCGAGGGGAAACGCATCACCGGCCCCTATCCCCAAAACACGCAGTGGTATGATCCCGCTGTCGCCCCGTTGCCGTATGATCCCGAAGCCGCACTGGCCTTGCTTGAAGCCAGGGGGTGGCGACGCAACGCCGATGGCTGGCTGGAAAAGGACGGCAAAATTTTTGAGTTTAATCTCATCACGAACAGCGGAAATCCCATTCGCAAAAACATCATGACGATTGCGCAAAACGCCTGGAAAAAAATCGGCGTGAAGTGCAACACGCAATATTTTGAATGGGCGGTGTTTCTCAAAGATTTTGTCAATACCGCCGATTTCGACGCCGTGGTGCTGGGGTGGAGCATGGGCATTGACCCCGATTTGTATCAACTGTGGCATTCAAGCCAGACCGGGCCGCAGCAATTAAATTTTGTCGGGTATCGTAATCCGCGCGCGGATGAGCTGATTGTCCGTCTTCGGCGGGAATACGACGTGGACGCGCAACGGAAACTGGCCCGCCAATTGCATCGCCTGATTGCCGAGGAACAGCCGTACACGTTTCTCTATGCTCCGTTCAGCACGCGGGTGCTGGATAAAAAGATTGTGCTGGTTCACAAAGACAATGACGGCTCCGAGTCGTATGAAAAAATTTATCCCATTCCGAGCGGCGATATCACATTCTATTTTCACCAATGGCGCAAACTTGAGCTGACGCCTGACCTGTAGGCTCACGCGCGTTTCAATTCACGGATCAGACCGATGCGGGCTTTCATTATTCGCAACGTGCTCCAACGCCTTCTCCTGTTGTTCATTGTCTCCATCCTTGCGCATTCCGTCATTCATCTGGCGCCGGGGGAGCCAAGCGCGGTTGATCCGGCGAATCCCAGAATGAAACCCGAGGATATTGCGAAAATTCGCGCGGCGTTTCATCTTGATGACCCGCTGTACGCGCAATACGCCTGGTGGATGCGGGATTTACTTTCCGGCGAGCTGAAGTCGTTCAAGGACAGCCAGCCGGTCCTGGGAAAAATCTGGCGCCGGTTTCTCAACTCCCTGCCGCTGTTTATCTGCGCCACATTGTTGATCTGGACGCTGGCGTTTCCGACCGGCATTCAGGCCGCGATCCATCGCGGGGCGGTGTATGACCGCACGACCACCTTTGTGGCCTATACCCTCATTTCCGTGCCGGGGTTCTTTTTGTCGTATCTTGTGATTCTCTGGGTCGTCAATACGTTTGGCGTGCCGGTGATTGGATTGAAAACCTTTGGCATGGAACATGCGACGCCGCTCTTTCAGACGATGGACCGGATCTGGCATCTGGTGATTCCGTCTCTCATGTCCGCACTGGGCGGGATGGCGATTCTGTCCCGCTACGTTCGCTCGCAGATGATGGAAGTCATCGGGCACGATTACGTGCGAACGGCGAGGGCGAAGGGCGCGCGGGAGGAGACGGTCATCTACCGGCACGTGTTACGCAACGCCTTGCTGCCTTTTGTGACCATGTTCGGGTTTCTGCTTCCGGGCCTGATCGGCGGCTCGGTCATTTTTGAACAGATTTTTGCATGGCCCGGGTTGGGACGTTTGGGCTATGAAGCGATTCTCGCGAGAGATTTCCCGGTTATTCTGACCTTGAATTTTATTGCCGCGGGGTTGACCCTGGCGGGCACGTTACTGTCGGATATTCTGTACGCCGTCGTGGATCCGAGGATTCGCACCGGATTGTAGAACACCTGGCTGATGGAGCCTCACACGATACGCATGGAACCCCCGACACCACACGATCACCCCGGTATGGATCGGGGCGAGGCACTCCCGCCCCCGGAAACGCTGTGGCAGGAGTCGCTGCGAGTCTTTCAACGCGATCGTCTTGCGGTGCTGGGGGCCTGTATCCTGGCTCTGCTCCTGGTGACGGCGTTTCTGGGGAAAGCGCTGACCGAATGGGTGGTCGTGTTTGATCCCGCCGCCGTTCGCCTTCCTGAAAAATTTCTGCCGCCCCTGTCCTTCTCGGCACACGTGGACGTGCCTCCCCAGGATCGGCCATTTGGCGGGATCTATCTGTTGGGAACCGATGAATTGGGGCGTGACGTGTTCGCGCGGATGCTTCAGGGAGCATTTGTGTCCTTGTCCATCGGGTTTATTGCCGTCGGGATTTCACTGGTGATCGGCATTGCGCTGGGCGGGCTGTCGGGGTTTTACGGCAACGTCAAACTCGGCGTGGTCACGGTGGATACGCTCATCATGCGGTTTACGGATGTGATGTTGTGCTTTCCGACGTTTTTTCTCATCCTGACGGTGGTCGCGCTCCTGCCGCCCAGTATCTACAACATCATGATCGTGATTGGGCTGACCGGGTGGATGGGCACCGCCCGGTTTGTTCGCGCCGAATTTCTGGCGTTGCGCAACCTGGATTTCGTGATTGCCGCCACGTCAATCGGCGCGCCGGATCGGCGTGTTATTTTTTCGCACATGGTGCCCAACGCGATGGCGCCCGTGCTGGTCTCGGCCACCATCGGCGTGGCGACGGCCATTTTGACGGAATCGGGCTTGAGTTTTCTGGGATTTGGCGTGCAGCCGCCGTATGCCACGTGGGGCAATATCCTGGCCGACGGGAAGGGGTTTATTTTTGACGCCCCATGGCTCTTTTTTATTCCGGGCTTCGCCATTCTGATTGTGGTGCTGGCGTTTAATTTAGTCGGGGAAGGGCTGCGTGAATCGCTCAATCCGAAACTGCGGAAACGATAAACCATGACCGTCTCGAACGATCATCTTCTCAACGTGTCGCATCTCTCAACGTCGTTTTTTTCAGAGCAGGGTGAAATACGGGCGGTTGAAGACGTCAGTTTTTCGATTCAGCCGGGACAAACGCTGGCGCTGGTTGGAGAATCGGGGTGCGGAAAATCCGTCACGGCGTTGTCCATCATGCGGTTGCTGGATTTTCCGGGGAAAGTGGTCGGGGGCACGGTCGCGTTTCAGGGACGGGACGTGCTGGCCTTGTCCGATGAGGACATGCGCGGCATACGCGGGAAGCACATCGGCATGATTTTCCAGGAACCCATGACGTCGCTGAATCCGGTGTTCACGGTCGGCGATCAAATCGGCGAGGTCCTGGACATTCATACGACCATGACCAGAACGGAGATTCGACGAGCCGTCATTCGCCTGCTGGAAACCGTGGAGATTCCTTCGCCCGAAAAGCGCGCCGACCAATACCCGCATGAAATGTCCGGCGGGATGAAACAGCGCGTGATGATTGCGATGGCCCTGGCCTGTCAGCCCGATCTCCTCATTGCCGATGAACCCACGACGGCGCTGGATGTGACGATTCAGGCGCAGGTACTGGAGTTGCTGAAAAACCTGCAACGGGACATGGGCATGGCGATTCTGTTGATCACGCACAACCTGGGCGTCGTGGCGCAGTTTGCGCAGGACGTCATCGTGATGTATGCCAGCCGCATTGTCGAGCGCGCGAGTACGGCGCGACTGTTTGCGAATCCGTCTCATCCCTATACGCGCGCGTTGCTGCGCTCGCTGCCGAAGCCCGGCGCGCGGGAAACCCGGCTTGACGCCATCCGGGGCACGGTGCCGTCCCCGCTGATGTATGGCCGGGGCTGTCATTTTGCGACCCGCTGTCCGGAAGCCCTGGCGCATTGCGCCGACGAGGAACCGCCGTGCGTTGAACTGGAGCCGGGCCATGAAGCGGTGTGCTGGCTGCATCACCCGGAGCGGCGGTAGGAACACAGACGGCTCCTGTCCATGGATACCCCCACTCACGACCATCCGCTCCTTGAAGTCAGACGCCTCCGGAAATATTTCCCCGTCCGTAGCGGGATGTTTTCCAACATTTCCGCGTGGGTCAAGGCGGTGGATGACGTCACGTTTGACATTCAGCCGGGGGAAACATTCGGGTTGGTGGGGGAATCCGGCTGCGGCAAAACCACGGTGGGCCGCACCATTCTTCGGCTCATGGAACCCACCGGCGGGGAAGCCGTGTTTGAAGGCGACAACGTGTTTGCCATGAATACCACAACCCTGCGCGCGGCCCGCCGTCGGATGCAAATCGTGTTTCAGGATCCCTACAGCTCGCTGAATCCCCGCATGACCGTCGGCTCCATCGTGGGCGAGCCGCTCAAAATTCATAAGCTGGCCAGGGGGCAGGAGTTGACGGAGCGCGTGTCCCGGCTGCTGCATCGCGTCGGGTTGCGGCCGGATCAGTCCTCACGCTATCCGCATGAATTTTCCGGCGGCCAGCGTCAGCGGATTGGCATTGCGCGGGCGCTGGCCCTGAACCCAAAATTTATTGTGTGCGATGAAGCGGTGTCGGCCCTGGACGTGTCCATTCAGGCGCAGATTCTCAATCTTCTGAAGGATTTGCAGGAGGAATGTCGTCTGTCGTACCTGTTCATTACGCACGACTTGAACGTGGTGCGGTATCTCGCTCATCGCATCGCCGTGATGTATCTGGGAAAGCTGGTGGAGGTGGCGCCGTCCGACGTCATGTTCTCCAATCCCAAACATCCCTACACCCAGGCCCTGCTGTCCGCCAACCCGTTGCCGGACCCCACCGTGAAGCAGGAACGGATACTGCTGTCCGGGGACGTGCCGACTCCGCTGAATCCGCCCTCCGGCTGCCGGTTTCATACGCGATGCCCGCACGTCATGGATCAGTGCAAAACCACAGAACCGTCGCTCGTTCACATTGACGCGCCCGGCGGTGAGCATAAGGTGTGGTGTCACCTTTACGCGTGAGCCGTCCCGCGTCGAAAGCCCGCCCGTCTTGCGAGCGGGAAACGCCGTTCCGTATAATCCGCCGTTGGAATTTCCATACCGATGGCGCGCCGGCCATGACGACGGCAACGGCGTTGAGTGCGCGGCCATGCGTTTCAGGCTCACATCATGTGTAACAACGCGCCGGTTCGTGACGCCGTGATGCGGCGCGAGCGGGCATCTGCGGGACGGAGCAAATGAACGATCACAAACCTTATCCGGCACTTCGCAATATTCAGTATTCACCCGTGAAGCAGGGCGAGGAGCACTATATCGTCTTGTGGGATCAGTCGGGGTTGAGCGCCGAACGACTCATTATTCCCCTCAACCTGTTTTATCTGTTTCAATTTCTGGATGGTGAACATTCTCCGGAACAAATTGGCGTTGAATATCTGAAAAAGTACGGCGAGTTCCTGATGCCGGACAAGATGGATCAACTGCTTGCCGACCTGGATCACAAGCTGTTCCTTGAAGGAGACCGCTACGAAGCGGCGAAAGCGGCGGCTGTTCAATCCTATCGGGACGCCCCCACGCGGAAACCGTACTTCGCCGGCAGGAGCTACGAAGCCGATCCGGAGAAACTGCGCGCACAGATTGCCGGTTTTTTTACGTCACAGGAAGGGCCGAGCGCCGATCCCTCCGATAACAGGGGGAAAGCCATCAAAGGGCTGGTGGCGCCGAATTACGAGGTGAGAGAGGCCGGGCCGCTCTATGCGTGGGCCTATAAAGAATTGCGGGAAGCGGATTCTCCGGATGTCTATATTATTTTCGGCGTGGCCCATGCCGGGTTGGCCGGGCCCGTTTCCGTGACGGATAAAAATTTTGAAACCCCGTTGGGGGTGGTGCCGGTGAATCGTCCGATCGTGGATTATCTCAAGTCCAACGGCGAGGAAGCGTGGTTCGCCGATGAACTCTGGCACCAGAAAGAGCACAGCATTGAGTTTCAGTTGCCCTTTCTGCAGGAAGCCGTTGGAACGCCGGCCTCCCGTCCGCCCCTTTCCATTGTTCCGATCCTGTCCGCCTTTTCGGCCGACAGCATGCTGGATCCCGCACGCAAAGATTTCGCCGATCGCGTTGAACGGTTTGTGTCTGTGCTGAAAGACGCCATGACCGCATCAGGTCAGCGGGTGTGCCTCATCGCCAGTGCGAACCTGGCGCACATTGGCCTGCGGTATGGCGACGACAAAGCCCCCACGGATTTTTCCTTCCACCGCTGTATGCAGGCCGACCTGGAAATGCTGAAGCAAGTGGAAAACGTTGATGCGCGTGGCTTTGCCCAATTTCTCGCGAAGGAAGAGGACAAACGTCACGTCCTGGGTTTTTCGGCGATTTATCTGCTCTTGCGATTGCTTGACGGGGAAAAGGGGGAAATCCTGCGTTACGACCGGGAGATCGTGGATCAATTCAATTCCACCATCACCTACGCCAGCGCCTCGTTTTTTTAGGGAATCCCGGCGCGACCGGTGCCGGGTCACGTCCTTGCCGCATCAAGGCGGGCGGTTACGCTTCTTCCACTTGAACCGTCATGGTGACGGGTTCCAACGGATTGTCATTGTCATCCCGGTCCACAGACACAATTTTGTCCACCACGTCCATACCGTTGATGATTTTTCCGAAGACGGTATAGGTTCGGTCCAGGCTGCTGGTATCCTCCACGCAAATAAAAAACTGCGACCCATTGTCGTTGATGTCGCGAGTCCGGTCTTCGTTCCTGGGCATTTTGGCCATAGACAGCGTGCCTCGGCGGTGTGGTCGGTCGCTGGGTTCCGGGGTCAGGCTGAAGCCCGGCCCCCCGGTGCCATGAAGGATTCGATCCGTTTCTTTGCTAAGCGGGTCTCCGCCCTGGATGATGAAACCCGGTATGACGCGGTGAAACGTGGTCCCATTATAGAATTCCATGCCGGCCAGATTCAGAAAATTATCCACGTGGCGCGCGGCCACGTCTGTGAAAAAACGGATCGCGATCTTGCCGAATCTGGTGGTGATGACGACTTTGGGATTCTTTTTCTTCAAGGCAACGGGCACACTCATTGGCCGACTGTAACAAGGGAGCTGGGAGGCTATCAACCCCGCAGAGCTTGCGACGACCGCTGAAAACATCCGCCCCGCCGGGAGAGCGGTCATTCCAAAGGCCGGAAGCCTCCGCGATGCGATGTCTGTTCGGCGGGTATTAAAGGATGGAATTCACAAAACGTTACGGTTGCAACTTGATCCCAGTCCGTGATAGAGGGGATTCATTCAGTGTTGGTTTATAAGTGTATACCCTTAAAGCCCACGGGCGGAACGGGTGTGCGGTGAGTGTATGCTTTTGGAAATGAGCGGACATGGTGTGACCAATGCTGTCCAGATGCGATAAAGCCGGAGAAAGGCTGTAGGAGAACGTAAAGCATACAGGCATCCAGGAGGGAAGGACATGGCAAAGCCAGTCGGAAAAAAATCAAAAGCCGGAAAGAAAAAGACGGCAAAGGCCGCATCCACGTCCAGGCTGAAGACCAGGGTGAAAGCCAAGGCCAAAGCCACAGTGAAGGCGTCAAAGGCCGGGAAGAAAGCCAGGGTGAAGGCCAAGGCCAAAGCCAGAGCGTTACCGTCCAGGGCCAAAGCGAAAGCCGCAGTAAAGGCGACAAAGGCCGGGAAGAAAGCCAGGGTGAAGGCCAAGGCCAAAGCCAAAGCGTTACCGTCCAGGGCCAAAGCGGCCAAAGCGAAAGCCGCAGTGAAGACGTCAAAGGCCGGGAAAAAAGCCAGGGTGAAGGCCAAGGCCAAAGCCAGAGCGTTACCGTCCAGAGCCAAAGCGTCCAAAGCTAAAGCCGCAGTGAAGACGTCAAAGGCCGGGAAGAAAGCCAGGGTGAAGGCCAAGGCCAAAGCCAAAGCGTTACCGTCCAGGGCCAAAGCGGCCAAAGCGAAAGCCGCAGTGAAGACGGCAAAGGCCGGGAAAAAAGCCAGGGTGAAGGCCAAGGCCAAAGCCAGAGCGTTACCGTCCAGGGCCAAAGCGTCCAAAGCTAAAGCCGCAGTGAAGGCGGCAAAGGCCGGGAAGAAAGCCAGGGTGAAGGCCAAGGCCAAAGCCAGAGCGTTACCGTCCAGGGCCAAAGCATCCAAAGCTAAAGCCACAGTGAAGGCGGCAAAGGCCGGGAAGAAAGCCAGGGTGAAGACCAAAACGCCCAGGGCCGGAGTTTCCAGTGTCAAAGCAAAACGGAAAACGACGGCGAAGGTCAAGAAAAAGGCGGCGGTGGCGAAAAAACCCGTGAAGCCAGCGCAACCCATCAAGGTTGTGAAGAAAAAGACGGTTCAAAAAGTCGCGGTCGCCAAGCCTGTCACCAAACAGCCCGCGTCCGTGAAAAAAACCGTGGCGTCAGCGGTCGGCCCGTCGTCCGAGGCAATGGAGACCATGCCTCAATCCGTGGACGTAGGCCCCGAAACGCTCGAACCGGGCATGCCAGGTTTCGAGGACATTGCCGAGGAGTTTCCTCCCGACCTCGACGATGACATGTCCAAAGACATTGCGGAGGCCTTTGATGGCGATGCGGGCTTTGGCGCGCTGGCAGAAGACCGCGATGACGGCGTGACCGAAGACGATTTGCCCGAAGAGCTGGGAACAGAGAAATTTTTCAGAGACGATGCCGATGACGTGCTGGAGGAGGAGGACGATTTGTCCCGTCGGTGGTAGGGAAGACGTGAATCGGGCGCCGTTGCCTCTTGTCCGTCTCTTTTGTCAGCACATGCGGTGCGGACTCTTGCCCGTCGGCTCGCAGGTGTCCATCGCGGGTGTCCATGTGCGGTTCTTCTATTGATTTGATGAAAGGGGCTTGCATGTCTGAAAACGGGGGTTTGCCACGAATCGGGGAAAAGGCCCTGGACTTTCGCGCGGCGGCGACATCTACCAGGGAATTTGAATTCAGCGCCTGGCAAGAGCAGGATTGGGTCGTCTTCTTCTCTCATCCCGCCGACTTCACGCCGGTATGCACCACGGAATTGATGGAATTTGCGCGGCGATATCAGGAATTCAAAAAAAAGGGCGTAAAATTGCTGGGAATCAGCGTGGACAGCATCCACTCCCATCTGGCCTGGCTCGACAATATGCAACAGAAAATGGGCGTGACGATCCCGTATCCCCTGGTGGCGGATGGTGATATGCAGGTGTCCCGACTCTACGGCATGATCCATCCGGAAGCGAGTTCAAGCGCCACGGTCCGCGCGTTGTTTGTGATTGATCCCACGCGCACGATTCGGGCAGTGATCTATTACCCGATAAACGTTGGACGCAACGTGGATGAAGTGCTTCGCCTGGTCTCGGCGCTTCAAACGGCTGAGAAATTTTCCTGCGCCACGCCGGTCAATTGGCGTGAGGGCGACAAAGTCATGGTCTCTCCTCCGCAGACGGTTCAGGACGTTGAGGAACAGCGCAACCATCCGGAGCAAGAAGGCAAAGATTTTTACCTCATCCTGAAAGATCCAAAGGCGTAACTGCGTCAGTGCGGGCTGCGACAGACGAACGCCCTTTCTCGGCGTTCTGTTCCATCGGTGACCACCAATGTCGTGTGGTGAGTCACCCTTCCTTTGGGAATTCCATCCTTCAATACAGGGAATCCGTTGACACGTTCTTTTGTCCTTCCCCTTCTTCCGTCATTCCCGTGACAATGGAAATCCATGCGCCGTCTGTGCCGGACACTGTCCTTGCCGCGTCGAGGTTGCCGGTGGGCCGGATTCCCGCTTGCGGGGGAGATGCCCCGCTCACGCGACTGGTTTTGACCATGAGAGTCGAGCGTCGTATAGTCACACCGTGCTCGTCCTGGCCCATGATGCCGGCGCCTTTGCCGGACCATCACCTTCGGAAACATTGACGGCAAGAGGACCTTTCACGCGTTGCAGCGTGCGATGAATACTTATGGAACGGACCACACACAGACTGGACGCCTTCAAAGATCAATTGAGCCGGCGGATCGCCGTGATGGACGGCGCCATGGGCACGATGATCCAGCAACGGCAATTGACGGAATCCGACTTTCGGGGGAAGCGGTTTGCCAAGCATCCCTGCGATGTCAAAGGGAACAACGACTTGCTGGTACTCACCCAGCCGGAGCTGATTTATTCGATCCATCACGACTATCTGGACGCCGGAGCGGATCTGATTGAGACGAATACGTTTAACGCCAACGGCATCTCCCTGGCCGACTACCGGATGGAGCATCTGGCGTATGAATTCAACCTGGCCGGCGCGGAAGTGGCGCGGAGGGCGGCGGATGCGGTGAACGCGCGCGATCCTTCACGGCCGCGAGTGGTGGCCGGGGCGATAGGCCCCACCAATCGCACGGCGTCCATGTCGCCGGACGTCAACAACCCGGCGTTCCGCGCGGTGACGTTTGAACAATTGCGGGCCGCCTACTACGAACAGGTGCGGGGGTTGATGGATGGCGGCGTTGATCTGCTCCTTGTGGAAACCATTTTCGATACGCTCAACGCGAAGGCCGCGTTTGTTGCGATTGACCAGTATCGCCTTGAACACGGGGCGGACGTTCCGGTGATGGCGTCCGTGACCATTACCGACCAGAGCGGGCGCACCCTCTCCGGTCAAACGATTGAAGCCTTTTGGCATTCCATCGCCCATGCGCGTCCCTTCAGCGTCGGGATCAACTGCGCCCTGGGAGCCGTCCAAATGCGTCCCTATATCGAGGAGCTGTCGAAACACGCCCCGGTGTACATCAGTTGTCATCCCAACGCGGGGCTGCCGAACGCCTTTGGCGGGTTTGACGAGACGCCACGGCGAATGGCTGAAGACCTGCGGGATTTTGCCGGGAACGGGTGGGTGAACATCGTGGGCGGATGCTGCGGAAGCACGCCCGAACACATTACGGCCATTGCCGACGCGGTGCGCGATCTTCCCCCGCATACGGTGGTCGCCGCCGATCACCTGACGCGATTGAGCGGGCTGGAACCCCTCACGATTCGGCCGGAGATGAACTTCATCAATATCGGAGAACGGACGAACGTCACGGGATCGCCGAAATTTTCCAAACTGATTCTCAATGATCGGTTTGAAGAAGCCCTGTCGGTGGCGCAACAACAGGTGAATGAAGGAGCGCAGATTGTGGACGTCAACATGGATGAAGCCATGCTGGACTCGGAACAATCCATGGTGCATTTTCTCCATCTCATCGCCTCGGAACCCGATATTTGCCGTGTGCCCGTCATGATTGACAGCTCAAAGTGGTCGGTGCTTGAGGCCGGATTGCAATGCATGCAAGGCAAGGGCGTGGTCAATTCCATCAGCCTCAAGGAAGGCGAGACGAAATTTACGGAGCAGGCGCGCGTCGTCAAGCGGTTTGGCGCGGCCGTGGTGGTGATGGCGTTTGACGAAGCCGGGCAGGCCGACACCATCGAACGCAAGGTGGAGATTTGCACCAGGGCCTATCGGATTCTGACGGAAGACGTTGACTTTCCTCCGCACGACATCATTTTTGATCCGAATATTCTGACCGTGGCGACGGGCATTGACGCGCACAACGATTATGCGATCAATTTTATCGAGGCCACCCGGCGTATCAAGGCGACGTTGCCGTACTGTAAAGTCAGCGGCGGCGTCAGCAATATTTCCTTCTCCTTCCGCGGCAACAACGTCGTGCGCGAAGCCATGCACACGGCGTTTCTGTATCACGCGATCAAGGCCGGCCTCGATATGGCGATCGTCAATGCCGGTCAGTTGGGCGTCTATGAGGCCATCCCCAACGATCTGCTGAAGCTTGTCGAGGACGTCCTGCTGAATCGAACGCCCGACGCAACCGAACGGCTGGTCACCTTTGCCGAAACCGTGAAGCAGGGCGGCAAAACGGTGGTCAAAGACGATGCGTGGCGCAAGGACACCGTCGAGAAACGGCTCTCTCATGCGTTGGTCAAGGGCATTGTGGACTATATTGACGAAGACGTGGAACAGGCTCGCCAAAGCTATGACAAGCCGATCCATGTGATTGAAGGGCCGTTGATGGACGGGATGAACATCGTGGGGGAATTATTCGGTTCCGGAAAAATGTTTTTGCCGCAAGTCGTCAAAAGCGCGCGCGTGATGAAGAAAGCCGTGGCGTATTTGTTGCCTTTCATGGAGAAAGACACACAGGCGTCGGGAAGCGCGTCGCGGGCGAAGGTGCTCATGGCCACGGTCAAGGGCGACGTGCATGACATTGGCAAAAACATCGTGGGTGTCATTCTGGGGTGCAACAACTATGACGTGATTGATCTTGGCGTGATGGTCTCCTGCGAGAAGATTTTGCAAACCGCCAAAGAACAACGCGTTGACATGATCGGCTTGAGCGGTTTGATTACACCTTCATTGGAGGAAATGGTCCACAACGCGCAGGAAATGGCGCGCCAGGGTTTTGAGATTCCCCTGCTCATCGGAGGCGCCACGACCAGCAAAGCGCACACGGCCGTCAAAATTGCTCCGGGCTACCCGGAGCCTGTGGTGCATGTGCTGGATGCGTCGCTGGCGGTGAACGTCGTCCGGAAATTGTTGAGCCAGGACGACAAACCGGGGTTTGTGGAAACCATTCGGCGGCAACAGCAACTGTCGCGTGAGGCTTATGCCAAGAAAAAGACGATGAAAAAATTAGTGCCGTTGGAGGCGGCGCGCAGGCGGCGCATTGAGATTGACTGGCAACATCCGGCTCTCGCCACACCTGGTTTTGTGGGAACACGGGTCATTGACAATCAGCCGTTGAGCGAATTGGCGCCGATGATTGACTGGTCGCCGTTTTTCCATACGTGGGAATTGAAAGGCCGATACCCGAACATTCTGAAAGACCCCACAGTGGGGGAACGGGCGCAGGAATTGTTTGATGACGCCCAAAGATTGCTCAACGACATTCTTGAGAAACGGTTGCTGACGGCCAAAGCGGTGTATGGATTTTATCCGGCCAACAGCGTGGGCGACGATATTGAGGTGTATCGGGATGAGTCGCGGACAACGGTGCGCGCCACCTTCCATACCCTTCGCCAACAGCTCGACAAACCGGCGGGACAATCCAATTATGCCCTGGCGGACTTTCTCGCTCCCAAAACCACCGGGGTCGCCGACTGGCTCGGCGGGTTTGCGGTCACGACGGGCCTTCGACTTGACGCGATATGCGAGCGATTTGAAAAGGATCATGATGATTACAACTCCATCATGGCGAAAGCGCTGGCCGACCGGCTGGCCGAAGCGTTTGCCGAATGGCTGCATCGGGAAGCCCGCAAAACCTGGGGCTATGAAACCGAAGACCTGTCCAATGAGGCGCTCATCAAAGAACGCTATCAGGGAATCCGCCCGGCTCCGGGGTATCCCGCCTGTCCCGATCACACGGAAAAACGGATTTTGTTTGATCTGCTGGACGTCGAACAATCCGCGGACATTCACCTGACTGAAACGTTTGCCATGCTGCCGGCCGCGTCGGTCAGCGGCCTCTACTTCGCCCATCCCCAGGCCAAATACTTCGCCGTGGGGACGATTGATCACGATCAGGTAAAGGACTATGCCGCGCGGAAACAGATGGACGTGACCGAGGTCGAACGGTGGCTGGCGCCGAATTTGCGGTGAAGGGTCGAGTGAGCAACCGGCCCGGCATCGTCGGGCCACGAAACAGGCTGGTCTGTACCGGTCTCGGGTCCAGAAAACGAACAGGGAGGGAACAATGAAAAGACGCAACGTGGCCATGACTCTTGTCTCGCTGACGTTGATATTCGCATCGTCTGCACTGGCGAAAGAAATGTACGTCTGCGCACATGGGGAGAGACAACGCATGATTCGCGTTGTCTATGACAATGAAGGGTCGGCTGTCCCGTGCAATGTGACCTACGAAAAATCCACCGGCACACAAGTCCTTTGGCGTGCCAACACGGAAAAAGGTTACTGCGAAAGCATGGCCCATGAATTTGCCGACACACTGCGGAAGTTGGGCTGGGACTGCGTTCGGAATGAAGCGACACGCGACAAGATGCAACATTGAGGATCCGCGCGCGCAACACCCGACTCGACCGCTCCTGCGTCACCCTGGTTTTCTGCCACCCTTTTGGATATGGTTTTCAAGTGGTTTGTGCAAGCCGGATGATGTGCGACTCTGGCGATCCGACCTGTGTGCTGATTCCAGGACAGGGCGGGCATGACGGAACAGGAACTTATTCCGCGACCGCCCTGAACACGATATCCCCGAACCAAGCAGTAGCCGACTCGTGCGTGTTGTCGGTATCCGTCATCACGGCCACACCGGAAATCATGGGCGGGTCTTCTCCAAACGCCGTCTTGTAATCTTCGTAAACATTCCGCGACTCGGTCACCCACTCCCCGACTTTTTCCTGCCCGCTTTCCACGACAACCATCCGCACGCGATCCGTGAAGGGATTCGGCACCATCGTCCCCACCGGGCTTTTACTTTCCCAGATGTAATTGATCGCGCCGATGGGCGGATACTGGCCGTACAATAATCGAGCCGTTTCAAATTTGGCTTTCTCAAAAAACCCGACTTTGCCGCTGTCATATTCAAAGGTGATATAGATCCTGGCGGGATAGTCGTCTCCCGACTTCAGTGTGACATCGCCGTTTTTCAGAATGTTCCCGACTTTCCATCGCCATTCCACAATAGGATACCTTTTCGGATCAATGGTCATTTCCCGCGTCAAGCCCGAGGAAGAATCCCGGCTCTCGCCTTTCACAACCACGATCCCTTCATCCTCCACTAACGCATATGCGGTATGCGATTCAATCTTTTCAAACGTGAGAGGTTTCCAGGAATCCGGGTACGGCCCGCCGACCTCCGCGCCTGAAAATTTTCCCACGTGAAGCACGGACGGCTCGTCCGCATGGAGCATGCCCGCTGTCAAGACAAGGCTCACACAGAGTCCCATGGATCCAACAAACGCCCGTTTCCCCCACCGCATGGTATCCTTGCTCACAATCATCATCACAACACTCCTCTCCTGACTGCGTTTCTATTGGAATCGGTCACAGTATGCTTCACGCCGCGGTCGCTTGGAAAATCTCACGCACCTTGTTCTGAAGTTGTTCCAGAATGCCCGGGTTGCCGCCCCTTCTTGACACCATTAAGAAAAAATTTCTTCCATCGGATCGCCGTTCCCATAGTTCACCAATGTCTCTCTTAAGCCTGTCGGCTTCCCAAAGATGTGCGCCCTTGTATTCCACAACCAGTATTGTGCCATTGGTGAGTTCGGCGACAAAATCAGGATAAAAAGAATGGTCCGTTGATAAAGGCAACGAATAGGAGTTTGGTTTGCGATCCATATTGCGTATCCAGTGACGCACTTCGCTCAGTCCGTCCAAAGCAATGGCACATTCCTCTTCCTCGTCCGAGTCCATTTTTCCAATGGACGGGTAATAGTGTTTTTGGAACCTGTGTGCACCCGTATAGAGTTGCTCTCCTGGCATATAAGCATGTGGCTTAAACGTAAATTCACATTGGTTGCAACGCAAATCGTCATTATCAAATAACATCCGTTTCCGCGTTGCCTCCGACACCCGCCTCGCATGGTCATTCAGCCATTGCTTCAACGCTTCAGCCACTTCATATTTGGCGCGCATCAGTTGTTCCTGCGTCAGGCCTGCTTTCAACAACGCCTGAACGTTCTTCACGGTGAACTCTTTGAGTGTTTCAGAAAAGTATCGCCCGTCCGATTTATAAATCTCTTTTTCCAACCACGCGGCAAGGATTGAGGCATCCATTTCAAGTCTTCTATCACGGAAAATCGGAATCTGATAAACATCAACCATCTTATGCACCACCTTGCCGGTGCTGACGGTAATCTCCCACGTTTCCGCATCCTCTTTGATGGAAAAACCTTGTATCAGGCAATCGTCGCCAAGATCATTCCATTCCGCCGCTTCATGCAATGAACCGGAACCGGCAACGACACTCTCGCCCGACTCCGGCAGAATAAACGACAATTGCCGCAATGGTGCAAACGGGATGCCCTTTTCTGCGGGAGACCGTCGCTCCATAAGTTGCTCATTCACCCGCGCGATATTCCGTCTTGTTTCTTCCCTTGCATCCGCCGGCACCGCATTGGCAATGGCGTTTTGCACCGCCGGAGAAACTGGTTCTCTGATCACGATGTCCACACCCCTGGCCTCATTGTTCGCACCAGCCTTCGGCGGAATAATAGCAATGGCGGTTTCCGCCGCCTCGCGTTCCGCGTTCGGCAGTGCGGAAAAATCAGGCACTGACGACAGCCGGAACACGGCCTCTTGCTCCTCCGCTCTGCATGCCCCGTCCTCGCCAGCAAACGGAAAAATGCCTTGTGCCGCCCATCGAATTTCTTCTTCCTGAAACCCCAACCCTGTCGCCATTTGCTCCCGCATGATTCTAACGGCATCAATAATACTGTCAGCCGGAACATGGGCATACGCACGGTTTAACGCTTCATGCTTGCGCCGTTTGGCAAACGGCATCCGCAACACCCGCCCCAGGAACTGCTCGACCGCCGTGGCGCTGTGCATCCGGTCCACCGAACACAGCACATACGCAAACGAGCAATCCCAACCCTCACGCAGGGCCTCAACCGTAATGATGTGTTCAATGCCGCAATCCGGCGCCAGCAGGTTGACGCCGATGAGTTCCTTGATCTCGCCGGTGGCAATAGCTATGGAGTGTTCGGCGATACCTTGATGAACCAAATACTGTTTCAGCCGCTCAACGGTCACCTCGGCATCTTTCCTTTGCGCCTTGTAAAGCACGATGGGGCGCACCGGGTCATGGCTCTCCCTTGCCACACTGGCCAGATAGTTCCGCTCATTCACCGCCCCGTTGACGGCCTTTTCCCAATCCGTATGACGGGTCACGCGAACCGGCAACTTCACCATCTCCTCATCGCGCAACTCCTCCGCACCCACGCTTGCCAGCACATTATGCAGCGGCTCCCCGCCCGGCCTCTCACGTGGCGTGGCTGTCCATTCAATGACGCATGACGGATTGATGCGCTGTAACACCGTCCTGGACAATTCCGAAACAAACCCGTGCGCCTCATCCAGAATCACCGCCGGCCGCACCAGAAACAACAAGTTGGCGAACGACAATTTGACCTCTCCCCGTTCATCGCGCTCCAGTTGCGGCGACGGTTCAGGCGGCAAAAATTGTTCAAAATGCGTCTCCAGCGCCTCATGAGTAGCGTAAATTTTGCGCGTGGCTTTGCTCATCCTGCCTTGCGGAGTATTCGCGGTCTCATTGACCCGGAACATCTGTACGGTGGAAACAATCACACATGCGCGGTCGGTAAAATCCTGCGGACGCAAGCTGGTAAAATTCTCAATATCGCAAACCAGCGTCATCATCCCGAAAGCCTCGTTGATCGCCTTCCGGCAGGGATGCTGCGGGTTATTCAGCATGTCCACGGTCTGACTGCGAATGGCATCCGACGGAACAAACCAAAGCACCGTTGGCGCCTCCGTTCCCATAAAACGGGCGGCATGCCGGAGAGATAACGCCGCAAGGTAGGTTTTACCGCCGCCGGTAGGCACCCGCAGACACACATGCGGACTATCGTCCATTCCTTCAAGGGTTTTGTATTGGGGGGCCGCGTATGGGTTTTCCAGCCTGCCGTTTTCATCCTTGCGACGCGCGATTTTCTCGTAGGCCGCCGCCGGACTGGAAAAGCGACATTCACGTAGAAAACCCTCCAAAACCTCAAGAATGCGCTGCTGGTAATTTTTCAGAGTAAAACTCATCGTCTCCTCATTGTCTGTCATTCCCGCGAAAGCGGGAATCCAGTCATTCGCCTCAACCCTTCAGCGTGTCTCGCAATCGTAGGGCAGTTGCTTGTATTCCAGCTTTTCTTCCTGCATCCGCGCCTTACCAAAACGACAGCCATTGGCATACACCACCACCTTCCCAACAAACCCAGCCGGTGCGTCTTTGCGGATGGCAGTCAGCGTCACCGCCGTCAGAATGTTACCGCCGTTCGCCTTTTTATCCCGCAGGATGCCGTTGTATAACAATGCGTAGCCAACGCCGTCATGTACGCCAAGAAAGGGGGACCCGTTCCGACTGCCAAATGGCAGGCGTGTTTCGGCAAACCACAGATGCGCCGCCAACCCCGCAAAAGTGATCTGCGGATTGATACTGCCATCCGGCAAAAAGATCGTCTCGCCCAACCGCAAAAACCGAAACCCGCCGCCCCCTTGCCAGTTCACTGCTTCGGAGATGCCGCCCTGCTCACCGGCAATCACCTTTTCAAGACGCGGGATACAATGGGTGTTCACGTGTTCGCCCATCTCAATGCCAATCCAGCGACGATTCATTTTGTGAGCGACAGCGGCGGTGGTGCCGGAGCCGAGGAAGGAGTCGAGGACAAGGTCGCCTGCGTTTGTGGCAAGTTGCAAAATGCGGGAAATTAAACGCTCCGGTTTTGGGGTATCAAACTGATCATCAGCACCAAATAAAGTATTTATTTCTTTCTTGCCTTCTTGATTGTGTCCGACTTCTTTATTGGTCCACCACGTCCACGCATTGACGCCTTCCACATCGCATAGATATCTTTTCAATCGTGGACGGGAATTGCCGTTTTTGCCGAACCATACCCGTCCATCAGCAACCAGTTCGTAAAAAGTTGATTCCGCCAATGCCCAGCATCTTCCATCTGGCGGCGAGTGCCTTTTACCATTTGGGGCTTTAAGTGTGTAATACTGCGCAGGAGTCGCATGACCAGTTTGTCCAGTAAAATCCGTCGAAACCCACTTCCCCCTGGGATCATTGTCGAGATTTTTATATTCTTTATTTTGCTTTTCAGACAAAGTAATTTTGTTGATTCTTGATTTGAATTTCCTTAAATCTTTGGCATAAACAAAAATGTTGTCTTGAGCTGTACTCAGGCTCAGTCGCGCATCAGGAGAGGTTCTTTTTTGCCAAACAACATTGGCGACAAAATTGCGCCTCCCCAATATCTCATCCATAATCACTTTCAGGTAATGTCCTTCTCCATCATCAATAATCGCCCAAATCGAACCTTCATCAGAAAGCAATCCGCATAACAACTCAAGACGAGAATACATCATCTGCAACCACTGTGCGTGTTCTAGATTATCATCGTAATGTTCAAAAGCACTTCCCGTGTTATAGGGCGGGTCAATAAATATGCATTTCGCACAACCTGTATAAAAAGGCAGCAACGACTTCAACGCATCCAGGTTATCCCCCTGAATCAGTAGATTGCCACTGCTCGGATCACCATAAACCCCCTTTTCGTCGGCCTCCAGAATACGACATGGCACCCGCCCCGATGCCTTGATGTCTTCCTTTCGTGTCAGCCAGGTTAGCGTGGGCATAGATCAGGTTTCCTGTTCGTCTTTTGGTTTGTCGAAAAGTTTGGGTTTTTGCTGTCTAATGATCTCCTCCATGCCATCAGGTAATTTTGCTTCGTATAGCGTTTTCACTTCTAGCAATTGTTCAGGCTTTAAATTTTTGGCACCACGTAAATCAGCCCCTTGTAAATCAGCCCCCCCCAAACGGGCACCGCTTAAATTCGCACTTTGCAAACAAGCCCCTCGTAAATCAGCAGAACGTAGAAAAGCCTTTTCCAAATTGGCCCTGGGTAAAAAAGCACCTTCCAAGTTAGTGCCCCACAATATGCTCGCTCGCAAATCAGCAAAATTCAACTTCGTCCCGGATAAATCAGCGTCTTTGAAATTGGCCAGCAACCCGCTATAGAGGCTACGGCCTGCCATGTCCCTGCTTGAAAACAATAATTTTAATATGCTTTCGATTTCTATGGAAGGTTCTATGTCGCTATACGGTCCAAGCTTCGGCTTATATCCTTCCAGTGTGCTTGTTCCCCGAATATGAGCGCATAAAATTTCAAATACCCGCCCCCGATATTCTTCCACTTCCTGTGCAATTTGATGCAAAGCATAGATACCCCCCAAGCGAATGGAAGTGGAATCATGACCCAAATGCTCAATGGCATTCTTGAACCGTTCGGCAATGTTGCCCTTTTCGGTCAACTCCACCGTTTTTTGCATCGCCTTGGCTGTTTCTTCCGCCGCCTTGGCGCGTTGGCTGGAAATAGAAATTTGCCAAAGCAAAAACACGCCGCCAACCACATACCCCAGAAATTGTGCAAAATCCGGGCTAATATAAAACCAAGCAACAACTAAGCCAATGAATAAAATTGGAATAGACAATATTCGGACAGCAATCGGGAGCCGTCCCCACCAACGTTCCACGCAAATGAACAATCCTTCGCCTGATGCCCCCTGACGTTCCGATTCTTGTTCTTTACCCACGGTTGATTAGCTCCTCGTATGTAGCGTGCTCAACATTTTCCACAGACATCCCAAAGCACATTTTGCCTGTTGCATTTCCGTGGCAGACATGGACGGCACTTTGACATTACCACCATATACTGGCAACACTTTTCGAGATTTACTCCTTGCAGTGCAGCGGAAACCATGCGCAAAGCAAACCTCAAAAAACAATTGTCATCTTTGGTTGACGATTTCGGTTACGACAACGTCCGGAAAACGTTGGGAGCGATAAAACACCCGCGCCCCATACCGGCAAAGTCAGCCGCATCGGTGATAAAGTCGGCTACAACCCGTTCGTCAAAGCAAAAACCTGATGCCATCGCTGTTGTCGCTTCGCTTAATCTGACGGATAGCGAAAAACGGGATTTTCTGTTGCGCCTGGCAAACGAGTATGAAAACAAACAATTTATGCCGAACGTCAACCATGTGCGTTCATTTTTGATGAACGTTCACGAAGATCCATCGCGTATTAAATCCAGACAGCAAGTCACGGTGAAGATTTTCAGAAAACTGGCCGACATGGATCTGACTCGGCTGCGCGAAATTGATGAATCCAGTGTTTACGGCCCACCCAAACGTCTTGCCACGTATGCGGAGGCAATCGGCAACTTCGGGCGCACCATCCGCGCGCCCTCATAATGCGGCATTATGGCCGAAAAACCTACGCCATACACATCAACACGCTTTTCAGCTTTCGGCCAATGAACGCCGGAGGCTGATACCCCACCTTGACGCCCCATTTTTCCGCCGACTAGAATGGGCGAGCCGGAAGCATATTCACGATTCCCCTGCGGACTGACTATGAAAATTAACTACGACAAAGGCGGGCTGATCACTCCGCAACGCCTCGACAAGTCTCATCAGCAGGACTCTCCGACCGACAACGGACCGAAGAAAAAAGTCATGCTGATTTTCCCGCCCGACTGGTATCCATCCGAACCGTACTTGAGTCTCCCGACGTTGACGGCCTTCCTTCGACGCGCGGGGCATGAGGTCGTGCAGAAGGACGTCAATCTGGAGATGTACGACTGGTATTTCAGCGCGGACTTTCTCAAGCGCGTGCTGAAACGCATTCCCCAACAACTTGATCGCCTCAAAAAGCTGGCCAGAGACCGGGCGCTCTCCGATGAAGAAACCGAACTGCAAATGGCCCTGTGCGCCTGCACACGATCCCGCGTGGCTGATTTGGTTGAACAGGCGGAACGCGCCAAAGCCATTATCCGTTCTCCGGATTTCTACGACGCCGATAAACTGGAATGGGCCATGCAGATCTTTCGGGACGTCACCGCAACCATCTCGCTGGCGTACGCGCCCGCGCGCATTTGCATGCCGCCGATGGAAACGGATCTGTCCTATAAAATTTTTATGTCCTCGGACGTGCTCGCCGCCGTTGAGGATACGCAGGTCAACGTGTACCGCGATGTCTTTGACTATTGCGTGAAACCGGCCATCATCGCGGAACGGCCGGACGTGATCGGGATTTCCATCGTCCTGCGACAGCAATTGTTTTCCTCCATGACCTTCTGCGCCATGATTCGGGAACAGTTTCCGGACATCCACGTGACGATTGGAGGAAACACCGTCACGCGGCTGCGCGACGTGCTGCCGACGACGCCGGCATTGTTTGCGCTTTTTGACAGCGCCGTGGTGTACGAAGGCGAAACGGCGTTTCTGCAATTAGTGGAGGCGATTGGCACGGACCGCGACTTGAACGAGATTCCCAACCTGCTGTGGCGTGACGATGCAGGCATTCACACGTCTCCCATCACCTCGTCGGAGAACATGGGCACGCTGCCCCCGCCGGATTTTGACGGACTCCCCCTGGAAAAATATTTCGTGCCGGAACCCGTCCTGCCCTATCTCGCCACACGCGGATGCTATTGGGGACGGTGCGAATTCTGCGATCACGGAGAAGGCTATACGGCCGGGTATCGGACCAAGAAAATCCAGGAGATCATTGAAGAAGTTCGCGGCCTCCGGGACAAATACCACGCGCGTCATTTTCACTTTACCGATGAATCGTACCCGCCGGCCTTATTCCGAAAGCTGACGCGCCAACTCAAAGAACATGATTTGGGCATCGCATGGACCACGCATATTCGCTTTGAAAAGAGTTTGCTGGATGATGACGTGTGGCGGGACGCACAGGACTCGGGGTGCAAATTTCTCCACATGGGTTATGAATCCGGCAGCGAGCGGGTCCTGACGCTCATGGATAAGGCCACAACCACGGATGTGATTCAACGGAGCCTGGAGCTGTCCGCGCAACACGGCGTCTGGAACCACGTCATGGGATTTTTCGGGTTTCCCGGCGAGCGGTATGAAGACGCGAAGTTTTCGATGCAGTTTCTGGAAGACAACAAACAGCACGTGCATTCCATCGGCTTTGGCACGTTCGACCTTAGCAAGCATACGCCGGTGGCCAAACACCCGGAAAAATGGGGGGTGACGTATTACAAAAATCCCGAATGGGATCTGGCCATGGATTATTACTTTACCGTGAAGGAAGGTCTCGGCGTGGAAGACGCCGAGCGCGTGTTTGAAGAATTTGAGCAGAACCATTATCCCGGATGGGATTTGAAGATTTTCATCCGTGAATACGTCTTTCTGTACGTCGCCCACTTTGGCACCAACCGCCTGCCCGCTCTCCAGTTCCGCATCGCTCCGGAAGAGACTGCGGAGGCGCTGGCGAACGTCTGATGCCATGACATCCTCCCTCATCCACCTTGATCACGCCTCAAAGCCTGCCGGAAGCGGCCGCAAATTGAAGACCATGTTGCTGTTCCCGCCGGAGTGGGTGCCCACCGCCCCGTATCTGGCGCTGCCCAGTCTCACCGCCGTCCTTCGAGAACACGGGCATGAGGTCATTCAGCGGGATGTCAACATTGAGATGTATGAGTTGTTCTTCAGTGACGTGTTTCTGATCCTGGTGAACGCCCGCATGGGCCAACATCTGCGGGCGCTGGAAGCCAAGGAAGGGCGCGACGCCTTGAGCGAGAAGGAGATCGCCCACAAGGCGCGGCTGCAAGAAGCCCTGTCCTGTGACGTGATGACGTTGATCGCGAACGCCGAGGAAGCGAAACGCATCAACCGCAGCGAAGATTTCTACGACGCCGGCAAACTTGAATGGGCGTTGAATGTGTTTCGTGACGTCATGCGGTATATCTCCGCCGCGTACTTCCCCGCCTCCCTCGTGTACTACCCGATGGAAAGCAATCTGGGTTATCGCCCCGGAGTCTCACGTGAAGTCCTGGCCTGTCTGAACGATGAGCAGGTGAACGTGTATCGGGACGTCTGCCGACAACTCGTGCTGCCCGCCGTGGAGAAAGAGCGACCCGCCGTGGTCGGCATCTCCATCGGGACGCAAATGCAATTGATCGCGGGATTCACCTTCTGCAAAATGATCAAAGAGACGTTCCCGGACGTGCACGTCACGGTCGGGGGCAACGTGATGACGCGGCTTCAGGAAGATCTGGCGAAGCAGGAGTCGTTGTTCTCTTCCGTGTTTGATTCCGCCATTCTGTACGAAGGCGAACATGCGCTGTTGTGGCTGCTGGAGGCTCTGGCAGGCGACCGCTCATGGCAGGCCGTTCCGAATCTGATGTACAGGGAGAACGGGAAGGTGCGGATCAATGAGGAGATTTACACGGAAAAAACCACGACGTTGCCGTTGCCGGACTTTGAAGGACTGCCGCTGGATGCCTATTTTGTTCCCCGACGCATCCTCCCCTACCTGGCAACCCGAGGGTGTTACTGGGGACGATGCACGTTCTGCGATCACGGACAGGGGTACTTCGATCAGTATCGCGGCAAACCCGCCGCGGATGTGGTGCGCGAAGTCAAAGCCCTCAAGGAAAAATATCACGCCGATCACTTTTTATTCGCCGATGAATCGTATCCGCCCGCGCTGTTCAAAAAGGTGTCGCAACTCCTGATTGACGAACAGGCGGACATCAAATGGACCACGTTGATTCGGTTTGAAGAGACGCTCCAGGACCCGGAGATTTGGCAGACCGCCGCGCGGGCCGGGTGCAAGACCCTGTATTACGGGATGGAGTCGGCCAGTGAACGCGTCCTGGCCCTCATGGACAAACACGCGCGGAAGAGTGTGATTGAGCATAACCTGCGCGAAGCGGCCAAAGTGGGAATTTGGAATCACGTGATGGCGTTTTACGGATTCCCCGGAGAAACCAGGGAAGAAGCGGAAGAGACCCGCCAGTTCCTGCTGGAGAATAAAGCCAACATTCATTCCGTCGAGTTGTTTTACTTTGTGGCCTATCGTCACACACCCATGGTCAGGAATCCTGAAAAATTCGGCATGACGATTCACAAACAGGACGACTACGATATGCCTCTTGACTATTATTACACGGTGAATGAACCGGGGAGCTTGAGTTGCCTGGACGCCATGCAGTTGTGCGAGGAATTCTATCAGAATGATTTTGAACCCTGGGCCGTGCGCATCAACGCCCGTGAGCAGATATTTCTCTACATTTCAGAGCTTGGCACCAGCCGATTGCCGCAAATCTACGCCACCAACCACAGCCCCGCCGACGCCCAGCCCGACGCCGTGGCCGGATTGATTACATGGCCGGTGGCCAAAGCCGACCCCGAAGGCGGCAAAGACGGAGAGCCGGGAATGGCGAGGGTGGTCAGCCATTCAGCCAAATAGCGCACGGCGTCAGGCCGTCAAACCGCGAGAAGGCGTGTGACCGTGCTCTTCCATTTGCTTTTTCAACACGCTGTACGCCGCCTCCACTTCCTTGGTCATCGCCTCCCCTTTCTTGTACATCTGCATGTATTTGGTGGGATTATTCGTCAGATTGGCATAACGATGGGGATGCCAGACGGTCAGGAGTTCCCGATACCGTTGATGGAGCGTGGTCGGGTGAAGCGGCAACGTGAGTCTGAAGAGCGCAAGGGCATTGGTCAGCGCGTCTTCCGGCGCACGATCCCGATGGGCGGGCGATGAAGAGGGGACAGACATCATCGGCACGATAGCGTGACCGCACGTCGTGCATCAAGCGTGAGACGTGCATCGGGGTCGTGGCCAGCTTGCTTTGAAGCCGTCATTCCCGCAATGTGTTGAGCGGGAATCCATCTTCCCGGCGTCATATGGAAAACAGGAAAAAAGCCGGAGAAGCCTGGATTCCCGCTTTCGTGTTATCTTTCGCGGGAATGGCGACCTTGCTATCAGCGAAACAGTCAACACCGGCATAACGCCGGGGCATCGTAAATCTCACAAGGACGGGGCAAGAGATGGGACGGGAGCTTCAGGTTTTAGAACCCACGCTGGTGCTTCAGGGCAAAGGGTATCGGGAAGTGTTGAAGCGCGAAATGGACGCGGGGAAGATCCCTTTGAGTCTGGGCAAGAAATGTCCGGTCGAATGCAGCTTTTGTTACGAACTCGACCACTCCTACCGCGAAACCAACGACCCGCCGAAAACCACGCAGGATGATTGGGAATTTATTCTCAATTATATCAATGCCAGACCCACCGACCCCCGGCAATACTGGTGCCTGGGGGGCAATGAATACATGGAATGGACGGATCTGTTCCTCCACTCCAGAGCCATGGAATGGGTCGAAGATTTCCTGAAATACACGGATAAAAACGTCCAGTTTTTTACCGTGGGTTTTGTCCACGTTCCGAAGATACATCAACTGGCGGCACAATATCCGGGGCGGATCAATTTTGAATTGTCGGTCATTACCTTGAGTTCGTACCGGCAGCAACTGATGCCACACGCGCCATCCGTGAGACACCTGATGAAAGTGCTGGACGGCCCGGCGGTGTCATCGGCCAACTTTTATGCGTTTGGCGAACAGACCATGTCCAAAGATGCCAAAGAGATTGCGAAGATCAATCAACAATGCGTGTTATGGATGGGCTGTCTCACGCCGGTCGGCGGCATCACGGACGAGACGGCCAACATCATGCGGCGGGGGCGACAGTATCTTGCCGTTGAAGCGGAACGCATTTATGACGCCGGCGTGACCAATCTGTCCACCATCCACACCGAAGCCTACGTGACGGCTTTTCTCAATCGAAAGCGCATCGCGAGCGCGTTCGACGCCCTGGAACTTGAGAAAAAAGACACGGTGGTCATGGCAAGAAGCGTGGCGAAGATCCTGACCCTGTCTCGAAAGAATCGCGCCCGCTTTCTCTGTGTGCCGAACACGACGCTCGGCGGCGACTCGGATTGCACCGTGCTGTTGACGTTCGACGACATTCACCGGCAACTGACGGATCAGAAGCGGATCCACATCCCCAAATGCGTGATGGAATCCGGACGCGGCCCCAATATGGACATCCGGGGCATCACCCTGGACGAATTTACGAAAAAAACCGGCGTCAAGGTCAAGGTACTCCATAAAATCGACACAAAATTCGCCAATACGCGACTCTATCGCAGTGGAACACTGAAAAACTTTGTGGAAGAGTACGTGCGAAATCCCCAGTCCGCCGAGTATGAAGCGTTGCCGTTGAGTGCGTAACATCGTGACGCCTGGCCCGTTGTTCAGTCGCATGAAGGGTCGCGTCACGGGATAGTGCAATCACGTGGGCGCCGTGGTATCTTGCGTCGTTCAACGATGTCACCATTGGCTTCACGGCTGATGTCTTCCCTATGACGACTCCAACCAGACAACTCCAATTTTACAAGGCCGATGTCTTTACCGATGAGCCGTTCAACGGCAATCCCGTGGCAGTGATTCCCGATGCCACGGGGTTGACCGATCGTGAATTTCAGCAAATTGCCCGCGAGATGAATCTATCCGAGACGGTCTTTGTGGTGCCTCCCACCGACCCCTCTGCGATTGTCAAACTGCGCATCTTTACGCCCACACAGGAAATTCCTTTCGCCGGCCATCCGGTGATCGGGACATTCTTTGTCCTCGGCGCGTTGCGGAAATTTCCCTTGCGGGAACCGATAACGCGATTCACGTTTGAATGCAATATCGGCCTCTTCCCCGTCGAATTGCACGTGGTCGGAGAACGGGTTGACGGCGTCATCATGTCGCAGCCCAAGCCGCAATTTCTGGAACCGGTTGAGGACATTCAAGACCTTTACGAAATCAGTCGGGCATTACAGGTCAACAAAACCGCCATCGCCGACACCCGTCTGCCCATTGAAGTGGTATCAACCGGCTTACCGTTCGCCATTGTGCCGGTCCGCACGCTGACCGCCGTGAAATCCATTCACGCCGACCCGACGGGCGTCAATGAAATCTGCGAGAAGCTAGGCGCCTACGGCCTCATGGTGTTTACGACGATGACCGTCGAGGACTGGGCCAGTGTGCATGCGCGCATGTTCGCGGCGTCCATCGGTATCGCGGAGGACCCGGCCACAGGAAGCGCCAGCGGCGCGCTGGGCGCCTATCTCGTCAAACACGGCGTCGTGGACGTCGGCCCAACCACCGAAATCATCGTAGAACAGGGATACGAAATGGATCGGCCGTCACGCATCACCGTCCAGGTGTTCTCGGACGACGACGCCATTCAGGAGATCAAAGTCGGCGGACAAGCGGTGATGGTCGCGGAGGGGAAACTGCTGTTTTAGGAAAGAATGTGGAATCCATCACGGAGGCATTGGGAAGCACAGAGAAAACGTTTGGTACTATGGGCAAGATGAATTGAAAAGTTTTTGTTCACTCCAGCGTAATGCTATATCCCAGATTGCACAATCTCATTTTTCATCGATAGAACAATGAGTTGCATTCATTTTATGTTACCTTAAAGTATCTTGAACCTAAATTTATTCATATGTCATAAAACTGACTTGGTTGGTTTGTACGAGTTATTTCTTCTGATCAATTCTGCATTACTTCTTAATTCTGAGATTAATTTTCCGAAGTATTGGATTCCTCTATTAATTTACGAACTTCATCCTTGGAAATGGGTGATAGTTCAACCTTTTTCAACGCATTGATAAATTGCTTGATGTTTTCTCTAACGCTAACATTTCGTGCTTCCGTGTATCGTATCGCACCAACAAAAGAGTAACTCATCGGAGCACTACCCAATGATGCAATGTCCCTAAAAAACAGAGTCTCGCCTGTGGAGCTATCTATCAATTCATATCGAATAATCATCTCGGTTTTGAAATTGATCCCGATGCCCGGTGTTTGGAACTTCATCACTTTTGCCAATAACGACACTTTTTTGTCGGACAGATCGTTAAATGCTGCTGACCTGGCAATGGCTTCTTCTAGGTCGGCGTGGAGAGTAGCGCTAAAGTGGAGAGTAGGTTTCAACGATTGCACAACCAAACTTCCAAAAAATCCAAGTCGTGTTTCGTCTAGTAGCTCGTCATGGCATAAATATTCACCTAGTGTTTCGTCTAGCCTCTCGTCATTGCATGAAAATCCACTTAGTGTTTCGTCTAGCTCGTCATGGTCGAAAAATTCAAATTGTATTTTGCCTAGCTTCTCGTCTTTTTTAGCAATTGATATTGTTATAGTTTTAAGCGCCGCGTCAATCTTCCGCTCATTTGGAATAATGTCAGATGGGGTGAAGTTCAATGTGGAAACTGGCGTTGCACAGCCAGTTGTGACTAAAAGCAAGCCGAGAATAAAAATTTTCATGATATCGATCCTCAATATAAATTTACGGAAAAATTGATTATACCATAGATTAGTGAATCGCGATTATCTTCATGTTACCAAAGAGCATGAAAATAATCTGCAATATCATACTATGGTACCCGATCTGTTTTCTTTTCGCCGCCTTCTTTTTCCCGGCTTTTTTCCTGCCACGGGCCGGTTTGGCGTTCTTCAACAACGCCTCGCAATCTTCCAGAGTCAGGGTTTTGGGATCTTCGATATTTTTCGGGACAGGCGTATTCTTGCTACCGTCGGTAATGTATGGGCCGTAGCGGCCATTTAGCACCCGAATACCGGCCTCGGTGAAATCCAGAATCAGGCGGCTGGCATCGAATTACTTTTTTTCCGCCACCAGACTGAGGGCAGTTTCAAGGTTCACGGTATACGGATCATCGTCTTTCCCCAAGGAAACAAACTTGTCGCCATATTTTATATAGGGACCAAATCGCCCGATCGCGACAGTCACCTTTTCGCCTTCGGCCGTTTCGCCGAGCGCGCGCGGCAGTTTGAACAGTTCAAGCGCCCGTTCAGGCCTGTCCTGTCTTTCCTTTTCCTCGAATCTTTTGTGTCCACGTATAAACCAGAGCGAAAATGATTTCGGCGACAGGGGCAAGGATAAGCGGATAGGCAATGGCAACCATTTTCCCGTTGGCGATCAGATAAAGCCCGCCGAGCAGAGAAACGAGTCTGATGATGAAGCCGAAATTGCGTACCTTGGATCCTTCTTGTTGTCCTTTATCCAGGAGCTTGTGCCGATGGCCCTGCTCTCTTTCTGCCATCGCGACAATCGTACGGACGGTGTCGGGATCATATTTTTGGAGTATATCCGGGCAGGCAACGGACCTTCCCAATAATTTCCTGTTATGGAAATTTTGGTTGCACGTGACGGTTCATCTGGATCTACCAAGGCAGGGGCATTTTCCGGCCGGTCCGATTGGGACATATCAGAGGTGTTCCCCTGTCATCTACAAGGCATTTTCAAGTCGGTGGCGGAGTATGGCAATGCGCAAGTCATTGCCGACGGCAACCCAGTCTTTCCGCAACGCTTGCATGTCCGTTTCTGCCAAATTGCCGGCAGGCGGGGAATCAACGAACAATGCCGGTGTGGTGATGAAGCCTTCCAGTCCTGACGGATCTTCATCGGTCGACACGTCAACGGGATCGGCAAACAACCCCAATGCCTGCCAGTAAGAACTTCGGGGGAACCGAAGATTTTGCTGTTCCCGAATCTTACCAATGGCAACAGTCAACTGATCGGCCGACATGGATTCATCGTCTGAAAATGTGCCGCTCATTTTCGCCTCCGATTAAAAATCTACCACGTCCATTTTGCCCGTACCCACAAACATATTCAAGTTCATCTGACGAATCCGCACATGAAACACAAGAACAGCGGCACGTCCCCGACAACGCTATTTCCGCATCTCCCCCACAATATGCGGCAGTTCGGGAAGAATCAACGCCTCCATCGCCAGCCGCACGGCCCCGCTTGAGCCGGGAATCGAGAACACCACTTTCCCTTTATACAAACCGGCGGCGGCGCGGCTTAACATCGCGGATGAGCCAATCTCCTTATAGGACAAGTAGCGAAAAAGCTCTCCAAACCCCGTCAGTTTTTTTTCCAGCAGACTGTCAACGACTTCAAAGGTGGAGTCGCGCCGGGAAATGCCGGTGCCGCCGTTGATGATGATCGCGTCCAGAGACGGAGTCTCTCCCAACTGCCGGACGAGCGTCCGCACATCGGCCGGTTCATCTTTCACCACATGATAGGCGTCAATCCGATGACCTGCCCTGGCGAGCAGGTCACGAATGAGACGCCCACTGGTGTCGGTGTCCGATGTCCGGGTATCGCTACAGGTAATCACGCCGCATCCGATGGACGCAGGGCCACGAGCCTGATGGGCGGCGTGAACAGGGGGATTGGCTTCTGTCATCGTGCGGGACGTGAGGCCGCAGTCGTCAACTCCAAACCGAATCGGGATTGCACTGCGCCACCGGCGTGCCTTTTTTGATGTGCTCATCAAGAATCAACGGCACGTGTTCTTCTTTCACCTGGGAGTACCAGACGCCGTCCGGATACACCACCACGGTGGGGCCTTGTTCGCACGGACCAAGGCAGGTGCTTCCAGTCACAAGGACTTCTCCCGGTTGAATCCCGCGTTCCATGAGACCCATGTTGAGATTCATGAGAATATTCTGCGATCCCGCGCTCCCGCACGAGGGTTTCGGGTGGCCCGGCGGACGGGTGTTGGTGCAGACAAGAATATGATATTTCGGCTTGGGCATGATGACTCCTTTCCTACAAATGCGTGTGAAAATTCCCGGATTGTGACGGGTTGAACAGCTTGAGACGAACCATTGGGGACTTGTGTGATCAAACGTCAGTCCGGCGTTCCGGGATGAAAGCGTTCCCACGTGGCCAGACATTCTTCCGGCAATCCCCAGTGCCGGACTCCTTTCATGACGTAATCAATGTAGGCATCCTTGACGCGAAATTTGCCGACGGGATTGGCCACATGGGTGGTCACCAGTTCTTTGCGATCGTCTTCCGCCATCACCGTCGCTTCCAGATGCCGGAACGCACCTTCAAGTACTTCGCCGTCAAAGGCGTCCACGATCTTCAAATCTTCGTCGGTGAGTTCACACACCACGCCCCACACGCGTTCTCCCGGTGACGGAGTGAGACTGGCCAGGCCACATCGCCATTGGGAAGAAAACCTCGGGAAGTGAATGGTGTGATCCGGAAGGTAGGCTTTGAATAAAAACTTGTGTTCGGGCGCTCGTCTTTTCAGTTGAGTCGGATGAAGATTGTCGGCATACACAAACAGGCGCATGGAATCGTATCCTCGCTTCCAATCAGGGCAGGTGGACGGACTTTTCTTTCTAGCATAACGGCTCGCTCGTTTGTCAAGAGCGGCGCGGAATGATGCGGGTCGGCCTACGCCCCGTGACGCAGAAAACCAAGAATTTTCTCCAGCCCCATGTGGAGAAGCGTCTCCCCGCCGTGGCGGGCGCTGTTTTCCCCGGCATGTCGGTCCGCCCAATCCAGCGCAACGGGAAGAGGAATCAATCGCGCGGCGCCGCCGGTGATGGTCGCCCACATGAGGCTTAAGATGGTGCTGATGCGAAACGGCACAGGCAAGGCCCGGATCGGTTTGGTGTCCATATCCTGACACCATTCGGCGGGGGACGTCACCAGCAGTTCCCGGCAGGCGGCGGGACGCGCATCATACAGACTGCACACGTCATCGTCGAGAAAGGGACAGGGCAAACGCCGGGCATAATAGTCGCGGTTGACCGGTTCCATGTCCTCGTCCGACAACTGCGTTCGGGTTTCGGATAATTGCACAAGCCGACCAAGCAGCCCCGATTCGTTCAACGTATGTTGAAGCGCCGCCACGCGATGAAGAATCCTGTCCCGTTGGGGCGCCGGCAGTTGCTCGACCGCTTCCTTGAGCGCGAACGCTTCAGGAGGAGAAACCGGCACCAGCATCCGGCAACAGGCCGCACAGCCTTTGCGGCAGGACGGCGTCTGTCCCGCCCGTTGACTCTTCTCGTCTTCCAGCGCGAGCGCCTGTTCTCCCAGGGAACGCATGACGGGAACAATGTCGGACACCGGAATCAACCGTGTCGGCACGGCGATCTCGGCGCGGAGTTCACCGGCAGGCGTGGGCAGAGCCAGGCGGAAGATGTCGCGGGCGTTCGGCGCACTCATAAAGCATGTCTCCACGTGGCACGGGTCTGGCGAGGCAAAGACGCGACGTTCACCATAGTGAAACATTCTTGTCCGACGCAAGATTGTTTGAAAGGCCGTCACGCAACGCCGTCCACGCGCCCCTTCGTCGCGCCGGAATCCGGCGTCCAACCGCGGACACCATGAACCATCCGGTCGCATCATCTTGCCACCGTTGAACGGTTTGGCTTATTCTGAATCCAATGGCCGACACGATCTTTCAAAAAATCCTGAACGGCGAGATTCCCTGTCATAGGATTTATGAGGACGAACGCGTTCTGGCTTTTTTGGATCTCTATCCGTTATCCAGAGGTCATACGCTGGTCATCCCGAAAGAACCGGCTGAAACACTCGATCAACTGTCGGATGAATCTGCCGCAGCCATCGGTCGGGTCCTGCCGCGTCTGTGTCGAGCGATTCTCAAGGCCACGGGAACCAGGAATATGAACGTACTTCAAAACAACGGCGCGCCAGCCCACCAGGCGGTGTTTCACGTCCATTTCCACATTATTCCCAAGGAAGACGATGGATCAGGATTGGGCATGGAATGGCGCGCGAAGCCGCTCGACAACGGTGATGCACTTGCGAAAACGATCATGGACGCTCTCACGCCTTAGCCTCGCGTCTTCCCGCAGCTTCTCGTTTGGCCCATCGGGATCATCCCCGGCTGTTCCCTTCTGCTGGAGGCCGGATACGGGAAAAGAATGATCAGGTTCTCACGCCATAGCCACATCGTGCAATCAGCCGCATTCGTGTGCGTTGCGCTCCTGATACAGGCGGATGCGGCAACCCCGGCACACACCGACGGAAACGTGGAAATCATCATGCACTCGCCGCTGAACAGCACGGGGCCGGACTCTCAATGTCTCACGCATCTCTGCGTCTCGCTCAAGGAACGTATTCGCGCGGCCAAATCCAGCGTGGACTTCGCCATCTACGGGTTTCGCGGCCAACCAGAGATTCTTGAAGAACTCGTCAGGGCACAGCAACGCGGAGTTCGTATTCGAGGCGTGGTGGACCAAAACAGCGACGGGGAAAACTACTACAAGGACACGCATCTGCTGTATGAGAAACTGCACAATATTCGTAACGACCGGGACACCGACCAGCCAGAACAGGGGCACATCAAGCAAAGCGCGTTGCGTGACAAGTGCCAGCGTCCTCCGGGCCATAGAGGGCCGCTGCAGTGCTTTGAAGGCCGAGGGTACGCCAGCAAGGAGCCCATACGCTCCCGTGGTGCCATCATGCACCACAAGTTCTTTGTGTTTGACGCACACACGGTATGGACGGGGTCGGCCAATATCAGCGACACCGGCATCGGCGGATACAACGCCAACGTGGTGGCGGTGATTCAATCGCCGAGCATTGCGCGATACTACACCGACGAATTTGAACGCATGTATGTCCATCACAGGTTCCACGAAGACAAAGCCCAGGCGAGCCACCATGCCCCATTGCCCGCCGTACGCATCAATGACGCCCTGGTTGAACTCTCGTTTTCCCCCCAGGACAACACGATGAACTCAAAGCTGATCAAGCTGATTGAAGACGCTCGCGAACGCGTTGATGTGGCAATGTTCTATCTGACACACAACGACATGTCACGCGCGCTTGCGGCCGCGGCCAGGCGAGGGATAACAGTCCGTGTCATTCTTGACGCAACGGGCGCGAGCAACGGGTACAGCAAACATGACTACCTGCGAGACAACGGCGTACTCCTCAAGGTGGAATCATGGGGAGGCAAAATGCACGCAAAGGCCGCGCTCATTGACGGGGACAGGCTTGTGGTTGGATCCATGAACTGGACGAAATCCGGCAATGCGTGGAACGACGAAAACACACTCATCATTCGGTCACCGCGCCATGCCCGACAGTTCCAGACGTTCTACGACTCGCTCTGGGCGTCGGTTCCCGACCGCTGGTTGCGGAAAGATACCAAACCCGAATCTCCAGACTCGGGGTCATCCTGCCGGGACGGTATCGACAACGATTGGGACAGCTACATTGATCAGAAAGACTGGGATTGCTAGCCATAGCGGCGCCACAACCGGTGAGAATGGCAAAAGGATTCTGTGGCGGGGAAGCGGGCACCACTACGGGGCCGCCGTCCCGCTCCACAAAAAACCCCGTGCCGCATTGATAGCCAACCCGGCCCGTTACCAGCCCCACTCAACCTTCAGCAGCACACCATGATCCGCAGCCGCGCCCGGGATCTCTCCGCGTCGGCTCTCAAGAGACAGATTCAATCCCGACGCCAGTGTCAGACGACTCCCCAGCCGGTAATCCCGCGTCCCCTGGCCCCACGTCAGCTTCCCATACGGCGTCAGCAGGCTCTGCCCGTCCGCAATGGCCAGCCCGTAACCCACCTCCGCGTTCATCCTCTGCCCCACGACCGCCGCATCCGTGCCGGTCAGGTTCGCCGCACTCTGATCCCACAGTTGCGCGGTGTTTGTCACGGTCTGGCCGTAGGTGGGCGATAGCCGCAGGGCCAGCCCTTCCCCGCCTTTGCCGGGGATGACCGTCAGCGCCGCCCCGATGCCCCAGTCCTCGTAGTTTGACGTATGCCCCAGCAGGACACGGCCCTGACCGGAAAGCGTGACGCCCTGGGTCGGGTGACGATACTGTACCCCGCCGCCCATTTCCGCGCCGGTGCCGGTTAGCCCGTCACCGCCGTCACGCCGTAGCCCGGCCTCCAACGTGCCGCCCAGCCGCCCGCCGCCGGCTAACTCGTACTCATGGCGCCCTTCCACCTGTAGCCGCGCCCGCCGCGCCTCTACCGTCAACGCGCCAATTCTGTCGTGGCCGTCCAGATCCATGGAGGTCTGCATGAGTTCGCCTTTGACCCGCACCCGGCTGGTGCGCGTTTTCAACACCTGCGCGCTGACGCCGCCGCCCACCATGACCGTTGTGGCATCGCTCGTCTGGCGTGCGTCCACGAGGGTATCGGTGATGGACACCTCGCCCCAGCCGTAGCCCGCCGTGGCCCACACGTCCAGCCCGCCCGCCGGCACGACCGACCACCCGACATAGGGCGTGAGGCTGGTCATCCGCAGGGTATAGTCGCCGCCGCCGGCGGTGGGGTCGTCCGCCAGTGCGCCATACTCAAAGTCGCCCTGGGTCCAGGAGAGAGCCGCCCCGGTCAGCAGGTTCGCTCGCACACGGGCGTCCGCGCCCAGTCGCGCGCTGAACAGGGCACCGTCCCAGTCCGTGGCGTCGCCGTTCCCGCCGATGGCTCGGTAGTCGCCGCCGCCCCAGAGGGTCAGGCCCTTCACCAGGTCGCCGGCCTGATTGAGCGGCAGGACAAACGCGGAGCGGCCCACCATGTTGTGCAGGTTCAATGTGCCGTTGGCCAGCGCTTGTCCGCCGGTGGTCAGGATGTCGGCCAGGGTGGACTGGCCGCCGAGGGTGACGGAGCCGGATTCGCGGCTGTCGGCGCCGGCGTGATGAAGCCGTCGCGCGATGGCGCTGACGATGGTGTCTGTGATGGCCCGTGCCACTTCCGGCAGGATGACCTGGCTGATGGCGCTTAGCCGTGCGTCTTCAATTTCAAGAGAGCCGACCGCGAACGGCGAGAATGCGGTGGTTGTGCCGCAGACGAAGCCGGGGAATCTGCCGGTCTCGCTGCCGATGGCTTCCCAGGCGGTGGGGGAGGCGGAGAGGTGGTACAGCGCGGGGCGACCAGTGGCGCCGACGGTGGACAGGCAGACGGTCGCGGGTGTGTTCGTCGGCAAGGCAGGGGTCAGTGCAATATCCATCGCCACGCCGCTGAAGGTGACGCCATCCGGCACGGCAATGGTGGAGGTTGACGGGTCGTAGAACGTCACCGCGACATCGCTCACCGAGTTGCCGGGGGGCAGGATGAGGCGCATATCGTTGTTGGCACCGCCGACATCGTTGACTGCGAGTGCGCCGTCCGAGTAAGCCGCCGTTCCGTCGCCGGCGACTGCCACCACCGTGACGGTGAACACCAGAGAGGCAGTGTCTGCGGCGGTGTCTGTGGCGGTGTATGTCAGGGTGGTGGTGGTTGGCGTGGTCGGTGTTGTGCCGGACAGGATGCGGGTGGCGGAGTCGAAGGCCAGCCCGACCGTGGATGCGTCCGTCAGGGTGTATGACAGCGTACCACTGCCGCTGCTGGCGTCCGGCAGAGTGAGGTTGACGTTGGCGTTACCCAGGTAGGTCTGGTTGGGAATGGTGTCGGCACCAAAGGTCGGGGGGGGCTTGGGCAGGACTTGGAAGGCGACGTAACCTCGGAAACTTGCACTTTCTACACTTTCCACTCCATTCAAACCACCAAAACCAAAAATAGTTGGCTGCCCACTAGGAGAAACGTTTGATGTCATATACTCAATAGTAGTCCTCCAACCTGTAGGTGGATTACTTCCTTGGTCGACATGTAGCGCAGAGTATTCTGCAGCAGTCGGCAAAACGAGTGTATGGCTGTCAACGATTACTGACCGTTCGTCATCCCTGCCATTGTGCCCATCGAGTTGCGTCTCCATGGGAACAGTACCGTTGTTCAATAATGTGCTTAATGGAGAAAGCGTAACCAGGTCGGCACTTAGACTAGCTATTCCATCGCCACTGGCATCCAGAAAATAATAGGTTTTACCGCTCGTCGTAGTTACCGGCAAAATTAGGTTGAGCCTGAAGCCGTCGACAGTGCCTAAGTCGAGGATGGCGGGAGGGGTTGTCTGGGCAATCGCATTAGCGGGCGCGAGGCATGACAGGGCGAAGGCGGCGAACAGCCACGCGAGTGGTGTTCTGTGCCAACGGCGGCGTGTACTAACTCGTTGTTTTAGCAGTAAATTTTCGGGGGGGGGCGATTGTGCGCTGCGCGATGAAGCAATTATGGCTATGCTGGTTTTCATTGTACGGCCTCTCCAGTGTGGGAATAGACGGTTATTGGTTGGTCCTGTGGAATCCGGCAAACATACCTGAAACCACAGGCGTGTATCAACATATTATGACCGCAAGCGAACATCGCCCACCGGGATATCGTCTTTTTTCGTGAAACCGAGGACCGTTGTATAAAACGCAAGAGCGTTGTCCTGGTCGTCAACAAAGATACTTGCGATCTTGATGCGCATGAGCGCTCTGTCCCTGGTCGCGACTCCGGTCTGCGGTCGTGTCAATCATCCACGGATGGATGATGCGCAACGTCGTTGACGGACAATCAGCGCTTGCCGGATGTCAACCGTGCCCGCCGTCCCGCCATGGTGACAAGCACGGACCTCGGAACCCATTTCGTCAACATGGCAGCCAGTTTCCCTTGCCAGCCAATGACGACGACGGGCTGCTTCCTCCGGATGGCGGCGAGAGACTCGTGCACGACCTGGTCGGCCGTTTGCATGGTGAGCGGACCGGAGGGACGGAACCCGGCCGACGCATGAAAATCCGTCTCCGTCGGGCCCGGGCAACAGGTCTGGATGTACACGCCGGTTGATCGCACTTCCCTGGCCAGCGCTTCGGACAACGAAAGCATAAATGCTTTGGTGGCGGCATATTCGGCGCAATACGGGATGGGCAGCATCCCGGCGAGTGATGCCACGTTGATGATCACGCCGGAGCCACGCTCGGTCATGCCGGGCAAAAACAACCTCATGCTTTCCACAACCGTTTGAACATGCAATTGCAGCATCTCCTGTATGCGTGGCAGAGGATGCGACACAAATTCTCCGTACAACCCGAAGCCGGCGTTATTGATCAGCATATCCGGGGTGTGCCGATACCGCCGACTTTCCGCAAACAGGCGATGCGCGGCATGAGGTTGGGCGAGGTCGGCGATGCACACGTGGACGCGAATGCGGGCGTTCGTCTCAAGCGCACGGGCAAGTTGCGCGAGTCGCGCGTCGTCGCGGGAGACCAGCAGCAGGTCATAGCCCTGGCTTGCAAGGGCACGGGCATAGGCCGCTCCAATGCCTCTGGATGCGCCGGTGAGAATGGCAAAAGGATTCTGTGGCGGGGAAGCGGGCACCACTACGGGGCCGGGGTCGCGCTCCAGACCTGTCGCTGGGCCTGGGCGGAGTCGGCATCCTGATAGACCATGCGAATGACGAGATTGCCAAAAGGACGGCGCACCACTTTCAAGAGTGCCAGGCCCTCGGCAAATCCCATCACGAGTTCCTGGGAATGGCCTTCATGAAAAGACGTTTCTTCCTGTTCGGTGGGATGGTGGCTCACGGCGTATTGGGAGGAGAACACCTCGAACAGCGCCTGAAATCCTTCCCGCGTATAGACGCCCATGTCAACGTCAATGCGACTGAGGTAGGCGGCGGGCCTTTCCCCATCCGTCGGGTTCGTTGTGTCGCGCGCCGGCCCGTACCCCAGCACGAAGTAGCGATTTTTCCCCAACAGGTCATACAGACATTCGGTCTGACTTGAACAGCCCGCCAGCGCCGCCACTTCAGCCGGAGGCATGCCGAATTTCAGTTCCCCGAACCCGTGAATCGGCGCCGCGTGGAGTGGTGAAACCAAGACCAGCAGGCTGACAAGGCTGCCAGCCGCGAAAGGAAGCAGGGAAGTCGTACTCAACAGTTTACCCATGGAGTGGTTTTGGCAAAACAATCATCATGGCGGTCAGACGAGACGGCGCCATCAAATCTGCGATAACCATGACGTTCTGTCACATTAACAGAAATGGATTCCGGTCGTCACCTTTTGCGGTTGCTTTTTCAACCGGCAGCGCGGTGATGCAGGCGGGGTTGGGGGCGTTTGGGCACGCCGGCACGGGATGCGGAGTGTGGAATCTTTGGTGATGTTCCTGGTGTGCTGACAAGAAACTCACTTCATTATGGGGTTGATCCTATTGGAATTTTACGAGCTATCCTGGGGCATTACCCGTGTAGAGACGCCCAAATTGGGCGTCTCTACAACCGTGCCGCATTGAGGGCCAGTTTAGGGCGTTACCAGCCCCACTCAACATTCACTAGCACACCATGATTCGCAGCCGCGCCAGGGGTTTCCCCGCGTCGGCTCTCAAGAGACAGATTCAGTCCCGATGCCAGCGTCAGGCGGCTTCCCAGCCGGTAGGCTCTCGTCCTCTGGCCCCACGTCATATTGCCATACGGCGTCAGGAGACTTTGCCCGTCCGCCATGGCCAGCCCGTAACCCACTTCCGCGTTCATCCTCTGCCCCAGGGCCGCCGCATCCGTGCCGGACAGGGCCGCCGCACTCTGGTTCCACAGTTGCGCGGTGTTCGTCACGGTCTGCCCGTAGGTGGGCGTCAGCCGTAAGGCCAGCCCTTGCCCGTTCTGTGCTGGTTTCAGCGTGAAGATGGCCCCGATGCCCCAGTCGTCGTAGCCGCCGTTATGCCCCAACAGCACACGGCCCTGGGTGTCCAGCGTGAGCCAGTTGTACGGGTCGGTGTAGCTTAGCTCGCCGCCGACTTCTGCGCCGGTGCCGGTGCGCCCATCGCCCGCGTCATGCCGTAGCCCCACTTCCACCGTGGGCGTCAGACGCGCCCCGTCCGCCGAAGTGTAGGTCTTGCCGGCGGCTATGCTGAATCGTGCCCGTCGGGCTTCAACCGTCAGCGCGTCTATGAAGTCGCGGCCTTCCAATTCCATGGAGGTTTGCATGACTTCGCCTTTCAGCCGCACATGGCCCAGATTGGACTCCAGCACCCGCGCACTGACGCCGCCGCCGGCCAGCTTGAGCGTGGCCTCGCTGGTCTGCGTGTCTTCAATGGTCTCGGCATTCTGCGCGACGGCATCGGTGATGGCCACCTCGCCCCAGCCGTAGCCCGCCGTGGCCCAGAGGTTCAACCGGCCCCCGGGCAAGACCGACCACCCGACATAGGGCGCGATGCTGGTCATCTCAAGGGTATAGTCGCCGCCGCCTGATGTGGGTTCGCCCTCTAGCTCGCCATACTCAAAGTCGCCATCGGTCCAAGAGAGAGCCGCCCCGGCCAGCAGAGTGTCCGACACACGGGCGTCCGCGCCCAGTCGCGCGCTGAACAGTGCCCCGTCCCAGTCCACGGCGCCGCCGCTTCCGCCGATTTCTCGGTAGTCGCCGCCGCCCCAGAGGGTCAGGTTCTTCGCCAGGTCGCCGCCTGTGGTGAGCGGCAGGACAAACGCGGAGCGGCCCAGCATGTCGTGCAGGTTCAGTGTGCCGTCGGCCAGTGACTGTCCGCCGGTGGTCAGGATGTCGGCCAGAGTGGACTGGCCGGCGAGGGTGAAGGCGCCGGGCTGGTGGCTGTCGGCGCCGGCTTGCTCAAGCCGTTGCGTGATGGCGTTGACCGTGGTGTCCGTGATGGCCCGTGCCACTTCCGGCAGGATGGTCTGGCTGACGGCACTTAGCCGCGAGGCGATTTGGTTATAGCCGACCGCGAATGGCGAGAAGGTGGCGGTCGCGCCGCAGACGAAGCCGGGGATTGTGCGGGCCGGGGGGCTGGTTTCTTCCCAGGCAGTGCCGGTGTAGCGGTACACCGACGCGCTTCCCCCCGGTACGCCGGCGTCGGACAGACAGACTGTCGCGTCCGCCGGCAAGGATCCGGTCAGTGCAATATCCATCGCCACGCCGCTGAAGGTGACTCCGTCCGGCGGGGGCGTGGCGTCCGCTGTCAGGTCGTAGAACGTCACTGCGACTGCGCTCACCGCGTGGACATCGGGCAGGATCAGGCGCATATCGTTGTTGTTGTTCCCGCCGGCATCACCGCCGATATTGCTCGCCGCGATTGCGCCGCCCACGTAACCCACCGTTTCGTTCGTGGCAACAGTGACCGCCACCGTTTTGACGATGAAGGTCAGTGCGTCAGTTTGCGATGCGGCGTCTGTGACGGTGTAAATCAGTGTGGCGCCGGCGGCGCCGCCGAACTCCACGATCGTCATACCGCTGATGGCGGGCACTGCTGCGTCAAAGTTAAGCCCGGTCGGCAACACCGGTGAGGCGCCCGGGCGCGTCAGCGTGTAGGTCAGAGGTCTGAGTCCACCGCCGGCGGTTGGCAGGGGGGCGGAGATGGCGGTGTTGTTGGTCGGGTAGGTTTGGGTGGGAATGGTGGCGGCGCCAAAGGTCGGGGAAGGAGGTGTTACTGTGAAGATTGGGGAGAGGGCGTAGATCTGGTAAAAAATTTCTGTTGCTAGGCTTGCAGCATCATTTATTTCCTCCCTATTCTCCCCCAATCGCCCATATCTGGTTCCGATGTCGCCAGTAGTACCAGCAAACTGGGTGGCGTGTCTTGTTCCGTCGCTGTTTGATCCGGTCACAATAAAAGCGTTCAAAGGGCTGGTTGAAGTAACTCCACTCTCATCTGTGCTAGCCCGGGAATCCCAGCCGTCATCGTCATAAAAATCGGTGTAGTCATCGGCGACTTTCTCGCCATTGAGCCAATAGATCGGCACACCGGTGCCGGTGGTGGCGGTGTTGACGCGGGCGTTATCGTTTTCGGTGGAGATGAGTGCGCGGAATTCGCCGCTGATGGGGGTCTGAATGGCACTATGGCCGCCGCCCGCGCTGGTCTGCACGAAGGTGTTATAGGTGTCGATGTTGGTAGAGGTGGCGTCGGTCTCCTGGGAGGTCACGAACAGCAACCGGAAACTACCGCCGACGGGAATCGCGGACGGTTTGAGGGCGAAGTCTGCGGAGACGAACTGCTCGGTTTGGGCGTGAACGGCGGGCGATGCGAAGGCACCAACGGCAAAGATCAACAGCAGCGCGGCAAACCGCCGGCGCGCGCTAACCTGTTGTTTTAACGGTAAATTTTTCGGGGGGGGGGGGCAGATTGTGCGCTACACGATGAAGCAACAATGTCCATGCTGGTTTTCATTGTACGGTTCCTCCAGTGGGAATATACGGTTATTGGTGTCATTGGAATGGCGGTAAACATACCTTAACCCACGGCGTGTATCAACATATTATCGCAGGGGAATCCAAGCGTTGCTTCTGCCGGACAGTGGCGTGCTGCGTTGAGAGTGCGGGGGATTGGATTCGTGCCGGGGCGGGAATGACGGATGGGACGGGTTCCCGACCACGACAGGGAGATGCCCCGTGTAGAGGCGCCCAATTTGGGCGTCTCTTGCCATCCAGGGAACATGGTGCCGAAGGCGGGAGTTGAACCCGCACGCCCCAAGGGACACTAGACCCTGAATCTAGCGCGTCTGCCATTCCGCCACTTCGGCACTGGATAGAAGGAGATTATGGGCTTCCCCCCCCTGATGCGTCAAGACGGGGACACTGTTGAATCGGAAGATGCGCCGCCGGACGACGTGCCGGACGCCGGTTCCATTTCCAAACAGTTTTGACGCCAGAGCTTCGCGGGACCACGAAGATCACGGGTGTCTCCGGCAATGATAATCCGCTCACGAATCAGTCCGGCCACGCCCAGCAAAAACGGCGCCGGAATGTTGAGGGCATCCTCGGCAATCAACACGTCAAAGCGGATGCGTTGGAACAGAGGGTCGGTCACCAACCGGCCCGGCGTGGCCACGACCAGCCGTTTGTTCTGCATAAAAGCCTGCCGATTGGTGGCCTCGCCCGCCGCCAACAGCTCCCGAACTTTTTTCGTTCCCCCCAGCCGGGACATTTCGTCTTTCAACGCTTCGTATTCCAGAAGCATCTCTTTCGGAACCGCCGCTTCGGGAGCCAGCACACGGATGCGCGCTTGTGCCGTCTCCACCTCTTTCATCAGTTCCATAATGTTGCCTTCGTGGAACGTCCGGTATTCTTCCAGCGTGTCCTCGTTTTTCCCCATCGCCTGCATCCCAAGCCGTTTCCAAATGGGGAGTTCACGGTATGCGGCGCGCACGTTGTCAATCTCCGCGATCTTGCCCTGCCATTCACTCACCTGGGCGAGCAGGCGCCATTCCAGCAGTTTCACTTCGTTCATATCACGCTGCTTCTGACCTCTGTAGGCCAGGATCGGCGCGAGTGCTCGAAACCGGTTGTATTGCTGTTGAAGCGCACTTTTACGGGACCGCGATTTGGCGAAAAAATGATCCATCTGCCATTCAAAACTCAATGCGGCAAGCGAGACTCCTTCGGCTTCCTTGAGTACCGACATCTCATAACGACTCAACAGGCTTTGAAAGGGCAGGGCCGCGTTGCGAAAGGTTTTGGCCAGGAACCCGAGCAGGCGATCCACGGCATCGTGCGCGGGCGCAATCAGAAGCACATGCTTATTCTGACGCATCAAGGCCACCGCCAGCTCGCCGAGCGTGGTCCAACGAGCGGCCCGGTCCTCATTCCAGACCGTCGTCAGCACGGCGGCCGACGCGCCGGCTCGTGCCGCGTCATGGTCTGCGCCTGGCTCCGGGTCCAGCCATGGCACCAGCCGCTCGGCCGGCCCCAGTGCGTAGGATTCCGGATTGGCGGCCATTTCCGTCAATCGCATGGCCGCAAGATTGAAAAAAGCTGACGTGTCGGCCACAAGCGCGTGGTCAACATCCGCCGGCTCGAGCGCGTCAACCGTTTGCACCGCGACGGTGTGATCCTTGTGCTGGAGAAGATAGCCTCCGGTAGGCTCCAGGTCCCCGCGAGGCACAATGGTGACCGGCACGTCTTCGAGAAACGTCGTCCCCGGAGGCACGTCCATGGCATACAGATGCAACGCCCCGATCGCCCGGATGGTCCTGATGCCGTTGGATTCAACCGGTTCATCAAGCGCGGCGGCTTCTTTGTGGTTCGCCAGTTGGGCGGCGAAAACATGCAGGAGGTCGGGCAGTTTCATGGTTGACGGCTCAAATCAAGCGTTCGCCGGATGCCGGGCACCATAGACACGGGCGTCAGTCGCACGCACATCTCCGGCGACCGGCGCACATGATGACAAAGGAAATTGTGTAAGCGCAATCGAGACCTGCGGGTTCAGAGCCACGCCAATCCGCATTGCGGGATTGTAGTGGATGGTCGAAGCACGTGTCGAGCGGGTGCGGGGATGCCATGGCATCGCCACGGGCGCTTTCTGAATCACGCGCGTCGAGCGGCTCACCGGCTCATCTTCGCCGGGGCAAGGGCTTTTTTTCTCCGTGGTCGCTTTCCTTTGGTGGCAAATTGACATTTCACCGGGTGCGCCTTATGATTTTGCCTTCTCGTTATTTCAAGGAAGGAGTCAAGACAATGAAGGTGATCCTTCAGAACAATATCGCCAGTTTGGGGGACGTGGGGGACATCCTCAACGTCGCCGACGGGTACGCGCGGAATTTCCTGCTCCCCCGCAAAAAAGCCCTGGAAGCCAATCCCCGTAACATCAAGGCCTTAGAGCATCTCAAGCGAGTGACGGCCCATAAGGCAAAACAGGTCGAACAAGACATTCAGGCCGTGGCGGACACTTTGTCCGGCGTCTCGCTCGTCTTTCCCGTCCAGACTGGCAAAGATGACAAGCTGTTTGGCGCCATCACCGCCAGGGACATTGAAACCAGATTATTGGCCGATGGATTTGACGTGAACCGGAGAAACATTCAACTGGCCCAGCCTCTCAAAGAGCTGGGGACGTTTCCCATTGGCATTAAACTGCATCAAGGCATTATCGCGAATGTGTCCGTCTCCCTCGTCAAACACGGGGACGAGGCCAGGGATGACGAAGCCGGCACGCCGACAGAGGCGGACGAGTCGTCGGCATAGAGATGGGACACGCCGTCGGGACCCTCAAAGCGATTCGCCAGGAAGACCCGGAGGTCTATGCGGCATTGCGCGCCGAAGAAAAACGACAGCGCGAACAGTTGGTGTTGATCGCGTCGGAAAATTACGCGAGCCTCGCCGTCCAGGCCGCGCAGGGGTCGCTGATGACGAATAAGTACGCGGAAGGCTATCCGGGGCGACGCTACTATGGGGGCTGTCAGCATGTGGATCAGGTTGAAGAACTGGCGATCCGCAGGGCCACGCAATTGTTTGGCTGCGAGCACGTCAACGTGCAACCGCACTCCGGTTCCACCGCCAATATGGCGGCGTACCTTTCGGTCCTGAAACCCGGCGATACGATCCTGGGCATGGACCTCTCGCAAGGCGGTCATTTAACCCACGGCAGCAAGGTCAATTTTTCCGGCAAGCTGTTTCAGTCCTTTTTCTATGGGGTGGATCGTGAGACGGAATTGATTGATTACGACACGGTCCAACGCCAGGCGGAAGCCGTACGGCCGCGCATGATTGTCGTCGGGGCCAGCGCCTATTCCAGAACACTTGACTTCCCCCGGTTTCGGGAGATTGCGAATGCGGTGGGCGCCTATCTGCTGGTTGATATGGCCCATATCTCCGGCTTGGTGGCGACGGGTCTTCACCCAAACCCCGTTCCCCATGCCGACTTCGTGACCACCACCACCCACAAAACGTTGCGTGGCCCACGAGCGGGCATCGTGATGTGCAAAGAAGAACACGCGAAAGCCGTGGATAAAATAATTTTCCCCGGCCTTCAGGGCGGTCCGCTCATGCACGTGATTGCCGCGAAAGCCGTGGCGTTTAAAGAAGCTCTGGCCGCGGGATTTCACGCCTATCAACAACGCGTCCTTGCCAATGCACGCACGATGGCGGATGCATTCGCAGCCCTCGGCTATCACGTGGTGTCCGGCGGCACCGATACCCACCTGTTCCTCCTGAACCTCAAGGCCAACGGGGTCACGGGGAAAGACGCCGAGGCCGCGCTCGAAGCCTCGGGGATCATCGTCAACAAAAATGCCGTTCCGTATGACGAACGACCGCCGGCGGTCACCAGCGGGATTCGGCTCGGGACTCCCATTGTGTCCACACGGACGATGGGCGCTCCGGAGATGTCACACATCGTGACGTGGATGGACGAGGTGTTGCACCATCCCTCGACCAAACGAGTGCATAGACACATTCGAAAGGAAGTCAAAGCGCTATGCGCCCGCTTCCCGGTATTCTCGGCTTCGTAAATCGCCGCCGGATTTTCTCTTGCAATCACCAGGGCGTCCCCCGTTGTCGCCGGTCATCAATACGGTGAGACGGAATCTGCTCCATAGACGGTTTCAAAGGCTCTTGTGTTTCCGTAACCCGGTGCGCGATGCAATGTCCCTTCTGTAATCAACTGAATGATAAGGTGGTTGACTCGCGTGCGGCGCGGGAAGGCGAAGCCATTCGGCGTCGCCGGGAATGCCTGGGATGCAACCGTCGTTTTACGACCTACGAACGTATTGAAGAAATGCTTCCCACGATCGTCAAAAAAGACAGCCGGCGAGAGGCGCTTGACCGAAGCAAAGTCATGGCCGGACTCAAAAAGGCATGTGAAAAACGACCGATCAGCGGCGCCACGCTCGAAGCCGTGGTGGACCGCATTGAAAAACACCTCCAGGATCTCGGCGAATCGGAGATCCCCGCCCGTGTGGTCGGTGAGGCAGTCATGAAGGAACTCCACGCGTTGGACCAAATCGCCTACGTTCGTTTTGCCTCCGTGTACCGCGAGTTTAAAGACATTGATCAATTTATGGACACGATTAAGTCGCTTGCGCAGGATCGGGAGAAACACTGATGCGTTCGCTCGTCCTGCGTCGTGCGTTCGTGTCCACTCCATACTTCATGACATCACCGTCATCCACACACGACGACAACCCATGACGTGATTGAGACCATGGCCTCCCCTTCTACTTCCGTGCAACGAGACGCTCCCCGGAAATCCACCTCCGTCAAAAAACGCAAACCCGAGCCTCGGCGGTCGGCGCATGCCACGTGCGTGGCGATTCTGGGAGGTGGGCGCGGAGGCAAGGCGTTGTTGAAAATGTTGGCGCGGGATCCTTTGGCCCGCATTGTGGCATTGGCTGAAATCAAGCCGCGGACACTCGGCACCACACTGGCCAAACAATTGGGCGTTCCCGTCACGCAAGACTATCGTGAAGTGTTGCGCATGAAGAACACCGACCTGATCATTGACGTGACGGGCAGTCCCGAGGTCGCAAAGGCTCTGCAAAACACCCGCAAACCGAGTGCGGCCATCATCGGAGGGGCGAGCGCGAAGTTTATGTGGCGCTTGATTGATGGACAGATTCGGGCCACAACGGAAATGGCGCATACGCTCGCACGGTACCAATCCCTGTTTCAGCGGTACGTCAAAGAAGAATCCGAAAGCGCGGTGGATGAAGAACGGACTCGCATCGCCTGTGAAATCCACGATGGGTTGGTCCAGACGCTGGTTGGCGTGAATTTTAAAATGGAACGATGCGGGAACCTGATTCAGGAAGAACCGACCCAATGCGCTGCCTTGCTGTCTGAGGTGAAAAACCTGCTCAAGCACGGCATTCAGGAAACGCGGCAAGTGGTGTTCAATTTGCGCCCCGGCCAGTATGAGAAATTGGATTTACTGTCGGCGCTGTCCAATTATCTGGATGCCTACCAAAAACAACACCACGTCCACGCGGACTTTTCCCATACGGGGACTGATGCACACTTACACCCCAAAACGAAAGTCTTTCTGTTCCGCATCATTCAGGAAGCCCTGCAGAATTCGGCCAAACATGCCAGGGCATCGCAGGTCTCTGTGCAATTGACCATTCAACATGATACCCTCTCCGGTGTCATTCGTGACAACGGCATCGGCTTCGACATGCAGGCCGTCTCCCGGAACCCTGATAAGTGGGATCACTTCGGGTTGCGAGGCATCAAAGAACGGGTCAAATTATTGGGTGGCGAGGTCTCGTGGAAGTCCCCCAAAGGCGTGGGGACATCGGTGGCCGTTCAAATCCCGTTGGGTAGAAAGGAACATTCCCGCAATGGCAAAAACAATTAAAGTCGTGCTGGCCGATGACCATCGGGTCGTGCGTGAGGGACTGGCCGCCATTCTCGAACCCCAGGAAGAAATCGAAATCGTGGGAGAGGCCAGGGATGGCGGGGAAGCCGTTGAAAAAGCCCGGCAATTGCTTCCCGACGTGATCATGATGGACGTGAGCATGCCGGGCATGTCGGGGGTGGAAGCCACGCGGATCATTAAACGGGAAATGCCTCACATCGGCATCATCGCACTGACAATGTACGAAGACCATCAATATATTTTTGATCTGGTCCGGGCAGGCGCCACGGGCTATCTGATCAAGGATTCGGATTCCACGGAAATCATCGCCGCCATTCATGCCATTTCCAAAGGTGAATCGCTGATCCATCCATCGGTGGCAAGCAAAATTCTGGCCGAATTTTCATTGCTGGCTGAAGGCAAAGGGAAAAAGAAGTCGTTACTGGACCATGATCTGACGGAGCGGGAAATTACGGTGTTGCGATTGGTTGCCGATGGCAGGACCAACAAGGAAATCGCCAATGTGTTGGATCTTAGCGAAAAGACCGTGAAAAATCACGTTCGGAACATCTTCCACAAACTGCACGTCTATGATCGAACGCAAGCCGCGATTTTAGCGATCAGGAAAGGCATTATTAAACTCGACCCTCATCCCTGAACTTCCTTCTTCCACCGCCCTCCCTCGCATCCAGTCAGCAACGTGCGAAAAACCCAGTGAGAGATGGTGCGCCCTGCGTCCCGTTGCGACGGCTCTCCAGTTAGTGCTAACATATTTTCCAGGACACAGGAGAGAAGAGCCATGGCCAATGTCACCTTGTTAATCTCGTCAAAATGTGCGGCATGTCCCTCAGCCAAGAGTTTGTGGAAACAATTGCGGGTCAAGCACAGCTTTAGTTACCGGGAAATTGATATTACGACCCCCGACGGTCAGGAACTGGCCGACCGCCACTCGATTCGAGCCGTTCCCGCTACGATTATCAATGGCCGTCTCACCTTTGTTGGCGTCCCCTCACGGCAAAGCGCTGAAAAAGCGCTGGAGCAACGTCGTGCGTAACCCACACCCCTGCCAGAGATAGCCCCATGAATCCTGCTCTTCCTTTTGGGATGGATGAAGATGATCTGGAGTGTGAGTTGCCGGTCCTGCCTCCGGTGCAATCGGCGACTCCTCCCGACTGCCCGTTCTGCGGAGACCCCATGACCTTTATTGATGCCGGATGGAGCTGTACGGATTGCAATGGGGAGTCCATCGGGCCTGAAACCGGGTAGAACGGGATACAGCGGTGACACGCCTTCCTATCCGCTGATCCTCGAACGTCAAACATGTTCGCCTTGCAACGGCCTTCCATGCGTCATGGTGCGACGAAACATTGCGATCCTTCCCTCCATGGATTTCTTCTACAACGCATCGTGCGATATGTTGAATGCGACGGTGAATGAACAGTGTGCCCAAAGCGGATTTGCCGGAAAAAGGAGAAGATCATGCCACTGAACCGTTGGAAAACAGGATCCATCATCGCCTGTCTCATTGGCGTCGGAGCCTGTAGCGGCATTGAGAACACAACAGGCTCAACATTGCATCCCCCTGGTAAGGCCACGCCCGAGGCGGTGTCATCCATGAACAAAGGCAACCAGGCCTTTGCCGGCGATCAATGGGACGAGGCCCGAAAGCATTACGAGCACGTCATCCAGGTCCAACCGAAGCTGGCGGAGGCGCATTACAATTTGGCGTTAACCCTGGATCAACTGGGCAAGCAACCCGAAGCCGACGACCACTATACCCAGGCCGCCAATCTCGCTCCCGGACATGCGGTGATTTGGAATTCACGAAAATTCCGTCGTTATGGCGACGTCACGGTCCAGAAAAAAGGAGGCTCCACCCCAGCGTTACCGGGGCTTGGTGGTCTTGGCAGCAGTGGCGCGGGCAGCGGATTGTAGCCGGCGCTGAACACGTGTTCGCGGTGTTTTCGTGATGTATTCAGACTCACCCGCATAACGACTTTCACACATTGGCACGCACAAACAGCGGGGCCGTTTCGGACACCCACCCCGATGCCGCGCTATGACCGTTGCCCCTCTCCCCGCCACTCCCATTCACGCCAGCCCTGCACCAGAGGAAAATACAGGCCAAGCCGAATCGGATCGTTGGTCATGCACGACACCATGGTCGCATAGCGTTCAAGCTGGGGGCGATAACGCTCCCGCTCGTTGTCGAGGAAGACATCCAGGTCGGCGCCACGGTGGACGCCGGCCTTGTAATCAATAATCCAGCGCACACCGTCCGCGTCGGTCATGATGCGGTCAAGCACCCCGCGCACCAGTCGGCCATTGACGATACCGCTGATGTCATACTCATTGCGCGCATCCCGATGGTTGTCATCGAGAATCCAACGACCCTTCGGATCGTCGAGGCTCCCGCACAACGCCTTCTCAATATCACCGACCACTCGCTTAACCGTTGCCGGCTCAAGCCCCTGCGCCTCCAGTTCGGCGGTCCATACCGTGCGGCATCCCAGCACCCGCTCCACATTCCAGGCACGCAGACCCTGATCCGCGATCAGGCATAACATCCTGTGGACGATGATGCCGGTCAGACGCGCAGGCTGACTGGCCCAGTCAAACGTCGGGGCCTTGATATCGGCGGCAGGGCCCTCATCAGTGCCCGGCAACGTCGGGATTGAAGCTGCGGGAGCCGGTGGTTGCCAGTTGTCCGGTACCCGAAGCAGGCGCGCCCGTTGTGCCGCCGACGCAACATCCTCATCCGGCCGACCAACATCCGGAGCAGCGCGGAAATCCGCTTCGCAGGATTCCCATATGTGGGACACCAACGATCCGGCGGACGGAGCGGCCAGCGTCCCATCTTCGTTGATCTTGACGTTCCCCGCCCCGTCGGTCTTGACAATCGAAAACAGGTGGAGGCGACGCTTCGCCCTGGTGCAGGCCACGTACAACAGCCGCGCATCCTCCAACCGTTGCTTTTTCGCAAGGAACACACGCAGGTACTCATACATCTCACCGCTATCGCCTGATTCATCACCGTTTTCATCGTAGTCCGATACATACAGCGGTGCGATCAACAGACCCCGCCCCGTATCATCGTCAGCCTTGCTGTCGTTCCACAACAGTAGTTTTTTCTCATCGGATAGTGGCGTGCGATTCAGACCGGGAATCAGCACCACGTCAAACTCCAGCCCCTTGGCGCTGTGCATGGTGATCACCTGCACCGGGTTGGATGGTGTATCGCCCACGCCCCCGTCGCTTCCCGCAACCGAGCGCACCAACTGCAGGGACTCGCGCAGTTCTTCATAATCGCGCAACCCCGTGGCTTCACACAGGTATCCCAACTGCTCAAAGTACAAACGCACATCGGGCCAGTCCTCCTCCGTCGCCAGGGCCGCGCCGCCCAACTGCAGCCAGGTGTTCTCAATCCAACGCGCCGGAGACAGACGGCCACGTTCCGCCAGCGCCAGCTCCAGCACCGGCACCATCCGCCCCACACGCTCCCGCGCCGTGCATGACAAATTCGCAAGCGCCTCCGGGTCACGCATCCGCGCCCATGGTTCACCATCACCGGCGGACAACACTTCCAGATCGCGCAGTTCCAGGCCGCACCACGGCGCGCGCAACACCGCCAGCCAGGCAGTGCGGTCGGACGGATGCAGCAACGCGCAAGTCAACGCCAGCAGATCCTGTACCAGTGAACGCTGCACCAGCGGGTCCAGCCCCACTTCCTGATACGGCACCCCGGCATTCTTGAGCGCGCGCAGGACCGCCGTGAGATGGGAACGACTGCGCGCCAGAATCGCGATGGTGGCGTCCCGGTTTTGATCCCATTCGCTGCGTGCGGCGGCGGCCAACGCAAAGGCCTCACCCGACTTGTCATGTGCGGCATGGAATCTCACTCCGGCATCGGCATCATCGTCATGGGACACCGTGGACTCCGAAAACTCAACGGCACCGGTCAGTTCATCGCTACGGTTCGGCATCGCCCGTGCAAACACAAGATTGACCCATTCAACCAGCGGCTTCTGCGAGCGAAAATTCGCGGTCAGGGTCAGCCCCTCCAGGGTCAGTTGTCCGATGCCGCGATCACGGGCACGCAGATAGATGCCGACATCGGCGCGGCGAAATGCATAGATGGACTGCATCGGGTCGCCGACCAGAAACAGCGTGCGGTTGTCGGAACCGTCCCAGCCGGCGGTCAGCAATTCAAGTAACTCCATCTGCGACCGCGAGGTATCCTGAAATTCATCAACGAGGATGTGCTGAATTTTATAGTCAAGCGCCAGCGCAAGATCGGTTGGGTTATCCACGTCGCCGAGCGCGACGCGGGCACTGGTGGAAAGCGCGACGTAGTCGCAACGCCCGAAGGCGCCGATAAGCAGATTGAGCCTCGCCACCGTCTGTTTCAACACCATCAGCAACGCGCCCAGCACCCGCCACTGTTGGTCGTCATAATGCGCGTGCGGCAGACCGCGCGCCGAGTGAAGATCCGGCGCCCATGACACCGCTTCGCCCGCACGCGAATCTCCGCAACTCAACGCCTCAAGCAACGCAACCATGCGTTTTTTGCCCGCCTTTTCTTCCTCACCACCCGACGGGAAACCGTCTCTCTTCGTGACCCTTGTCCGCATTGTTCCTGCTTGCGTCAGCAACAACGACGCAATGCCGCGCCACGCCGGCAACGCTTCAATCGCGGCATCGGGCAGCGCGTTCAGATCACGGCAGTCGGCAATCAGCGAGTCCGATTCCATCTCCTGCAGATTGCGCGCAGCCATCACCGCACAGGCAACAATCTCTTCGGCATGTTCAGCATTTGCGGACATAGCCTCGCGCAACCGTTTCAGATCATGAATCACAACCTCGTCCCAGTGCTGCTCAAGCGCACGGCGGTACGCGGCATCGCCCCGCAACCCGGTCAATCCCAACCATTGATCGCGTGTGCCGAGCATCGTCACAATCAGTTGCTGCAACCGTTCGTAATTGTTATCAAGATAGCCAAGCACGGTGCGCACGGCCTGCGCGACCGGGTCATCACCAGCATCCATACAGGCAATGGTTTCGGCGGCAGCCTTGCGGTACAGCATGGAGGGAAACTCCGCAACATCAGGCAGCGCGCCAAAGCCGGACCCCTTCGGTATCTGCCTGACCAGCCGAGAGCACACCCCGTCTATGGTATGGAACTGAAGGCGCGACGGATTTTGCAGCAGGTTCCAGTTGTGTTGATGCGCATGATCAATGGCCGCACGGGCCAATTCGTACATGGTGGCATCGCCGCCCTGTTCCCCCTTCTCGGCGCGTTGCAATGCGGCCAGCACCCGGCTGTGCATCTCCCCCGCGGCCTTGCGCGTGAACGTCATGCACAGAATTTCCTCGGGCCGCGCAACCCGTGTCAGCAACACCAGGTAACGCCTGATCAGCAACGTGGTTTTCCCGGAACCGGCCGGGGCGCGCACGATGAACGAACGTTCGGGATCAATCGCGTGACGCCGCGCCTCGTGGTCGTCCGGAAGCGTTGCCGCCCTGTCATCCGGATCGTCATTCATCGTTCGGCTCCCGAATCGGCGGCGCCTTCCCCGGCGTCTTCGTTCAACGCATTGCGTTCATCAATTCTGCACAGCATATGCTGGTCGCAGTAATCACAGGCCAGAGGTTGCGGATCCACCACGGCCTCGCCGCTGGCGATGGATTGCGCGAGACGTTTGAGTACCATGCCCCATCGTTCGACCAGGCCGGGCCAGTCATGGATATCATTGGCCCTGGCAGCTTTGGACTTCGCCACCAACCCCAGACCGCTGACATCTGCAACAGCCTCGCTACACAAGCCCGCAAGGTAACTCTCTGCCGTCTCACCCCTGCGCACCCTGGCAAACGCGACACCCTCAACCCGTTCGCCGAACAACGCCAGGTACAACGGCAACTGCGGCTCGTTCGGATGCTCGCCGAACCATGACGAAGGCTTGGCATCGCCGGTCTTGTAATCAATCAGGACATGTTTGCCGCCGGCAATCTCGTCAATGCGATCAATGCGCACCCGCACCCGCACGCCGTGGAAATCCTGTTCCACTTTCTCCTCGCGCGCGAACACCGTAAACGGCGGACGCGCGACTTCGAAAGCAAGATGAGCGCACAACAACGTACGCAACCGATGTGTTTGCAACGCGCGGGCGGCGGGGCTCATCACGTCCGGATTCTTCCGTTGATAACGCTCAAGAACCTCGTCAATCACCGTGCCGACCCTGGCCTTGACCTGGTCCGGGGTATCAGCCTTGAGATTGGCCTGCGTCCGCCAATCTTTCCACAGGAGTTCAAGGACATCGTGCACCATCAAGCCGTGATCCATGACGGTGAGCGCGGCGCGCGCTGGCGGGATGGCTTTGCTGCCGAGACGATGCCGGGCGAAGGCGCGGAACGGGCACGCCGCTTGATCCTTGAACAACCCGGTTCCGCCACGACTGCACGTGTCGCCAGCGACCAATGCCGGGCCGTTGCCGTCACTCACGGCTTCCAGTTGACCGTGTTCGGCGCCGATCCTGTTCGGATAACGCATGATCGTACCCGGCAGTTCGTCAGCCAAAACATCGCGAACGTCTCGAATCAGAGGGCTGACCTGCAACTCACGGTCCTTCTCTTTCCTTGGATAACTGAACACCACCTCGGGCGCCGTTGCTTGCAATCGCACAATGGTGTCGCGAGCGCGTTTGAGAGACGCCTCCCATGACGCTTCCGGCATCCTCAAGCGACGCTGCTCGGCGGCCGGCAGAAACGGCAGCGGCGCCGGTGGCTGCGGCCAGGCGTCATCGCTCAACCCGGTGACCCACAGCGCATCGAAATCCAGACCGGCGGCTTCCTCAACGCCGAGCAGTTGTACCGGCGCCGAGACGGCTTCGGGATTGAAGACCCGATTTGATGCGATCCGCATCAGGGACGACCAGGCTTGGTCCGCCTTACAGGAACCCTGCAGCAGGCTAAGCGACGCCAACTGTTCCAATGCCTCGGTCCAGGCTTTGAGTGTTTGAATTTCGTGGCTGTCGTGCGTGCGTTCGCCGGGCCATCCGGCAATCGTCAGCCACTCACTGAAGGTGACGCTCCACGCCGCCATTGATTGGGGCTTGTCCGCCGCAGTCGAGACGGCAAGCAGTTTGTGCAGCATCTCGCCGAGATCCGGCGGCAGGCATTGCTTGATCCATGACAAGTGCAAAGCCGAGCGCAGCCGCGCCGGTGTCATGCGCGCCGACACGGTTTGGCGCAACGCAAGATCAAAACGACCACGCATCACCCACTCCGTATCGGCGCCGCGCAGATGCGGGGAACGCAACGAACGGCTGAGTGTTTCGTATTCGACCTCGCCACTCAACCACTCGAGCAATTCAAGGGCGGCGGCCACCGCCGGGTACTGTGCCAACGGCGCACCCATCGACAGGTGGAACAGCCGCGCCGCATCCACCGTGTTGAGGGTCGGGTCATAGCCTCCGAGAACCTGCTCAAAGATGCGCGCGGCCTGGTCGCGGCACCCTTCAAGGTTGCTGATGACGACGCCGAGTTTCGGCGAAGCGCCGCCGGCATCCGTGCCGCCGTCGTCGAACATTTTCTGTCGGCACCACGAAGCCGCACGGTGGAGCTCGTCTTCGGGGTCACCGGCCTGGCAACGCAACACCAGGCGGCCGACATTGGGCATGGCCAGTGACACGATCCGCACACCGAGACCGGCCAGTGCCGTGAACAACTTTTCCTGTAACGGCGTGTGAGCTGAAAACCCGGCGACGATGAGCGTCTCCGGCAACGTCGGCGGGCGTTCGCGCAAGGCGTCAAGGAATGCAAGCAGATGCGTACCGACCATGGCGCTGTCAAGATGGCCACGCATGCGGCAACGTTGTTCGAAATCATCCTGCCAGCGCAGGAAAGCCCGAGCATCGTCGCCAATCGCATCGCGCGACATGTCCTGCATGCACCACTTGTGAAAATCGGCATGGGCGTAATGCGCGGCGCGAGACGCCTGGCCGTGCTGCCACAACGCCGTATCGTCGGTCTTCACTCGCGCCAGGTCGTCGCGGATCACCTGCTCCCACAACGCAAGTTCCTGAACGCCATTCAGCACGACCGGCGCCTGCTCGCCACCCGATTCACGGAGGACTTGCCCCAGCCACACATCCCAGGTCCGCACAAGGGGGCTGTCCCAGGCTCCGGCCCCTTTGTCCTGCTGGTACTGCGAGTATCGTCCTGTCAGGTGGCGCGCGAGGCGCGGGGTGACAGTGACTGCGGCCGCGCCCTGCTCAAGTAACTCAAGGCAATGCCCGATGGAACTGGGAGCCAGTGCCGTCAAGGTGGCGCCCCCGTGCGGTTGACCGCCGCGAGGCTTGATCGGTATATCGCGATGATCATCACGAGTCCCAGGAGAATCATGGGAACACTTAACAGTTGCCCCATGGTCAACGAACCCAGCACAAATCCCAGATGCGCGTCCGGTTCTCGAAACCATTCGACCACAGTCCGCAAGACGCCGTACCCTGTCACAAAACTCCAGAAGATCGTACCGGGCGGCTTCGGCGTTCTCGCAAGCATCCACAGCACAGCGAACAGAAGCAGGCCTTCCAGCGCCGCTTCGTATAATTGAGATGGATGACGACAGGCCTCCCCGCCGCGAGGGAACACCATGCACCACGCGACGTCCGTGGGACGCCCGTATAACTCGCCGTTGATAAAATTCCCCAGGCGTCCCAGGCCAAGCCCGACCGGAACCGCCTGGATCACCAGGTCCGCAATGGTGTACACGGAAAAGCCCTTTTGATAACAGAAGAGCCAAATGGCCAGGCAGGTGCCGAGGAACCCTCCATGAAAGGACATCCCGCCTTCCCACACGGCCAGAATACTGAGCGGATGTTGCAGATAGTACGCGCTATTGTAAAAGAGCGTGTACCCCAAACGCCCTCCGAGAAACACGCCCAGCGCCGCATACATAATTAAGTCTTGCAACTGGGCTTTGCTGAGTGAGATGTGTCGCGCCACGGCCCGGCGCTTGATCAGAAAATACGCCGCCAGCAGGGCCAACACATACATCAGCCCATACCAACGAAATTGCAAAGGACCCAACCGAAGAAAGACCGGATCAATCACGGGGAAGGACACGGCAACGAGAGGAAAAGAGGCGAAAGGGTTCAAAGTGGGTATCCTGTCGAACCATCCGGACGAAACCGTGATGGGCACTGTCGCATGGCGCAACGTCACGCATCCTAGTGAGGCGCCGCCGATTTTTCAAGGTGGGAGGGTGATTCCCATGTGCCGTTGCAGGCCATTGTGCGCCCGCACCGCCGCTCTGCGATTCTTGTGAACATTTGCCTGTCTGATTCGTGACAGAGTAGAGTTTGAGCGATCACCAATTCCGTGACGGATACAGAAAGGACCAATAGATGAGTAACGAAGCAACGACTCAAGCGAACCCGGGCAATCCCGATGCCAAAGAGGCACTCTTGCCGGGCGTCAAACATATTATCGCGGTGGCGAGTGGCAAAGGGGGAGTGGGGAAATCCACGGTCTCGGCCAACCTGGCCGTGGCGTTGACGCAGGCCGGCAAGAAAGTCGGCCTGATGGATGCCGATATTTACGGCCCCAATATTCCGATGATGATGGGCGTACCCGAACCGCCCGGAAAAGAGGGTGACAAAATCAAGCCGGCTGAAGCCCATGGCGTGAAAATTATCTCCATGGGATTTTTTGTACCGGACGACACCGCCGTCGTCTGGCGGGGGCCTATGGTGCATACCGCCATTCAGCAGTTTTTTCGAGACGTGCTGTGGGGAGAACTCGATTACCTGTTGATTGATTTGCCTCCGGGAACGGGCGACGCCCAGTTGAGCGTGTCCCAGATTGTTCCGCTGACCGGCGTCGTCACGGTGACCACGCCGCAGGAAGTGGCCTTGTTTGACGTGCGCAAGGGCATCATGATGTTTCAGAAAGTGAACGTGCCGCTGCTGGGCATTATTGAAAACATGAGTTTCTTTGTCTGCGGCCATTGCGGAGAACGCACGGATATTTTTTCGTCCGCGGGCGGAGAACGCGCCGCGCAGAAATTCGACGTGCCCTTTCTGGGACGCATTCCTCTGGATCCCGCCATTCGCGAATGTGGAGACTCGGGCACGCCTCTCGTCGTGGCCGACCCGGATTCTCCGCAAACCAAAGCGTTTCAGGCGGCGGCGACAATGGTACAACAACGCGTGAGCGAGGTCACGAGCGCGGCCAAAGGGTCAACCTTGAGCGACATGGTGAAGAAGATCAAGGAACCCATGGGGTGAAGTAGAGGCAATGGTTCAACAGAAGAATAGAAAGCCGTTTTCACCGGAAATAGATAAACCCATCTGAAGTGACCAAGAATTATACTTGAGTAGGTTGCGCTGAACTAACCTTGGAGCGGAAGATAAAAAAGTCCTCTGGCGACGCGAACACCATGGATAATAGCCAACCTTATAAAGACTTTACGGCCCGACTGAAGCTCTTGACCCAAAAGTATCCTGAACTGATCACGACAACACTCAGTAACATTTTTACCATGCGATTGATAGGGAATAAGACGCATGGTGACCTTGCAGAAATTGCAATTGCTGAGTTCATCAACCAATATATGTATGACTTTCGTTCTATCCACGTCGGTAAGGATCTGTACAGGGCAAAGTCGCAAGAAGAAGACATCAACGTTATCAATGAAGTTACAAAATCCGAGTTTCCCGTGAGCTTGAAGGCTTACGGCGATGGGCCTCTTCAGTTATCAACTGACAAAAATTTCCGCATGTTTCCGCGTCTTGAGCGAGAGGGCAACAGCATCGCCGGCAGAAAAAACATCCGACAAGTACTGAATGATCCCGCATTTTCGGAGTTTCACAACATCAATGTTCTGCCGCTTATCTACGATGAGAAAAAACATCGGTGTAACATTCTTGTATTCGACTATAAACGGGCCATTAATGAAACGGTTCGTATTTCAAGAGAGGACGACGGCAAAGGCAGAAAACACCCCGTTTACCGATTCTCTGGCCCCTCCAACGCGTATATCTGCGAAGTAAGATATGGTGACGCTGCGGCAAATGCATTGCAGAGGGGACTGTGGACACATACAAAAAATGGATTGGAATATTTTGATAGCATCACGAATGGGTGGATTGATTACTCTCACAATAAAATACTCGTGAAACTCTTTTCTCATGCACTGGTTTCTTCCGAATCTTCCCACGGCATTGCACTTGAGAAAATCAAAGAAGATATTGCGGAACTGAAACGGAAATCAGGATTGAAGAGCTAATGCAGACGCTCTCTTTGTTTGATGATAGTGCCGTTCATACAGCCCCTACCGAAGGGATAAAATACGCAGGTTCCAAACTCAAACTAATACCGCAGATACTTCGACTTGCCAAACGAGTCAACGCCCACACTGTTTTGGATGGATTTTCTGGAACGACGCGAGTGTCGCAGGCATTCGCGCAATCCGGATATAAAATCATCTGCAACGATGTAGCGGCATGGACAAAAATTTTCGGCACATGCTACCTGTTGAACAAGAAGTCACCCGGGGAATACCGGGAACTGATCAACCATCTCAACGGCGTCCGTCCTGTTGATGGCTGGTTTACAGAACACTACGGCGGAAAACCCAATGGTGGCTGTGCTATTCAGCAGGATGGTCAAAAGAAACCTTGGCAGATTCACAACACCAGAAAGCTTGACGCCATTCGCGAGGAGATAGAAGCTCTCAAGCTTGCTCCTGTTGATGAAGCCGTTGCCCTGACGAGCCTCATGCTGGCACTCGATCAGGTGGATAGCAGCCTCGGACATTACGCTTCCTACCTCAAAAACTGGTCACCTCGTTCCTACAAGGAGATTGTGCTGAAGGTCCCTAAGACATTCATTGCTCAACATGACAATCACGTGTCACAAAGCGATATCTTTGATCTCGTTCCCACTGTAAAGGTTGATCTTGCGTACTTTGATCCCCCTTATGGATCAAACAACGAAAAAATGCCGCCGTCACGAGTACGTTATGCGTCTTACTACCATGTATGGACGAGTCTATGCCTCTTTGATAAACCGCAACTTTTCGGCAAAACCAATCGTCGTACAGATGCGTCAGACAAAGTGGCTGCTTCAATATTTGAGGAGTTCAGGAAAAATACTGATGGTCTCTTCATTGCGGTTGAGGCCATCGAGAGACTGATTCGGGAAACTCAAGCAAGGTGGATCATCCTGTCATACAGTACAGGGGGGCGGGCAACGGCCGAAGAACTACACGAAGTGATGCGAAAGAACGGCAAGCTATTAGATGTCATAGAAGTTGATTATAAGAAAAATGTGATGGCAGGCATGAAATGGACTAACAAATGGCTAAGAGATGCAGAACAACCAAACCGAGAACTCTTGTTCTTGCTTGAAAAATAATCGGCCTGACAAATCATTTCAGTGGATGACTCTGCCGCTACAGAATGCTGTTAGGATGCAGTGATGGAGCTAGGAAGCCAGATCATTGCGTGTTCGCTTTGTTTTACCGACCGAGGCCTGAAACTTGATGCGGAACAGCTCGGCATCATGGATGCCACAGCTTGCCCACACTGCAAAGACAGCAATGGACACAAACTAACAATTGCAAACCTTGAAGATCTCGCACATCGGTTTTTTGTTTGGGGTTCATTGTCCAAGTGCGAATATGGTGCGGCACCGCTAATACAATTCAACCAGCACCAGAACACCAGCATCAACGTTTCGCCGTGGCTCAAAAAAGATTTAGAGTTGTTTGAACGCATTCTAGGCGTAGGCTTTTTCCATTATGGCCCACGATTATGGATGGTTGGAGAGGTAGAACCTCTCAAATCTCTACAAAGCAAGAGAGAACGTCTGCCGATTCTCGACCGTATTGTCAGCGAGTACCCAGAGAAAATTATAGGACCAAACGAATCATTTTATAGAGTTCGAAAGAATCCCCAAAAGCCGTCCGTACCACTCGAATACGATAGTCCCCCTGAACATCTCACAGGTAAAGAACGTATGGACATGAAGGATGCTCCGGTGCTTTATGCTTCGCCGGACTTGCAGATCTGCCTACATGAATGCAAAGTCTCAGCAGGAGACGATCTTTACGTTGCAACTCTTCGACCTCAACGCTCCCTGAAACTTCTGGACTTGACGGTTCTACCAAGAGAAGAAAACATTACTGAATTCGAAAGCCTTGATATGGCTGTGCATATGGTATTCCTAGCAGATAAGCACTCCTACAAGATCACAAGAACCATCGCGACCGCAGCACGTAGTGCTGGCTTTGATGGACTTGTCTACCCCTCATACTTTAGCTTGCTAAGGCTGGGCACGATGCCATTCCAAACTGTATATGGCATTTCCCATCGTCGTATCCCTGAGTATCAGAAATATGAGCAAGCTAAGGCCATGCAAAACCTGGCAATTTTCGGTCGGCCAATTGATCAAGGTAATATCGCCGTTGAATGCATTAATAAGCTCATCATCCATCGAGTCGAATATGGCTTTCATTTTGGGCCTGTCGATATCTAGAGCAAAACAAAACATGTGGATAGTGAATCAGCCGATTTGAGGAGAGGAGGATCAGATGTCTGACAAAACCACCGTCGCGAAGACGGATGACCTGCAACCCGGACAAGGCCTGGTCGCCGATGTGGCCGGGCAGGAAATTGCCGTGTTTAACGTCGGCGGAACGTTTTACGCCCTGAACAACACCTGCGCGCATCGCGGGGGGCCGTTGGGTGAAGGTGATCTGGACGGCGAAGTGGTCACCTGCCCCTGGCACAACTGGCAATATAATGTGACGACCGGAGCCTGCGTCAATAATCCTTCCGCCTGCGTGGCCATGTTTCCCGTGGTGGTGGAAGGGAACGAGGTCAAGGTTGACCTGTAACGAGCCGCTTCAGAGGCCGGTTCACAGACAGAAGCCGACACACGTTCGCCCCGTCAACGTTGCTCCGATGTGATCCCATACATTGTGTTCCCGGAACAACACAGATTACGGGTTCCTTCTCAACCCATTCCCGCAACCATCCCCCACCGCATCCCGTACATGCGACATCTGACGATCTCCATCCTGTTGCTGATCGTCGCGGGCTTCACTGACGCCCCGTCGGCGGGACAGGCTCGCGACGCCGACACGGTGTCGCGCACGCTCCACTTCGTCACGTGGAAAGCCGACCGGCCCGACGCCTGGGACAAGGCCATTCAACGGTTTGAGCGCGCCTATCCGCACATTCACGTCGCACGGGATATTGCGCCGCATTCCTCCACGGCCTACCACGATTTGCTGACGCAGAAGCTGAAGAACCGTGACGACTCGTTCGACCTGTTTCTGATGGACGTCGTCTGGCCGGCTGAATTTGCCTCCGCGGGATGGGCCTTGCCGCTCGATGATTATTTTCCCCAACGCGAGCGGGAGAAGTTTCTCCCGGCCACGATTGCCGCCGGCCTGTATCGGCAACACATCTATGGCGTCCCATCACGGATTGACAGCGGGATGCTGTACTACCGAAAAGACCTGCTGGACCAATACGGTTTTTCGCCGCCCACGACGTGGAATGAACTCGTGCGGCAGGCGCAAACGATTCTGGAAGGAGAACGAGCCACGCAACCGCTCCTGCGAGGCTACAGCGGTCAGTTTCAGCAGTATGAAGGGCTGGTGTGCGACATGCTGGAGTTTGTGGGCAGTCACAACGGCTCGTTGCTGACCACAGACGGCACACGCTCGAATCTGGCCGCACCGGAGTCCGCGCAAGCCGTACGATTTGTTCGGGAGCAGATTATTCAGCAACTCGCAACGCCGGCCGCGCTGACGTATCAGGAACCTGAATCCCTCGCCGTGTTCGTTCAGGGCCACGCGGTGTTTCATCGCAACTGGCCGTATGCCTGGGGACTGGTGAATGATCCGCGACATTCAAAAATCGTCGGGACGGTGGGCGTCACAACCCTTCCGCATGGTTCGCACGGCAAGAGCGTGTCCGCGTTAGGCGGATGGCTCTACGGCATCAGCGCCTATTCGCAACATCCCGATGATGCGTGGACCTTCATCGCGTTTATGACCAGCCCCGCCCTGCAGAAACATTTTGCGATCCATGCCTCCCTGGCTCCTTCGCGCATCGCGCTGTATGCCGACCCGGCGGTCCTTCGGGCCAACCCGCAGTACAAAGACTGGTTGCCGGTTTTCCAAACCGCGCGTCCGCGTCCGCGCACCCCGGTGTATCCGATTGTTTCGCATATTCTGCAACGGTATTTCAGTCGCGTGCTGGCCTTTCCGGAAACCGATATTGTCGAAGAAGCCCGTGAAGCCGACCGACAGATCAATGGGGTTTTGGAATTGGTGACAGAGGCGAGGTTGTAACCGCTCTCGATGACCACACACCCTTCAGATCATACGACCGCCTGGATCATGGTCTGTCCCGCACTGATCTTTGTCGCCGTCTTTTCACTGTATCCGGCCATGGATTCTTTTTGGCTGAGCCTGCATCGTCTGTATGTCAGCCTCCCCGACCTGGAACAATCCTTTATCGGCTTCGACAATTACGCACAGCTCTTCCGTGATCCAGTCGCACGGCAAACGTTCATCGTCACATTGGGATTCGTCATACTCTCAACGTCCCTCGAACTCCTGTTGGGCCTGGGCATTGCGCTGGTCATTCATGAACGCTTCAAAGGGCGAGGAGGGGTTCGGGCCGCCGTACTGATTCCCTGGGCGATTCCCGCCGTCGTGGCGTCACAGATGTGGCGGTTTCTGGCAAACGATCAATATGGAGCCATCAACGTCATGCTCTTCGGCGACCGGGTGGACGCATACATCCCCTGGCTGGCCGATCCATGGACGGCCTTTGGCGTGCTTGTCGCGGCTGACGTCTGGAAAACATCATCCTTTGCCGGCCTCCTGATCCTGGCGGGCTTGCAGGTGATTCCCGATGAGACATACGACGCGGCCCGCGTTGACGGGGCGACCGCGTGGCAACGATTCCGGCACATCACCCTGCCTCTGCTGAAACCGGCGCTGCTCACCGCCCTCCTGTTTCGGACCATTGACGCCTTTCGAATGTTTGACCTCGTCTTCGTCATGACCCAGGGCGGCCCGGGAGACGCCACGCAGGTCATTCAATTTTATGGCTATAAAACCCTCTTTGTCGAAGGGCGCGTGGGCTATGGAACGACGATCTCTTTTACGGTCTTTGTCGCAACCTTGATGCTCTCCCTGTTGTATATCCGCACCATCGGGTCCAAACTCCTGGCTCGAGAATCGGCATGAGTCCATCCTTCTCTCAACGCATCGGGCTGATCGTTGGCATTGGCCTGGCCGTCACGTGTAGCCTGCTCCCCTGTCTGTGGTTTATCCTGACGTCATTGAAATCGCCAATCCAGATTGAAGCCATTCCCCCGATCTGGTGGCCGGACGGCAACCTGGCGTTTTACGAATCGGCGCTTCTGGATCATCATGTGCTCACCTACGTGTGGAACAGCCTGATCGTGGCGAGCGCCACCACCGTGATCGCGCTGGCCATTGCGACTCCGGCCGCGTACGCGCTGGTGCGGTTTCGTCTGGCGGGCAACGCGTGGATACTCGGCGGACTTCTCTGTGTCGCCATGTTCCCGCACATTGTCATTGCGGGACCGGTCTGGCGTATCCTGGAACACATTGGCGGACTGAATACCCATTGGGGTCTGGCGCTTCCCTACGTCGCGCTGACGCTTCCCCTCGCCATCTGGATCCTCGCCACGTTTTTTCAGGACCTGCCTCCGGAGTTGGAAGAAGCCGCGCGGATGGACGGATGCACGGCGTGGCAGGCGCTGCGCAAAGTCATGCTCCCACTTGCGGCGCCGGGGATATTGACCGCGGCCATTCTCACGTTTATCTATGCGTGGAATGAATTTTTCTTTGCGTTGCTGGTACTCACCGATCCCGCCCAACAGACGATTCCAGTGGGCATTGCGTTATTTCAGGGAGAATTCACCATGCCATGGGGCGAACTCGCCGCGGCTTCCGTGATCGCCACGTTGCCGTTACTCATCGTCGTGCTTCTGTGCCAACGAGGGATTATCAGCGGACTTTCAGCCGGCGCGGTGAAGGCATAACGCATGGCCGGACTGACGCTTCAGCATATTGAGAAAATGTTCGGCCGGACGACGATCCTGCGGGACGTGTCACTGGAGGCGGCCGAGGGCGAATTTGTGGCGTTGCTTGGTCCGTCCGGCTGCGGCAAATCCACGTTGCTTCGCATCATCGCCGGGCTTGAGCCGCAAACCAGCGGCTCGGTGCGGATTGGCGACCGCTGCGTGGACGCCCTGCCGCCTCATGACCGCGACATCGCCATGGTCTTTCAACACTACGCGCTCTACCCGCACCTGACGGTGAGAAACAACCTGGCGTTCGGGTTAACCATGCGGAGAGAGGAGAAGTCCGTCATTGAAAAGCGCATCGCTGAAACAGCGACGTTGTTGGATATTCACGATCTCCTTGACCGGAAACCCAGGGAACTTTCCGGCGGACAACGTCAACGTGTGGCCATGGGTCGGGCCATTGTTCGAAAGCCCGCGTTGTTTCTTTTTGACGAACCGCTCTCCAATCTGGATGCCCGCCTGCGCGCGTCCATGCGTGTGGAATTACAGAAATTGCATCAATGCCTGGGCACCACAACGGTGTACGTCACGCACGATCAGGTGGAAGCCATGACATTGGGTCACACCATTGTCGTCATGAATCAGGGCCGCATTCAGCAGATCGGCCGGCCCGAACAGATTTACCATGAACCCGCCAACCCGTTTGTCGCCGGGTTCATCGGCAATCCTCCGATGAACCTGTTTGAAGGCTCGTATCGCCTCCGGGACCGGGAGCTGGAATTTCGGGCGGGTGACTTGACGCTCAACGTACAGACGCATTCACAGGCGGAGACAGGCGGCGCGGAATCCGGACATGCGACACTGGGACTTCGCCCCGAAGACATTGCGCTTGCGCCGCCGGGGCCGGGACACCTTGCGTTCGACGGGACCATTGACGTGATTGAAAACCTGGGCGGGGATCATATTGTGTATCTTGTCGTCAGGGGGCAGCGCGTGATGGTGCGCACGTCTCCGGACTCCACGCGACGCGCGGGCGACGTCGTCACAGCCTCCTGGTCAACGGACGCGCTGCATGTGTTCATCAACCAAAAGCGGGTGCCCGTGCGCAGAGAGAGACATCTTGCGTAACCGGCTTCCGCTCCGCATCACGGATGTTCCCCCTCCGGCGGCGCCACGGCTTCAAAGACCGCCGCATAATCACGATCCTGAAGGCCCAGGGCCACGGCCTGTTCGAGCACTTCCCGAATACCGTCCAGTGACGGCGTGGCCACATTCGCTGCTTTCGCCGCTTGCAGACTCAATCGCACGTCCTTCAAAAGATTTCCTGCGGAGAAACGAGGATTGGCATAGTCACGATCCAACATGCGCGGCAATTTTCTCTCAAACATGGGCGCCACCAGGCTGCTTTGGCGCAGCACCGTCATAAACGTCTCAACGGCGACGCCCGACCGCTGGATCAAACCCAGGCTCACGGCAAAGGCGGTCATCTGCGCCGCAAGGAGTTGATTCAGAGCCAGCTTCAAGGCCGCAGCCTGACCAATCGGGCCAACCAGCACGGGGGCTTCGCAGAAACACTTCAACACCTCGTTCCACCGTTCCACGTGCTCCGCTTTGCCACCGACCATGACGATGAGTCGTCCCGCTTTGGCTTCGGCAATGCTGCCGAGAACCGGGGCTTCGAAATAGTCGCCGATTCCCGACCGAACGGCGTGACCGAGGGCCTGACTGTCAGAGGGAGCGATGGTCCCCATCTGGATCACCGTGCGATTTTGAAAATCAGGTTTCCCCCTGGCGAATACCGCATCGTGGATGGCCGCAGCATCGGACAACATGAGGATCGTACACGGCGATGCCTGGATGGCCTCCACCGCAGACCGGGCCAGAATGGCCCCCTGTTGTTGCAACACCCTGCATTTGTCTTTCGTTCGGTTATACACCACGACGTCATGACCGAACGTCAGGAGCCGTTCGGTCATGGCCGCACCCATCAACCCGGTGCCGACCAATGAAATGTGCATCGTATCCCCCGTCTCGAATGTCGTTGTTGAAATGCCAAAAGCATGAGGACGGCCAGCCGGTTGACCCTGGCTTTTCAAGTCGGTATCTTCGTCCTTCCCGTCCGGGATGCGCAGGAGGCAAGGATACTCTTCGCTCGCCCATCATTCCCGATGACCACCGATGGCATCCGACCATTGACACGTGGCGTACGGACAGGGGCACAACCGACCGGGGATTATTATGGATATTGAAATTGGCTCAAATCAACTGCGTAATACGAATGGAGTGTTTGTGGCCCAGGACCAGGACATCATCAAAGTGGAACAACAGGCTGAAGACGGCGGCATCCTGTTGAGCATGGATCTTTATAATCCCGCGGGAACCCTGGTGGCCAAGCTGGAGCGGAACCAATGGACATCCAATGATCATGATCGCTTCGAGGTTCAGACGAGTCCCGAATCGGTCACGGTGATTGATCACACGCTGAAAGGCCCCGTCTTTTCGGTGACACAACGCGCGGATCGCAGCCTCCAGATTCCACAAGCCAAATTGTATTTGCCGGGAGGGACCGTGTCCGAGGTGACGGCCGATAGTTGGCACATCGGAAATAAAATAGAACTGAAAAACGCCGACGTTGATCTGCAAGGGGGCGCGATTGAAATTCAATAACCGTGGCCTATGAACGAGTTAACGGGGAAAAAACTGGGGTTGCTGCTTTCCACGCCGCCGTCTCATCACAATGCGGACGTGGTCGCAGGATTGAGCCATGAAGCGCTCCGTTCCCAGGTGAGCGTGTATGTGTATCTCATTGATGAGGGCGTCAAAAATCTGGAAAATCCCGCGATCCTGAATCTGGCTTCGGCGGGTGTGAAATTGAGCGTCTGTGCGTATGGATGTCAGCAACACAAGGTGTCCACGGAAGGCTATGGTCAGGAAGTCACGTTCTGCGGATTAGTGGTCCTCTCTCAAATCATCGCCGGCTGCGACCGGTTCATTGCCTTTAATTAACGGCAGCCCGCCGACGGTTCATCGCCGCCGACCATACAAAAATGTGATGTTGAGTCGCCGGGACTCATAATCGTCCCGAAATACACAGGTGTCCGATTCATGAAAGAGGTCGGAATTGAAGATGACGGCCCGGTTTTCCCGATAGGGGATCTTCTTCGCCTCTGCGCCGCTCTGTTTCAGGAAGTCCACGATCCTGGGTTGAAAAGCCGTCGAATTATACGCCGCAAAATCCCAATCCTTCGGGGCTTCTTTATCCCATACGATCAACCCTCCACAGGTGGGGTCAACGTTCGCGTCGTCGGCGGTAATCCAGAAATTGACGTTCACGGCGGCGGCATCGGCGTGGATTTTCAAGGGACGACGCGTGTTGTCCTGTTTAAACGCCCAGGCCTGAAGCAAGCGATGCTGGCGGAAGATTCCCGGAAACGCCGTGCGCAATTCTTCGGCCACTTGCAACAATAACGGCGACGAAAATCCTTCGCCCAAAAAAGCGCCGATATAGCCGTCGTCATAATCTTTCTTCCAGATCGTGGATTCCAGGCAAAATTGCCGGAGGGCGGCAACAGCTTCCGGACGAAGAAACGCGTCGATCACAAGCATTTCAGGACGACTCGCCTGATAGCGCCGTTCGCATTCATCCCTGTCCAATGCGGGATGTAACGCCCCCTTCGGCAACGCGGGATTGTCGGCGTAATGCAGAATGTGACTCAGGGAAGGCGCAAGGGCATGGGCCTCTTCCTGGCTTAGCGGGATGCGCGGGTTCGCCTCCCCTGATTGCCCAACCTGTTGTCGCAACGCGTGGAGTGTTTCTTCATAGTGCGGGTCGGCATGTCGGAAGACTTCGCGTTCGGCCAGATAGCGTAATTGCTCGGCATCGTGCTGAATCCTGGACGCATGGAGGGCTGCAACCCGTACGGCTCTGCCGTGATTGTGCGTCAGATTCGCGGACGCGCGAAACGCCTCCAACGCGCCCCCCAAATCCTCTTTCCACAGCCGGGCCAATCCTAAACAGTGATGCGCTTTCGCATAATGGGGTTGGACGGAGACGGCTGTCTGAAACCGTTCAATGGCCTCATCAATGTGGTCCCGTTCAAAAAGAACCATGCCGAGATTACAATGCGCCTCGGCATTGTCAGGCTTGAGCGCCAGCGCCCGCCGCCAGGCGGCCTCCGCCTCCTCCGGCTTCCCCTGTGCTTTGAGGACCACGCCCACATTGTTGTGCCCTTCCGCATGATCGGGCTTCATGGTCACAACCTGCTCATAGACAGCACGGGCCGCTTCCAGGTCTCCTTGTTCACGCAGGACATTACCAAGATTCCCTAGCGCGTCAAGATCATCGGGGTTGAGCGAGAGAGCGGTTCGGTAGGCACGTTCAGCCTCGCTCCATTGATGGAGCGCCTGATGAACAAGGCCCTGGTTATAAAAATAGAGAGGCTTGGTCGCGCAGTGGTGAATCGCCTGCGTAATCAAACGGAGGGCGTGATCATAGTGGGATCGCCGATAGGCGATTAAGCCGAGCAAATGCAATGTGTCGGCATGCGAGGGGTGTTTCGTGAGTATGTGCTGATAAGCGGTTTCCGCCTGGGCCAACCGCCCCGCCTGATGATGCCCGATGGCTTCAGCAAACAGGTGTTTCACCAACGCCGCTTTTGACGAGCTTGAGGATCTGGCCATCACCCCCGCCTGTCATGTTCGCACAGTATGACTTATCCGGATTTTGCGTGCGTCAAAAACCCTCCGCGAAACTCCGCAGTTTTTTACTGCGGGTCGGATGGCGGAGTTTCCGCAGGGCTTTGGCTTCAATCTGCCGAATGCGTTCCCGTGTCACCTCAAAGTCCTGCCCCACTTCCTCGAGCGTATGATCCGTTGACTCCCCAATCCCAAACCGTTTTCGCAGCACTTTCTCTTCCCGCGGCGTGAGCGAATCCAGCGATTGCCCGATATGTCGCCGTAAATCATACCGCACCGCCGCTTCCAGCGGGGATACGGCCTTCTTGTCTTCGATAAAGTCGCCTAAATGACTGTCTTCTTCTTCGCCGATCGGCGTCTCCAGTGAAATCGGTTCTTTGGCAATTTTGAGAATTTTCCGCACTTTTTCCAGCGGCATCTCCATCCGGTCACCGATTTCTTCCGGGGTCGGCTCCCGCCCCAATTGCTGCACCAGATGCCGCGATGTGCGCACCAGCTTGTTGATCGTTTCGATCATATGCACCGGGATCCGGATGGTCCGGGCTTGATCCGCGATAGCCCGCGTGATGGCCTGGCGAATCCACCATGTGGCATACGTGCTGAATTTGTACCCGCGTTGGTATTCAAATTTGTCCACCGCTTTCATCAAACCGATGTTCCCTTCCTGGATCAAGTCGAGAAACTGAAGCCCCCGATTGGTGTATTTCTTGGCAATACTGACGACGAGCCGCAGGTTGGCTTCGATGAGGTCGGCTTTGCCCTGTTTCATCTTGGCTTCGGCTTTTTCCAAGGCGAGCAGCGCGCTTTTAAATTCTGCCGTGGGTAAGGTGGTGACGGTTTTCTCGACATGCACGAGTGCGGCGTCGGCCTCCTGCCCCCGCCCGACCAGTTTGCAGAAGGAGTTCTCGCTCAATCCGGTTTTCCGCCGCATGGTGCTATGCAAGGCCCGATCGCGCCGTAGCCGCCGAAACACTTTGCCGGCCTCCGACGTGGCATGCCCCAAACGCCGGCCACAGTCGGCCAGGACCCGTTCGGATCGCCGGATGTCCCGACCGGTGGTGGCAATCTGCATCAGCAGGGTTTCCCGCATGGCCGGCTGCAAACGCAACCCTTCAATCCGCTCCACCAATTGCTGCTGAAGGCTTTGCACTTGCTTGGTCAGGCGACCATGCTGGGCATGGGCGGCGGTACGTCGTTTAATATAGAGCCGTCCCAGACGCTGTCCCATCCGCCGCATGTGGTCCAGGGCCGCCAGTGCCTGTTGCCGGGTTTCTCCTTCGTCGGCCACATCTTCACTGTCGTCATCATCCAGGTCATCGGTAGCGGCGATGTCGTGGACCAGCACCACGTCCCGCACATTCAAGTCGTGCGTCTTGAGTTGCCGCCGCCACGTCTCCAAGGTGCGCAGGGTCATGGGCAACCCCACCATCGCCACCGTCATCTCTGCTTTGCCTTCCTCAATCTTCTTTGCCAGCTCGACCTCGCCCTCCCTTGTGAGGAGGGAAACGGTGGCCATTTCGTTGAGGTACAAACGAACCGGATCGTCAATCCTGCTAAGCGTACCAGGAGTCAGATCAATTTCTTTTTCGGAATCGTCTGACGAATGATCGCGCCCATCCACGGACGCCGTCCCGGCAGACTTCGTTTTTTTATAGGACGCGACGCGTTCCTTGTCGGCAACGCCCGTCCGCTTGCCCGTCTGCTTGATAGCCGCCTTATCAGACACGGGCAACAAGGCAGGTCGTCGTTGAGAAGGTCGCTTCTCTCCCGCCGGGGTCTTTTTCATTGCTCCCACATTTCTGCGGTTCGCTTGCTTCGCCGCATTCCTTTTTTCCGCATTCCTGCGGACCGACTTTTTCGGCACATTCCTCAACTTGGTCGTCTTTACCGCCTTTTTCATGGGCATAGCCTCTCCCTCATCAGGCAACGAATCATGACTGACATTCCATTGTCAGCCAGGTCCCGAGAGCGCGACCAATGGGACAACACACGCCCCTCATCCGTCCCGTCCCCGACCGCCGGCCAACAGCCCATGATCGTTCGCTTCAAGAGCCAAAACGTCCGAGCTTATTGAAAAAACAATGCGTTTGCAAGAGACGCCACCAGAGCAGACTTCTCGCACTTTCCCGAATTCGTTCAGTCACTCGGCGGTTCAAAATGACCTGGGGAACGACGCTGCCAGGGGACGGTCGCCGTCCGGGCTTGCTTGAGGAGACTTCGGAGATTGACCTCGGCGGCACGGATGAGTTTAGGATCGCCATGACGAAACAAGGCCGTCAGGAGCGCGTGAAGATCCTGCTCGGTGTGATCCTGTTCTGTCACAAAACCGGGAGCATCCGAATCGGATGAATCCGTCATCTGGCCGGGGTCTCTATCATTGACACGTCGTATTGCATTTTCAGGCCAACCACCTGGTCAACGACATCGCCTGAATCATCTCTCACTTCATACACCGTCAAAGGCACCCTCGGTTGGCGTTCCAACAATCTCCCATAAGCCAAGGGTCAGAACATGAGCCGCACCATGCAATCAAAGGCACACGTGCGAGTATAACCCAGGGAGGTTGGCCCTGTCCATCACGTCGGCAGACCTCATGGCCGACTGTCACGTGGCCATCACGGGCGGTTGACATTCCCGCGCGAAGACGGCAGTCGAAACTGATACACCAGTCCCGCGTCGGGCATCGTGCGGAGATCGCCATAGGGCGCGCCCACGGCGATCGTATGACCTTCTCCGCTCAAGGCTCGTCCAAACAGATCGGCGACGCCGGTTATGATTGCGGGATTGGGAATTTTCGATTGCAGGGTTCCGGTTTCGCGATCAAAGACAAACACCGCGCCGGCATCAACACCAGCCGTATCGTCCCCCGGCGCGCCGACGATGACAGACCCGGCAAGCAGGGCCACGGCTTCTCCAAAGTGATCGCCTTTCTTCGGTTCCGGCGCTTCTAATGTTTGGATGAATTGACCGGCGCTGGTATAGAGGTAGGCGGCTCCGGCCTCCGGTTGCGCGATCCCCTGTCCCAGTGCGCCAACCACCAAATACTCCGCGTTGCCGGCCAGCGCCCATCCAAAATACGCCTTCGTCTGCGGATCAGGCGATTCCAGGACATGGCGTAACTGTCCGCTTTCCCGATCAAAGAGAAACACCTGTCCATGATCAACCGGGTCTGTTCCGCCAAGCGGGGCGCTTACCGCAAGAACGGGGCCCAGAAACGCCACCGCATGTCCAAACCCGTCCGGCTGGCCGGTCTTCGCGTACGGAGAAGTCAAGGTCTGACGCACCTCCCCGCTGATGATATCAACCAGCCAGGCTTCCCCCACGTCAAAAGTCGTGGCCGTACCCGCGCCAGGATCTCCAATCGCCAGCAGCGCGCCCTGGACGGCCACGGCATGACCAAAAGCGGCCGTGGCCCGATTGGGACTGGTGACCACCCGCAGCACGGTTCCCGTCTCCGGGTCAAAAACAGCGACCGATCCCACGGCACGACCCCGTTGCCCCTTTCCTCTGGGCGACCCGACAACCACGTAGTCCGCGGTCAGTCCCGCAGACAGACCAAATAAATCATCCCCGATCGGTGATGGCGGACTAAATTCACGAAGCATGTTCCCGGACTCACGCTCGAACAAAAACGCTTTTCCCGTTTGCCCGCGGCTCCCTCCCGCGTGGGGAGCGCCAACAAGGATCCGGTTCCCGGCACTGGCGACGGTCATGCCAAAGCCGTCCAGCAACGTCGGCCTGGACGCATGAAGACGGGGGGCCTGTTGAGCCAATAGCTGATGGGACGGCTGTCCCAAAGCGCTCACGCCGACAGCCAGCAACAGACACCCCAAGATCAATCCACTGAAAACACAGGAGGGGGCATTATTGATGAGCAAGGCTGAATCGCCATCCCGTGCTGCAATTTTGCTCGTTTTCGTGGTGTGCGGCATGCGCGACGAACCATTCAGAAAAATCTCCGGCACGATTGTACCATGCCGGGGGAAATGGCCCTCGCTCGGAAAGCGTCAGGTGGACTGATCACAATCTTCCATGGTAAAATTGTTCCCGAAACATGAACTGCTCCCACGGACATTCTCACCCGCCCCACCCCGTCATAGGTGCGACATGGAACATGTCTCGTCCCAGAGGGCCTCGACCTTACCACTGTAAAGAATGCTGGCAAGTCAAGAAATCAGGGGTTATTTCTGAGAACTGGAAGGAATATCCGAATATTGAACAGGCAAGAGAACACCACCCAAATCGTTGCAAAATCTGCTTTCCAAGTACATCCTTACATCGAAAGAAGTAACCATGGTTGCAACATTTTTTTATGGAGACCGTTCGCGCCGCTTCAAGCTAATGAAAATTCACGTCATGGTTCTGTCTCACCGAGTACAGTGAACAAATTCCTGGTAATTCTACCTCTGCCACAGTACGAACCCCAGGCAAAATTCCCGGCTTTTCTCCGCAAGATATGAGCGCCACCGACAAACAAATTATTTTTTCACTGATTGGCGTCAGTCGAGTCCATCCGCCGAACAAACACGTCCTGAAGGACATTTACCTGTCTTTTTATTCCGGCGCAAAGATCGGTGTCCTGGGTCTGAACGGCTCGGGAAAAAGTACCCTGCTCCGCATCATCGCGGGCATGGACCAAGATTATCTTGGCAAGATAACCATGTCCAAGGGGTACACGGTCGGCTTGCTGGAACAGGAACCGCAACTTGATGCCGAAAAAACCGTCAAAGAAGTGGTGGAAGAAGGCCGCCAGGACATGATTGACATGCTGGCCGCCTACGAAACAGTGAGCCACCAACTGGGCCAGCCCATGGACCCGGATGCGATGGAGAAACTGTTGCAGAAACAAGGCGCCCTGCAGGAGAAAATCGAGGCTGGTGACGGGTGGGAGCTGGCCAACCAATTAGACGTGGCCATGGACGCACTTCGTTGCCCCCCGGTTGACACCAGAGTGGGAATCCTGTCAGGCGGGGAAAAACGGCGCGTGGCCCTGTGTCGTCTCTTGCTGCAAACACCCGACATCTTATTGCTTGATGAGCCGACGAACCATCTCGACGCGGAATCCGTCCAATGGCTGGAGCAGCATCTTCAACAGTACAAAGGCACGGTCATTGCCGTCACCCATGATCGGTACTTCCTCGACAACGTGGCCGGCTGGATTCTTGAACTTGATCGCGGGTCCGGCATTCCGTTCGAGGGCAATTATTCATCATGGCTCGAGCAGAAACACGCGCGGCTTGCAACAGAAGACAAAACCGAATCCAAACGCCGCAAAACCCTGGAACGAGAGCTGGAGTGGATTCGTATGTCGCCCAAGGGCCGTCACGCCAAAAGTAAAGCCCGCGTTCTTCGCTACGAAGAACTGGCCAGTGAAGAACATGCCGGCGTCGCGGACGATCTGGAAATCTATATTCCGGCAGGCCCTCGTCTTGGCGACATCGTGATTGAAGCCAGCAATATCACCAAAAGCTTTGGCGACAAACTCTTGTTCGAAAACCTTTCGTTTCAATTGCCACGAGGGGGAATCGTTGGCGTCGTCGGGCCGAATGGCGCCGGCAAGACCACGTTGTTTCGCATGATCACCGGCGAAGACCAACCGGTGTCCGGAACGTTCACCATCGGCGAAACCGTGAAGCTGGGCTACGTGGACCAAAACCGTACGCTGGATGGGCGCAAGACCGTCTGGGAAGTGATTACCGGCGGAGCAGACACGATTACGCTCGGCAAAAAAGAGATCAACTCTCGGGCCTATGTCAGCCGCTTTAATTTTGGCGGGACCGACCAACAAAAGAAAGTGAAAGATCTCTCGGGCGGCGAACGCAACCGCGTCCACTTGGCCACCATGCTCAAAGAAGGCGCGAATGTCTTGTTACTGGACGAGCCGACCAACGATCTGGATGTGAATACGTTGCGCGCGCTTGAAGAAGGTCTCGAACAATTCGGCGGATGCGCCGTGATCAGCAGCCATGACCGGTGGTTTCTGGATCGTCTTGCCACGCATCTTCTCGCCTTTGAAGGGAACAGCCGGGTCGTCTGGTTTGCAGGCAACTACAGCGAATACGAAGCCGACCGAAAAAAACGCCTTGGAAAAGACGCGGACCAACCCCATCAAATCCGGTACCGGAAACTCGTGAGAGAGTAACGCGATGGATATCCCGAACCGCCCGGCAATCTGGATCGCGCGCGTCGTTGGCATTCTTGCGATCGCGACGGGATTCGTGCTAGGGATTGAAGGTCTGCAACGACCGGATTCGATTTGGTTGGCCATAGCGCTCGGTTTTCTTGTGGCCGGCCTGTGCGCTCAAGTGTATGCTTTCTACCGCACCATGACCGACAAGATTGCATCACGGGATCACCGGACCTCATGATGAATTCGTTGCGTCATGCAAAACATTTTCAACGCGGCGACACGAGCCCGCGCATGTGCCGGGAGGCAAGAGGGCCGTTCCCAACGATCCGGTCGGCCGGACCGACGCGACATGCATGGATGGCCGTCCTGATACTGGGCCTGGTACTCCCGGCGTGCAGCCATTGGCGAGAATCGTATCTTCAGAGCGGGGTTCAGAATATCTCGCAAGACGATGTCATTGACCGTTTCGGCGAACCATGGAAAAAAAAGGACTCGATTTTAAATGGGCAAGCCACATGGATCTACCGCTATGCACTCACCGAGGATGAACTTGATCCCCTGGGTGTCAACGCACTCCGTCAGGGCATGCGCCAGGCCACCGATACACTGGCCTTGACTCAAGAGGAGAACGCGGGCCCGAAGAACCGACCGAAGTGTTTTCACTATATTCTTACGTTTGATAAAACCAAGATCCTCAACCACTGGGGGCGAGAAGAATGCGCGACCACATCCTTGTGACCGCGTTCCCGTCTGCAATCTTTTTTGCCGAGGTTCCGCCTCCCTCTTGATTGCTCAACGCCCGTGTGCCGGTCGCCGCACATTCAGTCCACCATTCGCTGACCGCCTTGATCCTGTCTGATTGACTGATCAGGTCTGACAAAACGGAAAATTCGTATGGCAAACGTTTTTCAATCCGGCGCATTTTTACAGCAATGCTTTTCCGTTCATCCCTTGTCGCTGAATGTCAAAATGCTCACGCTGCCGCACACCATTGGCATTGTGTGCGTTCAGTGCAAATCGCGGCACCGCCTGACCATTGGCCCCATCACTCGTATCATCGGAGATTCGGAAATGCGCGAGGAAGGTGCAGCCACGAGGTTGGCGTCCTGTGTCACCAACCATCACGAAGCCCTGCACGTGACGGAAGTGCGCGTGGAGCAGAACATCGTCCAATTTCGTTGCCGTGAGTGCAAAGCCGGCTTTCAAGCCACGGTTTCTTTGTTCGAAACCTACCAGCCGTAACACGTCGCCGAGAAACAGGGACGAAACGCCGTGGACATCTTGCTGTCCGCCTTTCTAACAAAAAAGGGCCGCCCCAAATGGGACGGCCCTTTTCGGAATGAACGAGGTTCTGCGAGAAGACCTTACTTGTTGGGCTGTGGCGTAAACCGAAGATACGGCTTAACCGCCCGGTGGCCCTTGGGGAATTTGGCGGGAATCTCTTCGTCTTTCACCGCAGGGACAATGATACAATCTTCCCCGTCCTTCCAATTGGCGGGGGTGGCCACCTGATGACTGGCCGTCAGTTGTAGCGAGTCCACGACACGAAGAATTTCATCAAAATTCCTCCCGGTTGATGCCGGGTAAGTGAGAGTCAGTTTAATCTTTTTATCGGGGCCAATAACAAACACCGACCGCACCGTCATATTATCCAACGCATTGGGATGGATCATGTCATACAAATTCGCGACTTTCCGCTCGGGGTCGGCAATGATCGGATAGTCAACCGTACACCGTTGCGTTTCATTGATGTCGTTGATCCAGCCCTTATGTGAGTCCAGGGGATCCACGCTGATGGCAAGGACTTTGACGTTGCGTTTTTTAAATGCGTCAGAAATCTTCGCCACGGCTCCCAACTCTGTGGTACACACAGGGGTAAAATCTTTCGGGTGAGAAAATAATACGCCCCACCCATTCCCGAGCCATTCATGGAAAGTGATTGACCCGGCTGTCGTTTCAGCAGTGAAATTGGGAGCTTCGTCCCCCAGCCGAAGTGCCATGTTCTATCCTCCTCTTCAAAATCTCCAAAGTCCAATCATCATCGGGTATGCTGGTGAACAGCCGACTCCGATGCCTGTAAATCCAGTATACGCCCCCCCCTGAAAACACGTCAACTTGGCGAAATGGCACGACGTGAACCGGCGAATTTGCCGTTGCCGTCACGCCACCACCTCCCTTTTGGAGGTTGCCACACCACGTTTACCAAGTCGGGCGAGACCCGCCTGGCTTCTGCAATTGTCGTATCATTCTGGTTGTTCATCCGCAGTCGTTTTGACCACATTGGCCGCTTGCGGGCCTTTCGCCCCTTCCACCAGATCAAATTCAACGGGGTCAGCCTCTTTCAGTGTTTTAAATCCGTCCCCCTGGAGAGCTGAATAATGCACAAAGACGTCCTGCCCACCTTCGACCCGAATAAACCCAAACCCTTTTCGATCATTAAACCATTTGACTGTTCCAGCCTTTCGATCACTCACAGGCACCTCCCTTAATCAAAGACCCAGGAAACTCTTCGTTTTCCCTTAAAAAAGGCCCAAAAAAAACAAACCGCAGACAGGCTTTTGCCCTCTGCGGCAAATCTAAAAGCATCACTTTGACATCCTGAATCCCATCCGATTGCAACCGGAGTCCTCTATCACAGATCATAAAATCTGTCAATAACGTGTCTCGGTCAACCACCAGTGCCACGGCGGGTTGGTGTTGTCCTCCTCTGGAACAGGGGCGGAGATTCGAAAGGTCAAGGCCGGGATGAGGCGCCTCGGCAATGCTGAACCACACCGCCCGTTCATGACGGGTTACACGTGGAATTGCGCTTCATATAAAGTGGCATAAAGCCCCTTTTGATCCAATAACCCGGCATGGGTTCCCTCTTCAACCACTCGCCCTTTCTCAAGCACAATAATCCGGTCAACACGCTGCAACGTGGTCAGACGATGGGCAATCATAATGGTGGTTCGCCCGCGACTGAGAATATCCACGGCTTCACGGATTTTGACTTCCGTCTCCGTATCAATATTCGACGTGGCTTCGTCAAAAATCACAACCGGCGGAGCTTTCAATAACACCCGTGCAATGGCCACACGTTGTTTTTGACCAACGGACAATTTCACGCCCCGTTCCCCAATCCATGTTTCGTATTGCTCCGGGAATTCCATGATAAAATCATGCACACGAGCCGCACGGGCCACACGCTCGATTTCCCGGTCGGTGGCCCCGAGTTTTCCATAGATGATATTTTCCCGAACCGTTCCGTTGAAGAGAAACGGCTCCTGTTGGACCAGGCCAACGTGCGACCGCAAAAACGCCAGCGGCATCTCGCGGACGTCAATGTCATCCAGCTTCAGCATGCCTCTTTTTACGTCGTAAAACCGCATCAGAAGCGAGAGCAACGTACTCTTGCCCGCGCCACTCGGCCCCACCAGGGCCACGCGCTCTCCGGCCTCAATGCTGATGGAGATACCGTGCAGGATCGGGACATCCGGTTGATAGAAAAAGTCCACGTCCTTGAATTCCACGCGCCCGCGCAACCCAACGGTCGGCGTCACCACACCGGGGCGATCCCCAATTTCAGGTTTCGCATCCAGGACTTCAAAGATGCGTTCACTCGCCGCGAGGGCGTGCTGGAGCATGTGGTTGACGGAATGGATTTGATTCACCGGAATGTAGAACAGCGCCAAATACGACACAAACATCACCAGTTCCCCTATTTTCATCCGTTCATGCGCGACTTCGGTTGCCCCAAACCACAGAATGAGCACCGTCCCCATGGCTCCGATAAAAATCATCCCCGGCGAATACAGGGACCACAGAAACATGGCTTTCACGTTACTCCGACTGACCTCGTGATTTTTCACGTCGAATTGCTCCCGCTCAAAGTCATGGCGATGAAAGGCCATGGTTTCTCGAATGCCGGACAGGGCATCATGAAGATAGCCGCTCATCGCGGCCGTATTTTTTCTGATTTCATGATAATGCCCGTGGACCCGACGGGAAAATCGGACGGCAAACACGATCAGAAGAGGAATGGGGATCAGCGCCAGGAGTGCCATTTGCCAGTTGACCACAAAGAGGACAATGCTAATGCCGATCAGCGTCAACGATGCCGTCAACATTCCCTCGATTCCATCAATGAAAATACGCTCGACGTGTTCGGTGTCATTCATGATGCGCGACATGATTTCTCCGGTGGAGCGATCTTCATAAAAACCGATTGAGAGCCGTTGCAACGCATGAAACACCTGTTGACGAAGCTGACAAATGACCCGTTGCTCCAAGGTATTGTTGCACTGAATGCGCAGCGAGTTGGTGATATTCTTGAAACCATAGGCCACCACCAATCCGCCCAGCACCCACGGCAGCAAGGCGACGCGGTCCGCCTGAATGACGTCATCAATCATGACCTTCACCAGCCACGGCGGCAACAGATCAAACGCGGTCGTCAATGTGGCGCAGGAGAGCGTCGCAAACACAAGGGGACGGTGCGGGCGTACATATCCGAGAATGCGAAGAAGAGCGTTCACAGCATTTCACGACACGACACGCTGCCAGTCTTTCCGACGTGGCGGCGTCAGGAGACGATGGAACCAAGGACGAAGGCGGGAGGCAAGAACAACGCGCTTAAATGACGGTGGCGGGTTCGTGTTTCCAGTACGCGTCGAATTCCTTTAACTGCGTCAGCGTTGACAGATCCGTCATTCTGTCCAAAAAAAGTTTTCCAAACAAATGATCCATTTCATGTTGAATGCACACGGCGAACAAACCCGACGCTTCAAAATCCAGGGACGCGCCCGTGCGATCCAACGCCTGGACTCGAATAGACGATGGACGCATGACTTTTCCGCGCAACCCATCCACACTTAAACAGCCCTCCCACATCTCGACTTGCGTGGGGCCGTAAAACACGATTTCTGGATTGATCAACACCTTCTCGGGAAAAGCCTCCTGGTCTTCACACCCCATCACCACCAGTTGTTGGGATCGTGACACCTGGGGAGCCGCCAACCCAATCCCGTCATTCGCAAGCATCGTTTCCAGCATGTCATCAATCAATTGCTGACACGTCCGCGTGGAGATCGCCGCGGGATCAACCGGCTCGGCGATGTTCCGCAAAATGGGATTTCCGACTTTGGCAATGGGCAATATAGCCATCCTGATTTTCCTTTTCGCTCTCAACCCGGCACACGGCAGGGCGTCATGCCGGCATGGAGGCCGCAAGCCCCGGCCAGAAAGACATTGGCGCGGGCGGTGGCGTATCCGGCGAGGCCTTCCGTTTTTTCAACGTCTCATCCCACCAGACTTTCCATTCTTTGGCCCACACGATGCGCTGCTCCTGCGTTGATCCTTGCCAATCATGCGGCGGCCCCGACCATCGGGTCAAACGCCAAAACGACTCCAGGGCCGCGACGGACACGTATCGTTCCTGATCCGCCAGCAACTGAATGAGAAGCGACACCGCGTCCGGGTGCCTGACGTGACGGGACTCAAAGGCCACCGTTCGTCGAATGGTATCGTGTTGATCCTTCACTAACGCCTGAAGCGTTGGGAGCGTTTCCATGGGCGCCAGCCGGACCGCCACGCGCAGGGCATGGGCCCGCACCCTTGTCATGTCCTCGACATTCTTCGCCGCCTCCAGCAAAGAAGAGACAGCGCCTGGGTCGCGAATAATGGACAGCGCTTCAATCGCATTATAACGAAGCCGACTGCCCGGCATCTTGAGGGCTTTCACCAACACCGGCACCACCGGCTTGCCAAGGTGTACCAACTCACCGATCACGTAAAGCTCCTGGCGTCCTTCCAGCAAAGGCAACAAGGCTTCCGCCCGCTTCAGCTCTTCTTCGGACAGGACATCAGGAGCGGGAGTGGCGCGTTCTATGTCCGGGAATTCGGCTTTAGGCGGTTCCTGATAGGGGATTTGGACCGGAACAAGGCGTCCCAGTGCGGGACTCGTTCCACCGGCTTCCGCAAGCGAGAGCCACGCGCCGAACACGAGCGCCCATCCCACCATCACCCATACGATACTGGCTTTCATCCGCCCTCTCCTTGACAGAACATCATGCACCACAAGTGCATTGAGTCTAGTGGGTTCCCCGCAACCGGGTCAAGGACGGCGGGACATCAACGCTGCAAGATCTTCCATCCGCATCCCGTGAGTGGTACAATCGGTGCATGGTTTTCTCACAGCAATCGTTGTGAAGAAGGAGGCGCGATGAAACCCGTCGGATGCATCCTGTGCCTGGCGGTAGTGTTTGGACTGCACACCAGCCAGGCACGGGGATATGAAGAAATCGCCATGGCCAATGGAGGCGCCTTACAGGGCGTGGTCACGCTGGTCGGCGATGTCCCCAAACCCAAAGGCTACAATCTCGTCACACTGCCCGACCCGGTGTATTGCGGCCGCATCTCCACGGGAACAGGTTGGCGCCTCCTGCAACCCTTTGTCATCGGCCCCGATGGCGGATTCAAAAACGTGGTCATCTACATGGCGGAAATCAAACAGGGGAAATCCTTCCCCTACTCCCCGCCCAGAATTGAGGCCATTGATTGCAAATTTGAGCCTTATATCACCATCGTCCGGGACGGGTATGACGTGGAAGTAGTGAACATGGACCCGGTTCTGCATGATATTCAGGGATACGAAACCTCAAAATTCGGCGCGCGCGTCCTCTTTAACGTCCCCCTGCCGATGAGTCAGCACCTTCGAAAAAAAGATTTTCTGACCGGCAAGACGCCAACAAACCGGGCGGGTAACGTGCTGGCCCAACGCATCGCCATGAAGAAAAAGCGCCATCTGTTCGTGATGCAATGCGGCTTTCACGCCTACATGGAAAGCTGGGGGTTCGCCGTCACCAACCCCTACTACGCCCTCACCGACATCCACGGCTCATACACACTGACGGATATTCCTCCGGGAACCTGGCGGGTCCAGGTCTGGCATCCCATGGTCAACAAGGAATACACCGTCACAATCACTCCGGGGGAGACCGCGAATCTGCCGATTGAGATCAAAGCGCCCACGGGCCGGCTCTACGCCAACGAAGTGAGCGAAGGCACGCGCTTCGGCATGGAGCTGCTCGGCGAAAACACCATCAAACCGGTCGTGGAACGCCAGACGTATTAAGCCGGGTCGCTTCTCGGAACATCTCAACCATCCACGCTTTGAGGAATATGATGGACATCATTCTCGTTGGCTGCGTGAAAACCAAACAGCGCGGCACACATCAGGCTCAAGATTTATACACCTCCACGCTATTCCGTAAACGCAGACAATACGTTGAATTGAAGCGTCCGCGCCGGTGGTTTATTTTGTCCGCCAAGCATGGTCTTTTGGAACCAACTGATGAAATTGAACAATACGATTGTTATCTGGCAGACCTGCCATATGAGGAACGCCTGGCATGGAGTCGGAACGTACTGACGCGACTGAATAGCCTTGTTGACTCTCTTCACAAGACAGCCATCGAGATTCACGCCGGAAAAACGTATTGGAACTGCGGCCTCAAATCAGGGCTTGAACAGGCTGGAGCCATAGTCACGACTCCGCTTGATGGTTTGCTATTTGGCGATCAATTCCAATGGTATGACGCACAACAGAAAGCAACGCCATGAAAGCAAACGACGTTGGCGAAGTTGTCCGGCAACTCACACAGGAATTTATGGATGAAAGCTGGAAACTCAATAAGCGACCCAACCCGCCAACACCAGGATGGAATGCGCTGCCGGAATGCGTGGCCGTCAAAAAGCTACGGAAAGACGGGGCCTCCGAGCAGGCAATCAGGCGGTTTGTCACGCTCGTCGCCGCGATGGATCGCGCCCGCGACGCCGACCGTCTCTGGCAAGCCGCCACGCAACTGTTTCCCATGTCCCAATGGGTTTTCGAACCCGAAACGGCTGCCCACCGTTCGTTGCGCGAACTCAAAACTACTCTGTCCAACAGCGGCGTGAGCCAACGACACGAGAACGATGCGAGAGCGTGGAGCCGCTTGCTTGAAGCCATGGTGGCCCCTGAATCGCCGCGAGTATTCCGGCAGGCCATTGATGAAGGCAAAGGGGACGCGAATGAACTGTTGGAGGCATTGAAAAAATATCCGAAATGGTTCCCATTCCTTAAAGGCCCCAAAATTTCCGTGATGTGGGTGCGTATATTGGTCGACCCGGGCGGAGCAAATCTCAACGGTCTGGAAAGCCTGTCCGTAGCGGTTGACGTACAGGTGCGAAAGGTCACGGAATACCTTGGGATGACGAACACCGCCAACCAGGGAGAAATCAACGAGTGCCTTCGGCATACAATTCAGGCAACCTGGCAACAAGGCGCGGAACTCGCATCCGGACCAGGCAACCTCTCCGGCACGGCCGGTGCGCTTGACCCGCCTTTGTGGTTCTTCGGCAAATGGGGTTGCACCTTCTACGAGAAAGCGAAGAAGCGGGTTCCAATCAGCGCATTGTGTCAACGATGCCAATACACTCCCGCGTAACAAACATTTCACTATAAACCGCTCAACCAACAGAGAAGCCCTCGGCATCATGTCCCGCATTTCCAGAAGAACATTCGGGGAAATTCTGCTCGCCGCATTCGGTCTGGCTCTCCTGCATCCCGCCCGACTCGTTCATGCGCAATTGCTGGGGCTGTTTCGCGGCAAAGGGCATGAAACGCCGCCCACTACCGCCAACGAAGATTTTTACGTCACATCGTATGACCTGACGCTGGCCATTGACCGTGAGCAGTGGTCGCTCACCATCGGCGGGATGGTCAACAACCCGCGCACGTGGTCGTTTGAAGATTTGCTGAAACGACCGCAGACAACAATGATCGCGACGCTGGAATGTATCGGCAACACGGTCGGCGGCTACTCCATCGGAACGGCCGAATGGGAAGGCGTCAAACTGAATCACCTGCTCGACGAAGCGGGGTTCGACCCCAAAGCGTTTGATCTTGTGCTGCGCGGAGCGGACAAGTATTCCGACAGCTTCCCCGTATCCCGCGCGTTGGAAGACGATGTCCTGCTCGCCGTGAAAATGAACGGCGTCCCTCTGCCGCCCGACCACGGGTATCCCGCCCGCGTGATCGTGCCGGGCATCTACGGCATGAAGAACGTCAAATGGCTGACCGGGCTGGAACTGGTGGATTACGACTACAAAGGATACTGGCAACAACAAAGCTGGTCGGACACCGCACTGGTGAAACTGTCCTCACGCATTGACGTGCCGGGCGACCGGGAACTCATCACGACGCCCCGCTACACAATCAAAGGCATCGCCTTTAACGGACGCCGGACGATTCACGCCATTGAAGTCAGCACGGATGCCGGAAAAACCTGGAACACCGGCACGCTCCTTCCCAAACGTTCCCCGCAGACATGGACACACTGGAGCTATCAATGGCCCATCCCCGCAGGCGGCGAATACACCATCATGGCCAGAGCGACGAATGACCGTGGACTCACGCAAACCCTTGATGCAAAAAAGGCAACAGAGACGGCCCTGGAGATTCACGCCATCACCGTGGAGGTTGAAATATAAGACGCGGGGCATTGAGTGCGAACGAAGGCGCTACCGGCCACACCATAAACGCCGAGAAAACAAATTGAAACCTGATAAGTAACAGGTTACAATAAGTACATGATCATCGGCTTTCGGCACAAAGGGCTTGAGCGCCTATACAGCAGCATATCTTCGCAGCAGATATCGGCCGCGCATGCCAACAAAATAAGACGCATATTGTTCCGTCTCGATATCGCAACCGATCCTGGACACATGAATCTCCCGGCCTTCCGGCTGCATCCCTTGAAAGGCAACCTGAAAGGTTACTGGTCGGTGAACGTTTCCGGAAACTGGAGGATTATTTTTCGTTTTAAAGGAATGAATGTTTGCGATGTTGATCTGGTTGACTACCATTAGCAAAATACCACGAACAGGGAGCAAACCATGCCGATGAAAAACCCACCACACCCCGGGCTATCCGTTCGCGACGATTGTCTGGAGCCATTAGGTCTTAGCATTACGGATGCCGCTCCCAAGCTCGGCGTCAGTCGCAAGCACCTTTCGGATATTGTGAATGGCCATTCGGGAGTATCTCCGGAAATGGCCATCCGGCTCGACAAGGCATTCGGAGGCGGCGCCACCGCGTGGCATCAGCTACAGGCGGCCTATGATCTTGCGCAGGCCATGAAAAATGCCCGACATATCAAGATCACACGCATCACCCATGCGGCCAACCACAAAAAAACTGCATCAGGAAAACGTGCGGCAATGGCGTGAGGGCCATTCAACGGTCGGCCCGGGTTCGCCTCACGATGACGGGCGTCCGGCTTTCACCGTTCTTCGCACGTTCAAATATCAATTTCAGGAATTTCCAAGTCTCCGTGGCATAACCCCAAACAGCTTGGGGACCAAGCGTTGCAACGAATGGAAACGATACCTGAGATGCTTGATAAATGATTTCTAAGTCAGCAACGAAAGAACCTTGACGCATGGAAGAAACTAACACCAGAAACGAAGAACGATCTTGCCTTGAAAGACGGCCTTTCTTCTCTATGTGAAGATATGGCTTATCGAGAATTCCCTGCAAGTCTTTCAATGCTTTAGAAACGAGATGAATTGGACTGCCTTCGTTAAAAGCGCGTCCTGTAATGCGGAATCTTATTTTATGGCTTTCGGCTTGGCTCATTCTGTTTCCTAACTATTTATTCGATGATTGTGCTCTTATTGATTCCCAATGTTTTTCCTCCAACCAGTTACACAGAGACTCTACATGTTCAATTGCTTCAAGGACTTGCTCTTTAGTCACTGTCACTAAAGGCCGAAACCGCAAGTCAATCTCCTTGTTATCGTATTTTTCAAGTTCGGCCATTTCAAATTCATCTATGAATAATGGGCGAGGAAATTTTGTTAAATCCTTTTTTGAGTAGTAGACATGCAAACTGGTTAAATCTTCTGGGTGCTGAATCCGATTCCTCGCCAGGATAACTTGCTCAATAAGTTCCCAGTCTGCTGGGCATGCATTCATATCAAGTCCTAATTCACGAAATGTTTTTTTATACGCATGTAGCCAGCCATTTTTCTTGGATTGTTTTTGAAACTGCATCCTATGGTCTGAATTGAAGCGATTGACCCATTCTCTCAGGAATAATTGCAACGATGATGAAACCATTGATAGCACAACATGACCAACAGTATTGATACCTGCTGTGGCCTCTATCCATTCATCCCAAAATGGCGGTTCTCCGTCTTCGCTATACGGTGGGATAAATGGCTCCTGCTCATTCTCAATGGCATGGACTATTTTATAGAATGGCGACACCGCATGCTCATAGAAATATCGCATGAAATTTGTTCGATCATGTAGAAAGCATTTTAAATCCATAGATCACACGTCCGTCGCCGACTCATCCTCACCCCAAATGCGGGCGAGAGTGGCTTGGATCTTTTGCTCGAAGCGGGTGATAAGCTCGCAGTTGGCAGCCACCAGCGCTTGCTCGGCTTCGATCTCCGCTACGATGGCTTGTTGGGTGACGAGGGGCGGGAGGGGGATTTCGAGCTTTCTAATGAAACCAAGAGAGATAAACTTTTGGGTTGAGCCACTTGATTGCCGATCAAATCGGCTCTGCATTGCCACAGAATCGAGCAAGTCCTTGAGAAATCGGTTATCGACTTGGCAGCCCTTGGGGAACTTGATCAAGGCTACATTTTTAACCGCATATTCACGGGTTGCATCGGCAACAATTGGATTTCCAATTGTGCCGATCATTGGCATTAAGATGTCACCCGCATCCACCTTCGACCGTTTATTAATCGCATTGAGATCTTCGCGTGAAATGAGATTCGCGTCGGTGAAGTCGATAAAACCATGCTTAAGGTTTTTCGAGGTAATCAGTGGATAGCCTTTGAGGGCATATTGGGGACTATCGTGTGTGCCGTCGCGGACATCGCAAACTTCTCCCAATTCCACCATCGGCCAATCTGGTTCAATGTGGATGTGTGGGCGGTAATTTTCTACTACGGCACGGGCACCGTCTATGACTTTTTGGTAGCCCTCAATCTCCGCTACGATCTCCTTCTGCACTTCCAGCGGCGGCAAGGGAATTTGAATGGCACGAAGCTTCATTTGGTTAAGCTTGGGAACTGTTACACCAGTTATGTGTGACGACAGGTCGGCTTTGTTGAGCATCTCGATAAGGAAGCGATCAATGAGACGAACTCGATTCGGTCGCAGGACATGAGCATGGTTGTTCACCCACACTTTACCTTCTACCGGAAATGCACTCTGTTCTCCAGGTCCCCACTTGGCACCGTCCTCGCCAACCAAGACAAGCGGTTCATCAAATAGGTATCCTTCTACGTAGTCGAGAATCCCCGTCGCACCATAGTAGGGATACGGACCTAATTTTCTATCGTGTTTGGTTATTGGACGTCTGAGCGAATCGAGTATCTCGACGACTTCGCCAAGCTGAACATGCGGATATTGGGAAAATCTTTCATCGCGAGTCCGATACCGCTCACCGCTCAAAGTGCAATCATCATCGGCGGTGATTTTCTCTTTCTCAATCACCACCCCCAGTACAGGCTCAAAATCTACCACGGATTCGCCCGCCCGCAACCGCCGCAGATATTCACCAATCTCACTTTGCCCTTGCGTCAGATCATTCTTATCTATCGGTCGACGTTGCGCCCCTAAATCAAAACCGTCGTTCTCTAACTTGAAAAACGCGATACAATCCGCCCGTTTCGTTAGCGACTTGTCCAGAATCAGGATGGAAGTCTTGACGCCAGAGTAAGGTTGGAACACACCAGCCGGCAGCGACACGACGGCGACGAGATAATTTTCCACCAACATCTTGCGCAGTTGCTTATAGGCGTTCTGGCTCTGAAAGATAATGCCTTCCGGCACGATGATGCCAGCCCGGCCTCGGGGCATCAGGTGCTCGGCCATGTAGTCCACAAACAGTACTTCGCTGCGTTTGGATTGCACCGAAAATCGGTTGTGCGGGCGGATGCCGCCTTTCGGTGACATGAACGGAGGATTGGCCAGAATCACGTCCGCATATTCATTCCAGCGGTCTTCGCTGGTGAGGGTGTCGTACTCAAAGATGTGCGGGTCAACAAAACCGTGCAGGTACAGATTCACCAACGACAGACGTACCATTTCCGGGGCAATGTCGTAGCCGCTGATGTTTCGTGCCATGCGGCCTTTTTCGTCTGGGGTCATGGTTGGATTGCCGTCGGCGTCGGTGTTGGCGCGTTGAATGTGTTTGTAGGAAGAAATAAGGAAGCCGGCGGTGCCGCAGGCCGGGTCAAGTATCGTTTCATCTTTTTTCGGATCAAGAACCGCCACGATGAAGTCTATGATGTGGCGCGGGGTGCGGAATTGCCCGGCGTCGCCCTGTGAGCCAAGAATGGCAAGCAGGTATTCAAACGCGTCGCCGAGGCGCTCGGAATGGTCGTAGGTGAACTCATCAATGACCTTGAGGAACAGGCGCAAGGTTTCGGGGTCGCGGTAGGGCAGGTAGGCGTTTTTGAAGATGCCTCGAAAGAGCAGCGGAATGCCTGGGTTCTCCGGCATCTTGGCGATGGCCTCGGAATAGAGCTTCAAGACTTCGTGCCCACCCAGGCCGGAACGCATCAGCTTAGCCCAGCCATAGCGGGAAAATTTGCCGGAGAAGAACGTGCGCTTGCCGCCCAGTTCCTTACCCTCGGCGTCCATGTCGTCCATGAATTTGTAGATGAGGGCAAAGGTGATCTGCTCCACCTGCGCTTGCGGGTTGGGCACTTTGCCGACAAGGATATTGCGGGCGGTGTCTATGCGGTGTTTGGTTTCGGAATCCAGCATGGCCGACTCAAGTGCTTACCTTGAGGGGGGCGCGGGGGGATGCGTGGATTGGTCGGCTTCTTCCGACACCCGGTCATCAGATGCGCCGAGTTCTTGTAACCGAGTAAACAGTTCAAGCGTGCCGGTTTCTTCGGCGATGCGGCGCGCGCGTTTGGCCGCCCTGTGCATGGCGATTTCGGCGCCGGCAAGGTCTGCGCTGCGTTTTTGTTCAGATGGCTTCCTGGTCATGGCCTGATCCACTCTTCCAATAACAACGGAGTTTTTCCCTGGTTGTCATAGAGCGCCCATTCGTCCACCAATGGCTTGTAGATGCGCTCAAAGTTGCGCCATCCCGCATGGAAACGGCGACGAATCACGTCTTCGGGAATTTTATGCCCGCCTTGTGAAACACGCAAAGCCACTCTGGTTATGGCGACCTCCGGTGTCGGCAATTTGAGAAAAAACAGTTTGACCCTGTAGCCTTGGCTTTGCCACCGCGGAATCCGGCGGGCATAGCCTCGACCGCTCAACGTGGTCTCAAATGCAAACGTGTCACCGTGTCGGATGCGCGCGAGAATTTCGTTCAACATTATTCTGCCCGCACGAACAGCGGCCTGCGCCGGCTGATTCTGGCTCAATTCGGCGGCGATGATGTCGGCGTTGACAAAGATCGGGCTATCCGCTTCGTTCGGCAGAAATTCCGTTGCGAACGTTGTTTTTCCGGAGCCGTTTGGCCCGGCCAGTATCAGAATCCGCTTTGAATCCGTCATAGCCCTTCAGCTTGGCAGACGAGAGAAACCACAACACACAAAACCACGCGGATGCCTATGAGGCAAACTGACTCAAGGGAACGTAGTTTTTGATGTACCTGGGAATGATGACGCGGTATGCCTTCGGCACGACCTTCAAGTCTTTTATAGAGAAGGCCGGATAAGTGGCCAGGGCCGAGAACTGCCGTCTGTCAATGCTATCGCGGAGATAACTGTCGGTCGCATAGGCCTTGAAAAAATTCCTGATGGCCACAATGGACTTGGCCTGTTCAGGTTTGTGGTCGGCGACAAACTTGGCAAATTCTTCTTCCAGCAATTCGTCTTTGGTCTTGAAGCGCGGAATGATGTCAAAGACCTTCTCCAGAATTTCGCGCAGAGTCAGTTGACGATCCACCGCAGCGGCCCGGCGCAACCTGGCGAGAGTATAATACTCTTCGGGCTTATTGAAGACGGCTCGATTCACATAGTCCATGACACGATCCCACTCCCCGGCTTCAACGGCTCGCACAATGGCTTCGTCTCCACGAACCGTGTCCGCAAACCGGTTGAAGAACATACGATCAATCTTCATTCCCTCAACTCCGATGGTTTCCTGCACCATCGTCAGGAGAATGTCCTGGCCCACGTGTTCATGGCTGCCAAGGCGTGTCACCGACCCGGTGCCGCCTTCGCCATGTCCGCCGTTGGTCCGAGAACGTGGTAACTCCACGACCTCGTCATAGTTGAACTCTGTTTCAAAATATTCGCAGTTGCCGAAAAAGTCGAAGAGCTTGAACGCGCTCTTTTCCGGTTGAGTCACGCTATCCTTGATGTTGTTGTCGAAGAGCTGGTCGAGAAAATTATGTTTGCGGGTGCCGCGCCCTTTGATCTGAATAAAATCCGTGGGCGAAAAGACAGGCCGAAAGAGGCCGAGGTTCAGGATGTCCGGGCAATCGTAGCCGGTGGTCATCATCCCGACCGTCACGCAGACGCGGGCCTTGCTGGTGCGGTATCCGGAAAGAATATTGCCGGAGCCAAGCAGGTTGTTGTTCGTGAAGTTGGTAGTGAACTGCTGGGCGTCCGCGATCTGCGAGGTAACCTGCACGGCAAAATCCGAATGATACTTGCCGGGGAACATGCGATGCGCCATCTCGTTTAGAACCTGGGTGAGTTTCGCGGCGTGATTTTGGCTGACGGCAAAGACAATGGATTTACCAATCTCACAGCTGACGGGATCGCGCAGCGCGTTTTCCAGAAAGGTTTTGCAGAAGATCGCATTGGTCGCATCGGAAAAGAAGCGTTTCTCGAATTCCCGCTGCTTGTAGGTCTCATCCTGTGCTTCGCCCGTGTCATCGGTCACGGGAACGACAAAGCCGTCATCGGACAGCAGTTGCGTGGTCACTTCCGTTCGGGCGTCCACAACCGTGGGACTGATGAGGACACCGTCCCTGACCCCGTCAAGCAACGAATAGCGGAACGTGGGATCGGCGCTTTCACAGCCAAAGGTGGCGTAGGTATCAAGCAACAGCCGATGCTCGACTTCGCGCGGGTCACGGGTGGCGGAATCGGCATCATCGCTTTTTTTGAGATAATCTTTCGGGGTGGCGGTGAGACCCAGTTTGTATCCGATGAAATACTCGAACACGGCACGGGCGTTGCCGCCGATGGAGCGATGCGCTTCGTCGGAGATCACCAGATCAAAGTCCGTGGGTGAGAAGAGCCGTTGATATTTGTTGTTGAACAGCAGGGACTGCACCGTGGTGACCACGATCTCCGCCGACCTCCAGTCGTCGCGCTTCTCTTTGTAGATGACGGCCTGAAAATCGGACGCCAGCAACGCGACAAACGCCTTCCTGGCCTGTTCCTCCAGCTCCAGCCTGTCCACCAGAAACAGCACGCGGCGGGCATTGCGGGATCGCAGAAACAGCTTGATCACCGCGGCGGCGGTGAGCGTCTTTCCCGTGCCGGTGGCCATCTCAAACAGGAAGCGGTCTTTGCCGTTCTTCACCGCCCCTTGCAGGGCATGAACGGCTCGCAGTTGATAGGGACGCAAAAAACGAAGTTTGTTGGCATGAACGAAGCCGGGCCGCTCGGCTTCGTTCTTCCACGCCGCTTCGGATGCGTAATGCGGACGCTGGGTGAGGACGATGTAATCTTCGCCGACCGGCTCGTCAATCAGGCGTTGCGGATTGGGAGTAACGTTTTTGTAACCGTCAACTGAATCCGGCGTCGGGAACGAGGTGATGATGTGGGGATTGCCATGTTCCAGATCCCAGAAGTAATGCAGATTGCCATTCGACAAGATGATAAAGCGGCAACGCTGCGAGCGGGCATACTTGCGAGCTTGTTCTTTGCCGACCAGCGGCTTCTTGTCTTCTGATTTGGCTTCCAGAACAATGAGTGGTCGGCCTCTGTCATCCAGAAGCAAAAAATCAACAACCCCCCGGCTCGCCTTCTCGAAGTTATCGCCGAAACCGTCAAGATCCGACGTTGTTATTGTGACGCCTGATTCAAGACGAATGTTGGCGGGCTTCTCCCCTTCGTCGAAGAAGCGCCAGCCCGCATTTTCAAGCAATCTGTTGATTTTGATGCGGGCGGTGGCTTCGTTCATGTGCCTCCCACTTGATGCTTCGCTCCGGTTTGTCTCACTTACGGCAACACGGCGGAAGCCGTGAAGGCGACGAGCGGTCCGGGATATACACCGACGAGGACCACACCCGCGGCGGCACACATCAAAACGATGATGGCGGTTGGAGACAGGGCCAGATGCGTGGTGCGTGCCTGGTCGGGCGAGGGGTCGCGCATATACATGACCATCACGACGCGTAGATAGTAGAAGGCGGAAACGGCGGCGAAGATCAACCCGACCACGGCCAGCCAGGTCAGACCGGCGTTGACGGCAGCCATAAACAGATACAATTTTCCGATGAAGCCGGCCGTCGGGGGAATGCCGGCGAGCGAGACCATAAACAGCAACATCGCAAACGCCGCGCCCTTGTGACGTTTGGCCAGACCGGTGAAGTCCTCCAGCTCTTCGCCTTCCACACCCCCGCGTCGAAGAATCGCCACGACGGAGAAGGCCCCAAGGGTCATCACGGAATAGACGGCCAGATAGAGCATCATGCTGGACACGCCTTGCGACGAGAGTCCGGCGTTGTCGCCGGCCCAGCCGGCCACGACCAACCCGATTAACGCATACCCGGCATGCGCAATGCTTGAGTACGCCAACATGCGCTTCACGTTGGTCTGCACAATCGCGACGAGGTTCCCCAGGATCAGGGTGAGAAGACATAGACCCAGCATCAGTCCGGTCCAATTCGGTTTCACGCCCCCGAAGCCTTCCAGCATCACCCGAAGCAACGCGCCGAAGCTCGCGGCTTTTGACGCCACGGCCATAAACGCGGTGACCGACGTGGGCGCGCCCTGATACACGTCCGGCGTCCACATGTGAAACGGCACCGCCGCCACCTTGAAGCCAAACCCGACAATCAACAGCGTCATGGCAACCAGAATCAGAGGGTCGTTCAGACCACGCGCGGCGACCACGACGGCAATGTCCACAAGACGCGTGCTGCCGACGGCGCCAAAAATAAGCGAGATGCCATAGAGCAACAGTCCGGATGAGAACGCGCCCAGAATAAAATACTTGGCTGACGATTCCACGGCCCTGGCTTCAAACCGTTTGAATCCCGCCAGGACATAGAGCGGGATGGACATCAACTCAATGCCGAGATAGAGGACCAGCAGGTCGGATCCGGAGACCATGATCATCATGCCCGTCAGGGAAAGCAGCAGAAACCCGTAGTATTCGGCCAGATCAATCCGCTCTTCTTTGAGATACCCGATGGAGAGCAGGATCGTGAGGCCGCTCACGACGTACAGCAACAGTTTCCAGAACGAGGCATACGCATCCACCACCACGAGATTGCTGAACGCATACACCCGATCACCCATGCCGTTCGCGGTCACGATGAAACACGCCACGAGCGCCGCCACGCTCATCCACGCCAGCATATCTTTCCTGTTCGGTGGGGTAATCGGTTCCAGCGCGAAGACGAGGCAGGCAGCCACCACGACGATCAACTCCGGCAGAATCGTCACCATATCCGCGAGGGGAAGCGTCATGGTCTTGCGGCCTTTCTCGCGTCAGGGATGACGGAAGCCCGTGTGGTCAGGCTATCCGGTGAGAATGTGGGGACATCTTCCACAAGGATGACGTTCGCTTCACGATGCACAAGATGATCAACACTGACATGCATCACGTCCAGCATCGGTTTGGGATAAAGCCCAATCCAGAATACCAGGAACGCCAGAGGCGCCAACGTGCCGACTTCACACCAGTTCAGATCACGCAGTTTCGACGCCATGTGCGGCGCCGGCTCGCCATACACCACGCGTTGCAACATCCACAGGATATAGACCGCCGCCAGAATGACCCCCAGCGCCGCGCAGGTCGCAGCCAATTTACTCTCCGCAAACGTCCCGAGCAGAACCAGAAATTCTCCGACAAAACCGTTCATGCCGGGCAAGCCCACGGAGGACAACGCGAAGATCACGAGGAACGTGGCATACAACGGCATGGGTTTGGCCAACCCGGAATTGTCAACGATGGCTCGACTATGCGTCCGCTCATAGAGCATCCCCACGCAGAGAAAGAGCGCGCCCGTGGTGATGCCGTGATTGACCATTTGCGCAATGGCGCCCTCAATCCCCTGCGCGTTCAACGCAAAAATGCCCAGCGTGACAAATCCCATGTGACTCACGCTGGAATAGGCAATCAGTTTCTTGAGATCGGACTGGGCCAGGGCCATATAGGCGCCATAGACAATGGCCACCACCGACAGGATCATCACCCATGCGGCAAACTGTTGCGTGGCATCCGGCAGCATGGGCAATGAGAAACGTAAAAATCCATAGGCGCCCAGCTTGAGCAACACACTCGCCAGAATCACACTGCCCGCGGTTGGCGCTTCCACGTGCGCGTCCGGCAACCACGTATGAAACGGAAACATCGGCACCTTCACGGCAAACGCGGCAAAGAAGGCCCAGAACAACCATGCCTGCAACCATGGCGCGTATGTGGCCTGGCTCAACGTGAGAATATCGAACGACTGCTCTCCGGCGTACACATAGAGGACGAGAATCGCCACGAGCAGCAGGATGCTCCCGGCCAGGGTATAGAGAAAAAACTTCATGGCCGCGTACATGCGATTGGGGCCGCCCCAGACCCCGATCAACAGATACATGGGGATCAGCATGGTTTCCCAGAACACGTAGAACAGCACAAAGTCCAACGCGACGAACACGCCAACCGTGGCGGTTTCCATCACCAGCAGGCTGATCATGAATTCTTTGACGCGCGTCTCGATTGACCTCCAGGACACCACGATGCAGAGCGGCGTCAGCATGGTCGTCAACAGCACCAGGGGCAGACTGATCCCATCCACGCCCACGGCGTAATGAATGGAGGGCGAGGCAATCCATTGATGCGTTTCGACAAACTGCATGGCGGCCGTGGACTCATTGAACAGAACCCACAGGGGAAGCGAGGCGAGGAACGTCAGCGAAGACACGCCCAGAGCCACCCATTTGGCCATGGGGTCTTTGAGCAGAATCAGGATCATCGCACCCGCCAAAGGCAGGAAGACAACCAGAGTCAGCCAGGGGAATCCGCCGGATGCAGGAGCCATGTCAGTTATCCCTGTTCGTCACAACAACAGACGCATTACACCAGCAGATACGCCGTTAAAATCAGCACGGCGCCCACTGTCATGCCCAGTGCGTAATGCTGGGTCTCGCCGGTTTGAATCAGGCGGGCCATCCAGCCCCACCAGGCAACCCCACGGGCCACGCCGTTCACCGCGTTATCAATAATCGCCACGTCCACCTTTTTCCACATCCGGTCGGCAAGCAGAAACGTCGGCTGCACCAACGCCTTGTCATAGGCTTCATCCACGTACCATTTGTGGAACGACCCCTGATACAACCCATGCCATCGCTTCACGAGACGGTCGGGCCAGTCGGGTGATTGCACATAGAGAACCCAGGCCGCGGCTATGCCGATCAAGCACGCCAGTGTCGCCGCGATCATCATGCCCGTGGCGGCGGCGCCATGCTGTCCGCCACCGTCACTGCCAGGGAACGCATGTTGAAGAAAATCTGGAATGCCCAGGTATCCGGTCAGAATACTCAACACGGCCAGCGCCAGGAGCGGCACAATCACGACGAAGGGTTGTTCCCGCACCTGGCCGGCATGACGCGCATCAACCCGCGACTCTCCCCAAAACACGACAAACACCAAACGGAAACTGTAGAACGCCGTCAAGCCGGCCGTGAGCACTCCCAGAACGGCGAGAATCTGCCCCAGCGACCCCGCCTGCCAGGCGGCCAGCAACACCGCATCTTTACTGAAAAATCCGGCGGTGAAAGGAAAGCCGGCCAGCGCCAGCGCGCCAATCACGAATGTCCAGTACGTCACGGGCATTGTCGCTTTCAGGCCGCCCATGCGTCGCATGTCCTGCTCATGATGGACGGCCAGAATGATGGACCCGCATCCCAGAAACAACAACGCCTTAAAGGCCCCGTGCGTCAGCAGGTGATACATCCCCGCCACGTACCCGCCCAGCCCGCACGCCATCATCATGTACCCGAGTTGACTCAAGGTTGAATAGGCCACCACGCGCTTGATGTCGTATTGCGTCAGGGCAATCGTGGCGCCGATCACCATGGTCACCCCCCCCGTGACAGCCACGACATTCATGGCCACGAGAGACGCGTTATACAGCGGGGCCATCCGCGCCACCATAAAAACCCCGGCGGTCACCATGGTTGCGGCGTGAATGAGGGCGGAAATGGGCGTCGGCCCTTCCATGGCATCCGGCAACCACACGTGCAACGGAACCTGCGCGGACTTTCCAACGGCGCCGACAAACAACAGCAGACCGATCAGTGTCAGTGCGGACACTTCCCATCCGCCGCCAACGGCGCCCAGCAGATCCACCGTGGCGCCGGCATGTGCCGCGACTCCGGAAAACACCGGCTGGTACTCCAATGTCCCAAAGACCACAAACACCAACAGGATGCCGAGCAGAAATCCGAAATCGCCGACTCGGTTGACGATAAATGCCTTGGTGGCCGCCGCTCGTGCCGCATGACGTTCATACCAGTGCCCAATCAGCAAATAGGAACACAACCCCACCGCTTCCCAAAACACAAACAACTGGAGGAAGTTATCGGACATGACCAGCATCAACATGGAAAACGTAAAGAGCGAGACGTTGCCGAAGAATCGCGCGTAGCCCGGATCGCCATGCATATACCCCATGGTATAGACATGCACCAGGCCGCTGACGACGGTGACCAGCAACAGCATGGCCGCCGTCAACTGATCCACGTACAGTCCGATGCGAATGGTGAGATCGCCCGATGTCACCCACGTGTACAACGGAATGTCCAGTACGCGCCCGTTGGCGACTTCCACGCAGGCCAGCACCGAGAGCAGGAAGGACACCCCGACGGCAGGCACCGCAATGAGGTGCGCGCGGGCCTTCACCATATGCCCGGCCAGGCCAAGCACGATGAACGCCAGCAGGGGCAAGATGGGAATCAGGGCGTACAACATGGAAGGGCTACCATTTCAACAAACGGAAATCGTCAACGTTGATACTCGCATGATGGCGGTACAACGCAATAATGATGGCCAGGCCCACGGCCACTTCGGCGGCGGCCACGGTGAGCGCAAAGAACACAAAGACCTGTCCCGCCAGATTGCCGAAATGGGAGGAAAAGGCCACGAAATTGATGTTCGTGGCATTCAACATCAACTCAATGGACAACAGAATGACAATCAGATTCTTACGAACCAGAACGCCCACAAGACCAATGAGGAACACCAGCCCGCTCAACACCATGTAGAATTCCACGGGCACGTTCATGAGGCCGCCTTATCGCGTACGGTGAACGACGGAATGCTCATCACACAACAACCCGGCGGCAGTGAGTCATGCGCCACTTCCACATCATGACCGCCATCGTCAAAAGAAGACCTCACAATGTGAGCCATGCCTGTTTGGGGGGTTGCGATTTTCTTATCGTCCGCCTGTTGCGAGCATTGCGTTCCCAGAACACACCGTCTGTGTATCCCTGAATCGTGGAATCAGAGGCGGCCATCTCCAGCCGTTTCAACGCCCAGCAGCAATAATCCCTGTTCAGCTCAATCCCGCAAAAAGCCCTGTTCAGTTTTCTCGCAACGACGGCCGTCGTCCCGCTGCCCAAAAACGGATCAAGCACAAAGTCGCCCTGCTTTGAACTGGCCAGCAGAAGTTTTGCAATCAGCTTTTCAGGTTTCTGCGTTGGGTGATCCGTATTTTCCGACATGGACCAAAACGGAATGGTGAGATCCGTCCAGATGTTGGATGGATGAGTCAGGCGATAGTTGCCATTCGTTTCCTCATTCCAGTCCTTCGGCTTCCCGTCCACCCTGTACGGCGCGACCACCTCCCGTTTTAATTTCACGGAATCCACATCAAAGTTGTAGCAATCGGACACCGTGCAGAACCACACATCCTCCGTATTATTCTTCCAATTGCCTTTCGCACCGCGTCCCTTTTCCCGTTCCCATGTAATCCGATTGCGAACGTGGAAACGCATTTCAAGAATCGGAGCGATCAGCACGGACGTCTTCCAATCAGAGCACACATACACCGTCGCTGTTGACTTGAGAGTCGGCATGAAGGCTTCAACGGCGCGCTGAAACCATTGCTGATACTCCGCCTTCTCTTTTTCTTTGAAGCAGTGGCCGTGATAGTCTTTGGCGAGATTATAGGGCGGGTCCAGAATCAGGAGATCAACAAACCCCACGGGTAATTTTTCCGCCACACCAAAGGTATCGCCGCAAATGATTTTCCCGCCGATATCCGCAAGGCTGACAGGATGATTGACGTAACTGATATCGGCCGACAGTCGGTCAACATCGTCTTTGCCGCAAGTCAGCGTTCGGCTTCTCGGAGATTGCTGTTTCATAATCAGATCATGCTTTGACTGTTCAGCTATCGGATGACAGACGCGATACCAGGGTGTTGTTCCACAGTCATCAGAGAGAGGACTTCGACTCCATGATGTCCTTCTTGGACAGGATAACCGCGCCGATCATGGCGGCCAGCAAAATGAGCGAGGCAACTTCAAACGGGAACAGATAGGTGGAATACAAGACCTCCCCGATTGCTTCCGTGTTCCCCGCCACGTTCTCCCCTGCCGCCGTGGGACTCGGAGAGGCCACAGTCAACCCGCGACTCACGGCAAGCAGGATGGTTTCGGTCAACAGCACCGCGCCGAGAAACAATGCCACGGGCCACTGTCGGCTATACCGCTCATCGCGTTTCACGTTCAGCAACATCACGACAAACAGGTACAGCACCAGGATGGCCCCCGCATACACAATGATTTGAATGGCGGCCAGAAATTCGGCGTGCAGCGTGATATACAACCCCGCCACATGAAAAAACATGACCAGCAGAGACAGAGCGCTATAGATGGGATTGCGAAGCGCGACGACAAGCGCGGCGGTGAGAAGAATGATCGCGGCAAAATAGAAGAAGACGAGTGTGGCCACGGTCATGCCGCTCTCTCGTCAACGACGCTTGCGTATTGACCAGGCAGGGAAATGCGGCAGATGTTGCGCGTACCTGATACGCTCTCACGCTTGAATGTGAATTCCTTGCACATTAATCGTCTTCGTCTTGCGCTTCCGAAGATTGCCAATCATCGGCATTCAGATCTTGTATGCGTTTATGGAAAACTGTGTAAAATTCTTCCAGGTGTTTATATAACCATGAATGGAAATAGCCCCACTGTTTTTCGTTTCTTACATCACAATCTTTCAGCCGAAGATTGACTTGTTTTTGTTGATGGTCTGGCAATGCACGCCATTCCAAGTGACCAAGCTCCTTTTCCACTTCATCTTTTTCTTGAAGCAAAAGGTGATAATGAGCCTTTGCATTCTCTCCATCCATAATAAGCTGGACAGCGATTTGACTCTTTCGAATGCCCATAGTCACGTCCAAATGGAAACCGCTCCGACGAATGGGAAAGCTTATCCATCCGCTAGGGTATGGCGATACTGGCTTGGATTTGCCTTTGCCCTGTGCCACCAGATCCAGAAACCCCTTCCAAAACTTGAGCTGTAGTTTTTGCGTCTCGGTCAAGTTAGGATCGGGCCGCAATGTCTTCTTCCAGTTATTGGGTTTGGAGACAACGTGAAATTCCGGAGCGGGAGCAGAATCGCCGATTTTCAACAGCGCTATTTCAATGCCAAAGAAATGAACGCCTTCGGCAGTATTTTCGTTCAGCCAGTCAAGGGCGGCACGATGTTCATCCCTGAATTCTTCCGCAATCCATACCGTCACTCTGGCTTCCTTGCCTGCGGCATACGTCAAGAGTTTCCCCAAGTGGTCGTGATTTGTTTTGTCAAATTGATTTTCCACGATCACCGTACGGCCACCCACATTATCCCTGCAAACAATATCGGCGCTGAAATCGCCGACGCGGCTTTCCCGTTCTTCCACTTCCAGTTCAAGGCCAATCGCCTCACCCAGCAAGTCAATAGACTCTGCAAGCCACGGAGTAAAATCGCTCGCTTCATTTGCCCAATAGTCTCGGATATTCTCCACCACGTCCAACCGTCCAAATTTATCCGTTTTGACCGTCACAGTCTCCTCCTCCGGCAGGCCACACGTGTGACACGACACCGCAATGTCCGACGCACAATGGGATTGAGACCGGCCAGCCGCGCAAACCCTACACTTCCTTTTCCGGAATATTCTGACAGGCCACGTTAAACCAGGCCACGTTGGGGTGTTGAAACTCCAATCGTTTTTCCCGTTTCGGAAACGCCCGGTCGCCGATGGCCAGCAGTTGCTGTTTGTTTAACTGCAAATCGCGTTTATTGTACACGGCCCACTCAAACTCCTGCGACATGCCAAGAGCGTCCACCGGACAGGCCGCAACGCATAACCCGCAAAAGAGACAGCGCGTCATATCCATGGAATATTCTTCGGCGTACCGTTTGGCGGGTTCGCCGGGCACCTCGGCGCTCACCACGCGGATGACCCGTGACGGACAGGCCGCTTCGCACAGATCGCACCCCACACATTTTTCCGTGCCGTCATCGTACTGCAGCAACCCCAACATCCCCCGATAATTGCTGGGGAGCTGTTTCTTCACGTGGGGATACTCCAGGGTGATGGGACGATAGCGCACCAAATGCTTGAGCGTCTCTTTCATCCCCACGAGGATTTCAAAAAAGATGAGCGACTTGACCCATGTTTTAATCATTGTCATCAACGGATCTGCTCCGGCGTTACGAATTGGGAAACATGTACGCGAAAATGGACGTCACCACCACGTTCCCCAGGGCGATGGGCAACAACACCTTCCATCCAAACCGCATCAACTGGTCATACCGCAATCGCGGCAACGTGGCACGCAGCCAGAAAAAGAGAAACAGGAAACAATAGACCTTCACAGTAAACCACATAATCCCCGTGATCCAGGCAAAATCCCCGGGCGCCTGCAGAAACGCAAACGGCGCGTGCCATCCGCCGAAGAACAACACGGTGGCCATGCACGACACCAGAATCATGTTCGCGTATTCCGCCAGAAAGAAAAACGCGAACCGCATGCCGCTGTATTCCGTGAAGAACCCCGCCACCAGTTCGCTTTCGGCTTCGGGCAGATCAAAGGGCAACCGGTTGGTTTCGGCAATGGACGCAATCAAAAACACGACAAAGGCCACGAATTGCGGAAACGGCAGCGGATCAAAGGCAAACCAATGCCAGAACCCTCCGGCTTGCGCTTCTGTAATGGTGACCAGACTTAAACTGCCCGACAACACCAGGACCCCGACAATCGCCAGCCCCACGTTCAGTTCGTAGCTGATCAACTGCGCCGCCGACCGCAGTCCGCCCAACAATGAATACTTGCTGTTGGAAGCCCATCCGCCAAGGATGACCCCGTAGGCGCCAATAGAGGCAAACGCCAGAATGTAGAGCACGCCAATGTTGATATCACTGATCACAAAGGGCTTAAAGTCCACCCCCATGATTTCAACCGTCCAATTCGGACCGAACGGAATGACGGCAAACCCGATCAGCGCCGGCACCAGCACGATCAGCGGGGCCAGACTGAACATGATTTTATTCGCCCCGGCCGGAATGATGTCTTCCTTGAAAAACAGTTTCAACCCGTCGGCCACCGGCTGCAAAATGCCATACGGCCCGACTTCCATCGGCCCCATGCGATCCTGCATCCAACTCAACACCTTGCGTTCCAGCAGCGTGAGCACCGCCACGGTCAGCAACACCAGACCCATCACGACCGCGATCTGCGAGATGGTCAACGCCAGTTTGATTCCGGTATCAATCACAGAAAAACTCCTTGATGTGACATGGGACAGTCATTCCCATCAATGCGATCATGCTTCCTTCCTGAACGGCATTAACGAACCTTCTCAATCATCACATCCGTCGCCTTCCATACCGGCACACCCGTATGCATGTCCACCCGCAACGAAAACAACGCCCGCACGATCTGGTCAAAGTGTTCGGGAAACCAAACAACGTTATCGGGCACACGATCCTGCAACGTGACGGACACAGCGGCCTGCCCGCGCTCATTGGAGAGGCGCACCGCGTCGCCGTCCGCAATCCCCAGGCGACGGGCCTCGGCGGTGTTGATCTGCAGACGACCTTCTCCCTGCACCTCCATCAACCCCTTCGCGCGCGTACTGTATTTTCCCGAATGATACAGGGACTGGACCAACCGCAACGTCAGCGACCCCGGCGGCGGAACATCAAGCGGCCGAAGCGTGTAACGCCGGTCAATATCCTCTCTGAACCCGCCGGTCACATAGTGCGCCACAGTCTCCTCGTTGACGGTCGGCGGCGTGGACGTCGGCCCCAACAGGGCATACCCCGGAATCACTCCGCGTATTTCCTTGAGGATGTCTTTCACGTCCGCGTACTCCATCGGATGATTCATCAACACGGACAGCGCCGAAAACATTTCCCAATCGGGCCGGCTCTCGCCCAGGGGATCAATCGCCCGGCGTACGCGCTGGACGTGGCCCTCCGTATTGGTAAAGGTGCCGTCTTTTTCCATGGCTGAACAGGCCGGCAACACCACGTGCGCCCGCTTCGCGGTTTCCGTTAAAAACATTTCCTGACAGACCACAAACTCCAACGCCTCCAGCGCCTCAATCACCTGCGCATCGGGCGGTAACGATTCAACCGGATTTTCCCCTACGATAAACAACGATTTGATGCTGCCGGTTTTCGCCCGGCTCACCATGTCCATCAGTGTGGCCGAGGCTCCCGTTGGCACATCCCGCCCCCAGGCTTGCGCGAAGGTCGTGCGCCATGCTTCGGCATGAAGGTTGGATGGGCCGGGAAGATATTCGGCCACGACCCCCATTTCCACGGCGCCCTGCTCGTTATTCTCTTCCGTCAGACAGCCAAGCCCCGAACCCTGACGCCGGAAGTGACCGGTCAGTATCTGAAGATCCAGGAGATTGGTCACCATCCCTTCTCCCCCAGACGAACGCAGCACGTCCTGACCAACCAACAGCACGGCACGCTCCGCCCGCGCATACGTCCGCACCGCCGCTTCACAATCCGTTTGCGACAGACCGGAATGTTCCTGAATCGCATCCCAGGTCACACCGGCCACCCTGGTCCGTATCGCGTCCACAAACTGCGGCGACTGCCCGGCAATCTCCTCATTGACCAGGTTGTCGTCACACACGGCCTTCAGGAGTCCCAAAATAGCCGCGTCAAACCGGCCACGCCGCACAGTCAGGTGATGACGGGACAGCGTCGTGATATTACTCACCGTTGAACGGGCCGGAAGCAGGGCTTCCAGCGTGATCAGGTTCGCCGCGCCGCGCTTCACGGCCTGCTTCACCTTGATGGCCGTAATGGGATTCGCCGCATGGAGATTGGTGCCAATCAGCATGATGCCGTCGGCTTGCGCAATCTCTTCATAGCGAACCGTCCAGCGATGAACGCCCTGGACTCGTCGGAGCGCCCGCACACCGTTGATATAGCCGTACCGTGCGCTGCTATCAATCTGATTCGTTCCGATCACGAGACGCATGAATTTCTGGAACAGATACATGTCTTCATTCGTACATCGGGCCGTGATGAGTCCGCCAATCGCGTCCGCACCATACGTTGATTGAATCGCCGTCAACCGCCGGGCCACGTGTTCCAACGCGTCTTCCCATGTGGTTTCGGCAAATGAGCCATCGGCTTGACGCACGAGCGGACGCCGCACACGACCGGCATGCGTACTGGCGTGATAGCCAAAATACCCCCGGACGCAGAGATCGCCGTCGTTGCGGCCGGCCCCGAGCGTTGAGTTCACTTCAATCAATTGCTGATCTTTGTGCTGAACCGTGATCTGACACCCGTCCCCGCAATAGGAACAAATGGTTTCCGTTCGTTTCAGCATCCACGGACGAAAGTCATACATGGATAGCCGGCTGGTGATGGCCCCCACCGGACAAATCTGAATACAGCCGCCGCACATGTCACATTCAAGTTCATTATCGGCCCAGTGCGTAATCTGGGTGAGGGTCCCCCGCCCGACGGGCGCCAGCGCATGCGCGTCAATCACTTCACCGCAATAGCGCACACAGCGCATGCAGGACACACACCGGTTCATTTGCGTTTCAATGACCGGGCCAAGGTATTGTTTGGGAAACACCCGCTTCAATTCCTGAAACCGGCCGGCCGTGGGCGTGTACTCATGCGCAAAATCCTGTAGATCGCAGCGGCCCCCCTGATCGCACACCGGGCAATCCAGCGGATGATTGCCCAGGAGCAACTCCAACACGGATTGGCGCGCCGCCTCGACATGCGCGACAGAAGACCGCACGACCATGCCGTCGGTCACGCGCGTGCTGCACGAGGTCTGGAGTTTGGGAATTTTTTCGATTTCCACCAGGCACATCCGACAATTCGCGTCGGATTCCAATTTCGGGTGATAGCAAAAATGCGGCACCATCACGCCCAGTTGGCGCGCCGCCTCAATCACCAGCGTCCCGTCCGGCACTTGCGTACTGACGCCGTCAATCGTGACCGTCACCATTTTTTGTGAAGGGGCAATCGGCATGGTCTGTTCCGTTACTCGTGTTCCTCGGCGTACTGCGGCAAATCAATATGACGCAATTCATCCAGGCTCTGCACCGTCCGTTCCGACATTTCCCTGAACGGCGAGTAGGCGTTCCACATATTGTGGACAGGATAATGCACCTGACACGGACGAATTACTGAAAGGTCTTTCGAGACCAAAAAGCAAAACGTCAGCCCGGGCTTACCCATCATGCTCGCCGCCAGATGCCCCGATTCTCCGGCCAGTTTTCTGGAGGCGATGATCTGCTCCGCCGACAGACGGGGAAACACCTGCGATCCCGCCTCAATCGCCGTGGCTTCCACCCACAGGGCGTCACCGTTGCAGTCATGACAATCTTTCCAGAAAAACCGAACCACCATGGCCATACCTCACGCGCTTAGCACGGGGATTTCTTTCCGGTTCGCGCCGAGCGTGACAGCCTCGGCAATCAACGTTTCATATTCAGGCCGCCAGTATTGCAACGTGCTCAACACGGGGGCAATTTCCGCGTCTCCGAACGCGCACACCGTTCGACCGCCGATATTGCCGCACACGTCCGTCAGCGTCTGCAAATCGCCCGGTCGGCCCTGCTTATTCAGAATGCGTTGCAGAATCTGCACGATCCAGGCGCTGCCCTCCCGGCACGGGGTACATTTACCGCATGATTCGTGATAGAAAAATTCCATCAATCGCAGAGCGGCCCACACCATGCTCGTGCCTTCTTCCATCACGGTCACGCCACCGGACCCCGACATTGACCCGGCCAGGGCCACCGATTCAAAATCCATTTGGATGTCAACGTGAGCCGGCGTTAAAAACGGCGCCGATGCGCCACCCGGAATAAAGGCTTTGAGCGGTTTGTCCGACCGCATACCGCCCCCAAGTTCCTCAATCAAATCCCGGAACGTCGCGTTGACGGGCAGTTCATAATTCCCCGGACGCCGCACGTGACCGCTCAAACAAAAGATTCGCGTGCCGGAACTCTTGGGAGGCGCGCCAATAGACGCATACCACGCAGCCCCCCGATTCATAATATGGGGAACGTTGGCCAGTGTCTCGACGTTGTTGACGACCGTGGGTTGTTGATAGAGGCCATGCGTGGCCGGAAACGGCGGCTTGGTCCGGGGCTTCCCGCGTTTGCCTTCCAACGATTCAAGCAGCGCCGTTTCCTCGCCGCAAATATAGGCGCCCGCTCCCGCATGCACGTGGATGTTGACGGTGACACCGCTGCCGTAAATATCGGCGCCGAGGTGTCCGGCCAGTGCGGCCTCGGCAATCGCGCGCTCCAGAATGCGTGCGGCAAGCCGGAATTCACCCCTGATATAGATGTAGGCGATGTGCGCGCCAATGGCGTAACAGGCGATGGCCATGCCTTCGAGAATCTGGTGAGGGTCGCGCTCCATCAATTGACGATCTTTAAATGTCCCCGGCTCGCTTTCGTCGGCGTTGCAACACAGGTATCGGGGGCCGGGGTGGTCTTTGGGAATAAAACCCCATTTCACGCCGGTGGGAAACCCGGCGCCGCCCCGCCCGCGCAGGCCCGATTGTTTCACCGTCTCAATCACGTCGGCGGGAGGCACACCATCCAGAACGTTCTTCAACGCCCGATACCCGCCGGCCCGTTCATAATCGGGAAGCGACCCCGTGTAGCCGGGCTGTTCCATATTGTTCAGGAGAATCTTTTCAAACGTCTTCATGGTCAACCATGCGCCGGCGCGCGTCAGCCCCGTTCCGGCATCATAAACGGGCCGCTTTTCAACCCGCATTCGCCGGTCTGTTTCAGATCGCTCACAATCCGTCCGACTTTGTCCCGCGTGAGCCGCTCATAATAGTCGTCGTTGATTTGCATCATCGGGCCGGTCGCGCACGACCCCAGACATTCCACGGCACTCACCGTAAACTGCCCGTCTTCCGTGGTGCCATCCGCACCGGGGGCCAGATGTTCTTTCAACCAGGCCAGCAGGTCATCCGCCCCGACCAGCGCGCACATAAGCGACCGGCACACCTGGATGTGGAATCTCCCCACCGGCTTGAGCGTGAGCATGGTGTAAAACGTCGCGGTCTCAAACACCTGGGGCGGGGTGAGATCCAGCAGGTCGGCAATCTCGCGCATCGCCGCCTGGCTCACGTACCCTTCTTCCCGCTGCGCCAGATTCAACAACGGAAGAATCGCCGAACGCTTCACCGGATACCGGCTTAGCAAATCCTTGATGGTGTCTCGATGTTTTTCAAAAACCATGCCGACCGACCACGAAACGCGACCACTCACCGGTCGCATTCCCCCATAACAATGTCATAGGTGCCAAAGATGGTAATAATATCAGAAATCAGATAGCCGCGGGCCATAAAATCAAACGCCCCCATATGGACAAACGACGGCGAACGGATTTTCATCCGGTAGGGACGCGGGCTGCCGTCGCTGATCAGAAAAAACCCCAGTTCGCCTTTGGGCACTTCCGTGCCGCAATACGTTTCCCCCTTCGGCGGCTTGAAGCCCTGCGTAAAGATGATGAAATGATGGATCAAACTTTCCATGTCCCGCATCACGTTGGGCTTGGGCGGGGGAATCACCTGCGGCAGATCCGCCATGATGGGGCCATCAGGCAACAGATCCAGCGCCTGTTCAATAATGCGCGCGCTTTGCTTCATTTCTTCCACGCGAATCCAGTACCGGTCATAAGTGTCGCCGTCTTTGCCCACCGGGACTTCCCACTCCACGCGGTCATAGACACCATACGGCTCAAGTTTGCGCACGTCGTACGCCACGCCCGACCCGCGCAGCGTCGGCCCGGTGAGTCCAAAGTTGATCGCGTCTTCCATGGAAATCACCGCCACGCCTTTGGTTCGCGCCACCCAGATCCGATTGTTCTGCAACAACGTGTCATATTCCCGCAGGTGTCCGGGAAACGCTTTTAGAAATGCCCGCAGGCGGTCAATAATGTCCGTGGTGAGATCGGCGTCCACCCCGCCAATGCGATAATAATTCACCGTCAACCGCGCACCGCAGAGTGTTTCAAACAGATCAAGCAACACTTCCCGCTCACGAAACGTCCAGAAAAAAACCGTCATGGCCCCGATGTCCAACGCCTGCGTACCCAGCCAGAACAGATGACCGACGATACGCTGCACCTCGGCCACAATCGTCCGCACATACTCGGCGCGCTCCGGCACGATCACGCCCACCAGTTTTTCCACCGCGCGCACGTAGGCGTAATTGTTCGTCATCGCGCACACGTAATCCAGGCGATCCGTATGCGGCAGGATCTGCGCGTAATGAAGCCCCTCGGCGAGTTTTTCAACGCCACGATGCAGATACCCCAGGTCGGGCACGGCTTTGGACACCCGCTCGCCGTCCAGCTCCAGCACCACGCGCAACACGCCGTGCGTACTGGGATGTTGCGGCCCCATATTCAGCAACAATTCGGTGGTGCGCTTTGCGGATTCAGGAGAATCCCCGGCCATAAACATGTGTCGTTGTGTTTGCGGAATGTCCTGTTCCGTCCATTCGCTGACCGGCTCATCCAACCGGGGCAGAAACTCAAACGTGCTTCGCCAGCCCCGGCCCTCGGCGGGAAAATCCTTTCGCAGGGGATAGCCTTCCTCGTAATCTTCCGGCAGCAAAATCCGCCGAAGATCGGGATGGCCCTCAAACGTAATCCCCATCAGGTCATACACTTCGCGCTCCAGAAAATTCGCGCCTTTCCAGATGGATGTGACGGTGCTGATTGTAGGGTGTTCTTCGGTCACACGGGCTTTCAGGCGAATCCGCGTGGCATGAGCAAGCGAAAGAAAGTGGTAGATGACTTCAAACCGTTCCGGCTCATCGGGATAGTCGGCGGAACAGATGTCGGTGAGATGATCAAAGGCCATCCCCGGATCGTCGTGCAGAAACCGCGCCACGGCAACAATATCCGCCGCCCGCACCTGGGCCGACAGGTCGCCCATCCGCGCATCCTCGCGCACGGAAAGAACCGCCTCGGGAAAACGTGTTTGCAGGGTTTCAAGGATGTGGTGCATACAATGACGACCGTGTTGAAATAAGCGGTTACGCTTTCGCTGTCACTTCTAAATAATTTGAATACGTATGCGACTGTGGAATGTCCTGGTGCTCCAGCCGCAACTCTTCCAAATGAAATTCCAACGCTTCTTTCATGTTGTCTTCCACTTCCCGTGTTGTTTTTCCCGTTGCAATGCAACCATCAACATCGGGAGAGTAGGCGGAAAATCCCGTTGCTGTTTCTTCAATGACGATTAAGTATCTCATGTCTCAAACCCGCTTTTTAAAATGCCAAACAACCACGTTTTCCCGGATGTTTAAATTGACGGTGACTGCCTCTTGTTCGTGACAAACGCCACCCGTCAATATCAATTGATATGATCAGCGATGCCTTTGGGCCTGGTTTTGATTAAATCAAGCTGCTGCCCGGCCTTGGCAATCAGTAACTGAAGGTCAGTGAGTTCCTTAATGGAAATGGAACGCTTGCTGGTGCCATACTCCACCATGACCTTCACATTGTTTCTGCCCAACGTCATGAGTTGGAAATCATCCTCTGTACGATAGAAGATTTGAAAATTTTCCGATTGCGACTCACGACGACCGCTCGTCAAAAAGTAATCAATGCCATTCAGCAACGGGCCGATTTCATCATGGTCAACACGCGACCCCTTCGAACAACCCAATGAAGATATGGAAATACCAAGCTGCTGCTTTCCCGCTAAAGGAGCGGTGAACTCTTGCACACACACTGTAAAAAGAATGCCCTCTCCCGAATCCCTGTATATCGTCGAAAACCGCTTAACCGTTCCGACCCTTGAATAACTTTGCGTGATCACCGTACCGGTCTGCCGCTCAAAGGCTTCCAGCTTTGTTGCCGGTTCCTGCGCGCAAACATCAACAGGCATCAACGCGACTGTCAGCAGAAGCGGGAATCCAGGCTTCTTCGCCCACAAGAAATACTGTCCGGATTTCCGCTTTCGCGGGAATGACGAAATCACCTTCACTTCACAAACACCTTTTCCTTCTGAATCTTCTCCTGCAATTTAATCAACGCATCCAGCAACGCTTCGGGACGCGGAGGGCAGCCAGCCACATAGACATCCACCGGCACGATCTGATCCACACCCTGCACGACGCTGTAGCTGTTGTAATGATTGCCCGACGTCGCGCAGGAACCCATGGAGATGACGTAACGCGGTTCGGCCATCTGGTCGTAGATGCGCCGAATCACCGGCGCCATTTTGCGACACACGGTGCCGGCCACAATCATCACGTCGGATTGCCGGGGCGACGCCCGAAACACCCCCGCGCCGAACCGGTCAATGTCGTACCGCGAAGACACCGAGGCCATCATTTCAATCGCGCAGCAGGCCAGCCCGAACGTCATCGGCCATAACGCCGACTTCCGGCACCAGCTCACCAGATAATCCAGATTCGTGGTCAGAATGTTGGGTTCAAACTGCCGTTCAAGCATACTCATTGTCGTCACATCCAGCGTTGTGCTCCGGCAAATCATGCCGGAGCGTGTTTATATTTTGCAGACGGATTCGGGGTCACGCCTAATCAGGTCACGGACCGCATCGGTCGTGTCCACATATTGCGCGACTGTTTCTGAAACGTCCTCGGAGTATTTTGTGAATCCAAATTCTTCCGATGTAAAGAATTGGACATACCCGGTTTCCTTAAAGACCATGCGGGACAGTTCTTTGTTGTCATTGAGCGCAACACCGGAGACCCGATATTCTTTTTCCGGAAGCAGGATGTTGCCTTTGAGATACTCAAAATAATCACCGTATGGTTTGCCTCGTTCAGAGAGCCGAAACAACATGCCGGACATGCCTGGCGCATGCAGATAATACGCCGAGGCAGTGATCAACGGACGGCGTTCCGCGCACACAGCATCAATCTGATTTGTCCGGTTGTCCGGAGCACACAAGGCCGTTTGAGTGGCGTCACACGTCTCGTGTTTGGCCGGTTTGATGTCGCGACGCTGTTTGCGGTGATGGGTTCGACAGGTGTCGCAAAGACCTTGTTTAATCGTTTCAATGTCTTGCGAAAGCACCCCCTGCAAACTGCCCCAAAAATCATTTTTCCGTTCATCAAAAAACCCGGACACAAGAAATTTTTTGTTGTCTTTCCCGGCGTTGGCTTGCTGGACAATCATAGTATAAGGTTTGCTTCGATGAACGGCCTTGTACGTTCCTGTCAAGTTCGACACCTGCACGGGAGTCAATGCACCAAGCCTCGCCGAAGAAATTTCCGAACAGGCGCATGCGGACGCCAACACCATCAGACACACCAGCACACCCGCACATCGGGCGGAATGGAATGCACCAGAACAGCCGGACGTTTTCATTCCCATTCCAGCGCGCCTTTTTTCCAGACGTACCAGAACCCCACGACGAGAATGGAAATAAACACGCCCATCTCAATGAGTCCCAACAGCCCCAGCTTGTGAAACACGACGGCCCACGGGAACAGAAAGACGATTTCCAGATCAAAGACGACGAACAACATCGCAATGATGTAATAACGCATGGGAAACTGCACGCGGGCATCCATAAAGAGCGGGCTGCCACTCTCATACGGCAGGAGTTTGTCGCGGTAGGGACGACTCGGGCGCACGAACCAGCCCGCCACCAGCGACACCGCGCCAAACGCCAGAGCCACAACGCCAAAGATGACGATGGGAATATAATTGACGGGAACGGATTCGCCGCCCATGTCAGTGCCCCCCGCAATCAGTGTTTCGGATTCGCATCATACGCGCCTGTGTTCAGGGAACATCGGGAACAGCCGTCAACGCCGAATCAAAAAACGGACGATGCCGCAAGCCTCGCAACGTCGGGATGCCGGCCCCTTTGTGCTGGATCAAAATTTTGAACGTAGTTCCCATGCCGTGATGGCGTAACAGGTGCGCCGCCGCTTTCACCAGAGGCGATTCCTGGTCGTCATCCCGAATCAACTCATCAATCCCCAGACTCATCAAAAAATGCGTCAGATTCGTCAACCCCGCTGTGGTCAGACCCGCCCGCTCGCCGGCCCGCGCGAGACTGGAAAAATTCACATGCGCGGTCAAATCCTGTTCGCCCACGCGCGCATAGGGGTTCGTCGAAGCCGTATGGCGGTGGTACCCCATCAGGGTTCCGTTCCGGCGTTCACGCGCGAAATAATCCCGTGACGTGTGGCCATAATCAATCGTGATCACAACGCCGCGATCCAGTGTCCTGGCGACCTGTTCAATCCACTTCACGGCTTCCAGATTGATTTCCGTGGTAAACCCGTCGGGCAGGTCCACGCCAAGGTCGGCCAGGAACGATGACAATGCAGGCGTTGACGGCTCTCCGGCGATTTCCACAAATTCCTCGTCGCGGCTGGTCACGTACAATTCCCGCAGACCGTCCTGTTCCATCCGGATTCTGTGGACCGGAAACGCATCCACCAGTTCGTTGGAAAACAGCATACCGGTCAGCCCGCCGTCCGACACATGACGCAAATCGTCAACCCAGTGCATCCGGCCATCGTCCGTCGTCCAGGCAGACAACGTTTCCCGCTGGCACGCCCGAAGGGCCGGACTGCGTTCGACCAGGACACAGGACAACCGGGCCAGCAAAGCGGGATGTCGCTCGTCGCACTCCCGCAACATATCCCGGAACAGCGTCCCGTCTCCCGGCCCCATCTCCACAAGATGAAACACGGCGGGATGCCCGAGGTGTTCATCAATTTCCACAAGCTGGCGAACAAGACACCTGGCCAGCAGCGGCGACAGACAGGGGGCGGTAAAAAAATCGCCGCCATCCAGACCGATGGGCGAAGCGGCGGCACGAGACCGGCTCTCCCCTTTCATGTAATACCCGTGCGTTTCCTCATAGAGGGCAAGTTCCATAAAACGGGCAAACGTCAGGGGACCGGTTTGTTCAATGAGTGTGGTGATGTGCCGCATGAAAGGAAGGTTCGGCTCGTCCGGTCCTCCAATCAACGGGACAACCGGCCAAGCCGATTGCGTCGTTGACAGGCCATTAACCCATAAGACCCATAGGCGTGCGCCCCATAGGCCAAAGGATGCATACCCTAGCTTTCATTCCGGCGTTTAGTCAAGGAAAGGAGACAAAGCCCCCCCCATATCCAGGAGTCTCAATTGAGGTTATCAAAGAAACGGAATGGGTCCGACTGGATGGAAAACGGCGAATGGGAATGGAAGCGATGCAATCGAAAACTCGTTACAGTATAATCGCCATCGGCAAAAAAGAGAGGTACTGGATTATTCAACGAGAAATTTTTCAATGGAAGAAAAGGAGCGGACATGGTTCAGACAGCAATAGCCGGCACGATTCAGGTCGCGTACGACGACGAGGCCCTCGGCATAACAGCGGCCTGCGAGTACGAATTTACAGTGTTTCCTGATGGTGACTGGTACGGGAACTGGAAAGGGTCACAACATGGACACCCAGGTGTGACGAAAGGATTACTGGAAGCCATCACCGATGCGGTGGCAAAGTGGAACAACACGAAGCGAGATGAGGAGGGCAACCCAATGGTGCCAAGATCCACCGGAGCAGGTGGTGGGAAAAAAGATGGCACTATTGCCCACCGATGAAATTGCAAACAGATGATTCGAACGACTGAAAAAATGTGCAGGCGGAAAATATTCACATTCAAGATCAACAAAAAACGCGTGGTTCAATTCAGAACCCTGCCGTTTCCATGCAGAGAAATTTGTAGCGACGATGCAGATGTGTCTTACGCGCATTTCCCATTTCCCCTCGCCCCCCGCCAAAGCATAGAGTCCGCACTCTTTCAGGTACTCTGAATGGCAAGTCAAACCGACATACTGCTAGAAAAATTTCTGAAAAAAGCGAAGCATTTCGATGCAAATGTAGAGCCTGTGAAAGTTCTCAAGGCAAGGGTTTATCAAATCGCCGAAGCCAATGTTCTTGCGAGGGCTGCATCCAAACCAACGCCTAACGGGAGGTATTTTTTTGGCGTTAATTACATTACCATCGAGGAAATTTCCAATCTTGACAATCCTTTTATTGCTTTTATCTGCGGCTCTATTGAGAAAACCATCGTCATTCCCGCTCAACTGTTTTTTGAAAATCTTTCGCGCATAAGCCATGACAGAAATGGTGAATACAAAATTAACATTGATAAAAACCTGAACGTTGCCCTAATGGGGCGTGGCAATCGAATAGATTGCAGTAAGTTTATAAACAATTGGGAAATTCTGCTTAAGCCTTTTGAGACACCAATACCCAAAAACACAGCAGAAGAAAGTTTACATTCAATATTACAGGGAAGGCTTATAGAAATAGGCAACATTAGGGGATTTCAAACGTATTGCCCCGATGGTTCAAAGAAATTCAACAACAAAATTTTGTCGGCAATGACTTCTCTGGATAAGTGCCCACAACTGCAATTTTCCAACCATGACGCCTTAAGAAAAATAGACGTTTTATGGTTTAGAGAAAAAGGGGGGAACCACATTCCTGAATATGGTTTTGAGGTTGAGTTGTCCACCGGAATATGGTCGGGCGTTGGAAGATTGGCTACCCTAATTGACTATGGCAATGTAAAACTTTACGTCATTTCCAATGACTTGAAGCGATACAACCAAGTCATGCATTCATTTGCAGACCTTGAAAATAGATACCGTCATATCCTGACGGGATATATCGGCGATTTGTACGCGGCTGAATTGCAGTTAAAAGAATTACGGTATGAGGTGGGTCTCTGAAAGACGTTTATGTTTTATGGCTTGCTTCTCACGTTATCTGTTCAAAGAATTCATCCATGGCTAAATTTTCCCGCATTCAAAACATTCCGTCAGGCAGAGGTAGCATACGAGAAAGGACGGTACGGAGAGCCACCCCCTCACCCCCCATGACATTTTTTATATTTCTTCCCGCTGCCGCATGGACACAAATCGTTGCGGCCAACTTTGGCCTCCGCCCGTTGAACCGTCTTCACTGCCGAAGGTTCGCCGCCGCCGCGATTGAAGGCCATGGGGGGCGGCGATGCGGCGTCATCCGCAAGCAGAGGGCCTTCCCCTTTGACCACCCGGACTTTGAACAACCGTTCAAGCGCGTCGGCCTGAATGCGGTCCATCATCGCGGAAAACATGTCAAAGCCTTCCCGTTTATACTCCGCCAGCGGATCCTTCTGCCCGTACCCTCGCAACCCGATACCGTCCCGAAGCTGATCCATCCCCAGCAGATGTTCCTTCCAATGATGATCAATCACCTGTAAGACCACAGCCCGCTCAAGCTGCCGGCGGACATCGGAACCGATTTCCTCTTCCCGTTCCACTCGCCGCTGCGCATAGATCGCCCGCGCACGTTCACACAATTCATCTCGAAGACCATCCCGCCCCAGGTCTCCCATGTCCTCAACCGTCATGACAGCCGCGCCAAATTGCGCGTGGACGGCTTCATGCAACCCCTCCAGATCCCAGGCTTCGGCATAGGCGTCTTCCGGACAATGCGTATTGATGAAGACGTCCGTGACATCGGCCAGCCAATCATCCACGTCGTCATCAACCGTATCCCCGACAAGCACACCGGCTCGACGGGCGTAGATAATTTCGCGCTGCTTATTCATCACGTCGTCATACTCAAGAATCTGTTTGCGGATTTCAAAATTATGCGCTTCAACTTTCTTCTGCGCGGTTTCAATGGACTTGGTGACCATCCCGTGCTCAATGGGGACACCTTCCTCCATGCCCAGTTTCAACATCAGATTGGACACCCGTTCGGACGCAAAGATACGCATCAAATCGTCTTCCAGAGACAGGAAGAATCGCGACGACCCGGGATCGCCCTGACGACCGGAACGGCCCCGAAGCTGATTGTCAATCCGACGACTTTCATGCCGCTCGGTGCCGACGATATGCAATCCGCCCGCCGCCAGCACGGCCGCCTTGTCCACTTCGCATTGCCCCTGAATCCGCGTCAGGGCCACCTGTTTGTGTTCCTCGGTCAGCTCGTCGCCTCCCCGATACACCACCTGCTGTTTATAGAGGGCTTCTACGTTGCCTCCCAACACAATATCCGTGCCCCGACCCGCCATGTTGGTGGCCAACGTCACCGAGCCATTGCCCCCGGCCTGCGAAATAATCTCCGCCTCTTTTTCGTGAAACTTGGCATTCAGAACGTGGTGTTTCACGCCTTTTTGTTTGAGCAGTTTGGAAAGCCGCTCCGACTTTTCAATGGAAATCGTGCCCACCAGCACGGGTTGTCCCTGCTCGTGGTACTCCATGACTTCCTGGGCAATCGCCTCGAACTTTTCTTTTTCCGTCCGATAGACCACGTCCGAATGGTCTAGTCGAACCATCGGGCGATTCGCCGGAATGACGTTGACGTCCAGGTTATAGATTTTGGCAAACTCCGCCGCTTCCGTATCCGCCGTTCCGGTCATCCCCGCCAGTTTCTTATACATCCGAAAATAATTCTGAAACGTGATGGACGCCAGGGTTTGATTTTCATTGGCGATGGTCACGCCCTCTTTGGCTTCAACCGCCTGGTGCAGCCCGTCACTCCACCGCCGGCCCGGCATCAGGCGTCCCGTAAATTCATCCACGATCTGGACTTCTCCGTCTTTGACCACGTAATCCACATCGCGTTTATAGAGCGTGTGAGCCTGTAACCCTTTGATGACGTGATGCACAATGTCCAGATTTTTCTGGTCATAGAGATTATCGCCCGCCAACAGGCCATCGTCGGTCAGCAGGGCTTCCACACGGGCGTTGCCGTCCTCCGTCAGCGCAACCGTTCTGGACTTCTCTTCAATCGTATAGTCGCGTTCAGCATTGAGTCGGGGAATGAGGCGATTGATCCGAGTGTATAACGTGGTGCTTTGTTCGGCCGGGCCGGAGATGATGAGCGGCGTGCGCGCTTCATCAATCAGGATACTGTCCACCTCGTCCACAATCGCGTACGACGACTCGCCCTGCACGCGCTGGTGAATATCCGTGACGACCAGATTGTCCCGAAGGTAATCAAACCCGAATTCGTTGTTGGTGCCGTAGGTGATATCGGCGCGATAGGCTTCGGATCTCGTGCAGGGGCGAAGACAATTCAACCGTTTGTCCGTCGCCTCATACTCCGGATCAAAGAAAAACGAGGCTTCGTGCTGAATCACGCCAATTGAACACCCCAGCGCGTGATACACAGGGCCCATCCATTGCGCGTCGCGTTTCGCCAGATAATCATTGACCGTCACCACGTGCGCGCCGTTCCCCGCCAGGGCATTGACGTAGATGGGCAGGGTCGCCACCAGCGTCTTGCCTTCGCCGGTTTTCATTTCCGCGATTTTCCCCGCATGCAACACCAGACCCCCGACAAGCTGAACGTCAAAGTGGCGCATGCCGACCTTGCGCCGTGAGACCTCCCGGCACGTCGCAAACGCCTCGGGCAGCACGTCATCCAACGTCTCCCCCGCCTCAAGACGCTTTCTGAACGCCTGGGTTTTATCCGTCAGCGCCTCGTCCGACAGAGAACGCATGGACGGTTCCCAGTCGTTAATCATCGCCACGATCGGTTGAAGTCGCTTCAACTCGCGATCGTTTGTGCTTCCAAAAATGAGATTGAGCAGTCGGACAAACATACGATGGATTCACCCCGAAAAGGTGTCACAGCAGGCCTTTCTGCTAGTATACCTGAATGGGTTCGGGAATCAACCGCATTGACACAACGAACAGGATCGCAAGGCACAGATCCACACAGTCGGCACACGTGGCCGGGAACATGGACACCGGATCATGGCGCGATGGTCTTGACGAATACGCCCTTTGGAAGTACAACGCTGGTGAGTTGCGCCGGCGGAATGGCGCATCCCCGTCCAGAGGATTCGTAGAGATCGGCATGACCATCAAAAGGGCAAAAACCCGGCTCCTTGCAGGCAGTCTCGTTGTGCTTCTGATCAGCCTGGGACTCTCAACGCCCGTCGTCCGGGCCGACAAGGCGCAGGATTTTTACAACGAAGCCCTGACCCACATCCAGCGCGAGGACTTCACAAAAGCGGCTGCGTCGCTCAAGAACGCGCTGAAGGTGTTTCCCCGCTTTGCGGCCGCGCACCAACTCCTCGGGAGCGTTTCGTTTCATGCCCTGCGGCAGCCGCAACAGGCCATCGCGCACCTGAAACGGGCCATCGCTCTCCACCCCAATTTCGTGCAGGCGTATCTTGATCTGGGCAAAATTTATCAACGGCAACACAAGCCGGAGGAGGCAAAAACCGCGTTCCAAAAAGCCGTGGAGATTTATCCGCAATCCCCGGAGGCGCAACTCAATGTCGCCGTGGCCTATGAACAGACCAATGCGTGGGAGCAGGCGATTCGCGCCTACGAAATAACGCTCGGCCTGGATGCCAGCCAACCGACGGCGTTGTATCATCTTGCGGCGTTGCACAACCGGCAGGGCAACACGGCCAAGGCGACAGAGCGGCTTCGCACACTGATTCGCCTTGATCCCAACCATGCCGCCGCCTGGTTGCTGCTGGCGCAGATGGCGGAACAGGACGGTCACGTACCGAAGGCCATTCAGGCGTACCGGAAAGTCCTGGACGCGGATCCCGATTCCGTTGACGCCCATTACGCGCTGGGCTATCTCCTGCAAACACGGAACGAGACATCACGAGCCGCGGCGCATTTCCAGGAGGTGATCCGCCTCAACCCGAAATACGCCGAAGCCCATCTGAACCTGGGCATACTCTTGACCAATCTCGACAAGGTTGAGCAAGCCGAACGGGAATATCTGCACGCCAGGGACTTGAACCCGAAGCTGATTGAAGTCTATTACAACCTCGGGGTGCTGTATGAATTCCACAAAAAGGATACGGCTCAAGCCTGTTCGCAGTACCGCCGGTATGAAGAACTCGGCGGCCAGGACGAGCGCATTCACACCCTGCTGCAAAACGGACTATGCACACCCTGACCACGGACTATCCGGAATCCTCTTTTTTGCGATTCGGGGTGTGGTCTGTCCTGCTGCACGTCGTCGCCATCGCGATGTTCGGCGTCCTGCACGGCACTCGCCCCATGGATCACTCCAGGCCGCTGGTGACCGTCACCCTCCTGGAACCAGCGGCGCCGGTTTCCAAAAACGCGCCGCCCAGCCTCCACGCGGAACAGCCGGCACAACCTGTTGCGCCTCAACAGGCTCTTCCCCCGCCGCACTCCGCACAAGCGACAGACGCGCCGCCTGGAACACGCAAAGTCCTTCTCGACCAGCACGCCTCCGATACGCTGAAGCTGAAAAATTTCATGAAGGCGCCAGCTCGTCGCACAGCGCAGGCGGCCAGCATCACGGCCGTCCCGCAAGAAGCACAGCCCATCGTCGTCGCCAAACCGAACGCTATAAATTTGTGGTCATTCCAGGATGTCCCGACTCCCGCGCCCTCCACCACCCGGACCACCGCGCAAGACGCGCCAAAAGTATTTCGAGACGCGACCGCCGACCGGAAGGGCCTTCGGACCGCCGCCCGGCCCATCAAAAAAGACGATCCCCCGTATCCGCGCATCGCCCGGGAGCGGGGATGGGAAGGCACCGTCGTGTTGCGACTCACCATCACACGTGAGGGAACAGTGGAACGGGCCGACATTCGCAGCAGTTCCGGGTTCCCCATCCTTGACGAACAAGCCCTTGAGACAGTACAAAAGTGGCGGTTTGAACCGGCGAGAGACGGGGAATTTGCCGTTCCCGCAACGGTGGATCAACCTGTCCGATTCGCCCTTGCTGATTCATAACACCCGTGGCGCGGCCACGACCCCGGCCTCAACCGCCGGGACTTGAACAACCATTCAACGAAGACTCACGCCTATGATAGACATCCTGATCGCCGGCGGATGGATGATGATCCCCCTGCTCGTCTGCTCGGTCGTCACCGTGGCCATTGTGTTTGAGCGAGTCTGGTATTTTTACAAATTACCCAGGACCGATGCGGCCAATCGGATGGTCGAACTCGTGACATGCGGAAAATTCTCCGACGCGCTGGCGCTCAACGAACACCGGACTCATCCCGTGCTGCAAGTCCTGACAGCCGGCATTCTCGCACGCGCCTTTGAGCCGGAGAAGGCCATGGAAGCGGCGGGCATTGCCGAAGTCCGTCGCATGAAGCGAGGCCTTGCCGCGTTGGACACCATCATCACGCTCGCCCCGTTGTTGGGATTGCTGGGAACCATTATCGGGATGATTGATTCCTTCGGCATCATGGCCGAGCAAGGCATGGGGCAACCGCACGCCGTCACCGGCGGCGTCGCGGAAGCGTTGATTTGCACGGCCACGGGCATTCTCATTGCCGTGGTCGCCCTGATCCCCTACAACTGTTTCCTCGCACGGATTGAAGAACTGACGGAACACATTGAACAGTACGCCACGCGCACAGAATCCGCGCTGCGCGCATTGGCCGGCGCCCCGTCCACATGAGACTCCCCGCACGCACCGCGAAAAAAGCCCGGATTGAAATTATCCCCATGATTGACACCATGTTTTTCCTGCTGGTGTTTTTCATGATCGCCACGCTGTCCATGACCCTCCAACGAGGCATGCCGGTGAATCTCCCGACCAGCGACACGGCAGCCAACGACCTTCCCAATGAAGTCTCCCTCACGCTCACGGAACAAGACGAACTCTTCTTCAACAAAGAGCCGGTTAGCGTCCCGGAGCTTGCACCCCGCCTCCAACGTTTACTCCGCGAACAGGGCAAGCCGTCCGTCATCATCAACGCCGACAAAGCCGTATCGCATGGCCGCGTGATTGAAGTCATGGACGCCGTAAGACAAACCGGCATCACCGCCATGGCGATTGCGACAGATCCCGAAAATCGGTAGGGATTGCGCCAGCCAGCGACATCCAGTAAATTTTCCGCGTTATTTCCCTGTTTTTGACTGTAAATTGTTAAATTTATATTTCATTAGTCAATTGACTAAATTTAGTCTATTTGGTAATTTTAATACAATGAGTAAACAAAACTTTATTTTGCAAGGAGACTAAAAAATGGGCGAAATCCTTAATAATCCTTTCACACCCGGCGCAGGACACATGCCACCATATCTGGCAGGACGAGAACAGGAAATAACACTCTTTCGCAAACTTATCCGGCAAAATACGATCTTTGAAAACCTGTTGCTTACAGGCTTGAGAGGAGTCGGCAAAACCGTTCTCCTTGAATCACTGAAACCAGTCGCGCTTCAAGAGAACTGGCTTTGGGTCGGGTCGGACTTGTCAGAATCTGCGAGCATCAGCGAGGAAACGACCGCTCAAAAAATCCTGGCTGACATGTCTCTTGTTTCGGCAAGCCTGACGTTTCAACAATCAAGGCGGCCGGGAGTCGGTTTTGCCAGCAACGCAATCGTTAAAACTCAACCGTTTGATTACCGCACACTGCGACACATATACGACCAGACACCAGGCTTGGTTGCCGACAAGATCAAAGCCGCTCTCATGCTGGTGTGGGAGGCCATGACGCAACAAACTCCGGACAGCAAAGGCATTATTTTCGCCTACGATGAAGCGCAAACGATGGGCGACCACGCACAGCATAACCAATATCCCCTCTCAATGATCCTGGATGTTTTTCAATCCATTCAAAAAGCCGGCGTCCCGTTTATGCTCGCGCTCACCGGGCTGCCAACCCTGTTCCCAAAACTCATTGAAGCGCGAACGTATGCGGAGAGAATGTTTCATATTGCCTCGCTCTCCGTGCTGTCCAGGGATGACTGTAAAGACGCCATCAGGAAGCCAATCGAAAAATTCACCCATGCACCACTGTATTTTACAGATCAATCGGTTGACACCATCATCAACCATTCAGGCGGGTATCCCTATTTTATTCAATTTATTTGCAGAGAAGCGTATGACGTATGGATGAACGCTCTGGGCGACAGAACAGGCCTTGAGCAAATACCTTCCGTGCCCATGGAAGGCATTATCCGAAAGCTTGATGCTGATTTCTTCTCCGGCAGATGGGCGCGTCTCACAGACCGCCAGCGAGAACTCCTCACGGTCGTTGCCCATATTGATTCCGGCGATGGCGAGTTTTCGGTGCAGGAAATTGTGGGGAAATCCAGGGCGACACACTCAAATCCCTTTAGCGCAAGCCATGCAAATCAGATGTTGGCCGCACTCTCAAAAAACGGCCTCATCTACAAAAACCGCCATGGCAAATATTCTTTTGCCGTACCCTTAATGGGTCAGTTTGTTCGCCGTCAAGAATAGAGGATACTGTATGGTTTTCGTAGTTAGTCACCGCAACAGCATTACCGCGATGGCGATGGCGACGGAGCCGGAAGGAAGGCAGTGAATAAGAACACTCAACAGACTGGCGTTCCTGGTGAGCGAGTGAGGCGGGCATACTATTCCGACAGCATAGATGACTTCCTCGGCAAAGACGAACATGCCATCCTGGGCACGCTAAGCAGACATAGTCCATTTGACATCACTCCGCCCCAAAACAGCGCGTGGCTGGAGGAAATCAGGATCATGAAGGAGGCGTTAATTCCATATACAGGACGTGGAAAAATTTATTTTGAGTACGAAATTCCGCGTCTTGGCAAACGGATTGATGTGCTGACGGTAATTGACAAGGTCATTTTTGTCTTTGAATTCAAGATCGGAGCAAATCAGTTTGCATCGTCAGCCAAGGATCAGGTATGCGATTACGCGCTGGACCTGAAAAATTTTCACGAAACAAGCCACAACCAGACCATCGCCCCGATTTTGGTGGCAACTGCGGCACAAAGCGAATACTTCGCTGTCGCGAAAACACTGCAAGAAGACCAATTACTTTGTACCATCTGTATCAATAGCAAAGAGATTCCCCGTGCCATCAACAGCACGTTGGAATTGTCCGACGGCAACATGATCGTTGCCGAAGATTGGGAACGCGGACGCTACAGCCCCACGCCTACCATCATAGAGGCCGCCACAGCCCTATACGGCGGGCATTCGGTGGCGGAAATATCACGCAACGACGCCGGGGCAACCAACTTGAGCAAAACGTCCGAAACGGTTGCCGAAGTTATACAAACGGCAAAAAGTGAAGCTCACAAGGCGATCTGCTTTGTGACCGGCGTTCCGGGGGCAGGTAAAACGCTGGTAGGGCTGGATATTGCAAACAGACATACGGACAAGAACAACGACCTATACAGCGTGTTCCTGTCGGGAAACGGTCCTTTGGTCAACATACTGCGCGAGGCACTAGCGCGAGACACCGTGGCACGCGAGAAATTACGGGGCAAAAAGTCACCCAGAATCGGCAAGGCACGGAGTGTGACAAAGGCATTCATCCAGAACGTGCACCACTTCCGGGATGAATGCATCAGGGACAAGAAGCCGCCGCGTGAACATGTGACGATTTTTGATGAAGCACAGCGCGCATGGAACAATCCGCAAACCTCAAATTTTATGCGGCGCAAGAAAGGCATTTCTGATTTCAATCAGTCCGAACCTGAATTCCTCATTGCATGCATGGACAGGCATTCTGATTGGGCAACGATTGTGTGTCTGGTGGGAGGCGGCCAGGAAATTAACACGGGCGAAGCGGGCATCGGCGAGTGGATCCGGGCAATCACCGAGAAGTTTCCGAAATGGCATATTTACATCTCACCCCACCTGACAGATAGCGAGTACAACACCGACAAAGCACTCACGAATTTGGAAGGGCGAGATGCGGTGTTTCGCAAAAATGAATTGCACTTGTCGGTCTCCATGCGATCCTTCCGGGCCGAGAATGTCTCATTGCTGATCAAGCAACTGTTGGACTTGGAAACCGATGAAGCACGAAAAACCCTGGACAATATTCACAAACAATATCCCATTGTCCTGACGCGCGATGTGCGACGTGCCAAACAATGGATTCATGAGCATGCGCGCGGGTCGGAACGCTACGGCATGATGGTTTCTTCAAAGGCAGAGCGGCTCAAACCACACGCCATTGATATCAGGCCCAAGATTAATCCAATCCATTGGTTCCTGAATGGCAAAGAAGATGTGCGATCTTCCTATTATCTGGAAGATGTTGCCACTGAATTTTCTATTCAGGGATTGGAAATAGACTGGGCCTGTCTCACATGGGATGCCGACTTTCGGTATAAGCCAACAGGGTGGGAGCATTGGTCATTCTGTAGCGATCGCTGGAATCGCATCAAGAAAGAGGAACGCAAAACTTACTTGAAGAATGCGTATCGGGTATTGCTGACACGTGCCAGACAGGGCATGGTGATTGTCGTGCCGGAGGGCGATTCAGCCGACCCGACCCGCAACAAATCTTACTACGATCCCACCTTTGCTTATCTGCGCGACATCGGATTCACTGTTATCTGATTTAATTATGCAGCCCGGCACAGCACCGGCACAGCGAAGCCGAAACTGGTTGGCAGGAGGCAAATCGCTGACTTAAGGAACAGCGAGCAGAACTCGACACCCATAATCTTTGAGGCAACCGATATGGATTTTAAATTATCACTTACGGATGTATGGGCTGGCCTTGAGCGGTTTCTGAATCTTCTCCTGCACAATTTGGACCCGTCGCTGTTCCAGAATATCATTCTGGGAATTTTGGCGATTTTCATTCCATTCGCCATCGTTTTTCTTACTGATGTCTTGGACTCAAAGAAGCCAAGAAGTGAGTTCGAAAAGATGGTATTGAGAGATGAGGTATTGGAAACAAAAAAGGTATTTTGGCTCTCTGTAATCGGGCTTGCCTTTCTCGCATTTTTTACCGGAAACGACATATCCATTACTGCAAAGCTGGTCGCTATGTTTTTTTCGATAACGATATTGCTCCTTTTATCGAAACCCCTTTGGAAAATCTTACGATTTTCTGATGGGCATGGTCATGAGTTTGAAATTAGCTTTTTGCAACGCCTGACTTTTTCGAAAATTTTTCGTTTCGGAAACAAAAGAAGATCGGAGAAAATGATTCGGGCATGGAATTCATTGTGGTCGGAACAATCGATATACGATGAGAGAGAATTTACAAGGATATTTATTAAACATATTGACGATGCCGTAAAAATGAAAAGCTATCAGTTGGCTGTTGACCTTGCTAAAGCATACCAAAACAATCTCGACAAGAGAGATTATTTTTTAATTGCCGATGAAATGCTACCAAAGATTTTTCAATGGAATGAAAAACTTTCGAAGGATGACCGAAACTCGCTAAACAGAGAACAAAATTCAAGATCGCAGACAGAGTTTTTCTCAAGGTGTTTCGCAACTGCCGGGAAATGGATTCCATGTTTGCACAAACAAGAGCACGCCGAAGCTGACACTTTTTGGAATTGGCATTACTTCCAACAAGAACTTTTTCCCGCAACAGCAAAATACTTACTGAGTCACGAGTTTGGCATCGTCCCGTTTTTCTTCCTCTTCGAAAAGCATATTGACGAAGCCGAGGCAAACCAGGAAGAGGACTACGTCAGAAAATTTTTGGGAATTTTCTGTCGAATTTTCTTTGAAAACATTGATAGCGTGCCCTATCAATTTCAACTTGCGAAAGATGTTTTCCCAGAGGGCTGGAAAATAACGACGGAAAATTCACAAAAGAGAGTGCCAAAAATTCTTGCGTACGAATTTTTCCGATGGGCAGAACGACGTGTTTTGAACAAGACAGACCATGACAAAGAATTACCCGTAGTGATAATGTGCCTTTTCCCTAGTGAAAATTATCAACTGTTTCAGACATTTCTGACACTTCTTTTTTGTCGATCGATCAAAAAAGCAATTCAGAATAAACTAAATTTCTTTTCCAAGGAACCAAGGCAGGAAGAACAATCGCAACGCAACAAAACGATAGATGTGATTTTTGAATATTTTGGACAAGATTGGGAACCACTCAAACTATACCAGAATGACCTTGCAAGAGAAGAACTCAAGGACTGGGAAGGGTATTCTGAAACAAAGAAGAAGATGATTAGCGATCGTGTCAGAAAAGTGAAATTGCAAGTTATATTGGATGAGCTACACAGCGAAGAAATAAAGAACTTGTGCCAGGAATCAGAAGAGTGGGAGCGCCAAAGGAACAATTTTGTCGATTTGATTCAAGCGTTACTTGAACGAATATCGCAGCGCGTACCACCCACCACCATTTGACTTCCTCACCCGGCAAGGAATTTCAAGACACAACCACCCTGCCCGCCGACGCCTCGGCATGTACGGGATGATTGGCTGGAATGTTCCCCGCACCCATGCGGGAATGAATCACTTCAGCCAAATAGAGAATAGCGGGAAGAACGACTTATACAAACTGACAAATTTTTGGTGGGTCGTACAGGGATCGAACCTGTGGCCCGCTGATTAAGAGTCAGCTGCTCTACCAACTGAGCTAACGACCCACACACACGGTAGGATGAAGCGTTCGTGGTGCGCCTGGCAGGATTTGAACCTGCGGCACCTGGCTCCGGAGGCCAGTGCTCTATCCACTGAGCTACAGGCGCTTTTTCTTTCAATTCTGGTTCTGTTCACGACTCAAAGACCCGGCAATACTAGCAACTTTGAACGGGACTTGTCCATGGAGTGTATGGGACATCACCTTGAGCCGTTCGGGTTGGTGTGGAATTTCAGGACGGCAAGATTTTTTTCTTGGAGACTCCGGATTCCAGCTTGCGCGGGAATGACGAAGGAGGCAAGCATGATGCGCTTGACGCCGTGGCAATCGGCTACTCGCAACCAAGTTTTTTCTCGGAGGTGTCACGGGTCTCGTTGACGACCGACTCGCCTCTGGCCACCACGTTTTCTGGTTCTTCCAACACGACGTCAAGCAAGAGCGCGGCGCCTTCCGGGGTCAGTCCGTTGGATGGCGCAATAAAACGTTTACGTGCCACGTGTCGTTCCTCCGGATCGTCCGGCTCGTAATACCCGAGCAATTCCCCGCCTTGATTGGATCGCGCCAGCCGCGCCGCCCACTCATCCATGAGAACGTCCGTCCATGCGCCAATCTTGTTGGCTTCGCGATGCTGATCCAGCCTGGTCCAGATGTGCCACCCGACAAACACGGCCCAGGTTTCGTTGAGCACTTCCCATGCGTCCGCTTCGGATAAAAACCGCATTTCTGTCTCCCGACGCTGACGAATGGGCGTGATGCGCACAAAACGATAGTGACAGTGCAGTTGCTCGCGGGCAAACGCCAGGGACTGATTGGCGCGCGGACTCAATGCCTCGCGGCCGGGGCCGTTGAACAGATAATCCAGCCAGGCGTGGAGCAGTTCGTGATACAGGAGACTGACGTCATGGTGCGTCATGCGACCCACGTCCATCAACGCCCCGCCGGCGTTATTGAACGACAACCGCAGGTTCAGAATCATACGATGGTCTTCGGGGTGATATTCCGCGGCGTAGGTCCGCAGGTCTTCAAACGTCACCGTGACAAACCCGGGATGAATTTCTTTGAGAAAGCCGGTCGGCAAACCCAAAGCCCCGGCCTGTTCAATAAGATTCGCCCAGGTTTTGACGGCTCTGTCGGCGCCCTGCTCGCCGTGGGCCGCCGTGGTCACGCCCAGCATGAGCCACGCGCACACTATGCCCGCGCGCCACGTCATCGTTCTCCGCGTCACGAGCGCCACCCACGAGCATCACCGTCTTCCACCACGGTCAGCGGCTCAATCAGAGACGCGTCCACGTCATCCAAAAACCGGGACGGTTTGGAGAGCACGGTCCCCGTGGCTTTGTCATACACCTGTACGGGAAACGTCAGGTAGAGTAGCCGTTTGGCCCGCGTCACCGCCACGTACAGCAGCCGCCGTTCCTCTTCAAGTTCCTCTTCGTCCTGAAACGAATAGGAGGACGGGAATCGTCCATCCACCAGCCAGAGCATGAATACGCATTGCCATTCAAGCCCTTTGGCGGAATGGATGGTTGATAACACCAGTCGTTCATCATCACGATCCGGCGCATCAATGTCCTTCACGCTCGTTTCGGGCGGGTCAAGGGTCAGGTCGGCGAGAAATTCGTTCAGATTCGCATAGCGCTCCGCCATGACCATGAGATGCTCCAGGTCCCGGATACGTTTGGGATAATCATCGTACTGCTCCTTGAGGATCGGGTAATAATAGTCCAGAAGACGCTGGAGTTGATCGGGCGGCGAGGCGTCTTCCACCTGCGCAACGGATTCCAGCGCGGCGGCGAGATGGTGCAGCCCCAACGCCGTCCGCCCGCTCACCTGCCGCAACACGTCATACGGCGCCTCGGCGGTCACGAGCCGGGCTATCAGGTCGCTCGCCCGCTTCTGCCCCACACCTTCCACCAACTGCAACGAACGGTTCCAACTGACGGTGTCCATGGGGTTATGGATAATGCGCGCATGCGCCACCAGGTCCTTGACGTGCGCGGTTTCAATAAATTTGAATCCCCCGCGCTTGATAAACGGGATGTTCAGTTTTGATAACTCAACTTCCAGATCAAAGGCGTGAAAACTGGAGCGAAACAGGACCACCATGTCTTCCAGCGGTACGCCTTCCTCGCGCAACTCCAGAATTTTCTGCGCGACAAACCTGGACTGCGGGTTCTCTCCGATGGTTTGGACCAGGGTCGGCCGCTCCCCCCGCTTTTGTTGTGTAAACAACGTTTTGCTGTATTTTTCCGTGGCTCCTTCAATGATGGCATTGGCTAACTCCAGGACGGATTGCGTGCTGCGGTAGTTTTCTTCCAGCTTGAAAATTCTGGTCCCCGGAAACAGATCGGGAAATTCCATGATGTTCCGGAACGTGGCGCCGCGAAATGAATAGATGGATTGTGAATCATCCCCGACGACCATCACGTTCTCATGCGTGGCGAGTTTCCTCACCACTTCCGCTTGCAGCCGGTTGGTGTCTTGATACTCATCAACCAGAAGGTAGCGCCAGGTGTCGGAGATTATCCGCCGGGCCTGGTCGTCCACGGTGAGCAGTTCACGCAGGCGCAGCAGCAGGTCATCGTAATCGGCCAACTGCCGTTGGCGCTTGGTTGATTCATACGCCTTGTGCAGGGTCATCAACTCGTCGCGATAGTCGGCAAAATGCGCGTACTCATTCAGAAGCACGTCATCAAGCGGTTGCAGCGTATTGGCCGCTTTGCTGAACATATCAACGATTGTGCGTTTGCGCGGGAAGCGCTTGCCGGTCTCGCCGAGGCCAGTCTGCGCGCGCACGAGATTGACCAGGTCTTCGGAATCGCCACGGTCCAGAATCGTAAATCCCGGCTCCATGCCAATGGTGCGGCCATAGCGACGCAACAACATGTTGGCCACGGAGTGAAACGTCCCTCCCGTCACCCGGTCGCTTTGCGGGCCAATCAACATGCCCACACGCCCCAACATTTCCTGCGCCGCTTTTCGGGTGAAGGTCAACAGGAGAATGGAGGACGGATCAACGCCGCTGTCAATCAGCCGGGCCACGCGATACACCAGGACACGGGTTTTGCCGCTCCCGGCCCCGGCAATGACTAATGCGGGGCCATCAACGACCTCGACCGCTGCAAGCTGTTGGGGATTGAGTTCCTGCGCATAGTCACGGGAAAGAGACTTGACCGGCGCAGCCGCACTCGGGGGCTTGAGCACGTACACTTTGGAATCGGAGTTGACAGAGTCCATCGGGGGCATGTGAGACGAAGTATGGGAATGGACTCCCGGACCAAACCCGCTCTATCAGCCGTGTATAACACAGGGTCCGGCCTCACGCAATGACGGGACAATGACGACGCGATGCCGGATCCATGGCGGCCCCCGACCAAAGCCGTGCCGATAAAAACAGGGACTTGTTGCGCTCAGGAGAACACTTGCGGACATTCAGTCTCATTTGCTTAGATGGGGATAAGGATTCTCCAGCCATGCCACCATCCATCAAAGAACACGACACGCTTCTGCAGGATTTATCAAACACGATGCTGGATGTGTGTCGTGAATCCGTGACCCTGATTAAGCGAAACGACCAGGCCGCCTCAATCACACTCACTCAACAGCAGGAATGGAACGTGTATCTGGAACTGTTGAAGGTCATGTTTAATCTGGCGGATCGGGTGTCCGTCTTTTACATTCCCGTCCAACAGCAACCGGAATTCATGGATCGACTTGAAGACCACGCGAGTGAGCGGCTCAAAACCCTGTTGGCGCCATCCTTGAGTGCGTCGCAAATTGACGACCAGGAAATTGTGCTGTCAGTCGGCCAGGTCGTGGCGGAAAGCCGCCAAGCCTATGAACGCTATCAATTTGTGTTTTCGGAAGACAGCAAAGAGCGAAACGCTTTTTTTCAACACGCGAGTGAGCGCGTGGCCAGCCGGGCCAATGCGGTCGGCAATCAGGCCGTCATGGCCACGGCCCTGCTCTGTATCAGCGCCGTGCTTCCGGCATTGACCGCGCTCTTTGAAGGTAAAACGTCGGCGCCAGACACGGCAGCGTCGCCCGTGACGCACACTGACGCGGAAACGCAATCTTCTAATTCCTCCTCTGCCGCCTCTCCCGGCAGGCAGGCCATTAAACTGATCAGCGTCGTGGCCGCCATCAAGGGGATGGATGGGGAATTTGAAACCCGGTGGGGTCTGCTTCCACAATTTCGACGGGATCTGGAGTCTGACAAGATTGAGGAACTCACGCGGCATATGAACCGAGTGGCACAGATCGTCGGCGATCGTTTTGCCATCGTTTCATCCAAGCTCCTGGGCCAATCAAACACCCCCGTTGGAAATGCATGATGGCCGTCACGGTTCTCTCATCGCCAAACAGACAGACCTGTTCACGAATTGAATCCACATGATTAAGAAAGCCATCAGAATGGTTCTGGTATTCGGCGTCGTTTTTGGAGCGGGATATTACTTTGAGGAGATCAAACAAACGTTCCAGGAGATGTCTCCGGACGATGTGGTGGAACGGACGCGCGGAGGCGATCTGAACCTTCAAAAAGAATTCCTGGAAGCCAAGTCGCGATTTTTGGACGGCAAGGCTGAAATCCTGGACGGCAAATATGAGCAAGCCCGAACCGAACTGGAAGAAACCCTTCGTCATTTACGAAAGACGATGACGATGAAGGGCATTGAACCCTCGCAAGAACTCCTCACCGGCGTCATGGAAAAGATCGCGGACCTTCGACAAGCCCTGGGCAACGGCCAGGAAGTCGCCACAGACACCCTGCGGGACACTCAAGAAAAACTGGATGCACTCCTGGATCGTGCCGAATAGACGGCGGTGTACTCCCGAAGTAACGATTTCAACAGAACGTTGGGACTGGGTTGGGACTGTTGTGGAGGCCGCCAGCGGCCTTTTTCATGTCAGGCGTTGGCTGTTTGCTTTTTCCATGCCGACAGAATGCGCTCCGCCCGCATCCGGACGACAAGATCCGGGTCTTTCATCAAGGGCTTAATCGCCGCTCGTCCCCGCTCATCTCCGATTTTTTGCAACGCCGCCGCCGCAGTGAGACGCATCCACCAATCCTGATCGTGCAGGAGGGCAATTAACGGGTCAACGGCTTCCGGGTCCTTAATGGTGCCCAGAGCCAGCACGGCCTGCTTGCGCACGAACTCGTCTTTATCGTTCAAGACCGCAATCAATCTGGGCACGGCGGGTTTTCCCAACTCAACGAGGGCGCGCGTGGCATCATCTTTAAACTCATCGTTGCGCAGCATGGACATCAGGGGATCCAGCACACGCTCATCATTGACCTTGCCCAACGCCCAAATCACATATTTTCTGGACTCCCAATCGCGCATGAACCGGATCAACAAATCAACGGCGGGGGGGCCCACTTCGGCAATGGACTCAACCGCCGCCTCACGCACTTGCCAGTCCCCATCACGCAAGGCCATGACGATTGGCGCCACGCAGCGCTCATCCGCCATTTCGCCAAGCGTCACGACGGCTTCACGTCGGACGACCCAATCCGGGTCCCTTAGAAGGTCAATCTGAATATCAATTTCATCTTTGACTTTCTCTTCTTCCAGTTCAAGATCTTCTTCCTCCGCCGTTTGGTCGTCTGCCTCATCGGCGTCTTCGGCATCCGTCACCGCAACCGTTTCGCCTTCCAACGGGGAGCCTGCCATGTCGTCAATACCGACAAAGTCATCCGTCCTCGCACCTTCAGCGAAGGCGGACACGTCGGACTGCTCCTCTTCCGGTTCAGGATCTTCGGCGGAAGATTTGCGATCGTCGGTCATGACTTTACACCTTTCACTGATTTCGATAGAGACGGCGTCATGCGTGAGAATGCTCCGTCAGGCGGCTTTGGGTTTCTTCCCGGCAGCCATGGCAATCCGCGCAGCCTTGCCGCTAATTTTTCTCTGTATCCGTTTCAAACGTTTGTGTAACCGTCGCACACCACCCGCCTCTTCAGACTTGGCGGACTGTTTTCCTGTGTCGCATTCCCGGACTTTCTTCTCCAGGACAACCGTATCTTCTTCTCGTGTTCGCTTCCCGGCCATTGTCTCTCCCCCTCCATCCGAGAACCAGTCTCACATTCTCCCGATCATTGAGCAGGAGGCGAGTCTAGTGACGCTTCCTCCGAGTGTCAACTTCGCTCCGTCTTTGACGAAACCCGCAAGAGCCGCTCTGAAGAACCGTTACTGATTCCAGTCTTTGCAGAAACTGCGTTCATAGGCCAATATTTTCCAGGCCTCTTCTTCGGTAATCGTCGCGGGAATCATCGGCACCATGCCGGTTCCCGGACTGCCATTCTTAATGATCCAGAATAATTCCCCGTCTTTCCTTCGTTTCTGAAACGTGCAATTGCTGAAATTACGGGGGCCGGGATTCAGACGTCTGCCTCTTGGCCCATCTCCTATGCCCGTCCGGCCATGACACGACACGCAGATTCCTTTGCCTTCGTACAGGGCCTTGCCCTCGGCAATGATCGCCGGCGAAGCGGTTTTCGTCGAACCAAAGGGAGACATCAAGTGTCTGGCCTGTCGTCGTTCATTGAGAGGCACCCTTGGTCGTAACGACTGCGCCTCTTCCGCCAGGCCCGAAACAGGGGACACACCCACCCCCACCGTGCCCAGGCCAACAACCAGACAGAGTGTCCACCGACTCAAACCTGTTGATGAGAGCATGCGCGGCATGATTGCAGGGGTGTGTCGTGAGGAGAAAAACCCCGTTCAGGATTGCGCCTGAACGGGGTCCGTGACAGTCAACCAACGTCAAAAATTACTTGTGCCATTTCGTACAGAAGCTTCGCTCGTAGGCCAACACCTTCCAGGCTTCTTCGTCGGTAATGGTAGCGGGCACCATGGCCACCATGCCGGTTCCGGGGCTGCCATTCTTAATAATCCAGAACAATTCCCCATCTTTTCGTCTCTTGTGGAATTTGCAGTTGGTGAAATTCCGCGGGCCGGGAGTCAGGACTTTACCGGCCGGACCGGCGCCATCGCCTGCTTTCCCGTGACAATTCACGCACGTGCCTTTTCCCTCAAAAATTTTCTTGCCTTCCGCAATGATCGCAGCCGGGGCTTTCTTGGTCGAACCATAGGGCGGCTTCATTTTCTTGGCCTTCCCACGATCCGCCCTGGGAACTCGTGATTTTAACGGATCTTTTTCAGGACCGGCAAAGACCGGGTCGCCACAGACAAGGGTCAAGGCCGTGAACAAACTGCAAAATACCAACAACCTCTTCATGAATCCCTCCTTTGATGAATGAGTCCATGATGCACACCGCTGTACGGAAGGCCGCTTGAAGATAAAAGCCACAACGCATTCCGTGTTTGGATATTACCCTCTTATTGCACGCAATTTCAAAAAGCGCGTGAACATAGCAATGCGATTTTCCCCTGTCAAGAAAACGCGATCAACAACGGGCAGGTTCAACGCATTGGAAAATCAACGTTTCCCACATGGTCAGGCGACGGAGCAGATGCCCGGCTGCGGCGTCAGACGGGAGAGACTCTCCGCCATGCCGCGTCGGACAGGACGTGTTGACCAGCGCCTCGCACACGATTACGGTCGTAATTCAATATTGCGAACCACAACGCCGACGTCGCCAAACGGACCTTGCCGCCGGCCATTGAGTCTGGCCTCAACCGCTCCGGCGCTACCCAGTGTCAACAGAAACCGGTCATGGGCACGCCATTCCGCGTGCTCACCCTTCCGCAATAACGCTTCCCGAAGTTCGCCGTCATCGGAACGAACCGCAACCCAGGCTTCTTCCGACGCCTGGAGTTCAAGCACTAATGGCACATCCTCCGAACCCGCCACGCGCACCGGGGACGAGCGTTCAAACACCACGGATTCAGGCGGCGACAAGGATGACGAGACCTGCGCAACCGTCTCAAAGGCGTCTAACGTGCTGACCGGCTCTGTCTTCGCATCAGCGGGTTCGTTCGTCTCGCCAATGGGTTCCGGTTCCGATTCCGACGCAGCCCCAGCGCCACCCTGGGGCGCAAGATCCTGCTGGTCAGTGGCCGGTCCCAAAGGATTGGAGGACGGAGGAAGAGAGATTCGAAGAAGCACCAGCAGCAAGAATGCTCCCAGGAGAATGGCAATCACGTATCCCTTGGCTTTGAACTTGTACGCGCTTTCAACCTGCATTCTTGGAAAAGTCAGCGGCTGTTCTTTGCGGCTTTCGTAGAACGACACAGAACATTCCGAAAACAACTGTACGCAGTGTTCTTCGTCGAGATTGAGCGCCCGAGCGTAGGATCGGACAGAGCCCTTGGCAAAGACCAACGGAGGCAACCGGTCAAAACGATCCGCCTCCAAGTCCCGCAACGCATCTTCCTGGATGCGGGTGATGGTGGTCATCTGCCCAATGGTCATCCCTTGCGACACACGGGCGGTCCGGAGCCTGTGGCCCAACGACTCCGACGCTGCATCCTGCTCAGACAACGTGACGAACTCCCCTGTGCCAGGATAGCGGTTGATGCCTTCTCTCCTCACATGTTCCGAAACGGAACAGGCGACACCGGGCGGAACGCGATGCATGGCGCATGATTATGCGAGATCCTCAAAATGGGTCAAACGTTTGAACTCCCGGAAGCGAAGCTCAATGTCTTTATATTGTAACTCACGTAAGCGGTCAAGACTGAAGGCTTCCACCGTAAAGGACGCCATCACGCTTCCGAAGATAATCGCGCGCCTGAAACCCATATCAGAAAAATCTCCCGTGGAGGCGAGATACCCCATCATGCCTCCGCTGAACGTATCGCCGGCTCCGGTGGGATCCTTCGCATGTTCCAGAGGAAAGGCCAGCGTCCCAAAGACGTGTGTGTCATGAAACATCAAGACGCCATACTCCCCACGTTTAATAATGAGACGCTTAGGCCCCCAGGCCATAATGTCTTTTGCGACTTTGACCACATTGGAATCCTGGCCGAGTGCGCGAGCTTCCGCGTCATTGATGACAAGCACGTCAATCTTTTTCAGCACGTTCAGGAGGACGTCTCGTTTTCCATCAATCCAGAAATTCATGGTGTCACAGGCCACGATTTGCGGCCGTTTCACTTGCTTCAGCACGTCCAGTTGAATCTCCGGGTCAATATTCCCCAAAAATAACAGATCGGGAGAGCGATAGCCGTCCGGGACCTGCGGACGGAAGGACTCCAGCACGTTGAGTTGAGTCTCAAGGGTGTGGGCTTCATTGAGTTGATAGCTGTATTCGCCACGCCACTGAAACGTTTTGCCCTTTTGGCGTTCAAGCCCGGACAAATCAACGCCTCGACTTTCCAAAAACGCGATATGCTCTTCCGGAAAATCCTCCCCAACCACCGCGATCAGATTGACGCTGGAAAAAAAACTGGCCGCCGTTGAAAAATACGTGGCCGATCCCCCCAGGACTTTCGTCGCCGCCCCAAACGGCGTGCGAACCGTATCCAGTGCCATAGAACCCACGACTAATAATTGACGCATCATGCACTCCCGTTTGATTTTTTGACGGACGGTGTCTTCAAAAAGAGTTGATACCGTCGCTTCACCGAGGCCGTCATGGCGTCCGATGAGGTCAGGATGGCCCCCCGCAACGCGGTGGCACACGAACAGGTTTCTGATCTCGCTGACTGTTGTATGACGTGACGCAGGATTCGTCTGGCCTGCGCAATGTTTTGACGCATCACGTTCAAGACCACGTCGACCGAGACCGACTCTTCACTCTCATGCCAGCAATCATAATCCGTGACGAGGGCCATCGTCGCGTAACAGATTTCGGCTTCCCGCGCGAGTTTGGCTTCCGTCGCATTGGTCATCCCGATTATATCAACCCCCCATTGACGATACAGTGACGATTCAGCTTTGGTTGAAAACTGCGGCCCTTCAATGCAGAGATAGGTGCCCCCCGAATGAAACGTGGCGCCAAGGGCCTGGGCGGACTCGGCCAGTTGTGCGGCCACCACGGGACACACCGGATCGGCAAACGCCACATGCGCCACCAGACCCTGATCAAAAAACGTGCTCATTCGCTTCGTCGTCCGATCAATAAAGGCGTCGGGGAACGCGAGATGACCGGGTTGAATATGTTCTTTCATGCTCCCAACCGCGCTGACGGAAAAAATCCGCGTGACACCCAGTGATTTCAGCGCGTAGATATTCGCGCGATAATTGATCATGGACGGATTGATCCGATGGCCCCGCCCATGACGCGAGAGAAACGCCACACGCTGTCCGGATACGGTGCCGAGCATCACGGCATCCGACGGTTGGCCGAACGGGGTGGACACGCGCGCCTCTCGCACCCGTTCAAGCCCCTCCATGTCATAGAGCCCGCTCCCGCCAATAACGCCAATGTCAGCACGCGGCTTCGGTGGCATAGGTTTCGCCTTTCGGTCTTTCCCGAGAGAGTTCAACACATGTCGGCGACTCACGGGCGTCCGCCGACATCAAGACACGTCGCACGATCAGTCACGCTCCAACGTGTTCACGAATTGTTCAATCATCGGCATCAGACGCCGGGCAACGGACGGCGCGGACTCGTCAGCCCTGACATCCACCCACCGCAGACCCGGTTCCTTGCGAAACCACGTCATTTGCCGTTTCGCGTACCGACGCGTATCGCGCTTCAATTGTTGGACGGCTTCGTCAAAGGAGGAGACCCCCTCCAGATAGCCCGCCATGTGACGGTAGCCCAGACTTTTCATTGAGACGAGATTTCTGGAATAGCCCCTGGCCAGCAGGGTTTGTGTTTCATCAACCAGCCCTTTCGCCAGCTCATCGTCAACCCGTTGGTCAATACGCTGACAAAGCATGGCTCGCTCCATCGTCAGGCCCAGCACCAAGGCGTGAAAAGCGGGACGGGCCTGTCCGCGATGCCGTTGGTGCGCCTGTGAAAGCGGAACGCCGGTTTGCCGATACACCTCCAGCGCCCGACGCACTTTCACCGCATCACGAGGATGCAGACGATGTGCGGTGTCAGGATCCACACGGCCTAACTCCCGATACATGGCCTCGTCTCCCCGGACATGCGCCTCTGTTTCAAGTGCGCGGCGAAGCGCCCGATCAACCGGAGGGCCGGCCCATAGCCCGTGCAACAACGCCCGAACATAGAGTCCCGTCCCCCCAACCACCAGCGGGAGACGGCCCTGTTCGTGCAACCGCGTGATGTCTCGCAGCGCGTGGCGTCGAAACTCTCCCGCATTAAACGGCTCATCCGGCTCCACCACGTCAATCACATGATGCGGCACCCCTTGCCGGTCTTCCTCCGACGGCGTATCGGTCCCAATGCTCATCCCCCGATAGACCTGCGTGGAATCCGCCGTGACGATCTCTGTTCGCAGAGCATGAGCCACTTCAACGGCAATACGACTCTTGCCGATCGCCGTCGGCCCGACCAGCACGATGAGCGGCTTCAAAACGGGAGAAGACTCCGTCACAACCCGGCGGTCTCCGGATCCATTGTTACCGGCAACGCGGTGTTCAAGAGACATTTTCATAGACGCCGAAACATTCGATGCAGTTCTTCGCTGCCAAAACGCAGAGAGATTCTTCGGCCATGCGGACAGGTCATCGGGACGCCTTCCTGCAACCAGTCCTGCACCACCCGCTTCATTTCCGGCTCTTCCATGTGGCGGCCGGCCTGTACCGCGCCCTGACAGGCTATGGACGCCAGCACGGGCCGAATCCGTTTATCGAGGGAGTCAACGGATTCCCATTCCGATACGTCGTCAACGATCTCTTCGAGCAAGGCGCCATAATCCATCTGTCCCACGAGCGCCGGCACCGATCGAATGACAAACGCGGACGGCCCCATGCGCTCGAGTTCAAGCCCGAGTGCAGCCAATTCCGGCAGGATGGCTTCACACTTCGTCGCCACAGAGAGCGAGAGATCCACGGGTTCGGGAATAAGAAGCGGCTGGGTCTGGATCTGCCGTCCTTCCCATCCTCTCCACAAGCGTTCAAACAGCACACGCTCATGAATCGTGTGCTGGTCCAGGACGTGCAAGGCATCCCCAACCTGCGCCACAATGTAGGTGGCATGGATTTGTCCAAAAATCTGTACGGCAGGCGCGTGCCCGTACAGCAACGTTGATTCTTGAATCCGAGACGCGACACCCGGCTCTTCCCCGACGCTCGTCCTCGCGTCGCGCTCATCCGAAGGGACAGCCCATGCGGAACGTTCAAGGAATGACTCGCCCGCGGTCCGGGTCCCGTCAGGTCTGTGCGTGGCCTGCTCCAACGTCTCAACACCCGCGGCCTCGACCATGGGGGAACGGGTCGGCGGCATGAGCACCGTCACTTTTTTTTGTAGCGGAAGACGGATCGCCTCTTTGACCGCTTGATGGACCAGGTCGGGATTGCGAAACTTCACTTCCCGTTTTGAGGGATGCACGTTGACGTCCACCTCGTCGGCGTCAATCTCGACCATGATCGAAAAAACAGGATGCCGTCCTTTCGGCAAAAAGGAGCCGTACGATTCATAAATGGCATGCGCAATCGTGGGATTTTTGACGGCGCGTCGGTTCACAAAAATTTCCTGAGGCGTCCGGCTGGTTCGTATATGATACGGATTGACGGCCATCCCCTGCACGCGCATGTTGGCCGTTTCATAGCGAATGGGCAACATCATCTCCATGATTTTAAGGCCATAGATCTGGATCAGGCGATCTTCCAACGCGCCGACCTTTGGGTAGTCGAACACGAGAGAATCATTGTGCATCAAACGAAATTGCGCGGAAATATTCGCCAGCGCCGCCTGCTGAACCACGTGCGCAATATGGGCATACTCCGTCGTCGTCGTTTTCAAAAATTTTCGTCGGCCCGGGGTATTGAAAAATAATTCTTCGACTTCAATGCGCGTTCCCGGCGGAGAGCCTCGCTCTTGAACCGGTGCGGCGTCTCCGCCCTCAATGACGACGGATGTCCCTGACAGCGCATGACGCCGGGCCGTGAGCATCCGAAAGCGTGACACCGCGGCAATACTCGGCAAGGCTTCCCCGCGAAACCCGTAGGTGGCAATGCCGGCAAGATCACGCTGATGCCGCAGCTTGCTGGTGGCAAATCGCCGGCAGGCCAACAGCGCATCGGCTCGACTCATCCCTTCACCATCATCACTCACCCGAATCAGCTCCTTCCCTCCATCCACGATATCAATCGTCATCACGGTACTGCCCGCATCCAGGCTGTTATCCAGCAATTCTTTGACGACGGACGCCGGACGCTCCACAATTTCTCCGGCGGCGATCTGCGAAGCGACGGACTCCGGGAGCACTTGGATTTTCGTTTCAGAGCATTCCATTGACACAGCGTGGGACAGATTCATTGCGAGGCACGGACCGGGCCAACGTTGCCGGTGACTCGGCCACCCATTGTCACCGGCGTCACGCCCTCCTGGGCGACGAGTCACCGGCCTCTACGGTGTCGAAGGTTGCCGAGATGGTCCGAGGCCAGTCGGCAACTCGACGAACGGAGCTTTCAATTGATCAACGGATTTGGTGACTTGATTCACGCGGTCCACATTGGCTTGCAACGCCTGCCGAAGGTTTTTCAGATCCACGGTGGCCGCATCGAGACGGGCGGAAACGGCTTTGGTCTGTGATGCCTGCGCTGTCTGCGCCTGCTCCAAACGATCCAGCCGTTTCATGTAGCCATCATTGCGTTTCTGCATGGAATCCATCGCATCACGGAGTTGAGCCACCGACTGCGCCAGTTCTTCCAGCTTGGCACTGAACCGGCTATCGGGTTGTTGTAACGCCGCAAGTTCACGCTTCAGACTCGTCTGGACCTCGGACCAGTGCGCGTCTTGAGCCTCAAATTTGTCATTCAGCGCACGCTCGCTCGCATCCAGGGCCGTATTGATGGATTCAATCGCACTCCGCACATCGGTTGCCAAATAGGTTTTCAGAGCCTGGGTATCCGCGTCGAGTTTCTCTTGCAAGGTGCGTTGTTGCCTGATCAATGTTTCCTGCATGGTGCGCTCGGCGCCCGTGGCCCGCTTCCGCTCCTCCTCCAGTTGCGCATCACCCTGTTCCAAAATGGTCTTAAACTGCACAAGCGATTCCTGAAACTCGACAAACTTATCCCGCACATTTTCCAGAACCTGATTCATGTTTGCGCTCAACGCGACAAGCTGGGCTTCCATGTCGGCATCTTGCTGTTTCAGATCCTTCGCGCGCGCGGCAATGCGTTGCTCAAGGTCGCCCACTTTCAGATTGAACTCCTGATTCAGACGTCGTGATTCCGTTTCCAATGTATTCTGGAATCGGGGCAGATGCTCTTCGCGCAAATTCCGCAATTCACTTTTGATCCGGGCGCGTGACTCGATCAGATCACTGATTGCGCCTTCGAGCTTTGTCTCCACTCTCACGAGATCGGCCTGTTGCGCGACACAGGAGGTGACACTCAACGCCACACACAGCAGGAACAGTCCCCGAAACGGATGTCGGGCGCCTCGGCCACCGTTGGTGTCGTCCTGCGCTGTCACGGAAGAATCGTGTTCCCGATGCATGATGCTCTCGCCTCCTCGCCAATAGTAAAACACGGTTTCCATCACTCTTGCCCGCTTGTCTCCATCATGACCAATGGGACGGGACCACACAGATGTGCGGTGAGAGTCTGGAAAGATCGGGGCGCCATCCCGCCGATGACACGATGATCTCCATTCTGGCGGTCACGACGCGATCTGATCACGAAGACCAGTCAGGGGAACTGTGATGCATTGCTCCCCATGTCAACCGTTCCAAACCCGTGCCATCCACATTAATCATGTACAGATGGCTCTGTCCATCTTGCATCGAACTAAAGACCAGGTGGCGACCATCCGGCGCCCACGAAGGAGAATCCTCAAGCGCCCAGAGAGACCCCTTGGTGATTTGCGTACGCTGTTGTCCGTCCGGGGAAATGAGGCACAATCTGAACCCGATTTTCGACACACGACAGACGTAGGCAATCCAATCACCCCGTGGAGACCAGGTCGGTGCGACATTATATGACCCATGAAAGGTCAGCCGACGAACACGGGAGCCATCGGCATGCATGATATAAATTTGAGGCGCGCCTTCGCGGTCGGACACAAAGGCCATGTTGCGTCCATCGGGCGACCAGGTAGGAGAAAAATCCGCTCTGGCGTGATCGGTTAATCGCGTTTTCTCTTTCGTCTGCACGTTCATCGTAAAGATATCGGAATGGCCCTGCTGGGCCGAAGCATACGCAACCCATTCACCGTCAGTGGAGAACGACGGGGTCATATTCAAACTCTGAGGCGACACCAGTGTGTGCAGGGCCCTCGAGGCTAAATCCAGTTGCACGATTTCCTGATTGTGTTGACGGTAGGTCATATACGCGACGGCATTCTGGTCGGGCAACCAGGTCGGCGTGAGCGCCAGATTGTGAGTCGGCGTGATCCGTTGCGAACGAAAGCCGTCATAATCCATCACATACAACGATTTCCCGGCAGTCCCATCTCCGGCAGCATAGACGATCCTGGTTTCCGCCACGCCGGGTTCCCCCGTATAAAACTTCACCAGTTCGTCAGCCCACCGATGCACGATGCGCCGCAACACACTCATGGTCATCCGGCCGCCGTAATACCGTTTGCTCACCGCGATATCCTGTCCTCCTCCATCATGGGCACAGACTTCCACAACCAACTTTCCATCTTTTTGACCCAGTCGTCCCCAGGTCACGACCGACGCATCGCTCATCCCGACTTCCGCAAGGGACGCCTCTCCCTGGCAACTGGCATCCGCAGGATCAAGCCATTGTGTTGACGCTTCGATGACCTCAAACAATTGGCTGCGTTGCAAGTCCATTTTGAGCACATCGGCCATGATCTCTTCGAGCGTCGTGACATCCCCCTGCCGCACATTTTTATTCCCGAAGCCCATGATCCAGATTGAAATTTTTTGAAATTTTGACCGTGTCGTTTCCAAAAACACGTCGGAGGCCCGTGTCTCCACACCGGGAAGAAGCATGACCAGAACCAGCGCAAGAAGCCTGACGCATCGCGTTGAGTGTTTCTTCATTGAACCCATTGGAATTTAAACGTAAACGTGATATCGCGATAGGGTTCCGTCATCGTCGGAGGAAAAGGAGGAAATGGACTCACCGCCGCCACCGCCCGTTTTACCGTTGCGTCATATTCGCTATTTCTCGACGATTGCTTGACGGTCAGCCCTTGCACCTGGCCGGTTCGCTCCACTCTAAACACCAGGACAACTTGAAGCGACCGGCTATGGTCTATTTCAGAAGCGGTCCATTGCTCATGAATCCTGCCCCGTATTTGCTTCCAATACCGATTCTCCGCGGCAGAAGACACCGTTGAGGAGAAATCCGGTTGATGAATCACCATGGTTTTCGACAACGACAAATCAGGAATGGCGAATTTAGCGGCTGGCTCACGCCGCTCCCGTTCGGCCTTCGGCGTGACTGAAGGGGCGATGGATGGCACAGGCATCGGCTCTTGCTCAATGGGTACACCGGTTAAGCGTGGCGGTTCAGGAGGCACAACCCGCGCACTGCCCTCTGTGCTGTATGGCACGCGTTCAGGAACCCGTGGAACCGGTCGTGATGCCCTGGCGGACGGTTGAGCTGGGATACGGACAGATTGGACCGGCTGCGTCAACACCTCCTCCATCCGGCGTGTCTCCTCTCCGCGTTGGACGGATATCTCCGGTTGGTCGGGGATCGCGACAGGCTCAACGGGTTGCTGCGGCATGGGGGGCAGAGAGGCGACGTCCGGGACGGGCGCAAGCCTGTGAAACTCCATGGGGACTTGAGCGGGCGAGGCGACAAGCAAGACCTGGTAAGACGATTCAGACCGTTCAATCACCGACGGGAGGCGCATGCTCATCACCGCGATGCCGACGGCCACGTGCAGGACAAACGAACCGACAAGGGGCCATGTCGGCCATGGATCAACCGGCTCGGCAAAGCCCAACGCATGAAACGACCACTGATTGAAAGACGCCGTTGACGACATCGCGACAGTCCCTTTTACCGAGGCGTGAGTCTTTCTTCTTCAACCACGGTTGCTTTGGGATTGGTGACCATGCCCAACCGTTCAATCCCCACTCCTTTGACCGCATCCATGACCTGGATAATCCGCCCGTAGGGCACCCGACGGTCGGCGCGAAGATACACGGACATGGCCGGATTGCGGGCATGGGCTTGCCGCAGCCATTGCTGCAAGGAGGTCATCGTAACACGATCCCCTCCAAGAAAGATGCGTTCGTCGGAAGCAATCGTGACCATGATGCGTTCATCCGGACTGATCGTACTGGCTTGCGAACGCGGGAGCGTCAAATCAAGCCCCCGATGCAACATCGGGGCCGTCACCATAAAGATCACCAGCAAGACCAGCACCACGTCAACAAGCGGGACAACGTTGATTTCTGAAAGAAACCGATGTTGGCGAAAGTCACGGGTCACGGGATACGTTTCGACTGTATGATTGTTGGGACCATCCCTTCAAGCGCATTCAGCAATTCAACGCCAAACGTTTCCACGCCAAACACGATTTTGCGGATTTTGGCGAGATAATAATTATACCCGACGACGGCGGGAATCGCCGCAAACAGCCCGGCGGCGGTCGCAATGAGCGCTTCAGCCACGCCGGGGGCCACCGCTGCGATATTGGCGGAGCCTTCCATGCCGATTTGCTGAAAGGCGTTGATCACCCCAACGACGGTTCCCAGCAACCCAATGAAGGGAGACAGATTTCCAGTCGTGGCAAGGAAAGGCAAATACGATTCCTGCCGGATGATTTGCTTTTGCACGAGATGGAGCATGACATTTTGCACGTAGTCCCTGTGCGGCAAGGGACTCTCCTGCCGGCTCGTCCGTGTGATGTCACTGTCATCCACCAGAAGACCCATACGGCCCACAAGCCCCAGAAAAACGGCACCGATGGAGCTACGGGGCAAGGTGATGGCTATGCGTTGCAAGTCTTGCAGGTCGTATTTGTCGGATAGCGATTTCTCGTAATAGACATTCAGGAAGCAGCGATCTTCTTTTTTAATCCGGCGCAACTGGCACCACTTGGACAGGATGATGCCCCACGACACGATGGACAACAGCAGCAGAACCGCTAACACCACTCTGGAGGTCTGCCCCAGAGAACCAAGGATTTGCAAAGGGTCGTCCGCAAACATAAGCATACGCAACAGGGGTTAGCTCACCATGCCCAACAACACACATCCTGCGGATACGTGACAATGTGACATCGTGAACCTTGACGAAGAAAATGGCGGGGCCGACGGGATTTGAACCCGCGACTTCCAGATTGACAATCTGGCGTCCTAACCTGGCTGAACGACGGCCCCGGACATCCACTCCGACGTCGCATCACACCCTCTATTGTGACACAACCCACCTCCTGCGGATTTCACGTTCAACTTCCCACGTCTGATTGAATAGAACAATGCGCGTATGGTAGGCGGAACAGGGCTCGAACCTGCGACCTCTGCCTTGTAAGGGCAATGCTCTCCCATCTGAGCTATCCGCCCATGCATTCAGCAATTTAAGGGGTCGTCAGCTTATAGCAACCTATCAATTTCGTGTCAACCTGCGACATCGAACCCACAGAGGCCCTCACGGCATCCGGACACCAAGCGACAACCAACGCGCGCAAGACGGATACGGCCATTTCCACTGTCTGCCCGTCTCATCGGGAACACGGCTTGCATTTGACAAGGTTGCCTCAATGCGGTAGAGGCCTTGGCTCACATGTCAGACAATCGCGACACGGGCATGATACGGTGCAGGAACGGTGAGGCTGGACCTTTGAGTTACAAAATCCGATACGGCGACAAACAGGGCGCGACCGACAATCTTCCATGGCTGTCCCGAAGCGAGAGGGTGTGGCTCTTCGCCGAACGCCATCGTGCAGCCGTGCTGACCGGCATTCTGGTCGCGGGTCTGGTGGCGGTCGTACTCGGCGCCCTTCTCTGGTTCCAGCATCAGCGCGAAGAAGAGGCGTTGGCCCTTGAGGATCAAGCGGCCCAAGCCTACTTTGGCCGATCTGGCGACGGCGGCGAGGCCGCAAAAGAAAAACTGGCAACCGCCGAGCGCTTGTACCGACAAATTCTTGAGGAATTTCCCCGAACCAACAGTGCCCAACTGGCCTGGTATCTTCTTGGGAATGTCCTGACCGAACAACAGCAGTACGCAGAGGCCATTGACGCCTATCAAAACTTTATCAAGCAGGCGGGAACCCATCCCGTGTTGCTCGGCCTGGTGTACCAGCGGCTTGGGGCCGCCTACCTGGTGAATGGCGAACGCGAGAAGGGAATCCACGCCTACACGCAAGTGCTGGAAATACCAAAAACGCTCAACAAAGATCAGGTGATCGTTGAACTTGCCGCACTCGAAAAACAGGAAAACCACACCGACCAGGCACTCGCCCATTACAAACAATTAGTCGAAGAACATCCGAACTCACCCTTTGCGAGCGAAGCCGCCTTGCAGGTCAAGAATCTTGAACCGCCTCCCGAGGCATCAGAAAATGACACCACCGAGGGCGACACGAAACAGGGAGAGATTCAGGGTGGGAACGCAAACGAGGAATAACGGGGAACGAGGCGGATGGTGCGGATCAGGGAGAAAGCCGTAGCTTCTGACGTGATTGGATCATATTGCTTCGTAAATTATTCAACGCCTTCAGCTCCCGCACCGACATCCGAAACCGTTGGGCAATACTCCAGAGGCTGTCACCGTGTCGCACACGATACCACCTCACGCCGTCTCCACTCTCCGGGGCTTCTTCGCTGATACGCAACCGTTGCCCGACCAGTATGACCGTGCCCGATAGATCATTGAGGCGCTTTAACGTCCTGACATCCGTCCCAAATCGATGGGCCAGCACTGACAAATTCTCTCCCCGACGCACGCGATGCCACGTTCGGTTCCTCGGCGACCGCACCCACTTCTTCACGCGCGGTTCGATCTGCGCCACGTCACGGCCTTTTCCCACGGGCACCTTGACATAATATCCGTCTTTATCCGGCGGGAGGATGCCATGGACGAGTTCGGGATTTAACCGGCGCAACTCCTGAAAAGAAATTTTTGTCTCTTTGGCCAAGTCGCGCAAATGAACAGGTTTGCCGAAGCGAACCTCCTCGTATTGATGAATCGCATCCGCATGGACGTGAAAACCAAACTGCTCGGGATTCATGGCGATCATCGTAAGGGCCATAAATTTGGGAACGTATTGCCGCGTCTCCCGAAGAATGTAACGACGAGACTTCGCAAGGGCCCAGTAATCTCTGGTGCCGGATTTTTTAATCGCCCGACTGATTCTTCCCGCCCCGGCATTATAGGCAGCCAACGCCAGCGGCCATGAACCAAACTGGTCATACAGGTCTCGCAAGTGGTGGGCCGCCGCAACGGTGGACTTCATCGGGTCCTGCCGTTCATCCACCAACTCTTTGACCTTCAACCCATACATCCGGCCCGTGCCTCGCATGAATTGCCAGGCACCCTTCGCGCGCGCGCGGGAGACCGCCACCGGATTAAACCCGCTTTCGACCAACGACAGGTATATTAACTCCCGCGGCAAGCCAAACTCGGCAAAAACCGGTTCGATCATCGGTTTATATTGCTCAAATCTGATTAACCATTTCTGCACACGGTCGGGAATCACGGTTTGAAAGTATTGAATCTTGGCTTGGACGGCAGGATGATCCGCAAGAATGGCGATCTCGCCATACAATAATGGCTCTTTTGCGACCGTCGAGGACCTGGCGGGGAAATACACAAGGCTCCGTTCGTTCGTCGGAACGACTTGGTCAGCCGTTGTCACATGCACGACCTGCACGGGTTGTTGCAGAGTGGCCGCCACAACGTCGCCAGCCATCACACACAGCCCCAACAGACAGAACGCGCACGCCCCGGCAGGCGAGACACGCCAATAATTTCCCGCATCACTCATATATTGTACCTTTCGTGACTGAGATTCTTTCCCATATAAGTGAAGCACACTAATGGTAAGCCATGCGTGTGTCAAGCAAAAAATAAGTGAAGCACACTAATGGTAAGTCGTGCGAGCGTCAAAGAAGCACAGTGTGTCATCGGTCGCCTGTCGGAATGCGGGAGGGATTTTCATTGCTGGGCCGGCTCCAGGATGTGATCATTGGCGGCACAGCGAAACCCCGTGGAATGATTCCGGTCGAGTGGCGTGCTGGCGATTCTGGTGAAAATTCTCACTTGCGGGGTTTCCACCTGCCAGCCGGAACTTCGAATGACCCGACGGGTTCCGGTTGGGGGTCCTTGAGGATTACAGCACGGACTCCCGGCATAATAGTCCGCCTCATACCAGTCAGCGACCCACTCCCATACGTTCCCCGCCATATCATAGGCCCCGTAGGGACTTTTGCCTTTTTCATAACTCCCCACCGGCGCAAGAGTCTTTGCCCCCCGCCACTGCCGGTTGAAATTCAGATGCTGCTGAGTTGGTTCGACGTTCCCCCATGGGAACCGTTGATCTTGCGTGCCTCGCGCCGCCTTCTCCCATTCGGCTTCGGTTGGCAACCGCTTTCCCGCCCATTGACAATAGGCGCGAGCGTCAAACCAATCCACGTTGACCACGGGTACGGTCGCAAGGGATGTCGGCATCACGCCCGGCTGCCACACATTTTTCGACGGGTCGGTCAGATGCGATGGCATGCGATGTCCCGTTGCGCGCATAAACTGTCCGTACAGGCTCGTTGTGACTTCATATTTGTCAATATAATACGCATCCAGTTCAACGGCATGATTGGGATATTCATCGAGACCCCCATCCCGCGCGTCTTTGGGTACGCCCATCAAAAACGGTCCGGCGGGAATGAATACCATGGGCGCGTCATCCCGACCAATGATCTCGGACCCCGCAGCCGCCGACTCTCCGTCGGACCACCATCCATGACTCATCCCCAGGCCAATGACCACACACAGAACGCTCACCAGCCTCCCCAACATCCTGCTCATCCGTCTCCCCCTGCGCCATCAATCATCTCAACCCGGCGCGGTCAACACATGACCGGGCAACCCCATCGCCGCAACGCCATGTCGAGCGACATGCACCACGCACAGCCTAGCGATTCGCGTCCTGTTCAGCGCGTCGCAGCGTCCGCAGCAACACGGGATCGTTCAAGGCCATTTCACTCAGCGCATCCATGATATGCAGGCCCTGGGATTCCATCAGCGCTTTGGCTTTGGCATATTGTTTGGCATTGAAACGAGCCACCGTCGGTTGGTTATTAATCACCTGACACGCGAGTACACCGTCATCGAGTTCCAATGTGCCACCCTCGTCAAGCAACGTGCGCGCCTGCGCGACCGTAATGCCATGCAGGCCGGAAAATTCTTCTATCCCGCCGGTTTCGACCATCGAGCCATCCGGCATGGAACATTTACGTTTGAACCAGGGCGACCAGTCTTTTCGAAAATCAATATAGGTCACGTTGCCGCCTTTGGCCACGGACCGATCAAGCGTGCTGTAATCAAGCCCGAGATTTTTTTGTTCAAGGCGTTGCTGCAATGCCTCGGGCAGTCCCCGGTAAAACACGCGCGCGACCGCCTCGTCCAACGGCATCGCCGCAGACCTGGCCAATTGTTCCGCATGAGCCGTTTGCTCCACATCCAGCACCCACGTCTGCTTGGGCGCCTCTCCGGCGGGATCAATTCTGCACACAAACAGGCCGCGCGTCACCACGCCCGCAGTGTCCGGCCAGGCATACAGCCCGCCTTCCTGTAACAACCCGCGCATGACATCCACCGGGATCTCATAACTCTTTCCGAGAATGTCCGCATGTCGCTCAATCTGCTCTTCGCCGGCCATGGCACAGACCATCACGTTCCCCGGAGGATCAAAATCCGTGTAATTCTCCAGCACGTTATAGAGCGGCGGCTCGTGGGTCGGCCTCAACGGCCGCTTTTTGATTTTGAACATAGTCAGCGTGCGTTCCGGTTCGGCGCGTGGAGGCCCGTTGATGGCCATGGAGACAAGACCGGCCGGCGTTGCCATGCCTCGTCGTCACATGCTACAACCGCCTCGTCTTTCAGCGGCTTACCCATTCGTTGTTTCATGTCCACGTCACAACTGGCAACCTTATTCTGGCACTATCAGGCCTTCCAATGGGACCAGCAGAAGGGGTTCGTGCTGGCCTCCGGAACAACCAGTCCCTGTTACGTGGACTGCCGGACACTGCTGGCGCATCCCGATGCCCGTTGGCTCGTGGCCAGCCTGGCCTGTGCGGCCATCCGCGACATTCCCTGTGAGGCCGTGGGCGGCCTGGAGATGGGCGCCATTCCCCTGGCGACAGCTATATCCGATCATGCCTTTGCGACTCAACCTTCGAGAACACTCCGCACCTTTGCCGTTCGCAAACACGCCAAAGATCACGGGCTGGGGAAACGCATTGAAGGCGTGGTGACGGCCAATGACCGCATCGTGATCGTTGATGACGTGCTGACGAGCGGCAAGTCCATCCTGCACGCACTCCAGGCGGCCGGCGAGGCGAATCTCCGCGCCTCTCACGCACTGGTCATCGTGGATCGGCAGGAACAGGACGGCAAACAGACCGTCGAAGCGGCGGGGGTGCCGTTGATCAGCCTCCTCACCATGGACGATCTCAAAGCCGCCCGGCCCCAATAGCCGCACCCCCGAATAACCCCCGATTGGATTCCCCGTGTTCTCCCGCACCAGACCACGCTGATGACGGCTCTGCATTGAACCTGCCGGGTTCATCCCGTCCTGTCCGTGGCCCCACCAGTGGCCTCACAGCGAAACCGGATGCCCCACCAGTGTTCGGTCACCACTTCGTCCGAGCCGACCACGTTCTCGATCACGCGCTGTCGGCCTTGCGTCTCGCCTTCATTAATCACCCGGTACGGACCGCGACAAAACTCCCGAATCCTTGCGGACGCTTCCGGGCGGTTCAATGAACGCAGATGTCCCTCCCCGCCTTTGTACAGATACAGCGCGACTCCGGAGTCCGGACTTTCCTGAATGACCCGAACGCCGCCGCCACAACCCCACATCCCCATCGCCACCAGAACAAGGGCCGGGAGAACCACTCCCGCTCTTGACCGGATTCCGGCAGCGGGCATACGATAAGAACAATGTCCAAACGGTTTCAGGAGCGGGCCGGACACGGTCATAGACCGTCCGGGTTGTCTGATCCGCCGGGTGCCGTATGCCACGGTGTTGAAGCGACGCGTGTTGCGACGGAGATTGCCATGAAAAGACTGACCTGTCTCATGAGTGTTGTGTTCATGTTGACCGTGCTGGCCGGTTTCGTCTCGGCCCAGCAGATCTATGAGCTGACCGTCCATGAGTTGAATCAGGGACTCCTGGAAGCCCCCAGCCTCGGGCAGAAAGCGTTTTTCCTGATTGACGTACGCTCACCGGCGGAACACGGGACGGGCTTCATTCCCGGAACCGACCGGAACATTGATTTTCGGACCATGGCCCAACGCCATCTGGAAATCAACGCAACGTTTGACGATCATATCGTCGTCTATTGTCAATCCGGCCGCCGGAGCCACGTCGCCGCCGAAACGCTGGGCGAGCTTGGCTATCACTACGTGTATAACGTCGCGGGCAGCATGAACGCCTGGAATGAGGCCGGCTATCCGGTGACAACACCAGGGCCATGAGCGTTCAGCGTCACGCGCACGTTCCTCACGGCTGTCTTGTCTCACCCTCACTCAATGGCGGCAATGTCTCTTCCCTGATTTCCGAAAAAATCTGATCAAACTCCGGATGTATTTCCCGAAAGATCTCAAGGAGCGTCGGATCAAAATGCCGGGGCTGGGTTCGGTCGTTGCCGTTGAGCATGATGTGACAGGTCTGCTCATGAGACAAGGCCGGCTTATACGGTCGCCGGCTCCGAAGCGCATCATACGTATCCCCCAGCATGACCAGTCGCCCGCCCAGGGGAATGGCCTCGCCCTTCAAGCCATGCGGATACCCGCTCCCATCCCACCGTTCATGATGCGTGAGGGCAATGTCCCGCGCCGTCTCAAGCAATAACGATGGCGAACCGGCCAACAGATTGGCCCCGAAGATCGGATGCTGTTTGATGATGGCCCACTCCTCGTCATCCAGCGGCCCGCGTTTTTGCATAATCATATCGGGAATGCCGACCTTCCCGACGTCATGCATGGGCGCCGCGTCAAACATCAATTGTGCGTCATCCTCATCAAGACCAATCAACAATCCCAGGGTTTTGCTGTAGTGACTCACGCGCTGAATATGTGAGCCGGTCTCTTCATCTTTATACCGGGAGGCCAGGGTCAGACGAACCACCGTATCGGCGTAGGCCTTTTCCAGCTCCCGCGTTTTGCGTTCCTGGACCTGATACGCCGCCTTCAGGTCATGGGCATAGGCCTGCAATTGCTTATTCGTGGCTTCCAGTTTTTGTGACCTGTGCTGTTCGTGACCCAGAAGAGTTTTCAGATCTTTGGCGTACAGCGCCAGTTGGGATTTGGCCGAACGGAGTTGCGTGTTCAAATCATCATCGGGGACGGAATACGGGGAGTGTGTCATGCGCGTGCCGGGGTCAGGCTGTCCCCACCCGATCAAGCGCCTGCCGGACCGTTGCGAGGAGTTGGAGAGGGCTGAACGGTTTGACCAGGTACGCAAAGACCTCCGGCACGGTCTCCCCGCCACGAGTCGCGGGCGGATCCAGCGCCGTCAGGAGAATCAGGGGAATATGCTTCGTGGCGGGATCAGCCAGGCTGGCGGCGGCCACGTCGAGGCCGTTCAGTTTGGGCATCATCCGGTCCAGAATGACCACATCGGGACGTTCCTGCCGGATCAGCCGCAAGGCCGATTCCCCATCCGAGGCCTCCAGAATGCGACAGGCCGGATCTTCCAGTGTGGTCTGCAACAACAGCCGAAGATCGGGTTCATCATCGGCGATGAGAATGGTTTTGATCGCTTCAGGCATGCCCGACCTCGAACGACCCGTATCTCGGCCGAGAGGAATCGTCGGGTTCCATGCGCCGGGCCACGGTGATAAATCCAGAATGGGCCACCATGCGCAGGTCCGGACGCACACTCCGCCCGTCAATATTCCAATGCCGCACGAGGGTCTCAAACGTTTGCAGCATCCCGAAGGCGCTAGTCCGCCGAAGCGCGTCCATCGTCTGCACCACTTGAGGCACTGTCGGCACAAAGCTCAAATAAATGCCGCCTGAACGGAGGACAGCCGGCACATGGGGCACCACGCGCCAGGGTTCTGGTAAATCGAGGACCACCCGATCAAAGACCAGGGGTTCGCCCTCGCCCTCGCCATCTCCGCCACGGCCAATGCCGTCACAGGCATCGCGTGGCACGAGTTGGAAGTTGGCAACGGGGCCGAGAAATCGCTCAATATTCTTCATCGCGGTTCGGGCAAAATCTTCACGGATTTCATAGCTCACGACGTGGCCCCGCTCGCCTGCCGCGCGAAGCAATCCCAGTGTCAACGCCGCAGACCCCACGCCCGCTTCAAACACACAAGCGCCGGGGTACACATCGGCCCACATGAGAATCATGGCAATGTCCTTGGGGTACAGGACTTGCGCCCCACGAGGCATCTTCAGAATATATTCGGCCATGGTGGGCTTCAGCGCCACCATGGTCTTGCCTCCCGAAAAACGGGCCACGGTCCCATCGGGTTGTCCGATCAGATCATCGTGAAGAATGGTGTCCCCGCTGTGTTGAAACCGGTCGCCGGCTTTGAGCGTGAGGGCATAGTGACGACCTTTTTTGTCGACCAAATGGACTCGTTGCCCCGATTGAAACACCACCATGGGCCGCATTCTAGAGGCCTCTCCGTCCGGGTTGCAACCGCAGGGAAACTTTCAGAGCCGAACCATGCTCCCTCCGTGAACGCGGCAATTTCTTGACAGCTTCGGGAAGAGGACAGTAAGATGACCGGCGCAGGAGATTTCCTCCACATTGAATATGTCCCCCGCAACGCCTCTCCGTTTTTGTCGTGCCTGTGTTTCGATACGGCACAACCTGGCGGGAGTTCTTTTCATTGCTCTCGGTCTTCTTTTTTCCTCTTTCGGCCTCTCCAGGGCCGAACCTTCTCTCGTGATCGCCGCCGCCTATGAGGGCGTCATTAATCCCGTCGCCGCCGAATATCTCCACGAAGCCATTGCCTATGCCGAGCGGGAACACGCTCACGTGCTCGTCTTCCAACTGGATACTCCGGGCGGCCTGGACACCTCGATGCGGGAGATGATTAAAGATATCACCGGTTCACAGATTCCGATTGTCGTCTATGTCGGGCCCACAGGAGGACGAGCCGCGTCGGCCGGAGTCTTTCTCACCTTAGCCGCGCACGTGGCGGCCATGGCCCCGGGAACCAACATCGGGGCGGCGCATCCGGTGGCGATGGGAGGCGGGACAATGGACGACGTCATGAAGGCCAAGGTGGAAAATGACGCGATGGCCTATATCCATTCCATTGCCGAACGTCGGGGACGGAATATTGAATGGGCGGAACAGGCCGTCCAAAAAAGCGTCTCGGCCACATCAACGCAAGCCAAAGCACTCGGCGTGATTGATCTGATCGCGTCAGACTTTCATGACTTATTGATCCAACTCGACGGGTGGACACTCTCCCTGGGCGAACAACCCGTGACCCTGCGGACGCAGAACGCCCGCGTACAAGATTTCCCCATGAGCTGGCGACTCGAAACGATGAAAGCCATTAGCGATCCAAATATCGCGTACGTGCTCATGACCATCGGCACCATCGGGTTGATTGCGGAACTCTACAGCCCCGGAGCCATTTTACCCGGGGTGGTCGGCGCCATCAGTTTGATCCTGGCCTTTTATTCCCTTCAGTCCCTTCCCGTGAACTACGCGGGGGCATTGTTGTTTATTCTGGGCATCGTCATGCTGATGCTCGAGATCACCGTCACCAGCTATGGCTTATTGGCGATTGGCGGGGTCACGGCCATGATTCTGGGGTCGCTGTTTCTCATCAACCAGGATTTCCCCTATTACCAGATCTCCTGGTCTGTGATGGTTCCTGTGCTCGCCCTGGCGGTCGGGGTCACGTGGCTTGTGGTACAATACAGCGTTCAAGCACTGCGCAAACGAACCCTCACGGGCCGTGAAGGGATGGTTGGTCTCATCGGATCAGCCAAAACGGATTTGGGACCGCATGGGAAAATTTTTGTCCAGGGGGAAATCTGGAATGCCGTCAGTTCATCCCCGGTACCCGAAGGACAGCCCATCCAAATCACACATCTTGAGGGCCTCACCGCACACGTCAAACCCGTCGAACCTCAAAAGGAGAACCGGTAAATGGACTCACCCGTCAACTCCACCATGCTGTTTGTCCTGCTTCTGGGCCTGATCACACTGATCGCAAAAGGTTTGTATATCATGCGGGAATACGAGCGGGCCGTCATTTTTCGAGTGGGCCGTCTGGCTTCGGGATTAGTCGGAAAGAATGGACCCGGCATTGTGATTATTCTTCCTTTGATTGACACACTGGTTCGCGTGAGCCTCCGAACCATCACCATGGACGTGCCCCCTCAAGACGTCATCACCAAGGACAATGTGTCAGTCAAGGTCAATGCGGTGATCTATTTTCGCGTGGTGGAAGCGGAAAAAGCCATTGTGGGGGTGGAAGACTATTATTACGCCACGTCTATGATTGCCCAAACAACCCTGCGGAGCGTCCTGGGCCAAAGCCAGTTGGATGACCTGCTCTCGAAGCGCGATGAAATTAACGCCGACTTACAGCGGATTATTGACCAGGCCACGGAGCCCTGGGGTATCAAGGTGTCCGCCGTCGAAGTGAAAAACGTGGATCTCCCCCAGGAAATGCAACGGGCGATCGCTCGGCAGGCTGAAGCCGAGCGGGAGCGACGTTCAAAAGTCATCCACGCCGAAGGCGAATATCAGGCGTCCCAACGCCTCTCCGATGCCGCCCATATTCTGAGTCAGAATCCGGCGGCCCTGCAATTACGATACATTCAAACCATGACGAACATGGCCGGAGGAAACAATACCACCATTCTGTTTCCCGTGCCCATTGATTTGATAAGTGCGTTTCTCAAACAGGCCGAACCATCACGCCCCACCCCCGCCCACGGGGACTCCGCGTCGGAATAGGACGACAGCCATCACGGCTCCCGCGCATGAATAGCTTGCCATCATGAAACGTCTCTTTGCCGTCATTGGACTGGGCCGGTTTGGGTACAGCGTCGCCGAATGTTTGGTGCAAAAAGGCTGTGAAGTCCTCGCCATTGATCGAGAAGAGTCGAAAATTCAGGCGATCAGTGACAGCGCGACGTTTGCCATTCAATGCGATGTGACGGATGAACGCACGCTCAAATCCGTGAGCACGCAAAACGTTGACGTGGCCGTGGTCAGCATCGGCGAGAATATCGAAGCGAGTATCCTGATCGTGCAAACCCTGACCGAAATGGGGGTCAAATCCATCATCGCCAAGGCCGTGACCAACATTCACGGAAAAATCCTGAGCAACCTCGGAGTCACCGAAGTGATTTACCCGGAACGAGATGCCGCGATCCGACTCGCCCATCGGCTGGCCTCCCCCAAGGTTTTGGAATATCTCGAATTAGCGCCCGGATACAGTATTGAAGAAGTCGTGGTTCCTGACAGGTTTTCCGGTATGAGCCTTGAGGAAACCGCCATTCGTGAGAGTCACAGCCTCAACGTCATCGGCATCAAAAAACAAGTGAATCGCATGATCAAGGGAAAATTAAAGAAAGAGAACGCCTTTAATTGCAAGCCCTCTCCCAATGACAGGATCGAAAAAGGCGATGTCCTGGTCATGATTGGGAAAGAACACGATCTCGACCGATTCAGTAATTCCGCATAACGGCACACGCTTCCGGCCCCCCGGAAAGACCCGCGCCTCCACCCGTCCGGCATGTTGTTGGCTCACGCACGACAGGCTCCTCCATGGCGAGACGGGGCAAACGAATCGGCCCGTGCGCTACTCATGGAATGGGACCGCAATGTCGCATGACGAGTGCCAGCCGCTGCTCAACGAATTCCGACAGCACCTGGAAGCATTTTATGCTGCGTTGCATCTCGCTCCGCCTTACCACAGCGTGGAAAAAACTCTTCTGTGCCTCTCCTCCCTGTTCAAAACCCAAACGGCTGCACAGCAGGCACAACTTCTCAACAACGAGGCATTGCGATGGACATTCTACCTCCGGGCTTTTACAGACTCCGGACTGCACAACAAGCACCGGGGTATCATCGCCAGACATGCCCGCACCGATGACCTCGTGGCATTCCCTGACTCCCTGCGATACTTATTGGAGCCTTTTCGTCTGTGACTGTCCTGCACCGGTTGCGTAGTGTGTCACATGTTTCTGGAACTGGCATTTGTGTGTCTTTTTCACAACTCAACTACTGTTTCTCACACAAACGATGAAAAGAATTTATTCTTCATGCTTGTTTTTCAACTAGTTACGAATTATTTATCTGATATTTTCATGGCCTGATTTTTGCATGAAAGTAAGGTGTGATTCTATATTGAGTTTAACGGAAGAGCATACCATGCAGAGACAACATACCATTGGGCACACCGTTTCGTTATCCGGAGTCGGACTCCATTCTGGATGTCGTGTACGGATGAGTCTTTCTCCTGCCCCCGTAGATCACGGCATTATGTTTCGGCGGAAAGTCAACGGTCACGTTGACACCTGCCAGGCTTCAATTCGCAATCTAAGGCCTACGAAGCTCTGTACCGTGATTGGCTCAAATGGATTCCAGATCCAAACGACCGAACATGTGCTTTCCGCCCTTTGGGGAATGGGGATTGATAACGCCGTGATTGATATTGATTCAGAAGAAGTTCCGGCGATGGACGGCAGCGCGGCGCCGTTTACCAAATTCATCCAACGCGCCGGGGTTGTGTCCCAGGAACGTCCTCGGACCTATCTGAAAATTCTGGAACCCATTCACATTGGCACCCCTGCGCACAAGATTTCCGTTCTTCCCGCACCCTTTCCGAAAATCACCTATACGATTGATTACGACCATCAGCTCATTCAGCAACAAACCTATGAGCACGAGTGGTCTGCGATGGCATTTCAGGACAATATTGCCGAAGCCAGAACCTTTGCCTTTTCGCATGAGGTGCAAGACTTATGGGCGCGCGGGTTGGGGAAAGGCGGTTCCCTGGACAACGCCATTGTGTTCACCGAGACTGGAATCATGAACAACGAGGCATTACGTTTTCCCGATGAATGCGTTCGTCATAAAATCCTGGACCTCATTGGAGACATGGCTCTCATGGGGATCCACCTTGTTGGTCATATTATTGCCCACCGTTCAGGCCATGCCCTCCACAACCAACTCGTGCAAACGATTTTAGACAACCCTGACGCCTGGACACTGCTCGGACACAACGAGAAACATGCGTCTGATTTGGCCGAACTTGCCCCCACTGGAACGGAGGGGATTCATGCGGCTCCCCTCTCCGCCAACTCCCGTTCCTGACAAACGTCGTTCCACCTTCCGACCCTTCTTTGGTGCTTTTGGTGAGGATGCCGTCCGTAACCGGAACCATCTGCCGTTGTGTTCCCGTGATGCGGTGGCAAACCGGCGGAGCCTACGATGACCATCGCACACACCATCCATGGCCTGTGGCGCACCGGCCTTTTTTCCTGTCTCCTCCTCATCGGCTGGTTCCCCGCGTTGCTCGTCATCGCGAATACAACGACGGAACGACTCCCTGGATTTCAGGGGATTCCCTGGGGCAGTGCGTTGTCTGCGCACGCGCAACTCGCGCTCGTTGATCCGGACAATCGGGTGGATATGTATGAATACAAGGAAGGCCCGCCTCTTTTTGCGCAAGAGCCGGTCGAATCAATCAAACTCTACACCATTGACGGCCAGTTTGCCCGCGTGATGATTCGCTACCGCAACGAGGCAACGCACAACAGCATCAAACAGGCTTTGGTGTCACAATTCGGGGAAATTCGACGCAATCATGGCTCAATGGTGCGCGGGCTGAATCAGGAGTACTCCTGGCGCCTTGAGGAAACCGAAATCAATCTGAGTTACCGGGGATTGGGAGAACGTGGCTTGATTGTGATCCAGAGCCGCATCCTGGCGCCGCGTTTTCTGGAACTGTTAAGCGATCATACGCATTAGCCCACGACCCTACTGCTCAATCCTGTCACGGGCTTCCAACACCTTCTGCACCACCGTCGTGATCTTGTCCTCGTCGGCAAAGGGAGAGAGGATAAAGGACTTCAACGCCACGATCGGTTCTCCATAGCGTGAGACACGACAACAATCCGTGATGGATAATACCACGCCTCGCCCCGCCATCGCTTCCTGATGGACATACTGAAAAATCTTCCGGTTATACTCATTATGGAATAACAAGGTCTCTCGACACGAGGCATCTTCTTGCTCGGCCTCTTTGATCTGAAACGTATCAACCCCGTGCGGATAGACGCGAAACAGCGTCACCGGGCCAAAATTATCCCGATTCAGGACCGTGGCGCACGACTGCCCCTCCAAATGTTCACGAAGCAATTGGGCCATTTCAACAACGTGACCGATAATGACTTGCAGGCCCTGCTTCCCGAACAGCTTCATATTCGCCAGCGCGGCAAGAATCCCGCCGCCCGCCCGGGAAGTCTCGACGGTGTACATACCCGGCCGGTGTTCTCCAAACTGAAAGAGATACGGCATTTGCTCTTGCGGTCTGCGGATGACTTCCAGGTCGTCACGGTTTTTAAACAACACCAGGCTGGAAATATAGGGCGCAAACCCGGATTTGTGAAAATCAATCCCCAGACTGTCCGCGAGAGACACACTGCGAATCAACTGCTGCGCCCCCGCCAGCGCCCGCAACGTCCGCGGACGAAACCCCAGAGAGTTGGCGCCAAAATCGTAATCATTAAACACCGACCAGGCCCAGCCGATGACGGCATCGGCATGAATATGCGGGCGGTATGGAAGATGGAATTCATCAACCAGCGCATCGCGCACCGTCACGATTGCGGCAAGATCGTCAATCCCAAACGCATCGGTGGTGCCCATGGTCGCGACAATGGCCGCAATCCTGGCGCCCCGTTGGATGGCCTCTCCGGCCCGCGTCCGCAACACATCCACGTTCATGGCGTTCCGTGAGTCCGTGGGGATGGTGATCACGTTCTTCGCGCCGAGTCCCAGCCATCCGGCAACATTGTAGCGACAATAATGGCTGGCGTCGCTGGCAAAGACGACGACGTCTTCGCGCACGCCCGACTCCATGGCGCCGGGAACGGCTTTTTCCAATCCGATTTTGACGCCGTATAACGTCGTGCCCGTTCCTCCAAAAGTAAAAAACCCTCCGGCGCGATCGGGCGCATACCCAACCAGACGAGCCATCATGGCCACCATCTCCACTTCCGCCACGGCCAGACGGTGGCTATATTCATCCCACGCAAGATTGGGGTTGTAGAGAGACGCCAGCAGCACCCCGATTAACGACGAAATCGTCGGCGGCGGAATCACATTCTGCTGTGTGTGAGGATGACCCGGAATAATCAATCCCGAACAATGCGACACCAGGTCACGGGTGACGTCTTCCACGCTCATGCCTTGTTCGGGCAGACTCGCGTCCCACGCCCTGTCGTAATTCAACGGCAGGTACTCCCCAAGAATGGGACGCTCACTTTTGAGCGCATCCATCTGATCCATCGCGCGCATCACGCTGTGAATAAAATAGCTGTCGTGGACCCGGTCGGACACAGGCTGCGGAAAGGCCTGTCGGATGCCCGTCAGGAGATCGCGGTACGGAACGGTCATGTCCCTATTCCTTGCCCGTATTCACAGTGTTGCCGGGCCGGTTGCTGATGAACCTTTTCACTCCAATGCCTTCCCGTTCCGCGGAGCCACTGCGCGAGATCACACAAGATTCGGTGAGGAGAAGATAATGCAACCATACTGTATGACAGTGTACCACACCCCTCGCATCAGTCGTGTCAGGATGCGATGCCGGGGTTGGGGTATGAGTGAGGGGTGCTTGAAGCAGGCCATGCTCAAGAGAGCCGGGGGCGATGCTGAAACGAATGTCTGTGAGCAGGTCGCATCCACGCGATGTTCGCTTGCGGTTATATAGTTGATAGACTTCCATGGTTTAAGATATGTTTGCCGAATTGCCAATGGCACCAGGAACCGTATATTCCACACTGGAGAAACCGTACAATGAAAACCAGCATGGCCATAATTGCTTCATCGCACAGTACGCATCTACCCCCCCCCCCCCCGAAAATTTCCCACTAAAACAACCGGTTAGCGCGCCTCGCCTTGCCGCATTGCTGATCTTCGCCCTCTGCGCTTTCGCGGCGCCGACCAGCTACGCGCAGACCGCAGCGACGGTGGTTTCTGTCTCAGCGACGGACGGCTTCTACAACGCCGGCGACATCCTGCCGATCACCGTCGAATTCTCCGAAGTGGTCACGGTGACGGGAGTTCCGCGACTGTTGGTGCTTTCCTCCGTCGGCGGCGGCTTCGCCAACTACACCAGCGGAAGCGGCTCGACCATGCTGACCTACACCTACGACGTGCGCAGCGTAGACGATACCCGCGACCTCGCCTACAGCGTCGCCGGGCTTTTGCTGAACGGCGGCTCCATCAAAACAGGTACCCTCAATGCCGACAGGACGACCTTGCCGATGCCCGGCTCCGCGATGTCGCTGTCCGGCACCTCGGATGTGGTACTGGACAGCATCGCGCCGGTGTTCCCCGACGCCGCCAGCAGCAGCGACCCCCTCGTTCTTCCCACAATCGCCACCAGCAGCACGGCCGCCACCACGGTCTATAACGCCGAAGCCACAGATTTCGCCGGCACGGCGGATACCGGCATCACCTACACATTGGGCGGCACCGGCACCGACCCCGATTCCTTTTCGCTTGCCCCCGCCACCGGAGTCCTCACCCCGGCGGCGAATGACCCCGCCGAGGGCACCTACACCCTGACCCTCACCGCCACGGACGAAGCCGAGAACGTGTCCGACACGCACTATCTCCGCGTCGTGGTCGCCGCATTGCCGACCGTGACCATCAGCGATAATATCGCCATAGGCACACCCGCCACCCGCCTCACCGACACCGCCAACAGTGCGGACGGCGCGCTGACCTTCACGTTCATGTTCCGCGAGGATGTGACCGGGTTTGAGACCGGCGACATTACCGTGACCGGCGGCAGTAAAGGCGGGTTCAGCACGGTCACCACCAACCGCGTCTATACGTTGCTGGCGACTCCGACCAGCGGCACCGATGGCGGTGTGTTGAGCATCACGGTGCCGGCTGGCGCGGCCACCGGCGTCACCACCGGTGCTGGCGGCACCGCCCGCGACAGCGTGAAGGCTTCGCACACACAAGCCTACGACACGCTGGCGACCGTCCCGACCATTGCCACACTGGTTGCCACCGACAACATCATTGACGCCACCGAGCGCGGCTCCGGTGTCCCCGTCACGGGTACGAATGAAGCCGGGACAACGAAGGTCATCCTCTGCTCCAGCCCCACCGACGCTACCGCCACCACCTGTAGCGGCACGTCCTACATGGCCGACGTGACCGCCACGGCCTGGAGTTTTACGCTGAACACAACGCAAATCACCGCCCTCACTCCGGGCATCGTGACTCTGACAGCCATCGCCACCGATGCGGCCGGCAACATCGCCGTATCGCCCGTCCGCCGCATCAACGTGGACGCCTCGCTCCCAGCCGGGATGGCAAGGGATGTGACGCTGCCCGGTGGCCTCACCGGAAGAGTGACCGCGACCGCCGCCGGCGAGCTGCACGTCATGGAAGCCGCGGCGAACACCGCCGCCGAGCCATCGGGTATTGTGTTCAACCTGCTGACGGATATTTCAGTGCTATCCGCCGCCAACGCTGCCGTGCCCTCAACCGTCTGCCTGCCGACCACCGGCGTGCCGACGGGCGTTGAGCCGATCCTCTTCCACCTGGCCACCGCCGCTGCCGCCTGGGAAGAAATCGGCCGCGACACCGCCACCTACGCCGGCTTTGTCTGCGGGATGGCCACCACCTTCTCGCCCTTCGCGGTGGGCTATGAACAACTCACAATTGAAGACGCACGGCTAAGCGCCATCAGCCGGACCATCCTGCCGGAAGTGGCACGGGCCATCACAGACACCACCGTCAGCGCCATCGCGCGCCGACTTCATCACGCCGGCGCCGACAGCCGCGACTCCGGCTCCGTCACCCTCGGCGGCCAGTCCACCCTGGCCGACATCCTGACCACCGGCGGACAGGCGCTGGCCGACGGCACATTGAACCTGCACGACATGGTGGGCCGCTCCGCGTTTGTCCTGCCGCTCAATCAGGCCGGCGACCTGGTGAAGGGCCTGACCCTCTGGGGCGGCGGCGACTACCGAGCCATCGGCGGGAACGGCGACGCCACGGACTGGGACGGTGCCCTGTTCAGTGCCCGACTTGGCGCGGACGCCCGTGTGCGAAACAACCTGCTGACCGGAGCGGCTCTCTCCTGGACCCAGGGCGACTTTGAGTATGGCGCACTGGCGGACGACCCCACTGCCGGCGGCGGCGACTATACCCTGCGGATGACCAGCCTCACGCCCTATGTCGGGTGGTCGGTCGTGCCGGCGGGCGGGCTGGACGTGTGGGCCACGGCGGGCTACGGCTGGGGCGAGGTCTCCATCACCGATACCATCGTGGACGCACGCCAGACGAGCGATGCCACGACGGTCATGGTGGGCGGCGGCGTCAGCGCGCAGGTGCTGAAAACGCGCACCAGCCGGGTGCGGGTCAAAGGCGAACTCATGCAGACCTCCATGGATCTGGACGGCCACGACAGACTTGGCGCGTTGACGGTGGAAGCGCGGCGGGCGCGATTACAAGTGGAAGGGCGCCATGAACACGAGTTAGCCGGCGGCGGGCGGCTGGGCGGCACGTTGGAGGCCGGGCTACGGCGTGACGGCGGTGACGGGCTAACCGGCACCGGCGCAGAAATGGGCGGCGGGGTACAGTATCGTCACCCGGCCCAGGGCGTCACGCTTTCCGGTCAGGGCCGTGTCCTGCTGGGACATACGTCGAACTACGAGGACTGGGGCATCGGGGCGGCGCTGACGGTCATCCCCGGCCAGGGCGGCGAAGGGCTGGCCCTTCGGCTATCGCCCACCTACGGGCAGACGGTGACCAACACCGCGCAACTGTGGGATCAGAGTGCGGCGAACCTGACCGGCACGGATGCGGCGGTCGTGGGGCAGAGGATGAACGCGGAAGTGGGTTATGGGCTGGCCATTGCGGATGGGCAGAGCCTGCTGACGCCGTATGGGAAACTGACGTGGGGTGCGGGGACGCGGGATTACCGGCTGGGGAGTCGTCTGACACTGGCGTCGGGATTGAATCTGTCTCTTGAGAGCCGACGCGGGGAGACCTCTGGCGCGGCTGTGGATCATGGTGTGCTGTTGAATGTTGTGTGGGGCTGGTAACGGGCGGGGTTGGCTAGCAATGCGGCACGGGGTTTTGGAGACGCCCAAGTTGGGCGTCTCTACGCAGTACGCGCAGGCCTTCCGTGTCAACCAGGTCTTCTCTCCTGGTCAGCAACCCAGGCCCCGACCTGCGTGGAACCGCCAGGCGGCGTTTCTTGAAGCCATGTTCGTGGTTGATACTGTCTGACCACCACGAGAAAGAGCAGCGACGCGCCAAACATCACCCACGCAAAAAACCAGTAATAATCCGCGCCTGCGAGCCACACCGTCCCGTCCGCATCCTGGATGACATAATTCACCAATGCGGTGAAGGCATTCCCAAGCGACACCGAGAGCAAAAAGAGCGCCATCACAAAAGACTTGAACGCCCTCGGAGCCTGTGTGTAGGAAAATTCCAAACAGGTGATCGAGACCATCACCTCCGCCGCGGTCATCACCAGAAAAGCCAGCAATTGCCACACAATATTGGGCCGCAGTCCCGCGACAATCTGTATCTCAATATACGCCGAAATGACAAAGGCGATGACGGTCATAAAAAACCCGATGCTGATTTTCCGTAACGGTGTTAAGAGAAACACCCGGTCAAGGGACGGGTAGAGACCGCAGGCAAACACCGGAATGAGAATCAGGATTAACAAAGGATTGACGAACTGAATTTGCGACGGCAACCATTCCACCCCCATCCAATGGAGATCCATCTGTTGTGCCTGCAACACCCACGCCGATCCCGTCTGGTCATAGAGCGCCCAGAAAAACGCGACAAACAGATAGATCGGGATCAGTCGCCCCATGGCCCGAAGGCTGTCTGCGGCGAGTAACTCCCGAAAAAAAGCCGTTCCCCTGGCGGGAACATGCGCATATTGTCGCCGCCCCAGCCAAAACACCCACGTCGCAAGCAACATCAGCAACCCGGGTACGCCGAACGCCAGGTGGGGGCCGATATGGTAGAGCAACCATGGCGTCAAGAGCGTGGAAATGCCCGCCCCCAGATTAATCGCAAAATAAAACCAGTAAAACGCCTTGCTAAGTAAATGGCCATTCGCGGGGCTAAACTGATCGCCGAGGTTGGCGGACACGCAGGGTTTGATCCCTCCGGCCCCTATGGCGATCAGCATGAGACCCGCCGTCAATCCGACCCTGGTCTGATCCAGGGCAAGGACCGCATGTCCCAGGCAGTACACCAGAGACAACGTGATAATCGTGCGAAACTTCCCCCACCATACATCCGCAATCAGCGCCCCAATCGCCGGGAAAAAATAGATCGCAGATGTAAAGAGGTGATACCAGGAGCGCGCTTCGGATTCGGTCATCACCTCCAACGCGCCATCGGCATTTTGGAGATACTGCGTCATGAAGATGACCAGGATCGTTCGCATCCCGTAAAAACTGAACCGCTCCGCCGCTTCGTTGACGACCAGGAATGGAATGGCCGCGGGCATGCGATCCGAACGCGCGGGAGAGGGACGATACGGCGTGGCGCTCATGGCGAGGTGGTCATTTCGAATGTCGGGCGGGACCAATCACGATTTTTTATGAAACCGTATGTGATCCCGGTAGGCCTGAATGGCCGCCTGCAGCGAGGCTTTTCCAAGAGGAATGTTGGCTTCCAGCGTATCCTCAATTGCGGGATCGTCAATGACGACTTCGTACTTATCCTGCACGTTCGTCATGATGACCCCCTTCGCCACCTGCCGGGGCATGAAAATTTCCGTCCACACTTCTTTCTCCACAAGACAGACTTCGCAAAAACGTTCATACAGCATTGCGACCCGTTCTGGCTCTGTTTCCTGCACCATGTTTCTCCTTTCGCAAGCGCCGAGCGGGACGCCGTTATGCCGTGTCCCGCTTCCCGTAGCCGCCTCCACCCGGTGTTTCAATTCGCACACGATCTCCCCGTATAACTTCCAGCGTGACTTTCCCGGCCAGACTCTGTTCCGTGCCATTCCGAATCAGCACATTGCGACCGGTCTGTCCGGGACTCCCGCCGGCCAACCCAAACGGTCTTGATTCCCGTCGGTCGGAGATAATGGTCACCTGCGCATCCTGCAAAAATTCAATTTCACGAATGACACCATGACCTCCCTCATACAGCCCCGCACCGCCCGTCCCCTCTCGAAGGCCATACCGTGATATCCGAAACGGATAGGCGTACTCCAGGGCCTCAATTGGCGTATTCATCGTATTGGTCATATGCGAATGCAGACCGCTCGCCCCCGGATGCCCGAACCCCGCCCCCATGCCGCCACCCAACGTTTCATAATACGCAAACGGCCGATGGCGCTCGTGATCCCACCCTCCGATGATGAGATTATTCATCGTCCCCTGACTCGCGGCGGGCACCCGATCGGGACAGGCCTGCGCCAGGGCGCCCAACAGCACATCCACAATTCTCTGAGCAGTCTCGACGTTGCCCGCGGCCACGGCGGCCGGAGGCCGGGCATTGACCACTGACCCGTCGGGCGCCCGAACATGGATCGGCGCCATGCACCCGCTGTTGCCGGGAATATCCAACCCCAGCAAACAACGAAACACATACGCGGTCGCCGAAACCGTAATCGCATACACCGCATTGACGCTCCCCTTGCACTGCGGCGCACTCCCCGCAAAATCCACGACAGCCTCGTCATCCTCAATCGTCACCGCGACGGCAATCGTGACGGGCGAACAATCCACACCATCATCATCCAGCACGTCTTCATACCGATAGGTTCCATTCGGCAAAGACCTGATACCCTGTCGCGTCAGCGTTTCACTATAGGCCAGCAAGTCCGACATATTGTCCTGAATATGCTCCCGCCCATACCGTGCCACCAACGCCTGGAGCCGCTGAATGCCCGCTCGATTCGCCGCCAGTTGTGCCTGCAGATCACCGGTTCGTTCGTGAGGGGTCCGCACGTTGGCCAGGAAAAAATCCCACAGCGCCTGATTCGTGCGACCGGCTTCCACGAGTTTCAACGGTGGAATAATCATCCCTTCCTGATACAGATCACGGGACAACGGCATGGAACCGGGGGACATCCCGCCAACGTCAGCGTGATGCGCGCGATTGGCGACAAAGCCCAGCGGCACGTCCCGCGTCCCCTCCTCGACAAAGACCGGCGAGACGATCGTGATATCCGGCAGGTGCGTACCCCCATGAAACGGATCATTCAGCATGGCGACGTCACCAGGGCCAAAAGACAGGCGCCGCAGACAGGCCTCAACGGAGAGCGGCATGGCTCCGAGATGGACAGGGATATGGGCCGCCTGCGCGATAAGCCGTCCGGCATGGTCAAACACAGCGCAGGAAAAATCACAGCGCTCTTTGATATTTACGGAAAACGCCGATCGCCGCAGCCGCACGCCCATTTCTTCCGCCACCGAGCCAAACAAATGCTTGAAGACTTCCAGTTGAACGGCCTTATGCACGGGCTTCTCCAATCGTAATCAACAGATTGTGCCAGGCATCAATGCGGGCCTGATCGGTGTCCAGCAACAGCGTGGTGGTATCCTCCTGAACGATGACCGCCGGGCCGGAGAGATGATGCCCCGGGTGTAAGTGACGGCGATCAAAGAACGGGACGGTGCGGGGACCCGATGGCAAAATAATCCGCCGGGTTTCACAGACGGCGCCGGACGCATCCGTGTCTCCCAGTGGTTGCGCCTCCATCCGTGGCGGAGACACGTTGCCCATCGCACGAACCCGAAGGTTGACGATCTCAAGATCCACGCCCTCGTTCTGATACCCATATCGCCGCGCGTGCTCTGCATGAAACGCAGCGTGAAAGGTGGAGGAAAACGGCACGGTCACATCAAAGGATTGACCGCAATACCGGACGTCCAATTCACACTGAACCTGTTGAGCCTGCGGAGGAATCTTTTGAATGGTCAGGTCGTCACAAGCCCGTGCGACCAACGGCGCAAAACGACGTTCCAACTCTTCAAACGAAAGATCACCGGACCGCATCACCGTTTGGACGTAATCAAGAAACACATCCGCCGTCAGCATACCCAGGGCGGAGAGCGTCGAGGCCGCCAGCGGCACCAGCACGCGGCCAATCGCGAGGGCCCGCGCCAGTTCACACGCATGCACCCCGCCGGCGCCGCCAAAAGAGAGCAGCACGTACTCCCGTGGATCATGGCCGCGCTCGACCGACATCACCCGAATCGCCCGCTCCATTTCGGCATTGACGACCTGGATGACGCCCAGGGCCGCCTCTTCATGCGCAACAGCGGAGTCTGCGGAACCATGCGCCAACGCGCGCGCCAATCTCTCCACGGCCTGATGCGCGCACTCCTGATCCAACGGCAGCGTGCCGCCAAGGAATCCCGTCGAAGGGACACGCCCCAGGACAGCATTGGCATCCGTCACCGTTGCGGTCAGCCCGCCCCGTCCGTAGCACGCGGGGCCAGGGTCAGCGCCAGCGCTGTCCGGTCCGACGCGTAACGCCCCGCCGGCGTCAACGTGCGCCAGCGACCCGCCTCCCGCCCCCACCGTATGAATGTCAAGAACCGGCACGCGAATGGGCATCCCGCCGACTTCCGCTTCCGACGTGACATGCAGCGCGCCATTGACGACGGCCACGTCCGTGGACGTGCCGCCCATGTCAAACGTAATCAGTTGAGAATATCCCGCCAGCCGCCCGATATATGCGGCGCCCGCCACGCCGCCCGCGGGGCCGGACAACAATGAACGAATGCCCTCCTGACGCGCCTGGGCCACCTGCATGCGTCCGCCATTCGATTGCATGATATGGAATGCACTGCCGGCGAACGCGCGTTCGAGGGTTCCCAAATACCGGTTGAGCACCGGGGAGACATACGCATTCACCACCGTGGTGGAGGCCCGTTCAAACTCCCGAAACTCCGGGATGAGTTCATGCGACATCGTGACAAACAATCCCGCCTGTCGGAGGTAGCGGCCTATCTGACGTTCATGATCAGGATTCACAAAAGAAAAGAGCAGGGAGAGCGCGACGGCCTCCACCTGTTGTTCTTGCAGCGCGGCGAGCAGGGGCGAAAGGGAATGCGGCTCCAAAGGCGTCAACACGTCCCCGCGATGATCGAGTCGTTCCCGAACCTCCAGACACCGGTCGGGAGGCACCAGCGCCGGCACGCCGCCACTGAACCAGTCGTAGAGCTTGCAACGAGTTTGCCGGCCAATCCGCAACACGTCCTGAAAACCACTGGTCGTGACAAAGGCCGTGCGCGCGCCCTTGCGTTCCAGCAACGCATTAGTCGCCACGGTGGAACCATGGATGATGGTGTGGCCGGCGTGGGGCGTGAGCCTCCGCAACCCTTCCATGACCGCCTCGGCGGGGTCGGCGGGAGTTGACAACACCTTCAGGGTCTTCACACGACACGCGGCATGATCGTACACCACGAAATCGGTAAACGTGCCGCCAATATCAATGCCGATGGAAAGGCTGTTCTGCGTGTTGGACGGACTCATCGCACATCTTGCCTCGCAAACATTCTGTGGCCACGCACCCGCAGTTGGCGGCGCAACATCAGCCCTGGCTTGTTCCGGTGAGGGTCACCATCCGCGGGCCGCCCGGCGCATTGTCAAAGATGCGCAGCAACGCATGATGGGCACCGGGCGCCGTACTCTTGAAATGAATGCGCAACGCACAGAGTTCTCCCGTGTCGAGCGTGACCCCGACACAGGATGACCCGTCAACGGAAAAGGCGTGAGCGTCCGGTCCCTCCAGGGCCACACCGGCAATCCGTAAGACGCCAAGTCCGACGTTGGAAACGGTTAACGGAAGCGTCCGTTGCGCGGACGGCTCGCCATGCTCTCCGTCCTCCGCAAACCGGATGGTGTCCGTGCTCATCGTGATAGAGGGGATGACCGCCTTGCCGCTCAACAAAATCGACACGTCGTCGGAGCCACTGTTGGCCGTCACAATATCGGGCAGCCCGTCATTGTCAAAATCCTCGATTCCCATGGCGGCTGGGAAAGCCCCCACCGCATAATGTCCGGCCGGTTGAAACGAACCATCCCCTCGCCCCAGGAGGATGGAGACACTCTGCGAAGTCCGGTTGGTGACAATCAGATCACGATGGCCGTCACCATCCAAATCCTCGCAGGCCAACGTCACGGGACTGAAACCAACGCCCATCTGCGCGGGTTTCGTGTACTGATCCGGACTGATCTGAAGCAGCACGTTGACGCTGTCGGTGAACACGCTGGTCACCAGAAGATCAAGAACCCCGTCATCGTCCACGTCCGCTTGCGCCACCGCGCTTAACGTCAGCCCGGCCTGAATCGTGCGCCAGGGGGTCAACCGTCCCCGCCCCTGATTCTGAAAGACGGACACAGAGCCATCCGGCTTCCGCCAACTCGGCTGACTCCACGTCACGGTGACGTCCGGCAAACCATCGTCATTGCGATCCGCAAGCGAGACATCGGTGGGGAACAATCCTTCCCGACCCTGCTCTTCAAACCGTTGTGCCGGCGCGAATTCGCCCTGACCCTGATTGAACAGGACCGACCAGCTAAACGGAGGATCATGCCCGAATCGCCCGCTGTTGACCACGACCATATCCAGATCGTCATCCCCGTCAACGTCACCCAATGCGATCAAGGTCGGGCCTTGTCCCGAGGGATACGGCGCCGGCTGGCCAAACACGCCATGCCCTTCTCCCAACAGGACGCTCACACGATCGTCTCCCGTCTCCGCCACGGCCAGATCCAGAATCCCATCCCCGTTGAGATCTCCCGTCACAAGATACATTGGACTCGTTCCAACGCCGAAGGAAAAGACGGATCGGAACGTCCCATTGCCATTACCGAATAAGAGCGAGATGTCGTCCGACTCACTGTTTGACGTCGCAAGATCCGGCCATCCATCTTCATTAAAATCTCCAACGGCAAGCCCTTCCGGGTGGGCGCCCACCCCGGCCGACAGGACCGGAGTGAAGACAAGGTTTTGCGCAAGGACGGGACGTGCCCCACACAGCCACCACACGCCGCCGACCAGACAGGTGACGACGAAGCGGGTCACCCAGTCATTCATGACGTGCCGATGGCCTCCCGTTCTCCTTGACGCACCGCCGACAGTTCACGCATCCGTTGCAAACGTTTTTTCCAAAGCAATTTCCACCTCGTCCGCCGCCGCCATGCCGCGATTGCGAACATGCACGGACCAGGAAGGCGAGGCACGGAGCGTCGCCATGATGGTTTTCAGCAATGCCGGTTTCACCCGTGTTTCCCAATCATGCAGCCAGACATAGCTGTCATGCTCACCCTCATAGTCCTCTGGAAAATTGGCAACGAGATTGAACCGCAAGGTAAACGTCTTTTCTTCTTCGAACATCGGGGCATCCCTTTCTCGTACGATGATTGGCCTGACTGATGGCTCGTCGTGTTCTAGACCCACATGGTCTTTTTTATAATGAACGACGCATGGGACGCAAGACACGACCGGTCTGAACGCATGCGGCCCGTCGCCTGACCGACTGAATGCGCGCCAGCGGAAACCGTATGCGGCCGGAAGCTCCGACGCCCCGCATTCGCAAAGCCCGTCGAGCCGTCCACGGCGTCCTGCAGAACGGATCGCCGGCATCACCCGCACCAGAAAACAGAATCCGCATACGACATCGGCGGGCGCACCGGACAGCGGGCCGTTCTTTCTATTCTGTCTGTTGAGAGGCAACGCAAGACGGCCTTCGTGTTCTCATGCCGAGCACGAAAGATGGATTGCTCCACCCCGACGAGACAGTCAAGCCGCACGACCAAAGGTTGGATACAGTGACTGAAGAGAACACGACCGAGTGGAAAAAGAACCGGTTCAGCGGCAGGGTCAAGCAAGACGACCGGGCGTGTGCTCCGTCGTGTTGCGGCAAGCCGGGAGGGGCGAATCGTTCCGGCTACTCCAGAATATCCAAGGCCCGGCGATCCAAATACCCCGACCGGACGGCTCCGTACAGATCAACGCTGGACGCCTCAATACCCTCAAACTGCTTGAGGGTGCGCGCGCGCTCATTGAGACGCTCCGTTGCGTTCAACGCCATGTTCGGAAAAAACGGCAGGAAGTAATTGACGGGGTTCAGGGCCATCTCGCCGACGAATCCCACCGCATCCCGAACCGTCAGCGGCGGCATCATCGGCATGACCAGATACGGGCCGGCCGGCACCCCATACACGGCAAGCGTCTGACCGACATCTTCCGTCGGCGGCGCGTCTATCCCAAACATATGGGTGGCGACATCAAAGAGACCGCCGACGCCCAGGGTCGAATTCAGCAATAACCGTTGCACTTCGTTTCCGGCCTCACCGAGCTTTCCCTGCAAAATATTATTGAGAAACCGCGATCCGAATCCCGCATTATAGAACACATTGCCCAAAGAGTTCTGCACGTTCGGGGACACAATGGCGTTATACACTTTGGCCGCCGGCCGCAGTGCATAGATGTCGGCGCGATGATTGAAGGCAAACATCATCGTATTGAAAGGCTCCAACGGATCATGAACCGTTTCGAGTGCCCCCGTATCAAAAGGGTCCACAAACGATCCCGCGACGACCGTTTCATCCATGACGATGATCTCTTCCGAACGGTCATCCGTGCTTTGAGCCGCCGTGACAAGCCTCACGGACCCGGCATGGCCGACCCCTTGCAGTCCCAACAGGACAAGCGCCACAACGACGGGAGACCAGTTCATCATCTTCAAGCGAGACACCATGTCCGGCATGACGGCAATCCGGTCGGCTCACCGACGGCGGCCATCTCTCAAAACCCCATCATCCATTCCCGGCAAACCCGCAACGCTGCGCGAAAGGAACGGCTACTCCGAGCTCCCCAGCATATCATCAACCAGCGGGCGGTTGATGTCTTCACACCCCGGGCACAGGATCTCGAACAGGGCCTCGTGATTTTCGACGTAATTCTTGTCGTCAACCAGGTGTTCCTCAAGCACGTCCCGGTGGCAGATCTCACATAACATCATGACCCCACGCATCACTGATACGGTTTTTCGACCTTGACTCCCTGGCATCACGTCACTCATGTATTGTCCATCTCCATCGGGCACACTCCCGTCGTGTCACGGAACCGGCCAAAGACACCATCCCGCGCAGGGAGGGGGTTACGACCAGCCCCGTTGTTGGGCCAGAAAAAAATCTTCCGACTCAAGATCAATGCCGCAGTCCGGACATTCATACGGCTGATCCGGGGGAGGAACAGCCAATGCCGTGTCCTGGATACGTCCCCGGCAAACATGATAAAAATTTCCACCGGCATGTTCGGAATCCAACGGATCATTTTCATATTTGAGAATCATGAGCCACCTGTCATACGTCAACCTCTCCGCGCGTTATAGCAAAGAAGAGAAACCCGATGCAATCCGACGGGCCATGAGAACCATCCTGCCCGCTTCGGCCCCCCGTGGGCATCGGCCCCTGTCCCGGCTCGGTCTGTACGCCATCGGCTTCCTTCTGGTGTGTCCATTGTACGCTTCGGCGGCGCCATCCCCTCCGTCTTCCACGACCCGCCTGCATCTCGCCCCCATCCTGACTCAAGGGCTTGAACAACCCGTCTTCATAGGCCATGCGGGCGACCACGGAAGCCGGCTCTTTATTCTGGAACAGCCGGGAAGAATCCGCATCCTCCGGCAGGGCGCCTTGCAACCGGACCCCTTTCTGGACATCTCACGCCACGTCAAATTCGGCGGGGAAAGGGGGCTTCTTGGAGTAGCCTTTCATCCCCGATTTAGAAGCAACGGACGAGTGTTTGTCAATTATACACGACAACCGGATGGCGCAACCATCGTGTCCGAATTTCAGATTTCCCGGAATCCCAACCGGGCGCTCAACAGCGAAAAAATTCTGCTCGTCATTCCGCAACCCTATGCGAACCACAATGGAGGGATGCTGGCGTTTGGTCCGGATGCGTATCTGTATATTGCGACGGGAGACGGCGGGGCGGGCGGCGACCCGGAGAATCGGGGACAAGATCCACACGCCTTGCTGGGAAAGATCTTACGCATTGACGTTGATCGGGGAGAGCCGTATGGCATTCCTCCCGACAACCCCTTTGCCGGGGAAGACACGGGACAACCCATCTTCGCGCTGGGATTCCGTAATCCCTGGAGATTTTCTTTTGACCGACAGACCGGCGCCTTGTGGGCCGCGGACGTGGGACAGCATCGTTGGGAAGAAATCAACATCGTGGAACGCGCCAACAATTACGGCTGGCGCATCATGGAAGGATCGCATTGCTTTCTCCCATCTCAAGACTGCTCCGAAGCCGGGCTGACGCTCCCCGTGGCGGAATACCGGAATCAGTCCCCCCGATGCGCCATCACCGGCGGGTACGTGTATCGAGGCAGCGAGCTGCCGTTTCTGCGCGGAACCTATGTGTTTGGCGATTATTGCAGCGGGGAGATCATGGGCTTGCACAAAGGACGCCTGCACGTCCTCACGGCATCGGCGTTACGCATCTCGTCATTCGGGGAGGATGAAGACGGAGAATTGTACGTTGTGGATCACGGTGGAGGCATCTACAAAATCACCCGTGCAAGTCCGCCGTAACCCTGTCGGAAACGCGGCTCTGCGCAACGCGCGCCATGCCTGCGGCATCGCGTGAACGGGTTCATCCGGGGCCATGTCTTCACCACCCTTGAGTTGACGGAATTGTCGTATCTTGTTATTTCCCTCGAACGTGAGTAGAAGATTCTCCGTCAAGAAAAAACCCCTGTTCAGCATTGCCCTTGCAATCGTTGTCATCTACCTCATCCTGGTATGTGCGTATCGATGGGGAGATGCCACCCCGCCCCGCGTCACGTTGATTGAACCGTTCACCCTGGTCGGCCCGGCCACGCCGTTGTCGCTCCGCATCGAAGACCACGAGACGGGTCTCCAGGAAATTACCGTGCGCATTGTCCAGAACCTTGAGCGTTATACCTTGGCGCAAGAACAGTTTTCCGCGGGGAACCTGTTCATCGGAGGAGGCGCCCAGGACACGTTTGAACTCAACATCGTCCCCTTTGGAGACGACACCATTCCCAAGCGGCGAGGACCGGCCAAACTGGTCATTGTGGCTCGTGACCATTCCTGGCGGGGATTTTTTGAAGGCAATTGGACGCAAACCGAACAAGACGTGACCGTGAAATTTCATCCCCCACGGCTGGAAACGATCTCAACGCCCCCGTCCATCATCCAGGGAGGCACAGGGCTTCTCCTGTACCAGGTCTCTGAAGACGCCACACAACACGGAATCCAAATCGGCGAGACCTTCTTCCCCGGCTATCACAACCCTGATAAAGCCTTTAGCCTGTTCTCGCTCTTTGCGTTTCCGCATCACCTGCCGGCCTCGACTCCGATCCGGCTCGTGGCGGATGACGGCCTGGGCAATCATGGAGAACGGAGGATCGCGACCAGGGTCATTCCGAAACGAACGCGAACCCGGCAATTGGAAATTTCCGATCGCTTCATTGAGCAGGTCATCCCGCCCATCATTGCGCAGACGCCCGCTCTCGAAGACCTGGACGACCCGTTGCAGAACTTTCTGCAAATCAACAACCTGCTGCGAAAAAAGAACGCCGAGCAACTCACGGCCCTTGCCGTGAACAGCCGACAGGCGTTCCTGTGGCATGGGGCGTTTCTCCAGTTATCCAAGTCCAAAGTGGAATCCGCGTTTGCCGATCACCGTCAATATCTCTATCACGGACGCGTCGTGGATACGCAGGATCATTTGGGTTTTGATTTGGCCGTCACCGCACAGTACCCCGTGGAAGCCGCCAACGACGGGGAAGTGGTGCTGGCGCGATACTTTGGCATTTACGGCAACACCATTGTCATTGATCATGGCTACGGGTTGCAGTCGCTGTATGCCCATTTGTCTTCATTCAGCGTCAACCAGGGCGACCAGGTCTCCCAGGGTCATCTCATTGGCCGGTCGGGCATGACAGGGTTGGCGGCCGGTGACCATGTGCATTTCAGCCTGCTGCTGCACGGCGTACAGGTCAATCCCCTGGAATGGTGGGATCCGAAGTGGGTGCAATCCCGCATGAGTGACCATATTCGAAAGAACGAAGGCGTGGATCCCTCACTCCTTCGCCCCCGGACAACCTCCGCACGCCGCCCCCCATTCTCACGGCCGGCCTTCTAGACACGTCATTATGGCGCGACCGACATCCCGCACTCCAACCAGCGGCCCGACCGCTCCCGCACACATCACGACGGTGCCGCTTGATCACACCGCGCGTCAGCGATACCTGAATTACGCGTTGTCCGTCATTACCGCGCGCGCGTTGCCCGACGTGCGGGACGGTCTGAAACCCGTGCAGCGGCGCATTTTGTTCTCCATGTTCCACAACCACCGATTAATACCGGATCGGCCACCCATTAAAAGCGCGAAAGTGGTGGGATCCGTGATTGGGGAATGGCATCCACACGGCGATTCCGCGGTCTATGACGCCATGGCACGCATGGCACAATGGTGGTCTCTGCGCGCCCCTCTTGTGGACGGCCACGGCAATTTTGGCAGCCTGGACGGCGATCCCCCGGCGGCCTACCGCTACACCGAGGCCAAACTCACCCCGATCGCCGTTGAACTGTTGAGCGAACTCGACAAAGACACGGTGGACTTTCAAGCCAATTATGACGGCAAAGCTGAAGAGCCTCTTGTCCTGCCCGCCCGGTTCCCCAATCTCCTGGTCAATGGCTCCACCGGCATTGCCGTCGGCATGGCCACGAACATTCCGCCGCATAATCTTGGAGAAGTCATCAAGGGGGCCATCGCCCTGATTGAGAACCGACAATGCACGATTGCCGATCTCATGAAATCGGTGAAAGGGCCGGATTTTCCCACCGGTGGGGACATCCTGAACACCAGGGACGAACTGCGCGCGATTTATGAAACCGGCCAGGGATCGGTCCGCCTGCGCGGGGAATTCACCGTGGCCCCGCCCGCACACGGCAAATCCCTGATCGTCATTACCTCGATACCCTTCGCCGTGGACAAAGCCACGATTGTCGAACGCATTGGCGAACTCATCGCCGCCAGAAAAGTGCCGCAACTGGTTGACGTTCGTGATGAATCCACGACCGACGCCCGCATTGTGCTGGAGCTTCAGAAGGACGCCGACCCCGGCCTGGCCATGGCCTATCTCTTTAAAAACACGCCGCTCCAGAATAATTTTTCCGTCAATCTCACGTGTTTGATTCCCGTCGCCGGCTCCGCCACGTCACGCCCGCAATGCCTCAATCTGAAACAGATTCTCGAACAGTTCGTCGACTTTCGCTTTACAACGGTCACACGTCGGTTCTCCTATGATCTGAAAATTCTTGAACAACGCATTCATCTCCTGTCCGGATTCAAAACCATTTTTGACGAGCTGGACACGATTCTCACGCTCATTCGTCAGAGCGAGGGCAAAGCCGACTCCGCCGAACAACTGAAACGCCGTTTTCACCTTGATGACGCCCAGGCCAACGCGATTCTGGAAACCGCGATTTATAAACTCTCCCGCACCGAAATCCAAAAAATGCTGGATGAGCTTGCCGACAAAACCCACCAGGCCCGGAACCTCCGGATACTCCTCGGCTCAAAGACGAAATTATGGAACGTCGTGAAAAAAGAACTCCAGGAGCTTGCCGGGAAGTATAGCGACGCACGGCGGAGCAAAGTCGGCCGCCACCAGACCGAAGAAGCCGCCTTTGATCCCGAAGCCTACATGGTCAAAGAAGACGCCGTGATCACCATTTCCACGGATGGATGGATTCGCCGCGTGGGGATGGTCAAAGACTTGTCGAAAGCACGGCTTAGAGAAGGTGACACCCTGCTGACCGCCTTGCTGGGCAACACCGTGGAGACCATCGTGTGCTGTTCCAATTTTGGCAGCGCGTACACCATTCGCATTGGCGATATTCCGCCGGCGCGAAGCGGGTACGGCGATCCCGTGCAAAAGCTGTTTAAATTTAAAGACGGCGAGCGCATCATCGCGGCCTTCAGCTCGGATCCCAGAGTCTCCGCCGCGCCAACGACCCATCAAAAGAAGGGGGCCCTCCCGCTGTTTGACGGACGCGCCACAGCCGGCCGCGTTGCCGTTTCCCGTCACCTGATCGCCGTCTCATCCGCCGGGATGGGCGTCCGCGTTGACGTCGCCCCGTTTCAGGAACCCTCCACTCGACTGGGGCGAAAATTCATGAAACTCCGCGACGGTGAAGAAGTCGTGAACCTTGAAGTCCTGCGCCACACCTCGCAGCGGACATCCGTGCTCGCGGTCGTCTCGCAACAGGCACGCATGTTGCTGTGCAAAACCGGGGACGTGAGTGTACTCTCCGGCGCGGGGCGTGGAATCACGATCATCAAACTTGAGGGAACGGACAGGGTCATGGCGGCGCGCCTTCTGTACACCAGGGATGACCAACTGGTTGTCCTGAAGCAGGCCGGCGGCACACTCCCGATTTCGCTAAGAAAATATCAGCCCGTTGGGCGTGGCGGGAAAGGCCATCCGCTGTTGAAGCGCGGGACGCTGAAAGAGGCCCTCGCGTTACCCGTCGAGCTGCCGATCCTCCAGGAAGAGAATCACAAAAACGGGAACTGACGGCGCCCAATGCTTTCGGAGAAGCCACGATCAACCCCTTGCCCGGACACAGTCCGGATTGAACGTGCGAGACGCCGCGTGAATTGCCCGCAACAATTTGTTACCATCAGGAACGTGACGTCACCTGTTTCCCAGGATCGCCCATGGCGGTCAGCGCCCTGCGCCGCCGGCCTCCCGCACACACTTGAATTTCGCCGAACATTCAACCGACCGTAACCTCACACACACGAGTCACCACCCGGCATGACCAAAAAATACGACGCAAGCGATATCGTTGTCCTGGAAGGGATTGACCCCGTTCGCCGACGACCGGCGATGTATATTGGCGGGACGGACAAAACCGGTCTGCATCATCTTGTTTGGGAAATCCTGGACAACGCCATTGACGAACACATCAACGAGCACGCCTCAACGATCACGGTTGAACTCGATCACACCGGCGACGGCATTCGCGTCACCGACAATGGTCGCGGGATTCCGGTTGACCGGCATAAGCAATACAAAAAGTCGGCGCTGGAAATTATCATGACCACGCTCCATGCCGGCGGAAAATTCGAAACCGGCAGCTACATTCACTCCGGCGGCCTGCACGGGGTCGGAGCCTCGGTAGTCAATGCGTTATCCCACCATCTGGAAGTCACGGTGAAACGCGACGGACATGAGTGGCGCCAACACTATCGCGCCGGCATCCCGCTGGGACCGGTGACCAAAGGTCGCGCGGTGCGGGGCACGGGGACGTCGGTGTATTTCCGCCCGGACCCCCGTATTTTCGGCAAACTCACGATCTTCGACCCCGCCCTGTTGAAAGACACGCTTGAGGCGAAATCCTATCTCCATAAAGGGCTGACCATTGAATTTCAGGATCGAATGTCGCAACAGACGCACCGCTTCGTCCATGAACAGGGCATTGAAGAATACCTGACCAGGCTCGTGCGCGACCGAGGCCGCCACCCCACCGCCGATTTTGTGTTTTATATGGAACGCACGTTGGATGACCCCGATAAACTCACGACCAATGATGCGGGCTTCGCCATGGAAGTCGCCCTGCAATGGACGGATGAACCGGCGGAATTTATCCGCAGCTACGTCAACGGCGTGGGCACGTCGAGCGGAGGCACCCATGAATCCGGCTTGCGAAGCGGCATCGTCAAAGCCGTGCGTCATTACATGGACACGCACAACCTCACCCCGAAAGGGCTGAACGTCCAGGCGGAAGACATCCGCGAAGGCCTGGCCTGCGTCTTGAGCGTGCTCATTTTAGCCCCTCAATTCCAGGGTCAAACCAAAGAACGGCTGAATAATCCCGAAGTCCAGGGGCTGGTGGACAACGCATTGCGACCGACCCTGGAAAATTTTTTACACGAAAATCAAACCGTCGCCGAAACCCTGGTTGGCCGCATCATTCTGGCGTCGCGCGCACGAGAGGCGTCGCGTGAGGCCTCCAAGGCCGTCATGCGGAAATCCGGCGCCAGTCATCGCCTGAATCTCCCCGGCAAACTGGCGGATTGCCAAAGCACCAACCCCGAAGTCAGTGAACTGTTCGTGGTGGAGGGCGATTCCGCCGGCGGCACCGCCAAGCAGGGACGCGATTTAAAAACCCAGGCCATTTTTCCCATCCGGGGCAAGGTGCTGAACACCGAGGAGCTGGCCCTGGGCAAGGTGATTGAGAATAAAGAGCTGGCGGATTTGGTGAAAGTTCTGGGTTGCGGCATCGGGAATGACTTTGATCGCAAGAAGCTGCGGTACCACAAAATTATCCTGCTGATGGACGCGGACGTGGATGGCTACCACATCAGCACGTTGCTGCTCACCTTTTTTTTCCGGCATTTATCCGAGCTGATCAAACAGGGGCACGTGTGCATTGCCCAACCGCCGCTCTACCGCATCCATATCGGCAAAGACGTCTATTGGGCGGGATCGGACGAAGACAAAGCGCGCATTCTTTCCCGTGCGCGCAGCAACGCGAAGCCGATGATCAGCCGCTTCAAGGGCCTCGGAGAAATGTTTCCACAGCAACTAAAAGAAACCACGCTCAACCCCGCCACGCGCCAACTGCTCAAAGTGGAACTGCAAGACGAACTCCACACCGACCGCACCTTCCGTGACCTGATGGGCAAACACACCGAAGCCCGTTACGAATTTTTGATGGCCAACGCAACGCAGGCCGACGGGCTGGATGTGTAGCAAAATCACCGCGCCGGAACGTCATACGGCCTTGCCGTCCGTCGGTGCGGGAGCGTAAGATGCCGTCATGTCCACGTCCACCTTTGACACGCTGGCCGCCGTCCGCACCATGGAAGTGGCCGGCGTCCCATGTCCCCAGGCCGAAGCAATTGCGTCCGCCCTGCAGGGCGCCACGGAGGGGCAGATCGGGGAGTTGGCAACAAAGGCGGAATTGCTCGCAACCAAGGCGGAGTTACGGGCCGCCATTGATGAGCTACGGGCCGACCTGTATCGGGCGTTATGGGTGCAGGGCGTGGGCATTGTGGCCACAGTCGGGGGCATGGTGGCCATCGTCGGGGCGCTGGTGGCCTTGCGCTGAATCCGTCCTCACCACATCCTCTCGTCCACGGTCAGCCGGCCACCATGGACCCGCTCACATGCGTCAAGCGCTATCATGCGCAAACTAAACATGAGTTTGACCGCCATGCCCGCTCCCTGGGGTATCTGGATTGGGCCAATCAGCCCGATCCCTTTCGGCGCTATACGGGCGCCATGCTCCATCGCCTTCCGATACTCACCGCCGACGACAACCCCGTTTCGCCTTCCTACGCGTCGCTCTATTCGCAAACATCCGTTGCGCCCCAACCGTTGACATGGAACAGCCTGTCACGATTTTTTGAATACAGCCTCTCCATCACGGCATGGAAAGAATACGGGGGCAATCGCTGGGCGTTGCGCAGCAATCCTTCCAGCGGCAACCTGCATCCCACGGAAGGCTACCTGTTGATCAACACCACGGCCGAGCTTCCGCTGCAACCCGGACTCTATCACTACGCACCGAAAGAACACGGTCTGGAACACCGCCTGCACAGTTCAATCGAAGCCATGGAGGCATTACTCCACCCCTTCCCCCCGCACTCGTTTCTCATCGGGCTTGGTTCGGTGCATTGGCGGGAAGCGTGGAAATACGGGGAACGCGCGTTTCGCTACTGCCAGCACGACTGCGGTCATGCGATCGGCGCGATGCGGATTGCCGCCGCCGCACTGGGGTGGGACGTCGTGCTGCTCTCCGGTCTGGACGATGACGCGGTGGGATCCCTTCTCGGCCTGAATCGTGCGCATGAATTTGAAACCGCAGAACCCGAATGGCCCGAACTGATCTGCGCCGTCTGTCCGGCACACGACACCAGACAGCCATCCATGCCGCTCACCCTGGCACACGCCGCGATTGAGCAATACGTCCGGGGAGACTGGCACGGCCAGGCGAACCGACTAAGTCGGGACGCCCCCATCCCCTGGGAAGTGATTGATGACGTGACCAGGGCGTCATGGAAACACACGACCGAACCATCGGCGATTCAACAAACCACACCGCCTTCGCGCACAGGGAAAACGGATCAGGGCGAAGGGCGCGTCACGCCATTGCAAGGCCAAAGCGGTGACACGGGGCCGGCCGACGTCTCCGCTCATCAACTCATTCATCAACGGCGGAGTGCGGTGGCGTTTGACGGCCACACGTCCATTGCGGCCACGCAATTTTTCACGATGCTTGACCGCGTCCTGCCCCGCGCAGATCTCCCCGTGGCACAACGCCCAATGCCCTGGGATGCGATAGACTGGGAACCCGCCATTCATCTTGCCCTGTTTGTGCATCGCGTCGAGGGACTGCCGTCCGGAATATACATGCTCTTGCGCAACACCGACCCGACGCTCAAAGCCACCGTTCAACGATCCATGCACACGCAATTTGTCTGGACGGTCCCCGAGGCATGCCCCGCACATTTGCCCTTGTATTTACTGGAGGAAGGCGACGCTCAACGTCTGGCCATACAGCTAAGCTGCCATCAGGAGATCGCGGGCGGCGGCGCGTTTTCATTGGGAATGATTGCGGAATTTGACGCGGCGCTGGAGCAACACGGGCCGTGGTTTTACAAACGCCTGTTTTGGGAGACCGGACTCATCGGCCAGGCGCTGTATCTCGAAGCGGAGGCGGCGGGAGTTCGCGCAACCGGCATTGGATGTTTCTTTGATGATCCGGTGCATCGCGTCCTGGGCTGGTATCCCAACACGCATTGGCAATCGTTGTATCACTTCACGGTTGGCGGGCCGGTCGAAGACCACCGCCTGACCACACTGCCGCCCTATGGTGCGCACGTCACGTGAAACAGGACATGGTCAGACGTCCTGGCGGCCAGTCTGACACGGCTCATTTCAGCGTCCGTCGCTTGCAGGCTTCCATCAAAATAAGATACAGTCCTCCGCAGTCGGACGAAGCGCCTCGTCGGCAACAACGGGGCATCGTGACGATGCCATACAACAACGCCAGAAACCCCCGCTCGCGCGGACAGGAGGTGCCATGAATCCACTCGACTCGATCCCCGGAACGATCATCGCAGGATTCGTGCTGACCATCGTGTTATATGTTGTGGTCAAAGCGATTGTCTGAATTTTCCTGAACGTTTTCCACTCACCCGCAGTCTTCAACGAAAAGAGGATGGCACAATGGAAACCTTATTAGCCTGGGGACATTATCTGGCAGGGATCACGTGGATCGGCATTTTGTACTACTTTAACTTTATTCAAGTGCCCTTTTTGAAGAGCGTCACCCCGGAAACAAAAGCACAGGCCTTTCAACATCTCGTGCCGAACGCACTCTGGTGGTTCCGTTGGGGTGCCCTGGCCACCTGGCTGTTTGGCGCCGCGCTCCTGATGAACCAGGGCAGGTTTGGTTCGGCATTCGCCCTTCAGGGCGAAGATGCGATCATCGGAATGGGGGCGTGGCTTGGGACGGTTATGCTCTTGAACGTCTGGGGCATTATCTGGCCAAATCAGAAAAAAGTGCTGGGCCTCAAAGAGGCGACGCCCGAAGAAAAGCAACATGCCGCACGGGCCGCCCTCATGGCGTCACGCACCAACACGATGCTTTCCATTCCCATGCTGTTCTTCATGGCATCGTCCGGACATGCCTCCAATCTTTTTTAACCGACCGTTTCACGGGAAGAGCCGTGCCCAGCAGGCTCTTCCCCGTTTCTCTTCTTTCTTCCGTACACTTTCCCTTCTCCGTTCATCCCCGTCGCCCTCCCAACGCGCACGGCGTTGACGCAACACAGTCGGGTTGTTACATTGCAGACCCGTCTCTGAATCGTCCCATGCAACGCACGGAGATTCCATTGGACTTTCGCGTGTGACAGCGTCATGCGGGCATGTGCGGATGCGGTCGAAACTGTCGGACATCGGCAAGCCCGAACCGCCTCGTCAAGAGCCTATTCTTTCAACACGCAGCAACCAAGGAGGACAGGATGAGCAAGAGTCTCAAGGGAACCAAAAGTCATGACAATCTCAAGGCGGCCTTTGCCGGGGAATCCCAGGCCAACCGTCGGTATCTGTATTTTGCGCGCCGGGCCGACATTGAAGGCTATACCGACATTGGCGGATTGTTCCGTGATACGTCAGAAGCGGAAACCGGCCATGCCTTTGGCCATTTGGATTTTCTCAAGGAAGTGGGCGACCCCGCCACCGATAAACCCATTGGCACCACCGAAATCAATCTCAAGGCGGCCATTGAAGGGGAAACCTACGAGTACACGCAGATGTATCCGGGTATGGCCAAAACCGCGCGCGATGAAGGCTTTGAAGAATTGGCGGAATGGTTTGAGACGTTGGCCAAAGCGGAACGCTCCCACGCCAATCGTTTCACCAAAGGACTGGACACGTTGAACAACGCGTAACCCGCGCCGCACAAACATGAAGCGGAGTGACATCTCCGAACACCTCCGCTTCACGTGTGGCTCCGGACATGCTTAGGACCCTCGTTGCAAGGCACTGACCTCATCTCCCCCGACCGGACTCGAGAAGATCTCGAACGGGACACCCTGCGCGTATTCAACGTCTGCGAAGGCTGTCGCCGCTGTTTCAATCTCTGCCCTTCCTTTACCACCCTGTTGAATCGCATTGACGACTATGAGAGCGACATCTCCAGAATAACCGCGACGGATTATGAACAGGTCGAAAAGGAATGCTATTACTGCAAGCTCTGCTACAACCACTGTCCTTATACCCCGCCCCACGCATACGGCATTGATTTCCCTCGTCTCATGGCCGCATGGAAGAAGCAGCGCGTCACGGAACAGGGCGCGTCCTGGCGCGATCGTCTGTTTGTCAAAACCGATCTGATTGGCATCATGGGGAGCATGACGGCTTCGCTGACCAATTGGGCGCTCGCAACGCCATGGATACGGACCCTGCTGGAAAAAATCATCGGCCTGCACCGGGAGCGGCATGTGCTGGCCTTTTCCAAAGAAAGTTTTCCCGCGTGGTGGCGCAAACACGGGCCGTCGCTTCAACCGCACACCGCCCGGCGTAAAGTCGTGTTGTTCCCAGGCTGTCTGGTGAACTATCAAGCCACCGATATCGGGAAAGCCACGGCTCGCGTCCTCGCAAAGAACGGCGTGGCGGTCGTGGTGCCCGATGGACAACGCTGTTGCGGGATGCCATCCTTCAATCTTGGCGATACCGACACCATGGCACAGACGGCCACGCACCATGCACAAATGTTTCTGCCGTATCTCAAACAGGGCTATGACCTCGTCGTGCCGACGCCCAGTTGCAGTCTCATGTTCAAACGGGAATATCCGTATCTGGCGCCGACGCCCGACATGACCACCATGGCGGAACGGACGTTCGATATCTGCGAATATCTGATGCGGCTCAAAAAAGAAGGCGCGTTGTCGTTGGACTTCACGCAGACCAGACAGCGCATTGCCTACCAGGTCCCGTGTCATTTGCGCGATCAGAATATCGGCTTTAAATCCAAAGAACTCATGGAACTGACCGGCGCCCACGTCGAATTGATCGAACGGTGTTCCGGACATGACGGCTCATGGGGAGCCACTGTCGAATTTTTTGATCTGTCCATGACCATCGCGAACAAAGCCGTCCGAGCCATTGACGACTCCGAACCGGATCTCGTGGCATCGGACTGTCCGCTGTCGGCGCTGCAACTCGATCAAGCCGGAACACCGTCATCAGCGCACAAGCCGGCGACCCAACATCCCATTCAAATTATTCGCGACGCCTATCAACTCCCCTCATGAACCGTTTAACCCACGCCGATCTGCTATCCCTTGCGGACTATGAACGCCGTCGTGCGGACATGCGGCGAGCGATCATTGCCCTCAAAAAACAACGCAGGATTGACATTGGCCCCCTCGTCACTCTGGTCTTCGAAAATCGGCAGACGCTGCTTTTTCAAATGCAGGAAATACTGCGAGCCGAACATATTGTGGAGCCATCGAACATTCAGCATGAACTGGACGTGTACAACGCCCTTCTTCCGCAAACGGGCGAACTGAGCGCCACCCTGATGATCGCCATTACAAGCGACACCAGCGTGAAAGACATTTTAGATTCATTCCAGGGTTTCGACGGGCCCAACACACTCGGTATCACCGTTCAGAACCAAACCGTTTTTGCCGAATTCGAAGCCGGCCACAGCAAAGAGGACAAAGTGAGCGCGGTCCATTTCGTCAGGGTGAAGATTCCCCAGTCGTTTCGGCAGGCCCTGCAAGAGCATGAGGCCCACGTCCGCATGACGATCACCCATAAGCACCATGCGGCAGAGGCCAATGTCCCCCTTGCCATGCGGGAAGAATGGCTGAATGACCTGGAGTCCTGATCTTCGGTCTTTTGGCCGCTTTTTGACTGGAGAAATAGACACCCCCCAGGATTGACAACCACCATGAGTATGGTTATCATATTTGGTACGGGAGAGCGTTTTTCGGGAATTGAGAGAAACCATGACCACTCTTATTCCATTATTCCATTTCAATAATATGAAGCGGAGGGATGTATGATTACCATCAGCTCAATGGCCGAGGAGAAAATCAAGGAATTGATAACCGATGAAGAAGAAGACGTCATTGGATTGCGGATCTATGTCAAAGGCGGCGGATGCAGCGGCTACCAGTATGGGATGTCCTTTGAATCCAAAACGGACGATGATGACACCGTGATTGAAAAAGGCCCGGTCAAAGTCATCGTGGATTCCCAAAGCGCCCCCATGTTGAGCGGGGCGGAAGTGGATTACGTGGATAGCCTGCAAGGCTCCGGGTTCGCGATTAAAAACCCGCAGGCGAAAAGCACGTGCGGTTGCGGTAGCTCCTTCAGCACCTGATCCAGGATTGTTCAACCTTGAAAACGGCCAGGGTTTCCGCTTCCAATTGAGGCGGAAATCCGGGCCGTTTTTTTATTGTACGTAGCCAGACTTGCCTGCCCAGCGTATGACGCGATCCACGCTCACGAAACGATTGGAATTTTCCGCGTCCCATCGGTATATCAAAACCGGGTGGGATGCGGCTCGTAATCGAGAGGTCTTTGGCCCCTGCTCCCAGGAGCATGGGCATAACTATCTCCTTGAAGTGACCCTTGGCGGGCGGGTTGATCCCATCACGGGCATGATTATGAATCTGTACGACCTCAAGCGGGTCGTGACGGACGTGCTGGAAGAATTCGACCACAGGCATCTTAACCTTGATACGCCCTACTTTGCGCAAATTCTGCCCACCACTGAAAATCTTGCCCTGGTGCTGTGGAGGAAATTTCGTGCGCGTCCCGAGACCAGAGACATCCAGGCAATCCGTCTTTGTGAGGGAGAAGACCTGTGGGCAGAACTCCACACTCCGCAGGGAACCCAGGCATCAGAGGACAACGCGGAACCCGCCGAGGCGCTTGTGACTCGTCGGTACGCCCTGGTGATGAACCGTCGCGTCTCCTCGTCTCATCTTGAAACATGGCCCCTTTCTCTGGACGTCACAGTGCGAGGCCCCATTGATTCCACGACCGGTCGCGTGATGGACATCGCGACGCTGGACGAGCGAGTCACAACCCGCGTACTTCAACACTTTTCCGGAACGAACATCTCCCAACAGGCTTCGCAGCCGGTGACGTTATCAACAGTGGCCAAAATCCTCTGGCCCCGCTTAGTCGAGGTTGCGGGCGAGCGCCTCGCGCAACTCAAGCTCAAGGATCAACAGACGCTGACCCTGGAGTATTCAAACGTCCTTCAGTAATGCGGCCGTCGGGTTATGAGTCGGCGGAAGGGTGGGATGCGCCATTGGGAAAGTGTCGCTGAATGAGGGCCATCAGTTCGTCTTCTTCAACCTTGCCTTCACGAGTCAGCAGCAAATTCCCCTGGGCATAGAGATGCGTGGTGGGGTAGGTTTCAAAATTGTGTTGCTTTTTTATTTCGCGGCACCGGCCTGGCACATGCATTTTGGCCTTTCCCATGCGAACATGGGGAACCTTCCGCGCGACGTCCGCAACGATGGGATCATATGCCGCACAGGGTTCGCACGAGGCAATCCCGTACACAACCACCGTCGCGCGAGCATTCTTGAATGCTTCATAATTGTCGTCAGTGACGTCTTCCACGGTTCCGTTCATGTGCCTGATCGTTCCTCCGCAACGCGCAGTCGGCAGCCGGGGATTCACGTTGTGTCGGAATCCCCCGCTCGCCCGACATGTTCGTTAGTTCAATGCTTTCAAGGCTGCCAGAATTTCCTTGTCATCCCGAGCCGTTTTGATTTCCTGCACTTTGACATACGCAACCTTGCCCGTTTTATCCACAATCACCGTCGCGCGCTTTGAGCAATTGAGGTCCGGGAAATACAACCCATAAGCCTTGCAGACCGTGCGGTGGATATCGGCCAACAATGAATGTTTCAGCCCAAGCGAGTCCGCCCAGGCCTTGTGAGAAAAGAAACTGTCCGCGCTCACCCCAAAGACTTCGGCGCTGGCATCCGAAAAACTCGGGAAATCATCCGTTAAACATTTATTTTCGCCCGTACAGACCGGACTCCAATCCAGGGGATAAAAGGCAAGAACGATGTTCTTTTTGCCCTTGAAAGAACTAAGAGTGACTTCACGTTGATCCTGATCTTTCAACGTAAAATCCGGCGCAGCATCGCCAACTTTTATTTCTGAAGCAACATCAGACATGCAACAACCTCCTTCTGAAAAAAAATGGGAAACCAACGACAGGAAGCTCAACTTCCCCGCTTGCAGGCCTATTTTCGTAGCATGTCACTTGAAAGATTGTCAACCATATCCACAGTCTCCGCGCCGGTCCGGACGTCTTCGGACTTCCATCGGCCAGGCCCGACAACGCGTCGGGGGCGCTTCGAAAAAGCGACGGCAAACCGGACGTGAGGCTCTTGTCTTTCGTCCAATCAACGAGTATCGTAAGGACACGTTAGAGTCACGAGACGCCATACACACCTCCAACCATATCTGATTTTCTCCATGCCACTGTTTCCGTATCATCGGCACAAAATTTTCGGCACGCGCCATATGAAAACATACCTCCTGTGGGCCGCCTTGAGTCTGTGCGGACTGGCCATCGCAGGCGCCCTCACCGTGGCCTGGTACGCCACCGGGCTTCCCTCCATTGCCTATCTCCAGGAAAATTACCAGCCGAGCCTGATTACCAAGGTACACGCGGACGACGGTCAGGTCATGGGGCAATTCTATGTTGAACGCAGAATTTTGACTCCCCTTGATACGATCCCCCAGCATTTCATTAACGCCGTGATTGCCGTTGAAGACACACGATTTTTTGATCATCCGGGGCTGGACGTCTGGGGTATCTTCCGAGCCGCATGGACGAATCTCAAACGCGGGGGAAAATTTCAGGGCGCGAGCACCATCACCCAGCAACTGGCACGATCCCTGTTTTTAACACCGGAGCGAACCTTCCGGCGAAAAATGCGGGAGCTCATTCTTGCGCTGAAAATGGAGTTTATTCTCACGAAAAAACAAATTTTGGAGATGTATCTCAATCAGATCTACTTTGGCCACGGCGCCTACGGAGCGGGCACGGCGGCCTCAACCTATTTTGGCAAAGAGCTGGCCGACCTCACCCTGCCCGAGTCGGCGTTTCTCGCCGGCCTGCCAAAAGCCCCAAGCACCTATTCACCCTACACCAACTACGACATCTCGAAGAAACGCCAGAAACACGTCCTGGAACGCATGGCCCAGGCCGGCTTTATTACGCCAACGCTGGCCAGGGCGGCGGCCAGGATTCAACTGTCCTTTCAACGTCAATCCTTCAAACGCATCGCCCCGTATTTTCTGGAAGACGTCCGCCAGCGCCTGGTCAAGCGATACGGCCTGACGATGGCCTATAAAGGCGGCCTGGAAGTCTTGACCACCTTGAATATTCCGATGCAGCGCCTGGCCGAGCACGCCCTCCGGAAAGGGTTGCGCGCCCTTGATAAACGACAGGGCTGGCGCGGGCCGCTCCGTCATGAGGACCCGCCCGCAACGCAGCCGAAAGATTCTCCCGCGACATCCCTTGAGCTTGGAAAAATCCTGGAGGGCATGGTGATCAGGGTATCAGACACGCAAGCGACCGTCGCCGCGCAGAACGTGATCGGGACCATCGCCCTCAAAGACATGAGCTGGGCCAACCGTCGGATCACCGAGGGCGAGTCGGTCACCGAGGCCACCGTGATTCCCCTGACGTCGGCCACGCAGTTGGTCCGACCGGGAGACGTGATTGAAGTCTCGTTGAAATCCAAACAACACTACACGGTCCGATTCCGTCTGGATCAGACCCCCATTGTTGAGGGCGCCCTGATTGCGATTGATCCCAGAAACGGCGCGGTGCGCGCGATGGTCGGCGGATACAGTTTTGAACGGAGCCAGTTCAATCGCGCCGTCGTGGCCGTCCGTCAACCGGGATCCGCCTTTAAACCGATGATTTACGCCGCGGCCATGACGCAAGGCATGACCCCCTCCTCGCTCATCCTGGATGCCCCTGTGGTGTATCACAATGAAGGGACGGGAAAAATCTGGAAACCGGCAAACTATGAAAAACGATTTTTTGGCCCCATCACCTTACGGGAAGCCTTGCGCCATTCCAGAAACGCGGCCACGGTTCGCCTGCTGGACCAAACAGGCATTCGCAAAGTCATTGACTTCTCACGCTCTCTTGGCATTCAAAGCCCGTTGAACGAGGACCTCGCCTTAGCGCTCGGCTCATCGGGCGTCACGTTGCAAGAGCTGACCTCCGCCTACGGGGTCTTTGGCAACAACGGTCTGGCCCTGCAACCCTACATTATTTCCACGATCACGGACCCGGCCGGCCGGAGACTCGACCCCCATCTCTTCGAACCCCGTCAGGTGGTCTCACCGGAAACGGCCTATCTGGTGACACACATGATGATGGACGTGGTTCAACACGGAACAGGAAGACACGCGCGCAGAATCGGACGCCCCCTGGCCGGCAAAACCGGCACCACCAACAGCTACCGCGACGCGTGGTTTGTGGGATACGCTCCGCAGCTCGTCACGGGCGTGTGGGTCGGCTTTGACGACATGGACATCCTCGGCAAGGTGGAACCCGGCGCACGCGCGGCGCTCCCCATCTGGACGGAGTTCATGGCTGGCGCGCTCCAGGTGTTCCCCTCGCAACCGTTCGTCATCCCGAAGGGCATTGAATTTGTGGAGATTGATCCAAAAACCGGCGCCCCCGTTGACAAACCAACGCGAAGCTCCACGACTGAAGTCTTTGCGAAAGGCACGATTCCGCAACCTCCCGTTCACGGCACGGCGGATCCATTGGATTTTTATGAGATGGATGAAGCGGGGCTGGGTGTCAACGCACAATAAAGTCGGAGAGCAGCAAGACAAAATTCACTCACGCACCGTTGTTCTAATATGTTGATACACGCCTATGGATTAAGGTATGTTCGCCGAATGCCAATGGCACCAATAACCGTATATTCCACACTGGAGGAACCGTACAATGAAAACCAGCATGGACATTGTTGATTCATCGCGTAGTACGTATTTACCCCCCCCCCCCCCCCAAAGAATTTTTCGTTAAATTATCCTGATAGCGCGCGCCGGTGGTTTGCCGCGTTGCTGTTGATATTTGCCGTTGGTGCCTTCGCATCGCCCGCCGTTCACGCGCAAGTGTCATTCACCAGCGGCACCACCGCCACGGCTATGGTCGGCGACCCGGTCAGCAGGGTAGTCTATACCGCCACCGCCACCACCACTACCAATACCCGCATCACCTACGAGCTGGGCACCGGCGGCAATGCGATGATGTTCAACATCAACGACAACACCGGCGAGGTCAGATACAACGCCAGCCCGACGGTCGTCTCCACCGGCTTCGAGGTCATCATCACCGCCACCGATGAAGACGACAACAGCGCCAACATCACCATCACCGTCACGGTCAACAAAGGCGATCAGCCGGACTTTGGCTTTGCCGCCCCGACGGTGAGAAAAATACCCGGAGATGCCAACTTTACCGTGACCGCCAGTGGCGGCTCCGGCACTGGGACGGTCACTTACGCCTCCGGCGACGACGCGATCGCCACTGTGGACACCGCCAGCGGGGAAGTGACCATCGTGGCGGTCGGGATTACCACCATCACCGCCACCAAAGCGACCGATGACGATTACAACGAAGCCACCGCCAGTTACGTTCTGAGCGTCCTCCCGGTCTCGCCGCGGCTCAGCGCCGTCAGCCGGACCATCCTGCCGGAAGTGGCACGGGCCATCACGGACACCACCGTCAACGCCATCACGCAACGGCTTGAGCAAGCTGGCGCCGACAGCCACCAACCCGACGCCTTTACCCTCGCCGGCCAGTCCACTCTGACCGACATCCTGACCACCGGCGGACAGTCACTGGCTACCGGCACACTGAACCTGCACGACATACTGGGTCGCTCCGCGTTTGTCATGCCGCTCAATCCGGTTGGCGGACTGGTCGAAGGTCTGACCCTCTGGGGCGGCGGCGAATACCGCGAATTTGGCGGGAGCGGCGGCGCCGTGGACTGGGACGGGGCACTGTTCAGCGCGCGACTGGGCGCGGACGCCCGCGTGTCGGACACCCTGCTGGCCGGGGCGGCGCTCTCCTGGACCGATGGCGACTTTGAGTATGGCGAGCTGACGGACGAACCCACATCAGGCGGCGGCGACTATACCCTTGAGATGACCAGCATCGCGCCCTATGTCGGGTGGTCGGTTTTGCCGGGGGGCCGGTTGAACCTCTGGGCCACGGCGGGCTACGGCTGGGGCGAGGTGGCCATCACCGATACCGTCGCGCAGAATGCCGAGACCATTGAGGACACGCAGACCAGCGATGCCACGCTCAAGCTGGCGGGCGGCGGCGTCAGTGCGCGGGTACTGGAGTCCAATCTGGGCCATGTGCGGCTGAAAGGCGAAGTCATGCAGACCTCCATGGAATTGGAAGGCCGCGACTTCATAGAAGCGCTGACGGTTGAAGCCCGACGGGCGCGATTCAGCGTAGCCGCTGGCAGGACCTACACATCGGCGGACGGGGCGCGTCTGACGCCCACGGTTGAAGTGGGGCTACGGCATGACGCGGGCGACGGGCGCACCGGCACCGGCGCAGAAGTCGGCGGCGAGCTAAGCTACACCGACCCCTACAACTGGCTCACGCTGGACACCCAGGGCCGTGTACTGCTGGGACATAACGGCGGCTACGACGACTGGGGCATCGGGGCCATCTTCACGCTGAAACCAACGCCGGGCGGGCAGGGACTGGCCTTACGGCTGACGCCCACCTACGGGCAGACCGTGACGAACACCGCGCAACTGTGGGATCAGAGTGCGGCAGCCCTGACCGGCACGGACGCGGCGGCCCTGGGCCAGAGGATGAACGCGGAAGTGGGCTACGGGCTGGCCATGGCGGACGGGCAAAGTCTCCTGACGCCGTATGGCAATATGACGTGGGGCCAGAGGACGCGAGCCTACCGGCTGGGAAGCCGCCTGACCCTGGCATCGGGATTGAATCTGTCTCTTGAGAGCCGACGCGGGGAAACCCCTGGCGTGGCTGTAGATCATGGTGTGCGACTGAATGTTGAGTGGGGCTGGTAACGCCCCAAACTGGCCCTCGTTGTAGAGACGCCCAATTTGGGCGTCTCTACGGCATCTCCCTGCCGTGGTCGGAAACCCAGCCCCATCCGTCACAGATTTAAATCGCAATTGAATTTGTCAGCACAGGCAAGCGGTTGGCGATCAAAGGCGGGGTTTGCTGCGGTGAGCTATTTCGCGTCCTGATATTCTTCATTTTTGAACAGAGCCAGTTCAATCGCGCCGACCTGGCCGTCCGTCAGGCATACGTCAGCAGCATTCCCGCCTTGCGGCTTGCAGTTCATTCTCATTTTTCGCCAAGGGCCTCACGTAATACATCTTTGACGAATTCGGGAACATTTTTTTGAACATGTTTGGATATTTGGACAAGGCGGTCATAGTGAGGCACTTCGTCGCCAGACCATGTCACATCCAATCGCCGGATGAGACGTAAGGCGATATGAGCATAATGCTCCTGGTTTCCCCAGTAACATGTTTCACAGACTTCGGATAAATGGTCTGTTGTCCAATTCTTGCAATGTTCGCACGACCACGACTTTGCGCGGTTACAGGAACTGCATAACAGCATAAAGTCTTCCGGGGCCAACACCCCGGCATGGTCGCCGCCAACTTCGTAAGGCACACGATGATCAATTTGAAGATAGCGGCTCCCGTAGTCGGTGGAACATATCCCGCAACGCGAATCATACCGTTCAATCAGGATCTCCTTAAAGGTCTTTGGCCAAGCCTTACGCCCGCCAAGTTTCCCGCCTCTTGCTTGAGCGGGATCACCAAATCTGTATGCGCCGATTTTTCGTCCATGCGACCCGGTGACACGGAACGTTTCGAGCGGGATGCCCTGCTCTCGCACGTCGCGTGCCGCTCGAGGTGGGTGATCATACCCATATTTGGCACTCAATTCTTCCGTCGTAATATGACCATGCTTCAGAATATGGTTGATGACGGTCTTCGCACGCTTTGCGGTAATAGCATGGAGACGATCAAGGAATTCTTTCGCAATTTTGCCCCGCTCTTTGCGTTTTTTCTTTGCCACTGGACGGTAGGCTACCAAAGAGCCATCTGGCTCTCGTTGTTGCGTCCGGCTCGTTTGAGCGATGCAGCAAGAGCCGGCGACAGATACAACGATTCATAGGTAATATCGGACCGACCCAGGAGCGTCGCTTGCGTGGATCGTCCCATGCGCATTTCCAGATGTGTTAATTTCAGAGAATCTGGAAGTGTCTTGCCGTATGTCCTAACGCCGGTACGTCCGTCATATGACACGGCAAACATAATGAGGCGAGCATTAAGTTTTGCGAGTTCGTTGCAGAATTCATCATGATCAACTGTGGGAAAATATCGGCGATCACGATTTCCGCATACACCCTGATACGGCGGATCCATATAGACGAAATCCTCTTCTGTGCAATCGCCAAGAACTTTCTTGTAATCCCATGATGTCAGTCGAGTTCGTTTGCGTAACAGGTCAGAGGCACAGAAGATTCGGTGACGCATTGCGTCCGGGCGGGCACCCTTGCGGCGATTATCCGGCGTGTTGTTAAACTCGCCGTTTGCGTTGTATCGAATCGCGGCCTTCACGCATCGAGCAAGCAAGTACAAGAAGTCGGCAGGGTCGTGTTCATGGTTGAAACAATGGCGCACTTTATCGAAATACTCACGTTCTCGGCCAAGTTGGTCATGCCAAAGACGTGTATATTGGTCAGCAAGTCTATCAGGGTGATGAATAATTTCCCGCCATAACTGGATCAGTGGGGAATGGGCATCGTTGATCCAGAAACGGGACATCCGGCGGCGCGCGGCAACGGCAATAGACAAGGCGGCAGAACCGGAAAACGGTTCAACCAGGTGGGAGACATCTACGGGGAAATGCTGCAGGATCGTCGGTGCGATTTGCCGCTTGCTTCCCTGATACGGGATCGGTTGAGGGACACCAGGAGAACCTTTCATCCGCGCGTTTCTTTGTTGGCAAACACAGATTGTTCAACGCCAGCTATTTCGCGTCCTGATATTCTTCATACCAGGCCATCTGAATGGCTTCTAGTTTTTTTTCGTTGGACTCTTTCGGGTCGCTCGTAAATTCCGGCCAGGCCACAACCCAGGCGTGCAGGTCGGTGAATCGAACCGTCAGCGGGTCAACTTCCGGATGTTCTTCATGAAGCCGAATCCCAATCTCTTCGGTCATCTCCCATGTGAATGTCTGCGCCATAATTTCTACTTCCTCACTTCAGACAGTTTTTTGTTTTCAAGCGCTTCTTTGAGCGCGGTATCCATTAAGACTTCGGCCAGGTGATGCGTGACCTGTTCCATGTCGGCAATCCTGGACCGAATCACGCGATGATCATCCTGATTGTTCGCGTCTCGCAGCGCGTCAATGGCGCCTTGGATGGCTTGCACTTCTTCCTGTGCGATGAGATCCATTCCGCGCTTGAGGGCCTTCTCGGTGGCCGTCACAATGGCCTCGGCCTCAACCCTCGCCTCAATCACCTGGCGCGCCCGCACATCCTGCTCCGCAAACTGGAAGGATTCCCGAATCATGTGCTCAACTTCGTCATCGGTGAGTCCATAGGAAGGTTTGACCTGCACTGAGTGCGATTGGCCGGTTCGGACATCTGACGCCGTGACGTTGAGGATGCCGTTGGCATCAATCAGAAACGTGACTTCAACACGCGGAGCGCCCGTCGGCAGAGGCGGGACTTTGAGCTGAAAACGCGCCAGACTGCGATTGTCTTTCACCAGTTCACGTTCACCTTGCAGAATATGAATGTCCACCGAGGTCTGGCCATCCACGGAGGTGGTGAACATTTCTTTGGCGCTTGTCGGAATGGTTGTATTTCGACGAATCACGGCGCTCATCACGCCGCCCATGGTTTCAATGCCCAGAGACAGCGGGGTCACGTCAAGCAACAACATGTCTTTGTTGTCACCGGCGAGAATACCGGCCTGCACGGCGGCGCCAAGCGCCACGACTTCATCGGGATTCAGGTCGCAATGGGGCGCCTTGCCAAACAGTTCCCGAACACGGCCATGGATGAACGGCATCCGGGTACTGCCGCCAACCAGCACCACCTCGTCAATCTGCTCGGCCGCCAGGCCCGCATCGCTCATCGCCAGACGACAGGGGGCCATGGTCTGTTCAACCAGATCCGCGGTCAGGGTTTCGAATTCATCGCGTGACCACGTGCGTTCATATGTCCCTTTTCCCGTCGGAAGAGGGATCGCCATGCGAGCTTCCCGTTCATCCGACAATCGTATTTTCGTCTTCTCGGATTCGAGACGAATGGTCTGCATCAGTTCCTGATGCTCTTCCACTCTGACCCCGTGCCGTTCCTGTACTTCCCGTATCACGACATCAACCATCCGTCTGTCAAAATCATCGCCTCCGAGATGGGTATGGCCATTGGTGGCCAGCACCTCAAAGATCCCGTCCTTGAGTTTCAGAATGGAGATATCAAAGGTCCCCCCGCCAAGATCGTACACGGCAATGACCCCCTGAGTCTGCTGTTGCAACCCGTAGGCCAACGACGCCGCCGTCGGTTCGTTGATAATACGCAACACGTCCAGGCCGGCAATGAGACCGGCGTCTTTTGTCGCCTGTCGCTGGCTGTCGTTAAAATACGCCGGAACGGTAATGACGGATTTGGTCACGTCTTCGCCCAGATGCGCTTCCGCCCGACGCTTGAGTTCTTTGAGAATCATGGCGGACACTTGCGGTGGCGAGTAGGTTTTTTCGCCGATCTGAATCCGGATCACGCCGCCTTTTTCCCGCAGGGTGTACGGGAAATATTGTAATTCCCCGGCCACGTCGGCCACCGATTTCCCCATGAATCGTTTCACGGAATAAATCGTCCGGGAAGGAGAACGGACGAGATGCTCTTTGGCGGGATCGCCCACCACCAGGCCATTATCCAGAAAGCCGACGATTGAGGGCATGGTGGCCCGGCCCTCTTTCCCAGGAATCACACGAGGGCTGTCGCCATCCATATACGCGACCAGAGAATTGGTCGTGCCGAGGTCAATACCAACTATCGTCGCCATAGGACTCTCCCGCTGTCATTCCTGATGCCACCCATTGCGTCAGGCCGCCGTCTCCATCAGATCATGCACGATATTCTTCACGTACGTCCGGTTTGATAACAGCTCCCGCATATCTTTGATCATGTCATCCTTTTGCGCCCGAACGGCCGCGTCATCGCCGGCGCCGGCCTGCAAGACATCCCACCTCGCAAAGTGGTCGGACAGGCGTGCTTCCATCTGCGCTTTTCTCGCTTCAAGCGTCCGGCAATCGGCCTGCAATTTCTTCCGCAACACCTGTCGCCGTTCGGACGCATCATCCGATGATAATGATCGAAACTCCTCAAGGACTTCTTGAAGCTCCAGAATTTCCTCGAACAGATCGGCCGGCGGAGCAGTCCGAACCGTTTGGGCCGACCCCGCCTCAAGCCGAATGAGATATTCCGTCCGCCGGATGGGATCTTTGAGCGTTTGATACGCCGCGTTCAACAACGCCGTGTTGCCGAGGCTGATCGCCTGTTCACTCGCATCCTTCATCGCAAAATAATCAGGATGAAAGGTACGGCTCAACGCGTAGAAGGTTTTCTCAAGCGCCCGTTCGTCAAGGTTCAAAATGCGAGGCAGGTTCAGACAGGTGAAATAGTCGAGTTCCCTGGAAAGCGGCTGCACCTTGACGCACCGACCGCAAAAATATTCGCCCGGCACTTCAGATTGACAATGCCAGCATATACTTCGGGGCAGTGGCAGATTACGGGGGACATTCCCGGCCGGGACGGTAGTCGTTTGTGGTGCATCCGCACTCATTTCCCGTACTCACACAACGGGCATGGCAGAACTGCACCATGCCCGTCGGATCGCTTCCTCAAGAGTCAGCAACGCTGAATGTCTTACGCGGAAAAGGACTCTCCGCACCCACAGGTCTTGGTCGCATTGGGATTCTGAAACTGAAATCCTCCGCTGACCAGGTCTTTTTGATAGTCAAGCTGCATGCCTTCAAGGTAAATGGCGCTCTTGGCATCCACGATGACCTTCACGCCATCCTGCGCGCATACCGTATCAAACTCGCCAATTTTCTCATCAAAATTGATCGTATAGCTTAACCCGGAACACCCGCCTCCTTTGACGCCAAGGCGAAGACCGCCTTCCGTCAGATCCTGCACATCCATCAGCCGTTTCACCTCCGAGACAGCCGCTTCGGTCAACGTCACCAGTGCGGCCGTCGTGGTTTGCGTCGTGCTCATACTGTTGTGTCTCCTTGCCAGTATTCCACCAGTGTGTCCAACGTCAGGCGCTGGCCGCCGACGTGGCCGGTTTTGCCGTCTCGGATTCAGAATCCGCTTTCTTTTGATAATCGTTCAACGCGGCCTTGATCGCATCTTCCGCCAACACGGAACAGTGAATTTTGACCGGCGGCAGGTTCAGCTCCTGCACAATATCGGTGTTTTTAATGCCCCCGGCTTCGTCAACCGTCTTGCCCTTCAACCATTCCGTCGCCAAACTGGAACTGGCAATGGCCGACCCGCATCCGAATGTTTTGAATTTCGCATCAACGATGGTGTCATTCTCCACTTTGATTTGCAGCTTCATCACGTCGCCGCATTCGGGAGCACCGACGATGCCGGTACCCACTCCGTCCTCTTCTTTCTTGAACGACCCCATGTTGCGCGGATTGTTATAGTGGTCAATCACCTTGTCACTGTACGCCATGATATCACCTCCTCATGAAAAAAATGTTCGGAAACGCTTTCATTGTCGTCTGCACAATATACAAACCGTCGTACCCGTCTTAGTGCGCCGCCCATTGGACCGTCTTCAGATCCACGCCCTCTTTGGCCATTTCATATAAGGGCGACATCGCGCGCAGATGATTGACCGCCTTAATCATCCGATCAATCGTGTAGTCCACTTCTTCCTGCGTCGTAAACCGACCCAGTCCGAAGCGAATGGATGAGTGCGCCAAATCCGACCCGACACCCAGCGCACGAAGGACATACGACGGTTCAAGAGTCGCCGAGGTGCAGGCCGACCCCGACGATAAGGCGATTTCTTTGACCCCCATCAACAGGGCTTCCCCTTCGACATACGCGAAACTGATGTTCAGATTCCCCGGGAGACGATCCGTCGGATGTCCATTAAGATAGACTTCTTCCAGGACGCCCGCAATCCCGTCATGCAGCCGGTCGCGAAGGGCTTTCAGGCGAACGGACTCCTTCGCCATTTCCTCCCCGCACAACGCAATGGCTTTCCCGAAACCCACAACCAGGGGAACCGGGATTGTGCCCGACCGCATACCCCGTTCGTGCCCACCGCCGTCAATCATCGGCGCCAGGCGGACGCGAGGAGCTTTCCGCCGCACGTACAACGCCCCGATGCCCTTGGGGCCGTAGATCTTGTGCCCGGTAAAGGACATCAGATCAACGCCCATGGCCTGCACGTCCACCGGAATTTTCCCCACACCCTGCGTCGCGTCGCAGTGAAACAGGATCCCCTTTTCCTTGGCAATCTTGCCAATCACGTTGACCGGATGAATCGTCCCAATCTCGTTATTGGCCAACATGACGGAAATCAAAATCGTCTTGTCGGTGATCGCGTTGCGCACGTCGTCGGGATTCACCATGCCGGTTTTATCAACGGACAGCCAGGTGACCCGAACACCTTTTTTCTCCAACGACTTCACCGGATCAATGACCGCGCGATGTTCCGTGGAACAGGTGATAATATGATCACCCTTCTCCTTATACATCTCGACCACGCCTTTCAGCGCCAGATTGTTGGACTCGGTCGCGCCGCTCGTGAACACAATTTCCTTGGCGTCAGCGTTGATGAGCGTGGCAATGGTCGTGCGCGCCTGATCCACAGCCTCTTCGGCGGCCCAGCCAAAAGTATGATTCCGGCTCGCCGAGTTGCCGAATTTTTCCGTGAAATACGGGAGCATCGCATCCACCACGCGAGGATCGCAGGGCGTGGTCGAATGGTTGTCCATATAAATGGGTAACTTCATGAGGGCACTCCTTCCGGCTTGACAGATTCAATGATCACCAACGGCGATTCGTCCACCAACATATCTTCAATGGACATGCCGTTGAGTAACTGAAAAATACTTTCCTCGATTTTCAAGAGCGGGGTGCGAATATTGCAGCGATCAAGCTGCCCGCACGTCACTTGATCTTTTTCCTGGGAACAATCCGTTAATCCCAACGGCCCTTCAATGGCTTCAAGCACTTGCGCGACCGTAATGTCCCTGGGGTCCCGACCCAACGCATAGCCGCCCTTGGGCCCATTGTGATGACTTTCGACCAGTTGATGCCTGGCCAGCGTCTGCAACACTTTCGCCAACAATTCCGACGGGATATGATGTTCCTCGGCAATCTCCTTGGTATTCACCACACGAGGAATGGCATTGACTCCACATTGCACCATCGCCATATACTGTAGAGCCAATAATGCATAATCAGCTTTTTTGGAAAACTTCAGCATGGGCCAAGCCCCAATCCTGGATTCTTTGAGTCCCCGATTCAAACGGTCGCCGACATGTTACCATTGACTTTTGAAACTAGTCAAGAGTAGTTTAGTCGGAGATTAAAACAGTCCGTGATATTGAAAGAATAGCCACGTGGAGAAGAATGAGCATGTCATTGAAAATACAACGATATTTTCCCATTCCGGATGAAAGTTTCAATGTGAAAGGAGTATCTCATGGGCGGCAGTAATCCCTATATTGAGGAAATCGTCACGCAAAAGGCCACCAAACCTTTTACCATGACGTTTTCGACCCCGGACGGCACACGGACCGTGGAGGTTGACCCCGGTCAAATCCCCTATGGCCCAACCGGTCTGGCCGGGAGTGTGTTGGACATTGCGCTGGGCGCGGGACTTGATCTTGAACATGCCTGCGGCGGTGTCTGCGCCTGTTCAACCTGTCACGTCATTGTGAAAGCGGGGTTGGATTCCTGCAACGAAGCCACGGACGACGAACTGGACCAACTGGATGAAGCCCCCGCGATTACCCTGCAATCACGCCTGTCCTGCCAATGCGTCCCGAACGGCTCCACCAACATCCTGGTGGAAATTCCCGCGTGGAATAAGAACCTGGTGAAGGAAGGGCACTAGAGAAAGACGGCGAGTCGCAGACAGCACGCACCCTTCGGTCGTCTGTGTTCACGGTGCCGCATAGAGAGGTGAGAACACATTCGGGTAGGCCCGGTACACGTGCCGGAATACGTCGTCCGCCATGGCCCGCACCTCGGCTTCCCCGTAGCAGCCCGGCGGCAATCCGGTGTCATCGCTCCAGAGAAAATTGCGAATGGTGACATGCACCGCGTCGCGAGTGGTTTCTTTGTCCCACCACTGGTCAACACGCAGCTTCTCCGCCTTTAACGTCTTGAGCAATTCAACAGCGACGCCCTTGATCCGCTTGATCTCCGCAGCGCCAAGGTCGGGTTTCTTAAGCAGGTCGAAGACCGCCAGTGATTCTTCATCCAATCCCTCTCTGACCGCACGGCTTTCTTCCTGACCCAGTTCCTGCACCAATGTGAGCAACGCCTCAAAGGTTTTCTCAATGGTCACACTGTCCTTTTCCCTGTTGTACTCTTCGACAATCTTTTCGTAGTGCTGTTGAAAATTCGTCCGCAGGGGGTTGTGTCGCAAAAGCCGTTGCAATCGGTCCGCCACAGCCTGCTTCAGGCTCTGGACCGTCGTCCTTTTGGCAGAACTGCGCTCGAATTCCTTCTTAAGCCGCTCAAAATCAATAAGGCTGATATCGTAAGGCGGCGCTGATACGCGGTCGTCAGCAGGTTTCACGTTGATAGCCTCGTTCACCACCTCGTGCAATTTGCGCAAGATCTCGCTGATATCCGCCTGCTCGCGATCCTGCTGTAAACTCTTGTAGATGATGTTGATGGCATCACGATCCGCCCTGTACTCGTTCACCTTCGGGATATTGATGCACGCTCTGAATTTCTTAAACACTTCTCGGCACATCACCTCAAAGCGTTTGCGGGTTTCGTCGTTTTCATTGACCGCTTCCTTGTACGCGATGATCGCGGCGTTACGATCAAAGAGGCCCTTCCCAATCAGGCCGCTCAATGGCGCTCCCCGTTCATCAAGAAACGTGCGCACCAGCGCAACGGCTTCAGTCAGATCGGCCAGCAGTTCCTCATCGGGTCTGGCGGGGTCGGTCGCGCCGCCGTTCTCGCCCGGCTGCGTGCCGGCAAAAGTCGCCAGCGCCTTTCGCAGATGTTTCAGGATGCCGCAATAGTCAACGATCAGGCCATTATTCTTGACTCCGTTCACCCGGTTGGCACGGGCAATGGCCTGCATCAGCGTGTGCGCCTTGAGCGGCTTGTCGAGATAGAGCGTGGCAAGGCACGGCACATCAAAGCCGGTCAGCCACATGGCACAGACAATGGCAATGCGGAAAGGATGCTCCGGCTCCTTGAAAGCGTCGTCCAGCGCCATGCATTGCTTGTCGCGGAACTGCGGCTTGTTACGCATCGTCTCGGGCAGGTCAATACCCTCCCTGATAAGTCTGCGATGCGGGATAATGTCCAGATCCCACTTGCGGAACTTCTCCACCTCGCCCTGCTCCTCGCTCACCACAACCGCCGCACGGGTCTCGCGCATCCAGTGTATCTGCCGATCAAGATGATGCTTCTCTTCCTGCTCGTCACCCGCCTTCGCCCACTCCGCCCTCAACTCCTTGATACGCTCGTCCCAGTAGAACCCAATCAGCTTGTGCATCCGCACGCAGGTCACCTTGTCAATGCAAACCAGCATCGCCTTGCCGGCCTCCCATGCCTTCGAATAATGCCGCACAAAATCCCGCGCCACCTGATCAAGCCGCTTGTCGGCGGTGATGATATGGTAGTCGCGCCTCAATTCCCGCTCCAATCGCTGCTGCACATCAATATCATCGGACTCCAGTTCCTCCAGCTTCTCGGCGATGCGCTCGTTCAGATCGCCAATAGCCACACCCAGTTCGTCACCGCGAGCATCGTAGTAAAGCGGCAGCGTGGCCTCGTCATCCACCGCCCGCTGGAAATCGTACATCGAGACGTACTCGCCGAACACCCGCCTCGTAATCTCATCGTCATTGAAGAGCGGCGTGCCGGTGAAACCGATGTAACAGGCGTTGGGCAAAGCATTCCGCATATTCAGCGCCAGATTGCCGTACTGTGTGCGATGGGCCTCATCGGTGATAACGATAATATCGTCTCGTTGCGTGTAACCCTCGCCGGGATTCACGTCCTGGTTGAACTTCTGAATCAGAGAGAAAATATGTGACTTGTGCTCGGCCAGCAGTCGGCTCAAATGCTCTCCGCCGGAAGCCCGGCAGTGGTCGCGGTCGTGATTCACAACGCCGCAACCGGCGAAGGTCTTGTAGATCTGCGTGTCCAGGTCATCGCGGTCGGTTAACATGAGAAACGTAAAGTTGCCGCCCAGCTTGCGGTGAACCTTGCGAGTGAACATCACCATTGAGTAACTCTTGCCCGCTCCCTGGGTGTGCCAGAACACGCCCAACTTGCCCGCCCGCGCTTTGCGCTGCCGCACCGCTTCAATGGCACGGTTGACGCCGAGAAACTGATGGTTGCGCGCCAGAATTTTTCGCGTCCCGCCCGAGGACTCGTCAAAGAGGATAAAATTCTCCACCACGTCCATGAAGTTGTGCTTGTCACACACGCCTTTGAGCATGGTCTCCATATCCACCACGCCGGGATCATCCTCGGCCAGCCGCTTCCACTCGTGGAAATGATCCCACTTGCTGGTAATTGAGCCGATCTTCGCCTTGTCGCCGTTGCCGAACATCACGATGGCGTTGTGATGGAACAAGTGCGGGATGGTGTCGCGGTAATCGGAGTAATTTTGTTCAAACGCGGCCTTGAGATCGCGGTGGATGTTCTTGCACTCGATGAACAGCAATGGCAGGCCGTTGACGAAGCCGATCAAGTCGGCCCGGCGGCGGTACAAGTCGCCGCGTATCCACATCTCGCGCACGCACAGGAAATGGTTGTTCGCCGGCGTCTCAAAATCAAACACCCGCAGTTTCTTCCGCACCCGTGCGCCCTTGTCATTGAGGAATGTTACCCGCACGCCGTCGCGGATCAGGTCGTACTTCTCGCGATTGGCCGCGACGATGGTTTGCGAAGCGGAAACGCCGGCGATCTGCCGCACCGCGTCAACGTAAGCCGCATCAGGCAAACCCGGATTCAACGCCGCCAGCCTCTCGCGCAATATGCGCGTCAGCACCACCTCGCGATCGGAGTTACGGCCAAGCAGGCTGTCCGGGCCAAACCCCTCGTTGTTGTAGGCGTAAACCGACTCCCAGCCGAGTTGTTTCTCCAGGTATTCGGCGGTGGGTTGCTGGACGAGGGTGGATTCGGTGTAAGCGGTCGGGGTCATTATTTACCGGCGGGCGACTGGCGGATCCAATTCTCCAGCATCAGCCCAGGAATTCGTTTAAACTCTTTCGTATTATTCGTTACGAAAATCAGACCACGGGCACGTGCCTGACCTGCAATCATCATATCGTAAGGGCCAATCGGCGTACCGACACGATACAGTTCCGCACGAATTTGACCAAAATGATCCGCCGCAGGCCGGTCAAATGGTATCACCTCAAGTTTGGCGGCCATTGATTCAATATCCGCCAGATTGCGATCAGATTGACTGGAGCGTTCAACGCCATAGATTAACTCTCCCCAGGTAACGGAAGAAATTGCCATTTGATCCTGCAAGCGGCTAAATTTTTCGCGCAATGACCGGGGACGGTTCTTGATGGCATAGATCACGATATTGGTATCCAGCAGATACCGAAGCATCAAAATATTTCCCGTTTCTGATCCATGGGCTGTTCACGGGAAGACAGAAAATCCTCCGAAACACCGGGTTCATCGAACCACTCGTCCCAGCTTTTCCCGGCCGGGGTAATGATCCGCTTTAAGCCGATAGCCACGATGTCAACTTCTCGCAACGATTCCGGCAACTCAACCGACTTGGGCAAACGGACCGCCTGACTTTTGTTGCTCATAAAGATTTTTGTGTGTGCAATAGGCATGGTTATCACCTCGATTAGTTTGGATATACAATAAACATATCCATCATAGCGTGAGAATGGTGATTGTCAAGTAACGAAGAACCAGCACTAAGTTTCGGAATTTCAGATTACACCTGCCGACACATGCTAATTCAACCTACGAAAACTATTCCAAGTATTCAGCCGCAATTTTCTGGCATAGGGTTTTGGGGGTGTAGATTTTGAGAACCCAGCGGTACTCTAGCAGATACGTGTTCTACTTGGAGCACGATACTGTTCTGGTTCTTTTGGTATCAAGTTCACCTCGTAGCGGCGGCGATCCAACACCTCAAGAAACCCCATCATATTCTGGTTATCAACAACAATCATCCCTTCGTCATTTTCAACCGCGACACCTGTTGCAACGCATGTTTCGATAAGCTTTTGCTGGTCAATATCGGCTACTCGCTGCGAACGAATAGAGGCCAAGTACCTGGCTGCTCGAGGGTGGTCACTAGCATATTCTTGAATTGTATCGAATTGAACAAAAGGAAGATTTGCCCGAAGTGAATTTACATTTTCGGTAACTGCCTCAAGAATAGCCTCCTTTAGTTTTCCGATAAACTCAAAGCTACTGGGGCGAAGGATATGAATTTGTTGATTATCAATAAGCAGATCGAAATCTTTATCCAATTTGAATACCTTGTCGGTTACCATCTCCATAGCATCTGTACTCAATTTAATTAAGCGGCTCTTCAGTATTCCTTTGAATTGAGTTGCCCGTTTTAACGCTGTGAGAGTTCTGCCTTGTTCGTCAGTTAACTTTGCGAAATAGCAAAATATTGTTTCCACATGGTTCAGAGCAGATTGGTCAATGTCTAGATTAACCGCGTTGTGCAGATTGCAAATCTGTATCGCCATAGGATCATTCAGAGAAAGATAAAGATATTCACATGCGGAGTGTTTCTCAGACGGCTCATATAAAAGGGGAGATTCAGAAAAATTTTGCATAGCTGTCCAAGTATCCGAAACCATTTCCTCAAGGGCACTCTGCACGTTGCTATCTACCATGACGCGATGGAAGACATTCTCATTTTGATCGTCTTGCCCTAAGCCAAATTCTATTTGCTGAATAGTATTAAAATCAAAATTGATCATTTCGCTGATACCTCAAAGCAAACCGTATTACTCAACCGATAAGCATAGATTGTTTCTTCCTTTGGCACGAATGCGCGTTTTGTAATCAGAACCACGCTGATTTTACCACTGAATGGGTTATTGTCCTCTTTTGGATAAATCAAGAAAACGCGGTAATTACACAATGCGAACCAAATATTTAAATAGTGGAGATTCATGTGCCAGAATAAGAAGATAATCAAGAACAACGCTACCAAAGCCCCGATAAAATCCCGCAAAGTATCTAAATCTGCGAAGTAGAATGGTAACAGAATAGTAAATAGATAGAGTAACAAGTGGGCCCGATTATCTTCCGCTTTACCAACGACGATGGCCCGAATCTGTTTCTGTTTTTTCGCATTAACAATGCGCCACCAGAGATAGATTGACGGCAAAGTAGCCATAATAATACAAAATACAAGAAAATAGCCTTCCGCCACCAAGCTGTTGCCACGAATCGCCCATAATATGAAGAGCGGTGATATGCTACTCAACACCATCACGAATCGAGTAAATCCTAGTCCCTCTTGGGCGGGTTTCACTGTACCATCTCCGTCTCTGTTGCATATTTCTCAATTCCAATCATGCTGCAATCTCCCCGTTCATCAAACGTGGCAGGAGCAAGTCGCGGGCTTCTCTAAGCCTCGAATTTTGCCGCAGCAGAATCTGGATTTGTTGTCGTAGTGGGTACACTTTTTCTATAAATAGAGAAGTAAAGTGTTTTGGGGGAACTGATATATTAAAGTCAGTCAGCAATTTCGCACTTGCACTCTTTCTGGTGGAACCTCCACTCGCCCCAGCAATGAAACCTCGGTAGGCATCATCCAAGAGGGCATAGAACAAGTAAAGAGCGGGAATATTATCTGTTTTCTGCGTAAATCGCACTAGATAAGAGGCAAATATAGCTTTCTCTTCGCTTTCGACGATTGCTACCTTGCCTGGATCCGCCATACGTATGACGAGTATATCACCAACTTGAAGTGCGTATTTGTTGAAATCAAGTTTGTCTTCAGGACAAAACGGTACGGTACTCCAATCAATGTACGAAGTTTTGTTGATATCCGTTCCTCTGAGAAATTTCGGGCCGATGGATTCATTTGTGGCCGTCTCCGTAAATCCATATTGTGTAGTCACGAGATCAGATAGGTGTTTCCTCTCCCATCCTTCCGGTACGCCGTCAATAATTTTGGTGTGTTCGTGGCCGGGGAAGCGGAGGTGGATGAACCATTCTTTGTAGAGTAGTCGTGCGGCTTGCTCCAGCAGGTGTATTCGTCGTCGGTTGTTTTCGATCAGGTCGTCGTAGGCGGAGAGAATGGAAACGATACGGTGCTGAACTTCAAGCGGGGGTACTTCTATCTCGACCTTGGCCAGTTTCTCACGCGGAAGATGCTTGATAGTTGTCCCTGTAAAGAGTGGGGCCAAGTGTCCCGTCCTCCCTTTATGGAGTAGCGAGTAAAACAAGAATTTATTACTTAAACACTCGTGGGAGCGAATGCGATGCAAGGCCTTTTGGATCATCATGTTCGGCTTTTGTTCTTTCCAAAGCGCGCATCGCCCTGGCTCACCCCCCTCACACATTATGATGTCACCATTGTTTAGGCCATACCGATCCAACTCATGATGCTCGAATCGCATCTCCCTGAGATGGTCAAGATCAAAGCTGCCCCATCGGACATTCACGTTGGCCAAGTAGGGCAGAAACTCCCCTTTGTTCTTCTTCTGATCTAGCATCTTGCCCAGACAGAAGTCCGCTACTGCTTCAAGAGGCTTTTTCTCCCAGCTCATCCCTTCAACCCCTCAAAGTTCTTCTGGTTGCCGCCACCAGAATAATCGACTCGGCTTACACTCGGCACATCATTATACAGTTCCGGGTCAGGCGGCACTTCCACCACTTCACCGTCCCGCATAATAACAATACCGGTATTCGTATCATGGGCGATTTTGTGCGCCCGTTTGAGTGCGCGCATCATCGCCGCAGGTGCGCCTTGCAGGTCCGGGTCATCCGATTGGGAAACGGGAGTAATATATTTGCTCTTTTTCATTGATTCACCCCTTCTTCAATGACCACAGGCGAATGCCCGCTGTTGTTAAACCACTGCCAGTGATCTACGAGATGGCGATAGATTGTATCAAAGTTGTTTTTCCCGGCGGTAAACCGGCGACGTATGACATCTTCTGGAATGTGGTGTCCGCCCTGCGCCACGCGCAATTTTACCCGATCAATCGCCTCTTCCGGTGTTGCAAGCGATAGAAAAATCAGCTTGACTCTGTAGCCGTCCGCACGCCATTTTTTGATCCTTTTCACGTACCCTCGACCCGCAAGCGTTGTTTCAAAGACAAAACTTTCGCCTATTTTGGCGTGGTTGCTGATTTCTCGCAACATCAAACGTCCGGCGCGAATGGCTGCAACGCCGGGCAGAAACGGAGATAGCCCCGCCGCTATCAGGTCGGCGTTTACGAACACCGGACAGTGTGCCTCGTGGGGCAGGTACTCCAGCGCAAAGGTTGTTTTGCCCGCACCGTTTGGCCCTGCAATGATGATAATTTTCTTGCCGGAATTCATATTGCAAACTCCGTGGAGATCAACAACCCTATCGCGCCCTTTATTTTCAATTCCAACTTCATATCCCAAGTTCCTTGAAATTTCCGCTGATCGTCTCGGCCAAACCGGCGGCCTCGGCATTCAACTCTTCCAGTTCCATGTGAATGTCGCGCAGGGTTTCTTCAAAGTCAAAATCCGCGTCTTCTTCTTCGGGGGCGACGCCGACGTAGCGGCCCGGGGTCAGGCTCCAGTCGTTGGCTTCGATTTCGGCGCGGGTGACTAACTTCACCAGCCCTTCTACATCGCGTAACTCGGCGTCGGGGAAGCGTTCGGTGAGCCAGCGTGCCTGGTACCAGAAGTAGCGTATCTTTCTAAGTTGCCCCCAGTTGTGTGCCGGCTCCCCCTCGTCATGTTTGGTGAGATTCTGGCGGGCTTCGTCGACGGCTTTGCGGGCGCGGGTGATGTCTCGGCCGTTCCATGTGTCGCCGGACTTGGCGTTACATTCGCGCTCACAGGTTTCGATTAAGCGGCTGACGAGTTTGTAGAGCAGGTCGGTTTGCTTGACGAGATCGCGGCTGGTCTCGGCCAACGGGGCGAGGCGGGTGACACGTTGCACGAGAGCGGCGGCACCAGAGTGGGCGACGTTATCAGCGGTTCGCGGTTTGCCCGCCTTCGATGTTGAGGCTCCCTGCTTTTTGCCCGGTGATTGCCGCGCCTTTTGTTCTTCTTCCACCGCTTTGCCGAATGCGGCGCAGTCGGTGTTGAACGCGGCAACCGCCGCGACTAATTCCTTGTGCGCTTGCGCGGTCGGTGCGTCTGCGGACAGCGTGTCGAGGAATGGCCGCAGCAGGTCGGTCAGCCGGTCAAGCGCAACGGTGAAGTCGGGTAGTGGGCGGATGATCTCGCCGTTCTCGTCCACGCTATTGAAGCAGGCGGCGGCTTCGTCCAGTGTATGCGCGCAGTAGTCGGTGACGAGGGCGGTGTAGCGTTCGGTTTGCCCGCGATAGAGCCAGATGATGGCCAGCAGGTTCTGTTGCTGTTCGCGGCTGAAGTCGTAGATCTTGCGCGTGACCTTGCGGTAGATGTTGCGCGCATCAATCATCAGCGCCTTGTCGCGGTGCGCGGCCGGCTTGGCGCGATTCAGGAACCATAACTCGCAGGGGACGGTGCGGGTGTAGAAGAAGTTGGAACGAATCGCGATCATGATGTCCACGTCGCCGGTCTCCACCAGTTTCTGGCGCACCCTGGCTTCGCCACCGCCGGCGCTGGAAGCCTGGGAAGACATGACAAAACCGGCGCGGGCCGTTGCGCTTAAATAACTGTAGAAGTAGCTGATCCAAATGTAGTTGCCATTGCTGACTTTGTCATTTTTGTTGACGCCGGGCAGGCCGAAGGGCAGACGCGGGTCTGTCTTGACCTTGTCCGCGTCAATCTCGTCCACGTTGAAGGGGGGATTGGCCATCACGTAGTCGGCCTTGCCCACCAGCTCGTGCGGGTCTTCGTAGTAGGTGATGGCCTTCTGAATGTTGCCCTCCAGCCCGTGGACGGCCAGGTTCATCTTGGCAAGACGAATGGTGGTGGCGTTCTTTTCCAGGCCGCGGAACGTGAGCTGGTCGGTTGGGCTTTTTCCGTGTTCCTCAACGATGCGCGCGCTCTGCACGAACATGCCGCCGGAACCGCAGGCCGGGTCGAGTACCGTGCCGCCTTCGGGATCAAGCACGTGGGCGATGAGCGACACCAGTGAAACGGGCGTGAAGAATTCGCCGCCGTCGTGGGCTTTCTGGTCGGCGAACTGGGTCAGGAAGTATTCGTAGATGCGGCCAAAGACGTCGCCTGATACCTTCTTCAATTCATCGGGGTTGAGCGTGCGCAGCAACTGGCCAAGCACATCGTTATTCAGTTCCTGGTATTCATTCTTTGGCAGGATGCCGGTCAGATTGCTGTAGTCGTTCTCAATGGATTCCATCGCCTCAATGATGGCGCTGGCACGATCCGCGCTGTCGGGTAACGATACTAAATGGTCAAATTGCGCCTTGGGCCGGAGGAAGATCGCGCCAAGCTGGGAAAAATCCTCTTTGGTTAACGGCGGGGACTTGCCGCCACGGGTGGGGGCCTTCGCCTCAATCCCGCCTTTGACGGCCAGATAACGGCTGTAGGCGTGGCGCAGGAAGACCAGGCCCATGACCGGCAGAAAGTACTCATTGCTGGCATAGTTGGAATTGGCGCGCAGGGTGTCGGCCGCGTTCCAGAGGCGGCGTTCAATCGCTTCGATGTGTTCAAGTTGCGGCATGGCTTATTTCTTCTCTCTCAAGAACTCATTGGAAACGTTCATGGATTTTCAGCAAGCGGTGGATTGTTCCGGCTATTTGCAGGCACGCCCACGACGGAACACTTCGGAAAGAGAATTGGAAAACGATGCGTGACGTGGTGTGAGCGAGCACAAAATGGACACAAGCGACAAGACCCCGGGGAGAGTATCCACGGGGTCTTGCATGAACACCGCAACGCCGTGGTCGGCGTTTGGAAATTGGCTCCTCGGGCAGGACTCGAACCTGCGACCAATCGGTTAACAGCCGATCGCTCTACCAACTGAGCTACCGAGGAACACAGGGCTTGCAGGTGATGATCCCAAACAACGCGGGTTCCGTATTCGGCAACAAGACTCGCATGATATAACGTCGTCCCGCGTTGGTTCAAGACCGGAGGGGTGACGGAGCGACCGTTCGGCTGGTACGTCCGTGATGTGCCGGAAGGTTAAAACTGAAAATCGTCGGAATCTTCTTCGCCTTCGTCGGCTTCCGACGCGCCGCCTTCGGAGAGTGCGACGTAGTGGCGCGCCCAGGATAAATAGAGGTTGGCGCTGTCGTTCATGGCGTCGGCGCCGAGGGTCAACTTTTTGATGGTGTCGGGGTCCCCGCCCAACAGCTCCATTTCCTGCGCGCGACTCTCCAGTCGGTCATGGAGCTGTCTCATGGACTGGTTGATCTCCTCCACGAGCTGTTTGAGCGTCTCACTCATCTGTTCGGACCTGTATTGGAGACAACATGCGAACGGCCTGCGGTGTGACACATGGAAATACAACAAAGCCCCGCGACACTCAACAGGGTGATGCCGCAGGGCTTTGCTCTTGCCATGGATGAGGTGTGACTACCCTTGATACGCTTGTTCCAACTCCGCGGCTTCTCCCGCCTTGTCCATCAGTGTGCCGTCCGCGTTCACGGCGACCATGTCTATGGCGGCATGTTTGGCGGCGTCGCCTGTTGAGCCTTCGCCAGTCATTCATCTCCACTGCTCAACGCGATTGTCATACAGGCTGCGGGCTGGTTGATTGTTTTGCCTTGGAGGCATGCTTGCGCTCGTGTTCCTTGAGGTATTTTTTACGGATGCGGATGCTGCCTGGCGTGATTTCTACCAGCTCGTCGTCACCAATCGTCTCGACGGCGGTTTCCAGTGTGAGGAGAACCGGGGGTTCGAGTGTCACGCTGTCATCTTTGCCGGCCGCGCGGTTGTTGGTCAGTTGTTTGCCTTTCAGGGGATTGACGGTGAGATCGTTGTGGCGCGAATGCAAGCCGATGACCTGGCCCGCATACACTTCGACATTGGGCCGGATAAACAGCCTGCCCCGTTGTTGCAGGTTGAACAACGCGAAGGCCAGAGCCTTGCCGTCACCGGTTGATACCAGAGCGCCGTTGGCCCGACGATTGAGCTGTTTGTCGGCGACGGGGGCGTAGGTGTCGAAAATGTGGCTCATCACGCCACTGCCCGCGGACAATGTCATGAATGCGGTGCGGAAGCCAATCAACGCACGTGCCGGAATGCGGTAACTAAGCCGCACCCTGCCCTGGCTGTCCGGCTGCATGTTGTGCGGCTCACCGCCACGGTCGCCCAGGGCCTGCATGAGCGCGCCTTGATGCGTTTCTTTCACGTCAACGCTCAATTCTTCCCAGGGTTCGCACAGTACGCCGTCAATGGTTCGGTAAATAACCTGGGGGCGGGATACGGCCACTTCATACCCTTCTCGTCGCATGGTTTCGAGCAGGATGCCAAGGTGCAACTCGCCGCGCCCGGAAACGGAAAACACATCAGGGTCGTCGGTTGGCTCAACGCGCAATGCAACATTATGCAGCAGTTCTTTTTCCAGTCGGTCCGCAATCTGACGGGAGGTAACGAATTTTCCTTCACGACCGGCGAAGGGTGAGGTATTGACCTGGAAATTCATGCGCACGGTAGGCTCATCAACGCTTAACGATGGAAGCGCCTGCAGGTGTTCCGGGTCGCACAGCGTATCCGAGATGGCGATGCCTTCGACCCCGGTCACGGCGACAATGTCTCCCGCCTCGGCACGCTCCACCTCTACTTTATTCATCCCGTGAAAACCAAAAATCTGCAACACGCGCCCGGGGCGGGAGCCGCCATGACGGTCTATCACCGTCACGGCGGATTTGGCGCTGATGGAGCCGCGGGCAATTCTTCCCACGCCAATCGCGCCGGTGTATCTGGAATAATCCAGTAATGACACTTGCATCTGAAACGGGCCGTCCTCATCCACCTGCGGCGCTTCAACCTGATTGGTGATGGTTTCGAACAACGCCGACATGTCACCTGTTTTGACATCGGCTTGCATGGAGGCAAACCCTTCAATGGCAGAGGTATAGACCACAGGGAAATCCAGTTGCTCGTCGGTCGCACCGAGACGATCAAACAGATCAAAGGTCTGGTTCAGCACCCAGTCGGGACGCGCGGCCGGACGGTCTATTTTGTTGATCACCACGATGAGCTTGAGTCCGTGACTAAAGGCTTTTTGCGTCACAAAACGGGTTTGCGGCATCGGCCCTTCAACCGCATCCACCAACAGCAACGCAGCATCAACCATGGACAACACGCGCTCCACCTCGCCGCCGAAGTCGGCATGTCCGGGGGTATCCACAATGTTGATGCGATAATCGTTCCAGACGATTGCGGTATTTTTCGACAGGATGGTTATGCCGCGCTCACGCTCAAGGGCGGCGGCGTCCATGACCCGTTCCACAGGGCCAAAACGATCCCCCAGGGTGCCGGATTGTTGCAACAACCGATCCACCAGTGTGGTCTTGCCGTGGTCAACGTGAGCAATAATGGCGATGTTACGAAGTCGGGAGACGGACATACGGCAGCAGGCTCCTTGTAGGGCAAATACAACAAGACCCCGAAGGGGATGACCTTGGGGGTCTTACATGAACACAACAACGCCGTGGTCGGCGTTTGGAAATTGGCTCCTCGGGCAGGACTCGAACCTGCGACCAATCGGTTAACAGCCGATCGCTCTACCAACTGAGCTACCGAGGAACACAGGGCTTGCAGGTGATGATCCCAACCAACGCGGGTTCCGTATTCGGCAACAAGACTCGCATGATATAACGTCGTCCCGCGTTGGTTCAAGACCGGAGGGGTGACGGAGCGACTGTTCGGCAGGTACGTCCGCGATGTGCCGAAAGTTCAAAACTGAAAATCGTCGGAATCTTCTTCGCCTTCGTCGACTTCCGACGCGCCGCCTTCGGAGAGCGCGACGTAGTGGCGCGCCCAGGATAAATAGAGGTTGGCGCTGTCGTTCATGGCGTCGGCGCCGAGAGTCAACTTTTTGATGGTGTCGGGATCCCCGCCCAACAGCTCCATTTCCTGCGCGCGACTCTCCAGTCGGTCATGGAGCTGTTTCATGGACTGGTTGATCTCCTGCACGAGTTGTTTGAGCGTCTCACTCATCTGTTCGGACCTGTATTGGAGACAACATGCGGACGGCCTGCGGTGTGACACATGGAAACATAACAAAGCCCCACGACACTCAACAGGGTGATGCCGCAGGGCTTTGATCTTGCCATGAACGCGGTGTGACTACCCTTGATACGCTTGTCCCAACTCCGCGGCTTCTCCCGCTTTGTTCATCAGGGTGCCGTCCGCGTTCACGGCGACCATGTCTATGGCGGCATGTTTGGCGGCGTCGCACACCACTTTGCACAATTCACATCCCTTGCAACGGTCAATCACGACTTCCGCCACCAGTTTCTCGGTGTTCAAATCCAGACAGTTCGCCTCGGGGCAATACATGATGCACAGCCGACACCCCTTCTTGGCGACACATTTTTCATCCGTCACACTCGCTACGTTATACATATGGGCACCCTTTTTCTAATCGTTCAGGCGGCGGCCACGGCCAGTTCCACGTTATTTTTCGCTCCCCATTCCGAGGCAATTTCATACGCGCGAATCACCGTGTCCATATTTTTCTTCAGCAACATTTCTTTTTTGGCGAATTTTTTCTTGATCGCTTCATCCAGGGTCGCGGTGCCGCCCGATGCGACGAATTTTTTCCCGAATCGCTCCTGTAGCGCGCCTTCAAGCCCTTTCAACGACACGCATTTGGTGATACCGGCCACGGACCCGATCATGGTCATGTTCGTGGACAGTTCGGTGCCCGCCACTTCCAACGCCACTTGCGTTCCAGCCATGTAAAAAATCGCCACGTCCAAATCTTTCAACCGTTTCACGTCTTCATCACTCAACAGCGGCATGTCGGAGTTAATAATGACGAGGCCTCCCTCTTTAATGCCGGAGTAAAACGGCATCGTATAACTCTTGCCCAAGGTGATGACCTGAGGATGAAAAACTTCAATCACGTCTGGAAACACCAATTCTCCGCGATCGTAAATTTTATTGACGCCGATGCGACAATAGCTTTCCGCCGGGGCCATGCGTTTCTCGGCGCCAAAGAAGGGATTCGAGATTGCAAACTTTCCATCGCGGGAGGCGGCCATCGCCATCACGTGAGCCGCCGTGACCGCGCCCTGCCCTCCCAGGCCCGACATGCGAATATTGATTCTCCGCTTGATCATCTGTACGCCTCCCCGGGTGTACCGCCGCCCAACCCACGATGGGTTGGATCAGGCTTGACCCGCCAGTTGTTTTTTAGCCTCGGCTTTTCTCTCTTTTTCCTTCGCCGCCACTTCGGTCAACAGTTCTTTGGCCTGATCGCTGACATATTCTTTGTACGCAAACCGCTCGGTGGGTTTTTCAGCGTCCCGCATTTCCTGCAATCCTTCCATGCTGTTCTTGCCGATTTCCAGGATGCACGGCGTATAGAGTTGCAGGTAGGTCGGGCCGATTTCGCGAGCCACATAGATGGCGTTTTTAATCACTTTTTCGACAAGGTTGGGTTTGCTGACCGTGCAATTCACCACGTAATGGCAACCGGATTCACGCGCGATTTCCGGCAACCTGACTTTTTCAAACGCCTTGCCCATGGGCGCCATCTTGGCCACAAACCCTTTTTGCATCAACCCGCTTTCCTGGCCGCCGGTGTTGGCGTACAGCTCGTTGTCAAAACAAATGGTCGTGAACTTTTCCTGACGGAACCAGGCTTGCAACGTCATATCAAGTCCGATATCCACCGTCGCCCCGTCACCCGCCAGCACGACGACGTCTTTGACACGATCCGGAAATCGCACGGTCAACGCCCGCTTGAGCCCGGAGGCAATGGCATTCTGATTGCCAAAGAGAGAATGAATATTGTGCACGCCCACATGCGGAAAGACCAGACTGGTACAGCCCGTTGATCCCACCATCACGGTATCTTCCGGAGCGGGCAACGACGCCAGAATATAGCGAAACGCCATGGATTCCGGACAGCCGGCACACAACGAATGTTCTTCAATCAGCTCCTTGGACGTACCGATGTCCTTCCAGCCTCGATGTTCCTTCCCATACGTGGCACGTTCCACGAGGTCCTGATATTCCGCCGGCATAATGTCAAACATTTCCGGCGCGATTTTAATACGTTCCTTGCTCATATCGTCCTCCTGCTTGATTCACACATTTGACGTCATTGACGTCCATCGGTCACAGACACAGTACCATACACGATGGCGTCGCTTCAGCTACCGCGCCCGGCCAGGCTTTCGGCCCGCATGCCCAGCAACTTTTTGATGTCGGCGGCGATAATCTCCGGCGGCATGGTCATCCCTCCACAGACGCGCGGGCCAGCATACACGCGGTCCGGATTCGGAATCGTGGCCCGGAGTTCTTTGGCCATCCAGCCCGTGACGTTAAACTCCGGCACAATGATATGTTTGGCCTTCCTGGTGGCTTCACGAATTTCTTCCGCCGGCCACGGACGGAGGGTTTTGATTTTGACAATGCCCACTTCCACACCATCATCTTCCAGAACGCACTTGGCTTCACGCCCCTGGGACACGGCGGTCCCGGAGGTGACAATCAAAATGTCGGCATCGGGATTTTCCACCTCAATGAGGCCGTCCAACCACCGAATCGTGTGCTTTCTGGACCGCTCAATGGCCGCCCAGACTTCCTGCTGCCAGCTCGCATGAGTGGCATAACTGATGTAATTGCTCTTCATGACAAACGGATCGCGCATCATGCGCACCGGCGGACATTCCATATCCATACAGGGCACCGGCGACCGATACGGATCATAGGGCGGCAGGCACTGATCCGCGGGGGTCAGGTTGACCACATCCTTGGTATGGGTCACGAAAAACCCGTCGCAGCAGAGCGCCAACGGCAAATGGACATCCGGCTCTTCCGACACAATGTAGCCTTTCAAAATCCAGTCGTAAAAATCCTGCGCCGTTTCGGCGTGCCAGACCAGCATGCCCGTGTTGAGCAGATACGAAATTTCCAGCGTGTCCGGCTGGATGGACAGCGGCGAATTAATGCCGCGACAGGTGACGATCATTTGAATGGGCAGGCGTGCCCCCGCCCACATTGGAAAATTTTCCATGGCCCGCATGGTGCCCGGCCCGGCCGTCGTCGTGAACACGCGCGCGCCACCGAAGGCCGCGCCGGCACATTGAGACATCACGGCAAATTCGCTTTCACCCCGAAAGTAGTCGCCGATAAACCCTTCGGCAAACAATTCTCCAATCAACGCCGCCGCTTCACTTTGCGGAGTAATCGGATACGCGATCATGACATCGCAATTGGCGCGGCGAACGGCTTCTTTGATAACCTCGCTTCCCGTGAAAAAACTGGAAGTGCGCTCCGCTGTATGCATCAGCTCCCATGGGTCGGCCACTGTCTGCCCTGCTCTATTTTTTGTCCCGATTAACGATTGAGTTGCCATAAGTCTTCCTCCTTCTCGCTTAGGACTGAACGGCTTGTCCCTGTTTCGTCCTGTAACGGCTTCAAATGGGAACATCCCCCACCATGATGGTCTCGTTCAAACTTCAATCTGCGGGCGGCTTGACCGACCCCTTCAGTTTTTTCACCCAATCGGCCAATCGCATGATCTTATCGGCGGTGGCATCCCGGAACGACAGCATCGCATCTTCATGTCCAGCCTGGGCACACATGGCAATGGTATAGCAGTTGGTGCCGCCGCGAATAATTTTGAGCGAAAGATTCGCCTGGTGACAGTGGACGCCCACAAACATGCAGGTGTCTATTTTGTTGTGCCAGATGGTGAGATTGGGATGATTGGGATTGATTTCGCTTTCAGGATTAATTTTCGGATACTTGGGCCGGTAGTCGGGCATGGGAATGAGCATCGCGGCCTGGGAAGGGGTGACGCATTCCTTAATGGTTTCATAGAGATGCCTGACCGCCTTGGCCTTTTGGGCTGCTTTCTCGTTCCAAGCCCACAGGACAAGGGGGCCGGGAAAAACCGTGGGCACTTTGGCGGCTAAAAACTGGCGGGCCGCCACTTCCATGGCTTCCTCTTCATTGACAATTTTCCCGTGAATATGCGCTTGTCCGAAATCCGGCAGACGAATGCCCATTGACGCGGCAGCCGGCGGGAGAAAATGCTCGGGACCGGGTAAGACTTGATAGACGCTCAACGTGGAACCTTCATCATTGGATACCCCTCTCACGCACTCCCGGAAGCAACAGGCCAGCCCCTGCCTGAAACCAGGGTCGTCATGATTTCCCCGGTAGTGAATAAGTCAGATTCGGCATGACCTACCCTCGCACGGACAATTCAGATGTTTCGCTCACATCCACAAATTTGCTGGAACTGGCGGAGCGATCGTCTCCCCAGAAAATCTTGGACCGCATACTGATGTCCGTTTCTCCGGAGATACCTTTGAATGGCCCGGTGCCGTCCAGATGCGTCAGCTTGCCGTCGCAAGTCTCTCTGGCGGGACCGGCACATTTGAATGAAGCATAAATCTCACCGCCGGCACTCAAGAGAAACGTACAAAATCCATTGCCTTCTTTTCTGTTGATTTTCTCGTCAACATACATGGAGAGGGCACAATCAAGCTTTGCCGTATCCAACTGCCCATTGCCCCCGCTGTGATGAACCACCCCTGTGGCATCACCCTGAAAAAATGTTTTCTGGTCTCCAATGGACAGCAATTTCCCCTTGGCAATCCAACTGCCCAGCACCCGCTCCTCTGCGGAAACAACGGGAGGAAATCCCGTCATCATCCCCAGCGACAAAACAACAACCAGCAAGCCCCCGATGGAAGATTGTGTGGTCATGTTGTGTTCTCTTTCCTGATAACGACTGCGCATTGACAAACAGACACTTTCAAATCTTTCGCCACTGGCTCCCGTACCTGATTCAGGCCTCAAAGAGGAAACTACACTGTATGCCGGTCAACGAATTTTCGCAACCCCGAAAAAGCCCCAACGACCTGCTATTTAGGCCATAACCGAACAGAGGCATGAGTCTTTTGACCCAAACCAGACTGTTTCAGAATCAGAACGCGAAACCGGACAAGTGTCCCGGTGAGGCGGGTCAGTACTTGTAGGTGTCAAGCTTAAACGGCCCCTCGATGGGCGTGTTCAGGTAGGCGGCTTGTTCCCTGGTGAGTTTGGTGATGACGCCGCCGAACCCTCGCACCATATAGTCCGCCACTTCTTCATCAAGTTTCTTCGGCAAGACTTCAAGCGTCACCTGCGCACCGGGATGATCAGCAAATTTCTTTTCAAAGAGATAGATTTGCCCGAGGACCTGATTCGCAAAGGACCCGTCCATAATCCGGGAGGGATGACCGGTCGCATTGCCTAAATTCACCAGCCGTCCTTCGGATAACAGCATCAGATAATCGTTGGCCGGACGGTTGCGATAGATTGTATGCACTTGCGGTTTGATCTCGTCCCATTCCCAGTGTTGTCGCATATAGGCGGTGTCAATTTCATTATCGAAGTGGCCGATATTGCAGACGACAGCGCCGCTTTTGAGCGTTTGCAACATGGCGGCGTCACAGACGTTGCAATTGCCGGTGGCGGTCACCACCAAATCGGTCTGGTTCAGAAGCGTCCGGTTCACGTCGTCCACATTGCCGGTATTGATCCCATTTTGATAGGGAGACACCACCTCAAAGCCGTCCAGACATGCCTGCATGGCGCAAATGGGGTCAATTTCCGAGACCTTCACGATCATGCTTTCCTGTCGCAGAGACTGTGCGGAACCCTTTCCCACATCTCCATACCCAATCACCAGCGCCTTCTTGCCCGCCAGTAAATGGTCGGTCCCGCGCTTCACAGCGTCGCTCAAACTGTGGCGACACCCGTATTTATTGTCGTTTTTCGATTTCGTCACGGAATCGTTGACATTAATGACTGGCACTTTCAGCGTCCCGCTGTCCAACCGCTCCTGAAGACGATGCACCCCGGTGGTGGTCTCTTCCGTAATCCCATGAACCCTGTCCAGCATCGCGGGGAACTTTGTATGCAGCATCTGCGTCAAATCGCCCCCGTCATCCAGAACCATATTGGCATCCCATGGCCGACCATCCTTCACAATGGTTTGCTCAAGGCACCATTCATATTCTTGAAGCGTCTCGCCTTTCCAGGCATACACCGGAATCTTTTGGGCCGCGATAGCGGCAGCCGCATGATCCTGCGTTGAGAAAATGTTGCACGAAGACCACCGCACTTCGGCCCCCAGCTCAATCAACGTCTCAATCAAGACCGCCGTCTGAACGGTCATGTGAATACACCCGAGAATTCTCGCGCCTTTGAGCGGCTGCGACGCTTGATATTTTGCCCGCAAGGCCATCAGCGCCGGCATTTCCGTTTCGGCAATTTCAATTTCTTTCCGACCCCAGTCGGCCAGCCCAGTGTCCGCAACCTTATAGTCCAATACCGTCTTCTCAACTTGTGCGACCGTACTCATACGCTCCTACTCCCTTCTTCTTCTCTTCAAGTCACCACCAACATCTGAATCGCCGCCGGGATTCCTGGCTAACAGCCGGCTTCCCGCTTCAACATGGCGGCTTTATCCGTTTTTTCCCAAGTAAACCCCGGTTCGTTCCGCCCAAAATGCCCATAGGCGGCCGTCCGTTTGTAAATGGGGCGGCGAAGTTTCAAATCTTCGACAATCCCTCGCGGGGTCAGGGGAAAATGTTTTCTGACTAATTTCTCAATCACTTCAGTCGAGACTTTTTCCGTCCCTTTCGCGTCAATCATGATGGAGACGGGGTCAGGCACCCCGATTGCGTATGCCAACTGCACTTCACATTTATCCGCCAATCGAGCCGCAACAATATTTTTCGCAATATACCTGGCCATGTACGACGCCGATCGGTCAACCTTACTGGGATCCTTGCCGGAAAACGCTCCGCCACCATGGCTGCCCACTCCGCCGTACGTGTCAACGATGATTTTTCGGCCGGTGAGACCCGTATCACCCATGGGGCCTCCCGTGACAAACCGGCCCGTCGGGTTAATGTGCAACGTCACTTTTTTCGGGTCAAAGATCGCCGACTTTTTGCTACCGCTACCATAAAACCATTTGGGCATTGCATGCGCAATGACGTGTTCCTTAACGTCCTGCTCAATTTTCCTGGAGGTGACCTTATCGCTGTGTTGGGTCGAGACCACCACCGTGTCGACCCGAAACGGTTGACCATTTTTATACTCAATGGTGACCTGCGCCTTCCCATCGGGCCGCACCCAGGGCACAATGTTCTTTTTCCTGACTTCGGCCAATCGTCTCGTCAGCCTGTGAGCCAACAGGATCGGCATGGGCATCAAGGCGCTTGTCTCATTGGTGGCATAGCCGAACATCAATCCTTGATCTCCCGCGCCCCCCGTGTCCACCCCCATGGCAATATCGCCTGACTGCGCGTCAATGGCGGTCAAGACTGAGCAGGTGCGGTAATCAAACCCCCACGTGGCATCGGTATAGCCCACGTCACGGATGGTCTCCCGAATGATATCGGGTATTTCGACGTAGGCTTTCGTGGAAATTTCCCCTGCCACAAAAGCCACGCCCGTCGTCAGCATCGTTTCACACGCCACCCGACAGTTTTTATCCTTGGCCACAATGGCATCCAGGATGCCATCGGATATCTGGTCCGCAATTTTGTCTGGATGCCCTTCGGTCACGGACTCCGAGGTAAACAAAAAATTCTGTGGATTCATGACGACAACCTTTCCCGGTCAAACAAAAAGGCATTTCCTCCAACTCCCCGTGGTGAGGAATGCCTTCGCAAGGTGTGAATTATGGGAGAGACAAACAGTTAGAATGCCAGCACACAACGCATTGGAAAAGAAAACAGGTGAGTTTGTCAAATAAAAATTCCAATGATGGAGAAATTCATTTTTTTTCAAATGGTTGTGGTTGTGTGGTTATTTTGGTGAAGAAGCGCAATGGGTCGTCCCTGCTCGTGACCGCCTGAAAACGGGAACAGAAGCCATATCATCATGAACGAAGCATCCAAGCCGCCCGCCACCGGGTTGACATTCTTATTCTTGAAAGCCACCAGACAGACACAACACAACCCGCCCGAAAGTCATCTGAACGATTCTCTCCTCCGTGCCCCTGCCAACGCTTCGCGTTCAGATGTGGACGACCAAATGGCGACTCTCCGCAACAGCCGGACGCACGCCAGCCTACCAAGGCCACTGGGCCTGTACCCGGATCTGCTGCTCGGCGCGGCCGGCCTGGAAGGCCGCAGTCAGCTCCCGCCATCCGCCGCGACCAGGTGGTCAGCCGGTGCTCATGGGTCCCTTCCATGGTTAGCCGTATTCGCCCCGCATCCACCGCCAGTTCGTCAATTGCAACACGGCCATCACGTCCCCATACCCTGAAGAGCAGGCCGAGTGTCGGCTGTGGAGCAACGCCGGCACACGGCTACAGCCATAGATATTGCCTGTCGCACATCCCATGTCGGCGGCTTGCGGAAATCAGGTTGCATTGCCCAAAGATCAGGTGCTAAGATTCATTTTGGTTTTTTCGCTCTTCGTGTGATTGCTTGCGTTTCATGGTAGTGGGGCTACTCCGTTCAAATCAGGCGAAGTTTCTGGGGGAGGCTTCTCATGTACAAGACCATCTACATCCCGGTTGATAATTCAGACCATTCCAATATGGCCGTTGATATTGGTGTGCGACTGGCAAAGGCCTTCGGATCAAAAATCGTCGGCAGTCACGTCTATGCCGCCAAGATGCATGACAAACGGTTCAAGCAAATGGAAGCGGGGCTTCCTGAAGAATACCACGACGAGAAAGAGCTCGACCGTCAACGCAAAATTCATGATTCCCTCATCACGCGAGGACTCCAGATCATTACCGATTCTTATCTCGACTACGTTGATAAACGGTGTTCCGAATCCAACCTCCCCCTGGAACGCCGGTCCCTAGAAGGCAGAAATTGGAAGGTGTTGGCTGAAGACATTGAAGCCAATGGCTACGATCTGACCATTATGGGAGCGCTGGGTGTGGGAGCGGTCAAGGATTCCGTCATGGGTAGCAATACCGAACGGGTCATGCGCAGAGTACGCCATTCTGACATGCTGATCGTGAAAGACCTGCAATCCGCGGATTCCGGAAAAATCGTGGTTGCTGTGGACGGTAGCCACTACAGCTTTGGAGGATTGAAAACCGGACTGGCCCTGGGCAAGGCGTTGAACAAACCGGTTGAGGCCATTTCCGCTTTTGATCCCTATTTTCATTATGCGGCGTTCCACAGTATTTCCGGGGTCTTAAACGAAGAGGCCGGCAAGGTCTTTCGCTTTAAAGAACAAGAAAAACTGCATGAGGAAGTGATTGACAGCGGGTTAGCCAAAATTTACCAATCGCATTTGGATATTTCCCGTGAAATCGCCCAGGAAGACGGCTCGGACGTTCGCACGACACTCCTGGACGGGAAAGCCTTTGAAAAAGTCCTGCAGTACATTCGTAAAGACAAACCCTGGTTGTTGATCGTCGGGCGCATTGGCGTACACAGCGACGATGACATGGATATTGGCAGCAACACCGAGAATTTGCTTCGGGCGGCGGCCTGTAACGTTTTGGTCTCCAATCAAAAATTCGTGCCCCCCATCGACACGCAAGCGGAATACACGATTTCCTGGACAGAGGAAGCCCTGTTGCGGATGGAAAAAGTGCCGGTCTTTGCGCGCGGGGTCGCCAAAACCGCGATTCACCGTTACGCCATTGAAAAAGGGCATACCATTATCAGCAATTCGGTGGTGGACGCCGCCGTCGGTGATATTTTGCCCAAGGGCGCCATGGATGCGATGAGATCTCTGGGAGGCCAACTCGACGCCGCCGCCATTGACCGCAACACCATGCAGGCCGACGACGCCGTGGCGAAAGACCTGATGGGGAAAACGCTCAGCGGCATGATCGACCACGCGGTTGAGGACACTTCCCAGCAGGCCGTGAGCCCCGCCACGCAAGCCTATTTGGATCGCATGAACCAGACGTATTATGTCTGCGGGGGATGCGGCTACATCGGCAAAGGCGATCATCCCGTGAAATGTCCGATTTGCGGAGGCGAGGGCGACGGATTCAAGCCGGTTGATAAAAGCCTGTTTGAAGCCGCGGCCAAGCAGGAAGGGGCGCTGGAAACACACATGGCGTACGATGACGTCCCCATGCAGTGGACCAAAAACGCCAAAGAAGCCATTCGCGCCGTGCCGGCGGGATTCCAACGGCGCCGCGCAAAAGCCAAAATTGAAAAGTCCGCACGAAAACTCGGCATGACCACCATCACACTGGAGTATGCGTCTCCCATGATTACAGAAGCCGCCAGCGAAGACTACACTCCCATTTTCGCCAACAAAGACTCCAACGGAGACCCCCCCGCCAGCGGGAACGGCGGGGCGGAACCCACGCAGGATTCTCCCTATCATTGGGAGCCCGAGTCTCTGCAGCGACTGGAACGCGCACCGGCAGGGTTTATGCGGGATTGTACGCGGGCGCTCATCATCAAGCACGCTGAAAAACTGGGGACACACCGGATTACCATTGAAGTGGCCAACGAAGGCATCGAACAGGCCAAACACACCATGGAAGAAGCCATGAAGTCCGGTAACGTCAAAGACATCATTGCCAAACTGACTGGAGCCGGCACCCAATAGTCCGTCGCCGCCACACTATTATGGGTCGAGCATTGCCTGTCATACAATTTCCTCCCGAGCGGAGCACTCCGGGGACGCCGCAACCCGGTGCCATGAGCACCCAGGTGACGACCTTTTCTTCTCCAGGGGAGTCGCCTTCCGACGGGCGCACCGTTGATGATTTCAAGCCGTACCTCGTCGCGCTGAATCTCACCAAACGTTGTAACCTGAAATGCGACCACTGCTATCTGGATGCCACCACCAAAGCCGGCGGCGGATCTGACGAACTTTCCACGGAAGAATGTTGTCGGGTCATTGATCAAATTGCCGAGGTCAATCGAGGGTGCTTGCTGGTCATCACCGGAGGAGAACCCTTGGTCAGACCGGACATCATGGACATTGCCCGCCACGCCGTTGGATCGGGATGCATGGTGGTCTTCGGCACCAACGGGATGCTGATTAACGACCGCGTCGCCAGCGAACTGGTTGAGATTGGCGTCATGGGAGTCGGCATCAGCATTGATTCCCTCAATCCCGAAACCCATAACACGTTTCGCGGCGTTCCCGGCGCATGGGAGGCGGCGATCGCGGGCATTGACGCCTGCAAACGAAACGGCCTGCAATTCCAAGTGCACTTCAGCGCCCAGCCAATGAACTACAAGGAATTGCCCGACGTGATTGCATGGGCCCACCAACTGGGCGCGCGCGTGCTGAACGTCTTCTTCATGGTGTGTACGGGGCGTGGCGAGGAATTAACCGATATTACCCCCGAACAGTACGAAGAGGTGTTAACCTTCCTGGTGGATGTGCAGACCCAATACCCGGACATGCTGGTGCGGGCGCGGTGTGCGCCGCATTTCAAACGTCTCGCCTATGAAAAAGATCCCCAATCCCCTCTCACCAAAGCCCAGGGCTACATGGGGGGCGGATGTCTGGCGGGGACGAATTACGCGAGAGTCACCCCCAATGGCGATGTGACACCCTGTCCCTACATGCCACTGTCGGCCGGCAATATCCGCGACACCAGTTTTGTGGACTTGTGGGAACGGTCGGAAATTTTTGACTCCTTCCGTTATCCGAAATTGAAGGGCAAGTGCGGCGATTGTGAATACAGCGAGATCTGCGGCGGGTGCCGGGCACGCCCCTACGTGGATCACGGTGACTGGATGGATGAAGATCAGTGGTGCCTGTACACCCCCAAAGGCGGGGACAAAGTGAAGGTCGCATTTAACGTTCCCGAGCAGACCGACGTGAAATGGGACGACGACGCCAATACACGGTTAAACCGGATCCCCTATTTCCTGCGCGCCATGGTGAAAAAAGGGGTGGAACGGCACGCCTGCGAGCACAACATCACGCTGATCACGGTCCAATTGATGGATGAACTTCGCCAAAAACGGTTTGGCAACAAACAACCCGTCTTTAAATTCTAATGATTCATCTCCAGGAACTGCTGGTCGATTTCCATCACATCCTTCCCATTCTCAACCACTGGATCCACCTGCTTTCGGCCGTGGTGTGGGTCGGGGGGCTGGCCTTTCTGGTTCTGGCCGTCACGCCGGGACTCCGGTCGTCCGTTCCCAGGGAATTCGTCAAACCCATTTGCGACACGTTCTACAGGCAATATCGCAAGGTCATTGGTGTTCTGCTGGTCGTCATCCTCTTCACCGGTGGCATCAATCTCCATTACGTGGGAGAGCTGATGCACATGCAAACCGGCGAAGGCCTGTCCAGCAACGCAACATACTTGACGGTCTTTTTTGTGAAACTCACCCTGGTTCTGGGCATTATGACGCTGTATTTGTACACGGTGATCTTTCGCATTGACCCCACCGGCGAGGAAGACGCGGAAGAAAAAGAAGCCCATATCGTTGAACCCATTCCTTTTCAGAAATCGGGCCTGCTGATGGGCATCCTGATTATTCTCTGCGCCGCCGCCATGAAACATCTCCATATCTGACACGCGCTCTTTCCCTCACCGCTCCGCGACGGATGCCGACGGCATGAAGAACCGTTCGGCGGTTGTGCCCAATCATCGCGCATTCTTGTTCCACGATCACGGGCCATGCTACCGTCCAGGCGGTCAAGCGTCCGCGGCTGAACGGCGGATGTTGTCCCTGACCCGGGGCGTGGATGTTCATTCGCCCTCTCACCGGTTATTCGATTCCCGCGAACGCGGCCCTTGCTATGCGACGACAGAAACCAGCTCGATCAGGTCAACGCACGTTCCAGCCCGGACTGGGAACATCGGGCGTGCCGGTTGTCGCCGTAATCGGACGACCGAACGTGGGAAAATCAACGTTGTTTAACCGCATTCTCGGCACACGAACCGCCATTGTTGACGACATACCTGGCGTGACCCGCGATCGCATTTGCGCCGACTCTCTCTACCAGGGGCGACGCTTTCAGGTCGTTGATACCGGCGGGCTGGATCTCACGTCCACCGAAGGCATGATCGGACTCATCCGACAACAATCACAAATCGCTCTCGCCGAAGCCGACAGTCTGTTTGTCATGATGGATGGCCGAGCGGGGCTCACGCCGTTGGACCGGGAGATTGTGAACCTGTTGCACGGCGTGAACAAACCCCTGTTTTTTGTGATCAATAAAATCGATTCCCCTCGCTTGGAACCCCTGCTCGCTGATTTTTACCAGCTTGGCAAAGAGATGCTGTTCCCCATTTCAGCGGAACACGGCACCGGGGTGGATGAGTTACTGGAGGCCTTCCTGCAATGCATTCCCTCCGTTGAGCCTGATCGTGAAGAACTCGATGTGACCCGTGTGGCCGTGGTCGGGCGTCCCAATGTGGGCAAATCAACGTTGGTGAACGCCCTGCTTGGTGAAGCACGAGTCCTCGTCAGCGACGTGCCTGGCACCACTCGAGACTCTGTTGACGCTCACCTGGAACACCAAGGCCGACATTTTGTGTTGACAGACACCGCCGGATTACGGCGTCGCGGACGAGTGGAACGCGGGATCGAAGGGTACAGCGTGGGCAGAACCATCACAGCGCTGGGGCGGTCAGACATCGGTCTTTTATTACTTGATGGGGTCGAAGGCGTCACAGAACAGGACACCAAAATTGCGGGGCTCATCCACAAACAGGGACGAGGCTGCATTATGCTCGTCAATAAATGGGATCTGCTTCAGGATCAACCCGATGCCAAAGACAAATTTACGTTACACTTGCAACGGCGTTTCCCGTTTTTCACGTTTGTGCCGGTGGCCTTCGGATCGGCGCGCGAGCCTCAAACCATTGCGGACATTTTCGTGACCATCACCCGGATTATGAATACGTTCTCCTACCGGGTACCGACCGGCCGACTCAATCAATTCCTCCAGAAAATCCTCGTTGAACATCCCATGTCCGTGACAAAAGGGCATCCCGCAAAATCGGTGTTTATGACCCAAGTGGCAATCAAACCGCCGACGTTTGCCCTGTTTGTCGGCAAATCCGTCACGCTCACGTCCGCCTACCTGCGTTACCTGGAAAACCAACTCCGTAAAACGTTTGGGTTTGAGGGCACGCCGCTACGGATTTTGGTTCGGAAGAAAGTGTGACGCGCGGTCACACCGCGAGACTACTTTTTCAGGGCCGCCACGCGAGAGAAGTACTCGACAAACGTGCGAATCCCTCCCGAAGCCTGCCGCCAGTCAAAATGTTCATTCGGCGCATGATAGCCGTGTTCCGGGAGGCTTAAACCGAAAAACAGAATCGGCACCTTCCACGCACGCTCCATCAATGCGACAGCGCCGATTGACCCGCCTTCCCTGACCAGGGACGGACTCTTTCCAAATCCCGTCCGCACCGCCTGGGATAACGCCTGGGCATAAGGTCCCTGCGTCACGCCACGAAACGGCTCGAGTTGACCGTTATCTTCAACCCGAATGTCGGGATTATGTTTCTTGAGATGGGCCTTCAATCGGGAGAGTATGACGGAGGGACGCTGATTCGGCACCAGCCGCATACTGATCCGTAATTCGCCGAAGGGCGGCACCACCGTTTTCACGCCAGGCCCCATGTGACCTCCGGCCAGCCCATGCACTTCAAAGGTGGGTAACGTCCAAATCCGCTTGATCAGGTCTGCGCGGTTTTCCGTCCGAATGGACCGGAACCCATACGCCTTTTTAAATCGGGCGACCTCAAATCCCGAGGAGAGAAATTCTTTCATTTCAGAGGCGGTCGGAGGAACCACATCCTCGTAAAACCCGGGAATTTTCACGCGGCCCGTTCGGGCATCCACACATGCGTGAACGGCTTCACACAATTCGGCGAGTGGATTTCTGGCGCCACCGCCGGTCAATCCTGAATGAATATCCGTCGTTCCCGTTCGAAGGGTCAGCCGAACCGCCACCAACCCGCGCAACCCCGTGGAAATCGCCGGACGTTGGCGCGACACCCAAATAGTATCCGACACCAGGACGGAATCGGGACGAGGCACGGCGCGATGCTGATTCAAGGCATCCTGAAAATTCGGACTGCCGATTTCTTCTTCCAGTTCCCAGAGCAACCGAAGATTCAACGGCACCCCCTGATCCATGCTGTATTTTGCGGCGAGCAGCGCCGTCAGCGCCGGGCCTTTATCATCGGTGGCGCCGCGTCCCCGATAGCAATCCCCCTGTTTGTGAAAGGCGAAGGGATCGTGCTTCCATTCCGGTTCCTGCGCGGGTTGCACGTCTAAATGATTGTAAATCGTCAACGTGGGATATTGCTTCCCGACCTGCCAGCCTCCCGACACGACGGGATAGCCTTTGGTGCGCACAATCTGCGCCTGCGCGCCCAGACTCTTGAGATACTGAACCGCCAAGGCTGCCGTTCGGGCGATATCCTTCCCTCGCGTGGGGTCGGAACTCACGGACGGCATCTCCACCAACTGTCCGAGCATCTCCTCAAACCGCGGGCGAACCGAACGGATATAGGATTCCAAAGAACCGGAGCGTTTACGCGGCATGGTTGTTCTCCTGCTTCAAGAAAAATCTCAATGTGTCGTCATCCAACAGAAAACGGAACGGGGGAAAAGCTGACGAGAAACATGGCCATGGCACCCCATCCCACCCAGCGTCTGCCACGCCCCAATTCCGTTTCGGGATCAAGCACCGGCGGATGGCTGATCCCGACCAGGCCAGCCAGACCCGCCACCAACAGCCAACCCGGCCAACCCCACATACCCAACACCAACAAGATCGGAATCGTCGTGAAGGCCACGGTCCGTTGACGGTGTCCAAACAGCGCGTAGGCCACGTGCCCGCCGTCCAGTTGTCCGATTGGCAGCAAATTCAACGCCGTCACAAAAATGCCGAACCACGCGGCAAACGCAACGGGATGCAGCACAATGTCATACGCGTCTGGAATCGGACCGAATATGACCCAAGCCAGCCATTGTAGCAACAGAGGCTCTCCCAATTGCAAACCATAGACGCCCAGTCTCATTTCAACGGTTGAAGACGATAGTCCGACGATCAAGGCCGGCACGGCAACGATAAATCCCGCAATCGGACCGGCCACACCGATGTCAAACAATGCGCGACGGTTCATAATGGGCGAACGTATCCGAATAATCGCGCCAAAGGTTCCTATAAAGTGAGGAGGGCCGGGGATAAACAGCGGAAGAGAAGCCGGAACTCGATGCACGAGGGACAAACCAAAATGCCCCAATTCGTGTGTGACGAGGATACCCAGCAACGTGACGGCAAAGGGCCAGCCATCCACCATGCTGCCGGGATAGCGAACCAGAAAATCCCATGCTCCCGACACCGGCCGGGTGTTGACTTGATACGCCCCGGCCCACAAGGTGGTGAAGACCGTCAACGCAAACAAGCCGACGGGGATGGGGAACACCGAAAACGCGAACCGGGATTCGGAAACGGAACCATCCCAATGCGGAGACCGGTCGGCACGATACCTTGGGGTATCTTTGTCCGACGGTTCATCCTGCGCATTCATGGTCGGGCGGGGAGGAAAGGGTTGTTGATCCATAAGCGATGACGGGGTCCTGGCAGACAATGATCGTGCGGTCATCCAAAAGGATTATGCACTCGTTCTTCTTTCACCGTGGTGGGCGGCCCGTGCCCCGGCAGTAACACGGTGTCCGGGTCCAGCCGCAACACACGCTGTCGCACGGAAGCCAAATGATCGGCGTACAACGAAAACGGATTGGAACGGCCCACGGATCCGGCAAAGAGCGTGTCGCCGACAAAGCACACGACATGCTCCCGGAAATGGACCATGTAGCAGAACCCGCCGGGGGTATGCCCGGGTGTGGCGACACAGTGCAACTTCAGGTTGCCCACGGCAATGATCTGTTGATCGGTTGGCACCATCACCGACCCGTCCGAAGGCGTCCACTGCAGAAGAGGACGATCTCCCCCGCCAAGATACACCGGAACGGGCCACTCGGAGAGAATGCGATCCACGCCGCCGGTATGATCCCCGTGCCCATGCGTGAAACACACGCCGACCAACGTCAGGTTCTTTTCTTTGAGCGCCCCGACCATCGCCGCCGCATTGTACGCCGTATCAATGAAGACGGCGTGTTTCGTTTTTTGGTCGTATAACACGTACCCCTTGACCTCGTAGCCTCCGATGGCGCCACGAACCGTGACCACCAGAGAGGACACCCATTCCGGAGAAGACGCGGGCCGCCATCCCCGTATGGACATTGCGGCAAGGGCCTCGCCGTTGAGATCAAGCGCCCTGGCCATGGCATAGACTTCGCCTTCCGACGGGAAGCGGGCGCCGTGTTCCAGGCATGTCCAATCGTCCTGCCGAAGATGAGCGGATTCCGCCGCTTGCGCGATGGATTGCCCCCGCCCCATTCGGGCTTTTTTCACAACGTCGCAAAAATCATCTTCAAGGATCATCCGTACCAACTCACGTTCATGCCACGGGGTCAACGAAAATCAACGCACAGCCGAGGCCCCTCACCAGAACCCGTGACGCGACCACACCGCATGCCGAACTTCGACCGTCCCCGGCATCACGATTGAACCGCTCACACTGTACCATGGGTGACTGAATCCCGCCACCCGGCGGGCGCATGGCGAAGACAGCGGGAGAGAACACGAACACGTCCAGCCATGCGCTTTCGTCGCTTGATCAGGCAGAAGGACGCGGAAAGAGTATTGCCTCCCGCCCTCTCGTTTAGTACTGTTAGGCAAACACGTGCGTCATGTCACACAAAGGAATCATGCATGCATATCTCAGACATTCTTCGTCGGCGCCGCCCCGCAATCAGCTTTGAGTTTTTTCCACCCAAAAGCGAGGCCGCGTCACGGGAGTTATTTTATACCATTCAACAGTTGATTCCGCTGAAGCCGGCCTATGTCAGTGTCACCTATGGCGCGGGCGGTTCAACGCGTGAGTTAACCCATGACCTGGTCGTCAAGCTGCACAAGGAAACACACTTGTCGATCGTGCCTCATCTCACCTGCGTGGGGTCAGGCCGGGAGGACATTCTCCGGATTCTTCAACGATACGATGAACACGGCATTCACAATATCATGGCGCTTCGAGGGGACCCCATCAAACAGACGCAGGGGCACCAACCGGCGGAGGAGTTTCGATACGCGTGCGAACTGGTCGCCTTTATCAAACAACACTTTCCCCATATGGGAATCGGCGTCGCCGGGTTCCCCGAAGGGCATCCCGAGACACCCAATCGGCTCAAAGAAATTGAGTATCTCAAAACCAAAGTTGACGCCGGCGCGGATTACATCTGCACGCAGCTCTTTTTTGACAATCGCGATTTGTATGATTTTTGCGAGCGGTGTGAACTGGCCGGGATTCATCTCCCCATCGTCGCGGGGATCATGCCCATTACGTCCCGCAAAGGCATGAAGAGAATGGGAGAACTCGCATTGGGCGCGCGTTTTCCCGGTAGGCTGCTTCGGGCGTTACAGAGCGCGGAGGATGATGCCCAGGCTGAAAAAATCGGCATCAATTGGGCCACGGAACAGATCCTGGATTTATTGGACCAGAACGTTCCCGGCGTGCATCTCTACACGCTGAACAAATCCAAAGCCTCTCTGCAAATCCACGACGCGCTCAAAATCCAAAGTGTTGACACGCTTGTTCAGTAAACGTGTCCCGTTCTCCGATTGGCGCGCGGTCAACGGCCGAACCAACGCTCTTGAGCGTGGCGCGCATCCAGATGTCGCGCATTGAAGACCGACACCTTGGCCCCGGTCACCGACAGCCTTGCGTGGCGCGCTCATCGCAAGACGCGCAGGCGTCACCGCGGCCCCGGCGGTTGACCCGTGTTTGCTTTCAACCAGGAATCCCGAAGCGCCACGATGCGATTCAGCACCAGCGACTGGCTGGTGGAATCGCAATCAACGCAAAAATAGCCTAGCCGTTCAAACTGAAACCGCTGGCCGGAGACGGCTCCCCGCAACGATCGTTCAACCCGGCACCCACGCACAGATTCCACGGAGTTCGGGTTGAGCACACTTTGGCAATCCCGGCCCGCTTTATCGGGTTCGGGAACGGAAAACAGATGATCGAATAACCGGACTTCCGCCTCAAGCGCATGCGCCACCGACACCCAATGGATGGTGCCTTTCACCTTGCGGGTGGACTGCCCCGCTCCGCTTTTTGTCTCCGGGTCATACGTGCAGCGCACTTCGACGATCTCTCCCGTTTGCTCATCTTTAATCATGTCCACACATTGAATAATATAGGCATAACGCAACCGCACTTCCCGCCCCGGGGCGAGCCGAAAGTATTTTTTCGGAGGATCTTCACAAAAATCTTCCCGTTCAATATAGAGCACCCGCGAAAATGGAACCATTCGCGTTCCCATCGCAGGATCTTCGGGGTTGTTCACCGCGGGCAATTCTTCACCGGGGCCTTCCGGGTAATTGGTAATCACGACGCGAAGAGGCCGCAACACCGCCATGACTCGTGGCGCGCGCGCGTTCAGATCCTCCCTGACGCAATGCTCCAACAGCGCCACGTCAATCACGCTATCGCGTTTCGCCACTCCAACATGCTCACAAAAACGTCGAATCGCCTCCGGGGGATAGCCGCGACGTCTCAAGCCCATCAACGTGGGGAGACGCGGGTCATTCCATCCCGACACATGTCCGGCTTCAATCAGTCCCGCCAGCTTCCGTTTACTTAACACCGTATAGGTCAAATTCAAGCGAGCAAATTCAATTTGTTGAGAACGGCACGTGACGTCGCACTCGTTGAGCACCCATTCATACAACGGACGATGATCTTCAAACTCCAGGGTACAGAGGGAATGCGTAATCCCTTCCAGGGAATCCGACAACGGATGCGCAAAATCATACGTCGGATAGATATTCCAGGCGGTTCCCGTCCGATGATGGGGCACCCGACGAATGCGGTAGAGCGTGGGATCGCGCAGATTGATATTGGGGGACGCCATGTCGATTTTGGCCCGAAGCACATGAGTCCCCTCTTCACATTCGCCCGCGCGCATCTGTGCGAACAGGTGAACATTATCCTCCGCCGACCGGGCGCGATACGGGCTTTCACGTCCCGGTTCCGTCAGTGTGCCCCGGTAGCAACGAATGTCTTCCGCGGACAAGCTATCCACATAGGCCTTGCCTTTCTGAATCAACAACACCGCATACTCGTATAACCGCTCAAAATAATCCGATGCAAAAAAACAGCGATCCTCCCAGTCGAATCCCAGCCAACGCACGTCCTCCCGAATGGACTCGACGTATTCCACGTTTTCTTTGGTGGGATTGGTGTCATCAAACCGCAAATTACACAGTCCTCCGGAGCATTCCAGGGCAATGCCAAAATTCAGACAAATGGATTTGGCATGTCCGATATGGAGATACCCGTTGGGTTCCGGAGGAAACCGCGTGTGCACCACGCCGCCAAATTTTTGCGTTTCCAGATCGCGCGACACCATCGCTCGAATAAAATCCTGATGAGAATCAGAAGGCAGTTTGGCCATGCTCAACGTCCTTTCTCCTTGACAATGACACCGCACATGAGAAGCATCATGGAAACCCAGCGTTCAGCAGCACACGTCAAACGAAAGATTCCACAGTCCGCCGCCTGACTGGCAAGACTATCAGGTGGAAAATTTTCTGGAGCGCCACGACCGGGCCGGTCTTGAGGAACAAAAACAATTGGAAACCGAACGGCTTGAGCGAAGAGACCGGTTTATCGAGCACATGAGGCATTTCCAAAAACGCCTCTTCGTCGTCGCCGTTCCTGCCGGCTTCATCGCCATTCTTGCCGGCACATTTATCGCACTGCAGGCGGTGGAAACTGGCCTGATATTCGGGGACATCTTGAGCATCACCACCGGATATCCGGGCATTGTCCCGGCACAAACCGTTCACTGTCCCGATTCGGCGGGCAACCATGCGGAATGGCTGGGGGAGAAGGATTCGAACCCTCACTCTCAGATCCAGAATCTGATGTCCTACCCTTAGACGATCCCCCAAATCCACGGAAAATTTTAATGGAGCCTTGGTCGGCAGTCAAGACAGGCGGGAAAACGGCTGATGCGTTGGGCGTCATTGCGGACGTGAAAACGCAGCCGTACAAACAAATCAACACGTCTCCGTCAGCCCTCCATCACGACGCGGGAATGTTTTGGAGTGCGTGATCTATTCGACAAAGGGTCAGATCCTTGCCCAGCAACGCCATGACTTCATAAATGCCGGGGCTGAAGGTTCGCCCGGTGAGGGCGACGCGGAGGGGTTGAGCGAATGCGCCCATTGTCATCCCGTCTTCCCGAAGCAGGACCTGCAAGACGGGGGCGATGGTCTCTTTGGAAAACGGTTCCACGGTCTTCACGCGCTCGGCGAATTTTCTGAGGCTGGACGCCATCGCAGGGGTGAGAAACTTTGCCGCCGCCGTTGCATCCATCGCCACGGGTTCCGTGATGTACGGCATCGTCCACTCCGTCATTTCGACCAGCGTTTTCGCGCGCGCTTGCAGGTGAGGGATCACCGCTTCAATGCCGCCCTGTGGTTGCACGGGGCCGCGGCCATCGTACCCCTGCCTTGCCAAAAAGGGACGCAACCCTTCCGCGAGCTGCGTCGGCGTACTCTGTTTGATGTATTCGGCGTTGAGCCATTGCAATTTTTCCGGGTTGAACACCGCCGCGGATGCCTGCACGTGATCCAGGGAAAAATTTTCGATCATCTCTCTCATCGAAAAAATCTCCTGATCGCCATGCGACCACCCGAGCCGCACCAGATAATTCACCAGCGCATCCGGCAAATAGCCCATGTCCCGATACGCCAACACCGACGTGGCTCCATGTCGTTTGGACAAGCGGGATTTATCCGCCCCCAGAATCATCGGCAGATGCGCAAACATGGGAACCGGATATCCCAGGGCTGCAAACAGGGGGATCTGGCGGGGCGTGTTATTAACGTGATCGTCTCCGCGAATGACGTGCGTGATCCCCATCAGCGCGTCATCAATCACCACGGACAAATGATACGTGGGATCGCCGTTTGACCGAAGAATAATAAGATCGTCCAGCACGGCATTATCAAACACAATGGGGCCTTTTATCAGATCCTCGACCACGGTTTGCCCCGTTTGCGGAGCGCGAAACCGAAGCGCCGCCGGCTCCGCGGGAGCGGTCACGCCCCGTACCCGACACCGTCCGTCGTATTTGACGGACTCGCCTTTGGCCCGGGCCGCCTTTCGGCGAACGTCCAGCTCTTCGGGCGTACACACGCACCAATAGGCGTGGCCTTGTTCGAGCAATTCCGCGGCCTTTTGCCGGTATAGCTCCAACCGTTCGGTTTGACGATAAGGCCCTTCGTCCCAATCCAGCCCCGCCCAGCGCAGACCGTGCAGGATGGCCTCAAGGGCGTCATCCGTTGAGCGAGCGCGATCGGTGTCCTCAATCCTCACAATGAATTTTCCACCGTGGCGGTGGGCAAACAACCAGTTAAACAAAGCCGTGCGCAGCCCCCCGATATGCAAAGCCCCCGTGGGACTCGGCGCAAACCGAACTCTGACGTCATTCATTGCAGTGAAACCCCGTTGTCTGGCTGACGCCCCATTGTGGCCTGTCATTCTTCGTTGACTCTGCGGAACCCCAGCCGTGCAGGGTTCACGCACACCGCCGAGCCTACGGGTCCAAACCCGTGACCGCACCATCCATTATACATATTTGAGAGCCTTTGACAGATTTGATTTCGCCATTATCGTTGATATACTGTCTTTCCGCTTCATGGAAGCAACACACTCTGCTCCGGTTCCACCATATCCTTCGCGGCATTGAGGGGTATCGCGTTGCATATTCTATGGCCAAACTGCTATTGATGATCGCACCATTGAGCAGCAAACTGAAAACACAATGTGGGGCTGTGGCGCAGTTGGGAGCGCGCGTGAATGGCATTCACGAGGTCGCCGGTTCAATCCCGGCCAGCTCCACCAAATATGGCACAACACTGTTGATCGGTTCCCGCCTTGCTGGCTCCTGATTATTCGCCGATGTCGAACACGGTGACCCCGAGTACCCGTCCAGTCTTCCAGATTACGCCATGATCCATATTGAGTCCTTAACCAAAGAGTACCCGACGAAAACGCTGTTTGACGAGGCGTCGGCCCATCTTCGTCCCGAGACACGCGTCGGCCTCGTCGGCCAAAATGGAACCGGCAAAACTACCTTGCTCCGGATGATGATTGGCGAGGATGATCCCGATGAAGGTTCGATTCGAACGCGGCCCCGGCTCCGGATCGGCTATCTCCCGCAAGAGCTTGACGCGCCCACGAACCTGACCGTCCTTCAGGCCGCTCATCGCGACGAATACCCGGAACATGAGGCCAAACGAATTTTATCGGGGCTTGGGTTTGGAGAAACCGACTGGAATCGAACGCTGGACACCTACTCGGGAGGCTATCGTATGCGGGTGGCGCTCGGCCGTCTCTTGCTCTCCGATCCCGACGTATTGCTACTCGACGAACCGACGAACCACCTGGACGCGCCCGCGCAAGCCTGGTTCGAATCCTTTCTCCTGGCCTCAACAACGACCATGCTCATCATCAGCCACGATACGAGGTTCCTTGACCGGATCACCACGCATATTTGGGAAATTCGCCATCATCGCATGAAAGAATATCGCGGAAACTACCGCGCCTTTCAAGCCTTGCGCGCCCAACTCGATACCCAACAGGCTTCGGCGGCGCATCGCCAGACCAAGGAGGTCGCGCGCGTCCAAAAATTTGTGGATCGGTTTCGCTCCAAGGCCAGCAAAGCCAAACAGGTGCAATCGCGGATCAAGCAGTTGGAAAAAATCAAACTCATCGAAACCAGGCGGGCCCCCAAACGACTTCGCTTCCGGTTTCCGCAGCCCGCCCAAAGCGGCGTCAGGGTGTTGGAACTGAACACCATCAGAAAGCAGTACGGCGACAAGGTGGTGTACGACGGACTCAACTTTTCCGTTGAATGCGGGCAACGGGTCGCGTTAGTCGGAGAAAACGGCGCGGGAAAAAGCACCTTACTGAAAGTGTTAGCGGGCGTCTTACCGTTTGAGTCCGGCACACGACATGAGGGCCACGGCGTGACGCTTCATTATTTTGCCCAGCACCAGGCGGATATCCTGAATCCCGAGCATTTGATTCTGGAATCACTGATTGACGCCGCGCCTCAAGCCGAAACCAACCAGTTGCGCGGCATTGCGGGGATCTTTCTCTTTTCCGGAGACGATCAGAAAAAGCCCATCAAAGCGCTGAGCGGCGGGGAACGCAACCGGGTCGCCCTGGCTCGCATGCTCGTGGAACCGGCCAACACATTGTTGTTGGACGAGCCCACCAATCACCTGGATCCCGGGTCGGTTGACGTCCTCACGGACGCGCTCCTTGATTTTCGTGGCACCATCGTGTTCATCTCGCATGATCCGACGTTTTTGAGTCGTATCGCGACTCGGGTCGTGGAAGTTGACAATGGCACGGCAACGGACTACTGTGGCGACTATGAATATTACTTATGGAAACGCTCACAAGAACTTGAAGCGTTGACCAAGCTGGACGAGGCGCAAGCCCTGGCCAAGCCTCCCAAGAGTCGCGCGCACCCACGCACGACTTCCCCAGCGAAGACCCTGTCGTCCGGCATTCCCAATCGCCGGGATATGACCAAAAATATCAGTCGTCTGGACAAACAGGTGGCACGGTTGGAAGAAGACATTGCGGCCATGGAAGACCGGATAAAAAGCCGGGCAGAAGAACTCGCCACGCCGGAACTCTACCAGGATTTTCCCAAATGGAACGCCCTGCATCAGGAACATGAACGCTGGAAACACGACCTGGAAGTCCTGACAAACCGTTGGGTCGCCCTTTCCGGCGAACGCGAAGCACTGAAACACCAACTGGCGCAGGTCGGCTGAAGCCCAAAGATCACGACAAGGCTGTCGTTGCGTCTGCCTTGCCTGTCAATGAAAGGGAATGACTCATGGACAACATTCTTTTCCTTATTCCGATGCATATCACGATGGATTCATTTGTCAATCCAAGCGAGAACGACAGGCTTTATCCTAAATCGGACGGGAAATACTACAATAGCCTCAAAACGGATTTACCGCTTGGCCCACTCTCCATCAGCGCCTATACCAAAAAATTTCTGAATGTGAACGTCAAATTAATCGACTTTAACGTTGAATTAAGTCATGCCAGAGCATTTCCCTATTCAACTTTTTTTGATTACTGTCATGATTTTTTGTCATCGTTGGACTTCCAGCCCGACATCGTCGGCGTGTCATCCCTGTTTTCTCCTTCGTATGAGAATTTCATGGATTGCGGACGAGCGTCAAAAGAGATCTGGCGGCATGCCCTGGTGTTGGGAGGAGGCAATATTCCTACAAATGACTACCGGGACATCTATGGCACATCGTCAGGGCGGGTGTCATTTGATGCCCTGTGCTACGGTGAGGGTGAGAAACCATTTAAAGATCTTCTCTTGTCACACGACCGAACACAGTATTTGAATCAATCAAACAGTTGGGTCACTGCGGAAAAACTGCAAGCGAACACCCCCGTTATTCCACAGCATGACTTTATTGAGGATTTGGATGAAATCCCATTTTTTGACTATGACCTGTGCGATATCGTAAGGCATAATATTGACCAAGTGGCAACATCGTATCATAACGTTGAGGACCAATTTGGTTTTCACATCATGACGTCCAGGGGCTGTCCCTTTCTTTGCACCTTTTGTGCCTCACACAAAACTCATGGCAGAACAATGCGTTATCACAGTGTGGGTCGTGTCAAAGAAGATTTAAACAAATTAAAAGAACAGTATGGAGCAAAAATTGTCGTCTTCCAGGATGACCATTTGATGGGTGACAAAGACAGGGTCTATCGGATCCTTGAGGTCGTGAAGGAATTGGGTTTGGGATCGTTCTATCAAAATGGTTTGACACTCTACTCTCTTGATCGCCCGATGCTGGAAGCATTTTATGCGGCAGGCGTCAGGCACCTTGTCCTGCCCGTCGAATCCGGAAGCGAGAAAGTTTTAAAGCATCAAATGAAAAAGCCCTTGAGACTCCATATCTCTGAGCGTGTCGCCAGGGATTGCAGAGATCTGGGGATTTACACCAAGACCAACATCCTGATTGGAATGCCTGGAGAAACCAAAGAAGATATAGAGGAAACGAGACACAATCTGAGAAAGATCAAGACAAATTGGTTCAGCATTGCTTGTGCAAGCCCTCTCGTGGGAAGTGAGATGCATGATGTTGCGAAAGAAAACGGATATATCAATATCTCCTCCGGAGGAGGGGGGAAGGGGTCGGACTTTCACTTTGCAGTCATAACAACCGAAGACTTTACGCCTGAATATATTCAAAAAATGCAATACATATTAAATTTGGAATTGAACTTTATTTATAACAATGACATGGAGATTGGGGATTGGGCAACGGCATTGATCGGTTTTAAGAATTGCATTCATGTTCGCTCGGATCATGCATTTGCTCATTATTATGCTGCACTATGCTATCAGAACCTTGGAGATGACAAAAATTGCGAGATTCATAAAAAGGAATTTACTGTTTGCGCGAACACGCCATTCTGGAAAGCGCACATCAAGGATTTTCATCTCAACGTTGATGCGTTGAATTTCAAAACCGAACCCCCTGTTCAAGAAGCATGTCCTACAGAAACTCGCCTTGCAATGATCCATACGTGAACGCCATAAACATCAATGGGTGTGCATCGGCTAAGCCCTCGCCCTTCCTTTACGGCCGATAATACTTTTTCCGTTCCAGCTCCGGTGGCAGATGAGATTGTTCCGTTTGGGCGGCCGGATCATGATGGACGTACCGATACCCCTTTCCGTATCCCATATCCGTCATCAGTGCAGTCACGGCGTTCCGCAAATGCAGGGGAACGGGCAGATTGCCGAAGGCCCTGGCGTCCTTCCGCGCTTCGATCAGTCCCGCGTAAGACGCGTTGCTCTTGGGGCAGGACGCCAGATACGTGGTCCCATGCGCCAGATTAATTTGCGCTTCGGGCAGTCCCACCAATTCCACGGCGTGAAAAATCGAGACGGCAACGACCACCGCCATCGGCTCGGCAGGGCCAACGTCTTCCGAGGCAAAGATCACCATGCGCCGCGCGAGATATTTGGGATCCTCGCCGCCTTCCAGCATTCGCGCCAGCCAGTACAACGCGCCATCGGCGTCTGAATCCCGCATACTCTTGATATAGGCCGAAATCAGGTTGTAGTGCTCTTCTCCGTCTTTGTCATACCGCACGCGTCGCTGCAGAATCCGTTCCAGTTGGTCGCGCGCCACCGTGACCGGCTGATCAGGAGAAGCGCCGGCTTGCCGAATCACGTACTCCAGAGCCGTCAGCATGGATCGCGCATCCCCATTCCCGTACCGAATCACAAACCGTCGAGCCTCCGCGTCGAGCGTCACCCCTGATTGTCCCATCCCGCGCTCGTGGTCAGTCATCGCCCGATCCAGAATCATACCCATTGCATCATCGTTCAACGCATTGAGGGTCACCACCAGGGAGCGTGACAACAGCGGCGCGATGACTTCAAAAGACGGATTTTGCGTCGTTGCGCCGATGAGTGTGATATCCCCCCGCTCGACGTGCGGCAGAAAGGCATCCTGTTGCGCTTTGTTAAAACGATGAATTTCATCCACGAAGAGAATGGTGGCCTGATTGTTCATCCGCCGCCGCACGGCTTCTTTGATGACGGCTCGCAGTTCGGGCACGCCGCCGACAACGGCGGAAAACGCCACAAAGAAGGCTTTGGTTTTTTGAGCAATGATATGGGCCAGCGTGGTCTTCCCAGACCCGGGCGGCCCCCAGAGAATCAGGGAAGGGATCTGATCGGTTTCAATAGCCCGTCGGAGCGATTGATTCCCGGCGAGCAAGTGGTCCTGACCGACAAATTCATCAAACGTTCTGGGGCGAAGCCGCTGAGCCAGGGGAGCGTGAGATGGGGACGCATGGTTCGTCGGTTCGGAAGACGCGACGAACAAATCAGGTTGTGGGAGATCATCATCGGATGACATGAGCCCTCAATTATGCCGTAGGAGTCAAGTGTTCATCTATGCTATAACGCCATTGGATACCGTTGCAAACGCATTGATGGTGTTCATGCAGCGTAGATAAGGCAGAAGACATTGCCACGAAACGCTAACGTAAACAATCTCATAACCCGCACGTCCTTACCAAAATCAAAATATCCAACTCCAGGAAGGAACGTTGATCATATTCTTCCTTGAAATTTAGAGGACAAGCCCCGTTTATTCGAACCGTTTCCTGCGGTTCACATTCCTTCGATCCAGGGACTCAATCCAGGTTAATCTGTGACTCATTCCCCAACACCGAGAAAGCCTGATGAAAGCGCGCGTCAACGACATTGACCTGGCGTATTCCGACGATGGCCACGGACCGCCGATTGTGTTTCTCCACGCCTTTCCGTTGAACCGGACGATGTGGAAGCCGCAGATCGCCGGGCTGAAGGATCGGTATCGAGTCATCACGGTTGACCTCCGCGGGCATGGAGAATCCGATGCGCCGCTGTGGCGCTACACATTGGCCGGGTTTGCCGAGGATATCAAAGGCTTGCTGGGTCATCTGGCCATTACCAAGGCAATGTTCGTGGGACTGTCCATGGGCGGGTATATTCTCTTCGCGCTCTATCGGATGTATCCCGCGCTGTTCCACTCGCTGGCGCTGGCCGACACCCGTGCAACCGCCGACACGCCCGAAGCCAGGGCCGCGCGATTCTCCATGGCCCAGGTGGCGTACCGGCGAGGCGCTTCGGCCATTGCGGACCTCATGCTGCCCAAGTTGTTGAGTCCCGTTTCTCTGGAACACCGCGCGGACTTGCGGGATCACGTCCGCGCCATCATCGCCGGCAATCAGGTCTCCGGCATTGCGGGCGATCTCATGGCCATGGAGGAACGGCCGGATTCCACTCCGCTCCTGTCGCACATCCGCGTGCCGACGCTCGTGCTTGTCGGAGAGGATGATCTCGCGTCACCGCCCGACGAGGTGGAAGGCATGGCCCGGCACATCCCCGGTTCAACGTTTGTGCGCATCCCGCAAGCCGGACATCTCTCGAACATGGAAAACCCCGACGCCTTTAACGCCGCGATTGTTTCGTTTTGCGAAAGGGAAGAGCGGAGACCGGGGCAAGCACCGATTGTTCAGGAAGGCTGACCGATCAGTTTCAAAAATTCATCGCGGGTTTGTTGCTGCTTGCGAAACGCCCCAAGCATGTGACTCGTGACGGCGATGGTATTCTGTTTTTCGACGCCCCGCATCATCATGCACAAATGCCGCGCCTCAATGACAACACCCACCCCCAGGGGATTCAGCGTCTTCTTCAGTGTTTCCGCAATGTCAACCGTCAGGCGTTCCTGCACCTGAAGCCGCCGGCTGAACACTTCGACAATCCTGGGCATTTTGCTGAGGCCGACGACCTGTTTATTCGGGATATACCCGATGTGACACTTGCCAAAAAACGGCAGGAGATGATGTTCGCACAAGCTGTAAAAATCAATATCCCGAACAATGACCATCTCGTCATACTCAATGGGAAATAACGCTCCATTGATGATATCCGAAACGTTTTGCGCATAGCCTCTGGTAAAAAACTCAAGCGCGTTGGCCACACGTTCAGGCGTTCTCTCCAATCCCTTGCGCGTCGGATCTTCTCCGAGCAAGGTCAACATTCTGGCAATCAGCGGCTCCATCCGTGACGCGTTGCGAGAGGCGGGAACAGCATCCCCCGCACCCTTCGCTTGACGTCCGCGAGAGGCTTTTCCGGTCAACGGCCTGGAAGATTGACGCTTGCTCATGAGGATCGGAGAAACAAAAGCGAACCCGCTTCGGAAGGATGACGTTCAGGAGGGCGCGGCATCCTGATATTCAAAATAATTGTCCCGCGTCTCAATCAGCCCGATTTTTTCCAACCGGCCGACCGGGACCTCGTTCACCAACTCGTCCCAAATAAACCTGGCCAGATTTTCGCCGGTCGTCACGCAATGCAGAAAGGCCGGATCGTGATTCAGGTGACGGTGATCAAAACGTTCCACGATTTTCCGATTCACCAGACGGTCCAGGGCTTCAATGTCCGTCACGTCCCCGGACTGCGGGTCCGACGTGCCGGTCAACGTGACAAACACGGTGTAGTCATGGCCGTGCCCGTTGGGGTTGTTGCATTTGCCAAACACTTTTTGATTCACGTCATCCGACAACTCGGCTGCGTGCAACCGATGGGCGGCACAGAACCGATACTGGCGGGTGACGCAGATTGTTTCCTTCATCCGAGGCTGATCCGTTTCAATCACGGTCACGTATCAGTTCTTGACGGCATTGGAGGATTCCTGCTGGTCCGGGACCGCAGGCTCTTCGTTCTCTTCGTTCTCTTCGGGCACCTGCACCACAACGTCTCCCAGCACCGTCGCCTGGCAACTGAGACGATGGTAGGGTTCGGTCAACGCCTCACGGTCAAGCAAATCCTGTTCTTCAAAATCAATTTCGGATAAATGCTCGCCCCCCATCATCACTTCGACGCGGCAGGTCGAACACGAGGCGCTCCCTCCGCAATCATGCTTGAGCGGAAAACCCAAAGACTCGGCGGCCTCCAACAACGTGACATTCTCCGGCACCTCGCCGCTTTTCCCGTCCGGATGAATAAACGTGACGCGCGGCATACGTGATTACCCAACAACCGCAGCCGGTTCGGCAACAGGATAAAACGGACACGCCTGTTTGGCGATATGGTCCTCAAACTCGTGCCGGAACAGACGAAGGCTGCTCTGCACCAGGACGGCCGCTCCCGTCACCAGTGTGCAATAGCCCGTGCCTTTGACAAACCCGCAAATCTGCAAGAGCTTCTCCAGATCGCCCTGCGTGCCGTTTCCTTCTTCGATTTTCGCCACGAGCGCTTCAATCTGTTCCGTGCCAATGCGGCAGGATGGACATTGCCCGCAACTTTCTTCCCGAAAAAACGTGGAGAGCGTAAGCGTTTGAGCCACCATGCAGGTCGCATCATCCACCACAATGACCCCCGCCGACCCCAATCCCGTGCCGGCCTTTTTCAGGGACTCAAAATCCATGGAAAGATCAAGAGCGTCAGGCCCCACCATGGCAAAAGACGGCCCACCCGGAAACACCGCTTTGACCGTGCGGCCTTCCGGCACGCCTCCCCCGCATTCCTCAATGACATTTCGCAGGGAAGTCCCCAGGGGACGTTCATAGACTCCGGGACGATTCACGGCCCCGCTCACCGAAAACAACATGGTGCCCGGGCATGTTTCGACACCCACCTCTCGAAACCATTGGGCGCCCTTGTGCAAAATGGAGGGAACGTGGCACAGAGTTTCGACGTTATTCACCAGGGTCGGTTTGCCGTGCAGTCCGAAGTCGGTGGGGTAAAACGGCGGTTTTTCTTTTGGTTGAGCGGGACGGCCCTGCATGGACTCCAGCATCGCCGTTTCTTCTCCGGCCACGTAGCTGCCATGGCCATCGAAAATCTCCAGGGCAAGATCAACGCCGGAACCCAGCACGTTGTTCCCCAGCAACCCTCGCTCGCGGGCCTGGTCCAGGGCCTTCGCCAAACTGTCCCGCGCATCAAGAAATTCGGCGTTCAGGTAGATATACGATTCCCTGGCCCCGACGGTGAACGCCGCGATGCAACACCCTTCAATCAGACGATGCGGGTAATGCTGAATCAGATAGCGATCCTTCACGGTGCCCGGTTCGTGCTCTCCGGCGTTGCAGACAAAATACCGCTCCGTCAGCCGATGATGCACCACTTTGTCCCATTTCACTCCTGTCGGAAATCCCGCCCCGCCCCGCCCCCGGAGACCGGCCCGCTTCAGTTCATCAATGACCCGGTCGGGATTGCGATCCCGCACGACCTGCCGCCAGGCCTCATACCCCCCCGAGTTGAGGTAGCCGTCAATATCCCACGGCTCGCCGTCAAACGGGGTCAGCAAACGAAGAGGGGACTCTTGTTCCATATACAAACGCCACAAGTCATGGGTAAAATGCCACGCGCCACGCGACAATGAAGGGGATTGACTATACGAGGCTCCGCATAATTCCGTCAAGCCGCTCGCCACCCCGCGGACACAAAAACCCTTGCCTCATCAAGGAGTTGGAACCCGGCAGCTTCCCAGGACACCGGCCCGAACCACGATGATGTCGTGGCCTTTCTGTCCGATACGAGGAGACCGTCTTTCACCTGTTCCCGATTGTAAAGAGGATGCTGAATTTGTACACTCTCACGTGACGAAGCAACGCATCTGTCTGATACCGAACTCTCCACACTACTACGAAGGAGGAACGTCTGTGGCTTCAGCAAAAGATAAACCGATCGTCGGCATTCTGATGGGGAGCAAAAGCGATTGGGCCGTCATGCAACTGGCCGGCGACACCCTGACGCAACTGGGCATTGCCAATGAATCTCGTGTGATTTCCGCCCATCGGGCGCCTGATGCCCTGGTCGAATACGTCAGCCACGCCGAGGCACGCGGCCTCCGCATCATTATCGCCGGCGCCGGCGGAGCGGCGCATTTACCGGGAGTGATCGCGGCGAAAACCCTCTTGCCCGTACTCGGCGTACCCATGCAATCGAAAGCGTTGCAGGGACTGGATTCCCTGCTCTCCATCGTACAAATGCCCGCCGGCATTCCTGTGGCCGCCCTGGCCATCGGCGAAGCCGGTTCGGTCAACGCCGCCCTGCTGGCAGCGGCGATTCTGGCGCTGTCGGATGTAGAAATTAAAAAACGGTTGGAAGAGTACCGAAGGAAACAGACGGAAAAGGTGCTGGCCCAAACAATACCGTAGAGAATTATTAGAGAATCGAGGCGGTCCATGTGTGCTCCGCCGTTACCTTCTTCCCAATACTTATAAGGCCACCATCGAACTAAAGTTGGCCATGTCAACATGTAATGCATTCAGGGCCAGCCTGCACCGGGGTTTCCCTGTTGGCAAAAAATCTTATTTTTGACTTTGTACAGCGTTTTTGGTAGAGTTTGTGGTGTTGGTTGAGCAATAGGGCCAACGGATTGGATGGAAATTTCCCTCCCGTATTGCGTTGCAAATATCGCGTCAGCGCTTGTCGTTTTTTGATATATCCACAAATGATCGCGTTGCTGGAGCATATGAGGCGTGGCGATAGAAAAGACTGCGTCACCTATCTCTGCTAATACAATGTCCGGCATGAAACAGAAAACACCTAGCGACGATACGGACAGTAGCATAAAACTCGTCGGATTCTCAGTTGTTCTAGTTGCGAATTCGAACAATCCATCAATCCTAAATCCAGACTTTTTGCGATACAACGAAATTGTAGATGCAAGCCAGCAGGTTCAAGGCCCTCCTATCGCAATACCGGGCTTTTCGCAAGTGACATTTGAGAGTGGCCTGATAGTAAAAGCGGAACCGAACAGGGTGATATTCGAGCAATCTGGAGATCCATTGGCGAAAGAGTGCGTCATTTGCCCAGACATGGCAAAACGTTATCTGGATAAGGTACCGCATGTCCCATACAGTGCCATTGGCATCAACCCGCAAGGATTCAGAAGCTCACCCGCAGACAAACCTGAGAAGGTTTCAACTGCTTTACGTGACAAGGGTACTTGGATGTCATTCAAGGATGTTTGCCCAGATATTCATTTAAAAACAATATACAAATACGAAAAAAGGATGATTGTCTTAGAAGCCATTGAGGGGAAAAAACAAGCAGAGAATGCCTCCGCAACCCCAGGCATTCTGTTTCATGCAAATATTCACAGAGATATATCGGGAACTAATCAACAAGAACGTATTGAAATGATGTCAAAGATTCTAGGATCTTGGGAAGATGATTTATCCGATTTTTATGCACTTGTAACGAAGTTGAATTTTCGGGGTACCGCCTCATGACAACTCCTACACAACAACCTTCTTTTCCTGTCGATATATGGCGGAATCAAATTGAAAGTCATGGATCAGAAAAACAGAGAGCTGGGAGCGACATAGATGCGTCGCAAGGCCGTGAGGCGACATTAGTAGAAGCAAAGATACTCGAAGTGATTAATAAGAAAAACGAAGGAAGATTCTGGATCCCACCAATTTTTTTCAAAAACCACGACACATCGACTAATATCGTCATTCTTTCAAGCCATCCAAACGCAGAGGGTTACAACTCAAAACAGGCCTATACTCTGGCCAGCCACATCGTAATCTCCAATACATCGCTTGGAAACGACTCTTTTCTAGCTCAAATTGTGGCAGGCTCCATTTCTGAACCGAACCTGAAAGACGCGCTGAACGACCTTGGAAAAGCAAGAAACGAAGCACGTGAAGAAGGATTCCCGCGACCTTCTGATATGGCCATGAAAAACGCAGATTGGCTACTGAGGGAGATGTATAGGATTTCTCCGCGTCGTTTTGAGGTATATCCCACACCGGATGGCGAAATTGCTATCGATGCCCCTGATGGGCAAGGAAGATCAGTTATTTTGCTGTGTAATGCGGAAGGAGGGGCACTGTGCCTAGTCAATATGAGTGGAAAGCACCGATGTGCCCGGTATGACACAACAGAAACACTTCCTGATGGTTTCGTTCGTGAAGCCTTGGCCGAACTGAAACAACAAGGTAAACAATCACCATGACAATCCCCAACGACATTGCATTGAATGAAGAACTCGGGCGGGGTGTGTTTTCGAAAGACCAAGCCAAACGCGCACAACGATCAAGAGTTCCATTGAACGCTTTCTTGGTTCAGGAAGATACTGCAGAAGTTTCTGTTGACAGGCTCACGCTTGCCCCGTTGGATGAAGCGACTGAAATCGCTGACCTGACAGCAAATGCGCGTAACCGAAATTTCTACGGATGGGCCATTGTTACCGCTAAAAAGGCTTGTAAAAATGGGCGTAGCGTAATTGCCACACCAATCCCCAATAGTAATCCATATCATGCGGACATCGTTCTGCCAACATTCTCTGTCCAAAATCAACGAGAGAAACAGAAGCGCCACGCACAGGAACTGGCAGATGCCTCTTGCTGGCGTAAGCGTACTGATGCGCCATAATATGGGTATGGGCAATCATCACCCACCCAGCAGCTTATCCACCTCCCGGCACAATTCCCGGACGCCCTTGGCCGACACATCAAACGCGGTTTGTTCTTCCGGCGTCAGGTCGTACTCCAGTATCTCCTCGACGCCATTTTTCCCCAGACGGACGGGTACGCCCATATAGACGCCGTGGAGTCCGTATTCGCCTTCGCACAGCGCCGCGCAGGGCAACACCTTGTCCTGACCCCGCAGCATGGCTTCAACCATTTCGACCACCGACGCCGCCGGCGCGTAGTAGGCGCTCCCTGTCTTCAGGAAATTCACGATTTCCGCTCCACCGTTGCGCGTGCGAGTGATGAGGGCATTGAGCGTCTCCGGTGACAGACATTCATCCACGGGCCGCCCCTTGACCGTCGTGTGGCGAATCAGGGGCACCATCGCGTCCCCGTGCCCGCCCAACACCATGGCCCGCACATCGTTGACCGACACGTTCAACTCCCTGGCAATGAACAGGCTGAACCGGGCGGAGTCCAGAACACCGGCCATGCCCACCACTCGCTGCTTGGGAAATCCGCTCACCCGCCAGGCGACGTACGTCATCGCATCCAACGGATTGGCCACAATGATGAAGATGGCCGCGGGCGAATACGTGCTCGCTTCCCGCACGACGGATCGAACGATTTGGATATTGGTCTCAAGCAATTCAGATCGGCTCATGCCGGGCTTCCGCGCAATGCCCGACGTGACCACCACCACGTCGGAGTCGGCGGTCTCGTCATAACAACCGGTTCCAATGATCCGCGAATCATCGCCGCACACGGCTCCCGCCTGCGCCATGTCCAGGGCTTTGCCCTGCGACAGGCCGTCCACAATATCCACCAGGACAATCTCGTACCCGCTCTTTTCAGCCAGTCGCTGCGCGATGGAGCCTCCGACGTTCCCCGCTCCAACGACGGTGATTTTCCGTTTCGTCATGGCCCACCCACCATCCTGGCGTTCGTTCGAATCCCGCGAGCAACATCACAACGCGGGCGCTTCGCCTTGCGGGCGGAACACGAACACCGGGCCGTGGGACCGGTGCGTTCTCCCATCCTAATCGTCATCGTCATGACTGGCCCACCCTCCCACTTTGAAATTAATGGTGCAGACGAAACCGTCGCCGTCATAAAAATTGACTTTGATTTTTTTTCTTCCGTATTCACGGGCAAGAAACGTTTCCGGCGTCTCAACCAGTTCCCGATAGCAGCCCGGCTGATAGAATCCCAATTCCCTGAAACTCACAATCATCCCCTGTTTCACTTCCTGCAAAATCCTCGCGGAACAGCGAGGGTACACTTCCTGGAATTTGGCCTCAATTTCCTCACGAGACGGATCGGAACTTGCATCGCCGATTTTTCGATCTTTCTTATCAAATTTGGCGAGGCGGCGGACGTACGGATACTGATGCCCGGTAAACAACTTATGCAGCCACGGCGGCACCACGTGTTCTTGAGATTGATCAACCATTACGTTCCGGAATCCGGGAGCCGGATCTCATCCCACCTCATTGCCCGACACGCGATGCGGAACGCACGACGCATCAGGAACGCCCCCCCGTCAATCGTTGATACATCCGAGGCAACCGTTCGGGCAGTGTTCGCACGTCATCCAGGACACAGTAGTGAATGTCTCCATACATACGTTTGAGATAGCCGCTCGCCTCTTGATCAATGGTGACACAAAACGGCCTGATCCCCCGCTGCCGTGCCTCTTGAAGCGCCATGCGGGTATCCTGAAGGGCGTACTCCTCCCCATACTCGCCGTCAAGGGGTCGTCCGTCACTCAACAGCATGAGCACACGATGCCGGGCGGGGCAACGCAGCAGTTTGTGTGTCACGTGTCGAATCGCGGCCCCGTCACGATTTTGCCGAAGCGGCGTCATCGCCTCAATGCGTTGCCCCGTTTGCGAACGTCGCGTGTCGCCAAAATCCTTCAGCACGATCACCTCAACATGGTGACGGCCCTGGCCGGAAAATCCATAGAGCGCATAGTCGTCCCCGATGGCATCCATGGCCTCCGTCAACAAGACCAGCGCTTCCTTTTCAACGTCAATCACGCGACGGCGCCCCTCCTCCAATTGCCGCCCCGTTGATCCGCTCATATCCACCACAAACGCCACGGCCACGTGACGTTCGCGCTTCTCCCTTCGCTGATAAATCCGGTCGGACGGGTCAACGCCCGCTCGTTGTTCAGCCACGCGACGAATCGCGGCGTCCAGATCAATGTCGTCGCCATCGGCACAGCCGTGGACGCGGCGCAAGGCCGTCGGTCGGATGGTTTCAAAATACCGACGCAAGACCCGCATGGCCGGGGCATGCTGTTCCAGAACACTCGGAGCAAAATCCTGCCTCCCCTCTTCTCCGGGACGCTCAATCACCCGACACCATTTGAGCCGATAGTCCTGAAGCCCGCCATCCCATTCAGCATACACAGACGATTCGGCGTGACCGGAGGGAACGGCCCACGGCCCATCGCCCGCTCCTTGCGTATGAAGCGCCTCATCAAGGACGGAGGCGGCATGAGCGCCGGCGGCTTCTTGCTCGGAAACGTTCCGGCGTTCCTCTGCGTGACGCTCTTCGGCGCGATGCGTTGACGACAAAAATGGCGCATCGGCCTTTCCGAAATCCGGCGCCGTCGCTTCCGATGCACTCGCGCCGTCGTCAGACTCATCCGGTCCGCTCCGGACCAAATCCGGATTCATGGCGCCCCGATAGGCCCAATTCGTCACGGCGCGATAGCCTCCCGCCGTTTCTTCCGCCGCGCGAGGCCCCGCGCCAAGCTCCTCCTGCTCATTCGGTTGATCGGCATCCGCCCGCTCCCCGACAGTGGCGTGCAAGCTGCCGATCATGTCATCCAGCGTTTGGTAAATTCGGTCAGCCAATTCGACAGACTGCTCGTGCGTCGCATGAGGATGCAAAATCGTCCGCGCATATTCCCAACAACGATCCACGACCGGCTGAAGATCGTGCGGGATGGGGTGCTCGCCGGATCCCTGGGTCGCAAGGAGCAGGAGATGATCCAGCACCATCTCTCTGGCCGTCATGCCGTGCAAAAGGGAGCGAGTCCGCACCGATGCGCGGGAGACCTCGGCCAAATCATGGCGAAGGCCCGGATAGTCCCGTTGCAACAAAAACTCCACGCGCGCATCTTCAAGAATGGTCCACAAATCCCGCATCACCCCTTGTTGAGGATAGAGAAAAAAGAAGTCCGTCAGACCATTGATGGCCGGCCCGCTACTCGCCGATGCACCCGCATCCTGGCGAGACAGGGCGTCGTCGCCGCCTTGCAGGGAAAGCGAGTCGGGAAGCTGCCTCGCCTCTTCGTCACCATGGTGATAGCGATCCGCGACCCGTTGCGCCAGTTCCCGAAGGAACGGCATGTCTATACGATACGTTCCAAACTCCACGTGACCGACCTCATGCGCGACCATGACCGTATAGCCCCGCACGTTCTGTGCCTTCACCGGAAACTGATTCATGATCACGGGCAAAGAGACGAGAGGCCCTTCCGGTGTGAACTCCATATGAGCCGTCTGCGCCGAGTCGGCCAGAGAAGCGATCCGCACCGGTTGGCCACAAATCATGTGTGCGAACAGTTGTAACGAGCGAGCCACCTGTCGAAGCGGCACGCCATGCGTCGCCCGCTCAATTGAACGCAGCGCCTGTGCGGTTTCAAGAGCAAAATACGCGCGCGCGCCCTCCACGCTGTAGTCCAGGACTTCCATACCGCCGCGGAACCACGTGTCAAAGGCTTCGTCCCGGCCCTCCGCCCCCTGGCCGATGCGGACGACCTCCGGCGCGCGTCGAAAATATTCCATCGTCACAGAGGCGTCGCGTTCGGCAAGCAGCCCTCCGTACTGGAGCACAGTCAGTCGCCGTTCCACCGATGGCAGCATACTGATAAGCGCCGGAGCTTCCGCCAAAAAAGTCAGCGCGGTTTCAGGAGAGTGATCCGCGAGGGAGGATCCCACATGCACGAGTTTTGGCCGAAGGTCGGCATCGGGGATGGCGCCAATCAGGCCGGGACTCCTGCGAAAGAATTCAAGAACGCCCATGTAATCCGGTTGTCCCAAACTGTTTTTCGTGATCAGTTTCATACCGAAGGCCACCCAGGGGCGCACATCATCAAACGCCAGCGCCGCCGCCACATTCGGACAGGCGCGAAGAAACTCAATGCCCAACACCTGATTCCACTCCGTCAATTCCTGACCGATCTCCGCCCACCTGGCCAGATTGGCCTGCGCATCAACGGCCAACAATTCCGGAGCCTGCCGGAAGAATGCAAGAGCGCAGTTCGCCGCAAACTCCGAATCGCTATCGGCCAGTTCCAATGTCGTCGCGACCACGTCCCGGCGAAGAGCGAACGACGCCAGCCCTCCCAACAGTCGCGGGCTTTCTTTCAGGTATTGCATGCTGATCGCACCAGAACGTCCGGCCAGCGCAATGGTCAGATCCATCCATACGACGACCGCCTCGGGACCGCATCGCTCCACCATCTCTGGGAGAGCGTCAACGACGTGCCCCGCGATTTTCGCGGAACGCTCCTGAAGTTCTTCCCACAATTCGGAGACCGGGCCGGCCACGCCCGCATCAAGAAGGGCGGTCGAGACGGTCTGCGCAACATCGGCGCTCACTCGACCAGCGAGCGCGTCACGAAACGTCGGTGAAAGGGAAAAGTGGTCCATAGGTCACACGAGTAAAAGTGGATTATAAAAAGCGGCCGGAGCGGTTGCAAACCTTCGCCCAACCTTTCTCCCTTTTCATGGCGTCCAACGACCGAGCCGAACGGATGGACGGACAGCCTGAACAGCCGGCCTGGACGGACAATGTCTCACAAACATACGATGGCTTGCCCCCCACAACCTTGACCCGCTTTCTCCGGCCACTGTGTCCGGTCAGGACAACGCCATCTGTAGCGGGTTCAATCATGCACGAATCAACAGGTGGCAAACCGTGTCGTCACCCTTACGTTCTCTGATGCCCAACCCTGTCAAAATTTTCTTATGGTTCCGGCTTGACAACCGCCCTGACTCACGCTTATAATTTCAGCGAATGAGAACGGTAATCAATATCGTATTCGGTTAAAAAACTATGTACGTCTGTGTGTGCAAAGGCATTACAGAATCCGACGTCGAAAACCTTGGCCGCATCGGCATAACCTGCCCGAACAAGCTGGCCGCCACGCTGGGCATTGACGACGAAGATAGCTGTTGCGGGCGATGCCTCAACCATATTGTTGAGCTTGTCACCATTGCCTCTCGAAAGTGTCCTCGCTACCAAACCGCCGTTCACGTTTCGCACTGACATCATCGGCACACCCGTTCGCTTACGCTGACTGTTTCCTTCCCGCATCCGGACAGGCGGGCCTCACAAGTCTATCATGCCGAATCCGCATATCGCGCCTTACGGGTCATGGAAATCCCCTGTCACGTCCAACCGGATTGTTTCAGGATCCATCACACTCGGACAACTCGCGCTTGATGGTGACCACCTGTTCTGGCTGGAAAGCCGTCCCATTGAGGGCGGGAGAAATACGGTTGTCCGCCAGGACGCCGATGGCACTCGCCACACACTGACTCCCACCCCCCTGAACGTTCGAACCCGAGTCCATGAATATGGAGGCGGGGCATATTGCGTGGCGGATGGGATCGTGTATTTTTCCAATTTTTCCGATCAACGGCTGTATCAACAGCGCCGGGGCGAGCCACCAGAACCCCTCACCGCAGAGGCCCCCATGCGCTATGGCGATGGATGCAAAGACCGCAGACGCCATCGGCTTCTTTGCATTCGCGAAGATCATACCCATCCCGACCAGGAACCGCGAAACGCCATCGTCGGCATCCCTCTTGACGGCGACCCGCATGACACAACCGGCGCGATACTGGTTTCCGGGAATGACTTTTACGCCGCTCCCCGTGTGCGTGCCGATGGGCAACAACTCGCCTGGCTGACCTGGAACCATCCGAATATGCCCTGGGACGGCACGGAACTCTGGGTGGCCGACCTTCGCCCGGATGGCTCGCTCCATGCTCCACGACGGGTGGCCGGAGGACCCGACGTCTCCGTGTGTCAACCGGAGTGGTCACCGGATGGCCGCTTGCACTTTGTGTCGGATCACTCCGGCTGGTGGAATCTGTACCGCCTGGCCGACGAACAGGCCGTCCCGCTCTGCCCGATGGAGGCGGAATTCGGCGGTCCGCAATGGACATTGGGTCAAAGGCTCTATGGGTTTGAGTCGGCTCACCGCGTAATCTGTGCCTATACACAGCATGGCTTCTGGCATCTGGGACGCGTGGACGCCGCGCAACAGACGCTCGAACGATTCGATTTGCCCTACACCACCTTTGACAACATCCACGTCCATCAATCCAACGTGTTGTGCACGGCCGGTTCGCCGTCCGAACCCACGGCGCTTGTGCAGATTGATCTGGACTCGCAAGACGTGACCGTCCTGCAACGCTCCGTGGAATGTTCCGTGGACGCCGGATATATTTCCGTCCCGTCCGCCATCACCTATCCCACCAAAGACGGCGCGACCGGGCATGCGTTCTATTATCCGCCGCGCAACGCGGATTGTCAGGGCCCGCCATCGACGCGCCCCCCGCTCTTCGTCAAAAGCCACGGCGGCCCGACCGGCGCCTGTGTTCCCGTCCTGAACTTGATGATTCAATATTGGACCAGTCGGGGCTGTGCCGTGCTTGACGTGAACTATGGCGGCAGCACGGGATATGGCCGTGCCTATCGAGAACGCCTCAACGGTCAATGGGGCATCGTTGACGTGGATGATTGCGTCAGTGCGGTCACGGCGCTCATCAACCGGGACGCCGTGGATCCACTTCGCGTGGCGATCACGGGCGGCAGTGCGGGAGGGTTTACCACGTTGTGCGCGTTAACATTTCGCGAGGAATTTGCGGCCGGGTCCAGCTACTACGGCGTCTCGGACCTGAAGGCGCTTGTTCGGGATACCCATAAATTTGAATCGCGCTACCTCGACCGCCTCATTGGCCCGCTCCCGGAACACGCCGACCTCTACGATCAGCGGTCGCCCATTCATTTCACCGACCGGCTGTCCTGTCCGCTCATTCTGTTTCAGGGACTGGAAGACGCCGTGGTCCCACCGAACCAGGCGGAGGCCATGTTCCACGCGGTGCGATCCAAAGGGCTTCCCGTCGCCTACATCGCCTTTGAAGGAGAGCAGCATGGATTTCGACGGGCCGAGCATATCAAACAAGTCCTGGACAACGAGCTGTATTTTTATTCAAAAATTTTCAGCTTTACCCCGGCGGACACGGTCGCGCCAATACCCATAGAAAATGTATGACGCGTTGATAGCCAGCCTGGGGCGTTACCAGCCCCACACAACATTCAACAGCACACCATGATCCGCAGCCGCGCCAGGGGTCTCCCCGCGTCGGCTCTCAAGAGACAGATTCAGTCCCGACGCCAGTGTCAGACGGCTTCCCAGCCGGTAATCCCGCGTTCCCTGGCCCCACGTCAGCTTTCCATACGGCGTCAGCAGGTTCTGCCCGTCCGCAATGGCCAGCCCGTAGCCCACTTCCGCGTTCATCCTCTGCCCCACGGCCGCCGCATCAGTCCCGGTCAGGGTCGCCGCACTCTGATCCCACAGTTGCGCGGTGTTTGTCACGGTCTGCCCGTAGGTAGGCGATAGCCGCAGGGCCAGCCCTTCGCCGCCTTTGCCGGGGATGACCGTCAGCGCCGCCCCGATGCCCCAGTCCTCGTAGTTTGACGTATGCCCCAGCAGGACACGGCCCTGACCGGAAAGCGTGACGCCCTGGGCCGGGTGACGATACTGGACCCCGCCGCCCATTTCCGCGCCGGTGCCGGTTAGCCCGTCACCGCCGTCACGCCGTAGCCCGGCCTCCAACGTGCCGCCCAGCCGCCCGCCGCCGGCTAACTCGTGTTCATGGCGCCCTTCCACTTGTAATCGCGCCCGCCGCGCTTCCACCGTCAACGCGCCAAGTCTGTCGTGGCCGTCCAGATCCATGGAGGTCTGCATGAGTTCGCCTTTGACCCGCACCCGGCTGGTGCGCGTCTTCAACACCTGCGCGCTGACGCCGCCGCCCACCATGACCGTCGTGGCATCGCTCGTCTGGAGTGCGTCCACGATGGTATCGGTGATGGACACCTCGCCCCAGCCGTAGCCCGCCGTGGCCCACACGTCCAGCCCGCCCGCCGGCACGACCGACCACCCGACGTAGGGCGTGAGGCTGGTCATCCGCAGGGTATAGTCGCCGCCGCCGGCGGTGGGGTCGTCCGCCAGTGCGCCATACTCAAAGTCGCCCTGGGTCCAGGAGAGCGCCGCTCCGGTCAGCAGGTTAGCTCGCACACGGGCGTCCGCGCCCAGGCGGGCACTGAACAGGGCACCGTCCCAGTCCGTGGCGTCGCCGCTCCCGCCGATGGCTCGGTAGTCGCCGCCGCCCCAGAGGGTCAGGCCCTGCACCAGGTCGCCGGCCTGATTGAGCGGCAGGACAAACGCGGAGCGGCCCAGCATGGTGTGCAGGTTCAATGTGCCGTCGGCCAGCGCCTGGCCGCCGGTGGTCAGGATGTCGGCCAGGGTGGACTGGCCGCCGAGGGTGACGGAGCCGAATTCGTGGCTGTCGGCGCCGGCGTGATGAAGTCGGCGCGCGATGGCGCTGACGGTGGTGTCTGTGATGGCCCGTGCCACTTCCGGCAGGATGACCTGGCTGATGGCGCTTAGCCGCGCGTCTGCAATTTCAAAAGAGCCGACCGCAAACGGCGAAAAGGTGGTGGTTTCTCCGCAGACAAAGCCGGCGCGAGTGGCGGTGTCGCGGCCGATTTCTTCCCAGCTTCCCGATGGGTAGTGGAACAGCACAGGATCGCTGCCCGCCGGGATGTCGGTGGTGGGCAGACAGACGGTTGCGGGTGTCGGCAGCGACAGGTCGTCGCCGGCGGCGTCCGTCAGTGCAATATCCACCGTCAGGCTGAACATAAGGCCCGGTGGCGCCGGCGCGACGGTCTGGGGCGGGATGCCTGCGAGCAGGTTGCCGACGACCGGCAGCGTCACATAGCCGACGGCTTCACCATCGGGTAGCGTCATGGCCGTGGCGGTGTTGGCCGTGGCCGAAACCTTGCGCGCCACCGTCAGTGTGAAGTTCAAGGATGCCATGAGCGGGGCCGGGGTGACGCCATCGGCGCGGGTGGCCATATCGGTGACGGTGTAGATCATGGTTCGGGTCACAATCTCGCTCGGTGTGCCGGACAGCGTGCGGGCGTTCAGGGCCAACCCGCCCGGCAGCGGCGTCAGGGTGTAGGACAGCGTGCCGATGCCGCCTGTGGCTTGCGGTAGCTCCAGCGTGGTGATGGCCTCGCTGATGGCGTAGCGCTGGTCGAGAATGCCGGCGCCGGCGGCAAACGTCGGCGGCGTGTCGTCGTCGGTCACCGTGACGGCCAGGTTCACGGCGACGCCGGCATAGTTGCCGCCGGCGGCGGTGTGCGTCAGCGTGGCGACATCCTGTACCGCGTCGGTATCCTCGCCGGCGGTGAGTACGACCGACTGCGCGGCGTTCCAGTTGCCAGTGGTGAACATCAGTGTGGGCGGGGCGGGGGTGACATCGCCATCGCCGGCGATGGTCACCGTCACCGTGCTGGTCGGCAGCGTGTCGAGAACGGCGGTGTAGGTGGCGGTGGCGCCCTCGGTCAGCGTCAGGGATGTGGGCGTCAGTATGATGGATAGCACGGAGACTGTCGCGGTGAAGGTCAGGGAGGCGGTGCGCGGAGGAGTGGCGCTGTCGGTGACGGTGTAGGTCAGTGTGGCGGTGGTTCCGGTGGTGGTGGTTGGTGTGCCGGACAGCTCGCGGGTGGCGGGGTCGAAGTTCAGCCCGGCCGGGATGGATGCGGTCGGGGTCAGGGTGTAGGCAAGCGAATCGGTGCCGCCGGTGCCCAGCGGCAGGGTCAGGGTCGTGATAGTCGTGCCGGCGGTGTAGATTTGGGGGAGGATGGTGGCGGTGCCAAAGGTCGGGGAGGATTGTACCTCAAAGAATACGTTGTGATCATTAGTATCGTTTCTGGGTGTTCTTCGCCCACCAAACCAAGCGTCATGCTGTTCATCTGCGACCCGATCAGCCGACCAGATAGTAGCGGCCCGCAATGAAGCTGGAAGGGTGGCGTAACCAGGACTAGCAGTAAAAGTACTCAGTTCATCGTAAGTCGGTAAAATCACGGTGTACTCATTGACAATCACTGAACGCGCGTCATCGCTACCGTTGTGCATTCCTTCTTGTGTTACATCCGTGTCGGTGCCGCTATTGAGCAACGTATCTAGCGCGTCATGGGTGATGGCATCATCCACGGACGCTCCATCGAGAGTTGGGTCTAAGTGATAATAGGTTTTACCGGCTGCCGTGGTTGTCGGTGAAGCCAGGTTCAGATTGATGCCGTTGACGGTGCCTAAGGTGAGGGTTGCAGGAGGGTTTGTCAGGGCAATAGCGTTAGCGGGTGCGAGGCATGACAGGGCGAAGGCGGCGAACAGCCACGCAAGTGGTGTTGTGCGCCAACGGCGGAACGCGCTAAGCGGTTGTTTTAACGGTAAATTTTTCGGGGGGGGGGGGTAGATGCGTACTATGCGATGAAGCAATTATGGCCATGCTGGTTTTCATTGTACGGCTTCTCCAGTGTGGGAATAGACGGTTATTGGCGGCAACGGAATCCGGAAAACATATCTTAAACCATAGATGTCTATCAACTATATGACCGCAAGCGAACATCGCGTGGATGCGACCTGCTCACAGACATTCCAAAACCCCGTGCCGCATTGATACGCCAGCCTGGGTATTACCCGTGAGACGCCCAAATTGGGCGTCTCTAAGTGCTCAATCTGTTCAATGTCGGCGCCGGTCACCAGGCGTCATCCGCTTGACTGAATCCGTCAACGAAGCCGTTCAATCACCAGTGCCCGGTCTGTCGGGGTCACCGTCGCCTTGATAAAATCGCCAAATTTGAACGTACCGCTCATCCTGGTGTCGGGTGTGCGTTCCACCCGGATTTCACCTCGTTCGCCGCGAAGGACGTAGAAATCTCCATCAACCATCAAAATTTGGCCTTCAACGACTTTGGTCCCGTCATCACGACCCGCATCTAAAACGGCGGGCGCACTTGTCTGGCTCGGCACATCCACAACGGCCGGGGCTTTGATCGCATCGGGAGCGGAACGGGGCAAGGTGGACGCACCATGCACCATGACCCCCGGCACGTCATCGGGACCGGCGCGGTCAATCGTCAACGCCTTGTTGTTCATCAGCACATGCGCTTTGATGCGGTCGCCGAATTGAAAAGGCTCCGCGATCTTCGTGTCCGGCACGGCCTCAATCTGAATTTCGCCCCGGTCGCCCCGCACAATGTAGAGATCCCGATCAATCATCAGCAGGTCGCCGACAATCGTTTTCGTGGGGGCGTTTGAAGGCTGCGCCAGCGCACCCGGACCCGGCGCCGACAGGACCGCGCACACCGCACACAACAGACTCAACAATGCAAAAGAAGTTTTCATGTCGTCACCACCGTGCAGGGAGGAATCGTCAGACGCACAGGACATCTTCAGTATCTCTTAAGCACACACGCCGTGAGGCGCACCGGAACATTGACCAGTTCCAAATGCAACGCATCGGCTTCTTCGTCAATTCGCAGTTTCATGGTTGCCTTCTCATCTTACGGTCACAATAACACGAGCAGGCGATGCTCCAATTCTGAATCAGCACGGTCGGGGTTCACCCACTCCGGCGCTTCAATGACTCGCTCAACCCATTCCATCCTGATAATGGGACGTTTTCGCAAACTTTCACGCGCATGTTTGGTTAACTCGTAAGGCGTCATTCAGGAGCCATTATATCAACGTATCCCTAACTCCCGCTGCCCTGTCTTCGCCGGGTTGTACTGTCTGCTGATCACGGGATTGCCGAATTGATCCCGCTCCGGCAACGAAGGAGCCAGCCGATAATACCAAAAACCGCCGCCGCCTTTCCAACCCACGGTCTCCGTGATGCCGCCACTGTCTTTCGAGTTTTTGCTTGTTGTTCATAGAACGTACAGAGACGCCTTTGCTTCGGTTATTCACGAAGGCGCCTTTGTGTTCTCGGCGCCCAGTATCCGGGCTTCCGCTTGAGGTGCATGACAGCGGTCACCAACCAAGTTCCTTGCGAATCCGCTTGAACGCCCGTTCACGCGGAACCCCGATTCGATCCCCCTTGCGCCATGCCGAAAACCGGCGTTCCGCTTCCTTCACCCAGGCTTCTTCAACCTCGGTGAGCGGTTCGCGTTTTAGGCGTTTTTGACGCACCGAAACCCGGCATGGGCGTGGGGATAGCCCCGGCGGAACCAGTTGCGGAATGACCGGCGCAGCAGGCAGGTGGCCGTGGTGGGGGCGCCGCCTTTGACGATGAAATGATCGTCGTCAAAAAAGCGGGCGGAATAGCCCGGATAGGTGGGATGGGACTGGAAGCCTTCAAAGGGATGGAACGGGGTTGACGTCCATTCCCAGCCATTGCCGACTAACTGGGACACGCCGAAGGCGCTGTCACTGTGCGGATTGGCCGTGACCGGAACCGGATCCCAAAACCGAAAATGAAAATTCCCATGCACGCCATTGGGAAGCTGATTCCCCCACGGATACGCGCGTTCTTCACCGGTCGGCACGCCATACGCCGCCCGGTGAAATTGCGCTTCGGTCTGTAGCGAACACCCGGCCCATTGCGCATAGGCCATCGCGTCTTGCAGTGACACATACACCGGCCAATGCAGGGGCAACGGAATTTCTTCAAACATTGCCAGTAAACACCAGAGGTCTCCCCGCTTGACCCAAAACGGAGGCACCGGCCCGCCGTCGTCCACAAATTGCAGATATTGCTGATTGGTGACTTTATATTTGCCGACCGCAAAGGCCGGGACCGCTTGCTGGTGCTCACCAAATTCATTGTCCCAGCCAAAGCCGCCTTCCCGGCCCAGCGTCACCGCACCGTCGGGAATGTCCATCATGGTATGACGAGGCGGCGGCCCGTCGGGTGATGGCGAGACGGAAGGCAAAATTTTTCCGCTGTTCGACGCGTGGTGCAGAAGGTAGGCCGTGGTTTCGGCGTGCATCCACCGGTGTTCAATCGCCATGCGAAGGATCGTCTCCGGAGCCTTGTCCAGCACACGATCCACCGCTTCCCGTGCTTTGGCGTTATACTCCCGAACGGCATCCAGCGCAGGCCATTCCGCGGGCGCATCGTCCGGCGCTGATCCGACTTCGGGATCAATGCCGGCCTCAAACAGCGTATCAAACGTGGGATGAAAGGAGGACTGCCCCAGCGTCCACCGGCAAATCTGATTCCAGTCAAACGCCTCCAGATGGCCCACGTAAAAAATCACCCGATGGCGTTCGGGAATGGGGCGCTCATAAAGCGTCTCCGGCTTAAACAGCGAAAAAATCCGGTCGGTGCAGGCCCGCGCCGCGGATAATTCCTTTCGTATTTCAACTAAACCCGGCATAATCACGTGTTGCGATCAAGGCGCCAACATGGCTAACGTGTGACGGCATGTGACACAGACTCACTTTCCCGCACAGGGAAAGCGGGCACAACCGTCCTGTCCGGCCTTTTGTAATATATCCATAGTGAGTCTTGTCAAGGAAAAGAATCACGCATGACGTCCGCACCCGTGATCAGCGTCCACAATGTGAGTCAGGAATTCAGCGCCGGCGTGCACGCCCTTCAGGACGTCAATCTCGATGTCAGTCAAGGCGAGACCCTGATTCTAATTGGGGAAAGCGGGTCCGGCAAAACCACACTGCTTCGCCTGTTGAACGGCTTGCAGCACCCCACATCGGGCGATGTGCGCCTTCACGGAGAAGCCTTGCGCGTTCAAGACCCCATCGCGCTCCGCCGCCGCGTTGGGTACGTACAACAGGACGCCGGCCTGCTGCCGCACTGGACCGTCGAAGACAACGTCGGCCTTGTGCCGTTCCTGCTCGGATGGGAGCCGCAACGAACAGCGACCCGCGTGGACGCGCTCCTCGAACTCATGAAACTCGACCCGCCACGTTTTCGCACCAGGTATCCCATTGAACTGTCCGGCGGGCAACGCCAACGCGTGGCCTTTGCCAGAGCCCTCGCGGCCAACCCGGAAATCATCTTGCTCGACGAACCCTTTGGCGCCCTCGACGCCATGACCCGTCACGACCTGCAACAGCATTTTCTCGATCTCAAGCACGGTCTCAAGCAAACCATGGTCATGGTCACGCATGATATTGACGAGGCGTTGCGTCTCGGCGACCGGATCGCGGTGCTGAAAGATGGACGCCTCCTGCAAATCGGACGCCCCGACGACCTGCTCCAGGCTCCCGCACACGACGATGTGTCGCGCTTGATGCACTATCGCTCCGATGGACGTCGCCCATGACCGGATCGTGTGTTCACATGGCGCGCACGGGACGACACACCGGACACACGTGGGTCATCGCCGTGCTGGGGCTTGTCCTGCTGCTCGCGCCACCCGGCCCCGCCTTTGGCCGGGACGGTCACCTTGTCGTTGGATCCAAAAACTTCCCGGAGAGCAAACTCCTTGCAGAAATCTTCGCGCAACTGATTGAAGCCCGGACCGACCTTGAGGTGGAGCGACGCCTGGGACTGGCGGGCACGCAGATCTGCTTTGAGGCGCTTCGCACCGGCGCCATTGATCTCTACCCGGAATACACGGGCACCGGGCTGGCCAGCATTCTTCGGCACAAGCCGACGGGCGACGCGCGCACGGCCCTCATCACCGTTCGGTCGGAGTTTCTCCATCGTTGGGATTTGTGGTGGCTGAATCCGTTGGGCTTTGAAAATGCCTATGCGCTCGCGGTCCCTCGATCCCGGACGACCGACGCCCCCCTCCGCACCATTTCCGATCTCGCGGCGGTGTCGTCGTCCATGACAGCGGGCTTTGGCTATGAATTTCTTAAACGGCCGGATGGATTACCCGGCCTTGAAGCCCGATACGGTCTCACGTTTCAACACGTGCAAGCCATGCAGGAATCCTTGAAATACCAGGCGGCGGCGGCGGGAAAGATTGACATCCTTGACATCTATACCACTGACGGACGCCTGACCGCATACGATTTTGTGTTGCTGGAAGACGATCAACAATTTTTCCCGCCCTATGAAGCGTCCGGATTAATACGCGGCGCCACGCTTCGACAATACCCGGAGCTGGGCGCGATCCTGGGATTGCTCACCAACGCGTTTGACGCAAAGACCATGCGAGAATTGAATTACCGGCTCCAGGAAGGCGGGGAATCAATCGAGACGGTGGCCCGCGATGCCTTGTCGGCGCTCCACCTGTTCGCGACCGATGACGCCGAACTTGCGCCGACGACGAATCGGGACGGGCTGCTTGCCTATCTGTGGTCAAATCGGACCACCCTGATGAATCGAACGTTCGAACACCTCGTCCTCGCCGGCCTCTCGTTGGGCCTGGGTATCCTCGCGGCTGTCCCGTTGGGATTGCTGCTTGAACGCCACCGACCCGTTGCCGAACCCGTCATTCGGGGCATTGGGCTGACACAAACCATCCCGTCCATCGCGTTGCTCGCCTTTATGATTCCGGTGTTCGGGATCGGCGCACTCCCGGCCGTCATCGCCTTGTGGCTGTACTCCCTGTTTCCCATTGTCAGAAACACCTATTCAGGTCTCCGCGACGCGGCGCCGCAGGCCGTGGAGTCGGCGCGGGCGCTGGGCATGACGGAATGGCAAATGCTCTATTGGGTACGACTCCCGTTGGCCGCACCGGTCATCATGGCGGGCGTGCGAACGGCCGCGGTCATCACCGTGGGGACGGCCACGCTGGCCGCCTTTATTGGAGCGGGAGGGTTGGGCGTCCCGATTGTCGCGGGATTACAAATGGCCAACGCCACCGTGATCCTTTCCGGTGCGTTGCCCGCCGCGGCGCTGGCGTTGGTGATTGACGGCGCTCTTGGCAGAGTGGAGGCCTGGGTCAAACCGCGCGGCATCCAACAAGAACCGGCGTAAGACCACACCGGAAACCCGTCAAACGTGGCGCATCCGATTCGCAACCCTTGCGCACAGGAGGGCAACCCGGTACAGTCGGTCGCTTGACACATTCACGCTGTCCAATGGTCACGCCACTCGCCTTTTCATAACCCGTTTTTCATAACCCAAAGGATTTGATGGAATGCTGAATCACTCCGATATCGTTATTGACGTGCATCTGAACAATCAGGATCCCACGGCCATCAAGGAAGAAATTCGCACGGGACTGCTTGCGACCCCACGGCAGTTGCCGACCAAGTATTTTTACGATGACCATGGATCCAGCCTGTTTGAACAAATCTGCGAATTACCGGCCTACTACCAGACCCGAACCGAACATGCCTTACTGACCACCGTGGCCGATGACATCGTGGCCCAAACGGGCGCTGAAGAATTGGTGGAATTAGGCTCCGGAGCCGCCACCAAAACCCGCGTCTTGCTGGACGCCATGGCACGGGTGAACCAACTCAAGTTCTATGTCCCGTTTGATGTCAGCGAAGGCATTGTGCGGCGAGTGGCGCAGGAGCTTGCCGAGGAATACCGGGGATTACAGGTTCATGGCGTGGTAGGCGATTTTCTGGCCCATCTGGAGCACATTCCGCAGGGCGGAAAACGGTTGGTCGGCATCCTGGGCGGCACCATCGGGAATTTGCGACCCGAATCCGCTTCGGCGTTTCTGTCGTCCATTGAGCAGGAAATGGCCCAGGGCGACTTTTTGCTCCTTGGGGTGCAACTCATCACGGACGTGGATCGCCTGGAAGCGGCATATGATGACGCCGGAGGACTCACCGCCGCCTTTAACAAGAACATGCTGCGCGTGCTCAAGACCGTGATTGGCGTTGACTTTGACCTTGACGCCTTTGACCACGTGGCCCGATTTAATCCGGCCGAGCATCGGATTGAAATGCATCTTCGGTCGGTGCGAGAACAGGTGATTCCCATTCCCGAACTGGGGTTCACCCTGCACCTCAAAGACGGCGAAGAAATCCTCACTGAAATCAGCACAAAATATACCCGTGCCCAGGCGGAAGCGCAGGTGACTCGTGCCGGGTTCAGCCCCGTGGCGTGGTACACCGACCCCGACAACCTGCACGGTCTTGCCTTAGCCAAAAAACCGTAACGCATCCCGTGTCGTAAGACGATTGCCCATGTTCCTGTCTCCGGGGGGCTTCCCCGTTGGCGATCATGCTCCGCAAACGATCCGGCGCTCCCTGCCTCATCAACCATGACTCCGTGACCCACGATGCTCTATCTCAACTACGCCGCGCTGTGCCCGACGCTTCCGGAAGCGCAGGAAGAAGTGGAACGGACGATGACGGCGTTCGGGCAACATTGGTATTCGGAGGCCGGTCTGGCGTGGTATCGCCGCACGGTCCATGACTGTCGGCGACAGGTTGGCGATCTGTTGCACGTCGGTGATCCTTCAACCATCGCGTTCACCGCCAATGCGTCCACCGCCCACCATCTCGCGCTCTCGGCGTTGCGATGGAATCCCGGCGATACCATTCTCACCACCACCCACGAAAACCCTTCCATCACGCGACCGTTGCAGGCGCTCGCACACGACGGCGTCCACAGGCATGCCATCAATCCCACATCCCCCGACGCATTTCTGAATGAGATGCGGGCACACATGAGCCGGGGCGACGTCAAAGCCATCGTGATGAGCCACGTGTCGCACGTTGACGGTCGCATCTTCCCGATCCATGACGTGGTGGCATTAGCCAGAGCGGGACGGTGCCTGGTCATCATAGACGGCGCGCAAGCCGTTGGACATATCCCCGTTGATCTCGGCGCGCTGGATTGCGACATCTATTTTTTCACCGGACACAAATGGTGCGAAGGGCCGTTGGGCACGGGCGCGATGGTGGCGCGGGACTCGTTTTTCCGGCACCCCGACTGCCGGGCGTTTCCGGGAAACACGCCGGGAGAGCCGCCGGCGTCCCGTTTTGAAATCGGGACGCACAACATCGGCCTCATCGCGGGACTCGCGAAAGCCTGCGAACACCGGCGGCGGAACATGGAACCGCAACACCAGACGACCCTTCGTGAAACAGCCAGAGCAACGCTCGGCGAAAACCCGCAATGCCGCTTCATGGAATGGCGGGGACCGCATGCTCCCGGCATCCTCACGTTCACGGGAACACCAGACTGCGATCACGGCCAATTGGTCAAGCGGCTGGAATCTGACTATGGGATTATTGTCAAGCTGTTTGCGGACTATCCGGAAGGCGTGACGCCCGCGATTCGCCTGTCATGGTCTTCCGTCACGCATCAACAGGATCTTCAGAAGGGACTTGCAACAATCACGCGCCTGTTTGAGTCATAACTTATGCTATGATTCCTCGTTATTTTCATTTTGTCAGCGAATCGTACACATCCGCACAACCCGGTCATCCAACCGCTATCAAGCAAAAACCATAGACATGGCGGCCAGAAAAACCAGAAAGAAAACACAGCGCCGTCAGGCTCCGCCGCCTCTCCCAGGGCGGGAGGGCGCGTCCGGTGATGGCGGCAAGCCGGGCGGCCACTCCATGCCGAGCCGCCAGCCGGGTTCTTCATGGCGCGAGCGCGTGTTGCGGGAGCCGCTGGCGGCTCTCGCGCTGTGCCTGCTGGTGGCGGCCAGTTACTTTCCCGCACTTTCTGGCGGGCTGGTGTGGGACGACGCCGCATTCCAGGTCAGGCAGGTTTCGAGTCTGGCCGGTATCTGGCAGATCTGGTTCGTACCCGGCAGCCTCGAACATGAAGGACACTACTGGCCGCTGCTCTACACCACCTTCTGGCTTGAACATAAACTGTGGGGCTTTGATCCGCTCGGCTATCACCTCGTCAACCTGCTGCTGCACTCGGCGGTCACGCTGTTGCTGTGGCATGTCCTGCGGCGGCTGGCGGTGCCGGGCGCGTGGGTCGCGGTGGCGATCTTCGCGGTGCATCCGCTGCACGTTGAATCGGTGGCGTGGATCATCGGGCGCAAGGATATGCTGGCGGCGTTGTTCTACCTCGGCGCGGTGTTGGCGTATATGCGCTTTATTGAAGACCGGCGCTGGCAACGTTACGCCTGGTTGCTGGCGCTGTTCACGGCCGGGCTGTTGTGTAAATCCATGCTGGTCACGCTGCCGGCGGCGTTGCTGATCTGGCACTGGTGGAAGCACGGGCGCGTGACCGCCGACGATGTGCTGCGGGTGCTGCCGTTGCTGCTGCTGGGGCTGTGTGTGACGGTGGCTGACTGGTCGTTCTACAAGAACCGTGAGGTGATCTCGTTTGAGTATTCGTTCATTGAACGGGCCTTGCTTGCGGCGCGCGCGTTGGCGTTCTATGTCGGCAAACTGGCGTGGCCGACCGAGTTGGCGGTGATTTACCCGCGATGGGAAGTCGGCATCGGCGATTGGTTCGCGTGGGGGTGCGCGCTGGCCGCAATGGTGGTGGCCGGGTTGCTGTGGCATTACCAGCGTCAGGTTGGCCGGGGGCCGCTGGCCGGGCTGCTGTTTTTCGCGGTCACGCTGTCGCCGACCCTGGGGTTTGTGGATTATGGCTATATGCAATTCTCGTTTGTGGCCGACCGTTATCAATACCTGGCCGGGGTCGGGGTGATTGCCGCCGTGGTCGCCGCCGTGGCTCATGGCTTGAACCGGCTGGCGGGCGCGGCGTCCGACTCGGCGGTGGGTATGGCAGAGGGCGCGGCGCCGTGGAACCGGCTGGCGGGCGCGCGGGGGGCGGGCGTACAGGTCATGGCGGTGGTGATTCTGGCGGCGGTGCTGGTCGCCCTTGGTACGATCACCTGGCGCCAAGCGGGCCTCTACAAGGATAATTTCACCTTCTACAGCCACATCGCGTCCCACAACCCGCAAGCGAGAACCGTTCACTACAATCTCGGCAGGGAGTATCGCCGGCTGGGGCGTTTGGATGAGGCGATGGACGCCTTTCTCATCGCAGAGAAGAAAAACCCGGACTATCTCTCGGCATATGTCGGCATCGGGTTTACCGCCGAAGACATGGGCCGGACGGAGGAGGCCGAGGCGTCCTACGAGAAGGCGTTGCAACGCAACCCGCGCTTCCCGGACGCCCTTGACCACCTCGGCGCGTTGCGGCTCAAGCAGCATCGTTACAAGGAGGCGCTTGAACTCTTCCAAACACTGATCAAGGTGCAGCCCGGAAGGATAAAAGTGTATGTCGGCATGGGCGTCTCGCTGGCGGGCCTGAAGCGGCACGAAGAAGCGATTCGCAGTTTTGACCGGGCGCTTGAGCTGGACCCGACGATGGAAGAAGCGCGCACCAATCGCGCGCACGTGCTGAAAACCATGGGGCGCAGCGGTGGATGATGCCGCGTCATTCTCATGCTGTCAGCGCAACGTGAACATCCGCATGGCCGGGTAATCCAACCGTTATCAAGCCCAACCCCCAACCCAATCAATACCAAGTAACGACAGGCATGGCGTCCGGGAAAACCAGCAAGAAGACACGCCGCCGGCAGTCGCCGCCGACTCCCACAACGCGGGAGGGTGCGTCCGGGGACGGCGGCAAGCCGGGCGGTCACTCCACACCAACCCCCCAGCCCGGTTCTTCATGGCGCGAGCGCGTGATGCAGGAGCCGCTGGCCGCTCTCGCGCTGTGCCTGTTGGTGGCGGCCAGTTACTTTCCCGCGCTTTCGGGCGGGCTGGTGTGGGACGACGCCGCGTTCCAGGTCAGGCAGGTTCAGAACCTGTCCGGTATCTGGCAGATCTGGTTCGTGCCCGGCAGCCTCGAACATGAGGGGCACTACTGGCCGCTGCTCTACACCACCTTCTGGCTGGAACATAAACTGTGGGGCTTCAATCCGCTCGGCTATCACATCGTCAACCTGCTGCTGCACTCGGCGGTCACGTTGTTGCTGTGGCGCGTCCTGCGGCGGCTGGCGGTGCCGGGCGCGTGGGTTGCGGTGGCGATCTTCGCGGTGCATCCGCTGCACGTTGAGTCGGTGGCGTGGGTAATCGGGCGCAAGGATATGCTGGCGGCGCTGTTCTACCTCGGCACGGCTTTGGCGTATATGCGCTTTATTGAAGACCGGCGCTGGCAGCGTTACACAATCGCGCTGGCGTTGTTCACGGCCGGGCTGTTGTGTAAATCCATGCTGGTCACGCTGCCGGCGGCGTTGCTGATCTGGCACTGGTGGAAGCACGGGCGCGTGACCGCCGACGATGTGCTGCGGGTGCTGCCGTTGTTACTCGTGGGGCTGTTCGTAACGCTGGCTGACTGGTCGTTCTACAAAAGCCGGGAAGTGATCTCGTTTGAGTATTCGTTCATTGAACGGGCATTGATTGCGGCGCGCGCGTTGGCGTTCTACGTTGGCAAACTGGCGTGGCCGACCGAGTTGGCGGTGATTTACCCGCGATGGGAAGTCGGCATCGGCGATTGGCTGGCGTGGGGATGCGCGGTAGCCTCGGTGGGAGTGGCCGGGTTGCTGTGGCATTACCAGCGTCAGGTTGGCCGGGGGCCGCTGGCGGGTTTGCTGTTTTTCGCGGTGATCCTGTCGCCGACGCTGGGGTTTGTGGATTATGGCTATATGCAGTTTTCGTTTGTGGCCGACCGTTATCAATACCTGGCCGGGATCGGCGTGATTGCCGTCGTGGTCGGCACCGTGGCGCATGGCTTGAACCGACTGGCGGGCGCGCGCGGGGCGGGCGTACAGGTCATGGCGGTGGTGGTTCTGGCGGCGGTGGTAGTCGTCCTGGGTACGCTCACCTGGCGCCAGGCCGGCATCTACAAGGATACCTTCACCTTCTATCGCCACATCGCTTCCCACAACCCGCAGGCGAGAGCCGTTCACTACAATCTCGGCAGGGAGTATCGCCAGATGGGGCGTTTGGATGAGGCGCTGGCCGCCTTTCGCATCGCAGAGAAAAAAGACCCGGACAACCCCTCGGCATTTGTTGGCCTCGGGTTGACCGCCGAGGACATGGGCCGGATGGAGGAAGCGGAGGCGTACTACCAGAAGGCGCTGCAACGCAAATCGCGCTTCCCGGACGCCCTTGATCAACTCGGCGCGTTACGAATCAAGCAGCAGCGTTACCAGGAGGCGCTCGAACTCTTTCAAACCCTGATCAAGGCGCAGCCCGGAAGGGTCAAGGCATTGATCGGCAAAGGCATCTCGTTGCTGGGCCTGAAGCGGCACGAAGACGCGCTCCGCAGTTTTGACCGGGCGCTTGCGCTGGACCCGACGCTGGAAGAAGCACACACCTATCGCGCCTCGGCATATATCGGCCTCGGGTTGACCGCCGAGAACATGGGCCGGATGGAGGAGGCGGAGGCGCACTACCAGAAGGCGCTGCAACACAACCCGCGCTTCCCGGATGCCCTTGATCACCTCGGCGCGTTGCGGATGAAACAGCAACGCTACGAGGATGCGCTGGAATTCTTTCAAACCCTGATTGCAGTGCAGCCCGGAAGGGTAGGGGCCTATATCGGCAAGGGCATCTCGCTGGTGCGCCTGAAGCGGCACGAAGACGCGCTCCGCAGTTTTGACCGGGCGCTCGCGCTGGACCCGACGCTGAAAGAAGCACGCACCCGTCGCGCGCAGGTACTGAAAACCCTGGGGCGCAGTGATGGATGACGCCGCGTCATGCCCATTCCGTCAGCGAAGCGTGAACATCCGCATGGCCGGGTAATCCAACCGCTATCAACCCAAAACCCAACGCAACCACTATCAAATAACAACAGACATGGCACCAGAAAAAACCAGAAAGAAGACACGCCGCCAGCCGCCGCCGACTTCCCCACGGCGGGAGGAGGCATCCGGCAAAGTCGGCAAGCCGGGCGGTCACGCCACACCGAGCCGCCAGCCAGCTTCTTCATGGCGCGAGCGCGTGGCGCACGAGCCGCTGGCCGCTCTCGCGCTGTGCCTGTTGGTGGCGGCCAGTTACTTTCCCGCGCTTTCGGGCGGACTGGTGTGGGACGATGCCGCGTTCCAGGTCAGGCAGGTTCAGAGCCTGGCCGGTATCTGGCAGATCTGGTTCGTGCCCGGCAGCCTCGAACACGAAGGGCACTACTGGCCAATTCTCTACACCACCTTCTGGCTGGAACATAAACTGTGGGGCTTCAATCCGCTCGGCTATCACATCGTCAACCTGCTGCTGCACTCGGCAGTCACGCTGTTGCTGTGGCGTGTCCTCCGGCGGCTGGCCGTGCCGGGCGCGTGGGTGGCGGTGGCGATCTTCGCGGTGCATCCGCTGCACGTGGAATCGGTGGCGTGGGTGATCGGGCGCAAGGATATGCTGGCGGCGCTGTTCTACCTCGGCGCGGCTTTGGCGTACATGCGCTTTGTCGAAGACCAGCGCTGGCAGCGTTACACGATCGCGCTGGCGTTGTTCACGGCCGGGCTGTTGTGTAAATCCATGCTGGTCACCCTGCCGGCGACGTTGCTGATCTGGCACTGGTGGAAGCACGGTCGCGTGACCGCCAACGACGTGGCGCGGGTGCTGCCGTTGTTACTCGTGGGGCTGTTCGTGACGCTGGCTGACTGGTCTTTCAACAAGAACCGTGAGTTGATCTCGTTCGATTATTCGTTCATTGAACGGGCGTTGATTGCGGCGCGCTCGTTGGTGTTCTATGTCGAAAAACTGGCGTGGCCGGCCGAGTTGATGGTGATCTACCCGCACTGGGAAGTCGGCGCCGGCGATTGGTTCGCGTGGGGATGCGCACTGGCCGCGGTGGTGGTGGCCGGGCTGCTGTGGCGTTACCAGCATCAGATTGGCCGGGGGCCGCTGGCCGGTGTGCTGTTTTTCGCGGTCACGCTGTCGCCGACGTTGGGGTTTGTGGATTATGGCTATATGCAGTTCTCGTTTGTGGCCGACCGTTATCAATATCTGGCCGGGATCGGAGTGATTGCCGTCGTGGTCGGCATCGTGGCGCACGGTCTGAACCGGCTGGCGGGTTCGGGCGCGACTTCCGGCGCAACGGTGGAAAGGACACGGAACGCCGCGCCGTCAAATCAACTCGCCGGCGTGCGCAAGGCAAGTGTCCAGGTCATGGCAACCGTGATGCTGGCGGCATCGCTGGCCGCCCTCGGAATGACCACCTGGCGACAATCCAGCCTCTACCACGACGCCGGCACGCTCTTCACTCACATCATTGCCCACAATCCCGATGCGCGCGGTGCCCACCACAATCTCGGTGATTGGTTCTATAAACAGGAGCAATACGAGGAGGCACTCGCCGCCTACCGGATTGCCGTCGAGCAGCGCCCCTACTTCGCCCCGCTTCGCAACCAAATGGGGCTTACCTTTGATAAATTAAACCAGTATGAAAACGCCGAGGAACAGTACCGCACTTCCGTGAAAATCACCCCGCGTTTCGTCCACGGAATGAACAACCTGGCCTCGGTGCTGGCCAGACAGGAGAAGTATCAGGAGTCGCTGAAATACTATCGAAAAATGCTGGCGATGGATGCCAACTATATCAATTCTCATATCGGCATGGGTTTCGTGCTGGCTAAACTGAACCGCCTTGAAGAGGCGGAGGCGCACTATCAGAAAGCGCTGCAACGCAACCCGCGCTTCCCGGACACCCTTGACCATCTCAGCGCGTTGCGGATGAAGCAGCAACGGTACGAGGAGGCGCTGGAATTCTTTCAAACCCTGATTGCGGTGCAGCCCGGCAGGGTAAGAGCCTATATCGGCAAGGGCATCTCGCTGGTGCGCCTGAAGCGGCACGAAGACGCGCTCCGCAGTTTTGACCGGGCGCTCGCGCTGGATCCGACGCTGAAAGAAGCACGCACCCACCGCGCGCAGGTGCTGAAAACCCTGGGGCGCAGTGATGGATGACGCCGCGTCATTCCCATTCCGTCAGCGAAGCGTGAATATCCGCATGGTCGGGTAATCCGACCGCTATCAAGCCAAACCCCAACCCCAACGCAACCACTATCAAGTAACGACAGACATGGCACCCGGAAAAAACAGAAAGAAGACACGCCGCCAGCCGCCACCGACTTCCCCACGGCGGGAGGGGGCATCCGGCACAGTCGGCAAGCCGGGCGGTCACGCCACACCAGGCCGCCAGCCGGCTTCTTCATGGCGCGAGCGCGTGATGCGGGAGCCGCTGGCCGCCTTCGCGCTGTGCCTGCTGGTGGCCGCCTGTTACTTTCCGGTGACTTCGGCGGGGTTCGTCTGGGACGACGTCGCGTTCACGAAGGCCGAACCGGTTCAGAGTCTGTCCGGCATCTGGCAGATATGGTTTGAACCCTCCAGCCTCGAAAAACGCGAGGGGCATTACTGGCCAGTTCTCTACACCACCTTCTGGCTTGAACATAAACTGTGGGGCTTCGCGCCGCTCGGCTATCACCTCGTCAACCTGTTGCTGCACTCGGCGGTCACGCTGTTGCTGTGGCGTGTCCTGCGGCGGATGGCCGTGCCGGGCGCGTGGGTTGCGGTGGCGATCTTCGCGGTGCATCCGCTGCACGTGGAATCGGTGGCGTGGGTCATCGGGCGCAAGGATATGCTGGCGACGCTGTTCTACCTCGGCGCGGCTTTGGCGTACATGCGCTTTATTGAAGACCGGCGCTGGCAACGGTACGCAATCGCGCTGGCGCTGTTCACGGCCGGGCTGTTGTGTAAATCCATGTTGGTCACGCTGCCGGCGACGTTGCTGATCTGGCACTGGTGGAAGCACGGCCGCGTGACCGCAAACGACGTGGCGCGGGTGCTGCCGTTGTTACTCGTGGGGTTGTTCGTGACGGTGGTTGACTGGTCGTTCTACAAGAGTCGGGAAGTGATCTCGTTTGATTATTCGTTCATTGAACGGGCGTTGATTGCGGCACGCGCGTTGGCGTTCTATGTCGGCAAACTGGCGTGGCCGGCCGAGTTGATGGTGATCTACCCGCACTGGGAAGTCGGCGTCGGCAATTGGTTCGCGTGGGGATGTGTGCTGACCGCGATGGTGGTGGCCGGGCTGCTGTGGCGCTACCAGCGTCAGATTGGCCGAGGCCCGCTGGCGGGGTTGCTGTTTTTCGCGGTGACGCTGTCGCCGACGTTGGGGTTTGTGGATTATGGCTTCATGCAGTTTTCGTTTGTGGCCGACCGTTACCAATACCTGGCCGGCATCGGAGTGATTGCCGTCGTGGTCGGCGCCGTGGCGCACGGCTTGAACCGGCTGGCGGGTGCGTCCGTGGCATCCGCGGCTTCCGGCGCGGCGGTGGGTATGGCAGAGGGCGCCGCGCCATCAAATCAACTCGCGGGCGCGCGCAGGGTGAGTGTCCGGGTCATGGCATCCGTGATGCTGGCGGCATCGCTGACCGCCCTCGGAATGACCACCTGGCGACAAGCGAGCCTCTACCACGACTCCGGCACACTCTTCACTCACATCATCGCCCACAATCCGGAGGCGCGCACCGCCCACCACAATCTCGGCGATTGGCTTCTTAAACAGAAGCAATTCAAGGAGGCGATCGCCGCCTACCGGATTGCCGTGGCACAGCGTCCCGACTTCGCGCCGATTCGCCACCAAATGGGGAGAGCCTTCGACAAATTAACACAGTATAAAAACGCAGAAGAGCAGTACCGCATTTCCGTGGAAATCAACCCGCGTTTCGTCCACGGAATGCACAGCCTGGGCGCCGTGCTGGCCAGACAGCAGCGTTATCAGGAATCACTGGAACACTTTCGAAACGCGCTTGCGACGGACCCGAACTATCGCGATTCCCATATCGGCATGGGCGCCGCGCTGGCCAAACTCAACCGCCTTGAAGAGGCGGAGGCGCACTACCAGAAGGCGCGGCAACGCAACCCGCGCTTCCCGGACGCCCTTGACCATCTCGGCGCGTTGCGCCTCAAGCAGCAACGCTACGAGGAGGCGCTTGAATTCTTTCAAACCCTGATTGAAGTGCAGCCCGGCAGGGTAAGAGCCTATATCGGCAAGGGCATCTCGCTGTCGCGCCTGAATCGGCACGAAGACGCGCTTCGCAGTTTTGACCGGGCGCTCGCGCTGGACCCGACGCTGGAAGAAGCACGCACCCACCGCGCGCTCGCGCTGAAAACCCTGGGGCGCAGCGATGGATGACGCGCACCCGGCCGGACTGTTTGCCGATTGGCAGCCGAATTTCATACACTGACAGGCCGTGTTGTTTCGTAAATCAGGCAATTCCAAACCGACCCGGATTGCGTTATGATGCCGCGTCATTTTCATGCTGTCAGCGAAACGTGAACCCGTACATCCGGGTCATCCAACATCCGGCAAGCAACCGACATGGCAACCAGAAAAATCAAAAAGAAGACACGGCGCCAGAAGCCGCCGACTGCCCCAGGGCGGGAGAAGGCATCCGGAGCCGGCGGCAAACCGGACGACCACTCCATATCAAGTCCCCAGCCGGGTTCCTGGTGGCACGCGCGCATGTTGCGGGAGCCGCTGGCCGCTTTCGCGCTGTGCCTGCTGGTGGCCGCCAGTTACTTCCCGGTGACTTCGGCGGGGTTCGTCTGGGACGACGCCGCGTTCACCATGGCCGAACCGGTTCAGAGTCCGTCCGGTATCCGGCAGATCTGGTTTGAACCCTCCAGCCTCGAAAAACGCGAAGGCCATTACTGGCCGATGCTCTACAGCACCTTCTGGCTTGAACATCAACTGTGGGGCTTCAACCCGCTCGGCTATCACCTCGTCAACCTGCTGCTGCACTCGGCGGTCACGCTGTTGCTGTGGCGTGTCCTGCGGCGGCTGGCGGTGCCGGGCGCGTGGGTCGCGGTGGCGATCTTCGCGGTGCATCCGCTGCACGTGGAATCGGTGGCGTGGATCATCGGGCGCAAGGATATGCTGGCGACGCTGTTCTACCTCGGCGCGGTGTTGGCGTATATGCGCTTTATTGAAGACCGGCGCTGGCAGCGTTACGCGACCGCGCTGGCGCTGTTCACGGCCGGGCTGTTGTGTAAATCCATGCTGGTCACGCTGCCGGCGGCGTTGCTGATCTGGCACTGGTGGAAACACGAGCGCGTGACCGCCGACGATGTGCTGCGGGTGTTGCCGTTGTTGATCGTGGGGCTGTTCATCACGGTGGTGGACTGGTCGTTCTACAAAAGCCGGGAAGTGATCTCGTTTGATTATTCGTTCATTGAACGGGTGTTGATTGCGGCGCGCGCGTTGGCGTTCTACGTCGGCAAGCTGGCGTGGCCGGCCGAGTTGGTGGTGATCTACCCACAATGGGAAGTCGGCGCCGGCGACTGGTTCGCGTGGGGATGTGTGCTGGCCGCCGTGGCGGTGGCCGGGCTGCTGTGGCGCTACCAGCATCAGGTTGGCCGGGGGCCGCTGGCCGGGCTGCTGTTTTTCGCGGTCACGCTGTCGCCGACGTTGGGGTTTGTGGATTATGGCTATATGCAATTCTCGTTTGTGGCCGACCGTTATCAATACCTGGCCGAGATCGGAGTGATTGCCGTCGTGGTCGGCGCCGTGGTTCACGGCTTGAACCGGCTGGCTGGTGCAGGCGTAGCGGGCGTGGCGTCCGCGGCTTCCGTAGCGTCCGCGGCTTCCGGCGAGGCGGCGGATATGGCAGAAGGCGCCGCGCCATCAAATCAACTCGCCATCGCGCGCAGGGTGGGTGTCCAGGTCATAGCAACCGTGATGCTGGCGTCGTCGCTGGCCGCACTGGGAACGATCACCTGGCGACAAGCAAGCCTCTACCGCGACGCCGGCACGCTCTTCACTCACATCATCGCCCACAATCCCGAGGCACGCGGCGCCTACCACAATCTCGGCGATTGGTTCCATAAACAGGAGCAATTTGAGGAGGCACGCGGCGCCTACCAGATTGCCGTGGAGCAGCGTCCCGACTTCGCCCCGCTTCGCAACCAAATGGGGATCACCTTTGACAAATTAAACCAGTATAAAAACGCCGAGGAGCAGTACCGCACTTCCGTGGAGATCAACCCGCGTTTCATCCACGGGATCAACAACCTGGCCTCGGTGCTGGCCAGACAGCAGCGGTATCAGGAGTCGCTGACACATTATCGAAAAGTGCTGGCGATGGATGCCAACTACATCAATTCTCATATCGGCATGGGTTACGTGCTGGCCAAACTGAACCGCCTTGAAGAGTCGCTTGCCAGCTTTGAACGGGCAATCAAGCTGGACCCGTCGCAGACCGAGGCGCGCACCAATCGCGATCAGGTCCTGCAATCCCTCGGGCGCACGGCGAAATAACGCGCGAAAGACCGGAATGGCTGACCCGCGCCAGGCCCGCCAAGTCAGGCCCGCCGTCAAGATGTCGCTCGCCCGTCATGGAAATGCGTACCCATCGCCATCCAATCGCCAGAACAGTGATACGACAACACACCCAGCCGCGCACAAGCCGGCAGTGACAACACACACATCGCGCAGAACGTCCTGATGCCAAAAAAAAGCCAGAATATCCGCAACGCCAGACGCGAGCGTCAACGGCGCGAGCAACGCGACCACCCGGCGGCGACCGTTGGCTTTACTGAACGCATCGCAGACATGATGTGTGCCTCCCACTCGCAGCCTGATGAACGCTGGCGGCTCGTGCCCTGGCTGCTACTGGCCGCCTTTGCCGTACGCGCGGCGGTCGCCTTATGGGGCGACTTCGTACTCCATCCTGACGAGATCATGCAGTACCTGGAACCGGCGCACTATGCCGCGTTTGGCAACGGCGTGCTCTTCTGGGAATACATCTACGGCGCGCGCAGTTGGCTCATCCCTGGCGCAGTGGCCGGCGTGCTGAAAGCACTGGACGCCATCGGGCTGGCGCAGCCGGCGGTGTATATCGCCGTGGTGAAACTGCTGTTCTGCCTGCTGTCGCTGCTGATTCCGTGGGCCATGTACCGCTTCACGCGCATCACCGTCAACGAGCAGGCCGCGCGCGTGGCGCTCCTGTTTGGCTGCTTCTGGTATGAATTGGTGGCGCTGGCGCACAAGCCATTCACCGAGTTTGTCAGCGCCGCCGTGTTGATGACCGCCCTCGCGCTATCGGTCGGCGCGCGCAACACCACGGCCCGCGGCCCGTCTTTCAACCCCCTGTCTTGCAGTATGTTCTCCATCGGCATGCTGGCGGCCCTCGGTGGCGCAATTCGTCTCCAATACGCGCCGGTGGCGCTGGCACTGCTACTCTTGCGCTCGGTGCCGCTGCGCGCCGGCGGGCGGGTATCGTTATGGGCGGGCGCGTTGCTGGTCACGGGACTGGTCGGCATCCTGGAATGGCAGACCTGGGGCGCACCGTTCCATTCCTATCTGACCAATTTCTTTTTCAATATCGCGCTTGATGAAATGCGCACCGGCGAATCAAGCCGCTGGCTTCTCCTCGGACAACTCGCGGCGGCCAGCGGCGGCGGCGCGGTGATCGCATTCGCCGCCGCGCTCGGCCACGCCCGGCGGCGCTCGCTCATCCTGCTGTTCAGTGTGCTGCTGCTCGCGCTGCACCTGTTCCCGGAACACCGCGAATACCGCTTTCTCTATCTGCTCATCCCGTGCTGGTTGATGCTGCTGGCCGCGTGCATCGGCGGCGGCTTTGGCGGCGGCGGGAGCGCGAGGGAGGGCAAATCCGCGCTCGTGCGGCGCGGCGCCGTCGTGACCGTGCTGGCCTTCGGCACGCTGGCGATACTGAACATCTTCCCGTGGCAAAACTGGGTGTATAAAAGTTTCTCAAAGGAAAAAGGCACGGTGCAATACCTCCGCAACCAGGACCCAATGTTTGACGCAATGACATTCCTCGCCCGGCAGAACGACGTGTACGGCGTGTTGAGTCACGCGGACCGGTATTACTACAGCACCGGCGGCTACTACTACCTGCATCACGACGTCCCCTTTTACGACCATCGCGCCTGGAACGAGGCCAATCAGCAACGCCCCGGGACACCGCTGGAATCGCTGGTCTCGCACCTGGTGACCGGCGCCGACATTGAACAGATTGAACACTTTGAGGTCCTGCGGCGGCGCGACGGCCTCGCCATCTGGCGTCGCCGCGACAACAGCCAACCCGTGGTCAACTGGCGCACGCACGTGGTCCGCAACGCCTCACAAGAGCAAAACGACATGGTCGCCAACGCCATTCGGCGGGTGCGCGCCATGCCCCTGCTTGGGTCGTTTGTGGTGGATTGCCCGCCGGGCACGCCTGATGCGGAGTGTCTCTACTGGGAAAAGGTGCTGCCCATGATCACGCTGTCGGAGGAATAAGCGGTTGCTCTCAACCAACCGCCGGCATCGTGAACGCGCGGCAGACCGCGACGGAGGGGCGGGCATGTTTTGGTGTATTGAGCAGGCAATGCTCAATCTCCGGTGGCGATGCTGAAACAAATGTCAGTGAGCAGGTTGCATCCACGCGAAGCTCGCTTGCGGTCATATAGTTGATAGACATCCGTGGTTTAAGATATGCTTGCCGAATTCTGCTGTCGCCAATAGCCGTATTCACGCACTGGAGGAAACGGAAAATGAAAACCAGCATGGACATTGTTGCTTCATCGCACAATACGCATCTACCCCCCCCCCCCCCCCCCCCGAAAAATTTACTGCTAAATCAACCAGTTAGCGCGCCTCGTCGCTGGCGCACAACACCGCTCGCGTGGCTGTTCACCGCCCTCGCGCTGTTATGCTTCGCGCCCGCAAATGCGATGGCGCAAACCTTTCCCGCCACCCTCGATTTAGGCACAGTCTCCGGTGTCGGGCTCAATCTGATTATCCCGGTAACCACGGGTGACGGTAAAACCTATTACTTTTTGGACGTTAATGACGACGGAGTACAATCTGGTAGTGATGATAGACTGACACATACTCTTCTGGATGACTTACTAAATGGTGGTGCGGACACCATTGACACCCTGGACCGCGTACATGATGGCAGAGATGACGAACGCTCGGTCATTGTCCGCGGTTTCACCTTGGTGTTACCGACCACCGCAGAATTGAGGGCGCTCCGAACCGACCAAGGCGACGATGAACCTCCAGGTTGGTCGGGCGCAGCGTATTGGGCAGCCACACAATCCGGCACTGATATGCACAACAATTTTTCATTGAGTTCTGGAGCTTTTAGCGGAGTTGTCGCGGATACTTCGAAAAATAGGGTAGCCTTCCAGGTCCTGCCCGCGGCCGCCCCGACCTTTGGCGTCGCCACCATTCCCACCCAAACCTACCCGACCAACGCTGGCATTGACTTCACCCTGCCAGCCGCCAGCGGCGGTGCCGGCCTTCTGAGCTACACGCTGACGCGCCCGGGCGCCTCACCGGTGTTGCCGAGCGGGCTGATGGAGGACCTTGTCTCAAGTCCGCCCACCATCAGCGGTATGACGACCGCGGCGTTCGGCGGCGCCGCCGGCGCCACACTGGTTTACACCGTCACAGACGCCGTAGAGCAAACTAACGCACTGACCTTCATCGTCAAAACGGTGCCGGTCACTGCCACCGACGGGGGGGTGGTGACTTACTTGAACGAAGCGATCGCGGTGAACGATGTCGGCGACGCCGACAACGATATGCGCCTGATCCTGCCCGATGTCCACGCGGTGAGCGCGGTCGCAGTGACGTTCTACGACCTGACAGCGGACGCCACGCCCCCGCCGGATGGCGTCACCTTCAGCGGCGTGGCGATGGATATTGACCTGACCTACCACGGCGCCGTCACATCCTTGCCGGCGGACGCGACCGTCTGTCTGTCCGACGCCGGCGTACCGGGGGGGAGCGCGTCGGTGTACCGCTCCACCGGCACTGCCTGGGAAGAAACCGACCCCCCTGTCCGCACAATCCCCGGCTTCGTCTGCGGCTCGACCGACACATTCTCGCCATTCGCGGTCGGCTATAACCAAATCGCCTCGCGGCTAAGCGCCGTCAGCCAGACCATCCTGCCGGAAGTGGCACGGGCCATCACGGACACCACCGTCAACGCCATCACGCAACGGCTTGAGCAAGCCGGCGCCGACAGCCACCAACCCGGCGCCTTCACCCTCGCCGGCCAGTCCACACTGGCCGACATCCTGACCACCGGCGGGCAGTCACTGGCCGCCGGCACACTGAACCTGCACGACGTGCTGGGTCGCTCCGCCTTTGTCCTGCCGCTCACTACAGGCGGCGACCTGGCGAAGAACCTGACCCTCTGGGGCGGCGGCGACTACCGAGAAATCGGCGGAAGCGGCGGCGCCGTGGACTGGGACGGGGAACTGTTCAGTGCGCGACTGGGCGCGGACGCCCGTGTGTCGGACACCCTGCTGGCCGGCGCGGCGCTCTCCTGGACCGATGGCGACTTTGAGTATGGCGAGCTGGCGGGCGAACCCGGATCAGGCGGCGGCGACTATAGCCTTGAGATGACCAGCATCGCGCCCTATGTCGGGTGGTCGGTCTTGCCCGGGGGCCGGTTGAACCTCTGGGCCACGGCGGGCTACGGCTGGGGCGAAGTGGCCATCACCGACGCCGTCGCGCAGAATGCCGAGACCATTGAAGACACGCAGACCAGCGAGGCCACGCTCAAACTGGCCGGCGGCGGCGTCAGTGCGCGGGTACTGGAATCCAATCTGGGCCATGTGCGGCTGAAAGGCGAAGTCATGCAGACCTCCATGGAACTGGAAGGCCGCGACTTCATAGAAGCGCTGACGGTTGAAGCCCGACGGGCGCGATTCAGCGTCGCCGCCGGCAGGACCTACACATCGGCGGACGGGGCGCGTCTGACGCCCACGGTGGAAGTGGGGCTGCGGCATGACGCGGGCGACGGGCGCACCGGCACCGGCGCAGAAGTCGGCGGCGAGCTAAGCTACACCGACCCCTACAACTGGCTCACGCTGGACACCCAGGGCCGTGTGCTGCTGGGACATAACGGCGGCTACGACGACTGGGGCATCGGGGCCATCTTCACGCTGAACCCAACACCGGGCGGGCAAGGGCTGGCCTTACGGCTGACGCCCACCTACGGGCAGACCGTCACGAACACCGCGCAACTGTGGAACCAGAATGCGGCGGCCATGACCGGCACGGATGCGGCGGCCCTGGGGCAGAGGATGAACGCGGAAGTGGGCTACGGGCTGGCCATGGCGGACGGGCAAAGTCTCCTGACGCCGTATGGCAATATGACGTGGGGCCAGAGGACGCGAGCCTACCGGCTGGGAAGCCGCCTGACCCTGGCATCGGGACTGAATCTGTCTCTTGAGAGCCGACGCGGGGAGACCCCTGGCGCGGCTGCGAATCATGGTGTGCTAGTGAATGTTGAGTGGGGCTGGTAACGGGCCGGGTTGGCTATCAATGCGGCACGGGGTTTTTGTAAAGACGCCCAATTTGGGCGTCTCTACACGGGGAACGCCCCCGGCTGGCCTGACCAACGCGGCACGGGTTTTGTAGGGACGCCCAATTTGGGCGTCTCTACGGTTGTGACTGACGCCATCCCGCCAATCGGTTTTTACGCAGCCAACGTCATCCGACAACAGCACCCCGCGCAATATCGGTTACGCGATTCACAGCCATCCCTACCGAGACCTGCACAATCCCTGACCGGTTGAACGCCACGCGCACAAGCTATATCATACGGGTTGTTGTCCCACCGGACGCTGCGTCCGCAGACTGCAATTCCCGCCATGGCCAGGAACCCCAAACACCGAAAACGCAAAGACCAACAACGGCGCACCGCAACTGTCGACTCGCCGCCGCCGGCAACACCCACCGGGCTTTGGTTTCTTGACACCAATCTCATTGCGATTTTCCTCGCGTTCAAGGTCGTGGTCATCGCGACGATGGTCTTGAGTTTCTACACGTTTGATCATCTCCACCAGGCCAACCTGTGGAACCGACACTATTCCGGGCGGGAGATTTTAGACGCATGGTATCTGCCCTTTTCCAACTGGGACGCGCAACTCTACTTGAGCATCGCCGACCGCGGATACAACGGTATCCAAAACTGGGCGTTTTATCCGCTCTTTCCGCTGTGCATCCGGCTGATGAACCTGGTCATCGGCAATATCTATCTGGCCGCACTGGTGTTGAACTTCGTCCTCTCGTATCTCTGCGTCCATCTGTTCTACGCCTGCGCCCGTTACTATCTGCCGAAGCCGGCCGCGCTGAAAAGTGTGCTGCTGTTCCTGTCATTTCCGTCCGCGTTCTTTATGAGCGTGATCTATAACGAAGCTCTGTTTCTCTGCACGTTATTCGGGTTTCTCTATTGTTACCAGATTGAGAAGAGTTACAAGAGCGTCATCTTTGCCGCGCTGATGCCGTTGATTCGCGGGCAGGCGTTTTTTATCGGCGTGGCGATCAGCCTGTCTATGCTGTGGCGATGGTATCGGGCAAAAAAGGGCGGGGAGCCATTCCGCTACCGGTACGAACTGGCCAACCTCCTGGGTTTGGCCGCCGGCGGCGCCGCCTACTTCCTGTTTTTTTATTACGAGACCGGTTCGTTTCTCTCGGGACTGGAGGCGCAAAAAACTTTCATCTTTGGCAACAGCTTGTCCAATCTCATCAACCCGTTTCACTTTCTGGGGTATATCTTTTCCGCATCCGAAGGGCTGTTCTCGGTCAACAACGGCGTCCTTGATAAAATTTTCATCCTCGCGATGCTGTTCTCCGGCGTGATTGTCGCGCGGGCAAAAAACCGACTGGCCGCGCTGATGTATGTTGCGCTGGTGTATTGTCCCGCGGCCATGGGTAGCGGCGGCTCGTTCCTGCGGTTTTCGATACTGGCATTTCCGCTTCTGGCTATCGCCCTGCCGCGCGTGTATCCGAAATGGCACGCCGGCGTGTATGTGCTGTGCGGCTTGTTCCTGTGCGGACAACTGTACTTCGCCTGGCGGTTTTCGCTGAATATGTGGATCGGGTGAACGCCGTTCCGGCACGGTCGGGGACGCGGGGCGTCTGCCATTATTCGCGGGGGTGTCTCTTCGGGTCGCCTTGCTCCGCCTCACGGAACGTCCAATAGGAATTGAGAAAATAGTTGAGCAGCGCCGCCGGCAGGATGGCGCAGCCTTGCAGCAGCACCGGCCGGGTTTCCGGAAACAACGCCGACAACATCACAAAGGCGGCGTAACTCAACGCCAGCGTCATCAGCGAGATGAGGTTGTACTTCAACCCCCGGATGCGTCTGCGGCCGATCATGACGCGGTCGGCGAAGGTCCAGAAGTTGTTGATCAGGAAGTTGGAGATGATGGACAGCTCAATCGCGAGCGGCGACGCCAGGAACTTGTGCAGGCCAAACCCAAGCAGGAACTGGAATGAACCGAGGTTGATGAGCACTCCGATGAGACCGGTCAGTGCGAACTTGACGAAGGTGCGGTGACTCGCAAGGCGCAGCCACCAGACGTTATAGAAAAACTCCAGCAGATCTTTCGCGCCAAGTTTGGTGTGGCCGCGCTCGCGGTCGCGGAAATAAATCGGCTCTTCAATAACGCGCGCGCCCCCATGCAGCAGACGATGCAGCAGCACGATCTGGAAGGCGTAGCCCTGCACGCGGATTTTTTCAATCTGCGCGGCCCGGAGTATGTCCGCTTTGATGGCTTTGAATCCTGCCGTGCAGTCTTGAACGGCGTTCAGGCCGGCAATCCACCGCGCCAGGCGATTGCCCCAGCGCGACAGCAGCCGCCGCCAGACCGACCAGTGCGCGTCCACGGCGCCACCGGCGATATAGCGGCTGCCGATGGCCACGTCCGCGCCGGCCGCGAGGTGTGCCAGCAGTTTTTGCGCGTCCGCCGGGTCGTGGGAGAAGTCGGCGTCCATCTGCACGATGACGTCCGCGCCCAGCGTCTCCAGCGCGTGAGTGATGCCCCGCACATAGGCATGTCCCAGCCCGCGCCGCCGCCCTTCAAGCAGGTGCACGCGGCGATCCCCGCGGGCGAATGCGCGCACCAGATTCGCGGTGCCGTCCGGGCTGTCGTCATCAACGATGAGAAACGCCACGTCGTCGCCGCGATACAGGCCGGTGACGCTTTGCAGCAGCGGCGTGATATTGGGCGCTTCGTTATAGGTGGGGATGACGAAGCAGACTCGTGGGGATGTTGGATTCACGTGACTTCTCCGAGACCGCAACGCCGGAGCCGGTTCTCTAACAGGTGGTCGTGTGACCGGGAATCGCGCTCCCTCATTGCCCGGGCCAACCGTGACGTTCTAATCGCTCCTCCATGCGCTGCAAGGATTTTTGGGTTGCCCGCAGATCACGGATCATGGCTTCGCGCGAGACGGGTTGTTCCAGGGCATGCAGACGTTCCGTCTTGGCTTCGTCTAAATTGTTGATCACCACCGCGATAAAGAGATTGATCACGACAAACGTCCCGACGACCACAAAGCTGACAAAATAGATCCAGGCCAGCGGATGCCATTCCATGGCGGTGTACATAATATCCGTCCAGTCTTCCAACGTCACGATCCGAAACAGTGACAACAGGGCAATGCCTAAATTGCGCCAATGTGTGGGGTCATGTTCGTGAAACAGTTGGTATCCGGCAATCGCGTACATATAAAAGATGATGCTCATCAAGAGCAACACGTGCCCCATGCTTGGGATTGAGCGCACGAGGGTTGCGACGATCAATCGCAGTTCGGGCACGGTGGACACCAGCCGCAGGACGCGCAGGAGCCGCGCGAGTCGGGCAATCATGGCATAGTCGCCGCTCGCGGGAATGAGCGAACAGACAATGACCGAAAAATCAAAGACGTTCCAGCCGTCTCGAAAATACCGGTCAACCTTCGGCGCCAACGCCAGCATTTTGAGCAGGGCCTCCAGTATGAACAGGGCCAGGACGACGTGATTCCCCAGTTCCATCCATTCGCCGTAGCGTCGCACCAATGCCGGGAAGGTCTCCATGCCCAGCAGGATGGCGTTCCCGATAATCAGCGCGACGATGCCATATTCAAAACCGGGCGCACCAACCAGTCGTTGCGCAAAGTGTTTCATCATCCCAGCCCGCAATGTGTGAGACGGCTTTCTATCGTGTGATCGCGCGTGAAAGCATCGCACTGAAGGTCATGCCCTTCGGCCTGCGCAAAGGCCTCCTGCGGAATCAACCCCACCAATTCGCTGTTCGCCACGGCAACCCCTTTGCGGGCCGCCTCGGTTTTGACGGCTTCAAAAGCCGCGTGAACGGATGTGTGGCGATAGTCGGTGAGATTCATGGAGACCTGCACCACGCCACGGCTCTTCAGGTTCAACCCGACAGCCTTGACGCCGGGCAGTCCTCCATTCGCGGCGCGAATTGTTCCGGCAATCTCCCGCGCAAGGGACACGTCGTCACTCCGCAGAAACACGTTGTAGGCAATGAGTGGGACACGCGCCCCCACCGCGATGGCGCCGGCCGTGGGGTGCGGATGCGCGGGACCGAAATCCGGCGCCCAGTCCGTGTCGGTGACCATGCGCTGCGTCAGAGCCTCGCACCCGCCTTTCCGAATCTGCTCCAATCGTTTTCTGAACGGTTGTGAACAGGCTTCGCCATACAGAAACACCGGGATCCGCAGCTCCCGCCCGATGCGCGCCCCGACCCGTCGTGCAAGTTCTACACACTCATCCATCGTCACCCCACGAAGCGGAATAAACGGCAAGACGTCGGCGGCGCCAATCCTCGGATGCTGCCCCTCGTGCCGCGTCAGGTTGATACACTCCGAAGCCCTGGCCACCAGCACAAACGCGGCTTCTTCCATCGCCTTGATGGAACCGGCAACGGTCAAGACGCACCGATGATGGTCCACGTCCTGATGCCGATCCAGCAGCGCCACACCCCGAACCTCGGCCAGGGCGGTGGTGAGGTGTTCTATCACATCCTCGTCGCGCCCTTCGCTGAAATTGGGAACACTTTCGACAATGCCGGTCATGCGCAGTCTGCTCTGTTGCCTTTCTTGTCTCACTGTCTGTTATTCCCATACTGAAATCGCGCTTTCTTGACAACCCCCAAAGGGCATATTAGAGTCAAAAAACGGAGAGAGCCTTGAAAACGTGCGCCGCCCGGCCCACGGGGAACCCCTCTCCGCGACATAACGAGAAAGGTACTCCCATGACTGTCGCACAAGCCGAACCGGCCACAACCCTTGCCGAACTGCGCGCATCCAAACCGGACCGGGTGACCATTGTGCTCTTAAGCGGCGAGATGGACAAAGCCATGGCCGCCTTTATCATTGCCACCGGCGCCGCGGCCATGGGGATGCAGGTGACCATGTTCTTCACCTTCTGGGGTCTGAACGTGATTCGGAAACCGGGAGCGCCAAGTGCGGCCAAAGACATATTACGCAAAGCGTTTGGCTGGCTCAACAAAGGCGGGGCTGCTCATCTGCCCATTTCCCGGTTCAACTTCGGCGGGCTGGGCGCCACGATGATGAACAAGGTCATGCGGGACAACCGAATGCCCGGCGTACCCGAACTGATTGAGACCGCGCAGGACCTCGGCGTCAACATGATTGCCTGCACCACCACGCTGGGCCTGCTGGGCATCTCAAAGGACACATTGATTGACGGCATTGACCAACTCGCCGGCGTATCCACCTACCTTGCGGAAGCCAAAGACGGCTCCGTGAATTTGTTTATTTGAGCCACGCGAACAGGCCCTTCGTCCCTTGCGACATGAGGCAAATTGGATGAAGGGGTTTTTTCACCATAACGGAGCAGGAAGATGATTGAATCCGATGTCACTCTCGACACGCTGGGGTACTTCTGCCCCATGCCCATCATTCTCACCTCAAAAAAAATCAAGGAATTAACCACGGGCCAGGTGCTGCAAGTCCTGTCGGACGACGAGGGCATTAAAAAAGACATGCCCGCCTGGTGCCAAACCACCGGCCACGAATGGGTCGGCCTTGAAGAAGAAGCCGCGGACGCCAAACCGGTGTATAAGGCGTTTGTAAAGAAGGCGGGGTAGCGGCTGTAAGACCCCGTACTGCCTACTCGATACCCGCCATCACCTTCTCATCAGCGAGGTCTGACGATGACCTATACGGCTATTGTGGAACGTTGCCATAAGACCGGTTTGTACGTGGGCCACGTGCCGGGCTTTGCGGGAGCGCATTCTCAAGGAAAGACGTTGGACGAATTAAGCCGGAATCTGCGTGAAGTCACCGCGATGTTGCTGAAAGACGGTACACCTACCCTGGAAACTGAATTTGTCGGCACACAGCAAATCGTTGTGTGAGGCATTGATGAACGTCCCTGCACTCAAATCACGTAAAGTTATCCGCGTACCTGAAATAATAGGGTTCAAGAACGCGAGACAATAAACCCGCTGGCGTGTTCTGGTAACATCCCCGTCGCAAAAGGAGAGTAGCATGGAAGTCAAAGTTGAAACGTGACCGGCCAACCAACTCGCCTTATTCATCAGCATTTCCTTTCGCAAAATTTACCCAGCAGGTAAAATCCGTCGAACTTCTTTTTTGACCTTCCTGGCCAATTCCACGGCCCGCTCCGCAGCGGGGCGTTCAATCGTTTCCCATTCCCCAGGGTATCGGGTCACTGTTGCGTAGTCTGTTAATTCCACACAATCATCTATTGAGATGGGAAAACAATCCACTTCCGGCAGGAGGGCGGTGAGTTCGGTTAAGTCATGGCTTTTGGGAAAATCTATGCCGCGCAAAACCAGCCATGCTTTCAGAAATTTCTCGACACATTGCTGTGCATGAAAACAGACCGTGTCTAATGGACAGCCTTCCTGCATTGTGAGTGTCCATTCAGCATTCTTAAGATCATTTTCGGCTTTTGCGATCCATTGCCGAATAATCTCGTCTCGTTCAACCTGCTCGCTCATACAGAACATTTCCTTCTCCCAATGCCGCACGAATGATGGTGCCGGGACATTCACGATAGCGCTCTAATTCCTGGGGGGTGGCCACGACAATATCTTTGGAAAGTCCCATGCCGCTTAACGCTCGGCGAATACCAAGCCGGATCGTTCGCCTGTCCCCGTTCAGCGGCAGAACAACCAAAAGATCAACGTCACTGTCGGGGCCGGCCAGACCGCGGGCATAGGACCCAAATAAAATAATCTTGTCAGGATTCCATGTTTCGACAATTCGCCGAACCATCTCCTGAATCAGGGAAGCGTGATCCACTCGTTTCTGCATACTCCCTCCCGGCCAGCATCAAGAACCCTGTCCATCCGGACACTTTTTTTTTAATTTACCCACATCGGTTCTGACAATTTTCAGATAGGCTATCGCTATCACCGCTCATGAGTATTCTACGACTGCGCCAGGCTGCTTTGTTCTTCTTTATATTTCCACTGTTTCCGAAGGTAGTTGTTTTGTCGCTCTGTCTTTCATTTTGTATTGAAGGTATGTCTTGATCAAATTGTCCCTTGCTTCCTCTTGCGATTTTCCTATTGCCAAGGCTCTCAAGTCCTCTGGCGTCGTGGCTGTATAGAGTTTTTCGAGGCTGTTGTACGAGTATTCAATGGTGATTTTTTTCGCTTCCGACATTGGCCTCTCCTTCCATTGAAGGAACAGTACGCACCACTCACATCTCACTTGCCGACAGACAGTATCAGCGTAAGGAAACGGCGGCTACGTGCGCAACGGTTTCCGAAAACATCAGCGTGGCGTCCACGGCCCAGTTGATGAAGGGGCCGGGGTACAGGCCCAGCAACAGCGTGCCGGTTATCCCAATGACGATGGCGGTTTTCAGGGGGGGCGAGACGGTAATCGGCGTGGGGTCGGCGGGTTCGTTGATGTACATTTTCTTGACGACGATCAGGTAGTAGTACATGGAGATGACGATGTTCACCAGTCCGACAATGAGTAGCGTGTAGAGTTCCTGTTCAATCGCCGCGACAAAGATATAGAGTTTCCCGATAAAACCCGCGAGCGGTGGCACCCCGGCAAGCGACAACAGAAAGAGCAGCATGGCGGCGGCCAGAAACGGCGAGCGGCGGTTCAGGCCGTTGTAGTCTTCAATCTCGTCGCTCTTGATCCGGTTGCTCACGCCGACGACGACGGCAAAGGCTCCAAGATTGGCGAACAGGTAGGTGAGCAGATAAAAGAGAATGGCGTCGGTTCCGCGTTTGGTGCCGGCAGCCAGCCCGATCATGACGTTGCCGATCTGGGCAATTCCCGAATACGCGAGTAGCCGTTTGATGTTTTTCTGGGCAATGGCCACGATGTTGCCGTAGGTCATGGACACGATGGAGATCGCGATGAACAGAAGCACCCACATCGGCTTGAACGTGGCAAGGGCGACGTAGAACATGCGAATCAGAATCGCCATGGCCGCGCCTTTCGGCGCAATGGACAGGAAGGCGGTGACGGGCGTGGGCGCGCCCTGATAGGTGTCTGGAATCCAGGAGTGAAAGGGGACGGCGCCGATCTTAAAGCCCAGGGCGGCAAAGATCATGATGAAGCCGATGGCCAGACCGTAGCTTCCCGGCGTCGCGGTCATTTCGGAAAATATCAGCGTGCCCGTCTCGCCATAGACAAGACTGATGCCGTAGGCCAGCAGCCCCGCGACAAACACGCCCAGGATGAAGAACTTGAGTCCCGCCTCGCTGGATTTCTGATCATCCCGCAGATATGCCACCAGAATGTAAAATCCAAAGGTGGAAAATTCCAGCGTGACGAACACCGAGAGCAGGTCTTGCGCCGACGCCATGAACATCATGCCCAGGGCCGACATCATGACCAGCACGTAATATTCGCCTCGGAAAAACCTGAACGACCGCACGGAATCAATCGAGATGAGCAATACCAGCGCCGTCGCAATCAGAATGAAAATCTTGAAGAAGATCGCGACCCCGTCCAGAACAAACGTGTCGTGCAGCAACGCGCCGTGGACATTGGCGTAATCAAACCCGATCAGCGTCAGAAGCGCGGCGACGACGCCCCCCACGCTTAGATAGGCCAGCGTTTCGTGTTTGATATGTTTCCAGGCGCAGTCAACGGCCAACACCACGCACAACCAGATGGTGAGAAAAATCTCCGGCGCCAGAAGCAGAAGGTCCGAACCTGACAGGGTGAGATGAAACGTCATCATCGTGTCACAACCCCAATCCCGCGGCGTTCTGCGTCACCAATGGCGCCGCCTGGTTGATACGGTCCAGCATCGGCACCACCGCTGACCGCACGATGTGATAAAAGTGCATGGGGAAAATCCCGAAGAAAATACTGCACCCGATCATGATGAGGAGCGGCAGACGATCCACCCATCCTGTCATGTCACGGGTGTGCGCATGGTCGGGCGAGAGGCGTCCGTAAAACAGCCCCCGCATCATTTTTAAAAGATAGGCCATCGTCAGCACAATGCCCAACACCGCGACCACGACCTGGAAGGGATAGCGCTCCCACGCCCCCACGATAATCATAATTTCCGCGATGAAGTTCACGGTGCCCGGCATGCCGATTGACGCCATGCAGGCGACGAGAAACGCCCCGGCCACAAAGGGCATATTCGTGACCAGCCCCCCCAGAGATGGAATATCCCGCGTATGGGTCTGGTCATAGACCCAGCCCGCCATGGCGAACAGCATCCCCGTCGCCAGCGCATGCGCGAACATGTAAATCACCGCCCCGGTCAGGCTGATGTAATCCAGCGCGGCCATGCCCAGGAACACGTAGCCCATGTGACTGGAGCTGGAATACCCGATGACGTACTTGGTGTCCCTGGCAAAATACGCGACCAATCCGCCGTAGATAATACTGAACACGCACAGCACCGCCGCGATGGGCATCAGTTCCCGCGTGGCGTCCGGAAGGATTTCATACGCCACGCGGATAATGGAGAAATGGCCGAGCTTCATCAGCACCCCGGCATGCAACATGCTGGTCGCGGCCGGCGCCGCGGCGTGGCCGACGGGAGACCATGAATGCAGCGGCCAAATGGGCGCGATGGACGCAAAGCCGAAAAAGACCAGCAGCCAGATAATCGTCGCCAACGTGCCGTCATACGCGGCCACTTCCCGCAGCACCAGAATATCGAAGGTCTGAACGGGCGAGAAATGATAAATCAGCAGAATGCCCATCAAGGCGCACATCGCACCCGCCGAGAGGAACAGCGTGAGCTTCATGGCGGCGTATTCTTTGCTGTTCGCCCCAAAGTTCAGAATGAACCCGACCGAATCGCGGAGCGTGCGGCCTTCGGAATTGTCCATGCCCAGGTACCCTTTGGTGTGGCTGCCCCAGACGCCCAGCAACACATACATCGGCAACACGGACATTTCATAAAAGAAGTAGAGGAAGAACAGATCCAGCGACATGAAAACGCCGATGGTGGCCGCCGCCAGAATCAACAGGAAGATATAAAATTCTTTGGCGCGATCTTTGATGTGCCATGAAATAAAGATGCCCGCGAAGAGGAGAATGGCCGACGCAAACACCAGCGGCGTACCGATGCCGTCCACTCCGATATGGAACGCAATGCCCAGCTCCTCGGACCAGACCCACTTGGTAATAAATTGAAAGCCGCCCTGGTCGGCATCATAGATGAGAAAGAGAACAAGCGCGGAGAGCAGCGAGACCCCGGCGGCAACCGCGGCCACCGTCCGCACCAGAAGCGGTTCACGATTCGGAACAAACAGCAACACAATCGCCCCCAGGAAAGGGGCAAACAATGCGGCGAGCAGGGCCAATTCCCCCATCTAGTCGCCTCTCCCCGCCGGTTCGCGGTCCACGACATGCGACCGCGCCATCCGGTCGTGTCCCATGCTTGCGCCGGACCCGCGGCTCAACCGATCCGCCACTTCCTGCACCGACCCGCTCGTCATGCGCAAAAAGGGTGACGGGTACAGCCCGATCCAGAAAATCATCACGCACAACGCCACGGCAATGCCTGATTCACGCACCGTGAGATCCTGCAACACCTGCGGCACCTTCGCGCCCAACGGTCCAAATATCGCCCGCTCGTAGTACCACAGAAAATAGGCCGCCGCGAAAATCACGCCCGATACCCCGACGACGCCATACAGCCAATGCGCCTGAAAGGCGCCGAGCAATACCAGAAATTCGCCAACGAACCCGTTGGTCCCGGGCAGCCCAATTGAGGCCATGCCGATGATGAGGAGAAACGTCGCCAGCAACGGCAGTTTCGACGCCAGACCTCCACAGTGTTCCACCAGCGTATGACCAAGCCGGTCATAGAGAAACCCGGCGAGGAGAAACAGTCCCGCGGTGGTCAAACCCAGATTGATCATGTGCAACAAGCCACCCTGCAGCCCCTGGAAATTCAGCGAAAACAACCCCAACACCACAAACCCCAAATGGCTGATACTGCTGAACACCAGCAGACGCCGGAAGTCGGATTGCATGATGGCGACAATCGCACCCCAGACGATGGCCGCCAACGCCAACGCCATCATGATCGCCACCACGGTGTCATTGGTCGAGGCTTCGGGCAACAACGGAAATGAGAACCGCAGAAACCCGTATGTGCCGAGCTTGATGCCCGCCAGCACCACGGACATCGCAATCGGCCCTTGCACCAGCGCATCAGGCAACCACGAATGAAAAGGGAACACCGGAGCCTTGAAGGCCAGGCCCATAAAGATCAGCCAAAAAATAATAAGCTGGTCGCCGACGGGAACGGGCACGGTCAACAACTCCAACAAGTCAAAACTATACGCCTGCGTGACGTCGTGATAATTCAAACTTAAGAGCGCGAAGCCCACCAACATAAACACGCTGCCCAGCAGGGTGTACAGCACGTACTTGAGCGCGGCATATTCCCTGTGTTCACCCACGCCCCACAGCTTAATCAGAAAATAGCTGGGCACAAGCATGAGTTCCCAGAAGACGAAGAAGAGAATCAGGTCAATGGACACAAAAATCCCCATCACCGTCGTTTCCAACGCCAGGAGACTCATCAAATACGGTTTCAGGTTGTTCCGCACGGCGCCCCAGGAATAGAGCATGACCAGGACCGTGATGAACGCCGAGAGGGGAACAAACAGGATGCTAATGCCATCAACGGCAAGGTGATAGGAAATCCCCAGGTCGGGAATCCAGGGCACCCGCTCGCTGAATTGCATGGCCGACGATTCGGGGATGAACCACAACAGCAACAACGCCGAAAGGGCCAACTCCAGACAGGCCACTCCCAGCGCGCACTTTTTGATCAGCTCGACATCCTTTTGCGGCCACAACGCAATCGCCCCAAGCAGCGGGAGAAAGAGAAGGACCGATAACAGCGGGAACCCAATGTGTAATTCTTCAAGCATTGCTCGTGACTCCGTGCGCCTACAAGACGGACGTTCCGGTGAACCACACCAGGAGAACATGCACAAGGATAAAGAGGCCGATCACAATCACGGCGGCATAATGATTGACCAACCCGGTTTGCAATTGCCTCCACGACCAGGCCACCAGATGATTGGCGTAGCCGACCATGTTGAGTCCTCCATAAATCACATGCTTCTCGGCCCAGGTGACTCCCGCGCCACCAACGTCCGCGCCGCGACCGATTCCCGTAATGAAACGATCAATAATCTGCCGGTCAATCCAATCCCATAGTCGGCTAAGACGTTTGACCGGCTCCACGACCATCGCATCGTACAGTTCATCCACGTAGTATTTATTCAGCATCATGCGATACGCCCCGGCATACCGCTCCGACCAGGCCGCGGCCTTCATGGGTCTGACCGCGTACAGATAATGCGCCAACCCCCAACCGCCCAGCGCAATCCCCACGGCCACCGCCATCAACACTTTCACGGTTTCCGTGTTGACCGCATGAGACACCGCTCCGACAGGTGCGGCCACGGATTTCACAAATCCATGGAACCAGCCATGTTCCGGCGGCACGCCCAGAAACCCGCCAAACACGGAAAGCCCCGCCAGGATGATCAACGGCACCGTCATCATCGGGGGAGACTCATGAACATGGCGTGCGACATCCGGCGCAACGCGGGAGGAACCATAAAACGTCAGATAGGTGAGACGGAACATATAGAACGACGTCAGCAACGCGCCAAGCGCCGCCATGCCGTACAGCACGTAATGGTGATGCAGAAAGGCATGGGCCATGATTTCGTCTTTGCTCCAAAACCCCGCCAGGGGTGGAATGCCCGCAATCGCCAGGGTGCCGATGAGAAACACGGCATGCGTGACGGGAATTTTTTTAGCGAGTCCGCCCATCTTTCGAATGTCCTGTTCTCCCCCAAGTGAATGGATCACCGCGCCGGCGGAAAGGAACAGGAGCGCTTTGAAAAACGCATGGGTGACGAGATGAAAGAGGGCGGCCGTGTACGCGCCGATCCCGCACGCCAGAAACATGTAGCCCAACTGACTGACGGTTGAGTACGCCAGGACGCGCTTGATGTCGTGCTGCACCAGGCCAATCGTCGCGGCAGCCAGCGCGGTGATCCCGCCAATAATCCCCACCGTCGCCAGAGCCACCGGGGCCATATCATAGAACACGTGGGTCCGAACCACCATGTAAACACCGGCCGTCACCATGGTCGCGGCATGAATCAACGCGCTCACCGGCGTCGGGCCTTCCATGGCGTCGGGGAGCCAGGTGTACAGAGGAATCTGTGCGGATTTCCCCACCGCGCCCACCAGCAAACACAACGCAATGGCCGTGGCCATGGCTGTGGAAAGCCGGCTCGCCTCGGCAAAGACGGTCAGATAATCCAGCGTGTGAAAATTGACGAAGATCAAAAAGATCGCGACGAGGAATCCCGCGTCTCCAATCCGATTGACGACAAACGCCTTCGTCGCCGCTTTGGCCGCGGACACCTTGTTGAAGTAGTACCCAATGAGCAGATAGGAACAGAGACCGACGCCTTCCCATCCGATGAAGAGCACTAAAAAATTGTTCCCCATGACCAGCAACAACATGGAGACCATAAACAAATTCATGTACACGAAGAAGCGGACAAACCCTTCTTCGCCACGCATGTATCCGATGGAATAGATGTGAATCAGCAATCCAACGCCCGTCACCACCAGCAACATCACGAGGGTCAGCGGATCAATCAGAAAGCCGAAATTGACGTGCAGCTCGCCGCTGACAATCCACGTATAGGCGATGATTTCACGGGGTGCGGGATCGGACAATGCGCCGACGAAGATCGTGACGGCACACAGAAAGGCGAGACCGACGGATCCAACCGCCACGCCGCCGGCCAGGGCATGAGCATACCGACGACCCAGCAGGCCGTTCCATACGACCGCAAGAAGCGGCAGGGCCGGGATGAGTATGACGAGCCAATCCGACACGTTACCACTTCAACAGATTAATCTGGTCCACGTTGGTCGAAATCTTGCCACGGAACACGACAATGATAATCGCAAGACCCACGGCGGCTTCACCGGCCGCAATCGCGATGACAAACAAGGCGGCCATCTGGCCGGCCATGGAATCGAGATACTGGGAGAACGCGACCAGATTGATATTCGCCGCGTTGAGCATAATCTCGACCGACATCAGGACAATAATAAAATTGCGGCGAATCAGCACCCCGGCCAACCCCGTCATAAACAGGATGGCGCTCAATGCCACGTATGCGGACAGAGGAATCATGATGGCCGGCTGACCGGGTCATCCACCGGGGCCGTCACATTCGACGGCGTTTTCGCCAGGACAATCGCCCCGATAATCGCGCCCAGCAGAAAGACCCCCACGATCTCAAACAACAATAAATAGTCGCTGAACATGGTAAGCCCCACGGCGTGACTCGGTCCCGTGCGCAACACCACGTCCGTCGTCGCGGTCCCTTTGACGCCCCCATGGGGGGTTTGAAACAGCAGGATGAGCAATTCACCAAGAATCGCCACGCCGGCGAACAGGAAATACGGATATTTTTTATGCAGATACTGTTCTTCGGTTTTCAGGTTGAGCAACATCAGGACAAAAAGATAGAGCACCAGGATGGCCCCGGCATACACGATGATTTGCACGGCGAAGAGAAACTCGGCGTTGAGCAACACAAAGAGGCCGGCCACGTGCAGGAGCAGAGACAGCAGGCTCAAACCGGAATGGACGGGATGTCGCGCGGCGATCGTGACAACACCGGACAGGATACTCACGGTCGCAAAGTACCCAAACAATAGATAGATCATCGTGACAGACTAGGCGTCGGGGGAGTCCGCGTTCCCGACCGGTTGGGGAAAGTGATAGCGATAGGTGCGATGCTCTTCATTATTCTTTTCCTGATTATGGGCGTATAAATACTTTTTGGCGTCTTCAATATGGTGGTCGCCGATTTCATAGAGTCGCGCTTTGTCGAACAGAAGGGTTCGTTTATCGGGAGTCGAATACTCGTACATCTTGGTCATGGCCAGCGCATTGACCGGGCAGGCTTCCACGCAATACCCGCAAAACACGCATTTGGTGATATCAATGTAAAACTCGGTCGCATACCGTTGCAGCGGCATGGCCTTATCCTGTTCGCTCACGACCTTGATGCACCGGGACGGACAGGCGACTTCGCAGAGATCACAGCCCACACACCGTTCCTGCCCATTGTCATACCGCAACAACCCCAGCGCCCCGCGATGCGCATCGGGAATCGTTCGTTTTTCGCGAGGATACTCGAAGGTGATCGGACGATGAAACATATGCTTAAACGTGACCTTCATCGCCTTCCAGATTTCGCGAAACAGGACCGCATCACAGATTTTTTTCGTTTGGTTTGGCGTGTCCATGGAATCTTCTTTCGTCGCTTACATTTTCTCGATTGTCACCGGCGTGACTTTGAAATACGGCACTCGCGTCACGGGGTCAACGTCAACCTGCGCCAAATCTTTGACCGGGGGATCGTTGAAATGTTCGGGAAACACACAGGTGCCCGGCAACACGCTGATATCCGGCTGCACGCCCAACTCCAGACTGCCCTGATCCGACGTCACGCGCACGCGTCCGCCGTCGTCCACGCCCAGTCGTTGACAGTCCTCCGGCATCATCCGCAACGCGCGCGTATTCGGGGCAATGTCCATCAACCCGGAAGCCTTCGTGGACAGCTTGCCTGAATGAGCGATGAGCTGAATCATTTTCATCGCGTAGGGACGTTCCGACCCCTTGACGCGGCCAGTGACGGCATACCGGGCGCCGACCGACTCCCGATAGCCGTTCCGAAGATACGCGGCGGGATCGGCTACCACGGGTTGGGGTTGGCCGAGATTATAATAGCCGGGGAGCGCCTTCCGAATTTCCGCCTGAATATCCTGTGTCGTTTCATACGGAAGCCCATCATGCCCCATCCCGTTGGCGATACCCGCCATGATGTGCCAATCCAGCGCGCTCTCGCCCAACGGGTCCAGCGCCGGCCTGACAAATTGCACCTTCCCCTCCTGATTGGTGACCGTGCCGTCCTTTTCCGCAAACGTACAGGCCGGGAACACCACGTGCGCATGGTGCGCGGTCTCCGTCAGAAAGGGATCCTGACACACGAGCAGGTCCAACTGATTCAGGGCCTCTTCCACGCCAAAGGACTTCGGCAACGTGGCGAGAGGATTCTCCCCAACCACGTAGAGAGCTTTGATGTCTCCGGTGCGACAGGCTTCCAGGATTTCCATAAGGGAACGGCCGGGCCGGGCATTCGGCAATGGCGCGCCCCAAGCGTCAGAAAATTTCCGGTTTGAGGGGGAATCATAGTCCACCGGTCCCGGCAGAAATTCCGGCGCCACACCCATGTCCACGGCGCCCTGTTCATTCCCCTCTTCGACGAACGTGTTGATCCCGCAACCGGGTTTGTCGAGTTTGCCCGTCACCCACGCCAGATCAATCAGCGAGAGCACGTTGTCATACCCGTCCCGCTGACGAACAATCCCTTCCCCGCACACAATGACGGACCGAGAGGCTTCCGCAAACACTTTCGCAATCTCATGGATGGCGGCGACCGGCACTCCGGTTTCCGCCGCCACCGCGTCAAGCGACACCGCCGTCGCGGCGGCTTTCAGTGCCTGCAACGAGTCGGGCATGCGCGAAGCGACGTCGGGGTCCACGAGGTCCTGCGCCAGCACCGAGGCGACCAATCCCCTGACCAACGCGCCTTCCGTCCCCGGCGCGACCATGGTGGGATGCGACGCCAACCTGGCCAGATTGGTGTGCATGGAATCCACCACAATGACCGAGGCGTTGTATGTCCCGATGGCGGCTTTCACCCGCACGCTCGCCACCGGATTCGTTTCCGTGATATTGGCGCCCACCACCAGAATGGCCTGGGCTTTGGTCAGGTCAGCGGAGGTATTCATCATCCGGTGAATCCCAAGGGCATGATGCGCCGCGCGCACAAAATTCATGTGGCCGTACCGCGCGCTGCTGTCAACGTTGTTCGTCCCGATCACCATCCGCATGAATTTCTGGAAGACGTAGAGTTCTTCGTTCGTGCAACGCGCCGTGATCAACCCCGCCACGGCATCCGCCCCGTGGGTGTTTTTGATCTGCGCCAACCGCTCGGCTGTCGTCTCCAACGCCTCAATCCAGGACACGGGAACCAGACGGCCGTCCTGTCGCATAAGCGGCGTCTTGAGCCGGTCGTGACTGTCAATAAACTGGAACCCGAACCGACCCCGCACACAAATCCCGCCATGACCATTCAACGTATCGGCCCGGTCGCCCCATTTATGTTTCCACGACAACGGCGAGGTGACCCGCACGACTTCGGTGTCTTTGGTTTCCACATACAGTTGGCAGCCGTCGCCGCAGTAGTTGCAGGTGGTCGTGGTTTTGCGGAGTTGCCACGGCTTATACACGTATTTGGAAAACTTATTCGTAATCGCGCCCACGGGACACACGGCGAGGCAATCGCCGCAAAATTCGCATTCCAGCGGCTGATCGCCTTTCGCCACCACTTGCGTAAACCCGTCCTTCTTCATGAATTGCAGGGCGTCAATGCGCAGCACGTCTTTGCAGATATTGATACATTCCCCGCAGGCGATGCAGCGATTCATGTTGAAATCAAGTACGAGACTGCGCGTGTCTTCCGGAATGTTTTTTTGCTTGGCGTTGGCCAGATCGGTGACTTCATGCTGGAAGGCCATGTCCTGCAATTCGCAATGCCCGTCGGCGTCGCAGACCGGACAATCCAGAGGATGCACGGACAGATGTTTTTCCACGGCCTTTTTACGCGCCGCGAACAGATCCTCCCCTTCCGTGCGAATCACCATCCCTTCCGCCGCTTTGGCGGTGCAAGAACGCACCGGGGACTTCTTGCCTTCCTGCGCCACCAGGCACATACCGCACGAGCCAAAGGGATCAAACGTATAGTGGTAACACATCGCGGGCACGATTTTGCCCATGCTGGAAATCACGTCATACAGCGACACCCCTTCGTTCGCGGTGACGGTATCGCCGTCAATATTCAACGCAATAGTCGCGGCTTCGGTATCCGGTGTTGTGACTGGCTTAAGTCCCATCTTTTTTCCCCTGCATGGCGGACGCGCACGGTCCGCTAACGATCACATTCCCCCATCACAATATCATATGACCCGAAAATCGTAACCGCGTCGGCGATCATGTACCCTTTGGCCATATAATCAAACGCACCCATATGAATAAACGACGGGGCGCGAATCTTCAAGCGGTACGGTTTGCCGCCCCCTGTGCTCACAATATAAAACCCCAGCTCGCCTTTATGCGCTTCCGTGCCGCAATAAATTTCGCCGGGCGGCGCGTCGAATCCCTGCGAAAACAGTTTGAACTGCTGAATCATGGATTCAAGATTGGTAAACACCCGATCCTTGGGCGGCAACGTGACACTGGGCACATCGGCCATCACGGGGCCGTCCTTCGGCGTCTGCTCCATGCACTGCCGCACGATCTTGATGCTCTCGCGCATTTCTTCAACGCGCACCCAGTACCGGTCGTAGGTATCGCCGTTTTTGCCCACCGGCACACTGAACTCGCACTTGGGATAGGCCCCGTACGACTCATATTTCCGCAAGTCGTAATCCACGCCCGACCCCCGCAACGTCGGCCCGCTCAACCCGAAACTCAACGCATCCTCCGCCGAAATGACCGCCACACCCACGGTGCGCGCCAGCCAGATGCGGTTCTTTTCAAGAAACACCACGTACTCGTCAATCTTGGGAGGAAAATACTCCAGAAAATCCAGCAGCTTCCGCTCCAGCGAGTCGGTCAAATCCCGCTCAACGCCGCCAATGCGGTACCAACTCGTCGTGAGCCGTGCGCCGCACAGTTCATCAAACCAGTCAAGCAGAATTTCGCGGTCGCGAAACGTGTAGAAAAACACGGTCATGGCGCCAATATCGAGCGCCTGCGTCCCCAGCCAGAACAAATGCCCGATAATCCGTTGCACCTCCGCCACAATCGTGCGCAGATATTCCGCCCGTTCGGGCACGGTCACGTTCATCAGTTTTTCAACGGCCCGGCAATACGCAAAGTTGTTGTACATCGCGCAGACGTAATCAAGACGATCCGTATGAGGAATAAATTGATGATACGTCCCGGCCTCGGCGAGCTTCTCCACGCCGCGATGCAGGAAGCCCATCACCACCGTGGATTTCGTAATCCGCTCGCCCTCAAGTTCCAGGATGACTTTCAGCACGCCATGCGTCGCGGGATGCTGCGGCCCCATGTTCAACAGCAACTCCTCGGTCCGCAGAATCGGCAGATCCCCGGTCTCCGGATGCGCGGGATCAACCTTATAGACGGTGTCGCGCTGGTCTTCTATATGTGCCATGGTCTGTATCGTTCCGTGGGAACAAGCCGCCCGTTCAATCAGGCCGCGCCTTCATTCAGAAACTCAAACGTATCCCGCCACCCCTTGCCTTGAAGGGGAAAATCTTTCCGCAACGGCCAGCCTTCGGGAAAATCATCCGGCATCAAAATCCGGCGCATGTCCGGATGGTCGTTGAAGCGAATGCCCATCATGTCAAACACTTCCCGCTCCATAAACTCCGCGCCGCGCCAGATGGCCGTCAACGAATCCACGGCACAATCATGTTCCGGCACCCGCGTTTTCACACGCAGACGCCAGCGATGCCGGATGGAATACACTTCGTAGATGACCTCAAACCGCTCGGCGTCGTCAGGCCAGTCCACCGAACTGACGTGTACGATGTAATCGAACCCCATGGTCGGATCATCCTTCAGGAACCGGCAGACGGCGCGCAAGGCGTCGCGCGTCACCGTCACGGCCAGATCGCCGCGCCATTCGTGGGCTTCCACAAACCCGTCCGCAAAGCGGGCGCGGATGGTGTCGGCAAGAGGATGCATGATCAGGTGACCGTTTCTTTGGGCCTGACCTGTTCAGGCTGTCTGGTAAAAACACGTTTCTGCATAATCTGATCCTGCAATTTCAAAATGCCGTCGAACAGGGCTTCGGGAGTCGGCGGGCATCCGGGCACGTACATATCCACCGGCACAAAGCGATCCACGCCCTGCACCACGCTGTAACTGTCGTAGATATTCCCGGAGGTCGCGCAGGACCCCATGGAAATGACGTATTTGGGTTCCGGCATCTGGTCGTAGATTTTCCGAATCACCGGTGCCATCCGTCGGCACACTGTCCCCGCCACAATCATCAAGTCCGATTGCCGAGGCGACCCGCGAAACACGCCGGCGCCGTACCGGTCAATATCGTACCGCGACGACACTGCCGCCATCATCTCAATCGCGCAACAGGCCAACCCAAACGTCATCGGCCAGAGCGAGCCTTTCCGCGCCCAGTTCACCGCCTTTTCAATCGTGAGCGTGATGAGGCCGAGGTCGCCATCCCGCTCGTGTTTTGTTCCGATTTGGATTAGTCCCATGGTATTATTGACCCGTTTCAGTAGTAGAGATTTTTAACTTCGCACCGTGCTTTTCCATCGCCAATAGCAACTTCTACAAGCGGCTTGAATTTCTCCCAGTCCAGCAAAAGCACTCGTTCGAAATTCCCCAATCCAAATTTCTTTCCCTGCTCTTGGAGGAGATGTTTGAGCACTTGGTCCTTACAGGCGGCTGAAATGGTTTTGTCATATTTCTCCGGTATGAGATAACCAGGCTCAATCAGGCCATACTCGGTACTAAGGATAAACCAAGGACTACCAGACTGTTCGGCGTGTTTTTTCCACTTCAGAAAAACAGGTTTGGTATACGCCTTCTCGGCAGCAACCTTTCCAGCATTCGGCTGTTCATCCCAAACTTTTTCTCTCGTACACGGCACGATGATCGCTTCCATGAGGCTTCCTTCCCCTAATCCCACTCCAACGCGCCCTTTCGCCAAGCATACACATACGCCACGACAAACAGCCCGATAAAAATCAGCATTTCAACGAGGCCAATGACCCCAAGCTGATGAAACGTCACGGCCCAGGGATACAGGAAAATCACCTCAATATCGAAAATCACAAACAACATCGCGATGACGTAGTAGCGAACGGGAAACGGCATACGCGAATCTGAAAACGGCTCGCTACCGCATTCATAGACGCTCAATTTTTCAACTTCGGGATATTTCGGCTGGACGAGATAACTCAAGACGAAGGTCACGACACCAAAACCCAGTGCCAGGACAATAAACGCAAGAATCGGGAAATAGTTCCCCAGATATTCAAGAAGCAGATCGGAACCGGTGACCATGCGCATGCACCCTCGCAAAAGTCAAAATCCTCAATCTTTTCGCACAATTTTGCATGATAGCATTAGGTTTTTTCACGAATCAAGCGAACAAAAGACCTATGCCCCCTCATTGCAAAATCCCCAAATCCGCCAACTACCCTGTGGAACGAACGACACACGCCCCCGCGCAAAGGGCACGGCTACAGGAAGGCAGGCGAAAAAAAAGAACGTGGCAAGCTACGATTTCCGCATATCGCGCGGCGGGCGTTTCAAATTTTGGGGCGGCGACGGTTGCGCCTGTTCCCATTCGTCCGTCAAAGGCGTCAGGGGAGAGTCCACCCTGGCTTTATTCCGACGATGGATTTGCGTGTGAATGCGCTGGGGCGGCTTCGCCGTCCCGGCATTATCGGGATCAGGAGGAGTGGATGGAGTGGGTTGCTTGGGCATGGTTGTCGATTTCTTCGACATCGGCACCACATGTCAGTCGCCACGCGACCCGGAAACCCACGACGTCTTACGGAGTCGGCGCGGACCACTGCGGAATGCGTGACGGGTGCTTCTCTAAATGGCTGGTATCATACAGGCGTTCGTTCCCCGTGATGCCGTCCTCGGCAGAATCCGACCACATCTCGCCGTGGCCTGTCTCAAATTCCCCGTTGCCGTTGCGATCCAACCAGTAGAACAACGGCGCCCCGACCGTCATGACGACCGGCGTCCCAAATTCATCCAGCCACACTTTGTAGGTGCGCCGGGCCGTCATATAGTTCACCACGCCATCCCCGTTCATATCAAATTCCCGGAAGAATAAATCATTGCGCCAATCGTAACGCGCGTCCAACTCACGATCGTCAAACTCATCCGGCTCATCCGGGAGCGGCGAAACATCGCGCAGATGCGTTTGCCCGGCAGACCGGGTCGCCGACGACAACGGCGCCGAGATCACCTCATCCCGTTCCAGACCCGGAAGACCGTCGGATTCGGCATGCGCCAGGGAAACAACGACCAGCACGCACAGCGCCGTCAGACACCATCGCCGCCGGTGCGTTGTGAGGTCACTTCTCATTTGGCACAATAGCCTCCATGCAGCCATGCTACGCCGATGTCGTCTTTCCCCCCGCCACGTCACGATCATTTACCTACCGCATCCCCCCAACCTGGCAAGAGCCGCCGGCAGTGGGGCACTGGGTGCTGGCGCCGTTCGGGCCGCGCTTCAAACCGGGGCTGATTGTCTCCCTTGCCGACGACGCAAAGCAAGTCGTGGTGCCACATAACCGCATTCGTGAACTGCACGCGCGCCTCATCGCCTCCACGCAATGGGCCCCCGACCCCCGTCTCATCGTCCTCGCGCAATGGATAGCCGGCTACTATCTGGCTCCGGTCGGCACGTGCCTGGCGCTCATCCAACCGCCTCAACTCCCCTTTCGCAGCGCCACGCGCTGGATCATCACTCCCAAAGGACGGCAACACCTGGACGCCATTCAGACGGGCCGGACAGGCACCGCCACGCACATCCTGCTGACAGCCCTGGGCAAACACCCCAAAGGGCTGGCGCCATCAACCATTGACCAACTCCTGAAAAACTCGTCCGCGGCGCTACAAAGACTCAAACGACAACAATGGATCCGGGAACAGCAGGACTGGACAGAGCGGCCGTTGCAACCCGACCCGGCCCCGTCGCCGTCGCCGACTCAATCCCATGGCTCCGCGCAGACCGCTCTCAACCTCTCCGATGACCATGCCGCGCGTCCCTCGTGGTGGGAGCGTTTTTGCCATCACCTGCGGGACGGCCAATTCGGTGAAATACTGACCGGCGAGTCGCCGTGCGACCGAACGGCGCTTCTGATCAACGTCATCCGTGAAACCATGGCCCGCCAACGCACGACACTGGTGATCACGCCGAACATCAACCTGGCGATCAACCTGGCGGCACATCTTCGTCACGCCGTGACCGGCTCAATCGGCGAGTTCCACGGCGGCCTGTCGGAGAAACAACGTTGGCAACAATGGCAGGCCATCAAACAGGGGCGACACGCCGTGGTCGTGGGCACCCGATCGGCGCTGTTCCTTCCGCTCACCGCATTGGGATGCGTGTGGGTGGATCATGAAGAAGACAGCTCCTATAAAGAAGAAGCCAGTCCTCACTACCATGCGCGGGAGGTCGCACGAAAACGAGCCTCGCTGGACGACGCCGTCCTCGTGCTGCATTCTCCGCACCCCACACTGGAGACCATGCATCACTGTGCGACCGTCAACGCGCTACCCGTGACGCTCCCCGCACCGAACCGGAACGCCTCGCCCGCCATTCAGTTGGTCAACCTTCAGGACACCGCGTTTGGCACGATCTTCTCCGACGTCTTTCGGGACGGGATGGAACAGGCTCTCGCGCACGGCGGCATCATCGTCTATCACAATCGTAAAGGCTTTGCCTCATCCCTCACCTGTCGGGAGTGCGGCACCGCGCCGCAATGTCCACGGTGCCAGGTTGCGTTCGGACTCCGGCAATCCAGATTATTCTGCTCCTATTGCGGCCGGAGTGAGCCGCCGCCCACGACGTGTCCTTCGTGTTCCGGCACGCGGTTGGAACCATTTGGCTTTGGCACCGAACGCCTTGAAGAAGACCTGCGACGCCTCTATCCCCACGTCACCATCGGACGCTATGACGGCAACACGATCCGGAACGAAGCCGCCGCGCACCGCGTCAGAGAACACTTTGCGCAAGGGAAGATTCAGATTCTCATCGGAACACAAATGCTCTTTCATGCCTCGCCGCTCACACCCGTGCGCTATCTCGGCGTCCCCTATGCGGACGCAGGACTGCACATTCCGGACTTTCGATCGGCTGAACGGGTGTTTCATCATTTACAACAGGCCCTGGGTCTGTTCACGCCGGATCCGTCGGGATGCGCGGTGATTCAAACACGCCTCCCCTCCCACCACGTCATGCAAGCCGTCAGTCAACAACAGCCCTCGCTGTTCTACGATCAGGAACTGGGCTTTCGTGAACACATGGGGTATCCGCCGTTTGGTCACCTCATTCAACTCCACGTCTTCAGCAAAGAGAACGCGGTAGCCGGGGAAGCCGCCGACACGTGGCGACGCCATCTCATCGCCGAGCTGGAGGGAATGGTCGCGCGGGGCGAAACCGAACCGCCTCACCATGACGCCATCCTGGGGCCTCTGGCCGCGCATGGACCCAGGCCGCGAGGGCTGCATCGTTATCATCTGCTGATCAAATTCAAAGACGGGATCGCCGGAAGAACGCTCGTTCGACGGACACTGGAGCAGATGACGCACACCCCCATCGCCCGACGCGTGCGATTCGGCGTCAACGTTGATCCCTCGGAAGTGTGGTAGGAGACGGCAGGATTCGTGACGCGCAACGCCTGACGGAAACCCGTTCGCCCATCACCGGTTCCCGGCGGCGGTCAGGATTGCTTCCGGCGTTTGGCTTTGGCCTGATTTGGCGTCAGGGGAGCGGCGGCGGTGTCGGGGTGAGTGCGACGATACAGTCCATAGGCAAACGTGAGCCAGAAAATCCCCGACAACACCCCGAACAACACGGCGGTGAACACTCTGCTCATTTCTTCGAGAGGAGGTTCCGGCCCCAACTGCCGCAGTTCAAGCACGAGAGGAACGGGCCACGCCAGACTTTCCATACCCAACAGCACGGTGGACCACATCCACACGTAAGCCACCCCGGGACACGTTTTCGCAAAGACCACCGTCAGCCCGACGACCACCAGCCCCGTCACGACCAGCGAGAGTCCGCCATACAGCAACCACAGCCCACCGGCCACAGCCATGGCCCCGAGCGCGGCATTCAACAAGAATTTCAGCGTGTACGGCATCGCTTCCACCCTAACATATGCGGGCATGACACGCACGGTACGGGCAGGGCGCGCCGGGCGATGACGTTCGCAAGTCTTGTGTCAGACAGATGACAGGTATGGTTTGTCAACGTGGTTGAGAAGCGGCATCAACTCAGGGGAAGCCGTCAAACGGTGTAGGTGGAGTTGATGATGAGGGACATTGTTTTGTCCGACGGTTATATGTGGCAACGCTTTAGAGCTTTGTCCGGTTTGCTGCGATTATTTCCACAAAGTAACTTTAAAATAATCCTCGGTCGCCTCAAACTTGGGTTCCGTGCCGTTGTGTTCTTTCATCAACGGAATGACTTTGCGGCGAATACCCATCCCCCTGTGTTCCATGAAATCATAGTCGCGCAAGATATTCGTAATGTTGGAATTCCTCGGCACCCGCAATCCTTCTTTCGCTTTCTCAATCGTAACTCCATTTGGCAAGGCTCCGGGGCTCTTGACTTCCAGTCGATTATTGAAAATTGTCAATTCAACATCGGTCTGCCTTGTCCAATCCCGGTGTGCAAAGGCATTGACGATCAATTCTCGTATCACGTCCTTCGGATAATCCCAGTGACGTTCCCGTCGTGCCCCTTCCAATTTTTCCTTGCTGATATGGGGCTGCAAATAGCTGAAAACGCGATTAGGCAGGGACTGTTCAATGAAATCATTTTCCTTCTTTTCCTTCAAACCGACAAAGGGAATATCTAAAATTTCATCCAGGTTGGCATCATAGTCCATATCGTTCCCCGGAAATATCAGCAAACGAACGCCCGCCTGCGGCATTCTGTCCCTGGGTTTTTTGGCAAACAAGATATAACTCGAATATGAACAGTAAGAAATGTCCTCCTGCCATTCGCTTGTCACCAGCAGCTCACGATTAAGTAATTTCCGTTCCCAGTCATCCACCGCATCCTCGCCGAGGATCGTTATGAAGTAGTCTTCAAGTCTGCGCATATCTAAATCTTTCAGAGAACTTCCATGAACAGGCATTTTTTCCACAGAGACCAGGCCGCCAGATTGAAATAACCGCGCCATTTGTTCGCGTCCTGCAAGTTGGCATGTATCGCCCATGCGTATGTAGTAGTCCAACCGCTCTCCTTGACGGACAGCATAAGGTTTGGCGGTTCCCGTGGGGACACTGATGACCCCGACGATTTTGTCATCCAGTGCAACTTCTTCGTAATCAGGAATAATTTGCGGATCAATATATCGTCCGACCACCGTATCCATCAGCCACGCCTGGACATTCTCCCTTTTGATTCCCGACACTTCGCCGTCGTCCTCCACACCGAGCAGAATTTTACCGCCGTTCATATTGGCAAAAGACACGATTTCTTTTGCGACATGTTCCGGCCGCAAGCTGTCATCGTCACGCTTGAACTCGGTTTTTGCGCCTTCGCCGTGCGTAATAAGACTGAGTAGGTCAGCAACTAAGATCATTTCAGGGGACCGAAGTGAAGGGAGTCTGAGCAAAACTTTGTAATTTTCTAAAGGTGCGAGTCAGGCTCGGAGAATGTTGAGATGCAATTCTTACATCCCAATGTTTTGACACAAATTCACCAAGTCTGCCGTTGTAATCAGGTCCGACTTGGCTTGTGGATTTATCCCGAGGCACAATATCTTTCTTAATTCTGCCGGATCTGGACTTCCTTGCCAGATTGATCAGGTATTCTTTGGGTTTATCTATAGTATCTGTATTATCAGGGATTCGATTTTTAGGAACAAGCAAGAAATCTGAAATTGCATCTCTATGCGCCATAACCCACGATTCTATTTCCATCACGGCAAACCGATACATCAGGTTTGGATGTAGTGGTCCGGGTAGTTCGTTTATTGCGTTTGGAGGGCATCTATCGGCCGTATCTTGATCCGTGAGAACAAAATAAACATAGCCTTTGGCCGCTTTATTGATTTTCTTTATTCTCTTTTTTATCTTATTTTTGTTCCAAAATATAACATTTACAACTTCATAGTTCTTATTGGCTTCAGCAATAATTTTTTTTGCCACAACCCCACTGAGAGAATCTTCAGCAATCAATACAAGAGAAATCATCAGCCAAACGGTATTTCTAGTTGATTGATATTTTCAGGTTTCGTGCGAGGAATGACCACCTCGCCCACCGGAATACCGGCATCAAGTAAAGACTTTACATCTTTAATTTTAGAAGCAATATTTACTGTCGTTCCTTCGTTTGTGGGTGTAAGTACTAACATTTGCTCTCCCCCGATTCCTCCGTCAGACAAAAGATCACTGCTGTGAGTGCTGATCAATACTTGGCGGTTTCTTCTTTGTTGCGACTGATATAAAAGCGACGCCAGTTTTTTCACAATTTCCGCATGCAACGACAGTTCAGGTTCTTCCAGTAACAACAGAGAATCACCGTCCAGCAAAGACCAAATTAACGCCATCAAACGCAATGTGCCGTCAGAAAACTGATCTTCCCTTTGCCTCCCAGCTTTTGGGCGCCAATGAGAATATAAAGCAGTGATATGTGGTCGCCCGGTCTGGTCGTCACGTTCAAATTTGATTTCTTTTAGTCTTGGCACGGCGATTGTTATTATTTTATTTATCATGTTTAACCGGGAATTTCTGGACCTTGAGGTTGTTTTTGCCATGTCCCCTAAAAACCCTTGCCCAAATGGATCATCTTCTAAAACTTTGCCTTGGAAATCGTCAGCATGGCGCAACAGTTGAGGCACCAAATGCATATAAGTAATTTTGTCGAGATACTGCCCTATCTCTCTAAACGACAGGTTGTTGTTCACCTGCTCAAGATACGTTTGTTTTAAACGTTCTGGATCATTCCTATCTTCTTCATCGGGACGGTTCAGTATTTTCTCGTTCTTACTGTTCCACACTCTTTCATATGAAATATAAGGCTGTCTGTAACCTCTGGTTTCTTGTTTTATGCCTATCTCGTATCGCCATTTTGGGGTTTTATCGTTCTCTGAATCAGAAAGACAAATGCCAATAGCAATTTCCGTGTCTCTTCGGGCACTCAGGCAACGTATTTTTGATAGGCCGCCTCTTTTATCAATGGCTTCCTGTAGTCCTCCTCCTTTCTTTTTTGCAATATCACGTAAAAAGCGAAAGACATCCAATAAATTAGATTTTCCGGAAGCGTTTGGACCAACTATAAACTGTCGTTTTTGCAGAACGACTTTCACTTGGGTGAAGTTACGCCAATTTTTTAATTTCAAATGACTTACTAACATCAATCAACCTCCACCACCTTCAAACTCTCAATCCCCCGGTCATCCACGATCTGAACCGCAATCCTGCCGTTTCCCCCAACTTCAAATGGCAGAGAGACCGTGCCTCGATAGGCTTCTATAATATCACTATCTATTTCGGCCTTCAGGTCGTTCGCCAGTTTAGCCCAACCGCCTTTGGCGTCCGCTATCGGGAAAAATACATGGCTTGGATATAAACTTCTGCCGTCGTAGTCGGTATCCAGCATCCAGACGGCTATTTGGTTTGCGTCGCCGGATTCCAGTTCGCCGGTTTTGGTGTTGAAATAGTCAAAGCCGTGCACTTGTGTTTGCCATTTTCCTTTCTGGTCGCCTGTTTTGATTTGCTCAATCGTCACTTCCGGTTGCCCCCTCAGCCAGAAACTTTCATTGCTTGCGCGTTTTTTCTTCAAGTCCTCGTTTTGCATGTCGGCATTGATATGTACCTTGATGAGGGTCATGCCTGTTTTTTCCGGCGCGAGTTCGTCTATGTCTTTGGCGGCTTCGGAGTCAAATTGGAACGCGTCCCGTTTGCGGCTTTCCTTCCTGCCGATTTTGAACGTTTGATTTTCCTGGTTGCCATCGTTTCCTTATCGGCGGGGAACCGCGCCTCCCCGCCTCATGCGTGACACGCTGATTCCAGGGAATCATTAAACGAAGAATGCGGCTGGAGCAAGGGACTTCCCCCGTTACGGGAGAGTGCTGGAAGACGGGTCTTCGTCCGTTTCGGAATGAGAAAACGGGCGAATGGAAGATAATTCTTTGGGATGGATCAGTGTGAGACAGCCCGACACCAACGGGTCTTTATGAAACAACGCATAGACGGAGAACACGTTGGGCGGCTCCTCGCCTGGCGTTGACGGAAACATGACCGGCACTTCAATCCACGGCACGGGCGCGTCCAGAGTGGCGAGACGCAACCGAACAGCCAACAACATATCGCGGATACGGAGATCCCGTTCATGCGGATCCGGATCCGCAGACTGCATGATACTCTGATCCCATAACGCTTTGGTCAACGCCACCGCTAAACGAAATCCGACGTGTTCGGCTTTGTGGGTCACATCAACCAGAAACCCGGCATCAATGGCTTCCTGACGGGACGCCAGGTAACGGACGGACTCACCAGCTCCCCCACCTTCACCGTTGACTTCAGAAGCACCCGCCTGACTCGCGGCCTCGGGAAACACTGGTTCGGGGGCTTCCGACGCCCGTGCCGATTCCCGGTCGTCTGCCGCATTCGACTCAAAGGCATCCGCCGCATGGCCTCTGGCGCTGAGAATGCCTTGATAGACGGCCAGCGCCGACTTCGACCACGACGCATTGAAGGCTCGGCCTCGGAAGGCCGCCTCCGCAGCTTTCTTTTCATCATGGGTTAAGGGACGAGAGACGCTCATATAAGCATTAGATAAGGTTCCATGGCGGACAAGTCAAGGGGCTGGAACATTCTTACTTGACAGAAGCGACAACGGTTGAATCAGAACCCAGTGAGACGTTGGGACACATCAAGCGCATGTCCCCCGACCGTTTCTTGAATGAGATGCGTGACACTCGTGTTCATCATCTCCAGGAGCGGCCCGGGATACAGCCCCACCCAGAAGATGATCACCACCAGCGGAAGGACGGTCGCCAGTTCTCGCGGGCCCAGATCCCGCAGCAGAGACGCGGCATGCGTCATGGGCCGGCCCAGGGTCACGCGCTGCAACATCCAGAGCATACACGCGGCCGCCAGGACAATGCCGCCCATGGACAGAAGGACGACAACAAAACTTTTGTCGGAGGCCCCCACGAGGATCAGGAATTCGCCGATAAAATTACACGTGCCCGGCAACCCGAATGACGCCACGGCGAAGAGACACAACAGCGCGGTAAACCGGGGCATGGTTTGATACAGACCGCCATACTCGTCAATGGCGCGACTGTGTGTGCGGTCATACAGTTGCCCGACGGCCAGAAACAGGGCGGCCGTGGTCACGCCATGATCAAACATCTGAAGAATCGCACCCTGAATCCCCTGGCTGTTGAAGACAAAAATTCCCAGCGTCACAAATCCCATGTGGGCAATGGACGAATAGGCCACGAGCTTTTTGAGATCGGTCTGCGCCAACGCCATATAGCCCCCGTACACGATGGCGACCACGGACCACCAGGTGATGAACGGGGCAAACGTCACGGAGGCTTCGGGGAACATCGGCAGACAGAACCGTAAAAATCCATAGCCGCCCATTTTCAACAGTACGCCGGCCAGGATGACACTGCCGGCGGTCGGCGCTTCGGCATGGGCGTCGGGAAGCCAGGTGTGAAAGGGCAGCATCGGCACTTTAATGGCGAAGGCCAGAAAGAAGGCCAGGAAAATCCAGAACTGCGTGTCCGACGAATACGTGTGACTGGTGAGCGTGAGGATGTCGAACGTGCGTCCGCCCTCCAGATAAACCCCCAGGATCCCAACCAGGAGCAACAGGCTCCCCGTCAGGCTGTACAACACAAATTTTAGACCGGCGGCGCGGCGTTGCGGACCGCCCCAGAGAATGATCATGAAGTACATGGGGATCATGGTCAGTTCCCACAGCATGAAGAAGAGAAAGATGTCCAACGCGCTAAAGACCACCAGCATGGCCCCTTCCACGAACAGAATCAGCATCATGAACGCTCTGACCCTTGTCGTGATGGATTGCCAGGAACACAGGACGCACAGGGGACAGAGTAGCGTCGTCAGCAACACCAGCAGGATGCTGATACCGTCCACGCCCACGGCATACTCAATGTTGAAGGTGGGCATCCACGGTGCGCGCTCCACAAACTGCATGCTATGGCTGTTGAAATCAAAACCGGACCAGAGCCGCAGCGAGAGGCCGACATCCAGGAGGGTCACCGCGAGGGCCGTTCGACGTATCCATGCCTGATCCCGAACGAATGCCAGGACCGCGATCCCGAGAAACGGCATGGCGATCATCCAGCTCAGCAGATGGTCTGTAAAGATGGCGCTCATCACGCACGCCTCCGGACAGTGAATGGGTTTGTCATCGCACGTTCATGGCGCTCATGGGCATTCAGATCACAAACCAGTAGAACAGGCCAATCGCGGCAATCAACCAGAAGACCATGACCAGGACATGATGCTGGAGCGTCCGAGGTTCGACCTCCCGCACGATCTGATCCGCGGCCTCGGCGGGCGGAACGTGTTCCATGCGCTCTTCGGCCTGGCGCATCTCAATGTGTTGCCAGAACCACCGGGCCATACTCACCGTGCGCCCTCCCGCTCCGACCACGACTCGATCAATGCCCTTGACATCCACGGTGCGCCACAGCCAGCGGCTGAACGCAACGGAGACCAGGGCCACACCCATGACCACGCGGTCAATGCATCCCAGATCAACGGTCTTCCACAGCCAGTTGGCCCATCGCAGTGTGGGTCGTACCACGCAGACGTCATAGAGTTCGTCAACATACCACTTGTTCAGAAACAGCACGTACAGTCTTTTCCCCCACTCCGACTGTCCCAACGTGAACCGTCCGGGATTGACGTGCAGCACATACGCCACTCCCCAGCCACACACGGCCGCCACCAGCGGCACGATCATACCCCAGGAGGGCCACACCACAAGCCCGTCAGTTGCGGCGGATGCCGCGACCCCCGCGCCGGATTGCCCCAGGGCCGGCGCCAGAAAGCGCGCAAACCACGTCCAGAGACCCACCAGCACGCCACTCGCCAGCACGACTCCCGACACGACCACCAGAAAATGGAACGGTGAACACACCTGCGGTCGCAGACGAATGGGGTCGGCGCCTCCGGGATCTCCCATGCCGGGGCCGTACCGGAAGAACGCGGTCACGCCGCGAAAGATATACATCGCCGTCACAAAGACCGTGATCAAACCCACCACCCGGAAGACGCTCTGCGCAGACGCAAAATGTTGCATGGTCCACAACTGTTCATACGGCCCTGAAAAAATCACAAAAGGCGGAATGCAGGCCAACGTCAAGGCCCCCATGAGCAAGCCACTCCGTGCCCGTGACCCGGAACCGGCCGTGGCGGACATCGGCCCGTGGACCTGAACGGATCGCAGCGCGTTCCCCGTTGACAGGAATAAAAACCCTTTCAAACAGCCATGGGCCAACAAATGGAAGGTCGCCGCGACGAAGGCTCCCACGCCACAGGCCATAATCATGAATCCAAGCTGGCTGATCGTGGAATAGGCCAGGATTTTCTTCATGTCGGTCTGCGTGAGGGACACCACGGCGGCAAACAGCGCGGTCGCGCCGCCCAGCATCGCCATCACCGTCATCGCCGCGGGGGAAAGCGCCACCAGCGGGCTTAAGCGAACCAGAAGAAAGGGACCGGCATTCACGATGGTGGCGGCATATGACAGAGCGGAGACTGGAGTCGGGGCTTCCATCGCAAACGGCAGCCACACGTGGAAGGGAAGCTGCGCCGACTTTCCCGCGGCTCCCATCAAGAAAAAGAGCGTGATCAGCGTCACGGTCTGCACGGGCCAGTCCGCGCCCGCCCACCCCAGGAGATTGACGGTCTGCCCGCTCATGTCCCCGGCCCGCGCCAGAATCTGCTGGATATCAAGCGTCCCAAACGTGGCAAACGTCAGAATAATCGCAAACCCCAGACCGACATCCGCCACGGCATTCACCAGGAAAGCTTTTGTCGCCGCCTGACCTGCGGATGGCCTCTCCGCCCAGTGCGAGATCAGGAGATACGAGCAGAACCCCATGATCTCCCAGACGATGAACAGCAGCAACAGGTTATTGCTCATGACCAGCATGGTCATCGCAAACGTCAGCAACGCGGTGATGGCGAAGAACCGGCTGTACCGCGGGTCCCCGGTCATGTAACGGGACGAATACACGTGCACCACGCCGCTGACCCCCGTGACCATCGGCAGGAGCAGCACGGTGAGTTGATCAACATACAAACCAAGATCAATGACCAGGTTGCCGGATTCCATCAACCGATAGAGCGAAACGGAGAACGGCCCGTGATTGACCACCTCAATCAAGGCGCCGATGGATAACGCAAAGGACAGCCCGATGGCGGGAATCGCCACCTTGTGGCTGGCGGCTCCGACTTTGCTTCCACCCAACGCGAGGATGAGAAACGCCACCAGAGGGAGGAGCGGGATCAGGGCGTACACAGACATGGGTTATGTATGGAAGAACGACGGCATCTTACAGCCCGGTCGGCGCCACGACGGCGCGCAACAATCCGATAATGGGGTCGCTTGCCACGCCCAACAGGATGATGGCCGCGGACACGCTCCCCACGCTGATTTTGAACGAGAACGGCAGATCGAGCATGGGCGCGACGGACGACGGACGCCTGTTTTGCCCGGCTCGAAACATCTGTTCAAAGAGCCGGATAAAATAGGCCAGCGTCAACAGGGTGGTGGCGACCACGGCTCCAACCGCGACATAATTCCGGGCTTCGAGCGCGCCAAGAATGATATACCATTTGCCAAAAAATCCTCCCGTCGGAGGAAAGCCGATCATGGCCATGGCGACCACGACGAAGGCGCCCGTCAGCCAGGGCGCCTGCCCGCGCAATCGGCCCATGTCCTCAATTCTGCGCACCCCATACCGCGAGATCACCACGCCGGCCAGGAAAAACAGCGCGGCCTGCATGACCATGTCATTGAGTAAATAAAACACGCCTCCGGCAAACCCGGTCGAATTGCCCAGACTGACGCCGATGAGGATCAACCCGATATGCGAAATGCCCCCATAGGCGAACATGCGTTTGATTTCGGATTGCGTCAGCGCGAGAAACGCCCCGGCGACCGCCGCGATGGCGCCCAGCTCTTCCAGGAAAATCAGAACCGGCACGTGGTCAATTTCCGCATGCGGACCCACCACCCAAAACATAATGCGGATCCACACGACCACGACCACCTTGGTGATCAACGACGCGAGCAACGGCGCCACGGACTCCGGCGCGTGCGTGTAGGCATCGGGCAACCAACTGTGAAGCGGCATGAGCGCCATCTTGATGCCAAGGCCGAGGAACATAAAAATCAACCCGCCGACGATGGCTTTGGACGTGATTAACGCGGGCACATGCTCCGCCAGATCCATCATGTTCAGCGTGCCCGTTGCCGCGTAGATGTACGCCACACCCAGAAAATACAGGGTGGCCCCGAGTGTGCCCAGCACGAGATAGCGAAAGGCGGAGACGAGCGCTTTGCCGCCGGCGACCCCGATCAGGGCATACCCGGACAGCGCGGCAACTTCCAACATGACGAAGACATTAAATAAATCCGCGGAAAAGACAATGCCCGTGAGTGCGGAAATCAGCAACAGGAGCAACGTGTGGTACGGGACCACCCGTCGTCCGCCAAGCGACGGGGGAGGGATGGGGCCGGCGTGGATCAGGGCCATCAACGTCAGGAAGCTGATGTTCACCATGACGAGACTCGCCAGCCCGTCATCAACCCATTCAATGCCGATGGGAGCCGCCCAGCCGCTGAAGCTGTACCGAATCGCTCCATGCTTCAGGACAACCATCACATTGGCCACGGCCAGCCCGTTCATGCCCAGGACGGCCGCCAGGGCCATGGGCCGACACCACTCACGATGCGTCAGTCCGATCACGGGCAATGAGATGGCCGTCAGGAAGGGCAGCAGGAACAAGAGCACTGGCAGGTGATCGCTCATCTCAATTTCTTCAGAATGTCCTCTTCATCCAAGCTGCCGTATTCCCGATAAATCGCCGAGACGAGCGCCAACGAGACGCCCAGAGTCGCGACCTGGACCACGATCGCCGTCAGCGTCAAGACGTGCGGCAAGGGGTTGGCATAGTCGGCCGCCTGCACCGCGCCCGCTTCAGACAGGATGATGGGAACCGTGGCGCCCACTTTCGCGCTCACCGCGATGAGGAAAAACAGCACGCTGGTTTGCAAGATGTACAGACCAATGAGCTGCTTGACGAGATTATGACTCATTACCATGATGCAGAAGCTCCAAAGAAACAAAATGACGAACGCGATAAAATTCGGCCTGAGCAGCCATGCTTCAATGAGCTCCAGCATGGGTGTCCTCGTCTTCGTTGTCGATTGACAGGCTCAACACAATCGAGACGGCCGTCACGGCCACGTCCACCGCCACCCCGATTTGCGCGAGCAGGATCCCCAGATAACGACGCCCGGCATCCTCAAGGTTCGGGATCGCCAGATCGGCGTAATTCAAAAATTCTCCGCCCCCGATGAGACAGAGGCCGCCGACGCCCGCGAACATCAACAATCCGATTCCGTCACCATGCAGCGCTTTTCTCGCCAGACTGCCGGACGACGTGTCATGACCAAAAATGAGAATGGCGACAATCATGCTGGCCCCAAAAATGACCCCCCCGACAAAGCCTCCGCCCGGGCCGTACTGACCAAAGAACAGCACGTACAATCCGAACAGTTGCGTCAGGGGAATCAGCATTCGTCCCAACGTGAGAACCAGGACGCTGTCGTACGCGTGAATCATGCCCGGCTTCTCCGCAGCAACAAGGCGCAGGCCATCCCGGACGTAAAGATCACGACCGTTTCGATGAGCGTATCGAACGCCCGATAATCCATCAGCACCGACGTCACGACGTTGGACGTCCACGTCTCCCGCACACTGTTTTCCAGATAGACGGGAGACACATGACGACTCGCCGGAGAATTCGGGTCTCCAAATTCGGGAAGATCGCTGGCCGCATACAACAGGAGAAAGCCCAACAGAGGGAGTCCAATCAACGCCGGCCAGGAAACGGTCTCGCGATGAATGTGCGTATCCTCTGGCGTCGTGCTAAAAAGCGTCAACAAGAAAAACACCGTCGCCAAACCGGCACCGACGACCGCTTCAACAAAGGCCACGTCCACGGCGCCGAGCCACGCCCACACCAACGCCAAAAAGAAACTATAGGAACCCAGAAGAAACACCGCCGAGACCAGGTCTTTCACCAGCATGGCTCCGACCGCCGTCATGACCAGGAGAATCAGCAACGGGATTTCAAAGGAAAACGTCATGGGGACTCTCTGACCCAGGGTTTGAGGCCCGAGCGAAGCGCCGCCCGAACCGTGACATGCGTAATGACGGGATTGAGCAGATACATCAGCGCGAGGACTGCCAGAATTTTGAGCAGGTTCACGCCAAAGCCCTGGTGCAGCGCCAACCCCGACAGGACCAGAAACGCACCCAACGAATCCGTCAGCGAGAGGGCATGTGAACGCGCAAACACATCGGGCAGGCGCACCATGCCAATGGCCGCGACGACCAGAAAAAACACGCCTGCCAGCATGAGCGCCATCGCAATCAGTGACATTTACGCACGGCCTCGCTGTTCCAGAAATTTCGCAATGGCCAGGGCGCCGACCACATTCAACAGGGCATAGCCCGTGGCGATATCCACAAACATGTCAACCCGTTCATACACGGTGCCGATGACGACCATCAGAATAATGGCCTTTGTCGAAATTCCATTCAGCCCCAACACGCGGTCAAAGAGCGTGGGGCCGCGGAGTACGCGATACAAATACACCAGAATCAGGATGGCGAGGATGATCAACACGAAGAGAAAAAACGATTTCATGCCGCCCCCGTCTTCTTCCGGAACACCCATTCAATCTTGCGTTCAAAACGGCGCGTCGTCAGATCATGACCAGACTCGTCATCAATGGCATGCACGACGAGTGTCTGCGCCTCCAATTCCGCCGTGATCGTCCCGGGAGTCAGCGTGATGGAATTACCCAGCAGGGCAACCCCCACCGGATGTCGCAGGTTGGTGCGATAGTGAATGAGTCTGGGCGCAATCGGAAGAGAGGGACGAAGAATGAGTACCGTCAGGTGCAGTCCGCTCTGCACAATGCGACCAAGCAGCCAGGGGACATACCACAGTATCCTGAAGACGGGGAAGTGTTGAGCATGCGAATCGGGCCGGCCGGCATTCAGCCATGCCACGCCGAAAGACGCCACCAGCCCGAGACCCACGTGGAACGGATTATCCGTTCCGGACAACACGAGCCAAATGACAAACAGCGCGGCTGTTTTCAGGAAAAAACCTTGAGAAGATTTCCACATCATGCCGGTCCACGAAACGTGCTTCCGAACACTCGCGATTGTGGCATCGAATCCACGGACCGTCGTTCATGAACAAGCCAACCGCCCGCTTTGAATCCAGCATTCGAAACGCGTCCGGTTGGCTTGTACGGTCACCAGCCTCTTCAGCGATGAGCCAGTTTCCCCCGCCGCTTTGTTATGGTGCCTCCGCCAAGTCCGGATGACGGTCTGTGGACGACATCCGGCACCGAGAACGTGGCTCCATCAGCGGCCTGGGTGTGTCGTGTTTTATATCAGGTCTTCCGCCATTCCTCAACAACCCGGACACCGTGCGAGGCAACACGCCGGGAAAAATCAGGGTGCGAATGCGCGCCTTTGTCCATTGCACATCTCTGTTTCGCACACCGCGCGTTTACTGTTTCCCCACGGAGAAAAACAGCACCGCGTTCCCTCTTCGCAAGAGGACAAGCACCGCATCATCCTCGGCAAGCCGACCGATGACCTGATGAAAATCCTCCACGCCCTCAATTTTGATTCGGTTGAGTTCCAGAATGCGATCGTCCTTTCGGATCCCGGATCTTGCGGCGCGGCTGTCCGGATCAACCTGTGTCACACGTACCCCGGCACGCCCCGAACCAACCGTTTCGACGGTCAAACCGGACAGAGCATGACGTTCGCCGACCGTGCCTCCCCTGTCCAGCCCGGCCAGATCCTCGGACATCTGCCGAATGCCGATGGAAAGGGTTTGCTCGTCACCGTCACGAATAATCCCGATTGCCATGCTGGTTCCCGGAGGCGTCTCGGCAACAGCGGTTCGTAATCTGGTCGAATCTTCAACCGGTCGTCCGCCGTAGCGACGAATAATATCGCCGCGCCGCAACTGCCCATGAGCGGGGCTGTCCTCAATCACGTCGGTGACCAAAGCCCCCTTGGTATCCGGGACGTCAAATTGATCGGCAAGATCAGGGGACAGATCCTGAATGGACACACCGAGCCACCCTCGCACCATTTTGCCGTGCGTTTTCAAACTGCGGGTCACGGTATTGGCCATATTGCTGGGAATCGCAAATCCAATCCCCATGTATCCGCCGCTCCGGCTAAAGATCGCCGTATTGATGCCGATTAACTCCCCCTGCAAATTCACCAGCGCCCCTCCCGAATTCCCCGGATTGATGGCCGCGTCGGTCTGGATAAAATCCTCGTAATCAACAATGCCCACGTTGGCCCGCCCCACGGCGCTGATAATGCCCATGGTCACCGTCTGGTTCAGGCCAAAGGGATTCCCGACCGCGATCACCATTTCGCCAACCTGCAACGCGCCTGAATCGCCCCACGACAAAAACGGCAAATCGGACGCATCAATTTTGACAATGGCCAGATCGGTGGCGGGGTCCGTGCCAACCAGGTCCGCCTCAAAACTGCTCGTATCGCCCAACGCCACTTGAATGGTATCGCCGGCTTCCACCACGTGATGGTTTGTGACAATGTAGCCGTCCGCGCTGATAATGACGCCTGACCCCATGCCCTCCTGGCGAGGCGTGGGAGGCTGGCGGCGTTCCTCATGAAACCGTTCTCCAAAAAATCTTCGGAAGAACGGATCGTCAAAGAACGGGGAATCAAAAAACGGGGAACGGTCGGCTCTCGTTTTCGTGACTGAAATATTGACGACGGTCGGTTTGACTTTGTTCGCAACCGCAATGAGATGCCGATTCAGGCTCAACGCATCCGCGCGATCGGACTGCGTACTCGCCTGCCGGACAAAAACCGTTTGCACAACCTCCGCATCTGACGCCTGTGTGACTGCGGAAGACTGGAAGAACGTCGGCGACAGGCCCAACGCCACCCCCACGCACAGCAAACCGGCGCTCACAAGCATCGGGGGGCGGCGCGTGGCATGATCCATGATGGGCCGGAAAGGATTCATTGCTGCCAGCTTGCCGCCTCCATCGTCTCCCACTCGGCATCGGGAGTATAGCGATGAAACGTAAAGGTGCCAGGCTCCAGAGCCACGAGATTGACCCATTGGTTGTGAAAAAGTTGTTGGAGCAGGTCGTGTTGCTGAATGACTGCCGATATCCGATGCGGTGGAGCTTCGATGACCGTGAGCAGGCGCATGGGTTCATGATAGCGGATGTCTCCATCGTTGACGGTTTGCAGGGGAAGCCCGGTTTGGAGATCGCTTTGGCGTCCCAGCATCACGCCGATTCCCGACACCACGTTGTGGAGGACTTTACTCCCGCTCCCATACGTCCACGGATCCACACCGGAAAAATAATGTTCCATATTGATCCACTCCCCGACAATCAGCGGAGCCATCATGATTTTTCCCAGAATGTCGCCATCCGGATCCGGGCCGGGATCATAGGAATGTAAAAAAACGCGGCCGCCCAAATTGAGGTTTTTGGTCAACCTGCGTCGGCCAATCAAAAAAGCCGCGTTGCCGGACAGCCCCCATTCCGGACGAGGATTCGCCCAATCAATGCCGTATCGCTTCACCTGTGCGAACGCCTGCTCGGAGGAAATCCCGGTCGGCGCACCGGGAATGCGACGGCAACGTTCCAACGCCTGGGCGGCGGCGGCCTGCCGTACATCGCGCATCAGTGTCTGACAATCTTCAGCAAAGCCGACCGGCATGGTTTCCAGGTCATACAACGTGACCTCATCCGTCGTGGTATTATGTTTCCCCGCGAGAAACCACGTGTCATCCGGAACGTCCAATCCCCGCACGCGCAACCGGTCCCGAACGACGGGACTATTCCCCATTGCCGCAAACACGCGGGCATTGGGATCACCATGATTGCCGCCACAGGCTCCGCAATCCAGCGCGGCGGCATAGGGGTTGTTGTCCGAGAGACTGCCATGGCCGCAGAGGACGATCAACCGGCCAAGGTTTTCGGTGAGCCCCATCGTCCGGAGACCGTTTTCGATAAACATCGTCTGTTCGTCCAATGAAAAACCCGACGCCACGCCGGACGATGTGTCCTGTTCGGTGACGGGAGCCGCCCCCTCACCGTTGTCCGCATTCTCTTGACGCAGGAGCGAAGAGGGCACGGAGGCTCGTGCAACCGAAATCTGCGTCGCGACCGGGAACGTGAACCAGCTTTGGATTTTCGTTTGAAGCGCGTGGTACGGCTTGAGGAGCAGCGTTTTGCCAACGAGTCCGAGACTGAAAAACACTCCGAGCAGATCAATCAGGATCAGCGAGCCGATGGGATTCGCTTTCAAGTCATCAAACAGGCGATGTCCCAGTTGGCGCCAGCTTGTGCCGGAGGCATAGCGTTGCAATGCTTGGTGTTGCGCATATCTCGGCGTTTCCGTCACCGCATGACCGGGTGTGAGCAACACAGGACAGAGGGCCAGACGTTCGTCGCTATCAAAGCCTTGATGGCTAATGGGGATCCCGAAGAAGCCCGCGAACCCAAAGGTTTCATACGGCCCATGGGCTTCGACATGGCGACGGAAAGACTCCGATCGCACATCAATGCAAAACACCAGTTGCGCCAGCGGACGCGCATCCGACGCGACTTCGTTTCCGCGATGCGCCGTCAATTTCCGCAGCAACTGTTCCCGATAGGCGTCTTCATACGCTTCAAGCCAAACCGGACCATGCTGGTCGGAGGGAAAGACATCCAGCCACCCCAGCAATTGTTGCGCATCGGACAACGCAAGATCTCGCACATCGCCTGGCGACCATTCCAGGGACTGGGCGAGGTGGAACAGTCGCCAGGCATCGCGACCGAGGGCGCGAGTGTCCGGATCCTGCGCAGGCGGGGAGATGCCCATTCGGTTTGCATATTCGTCCCGGTGGCGCCGCCAATATTCGGTCAACGCGGGAACCGTTCCATTGATTCCCCATTCCCGCTGACAGACCACGTGAGCGGATTCCACTTCATAGAAAAGGCGTACGGCCAAATACTGGGTGGGATCAATCGGATGGACGCACTGCGCATGGTAGTCGGCATTTTCTCCCCGCCACCGTATGAACCCGGCCCAACCAGGCAATTGGGCCAGGTGACGGGAGAAGTACTCTCTCCGGCGTTCTTCCGGAATCCCGAGACGGCGGAGACTTGACACAATGGCGTCTTCGGGGTTTTCGGGCAGATCGCGGACTTTGCGTGCAAAATGGTGAATCCCGAGGAACCGCCCCGAATAGTCACACCGGGCCAGTTCACGCCAGGCTCGATAGAACCCCTCCCGTCGGCAAGGCATGGCCCACCCCGCCAAGCCCTCATCAAGAAACGCCGTGGTCCATTTGATCATGTGGTCATTGATCTGCTCAATGACGTTCCCCCCGGCCAGCGTGTCAACCCAGTCACCGACGGTTCGTTGAGCGGGCAGCGTCACCGTCACCGGTCGCGAGTCATCTTCGGAGCCGCTTTCTGCCCGACGCCGTGGCGCAGCATCCCACGAACCCATATCAGACAGCGCAAGCGCCGATAACGCGCCTGCCCACAGCTTCGTCAGATAGGCCTCTTCGGGATGATCCCGGCACTGCTCACACTCCCGGATTGTGCGTTCGATGATTCGACGTCGAGCGTCTTCTGGCAGGTCATGGCGGAACCGCCTGGTTGCGTCTCCGCCACTCAACGCCCAGGACAGCAGGGCAGGATCCAGAGGCTCAATGCCACACAACAGATGCACCCGCCAGACATCGGCTCCCGTCACCTGGCGACCGCCAACGTGCACACCGGCTGGTGTGGTCTTCCGAATCCCCACGCGCGCCAAAGCCCGCCGCACGCCTTCTTCCGTGATTCGGCCATCCCAATAGCATTGGCGATACTCGTCATTCGGGAGGTAGCCCTTCCCGCCTGACAAGTGTTGGGCCTCTCGAATCGCCTGATCGAACGGCAGATGTTCCAACCCATGAATCGGGTTGTGATGAATAAACGTCTTCATCGGCCAGAACGGCGCAATCGGCTCGTGGGCCTCACCGATCTCACGGCGTACCTGTTCGCGTTTTTCAGGAGAGAGTGCCGACATCGCGGGAACGTTCACAGAACCTAGCATGGACCATGACCGAAGATGATGGGAAAATCCAACTGCTTTCGTTCCCCACCCGCCACACGGAAGGCATGGGATTGGCTTGCACAGCCAGCCGGCCTGTTTGTTGAAAAAACGACGGCCTCACAGGCCTGGTTCCGGAGGCGAGGCCGGTCATCCACCAGCCCACCCGTCATCGCGCGCCCCATTCGGGGAAACAGAGGGAACGATTCTTGATCTCTTAGAACAACCATTTATATACCATCTTTTCCTTTCACGAATCCAGAGAAGCCCTCCGAGCGTCTCAAGAACGTTGCCGGTCAGTCACAGGCTCTTCGCTCCTGAAGAACGGCGCGACGCAAGGTGAACCCGAGACGGTCATCCACAACGCGATCATGCCATGCGAACAGAAATGTATAGGCACGGGCCGACGCAGGCCAGGATGTTCATCTTGCGTGACCCTGTCCTGGTGAGACTCAAGGGCGCCTGATTCCGGCCGAACACCGGAAAAACAGTCGCTAGGGTTTCCGTCTTACATGGGCCGCCACGGGAGAGTCCCCCAAGGGCCGATGCTGTTCTAATCCCTCAATGCATAATTCGGTATTCCGCGCGGCGAATTCTTTTTTCCATTCCTGGAGCCTGGACATCACGGTATGATCAACGAGGCGCGTCTCGCTCAGATTCAACGTCACCCGTTTCCCGTCCCGAAGAAAGCGCTGAAGACGTGCGCGCAATGGAATCCAGGTGCTGAAGACGGCGGACTCCCTCACCACGAGTGTCGCCGAGTGGTCATCTTCATGCGTGACCTCGGCGTTCAATTTCAACAATGAGAGAAGCGGAGCGCCGTGGATCACGTGAAGGACGACTTTGACGAGGAGACCGATGGCAATGCCCTGCAGAAGATCGGTCTCCAGCACCCCCACAATCGTGGACACAAAAACAATGAACTGGTCTTTTCCCAACCGATACATAAGGGCAAACATCTTCGGGGACGCCAGCCGAAAACCCGTAAAGACCAGCACCGCTCCTAATGCGGCCAGCGGGATCTGGTCGATCAGGGCAGGGATCAAGGCCACGAGGACCAGCAAAAAGAGACCATGAAACATATTGGCAAACCGCGTCATGCCCCCATTGTCAATGTTGGCCTTGCTCCGTATGATTTCCGAGATCATCGGAAGCCCGCCCACACAGGAGGAGACGGTATTGCCCACCCCCACCGCCAGCATGTCCCGGTCCAGATTGGTCTTGCGTTTCCATGGGTCAATCTCGTCTATGGCTTTCGTGCTAAGCAACGATTCAAGACTCCCGATCAAGGCAAACATGATGACGTACTTGACCCCGATCCACGTCATCAACCCTGAAAAATCCGGAGCGGTCAGCGCGCTGACCATGTTCTCCGGCACGCGTACCATAAACTGCGTCCCCAGGGCATACGCCTGATGATTGAAGGTGTAGGCGCCTTCCTGGCTGATGTGAAACCACAGACCCACGGGCACCGAGACGAACAGCACCATCATCGGGGCCGGAATCATCTTCAAGGCGGGATGGCTGAACATCGGCCACACGAACAAAATGAGCAGGCTGACGATCCCGATCAAGCCGATGACGGGATTCATGTCCACGACAAACGCGGGAATCCTGGCCAGCATTTCCAACGGCGTGCCTTCAGGGCTGATACCCATCATAATCGGAAACTGCTTCGCGATGATAATGACCCCGATGGACGCCAATAATCCGTGAACAGGTGCTGTCGGGAAGAATTCTCCGAGGATGCCCGCACGGCAGATCCCAAACAGAATTTGCATGAGGCCCGCCGCCACGCCCACGCCAAGCGCCAACCGATACGCCTGGAAATCCGCGGCCTCATCTCTCCCGCCGGTAAAACCAAATTCCGTCACGCAACCGATGACGATCACAATCATCCCCGCGGCCGGCCCTTTGATCGTCAGTTCAGAGTTACTGAAGCACGTGGCCAACAGACCGCCGATCACGGCGGTGAAGATGCCGGCAATGGCCGGATACCCGCTGGCCAGGGCAATGCCGAGACACAGCGGAAGCGCAATCAGGAACACGAGAAACCCGGACAGCAGATCGGCTTTCCAGGTCTGCCGAAGCCCCGTCCATGTTCCTCTTGGTATTGCTGATCCGTCGGCGTTCATGCTCTTTGCCACCCCCCCGCCATACAAAATACCCGTTGCGATTCAGGATTCATGGAATACAGCGACGTGACGTGTCCGCATCAATCTGAACGATATGGTATCTGACTCATTCACATGTTCGCAGAGCGCGGGGCACGTCTCCCGGCACCGCCATGTGCGCCGTACTCAATCCAGTTTATACCAATTCCTGGCACAATTCATACTTTGCGATATTTCGCAATCCTTCAATCGTCGCTTTCCATTAAAACATGGCCGCGTTGATCCACAGATGGACCAGGATACTTGCCGCGTACCCAAGCGCGATCGCCGGCGCCCATTTGAGATGACCAAAGAACGTGTACTTGCCCTGTGCCCGCCCCATCAGGGCCACGCCGGCAGCCGACCCAACCGATAACAGACTCCCCCCAACCCCGGCCGTGAGCGTCACCAACAGCCACTGCCCCTGAGACATATCGGGGTGCATCGTCAAGACGGCAAACATCACGGGAATGTTATCGACAATAGCGGACAGGATGCCGACCATGATATTCGCAAACGTGGGGCCCCATTGGAGATACATGACCTGGGACACCACCGCAAGATAGCCGAGAAATCCCAACCCTCCGACACACATGACGACGCCGTAGAAAAACAGCAGGGTATCCCATTCGGCACGGGCAATGTTTCGAAAGACATCGAACGCCACGACATCGCCGATGGTTTCTCGATCTTTCTGCTCGCTCCACGTTTCCGGATCCGCGTATTGATGGTGCGTCTTCTTCAGGTAATACCCGAAAATCTGCAAGTAGGCCAGGCCGGTCATCATGCCCATCATCGGCGGGAGATGAAAAAAGCTGTGAAAAATCACGGCCGTACCAATCGTCAACAAGAACAGCAGCATGATCACGCCCGCCCCTCGCTTCATGACCACCGCGTCGCCGGATGAGTCCGGCAAAAACCGGGGAACGGCGGCGTGCATCAACCCGGCCGGCACGATAAAGTTGACCACCGAGGGAATAAACAACAGGAAAAACGTTGAGAAATCCACAATCCCTTTTTGCCAGACCATCAACGTCGTGATGTCGCCAAACGGACTAAACGCCCCGCCCGCGTTGGCCGCCACCACAATATTGATACATGCCAGACTGACGAATCGCGCGCTGGCCCCGCCGACGGCCAGCACCACGGCGCACATCAGCAAGGCCGTCGTCAGATTGTCAGCCACCGGCGAAATAAAAAACGACAGGATTCCCGTCATCCAAAAAAGCTGGCGATACGTCAACCGCTTGCGCACCAACCAGGACCGCAGACTTTCAAACACCAACCGCTCTTCCAGCGCGTTGATATAGGTCATGGCGACAAGCAGGAATAACATCAATTCCGCATATTCGAGAAGATTGTGACGCAGCGCCTGTGCAACGGCATGAGGATCATCGCCGGGATACGCCACGCTGACCAACAACCAAATGATTCCCGCGGCCAGAATAACGGGTTTGGATTTTCTAAGGTGGGTAAACTCCTCGACCATGACCAACGCATAGGCCACAACAAAAATACCGATCGCCGCGTAGCCAATGGCGGTATCCGTGAGATCCAATTGCACGGCAACCTGTTGTGCGGCGGCGCACAAGCCGGGCATGACCAGAACAAGGGCAACCATTCCCAGACCGCAGACGGCAAAAAACGTGCGAGTATCCAATGTCCTTCTCCAGAAAAGGTTCAAGATTCCGTGTGACCCTGGCCGATCTCTTTGAGGTCACTCAACACAGCGGCCCCACCCGTGACCATTCGAGCCGCGTGTCATGCGAACGATACCTGCTTCCGTCTGAAGCATGCGGTCTCTTCATTGCGAGCCATGGCTCAACGTGTGCTATGATGACCAGCCTGTGACGGAACGCCTCTTCGAAAAACGCCTCTCTCCACTCCAAACTGACCCGATGGGAGTCACACCCAGCACCTATCAACTTGCCGGACTCGACGACTTGGGCCGAGGCTTTACTCGACAGGTGAACATGACGATCATACAGGAAACCTTTCAAGCCGTCTTTCGATATGAAACGTTCCTGTGTGAAACGGAGCCGCATGTCACTGAACACGCCGCGTTAGCCAGTCTCATCTCCAGATTGCAGGAACGGGGCTATACTCAACTTCGCAGCCGTCTCCAATTTCGAGACGCAACCTATTTGGGCAGTCAGGAATGCTGGGAAGAACATCCAGGCGTTGCAACAACGGGACTCGTGACGGGAATCGTACATGCGTTACGAACCATATTCCGTTCCCGGCGCGTCTCCTGAACTCATGCGACAGAGACCGACATCCTGCGGGAGATGGGCTCGGTCTGTTCAGCCTTATCTCACCCATCCAAACATGTCAGATTGAACCGGGCGGATCGTTGTCACGAATGTCCAGGAGGTCAGCGTGTGGCTAAACGCATGAGATGCTTGCGCACCTTCTCACGAGTTCCGTTGTACACATGGTTGTCTTTGGTCAAAGCCAGAAACAGCCGGTAATGTTCGACGGCAACGGACTCGGCTCCCTGCACTTCAAGAGAATACGCCAGGTTCAATTGCACCGCGGGAAGCTGCGGAGCCACCAATTCCGCTTGCCGGAGGGATTCTAACGCTTCGCCAGAGCGACCCTGTTGTTGACTCACCAGCGCATGATGCACCCATAATTGTGGCACCGCCGCATCACGGGCGAGTCCTTCCATAAACGATGCCCGAGCCTTCGCCCATTGGCCCAATCCCAGTTGCGCCGTTCCCAACCAAAACCAGGATTCCCAAGTGTGAGGAGGCGTCACAAACAGGGGAGCCAGGACGGTCACTGCCTGGGCATAGAACTGTTGTGTAATGAGCTCGCGCGCGCGGGCTAATGAGGCTTCCCGTGGTGTCACGTTCCGGGGTCGCGGGCGAACGATGGGGTCCCGTTGACCGGTTGCTTCCACATCGGCGTTGCGCATGAATGACGATTCTGCGGAAGATGGAACATCGGGAGCGGGCCACTGGTTCTGAACCGGAACATCCTCGACGAGCCGAGACGGGGCAACGTCCACGTGATGTATCCCCTTCCCTGTTCCTGTCTCATGCTCCGGATACATCCCGTCCGCGTCGCCAGAAACGGGCCACCCCCACAGACAGGCACCAAGCCCAACCGCGAACAATGACAGCCGAAAACTCTTGTGAATGGTCACCGCAAAAAAATGGTGAGGAGCCCAGGAGCCCGCATTCTCCGGAGTCGCCGACGCCTCGGGATGCCGTGTGAACCGACCCCGCTCATCTTGCCACTGGTTCCGTGCATCAATGGCACTATTCATTGTCCACACTCGGGGGCTGACTGCGCGCCGATGGAGTATGCGTGGCATACCGTCAAATCAACGATGTCCATCACGTTTTCAGAATGCGAGGCATGAGGAAGATGACGAGTTCCGTTCTCTTCTTGGTCTGATAGATGCCCTTGAACAGCCGACCCAACCAGGGGATATCGCCCAGCAAGGGGATCTTCCGTTCCGTATCCGTGACTTGATCCTGGATCAGCCCGCCGATAATCACCATCTCGCCATGACGAACGCGGACCAGTCCTCCGGACTGCTTCACATCCAGAACAGGGGCGGTGGAACCATTGGCTGACGTCACGATCTCGGTCAACCGGGTAATAATGGGCGACACATCCATGATGATCCATCCGTCTTGTGAAATCTGCGGCGTCACCGAGAGCACGAGACCGGATGTCACGGTCCGCACTTGGTCCGCCATAATGTTTCCAGTCCCTCCCGTCCCTTGCGTGATGGTTGAAGAAAAAAAGGATTGATCAGTCCCCACCTTAATAAGCGCCGGTTGATTGTTCAGCGTCAGAATCCGAGGCTGAGACACCACATTCACGGTCCCCTGTTCCTGTAAGGCTTGAAGCACTCCTTCAAAATCGCCGTCATCAAAGCTAAAGATCCCGGTGGCCGCGCGCGCGAGAAAGCCGCCGGCCGGCGCCGTGATGATGTTCGCGAGACTAAAATTGCCGGAGGGGTTGCGGATCGTAATCCGCTCCCAATTCAATCCCAGACTGTAGTCGTCTCTCAGCGTGACTTCATAGATTCTGACTAGAATCTCGACCTGTCGATAGAGGGAGTGGCGAATGTGAGTCAGGAACTCTGCAATCCCTTCGACCCGACGATGCAGATCCGTCACCTGAATGGTGCCGGATAAACGATTCACAACAACGCGCCCTTCGGTTGAGAGCAGCGCTTGCATTTGCGTTTCAATTTCCTCCCAAAACTTAATGTGATCTTCCTGGCTCAAGGTCACTTCACCCGCATCCTGCCCGCTACTTATCCCTGAACCGGACGTGACTTGCGCTTTATTGCGTCCCATCCCGGAACGCTCCAGACGAATGTAATCCAAAGTGAAGGTTCGGGTCTCCAGCCGACGAACAAAAATCAATGCTCCATCTTTTTCCCAATAATACCCGTGCATATCCAACAGCGCAGCCATGGCTTTTTCCAGATCAAGGTCATGAAAGTCGACCGTGACTACGCCGTCAACACTCGGTTCCACAATAATGTTGAGATGATTCACGCGAGAGAACAGATGTAAGGCGTCACCTAATGGGAGTTTCTCTGCGCGAAAACTAAACACCGGGACAGCCGGGACGGCGAGACGTTGGTCCGCAGCGACGCCTAGCGACATCCGATCTTCAATGGAAAACGGAGGATCCACATGCGGGGCAGCATGACGTGCTAAAACCGCGTCCGGAGATGCAGCGGTTGGTTCAGCCTCCGTTTTGTTTGGGGATTCACCATGAGGTCGGTCCGCGACATCCCGTGGCGGCTCGTCTTCGGGTAGGCTCATGCAGCCTCCCGCCATACAAGTCACGCATGCAATCAGAACGAGGATTCCACGGCATCGTGGCGGCACACTGTCAGGACTTTGAGTACGAGCCTGTATGAAAAATTCTCTCATCATCAGATGGGTGACTGCCTCGTGGCTGTGTTGTGACTTTGCAATCGTATCCCGTTGGCAAGAATAATCAGGTAAATAACAGAGGATGAAATTCCGCCATAAATCCGTAATACAGAGGCGCAAACTCTTCCAACCCATGAGGGCTTGTTTCCTTTAAACGCTTGAAAAAGAACACCTGCTGACGCGAGTCAATCTGCTCAAGAATGGCGGAAAGCTGTGGCATGGAAATTGATTTAGAGGGGACACTCAAAATATAATGGACCAACCGCTCAACAAATTGTTCGGTCACATACTCTGTATCAAGATACTCATCGGGGACCCGACCGGCTTCTAAAAGTTCCCAAAAGTGAATGGCCCTGGCTGAAACAGGGATGGTATCTGGAGCAGAGATGCTCATTGTGGTTGATCTCTTCCAAGTGTTTCCCTATCTCACCCTGCCATGCCGCACGTTCGTGATAAGGAAAACCGCTACCCAGCGGTACACTATTTATGAGAAGGAAGTTAAGGCATTATGGAGAAGAAGTACACGTTCATGAAGACCATCCTCAGTCCACATGCTCGGACATCGCCGTCCCCAATGTTCTAAGACCAACAGGCCACCGCATTGGCCGACCCCCCAGCCACGGCTCATGCATGGAACTGTTCCGTCGCCTCTTTCCCAACGCCAAAATAAAAAAAGCCGGAGGCCTAAAGACAACCTCCGGCTTTTTAAGCACTGTCCCGGCTCTTACAGCCAAGTGACGCGTTCGGCAGGCCGAATGTAGATCGGCTCTTCCACTTGCTGCCGCACCGCTTCCTTCCCGGACTTGTTGAACCCTAACACGGTGTCGTTGTACATCTCGAACTTCCGCCCGTGTATTTGGGTCTCAAACACTTTCGGCCCAGGAATGATGTCGTACCGGAAGATGATTTGTTGGCTCGCTCTCCAGAGCTGAAGCACGGCCAGCAATTCACGGCTTGGAACCAAGTACTTCTCAATCGCATTGTCCACACCCGGCCCGAACATCTGCCGGATATAGCCACGCGGGGCTTGCCGCGGCGGGATGTAAAACCCGTTCGGCTCCGTACCCCATTGCGGGTACAGCGGTAACGCCACCTGTTCCACCCGAATGGTGTAATACAAGGGGTTCCACCGGTCTTCCGCCCACAGACCATCCTCTCCGATCTTGACGAGGTTCTGTAAGCGAATCTTCCCCACGCAGGCAGCCATACACCGGGTCTCCATCGGCTCCCCACCCGTGAGAGGATCTTTCCCCTCAATCCTGGGGTAGCACGCAATACACTTCTCGGTTACCCGAGTCGTGCCCCGATACATTGGCTTCTTGTATGGGCATTGCTCCACGCACTTTTTGTACCCTCGACACCGGTTCTGGTCAATCAGCACAATCCCATCCTCGGGCCTCTTATAGATGGCCTTTCGCGGACAGGCTGCCAGACAGCCCGGATATGTACAGTGGTTACAAATGCGTTGGAGGTAGAAGAAGTAGGTTTCATGCTCCGGCAAGCTACTGCCGGTCATCCGCCATGGCTCTTCCTTGGTGAACCCTGTTTTGTCAATGCCTTCCACAATGGCCCGCATTGACGTCGCCGTATCTTCATAAATGTTGACAAACCGCCATTCCTGGTCCGTCGGGATGTACCCGATCGCTGCCTGACCCACTTTGGCTCCGGCATCAAAAATGGTCATGCCTTCAAACACCCCATACGGCGCATGGTGTTTACGGCCAACCCGGACATTCCACACCTGTCCTCCCGGGTTGACTTGCTCGATCAACTGCGTGATTTTGACGTCGTAGAACTGTGGATATCCCCCATACGGTTTTGTTTCCACGTTGTTCCACCACATGTACTCCTGACCCTTGGAAAACAACCAAGTGGATTTATCAGCCATGGAACAGGTCTGACAGGCCAAGCAGCGATTAATGTTAAACACAAAGGCGAATTGCCACTTTGGATGCCGTTCCTCATACGGATACAGCATTTTCCGCCCCAATTGCCAATTATAAACTTCTGGCATGATTTCCTCCGTTTCTTTGAACTAGCGTGAGTCCAATCTCTAACATTCCACAATTTGATCTTGGTTGACCGGGGGGCCGAATACGTTCCAGCCCCCCATTGTAATCCTTACTCGATTACACCTTGATCTTAATGTGGTCGCCTTTGAGCCATTTGATCATAAACTCATTCTCCTGCCCAGGCGTAAACCCGGTCCGGACTGGCTCCCATGGCCCCCTGCCGCCAATACCACCGTCCTCTGCTTTGGTAATCCGCATCAGACATTCTTTCGGCACGGTATTGACCGCATGGTTATCCACTTGGTACCCGAATTTAAATTTCCAACCCACCGCATGCTTACCTGGCAGCGAATCAGTTTGCTGCATCGGCATCAACCAATCCCGCGTAAAGGACTGTTGCGCCCCATAGCGGAAGTTGGATTGATACCCGGTATCCATCGCGATGGCCCGCCCATCCGGTCTGGTTTCGTGTCCCTTCACGGATTTCGCGGTCGCCACATACGGCGCATGCTTCGCCATAGTCACATGGTACGGAAATGCCGGGTTGTACTTTGCCCGAATCATCAACCGGGCCACTTTGTAGTACGGATCACTCGGCTTCCATCCTCGGTATGGCCGGTCAACCGGGTTCCCATCGACATACACATAGTCGCCGTCATTGATACCCCGGTCTTTCGCCGCTTGCGGGTTGATGTGCAATTGATGTTCACCCACGCCAGGCGTCCGTTTATCCATCCGATACGCATCACCGAAGTTCGACTCATACATCTGCACCCAGTCGTTGACTGACCACTGACTGTGTACACGATGTCGCGTCTTCGGTGTCACGCAATAGAACTGATACCCTTTCTCCCATAACGGATTGGAGTACCGTTTGATTTCCTGCCACGGTAACGCAATGTTCCGTACCGTCTTGTCATCATGGTGTTGAGCCGTGATGGGAATCCCGTAGTCATCCGGTCGCACATACGGGTTTGTCGTCATAATCGCGTTTGGCAAGTACGGCGTTGCTTCCGTCCCTTCCCGATGCGAAATGAAATTTTCCCCATACTCAATGGCTTCCGGCTCCGTCCGGTAGTTCTCATACCGACCGGTTCGAGTCCACATAGGCTTACTCTCATTCGTCTCTTCCCAGAAGGGCTGTCTCGGATACGTGCGACACAACACCATCCAGCCTTTTTCAGACTTCAGCATGGTATCCACGCTATACCCGTACCCTGTACAGCTGGCATCCAACAACCGTTGCACGTAAACATCCACCCGGTTGTCATAGACGAACTTGAAGTAATCACGGAACCGCCCATCTCCCGTCATCTCAGTGAGCTTGGCGGCCACACCGGCTGTGGTATCCAAATCGTTCCGCGTGTCATACAAGGGCCGAATGCCCCCTTTCCACACCTGGAACCAAGGATTCGACACCGTCGCCGTATGTTCAGGATAGGTGAACTCCATCCATGTATTCACGCCCAATGCGATATCCGCATGGTTCACATCCGAGGTCATCTCGATGTCCTGCGTGACGATGCACTCAAGGTGAGGATCTACGTTTTTCACCATGTCATAATGGTGTTTGGCGTTGTTCAGCACGTTCACGTTCGCCACCCACCTGAACTTACTCGGGGTCGGCATGTGCGTCTTTCCGGTAAACACCCGACGCCCATACTTCGGCGTGTTCACAATCAACGCCGTATCCCCATGGTTCCAGTAAGCCACCTCTTCACCGTAATAGTAACCACGCACGTGAATTTCTTTGCCATGCGCGTTGGGATCCGTCGTAATCTTAAACGGATTTTCCGCCGTGTGCGTTCCCAGACCACCACCGGACCACGGGGTGCTATTCCAAATCCCCGCTTTATAGTTTCCGGCCCAGGTTTGTTGTCCGGTCCCGAACTTCCCGACGTTCCCCGTGATAATCAACACCATCGCTGCACCACGACCAATGATGGTTTGGTGAAAGTAATGGTTCGTCCCTTCACCGTTATGAATGGCCGCGGGTTTAATGGTGCCCGAATCTCTGGCCCAGCGGACGATCAAGTCCTTCGGCGACCGATTGATCTGGTGCACCGTATCCAAGTCATAATCCTGCAAGTGGACTTGATACAGTTGGAAAATCGGCGCCACGTCAACTTCGCGACCATTCAGCAACTTCACTCGAAAGGTCCCGGTCAACGCCGGCTCAATGCCACTGTTCCTGAAATGCCAGCCCACCAACTCACGGTGAATCGGCACAGCCTGATTTTTGTTCACGTCCCACACCATGAAACCACCCAGGCGGGCAATTTTGGCCGGGTCGAGTGTTTGCACTTTCCCGGAATACGTCTTCGAGAAATCCGGCAAATTATAGCCTTTGATCACATCGCGCGGATCCAGGTATTGCAACGTATCCGTACGGACCAGAATCGGCATATCCGTATAGGCCGTACAGAAATCATGGTCGTGCATGTTTTCATCAAAGATGATCTTGCATGCACCAAGGAACAACGCCGCATCCGTCTCCGGCCGAACCGGAATCCAGTAATCGGCTCGATACGCCGTCGGGTTGTACTCCGGCGTGATCACGACCACTCGCGCACCGCGTTCAATGCTCTCAAGCTTCCAATGCGCTTCCGGCATTTTGTTCTCCACAAAGTTCTTCCCCCAGCTCGTGTTCAGCTTGGAGAATCGCATGTCGGAGAGGTCAACGTCGGAGGTTTGCACCCCGGACCAGAACGGATGCGCCGGGTTTTGGTCACCATGCCAGGTGTAGTTCGACCAGTACCGGCCACCTTGCGCCTGGTTGGGCTTTACTTTCCGAATATAGTGGTCCAATAACGCTCCGCAACCACCATTCATCCGGGTGATCGCCATTTTCCCGATCACGCCCAGAATCGGCATACCCGCGCGGAACTTCATGGTCCGTACGCCCGACCCCTTGGTCATCTCAATCATTTCCGGTGGATACCCCTGCTCACGCAACCGCCTGGCGCCAGCTTCGCCGCTGTACCGCTCGGCAATGATAATCATCGCTTTGGCAAGATACGTAAACGCTGTATCCCAACTCACCCGCAACATGTCGTCCAGATAGCGCGCGGTGAATTTGTATTTGTTCATGACATCCGGGGTGAACTCCGGGCTGCCCGCATCCATCCAGGCTTTCCAGCCGCGGCGCATCAAGGGACCTTTGAGCCGATAGGGCCCATACACCCGCCGATGCATCGTGTACCCCTTCAGACACATCCGCGGATTGTGCGCAAACGTTCCGCGATTGCCGTAAAGGTCTTCGTATGTCTGGTGATCGTAATTCTGCTCCACCCGCATCACCACCCCGTTCCGCACAAAGGAACGCACGCGGCAAGCGTGGGTGTCGTTCGGGGAACAAACCCATGTAAAGGATGAATCATACCGATACTGGTCGTGGTACACCCGCTCCCAGGCACGATCCGGATATTCGCCCAAGGGGTTGCCCACTTCAACAACCGGTTGCAATGCGGTCAGCGCCAAGGCTTTGTCAGCCAGCGCAACAGCCGCCACCGTCCCGGTGGTTACTTTTAAAAATTGACGTCTAGAAAGAAACATTGGGAACACCTCCTCAAGTCAAGGCCCATTCATGTTGGCCTAAGAAACAGCTAAATTGAACACTCCCCAAACGGGGAACACTGGCTCGCACCACCTCCCTTCGTGATGTCTTGATTAGCTTATCGCGTATCATACTCAAATTCGTCGAAACAAATCCACAGAAATCAGCAATGCTTCCACTAATCTTACAAGCAAATCCAAGGCCATCTCTGAAAATTTTGCAAAAAATGCATAACATATTGAAAATAAAAGCAAAAATTTTCATTCATTCATTGAAGGCAATAGCACAGCGTTTCCATTTGGTAGCATTATCACCGATCATGTCAGGAAAAGACACGGCAAGGATAAGGAATGGTCTCATGGTTTTTTGGAAATAATATATTTTATTTCAACAAAAACAACTTGTTACGATTTTTTTATGGGACAAATTCGTGAACGAATGAGGCGATAAATTGTTTACTTTTCGTAACCACTAGACGCATTCCGCAACAATCACATCCTCAATCATGAACCTTCTCAAACACCCCCGCAAAATCATCATCCATGACATGCTGTATAGAGTCCTTCAAACGCATACAAGGGATAGGGGATACCACCGCCCATTACCCAGACGGCTTCTGGGTCAAGGGGAGATGGGTCCAAAAATGACCGCCATCGCGACTTCGGAAAAGGCCGCCGCCATTTGTTCCCACGTAGAGTACTCGCGGATGGCTGGGATGCATGGCAATCGCTCGAATGTTCACATTGCTCAAACCATTGTTGTGAGCGACCCATGTGTGGCCGCTATCCAGGCTTTCAAACATTCCCCGGCTCGTTCCCATATGGAGGCGATGATTGTTTCCGTGGGCAACACCGAGACTGCTCACGTAAAGCGGACCAAGGGCCGTCGCCATTTGTGTCCACGTCTCACCCTTATTGAGAGTTTTGAACAGGCCCTTGGTACTTCCCGCATAGACGATGTCCGGATTGCTTGGATCAATCAGCAGGGTATTGACGCCCAAGGCCATGGACGCCATGGTGGCATCATCAGGGACAAGCCCGTGATTGACCTTTGTCCAGCTATCTGCTCCGTCAAGACTGCGGTAGACCCCGCCACTTGTCCCCGCATAGAGAATGCTGGGGGACACCGGATCAACGGCCAGCGTCACGATAAAATTGATCTCGGTCATATCGCGCATGCGTTCGTTCCAGGATTGTCCTCCATCCGTACTCTTGAACACCCCAACCGTGGTCGCCGCATACAGGGTTTGCGCGTCTGTCGGATGAAAGACCAGATGGTTCACATTGGCGGAGATCGTCCCCTTTTGAATACCGACATTTCTGGACAGCCAGCGTCGTCCCCCATCGGGACTTTGATAGACGCCATCGGCAAACGTCCCGGCGAAGACGCTGGCCGGGAACTGCGGATCAATCGCCACATTCATCACCCGAACGCGGCTCAACCTCTCTGAAAGACGCACCCACGCTTGTCCGCCATCTCGGGTTTTATACACAGCTTCTTCCGTCACGACGTAGACAAGGTGAGGCTTGGTGGGATGCACCGCGACATCCACCACGCGATCGCTCCGCTGGCTACACCCCGCCGGAACGGCCAACACCATCAACAAGACAATCGCATGCCGAACGATGCCACTCATGCAGCATGGGCGACGGCGTTTAACGATTGGTGAAACGCGACTTCGCATACCCGACAAGCTCAACATACCCGTTCCCCGCAATCGGCGCCTGTTGGTACTGGCCCTTCACGCTGACCGCACCTTCCCAATACGTGACCCGAGTGCTGTGTTCGGTTCGCAATTCCTGATCGGCCAGGACCGGGGTGATCGTCACCTGAAGCGGCACCGACGGGATGTCCACCGTCCATTGCGCCGGGTAGCGCGCATGACTGACCTGGCTGGTCCAATGCTTCAAGGTTCGCACGATGACGTCGTCTCGCGTCAGGTGTGTGGTCGAGGCATCGGGAAAGATCAGCGTCCCGCCGGACGCGGGATCATAGGAACCATCGCGGTTTCTCAGGCGATACAGCATCAATTCCATATTCGAATCCAATTGCATGCTGAACCAATCCCACCCGATTTGATTCGCGCCGGATTCGCCGGATCCAAATTCATGATCCATCCAGCTCGTCCCCGTCACGTCGAACCGTTCACCTTGCACCCAGACTGTTCCCCGTGTCGCCAGGCGCGTGAGTGAATAATAGTGTGATGCCTGCCCGGGGGCGTCGCCTTTGCGGCTGATCCCGTCTTGTCCATGGATCACGGGCGGTTTGCGCAGCGTGAGCATGAGATCAACGCCAACCTTGGCATCGCGCGCTTTGAGATGGAGTCGTTGATGATCCTCCGTCGCGGGTTCCAGGGCCCATCGGTCAATCCAGACCTGCATCCGATTGGGGCTGGCTCCGGCTTTCCCAAAAGCGGCGCGACTGACTTTTTCGGAAAATTGAAACGTGCCCTTCTCCACATCGGTGAGGGCAAAGTGGGCGGCGTATACTTGCCTCAACGCCCATTGAGACGGATGCTGTGTGACACGCGGATCATCAACGGTCTTGCGGAAAAACGTGACCTCATAGCCGAACCGTCGCGCTGACCGGTCATACACATGGCCGGTGACGTACCACCACTCCAGACCATACTGTTCATGAGAGCCGTGATCACGCGGAAAGGCATAGACATACCCGGGGACGGCCCGAACCGCGTTCGACGACGCAACCGCGACCGGCGGGACCCACGCAGGCTCCGCAAGCACGAACAGAGACGCGAACAAGACACCCCACAGATGCATCGTCTCAAGCCACCAACTCTTCATAACACGCCGGGAAAATCCGCATCCGGCTCCCCGGCTTTCCCGTTCCTCTCTCCCGCATCACAAGGCCTCTTGTCATGCGTCGTCCACCTGTCACAGCTTATAACACGCCAACGGGAAGCACACAATCGCCTTTTCTGGAAAGGCGATTCGACTTTCATCAACCGGGCCATGCCGCGCGCGACCCGTTGACAAGGCATTTCGGCGTCGGCTATCGTAGGCCATGCTTGAATCTCATCGTCCCGTCGCGTCCGAGACCATTTCAATTCCGGACATCATTCCGATCTTTCCGCTTCCCAATGTGGTATTTTTTCCCGACACCTACCTCCCCCTTCATATTTTCGAGCCTCGTTATCGGGAGATGGTCGCCGACGCCGGTAAGGAAAACGGCTGTATCGGCATGGCACTGCTGAAGGAAGGATGGGAGCGCGATTATGACGGCAATCCCGCGGTCTTTTCTCTGGGATGCGTGGGTCGCATTCAAACGGTCAGGCCGCTCCGGGACGGCCGCTCCAACCTGATCCTTCACGGTCTGACCCGGTATGTCATTGAAGAAGAACTGTTCGGCGCGAGCTACCGCAAAGCCAAAATCACCATGCCGTCCCGTCACCCGTTTCACACGCTTGACGAAGATTCCCTGCGATCAACGTTGACGGGCTTGGCGATCCGGTATCTCCATGCCCGCAAGGCCGAGGAACTCTGCGGGCTCATTACCAATGACTCCATCTCGGAGACCGTACTCGTCAACAGTCTGTCTTCATGTTTGGACTTTACCCCGATTGAAAAACAATTCCTGCTCGAATCAGACAGTCTCTATCAACAAGCCCGCCGCCTCATTGACCTATTGAAATTTAAACTCTCGGACGATTTCTCACCATCAGGGGAGGGATAATGCATCCCGACATCGCGATCGAAGTAACAAATCTGGGGAAACGCTATGGCTCGGTGACGGCCATTCAGGACGTGTCGTTCACCGTACATCCCGGTGAAATCTTCGGGCTTCTCGGCCCGAACGGCGCAGGGAAAAGCACAACGTTGCGCATTTTAATCACCGTGTTGCCGCCGTCGTCCGGCACGGCCACCGTGCTGGGACACAACGTGGCGACGGAGGCGGATACCGTCAGAAGCCTCATCGGCTACGTGCCACAGGAACGCGCCATTGATCGGTTTCTGACCGGCCGCGAACATCTTGAACTCCTGGGGAACCTCTACCATCTTTCCAGACAGGAGATGCGGACGAGAATTGACGAACTGTTGCGACTCGTCAACCTTGAAGCCCAGGCGGATCGCGTGGCCAAAACCTATTCCGGGGGCATGAAGCGAAAACTGGATATTGCCTGCGGGCTGCTGCCCAATCCCCGCATCGTGTTTCTGGACGAACCAACGCTGGGGCTGGATGTCCACAGTCGTCTGCGTATCTGGGACCACATCCGTCAACTCCGCGAGCGGGGCATCACCATTGTCATGACGACGAATTACCTGGACGAAGCCGACCAACTGTGCGACCGACTCGCCATTCTTGACGGCGGGACGATTCGCGCGATCGGGTCACCCATGGAGCTGAAGGCTGGCGTGGGCGGCGACAGTTTGTCGTTGACGATCAAGGAACACGACACGGACGCCCTCTCTCGCATGAGTGACGGGGTCAAGGCCCTGCCATTTGTGCGTGACGTACACGCCAAATCAAACGGCCTGGATATTCGCGTGGAATCGCCGGAAAAATCCCTCCCCGCCGTGCTGGAAATCGCCAACCGCCTGAATTGCCGCGTGGAAGGGATTGAGTATCATCGCCCACGGCTTGACGACGTGTTTGTCGCCCATACCGGACATGGATTCAAGGGGGACTATCCGGACGACGGGGAAGCATAGCATGGAGACGAAAATTTCCCGGGGAGAATGCTATGAACAATTCTGTTAAATTTTTTGTTGTCGTACTTGCTGCAACACTTCTAGCGACACCTGTTTTTTCAGGTGAAGTCACCGATCAAGAGTACAACGTTTTGGGGCGGTTGGTCGTGACCTATTACAAAGGCTCGGGTGGGAAAGTGGAATGCACAGCATACAACAAATCTGGAAAACCGATAGGTGGTGGTGTCGGTTATAGTCAAGGAGGAGTTGCAAGAGTGCAAATAGAAGTGCCTGAAAAATATCAAGGAACGCCTTTGAAAGTTGAGTGCCACTAAGGTCGATTTGAGAGAAAATGGAAGTGACAGAACCAAACAAAGCAGATGATGGTAAGGCGATTGCTTCTTTAGGACTGGGAATTATCAGTCTTTTTGCGTGGCTTGTACCAATTGCTGGGGCACCTGTTTCAATAATGGGTTTGGTACTTGGAATAATGGGAATGCGGTCCGAAAAACGTTCGTTGGCCAGGACCGGCCTGATATTATGTATTATTGGTCTGGCATTGACCGTTATCGGTGTCATATTAAATGCTATGGTAGTAACCGAAATTTTATTAGAAACATTAGACCCAAGCTATTGATGGAGAAACATAGCACGGACAACTTGCCCCCGGCGTTGTCTGGTGATCAACACGCTGTGTTACGGTTGTGATATGAAGCAAAACGTCGGCGAGTATCTGTTGGATATTTCGAAACTTGTTTTTGCGGGCGTCGCGTTAAGCGCCATACTAGACATTGACGGCATCTCCAAAGTGGCGGTGTTGTTCGCCGGCGTGAGTGCGACAATCACAATAGCCCTGATTGGGTTTACCCTGATAAGGGAGACATGATGGAAGCCTTTGTGCTATTCACAACCATGACGGTTGTCGGCCTGTTGTGCCTGGCTGGCATCTTGTGGCACGAGCATCGGCACAAGAAACACAAGTGAGGACATTCGAACAACCATGACACTCCAACACTACCAACAAGAAGTCTGGGCGTTGACCATGCGGTGGGTGCGGCGATTGAGCCGGGAAAAATTCAGCATGATATTCACGCTGGTCCAACCCATGCTGTTCTGGCTGATCTTCTTCGGCAGCCTCTTCCAGCGTGCCGCCGATATCCAAATCCTCCAGGCCCCCAACTACATGAGTTTCCTGGCCGGCGGGGTCGTCATCATGACCGTCCTCAACAACGGACTGGCCGGCGGCGTGGACCTGTTGTTTGACAAAGAAAACGGATTTCTGGAACGCATGATCTCCACGCCCATCCACCGGACATCCGTGATTGTGAGCCGCTACATCTTTGTCATGACCATTACCGGGTTGCAGATTCTGGTCATTCTCGGTATCGCGTTTGCCTTCGGTGTGCGCCTGGAAACCGGGTTGCCGGGACTCGCCGTGATTCTGACGCTGGGCATGCTCTTCGGCATCGGCCTGACCGCCATTTCCATGGCCCTCGCATTTTCCGTCAAAAGCCACGGGGATTTTTTCTCCATGCTGGGCTTTCTGTCCCTGCCCATGATTTTTTTGAGTTCGGCGCTCGTGCCCCTGTCGGCCATGCCGGGATGGATGCAGGTGCTGGCCATGGTGAATCCGATGACGTGGGTCATCAACGCCGTGCGTCCGCTCATTATCACGGGGTGGGAGGCCGCCATGCCACACGTCGCCCTGGCGCTTGTCATCCTGGTGCTGTTTGACGCGGTGTGCCTGTACGGCGGAGCCAGGGCCTTCCGTCGAGCCATTGGGTAGCGCGGCCTCACGCCGGCGCCCGCACATACCGTTATGATGCAAGCGTCTTCTCCCCCTCCCGAGCGATCCGCGAACACCATCAACGCACTCATCTCCCTGCTCTCCGATCAGGACCGGCGCATCGCCCGTCAGATTCATCAACAACTCGTGGACAGGGGACACGCGGCCCTGCCCTTTCTCCGGCACGCCCGGCAGGATTGCCACGACCCGTTGCTTGCGCAACGCCTTCACGCGGTGATGGACGATCTGGCACAGCGTGACATTGAACAACAATGGGCCGAGCTGCTGACGCCGTCGCGGCGGGAGGTGGATCTGGAAACCGGGGCCTTTCTCATTGCCAGGGCCGGAGACCCCCAGGCGGATATGGCCCCCTGGCGGCAACGCCTGAATGACATGGCCGCCGACCTCGCACGCCTCGTGGACCCGGAGCGCGCGCCTCGCCGCAATGTCCTCGCCATCAACAAATATCTGTTTCAGACGCTGCGGTTTCGAGGCGACACCCATGAGTACTACGACCCCCGCAACAGTTTTCTACACTGCGTCCTGGAGCGGCGCGTGGGAATTCCCATCAGCCTGGCGGTCGTGTATCTCCTGGTGAGTCACCGGCTCAATGTGCCGGTGGCCGGCATCGGCATGCCGGGGCATTTTCTCGTCGGACTGCAAACGGAGCCTCTGTTTATTGATTGCTTCAACCGGGGGAAGCTGCTAACGGAAACAGATTGCGCGCGCGCGTTGGAAGGCTCCGGCGTCGCGTTTGACCGTCGCTATCTTGCGCCCTGCTCCCATGACCGGATCCTGGCTCGCATGCTTCGCAACCTCGTCGCCATCGCCGACCATCGTCACGAGACCACCGACCGGCAACGATGGAGTCGGCTGCTCGCCCTTCTTGACCACCGGGAGACTCCCTCGCACTTTCCCCAGGGCGCGTCGTGACCCGCGGCGTTCCCACATCTCAACACCATGTCCAGAGAGGGCAGGCCACTCCCACCACGGCTCTGGCCCTGCTCGCCGTTGTCGTCGGCGGCATCTGGCTTTGGCACCATCTGGATTTTGACACTCAAGACTTTGTTGTTGACGAAGTCGTCCCCGTCCTGTTTCTGGTCGTCGCGGTCACATTCTCGGCCTGGGTGACGATTCGCAGCATCAGGCGGACGCGACGCCGCGCCAGGCAGCGCGCCATGCTCACACAGAAATTTTCCCGCGAACAGGCCCCCGGCAAACGGTTTGAACTCGCCATTGAACTCATTGAACTCAATCAGTATCAACAGACGGGGCTGGAACATCTCGCTCACGACATGGCCGAGGTGTTCATTGCAACGTTCAAACGATCCCTTGGGGACAAACAGCATCGCATCCGCGGGATGGCGGCCAGTTCGCTCGGCGTCGTGCAACATCGGGACAGTATTCCGCTGCTGATGAAGGCCTTGGAAGACGATCACGCATACGTGCGCAGCTGTGCGGCGCTCGCGCTTGGACGCATGCGCGCCACGGAAGCCAAACCCAAGCTGGAGTACACGATGAAGGAAGATTGGGATCAGACCGTCCGCAGCCGGTCGAGAGAAGCGGTTGAACGCATGCGGTAACCCAGGCGGGAACGAGTGTCAGGACGCGCCCGTCACCCGGCCCATCGCGGCCTGATCCATGTTGGTGAACCGGTACCCTTTGCGGTAGAGCATCGCCATGCTGTCGGTCAACACCGTGAACTCCTCCGCCTTGCGCACATCGTCAAAGGCTCCGTTCAGCCGGGCAAGCGACTGCATGGAATACTCTCTTTCCAACAGCGACAGGTTGAGGGAGTCCAGAATGTCCCGCAGTTCCACGGCATCATAGCGCTCATCATCATCCCGGTCGGCCACCAACGCCAGTTGATAAAACGTCAGGCTCAACGACAGGGTGGACTGGCTTTTCGCGAAGGCGGCGCGCGCTTCATTGATGTCGGCGTATTGACTGGCACAGGCGTGTGAACCGGGCGCCTCGTCCGTGAACGACAGGCGATACACGTCCGCGCGACCACTGGGGGGCTTGCGCAATTGTTGATAGAACCAGGCGGTACAGGACTCCGCCGCCACAAAAGCGACTTTGTCTTTGGTGACCTGCCGAGCGATATGCTGGACGAAGCCATGAAACACGTCGTTGCCGGTGGCCACAAAGGCCGCTCCGTCCGCCGCCCGGCTCACCCCGACCAGCAACAGCGCCGCGACCGTACCGCCCATGATGCCGAGGAGCCACGTCTGTGTGCCCGTCAGATTCATCTCATCAGTATATCACCCACGCTTCTGTGTCACCAGAGTCCTGTACGCAATCCTCGACGGCGCTTTCGCCGCTTATCGGACTGGATGCGCCGCGCCCGCCTTAAGAGGACGACGTTGACACGCAGGAGACCTGTATCGTCAAATACGCGAGTTTGCAACGGTCGCGTTCATGGTCGCGGAGGACATGCCGATGGAACGACGACACTCTCACCGGTTGTAAGGACGTGATGGATCCCGAACCCTGGTTCGACATTGACCCCGGCCCCGACAATGCAGACCACCTTCGCAAGGAGCGGGACAAAGCTCGCGCGCTGAAACGCACACCATGGTGGAAGACGCAACGCCACCGGGGCATCTGCCACTACTGCGGCAAGCAGTTTCAACCCGACCAACTGTCCATGGATCACATCGTGCCGCTGGCGCGAGGCGGGAAATCCACCAGGGGAAACGTGGTGCCGGCATGTGCCGCGTGCAATCGAAATAAAAAACTCGACACGCCGGCGGACACCGCGCTACGGCGGCTGTCGGAAGAATGACCGCGGCTCTGACTTGCATCGAAGATCGCTTGGTCAGAGTACTGTCCGCCACTTATTCAACACCGCACTCACGGGAGACCCAAAGATGAAATTATTGAAAATCACGCCGCTTGGCCTAAAGGCAACAAAGACTATAACCTAGATTGGAAATTTGTCGTCGTAGAAGCGGCCAGAAGATGGAAAACAGCGCGAAGATAAAGAGGATAACAAGTAAGAAGCGAGAAACGGACGCCAACAGGCTTTCAAACTGAAGTTTCTTTCCATTTCCAACTACACAGGCCCCAATCAAGATCATTTCGTTCCTCTGGCACGAGGCGGAAAATCCATCGAGACTGTTATGCAATGCCCTCACCCCTACCGCCGCAGCATCGTGATCCACCGCCAGATATTTAACAGCCCGCCAAGTGACGCCGCCACGTAGGTCAGGGCGGCGGCCGTTAAAATTTTGTGCGCGCCAGCCATGTCCTTTTGCGGAAGATAGTGACCGCGTTCCAGCATGGGTAACGCCCGGCGAAAACTGGCATCCCATTCCACGGGCAAGGTCACGAGATGCACCAACGCCCCCACCGACATCACGGCGAGGCCAGCCAGCAACACCAGCAATCCGCCGGCCGGCGAACTGGTCAGCCCGGCGACGAGCGGGATGCCCATCATGACAAAGGCGCCGATCTTTTCCGCACCGTGCGCCCACCGGATGAGTGCGGTGCGTTCGCGGAGCAGACCGTACCCGGTATGATCCTGCACGGCATGGCCGACCTCATGCGCCGCGATCGTCACCGCAGTCAACGATTTGCCGTGATAGTGATCCGGGAGCAGCCGCACGGCTTTGGCGGACGGGTCATAGTGATCGCCGCGCTCCGTCGTCTCGACCGTCACGTGCGCCATCTCAAAACGATCCAGCAAATGCCTGGCCAGTTCGCCGCCCGTGCCCGCATAGTCTTCACGATGGCCGCGATGGCGCTTGAAGACCCACGTGGTCCACACCTGCGGCCCAATCAACACGGCCAGAATGAGAAGAAGAAGAAAAACGCCTCGTATCATCCGACTCGCACCACACCCTGCGGTTCAGGAATACGCCCGTCTCGCTTGCCGGTCTTACGATGAACAACTCAGCGCAAGACGCTTGCCCCAATCCGGCGGCGGGGCGGCATAGTCATTCATCTCGGGACGATCGTCGAAGGGACGACACAGCAGTTCCCGCAGGCGGTCAATTTCCGAATAATCCCGATGTTGCGTCGCCCGCTCAATCGCAACATGGACAAGATAATTTCTCAAAATATATTTGGGATTGCAGGCGTCCATGCGAGTCTTGCGTTCCGCGTCCACGCTGCGTTCGGCTTTGAGCCGGGTGCGATACCGGTCCGCCCACCAGTCAAAACCTTCACGATTAAGAAATTGATCCCGCACCGGCGCGTTCGCCGACGGGTTGTCCTGATGAAAGCTCCCAAGCGCACGAAAGAAATTCGTGTAGTCCACGTGGCTGTCGTGCATGAGCGCAAGCACATCGCGCCGGAGCTTGTCATCGCCTTCGCGGATGTCCGTCAGTCCCAGCTTGGCCTGCATCAGGTTGGCATAGGTTGCGTGCATGGTCTCTTCATACCATGCGGGAGCCTGCACGACATCCGTGTCCTCCACAAGAGGGGAGAGCGCCTGCGCGAGCGCGCGAATGTTCCAATACCCGATATCGGGCTGATTCTGAAACGAGTACCGGCCACGATGATCGGAATGATTGGGAACAAACCCCGGGGCAAAGTCATCCATAAATCCATACGGCCCATAGTCAAGCGTCAGTCCAAGGATCGACATGTTGTCGGTATTCATCACCCCATGCGCCCAGCCCACGGCCTGCCATTGGGCAATCAGCGTTCCCGTTCGTCCGGCGACCTCATGCAGCAACCGCGCGTACCGGTCGGAGCCGGCACCGAGCTGCGGGAAATGCCGGGCGATGACATAGTCGGCCAGCGTTTTCAGATGATCGTACTGCCGGCGATAAAAGAACACTTCAAACGTCCCGAACCGGACGTGACTCGGCGCCAGACGCACAAGCATCGCGCCCGTCTCAACACGTTCCCGCAGGACGGCTTCCTCGCCGCCGATGATACACAGGGATCGGGTCGTCGGAATCCCCAGACCCTGCATGGCCTCGCCGCATAAATATTCCCGGATGGTCGAACGAAGCACCGCCCGGCCATCGCCGTCCCTGGAAAAACGCGTCAGCCCTCCACCCTTCAGGTGCAAATCCCATGTTTCCCCGTGACGATTGCGCACCTCGCCCAGCAGAATCGCACGGCCATCCCCAAGCTGCGGCACGTAGTGACCAAACTGATGCCCCGCATACAACATCGCAATCGGATCGCTGCCGGGGAGGGGATATTTTCCACACAGACCACCGGCAAACTCCGGGCGTGCGGTTTCACCCGGGTCCAGATCAATCAAGGCTGCGGCCGCAGGATTCACACTGACCATGTGCGGTGTGTCAAACGCCGTCGGCATGACTCGTTCAAAGAAGGCTTCCGGCAAGCGGGCATAGGTGTTGTCAAAATTCAACGTTTCAAGCGTACTCATCGGGCTATTATGTTTCGAATCAGACCCTGACGCAAGTGAGCGGGATACGACGGTTCGGCCTCGCGCCGTCCTTGCCGCCGCCCTCCATATCCACAGCGGCGTCAGGAGAGAGCTGATTCAACGTCGAGACCATCACCGAGGTTCATGATTTGCCGTGATGCAGGAAGACGCGCTCGTCTCTCCTGCCGGTCTCGTGGTGTCATGTCAGCATAGAAGCATTCAGAAATTGTCGGGATGACGATTGATCGAACGGACACCAGCAAGCGGTCTTCGCCGGGCAACACCGGGAACGCCCGCACACCCCTCACGGCTTTTCAGGATTGCGTGTCATCACCATGGACGCCTGGTCGGTTTCATTGTCAGCAATCCGCCCGTTATGCTACAGTGACTCGCGTGGGCGATTAGCTCAGTGGGAGAGCGCTTCCCTCACACGGAAGAGGTCACTGGTTCGATACCAGTATCGCCCACCACGTCACCGTGCTCCACATCATCGCTTGGGTCGAACTTGAGGTCTCTCTCCCTTCATCCGCCATCGCAACCCTTGTGGCGTGGTCTCCATCGCGTGACCGACTCGGCTGGCCGATGGATACTTCTCCTGTGTCTGGCGGTCGGGGCCACGGCGTGCGGAACCGCACCGCCCAATCCCAACTCCACGCTCCCCCCAACGGCCAGCGACCTGGAACTGTTGGGAGCCACGCGCCTGTGCGATGCGAAAGATGACATTGTTCAACGCTGGCACGGCGCACAGTATCGCACGATTCCCTGGGGCTCCGGAGAACAACTGCAACGCGCGACGCCACAAGCCCCGTCCGGCCACGACGGTTTTTACTTTTTCAATGACGAACGGATCCTGGTGGGAGCCGTGTTTCGATTCGATCCCGGGTTGAACCTCTCCCCCTATCCTGTTCTGCGGAAAACCTTGTCCCAACTCGTCCCGGCTTCCGCCTTTTATCTGGACCCCACGCAACTCCTCTCGAAGACACGCGCGCAAGACGCCGTGCTCTATCGGACCGGGAACAAAACCAGCACCACGCAGTATCTGATTCGTGAGCGCGACGATCGCCTGATGTTACTCGTGGCCTCGATGACGCTTGATCCATACGAACAGATGTTGTCGAGTTATCACGAAAATTTTCTCCCCGGTCTCAAACGAAGCCGACCCGCGGATTCCGCGAGCGCCCCCGCACCCGACGGCACCCCGAGCGAAGACTTTCTGGGCACGCAACAATTTGCGCGCGGAGAAGCGGCGCTCTTTGGGTCTTGCGGCATCGCACAGCCGCGCATCGCCGAAGACGCCTATCGGCGATCCATACAACATGGTCTCAACGACAAGACCCGTTTCGCCGAAGCCCACCATCGCCTGGGCCTGGCGCTCCGCGACCAGGGCCAATTGGCCGATGCGCAACGCACCCTGGAGGAGGCCCTGTCGCTGCGCCCCAATGCCCCGGAGATCATCAACAGTCTTGGCCGCGTGTTGGCCGAACAGCAACAATGGACCCGCGCCCGACAATTATTTGAACGGGCGATTGTCTTACGCCCGAATTTTGCCGAAGCCCGTTTTAATCTGGCAGAGAGTCTTGAACAACGTGACACACGACGAGCCATTGAAGAATACGAGACCTATATCGCGCTTGTCGAAAGGATACCCGGGGAAGCCAAACGAGTCATGCTCGTGAAAGAACGCGTAAAACGGCTCAAGGGTGAATAAGACTCGTGAAATTTTATGCCGTCCGAAACGGGCGCAAGCCCGGCATCTATACCACCTGGCCTGTGTGTGAAGCCCAGGTCAAAGGATTCCCTCTCGCCAGCTACAAATCATTTTCGACGCGAGGCGAGGCCGAAGCGTTTCTAGCCGGCGCCCGGCCCGCGGCCACGCCAAAACCTTCAGCGGCCGCCCGTGTGGCCACAAATACCGTGCATGTCTGGGTGGATGGCTCCTGTCTGCAACACGGGGAAGAACCACTGCGATTCGGCTGGGCCTACGTCATCCTCGACGGAGAGCGGGAACTCCATCGCGGCAAGGGACACACCATTCCGGCCAATGCGAAACAGCATCGCAATGTGGCCGCGGAAATTCAGGCGGTACTCCGCGCCCTGACGTGGTGCCGGAAACACGGCATTGCGGCGGCCACGATCTATTTCGACTACCAGGGGTTAGCCAGTTGGGTGCTGGGCGAATGGAAGACCAACACGCCCTTTACGCGGTCATATGCGGCAAAGGTGCGCGCCATGGAGATGCGGCTCACGTGGCAAAAAGTGCGGGCGCATTCGGGAGAAACGTACAATGAACTGGTGGATGAACTGGCGAAAGAAGCCGCCCGGTCAACGAAGCGCGGGTGACGGAGAGAGCCTTGAGAGGACAAAAAAAGAAGTGGAAGTAATAATTTTGGGAGGTCAGCGTTGATGATTCCACTCAATGCAGTCGGTTTGTTTTTCGACTTTATTGGCGTACTTTATCTTGGCAGTGCTTTTTTCAGTCAAGGGATCAAGGACATTGCACAACTTGCGACTCCTCGTTGGGATTTCCATAAAGATCTTTCCATGAATCTCGCTTCTACAAAATTCGACGGAATGACGGGCACAACATTTTTGGCAGCGGGATTCTTATGCCAATGCATTTATGTCTTTTGTCAGATAGAATTACCGTTTTTCTGGTCTTGGCCTATTGCTTTTTTTGTCATTGTCATTGCCATTGCTCCATGTTTATTCAAAAAGAAAACAGTGGAAATATGGGTAAAGAGAGTAGAGAGAGCAAGAGAGGAAAAACTGGAAAAGGAAGCGGCAGAAAGCGCAAAACCCAAAGAGGTTTAGCCTTCTTTCAGAGGAAATCTTGCATGATTGCTGATCGTCATCCTCTCCTCACAGTTTCCCCTCGCCCTTCAGATACCGACGAAATCGCCCCATCAATTCTTCGCCGAGTACGCCCACATCCGGTTTGACTTTCATGTATTCACGAATTTCCGCCAAACGGTGTTCGGCTTGCTCGTTGCCTTTCAATCGTTTGACTTTCACCAACGCATCTTCAAAGGCGTCAAAGGTCAATTCCTGATACCCGAAACTTCGGATCCGCTTCACAGCCTTCATCATGGCTTCATTCCGAAACGTGGTCAGGTGTGCGGAATCAATCTCCCGCAACCCGAGTTTTCTGGCCCGCCGCTCCGCCGCTTTGCGAATCCCGCTTCGCACAAAATCGGGTGAGGTCAACAACCGTTTCCAGGCTTCATCCGACCAAGCCACACTCTGTTGAGGCGCGTCCCATAATTGCACCAGCGTCTGTTCATCAATCGTGGTCAACCCCGATTCCCGCGCCAGGTCTTCCGCGTCATGCTTCAGCATGTCCGTCACAAAGTCCATCGCAATGGGCGGCGAATGTTTGATTTTTTCCCGCAACATCGCCATCGCGCCTTCGGTCCATTCCAGTGGCGCGACCGTGCATTCGGCCCGATCCCCCATGGCTTCGACTTTTTCAAACAAGTCCACGTTGACTTCCAGATGTCCCCGTTCCCGCGCCACCTCTTCCGTGATGTTTGCGATCATCGCCCGCATAAACTCGGGCACGCCGTCCAGCCTTTTGCGCGCCTCCGCCGTCCACGGCAACTTGCCCTGCGCGATTTGACCGGCCGCGTCGGCCATCCCGGCCTGCCCGCCCATGCTCCCCATCATCTGGCGCTTGAACTGGTCAAGCAAGTCTCCGGTAATCTCGCCTTTTCCCAATTCGTGCGCTTTCTTTTCCGCCAGGCGTTTCACCATCCCGCGTAAAAACACGGGCGCGCGTTCAAGCCGCTCCATCGCATCCGCAGTCCAGGTCGGCGCCGTCACGGTGGTGTCCGGTTCATTCATATGCGCGTTTCTTCCGGCTTCACGGGATTCAACAGTTCTTTAATGGCTTTTCCGGCCTTAAAAAACGGCATCCGTTTTTCAGGAACGGATACCGTCTCCCCGGTTTTCGGATTGCGGCCGTCTTTAGTGCGTCGAACGCGCAGGCGGAAACTGCCGAACCCGCGAATTTCCGTTTTCTCACCCCGTTTCAATGCGCCGCGAATGGAATCAAAAATACCATTCACCATCTTTTCAGCCTCGCGGCGGCTAAGCTTTCCGGCTTTCTCCGCCACCTTCTCAATCAGGCGTGCTTTGGTCATGACCTCTCCTCAATCCAACGGTATGGCCCCGTGTCCCGCCTCGACTGTGCCCCGCGCACCCGCATCGTCCGTCTTCCTTGCCACTACAATGCCATCAAATACATGAGGTTCATTCCCCTGTGAATGGGCCATGTGGGCATGTTCCCGAACAGGGATCCCACCAGCCACTCACGGAATGAAAATGGGGAAGGAGTTTCGACGACCGGAGGCGTCCCTTCTATCCCGCTCAGCAAGGCCGCCAGTTTGACCGCATCATGCAGATCGCCAAGCTCATCAACAAGGAGCGCGTCTTTGGCTTGTTGCCCGGTCAACACGCGTCCGTCCGCCAAGTCTTCCACGTCGGCGACATTGAGCGAACGGCCTTCGGCCACGGCCGTGACAAACTGACGATGGGCGTCATCCATCACCGACTGCAACAGTTGACGATCCTCGTCCATCATCGTGCGAAACGGAGACCCCACGTCTTTATAGCGTCCGCTTTTAATGACGAAATTTTTGACGCCGATTTTGCCCATGAGATCTTCCAGATTGGTCAATTGCAGAATCACGCCAATACTGCCCGTGAGCGTCCCGGGGTTGGCAAGAATGCGATCCGACGCCACCGCAATATAATAGCCCCCGGACGCCGCCACCGTCCCCATGGAAGTGACAACCGTTTTATGCTTTTCCTGCCTCATGCGTTTGACGGCACGGTAAATCTCTTGAGAGGGCACGACCCCGCCGCCGGGAGAATCAATCCGAAGGACGATGGCCTTGACGAGTGGATCGTCGCCATACGCTTCCATCTCCTTCACCGTTGCTCGGGAGTCAAGAATGGGACCGGCAATCCTCACCAGGGCGACCCGCTCTGTGTTGAGCATGGCGAGATCCGGCAACAGAGCGCGTCCCGCCAGGACCAGGACCACACCGCTCACAACGGTCCAGAAAATCCGCCGGCGCCGCCGCCGGGAAGGCCCTTTCCAGAAAGATGTGTCTTCTTCCATAAGTGCTACGCAGCGAAAGTTGTTTACACGCCTTCTGACTTGGACAACGACGCGGCTTCCTTATCCTGGACGATCCGGCCAAGACTCTGATCAAGGTCGCCCTGGACACGAGGAGTCGTCGCCGGTCCCTGACGCACCCCTTCCTGCGTCTCATCCTTCACGCTCAATGCGATTTTCCGTTCGTCCGAATCCACTTTGACAATCGTGACGGGAACCTGCTGGTCGATGGCAAAGCGTTCTTCGAGTGTGCCCGAGCCATCCGCACTGATTTCGCTGACGTGGATCAATCCCTCCACATCATCTTCAAGTCGGACAAACACCCCAAAATCCGCGACCTTGGACACGACACCCGTCACGACGGCCCCCACCAGATACCGGGCGGGAATTTCCGATTCCCACGGGTCGGCAATCAGTTGTTTGTACCCCAGAGACAACCGCTCTTTTTCTTTATCAATGCACAAAATGATCGCCCCCACTCGTTGGCCTTTTTTAAACAATTCCGACGGGTGTTTAATGTGCTTGGTCCAGGACATATCCGAAATATGAATCAGCCCGTCAATGCCTTCATCCAACCCCACAAAGGCCCCAAAGTCCGTGACACTTTTCACTTTGCCTTCAATCTGCGTGCCTGCCGGGTAGCGGGACTGAATGATGTCCCAGGGATTGGGCACGGTCTGTTTCATGCCAAGAGAGATCTTTCGGCCTTGCTGGTCCACGTACAACACTTGCGCTTCAATGGCATCGCCCACCGTCACCACGCGTGAAGGATGACGGATGTCATGCGTCCATGACATTTCCGAAACATGGACGAGACCTTCCACGCCCGGTTCCAGTTCCACAAAGGCGCCATAATCCGTGAGGCTCACGACCTTGCCATTCACGCGCGACGAGGCCGGATACTTGGACGCGATGTCCATCCAGGGATCGGCGGTCTTCTGTTTCAGCCCGAGAGAAATTCTTCCTGACTCGCGGGCATACTTGAGCACCAGCACATCCGCCCGATCACCCACGGAAAAGACATCCGACGGATGGCCCACGCGCCCCCAGGACATATCGGTAATGTGCAACAGGCCGTCAATGCCTCCCAAATCCAAAAACGCGCCGTAGTCGGTGATATTTTTCACCGTTCCCGGAATCAACTGACCTTCGGTGAGGGTCGCCAACGTGTTTTGCCGCCGTTTATCCCGTGTTTCCTCCAGCAAGACACGACGGGAAATAACGATGTTGCCGCGCCGATGATTGATTTTAATAATTTTAAACGAGAAGGTGGCGCCCACCAATCCGTCCAGGTCGCGAACGGGAGTCAGATCAATTTGCGAACCGGGCAAAAACGCCTTGACCCCAATATCAACCATCATCCCGCCTTTAATGCGCGCGATGACTTTCCCTTCAACTTCTCTCTCTTCCTGGTGGGCCACCTCAAGCTCCTCCCACACTTGCATCTTGTCCGCTTTTTCCTTGGAAAGGAGCAAATTCCCTTCCGAATCCTCACGTTGCTCGATATACACTTTGACGTGGTCCCCCACGGTCAACGTGCCGAGTTCGTCCGGCAGAAACTGATTCATCGAGATGAGGCCTTCGGATTTATACCCAATATCCACAATCACTTTATCTTTTTGAATGGCGATGACCCGCCCTTCCGTGATCGTGCCTTCTTCAAAATTCTTGAAGGTTTCTTCGTACAGAGTTTCCATGGACCCGCGGTCCAGTTCTTCACCGGTGTCTGACATCGTGTTCATTGATTATTCCTAACCTTTGATTGCTTCGCAGCAACCGTCGTGACAGGGATCAAGCCGGAATCCACGTGGAGGCTTCATCTCTCGGGTTCATATTCACGGTACGGCTGAACGACCCACGTCGTGCAATTCAGCAATCCGCGCCATCACCGTTTGACTGATGCGTTGATATAATTCTTTCCCGCTGTAGCGTTGACAGTCCTCATGAAAATCCATGGACTCGCCAAACAGCACTTCCACCGGATGCAACCGAAGCCGGGTGGCGCCCATCGGCAGGACCTCATACGTCCCACGAAGATAGACAGGCACGACGGGACATTGCGCGGCGGCCACCAGCAATCCGATCCCCGGTTTGCCCGGTTGCAACGCGCCGTTCGGCGTTCGAGTCCCTTCCGGAAAAATCACGACCGCCTTGCCGGCCTTGAGCAGATCCACGACGTCCCGGAATGCGTTGCGATCCCAGCGATGATGTTTCAACGGGATCCACCCCAGCGACCGAAGGAGGCGATGCACGAGAGGATGTGGAAATAAATTGGCCCGCCCGAGATACAAAAGGCGGCGCCTGACCCCGCATCCCAATAACGGAATATCGGTATAACTTGCGTGATTCGCCGCCAGCAACACGCCGCCGGACGCCGGAACGTGTTCACCCCCCCGCGTGCGATAACGCAGAAACAGCCGACTTAGAACACGACAGAGGATCCATAAGATGCCATACACCACAGCGCTCACGAGTGACCCGGAATCCACTCCATCATGTTCTCAACCACTTGGTCAACCGTCAACGACGAGGAATCAATCACCACCGCATCGTCAGCCGGCTTCAACGGCGCGATCTGCCGCAATTGATCATTGGCGTCTCGCTCCTGAATGTGTCGCCGAATATCGCGTGGTGGGTCGGCGTAGCCGGCGCGCACCGTCTCGCGAGACCGGCGCGCCGCTCGCGTGTCGAGATCAGCCTCAAGAAAAAATTTCGCGTCGGCGTCGGGAAACACTCTGGTGCCCATATCGCGGCCCTCCACCACAATCCCTCCCGCCCGACCATACCGTTGCTGAATCGGCAGCAACCGTTGGCGCACATGCGGAAGCTTCGCCACGGCGGACGCCAACTGACTCATGGCAGGAGAACGCAATTGAGACGTGACATCCTCGTTGTCAATCACAATCCGCGTCACGCCTCCTTCGAGAGACACCTGCATATCCATGGACGCCAGCAGGGCCTCCATCGCGATGGTATCCGAACAGGCGATCTCCGCTCGTTGCACCACCCACGCAATCGCTCGATAGAGCGCCCCCGTATCAAAATAGGTATAGCCCAACCGCGAGGCCAAGGCGGCCGCCGTTGTACTTTTCCCCGCACCGGCAGGACCGTCAATCGTGATGACCAAGCCTCGCTTTTGGGCCGAATTCGTCACCGTGTTCAACACCTGACTCTTACAGGATTTAGCGCGAAATTGTCAATAATTCCAACAGGTTGTCATGAAAACCCGGGAAGGACGTCGTGATGCAGTCGGTGTCAAGAATCGTGGTTGGCCCGTCTCCGGTCAACGCGGCAATCGCTAACGCCATGGCCACACGATGGTCGCCATGGCTCGTACAGGTCCCGCCCGTGATGGACGCGCCGCCTTGCAGCACAAACCCGTCCGGGGTTTCCTGAACGGGCACGTTGAGCTTGCGCAACTCCATGGCCATCGCATGAATCCGGTCGGTTTCCTTCACACGCAACTCCTGCGCCCCCGTCACCACGGTTTCGCCCTCGGCCAACGCCGCCGCCACGCAGAAAATGGGAAATTCATCAATCATGGCCGGCACATGTGCCGCCTCAATAGCCATGCCTCGCAGAGGAGCCGTGCGAACCACCAGATCGCCGACGGGTTCCCCGGCTTCTTCTCGTCGGTTCACAATCCGGATATCGGCTCCCATTTTGCCGAGGATGTCCAGCATCCCGGTTCTGGCCGGGTTGAGTCCGACATGCATGATCCGCACTTCAGACTCCGGAACCAATGAGGCGCCGACGATAAAAAACGCCGCGGCAGACAGGTCGCCGGGCACGACCAAATCCTTGGCGGCATAGCGGGACGGCCCGGCAGGATGATGTCCCGTCCGTCAACGTCAAGCGGAATCCCAAGATACCGGAACATCCGTTCAGTATGATCCCGAGACGGCAGGGGTTCGGAAAACCGAGTCTCCCCCTCGGCCAGGAGCCCGGCGAACAGCACGGCCGATTTGACCTGGGCGCTCGACTCCGGCGCACGATATTCGATTCCCTTTAACGCGCCTCCATGGATGGCCAACGGCGCCAACGCGCCTCCATTTCTCCCATGAATCGTCGCACCCATCATGCGCAAGGGAGTGACGATTCGTCCCATGGGACGGCTGCGCAGTGAGTCGTCACCCGTCAGGATGGAAAAAAAATGTTGACCGGCCAGCGCCCCGGCCAACAGACGAAGACCCGTCCCTGAATTACCGCAATCCAGGGGGCGGTCCGGCTCGGTCCACCCATCCAACCCCCGGCCCGACACGTGAACCGTGTCTGGTTCGACCTGAATGGGAACGCCCAACGCTTGAAGCGCGCGGATTGTCATGAGGCAATCGTCTCCTCGACAATATCCCGTCACCGTGGAGGCCCCTTCGGCCAGCGCGCTGACAATCAACGCCCGGTGAGTTATGGATTTGTCGCCCGGCACCCGAACCGTGCCGCGCAACGGTCCCTGCCGCGTGATCGTGAGCGCATTCATTGTAACTGTCGCCGCGCGTCCCGCGCCTTCGTGATGGCGCGCTCCAGGCCCGACCGATCGTGCTCCTTGATCAGCGCTTTGAAGCGTTGCAAGTGTTCTTCCACGGCGTCAATCATGTGCAGAAGATTGTCACGATTCTCAAGACAAATATCCCTCCACATTTCCGGAGAGCTGGCGGCAACGCGCGTGGTATCACGCAATCCGCTTCCGGCATAATCCAGCAAATCCCCGTCACCCGCGGTCTGTGTTTGCAGATCCGTCAAGGCGTTGACGAGCGCGAAGGCGACCACATGAGGCAAGTGACTCACCGCCCCCAACATCCAATCATGCGCAAAAGGATCAATTGACTGAACGACGGCGCCAGTGGCTTCCCATAATTGCCGAACCCTGACCAGGGCATCGGGATTCGTCTTTGATGTCGGCGTGATCAGGCACAAGGCTCCGGCGAACAAATCCGGGGATCCCGCGCCAGCCCCTGACGCTTCCTTGCCCGCGATCGGGTGCGCTCCCACAAAATGCACGCCGTCGGGGACCAACGACTCCACCCGCTCAACCAGGGCGCCTTTGACGCTGCCCACGTCGCTCACAATCGTGCCGGGTTCCAGAACCTGTTTCCACTCCTTGAGATGCGTCGCATAACTGTCCACGGGCGTGGCGAGTATGACCAGATCCGCCCCCACCATCGCCGCTTTCGGATCGCGTTCAGACGTGTCAATGGCCCCGCGTTGCACCGCAAGCGCCAGATTGTCAGGACTCCGGCCCACGCCAACCACGCGATCGGCCAGACCGTGACGTTTCAGGATCATCCCAAGGGAGGCCCCGATCAACCCGACTCCAACAATCGTGACGTGTTTGAAATGGACAGTCATGGCGGGAGAAGAAGCAACGACGGCGCGCGGAACACTCCCTCACCGCATGGCGAGGCTAACACGCTCTGCCCACGGCATGCGCAAGGGGTTTCAGTTCTTCCATCAAAGTTTTGAACCGGTGCGGTTTGAGTGACTCCTCGCCATCGCACAAGGCACATTCCGGATTGGAATGGACCTCAATGAGCAACCCGTCGGCGCCCGCCGCAATGGCGGCTTTGGCCATCGGCGCCACAAGGTCCCATTTGCCGGTCGCATGACTCGGATCAACAATCACCGGCAAGTGGGACAGCGCTTTGAGCGTGGGCACCGCCGACAGATCCAACACATTGCGGTATTGGGTTTCAAACGTTCGGATGCCGCGTTCACACAGCATCACGTGGCGATTGCCGCGCGACATAATGTATTCGGCCGACAACAACCATTCCTTGATCGTGGCGGACATCCCGCGTTTTAACAGCACGGGCTTGTCATAGGCCCCGACTTCTTTGAGCAATTCAAAGTTCTGCATATTCCGCGCCCCGATCTGAATAATATCGGCTTTTTCCAAAAAGATGTCCGTATCGCGGGGGTCCAGAATTTCGCTCACCACTGGCATGCCCGTCTGCTTCTTCGCTTCAACCAGAAAATCCAGTCCTTCGCGCCCCAGCCCCTGAAACGAATAGGGAGAGGTGCGCGGTTTATACGCGCCGCCTCGAAGAATCGCGCCCCCGGCGGCTTTGACGGCATGCGCAATCCCGACGGTCACTTCCCGTTTCTCCACGGCACAGGGGCCGGCCATCACGATGACGCGCTTTCCGCCAATCGGAATCCCGTCCACCGTAATCACCGAGTCATGCGGTTGAAATTCACGGCTGACCAGTCTCCAGGGGGCCAGAATAGGCGTCACGCTTTCCACGCCGGGGAACACGCTAAGCGGTTGGTTGTCCAACAGGCGATCATCCCCGATCACCCCGATAATGGTGCGCTCCTCGCCCCGCGACATTTGCGATTTCAGCCCCAGTTCCCGGAGCCGGTCCGTGACGTGATCAATGTCCTGTTCCGTCGCGTTCGGTTTGAAGACGATTATCATAAGGGCATCCTCAACAATGTCTGATTATGTTTCGTGAGCAAGCGGTTGAACACCTTCCCGAATCGCCAGGACTCCACGGCCATCATGATAACCGCCTCCCGCGCAGGCCCTGACATTGTGGCGGTTTGTTCAGACTCGGTCATCTTGCCAGATTCTCCATTCACCGGGTTTCAATGGCGGGCACGTGGTCCATCACACTGGCCAGGGCCTTGAGAAAACGCCGGTTGTCTTCGGGCCGCCCGATGGTCACACGAAGCATCGAGCCGTGAATATGTCGAATGATGACACCTTCACGCAACAGGCGGTCAAACACATCACGCCCGTCCCGCCGCGTATCAAAATAGAGAAAATTCGCCTGACTGGGCAGCGGGGCAAATCCCAAATCGCAAAGACCTTGTTCCACCACGGCCATTTCCGTTTCATTCAACGTCCGACTGGCGGCGACATGCCCGGCATCACCCAACGCCGCACAGGCCGCACGTTGCGCCAGAGTCCCGGTGTTGAACGGATTGCGCACGCGATGGAGATACCCGGCGATGTCCGGCGTTGTGAGTCCATAGCCGATGCGCAGCCCCGCCAGGCCATAAATTTTGGAGAACGTCCGCAACACCACAACGGGCCGGTGGCGCCGAACATAGTCAACGGCGTCGGGATAGCGCACATCCCGCACGTATTCGGCATAGGCTTCATCAAACACCACGATCACATCATCCGGGACGGCGTTCATGAATGCCGTGACGTCGTCTTGCGTCACCATGGCGCCCGTGGGATTGTTGGGGTTGCAGACAAACAGTAATCGCGTGCGACCGGTGACGGCCGCGGCCATCGCGGGAAGATCATGACACCATGCTTTCAAGGGGACTTCCACGCAGACCCCCTGGCCAGCGGTCACGGCGAGTTTATACATGACGAAGGTCTGATCCGCCATCACGGCTTCATCCCCCGGAGTCATGAACGTTTTGACCAACAGACCGATGATTTCATCGGACCCGTTTCCCACAACAATATGATTGACGGGCAGTTTCCACCGGTCCGCCAGCGCGCGGGTGAGTGCGCACGCCCCGCCGTCAGGGTAGCGGTGCAGAGTGTCGTCGCCGTCATGCAGCGCGCCCAGGGCCTTGGGCGAGGGGCCAAGGGGATTTTCATTGGAGGCAAGTTTCACCACCCCGCGAATGCCGAATTCCCGCTCGACCTCCTCAAGAGGTTTCCCGGGAGCATACGGGACTAAGTGGGCGATGGCGGGATGAACGCGGATAGACACGTCGTCCTAGGCATGCATGGGATAGGAACCAAGAATCTTCACAAACAAACACCGGCCCTGCAGTTCCTCCAGTGTTTGACGGACGCGCGTCTCGCGGCTGTGGCCTTCAATATCGACAAAAAAGAGATATTCCCAGACTTTGCGACGCGAGGGTCTCGATTCGATTTTGGTCATATTGATGCCATGCGAGGCAAAGGGGCGGAGCAACTCGTAGAGCGCGCCGGCTTTGTCTTTCACCGACAACATGATTGAGGTCTTATCGTTGCCCGTGGATTCGGAAGCATGCTGACACAACACCAGAAATCTCGTGACGTTGTTCAGATGATCTTCAATTCTTGATTGCACAATGTTCAGACCATACATGCGAGCGGCCAGTTCCGAGGCAATGGCCGCCGCGCCGGACTCTTCACCACACCGGGCCGCCGCGTCCGAGGTGCTGGGGGTTGCCACCACCGGGACAGCGGGCAGATGGGTTTCCAACCAGCTTCGACATTGAGCCAGAGCATGCGGATGTGAATACACCGTCTTGATGTCCTCGAGGCGCTCACTTTTTGACAGGCAGTGATGGGCCACCTCCTGCATGACCTCCCCGTAGATCAGCAGGTTGGAATCAATAAACATATCAAGGGTATAATTCACGACACCTTCCGTCGAGTTTTCGATCGGCACAACGCCGTAGAGGGCGCGCCCGCGTTCCACGGCGTCAAACACTTCTTTAATCCCGGCGAGCGACACATAGTGGGCCGAGGCTCCGAACTTTCCCATGGCCGCCACATGCGTGAACGTGGCCGGAGGCCCCAGGTACGCCACGGTTTGCGTCCCTTCCAACGACAGGGAGGCGGACATAATCTCCCGATACACCGGGCGAATCGCCTCGTTGGGAAACGGGCCGGAGTTGTGCTGCGTCAGCCGCTCCACAATGGCGACCTCGCGCGCCTGGGTATGCAACAGCGCCTGCGGGTCAACCTCCCGTTTCGCCTTCCCAATCGTCACGACGTGATGAGACCGCTCATTGAGCAGCCGCAGAATCTCATCGTCCAGACGATCAATTTCCTTGCGTGAATCTTCGATTTGTTGTGATCCCGACATACCCAAACCCACGGGTTGGCAAAAGAATTTTGAGCATACGCAGAAGCGCCCCGCCTTTGCAAGAAACGGGGCGTGCGCGCTGGTCTTTCCTTGGTGCGGGTATTACAATACCGGCCTTGCTGGTCTGCTATTCTGATATATTCCGCTGTGGACGATGTTACATAATCCGAACTTACTATCCAGGAGAATCTCGCCATGAAAGCACTACAGGCCAACCCACTATCCATTGCTCAAGTGTTCGGCCACGAATTTGTCATCCCTAATTTTCAACGCCCCTATTCATGGGGCGAGGAAGAATGTGGACAACTGTGGGAGGATATTTCATCTTTCCTTGACGCGAACAATGACAAGGAGAAATATTTTTGCGGTAGCATTGTGGTTTATCCATACGAGGGAAACGACAAGGTGTGGGGAGTTATTGACGGCCAGCAAAGGCTCACCACATTGTTAATGCTCATCAGGGCATTGTTTGAACAAGCAGGGACAAAAACAATTTTACAAAAAATGCTTTACAAGACCAATCCCGATACCGGCGATGCCATGCCCGATACTCCACGCTTGGAGTCGAAAGTTCTGGCGGGAAATGGGAGGAACGACTGCGAGGATTTCAAAAAGACTACGGGTATGGTGCTGGATTTTTCCAGCATGCCAAAGAAGAATCAGTTCAGAACAAATTATGAAATGCTACGCGAAAAATTGAAGCCGTGGTGGGAGGGAAAGTCGCTCAACGATCGAGAGAAAGCCATAACATCGTTTCTAGGCAAGATTGTTATGCTACCCATTGAGTGTGATTCATTGGATGATGCACTGACTCTATTTCAGATCATCAACGACCGTGGAATGCAACTCAACGATTCCGACATTTTCAAAGCGGACATTTATGGAATGGCCCCAGAGGAACACAGAGAAGATTTCATCACACGATGGGGTAATCTTGACGACCACGAGACGCTCTTCCGAATTCACATGCACATTCTCCGAGCCAAAAATAACGACACAGGAAAAGAGACCGGATTGCGTCCCTATATCAAAAAATATTTTCGCACGATGAGTGCGCCACAAAATTGGGATTCAGTCGTATGCAGTTTGGAAAACTATCACTGGATACGCACAAACCGCACCGTATGTTCCGATGAACCCGAGAAAGCCGACGAAGCGATATTCCGGGCAATCTTGGAACAGTACCCCAACAATTATTGGTGTTATCCATTGTATGTATTTCTGCTGAAGCACGGTCAAGGCGAAAATGGAAATTTTGATCTCGCGAAGGAGAAACAGAAAGAATACGTTGAGCTACTGAAAAATACCGTTCGGTACTTTTTCATCAAAGGTGTGGTCTATAACGCTGTCAATTCCGTTAAAGACACAGCATATAAAGTTTGCGCTGCAATCGAACACGACGGCAATCATGCCGGCGAGTATCGGAAAAACATTGACGCAAAAAATGATCTTGACGCTTTCGGAAAAAAACTGGAGAAGACCGATTATGGTCGGTGTGAGAAAGGGCTGGTGTGGCTATGTTCTTCACTTAATAGCCGCCAGAATCGCCGAGAATATGCCAAAACGATTAGGCAATGCCATACTGAGCATATTCTGCCACGGAAATGGAATCATTATGACAGGTGGAACAATGCATCCCATAAACAGGATATTGGAAAAATTGGTAATCTCATCCCTCTGGAGTGGATAATCAATAATCACGCAAGCAACGAATTTTTTTCGCGAAAGCAGGAAGAATACACAGAATCAAAAATTCAGGATGTCGTGGATTTGTCAAAGAAAGACCCTGCATGTTGGCATCCAGAAGATGTCAAACAACGACAAGAAGAATCACTGCGACGCCTCACGCAATTTTTTGAGGCTATAAAAAATTAACGCTGTATAAAAACAAAACGACTTGCCGTCGCTCTTTGTCCCACCATTGCCAAGCGACCAATTCCCATTGATCGCACACTGCGTGGCGCAAGGATCAACCAGCCCAATCAAGACTTTTTGAACGGGCAACTGTGCCTGATGGATGGCTCCAGTTTCCTCTTCCGGGCGTTCCGAACTATCCCGTTGCTGAATCATCAGAACGGGGCTTTTCGTGGTCACCCATGACGCCGCAGGTGAGGATGAAACGATTCGCCAGATTGCGTCAACCCAACACTGGAGATCATGCGGGACACGGAAACCTTCAACGCTCCTGCGCGGAATTTCATCTCCTTGTTCGTTGTATTTCAACCCGCTTCTTGCTACATCTGAAAGATGGGTCACGTGAGGACACGGCTTGCGGGTTGCACAACATGATGCCTCAACAGACGATAGAGTTACGCGGTTTCGATGCCGCAATCTTTGACCTTGACGGAGTCATTACCCAAACGGCTCACGTCCATGCGGCGGCATGGAAACAGGTGTTTGATGCCTATCTCCGGAAACGAGCCACGCAAACAGGCGAACCGTTTCAGGCCTTTGACCCTCTCATAGACTACCGTGACTTTGTTGATGGAAAGCCCAGATATGACGGCGTATCCAGTTTTTTCACCTCCCGCGGAATCCATCTGTCTCATGGAGAACCGTCAGACCCCCCGGATCATGACACCATCTGTGGATTGGGTAATCGAAAAAATGCGGCGTTTCGTGAGGCGATTCATACCTGCGGGGTCGCGGTGTTTCCGTCAACCATCGCCCTCGTGAGATTGCTGAAGTCACTGGGGCAAAAAACGGCCGTGGTGACGGCCAGTGAAAACGGCCGGGCCATTCTTCAGGCGACCGGCGTCACGACCCTCTTTGATGTGATCGTGGATGGGCGCGATGCCCGCACCTTGCACCTTCGGGGGAAACCGCATCCTGACACCTTTGTGCAAGCCGCCTCGTTCCTGCAAGTCCAACCTCAACGAGCCATGGTGTATGAAGATGCGTTAGCCGGCGTTGAAGCGGCACGCGCCGGACACTTTGGATTGGTTGTGGGACTCAATCGTGCCGATCAGGCAGAAGCCCTTCAGGCCCGTGGCGGGGACGTCGTCGTGCCGGATGTGGCGGAACTCGGAGTCCGCGATGCAGAGGGGACCCTGTGGCAAAGCGCCCGGACGTTGCCCTCGGCGCTGCATCACTTTGAGGAATTGAGCGCGGCGTTTCGTCACACACCGGTCATCGTGTTTCTGGATTACGATGGGACACTGACCCCGATTGTGGACCGGCCTGATCTGGCCGTGTTATCTCAAGCCATGCGAGAAGCCCTGGACGTGGTCAGCCGGCACTGCCTGGTTGGCATCATCAGCGGTCGAGACCGCCAGGATGTCACGAACCTGGTCAAGCTGAACGCGCTGATCTACGCAGGAAGCCATGGGTTTGATATTGCCTGTCCCGACCGACGCAGCCTGCATCATGAAGTCGGCGCGCAGTTTGCTTCGACACTCGACCAGGCGGAGAAGACCCTGCGAAATGTGTTACAGCGCGTTTCCGGTTCCCTGGTCGAGCGAAAAAAATTTTCCATCGCGGTGCACTATCGCCTGGTTGCCCCGGACGACGTGTCGCACGTGGAGGCGGCTGTCGCACGTCTCATGACTGACTTTCCCGATCTCCGGCGTTCCGCGGGCAAGAAGGTGTTTGAGATCCAACCGCAGGTTGAATGGGATAAAGGCAAAGCCTTGTTGTGGTTGCTGGACCGCTTGCAGGAGCCGGAGACCAACGCGTATCCCCTGTATATTGGCGACGATCTCACCGATGAAGATGCGTTTCGGGCATTGGGGAATCGTGGCGCGAGTATCGTGGTTGAAAACGGTGATCGCTTTTCCTCGGCCCGCTATGCCTTACACAATCCCGACGAGGTGCGACACTTTCTCATTCAACTCGGTCAACACCGGGCACACACCAACCCATGAGCAACTGGTCATTGATCTACGAAGGGTTTGATCCCGACAACGAACGCATGAGAGAAGCGCTCTGTACGCTCGGCAATGGGTACGTTGCCACCAGAGGTGCGGCTCCCGAAGCGACGGCGGGTTCGACGCACTACCCCGGCACCTATTTCGCCGGCGGGTATAACCGTTTACAAACCGAGATTGGCGGCCGGACGATTGAAAATGAAGATCTGGTGAACCTGCCGAATTGGCTGTTCCTGACCTTTCGCCACACGGGAGGCGATTGGTTCACCCTCCACGACGTGGACATTCTGTCGTACCGTCAGGAACTGGACATGAAAGCCGGCGTGCTTCATCGCTCCGTTCAATTCCAGGACAGCCGGGGGCGGAAGACCACGATGACCAACCGCCGATTCGTCCATCTTGGCTTCCAACACCTCGCCGGGCTGGAGGTCGTGATCACCCCTGACAACTGGGCCGGCCCTCTGGACATTCATACCGCCCTTGACGGCCGGGTTCGGAACGCCGGCGTGGCACGGTACCAAACCCTGAACAATGCACATTGGTCTCCCCTGGAGGCCTCCGGTGTTGGAGACGACGGGGTCTCTCTGTGTATGGAAACCAGTCAATCCAAACTCCGCGTCGCGGAAGCCGCCCGGACGCAATTCATTCTTGATCATTCCCCGATCAGCCCGCCGAGACGACTCGTGTGCGAACCCGATTATGTTGGTCAACACTGTACGATTGAGATGAAAGCCGGTCAGCCCCTCACCATCGAAAAAATCGCGGCATTGTATAACGCCCGTGATCGCGGGATTTCAGAATGCGGGTCGGACGCGCAACGGGCCATCCGTCATGCCGATCGCTTTGAAGAGCTTCTGCGTTCGCACAGTCAGCAGTGGGACCACGTGTGGCAGCGATGCGACATCGGCATTCAGGATGAAGACCACACGCAGCGCATTCTCCGTCTCCATCTTTTTCATCTCTTACAAACCGTCTCCTTGCATACCATTGATTTGGACGTGGGGGTCCCGGCGCGGGGCCTGCATGGTGAGGCGTACCGGGGCCACATCTTCTGGGACGAACTCTTTATCTTCCCGTTGCTCAATCTTCGCATCCCCGATCTGACCAAATCCCTCTTGTTGTATCGGTATCGCCGACTTGACCAGGCTCGTCGGAATGCCAGACAAAGCGGGTTCAGCGGAGCGCTCTACCCCTGGCAAAGTGGCAGCAGCGGCCGCGAGGAAAGTCAGACGCTCCACCTGAACCCCCGGTCCGGGCGATGGATTCCGGACAATAGCGCGCTCCAACGGCACGTGAATGCGGCGATTGCCTATAACGTCTGGCAGTACTTCCAGGTGACCGATGATTGGGAGTTTCTCTCGGCATATGGCGCTGAAATGATTGTCGAGATTGCCAGGTTTTGGGCCGGCGCCACGTCATACAACCCGGCAAAAGAACGGTATGAAATTTTACGCGTGATGGGCCCCGATGAATATCACGACCAGTATCCTCATGCTGAAACCCCGGGGTTGAACAATAATGCCTACACCAATCTGATGGTGGTGTGGATTTTTTGTCGGGCACTGGAAATTCTGGACAGGCTCTCCGATGCAAGCCGACCCGAGCTTCGGGAGCGTCTGCGGATTCTCCCGACCGAGGAGGCATTATGGCGCGACATCAGCCACAAGATGTTTATCCCCTTTCACGCAGATGGCATCATCAGTCAATTTGAAGGATATGAGAAGCTGGACGAATTTGATTGGGAGCGCTATCGCCGGCAATACGGTGATATTCAGCGGCTGGATCGTATTCTCGAAGCCGAAGGGGATTCCACGAATCGCTACAAACTCGCCAAGCAGGCAGATACGTTGATGCTCTTTTACGTCTTCTCGGCGGATGAGTTCCAACACTTGTTGACACGACTGGGCTATCCGTTCACACCGCACACCATGCCTCGCAATACTGAATATTACCTGAAGCGAACGGCCCACGGTTCGTCCCTCAGCCGTATGGTGCACTCGTGGGTCATGGCGAAATCCGACCGCGCACAATCATGGGACTGTCTGCAACAGGCCCTGCGAGTGAGCATCGCCGATACGCAGTCAGGAACCACGGCGGAAGGCATTCACCTGGGGGCCATGGCCGGCACGGCGGATCTCATTCAACGCGGCTATACGGGGTTGGAAACGCGAGGCGGGACACTCTCTTTGAATCCCTGTCTGCCGGAACGTTTGAAGACGCTCCATCTCCCGTTGCTGTATCGCGGACATTTTCTGGACGTCTCTGTCACCCATGATACGCTTCAAATCGAATCACGCCCGGGCCGCGCAGCGCCGATTCAGGTTTCCATCAAAGGCCAATCCCAACCCCTCGCCCCCGGGCAAGTCATCAGGACGATGCTGTCACCAACCTGATTCCGGTTTTTCAGACCGCAGACGGCGCACTGGCAACTCCCGTTCTCGCTGAATCAGCCGTCGTAAGAATCTTGATACTGCTCCGCCAGGTTCCCCGCCTTCTTCCATCTTCCCTTGATCGTGCTGTATTCTCCGCCATGTGGTTGGTAGAATGGTGAATTGACGAAGACACTCGTGGCCAGGCGGACCACCCGCCCATCCACAAATTTTGCCTGCGCTTGCGCTCCCTCCGACACCCGGTGGTGGCCCGGACAAGGCAAGCGGTCGGTCCACGATGATGAAGCCGCAGCACCAAGACGCCGTTTCCCGGCACCTGTGCCTGGTGGATGGTTCAAGTTTCTTATTCCGGGCGTTCCACGCTGTCCCATTGCTGACCCGACCGGACGGGACGCCGGTGAACGCCGTCCTGGGGTTTACCAACATGTTGCTCAAGCTGCTGGATGACCTTCAGGCGACGCATCTGGCCGTGATTTTTGACTCGGCGCGGCGCTCATTTCGGCATGAGCTTTCGCCCACATACAAAGCCCATCGCCCCGACCCGCCCGATGAATTGATCCCACAATTTCCACTGGTTCGGGACGCGACGCGCGCGTTCGGGGTGGAATGTCTTGAAAAGCCCGGCTTTGAAGCGGATGACCTGATTGCCACCTATGCGCGCCAGGCACAGACCGAAGGGATCGCCGTGACCATTGTGTCATCGGATAAAGACATGATGCAGTTGGTGTCCGATCAAGTCGGCATGTTTGATGCCGTCAAAAACCGACGGATTGGCCCGGCTGAAGTCAAAGAAAAATTTGGCGTCGGGCCGGAACGCGTGGTGGACGTGCAGGCCCTGGCCGGAGATGCCGCAGATAACGTGCAGGGAGTCCCCGGCATTGGCGTGAAAACCGCCGCCCAGTTGATTCACACCTATGGCGACCTGGACACACTGCTCGCGCGCGCAGCCGAAATCAAGCAACCGAAACGACGCCAAAGCCTCATCACATTTGCCGATCAAGCCAGACTGTCACGGGAACTGGTTCGGTTGCGGGACGACGTCCCCACGGACGTCACCGTGGCCCAGTTGAAACGCCAGGCCCCCGACCCGCAGACCTTGCTTGCGTTCCTCACGGAACAAGGCTTCCATTCAATCATTGCCAAAATCAAAAGCCGTCTGGCTACCGCCGGGGAGAACGTGCCCGCCATTGAAGAGGCTCACGCCACACCCTATGAACTGGTCCAATCCACGGCGGTCCTGCAAGACTGGGTAACCCGTGCGCGCTACGCCGGCGCCGTCGTCATTGATACCGAAACCACGTCAGTGCATGCCCATCACGCGGCATTGGTCGGCCTGGCACTGTGCGTGAAACCCGGTCATGCCTGCTACATCCCCCTCGCCCACCAGTCCCCTGCGCCAACGTCTGAATCGGATCGCGCCGTGCCATCGGAACCCGCGCACCCCGCGCCACACCGGGAGCCGCCTCGACAAATTCCACTCGACGACGCACTCGCGATTCTGCGTCCGCTCCTGGCCGATCCCTCGGTGCTCAAAATCGGTCATAACCTGAAATACGACATGGCGGTGCTGGGGCGATACGATGTCGCCATCTCCACGGTGGACGACACCATGTTGATGTCCTATGTGCTGGACGGAGGCCGTCACGGTCACGGCCTGGACGAATTGGCCGAACGTCATTTGGGACATCAGACGATCACATTCAAAGCCGTGGCCGGAACGGGCAAATCACAAATCACCTTTGATCTGGTCCCGCTGGATAAGGCCCTGGCCTATGCCGCCGAAGACGCGGACGTCACGTTCCAATTGCACCAAGTCCTCAAACCTCGCCTGCTGGCAGAACGACTCGTGACGCCCTATGAGACATTGGAACGGCCGCTCATGGCCGTCTTGGTAGAAATGGAAACCGAAGGGATCACCGTCGAGCGCGAAACACTGGAGACGCTCAGCCTGGAATTGACCGAACGCCTGGGCGCTCTGGAGAAAACCATTTACCGGCAGGCCGGTCGCGCATTTAACATCGGCTCTCCCAAACAACTCGGCGAGATCCTGTTTGACGAGATGCGACTCGCGGGCGGGCAAAAAGGCAAATCCGGCGCCTACGTCACGGGAGCCGACGTGCTGGAAGCCCTGGCCGCCGAGGGACATGACCTGCCGGCCAGCGTGTTGGAATGGCGACAGCTCGACAAATTACAAAGCACGTATGCCGACGCCCTCGTCGAACAGATCAATCCGCGAACAGGGCGCGTGCATACATCCTTTGCCATGGCTGCCGCCTCAACCGGCCGCCTGTCTTCGACACATCCCAATCTTCAAAATATTCCCATCCGCACCGAAGACGGTCGAAAAATTCGCCACGCCTTTGTGGCCAAACCCGGATGGAGGCTCCTGTCGCTGGATTACTCGCAGATTGAACTCCGTCTCCTCGCGCACATGGCCAACATTGAAACGTTAAAACAGGCGTTCCACGCCGGCCAGGACATTCACGCCCTGACCGCCAGCCAGATTTTCGGAGTCGCGGCCAACGATCTGGACCCGGCGATGCGGCGTCAGGCCAAAGCCATTAATTTCGGGATTATCTACGGGATCAGCGCCTTTGGACTCGGTCGGCAACTGGGCATTACCAACGAAGAAGCCGCAGCGTACATGAAAGCCTATTTTGAACAATACCCCGGCATTCAAGAATACATGGACCGCACCAAACAATTTTGCCGCGAACATGGCTACGTGGCAACACTCTTTGGTCGTCGGTGCCACGTTCCGGGCATCCACGACGCACACGCCGCCCGACGCAATGTGGCCGAACGCGCGGCCATCAACGCCCCGGTCCAGGGCACCGCCGCCGACATTCTGAAACGCGCCATGATTCGCGTGCCGTCAGCCCTGGAACAACACAACCTTCGCACAAGAGCCGTCATGCTGTTGACCGTCCACGACGAATTACTCTTTGAAGTTGAAGAAGACGCCGTTGAGCAGACGAGCGACGTGGTGCGGCGCGTCATGGAATCCGCTTCACTTCCCGCGCTGCAATTGTCGGTGCCCCTGACGGTCGACATCGGGCATGGTCATTCGTGGGACGAGGCACATTGAGGCTGTGCGCGTTCGTTCCCGAACTCGTGAATCACCTTCAGAAAATCGGCGCCGTACCGGTCCACTTTGACCTTCCCCACGCCCGAAATTGTCGCCAACGACTCCATGTCGCGGGGGCGTTGTTGCGCCATCTCAATCAGCACTGAATCGTGAAAAATCACATAGGACGGCACGATCTGCGCGCGTGCCAGCCCAAGGCGCAGCCTCCGCAACGCCTCAAACAACGGGCCATTTGCTTCGTCAAGCTGATGAATCGTGGCCGCCGGCTTCTTTTTCCTTGACGTTGACGCGAGCATGTCAGCGCCATGCTCACCGACATCACGGGCACGGCCTGGCGAGGAACCAGGGGACGAATCAAACCCACGTCTTGCCGACTCACGGCGCCGCTCCGGGCGGCGCAGTTTGCGCAGCAACACCGTGTCACCGTCCCGCAAAACCGCCCGGCCCTTGTCCGTCAGGCGCAGCCCGCCGTACCCTTCCGGGTCGGGGACAAGGAACCCCGAGGCCGCCAGTTGGCGCATGACTAATTTCCACTCCACACCGCCAAGCTCCGAACCCGTGCCATAGACCTTCAAACGGTTATGTCCGAACTGTCTTATGCGCTCGGTATCCTTGCCAAGCAGCACATCAAGCAAATAATTGACCCCGAACATCTCTCTGGTTTGGGAGACGCATGACAGCACCTTCTGCGCGGCAGCGGTGCCATCCCATGTCTCGGGAGGTTCAAGGCAATTATCACAGTTTCCGCACGGCCCTTCATACGACTCGCCAAAATAGCCGAGCATTGTCCGCCGCCGACAGTCCGCGGACTCGCACAGTCCCAACAGCGCATTGAGCTTGCCGCGTTCCACGCGCTTGAATTCCTCATCGGCTTCCGAATTCTGTAACATCTGAAGCAGCACGATCACATCCTGAAGCCCGTAACTCATCCAGGCGCTCGCGGGCATACCGTCCCGTCCGGCACGGCCGGTCTCCTGGTAGTAGGACTCAATGTTTTTGGGCAGGCTCAAATGCGCCACAAAGCGGACGTCGGGCTTGTCAATGCCCATGCCAAACGCGATGGTCGCCACCACGATCACGCTCTCCTCGCTCACAAACAGATTGTGACTGCTCTCCCGTTCCGCCTTTGAAAGGCCCGCATGATACGGCACGGCGCGCAACCCTTTCCCGCACAGCCACTTGGCCGCGTCATCCACGTTGCGGCGCGACAGGCAATAGACAATCCCCGAATCCCCGCTGTGTTTCTCTTTGAGAAAATCCAGCAGCGCCTGCTTGGCGCCCGCCGTTTCGCTGATCATGTAGCGGATATTGGGACGGTCAAACCCGGCCACGTGTTCGTCCGCCCCGATGAGGCCCAGTCTCTCGGCAATCTCCCGGCGCGTCATGTCGTCCGCGGTGGCGGTCAGCGCGACGCGCGGCACGCCGGGAAAGCGTTCTCCCAGAACGGACAGCCGCAGATATTCGGGACGAAAATCGTGCCCCCAGCGCGACACGCAATGCGCCTCGTCAATGGCAAACAGCGCAATGGGAATCCTCTCCAGCATCGCCAGCGTCGGCTCCGCAAGCAACCCCTCCGGCGCCACGTAGAGCAAGTCCAGATCGCCAGCAAACAAGCGGTGTTCCACGCGCAGTCTGTCGGCATACGTCATGCTGGAATTCAACGACGCCGCCTTGACGCCATATTGCCGCAGCGCGTCAACCTGATCCTTCATCAGCGCGATCAGCGGAGAAACCACCACGCCCGTACCCGCCCGCACCAGCGACGGAATCTGATAACACAGCGACTTGCCGCCCCCCGTCGGCATGATGGCGATGGCATCCCCGCCGTTGATGAGGGTGTGGATTATTTCTCCCTGATGCGGATGAAAGCCACTGAACCCAAACGTGTCGCGCAACACCTTCATCGCCAGGTCCATGCCGCCGTCCGCCGGGGTGTCTGTCTGTGGCTGCTCTGACAACATATTGCTCCGGTCGATACTCACGTGGAAATCATTTCGTTTGAAAAAACTATCGGAAATCTGCCCGGCGTTTCCTGGAAACTTTTTCTTTTGCTCCCGTCAGATATTCGCCAACAGGCTCATGCACCGAGGGATAACCATCCATCCAAGATAAATCTTTCCCAATGACAAGTTCCTCCATGGTTGCGTGAGGAGTATTGGTCATAGAGATAAGACGCATTTGGAATCCATGGCGTCGGGCCATTATCTTGACCTCATCTGCGTTGTCGTACGTCATTAAAAAATCACCTTTTATATCGCATCAATTGTTCGGCTACTATACACTGCAGGCATGATCCAACTCCTCAACCGCGCATGGCGAGATGACCTCGCAGGCATCGTCTCTGCGGCCAGCCAGTCTGTACTCATCACCGCGCCATTCATCAAATACGAAGAGGCAACGTGGCTCTGCCGGAAACTGAACTCCGGCATCGAGGTGATCACCCTTGCCAAAATAGACGCCGAGGCCGTGAGCGCGTCGGCATTGGATCTGACGGCGTTGCATCGTCTGGCCAAGGCGTCACCTTCAGCAAAGCTCTTTGCACTGCCGAATCTGCATGCCAAAGTGTTTGTTGTTGACGAAAAGGCGGCCATCATAACGTCCGGGAACCTGACACGCTCCTCACTCGATACCAATCTTGAATACGGCGTCCTTCTCCGCGATACGGCCTTGGTGCAGACCGTACGTAAGGATATACTCTCGTTCACCCGTCTGGGTAGTCAAGTTGATGCGAACACGATTGCCAAACTTACACACTTGGAGACCGATCTTCGTCAAGCGCAAGCCAACATCGCAAGTCGCGGGACCCTGGCCGCAAGGCGTGCGTTCGATAAAATTATGCGGCAGGCGCGCCCGGAACTCGTCTCCATGCAAGTGGGGAACCGAAGCGCGCATGCCGTGTTTGGTGAGGCAATTCAGTTCGTGTTGGTCCGCGGGCAACAAACCACAAAAGTGATCGAGCGGGAGGTGAGCGAACTCATGCCAAGTCTCTGCGATGACCGTGAATATCTTATCATTAAAGGCGAACGTTACGGCAGGGCATGGAAGCGTCGCTTGCGTCACGCGCAACTGCACCTCAAGCGGATGGGAATCGTGACATACAACCACGACACGAAAACTTGGATGCTCACGCAATCTTGACCATCAAAATACCGTGCTTCCTTCACTGCGACTTCTCAGGCTATGACGGCGGCAGCGCGGCGAGTGACTGATAAAAGCGCCGGCTCAAATTCTGTGTACACTTGGTCAATTTTTTTCAACGCAAACTGTTCAAAGCCATTCGTGGTTACCAAATCAAGATCATAGATGAGCCAAGCAATGTGCGCTTTTGCCTTGCTGACCTTTTTCATTTTTGGAAGAGTCTGAAAGAAACTTTTGTTTAGCGCCACGGCAATTTTCTTGCCCCAAGAATGAAGAATACTTCCCTTGAGCAACAGTTGAGAAACCAACAGCTTGCGAGAAGATGACAAGTAATCCGGCATTGGATAATTTGGTTGAGCTGACCAATTCATATTCACACGCGCCTCTGGATTCTTCATGTAATGCTCAAAGGGCTCGCGGACATTTCCTGAAATATAGACAGCCTGAACCTCAAGCGCTCCAAAATCGTAGATTTTACCTTCCTCATTGTATGCAGCAAGAACCACGTCAATATTTCCGACGGATTTTCCATCAGCATCGTTTAGACGCACTTCCGTCAAAGAACTCCACGACGCGGTCTCTTTGAAAAAGAATGATGCGGCATCATCCGTGATAAGCCAGTCTTCACGAAAACGGACGGGACAAGTGATCACTGGAGCGGAATCATGGAAGATGCTGCACACGCCTAGAGGATTCTTTGCCTTATCTTTGGTGCAATTGGGAACTTTATTGTTGAACGGACAAAGACGCTTTGAACGATAACGAGTTCCCTTAGCCGATTGGTCGTCTATGAGGTGCCCGAAAACTTCAGCCAAAGGTTGCCGGTGTAAGGGTTGTGCCATTTTTGAGACTCTTTTGTCTTCCACGCTTCAATGAAACGTTGCCAGGTAATATGCTTTCTCTTTGATTCAGAGTGCGCTCGCCGAATACTACTATTTCGCTCGTACATTATCAAAATGCTGATTTCATCTCACATTCTAAATGAAAGGTCCCTCCCATTCGAATAACGTGGCTTGCAACCGTTTACCCGACAACTTAACGCTTCATGCCCTGTTTCTTGCCGTTTGTCACGCCTCAACCGACCCCTGTAAACTCCTTCCATGAAGATCGCCACGTGGAACGTGAATTCCATTCGAGCCCGGTTGCCGCATGTCACGGCGTATCTGAAAGAGCGCGACCCGGACGTTCTGTTGCTTCAGGAAGTGAAATCGCTTGAAGAACAATTTCCAAAAACAGAAATTGAAGACGCCGGCTATCACGTCGCCCTCGTCGGACAGAAAACCTACAACGGGGTGGGGATTCTGGCGAAACAGCCCATTGAAGTTGAACAACGCGCGTTGCCCGGCAAGGCCGACGACGAGCAGGCCCGGTACGTTGAGGCCATCATTGGAGGTGTCCGCGTCGCCTCCATTTATTTGCCGAACGGCAACCCGATTGAGTCGGAAAAGTTTACCTACAAACTCGCGTGGATGGATCGCCTGATTGCCCATGTTCGCACCTTGATCGCCTATGAGGAACCGTTCGTGCTGGGCGGCGATTATAATGTGTGTCCCACGGATGATGACGTGTATGACCCGGACGGGTTTGCCGGCGACGCACTCTGTCACCCGGAGACCCGATCACGGTTTCGCACCATGTGTTACCTGGGACTCGCCGATGCGATTCGGGCCAGGCTTCCGCAGATCGGCGTTTATACGTTTTGGGATTATCAGGCGGGGTGCTGGAACAAGGATCACGGGTTGCGCATTGATCACTTGCTCCTGTCTCCGCAAGCGGCCGACCGGCTCGTGGACGCCGGTGTGGACAAAGGCCCGCGCGGGAAAGAGAAGCCTTCCGACCATACCCCCGTCTGGTGTGAGCTGGCGGATGGGTAGAGGACGCGCACGGCAAGGCCGGGAAGACGGTTACACCTGAAGACCGAACGCCGCCGACTGGGCGACAACGGCGCCGGCCTCCTGCATGGTCGCCAGCGCCCGGTCTGCATCGCCGGGTTTCACGTTCATCCCGCGCACACCGTCCCCGATGACCGCAACGCGAAAGCCCCGTCGGCATGCCTCCAGAACCGTGTGTTGGACACACGTCTCAGTGGCAAGACCGATCACGTACACGGTGCGTGCCCCCATATCTTCAAGGCGCTCGTCCAGCGCCGTCCCCTCAAAACCTGAAGAGGCGTCTTGTTTGGGATGGGTTCCACCGGACACAATGAGTGTTCCGGGCGGCAGGTGCAAAGCCGAGTGAAATTGAGCGCCGAATGACCCTTGCACGCAATGCGATGGGCACGGCCCGCCCTGTTCCTGAAACGAGCAATGATTGGATGGATGCCAATCCCGCGTCGCGACCACGCCATAGCCTTGACCGGCAAACACGCGAACCCACACGTTGGCAACGGGAATGACCTGATCCCCGCCTGACACAGGCACGGCCCCACCCGGACACAAATCATTCTGGAGATGAACCAGCAACAGCACGGACGCGCTGTCGGGGCGAAGAGCATTTGACTGCGGCTTTGCCACGGGGACGGTGGACGATTTCGCCAGCTTCACGGGAATGATTGTCCGGCATCCGCGTAAGGCAGGATGAGCCATGCATCACACGAGGGCGGGCGGCATGACCCCGTCACGCGGCGCCGGTCACCCGGTCCCGCCTTCACGCTACAATCTCCGTGCCAATGCCTTTGTCCGTGAACAGTTCAAGCAAAATGGCATGCGCGATCCGGCCGTCAATAATATGAGCTTTGTGCACACCGGCTTCAATGCCCATTAAGCAGGCCCGCACTTTGGGCAGCATGCCTTCGCTAATCGTGCCTTTTCTGGCCATTCGTTCGACGTGTTTTCCCGCCAAGGTGGACACGTGACGCTTGTTGGCGTCCCGGATGCCTTTCACATCGGTGAGCATCAGAAGTTTCTCCGCCTTCAACGCGCTCGCGATGGCACCGGCCACGAGGTCGGCATTAATATTGTGAGGCCGCCCCTGGGAATCAACCCCGATGGGCGCGATGACCGGAATAAAATTCTCCTGCTGCAAGGTGGTGATCAAGTGCGGATTGATGATGTCAACCTCGCCCACAAAGCCATACTCTTCATCGGCGGGACCGTGGGCATCCGGGCGCAACCCCTGTGACCAGGCTTTCGCGGAAAACGGCTTGCACACAATAAATCCGTCGTCCTGCCCGGTGATGCCGATGGCTTTCCCTCCATGCTGATTGAGTAACGTCACGATTTCCTTATTGATCGTGCCACCCAGGACCATTTGTACCACGCCCATGGTCGCGTGGTCCGTCACCCGCACGCCGCGTTGAAAGGTCGACCGCATGCCTAACCGGGCCAGCATGTGATTGATTTGCGGGCCACCTCCATGAACAATCACGGGATTGAGTCCGACGTATTTCAGCAACACCACGTCTTTGGCAAACCCATCTTTCAGCGTCTCCTGCGTCATGGCTTTCCCGCCGTATTTGATCACGACCGTCTTCCCCGCGAACATCCGAATGTAGGGCAAGGCCTCGACGAGGATGTCGGCTCTCTTAATCAGTCTGTTCATGGTTGTTTCCGGAGTCGCTCGTTCATCCCGCGTCCCGCCGCACGAGGCGGACAACGGGACGGGAACGACGTTGCGTTTTTCTTACAGAATGTACCGGCTCAGATCCTGATTCTTGACGATCTCCTTCAAATGATCCTTGACATAGGACGCATCAATGACGACCGTTTTGCCTTTCAGATCCTGCGCACTAAAGGAAATGTCTTCAAGCAACCGCTCCACAACCGTAAATAACCGGCGCGCGCCGATATTTTCCGTTTGTTCATTGACCTCGACAGCCGTGGCCGCGATTTCTTCAATGCCTTCCCGTGTGCAATCAAGCGTAATGCCTTCGGTGGCCATCAAGGCTTGATATTGCTTCACCAGGGCGTTGCGGGGTTCCGTCAAAATGCGCACCAGATCACTTTTGGTCAGGGGTTCCAACTCGACACGAATCGGAAACCGACCCTGAAGTTCGGGAATCAAATCCGCCGGTTTGGCGGCGTGAAACGCCCCGGCGGCAATAAAAAGAATATGATCGGTCTTCACCAGACCGTACTTGGTATTGATGGTGGACCCTTCGACAATGGGAAGCAGATCGCGCTGCACGCCTTCCCGTGACACGTCGGGTCCCATGTGCTTTTCGCGACCGGCGATTTTATCAATCTCATCCAAAAAGACGATGCCGGATTGCTCAACCCGTTCAATGGCGTCACGAATCACCTCGTCCATGTCAATCAGCTTGTGGGATTCTTCCTGGATAAAATACTTCACGGCATCGGGAATTTTCATGACCCGATTTTTTTTATTCCCCTGCGCCAATCCCCCTAACATGTCGCGAAGATGATGCTCGAGTTCTTCCATGCCTCCCACATTGGAAATAATGCCCACCGGCAAACCGCGTTCCTTGACTTCCATGTCCACCATGCGGGTATCGAGTCGGCCTTCCCGTAGTTGCTTGCGGAGTTTTTGGCGCGTGCCATGGTCTTCTGATTCACCGGATTGTGTCGCGGTCGCCGGTTCGGCCTCCGCCTTCACACCCGTCCGCATCGGCGGACTCGACGGAAGCAACAAATCAAGGACACGCTCTTCGGCCAGCTCTTCGGCCTTCCGTTCGACTCGCTTCAGGGACGCGCTCTTCACCATGGTGACGGACTGTTCGGTGAGGTCTCGAATGATGGACTCCACGTCCCGCCCGACGTACCCGACTTCGGTAAATTTCGAAGCCTCGACTTTAATGAACGGGGCATCGGCCAGTTTCGCCAGACGTCTGGAAATTTCCGTTTTCCCCACGCCCGTGGGCCCGATCATGATGATATTTTTCGGGACAATTTCTTCCCGCAATTCCGGGCTGAGTTGTTGGCGACGCCAGCGATTCCGCAACGCAATGGCCACCATCCGTTTGGCCTCCCGTTGTCCAATCACATAGCGGTCGAGCACGGCAACAATGTCGCGGGGCGACAGACTGTCAATGCGCACCGTGTCCGCTGCATCCGCCATTGCCCCTGTGTCCGATGCGGGAGAGTGATTCATGATGAAGCCTTCAATTCTTCCAGCACGATTTCCTGATTTGTGTAAATATCAATGCCGGCCGCAATGCGCATCGCATGTTCGACAATATCCGGCGACGCGAGAGATGTATGAGCCATCAGCGCGCGCGCCGCCGCCAGCGCATACGGTCCGCCGGATCCGATCGCGAGAATGCCGTCTTCCGGTTCCACAACGTCCCCGGTCCCGGAAACGACAAACGAACACTGCAAATCCGCGACGGCCAACAGCGCTTCGAGGCGACGCAACACGCGATCCGTCCGCCAGTCCTTGGCCAACTCGACCGCGGCCCTGGTCAGATTGCCTTTGTATTCCTCCAGCTTCACGTCGAATTTTTCAAACAGGGTAAAGGCATCCGCGGTGGCCCCCGCAAATCCCGCAAGCACCTTCCCCTGATACAACCGGCGGACTTTGCGCGCGTTGGCTTTCATCACCGTCGTCCCCACCGTCACTTGACCGTCTGATGCCATGGCGAGCACGCCCTGGCGACGCACGGAAAGAATCGTGGTGGAACGAATGATCATGATGGTTTTCTGGTGACTCCGGGTCGCGCCGCCGTCACGTGTCCTGACCGCGGATGCGCCTGATCATACACCTCCATCAACCGATCCGTGGCCAGATGCGTGTAGTGCTGTGTGGTGGCCAGCGACGCATGCCCCAGCATTTCCTGGATGACGCGAAGATCGGCGCCCTCATCCAATAAATGTGTCGCATAGGAATGCCGTAAGGTATGCGGCGTAATGGCTCCGCTCTGCAGCCGGGCGGCATAACGCCGCACGATCCGTTCCACGCTGCGTACGGACAAGCGGCCGCCACGATTATTTTGAAACACCGGCCCGTCGACCGGCGGCACGGGACGCATTGAGACGGTCGGGGCACTCCCGGCATCAGACCAGCCCGACCGCCCCGGCGTCATCGCCAGATAGTCATGGATCGCCTCCACCGCGACGCGCCCAACGGGCACCAGGCGTTCTTTTTTGCCTTTGCCTCTCAATCGTACCATCCCTTCATCAAGACTCACATCGCTCCAATTCATGCCCACCAGCTCGCTCACCCGCGCACCCGTTGAATAAAGGGTTTCCAAAATTGCCTGATCCCTGGTGACAGAGGCGCCATCGGCTGACTCCGGGGACTCCATCAACCGCTCGGCTTCATCCTTCGTCAGGACGCGGGGCAAGCGGTGCCCCTGCCGCGGCGTCCGAACCTGCACGACCGGATTGTCAGGCACATGGCCCCGCTGACGCAAAAACCTGAAAAGACTCCGCAACGTGGCCAGCTTCCTCGCCTGCGATGATTTTTTATCCTTGCGAGCGGACAACCAGACCAGAAACCGTCGCACAAGCGACGCGTCAATCAGGCGCGGGTCTGAAACCGCGTCGCCCATGTCCGCTTTCAGAAAGGCCACAAATTGTCGCAGGTCCGATTGGTATGCGCGAACCGTTTCCCGCGACGCTCCGCGTTCCACGTCAAGATAGTTCAGGAACGTGCGAATTGCTTCTTCCATGCCTGACACTCATCCATGGCCCGTTGGTGGATCATGCGACGCTTGTGCTCCTTGTCCCGAATCTTCTCGGGCAGGGGCGGAAACAATCCAAAGTTGGTGTTCATGGGCTGGAAAGGCCGGGCGTCACTCGTCGTAATATAATTCACCAACGCTCCGTGCGCCGTTGCGAGAGGCGGCGTGACCAACGGCAGATTGGCCAACGCCCGGCCGGCATTGATGCCCGCCAACCCTCCGGTCGCGGCAGATTCGACGTATCCTTCCACGCCAATAATACACCCCGCCAAAAACGTGGTTCCGCGCATTTTCAATTGCAACGTCTTCCGCAATAACGCGGGGGAATTCACAAAGGTATTCCGATGCACACTCCCAAACCGGAGAAACTCCGCCCGTTCGAGACCGGGAATCATCCGAAACACGCGCTTTTGCTCCGGATAGGTCAGCTTGGTTTGGAACCCCACCATGTTATAACACGAACCATGGAGATTTTCCGCGCGTAATTGCAGGACCGCATACGGTTGTCGGTCGGCGCGCGGGTCAACCAACCCGACGGGTTTCATCGGACCAAAGGTTAACGTCTGCTTCCCGCGGTCGGCCATCACTTCAACGGGGATGCACCCTTCGAAATACGGCACCTGTTCAAAGCCCTTGGCCTGCACACGCTCCGCCGTCTTCAACGCCTCGTAAAAGGCCGAATACGTTCCCGCATCCATCGGACAATTGAGATAATCGGGTCCGCCTTTATTGTAGCGGGACGCGCGGAACACTTTGTTCATGTCAATGGAGTCGGCGTCAATGACCGGAGAAATCGCGTCAAAGAACGCCAGGTTCTCTTTGTGCGTGAGCGCGGCCAGAGCCTGCGCCATACTCTCCGAGGTCAAAGGCCCCGTGGCCACGATACAGACTGCGTCGGTCGGAATCTCACGATTCTCTTCCCGTATGATCCGAATGTTCGGATGCGCGTCCAGCGCGCGGGTGATGGCGGACGCGAACAGTTCCCGATCCACCGCCAGCGCCGCCCCGGCGGGCACACGCGCGTCGTCAGCCACACGCATGACAAGCGAATTCAACAACCGCATCTCGGCTTTCAAAATGCCTGGTGCGCTACAGGGGTCTGCGGATCCCAGCGAATTTGAGCACACAATTTCCGCCAGATGACCGGTCTTGTGGGCCGCGGTCCCCTGCGTGGGACGCATTTCGTAGAGTGTGACCTTCGCGCCGTATTCCGCCGCCTGCCAGGCCGCTTCCGACCCCGCCAAACCTCCGCCTATGATCACCACGTCATCCCGCATCATGGTTGGTGTGTTTCCGAACGCGATGTCTCGTCAAGGGCCGAGGAAGCGTGTTGCGCTGTCTTGAAGGCAAGCGACGATTGCGCTCCACCCGGTACCACCCGGCAACAGAGGGGGCACAGTGACGGGAGACCCCACCCCGAGCAGACTCCCGAACACGATGACCGCCACGTGCCATGCTGGAGAATGCAAATTGTAGAAACCTCGCCAAAGCCCGGTCAAGCAGGAAAAGGGAGTTTATACTTGTGCGCGTATCATTTTTCACTTGTAGGTGGGGGAGTCCTCGTCATCCAGTTCTATCATATAAAATCGGCGCTCGATCAAGATTTCGTTCTCTACAAGCAAGTCCATCAATTGTTCACCGTTCATTAGCGACACAGGCGTGCTATCTTGGTGGTCAGCTTCTTTGCGTGCCCCAAGACTGAAATCGCTGGTCGTAATGATTAATCCTTGCTCATACGTTCTAAGACTTCCCCGAACCTGCTGAACAACCCGTGCGTCAACGTTAGATTTCCATCTCTTGGCCTGTATGGCCATGCGCGTCCGCATTACTTCGCCTACAACCAGAGTGCCCCTGACATCAATGCCCTGATCTCCACTTTGTTTGGTTACCTCAACATCATCAAAACCAATTTCTTCCAAGAGTCGCCCAATCAGTTGCTCGAATTGTTCTGGTCTCATATTGAGCAAACGTTTACGCAACTCTTTACGTTTTTCCTTATTGTGTTTTTCAATTTCGGAAATCAAGCTTGGTTTTTCCCATTTTGCAAGACCAACGAATCCCCCGCCGTGCTGTACGAAGCGGGGTTGTTTGCCTCGGCGTTTGCTATGTTTGATCTCTCTCAAGATTACTGCAGACATGGTGTTTTCTGGTGTCTTGCCTGCTGTGACAAGCCAGCCATTCTCGATAGCCTTATTGGTAATATCGCAGTAACGCATCGTCTTTTTTTCACCGAATCCATTGAGCACTTTTTCCGCCGAATCAATGAAAGAGTAAGTTTTGCCTTGCGTCTTTCTACCTTGAGGCGGCTCTGTAGCGGGTCGCATGTTATTTATCAAGCCGAATGTCTTTGGTGAATGGAGAATGAAAGGTGATTCATTTTCATTTTTTTTAATATCCGAATAGAGACATGCACCGATGCTATCTTCTGGCGTCTTCCCCCTAGTTGTCCAGAGACTCTTGCCAAGAATCTGCTTCGTAATCTCTTTAACATGAAGCTGTTGCCCCGCCTCCCGCAGAACCTGAATAACCGCTTCGCGTATGGTCATTGCTTGCTCATCTAACTTCCCTACCTCACGGGCCGTCACCCGAAACACCATCTGTTTACGGTTGCAGGCCCAGTTCCTGTGCCACGGGTCGTAATGCCTGCACGACCCGTTCGTGACAGAACCCATTGGTCGCCAACAATCCATGCGGATTGTTGAGCGGCAGACCGCCATAGGCCACGGGTCGCCCGAGGATCGTGGTGAACTGTCCCCCGGCCGCTCGCAGAATCGCGTCGGGGGCACAGGCGTCCCAGAGACTGGTTGCGGAACCGGGTTCCACGTACACGTCAGCGTCTCCGCGCGCAATCATGCCGGCTTTCAGCCCGACGCTTCCCAAGGGCAACTCTTTCGCTGCGCCAAGCACGCGGGCAACCTTGTCCCCCATGGGATGGCGATGAGATCGGGAGACCGCCGAGATGAGCGGTCTGTCGACATCCCTTCCCGTGATCGCCAAAGGTCGGTGCGTTCCGTGTTGTTCCATCCACGCCCCCGTACCCACAACACCGGCATACAGCACATCGCCGTCTGGACGATAGACCACACCGAGGTGCGCACGGCCGTGAACCGTCAGCCCGATCATCACGGAAAACTCTCCATTCCGCGCAATAAATTCTTTGGTGCCATCGAGGGGATCAACGTACCACGTGCGACGGGAGTGTGGATGCGCTTCGGCATTGGGAGCGCTGAAGGGGTGGGGACTTTCCTCGGCCACCACGACATCGTGGGGAAAAGCCTCGAGCAGGCCTCGCACGATCACGTCGTTCCCTCGCCGGTCGGCTTCCGTCACGGGATCGTTGGCGCCTTTCCAGGCCACGGCAAAATCCGTGGCATACACATCCATCACGATTTGGCCCGCTTTCCGGGCTAATGCCACGGCCACTGATAATTCGTGTTCCATACCTGGGTGGACGAGATGCGACACCTGAAAGAACCTGTACCGGTGCGACGATACACGGGGTCACATGCGGAAAGAAGACATTTCAAAAAGAAAGCCCACAGAGATGAACATCTGCGGGCTTTCTTGGTCAAGAACCCGGCAACGCCCTACTTTCCCACAGCCTCACGACTGCAGTATCATCGGCCCTGGAGGGCTTAACTTCCGTGTTCGGGATGGAAACGGGTGTGGCCCCTCCGGCATGGTCACCGGGAATTCGTTCGCAAGAGAAATCCGGGAAGCCGTGATGGGGAGACGCACACCATTGCGTTGCGTCCCGTCACGCTTCACGCATTCCGCTTTGCGAAATACGAGGTCATGTCTATCAGAAGTAAAATGATATTAAGTCGCACGGCCGATTAGTACTGGTTAGCTTCAAGCCTCGCGGCTCTTCCACACCCAGCCTATCAAACTCGTAGTCTACGAGTGGCCTTTAGGGAGATTGCTCTCCGGGAGATCTCGTCTTGAGGCTGGCTTCCCGCTTAGATGCTTTCAGCGGTTATCCAAACCGGACATAGCTACCCGGCACTGCCGCTGGCGCGACAACCGGCACACTAGAGGTCCGTCCATCTCAATCCTCTCGTACTAGAGACAGACCCTCTCAAATCTCCTCCGCCCACAACAGATAGGGACCGAACTGTCTCACGACGTTCTGAACCCAGCTCGCGTACCGCTTTAACGGGCGAACAGCCCGACCCTTGGGACCAGCTTCAGCCCCAGGATGCGATGAGCCGACATCGAGGTGCCAAACCTCCCCGTCGATGTGAACTCTTGGGGGAGATCAGCCTGTTATCCCCGGCGTACCTTTTATCCGTTGAGCGATGGCCCTTCCACTCAGAACCACCGGATCACTAAGCCCGACTTTCGTCCCTGCTCGACGTGTCCGTCTCGCAGTCAAGCTCCCTTTTGTCTTTACACTCGACGGCTGATTGCCGACCAGCCTGAGGGAACCTTTGGGCGCCTCCGTTACCTTTTGGGAGGCGACCGCCCCAGTCAAACTACCCACCAGACAATGTCCCTACTCTGGATGACAGAGTCAGGTTAGAATATCAGAAAAATAAGGGTGGTATTTCAAGGGCGACTCCACGGGAACTGGCGCCCCCGCTTCACGGTCTCCCACCTATCCTACACATATTCGCCCAACACCCAATGTCAAGTTGTAGTAAAGGTGCACAGGGTCTTTCCGTCTTGTTGCGGGTACCCGGCGTCTTCACCGGAACCACAATTTCGCTGAGTCACTCCCCGAGACAGCGCTCCAATCGTTATGCCATTCATGCAGGTCGGAACTTACCCGACAAGGAATTTCGCTACCTTAGGACCGTTATAGTTACGGCCGCCGTTTACTGGGGCTTCCCTTCAAAGCTTCGCCTTACGGCTGACCTCTCCAGTTAACCTTCCAGCACCGGGCAGGCATCAGACCCTATACATCCTCTTACGAGTTAGCAGAGTCCTGTGTTTTTGGTAAACAGTCGCCAGAGCCACTTTACTGCGACCTCGTTCCGCTCACGGAGCTAGTCCGCTCACGTACGCGAGGCACCCCTTCTCCCGAAGTTACGGGGCTAGTTTGCAGAGTTCCTTAGGGAGTGTTCTCTCACGCCCCTTAGTGTATTTCACTCGCCTACCTGTGTCGGTTTGCGGTACGGTCACCATGCTCACTCACTACGAGGATTTTCTTGGCAGTGTGGGATCAGTCCGTTTATGGCCTTGCGGCCTCCCCATCACGTCTCAGCGTTAACAGAATCGCGGATTTGCCTACGACTCCCGCCTACACGCTTGGACCGGGTATTCCAGGGACCCGGCGGTGCCTACCCTTCTGCGTCCCCCCTTCGTTGATAACGCGAACACGGCGGTACAGGAATGTTGACCTGTTTCCCATCGACTACGCCTTTCGGCCTCGCCTTAGGGACCGACTAACCCTGATCTGACGAACATTGACCAGGAAACCTTAGGCTTACGGGGACGATGATTCTCACATCGTTTAACGCTACTTATGCCGGCATAATCTCTTCTCTGCGATCCAGCTGTCCTTGCCGGTCAACCTTCACCTCACAGAGAATGCTCCCCTACCGCTCATCCCTTGCGGGACAAGCCCGTAGCTTCGGTTGTAAACTTGAGCCCCGTTACATTTTCGGCGCAGACACACTCGACCAGTGAGCTATTACGCACTCTTCAAAGGATGGCTGCTTCTAAGCCAACCTCCTGGCTGTCTGAGCACATCCACAACCTTTCCCACTTAGTTTACATTAGGGACCTTAGCTGACGGTCTGGGCTGTTTCCCTTTCGACCACGGACCTTATCACCCATAGTCTGACTCCCGGAGATCCAGTAACGGCATTCGGAGTTTAGTTGAGTTCGGTAGCGGGGAAACCGCCCCTAGCCCATCCAGTGCTCTACCTCCGCCACGGTTACTCCGAGGCTAGCCCTAAAGCTATTTCGGGGAGAACCAGCTATTACGAGGTTTGATTAGCCTTTCACTCCTACCCACAGCTCATCCGAGCTTTTTGCAACAAACACCGGTTCGGGCCTCCTCCATCTGTTACGACGGATTCACCCTGGCCATGGGTAGATCACCTCGCTTCGGGTCTATTCTACACAACTGGACGCCCTGTTCGGACTCGCTTTCGCTGCGGCTCCGTCTTGTCAACTTAACCTTGCTGCGCAGAATAACTCGCCGGCTCATTAAGCAAAAGGCACGCGATCAGGCATTCCTCTTACGAGGCATAGCCCTCTCGCTGCTTGTAGGTATACGGTTTCAGGTTCTATTTCACTCCCCTCGCCGGGGTTCTTTTCGCCTTTCCCTCACGGTACTAGTTCACTATCGGTCATCAGAGAGTATTTAGCCTTGGAAGGTGGTCCTCCCAGCTTCCCACAAGGTTCCTCGAGCCCCGTGGTACTCAGGACCTGCATCCAACGAGCCAACACGCTTTCGCCTACAGGACTGTCACCTTCTGTGGTTGGCCTTTCCAGACCATTCTGCTAGCATGTTGGTTTCTGACTCGCCGACACCACCGTACTGGCGTCTAATACAGGCCTACAACCCCCCATCTACAACGCATACGGGCTTGACATAGATGAGGTTTGGGCTGTTCCCCTTTCGCTCGCCACTACTCAGGGAATCGCTATTGCTTTCTCTTCCTGCGGGTACTGAGATGTTTCACTTCCCCGCGTTGGCGTCACGTTGCCTATGAATTCAGCAACGGACAGGCGGCATTCATCGCCTGGGTTTCCCCATTCGGGCATCCCCGGATCACGGCCTGCTTGCGGCTTCCCGAGGCTTATCGCAGCTTGCTACGCCCTTCATCGCCTTCTGATACCAAGGCATCCACCGT
>OZ244578.1:447500-2414105 GCA_965217975.1 Nitrospirales bacterium
AATGTCAAGGGGTATGTGGCACAAAAATTTTGGGAGTCCATGGGTGTTCCCACCATCCATCAGATGCCTCTTGCCGGGTTCGTTTAATCCATGCCCACAAAGCCATTCCAGCCTCTTCCACACTGCGTACGTGCAACCACAACACGGCTTCTGTACGACCCCTGCTCACAGCCTCGCGTGCATCAAAAGCGAGAATGAGGCGGATTGAAAAACCTGACATGCGAGTGTTTAAATAGCCCGATCAACACCATACCCGCAAGGAACCCGCCAATGTGGGCAAAGAACGCGACGCCACCGCCTTCCGTGCCGAGGCTCATGCCTCCACTCAATATCTGCATCACAAACCACAGGCCCAGCACGATGGCGGCCGGGACATGGATCATCTGACTGAAAAATCCCAGCGGGATGAGCACCAGCACTTTGGCGCGCGGGTAGAGTAAAAGATAGGCCCCCAGAATCCCGGAAATGGCGCCGCTGGCTCCGACCATGGGAATGACCGACTGCGGATCAATCGTGGCATGACTCAACGCCGCCACAATCCCGCACAGGCCGTAAAAGATGACAAAACGTCCATGGCCCATAACATCTTCAATGTTGTTTCCGAAAATCCACAGATACAGCATATTGCCGATCAGGTGCATCCAGCCGCCATGCAGAAACATGCTGGTAATGAGACTGCCGTAGGGTGACACCGCGCCGAGATCAACGGGGAGTTGGGCATAGTCAAACACCACCGCGGGGATGGCGCCATATTGATACACAAAGGCTTCACCGCTCCCCACCCCCAGTATCGCCTGGTACAGAAAGACCGCCACGCAGGCGACGATCAGCCCGACCGTCACAACGGGGGTGATCTCCGCAGGATTATCGTCACGCAATGGAATCATAAAATGACGCTTTGGTTGGCGGCGTTCAAGCGATCAAAGCAAGACGACGCCGTGGAACGGATTCAGAATGTCCGACGCATCCGACTGCAGGGGAAGCGAAAAACCCGCAGCATTCACATGCCCCCCGCCCCCGTATTGGGCGGCAATGGCGGAGACGTCGGCTGTCCCGCGTTTCGAGCGCAAACTGAAATACCGGCGCCCGTTTTGTTGATGCCAGATAATGCAAAACGGAAATCTCTCACACAGACGCTCGCCGATGCGACTACTCAACACCGGGCTATGCACCGCCGGGACGGTTTCCCCCGCAAACGCCACCAGCACGGATTCCGCGACAATTTTTTCAATCAAGACATGTTCCCCTCGCAGAATCGCCCGCCCTTCGGTTTCCAGCACATCCTGCGTCAACCCATCCCACACCTGAAAGTCCAACGGATACGAGGCCAGCGCCGCGCTGATTTCACGACTACCGGGTAGCCGCCATTCCCACAAATCCTTGTCCTGAATATACCGCAACAACCAGGGAACCGGCTCCGGGTGCGCCCATTCCCACGCCAGCACCGCCCCGCTTTTCGTCATATCAAAATGCGCATACGTAAGACCCGCCAACGCCGCCTGCGCCGTGACGTGGTGATCCAGAATAACAAAACTGGATGTGGACGCCGCCAGTTGTTCAATCACATCCCGCTTATAACTGAAATCCGCCATCACCACATGCGCCTTGTCCAATCCCGCCGGCGGCGGCTCGCCATGCCTGACGGGAAGATAACGCGCATCCGGATATTTTTTCCACAACGCCCACGCCGCCCCGAACCCATCAGCACAATCGGCGTGATAAAGGACGACAGTGGGGGGCTGTTGTGATGATGTTTTTTTCATTGACATGCTCATCGTTTTTTCAGAGAGAGCAGGTTTGCTTCTTTGTTTATCAATTCCATATCATCCGTGCCATTGTGCCTAGGTAGCGTAGTCGGTTGAAAACAAGCCATGCAAAAGAACAAAGGGCAATCGTCGTGGATCTCTCTGTCTGATTTAATGACCGGGCTGATGCTGGTCTTTCTGCTTATCGTGGTCATGTTGCAAGACCCAACTCGATGCGGGAGTACGAAACAAAAAATTCGCGACGCTCTGCAGAACATCAACCTTCAGGAGCAACCCGACCATAAGATAGAATTGCCATCAGACAAAGATTCGTGCGGATTGGTTATTTCATTTTCCGGTGAACAAAAGCCGCTCTTCGAGCAGGATCAGGTTTCACCCACAACGTCTTTCCAAAACACCTTGAACGATTTTATTCCCCGCTACCTTGAGATATTGCAGAATAAAGAAATCAAAGACTATATTCAAGAAGTACACATTGAAGGGCACACTGGCAAGCCCACGCCAAAACATTCGACATACATTAGTCTCGTCAACCTCTCGCAAGACCGGGCGCGATTCATTCTGCAATACTTCGTGCTACCCAGCAAAGCCTTCCGTGCTTTGGAACAAGCCGAGAGAAATAAGCTGAAATTCAAGCTAATGTCGATCGGCTTTGGGAACGGACGTACGCTGGATGACAGTGGGCAATTTTCCATCGAGTCCGGCGAACCACCTTCTCCAAAATCCCGGCGCGTTGAGTTTCGAATCGTGACAGGTGCCAATCATGCCATACGGGAGGCCATGCAACCGAAATGAATCAGACAGGAATAATAATAGGAGTAGCAGCGGGACTCGTAATTCTTACGATCAGCTGGAACAAACGCACAAAAATTCATGCCAACGACATTGCCAGTTTTGCCACAACAGCGGGCATACTGTGTACCTTTGTCGGCATCGTCTGGGCACTCTGGGGGCTTACGAATCTTGAAGAGGCCAACGTCCAACAAAAAATAGACAGTTTGCTGGGCGGCATCTATACCGCATTTATTCCCTCTATTTTTGGATCGAGTATCGCGGTATGGACGCATATCAAACCCGATTTCTGGCGCAAGCCCATCGAAGAAACCGACGTACAGGAAACCGATATCAATGCGCAGATTTTGCAGGAACTGCGGCGACTCAACACCAACATCGTCGGCGACAACGAGACGTCGCTCATCACACGGATTGAAAAATTTCAACTCAAAGTCACCGACAATCAAGATGCACTACGGAAGGAGTTTCAACAATTTGCCGAAAACGTCGCCAACAATATCATTGAAGCCTTGAGGCAATCCATGGCCGAACTCAACGAGAAACTTGGGAAAACATTCGGCGAGAACTTTGGACGGTTTGCCGATGTCATCCCCAAACTGCTGGAGTGGCAGGAACACTATCGTGAGACCATCGAGGACACACAACAGCAACTCAAAACCCAAAGCGACCGTCTGAACGGGCTACTGGAATCACTGGAACGTACGCGACAATCGTTTCAGGAAATCTCCGATCATGCGAACAAAATCGCCGACTCCTCAACCGCCATGGCCACAACGATACCTGCGATCGCCGACAGCCTTACCGAGGCTGCCCAAGCCATCGCGACAGTGAAAGCCGACACCGAGCAGTTGCAGATGGCCGTGGGACAGCTGACCGAAAATCTTGCGGAACAAACACTACAGACAAAAAAACAAATGACCGCGATTGAGCAATCAGCAACGAGCATCACGCTTCTTGCCAACGGATCCATAATACTCGACGAGAACGTGCGCCAACTTAACACCGCCATATCAACCATGACGGCCGGGTTGGCAAGTGTGGATCGCCTGTCCGACACCCTTCAAGGCAAAGCAGAATCTATCGAACAAAATATGAAAAACCTTACTGACAAAACACTCCAATCACTTGCGAGCAATCTCCTAGGCATATCCGAAGCCTTGGTGGCGGATTATCAAAAAATCCACGAAATCGTGAAACGAATTAGTGGCATGGTGCCATGAGCATACGATACACCGGACAGGAAACAACAATGTCGAAGTAATCTTTCTCTTTGTGGGAAAGATGTAAGAAGGAAAGCACGAAGTGGAACACAAGAAAACGGAAGATGCCGGACGTGAAAACGATAATAATATGGGGGGCTGGCCATCTATTCTGGGTCGGATCGATGCCAAACCCTCAATCAAGCCTCTTATCCAAGTCCCTATAGTCTCGCTCAACAAGACGACAGAGAAGGTAAGACAGGGCCGAGGCATTAAGATCGAGGAAGTTCCCGAAGAATGGAAGGACCAGCCAATCTTCCTGGACGAACAATCGTTGCCCTTTGTGCTCTATATTTCCGATCAAAGGTGGTTCAATAGCTTCGGTAGAGGTTATAAATATCATTTCAAGTGGTGCTCTACTCTTGCAGAGAAGAAAAAAAATAAGACAGACAAGAAGTACCGCGCCAAATACGACATCTGCAATCCTACTTTTGGAGTGAACGACAACGCTGCCAATAGGAACCTCAAAGTTTGCCTAAATTGTTGTAACGAATTTTATCAGGCATATCAATTATATCAATTTTTCAAAGCCAAGAGAAAAACCATAGAGGACAAATTCCGCATGCCGGAATTTTTCGAAGAATTTGGCATCATTGATTTGCCGTCATCCACACACCCGGGCGGGAAAGATGGCTATGCCAGAAACTGGCCCAAAGTGTCATTGCGGGAAAAAGAAAAAGTCAACTGGATGTGCCAGGACCCGAATCATGGAAACAACGATAGAGATTTCAGTCGCGACAAACGGAATCTGCACGGCCATCACATAAACGGCGTCAAGAGCGATAACGTGTCGGACAACTTGGAAGTCGTCTGCCATCCCTGCCACGCTCAAAAGCCTGGGCATGGACATATGAAACCATGACTTTCTGGCACCACCTCCCCCGCCCCATCATCGGATTGGCCCCGATGGACGGGGTCACCGACATTGCCTTCCGGCATGTCATCGCCGCGCATGGCCGGCCGGATGTGGTCTTTACCGAATTTACCAACGTCCATGACGTGTGTTTTGGCCGGAGCGACATGGCCTGGGAGTCGTTGCGGTTTACTGATTGCCAGCGTCCTGTCGTCGCACAACTCTACGGCAAGCACCCGGAATTGTTTTACCAGGCCGCGCATGTGGTGAGCGAACTCGGGTTTGACGGACTGGACATCAACATGGGGTGTCCGTCAAAAAACGTGGCCTCGTCGGGGTCCGGCGCCGGGCTGATTAGAACGCCGGAACTCGCGCTGGACATCATGGAGGCCACCGCGCGCGGGTTGCGCGACTGGGCCGAGGGGCAAACCCTGGCCGAAGCAGGTCTCAAGTCCCGCATTGTGGAGCGCGTGCGCCAGGTTCGTGACGGACAGACATCCTTCCCGCACCCCGCCGTCTTCCCCGCATCCGGCGCCGTCCCCGTCCTTCCCGCACCTCTTCGTCCGCCCCGCCCAATGGACGTTGCACACCCCGCCCCGCCGTGGGACTCACAAGACGCAGAACAATCGTCCACAGGGCGAAACCGCAGCACACAGAACCACGTCCGGGCCGCTCTGCCCCTGTCCGTGAAAACGCGCCTCGGATACGACTCCGTCATCATCAGGGAATGGAGCGCCTGCCTCGTGGAGGGCAACCCGGAGGTCATCTCCATCCACGGTCGAACCTTGCAGCAAATGTACCGGGGCAACGCGGACTGGGACGCGATTGCCGACGCCGCCGCGCAGATTCGCCGGCGGGGCATCCTCGTGTTCGGCAACGGCGACATCAGCTCGTTAAACGACGCCATCGCGCGCATCCGGGCGAGCGGAGTGGACGGCGTTCTCCTGGGCCGCGCGGCGCTGGGTAACCCGTGGATTTTTCACGGCAAGGAGTTGATCCGGGAGGCCGTGCAACACCGCTCCCCGCATCCGGTTCGTGAGCCTTCGGTCTCGCTGGCAGACCGGTTCGACATGATCCTGACACACGCCCGCACATTTGAACACTTTCACGAGGCGCGCCGTTTTCCGCGCATGCGCAAACACCTGGGATGGTACTGCAGTGGCTTTCCACACGCGGCGGCCCTGCGCGCCGACATGGTCACCGTCAATCAATCCCGTGACGTTGAGCGATTGCTTGACACCTATCTGGCCAAACAAGTCTCGCCTGCGGTCGTCCCGCGAGAGGCGGTCGCGGCTTCGACGACGTAACCCTTCCACCCCCGATCACCCGTGTCCCTCATCCTGGCTTCCACCTCTCCACGCCGCCGAGAATTGCTGGCCCTGCTCGGCGTCCCGTTTGACGTCATATCCCCCGTGGCGGAAGAAATCCCGTCCCCCTCGCTCCCACCCGGAGACCAGGCAACACAATTCGCGCTGGACAAGGCACGATCCATCGCGGAACGATATCCGAACGATCTGGTGCTGGGCGGCGATACGGTGATTGAAATTGACGGGTGCCTGCTGGGCAAACCGACGGATCGCGCAGATGCCGAACGCATGTTGCGGCAACTCCGGGGACGTGGTCACGCCGTGCATACGGGCATCGCACTGCTGCATCACGCCTCACACACAACCGTGACACATCTGGAAACCGCACGGGTGTGGATCACACCATTCACCGACGATGACCTCCGACGGTATCTGGAGACAAACGAAAGTGAGGGCAAGGCCGGAGCCTATTCCATCCAGGGAGAAGGCGCCCGGCTCATTGAAACCATCAAGGGAGATTACCCGGCCATTGTCGGATTGCCGCTCCGACGCACCGCCGCGCTACTTGCGGAACACGGCATCGCCATCCCGCATGACGTCGAAGACCTGTATCGATTAAAGCCGTATGGCAACTGGAAGGCGTTTTGCAGTCATTGAAGCTGCGTTTCGGCCAGCGAGGGAAACTCGTTCACCGATGAACATTGCATGGCGCACCTTGCGGAGAACAGGCTGGCGAAGACGGGGCGCGGACTTACATAAATTTCATGAACTTCTCTTTGGCCTCGTCCATGAAGTCGGCCGTCACGGTGGTCGCGCCGCGTTCCTGGGCCAGCCGCTCGATTTCCTTGCGGGCCATGGGTTGAATGAAGTCCGGAATGTTTTTCAACCGCTGTTCGGCATCCGGCGTCCACGTCATGCCCGTTGAGGCATTTTTCGAATCATCCATGACTTGCAGCGTGACGGTCGTATAGCCGTGCTTCCGCGCATAGACTTCCACGCTGCCCCTGACCATCGGCTGAACAAACGACGGCAACTGCCCCAGGCGTTCCTGCGCATCCGCGCTCCATTGCAGGTCGGAGGCTTGCGTACCGGTGCCGGTGCCCGTGCTCGTGCCCGTTCCGCCAAGTCCCATTTGCGCCACCATCGCGGAAAACGGACAGCCCCCGGACGACGCTTCCTGCCCGTCTTGCCCGGACGCGGGCGTGGATGTCGGTGCAGGCGCATCTTTCGCGGATGCGGACGCGGGCGCACCCGCCGTGGCAGTCGCCGACTGTCCCGCGTGAATTTTGTCGTTCAGATACGCCGCCATTGAGCCGGATGTCGCGGGTGCGCCAACGCCCTCCTGCAACCCGCCCCGTGTCATTTCGAGCGGAGCCGCCGCCTCGGTGCGCCCCCCAAGCTGCACGCCCAGGGAATTGACCATTTGCGTCTCGCCCGGATTCGTCACCATGGAAAACTTCGCGTCGCAGGAGCCACAGACGAAAAACACCCCCAGGGAGCCTTCCGTCGGTTTCTCCACTTTCTGAAAGGTCATATAGGTTTCGCAATTCAGGCAGACAAATTTCATAATGGCCTCACGCGGGAAAGTGGTCAGTAAAAAAGATCGGCGCCATGGTCTCGCTTACAGCTTTTCGGCCAGCACCTTCCTGTAATCAACAAGAGCAATCACGCGCTCCACAATTTCATGGTAGCGTTGATTCGTCGGATAATCCGCATCCAGCAACGGGACGCCTTTATCAAAAGTCCGGGCAAAATTCCGGTCAAAGGGGATGCAGCCCAGCAACGGAAGATTGAGCGCGTGACACATGCTCTCGGTGTCGCCGTCAAAGAGTGCATGCTCAACGCCGCAGGACGGGCACCGGTAGCGGCTCATATTTTCAACGATGCCCAACACCCGCAACCCCAGATCCGTCGCATAGCCGATGGACTTCTGCACGACTTCCGACGCCACTTCCGACGGAGTGGTGACGACGACCGCACCGGCCAGGTCTGGCAGGAAACCGGCAATGACGGGCGGTTTATCCGCAGCGGCTCCCGGCGGAAGATCGGCCAGCAAATAATCCAGATCGCCCCAGATGATATCGGCGAGGAACTCCCGGATCACGTTCATTTCCGTCATCCCCAGCCAGACGGGGCTCAAATCCATCGGGCCTTTCCACCGCACCGGCGCCGATTCATTGAGCAGGAAATCCATGGACGCCACCTTGATGCCATACGGCCCTTCCGGCGGGTGCGCGCCATCCGGCGTGACCTCAAGCCCCTGACCGTGCATCCCCATCATGCGGGGCACACAGGGGCCGTTCAGATCCACATCAATGATGCCGACTTTGTAGCCCTGCCGTCCCAACGCCAGAGCCAGATTCACCGTGGTCATACTCTTGCCGACTCCGCCCTTGCCGCTCATCACCGCAATCTTGTGCCGAATGCCCGACATGCGGTCATGAACCCGCCGGGTTTGCTGGGTGATTTGCTGCACGACTTTGGCGTCGTCGGTGTACTGCAACTTCCCTAAAATGCTTTTCAGATCTTTATCCATACCTGTTCCATGCGCATAACGGGACTGGAGATTCTCGCCTGGTCGGCGTCGGGCCACAGTGCAATCAACAGCCTCACACGCACCGAAGAAACGCTAACACAAGGATTTTGGAGCCGTCAATTGAACACGCCCCGCTCACTCACAACGACCCAGATCAAGCACCAACGCGCCCAGCCGCTTGAGTCGTTCGAAATAGTCGAGGGATTCTTCGTGGACTTCCGGAAGCATGGCGTCCAGTTCCGACAGGCCATCCTCAAGAATCGTCACGCGCTGCGGATCCAGGCGGCGTTCTTCCAGAATATAGAGGACACAGCCGCCGAACACCGTGTCCAGCGTCATGAGTGCCCCTTCGTGAACGCCCACGCCAACCGGCCATTCCGCCGTCCGGTGTTGCTCCCACAACCGCGTCAAATCCTGACGGTTCGCGCGACGTTCCTCCTGATTGACGTCGGGCATGTCAGCCATGACGCATCAAGTCCGCGGCCAGCAGGACGGCAAGAGCCAGCATGATCACGCCGTCGCACCGAAGCAGCCACGCCGGCCAACGGCTGCAACGTTGCCACATCCGCTCTCGAAACGACTCGGAACTCCCCAGCAATAGACAGGCCTTCACCACGCTGATCCCGCCACACGCGACCCACAGCCACCGTCCTTCGAGGGAAGACGTGCCGATGATCAGGAGCAACCCGGTCAGCAACACAAACAGTGCGATCCAAAATCGCTGCCAGGCATCGAAGAAAAAATGTTTTGTCCACATGATCGCCCGCGTGGGCATGATCACGAACACCAATCCCCACACCCCCCACACGACGCTGAACAACCCAAGAATGACGACAGAGGCACTCATTGGCTTAGCCTTCCTTTTTTTATGTCACGCTGAATAACCCGAGGATGACGTGTCCGATCACGGTGCCCGTTCTTTACCGCGGCTCAACGCCGCCCAACGCTTGAATCAACAGCAGGGAGAGCGTACACAACACCAGCCCCGCAAACCGGTAATCCACCGCCTCGCGACTCAAACACCACTGCAAAACAGCATGGCGTCTGTCGTCATGTGCCAACAGAAAAAACCCACCCTTCGCCACCATGGCCGCACCCGCCACCATCCATACTACCCGGTAGTCCAGATCGGACGCGGCAAAAACAAGGACAAGCCCCGCGACCAGCGTCACCCCCGACCATTTCGTCATCGCCGGGGAAGCCAGCAGGATGTGTCTCATCCGCCCAACAATCCACAGCGGCGCCACCAGTAAGGCCACGCCATCAGCCATCCATAACCCCGCAATTGCCACAAGAAGCCAGACCATCGTCTTGGCCGATCAGACCCTTCCCAATCAGGCCCTTCCTGATCCTTATGATCGGAGAGCCTATCCCGCATCAAGCCTTATCCTCGCCGGGTGGCGCTGTCAAGCGAGCGCGAAATTCTGTACGCGGTGGTTGCAAATGAAGCTGTTGACAGGTTGAGCGACACGATGTTGGAGAGGGGGCACAGATTTTATTCTGCGTCATTCAGCGCCGCGTGATTTTTCAAGAATTGCTTCATTTTCCGGAGAATATGACGTGAAGTGAACACCCCATTATAGACTTTCGTGAACGGCTCTTCGCCCAGCGGGTCGTGCGGAATGAAGAAACCGTCCCTCACTCCTTTCAGCAACTGGTCTGCTTTTCCAATGCGCGCCCAGTGGTAAAGAACAAAACTCTGCTTTGTGATAAAGGGATGGCAATGAGCAGGCAACACGCAAGCCGTATCGTAATATCGGTTTTGGGGTACAGAGCTACAGGGAACAATCAACACTTCGCCATCACGTGGTGGAACGGGGTTGTTGAGGACAAGAAACAGGTGAAATCGGTCCGGGTCCTAGGGCAGGCCCCGATGGAATGAGGATCGTTGCTCTGCGAACCGGCAAAAAGATCCTCATAGATTCGTGAAGATCTTCTCTACCTCCGCCGCACGATCAATGTCGGCAAGGTATGCCCGCGTGGCCTCCTCTGTATGATTGACTGCCCGATAGATGGATTCACGGTCAATGGGCAACATGGAACCCTGGGGGTCCCGCCACTCACCACAGTTTTGGTGTGTCCAGTCCCTGATGGCCCACCTGTTCATACTGCCGAATTGCTGCCACACTGATTCCAGTATCTCTATGTCAGCCTGACTCAACTCGTCCAGCTCCTCAATGCCAACGTCCCGAACCAACAACACTTCATGGTTCTCTTTGTCGGATATCCAGGACTCCCAGCCTCCTTGTTCTGATGGAAGATTCCCGTCCATGTAGTTCAAGGTCATGGACAGCGCCGGGCCATGAGGCATAGACACAGCCTGGTCTTCAGAGATAGATTTCCCATACGCTCTAATGGCTTCCCGGTCGGCCAGGTAGAGAAGCTTCATGAGTTTCAGGTGAGACATTCGTCCACCGCGACGCATGAGCAGATAGGCTGCCATTTGCGCAACTTTCGCTTCGCTGTACACAACGCTCCTTAGGTTACAGGCTACGCAATACCCTGTTCACAACACGCAACTATGTCCCAACGCGCAGGCATCAATGCCATTGTGGCAAGATCGTAATACGAAGCAAGGCAGTACGGGAAACAGGCCGGATCTGGCAGGACGACATTTTGACAAGCACACATTTTCATCATAATAAGCAAGGCCCATTCTGTCAATCAGGCTCTCATGGAAAGAGCCTGGCAAGCGCGGTCGGAACGCCAACATGTGCTGAAGTGATGCGGAAAGCGTTTGCTTCAACGCTGTTCGTCTTCGTATGCTGGCCCCGGTCGCGCTTGCCCGCGGACGCGACACACATGCTATGACCGATCACGCTCATCAGACGACGAACGCCCTCTTTGACCTCATCCCACCGGCCATCGCGCCGGATTTCCTCAAGGACTACGGGCTTGATCTGCCCCCCCGGCAAGCGCAAGCCGTCACCATCATGCTGCTGTCGCTGACCACATACTGGATAACCAGCGCCATTCGCGTCAGCATTCCGGAGCCGGTCTGCGGCCGGATGCTCCAGATTATTCAGGAGCGGATCCGTGAAAAATGGGGCAGCCGATTCGGGCTGGTTCATGTCCCCATTGAGCCGTCGCTTTCCGTGATGGAGCAACAGCATCAGACATGGGAACGCCTCATCCAACACGGCGGGGAACCCATTGCGGTATTGCATGAAGCCGCCGGGAGCCTTGCGGCCGACGGGATGCCAGCCTCCTGCGATGAACAGAACATCCTGGCGGTGTTGCTTGACCTCGTGCCCATTGATGAAATTGGCACGCACGTCGCTGAACTTGAATACAGCTTGAGACCGATCATCTGACAAACCGACACCCGATGCCGGGGCCGGCCCCACGCCGGTTATAAATACCGATGGGCGGTCACGTGGTACTGCTCATCAAACTCGTAAAACAACGGAGCGCCCGTGGGAATGTTCAGCTCAAGCACATCGTCACGGGACAGCTCGGTCAGGTGCATGACGAGCGCGCGCAGGCTGTTCCCGTGCGCCACCACCAGCAGCGGCTTCCCATCGGCCAGTCGCGGCCGGATGTGGCGCTGATAATAGGGAATCACGCGTTCAGCCGTGTCGTGCAGACTTTCCCCGCCCGGAGGACGCACGTCATAACTTCTCCGCCACAATTTCACCTGTTCAGCGCCGTATTGTTTCACCGTGTCCGCCTTGTTGAGTCCCTGCAAATCTCGTACATGCGCTCGTTCAGCGCCTGATTTTTTTCAATCGGGATATGGGACTGGCCCATCACCTCCAACACAATTTCCAGCGTGCGGACGGCGCGCGTCAGCACCGAGGTAAAGGCCCGGTCAAAGCGCACGCCCCGCAATGTCTCCCCCGCCGCCCGTGCCTCCTGTTCCCCTTTGGGACTCAAGGGCACATCCACCCACCCGGTAAACCGATTTTCGCGGTTCCATTGTGATTCGCCGTGGCGAATGAAGACGACCTGTTTCATACGTGCTCCTCTCCGACCATGACCTCTTCGGCATCGCGCCGACCCTTGCGTTGCGGCCCGACACACCGTACCATCCCGCACGGCGTTCCCCAATCAGGCGCTGTTTCCTGAACGCCCCTCGTGTCCGCCGAGAGCGCCCATGTCGCAACCCGATACCCGCCAACCCGATGCCCGTCTGCCGGATATGCCATGGTGGATCGCGCTGGCCCAACGCCTCAACATCACCGCACAGGTCGAGCAATTCTTTCACAATGCGAGCGCGCCGCCGGCAATACTGCATCGCGTGGCGGCCGTCCACGGAGACATGCACTATATCCTGTTTGTCCTGGTCCGCCACTGGATCCCCGTCGTCCTGCCCCCGCCGGGACGGGAACGCCTGTCCAAACACGATCCGGATTACTGGCTGGAATCGGCTCAGATCCTGGAAGCGGCGACCGTCCGCCTGCGCGAATTAAAACCGCTGATTGACCTGCTGGCCGGCGACAACCCTTTTGAACCCCGGAAGGAGACATCCGCCCCGGTGGTTGAAGTCGAACTGGCCAACATGCTGCAAGGCATCGCCGAGGTCGCCGGCCGATACGGCGGGCCGGATTACACATCCATCATCAAAAATTTCGACCCCGTGCCCCTGTGCCAGACGCAACCCTTCAAGCATAACAAAAAACACAGCGCCGAGTTGTGGGTGGTGTTTCTGCTCCGCGAACATTGCCGCGCGCTGGGGCTGGGCAAAGATCGCTACTGGTCGCTGATCACGGACGTGATCACCGCCGCCGGCATCCGCCAACCCAACGAGCATCCGTTTACGGCAGGCGAACTCAAATCGTGGTGGACGAAGAACTGGCCGAGGACCTACACGATGCTACAGGAAAAAAGCGGCGGGCTTCCCACCAGCCATACGGCCTACCAGAGCGACTATCAATGGTTTCAATCATGGTTCACGTGGGAGCTGTCCCGGTCTGCGAACCCCGATTCCTGATGGGCGGTCGCCTCGGCTACAACAACTGACGATCCCCGGTCCCGTCACTGGGCAGCGGGAGATCATCTTCAAGCGGGGGTTCGCCCATCATCGCAATAAAGAAGGCGAATTTCAGCAAGAACGAAGCGGCCACCAGCCATAACACATACGGTTGCACGCCCCCCACGTCAGCCAGCCCGTGCTTGCGAGCCTCGGCGTTTGGCCCCGCCTGATGCGTGACCTTGATGAACAGATCTTTTACGTGCCAGTAATACACGTAATTGGCGCTCACGCTGGCAATGACGGACCACACAACCGGCACGGTGATATCCCCGGTGAGAAAGACGGACACGATGGGACCGATCAAATAGACCAACGCAAACAGATACATTTTTCGATACAGAAACCAGAGAAAGGGTTCAATGAAGAACGGCGCCCAGTTCCACGTGAGCGCAAATCGGGGGCCTTCCGCGGAATGAAATCGTTGAAACGCCCGCTGGTAATATTCCCAGGCGGGTTTCCACGACCAGCCGCCGCCCCACGTAAATTGCAGACATTTGGCGGAACCGATCAACACCCGCCAGCCCTGCTCGTCCGTCTGAATCTCTTCCGTCGTCGTCGCAGATGTCTTCATCTCCGGGGCATCGGACGGGGCAGCCGTTTCCTCGGAAAACGGTTCTCCGCATCGCAGACAAAACCGGGCATCGTCAGGATTAGACTGTTGGCAGGAATCGCAGGTTCTCATGTCCCGTGATGTATAACACGGGACACGTCACGAAGGCCACTGGCAGGAGCGATTTCTTTCGCGTCGCATGGGCCGTCTCACGGGAACCGATGCGCGGGATACACGCGGTGGCGAGACTCCCGTTTCTATTGCGCCCCTGAAACCTCTGTGCTAGATTCGCCTGTATTCCCGCATGGTTTCACCACAATGCTGACAGAAGAACTCCAGCAACAAACGGCCCGGACGATCATGAACACCTATGCCCGGCTCCCCATCAGTCTGGTGCGGGGCAAGGGGTGTACGGTCTATGACGCCGAAGATCGCGACTATCTGGACTTTGCGGCCGGCATCGCGGTCAATGCGCTCGGGCACGGCCATCCTGATCTGGTGACGGCCATTGAGCGGCAGGCGCGGCGCCTGATACATACGTCCAATCTGTTTTATTCCGAACCGCAAGTGCGTCTCGCCGAGCAACTGGTCGCCCATTCGTTTGCCGACAAAGTCTTCTTCTGCAACAGCGGCGCGGAAGCCAACGAAGCCGCGATTAAACTGGCCCGACGCCACGCCTTTCAGAAATACGGGCCGGATCGCTACGAGATCATCACCATGCACAACGGGTTTCACGGCCGCACCCTCGCCACCCTGACCGCGACGGGACAGGCCAAAGTTCAACACGGGTTTGCCCCGCTCCCGCAAGGGTTCACGTACGCCGGGTTTAACGACGTCGCCTCAATCGAACGTGGCATGACATCCCGCACCGCGGCGGTCATGATTGAACCTGTCCAGGGCGAGGGCGGCGTAGTGGCGGCGGACCGCTCATTCTGGGAACAGTTGCAGCGGCTCTGTCGGGACCGCGACGTGCTGTTGATTTTTGACGAGATTCAGACGGGCATGGGGAGAACCGGCACACTCTTCGCGTATGAACAGTATCCGGTTCAGCCGGATATCATGACGCTGGCCAAGGGGTTGGGCGGCGGATTCCCCATCGGCGCCTGTCTTGCGACCGATGAGGTGGCCCGCGCGTTTGATCCGGGGTCCCATGCGTCCACATTTGGGGGGAATCCCCTGGCCTGTGCCGCCGCCCTTGCCGTGTGCAAGGTTCTGGTGGACGACGGTCTCCTGGAACACGGTCGGGCCATGGGTGCGTATCTTCACAACGGTCTCCTGGAACTGAAGAACCGCTGTTCCCTGATCACGGACGTGCGTGGCCTGGGACTCCTGCAAGGCATGGCGCTCACCATGACCGGGCAACCGGTCGTGCGGGACTGCCTGGCGCGCCGTGTGCTGATTAACTGCACGGCGGAAAACGTCCTCCGCTTCATGCCTCCGCTGATTGTGACCACGCGCGAGATTGATCGCCTCCTGGACGTGTTGTCCGGCGCGTTGACGAAACAACTCGCGGCGCGGCTCCATGCATGAATATGGAACGGATGTCGTCACAGTATTTGCTGCATGAGCAAATCAGAAACGGGAAGTTCAGACGATGAAGGCCGGTGGAAGACATCAACAGTATGAAATCCTTAACTTGGTCGGATACGGTCTTGCAAAATTCAACATGGGCTTTGTAAAACATACATGAACGTCATTTTCAATCCGACAGATGAGATCGCCTTTGTCAGGCGAACGACGAACTCGAAGCAGATCAACTATCACACAAGCCCACGAAGGTGGCGGTAAGGTCAACTTGCATTCCATGGTCTGTCACGATTCATCAAAGGAACACACCAACTGTCTTCAGCATGTCGGCGACATCGTGTTGAATTTGGAGTATTGGGACTGCGAATGCGCAAACCACTACATTCATCCCATACAACGGCAACGGTGTCCAAGATGCGGCACGCACCAGGAAGACGCCCCTTCAAGCAGAGATAACGAAGTCCGGCATCAACAAAACCACGTTTAGGCTCATGTTTCGCAACACGCCATTCGGAACCGACTCATGACCATTCTGGGCCATACCGTTCCCACCTGCGACGTCTCGACGACCCCGCAGACGACGCCCGCGAGCGGCGCCAAAGATTTGCTGACCGTGGCCGCCATCCCTCGCGAGTACATCTTTCACCTCCTCCGGGTGGCGCGCGCGATCAAAACCGCCCCCCGTTCGGGACGGGCCGCCCAATGGCTTGCGGGATTGACGCTGGGACTGCTGTTTGAGAAACCCTCAACCCGCACGCGGGTGTCTTTTGAGGCGGGCATGTCTCAACTGGGCGGACAGGCCCTGTTCCTCCCGTCGGACACCATCCAGTTGAGCCGTGGAGAGAGTCTCGCGGACACCGCCCTGGTGCTGTCACGGTATCTTGACGGACTCGTGGTGCGAACGTTTGAGCAATCCACGCTGGAAACCTGGGCCCGCTACGCCACCATTCCCGTCATCAACGGGTTGACGGACATGTGCCATCCCTGTCAGGCCCTGGCCGACCTCCTGACCATTCTGGAGGCCAAAGAGTCGTTTGAAGGACTCAAACTCGCCTACGTCGGGGATGGGAATAATATCGTGCATTCGCTCATTGAAGCCGGCGCAAAGGTCGGTATGCACGTGGCGATTGGATGCCCGCCCGACTACCAGCCCGCCCCCGACGTCGTCGCGCGAAGCCGGGAAGAAGCCGCCCACACGGGCGCCACCATTGACGTGACCCATGATCCGGCCGTCGCCGCCGACCAGGCCGACGTCCTCTATACCGACGTCTGGACGAGCATGGGCCAGGAACGCGAACAGGCCGAACGGTTGAAGGCGCTGGCTCCCTATCAATTAAACGACAGGCTCCTCCGACGCGCCAAACCGTCGGCGATCGTGTTGCACTGCCTGCCGGCCCATCGGGACGAGGAAATTACCGCGGCGGTGCTGGACGGCCCGCAATCCATGGTGCTTGACCAGGCGGAAAACCGTCTCCACATGCAAAAAGCGATTTTAACGGAATGGCTCGGGCGACCCTGGTCCTGACAGACCGTCACGCCCGCCACACGCACCCCATGCCAACACGTCGCGCCACCACGAAGAACAAAATCGTACTCGCGTATTCCGGCGGCCTTGATACGTCGGTGATCCTGCAATGGCTTCGCGAAGAACACGACGCCGACGTCATCGCCTTTTGCGCGGATCTCGGCCAGGGCGAAGATCTCCGGGCCGTCAAGGAAAAAGCCCTCGCCATCGGGGCATCCAAAGTCTATGTGGAGGATCTCCGGGAAACGTTCGTCAAAGACTACGTCTTTCCCATGCTGCGGGCCAATGCCGTGTACGAGGGCTGCTATTTACTGGGAACCGCCATTGCGCGTCCGCTGATTGCCCGCCGACAGATAGACATCGCGCAGAAAGAAAAAGCCCATGCGGTCAGTCACGGGGCCACGGGAAAAGGGAATGACCAAATCCGGTTTGAATTCACCTACACGGCCATGAATCCCCGCATCGCCGTCATCGCGCCGTGGCGGGAGTGGTCGTTTCAATCGCGGAGCGAGCTGATTCGATTTGCCAAACAACGGAAGATTCCCGTGACCGCCACCAAAGCCAAACCGTACAGCATGGATCTGAATCTGTTTCACGTGAGTTACGAAGGCGGGATCCTCGAAGATCCCTGGAAAGCCCCGCCGGAATCCATGTTTCAGATGACCGTGTCACCGGAACGCGCGCCGAACAAGCCCCAACACGTTGAGATCACGTTTGAGCGGGGAGACCCGGTCGCGGTGAACGGCACACGCCTGTCCCCGGCCCAACTGCTCACGCTCCTTAATCAGTTCGGAAGCCGCCACGGCGTCGGGCGAATGGACATTGTGGAAAACCGGTACGTAGGCATCAAGTCGCGCGGCGTCTATGAAACACCCGGCGGTACCATCCTGCACGTGGCGCACCGCGGCATGGAATCCCTGACCATGGACCGGGAAGTCCTCCACATCCGCGACAGTCTGATTTCGCGGTACGCGGAACTCGTGTACTATGGATACTGGTTTGCGCCGGAACGCATGATGGTCCAGCGGGCGATGGATGAAGCCCAGCGCACGGTGAACGGCACGGTACGGCTCAAACTGTACAAGGGAAACGTCATGGTCACAGGCCGGCAATCGGAATGGTCGCTCTATCGGCAAGACCTCGCGTCCTTTGAACAGGGTCACGGGTACAACCAGCGGGACGCCGAGGGGTTTATCAGGCTCAACGCTCTGCGCCTGGCCATTGGGAAATCCCAGGGGACGGCGCGTGCCCGTGGGGCGTCCCGCAAACGCGCGCGTCGGTCAACATGAAATCCGGACAACGCGGATCCCGTCGCGCGCAGCCATCGGCGACCCGGTCCACACGTTCAACGGCACACAACAAGGCAATGGCCGCTTCCCCGAAAGCCCGGACCGGGCGATTCACCAAACGCGCCCTCGCGCGTGTCGAACGCTTTACCTCGTCGCTTGCCTTTGATCGCCGCCTGTTCGAATATGACATTCTCGGCAGTCTCGCCCATTGCCGAACATTGGAAAAAGCCGGGGTCCTCACCCCTGCGGAATGTCGCACCCTGATCCAGGGGCTTGAGCAGGTTCGAACGGAACTTCGCGAATACCATTTCTCCGCCGCGGCGTCGGATGAAGACATTCATATGGCCGTGGAGCGTCGCGTCACGGAACTCGTCGGCCCCGTGGGCGGCAAGCTCCACACCGGCCGGAGTCGGAACGATCAGGTCACGCTTGATCTCCGGCTCTATCTCCGCGACCATCTGCAGACGGTGGAGACCTGTCTCCGGGACCTGCAACGGGCCTTCCTCCGACAAGCCCGCCGGCACAGCGACGTAATCATGCCGGGCTATACCCACCTCCAACAGGCGCAACCCGTTCTACTCGCCCATCACTGTCTGGCGTACGTGGAAATGCTGGAGCGGGACCGGACACGCGTGCGGGACGCCGGCACACGCCTGAACGTGATGCCTCTCGGATCGGGCGCGCTGGCGGGCAATAATTATCCGATTGACCGGGCCTTCACGGCGAAACTGCTGGGGTTCCCCGCCGTCACCCAAAACAGTCTGGACGGGGTCTCCGACCGGGATTACGTGGCGGAAACGCTTGGCGTACTGGCCATCATCATGACGCACCTCTCCCGGTTGAGCGAAGAACTCATCCTGTGGTCATCGCAGGAATTTTCCTTTGTGGAACTTCCGGACGGCTTTTGCACCGGCAGCAGCATGATGCCCCAGAAAAAAAACCCCGACGTGCCCGAACTCATTCGCGGCAAAACCGGGCGCGTGTACGGCCACCTGATGTCGTTCCTGACAACCCTCAAGGGACTCCCCTTGAGCTACAATCGGGACTTGCAGGAAGACAAAGAGCCTCTGTTTGACGCCATGGGCACAGTGATAGAGTCGCTCACAATCTATGCCGAACTGATCCAGCGCCTTCGAATCCGGCGCGACGTGCTGGCGAACACCATGTCATCGGGATTTCTTCTTGCCACAGAGCTGGCCGACTACCTGGTGCGGAAAGGCGTGACCTTTCGGGAAGCCCACGGCATCGTGGGCCACCTGGTTCGGTCCTGTCTGGAACAGAAGAGGGAACTCGGCGACCTGTCGTTGGCCCGGCTGAAGACCGCGTCGCCTCATTTTTCCCGCGACGCGCTGTCGTGCCTGACGCTCAAAGGCGCCATAAACCGCAAATCTCAAATCGGGGGCACGGCTCCCAAGCAAGTGGCCCGGCAACTGAAAAATTGGGAATCGCGCCTCGCCGAGAAACCGGCGCGCGCGGCACGGAGCCGGGGATGACTCGCACGGCTTCCACCCGGCAACCGTTCTATGGCCGGCTAACCATCCTGCCGGGCGTCCTGGTGGGAATACTGCTGGCCGGTGGTGTGGGCTGCGGAGTGGTGGGCGACCCCATCGCCCCGGAAGACATCGGCATTGAAGCCAAAATTCGAGAACGGCAACGAGCCGAGGCATTGCGCGCCGCACCGGAGGGACAGCCGATCACCCCGCGCGAAGAGGCCGAAACGGTGTTGCCGCCGCTTCAACCCGTGGGCGTGCAATAATACCCCCCCCCTTGAGTGGAAGCAGACAATTCGGGTACGTTGTCACGGCAGGGGCTTTGCCGAAGGACGGCAAGACGAATTTTCAATCATCGCGTTGCAACAGTAGGCCGACACCAATGCATATGACTGAAATGGCAAGCAGAAAAATGGCCGTTCCCGGACCGCGACCAATCCAGGGAAATTCCATGAAGGCAACGACAACAGCCAGTGTTGAACCGACAATCAACAGACCTGTACCATATTTATCCATTCTTGAACCATAGCACATGTCGTCGCGCCACGCGACCAAGGGAGATTGTTTCATGGCCATAACATCAGACCACACCAAAACCCGAACACTGCTGCTCCTCGATCCCTACCCCAGGGACAATCCGTACAGCATGACCGCAAGCGAACGGCGGTCCATCTGGTTTCCCAAATTGAGCTTGCCTGCAATTGCCGCCTATACGCCGCCCGGATGGGACGTGCGCCTCGTTGATGAGGCGGCCCAGGTCATTGACTTTGATCAGCCATGCGACCTGGTCGGCATCTCGGTGATGACCTGCTACGCGCCCAGGGCGTATGAACTGGCCACGGAATTTCGCAAACGCGGCAAACAGGTCGTCCTCGGCGGGGTTCATCCCACCTATTGCCCCGAAGAAGCGCTCCAATACTGCGACACCATTGTCTGCGGCGAAGCCGAAGAACTCTGGCCGCAAGCCATCAAGGACTTTGAGGCCGGGACAATGAAACGCATCTACCGGATGGAGCAGTTTCCGCCACTGGACAATTATCGCGCCCCGCGCGTCCAGCTCCTTAGCCCGGATTCCTACATGACCCGTCATTGCACGTTCACCACACGCGGATGTCATTTCGATTGCGAGTTTTGTAGCGTGTCGCCGTTTAACGGCAAAACCACGCGACGTCGTCCCGTGCCGGAAGTCATCGAGGAAATGCAGCGCGTCAAGGAATGGATACGGTCCGAGGTGGTCGAGCGCATGGCGCACGGGTCGTTGATGGAAGCCATGAAAATCTGCTCGAAAATCTGGGTCGGCCTCGAAGAAGGCTCCATCGTGGCCTTTGTGGACGATCTGCATAACAGTCATCGCGCGTATTGCCGGGAACTCTGGCAGGCCATGAAACCTTTAAACGTCAAGTGGGGATGCCAGTCCACCCTGTTTCTGGGGGACGACCGGGAGATGGTCAAACTTGCGGCCGACAGCGGCTGCGTCTCGGTCTTTGTCGGCATGGAATCGGTCTCCGATCATTCGCTGGGCGAAACCAACAAGGGCTTCAACCAGGTCAGAAAATTTGAAGACCAGATCAAAATGTTTCACGACCACGGCATCATGGTGAATCCGGGCATCGTGTTCGGATTCGATAACGACGATGAATCCGTGTTTGAATCCACGCTGAATTTTCTCATTCGCAACCAGGTTGAGCTGGCGTATTTCAACGTGTTGACGCCGCTTCCCGGCACCGCACTGCATGAGCGGTATACCCGCGAAGGCCGGATCTTTGATCGGGACTGGGCCAAATACGACGGAAAACACGTGGTGTATCAGCCCAAACGCATGACCCCGGAACAACTCCAGGAAGGATTTTTCTGGGCGAATCATCACTTCTATTCGTGGGGGTCCGTTTGGGAGCGGCTCCGGCATACCACGCAACGCCTGGTCCCCCGTCTCGAAATGAATCACGAATTTCGCAAACACATCAAACGAACCTACCCTCATGGAACGCTGTCGCCTCTGGCGACGGTCCTGAAAAACTTACAGGCCAAACTCCCCACCCTGGACACCGGTCTGCTCGTGCCCAACGCGCTGCTCACGATCAAACAGACGGCGCTGAAGCCCCAGGAGTCGTTTCTCAATATCAAGGGCCGGCGCCACGATGCGTTTGCGGCGTTATTTATTGACCTGGAAGGCACGTTGGATCACCTGAACGCGCGGGAGCTGCTGGAGCGCATTAAAGACGCCGCGAAAAAAGCGAAGATGGACATTGTGGTCAATTTTGAAAATCTTCGGCAGGCGACGCCCGGGGCGATGCAAACGCTCCTGGACCAGGACCTCATCAAAACGGTCACCCCCCACGCGAAGCTGCGCTATCGTAAATTGAAAGACGCGTTCCACGACGCACTGGAAGGGATCACGTTATCGGACTCCGATCTGTTCGAAGAGCTGCCCCAAGATGCATGATTTTCACTATCGCCATGACTCGTTGTACTGTGAAGACATCCCTCTCGAACGCCTCGACAAGGAACAGGGCACACCCTGTTATATCTACAGCCACGCCACGCTGATCCGCCACTTCCAGGCCTTTGACCGGGCCTTTGCCTCCGTGCCCCATCTCGTCGCGTTTGCCATGAAAGCCAATTCAAACCTGGCCGTTCTCCGGCTCATGGCGTCGCAAGGCGGCGGGGCCGACATTGTGTCAGGCGGCGAACTCTTTCGCGCACTCCGGGCCGGGATCCCTCCCGACAAAATCGTCTTTGCGGGAGTGGGGAAAAGCCGCCGGGAAATTCGCTATGCGCTTGAGTCCGGCATCCTGTTCTTTAACGTGGAATCGTCCGCGGAACTTCAGACCCTCAACGACGTGGCGCAGGAAATGGGCACGCATGCGCGCGTAGCCATTCGGATCAATCCGGATATTGATCCCAACACCCATCCGTACATTTCGACGGGGCTTAAAAAAAGCAAATTCGGGATCGGCGCGGAGTATGCGGAGGAGACCTTCACCCACGCGGCGTCACTCCCCTGCATCCGGGTCGTTGGAGTTCATGCTCACATCGGCTCTCAACTGACGCAGGTCAGTCCCTTTGTCGAGTCGCTGAAGAAGGTGGTCGCGCTCATTGAGACCTTGCAATCCAAGGGCATGGCGATTCGGTACCTCAACATCGGCGGCGGACTTGGGATTACCTATTCAAACGAAACGCCGCCGGATCCGAAGGCCTTCGCCGAAGCGATCACGCCACTGCTTCAGCAGACCCGCTGTGAAATCATTATGGAGCCGGGACGGGTCATCGCCGGGAACGCCGGCATTCTGTTGACGCGGGTCCTCTATCTGAAAGAGACGGACGCCAAAAAATTTGTCATTGTGGATGCGGGCATGAACGATTTGCTTCGGCCCAGCCTGTACGATGCGCATCACGACATTGTGCCGGTTCGCCGAAGTCCCCATGCGCCGGAACACACGGTGGATGTGGTTGGCCCCGTGTGTGAATCCGGAGATTTTTTCGCCCAAAACCGAGCCATGCCCGCGGTCAAAGCCGGCGATCTGCTGGCGGTAATGTCCGCCGGAGCCTATGGATTCACCATGGCGTCAAATTATAACTCCAGACCGCGCGTCCCGGAGATTCTGGTGAAAGGCGGAGAGAGTTTTGTGATTCGGGAACGCGAGACGTTTGACGATCTCATTCGCGGAGAACGTATTCCCGATTTTCTCGAGGCGAAGGCGTAAAATGTTTTCAGGATCCCTGGTCGCCATCGTCACGCCGTTCAAAGACGGCCAATTCGACGAACGCGCCTATGCCGACTTGCTCGAATTTCACCTTGCCAACGGCACGCATGGCATCGTCCCCTGCGGGACCACGGGCGAATCCGCCACGCTTTCGCACGCGGAACATGAACGCGCCGTGGCCCTGACCGTGGAAGTCGTGAACCGTCGGGTTCCCGTGATCGCGGGCACGGGATCGAATGCCACCGACGAGGCGATTGCCTTTACCAAACATGCCAAACAGGTCGGGGCCGACGGCGCGCTACTGATTACACCCTATTACAACAAGCCCACGCAGGAAGGCCTGTATCAACATTATGAGGCAGTGGCCCGCGCCGTGGATCTGCCCCTGATTCTCTACAACATTCCGAGCCGCACCGGCGTGAACATGACGCCGGCCACCGTCGCCCGCATCGCCACCCTGCCCACGGTCGTGGGTATCAAAGAGGGCAGCGGGTCGCTCGGGCAGGTCTCCGAGATCATCCATCAATGCGGGGCCCGTGATGGAAACGCCTTCACGCTGCTCTCCGGAGACGACGCGCTGACACTGCCTATGATGGCGCTGGGCGCCCAGGGCGTGATTACGGTCACAGCCAACGTGGCGCCACGGGACATGGCCAACCTCGTGAACGCGGCCCTGGCCGGGAACTTTGCCGACGCCCGTGCCGTGCATATGAAGCTCGCGCCGTTGTTTGGCGCCTTGTTCTATGAGACCAACCCCATTCCGGTCAAAGCCGCCTTGTCCATGATGAACAAAATCGAACCCGAGCTGCGTCTCCCGCTCACGCCCCTTTCCTCCGACAATCGGGAACGGCTTCGGCGCGTCATGCAAGACACCGGGTTGCTCCAACCCGTCACAACCGAACATCGGCGCACCGTGACAACCACCCACACACGCAACACACCAGCATGAATACTCCCCTGCACATCACGATCACCGGCGCCGCCGGACGAATGGGAAAACGTCTGGTGGCTCTGGTCAACGAATCGCCTCGTCTGCAACTCTCCGGAGCCGTTGAAGCGCAGGGCCATCCGGATCTCGGCAAAGACGCCGGAGACGTGGCCGGGTGCGGACGTCTTGACGTCGCGTTAACGGACGACCCGGCCAGCGCGATGGCCTCAAGCGACGTCATCATTGATTTCACTTCACCGGATGCCACGTTGCGCCATCTTGCGGACGCCGTCCGGCGCCGGCGCGCCATCGTCATCGGCACCACGGGATTTTCCCCCGATGACATGACTCAACTTCGCGTCCATGCCGAGTCCATCCCCTGCGTGCAGGCTCCCAATATGAGCGTGGGGATTACCGTGCTGTTGCAGATTATCGGCAACGTGGCCCGGGCGCTCGGCGATGACTATGATCTCGAAATCATCGAAACGCATCACAACAAGAAGAAAGACGCCCCAAGCGGAACCGCGCTGAAACTGGCCGAGGTGCTGGCCGCCGCCACAAACCGGGACTTGCGTGACGCCGGCGTCTATGCGCGGCACGGCCTCATCGGGGCACGCGCAAAAAAAGAAATCGGGATGCAGAGCGTGCGAGCCGGTGACATCGTGGGCGATCATACCGTGCTTTATGGCGGGCCGGGTGAACGCATCGAGATCACGCATCGCGCCCACAATCGCGATCCCTTTGCGCGGGGGGCCTTGCGCGCGGCAGAATGGGTCGTGACGCAACCGCCGGGGTTGTATGGCATGGCCGACGTGCTGAAATAATCAGTTGTAATCACCGGCGCGCGACGGAAGCGACCGCGCGTTTCATCCAGGAACTGACAATGTGCCGTACTGAATAAGGAGGTCTACGCTATGGATATGTTTGGGAGAATTCCCATGATGGAAATTCCGATCCACGTCACCCCGGACCAGAAAAAGTGGCTGGATAAAATGGTGGAAGAAGGCCGGATTGCCGTTCCACCCGGCGGGACGCTGGAAAAGGGTTCCGTGATTTCGATGTTCATCCGGCTGTTGATTCACAACGCCATGGAAGAACAGATGCGACAGGCCGCGTTGGAAGCCGAAGAGGATGACGACGACGATGATGACGATTAGGCAACGCAAAGAGATCTGAGTTGTGCATTGCGCACAGCGTACAAGCCGAAAGTCGTACGGTAACCTTTGAGGTGTTGCTCTAAACTGGCTCGACACAATGAAGCTGACTTCTTCTCCAGATCCATTAATTATTCCAGTGTGGAATGCACTGAAAGCCCTTGGTGATTCTGGGTCCAATGAGGAAATCGTCAATAAAATCATAGAGCAACTCAAGATTCCCTATGATGTCGCAAATGAGAATCATTCGAGAGGAGGACAGACCAAGCTGGAATACAATTCTGCATGGGCTCGAACAAAACTAAAAGTATTTGGCGTCTTGGACAACCCGGATCGTGGCATATGGGCTATTGTTCCCGGAAAACAAAATACGACAATAAGCGTCGACCAAGTGCGCAGAGTTTTTCGAGAGAAAAGAATTAACACGAAGAAAAAAGTTGGAGGGCAACATGAGACAAAAGCTGACGGCGAAAGTGACATAGAAGAATCATGGCGCGATGAGCTACTTGCAGTGCTAACAACATCTCTATCACCCAATGCCTTTGAGCGATTGACGCAAAGAATTTTGCGTGCATGTGATTTTACCAATGTGCAAGTAACGGGAAGGTCAGGTGATGGTGGCATTGATGGCACCGCGACTGCAATGATCAATGATTTACTCAGCTTTCCTGTAATTTTTCAATGCAAGCGTTACAAAAATACAGCGGTCAACGCTGATGCTATTCGTAGTTTCCATGGCGCAATGCTAGGACGGGCTGATAGAGGACTATTTGTTACGACTTCAAGGTTCACTAGAGAAGCCAGAGCAGAGGCAATACGTGACGGCGTACCGCCTATTGACTTGATTGACGGAAATAAACTGATGGATAAACTGAGAGAACTGAAGATGGGCCTTGAAGTCGAAACCGTCGAAAAAGTGACCATCAATAAAGATTGGTACCAAAAAATCTAGGCCCCACCATCGTTACAACCGCTTGCACACGTCGTGTGCGGCGCCGATCGTCCGGTCAATATCCGCCGCCGTGTGCGCGGTTGAGACAAAGGCGGCTTCAAATTGGGACGGGGCGAAGTAGCACCCGCGTTCCAACATGCCGTGGAAAAACTTCGCATACCGGGCCGTGTCCGACCGCTTCGCCGAGGCGTAATCCACCACCGGCCCTTCCGTAAAAAATCCCCCCAGCAGGGAGCCGACTCGTGTTTGGCAAAAAGGAACATTGGCCTGACGAGCCGCTTTCGCCAGGCCCCTGGCCAGTTGTCCGCCTCTCCGTTCCAGGCGTTCATACACTCCTGACGCCTTGAGTTTCCTCAACGTTTCAATGCCGGCCGTCACGGCCAGCGGATTGCCGGACAGCGTCCCGGCCTGATAGACCGGCCCCGCAGGCGCCACAAGCTCCATCATCTCCCGTGACCCGCCATACGCTCCGACCGGCAGCCCGCCGCCGATGATTTTCCCCAGGCACGTCAGGTCGGGGGTCACGCCATAGACCGTCTGCGCGCCCCCATAGGCCACGCGAAATCCGGAGATGACCTCATCGAAGATCAGGAGAATGCCGTGTTGTCTGGTGAGCGTGCGCAGTTGCCGAAGAAATGTTGCGCGAGGCAAGACGACACCCATGTTGCCCGCGATAGGCTCGACAATGATACAGGCCATGTTCCGCCAATGTGTCCGGACCAGACGCCGCACCGCTTCCATATCATTATACGGAGCGGTGAGAGTGTGACCCGCCGTGGCTTTGGGCACACCAGGACTGTCGGGAAGGCCCAGCGTTGCGGCACCGGACCCGGCCTTGACCAGCAGATGATCGGCATGGCCGTGGTAGCAGCCTTCGAATTTCAGAATGGCGTCCCGTTTCGTCAATCCCCGCGCCACGCGAATGGCGGACATCACGGCTTCGGTGCCGGAACTCACGAGCCGCACCTGTTCAACGGACGGCAACGCCTCACAAATCATGTTCGCCAACGTCAGCTCCTGTTCGGTCGGCGCGCCGTAACTGGTCCCCAGGCTCGCGGCCCGCTGAATCGCCTTGACCACCGAGGGATGAGCATGTCCCAGGATCATAGGCCCCCACGACGCCACATAATCAAGGTACGTGTTGCCATCCACGTCGGTCACCGTGGCGCCCCGCGCCTGTTTGATAAACAACGGATGCCCGCCGACCGAGCGAAACGCGCGCACCGGGCTGTTCACCCCGCCGGGAATCACACGCCGGGCCTGGCGAAACAATTTTTTCGACATCGCGATCTTCACCGTTGTCGTCTCCCTTTTCCTCTCGCCCTTCACGCACCACGGGCGGATTGCCTAATCGCTGAAGCGCTTTCCTTCCTCACCCGACCAGTGCACGATGCCGATTTCCTGCGATTCCCATAACGCTTCCTGCTCCTGAACAGCCAGATCGGCTTCCTTTTGTCTGGCCTCCGAATCAGCCCCCGAGACCTGCTCACGGGCGGAGACACAGCCAGGCGGTTTTTGCCCTTGGGGAATATCTTTCTGAAGCATGTTGACCGGCATAGGCTTCCTCCTTCTCATTCACCAGGCAGAGAACCTTGCCCGGACTTGATAGACAGTGGGTTCAAGGCCTGGGCCTTGTCAAGGCTTGACGGTGTTCGTCGCACGATGGGCGGACGGCCCCCGACTTATCCTCGTTCAGCCCTTCCTCATACCCGACCCGAATAACGAGGCAAAGGATACTGCACGCGATAGGCATAGAGCGCCATGCTCGCGGCCACGACTGCGTTCAAGGATTCAACCGATTCCGTCATGGGGATAGCCAGCCGTCGGCTGGAAGGGAGCCGCGGCAGACCGGGGCCTTCTTCTCCAACGACCAGCCGAATATCCTCCGGCCATTGAAACGCCGGCAAACTCTCACCCTGCGCGTGCAACGTCACCCATGCGGCGGCTTCTGGCAACTCTCTGATTGAAGGCCCCAGAGCCAGTCGCACATCAAAGATCGTTCCACTGGCGGCGCGCATGGCTCTGGGATGACACGGATGAGCCGACTCTTTCAACAGGATGACCTGGCCGACGCCCATCGCCGCCGCCGTCCGAATCAACGCGCCCACATTGGCCGGATCGCCCAACGGACACAGGAGTTCAAACCCACGCGGTGGCGTCGCGAGGTCCGCATGGGGAAAGGGAGAAGCCGCACAGACCAGAATCGGGAAGCCCGTTCCAAAGAGATCAATGGTTTTGAAAATCGTTTGGGACAGCGAATGGGTGAGGACGCTGGCCGGCACCGCGAACAGCGTATGCGTCCCGGATGGGAGCAGAAGTTCCAGACAACGATCGGGATGCCGCAGCAACGTCTCGCGCACCACCTTTTCCCCAAAGACGAGACATTGCCCAAATCGTTCAATCCCGCGAGCGTCCTGCAACGCCACCCATCGCTTCACATGGGCGTTTTGCGGGCTGTTGATGGCGCACATCGTTGAATCAGAAGTTCCCGACAATCAAAGTGGATTGTCTGTTTTAATGAACAAGCTCGCCAACCTGCCCTCTCCATTGATCTTCAAACATCATCCTGAAAGCGACTGAAGGAGGCTCTTTGACGGTCATGTTTCCTCTATTGAGAGCGAGCTTGTAGGTTTTCTCAAGCGTCTCAAGCAGTTTTTTCTTGTAAGTCGTATCCTCGTTTCCCTGTAAGTGCACACCTTTGGTTTCCAGAATCAGAAGTTTTCCATCGTCTTTTTTGCAGGCCACAAAGTCGGGATAGACCCGCTGCCGCCGCCAACCTTGAAGGGAGTATGCCTGTCGTGCGGCGATTTTGTGCCACCAGTATATTGCGTTGCTTTGTTCCAGATACAGCGCAAAGTTTTTTTCAAGCCCATTGAGATGAGTTTCATAGACGGGTTCAAACAGGCTCTGCTGTATCGGCCTGCCATGTTCACCCTGAAGCGATCTTGCATCGCTGGAAACAAACACCTCAAACGACTTGTTCAGTTCGTAATCCAACCGTTCATCAGTCTCAAGATGGAACCGGATTGCATCCTGTCCGACCTTGTCGCGGAACACCGCTTCGGCTTTGCCGTCAATAGAGTTTTTCACCCGGCGCCGTAACTCTTCCGAAAGGTAAATCCGGTTATTCAGCAATGTTGAATCGTCATGCTTTTTGTTTGTGTGCTTTTGAAGAAAACTCTCCGCCACACGCGCCGCCTGCCACGGATTTGGAACCATATCCGTAAGTCGCCGGACAAAATAATCCAGAGTCAAAGTTTCTCCGAGATCACGGCTTTCTTCCAAAACCTGCCCCTGCCCCTGAATATCAACAGTGGTTTTAATTTCCCGGATGATGTCTTTATCGTCCAGATTCACCGCCCCACCGCCGTCAAGTTTATCCCACTTCACCGCGCTTGAAATATCGCGGTCATAATCAATCGGACGCCACCCGTTCCTCTCTGCGTGCAGAACCTGTGGCAGAAATATTTTCAGCTTCTTGTATCTGCTACGGCGTTTGACAGTCATCGGTTGCGGCGCGTCTTCCTCGTTGTATCCACGAACGGCATCACCGAGTCCCGTCAGCCCTTCATGTTCAAGTCCGGCTTTCACCCCTTCAACCGCCTGCCCCACATCCTGGTTGTAACAGTAAATCGCGCATCGGTTCAGGGCGTCGCTTTTCTCAATCCTGCGCGCGTACGGCTGGCGCATCACCCGCCCGACCATTTGCGTCATGGCGGTGGTCGCCGTCGTGTTGTCCAGTAACGCAAGGACATAGGCAAAGGAACAGTCCCAACCTTCTTTGAGCGCATCTTTTGTGATGATCCAGCGAACATGACTTGTTTCGCTCAACAAGTCTTCACCCGCAAGTTCCTTCTGCTCCGATGATTGAACCCGTATCTGATCCTCCGGCACGGCAAGATTTTGTATCAGATATTTCCGAGCATCTTCCGCATGGATATGCCTCGTGTCCCTGTGTTCCCTGCCCGTCCGCTGAACCCTCACCAAAGCGATGGGACGGACATAACGGTTTTCTCTTTCTCGAAGTTTCCGCGCTTCCACTTCCAGTCCACCCAGTTTCTTCTGCGTTTCGGCAAGCGTGTGTTGCCAGTCGGAATTGCTGAAACTGTGAATTTCTATCGGGAGCTTGATCATCTCTTCGTCCTTGAGTTCGGCGCCGCCTATATTGACAAGGATATTGCTGATGCCACGTTTCGGCGTGGCGGAGAGTTCCAGCACAAGGCGGGGATTGAGTTGATTGACAGACCTTACAAACTCCTTGTTGTTCTTGTCGTTTGCCCCATACGCCTTGTGCGCCTCATCCAGAATAACGGTAGGGCGAATGAGTTTAAGCGCATTGATAAGACTTTGCTTTACCCAATCGCCGGTCTTGTTTTTCTCCAAGTCCGGATGTTCCCCGGAAAGTTTTTGGTTGGCGGTCGCATCGTCCTGTTCCGGAAAAAAAGAAGTATAGCCGCCGCTGTCGCGGAATATTTTGAGAAACCCCTTGTTCTTTTGCCGGTTGGCGGACGGCAGCATCAACATCATAATACAGAGTCGGCTCGCAACATCCTGTGTATTGAACCGATCTTTTTTCTCCAACAACTTGACCTTGCCGCCGGAGATCCGCTCAAGCATTTGCCGGTAGGGATGTTCACGGGTTCGAAACGCCTTGATCGTCTGTTCGTAAATCGCCTTCGTCGGAACAATCCACAAAACAAATCCCGTCTCCTGCTTGATCCGCTCAAGCGCGGCCACGCCCAACAGCGTCTTGCCGCCGCCGGTCGGCACTTTCAAGCAAACATGCGGGATTGGATCGCCGGAAGTGGCGGTGCGCGAGATGTATTCGGGGATAGCAATGTTTCCGTCTTGCGGGATGCCGGGGAGAACGTTTTGCTCTTTCAGGCTTTTCCATGCAGCAAGGGGATAGTTTTTCAATTCTTCGGGAATGGGAACACCCGCATCTTCAAGCGCCTTGCCCGCTTTCTTGCTGTTCGTTAGCGATTCTTTGAGCGCATCAAGCCAGCGGTCTAATTGTTCAAGAGCATTTTGCTGGTAGGTTTTGAGTTGCATTACAAGCTATTTAGGAGCCGCGCAAAACTCATCCACGGTAAGATTGGCGGAACGGATGAGGCTTCTCAGAGTCCCTTTGGCCACTTCTTTGTGATTAGGCACGGAAAGCGTGGCCATTTCCCCTTCCTTGGTCAGGATGATATGGCTTCCTTTCCGACGCGCCACGATCCAGCCGAAATTCTTGAAAATCCGCACTGCTTCCTCTCCGCCTAAAGAGGGCAATACCGGCATTACACCGCGACCTCAATTTGCCGTGTTTCAATGGTCAATGGCAGCCCTTTTTCCGCGCGCACCTCAAGACAAAGTTCAATGGCTTCCTTGATATTGTCAAGCGCCTGCTCTTTGGTCTTTCCTTGACTGACACAACCCGGAATTGTAGGGCATTCAGCAATCCACATCCCGTCTTCGTCTCGTTCAATGGTTACATTAAATTTCATTTTTCTTAAATCTCCTTGTCGGCAGGTGTTGAGTTACATGCAACCGAACAATCAAAAAAGCATGGCGGGAACTCCGATGATTGTGCATGGCGTTATGGTAAGTCTTTCTACCGCATCTTTGCCGTTGAGTTTTAACAATTTCTCATCAAAAGTATGAAAGTATTTTGCGTTGCCAATTATCGCCGTTGCGATTTGAATGGCGTCTGGCGTACCCAGTCTAGCTTGATTGCGTATTTCCTGGGCTTTTTTGGCAACCTGAATGCCGACGGTGATCGTCCCAATCATTTCTTTTCTCCGCATGACCTGCTCAAATTTTTCTATTGCTTCGGTGGGCATCGTCGTCCCCAGTACTTCCACATAGAGAATCGTAGAAACAATCAGCTTGTAATCGCCTCGTTCCAAGCCCCTCATCGTTGCTCGCATCGCTGGCATACGCTTTTTGTTTTCCTCAGGTGCATCGCCACCAATCCAACTGATCATCGCGCTTGAATCCCAACAGATGATTTCTTCTTTCATGACTTATTTCCATTCCATTGATCGCGCAGTTCCCGCACAAATTCCTCCGGGGTTTTGTCGCCCGTCGCTTTGGGGGCGATGCCGTATAGATCGTTCAGGGAAGGCAGTTCATTCGTCGGCGGCAACACTTCTATTTCACGCACCTGAATTTCGTGTGGCATGATTGCATCGGGCCGATTGCGGCATTCGCCGGACACGGAGACCCATTTGTCGAGGGCTGCTGTCACCTGCTCCAGCATGTCTTGCGGGAAGGTGCATTTCACACTGGCGGCGAAAGGCACCCAAGTAAAAATCTTAAACGTGCGCTTTCCATGAATATCGATGGCTTCCAGCTTGCCGTCAATCGTATCGATCTGTGTATCATCTTCGCTTCTTGCCTGCGCCAGTTTTCCTCGGAAAGCATCATCCAGTTTCCAAATGTGCACTTCATCGGGGGTGCTTCCGGTGGTTCGCAGTTCCGCCCGGGCAATTTTGTTCGGCTTTATTTCCGCCAGACTTTCCATAGCCGACAAGATCGGATGGGGAATGTCGGCGGCTTTCCCGGTATCCACCAAACCCATATAATGGTTGCATGCCCTCACCACCGAGGCATCAGGCTCGTTTTTTCTATGTGGCTGGCATTCCAGAACTGCGGGGCTGGAGTGAGACAAACCCACCAGCGCAAGACCAACTTGTTTGCGGTCTTCGTCTTTGACGATGCTGTTCAGAAACACTCGCAGTTGCCCGACTTTTTCCAGAAAAAACTGCAAATCCAGATGTTTTCCGTTTGCGCCGGGACCTTCCATTTCGATAACAATACGATGAGTAGACATGATATTCCCCCCTAGCTTCACGGATTTTACGCGCCAGAAATCCCATACGGCAACCCACAAAACACAATCCCCATTGCCGACAATTCTTTTTGCCCCATAAACTTGTGCGTGGCGAATACTACTGCGGTTTTCTTTTTTGCCTTTGCTTGTTTGGTGATGCGTTCGGCGCGGTCGCTGTTGAGGGCGGAGTCGGTGCTACGGAGAAAAGCAAGGTTCGGTTCGTAGATTAGATAAAACAGGCGGTCTTTGGTTTCGTAGAAGAAGCCGTCTTTTCCGCGCGTTGTTTTTGGATTGAGTTTGTCGGGGGCTTGTCCGGTGGCGGTGTAGGCGACGTGGCGGGCGAGGGTTTCATAGTCGGGCAGGTTTTTGCCTTTTAGCATGTTTTCTATGTTTATTTCTTCGCCCAGGGTGCAGTAGGTGAAACTGCCGACGAGGCCGTTTTTCAGGTTTTCGTCTTTTGCTTTCGGGACGCCTTTGATTACGCGGCGGATGCGTTCGGCGGTGGTCTTGTCGGCGTAATCTTCACATTCCACTAAAATAAACTTGCGGTTGCCGTTGTCTTCTTTGTTGAGGGCAAGCACAGCATGGGCGGTTGTGCCAGAGCCGGCGAAGGAGTCGAGGATGACGCTATCCTTATCACTACCAATATGTACTAAATCTTTAATGAACTGAACAGCTTTGGCATATTGAAATTTATTATTTCCAAATATGGCCTTCATTTGCGCAGTTCCATTCCCGCTACTATATTCAGGTTTGTAAAAAATAGACTTTGGCTTAGCAGAAGGCAGATCGCCAAAAGCCGGTCTTTGTTTCTTATAGAGACAGTAAATTTCCCCGCTCTCTTCAACAATTATATCGCCAATGTCCTTTTGCATCTTTTCCTTGCTCCACCGCCAACTCATTTCCACTCCATTTGTTAAAGGCAATACTTTTGTATCGCTTGAATACTTTCTATTAAATTGTATTTCTCTATTTTTTGAAATATAAACAGGGAAAAACAAATTAGGACGTTTGCTTCTCGGAGCATTGACGCCCGTTGCTTTAAGATTCGCCCCACGCTTGTAAAATCCTTTTTCATCCTGCACCCAGTCATCAATTTTTTCGTCTTGTATTTCGAAATGTTTAATATCAACATCCACTTTGTTTTTTGAATACACGCTTACATATTCATGCGTTCCCGCAAAACCAAATTCATCTTGGTTGCCTTTCAGGTTAGATACAACCGGAAGGGTGGCAACAAAATTCTCCTCCCCAAAAATCTCATCCATCACCATCCGCAAACGGTGCTGTTCATTGTCGTCAATGGAAATGAAAATCACCCCATCCTCGGCAAGCAATTCGCGTAGCAATTGCAATCTCGGCCACATCATACAAAGCCATTTGTCATGCCGTTCTAAATCCTCACCGTCCACCGGGCTTTTACCCTTCAGCCATTCCTTCATCATCGGGCTGTTCACGTTGTCGTTATACACCCACTTTTCATTGCCGGTGTTGTACGGCGGGTCAATATAGATACAGTTCACCCGCCCGGCATAACGCGGCATCAACGCCTTGAGCGCGTGCAGGTTGTCGCCATGAATAATCAGATTATCGTCGAGGGAAGACCTGCCGCCTTTCGGCGGAAGCGGCTTCCGTTTCCTCGTGGGGGGCAAACTTTTGTTGGCATCCGGCTCAAGCGTCCTTGATGGGACGGTCAGGTGGTGCGAATAGACAAGTTGTTTTCCTTTAAAATCAAGCGTCGGCATAAAAACCTCGCGGCGTCATAATCAGAGTTGCAGGATAATGGGTTGCATCTCCGCCTCTCAACGCTCAAGACGGGAAGCTGAATCCTTCAGAAATTTTCCAATTCGTTGCCTGTCCTCTTTGCTCTTGTCTCCCTTGAAATACATTTCAATCAAAACAACTTTCATTGATTCAGGGGAAAAGGCGTACACAACTCTGATCCCACTGTTTGCTCCTCTGCCTTTCAGGGAACGGCAGGCGAATTTTTTGAGTTTGTATATCTCCGCTTTCTCGCTCTGAAATCCCGGAACTCTGAAAATGCTTCTGCTGTCTATGCTGTACAGATGATAAAGATCTATTGCCAATTTCCTGGCGTTCTCCAAGTCTTCCGGCAAAGAAGGGAATCTCTTGTGAAGTCTCGCAACGTCTCTTTCAAATTCCCTTGTGCTTGTATAAGCAATGTTAGCCTTCATCGTAACTTCGGACGGAAGTTTCAGGTGTGCGGTAAAACACGGCCTCGTATCGCAGAGGTTTCGCATCCTCCGCAGCTATCCAGGGAACGTCTTTGTGCGAATACTCGCTCAATTGAGACGCATTCATATCGGACAGGCGCGCCAGCACGTCGTCAATGTGTTTAATCTGCCTTGCGTCGAGGACGGTCAGATCGGGGCATCTGATCGGGATGTATTTCTTCTGTGCATGACGGAAATATTTGCTCGGCACTTTCCCGATCTCCCCGTCCTTGAGCATCTTTTCAACGATGCTGGAAAATTCCATCGGGGTGGGACCGTAATGGTTTTTGATGTATGTTGCTCCCATCAACTGCTCTTCATATTTCTCGTAATAGTCAAAGTCAATGAAATACAGCAGTTTGTAGAGAACAGTCTCGCCAACGTTCGGCTTTGCGCCAACCTTGTTCAGGATATACAGAAGCACTTCCTTGAACACGGCCATCTTCGCCTGTGGAACGCTGATCCTGAAAGATTGCTCCTTCCGTTTGTGCGTCGGCCGTTCCTCTTTCAACACAACCCGATAGCGCTCCCGCGCCGACCCGTCATTTTTCAGGAAAAAATCAGAGTGGACATCGAAAATGGTGCATAACGTCCGCAGTTCGGAAAGTCTTGGCTCCCTTGCGCCCTTCTCCATCTGAACGTAGGTGGGCCGCGTCAGTCCCAGTGCCTTTGCGACCTCTTCCTGCGACATGCCCCTTTCCTGTCTTAGCAAACACAATCCTTTGTGTATGCCTGCATGCATTGTTTTCCTCCTTTGTTTATTTTTACAATATTGTATGTAAATATTTTCGACATATCAAATATACACCTGTGCAACCCTTGCTGTGGGCAAGGAGACAATACAGAGGGAAAATTTACAGGGAGGTGTCAGGCTTTCGCCGAACTGAAATGCTTCGCTTTGCCGCGAAGTTGCACGTCGCCGGTTTGAATCAGGACTTCCCAGCCGTCACAGTCACGATCCGTCACGTATCCGATTCGGTGCGCTTGTTTCCCGAACCGGGTCACCAATTGCAGCGTCTTGTCCGCTTGACGTTCCGGGACCACGAGACAGAAGCCGATGCCCATGTTAAAGACCTCAAACATTTCCGGGTCGGAAATGCCGCCAAGGCGTTGCAGGATGGAGAAGATTGGCGGCGGCGGCGGGAGCGTATCAATCACGAAACTGACTTTGGGCGGGACACGGCTTAAATTCAGGAACCCGTCGCCCGTCAGGTGCATCAACGCCTTGACCTCAACGCCTTGCTCCGCATTGAGAAGCGGCAGGACTTCCCGCGTGTAGATATGAGTCGGTTTGAGCAATTCTTCACCCAGCGATCGTCCGCCAAGTTCGGGAAACCGTTTGTCATAGAGTGACACGTCTTGCGCCAGCGCTTTTCTGGCCAGCGTGAGACCATTGCTGTGAACCCCGTTGCTTTCAATGCCAATGACGACGTCGCCGGCTCGCACCTGTTCCCCGATGATGATCCTGTCCAGAGCAACAATCCCGATGGCGGATCCGGCGACATCAAACCCTTTGCCGTCTTTCCCCGCTTCGCTCTTGATCACATCTTTGACTTGAGCGATTTCCCCGCCGGGAATGGAGACGCCCGCCAGTAACGCGCCCTCGGTGAATCCTTTGGCCAGGTCATGCAGGCATGCCGGATCAAGTTTCTGCACCGCAATATAGTCCACCATGGCCAGGGGGGTCGCCCCGACGCAGAGCAAATCGTTGACGTTCATGGCGACACAATCCACGCCGATGGTGTCGTACCGTCCCATGCGCTGGGCAATCAGGACCTTGGACCCCACGCCGTCGGTGGTCATGGCGATGCCCTGATTGTGGCCGATTTCAATAATGTTGGCGAAAAATCCGAAGTCCAGACGAATGTTGCCGGGTCGTCCTTTGGGGACAGTCCACGTTGTCCTGAACTGGGCCGTCAGCGTGTTCAGCGAGGCGGCGGCCAACGTGGTATCAACCCCGGATTGCCCATAGGTTACGGGAGGTTTGCTCAATGTCCGGGCCTTTCATTCAAGGAAGGAGTCACACAGACCGGCAACACGTCGAAGGCCCGCCGGCCACCACGCCCGGCAGACGCCATTGCGGCACCACGTGAGATGTGGCTGGGGGACCAGGAATCGAACCTGGGTTCACAGATCCAAAATCTGTTGTCTTGCCCCTAGACGATCCCCCAATCGGGCAAGAGATTATCGGGCGGCACCGCATCCAGTCAAGGCCAGCAGGCGCGTTCGCCCCGTGATTACACGCGACCGGACACCATCCAATGCCGGCCGTCGGGCACGTCAATCAGCAGACGGCTCAAATTCATTTCGGCCAGGTGGGCCGCGACTTCATCTTCGGTGAACGCACTTAAGAGAGAATGATAAAAATCGTGCCGCAGTTGCTCCGGCTCATTGGCCGCGTAGCGATCCACCAGCCCGCGAGCTTCTTCCGGCGTATCGGGCCGCAACAAATCCATGATGAGTACCGGAGCCGTCGGCCTGGCCAACGTTTTCACCGCATGCCAAAACCGCAACGGGTTGGGCACATGATGAGCCAGGCTGTTGGAGATCACGGCATCCGCCGGCCGGTCTAAGCGACAATCCTGGAATCGTTGGCAAAGGAGATGGATTCGGTCATGCAGACCCTCCTGGCGAATGGCCTCTTGCGCCCAACGCAGCATGGGGGCCGACGCATCCACTCCAATCACACGCAGGGCGGGACGACTCCGGAGAAGCCGGATGGGAATATCCGCCGGTCCGCATCCCAAATCCAGCACGGTGCCTTCTTTGATGTCGGGATACAACGCGAAAAACTGATTGATAAATCCCTGATTTTCTTCCGCGAAGTCGGCGTGCGCGTACACCCTGGCCTGTTCTTCTCCCTCCATGATTTCCGGTTCAAGTATGCGTTCCATGCGTCCGATTTCCTTGTCGCACATCCGCCCCATACTTCAGACGACCACCCACACGATCGTACCCGCCACGCGCCGATGATTCAAGGTTGCGCGGACGCATGATCCTTGCGCCACCCCACTGTTCCGGCTAAGGTTTGCGGGGTCGAGTTTCACGGAAGGAACCCGCATGGCCACGTATGTATTCGGCGATATTCAGGGGTGCCTGACCCCACTCCAAAGACTGGTGGATCGGATTCGCTTCGACCCCGTCGCTGATCGGCTGTGGTTTACGGGCGATCTCGTCAACCGCGGGCCTCACTCGTTGGACGTGTTGCGATTGCTGAAAGGTCTCGGCTCCCGTTGCGTGACCGTGCTCGGCAATCATGATCTGCACTTACTGGCGGTTCATTGCGGCATCGCGCGGCTCCGGGAACATGACACGCTTCAAGCCGTCCTGGACGCACCGGATGCCGGGGAATTGATGGACTGGCTTCGATGGCGCCCTCTGCTCCATTGCGAAGGCGAGTACCTGCTTGTCCATGCGGGTATTCTGCCGCAATGGAACCTTGAACAGGCCCTGACATTGGCCGGCGAAGTGGAGCACGCGCTTCGCTCCGACGAGTACAGAAAACTCCTGCCGTTCATCTACCGCAATGAGGCAACCCGCTGGGACGACACCATGCCGTCGCCGGCCCGTCTGGGATTTGTCGCCAACGTGTTGACCAGAATGCGGATGTGCTCTGCGGAAGGCGTCCTCGACTTTTCCGTGAAAGGGCCGCCGGAACAGGCCCGTGCCGGCTTATTCCCATGGTTTCGCCTCGCCCCTCGCCACCCCCGAACCGCAACGGTGGTGTTCGGACATTGGTCGGCGCTCGGCGTCCGCGTGGACGAACACTTTATTGCGCTGGACGGCGGATGCGTCTGGGGAAAAACCCTGGCCTGTCTGCGTCTGGAAGACAGAACATTGTACACGGTCGCGTGCGGAACCTGACGTTCGACGGATCATCATCCTCCTGCCCATGCTGAACGCGCCATGAATCTGCTTGCAAAAGATCAATCCATTCTCAACAGACCGTTCATGGAATTTCGTCCGTTTGGCGTCAAGCCGAACGGGGAAAAGATTCGCGACGTCAGCGGCGTCACGATCATGTCCAACATTGAATATCTGGAAGAAGTGGTCGGCAAGGCGCATGGGGAAGACGCCGCCCGGCAAGCCATTCAACGCCTCTGCGACTCGCTGAACGCCCGGATCCGCGATGCGGCGTATCACGTCACCGCCAAATTTTTACGCAATACCTGGCACAGTTACTCCTATGAATTTACGTCCTACGTCGGGGAGCTCTGTACCCTGCTGTCCGGGAATCCGCACTTTCAATTCGACATGGGCAAACACAAATTTATTTCTCCCATCATTCAAACCCTGGGACGTCCGTTTTCCGTGGCCCAAATCTACAGAATGTTTCCTCACTTTGGGGAAAAGTTTGCCAAGGGGTCCATCCATTTCAGCGTGCAGTCCGTCACCAACGGCTCGGCCGTGCTTCGCATGCAATTTGCCGACCACGTGTACCGGCAATTCGGCCCCTACCGGAAACGGTGCGCCGACCTCGCCTGCCAGGCGTCGAAAGCCGGCATCCTGGCCGTGCCGTACTATGTTCATCATCTGGAATTTGCCCGTGTCCGCGACCTTCAATGTATCGCGGACGGGGATGAGTACTGCGAATGGGAATTCCACTGGTCCCCCCAGACGCTTTCCGCGCACACGCACTGGGCCGCGACCGGGGCACTGGTGAGCGGCGGAGCCTTCGGCGCCATCCGGTGGTTCCAACCGGAGCTGTCGTGGTTCGTGTCGGGCGCGTGGGCCGTCATCCCCGGCATGGCCGCCTGGTTGGCCGGCCAGTGGTACGGACTCAAGAAGAAGGCGACGGAGCAGGAACGTTTAATCACGGAACAGGTCACGCTGGGCGACACGCACCATGAGGAACTCCGGGAAGCCTATCTTGAACAGGAACGAACGGCCGTGGAACTCCGCGAAAAAGTGAGCCAACTCACGACCCTGTACGAAACGGGATTGCTGTTCAACGCCACGCTTGATCGAGAAGCCCTGCTGGAGAACGTCCTGCAAACCATTATGAACGAACTCAAATACGATCGGGTCATGATCACGTTTTTTGATCGGGACCGACGCGTGGCTTACGACGCCCGACTGCTCGGTGCGCCACCCGACGTCATCCACGATGCGCGCCGCATGGAAATACCCGTGACGGATCCGTCCAGTATCGAAGGCGAAGTGCTGCTTCAGGGCCGCCCCCTGCTCATCAACGATCTCCGGCGGGAATGGGACCGGCTGCATCCGCTCAACCGGCAACTGGCTCAACGCGCGCACATGCAATCGTTTATTTCGGTTCCCCTGAAGACGCAAGGGCTGGTGATCGGGTCGCTGACCGTCAATCACGCCATGGAACATGCGTTGAACCAGGACGATGTGCACGTCATGGTGACGGTGGCGAATCAAGTCGCCATTGCCCTGGACAACGCCGAAGCGTATCACCAGATTGAAGCGCTGAACGTGGGGCTGGAGAACCGGATACGGGAGCGCACCATGTCCCTGCAAGCGGCCAATGAAAAACTGCGCGAACTCGATCAACTCAAATCGGCGTTTGTGTCCATTGCGTCCCATGAAGTCCGCACACCCTTAACCGCCATTAAGGGGCTGGTCGAAAACATGCGGGACGGATTCACCGGCGCCTTAAGCGACCGGCAGATTTTTTATCTGACGCGGGTCACGCATAATATCGACCGGCTCACGCGCCTGTTGAACGACCTGCTGGACCTGTCCCGCATCGAGGCCGGCCACATGGAACTCATGCCGACCGACGTGTCTCTCGCCGCGATCATGGAAGAAACCGTTGAAAACTTACGCCCACAAGCGGAGCAACAATCCGTCACGCTTCATATCATGCCCCCGCCACCCCTCGATCCTCTCCTCGGCAACCGGGATAAAATTCTTCAGATCATGACGAATCTCATCCACAATGCCATTAAATTTACGCCCCCGTCCGGACGCATTACGATCTCTCTCACGCCGCTGGACGAGCCTGCGATTCAGGTCTGCGTCGAGGACACCGGCTGCGGCATTGCGCCGGAAGACATCCCCCATGTGTTTGATCGTTTTTATCAAAGCCGGGACGGCTCAACGGTAGCGGGAGGAGCGGGGTTGGGATTGGCGATTACGAAAAGCCTGGTGGAACTGCATCACGGACGCATCTGGGTGGACAGTACGCCGGGAAGCGGGAGCCGTTTCTCTTTTACGCTCCCGACCCACGACGGCGGAAGCACGGACACGGGCTGAAGGGTCTCACGCCGGGTCGTCCGGCTTTGTCCCGCCGACCGGCTTGTGTGTGAGCATCATCGGCCACACGAACGCGGGTGTTCATGGTGCAGCGTCGGGGCAACCTTAACACAATTCACGCGGGAAGCCACCGCGAGACCTATCGTGTTGTGCGTCGTCCGGACCGGCCAGCCAGTTGTTCAATGACGGCGGCCGCCAACAGGGGAAACATGATTTCATGATGACCCGTTAAGGAATACCCTTGGCCGCCTTTTTGAGTGGGTCGTTTCACCACGTTGGTCAACGGGCGGTAATGCGGCAAAAAATCCATGTTCGCGGTGGTGATTTTTTTGAGAGGCTTCCCCAGATTCCGGCTCAAGGTGACGGTTTTTAAAAAGATTTCCGGCAAGAGGACCGCAGACCCCAAATTGATATAGACGCCCCCTTCCATGTTGGACACCACGGCGGTCAATGTTCGAAAGTCCAGCAACGACCCGGCGCCAATCGCAGCGCCGTCCGCCGATGGATGCATATGCACAATGTCCGTGCCGACGGCCACATGAACCGTCACGGGGATGCCGCGTTGCGCGCCCGTCGCCAGCAAACTCGTTTTCCAATGTGGAAACTGTGCGCGCCGCCGAAGGATGTACCGGCCCACGGCTTCTCCAATCCCGACGCCCCGCTGCATGCCCTCCATGATGGCGTCATTAATCATGCGGCCCGTTTCTTCCGCCATCCCAAAACGGCCGGAATCAATTTCCGCTTCAACGTCCTCCGACGTATGGCCCATGAACGCCAACTCAAAATCATGAATGATCCCCGCCCCGTTCATGGCGACCGCCGTGAGAATCTCTCGTCGCATCAAATCCACAATCACGGGATTCAGTCCCACTTTCGTCGGATGCGCGCCCATGCCGAGAATCACCGGACGTCCCCGTTGTCTGGCCAGGACCATGTCGCTGACCAGGCTCCGAAGCGTCTTGGCCGCAAGGACATCGGGGAGAGACGACAGAAAGGCCGCGAACGATTGCCCGGGTTTCCACGGCACGGCAAAGTCGGCGACCCGGACCTTGCTCCGCCGCGTGTTCAGTGAATAGGTTTTCAGGCGGGAGACGTCAAGAGGACGGACGGCAGGGGACTGCTTACGAGGCGCGCGCAATGATGTGCTCTTCGACCATTTCACACAACACGTGGCCAAGCGTGATGTGACATTCCTGGATGCGAGCGGTCACCTGTGACGGCACAAGGAAAGGATGCTCAACCAGGGCCGCGAGTTTTCCCCCATCCTGCCCCGTCCATCCCATGGTGATCAGGCCCTTCCGCCGGGCCGTTTCCACACCGTTCACCACATTGGGCGAGTTCCCGCTGGTGCTCATGCCAATCGCGACATCACCCGGTTGACCGAGCGCGTCCACCTGCCGCGAAAACACGTCCGCGTAGCCGTAATCATTCGCAATACACGTCAGGGCCGCTCCGTCCGCGGTCAGGGCCAGCGCGGGCAACGGCGCACGATCCCGGTCATAGCGTCCGACAAACTCCGCGGCAATGTGGGACGCATCCGTGGCGCTGCCGCCATTGCCGAATAACAGAATCTTCTTTCCCGACTGCATGGCCTTGCTCAACAGGCCCGCCACCGTCGCAATCCTGTCGGCATAGGCATGCGCAAACTGGAGTTTCACCTCCCCGCTTTCCCGAAAGCGTCGGGCAATGTCGTCGGGTGTCATGGCGTGATTCTAGGCTCCCACTCAATAAAACTCAACTCTTGGCGTGGCCTGGAGGCAATGCTATAGTTCCATCACAATGAGCGCGGATTACCGGACCAAAGCATTACTCATCGCGGTTTCCGGGGACGCCGTACCCGTGCAGGCGTCCATCAATCGGCTTGTCCCGGAGCTGCTCTGCTTCGTGGTGCCCGAATCCCGGAAAGCCTCCATTGAATCCGACGTGCAACCCGCGATCACCACCGTGCCGAAGCGATGGGACTGGATTCTCACGGACGACGCCGGCGGGTTTGCCGCATCCCATCACACCTTAACCAACACCCTTCCCGACGTGCTGAAGACCTGGGGCATCCAACCCGGAGACCTCGTGGTGGATATCAGCGGCGCCGACCCGGCCATGGCCGCAGCCATGGCGCTGGTCAGCCGCCCGTGGACATCGCAAATCGTGCTCGTGACCGAACCGACGGAGCGGGCGTCCGTGAAAAACGTTGTGGAGTGCGGCGGACGGACATTTGCCTGGGAAGCGGGGAATCCCTGGAATGAAGAAGCCGGGCCGGCCCGACGCGAAGCGGCCCTGTTGTTTAATCAAGGCGCGTTTTCCGCGGCGGCCCAACAGTTTCGACGCATTGAAGCGCTGGTCGGCGGAAGCCTCAACCCCCTGTATCACTCGCTGGGACAGTTGGCCGACGGCTATGCCTTCTGGGAAGCCTTCAAGTACCGCGAAGCCTGGGACAAACTCAAAACCGCCACCAAGACTCTGGAACTGGCCTCGGTCTGGGGAGGGCCGCCCGGCATGACCGCCTTCTTGAGCGGCGTCAAACACAATCAGAAGTTTCTGGAACGCATCGTCATGGACCCCAATGACATCAAACTCCCGGTGGCCCATGATCTCCTCGCCCACGCCAAACGACGCGGGGAACGGGATCGCCACATTGACCTGGGACTCCAGTTGCTGTTGCGCGCACTGGAGGCGTATGCCCAGCATCAATTGTGGACCCGCTATCAGATCAAAAGCCAGGACGTGCGGGTTGACGCCTTGCCGCAGGCGTTACAGGACACCTGTCGTGCCTGCTACGCCAACGACGTGGATGGAAAATTCCGTCTGCCGCTCCACGCCCAATTGCGCACCCTGGCCGAGCTGGGGCATCCCATGGGCCACACCTTTGTGAACGAGTGGGCCAGGATGAAAACCCTGTGGGATGCGGCCCACCACAGCGTCCTGGGACACGGGTTTCAGACCTTGAAAGCCGACCGCTTTGCTCAATTCCATACCTGGGTCATCAAACTGACCAACGTCCCGTCACACGACATCCCCACCTTTCCAAGGATGACGTTGTAACGTCCATGCGCGTCAAAATCTACTATGAGGATACCGATTGCGGCGGCGTGGTGTATTACGCCAACTACCTCAAATACTTTGAACGGGCACGGACCGAATATTTACTGGCGCACGGCATCTCGGTTGCGGAACTTCAACGACAGGGGCTGTACATGGTCGTCACGCATGCCGAAGTGATGTACCGGGCGGCGGCGCATTATGGCGAGACTCTCGAAATTGACACCACGGCATCGGCGGCGCGAAAAACCGGCGTGACCTTTTCCCACACCATTCGGGAAGCGGACAGCCGGCGTCTGGTCGTTGAAGGATCCGCCACACTGGTCACGGTTGACGGCAAGGGCAAAGTCAAAAAGCCGATCCCGCAACTGGTGGCGATGCTTCAGTCGTAACCCGTTCCCGTCGGTTGCCACGCATTGTCATCCGTTTTCCAACGTTGGTCACGGCGTCCATCACTTAACTAAATTCAATTATCATTTTTTACCAGTTGATAAATAAACTATAATGCACTATATTTTATTTATAATTTTGCTAATTAAAGAATACTTTTCTTATGGCCAAACCAGATCAGGTACGCCAAACAGGACGATACGATACCCATTCAGTGGGAGGCGAGGATGTGCGCACGTTCATTCCGATGCCCTTGCCGCCTCGACCACCACTGCGCCTGGAGCCGTTCCACGTCTTGATGGAGGAAGCCAACCAGGCACTGGGCCGACTGGATGGCATGAGCGCCACACTGCCCGACCCGCACCTGTTCACGTACATGTACGTGCGCAAGGAAGCGGTTCTGTCGGCACAAATAGAAGGCACCCAGTCCACACTGGCCGACTTGCTGCGCTTTGAAGTCAGGGGTGAGACCCACGCGCCGCTCAACGACGTCTGGGAAACGTCTCTGTATGTCAACGCCATGCAATACGGCATGCAACAACTGCGGGAAGGGATGCCACTCTGCAACCGCCTCATCAAAGAAGTCCACGCAACACTGCTGGCCACAGGCCGAGGCAGTGACAAACAACCCGGCGAGTTTCGGCACAGCCAGAACTGGATTGGCGGAACACGACCGGGCAACGCCGGATACGTCCCCCCTCCGCCGACCAGTGTGGAGGATTGCATGAGCGACCTGGAAAAATTTATTCACCAACGAGACGCCACCATGCCGTTGCTAATCAAGGCGGCGCTGGCGCATGTGCAGTTTGAGACCATCCACCCGTTCCTTGATGGCAACGGCAGATTGGGACGCCTGCTGATCACCTTCCTGCTGCATGCCGAGCATGCGTTACAACAACCCGTTTTGTATCTAAGCCTGTTCCTGAAGAACAGACGGACTCAATACTATGACTTGCTGCAACGTGTCCGGGACAAAGGGGACTGGGAATCCTGGATCAAGTTCTTCCTGACTGGCGTCAAAGAAACATCTCAACAGGCCACCACAAGCGCGCAACAGATCCTTCGCCTGTGCGAGGAAGACCGCACACGCATAGAGCAATCAGGTCGGGCGTCGGCATCAATGCTGCGGGTACACGACTCCATGAAACACCACCCTCTTCTGTCGGTACAGGCCATCACCACGCTCCTGAATCTGTCCGCACCGACAGTCCACAAAGCCATCGCCCGCCTCATGGAGATGGGCATCGTGAAAGAAGTCACGGGAAAACAACGCAATCAAGTCTTCGCCTACGGCAAATATCTCGATATCCTTGCGGAAGGTACCGAGCCGCTGTGAAGACAGGAGCATGGGCATACCACACCGACAAGGCCGAGCAGGTGAGAAAACGGCTACGGTGAATGGAGGGGAGAGAAAAGGAAGTCGCGCAAGGGAAAAGAGACAACCCCCCTCACTGCTTATCCCGAAACACCCAGGCCAGATACATACCGCCGATGGCCAATGTGGCCAATTCCACAGTTTGGAGAATTCGACTCACCACGGCCCCAGGCTCCGGGGAATTCAGAAGAAAATGCATTCCGAGATAAGCGGGAGGGTCACCGGGCGGCGATTCCCACGGCGGAAACAGCACCGCCAGAATCAACGCGCCCACCATGATATACAGGATGCGAAGATTGAGGATTTCCTTCGCCCGGGACGCTTCCGACCCGGTCGCTTCGCGTGGCTCCCGGACAATCGGCTTCCCGCAATCGGGGCAAAAGCGGGCCGCCGACGGCACGGCATGACCGCATGATTGGCAGGTTTGGTGAGTGTCCATGGAGGAAGACTACACCCGGCAGAGGCGTCTCGTCTATCAGATCAAGAAGATGGTGGCATGTGCTGACACAAGCCACATTTTTGTGCCAGACCGTCTTGCGAAAATCCGCGCTGATACTTTCTGGCATTTGAGAAAAGGGCTAAGAGCAGTCTTTACTATAATGACTGCCGCGTCCTATACTACATGCAGGCGTTAATTGGCTTTATATCCGCCGAGTACTCATTTTTGAACGAAGACATGCCAATGGAAAACCACTCTGTCTTCGCACTGGCAATAAAGAAACCATACAAAAAGGGCGACCCGAAGGTCGCCCCCATGAATGTTGCGAATTCTCGCGTGTTAATCCTAGCGAAAACCGCCTATTCCCATGTGCTAACAGGTTCGCATAGTATTACAGGGTCTCCATAAAATCAACAAGTAAGACCAAGGAGGTTTTTTGCGATGTTTTCTTACAGACTAGGCTTGGACGTTGGCACCAATTCTTTGGGGTGGAGCGTCCTGAAGCTGGAAAAAAATGGCGACCCTTGTAGCGTGGAGACTGCCGGTTCACGGATATTTTCAGACGGGCGGGATGTCAAATCCAAAGCCACGCTGGCAGCCGACAGACGCGAGGCTCGTTCGGCGCGGCGGCGCCGGGACCGTTTCAAGCAACGGCAGGAATTCCTGCTTGATGAATTGACCAAAGCGGGCTTGTTCCCGGAAGACACCGATGGACGCGAAGCCTTGCGGACCCTGAACCCGTTAGAGTTGCGCGCGAAGGCATTGAAGGAAAAACTTCCGCCCCACCATGTCGGACGGGCGTTGTTTCACCTGAACCAGCGGCGGGGGTTTCAGAGTAACCGTAAAGACCGGAGCGAGGAAACAACCAGCGGCAAGGTTTCCAAGTCGGTGCGTGTGCTGCTGGAGCAGATGGGGTTGATTGACCTGCCACTCGATCAGGAGTCTTACAAAGCACTTTCAAAGGAAGACAAAAAAGTTGCGCGGCAGCAAGAGGCCGAAAACAGAAAAAGCGCCTTGTCATTATTAAAAGACAAACCAACGTTGACCTATGGTTCGTTCCTGTGGGAGCGATACCGGCGTGGAGAACAAACCCGCGCACGGCCCGGCGCCGGTGACGATGGCAAGTTGTATGATGTCTATCCGCAGCGCGAATTATACGAGGATGAATTCAACAAAATCTGGGCGGCGCAGGCGAAATGTCACGATGTCATGACCGACGACACCCGCAAGCGCATACACCATGTCATTTTCACCCAACGCCCGCTGAAACCGCAAAAACGCGGTAAATGTGTATATCTGCCGAAAGAAGACCGCACTTTTCGCGCCATGCCGGGTTTTCAACGGTATCGAATGTACCAGGAAGTGAACAATCTTGAATGGATGACCAGCCATGGCAGCCGTAAACTGATTCATTTTCCCGATGCGCGTGATCTGATTATTCGTCTGCTGGAAACGCCCACGGTGAAAAATGGACAGGTTGTTTTCGGCAGGATGAAAAAAATTCTAAAACAAGAGAAAGCGGCGGAAGGAAATTTCACATTCAATTTTGAAACACCGAAGCGCAAAGGATTGGATGGCAATTTGACCTCGCATTTGATGCGCGATGAAGACCGGGTTGGCGGGCAGTGGGATAAATGGTCGTTGGAAGAGCAGGACTCTTTTATCATGGCGATTTTTGAACAAGTGCCGGATGAAAAACGCAAAGGCGAGATGCGCGAACAAACCGATGATGAGGTCTGTAACCGGCTGATGCAGAATTTCGGTCTGTCTGAATTCGCTGCCAGAAACTGTCTTGAAGCGCCCATGCAGAACGGCATTGCCAGTGTTTCCCTGAAAGCCGCCAGGTTGTTAATAGATCAAATGAAGAATGGCCCGATGATTCAATCCGATGCGGTGCAAAAAGTAGCGGACGAGAACCCGGATTTTGTCAACCCGTTCACCCGTGCAAGGGAGGGTCAATTGCTGGACAGCCTGCCCTATTACGGCGAGGCGTTTCAGGATGGACGGCATATTATCCCGGGCGACCGTAACGCTGAAGATAAACATGATGACCGAAAATATTATGGCGGCGTCACCAACCCGACCGTGCATATCGCGCTCAACCAGATACGGCAGGTGGTGAACGAACTGATTCGACGCTTTGGCCGCCCGAGTTCCATTGCCGTTGAGTTGGGGCGTGAGTTGCCGGCGGGTAAAGAAGGTCGAACAGAAATAGAGAATGAGCAAAAAGCCAATCAGGACAGAAACGAAAAACTGGATAAAACGCTACGCGAACAAGGGCAAAACACAAACCGGGACAATCGTTTGCGGTTATTGTTATGGGAAGATTTGGACAGCGATCCCAATGGGCGTTGTTGCCCGTTCTCGGGTGATAAAATTGGCATCACCGATCTATTCAACGCCAACACTGAAATTGAACACCTTATCCCGTTTAGCCGTTCGCTGGACGATAGCCGCGCCAACAAGATCATCTGTACGCGGAAAGCAAATCGCGACAAGGGTAATGGCACACCGTTTGAAGCCTTCGGACATAATCCGGACGGCTATAACTGGGCGGAAATATTTGAACGCACCAACAATCTACCCAAAGCCAAACAGTGGCGATTCAAGGAAAACGCCATGGAAATATGGAGTAAAGAAAGCGATTTCACCGAGCGCCACCTGAATGATACGCGCTATATTGGACGGTTGACCAGAGAATATCTGGAGTGTATCTGCCCCATAGATAACATTGATGTCCTGACCGGGCGGATGACTTCCCTGTTACGCTGGCACTGGAGCTTGACTCGTATTTTGCAGAATAAGGCGGATGGTGATCCGAAGAAGAAAAACCGCAATGACCATCGTCACCATGCGGTTGATGCGATTGTGATCGGCATGACCTCTCGTTCCATGTTGCAAAAGGTGTCAACGGCGGCAAATCGGGCTGAAGCGCTGAATCTTACCCGCTTGTTTGAAAAAGGCGATAACGGCAAAAGCCCGATTGACCCCTGGGATGGTTTTCGTGATGACGTCGCCGATGTGGTGCGTGATATTACCGTGTCACACAAAGCGAAGCGGAAGGAACAAGGCCACCTTCACAAAAAATTCACTTATGGAATTGCTGACAAACAGATTAAAGATAAATTGAACAAACAAAACAAAGATCAGCCTGTAAAAACCAGTGTCGTTTTGCGTCGTGGCATTAAGGATTTTACATCACGGAAGCATGTAGAAGAAATCAGAGAGCGTAAATTACGGGAGGCTTTTCTGAGAGATTTTGACGAAGCTGAAGCGGCAGGCAGAAAGGGTATAGCAGGATTTGCAGCCTTGGCTACAGAAAAAAATATCAGACATTTACGCGTACAGCTAACAAGAACAGTTCAACCTATTCGTGATAAAACTGGCAATGTCTATAAAGCTTTCTGGCTACGAGCCAATTGGGCGACTGAATTTTTTGAATACCCAGATAAGCACAAAAAAGCTGGGCAATGGGTTGGTGAAACTATTTCAAGATATGAAGCTAATCAACCGGGGTTTCGGCCGAGCATAACAAAGCGACCGCATCCAGCAGCCAAACTTATTATGCGTTTGCAAACGGAAGATTGTGTCGAAATTGAAGAAAACAGCAAAAAACGCATTATGCGCGTGCAAAAAATGTCTGGCGGCGGCGTTTATATCTGCGAACATCAAGAAGCAAATGTTGCAGATAGGCTTAAAGAATTAGTCGATAATAATGTCGCTATTAATGCCTCCGCCAGTCTGATTCAAAAACTCAAAGCCCGCAAAGTCCACATCAGCCCCACCGGTTTGGTCAATTACGAGAAACGGCGCAAACCCCGCCGTAAAAAATAATCTATCGTGGCGGGTCAAATTGTTGAAATCACGCAACCCGGCTACTGGCTTCACAAGGTACGGGGATTTTTGGAAGTCCGTAATGACGGTGAAAAAATCGGACAAGTACCGTTGGACGATATTGCCGCCGTTATTATTTCAGTGCCGGGATGCTCCGTATCAAGTGTGCTGATCGACCAACTCTGTCAGCGCAACATTCCCTTCGTAATATGCGGGAAAAACTATTTACCCAGCAGCATTATTTTTCCGTTGGACGGCTACGGGCGACAGTTCCACGTCATGCGAGCACAGACGAAGATGTCAGAACCTCGGCGCAAACGGGTGTGGCAAAAAATTGTTCGCGCCAAAATCAGGAATCAAGCGGTTATCCTGGAACGCGCCGGGAAAAACCACAAACTACTGTTGAGACTGTCCGACAAGGTGCGTTCCGGCGACCCGGACAATTGCGAAGCGCAGGCGGCCAGGCAATATTGGCAGCAATTGTTTGGACCGGAGTTTCGTCGTAACCGCAATGCGGCCGGCGTGAACGCCGCGCTGAATTACATTTACGCAGTCGTTCGTGCTTGCGTGGCCCGCGGCGTGAGCAGTGCCGGGTTGCATCCGAGTTTCAGTTTGCATCATAAAAATCCACAAAACCCACTGAATTTGGTTGACGACCTTATGGAGCCATATCGCCCAATTGCGGATTATCTGCTATTGCAACGTGGCGGTACCATTGGAGAGGAATTAACGCCTGAAACCAAAGGCAAACTGGCGGCAATTACCACGCTGACCATTCCGCTCGACCAGGAAAGTCCGCCGCTGTCACTCGCGACGGTTAAAATGTGCCGTTCACTCGCCGGTTATTATCTGGGCGAGCAAAATGATATTTTACTGCCCGCAGTGCCGTCTCCGCTGGAGTTGCTTACAACATGACCCGGCGCATTCACCTCAGCCCCTACAGGATTATGTGGCTCTTTGTGATGTTTGATTTACCCGTGACAACAAGAAAAGAGAGGAAGCAGGCAACCGGTTTTCGCAACAACTTGCTGGATCTCGGCTTTGAAATGTCGCAATTTTCAGTGTATTTGAAATATTGCGCGTCGGGTGAGAAAGCGGAATCTGTCGGTAGCCGCATTCAGCACCAGCTACCACCTGGCGGCAAAGTAGATATTCTGACGGTCACTGACAAGCAATTCGCTAACATGAAGCGCTTTTATGAGGCAGACCGAATCAAAAATGATGGGAAAGTTGCTCAACTGCACTTATTTTGAAAGAGTTTTCTCTGCAAAAAGCAGAGAAAACTCTTTCAAAAACAAGACCTTACAGAAGCCCTAGTCTAGCACATGGGAATAGGCGGTGCTAAGACAACGGGCGATATGGCCTTGAGCTTCATATGTCAGTCTAGCACATGGGAATAGGCGGTGCTAAGACAACAACTCCAGCGAACGAAAGAGGTCTGCCCGGAGTCTAGCACATGGGAATAGGCGGTGCTAAGACAACGGGAGCACGTTTTTTGCGGTCGCGTTAGCGGAGTCTAGCACATGGGAATAGGCGGTGCTAAGACAACAACGACGGGCGTAGGTGGGTCGCCTTGCATAGTCTAGCACATGGGAATAGGCGGTGCTAAGACAACGAGAACCCTGTGCGCGGTTTTGGAAATTGTAGTCTAGCACATGGGAATAGGCGGTGCTAAGACAACTCACCTAGAAAGACAGGGATGGTCGAGAGTAGTCTAGCACATGGGAATAGGCGGTGCTAAGACAACGGAGTGTTACAGGGCGCGGCTGCGTCCTGGAGTCTAGCACATGGGAATAGGCGGTGCTAAGACAACAACCTTCGTAACCTCCTCCGCTGCCGGCGCAGTCTAGCACATGGGAATAGGCGGTGCTAAGACAACGAAAAGGACTTTTATTTCCCAAAACTACGAAGTCTAGCACATGGGAATAGGCGGTGCTAAGACAACGATGATCTGCTGATTGACTTCGAAGGAACGAGTCTAGCACATGGGAATAGGCGGTGCTAAGACAACCGCACGAGGCAGTGGCTGGCGGATCGTCCCAGTCTAGCACATGGGAATAGGCGGTGCTAAGACAACGATATCATACGTCGGGTATAGCACGTTCCCAGTCTAGCACATGGGAATAGGCGGTGCTAAGACAACAATTAGGCCGACGTCCGCCCTTCTTTTCGTAGTCTAGCACATGGGAATAGGCGGTGCTAAGACAACTCCAGCGCCCGCGTCAGTTGTGGGTGCATTCAGTCTAGCACATGGGAATAGGCGGTGCTAAGACAACTAGAACTTGGGACGCCAGATAATCCCGCGAAGTCTAGCACATGGGAATAGGCGGTGCTAAGACAACGCCAAATTGACAGCCTTACAATGCCGTTCCTATAATCCGCTTCCTACTAATCCTGCACCTTGTCCGCGCCTCACTCACAAACTCCATGACACCCCCACATCCCCCCATTCACACCGCTTCGGTCATCGGGGCCGGGGCGTGGGGCACGACGCTGGCTCGGCATTTGGCGAACCGGGGGCTGGCGGTGACGCTCTGGACGTATGAGCCGGACGTGGTTGAACAGGTCAATCTCAAACGGGAAAACACGCTGTTTCTGCCGGGAGTCACGCTGCCGATGACGCTCTCCGCCACACACTCGCTGCACGAGGCGACGACGAAAACCGACATCCTTGTGCTGGCCGTGCCGTCTCATGCCATGCGGACGGTGGTTCGGCAATTGCAACCCGCACTGGCCGACCCGCTGCCAATTATCATCGCGTCAAAAGGTATCGAGGAAGATTCGCTGTTGCTGATGTCCCAGGTGCTGGACGAACTGCTGCCGGCCGCATGGTCGCCGGGCGTGACCGTTCTGACAGGGCCCAGCTTTGCGGCGGAAGTCTGTCAGGGCAAACCGACGACGGTGTTGCTGGCCGGGCGGGATGCCGACCTGACGGCGCGCCTCCAACCGGTGTTCATGTCCGCGTCGTTCCGGGTCTATACCGGGACCGATCTCATCGGGGCGCAATTGGGAGGCGCACTTAAAAACGTGATGGCGATTGCCGCCGGCGTCGTGGATGGACTGGAACTTGGATTGAACGCGCGGGCCGCGCTGATCACTCGCGGGCTGGCCGAGGTGATTCGGCTGGGCGTCGCACTTGGCGCCGACGTGCATACGTTCTATGGGTTGTCGGGACTGGGAGACCTGATTCTGACCGGGACGGGTTCGTTAAGTCGGAATCACGCCGTCGGATTGCAAGTGGCCGGAGGCCGTAAGCTGGAAGACATTCTGCGGGAAACCGTGACGGTGGCCGAAGGCGTGCGCACCACAAAAGCCGCCGTAGCGCTGGCGCAACGGTGTCAGGTGGAGATGCCGATTGTCCAATGCGTCCACGCCATGCTGTTTGAAGGGAAACCGCCAACGCATGTCGTCGCCGACCTGATGGCCCGCTCGGCCAAAGAAGAAACGCCGTGCGTGATTTCCACACGCGCGCCCTGGTAACCCACGCTGGCTATTATGGATCCTTCGGCTCTTCACGCGCTCCTCACGTCGGTTCACAACGGATCGGTGTCGGTTGAGAAGGCGCTTCAACGACTGCGTACCCTGCCTTATACCGACCTGGGCTTCGCCAAAGTGGATCACCATCGCGCACTGCGTCACGGCGCGCCGGAGGCGATTCTCTGCGAAGGAAAAACCCGCGCCCAGATCCTGAAGATTGCCGGGAGATTGCTGGCAGACAAGGTGCCCGTCCTGGCGACGCGCGCCGATGCCGCCACCGCACGCGCACTCAAAGGCATGAACCGGAAAGCGGTGTATCATCGAACCGCCCGCGTCGTGGTGATTCCGTCAACGCCACCCCGTCCGCTCCGGGGCGACATCGTGATTGTCACCGCCGGCACTGCGGATATTCCGGTTGCGGAAGAAGCCGGCGTGACCGCCATGACGCTGGGGAGCGCGGTGGAGACGCTGTTTGACGTGGGCGTGGCCGGGGTGCACCGATTGTTCGATCAGATTGATCGTCTCCAACAGGCCCGTGTGGTGATCGTCGTGGCGGGGATGGATGGCGTCCTGCCGAGCGTGGTCGGCGGCCTGGTCGCAACCCCGCTGATTGCCGTGCCGACCAGCCAGGGGTATGGCGCGCACTTCGGAGGTCTGGCCCCGTTGCTCACCATGTTGAACGCCTGTTCCGGCGGAATCGGCGTGGTGAATATTGACAACGGATTCGGCGCCGGTCATCTGGCGCATCGCATCAACACCCTGGTTGACGGTGATCGGGTCACGTCAACGGGCGCTTGAGTTGACCCGTCGCTTCCTGGCGTTCATCGTCTTTCTTCAGGAGGGCCGCCGTTTCAGTTGACGGCGCCGATTCAGGACGCGGGATTGGCTGAATATGGTCTGCCGGTTCACCCACGCCCGGAGGGGACAACACATCCAACGTGCCTCGCTCAAACAGTGAGACGGTTTTGGCTTTCATAAACCCTTTCTCCCTGGCCATGAGTTTGGCCCGAATGGCATAGGCATACTTCCCCTGCCTGACATACTGGCGATTTTGGTCTTTCCCGTCCCAGATCAGGGTCAACCGCTTGCGCGGCTTCCCGTCCTGCATCACCACGTTGTCCAGCGGTTGTCGTTCAAAGACAAATCGAATGCGGCGCTTGGACGGGAAACTGATCAGGGAGGACACTTCAATGATGTCTATCCCGTCGAGGTTCTCAGGCAACTCTACGGTGACCGCGAGGGCCAACGACGACCCGGGGCCGGGTCGAAACGGCACGGGCGAGGGCGTGACATTCACGATCTTGAGCGGTGGTTGATACGTCCGCTTTTTTCGTTTGGCGTCAAGCGCATCCGGCGCCGTCAGCAACGCAAGGAGCGTCAGCGTGCCAATGAATGGCAGAAAAGATTGTGGCCGTTGCATCATACTCAAGTCGGTCGTCCTCCAACTCGTCGGGAAAGGGACATTGAACACCTCATGCACACATTGCGGCATGGGTCAGACTGGATGGCTTGTTCGTGTCCCGTACAACCCATGAAGAAGAGACACACACAACGCGTTCCGGGGAGAAACGACTTGTCATTTCATGGGAATTTTCGTATGTGCTTACATACCGTGACGTGGAAGTTCCGTCAAGGGCATCCGCCGTCAGCAACAAGGAAACAGGATCGCCATGCATCTCCACTTTGATTGTTTTTCCGGCATCAGCGGGGACATGATACTGGGTGCGCTCGTGGACGCGGGCCTGTCACCGCACAGGCTGCGCAAGGGTCTTGGCGCGCTACCGGTTTCCGGCTATCGTCTCAAGGTCTCACACGTCCACCGCGGCGCGCTGTACGCGACAAAAGTGGACGTCGTCCTCACGCAGAGCCACACCCCATCGCGGTCATGGCCACAAATCCGACGTCTGCTTGCGGCGAGCCGTTTACCGCCGTGGGTCAAAACACGCGCGCAGGCGGTCTTCGCGCGCATCGCCCGTGCGGAAGGCGCCGTGCATGGGCAAGACCCGGCCAAGGTGCATTTTCATCAACTGGGCATGATTGATTCTTTGGTGGACGTCGTGGGGGGACTGCTGGGATGTCATGAGCTGGGCGCGCAGACGTTCAGTGCGACGCCCGTCAACGTGGGTTCCGGAACCTTCGAGAGCGCTCATGGCATCTTGCCAATTCCCGGACCCGCCGTTGCCGAGCTGGCCAAAGGGTATCCCATTTATTCCCACGGCCCCGCGCTGGAATTGACCACCCCGACCGGCATGGCCTTGCTCACCACCCTGACACAAACGTTTGGTCAGCTTCCGCCCGTCGTGCCCGGCGCCATCGGATACGGAGCGGGCACGGCCAATCCGCAGGACTGGCCGAATGTGTTGCGGGTGATGCTGTCCGCTTCCGAGGCCGCCGTGTCGCCGGAGGCTGATCTGGTCGTCCAGTTGGACACCAACATTGATGACATGAACCCTCAAAGGTACGAAGCGGTCATGGAGCGGCTGTTTCAGAACGGCGCCCTGGACGTCAGCCTGACGCCGACCATGATGAAGCATCATCGCCCGGGGGTCATCCTCACGGTGCTGGCCCGTCCCGAACACGCCGGGGCGATGACGCACACACTGTTTCGTGACACCACCACCCTCGGCGTGCGCAGCCAACTCGTCCGCCGGATGACGCTGGCCCGTTCCATGCGCACCGTTCGTTTGCCGCAAGGCCGCGTGCGGGTGAAAGTCGTCCACGTGGGGAACACCATACAATACCGGCCGGAATTTCAGGACTGCCAGGCCATCGCCAATAAAACCGGGCTTCCGGTGCAGGAGATCATCGACAAGGTGATGCGGAAGTTTTCCTGATCTCGCGTTCAATGTCCAAACCCACCACACCACGACGGCCCGCCCTGGCCATCACCATGGGCGACCCGGCCGGGATTGGCCCCGAAGTGATCGTCAAAGCGCTGGCGTCTCCCGTGGTGTGGCGTCTGTGTCGTCCCGTGGTGATCGGGTCTCTTCCGGCTTTACAACGCGAAGCCAGCCGTCGGCATTCCGCCCTCAACGTGGCGCCGATGACAAACCCGCCAACGGGCCATGCGACGAGTGATGGCGCACCGGGAGCGTGGCCGGTCGTGCGCCGTGGCACAATTCCGGCGCTTGATCCTTTGACGATCCCGTTGGGCAGATTTCGCCTGGGCCAACCCGCCCGCAATCCCGGCGCGGCCTCCGTCGCGTTTATTCAAACAGCCGTGCGGCTTGCCCAGGCCGGCCACGTCGCGGGCATGGTCACGGCGCCCATCAATAAAGAAGCCCTCCACCTTGCCGGGTATGCGTACCCCGGACATACGGAACTCCTGGCCGACCTGACGGACGCGAAACGGGTTGGGATGATGCTGATGGGCGGGCCGTTAAAAATTCTGTTTGTGACCACGCATCTGGCGCTCCGAAACGTACCGGATACGCTGACGATCCCGCGTGTGTTCCAGGCGATCCAACTTGCTCATCAAGCCATGAAGGCGTACTTCAAGGTTGCCCGGCCTCACATTGGTGTGGCGGCCCTCAACCCGCACGCCGGCGAACATGGGTTATTTGGCGACGAAGAGCGCGCGATTATTACGCCGGCCGTTCGTCGCGCCACCCGCGCCGGCATGCGCGCCACCGGGCCATTGCCGGCCGATACCCTGTTTGGCGCGGCCGTTCGCGGCGCGTATGACGTGGTGGTGGCCATGTATCACGACCAGGGGTTGATCCCGCTCAAAACCGTGGCGTTCGGTCGTTGCGTGAACCTGACGGTCGGTCTGCCGATCATTCGCACCTCTGTGGATCACGGCACGGCCTATGACATCGTTGGGAAAGACAGGGCCGATCCAAGCAGCCTGCTGGAAGCCATTACGCTGGCCGCCCGGTTTGCGTCCACGAAAGGCTGGCGGATAGCATAACGCCCAAAATCTGAAGGAGGCGCATGATGATAGCTGGCATAAAGGGAAAGGACGTTCGAGAGGCACGGGGTCATGAGGATTCTTTGACCTCTGCCCTGTTCGGGCATTTGCGGTATCTGCGGCCCGGCGTGTTTTGGACCGACCTCTTTGCCAAAACCATTGATGCGACAGACGACGAACGTACATTGAAAGACGTGCTCAATGACGATGCCAACAATGTGCTGAAGCAATGCACCAACCTCAAGATTGATTTCTGGCCAAACTATGAGATTGTTGGCGAACCGGACATGATTCTGCAATTCTGCAATCATGCCAACCGAGCGCTCCTCACCATCGTTGTAGAAGTGAAATTCCACTCCGGCGAGAGCGGGAACCAGTTGGCGCGCTACATGAAGCTGGTCACAAATCCCACTCGCGACGCCAGGGCTGATTATTTAATCTACCTGACGCCGCGTGAATCGCTGAATGAGATTAACGAAGCGATCAGCGCGGATCAGGATTTGGAAAAATTTCGACACAAACTATTTCGGCTTCAATGGCAGGACGTTCTTGAAGTCGCCAAAGAAGCGGGGAAGAAACAAAGCGGAAAGCGTTTTCCTTACGACACGATACTCGCCGATGTCGCCACACTTCTTCGAAAACGCGGGCTGGAGCATTTCAAAGGAATGCAGGTGGTCAACGCTCTGAAGCGGTTCGACATCAAATCAGCTCCCTGGAGGGGATCGAAAAGATCCATAAGCGGCACTGACAAAGATCGGCGCTTTAACGGGATGAATGAGAGCAACGATCTGGAGATGTTCACCATTAAAAAAGGAGCATGGAATCAATGACTGGCACGAAGAGGTATGGAGAAAAAATTCACAATGCCATCAAAGCCGTTGCACGGTTGCACACGGATACAAGCAAGCTCTTGAGGGAGTGCGACGGGACAATCGGAAAAGGGAGGGATTTACACTCCATTAGTTCATGCCCATGCTGGCGGCGTTATGCAAAATAAAGTATGAGTAAGCATTCAGAACATTCATCTTACCGAGAGAAACTAATTGAGCACTTGTTTGTCGGAGAGCTTCTTAAGCTATCCTGGCAAAATGGAGATTGTGCGCTTGAGGTGGGCAAGCCTGAAGTAGATAACTCTGGCTATGACATAATCATTGAAGCGAATCAGATAGTTAGACATGTTCAACTTAAAGCCTCATATATTGGCGGCACAACATCACGCCAAAAGGTTCATTTGAAATTGGCTGATAAGCCTTCTGGCTGCGTAGTTTGGATATACTTTGACAAAAAGACGCTGAACTTAGGCCCGTTCTATTTTTTTGGCGGCGACCCTGGCCAACCTCTTCCTCCTATTCACGAGGCTGAGATAGCTCGTCATACTAAAGGTGACCAATATGGTCACAAGGCAGAGCGCCCTAATATAAGATATCTGAATAAAGGTAGTTTCACCAAATACGAAACCATCCAAGAAATATATAAGGTTTTGTTTGGTGGCAGTAATGCATAATCGCCTAGCCAAGGATTCCTAACCCTCGGCCCCACACCACCCTGCCTGCGGCTCCGCCCCAGGCGGTTCATTGTGCCTGATTTCAACCAGTGACTTACTGGTAGCTTATTGACGACAGGCTATGCCGATCTCACCGGATAAGAACATGAATTGTCACCGACAGGGTGGGGCATCAACCCCGCCCTGTAAGCAAACCATTGTTAACCCGCATACAGTGAGGCTTCGATGACATACAAACAACTCCAAGACAAATACAGGAGGCAACACGGCCGAAGCGTTAAATCCTGCTGGATTGCCCACATAAAACGCGACCACGGCAAAACCCTGCGTCGCGCACATAACCGTGGCCGAGGACAAGCAAAATACCTATGTCCGCCAAGTATTTATCCCAAACTGAAAAGCATCATGAAACAGTATCGCGTGATCTAGCCACAGACACATTGCCGCACGCAGTACCGCCATCCACTTGAGACAAAGCCGCATCTTCCTCTATAAGGTACGTGATGGCCCCGCCAACCCTCCACATCGCTCCGTCAATCCTCTCCGCCGACTTCGCGCGGCTGGCCGACGAGGTCGCCGCGGTGGAAGCCGCGGGCGCCGACTTGCTGCACGTGGACGTGATGGACGGGCATTTTGTGCCCAACCTGACGGTCGGGCCGCCTATTGTCGAAGCGCTTCGCAAGGTCACCGCGCTTCCCCTGGACGTTCATCTGATGGTCACGAATCCGGACGCGCTCATCGCCGACTTCGCACACGCCGGCGCCGGGTATCTCACTGTCCACACGGAAACCTGCCCCCATTTGCACCGCACTATTCAATGCATCAAGGAACACGGCGTGAAGGCCGGCGTGACGCTCAACCCCGCCACGTCCCTCATCACCCTTGAAGGCGTGATCGCCGACGTGGACATGGTGCTGATTATGTCCGTCAATCCTGGGTTCGGCGGCCAAACGTTTATTCCCGCCTGCCTGGGGAAAATCGCACGGGCCAGACGGTTGCTTGACGATGCCGGAAGCCGCGCCCTGCTTGAAGTGGACGGCGGTATCACCGTGGAGAACGCCGGCGCCGTCATCAACGCCGGCGCCGACGTGCTGGTTTCCGGGTCGGCGATTTTCAACAGTCCCAAATACGCCGACACGATTGCCGCCTTCCGCGCCGTTGCTCAAACCCTCTCCCCCCGGTCCGCATGAACACCGCGTCCGTGTATGACAGTTTGCACCCGCTGGAAATAAATCTGCTGGCGGCATTGGGTCAATCCGCCGATACCCCGGCTTCTGATGCCTCGTTACAGGAACGCTCGCAACTGGAACCTTCGCAACTCAGCATGGCCCTGGGGTGGCTGCAAGCGAAAGCGCTGATCCGCATTCATGCCGAAACCAGCACGGCCTGGGTGGGGTTGACGGAGGTGGGACACGGGTATCTGGCAACCGGGTCGCCGCCGGAATGGATCGTGAACACGTGCCAACAGGAAGGGCGGGACGGACACTCGTTCACGGTGAAAGATTTGCAGGAGATGGACGTGTTCCCCGCCGCGGAATTGAGTCGCGCCATCGGGCTTCTCAAACAGGAAGGCGCGATCCGCCTCACGTCCGGGGGCCACGTTGAAACGACCGAGACGCCAAGTCCCACAATTGGCACGTTCACCTCGCTCCTTCATCAATTGCGCGAGAGCCGTCAAACGCTGCTGTCCTTTTCGCACGACCAGCAAACCCTGTTGCGACAGTATGCGGTCAAACGGGGCAGCGCGCAGAAGCCGTTTCGTATTGAGGAACGCGTGCAGCGCGAGTACATGCTGACGGACGACGGCAAAACGGCGGCGCAACACTGTCATGCGGGCACCGTGGAAGAAGTGTCCCAACTGACGCCCGACATGCTGAAGGACGGCTCATGGCGCAACAAGCGGTTCCGGAAATACACCATCAGCCTGCGACCGCCGCGGGTCGCTCCCGGACGGCGGCATCCGTACCGGGCCTTTCTTGATCTGGTCAAACACCAACTGGTCGGCATGGGTTTTCAGGAAATGCGAGGCCCACTGGTTGAGACAGAATTCTGGAATATGGATGCCCTGTATATGCCCCAGTTCCATCCGGCACGGGCCATTCACGACGTGTACTTTGTGAAAACACCGACTCATGCGGCACAGATCGCCGAGCCGTTTTTGTCCCGCGTGGCGGCCACCCATGCGGACGGCGGCTCCACGGGGTCGCGCGGGTGGGGCTATCGCTATGACCCCGAACGGGCGCGGCGGCTGATTTTGCGAAGCCAGGGCACCGCGGTGTCGGCGCGCACGCTGGCGTCGAATCCCCCGATCCCAGGCAAATATTTTTCCATGGCCCGATGTTTTCGCTACGATCAGGTTGACGCGACGCATGCCACGGATTTTTTTCAGGTGGAAGGCATTGTGCTGGGCGACGATATGAATTTCAGGACGCTGCTGGGTCTGCTGACGCTGTTTGCCAAAGAAATGGCGCAGGCGCGAGAGCGCGCGTTCCTCCCCGCCTATTTTCCTTTTACGGAACCGTCCGTGGAACTCCACGTCCGTCATCCTCAACTCGGCTGGATGGAACTGGGCGGCGCGGGGTTGCTGCGGCCGGAAGTCACCCACCCGCTGGGGGTCACGGTGCCGGTGATTGCCTGGGGCCTGGGTCTGGATCGCATGGCGATGGTGGCGCTTGGGATTCATGATATTCGCGACCTCTTTTCCGTGGACCTTGAAAAAACTCGGACGTTGCGCGGGCGGTTTGCCTGAACATACGACGCCATCTGTTGAGACCGTAACGCACGATCGCACACACATCGCCATGCGGTGAAATCCCGCAACGTTTCCTGTGAGGCCGCTATGCCCACGATTTCGTTTTTTCACAAAGATCTGGAACGGTTCCTCGGACGCGATGCCACGCCGGAGCAACTGGAGTCGTGGCTGCCGCTGGTCAAAGGGGAACTCAAAGATTTTGCCCCGGCGACCGGCGAAGTGCGGGTTGAACTGCAGGACAGCAACCGACCGGATCTGTGGAGCGTGGAAGGGATTGCACGGCAAATTCGGATCAAGGCGCAGGGGGCGCCTCTCGCGTATCCGTTTTTGCAGACCAGGACACGCCCCAAACGACGCGTGCTGGTGGGAACCGGCATGGAACAGGTTCGCCCATACGTGGCGGCCTGTGCGGTCACGGGGCCTCCCGTCACCGAGGAAGACCTGGCGCAGCTTATTCAGGCCCAGGAAAAACTCGCGGACAATTACGGCCATAAACGCAAAACCGTCTCGGTGGGGTTGTATCGCCTGCCACAGATTAAGTTTCCGGTGACCTATGGTTTGGTGAAACCCACGGAAGCGCGCTTCACCCCGCTGGGGTTTTCCGAACCGCTGACGCTGCAAGATATTCTGACGGTGCATCCCAAGGGCATTGAGTACGGGACCATTCTGGCCAATCAGCCGTTGCTGCCCCTCCTGTGGGATAAGGAAGGCCGGGTGTTATCCTTCCCGCCCATCATTAACAGCCAGGACATCGGGCAAGTCCAGGCGGGTGATTCAGAATTATTCGTGGAAGTGACGGGAACCGACGCGCGCATGGTCCTGCTCACGCTCAACATTTTTGCCGTGAATTTCGCCGACCGCGGCGCCGCCATTGACCCCGTTGACATTCGGTATCCGTATGCCACGGAGTGGGGCAAGTCGGTGATCACCCCCCGCGACATGAACAACGTGCAGAAAGTTCCGCTGAAAGCCATTGAATCCGCCCTCGGTCTGGCCATGGACGCGGACATGGTTCGAGACGCCCTGCACTCATACGGCTATGACGTCAAAGCCACGCGCAGCACGCTCGCGGTGCGGCTGCCGTGCTACCGCAACGACCTGATGCACCCGGTGGACGTGGCGGAAGACGTGGCGATCAGCCGGGGGTATGACTCGTTTGTTCCGGTGATGCCGATCCATTTCACCGTTGGCTCGCTCTCCCCACTGGAACGGATGTCCGACCATCTGCGCGATCACATGATCGGGCAGGGGTTCCAGGAAATGTTTTCCAATATTCTCATGTCCCGTGAGGAGCTGGTGGAACGCATGAGACTGACCCCTGCGGACCAGGATCAGGTCGTGGAAGTGGACAACGTCATGTCGCAAAGTTTTTCGTGTCTTCGATCCTGGATTGTGCCGTCGCTGTTGCGCGTGGAGACCACCTCGCCACGGGCGTTTTACCCGCACCGTCTGTTTGAAATCGGAGAAGTCGCCCTGCCCGATTTGAGCCAGGCCCTCGGGTCGAACACGCTGATTCAGATGGGCAGCCTCGTTGCCCATCCCCACGCGAACTTTTCCGAAGTGCATACCTGCCTGGACACGCTGATGTTCTATCTCGTGCGGGACTATGAGCTTGAACCCGTCAACCACGGGTCATTCATGGAAGGAAGAGCGGGGAAGATTCTCTCCGACGGTCACCCCGTCGGTCTGATCGGGGAACTGCATCCGGCGGTTCTGGAGAACTGGGGGATTGCCATGCCGGTGGCGGTGTTTGAGATTCACGTGGATTGGCTGTGCGGGGACAAGCCGTCACCGGAGCCGTCATAATCCACGCCCTACCTGGCCGGCTACCTACAACAGTTTCATCAGCGACACGACCATCGTGCTGGTTGCGAGTATCACCGCCATCAACATCCCCGCTATCCATTTGATTAGCTCAACCCTGGACTCGGAAATGTGCTCTTTGACCTCGGCAATGCGCTTGTCCAACTGCTCGCTGGTGACCAGGTTGATGTTCAGCAGGTTCACCTGCGCTTCAGACATCGGCTTGCTACTCGGTAAAACCTTTAAGAGGTGACCTCAATGAAACTCCATCCCCAGGTAATCGAAAAAAGCGGGAAGAGCGAATTCGTCGTGCTTCCGTTTGAAGAATATCAGGCGGTGCGCGAAGCCCTGTCCGATTATGAAGACCTGCGCGACCTGAAAAAGTCCAAAGCACGCGCAAAAGGCGAAAAAGGCATTCCGCTCAAAAAGGCGGTGGCGGATTTAGGGCTGTCATAACATACCTGCTCATCAGCTTTAAGGCTTGGTTGACTGTCCCTAACACCATACTTTGCAGACTTGGGAAACCCATAGTTCCATCTCTTCTTTCCCGTTTCTATAGGACTTGCGAAGCTTCAACTCCACCGCCAGCTCAAAAAATCCCCACCCAGGCACCCCTTCGGCCTTACACACTACAATTGCAGAAAGCATTCCCCGTCCGGCTTTATGCTCTTCCATGCTTATTTCACCCAGCAGTTCATGGAATGCTCCATCGCGATGACGAAATGGAAATGAAATGGCGCTACGCTTCTTTGCAAGGCCATCATATAGGACCTTATATGTTGTCAGCTTCTTGTTTCTCGCTACACCAATAAGATGCTTTTTGGCTTCTGCCTTGGCCGTGTTCCACTTAGCCATATCGTAACCGTGCTTATTTTTTGGCATCGCTAGATTTCCTTTGGATGGCAGGTTGTCCACCTGCACGGCTCATGATTGAGGAAGAGGTGATGGGAACAGAGCGGCTACGAATTTAAAATCCGTATTGAGGCTTCAATGGCTTCGCAGCACCAGTCAGGCCGGCGTCTTCGCCAAATCCGTCAGCGACTTGAAGCCCGCCGGGTCATGAATAGCCATCTCCGACAGCATCTTCCGATTCAAGGCCACATTGGCTTTGATCATCGCATGGATAAACCGGCTGTATGACAGCCCGTGGGATCTGACCGCCGCCGAGATTCTGGCAATCCACAATCGCCGAAAATCGCGTTTGCGATGCTTCCGGCCAATGTAGGCATAGACTTGCCCCTTATCAACAGACTCCGTCGCTGTCCGAAACAGCTTGCTCTTGCCTCCATACTGCCCTTTGGCTAGTTTCAGCCGCTTCTTTCGGCGACGACGGGTTTGTGGGCCTCCTTTAACACGTGGCATGACTTCGCTCTCCTTCTTGATTCGGGCTTGCTTTGAAATCTCTCCGGCAGGGTGCTGACTGCGTCATCCGTCCCGAGTGATGTCGCTGACCAGAGTGACGGAACATGGGAACACCCATCAGGAATACGGCAGGAGCCTGGACAGCGAGACCCGATCCGCTTTGGAGACTTCCGTGGTCCCATCCAAACTGCGTTTCCGTTTGGCCTTTTTCGTGGTCAGGATATGTCGCAATCCTTCTTTGCGCCTCATGAATTTTCCGCTTCCCGTGCGCTTAAACCGTTTTGACGCTCCTGAATGATTTTTCAATTTCATGCGTGCCATGGGTTCATCCTTCTTTATGCCTGGACTGTGTCCGCCCGCGCCCTTAATTCTTCGGCGCGACTATCATATACAGATTCCGCCCTTCCATCCTGGGCTCAAGTTCAACCGTTCCCGCTTCTGAAATTTCTTCCCGCACTTTCCCCATCGCCGACAGCCCCAGGCTCCGGTTCGCCATTTCCCGGCCCCGAAACATCACGGTTATTTTGGTCTTGCTCCCTTCTTCCAGGAAGCCGACGATCCGGCGGATTTTGGTTGCAAGGTCATGTTTGTCCGTTCGCGGACGCAGTTTAATTTCTTTCACCTGCGTGGATTTTTGATGCTGGCGAATTTTATGTTCTTTCTTGCTCTGCTCATACTTGAATTTTCCATAATCCATAATGCGACAGACCGGAGGCGAGGAATTGATGGCGACTTCCACCAAATCACATTCCGCTTCCAGCGCCCGCCGGAGCGCATCGGACGTTTTCAGGATCCCCAGTTGTTCACCATCCGGCCCGATCACCCTGACTTCGGGGACCCGAATCAAATGATTCACCCGATGTTTGGCGACCACGACTCGCTTGACGGTTCGCCTCATGGGTGAAGAACCGGACTGGTCAATTGTTCTGACGGCATATCGTGTCGAATAAGATCTCGCGCCTCTGTGACCGGCATCGTGCCAACGTTGATCCCGTTCCGTTTCCGGACGGACACGCCCTGCGCCTCCCGTTCCCGGTCTCCGACGACGAGCATGTAGGGCACCTTGGCTTTTTCCGCCTCGCGGATTTTGAACCCGACTTTTTCGTTTCGCAAGTCCATCTCAACGCGCAATCCGACATCCGCCAATTGATCCCGCACGTGCGTCGCATAGTCCGCCTGTTTATCCGTAATGGGCAACACGACGGCCTGGACAGGCGCGAGCCATACGGGAAAGGCTCCGGCGTAATGTTCGATCAAAATGCCGAAAAACCGTTCAATGGACCCCAGCAACGCCCGATGAATCATAATCGGCTGGTGCGCCGCCCCGTCTTCCCCAATGTAGGACAACGCAAAACGTTCAGGATTATTGAAGTCAATTTGCACCGTCGAACATTGCCAGGCCCGCCCCAGCGCGTCACGGATTTTCAGATCAATTTTCGGTCCGTAAAACACGCCTTCGCCCGGATCAACGCGGTACGGAAATCCGCCGCCCTTCAGCGCGGCTTCCAGGGCCTGGGTCGCCTGATCCCACTTGTCCGGAGCGCCAACGGCTTGTTCCGGCCGCGTGGAAAGATACCATTCAAACTCCGTAAAGCCAAAGTGTCGGAGGACAAACACGGTGAACTCCAGGACCGTTCGGACTTCTGATTCAATCTGGTCCGGACGGCAGAAGATATGCGCGTCGTCCTGCGTGAACCCCCGAACCCGCATGAGTCCATGCAGCACCCCCGAACGTTCATAGCGATAGACCGTGCCCAATTCACCATAGCGAACGGGAAGATCCCTGTAGCTTCGCAAGTGCGACTTATACACCATGATGTGGAACGGACAATTCATGGGTTTGAGCTGGTACTCACCGGAATCAACGGTGATGGGCGCAAACATATTGTCTTTGTAATAATCCGCGTGTCCGCTGGTTTTCCAAAGCTCGTGCCGGGCGATGTGCGGCGAATAGACCAGTTCGTACCCGTGCTTCACGTGCGCCTCACGCCAGAAATTTTCAATGAGCAACCGCACCCGCGCGCCCCTGGGATGCCAGAGAATCAAGCCGGGCCCGGTTTCATCCTGAATGCTGAAGAGGTCAAGCTCTTTGCCGAGTTTCCGATGATCACGGCGTTTCAGTTCCTCCAGCTTGTGTAAATGCGCATCCAGACCCTGCTGCGTGGGAAACGACGTCCCGTAAATGCGTTGCAGCATGGGCTTGCGTTCATCGCCCCGCCAGTAGGCTCCCGCACTGTGTAATACCTTGAACGCCCGCACCTGGCCGGTTGCGTTCACGTGAGGCCCGCGACACAAATCAATAAACGTGCCCTGTTGATAGAGCGAGACGACGGTATCCTCAATCTGTTGAATGATCTCGACTTTAAACATTTCCCCTTTGTCCTGAAACAGCTTGATGGCGTCCTCTTTCGACATCTCAAGACGTCGCACGGGATAATTCTCCTGAATAATCTCGCACGCGCGCGCCTCTATGGTTTCGAGATCCTCCGGAGTGAACGGCCGTTCAAAGGAGAAATCGTAATAAAATCCCTCGTCAATCGCCGGTCCGATGGTCATATTGGCCGTCGGGAACACGTCTTTCACCGCCTGCGCCATGATATGCGCGCTGCTGTGGCGATAAATCTCCTTCCCGTCATCCGACGCGAAGGTCAGCGGTTCCACGGTGGCGCTCCGTGTCAGAGTCGCGCTCAAGTCACTGGGGACCGTGTCAATGCTCACGGCGAACACCTCCGGCGGCAACGTCCCGGTCATCTCCGTCAACACGTCCCGAGCCGTCACCCCGGCCCGAAACGTCTTCGTCCCGGTCCCCGGCAGCGATATTTCGATGGTTGCGCCCTGGGCCTGTTCAGGTTCAGCAGAAACCGTCACGAAAATACCTTTCCCACCATGCTGTCGGTCAAAAAACCCGTGGTAGGCGCGGGCGGTCTTGAACCGCCGACCTCTACCGTGTCAAGGTAGCGCTCTCCCCCTGAGCTACGCGCCTATCCGCAAAGCGAATATGCTAGAGGAGCCTCTCGCGTTATGTCAAGAACGCGTTGATTTTTCTAAGAAAATTCTGCGGGGGTCTTCCACGCCACACATGGACAGGTCACTGTCCGGGAGGCCGGTCAAATCCAACCACAGCGTGCTTTCAGGTTTTCCGAAGTGGGCGGGCTGACGACTGGCGTTTCAGGGGAATGCGATGCGCCGCGATTTTCTTGCGAAGGGTGTTGCGATTCATGCCGAGCAGTCGCGCCGCCTGAACCTGGTTCCCATCCGTTTCACGAAGCGCGTGTTGGATCAACGGCTCTTCCACCGCCCGGATAAGGGTCACGTGCAAACTCCTGGCCGAACTCGCCTTCATGGCCCGAACGAACTCCCCGAATTTTGACTCAATGTAATCTTCAAACGTCAAATCCTGGAATGTCCGGCCGCGATCGGCCTTTCTCCCCTTGTGTCTGTTGAGAAGCCAGTGCATGCCGTCACAGGCCTCCGCAACGGAAAAGGGGCCGGCGAGGATCAGCGTCCTGGACACGTCAATGACAGCCGACAAGTCCTTCAGCTCTGACAGAGAGGCCTTGTCGGACACCACCAGTCCGTCAATCGGGCCGCGTTGCGCCTCATGCTTGACCTGCTGAAGCGTCTCCACCATCACCACATCAACGCCCGACCTGGCCTGGATGCGTTGCGAAGATTCCACAGCCAGATCCCTCACAACGACGATGCGTATTCCTTTCGACGTGGCTGGCGACATGACAGGGTTCCTCACACCTCACGATTGAAGAGGCCGATGCCGGCCCCGGTCGTTTCTGTCCGCCACAGACGTTCCGGACTCATACAAACCCCAGCAGCGGACAGAGCAGGTACAGCATCAGCCAGATGAGCACGGCGCCAAGCACATTCAACAGGAACCCGACTTTGAGCATCGTCTGCAACGGGATAAGGCCGGTGCCGTACACAATGAGATTCGGCGCCGTCGCCACCGGCATCATAAACGCCAGACTCGCCCCCAGGCACACCCCAAGGGTAGGCGGAATGGGAGAGACCCCGGCCGCAATGGCAATGGAAATCACCACGGGAACCAGCATGCTCGCCGAAGCGGTATTGGACACCATCTCCGTGAGTGACAGCGCCATCACAATCGAGATCGCCGTCAACATCCACACCGACTGGGTTCCAAAGAGCGACACCACCGTTTCACCGATGATCGCGGCCAGTTGTGTTTGCACCATATAATGTCCGAACGTCAAGCCGCCGCCAAACAACAGGATGGTGCCCCAGTTAATGCGCGCGGCCTGATTCCAATTCAGCGTAAATTCACCGGTTTTGAAACGAACGGGCAACACAAACAGGAGGCCCGCGGCAAAAATCGGCACCATTTCCTTGGGAAGACGGGCATTGATCAACGTCACGACCTCGGAGTCCCGTCCCAACACGACGCCCAGAAGCCCCACGCCGACCCAGCACCCGATGGCCAGCCCAAACGCGAGACAGGTATTCAATTGGCCGCGTGTCCAGGGTTCCCGTGGTTGACCGGGCAGACGACAATGCGCGTCGTTCGTCAGGAAGGCTTTAGGCAGCGGGTGAAACCAGAAGAGCACAACGGCAATCCCCAACCCAAGCGCCACCGCAAGCGGAAGCCCCAGGAGCATCCAGCTAAAAAACGAGAGGGAAATACCCGCTTGCTCGGACAGCAGACCCACGGCAATGATGTTGGGCGGCGTGCCGATCATCGTGGCAATACCCCCCGCCGCGGAGCCATACGCCATGAGCAGCAACACGCCCGGTTCATACTGACCGCTCCGGCCGTCCGCCCCGCGCATCGTTGAGAGAATCCCCAGCGCAATAGGCAGCATAATAGCCACCGACGCGGTGTTACTGATCCACATGGACAGGACGGCCGTCGCGAACCCCATGGTCCCAAAAATCGCAATCGGTCGGTTCCGCAGCCACTTTCGCGACATGAGCCACAGGGCAAACCGTCGGTCAAGCCCGTGCGCCACAAACGCTTCAGCCAGAAAGAAGCTGCCAATAAAGAGAAAGATAATCGGATGGGCAAACGTCGCCAGCACGTCCTTCGCCGACCCCAGCCCCGTGGCAATACACAAGGCCGCACCGAGGAGCGCCGTCACGGCGAGCGGCAGGGCCTCCGTGGCCCAACTCACCACGACCCACATCAGAATAGCGGAGAGGATATGCGCGGCAGGCGGCAAGGTGGACCACGGATTGACATACACCAAAAGCGCCAGCGCAGGCGCCGCGTACAGGCCGACCTTTTGCCTCATGCCCGTCTCTGCCAGATGTCGGTTGTCATGGTGTTGGCCTTCCCCGCCCGTACTCAACAATGAACCCGGATGTGATTGAGACGGTTGAATCAAAAAGGCGCGCAGTATGCCACACGCCGCCGCCGTTGTCATGGACTTTTACAGATACCTTCAATGAGGTTGAGGCAATGAATGTTTGGGGTTCAGCGCCCGGGCCATCACACGCATTGATTGTTCATGCCGGGGAAACAGCGGCTAACGCAGACGGTCGGCGTAGCTGGTCAAACGGTGGCGGATTTCGGACTTGGGAAGACGACAACGCCGATGTTGCGATAGAGCGGTCAAGCCATCGTACAGTTCCCGGATATTCGCCACGGCAGCGTCGTCCATCTTGTCGAGAAGCCAAAGAACGCCGTGACACTCAATCGCCTCGTCGGTCGCAAGTCGGCTAAGTGCGCTGTCGCCGCTTAGCAGGATCCAGGAACGGGTTTGTGCAAGTGCGAGACCGAAACAATCGGGAAGAGACAGGGCAGGTACTTGCTGCCGGTATGCCAGGGCAAGGCTTACACCGTCGCCATCCAATTGCTCAACGACAAGGCCAAGCCGCATCAACTCCTCGCCGCCCTGGTTCTGCAATTCGCGTTTGTAGAGCAGGTCGGGAACGACAAACTGGAACGGCAAGCGGAAGCTGGCCTCCAGCAGGGACCCGCGCTTGAGGTCAATCAAAACGGAGGTGTCGGAAACCAGCACCTGCATGGGGTTCAGGCCCCAGCCATGCGATGTTCAAAAGTCGGCGGTTCCTCCATCCGCAAGTTCAGATCATGCACCGACATGCCAAGCAACTCCGCCGCCTTGGATTCGGAAATGACTTTCTCGGCAAGAGCACGGAACGTGAGTCGCTCGAAACGCTTCGGCTCCTCGCCTTCCCTCGCGTGTGGTTCTTTGTATGGCGGACTGCGCCACCCGAAACGGTCAAATTCGTTGAACAGCCGCCGGAACGCGGCATTGCTGAAAATCCCAAGGTCTTTGCAGCGATACGTGATTGCCTGAACACTCGCGCCAAAGAGTTGCTTGAGCTCGAAAAGTTCCCCCCAACCGATCGCCGTGCGGTGCTTCCCAATCTCCGCCCAAAGAGCGTCGGCGGGCATAAGGAAGGCGCCAGCGAATCGGTGCGCGGCCTTCTCCTCGTCCACCTTGGCAGTCACGTCCATGACCATGTGTCCAAGCTCATGGGCCAAGGTGAAGCGCTGACGCTCCCCCCAGTCCTTGCGGTTCACCACAATGACGGGCACGGCGCCTCTCCCGGCGCGGCGAACGCGCGCCGTCAGACCATCAATATTCGTCAGATCAACAGCAAGGACTTTGATTCCCTGTTCTTCCAGTAACTCGGCGAGGTTAGGGATCGGATCATTGCCAAGACCCCAGCGGTCCCGAAGACTCTTGGCGGCGTGGTCGGCCTCTGAAACATCCCGCATGACGGGGTATGGAGCTTCGCGTGGACTGTGCCACTCGATACTCGGAAGGTGGATCAACTCCTCAACCAAAAGGTAGCGCTCCAGAAGGTGTAGAACTTTGGCCTCGACTTGCAACTCTTCTCGTCTGCTCGTAATCTTCTTTTTCCTAAACTCCACCGCTTCAAGGACCATTTCCCGGTCGCCAACCAGATAATCCACCGAGACATCCAGAGCGTCGGCAAGCGCGATCAAGACACCCGAGCCGGGCATCGACTCATTGCGTTCATAGTTCCCGATCGCCTGCGCCGTGACGAGCTTTCCAATTTTCTCTTCCAATCCTCTCAGAGACAGGCCAGCTGACGAACGCGCCATCTTAAGCCTTTTTCCTATCATGGGTTTATCCTCCCTATTGACATTTTACAAAATACATTATATTTTTTATTTTGTAAAAACAAGATTTTTAATCAGGAGGTGTCAGATGACAAAAAAAACAAACCATTCACGGCCACCGTTCACCGACACAGCGGATATTCTGCTGGCCGACGTGGCCATCCGCGTTCAACTAAGCCGAACAGACTACAACAAAGCCGTGCAACGTTATCAGACAATCAACGACTTGGTCGAGCGTGACGGGAGCCAGTTGAAGGATCGCGTTGAGTTGTTCTATCCACAGGGATCAATGTCGATCGGAGCTACCATAGCCTCAAAATTGAAGACCGACGAGTTCGACATCGATATAGTCGCTCAGCTTGATCTGTCGGTCAACGTATCACCGAGGGAAGCCCTCGACTTGCTGTATGAGGTGATTCGTGGGGAACCGGGGTCCCGGTACTACCGGATGGCAAAACGCAGAACACGGTGTGTCACCATTGATTACAGCGACGACATGCACCTTGATGTCACGCCGACCGTGCGCATGAACGGCACACCGGAACTTCAGAGCTGGATCTTCCACCACCGAGCGGAATCGCCGCAAGAGCCGAGCTATCGCCTCATCGCGAACCCTTATGGGTTCGCTGAATGGTTCAAAGTCAACACGCCGCCAGACAGTGACTTTTCCGACATCTTCGAGAAGCGTGCAGAGGAATATGAACAAGAAAAATTTCGCATACTGGCGAAGGCAGCCAGCGATCCCGTTCCTTCACAGGAACCACCGTTCAGAAAGTCGAAGGCCGTTATCGTGCTACAACTCTTGAAACGTTGGCGCAACGTGCAGTACGACTCGCGGCCGGGCCGGCGACCACCGTCGATCATGATCGCGAAACTTGTGGCTGATGCGGCCAACCATACGGAACACCTGTCCGAGGAGTTGCTATACCAAGCACAGAATTTGTGGTCATTCTTCCGCCAGTTCCACGATCGTAACCGACTCGTTCGTGTCGTCAATCCGGTATGTACAGAGGATGTACTGACCGACCGCTGGCCAGAATCGTTTCAGGATCAGGCCCAATTTATCAGTGATCTTGAGAACCTTGTACAAAAGGCCGAGCAATTAGTTGCGGAATGCGATCTGGAAGCGATGCAGAAAATCATAGCGAGCCTGTTCGGCGAAGCACCCACCACTGAAGCTGTCCGAGCATTCAACGAACTGACTGGAAAAGAGATTGGAGGCGGGCGTAGCCAGCACGACCCCCAAAAGGGAGGGCTGGTTATTCCAGTGGCGGTGGCGAGTGTAGCGGCTCCGTCTATCACTCGGGCAACGCCTCGACATACCTTCATGGGACAGAACGGAGGAAACAAGTGATGCTATCGACATGGAAGCAAACCGAACTGATGCAGAAAGAGTGGCCGAAGTTCAAAGTGCTACACCGCAATCGTTGGCTCGTACATTGGGAGGGGTTGCTTCGGCCTCTATGCCAGACCTACACAGTCCAAGTGCGACTACAACGCAATCCAAATCGCAACAAAACGGCTTTGCCTCAGACACTACCAGAAGTAACGGTAATTGCTCCTCTGCTCCACCAGCAATCAGAAAATCCGGACGACCCTATTCCGCATCACTATCCGAACCCGAACTATCCCGAATTGCCTATTCTTTGCCTTTACGATCCGGCTACCAAAGAGTGGCATTCCGACTGTTCAGTTGCCCAGACCATCATCCCCTGGACGATAGACTGGCTTGCCTGTTACGAGGGCTGGCTCGCGACGGGTAAATGGACTGGCGGCGGACGACATGGCTAAAGCAAGCAGACATTTCAATGTGTAGCGGTAGTGAGAATTCTCCACCGAAGCGTTCCTCCGGATCGCTCAAGCAACGCCGGGTTCCCCTCCCTTGGCCGGAAGATCAGGACTTTCGCATCCTTTCCATTGACGGCGGTGGTATCCGTGGAATCTACCCGGCCGCATTCTTAGCTGGTCTGGAGAAGCGCTATCTGGGCGGGGCCTCGGTGGCGCAATACTTCGACCTCATTGCTGGAACCTCGACCGGCGGAGTCATTGCCATTGGCCTTGCCGCCGGTCTGAAAGCAGCAGACTTGCGCGATCTCTATGTTGATCGTGGAGGCGAAATTTTCCCGCCTATCAGAAACGGAATCGGTGGAGTAATGGAGCGTCTATTAAGGAGCTTTTGCCAGTGTTTCAAGTTCCGCTATGACCGAAAGGTGCTGATGCGAACTCTGCGCGACACTTTCGGAGATCGAAGATTCGGCGAGGCAAAAATACGGCTGTGCATCCCTTCGTTCGATGGTCGCTATGGTGAAGTCTACATCTTCAAGACCCCCCATCATCCGGATTTCCGGAAAGACGCCAGCGAACAGATGACAAAGGTCGCTGCCGCTACGGCAGCGGCTCCGACGTTTTTCCAGCCGCTCCAAGACGATGGCTACATATTTGTTGACGGCGGAGTCTGGGCAAACAATCCGATCATGATAGCCCTTGTCGACGCGCTATCCTGCTTTTCCGTGCCTCGTGAGCGTGTGCGGATTCTGAGCTTGGGGTGTGGAGATGACCCGTATGTCGTGAACCACCCCAAGATACTGCATGGCGGCATGTGGGCGTGGCGGGACATTATTAATGCGGCCATGCGGCTTCAATCCCTCAACGCTCTCGGGCAGGCCGAACTTCTAATCGGCGCGGACAGCATCATCCGTGCCAGCGCTCCAACAAGCGAGGGTACGATTCAAATGGACGACTGGACCCGCGCGGTCTCAGAACTACCCGGCGCGGCGGAATCAATGCTCGACGAATTGGGAGAGAGCGTGTCTAAGGTCTTCCTTTCGGAGCCCGCAAGTCGATACGAGCCAATAGTCACAACGCCTCTTGCCTAAGCTCGTTTACATTCCCAGTGCTTCCCGCCATCTCCAGCATCTCGTGTAGCAGAGTGTCGAGCAGGCGGCGGCGGGTGTCATTGCCTTCGGTCAGACTCGCCTCCAGCCGGTCGCAGAGCGTCATCAGTGTATCGACCTTGGCAACAATGCGGCGTTGTTCGGCGAGGGGTGGGAGGGGAATAGGTAAAACAGCGAAATCTCCTTCATTGATTGCCGGATATGCCTGCCCACGTTGATTCTCTTCGACATTCGCAACCATGAACGGGCTACGTAATACAATCCACATGTAGCGCGGCAACACAAGGCCATGTCCGTTAAGGATGGCGAACGCCGTGCTTACAATTGGCGACGGTTTGAATTCTTCTTCGACAACCGCGACGTTCAAGAGATAGGGGCGAACGCATGAATAGATCACGTCATTTTTCTTGATGATCTTTCGCGCTCGGCTCGGGGCCTCGCCGACTTTCAGAACTGTAGGATTCGCGACGACACCTGCTTCTTTGTCAATGGCTGTAACGTCAATATAGGTGAAGGTGGACTGAGGAACCGTCTGGCCGCGGTCACTAGTGGCTTCACGCATGCGCGTCCAGCGCCAATTCTTCGGCAGATGGAAAGGCGGTTCATCAATCGCGGGTAATGTCTTGGGCTTCTTGATCTCCCCCGCCTTTACCAGCCGCTCCTTCTCCGCCGCGATGCGCTTTAACAATTCCGAGGCGGGTTCGTCGTTTGGGTCTTGCGGTACCAGCTTGCCGCGTACGGCTAGGTTGAGGATGGTCTGGCGTAGGGCCTTGATCTGGTCGGGTCGGGTGGTGAGCGGGGCGAGGTTGGCGAGGGCGAAGGCGGCATGGGACTGGAACGTCTCCGAGTCTGGAGCGGGTGCGTTGAGGCGGGCGAGGCTCGCCACCGCCAGCCTGTCGCGCGTGGTTTCTCGCTCCGTCTGTGCGGATTCCAGCCGGTCGCAGAGCGTCATAAGTTCATCGACTTTGACGACGATGCGACGTTGCTCGACGAGGGGTGGGAGGGGAACCGAAAGCAATCTTGCCTTGTCCGCGTTGAGGTTCTGAACAACTGCACCAGAGGCCGCTTCGGTGAAAGCCGCTTTGGCATGATCGGAAAGAAAGACCGAATGCAAATATAGCTTTTCGATGAAGCCCTCGGGCGTTCGGATTACTAACCATCCGTCGTGAATGCATCCCTGGATATTCGTGATGTATGGATAACCGAAGCTCATCGAGTTTGAGAGAAGCAAGTCGCCAGGGTAAACCATTCGGGACTTGGCCAAACCCTCGGGTCGAATTTTCTCCTTTATTTCGTCGATGTAGATGTTGCCACGATTTGAGTCGCCAATCTTGATCCAAGGTATGCCATCAGGATCATCCGTCAGAAATGACTTGATCGGACGCGGTGAACCCCCGCGGGCAATGGCCGCTACGTCATCCAAGAAGCACCAAGTCCAACTTGCAGGTAGTGAGAATGGAAAGATCGCGCTGTCGCGCGCAGGATTGCTATCGAGAGTCTTGAACTTCCCCGCCTTCAACAACCGCGCCTTCTCTGCCGCGATACGCTTTAACAATTCCGACGCCGGTTCGTCCACCGGATCCTGCACAACCAGTTTGCCACGTACGGCCAAGTCGAGGATGAACCGACGCAGGCGTGGGATGGCATCGGGCGCGTCGGCTATCTGTTCGTAATGGGCAAGCAACTGGTCGGCGTTCATCGCGTCAACGCCTCCGCCAGGATCGCCTTCAACTGATCGCGCAAGGAGGCAATCTCCGCCTCGGCGACGGTCAGGTCCGCCAGCAGTTCCTCGGGGTCGCCGTGATCGTCGGCGACTGTATGCGGGTTCTTGAAGTCGAGATTGTAGCCACGCGCCTTGACTCCCTCCGCGGTCACCTTCCACGCGCGTTCCGTTTCCTTCCGGCCTTTGCGCTCCGCTCCGCCCCACCAATCAATGCAACCTTGCAGATGCTCCAGCTTGATGGGCCTGGTCATGGAATAGGCTTTCTGACCTTCGGGCACTTGGTGTTCGTAGAACCAGATGTCCCGTGTCGGATCGCCCTTTTCGAAGAACAGCAGGTTGGTGCCGATGGAGGCATAGGGACGGAATACGGAATTGGGCAGGCGGACGATGGTGTGCAGGTTGCACTCCTCCATCAGGTGCTCCTTGAGGCCGGTCTTGACGCCCTCGCCGAACAGGGAGCCGTCGGGCAGAACTACCGCTGCGCGTCCGCCGGGCTTCAGTAGTCGGACGATGAGGGCAAGAAACAGGTCCGCGGTTTCCTTGGTGCGGAAATGCTTGGGGAAGTTACTTTCAACGCCGTCTTCTTCCTTGCCTCCGAATGGCGGATTGGTCAACACGATGTCCACGCGGTCTTTTTTCTCCCAGCCAATGTAGGGTCGCGCCAGCGTGTTGTCGTGGCGGACGAAGCTGGGATCTTCAATGCCGTGTAGCAGCATGTTGGTGACGCACAGCATGTGCGGAAGCTGCTTTTTCTCGACGGCGCGCAGCGCGGCTTGCATCTTTCGCTCGTCCGGGGGCCGCTTGACGTAACGCTTGCGCATGTGGCGTAGCGAACAGGTCAGGAAGCCGCCCGTGCCGCAGGCAGGGTCGAACAGGGTTTCGCCGGGCCTGGGGTCTATGCGGTCGGCCATGAAGGCGGTGACGGCTCGCGGCGTGTAGTACTCGCCCGCGTTGCCGGCGGATTGCAGGTCGTTGAGGATCTGTTCGTAGATGTCGCCGAAGTGCTGGCGTTCGGTTAGGTTGTTGAAGTCAACGTCGCTGATCTTGTTGACGACCTGGCGCATGAGCTGGCCGGATTTCATGTAGTTGTAGGCGTCCTCAAACACATCACGCACTACGCGGCCCCGGTCTCCCGGTTGGCCGGTCGTTCGGAGATTCTTCAAAGCCGGGAAGAGGTCGCCGTTGATGAAGGCGAGTAAGGCTTCCCCGGTGACGCCCTCGGGGTCGGCCGCCCAGTTACGCCACTGGAAGCGCTTCGGGATCGGGGATTTATAGCCCGCCCGCATCAACTCCAGTTCCTGGTCCTGGTCGTCAATGATCTTGAGAAAGAACATCCAGCATAGCTGGCTGATGCGCTGGGCGTCGCCGTCCACGCCGGTATCCTGGCGCATGATGTTCTGGATGGATTTGACCAGGGTGCGGACAGCCATGGATTACGCCGTCTTCTGGTAGAGGGCGGTTTGCAGGCCGTGGACCGCCTCGACGAATCCCTCCCGTCCGCCAAATGCGTTGAGAAGCTGAACCGGAGTGCCGAGTTCGGTGAAGGGCGGGATGCGCAACACCGTGACGTCTTCAAGATTGAACACACCTTCGTCGGCATATTTGGCGAGGAGTGCATTCAACACGGCACGGGCCTGGTCCCCGTATTTGTTGAACACGTCGCGCTTTTTGACGTTCTCGGCACGCTCGCGGCGGGTCAGTGGTTTGGCGTCGAAAGCGACGTGGCAAATGAGATCGAAAGGGTCGAGGTCCTTCCCAAGTTCCTCGGCAACCACGTCGAGCGCCAGCCCCTCGGCTTCCAATTCCTCTATCACCGCTTGCTTGCGTTCCGCCGAGTTCCAGCGTTTGAGAAAGTCGTCGAGGCTGGCGAAGCGTTTCTTCAGCGCGTTCCTGGTGAAGTCGCGCAGGGACTCGGTGACGAGCTTTCCGTGCTCGTCCAGGTATTCCACACGTTCAGCGACGATGGTCGCGGTGATGCCGTCCACATAAATCTTGTACTCGCCACGTCCGGCCGGCGGCAGGTCGGGCGATCCGGCGACGATGGTTTCGTCCTCGCCCTGTTCCGGCGGTATGGGATCATCGGTATCCGCGGGCGGCACTTCGTCGGGCGGGGTGATGCTCTCGTCCTTATCCGGCTCGTAAATCTGCACCGGCTCGCCATCGAAATCCGGATCGGCAAAATGTCCGGTCGCGCCCCGGAAATCCATCAGGGTGAAATAAAACTTGCGGGTGTCCTCATGTACGCGGGTGCCGCGTCCGACGATCTGTTTGAATTCAGTCATGGAGCCGACGACGCGGTCGAGTACGATCAATCGGCAGGTCTGGACATCAACGCCGGTGGAGAGTAGCCGCGAGGTGGTCACCAGCACGGGGTATCTGGATTCCGGATCAATGAAGTTGCCCAGTTGCTCTTGCCCTTCCGTGTCGCCGCCGGTGATGCGCATGACGTAACGGTGGTTTTGAGTGACAAGGTCGGCGTTCTCGTTGATGAGGGCCTGGCGCATGCGGGCGGCGTGTTCCTGATCAACGCAGAAGAGGATTGCTTTCTGAAAGCGGTCGCCGCTTTCCTTCAGGAACTCCGTGACCTTGCGGGCAACGAGATTCGTCCGGCCGTCCAGCACCAGGGTACGGTCGAAGTCCCTGGCATTGTAGAGATGGTCTTCGACTTCATTGCCGTCCCGGTCACGCCGGCCCTGTTCGGGACGGTAGCCTTCCACGTCGCGGTCAATATGGACCTTGATGACTTTGTAAGGCGCGAGGAAGCCGTCTCGGATGCCCTGCTTCAGGGAGTAGGAATAGATCGGCGCGCCGAAGTAATGGATGTTGGAAACGTATTTCGTCTCCTTCGGGGTGGCGGTCAGGCCAATCTGTGTGGCCGTGGTGAAGTATTCCAGAATTTCCCGCCAGGCCGAATCCTCGGCGGCACTGCCGCGGTGACACTCGTCAATCACAATCAGGTCGAAGAAGGTGGGCGAGAACTCGCGGAAAATCTTTTGGTAGTCTTCCGGCCCGGTGATCGCCTGATAGAGACTAAGGTAGATTTCGTAGGCCGTGTCTATGCGGCGTGTTGCGTGTATGGCGGTCGCTAAGTCCTCGGTGGAACCGTCCCAGCGTTCAATGGTTTTGGCGTTGGTCGAAAGTTTGGCCATGGCCGGGCCGAAGGGTCGAAAGTCATTGACCATCGTCTGATCAATCAACACGTTGCGGTCGGCCAGGAACAGGATGCGGTTTTTGCGGCCCGCTTTCCACAGCCGCCAAATGATCTGAAAGGCGGTGTAGGTCTTGCCCGTTCCCGTCGCCATCACAAGCAGGATGCGGTCGCGGCCCTTGGCGATGGCCTCTATCGCGGTGTTGATGGCGTTGATCTGATAATAGCGCGGCGGCTTGCCGCCACCGTCGTCGAAATAGTCCTGGAGAATGATTTTCTCTGCGTCCGGCGTCAGACCCTTCCACGTGCGAAAGCGTGTCCACAGATCATCCGGCGACGGGAAGTCGTCAAGACCGAGGGTGGTTTCCGTTTCGGCATTGACTCCGGTTCGGTCGTGAAACACGAAGCCGTCCCCGTTGGAGGAGAACACGAAGGGGATGTCGAGCGTCTCGGCGTAGTCGAGGGCCTGTTGCATACCGTCGCCGATGGTGTGCGTGTTGTCTTTGGCCTCAATCAGCGCGATGGGGATGTTGGGCTTGTAGAAGAGGACGTAGTCGGCCCGCTTGGCCTTGCCACGGCTGACCAACTTGCCGCGCACGATGATGCGGCCCTTGGTGAAACTGAACTCCTCGCGGATTTGTGCAAGCTCGTCCCATCCGGCATGGCGCAGGGCCGGAGTGATAAACTTGGTGCAGATGTCCCGTTCGCTAAGGCTTTTCTTGTTCATCAACGCGCAATTTTATATGTTGCGCTCACCTTGCACAACGCACACCGCGGCGAGACGAAAGATGAGCAGACTGAAGCGTGCGGAGCAGGCAGAGAAGGATTGGGCAAGGTCTTTGCTAGGATTTCCGAAAAGGACAGGGTATGATAGACGGAACCCGTCGCCGTTACGGTGTCTCTGATCGCGAGCATGCCCGTCGTCACCGCCCACGAACTTGTTTCTCTCCTGACCCCTCGCAGAGCAGGGGGCGCCCGCGTTGTGTTGACGAATGGCTGCTTTGATCTGCTTCACGTCGGGCATATTCGATATCTCCAGGCAGCACGGGCGCTGGGAGATATCCTGGTCGTGGGCGTGAACAGCGACGCGTCAGTGCGGGGGCTGGGCAAAGGCCACGGGCGGCCCGTGACGCCGGACAGCCAGCGCATGGAAGTCCTAAGCGCCCTGTCTTGCGTGGATTACGTGGTCGCGTTTGAAGAAGCCGATCCGCTGCGTTTGATTGACACGATACAACCCGACGTCCTGGTGAAAGGCGGAGACTGGCCGATTGACCAGATTGTGGGCCGGCATAGCGTGGAGGCACGAGGGGGTACCGTCGTCAGTATCCCGCTTGTCCCCGGAATCTCAACGAGTCGTCTGATTGAACGCATCCGACAGTTGGACTGAACACTGGCAGACTGAACACACGAAGGACCCGAACATCTTTCTCCCGCCGACGCCGCGCCGGGAATACCACTGGCGCACGAATACCTTGTCATCATGAGTACCCGTGAAACGTTCACCATGTCCCCGGCATCGTGCGATCGCGTACTGACGCCCGTCCTTGAGGCGTTGACCACTCCGGGCGCCAACCCCTTCCTCGTGGGAGCGCATGGACCAGGTCTCGCGTTCATACTTAGCGCGCTCATGATGACACAGCATCGTCAGGACGAGCTGGCGTCAGACCGCGAACTCTCGTTCCAGGGCATCCTGCCCCATACCTGGCTGATTCTGACGCCGACGCAGGAAGAGGCGGAATCGCTGTTCCAGGACATGGCGTTTTTCTTTGCCTGCTTCGCGCTGCCCGCGGACGTGCTGACGTGCTTCCCGGATCGCGGCCAGGCCCCCTATGCCGCCACCGCGCCATCCATTGATCTGGTCGCGCAGCGGATGCGAACCTGCTTTCGCCTCCATACCCATCGCCCCGCCGTGGTCATCACGACGCCCGCCGCCGCGATGCAGCGTCTGATTCCGCCATCCGCGTTTGCCCGGTCGTGCGAACAGTTGCACGTGGACGGCACGATTGATCGGGAGTCGTTGATTCGCCAGTTGCTGTGTGCCGGATACCGGCGCGTTTCCGTGGTGGACATTCCGGGGGAATTCAGCGTTCGAGGCGGCATCATTGATATTTTTTCCACGGGTGACGCGGAACCCTGCCGGATAGAATGTTTGGGCGATACCATCGAGTCCATTCGTCGGTTTGATCCGGCAACCCAGGAATCCACCGACTCCGCGCGCTCCGCCGACATTCTGCCCGCCAGGGAATACCTGCTGCCTCCTGAACAATCCGATCGCGCACTGGCCGACATCCCGCCGGACGCGGAATGGCGATTGCCGGAAATATATCCCGCCATGGCCACCCTGCTTGATTACGTTTCCACGTCGCCGTTCGTGGTCATGGATCGTCCCGTCACGCTGGAACATGCCGCAAAGGAGTGGTGGGACGACGTACGGGAGGCATGGGAGGAACACGAGACGGCACACACCGGGGAGACCGGCGTGCCGTACCCCGAACCGCCGCGATGCTACGTCGCATGGGAAGAGTTCGCGCAATCCATCGCCGATTGTCCGTCACTGGCCTGTGACGTGATCGCGCCTTCCGAAGACTCGTGGACCCCCGTCGTCACGTGTCCCATCCAGTCGGCCAACAGTGTGGGGCTGGGACTCCGCGGCACGTCCTTTACCGAGACCCTGGCGATGCTGGAGCGATTGCGGCAGGACGGGACGGTGATGGTCGTGGTGCGCTCGGCCGGACAAGTCGGGCGCCTGTTGGCGTTGTTCGCGGAACATCACGCCCCCGCCACCGAGCAGAACCCCCTTGGGGCGCGCACACAAACGCCCACGCCGTCCGAACACGCGCCGTTTTACATTCTTCAGGGATTGCTGTCATCGGGATTTGTGGCGCCGTTGTTTCCCTTTACGGTGGTCACGGAAGACGATCTCTTCGCAAAAATTGCGCGGCATCGCCTCCAACCCAAAAGCCGGACCGCCACCTTTCTGTCGTCGCTGGATGATTTGAGCGCCGGCGATTACGTGGTCCACGCGCAACATGGGATCTGCCGGTATCAGGGTCTGCGACGCCTCTCCGTGCAGGACTGCGACAACGACTATCTCATGCTGGAATTTTCCGGACGGGACACGCTCTACCTGCCGCTGGATCGCTTGAACCAGATTCAACAATATCGGGTCGGCGATCGCCTGTCCCCCCAACTTGATAAACTGGGGGGCACAAGCTGGGCCAAAACCAAGGCGCGCGTGGCCAAAAACATCGAGGACATGACCGACGAACTGGTCGAGTTATACGCCAACCGGGAAGTCGTCACCCGACAACCCTATCAGCGCGACACCATGCTGTCCCATGAATTTGACGCGGCCTTTGATTACGAAGAAACGCCCGACCAGCTCAAAGCCATTGAGGACATTCAACGCGACCTCGCACTGCCCCAACCGATGGACCGGTTAGTCTGTGGAGACGTGGGGTATGGAAAAACGGAAGTGGCGATGCGGGCCGCGTTTAACGCCATCCAGAACAATCGTCAGGTGGCGGTGCTGGTGCCCACCACCCTGCTGGCGCAACAACATTATGAAACGTTTGCGCGACGATTCGCGCCGTTTCCCGTTCGCGTGGCCGTCCTCTCGCGGTTTCAGAGTACCAAAGAGGTCAAGGCGTTGCTGCCCGACCTGGCGTCGGGCGTCGTGGATATCGTCATCGGCACGCATCGGCTCCTCCAGAAACACGTGGAGTTTCATCAGTTGGGCCTGGTCATTATTGACGAAGAGCAATGGTTTGGCGTCCGTCATAAAGAGCGGCTCAAACAAATGCGCACCCATGTGGACGTGTTGACACTCACGGCGACCCCCATCCCCCGCACGCTGCAAATGACGTTCTCCGGGGTTCGGGATCTGTCGGTCATTGACACGCCCCCACCTGCACGCCTGGCCATTCACACGCAGATCGTCCGATTCAATCCCACGCTGGTGCGTGACGCGATTCGCCGGGAACTGGCGAGAAACGGGCAGGTCTTTTATGTGCATAATCGCGTCGAAACCATCGAGCGAACGGGCCAGTGGCTACAGGATCTCGTCCCCGAAGCCCGCATTGTCATGGCCCATGGGCAGATCAATGAGCACGTGCTTGAAGCCGTCATGCTCCGGTTCTTTCACGGCGAGGCGGATATTCTGCTGGCGACCGCGATTATCCAGTCGGGGTTGGACGTGCCGCGAGCCAATACCATCCTGGTGGATCGTGCCCAGACCTTTGGACTTGCCCAGCTCTATCAACTGCGGGGACGAGTGGGCCGCGGCGGGGAACAGGCCTATGCGTATTTTCTGTTCCCCAACGAAGAGACGTTGAGTACCGATGCTCAACGACGACTGATGGCCATTCAGGAATTTTCCGAACTGGGATCGGGGTTTCGCATTGCCGCCGCCGATCTGGAAATCCGTGGAGCCGGCAACCTGCTGGGCAAACAACAATCCGGCAACATTGCCGCGGTCGGGTTTGATTTGTATATGCATATGGTTGAAGAAGCCGTGCAACGGAAAAAAGGCGCGCCCGTTGAGGAAGACGTGGATCCGACGCTGCACGTAAACGTGTCGGCCTTTATCCCCGACGACTACGTTGAGGACGACCATCAACGCCTGTCGCTGTATAAACGGCTCTCGGCCAGCCGGAAGATCGGCGACCTCGCGCTCCTCCATGAGGAAACCCAGGATCGGTACGGGACTCCGCCCGCGCCCGTGGAGCGGCTGTTTGAAGTCATGCAGCTTCGGGTGCTGGCCAGAAAGCTGCGCCTGGCATCGCTGGACGCCACGAATGGAAAAATAACGTTGACCTTCGCGCCCACGGTCACGATGACGCAAGAAATCCTTGATTGGCTCATGCAGTATTCGGAAGACCGTTTCCAGCTCCTCTCACCCGTGTCCTGCGCGCTGACCATGCCGCTTGAGGAGTGGTCGGACGTGGTGGCCGAACTGAATGTGATTTTGAACGGCTTGCTGGAAGCCTCTCCCACACCCGAAGCCCCGTCACCATCATGACACGTCTCCAGCCTCTCCCTTGTTCCCCGCGTATGTTCCGGTGCAATCGCGCGCCCGCCCGGCGAAGGCGCAAGGCCCAACGCAACATCATGGGTATGCTGCTGGCGATCCTGTGCGGGATGGGGTGTCTGGCTCCCGTTGTCCAGGCCCAACACATGTCAGACGGCATCGCCGCCATTGTCAATGCGGAAGTGATTACCATTTCAGATCTGCGCGCCGAGATGGCGGATGAAACCGCTCGATTGAAAGCCCGGTATGACGGGGAGGCATTCAAGAAGCAACTCGTTCACAAACAATACGAAGTGCTGAACCGGATGATTGAACGGAAGCTCCAACTGCAGGAAGCCACGGCAAAGGACTTGACGATGACCGAGGAAGAAGTGGACACCGCCTGGGAGCAGGTACAAAAAACTCCCGGCGCTTTTCCGGCCGAACTCGCTCGCTCCAAAGATGTCTTTCGCGAAGAGATGGTGCTGCGCCGCCTCACGGATTTTGAAGTGCAACGACGCGTGATTGTTCCCTTTGAAGAAATTCGCGACTACTACAACGAACGGAAACCACTCTTCACCACGCCGCCGGAACACCACCTCCGCCAAATTCTTTTGCTGCCGAAGCCGGATGAAAGCATGGATGAGATCAGGAAACGGGCGGAAGGTCTTGAGCGGCAACTCCGGGAAGGAGCGAATTTCGCGGAACTGGCGGCCATCTATTCCGATGGCCCTGCCAGAGACAAAGGCGGGGACTTGAAATTCGTACGGAAAGAAGACTTGTTGACGCCGTTGGGCGCGGCCCTTGACGCGCTCGAGCAAGGCAAGCGTAGCCCGGTGATTGAAACGAACATCGGGATGCATATTCTGCTGCGCGGGGAGACACGCGAGGGCGTCACGCAACCGTTTGACGACGTGAAAGACGCCATTGAGCGACAGCTCTACCAGAAGAAACTGCGACAAGCCCGCACCACCTGGCTCTCATCGCTCAAAGACAAGTCCTACATTGATATCCGACTCTGACGGCGCTTACTGTTTCCACCGTTCATACCGCCGTTTCACCGCTTGCCACAGTTCCTGACGGCCCTCGTTCGTGTGGGAAGAATACCCCATGACGTCTTCACTCTCGTCCAATCCCAGGCGCTGGCACACACGCATCAGGGCGGGGCGACGCTGCCCGCGAGACAGCTTGTCCATCTTGGTCCCCACCACGATGGGGCCATGTCCGATTTGGGTCAGCCATTCCAGCGTGGTCACGTCACGCTCTTCGATTCCCCGGATGTCCACCAACTGAACCACGACAAATAACTGCGCCCGTTCCGTCAAATAGCGCTCAATCATCGGCCCCCATTGCTCACGAACAGACTTGGACGCTTTCGCATACCCGTAGCCGGGTAAATCCACGAACGTGAATGCGGAGAAGGTCTTGTCGGCCGTCGTCACCCGAAAAAAATTCAGTGTCTGCGTTTTGCCCGGGGTCGTACTGACTTTGGCAATCGCTTTGCGATTCAGCAACGAATTAATCGCCGACGATTTGCCGACGTTGGATCGCCCCACGAACGCCACCTCGGGGAGACGCTCCCCCGGATACTGATCCGGCTGCACGCAGCTCTTCACAAAGTCCGATGAAAGAATTTTCATGGTGAAAGGTATGATGTCCCGTGCATCACGTCTGCCTGTTCCGCGTTTTCATCGCGCGTTCCATTTCACGGCCGGCCTCGCGTTTTTTGACCACCTCCCGCCGGTCATAATGCTTTTGACCGCGCGCAAGCCCCAACTCAATTTTCACGATCCCGCGCGAATTAAAATACATGCGGAGCGGCACCAGCGTCAGCCCCTTCTGCTGCACTTTGCCGGTCAATGTCCGAATTTCCTTGCGATGCAGCAACAAACCGCGCTGCCGTAACGGTTCATGATTCATGAGATTCCCGTGACTGTATTCACCGATGTGGCAGTTATGAAGAACGGCCCGCCCCTCGACCACTGTGGCATAGGCCTCGCGCAAATTGACCCGCCCATCCCGCAACGCCTTCACTTCTGTCCCGGTGAGCATCACGCCCACCTCAATTTTGTCTTCAATCGCATAGTCGTGAAACGCCTTCCGATTGCTCCCGATAAGTTTAATAGTGGAATCCTGCGCCATAAGCCATCACAATTTCAATCGGCAAGGTCCGCGCCCCGGCGAGCGTCCAGGCGGCGCGTGATCCCGCACACCATCATGCACGTGCAACATCAGACATGAACCACGCCGAGCCTGGCATCCTGTTGATTCCGACCCGTGCGACAGCCTAGACTATCACGACCATGCGTTCCTTTTCTCCCTTCCAGTCCCTCATCAAAGAAATTTCCCAACGCCACGGGTTTGCCGTGCGATTCGGTGAATATCATCTCCAACAAGAATGGAAAGCCATCGCCGGCCCATTTGTGGCGTCGCACACGTGGCCGACCAGGATCAGGTTTCACACGCTGCACGTGGCCGTGGAAAATTCGGTGTGGCTGCACCAGCTCACGTATCTCAAAGCCACGTTGCTGGAAAAAATTCAATCGGAGATGCGAGAGATCAATTTAGAAGATATTATTTTCAGAATTGGCGACATCCCGGAATCCCCGGAACCTTTAGACCACGACACCGCGCCACCCATCGCGGAAAAGGCGGCCGAGCGTCAGATATCTCCCGACGCCCGGAAGACCGCCGACGCCTGGGCGAGCGGCGTCCAGGACAAAGCACTGCGCGAGTCTCTCACCCGAATCATTGCGACGGCGCTGTCGGCGGCGCCACGCACAACAACACCATAAGGCTCCCGGCACGGAGATGAGCATGAATGTCGATCCACTGCCGCAGCCCTTTCCACGACAGCCCGAACGGGATCGCATGGTGCGGGAGCAAATCCTTGCGCGAGGGATACACGATCCAACGGTGATTCAGGCCATGCGAACCGTGCCCCGGCATGAATGTGTACTGGCCGCGGATTCAGCCGAAGCGTATGACGATCATCCGCTACCCATCGGGTCCGGCCAGACCATTTCGCAACCGTATATCGTGGCGGCGATGACCGAAGCGCTGCATGTCCGGCCACACGAACACGTGCTGGAAATTGGAACGGGGTCGGGGTATCAGACCGCCGTTCTGGCACAGGTGGCCGCCATGGTGTGGACGGTTGAGATTGTTGCGGCGCTGGCCGAGCGAGCCAGCCGAACGTTTCACACGCTGGGTCTTTCCAATATCACCAGTCGGGTCGGAGACGGCTATCAGGGGTGGGCGGAGGCGGCGCCCTTTGATGCGATCATGCTCGCCGCCGCTCCGGATCATATTCCACACCCGCTTCCGGACCAGCTCGCACCCGGCGGCCGCATGATTTTACCCATGGGCACCACCACGCAACACCTGGTCATCCTCACCAAAACCGCCGAAGGGTTCACGCGCACCAATGTATTGCCCGTCGCGTTCGTGCCGATGACGGGAGAAGCGCAAACCCATGTGCCGACTCCGTAAGGTGGCAGGACAACGCCGGCGGCAACAAAGAAAAGGCGCGTCGCACCCCGCCAGGACCACACCGGCGCGAGACTCGTGACCGGCTGTCATCCGGCATGAGCGCGTCGGAAAAATCCCGGCGTAACCTTTCCTCTCCCAACCCGTATCCATTACACTACAAGAATAGATGATGCGGCTCTGTCGCTTCAAAGCCAACAAGAGACGAGGTGTCCGTCTCATGCACGGGGAGACTCACGCGATGACAAAGACGATGACCAACGCATTTTTCAAGGGCCACGGGCTTGGCAATGATTACATCGCCCTTGATCCCAAACAGTTGACGTTTACACTGACCCCCGGAACCATTCGCGCGATCTGCGACCGGCATTGGGGCGTGGGGAGCGACGGCATTCTGGCGCTGGCGCCCTCCAGAAAAGCCGACTTCGGCTTGCGGATATTCAACCCGGATGGCAGTGAAGCGGAAAAATCCGGCAACGGCCTGCGCATTTTCGGCTGTTACCTCTACGCCACAAGAAAGACGCGGCGACAATCGTTTTCCGTCGAAACCAAAGGCGGCCTGGTGCGCGTGGCGTTGGACATGGATCAGAAAGGACGAGTGAAGGGAGCGACCGTGGACATGGGCCGGGCCTCGTTTAAGCCGAGTGATTTACCCTGCACCATCAAAGCGCCGGAGTTGATCCGGCAACCAATCAAAGCCGTGGGGCAATCTCTGCGCTTTACCGGTGTCAGCGTCGGCAACCCGCATTGCGTCATCTTTCCAAACACGGGCGTGACGTGGACGCGGGAAGATTTACTCCGCATGGGGCCGTTGCTGGAAACCCACCCCACGTTTCCCAAACGCACGAACGTCCAACTGGCCATGCCCACCGGCCCGCACACCCTGTCCATTCTCATCTGGGAACGCGGCGCCGGCGAAACGCAAGCCTCCGGCTCCTCCGCCTGTGCCGCCGCCAGTGCGGGCGTGCGCCTGGGACTGGTCAAAAGCCCGATCAACGTGATCGCCCCCGGCGGCAAACTGCATATCACGGTGGACGCCCACTACAACCTGACGCTGAAAGGCCCCGTGGCCGAAGTCTATCAGGGACGGTTTAGCGGGGGGTGGTGAGAACGCACGGCTCAACGAAACATCAACAAAGACATGCAGCCATGAAAGCCAGGAAGCAAAACAGGCTTCGGAAAGCCGGACGGGCCGTTGACGCCGCCGAGGAATGTCTTACACGGTCTCCGAAGAAGTCCGCGGGCATTGCGTCACCAAAGGCCATCCCGGCAATGCCTGACACAAAAGACAAATCCCTGGAATCCTGGATCTGGGACGCCGCCTGCTCCATTCGCGGGGCGAAGGACGCGCCGAAATACAAAGACTACATCCTCCCGCTCATCTTCACCAAACGCCTCTGCGACGTCTTTGACGACGAACTGAACCGCATGGCCGCCAAGGTTGGCTCGCGCGAGGAGGCCCTCCAGATCGTCAAGGCCGGTCACAAACTTGTCCGCTTCTCTCTTCCCCTCGTGCCGGACGATCCCGAGCAGCCCGTCTGGTCCGTCATCCGCACGCTCTCCGACAAAATCGGCGAAGGCGTCACCACGCACATGCGGGCCATCGCCCGTGCAAACCCGCTCCTGCAGGGCATCATAGACCGCGTGGACTTCAACGCCACCACCCACGGCCAGCGCGACCTGGACGACGACCGCCTCTCCAACCTCATTGAAGCCATCAGCACCAAGCGCCTCGGGCTTGACGACGTTGAAGCCGACATCATCGGCAAGAGCTACGAATACCTCATCCGCAAATTCGCCGAAGGCAGTGGTCAAAGCGCCGGCGAGTTCTACACCCCGCCCGAAGTCGGCGCCATCATGTCCCGTGTCCTCCAACCCGACCCCGGCATGGAAATCTACGACCCCACCTGCGGCTCCGGCGGCCTCCTCGTGAAATGCGAGATCGCCATGGAAGAAAGCGCCAAAGGCAAAAAGCGCGCCGCCGACCCACTCAAATTGTTCGGCCAGGAATTCACCCCCGAGACCTGGGCCATGGCCAACATGAACATGATCATCCACGACATGGAAGGCCGGATAGAAATCGGCGACACCTTCAAGAACCCCAGGTTCCGCGCCGAGAAAAGCGGCAAGCTCCGCACCTTCGACCGCGTCATCGCCAATCCCATGTGGAACCAGGACTGGTTCACCGAGGCCGACTACGACAACGACAAGCTTGAGCGCTTCCCCGCCGGGGCTGGCTTCCCCGGCAAATCCTCCGCCGACTGGGGCTGGGTCCAGCACATGCACGCCAGCCTGAACGCCAAAGGCCGTGCCGCCGTCGTCCTGGACACCGGCGCCGCCTCCCGCGGCTCGGGCAATGCCGGCGTCAACAAAGAAAAGACCGTCCGCCAGTGGTTCGTTGACCACGACCTCATCGAGAGCGTCCTCTACCTACCCGAAAACCTTTTCTATAACACCACCGCCCCGGGCATCGTCCTCTTCCTCAACCGGGCCAAACCCAGGACCCGACAAGGCAAGATCTTCCTCGTCAACGCCAGCCAGATCTTCGAAAAAGGCGACCCCAAGAACTTCATCCCGGACGACAGCATCCAACGCATCGCCGACACCCTCATCGCGTGGAAGGAAGAGGAAAAACTTAGCCGCATCGTTGATCACGCCGAGCTAAAGAACAACGACTACAACATCTCCCCCAGCCGCTACATCCACACCAGCGACGCCGAAACCTACCGGCCGATTGCGGAGATCGTCGAGGAACTGAAGACGATTGAAGCCGAGGCGCGGGAGACGGACAAGGCGTTGAAGAAGATTCTCACCAAACTCGGAGCAGGCACATGAAGAAAAAACCCACCAACGCCAGAATCAACGTCAGGGGCACAGAGATTGCCGTCATCCGACGCGACAACGAGGACTACATCTCCCTCACCGACATGCTCAAAGCCAAGGATGGCGATTTCTTCATTTCCGACTGGCTCCGCAACCGCAACACCGTCGAATTTCTCGGCATCTGGGAGGCCGTCCACAACCCCGATTTTAATTCCGGCGAATTCGCCATAATTAAAAGCCAGGCTGAGGCGCGGGAGACGGACAAGGCGTTGAAGAAGATTTTGGGGAAGATCGGGGTTGGATCATGAACGGACTCATCCTCTACACCTCCAAAGACGGCACAACGCGCCTCGACCTCCGCATTGACGGCCACACTGTTTGGCTCACGCAGCTCGAAGTCGCCGAACTCTTCCAAACCACCAAGCAGAACGTCAATCTCCACGCCAAAAACATCTTCAGGGAAGGCGAACTGGCCCAGGATTCAGTTGTCAAGGAATCCTTGACAACTGGCGCCGACGGCAAGCGCTATCGCACCAAGGCGTACAGCCTCGACCTCATCCTTGCCATCGGCTACCGTGTCCGCTCCCCCCGCGGCACCCAGTTCCGCCAGTGGGCCACCACCCACCTGCGGGACTATCTCGTCAAAGGCTTTGTCATGGACGACGAACGCCTCAAAACCCCCGGCGGTTGGGACTACTTCGACGAACTCCTCGCTCGCATCCGCGAGATCCGTGCTTCGGAAAAACGTTTCTACCAGAAAATCCGCGACCTCTTCTCCCTCAGCAGCGACTACCGCATCCGCGAGCAGGAAACCAAGATCTTTTTTGCTGAAGTCCAGAACAAGCTTCTTTTCGCCGTCACCGGCAAGACCGCCGCCGAACTCATCGTCGGCCGCGCCGACCCCGCCGCTCCCAGCATGGCCCTCACCACGTGGAGCGGCGCTCGTGTACGCAAACACGATGTCCTCGTCGCAAAAAACTACCTCGCCGAGCCGGAACTTGACACCCTCAACCGTCTCGTCGTCATCTTCCTGGAACAGGCTGAATTACGTGCGCAACAGCGGCAAGACCTCACCCTGGACTACTGGCGGAAGAACATTGACCGCATGCTCACATTCAACGAACAGCCTGTCCTTGATGGCCCCGGCTCCGTCAGCCACGACGACATGGAACAGATCGCCCGCCAGCGCTATGAATCCTTCGACATCAAGCGCCGCCAACAGGAAGCTCTCGAAACCGATACCGAAGACCTCCGTGCCATCGAGGACATGGAGAAGGACTTGAAAGCAAAAGGGAGCAAAGCATGACCCCTCAAAAGAGTGCAGGCATTCCTGCCCGCGAACAATCGGGGCAAGGCGTTGCGGGGGATTTTGGAGAAGATCGGGTATGATCGGGAAGCAATTAGAGTATTCCGAGTCATTACCACCATCGTGGTCAGTCAAGACCGTCGGCGACATCGGTAGCTATCTCAATGGCTTTGCGTTCAAACCAAAACAATGGAGTTCCTCAGGAATTCCGATAATTCGCATTCAGAATCTGAACGATTGGAATAAGCCGTTCAACTACTACGATGGTGAGGTCCCGGAGAAATACCGAATAAGAGATGGCGACATTCTGATTTCATGGTCTGCCTCACTCGGCACTTATCGGTGGAACCGTGGCGATGCGTGGCTAAATCAGCACATTTTCAAGGCGACACCAAACCTTGATGAACTATCGGTCGAATTTTTCTATTGGGCCATGGTCCATGGGATTGAGCGCATTGCCGACAACGCACGCGGTAGCACGATGAAGCACGTAACGGGGAAGGAGTTCGCGAATTCTCAAGTAGCTATCCCCCCACTCCCCGAGCAGAAGAAGATCGCGCACATCCTTTCGACGGTACAGCGGGCGATTGAAGCACAGGAGCGGATCATTCAGACCACCACCGAGCTAAAAAAGGCCCTCATGCACAAGCTCTTCACCGAAGGCCTCCGCCACGAACCCCAAAAACAAACCGAAATCGGCCCCGTCCCCGAAAGCTGGGTGGTGGTGAAGCTAGTGAACGTAATTCGAACCAACCTTCAAAATGGCGCATTCGTTAAGAAGCCGGAGACTGGGCATGGCTTCCTTTTCGCGAACGTTGTCGACATGTATCGAGAGACCCATCTCGATCTTTCGAGGCTAGAGAGGCTCGACGTACCCGCCGACTCAGTCGCCCAATATTGGCTCGAAGATGGCGATATCCTCGTTGTCAGGTCGTCGCTTAAGCGGGACGGAATTGGGCAAAACTGCGTTGCCAGACACCTCAGCGAATCCGTTTTCTACGATTGCCATTTGATTCGCGTCCAGACGGATTCGCGTAAACTGATCCCAGAGTTTCTTTCAACCTTTTGGCGTTCCGATATCGGTAAGAACGACCTGGTTCTTCGATCCAAAACGACGACGATGACAACCATCAATCAGCAGGGCATTTCGAAAGCCCTGGTTCCGATTCCTTCAATTGAGGAGCAATCCGAGATCGTTGATGTGCTTGCAACTGTTGATACAAAGATCCGGGGACATCGCGCGCAAAAGACCTATCTGGAAGACATCTTCCGCACCCTCCTTCACGAACTGATGACCGCGAAAACCCGTGTTTCAAAGCTCACTTTCTCGTCAACAAATTAACCTCTTTCGAATTATTTACTATTATGTGGTCCGACAACGAAACAGACGAAGATCTACTCGGTTTTTCCCTTCATGCTAATTTGATTGGAGAGATTGTAACTGACCCCGAAATGTTGCCCGTCACAATTGGGTTATTCGGCGATTGGGGCGGGGGGAAATCAAGTATCCTCAAAATCCTGCAACGGAACTTCTCCAAACATCCAGATTTTGCTGTAATCTATTTCAACAGCTGGGTGTTTGAAGGCTACGAGGACGCGAAGGCCGCGATCTTAACATCGCTCCTGACAGAACTAAGAAAGCAGCGTGAATGGGACGATGCGGTTAAAGATGAGATCACCTCACTTCTGAAAAGAGTGCGTTGGATGAAAGTTTTGAAGTTTGGCACGTCCGCCGCACTCGCCTACGTGACAGCGAACCCTCTCTTGCTCGTTGGAGTCGAAAACCCAATTGCTCCGAAAGAAAGTGATGACTCGGGCGACCAGGCGGCACCAGCGACAGGCGGAGTGAATCCAGTGGACTACCTAACGGAAGTTGAAGAAACCGTCCATAATGTCCGTTCGTTCCGAAAGGACTTCCAGTCCCTCATTGAAAAAACTGGTCTCAAGTCCTTTGTAATTCTAATCGATGATCTCGACCGTTGTTCGCCGGAAAGGGTGATCGAGAATCTCGAAGCCATTAAACTCTTTTTGAATGTCGAAAGCACTGCCTTCGTTGTGGCAGCAGACCGTCGGATTGTCGAAAACGCGATTCGCATCAGGTATTCGACTCTATTTTCCGGAGAGCGGGAAGCACCTGCTGGGCTAGAGACGCTTGTGACCGACTACTTGGAGAAACTAATCCAGGTTCCATATACGCTTCCTAAGCTGGCCCCTCACGAGGTCAGATCCTACATGAGTTTCTTGTTTCTCAAGAAGCACATGGAAGGTGACCATTTCAGTACTCTGAGAGCCCAATACGATGAATTTCTAACCCATGAACGCTATACCGCATTTCCGCTCGACGCTACGTTGCAAGCCCTTCCTGAAGGAGAAACAAAAAGTGAGCTCACTGAATGCATTCGTTTGGTTGAATCGTGTTCCGATGCGATTACGGATGGCCTAAAAGGGAATCCTCGACAGATTAAGAGATTCCTCAACGCCTATTGGCTCAGAAAGAAATTGGGACACGTGGCCCAACTTTCCCACGTAAAGGATCACATTCTCATTAAGCTGATGGTTCTTGAATACATTAGTTCGACCCGCTTTGAGGAGCTTTACTCCCTCCATCGTCATAGCCCCGATGGAACTGTTGAAGCACTGGAAGCAATTGAAACCGCTGGCAATCCTGAAGAGATTGAAGACAAATTTTCGAGTTGGAGAACGCCTCGACTTTGGAAGTGGCTTAAGTCTGAACCAAGCCTGTCCGGTGTCGACTTGCGCGATTACTTCTGGCTATCCCGAAGTTCAGTCACCGACACTTTGTCCGGTGTAAGGCTCCTTAGCCAAGCGATGCGCCAATGTGCTGATGCTCTACTTTCCGATTCACAGACACCGCAGAATCGAAAAAATTACTTTGCATCTCTATCTGAGGATGAGCAATCGGGAGTTGTTGCCATGGTTGCGAAGAAAGCGATGCAGGACCCCGCAAATCACACGCCTCTGGATTCACTCCTCGATCTGGCGATGGCGGGGTCGGAACTCGCAGCAGCAGCGTTCGGGGCGAGCGTAATGAAGATTGGAGCATCTCAACTCCACCCTGGGCTTGGGGTCAAACTGCGAAATGCCAAATTCACCGCCGCAGACACCTCATCGAAGATTATCAATGACGTCATCGCCTCGTTGACAAACACAGAGACCAGGATCGGTCGGACCCTTAGCCCGAAGAAGCCAAAGAAATAGAACAATTCTATGGGAACTTCAAAATCATATGGCAGCCCCAAATGGCCAGGCGTTAACAGAGAAGTTGGTGACGCCATTTCTGACGGTCCGCCAACAAAGGCAAAAATGACCAATGCAGTTAGTGCTTTTGCGAACGCCCATAAACGGTTCATTAACTCAGGAACGACAGGCCGGGCGGAAGCCTTGTATGGTGGAACATCAGCAAATGGAAGAACCGTCGGAGCTGGAGGTGGCGGTGGCGGCGCTACCGCGAGGATTCGCGCCGCGGTTTCAGGAGCCAGATTTGGCAAATTCCTTTCCAGTGCAGCGTCTTCGGGCCTAGGGCAAGCACTTAAGACGCTCGGACTCCGGGACCTCGAAGGAAAGCCTCTGGACGAAATCCTTGATGCAGTCCTGGACAGGCTCTGCGAAAATGGTGGCTTGCTCGACGATTCGGCGCTGGCAGAAGCAACGGCTAGGACACTAGATGAGTTAAGCGAAGGCGCAAAGACCTTTGAGGAGTTCGATGAAATGTTGAGCGAGCGAGCGGAAGACCTTAAGAAATATCTCCTGATTTATTTCGTCAATGTTCTGGCGATCAACTTTGAACAAAAAGAGGGCGGGTTTGTTCGTGAGAAAATTCCGCAAGCTGAATGTGATCAATTCTTTACGCAGGCACGGGAGTTGATTCGTGCGCTTGTAACAGAAGAACTTTCCCAGGAACGCGATCTCGCTTTGATCGATTGGAATAGCCCAGAAGCCTTTGCAATCGCAGATGAAATTAATCAAGAAGTTCTCAATATCCTGATCAGTTATGCATGATATAACCGTTACAACTGCGGCTGAGGAGCCCTTTCACTCTGGTGCTGGAGTCTACCTGAATCTTGCGGGTCAGGAGCCGAGAAAGCTCTCCTTCAACATCAAGGAGTATGCTCGGACCTATAGGGCATTTGATCCAGTTGCAGGAGAGTTCGCCTACTTCTGTGCCGTTATTTACGGGTGCGACAGGCTAATCGGACGAAATTCCGGTGATGGCGATCGCTGGACTCGAGAAATAGCTGTCGAGATTCCAGTCAATGACCCGGCTCGATGGGATGCTTGCAAGGCGACTACTGAGAAAATGCTCGAATTCCTGACGGGGGATATTTGGCGTCTCTCTTTCATCAATGAGTCAATCCCGCTGTTTGGTTCGCCGTTCCATACAGTGCGAAGAAAACTTCGATCCAAGAAAACGACTAGAGCAACCACGGTTTCACTTTTCTCGGGCGGCCTAGACTCAATTACAGGGATTGTAGATTGGTTCGAAGATAATCCGGATGGCTCACTTGTCTTAGCATCCACATACGATCAACACGCAGAAAACGCCAGGTCCGACCAAGAGCGTCTTCTGCCAAGTTTGAACTGTGCCTATCCTGGCAGGGCAATACGCTTCGTTGCGCGTTCGGGCCTCCAAAAGAGGGGCGGGGACATCAATTTCCGCTGTCGTTCCTTGACGTTCCTAGGAAACGGAGTCCTCGCTGCATCGTTTGTTGGCGAAGAAACGCGCATACTGATTCCCGAGAACGGTGCTATTGCAGTAAATTACCCTCTTTCCTCCGCCCGCAGTGGATCGCTTAGTACCCGCACAGTTCATCCCCACTTCATTCAGCTATTCAATCAGGTACTCCATGATCTCGGGTTTTCTTACCACGTTGAAAACCCTTACCAGTTAATGACCAAAGGTGAAATACTGGCCAGTTGTAGAAACCAACAGTTCTTGCGGAGCATCTACCAGAAATCTGCGTCTTGCGGCAAACGAGGATTCGGCCCGATGCACTGGCACGACAAGAGTGCATTGGCTTGTGGACATTGTGTCCCCTGCATTTTCCGACAATCCGCCGTCAAGTTCGCGGGTTTCGAGGAAGAACACTATGGATGCACGGTATCGAATCGGAAGGAGTGGGGTAATTCGGATTTATTGAAGCCCAACAGCGACCTTCAAACCGTCATCGATTTTGTCCAGACAGACCTTGACGAGAACTCGATTTGGCGAAAACTGCGGTCAAATGGGCATCTAGAGAGAGACCGCAAAACTGATTACGTCGATCTGATCGTGCGCTTGAGAACCGAGCTAAGGGCTTGGTTGGGCGGTGTAAACTTAGTTTGAATGAGATCCTGTATGATCGACACGCACTGCCACCTAGATCTCCACGATGACCCCGTCGGTTTAGCCAGAAAGGTAGAGGCAACGCAAACGATGTGCGTTGCCGTTACCATGCTCCCAAGTCACTTCCGTTTGGGCCTCCCGCACCTTGCACCGTACAAGAACGTTCACGCTGCATTGGGTCTACATCCGCTTCACGTCAAGGAGGGAGAATGCGAGATTGATGAGTTCGTTGAACTTTCCAAGACCTGCGATTTCATCGGAGAAATTGGACTCGATTTTTCCCGTGAGGGCAGAGAGACCAAGTCAATTCAAGTCGAAGCATTCTCTCGGATCTTAAACTCGGTGAAAGGAGGGAAGTTTGTCAGCGTTCATAGCCGCGAAGCCGCGAAAGACCTTCTTCAGATGTTGGCTAAAAACAAGGTAGGGCCGATCTGCTTCCACTATTTCACGGCAGGCCCGGTTGTTGCCGCAGAGGGTATAGAGGCAGGACATTTTTTCTCGTTCAACCGTCGGATGTTGAACGGCAAGCACAAGGCTCTCCTCGATATTATCCCACGGAATCGAGTGTTGGTTGAGTCCGATGCCCCCTTTCTCACAAAGAACCCGATCACTGCTACTAAGAATACCTACGCGCTAATTGCAGAGCACTGGAAGATTCCTCTCTCAGACGTAGTGAAGACAATTGCACAGAATTTCACCAGTTGCAGAACCGCAAACTAACCGATGCCCGCCCTCTCCGAACACAAAACCGTCCAAGCCCGAATCCTCGCCTACGCCGAGGCCATCGGTTGGACAATTGTGTCCCGCGAAGAATCCGAGAACGAAATCTCGATACTGAAGATTCCTTCTCCGCCATACGAGCAACAGGTGGAGATTGCCCGAGCAATCGGAGGAGTTGATGCGAAGATCTGGAGCCACACCGACAAGAAGCGCAGACTCGAAGCCCTCTTCCGCACCTCCTCCACGAACTGATGACCGCGAAGACCCGTGTTACGTGTGTCGAATTAGATGTGGTAGTGTGAAACCATTAACAGCAACAGGACAAGATCATGATCAATACCGTTTGGGGTAGCACAGTAAAACCAGTTTCCAGCAAGCAGTTGGCAGAAACACTCTCTTCCGAAGAGGATATTGAGGGAACGCTATACATTGGCTATCCGATCATCGGAACGCCCGACGGATCGTTTCCCATTGATGCCCTCTTGGTTTCGCAACAGAAGGGATTGGTTTTGTTTAACCTGATTGAAGGGCGAGAGGTCGGTGAATACGGAGACAATCAGGATGAGGCTTTCAACAAAATGCAGGCCAAGCTCCTGCAGCATCAGACTCTAATCCGGAAGCGTCAGCTCAGAGTCAATATTCACACGGTGACGTTTGCGCCAGTCGTGGCGAATCTCGAAACTCACCAGAAAGAAGACTATCCGCTTTGCGGATCCCATAACCTGATTGCCACGATCAATGGGTTGGATGAGCAAGATGGCGACATTTTCGCTCCGCTTGTTGCCGTTATCCAAGCTATTTCAACCCTCCGCCGCGGCCGACGCAGACGCGACCTCAAGGATCCCAATTCCAAAGGAACCAAGATCAAAACACTTGAAGATTCAATCGCGAACCTCGATATGCAACAAAGTGCCGCGGTCGTCGAAACCTTCGATGGCGTTCAACGGATTCGCGGGTTAGCGGGATCTGGAAAGACAATCGTCTTGGCACTGAAAGCCGCCTATCTGCACGTGAGACACCCTGATTGGGATATCGCGGTCACTTTCCACACAAGGTCTCTCAAAAAGCAATTTGAGAATCTGATTACAACATTCGTCCTAGAGCAGGCTAATGCAGAACCCGACTGGGATAAAGTTCGGATTCTCAATGCTTGGGGCGCACCTGGCGGACAAGACAGGGCAGGAATCTACTTCGAATTCTGCAGAGACCACGGCGTCGAATATTTTGATTTTCAGAGCGCTCGAGCAAGGTTTGCTGGCAACAAGGAGTTTGAAGAAGCATGCAACGTTGCTCTCGAACGCACGAAGCAATTTGTCCCGAAGTATAATGCGATCTTCGTGGATGAAGCCCAAGATTTAGCGCCGAACTTCTTGCTACTTTGCTACGAGCTACTAAAGGAGTCCAAGCGCCTTGTTTACGCATATGACGAGCTTCAGAATCTTGGAATGCGAACGCTCCCCCCGATGGAGGATATCTTTGGCAAAAAATCTGACGGATCATCACGAGTGATTCTTCATCCGGAAGAGCCCGGCAAACCCAAACAGGACATTGTTCTCGACACTTGTTACCGCAACTCTCGCCCAGTGTTGACGACGGCGCACGCCTTGGGCTTTGGAATCTATCGCGAGGAAGGATTAGTTCAGATATTCGAAAACAGCCCTCTCTGGCTTGATGTAGGCTATAAAGTATCTAACGGGTATCTAGAGGATGGGAAGGCGGTTACCCTTAAGAGAACTTCGAAATCCAGCCCTGAATTCTTGGAAACGCATTCATCAATCGACGATCTCATTTCATTTGAGGTTTTTGATTCGGATGAGGCTCAAACAACGCGCTTGGTCGAAGGAGTTCTTGAGAACTTAACGAAAGACGAACTGCTGCCAGATGACATCATTGTGATCAATCCCAACCCATTGACGACGAAAGGAGCTGTGGGCATTGCGCGACAAACACTCTTGCAGAAAGGGGTCAACTCCAACCTGGCAGGAGTCACCAACTCTGCGGACAGCTTTTCGGAACCGGGCACCGTGACGTTCACGGGAATTTTCCGGGCTAAAGGGAATGAAGCGGGAATGGTTTACATTATCAATGCACAGGACTGCTTTTCGGCGGTTCTTCCGCGCGATCTTGCCCGTGTCCGTAATCGTCTTTTCACCGCCATCACACGCAGCAAAGCGTGGGTCCGTGTGCTGGGCGTCGGTCCCAAAATGGCGGCGCTCAAAGAGGAATTTGAAAAAGTGAAAGCGTCGGATTTTAAGCTCTCATTTGACTATCCGACCGAGGAGCAACGTAAGGAAATCACGATCGTCAACCGGGACATGTCGAAAGCCGAGAAGGAGCGTCTCGATCAGAAGCAACAGATATTGTTAGACCTCCTTGAATCTTTCGAATCAGAAGAAACGTTCATCGAGGATTACCCTGATGACGTCGTTAAAAAGCTACAAGCGTTCTTGAGCCGAAAAGGAAAGTGAGGTCATTCCGATGAGAGCAAATGACACACTTTCTGAGATCAATAAGCTGACTGCCGCACTGGTTGGTGTGAGCCTGTCAAATCAGCAGAACTTTCCGTCAACCCATGGAGACCCTGACTCCAATTTTGAGATCACAGTCAAAAACGCGGAAGCCCTTACCGTCGCACTGCGGAACGTTTCATATGTTGATATCTACAATTCTCTTTCTGAAGCGAATTGCTTTAACATGAAGCTTATCGACGGTGGGCTGGTTTGCCTTCGATACCGATTCGAGGCGGGCGAAGTTATCGAGCATTGCCTCAGCTATTTCCCATCACACGACTTGGAGCATTTTCAGAATGATCCAGAAGTCTATCTGTCTGACGATATATATGCGGATATTGTCGCGCGGAACATCGTTTCGTTTCCAATTCGGTTCGACTTCAACGCTGACGAGGCGCGCTACGTTGATGTTGATCATCCATATTCCCACCTAACGCTTGGCCAATATCAGAATTGCAGGATTCCAGTTTGCTCTCCCGTCAGCCCTCTTGCCTTCGGTGGATTTATCCTACGCAACTTCTATAATACTGCCTTTCGGAAATTCTCTAACGAGATTCCAGCACCCGGATTTCGATTCAACCGAACAATCAGTGCCAACGAGCAGCAGATTCCCCACCTCGTCTTGGTTGCGCCTTAGTAGCGATTGAATATGCCCACTCCCGGAGAACACAAAACCGTCCAAGCCCGGATCCTCGCCTACGCCGAGGCCATCGGTTGAACAATTGTGTCCCGCGAGGTAGCCGACAAGTCCTCGAGAGCTAACATGGCCAGGGAGGCCATGGTATGAATCGTGTCGAGATCAAACCTGAACTGGTGCAGTGGGCGCTAAAGCGCGCGCACCTGGGTCTTGATGATCTCGTCGGCAAGTTCCCCAAACTTCAGGATTGGGAAAGCGGCGCACTCTCACCGACCTTCAAACAGCTTGAAGATTTTGCCAAGGCAACCCGTGTGCCTTTTGGTTTCCTTTTTCTTCCCGAACCCCCGGACATCCCGCCGCCACTTCCTGACTTTCGCACTGTACAGAAGCACGAGAAGGGCACTGTCAGCCCGGATTTGCTGGATACGATTTATGCGATGCAAAGACGGCAGGCGTGGTTGCGCGACGATCGTGCCGATTGTGAGGCACAGCCTCTCCCGTTCGTTGGCAGTGCCCGATTGAGCGATGATCCGGCAGCGGTCGGACGGGAAATGCGCCGACTGGTGGGACTGGAGGATGGCTGGGCAGGGAAAGTCCGGACATGGCAGGAGGCGGTTGGCGCCCTGCGCCGTGACATAGAAGAACTGGGTGTGATTCCAGTGATCAACGGCGTTGTTGGCAATAACGCTCGCCGCAAGCTCAACGTGGAAGAATTTCGCGGTTTTGCGATCAGTGATGATCTGGCGCCGCTGATATTTGTCAATGGCGCGGACGCCAAATCGGCACAGATGTTTACATTGGCGCATGAACTGGCACATATCTGGTTAGGCTCCACGGGGTCTGGCATTTCCGGCTTCCCCGGCATATTTCCTGAAGGCGATGAGACCGAAGAGTTTTGCGATCGCTCGGCAGCCGAATTTCTGGTACCCGAAGCAGAACTCCGGGCACACTGGCCTGGTGTGAAGCGCGCCGCATCGCCATTTCGAGATCTGGCGCGGATATTCAAGGTCAGTCCGATTGTGATTGGACGAAGAGCCATGGATCTGCGCCTGGTTAGTCGTTCGGACTTTTTCGCTTTCTACGAATCCTCTCTCAAGCAGGAACGCAAAAATGAACAAGCCACGGGGGGCGGGGATTTTTATCACAATCAAAACGCGCGTGTGGGACAACTCTTCGCCACCAGCGTGATTCGCGCCGCCAAAGAGGGCCGCATCGGTTTCAAGCAGGCGTATGATCTGACGGGGCTGAATGGCGGGGCATTCCAGGAATATGCACGTCGGCTTGGCATAGGCCTGCCATGAATCCTGACTCACTCTACATTATAGATTCTGATGTCCTGATCTCGGCCAAAAACAGTTACTACAGTTTCGAAATATGCCCGGGATTTTGGGATAGTCTTATCAAGCATCATCAGTCCGGCGAAGTATTCAGTTTCGTCGACCTTGGATTGCTTCGGCAGAGTGGGAGCGGGCCAGCCATAGAATACCAGGTGATTCAGTCATGAACGCGACACGAATCACGACCCGATGTCGCGATCGAGCGACCAATTGGCTTCTTGAGAGGCGATCGCGACATGTATCGCGACATCGTGTCGCGATACCCGGAAACCCTCAAACCAGCGGGCCGAATCCAGCCAGGCCCTGAAAATCATGCCCACCCCCTCCGAACACAAAACCGTCCAGTCCCGAATCCTCGCCTACGCCGAGACCATCGGTTGGACAATTGTCTCCCGCGAGACAGCCGAACAACGGCGCGGGTTTGACTCCAGCGCACCACCAGCCGACCGCGCCAAAAACCGCTCGCTCTTCTTCGACGACCTGCTCGACGCCAGGGTGCGAGAATTCAACCCGCGCTACGCCGAGGCCACGGGCGCGTTGCTCGTGCAATTCCGCCATCTCCATACCGACATTTACGGCAACCGGGACTTCGTCGAGTACCTTCGCAACCGGGGCAAGTTCTTCGACCACGAGGAGAAGCGCGAGCGCGACCTGATCCTGATTGATTACGACAACCCGGCGCGCAACGTGTACGAAGTCACCGAGGAGTGGGCGTTTCATAACGGCCACTACGGTACGCGGGAGGATGTCGTCTTTCTCATCAACGGTATTCCGGTGCTGGTGATTGAGTGCAAGAACGCCAACAAGAAAGAGGCGATTGACCTGGGGGTGGACCAGATCCGCCGTTACCACCGCGAGACGCCGGAGCTGTTCGTGTCGCAGCAACTGTTCACCGCCACCGACGCCATCGGCTTTTCCTACGGGGTGAGCTGGAATACGGTGCGGCGGAACATTTTCAACTGGAAGGATGCGGAGGTCGGCAAACTGGAAACGAAGGTGAAGAGTTTCTGCGCCATCCCGCAGACGCTCGCCTTCCTGAAAGACTACATCGTCTTTGCCGAGAAGGACGAGGAGCTGCACAAATACATCCTGCGCCAGCACCAGACCGGCGCGGTGGAGGCGACCGTCGGCCGCGCACTGGACCCCAGGCGCACACGCGGCCTCGTCTGGCACACCCAGGGCAGCGGCAAGACCTTCACCATGATTAAGACGGCGGAGCGGCTCTTCCGCGCACATGAGGCGGACAAGCCGACCGTCCTCCTGATGATTGACCGCAACGAACTGGAAGACCAGATGCTCAAGAATCTCGCCGCGCTCGGCTTGGGCAACCTGAAACACGCCACCAGCATTACCAGACTCAACCGGATGCTGAAGGACGACTACCGGGGCATCATCGTCACGATGATCCATAAGTTCCGCGACATGCCGGCGAACATCAACACGCGCTCAAACATCTACGTCCTCATAGACGAAGCCCACCGCACCACCGGCGGCGACCTCGGCAACTTTCTCATGGCCGGCCTGCCGAACGCCTCCTACCTCGGCTTCACCGGCACCCCGGTGGACAAGACCGTCTATGGCAAGGGCACTTTCAAGACCTTTGGCTGCGAGGATGACCAGGGCTACCTGCACAAGTATTCCATCGCCGACAGCATTGCGGACGGCACGACGCTGCCGCTTTACTATCAGCTCGCCCCCAACGACATGCTGGTCCCGCACGAGACGCTGGACGCGGAGTTCCTCTCACTCGCCGAGGCCGAGGGTGTGGCCGATATTGAGGAGCTGAACAAGATCCTCGAGCGGGCGGTGAACATGAAGAATTTCCTCAAGGGCAGGGAGCGAATCCGGAAGGTGGCGCAGTTCGTCGCCGAACATTATCGCGAGAACGTGGAGCCGCTCGGCTACAAGGCTTTCCTCGTCGGCGTTGACCGCGAAGCCTGCGCCCACTACAAGCACGCGCTCGATCAATTTCTCCCGCGCGAGTATTCCGAGGTCGTCTATACCGGCGGCAACAACGACTCCGCCCTGCTCAAGGCATTCCACCTTGACCCGAAGAAGGAACGGCAGATCCGCAAGAGTTTCAGCAAGATTGACCAGCAACCGAAGATCCTCATCGTCACCGAGAAACTGCTGACCGGCTTTGACGCGCCCTTGCTCTACGCCATGTATCTCGACAAGCCGATGCGCGACCACACGTTGCTGCAGGCCATCGCCCGCGTGAACCGCCCCTATGAGAACGAGGCGCAGGAGATGAAGAAGCCCCACGGATTCGTGTTGGATTTTGTCGGCATCTTCGACAAGCTGGAAAAGGCCCTCGCCTTCGACAGCGACGAGATCAACGCCATCGTCAAGGACATCAAGCTCCTGAAGACGCTCTTCAAAAACAAGATGGAGTCCAGGGCGCCGGCCTACCTCGGCCTGATTGAACGCAGCTTCAACGACAAAGACGTGGATACTCTCATCGAGCGCTTCCGCGATCCCGAACGCCGCAAAGAGTTTTTCAAGGAATATAAAGAGATTGAGATACTCTACGAGATCATCTCACCCGACGCGTTCCTGCGCCCCTTCATCGCCGACTACGGCACCCTCTCCGCGATGTATGACATCGTGCGTAAGGCCTACGCCAGAAAGGTGTATGCCGACCATGATTTCCAACGGAAGACCAACCAACTGGTTCAGGAAAAGGTTGGCAGCTATGGCGTCAAGGCCACCAACGAATTGGTGGAGATCAACGCGGACACCATTGCACTGATCAAGCGTCAACACGCCGGGGACAACACCAGGGTCATCAACCTTGTTAAGAGCATCGAGAAGAACGCGGAGGACAACAGTGACGACCCGCTCCTCATCGCCATGGCCGAACGCGCGCGGACGGTGCTGGAGAGTTTCGAGCAACGGCAGACCATGACCGCCGACGCACTGGCGGACTTGTTCATGGAAATTGAGAAGAACGAGACGCGCAAGAAGGAGCAGGCGGAGAAATCCTTTGATGGCCTGACGTACTTCGTCTATCAAAGCCTGCGCGACGCGAACGTGAAAGACGCCGAGACCGTCAGCCGCACGATCCGCCAATCCTTCGCCGACTTTCCAAATTGGAAGACAAGCGAGAGCGCATTGCGGCAACTTCGCACGGACGTCACCCTCGCCATCCATGCCGCAGTGGAGGATGTGGACAGGAGCGCCGCCGTGGTGGATGAGCTGTTCAAGCTCCTTGAAAAAGCGGAGCGGACTTGAATCCATGGATGTCGCCCATCGGAAGCAGGCATTTAAAGACCGCGTTCATCACTGGGCGGACAAGCTGGATGTGAACGTCGTCTGGCTCGGCATTCGCCCGATGCGCAATAAGTGGGCCTCCTGTTCCACGAACGGCCATTTGAATTTCAATGAGGAGCTTGTGTCGGCTGATGCGGATGTTCAGGATTACGTGATCGTCCATGAACTGCTTCATTTTTACGTGCCGAATCATGGCAGACTGTGGAAGAGCCTCATGCGCGCCCATCTGGAGACATACGAAACCGCTGAAGCCAAGCTCCGGGGAGTCAAACCATGAACCACCACGAAAAAATCAACTACGTTGAGTTCCCGGCGAAGGACATGGAGGCGACCAGGGCGTTTTTCACCACGGTCTTCGGCTGGTCGTTTGTGGAGTACGGGCCTGACTATATGGCGTTCTCAAACGCGGGCATTGACGGCGGGTTTTTCAAGTCCGACTTGTGCGCGTCCACAAGCCATGGCGGCGCGCTGATCGTGTTCTACAGCAACGACATGGAACACACGCAGGCAAAGATTGAAAAGGCCGGCGGCTCAATCATCAAGCCTGTGTTCTCATTTCCCGGCGGGCGTCGTTTTCATTTTGGCGATCCCAACGGGAATGAGTATGCGGTGTGGTCGGATGTGGGACGATGATCGCCGGGGCCACAATGTGCGACCCCGAAGCGGCTCATCCTTCGCGGCAAGGCTGGCTCGCCTTACCTGGGAAACTTCCTCGGCGGCGTGACAGCCCAACCTTCCCCGTTCAGCGCGTACAGAAATTCCACTAAATCTTCTTTTTCCTTCTCCGTCAAACTCAACGGTTTGATTGCCTGGTCCAGATGAGGATTCGGGGTTCCTCCCTGATCGTAAAAATCAATCACCTGGCGTAACGTCGCTAAGCGGCCGTCGTGCATGTAGGGGGCCGTTCGGGCGATTTCGCGGAGTGTGGGCGTTTTGAACGCGCCGCGGTCTTTGGGGTCTTTCGTGACGGCGTAGCGGCCAACGTCACGGTCGTCCTGCTTCTCTTCCCACCCCACGCCGAGATTGTGAAATTGCTCATCGGTAAAATTGAATCCGAAATGACAGCGCAGGCACTGGCCTTTTCCCAGGAACACGCGGAAGCCGTTTTGCGCGTCGTCTGATAAGGCGCCCTCCTCGTCCGCCTGGCTGAACCGGTCATAGGGACTGTTCCCGGACAACAGGGTGCGTTGAAAGCTGGCAATGGCTTTGCCGATCAGGTCAACCGTGATGGGTGTCGGCCCGAAGGCGCGTTCAAAAAGCGGGTGATAGCCGGCGATGGTGTTCACCTTGGCAACCAGCGCGTCATGATTGGGAAACCCATGTTCCACGGGGCTGGCGAACGGGCCGACGGATTGAGCCTCCAGCGTGTCGGCGCGCCCGTCCCAGAATTGGGCCGTGCTGAAAACGCGGTTGATGGCCGTCGGCGCGCTGCGCCCGCCCTGTTGGCGATGAATCCCGGTGGAGACCGGCTGGCCGTCGGTAAACGCCAGCGCCGGCATGTGGCAACTCGCGCAGGCGATGGTCTCGTTCGCCGACAATCGCGTGTCAAAAAACAGCAACTTTCCGAGTTCCACTTTTTCTTTGGTCAGCGGGTTGTCCTTGTGAATCACAAGGCTGTCTTCTTCCAGGCCCAACGGCAGCGTCAGATGAAATGCCGTTTGGCCCTGGGATATTCCCGGATGCGTGAACACACAAAGCAGCAGCCCCAGGAGCAGAGACCATCGTTTCAGGCGTGCCGCGCGCATGGGGTAACGGGAATCGTTGATGACGACGGGAACACCTTTTTCGCTCTTGCTGCTCGTCATGTCGTGCCTCCTGTGTTGTGAACCGTGATCCTGGTTTGAGTCGGTGCGTGTGGCCATGCCGACGTGTTCTTCATGAATCGTCCACGCCGGTTTTGTCAACCCTGGCCGTGACGCGACGATGGCCGGTCATGGCCGATGATGAGGGATCTGGTGGCCGGGCGCGTCCCGTGCGCGTCTAGCGTCTATTGCGCATCATGAAAAATAATGCCCAGGACAGATCGCTCGCCGGTCGTGAGCGGACTGACCCCATGCCGCATTGAGGCCCGAAGCCAGCCTCGCGTTCCCCGAACGGGCCGTTCATGCACGGGGAAGATGATGAGATCGCCCAACGCGGGATGCAACGCGGTCACGCGGGCCTGTTGACGCGGCCGGTTTTCGACCAGCACAAAGTCGCCGCCGTCAAATTCCTTCCCGTGGGCGCTAAGCATGACCATGGCTTGCAGGGGGAAATGCGTTGGTCCATAGATGTCCCGATGCAAACAGTTGAAATCTCCGGCGCGGTACCGAAGCAGCAAGGGCGTCGGCTGGGTTTGCCCCTGACGGCGGCAGTCTTGTCGAAAAGCCCCCAGGGTGGCGGGATACCGACTGGCGCGGTTCAGCCGTGCCATCATGCTATTGGCAATGGGCGCCAGCCGCGCATACAGGCCGGTCCGCAAATGGGACACCAGGGCCGGCAACGGAGACGCAAAATATGAATATTCCCCCTGTCCAAACCGATAGCGCTCCATGACGATCCTGGATCGAAAATACCGATCCCGGTCGTACAGCCTCCGCAGCGTGCGACAGGCGGAAGGGTGAACCACTCGCGGGACATGGGCGTACCCGGTCGTGAGCAGTGCGTCTTCAATGGACGGCCAGTCCAGCATGTGAACATTTGGAAGACGGGTTGCGGGCCTGGGGGACGTGGGGGGCATGGCTCCTCGGTGTCGGCGCAACGGACGGTGAAAATCATTTAGACAAGACACGTCCGAACGCGCTATTGTACGCGATATTTGAATGCGACGGAAGCCGGTGGGTGAACGGCGGGTCGTGCCAAAGGAGCCAAACCATGACGGAATTCCTGAACACAGTGGCGGAGGTATGGCACACGGGTGTGCTGGGCATCAGTCTCGGCGACGTCATGTCGTTTTTCCTTGTGCTGTTTGCCTTTCTGGGACTGCGTCGCATCTTTTTCCGGTGTGTGCTTGGCTCACTTCGAGCCATCACCCAAAAAACGAAAACGGATCTGGATGATCTGGTACTTGAGTCCGTGGAAAAACCCATGGGACTCGCCTTCGTGGTGGTGGGGTTTTACATGGCCGGTCAATTCGTCCCTCTGGGTGAATCCGGCGGCGCGATTTTTGACAAACTCATTCGTTCCATGATCGCCGTCACGTTGTTCTGGACCCTCTTCCGGATCATTGACCCTTGTTCGTCTCTCATGGATCGCGCGATTTCCATGCTGGCCAGCTCAAGCATGCGCGACACCATGAAGGGCTTCTTTGTGAAACTCACCAAGTTCATCGTGGTCTGCCTGGGGATTGCGACCGTCTTCCAGGAATGGGGCTTTAACGTGGCGGCCATCCTGGGGGGGTTGGGGCTTGTCGGCATGGCCGTGGCCTTTGGCGCGCAGAGTTTTATTGCGAATTTGTTCGCGGGACTGACGATCTTTTTGGATCACGTCTTTGAAAAAGGCAACTGGATTCAGACGCCGGATGTGGAAGGGATCGTGGAGGATATCGGATTTCGCGCCACCAAAATTCGCCGGTTTGATAAAGCCCTGGTGACCATTCCCAACTCAAAGCTGGACGGCGGCGCGCTGATTAACTTTTCCCGGAGGACCAATCGAAGAATTTACTGGACCATCGGCGTGGAATATCGCACGACCCAGGATCAACTGCGCGCGATCATTCACGATATCAGGGACTACCTGACCACCAGCCCGGACTTTGAAACGGACCCGGCGAAACGAACCCCGTGTTTTGTCTTCGTGGACGCCTTCGGAGCCTCCAGCATTGATCTGATGCTCTATTGTTTTACGAAAACCACGAAGTGGGAGGAATGGCTGACGTGCAAGGAACGCCTCGCGTACAGAGTCAAAACCATCGTTGAGGGCCACGGCGCGGCGTTTGCGTTTCCCTCGACGTCCCTGTACGTTGAATCGCTTCCCCTTGGTCAACCCGAGACGTTTCCTCTTTCGGGGCCGGCCTCTCCGCAAGAAACATCCTCGTAGATTGTGATGACGCGACCCTCCGGCATCGGTGTTCCCGATCGCGCACAACCATCGCACGGCACACGGGTGCGACCTCGCCGGGGCGGGCATCGTCACCTGCCGGGCCTGATGATCGTACCCGTCATCCTGTTCGTCCTCGCGACCGCACCTCCCGCGCACTCCATCCCGCCCACTTCACTCCCGGCGCAATTCCAAACCGAACCCCATCCCCTGGACACCTTTCTGACGGATATCCTGAACTTTCAGAACCCCACGGGCATCCGGGGGACCGTGCGCACGCTGGACCTGGACGGCCCCGTGCTCTGGCTGAATTGGGCCGAACGCTCCGACGACGCGCCGGGCTTTCAGACGGGGTGGCGCATCGTTCCCGGCGAGGCTCTCCTGGCGGTGCATCCACGACCTTCCGATTCCCTGATTGATCTGCGAACACTCCGGAACGGGGACGCCGTGGAGTTGGTCATTCAATTTGATGCCGAAGGGAAACGCCGCATTCTGTCGTTTCGAGATATGTCCCAGCCGCCCAAAGTGCCTCTGTAGTCCTTCATGTTCTGTCGGTGCGCCATGCGCGTGAGCCGGTGAACGAAACAGTGACAAGCACGGTCAGGAAGTTTACAATTCCGTCCATGCGGGGCGGGGCCGTTGAAGACGGATCGCGTGCCAGCCGTTTGCTCGCAAACCATGCGCTCTCAAGACCATCCGGGCGCCGAGAAAAGCGCCTTCATTTCGTGAAGCGCTTTCACATTCAAAGGAGGCTCACATGTTCATGAAATCGTACACCTGCCCGACTTATGCCCTGATGCGTATCACGACGGGGTTGTTGTTTCTTTGGCACGGCACACAAAAACTGTTTCAATTTCCCGTGCCCCATCCGATGGCGGATCAACTTCCGGCGTTCGTGGTGTATATCGCCGGGCCTATTGAATTGCTCGGCGGCCTGCTGGTCATGGTGGGCTTGTTCACGCGATGGGCCGCATTCATCTGTAGCGGGCTGATGGCCGCGGCGTACTGGATGATGCATGGGATGGCGGGGATTTTCCCGATCATGAACGGGGGAGAACTGGCCGCGCTGTATTGCTTTGCCTTCCTGTTCATCTCCGCCAAGGGTTCCGGTATTTGGAGCGTGGACGCGGCAAGAGGTGTCGAGTAACCGGACGGGACGACCGGCCCGTCATCACCAGGCATGGGGCGGATACAGGACGATGGTCTGGTTGCCGCGGATGTGCCTCTGCGCGTTCATCATAGGCGGGTGCGCCCTGGGGCCGGAGTATGAACGCCCGGCAGTGGAGACCGCCGATAGCTTTCGGATGCAACCTGGCGCCGCCGCCGGGGCGTTCTCACTGGCCGATCTGACATGGTGGGAACTCTTTCAGGATGAGCGCCTTCAAGACCTCATCCGGCGGGCCTTGCTGGACAACAGGGATGTGAAACTGGCGGTCTCCCGCGTGCGGGAAGCTCGCGCCCAATTCGACGCGACCGGGGCCGAACAATTTCCACAGATTGAGGGCGACGCCGGTTTTCAACGGAATCAGACGTCGCTCGCCCGTGCGCAACAGTTTGGCGTCCCCGGCGCCGGCGACAGGGCAGGGCCTACCACCAATCAATTCACGGCCACGGCGGGACTCTCGTTTGAAATTGATTTGTGGGGAAAACTTCGTCGAGCCGGCGAAGCAGCCCAGGCGGCATTGCTCGCACGAGAATGGGCGCGTCGGACGGTTGTGCTGACGCTGATCAGCGAGATTGCCCGGGCGTATTTCGACCTTCAGGAGCTGGACCGGGAACGCGAGATTGCCGGGCGCATGCTCACAACCCGACAAGAGTCACGTGATCTTATCCGGCTGCGAACACTCATGGGGCAGAGTTCGACGCTGGATCTTCGCCGGGCCGAACAGGAAGTGGCCCGCGCCCAGGCCGTGATCCCCGACCTTGAACGCCAAACAGGGCAAAAAGAAAATCAGCTTAGTCTCCTCATTGGACGCAATCCCGCCACCATTGTTCGCGGCGCTTCTTTTCAGGATCACCCACTGTCGCCCGATGTTCCCGCCGGACTGCCGTCGGCGCTGCTTGAGCGGCGTCCGGATATTCTGGAGGCCGAACAACGGTTGGTCGCGGCCAATGCCGACATCGGCGTGGCCCAGGCGGCCCTGTTTCCCGCGATCAGTTTAACGGGAAATTTCGGCGCGCAAAGTCTGGCCTTTTCCGATCTCTTTGTCGGCCCATCGCGTGTCTGGTCGCTTGGGCCCACGATCACCATGCCCATGTTTAACGCGGGGCGCCTTCAAGCCAATGTGGCCGTGAGCAGGGCCAAACAGGAACAGGCGCTCATTGCCTACGAACAGACCATTCAACAGGCCTTTCGAGAAGTGGAAGACGCCCTCATCGCCCATCACACCATTCGAAAAATCCGAGCAACACGTGAACACCTGGCCGCCGTCTCGCGGGAAACCTTGCAGTTGGCGCAGCTTGAATATCTGAATGGGAACGCCTCCTATCTGGATGTCCTGGCGGCGCAACGCGAGACGTTTGATGCGGATGTCGCCCTGGTTCGCACGCAACGCGATCAGCGATCCGCCGTGGTGCAGCTCTACAAAGCCCTTGGGGGCGGATGGCATCCGCCCTCCCCGGCTGACGAGACGCGCGAACTCGCCATACGGGAAGCGTCCCGATGACCGGCTCGCGTCGCGCCATGCGTCTCCGGTCCATCATGCGGCGGATCGTCCTGCCCATTCTCATCGTCGGGTTGGCCGCCCTGGGGGCGCAGATGTTAATGGCCAGTCGTCCGAACGTGCCCAAACTCTTGAGGGTCGTGAAGCCAACTTTTGTCGAAGTCATCACCGCGCACAAGCGGGATGAACGGGCGATGCTCACCGCGTATGGAACCGTGCACGCTCATCGGCGCTTGACCGTTCAACCGGAAGTCAGCGGTCGGGTGGTGAAGTTGCATCCCAATGTCGTGATTGGGGGCAGACTCAAAGAAGGGACGCCCCTGTTGCGGATTGATCCGCGTGATTATCAGCTCGCGGTGAATGAGCAACGCGCTTCCCTGGCGAAGGCGGAATTTGACGTGAAGGTGGAGATGGGCCGGCAAGCCATCGCGCAGCGTGAGTGGGACCTGTTGAACCCGTCTGCCGGCGAAATCAACACGTTGAGTCAGGAACTGGCCCTTCGTCGTCCGCATCTCAAGGAAAAACTTCACGCGCTTGACGCCGCAAAAAGCCGGTTGCTCAAGGCGCAACTGGATTTGCGGCGCACGATGATCCGCACGCCGTTTCACGCGCTGGTGCTGAATGAATCCGTTGAGACGGGGCAACTCGTCAACGCGCAAAGTTCCGTGGCGACGCTGGTGGGCACGGACGAGTTTCGGGTGCGGGTGAGCGTGCCCATTCATCGGTTGGAGTGGATCGTGTTTCCCGGCTCCGGCGGGAAACCCGGGTCACGGGTGCGGGTGATTCGTGACCGGGGCAACGGCGAGCCGGTGGTGCGACGGGGAACCGTGGTCAAATTTCTGGGCGACGTCACGCAGAATGGCCGCATGGCACAGGTCCTGGTTGCGATACGCGATCCGCTGGAATTGGAAGCATCCGACGGTGTTCGGCAACCGTTATTATTGGGCGAATACGTCCGCGTTGACATTGAAGGCCCCCTGTTACGCGGCGTGACGGTCTTGCCCCGTCACGCCATACGGGAAGAGTCCCGCGTCTGGATCAAAAATTCCGAGCGGCAATTGGAAGTGCGTCCGGTGGACATCATTCTCTCCCGAAAGGAGACGGTCCTGATCAGCCGGGGACTCCGGGACGGGGAAGAGGTGATTGTCAGTCAAGTGCCCGCGGCGATTCCCGGTCTCCTGGTGCAAACCCTTGATGAGACGCTCACCGACTCGCGTGCCCCCCGCACTGAAACAGGTGCGCCCGCGCCAGTCCCGCAAGCCAACTGACCCCGTCCATGGCATCAAACGCTCACGCCCACGGAACATCCGGTCCCATTGCCTGGATGGCAGGCCACACGGTGGCGGCCAACCTCGTCATGCTGATTTTTCTTCTGGGCGGGCTGCTCATCAGTACGCGCCTCAAGCAGGAAGTCTTTCCGCAATTTGACGTTGATGTTGTGCAGATCTCCGTGGCGTATCCCGGCGCCAGTCCGCAGGAAATTGAACAAGGCATTATCCTCGCCATTGAAGACGTCGTGCGCGGCTTGGATGGCGTCAAGGAAGTCACCGCCACGGCCAGCGAAGGCAAGGCCTCGCTCTCCGTGACCCTGGTCACCGGGTTCAGCACCAACAAGATCTTGCAGGATGTCACCAATGAGGTTGATCGCATTCAGTCGTTTCCGGAATTGGCGGAGAAACCCGTCATCAGTCTGGGCGAGGTGCGGAAGCAGGTGTTGAGCGTGATGGTGCATGGCGATTTCGAAGAGCAGACGCTCCGTGACGTGGCCGAACGCCTGCGTGATGAATTGTTGCAGCGACCGGATATCACGTTCGTGAAATTGGATGGCGCGCGCCAGAGGGAAATTTCCATTGAAGTGCCGCAACGTCATCTTCGGGCCTATGGGTTGACCCTCAACCACATTGCCGGGGAGATCGGCGAGGCCGCCATTGAACTGCCCGGGGGCGGCGTCAAGACCACCGGGGGGGAAGTGCTGGTGCGGACGCAGGAACGTCGTGACTTCGGGCGGGAATACGCGGATATTCCCGTGGCCTCGACACCGGATGGCGCCGTGGTCACGGTGAATGATCTTGCCACGATCAGGGACGGGTTTGAGGAGACGGACGAAGAAGCCTTCTACAACGGCCAACGGGCGATCCAGGTCCAGGTGTTTCGGGTCGGCAGGGAAACGCCACAGTCTGTCTCCGAGAGCGTCCACGCCTATCTGGATACCGTGCGGCCGGAACTGCCGGATGGCCTTGGCCTGACCGTCTGGAACGACCAATCCGAGATTTATCGCGACCGCATGCAGTTGCTGCTGAAAAATGCGTTTCTGGGTTTGATCCTCGTGCTGCTGCTGCTTGGATTATTTTTGGACATCAAGCTCGCGTTCTGGGTCACGGTCGGCCTGCCCACGTCCATCATCGGGGCGTTCCTGTTCATTCCCCTGACCGGAGCCTCCATCAATATGATTTCCCTGTTTGCGTTCATCGTGACTCTGGGCATCATCGTGGACGACGCCGTGGTCGCGGGGGAAATCATTTATCAAAAGCGGGAACAGGGATTGCCGTTTGCCGACGCGGCGATTGCGGGGGCACGGGAAATTGCCGGGCCGATCGTCTTTGCCGTCCTGACCAACATTGCGGCGTTCCTGCCGCTGTTTTTCGTGCCCGGTGACACGGGCAATTTTATGCGGCAGATTCCCTCTGTGGTGGTAGCCGTGCTGGTGGTGTCGCTGATTGAGTCGTTGTTTGTGTTGCCGGCTCATCTGGCGGCCACACGGCCCCCCACCGGGTTCTGGAAGACCCTTGATCGCCCGCGACAATGGTTTGGCGGCGCACTGGAAACCTTTATCCGCACACGCTATCAACCGTTTCTCCGAACGGTGATTGCCTATCGCTACGTGACTGTGGCGGTGGGACTGGCGTGCTTGAGCCTGACGGTGGGCACCGTGGCCGGCGGGCATCTCACGTTCAATTTTATTCCGGCCATTGACTCCGAAGTGGTCACGGCACAGGCAACCCTCCCGTACGGGGCTCCCATGGCCTCGTCCAGAACCGTGTTGGACCATCTGCAGAAGGCGGCGAACACCGCGATTGAGCAACGCGGGGGCACGTCGGTGGTGCGGGGACTGTATGCCCGGATTGGTTCGTCATTGCCGCAATTCGGTCCCGGCGATCGCACTCAAGATCAGTCGGGCAGCCACCGTGTTGGGATGATGGTCTTTTTGGTCCCCGCGGATCATCGGGATTTCAGCGGCGCGGATTTTTCCGACGACTGGCGAGCGGCCATTGGAACCATCCCGGGGCTGGAATCTCTCACGTTGAAAGCGGAAATCGGCCCGACGGGCGGGGATCCCATTGATATTCAACTCACGCATCGGTCCAGGGCCATTCTTGAAGCCGCCGCCACGGAACTCGCCGGGGCGTTGGCGGGGTATGAGGGCGTGCTGGACATTGACGACGGCGTGTCACTGGGCAAACCGCAATGGAATTTTCGCATCAAGCCGGAAGCGCAAAGCCTGGGACTCAACGCGACGGATATGGCCCGCCAGGTGCGCGCCGCCTTTTATGGCGTGGAAGCCTTGCGTCAACAACGAGGACGCGATGAAGTGAAGGTGATGGTGAGACTGCCCGACGCGGAACGCCGCTCTTCGTTCACGGTCGAACATTTGATCCTGCTCACCGAGCAAGGCGGGGAAATTCCCCTGGCCGAGGCTGCGGCCATTGAGCGGGGACATGCCTATACGGAAATCAAACGCCGGGACGGGCGGCGAGTCGTGGCGGTCACGGCTGACGTTGACGCGCGGCTCGCCAATGCCAACACGATCATCGGTGAAGTGACGGAGCATGAACTGGAGGCGCTGATCAATAAATATCCGGGACTCCAGTATTCGCTGGAAGGCCAGCAGGCCTCACAGCAGGAATCGCTGGAGGCGATGGGCATCGGGTTCTCCCTGGCCTTGTTGCTGATTTACGCGTTGCTGGCCATTCCCTTCAGAAGTTACGTGCAGCCGCTGATTGTCATGAGTACGATTCCCTTCAGCATGATCGGCGCGGTGGTCGGGCATCTGTTGCTGGGCTACGGGCTTAGCATCATCAGTCTGTTCGGGATCGTGGCCCTGGCCGGCGTGGTGGTGAATGATTCGCTGGTGTTGATCGTGGCGACGAATCACATCTACGAGTCGCAACGCATGTCACTCAAGCATGCGGTGGTTCGGGGCGCCATGAAACGATTCCGCCCCATCGTCCTGACCTCGCTGACCACGTTCTTCGGGTTGGCGCCCATGATTTTTGAGACGTCGCTGCAGGCGCGGTTTATCATCCCCATGGCCATCTCGCTGGGATTTGGTATTCTCTTCGCGACCGTGATTGTGCTCACACTTGTGCCTTCCGTCTATCTCATTGTGGAAGACCTGACACGGAGACGCCGACCGGCGCGTGCCGATGCGGGTGTCCCACCCGAACCAACGGAGTTGGCGTCCCCGTAGCACGCTGTTGTGCGTCAGGTTCCGTCCACATCAACGCCTTGTGTCCCACTATGCCAGGCTCCTCATCTGCAACGCGCCGAACCATCCAGGCCTATGAAACACAGTGCGATGTGTACGTCACCGCATGGACCAGGCCGCGGTATCGCGTGCCGCCGCATCTGGAAGCGTGGAGACGCCATCTTCCCGCGCGGGGGACGGTGTTGGATCTTGGATGCGGGCTTGGACAGGATAGCCGGTATCTGCAACGAAGGCGTTATCACGTGATCGGGATTGACATGACGTGGGCCTTTCTATGTCTCGCTCGAACCCGCAACCGTCGTTTGCCCCTGATCCGGGCGGATCTGTCGCGTCTTCCCTTTGCCGCGCAATCGTTTGACGGGGTCTGGGCCGCGGCGTCGCTGATTCATGTCCCGAAAACACATTTCGTGCGCAGCCTGCGACAGGTGCGTGACGTCGTGAAGCCGGGCGGGATGCTGGGCGCGACGATGGCCCATGGCACAGGGTCCGGGTTTTTTGTCAATCAATGGATCCGCGGCCGGTTTCTTGCCAGGTGGCACAAGCAGGAATTGCGGCGTATCGTCGAGCAGGCGGGGTGGGACGTGGTGACGTTACAGGTCGTGGCCAATCAGGAACGCAAAGGCCGGTGGCTTAATCTGCTGGCTCGACGACCCGCATGAGCGGGGCGGAACCCGCCGGAGCCGCGCGACGTTGTCTGCCTGTCAGAACCGTAAAGAGAAGAAGCGGCAAGCCCACTTCCGCCATTGATACAGCATCATTGTTCTGTTTCTGTTTCTCTTCTTTCCGCGGTTGATGCGCTGTTACATGCTCGCGTCGGGATGCCCGTTCTTTGTTGGTTGAGACGCCGCGTCGTCATCAAACAGGATGCGAATGGCGCGGTCGCGGTCGTGGCGTGTCTGATCGGGAATGGGGCCGATCCAGCCTTTGGTGTCGCCCCGTGTATAGATAAACCCTCCGCGGGCCGCACCTTCCCATGCCCGGCGAAACGCCTCTTCCTCTTCGCCGTCACGCCTGGCCAGATAGCGATGCAGCATGTCCGGTTGGGTCCAGACGGGATCGGAAAAAATATAGAGGACGACTTCCCGGTATGGCGCGTTGTGATTTTCCGGCGTCGTGGGACGCACTTTCAAAAATCGGAAATCGCGGGTGGCCATGCCGACATTCCGGAAGCGATAAATCAGGGTTTCGATGGCCGGGTCGCTCGTCAAGGCCGGCACATGCACGGTCACCACGGCGCCTTCCTGCGATCCAATGCTGTAGGGTGGAATGGTGCGGTCGGGTCTGGACAGGAACATGCCGCCGGCGATCAGCGCGAATCCTCCGATCAACACCGTCAGGCCGATTTTGACGACGGGGTCAAGCGGTGGGCGGGGGGATGGGGTGACCGGTGTGATGTGCGAACCCATTGTTGACACGGATGGCCGGGTGTTCTGAAATCATGATTCGGTTTTTCGGCAGCCGCAGGCCACCGCCTGAATCACAACCCTGGGATTGAACGTCTTTGAGCAGGTTCTCCGGTCGTAGCCGCTGACGACCATCTGAATGGTGCGGAGCAATCCACATTGCTCCGGCATGGCGCTTTTCGCCATGGTTCCTTCGTCGCGGATTTTCTTCTTCACATGCTTCATGAGTCAGTCGCGGCGCCCGCTTCGCTGGATCCATCGGCGTCACCGGGTTCGTTTGCGTCCGTGTCGTCATCGCTCTCGGCAAGTTTGGCCACGCCCGTGACCCGGTCGGTGTCTTCCATATCAATGAGCCGCACTCCCTGCGAATTGCGGCCGATGTCACGGAGGGCATCTATTTTGGTTCGTAGAATCTTTCCTTCGGCCGTCATAATCATGATGTCATCGGTCTCTTGCACTTGATGGAACGAGACAGCCAATCCATTTTTTTCGGTGACTTTGATGCTGATAACCCCTCGACCGCCCCGGCCTTTCGCGCGGTACTCGGTCGCCAGTGTCCGTTTTCCAAACCCCCGTTCGGTCACGGTCAGAATCGAGGCGTCCGTGTCCGGTCGGATGACGGCCATCCCAATCACGTGATTGGTTCCCTTCAAGCGCATGCCCGTGACCCCGCGCGCGGTGCGGCCCACGGCCCGGACGTCCTGTTCCTGAAACCGAACGACCAACCCTTCTCTGGTCCCCAGGATGATGTCGCTTTGGCCGTCCGTGATGGTCACGCCAATGACTTTATTGCCTTCATCCAGCGTCAGGGCAATAATCCCGCCCTGCCGGGGATGGCCATACGCCGAGAGTTTCGTCTTCTTGATGTACCCCATGCGGGTGGCCATCACCACGTATAACTCATCGGAAAATTCCCGAACGGGAAGCGTCGTGGTCACCCGTTCGTCCTGCCCCATGGCCAGCAGGTTGACCATGGCCTTGCCTTTGCTGATGCGACTGGCTTCGGGGATTTCATGGACTTTGAGCCAATAGACTTTTCCGGCATCGGTAAAGAACAGAATGAAGTCATGCATTGAGGCCGTGAACAATGTTTCGACGAAATCTTCGTCTTTCACCCCCATGCCGATTTTGCCTTTTCCGCCACGGCGTTGCGCGCGGTATTCGGAGACCGGATGGCGTTTAATGTAGCCGGTATGGGAAATGCTGACGGCCATTTCTTCATCCGCAATCAAGTCTTCAATGTTCAGCTCCGCTTCTTGCGGCACGATCTGTGTGCGGCGGGCGTCTTGATAGGTGTCTTGGATTTCTCGCAGCTCATCTTTGATGATCTGTTTGACCAAATCATCGGATTCGAGGATCGCCTTCAGCGAGGCGATTTTGGCTTGCAGCTCGCCATATTCTTGCGTCAGTTTATCCTGTTCCAGTTGGGTTAACCGTTGGAGCCGCATCTCCAGAATGGCCTGCGCCTGAATCTCCGACAGTGAAAATTGTTGCGTGAGTCCGGTCCTCGCGTCGTCGGGCGACGCCGCACGGCGGATCAACGCGATCACGTCATCCAAATGATCCAGCGCGATTTTGAGGCCTTCCAGAATATGCGCGCGTTCTTCGGCTTTCCGTAATTCATAGACGGCCCGGCGAATGACCACTTCACGGCGATGCTCAAGAAAGGCCGTCAGGATTTGTTTGAGATTCAACACCTCCGGCCGGTTGTTCACGAGCGCCAGCATGATGACGCCAAACGTATTTTGGAGCTGGGTATGCTTATACAACTGATTCAGGATGACGGTCGGGATCTCGCCTTTTTTGAGTTCGACCACGACGCGGAGGCCGTCCCGGTCCGATTCGTCCCGAATGTCGGAAATGCCTTCGACGCGTTTCTCGTGAACCAGATCGGCAATTTTCTCCAGCAGCTTGGCCTTGTTCACCTGGTATGGAATTTCGGTCACAATGATGCTGTCCCGATCCCTCTTGTCATCCGTTTCAATGTGGGTTTTGGCGCGGAGTGTCAGAAGCCCCCGCCCGCGTTCATAGGCGTCGATGATTCCTTGAGTGCCGTAAATAAATCCGGCTGTCGGGAAATCGGGACCCGGGATATTCTCCATCAACTGCGCAATGGAGACCTCCGGGTCGTCCAGAACGCGCAGGAGCGCCGTGACGACTTCGCCAATGTTGTGCGTGGGAATGTTGGTGGCGTAGCCCACGGCGATCCCGCCGGCCCCGTTGATGAGCAGGTTGGGAATTTTGGCCGGCAACACCAGCGGCTCAACATCCGATTCATCGTACGTGGGACCGAAATCAACGGTTTCGCGATCAATATCCTCCAGCATCTCACCGGCGATTCTCCTTAGCCTGGCTTCGGTATAGCGCATGGCCGCCGGCGGGTCGCCGTCCACCGACCCATAATTCCCCTGGCCGTCCACCAGGGTGTAGCGCAGGTTGAAGTCCTGCGCCATGCGAACCAGCGTGTCGTAAATGGCCGAATCACCATGCGGATGATAGTTCCCCATGATTTCGCCCACGATCTTGGCTGACTTGCGGTAGGCCCTGTTGTGCGCCAGGCCCATTTGGTTCATGCCATACAAAATGCGCCGATGCACGGGTTTCAGCCCGTCACGCACGTCCGGCAACGCGCGTCCCACGATGACGCTCATGGCGTAATCCAGATACGACATGCGCATCTCGTCTTCAATGGCGACTTGAGTTACCCGTGTTTCTGTGAGCATGGTGGTGGTGGTGGTGAGGGAGGGGTCGGCGTTGGTTGTACGGTTGGCTACACGTCCAGATTGCGGACTTCCAGCGCATGCTGCTGAATGAAATTTCGTCTCGGCCCCACTTCATCGCCCATGAGAATGGTGCAAATTTCATCCACACCGGTCATGTCTTCCAGTTTCACTTGAAGCAGGGATCGCGTTTGCGGGTTCATGGTGGTTTCCCACAGTTGCGTGGGATTCATTTCACCCAGCCCTTTGTACCGCTGAAGATTCAGCCCCTTTTTCCCGACGTCCAGGATCCCCCGAACGAGCGTATCCGTGGAGGCGAAGGTGGTTTCCGTCTCTCCCGCTTTCATGCGGTACATGGGATGGCCCAGGCCAATGGTGCGAGGCGCCAGTTTTTGTAATTCCCGAAAATCCGCCGATCCCACTAATGCATGGTTCACTTCGAGAGTCGCCACCATGCCATTGGTCGGCACACGACACACGATTTTGTTGGATTGATGTTCCTGGTCGTCCACCATGTCCACGTGAATCGGCGCTTGAGGATACGCCATGGCCAACCGTTCCTTCACGCGCGTGATCAGCTCCTGGACCGCTTCCCGGTTTTTTAAGAGTTCGCGCCCGAGGGTCGGCTCGTCCACGAACGCCCGCAACAGCCCGGCGTCCTGTTTTTTCTGACTCCGTTTCCCGAGAAGACCTTCGAATGCAATCATTTTTTTCAGGATGGGGCTAAGCGTCTGTCCGCTCACAAACGCGCGTTCCTGTTCCACATAGACTTCGACCTCGTGTCCCGCCAACTCGGCGAGGTAGTCATTCAGCGCATGCTCATCTTTAAGAAAGCGTTCGGATTTGCCTTTCTTCACCTTAAAGAGCGGGGGTTGCGCAATGTACACATAGCCCTGATGAATCAGCTCATGCATCTGGCGAAATAAAAACGTGAGGAGCAACGTTCGAATGTGGCTGCCATCCACGTCGGCGTCCGTCATCAAAATGATTCTGTGGTAGCGCGCACGCGCAATATTAAACGTTTCTTTGTCATCCTTGCCGTGTTCCGCGTCTTCCCGCGGGCGACCGATCCCCGTGCCCAGGGCCAGGATCAGCGTTCGAATTTCTTCGCTGGAAAGCATTTTGTCGAACCGGGATTTTTCCACGTTGAGGATTTTCCCTTTGAGCGGAAGAATGGCCTGGAATTTTCGATCTCGCCCCTGCTTCGCCGATCCCCCGGCTGAATCGCCCTCGACAATAAACAGCTCGCTCAAGGCCGGATCTTTTTCCGAACAATCGGCGAGCTTCCCCGGAAGCGAGCCGCCATCCAGGGCGTTCTTGCGACGAATGAGATCTTTGGCTTTCCGTGCCGCATCCCGTGCCCGTGCCGCATCCACGGCTTTGCCGATCATGCGTTTCGCCACGGCCGGATTTTCTTCAAAGTACCGGCCGAGTTCTTCATTCACGGCGGTTTCGACAATGCCTCTGATTTCGCTGTTCCCCAGCTTGGCTTTGGTTTGTCCTTCAAATTGCGGATTCCGCACCTTGACGCTCACCACTGCGGTGAGGCCTTCCCGCACGTCATCGCCCGTGAGCGAGTCCGTGTCTTTTTTCAAGAGGTCATTCGACCCCGCATACGAATTGATCGTTCTGGTCAGTGCGGCCTTAAACCCGGCCAAATGCGTGCCCCCTTCCCGCGTATTGATATTATTGGCAAACGAGAAGAGGTTTTCGGCGTAGCTGTCGTTGTATTGCAGCGCGACTTCCAGCATGGCGTCCGGTTTTTCGACGGAGATAAAAATCGGTTTGTGAAGCGGGATTTTGGCTTCATTCAAATGTTCGACGAAGGACATGATCCCGCCGATGTAGCAAAACACCTGCTCTTTTTCTGTGCGTTGATCCGTCAGCGAAATCGAAAGCCCTTTATTCAGGAAGGCCAATTCCCGAAGGCGTTGCGCGAGCACGTCAAAGCTATACTCAACCGTCTCGAAAATTTCCGCGTCGGGCTTAAACGTGACTTTCGTTCCGCGTTTTTGTGTCACCCCCGTCATCTGAAGCGCGGCGTCCGGGTTCCCCCGGTGGTAGAGCTGCTCAAAGACTTGGCCGTTCTGCCAGATTTCCAGCTCCAACCATTCTGACAGGGCATTGACGACGGAGATGCCCACGCCATGCAGCCCGCCGGACATCGTATAGGCGCCTTGCTCAAACTTGCCGCCCGCATGGAGGACGGTCAGGGCGACTTCGGCCGCCGATTTCTTCTGGATGGGATGCAGGCCCGTGGGAATGCCGCGGCCATTGTCCGTGACCGTGATGCTCCCATCAATTTCCAAAGAGACTTCAATGGTCTCCCCGTAGCCGGCCATGTGTTCATCAACGCTGTTATCCACGACCTCATACACGAGATGGTGGAGGCCATCCACGCCCGTGCTGCCGATATACATGGCCGGTCGTTTCCGAACGGCCTCCAGGCCTTCAAGCACACGGATTTGCTCCGCGCCATACTCGCCCTGCTGGACGTGCTGGTCGGCGGAGGGATTCACTGACGTGGAAGGCGACGACTCGCTGGGGGGACGGTGAGGGGTTTCCTCCCCGTGAGGCATGATTTTTTCTGTCCGCATTATACTTTGACCGGCATCACGACGGCTTGCATCAAGGGCGTGTCACTCTCAAGAATCAAACATGGGCTTAGGGGCGCCTCCATATCAAGAACCAGCTTGTCGCCGTCAATGACGCCTACCACGTCGAGCAGATAGCGCGCATTGAACCCGGCGGAAAACGGCTCGCCGCGAAAACTGGCGGGAATCTCTTCCTCCGCTTCTCCCAAGTCCGGATGGCTGGAAAAAAGCGTGATGGATTTCTCCGAAAACGTCAGCTTGACCGCAAAGGTTTTATCTTGAGACAGGACCGAGACCCGTCGAAGGGCGCCTTCAAGGTCGTCTCGACTCACCGAGATTTTATTTTTGCTGCCCGCGGGGATGACCTGTTGATAGTTGGGATAATTGCCTTCCATGAGCCGCGAGGTCAGCACAAGCCCGCTCTTTCTGAAGATCAGCATGTTTTTGGTCACACCAATCATCGGCTCGCCGCCGCCCTCTTCCAATAATCGGCGAATTTCCAATGCCGCCTTTTTGGGGATGATCGCTTTGATCTCCTGGCCGGCAAGTTCTTTGTTTCCCGCTTCCAATTTCTGGTCCGCCACCGCCAACCGATGCCCGTCGGTCCCCACGAATCGAATGAAGGAGGCGTCGCCCACGCGTACAGTCGTAATGAGCAAGCCATTGAGGACGTACCGGGTATCATTGTCCCCCACGGCAAACAGCGTCCTGCGAATGAGTTGGAGCAGTCCGTCGCCGGGCAGGGGCGTGAGGCCTTCCCGCTCAATGGTGGGCAAGGGCGGGAAATCTTTGCCCGGGAGTCCGACGACTTTAAATTGACTCCGGCCCGCCTTGATCGTGACCAGGGAATTGTCCGTCACCGCCATTGTAATCTCCGGCTCTTTGATTTCTCTAAGGATTTCGTAGAGTTTTCTTGCTGAAAACGTCACTAAGCCGGTCTCTTTGACCTCCGCTTTGTATAACCCTCGCATGCCGAGTTCCAGGTCTGTAGCCAAAATATCCAGTCCTTCCGACTTCGCCTCCAATAAGACGTTGGCCAGGCTCGGCATGGTATTGCGTTTCTCCACGATACCCTGAACGCGCTGGAGCGCCGTGAGCAGTTCGTCGCGTGCGATTGTCACTTGCATAGAAGAAGGTTCCCTTCTGTCAGGCTTTGCCTATTTCACCTTTGAGACTGTCCAACGTGGTCACTAAGGCCTGGTCTTTCGCAATGGCTTTTTCAATTTGCCGACAGGCGTGCATGATGGTCGTGTGATCTTTCCCCCCAAACTCGCGTCCAATTTCCGGAAAGGAGGAGTTCGTGAGCTCTCGTGATAAATACATCGCAATTTGCCGGGGATGGACCAGGGTTTTGGTTCGCCGCTTTGATTTCAGATCGGAGATTTTCAACTGAAACCGACGGGCCACGACTTCCTGAATGTCGGTCAGCGTGATGACCGTTTTTTTGGTCACCAGCAAATCCTGAAGAAGGATTTTGGCTTTGTCGGTGGTCACGGGCTGACCGATCAGCGTCGAGTAGGCCCCAAGGCGGGTCAGGGCGCCTTCCAGCTCGCGAATGTTTTTTGTCAAACTCTCGGCAAGCAGTTGCACCACATCGTCTCCGATGGCAATGCCTTCATCCTCGGACTTTTTTCTCAAGATCGCGATGCGTGTTTCGACGTCAGGTGACTGGAGGTCGGCGATTAACCCCATCTCGTATCGAGACTGCAACCGTTCCTGGAGGGTGGGCATTTCTTTGGGAAACCGGTCGCTGGAAATGACAATCTGATTTTTTTTCGCATACAGGGTGTCAAAGGTGTGGAAAAATTCTTCCTGGGTTCGCTCCTTGCCCTCCAGGAATTGAATGTCGTCAATAAGAAGGATATCAATGCTCCGATAGCGCTTTCGAAACTCCAGCATTTTGTCGTAGCGAATCGAGTTGATCACCTCATTGGTGAATTGCTCGGTTGTCACATACGCAATCTGAAGGTCTCGTTTCTGCCTGATGAAATTTCCTATGGAATGCAGAAGATGCGTCTTGCCCAGGCCCACTCCCCCGCAAAGAAAGAGCGGGTTATAGTTGCGACCCCGACCCTCGGCGACCGCCATACTGGCCGCATGGGCGAACTGGTTACTGGCTCCGACCACAAAATGCTCGAAGGTATATTTGGGATTCAGGTATAATTTGCGAGTCGGCCGGTGATTGCTCGCGCTCTGTGGGACGGGAGGTCTCCCGGTGGCAGGGGGGTCGCCGACAACAAACTCCAGCTCGACCTCTCCTTCGCCAGACGGCCGAACCTTCTGCAGGGCTTCGCCAATCACCTGACGATAATTTTTCCCCAGCCAGCTTCCGAAAAATTCATTGGGCACGACAATCGTGGCTTTCGTCCCATTGATCGCCCTCAAGCTCGTCGGCTGAAACCAGGTTTTAACCATGTCATCTCCTATCTCGCCCTGGAGAAAACCAATGGTTTTTTCCCAAAGATCGTCCTCTTGCTGAATCTCGATATTCACAATTTTATCAACAGACGGTTATAACTCTGCGCATGACGAATCAAAAAAGAGGCCTGAACACCATGACCGCTCTCTATCTGGCACAGATATACACAGCTATTCCTGTCAGATCAGCACACTATCTCCAACGTTCCGCACAAGATGAGTTTCTATTTTTCCAAGCAAAATCATAGAGATAAACAGAATCTTCCTTATTCACAACCGCTATTCCTATCCACGATGACTTCTATGCTTTTTATTAAAGCCAAACAGGAGAAGACAAGGATCAGCAACAGGACACAACAGCATCAGACTCGAAAATCATTCGAAGCATGTCAGGATAATGAATACGAGAAAGCGACGTAGTGCTTTTCTCATGATCTCCGGGATCAAGAACATAACAGGGAAACGGAAGCTGATGGTCAGGAAAAGGATCGCCCTGAATAAGAACACCACTCACAGAGTATTTGGAAAACGGGTACGCCTTCATAAGCTCACGAACAGGCGATGGAGTGGCTGACGATAGAATAATAAGGACTTTTTTTGCCATTAAAACACCAGAGAGTGATTGGCTTGGAGCAACATCGTCACGATGTCCGACTTTGGCATTTCCCGAATGGCAAAGTCTCCGTTCAGAGAAAAATCATCCGAGCTGCCTTCCGGAACCACAAGATCAAGACGAAGTTCCTGAACAGCGGGAAGATGTCTTTCTAAAATATCCGCGTCAATGACGTCACCCGCTTCCTCCGTCAGCAGCAGTCTGGCCTGTCCGAGAAAAACAACAGTCAACGCCGCGAGGCCGGTTGACAGACCGAGTGCGATGCGAAGTCCTTCAGCCGGTCGATGGGTCTCCATCGGGTTGCTCTGAAGGCAGACAAGAAGAGCCGGTGTCATAATCTTATCCACAGCCGAGCGGTCTTGTGTTTGAGTCCTGCTGACGAACGGTCATGAACAGCGCCACGCTTTTTTCCGGGCGCAAAACCTGATTGGTGAGAGAGAAAAACCGTAGCAATCGCCGACCTGATTCGAGTGTTAATTTGCATTAAGTGAAGAGAAAAAATCGTAGTCTTCACGAAGAAAGAAGTCAATTGACGTTTCTACGTGTTTTGTGTCCCTGGAGTCGGTGAATGATGGCGGAAGATGCCGTGCTAAGGGGGTGGATTTCCTGCTCCTTCGTCGTCATGTTTCTCAAAAGCACCTGATCGCTCACGACCTCATCGTCACCAAGGATGGCAACGTACGGAGCGCCAAGACGGTCAGCGGAACGCAGAAGAGTCTTGAGCGTGGAGGCATGATAATCCGTATCCGCTTTCACGTGCTGTGCGCGAAGGGAATCCAAAAGGGACAGGCCGGCCGCCTTCCCTTTCTGCCCAAACGACGCAATGAAAATCCAGGAGTCCGGCGGTGGAAGGACGGAGTCGGGAAGCGCAAGAATCACCCGTTCCAGGCCAATGGCAAAGCCAACCGCCGGTGTGGCGGGGCCACCCAATGTTTGAAACAACCCATCATACCGCCCTCCGGCCCCGATCGCGTTTTGCGCCCCGAGTGCGGAGCATGACACCTCAAAAGTCGTCAGGGCATAGTAGTCCAATCCCCGCACAAGACGGGGATTGGGGGCATAAGGAATGCCCAATGTCTGCAACCCCTGCAGCACGTGATCAAAATGCTGCCGGGAGGAGGGAGAGAGAAAGTCCGAGATGGAAGGAGCATCGTTCATGGTTTCCCGACATTGGGGAACTTTGCAATCCAGAATTCGGAGCGGATTGATCCCCATGCGTCGCTGACAATTTGCGCACAGCCGGGGTTCCTTTCCTTTCAGAAAGGCCATGAAGGTCTTTGTGAACTCCCGACGGTCCGGAGGCTCGCCAAGGGAATTAATCTCCAGCACAAGACCGGGCAAGCGCAGCGCTGAAAAATATCTCCAGAGTAACGTGATGACCTCAATGTCGGCATCGGGGTGCGCGCTGCCGACGGATTCGACGCCGAACTGATGAAATTGCCGGAACCGTCCGGCCTGGGGCCGTTCGTGTCTAAACATCGGCCCGATGTAATAGAGCTTTCTTGAGGAAGGATGGGTCTTCAGCCCCTGTTCAATAAACGCGCGCACGACCCCGGCGGTGCCTTCCGGACGAAGCGTTAACGAAGTCCCGTCCCTGTCAGTGAACGTGTACATTTCCTTTTCAACAAGATCGGTCGCGTCACCAAGGCTGCGAACATAGAGCTCGGTTTTTTCAAAAACAGGAATCCGGATTTCATGAAATCCAAAGGCGTGGGCCAGATCGTGAGCGGTTCGCTCCACGACGGTCCACCTGGGAATCTGATCCGGCGTAATATCCTTGATGCCTTTTATGCCACGAATCACCGCCGGACTCCTTTCCTGCCTGGAGGGAAGTTTGAAAACGTGCTCACCGTTCGACGACTATAGAAGGGCCGTCTTCCGGGAGTCAATGAAGTGGTGGGCGGGATGAAAACGTGCGTGAGGCCGACCAGGCCCGTCGAGGGGAGACCGTGCGCACCCGCTACACGGGAACGCGCATCGGCCGGGAAACCGCACGGGCTGAAAAACCGATTTGACAGTCCGGGCACAGGAATTTACAATCAGCCTTCTTTAACCGTGCGGCAAAGAGGTTCTCTACCATGTCCATAACATACCGACAACCATCGAATCTGAAAAGAAAACGAGACCACGGCTTTCGCAAGCGCATGAGTACCAAAAACGGGAGAAAGGTGCTTGCGCGGCGTCGCCGGAAAGGTCGTTCTCGCCTCACGGTATCCGATGAGTGACGTCCTCCCGCCTTCCGCGCAGGTATTCCTGAAAAAAAAAGAGGACTTTGAACGGGTCAAACGGGATGGGGTGCGCGTCACGACCAGATTTTTCAACGTGATGTCCTGCGCGTCGCGCCCGGGGAGTACCCGCGTCGGTATCGTGGTTGGCCGTCGGTTTGGAAAAGCGGTTGCGAGAAACCGGGGGAAACGGGTGTTTCGAGCCTTGGCCCGAACAACATCCAGAAGGTTTCTGCCGGGGAACGACATTGTGATTTTTCCCAAACGCTCGGTGCTGACACTGCCCCACCTCGCTCTCTATGAGACGTGGGTGACAACCCTGGGCAGCCAGGGGCTTATGGTATCCCCTGACACTCTCTCATGCGCATAATAGTGTTGTGGCTCATTGCCGGCTACCAAAAAGTCATTTCTCCGGCTCTGGGGCCGAACTGCCGATTTGCACCCACCTGTTCACGCTACACCAGTGAAGCGATAATCCGCCACGGCCTTCTTCGTGGTCTGTTGCTGGGGGGTTGTCGGCTGATCAAATGTCATCCCTTCCATCCGGGTGGCGTGGACCCTGTTCCCTGATCGGACGTCAGAACGTTGTTCAACGAATTTCAGATGCGCGACGGGCAGCCCGGCTGTCGTCAAGATCATCAGGTCACCGTTTAGGTCTTTCGGGATTATGGAAAAACGAATCGTCCTCTTCCTCGTTATTTCGTTCGGCATCATTTTTGGCTTCGACTTTTTCATGAAAGAGCTGGGAATGATACCGGAACCCTCATCTTTGGAAGAGGAATACACAGCGTCTCCCGCGGGGCAGGACTCCGCCACAAGCGCCCTGTACGAGGATCAATCCGGCTCTGTTCCCCCGTTTTCCAGCGAGGCGTCGGCATCGGACAGCCCAACCTTGCGGGAGCACGTGGTGGAGGTTGAGACCCCGCTGTTTCGGACGCAGTTCACCACCCGCGGCGCGTACATTCAAAGCTGGAAACTGAAACGGTACCTGACTCAGGATGAAGACGATCGTCAACCCATCGAATTTGTGTACCCGGAAGGACATTTTGCAGGCCCCATGTCCGTGCGGGTTGGAGATCCGGATGTCACCGCCGCGCTGAATACCGGCACGTTTGAAGTGAGCCGGGACTTTGACGTGCTCGATGAGGCCCATCCCACGGGTCATCTGGTGTTTTCCTATCGCGACGACGAGCGCAACATTCTGCTTGAAAAGTCCTTTACCTTTTACCACGACGCCTACCTGGTGGACGTGGTCATGCGCGTTCACGGCCTTGACGATGCCGTTGAGGTGCTGCTGGGAACGAATTTCGGTGTGGTGGAATGGGGGCAGGGATTTATCGGCGCCATGGGGCCGGCCTGGATGAGCGACGGCGTGCTGGAAAAGGAAACTCCGGATCCCGAGATTCGACGTTCCGGCGACATTGGCTGGGCGGCGCTCCAGGATAAATATTTTATCAGCGTCATGATTCCTCAAGACGCCCGTGGGGTGGTTGCAAGGACCGAAGCCGACTACGTGGCGACGGCGGGAGTGGAGTTCCCCGTTGACATGCAAGGCAGCCGGCTCCGGTTTCAGCTCTATGCCGGCCCGAAGCAATTTGACGCCATGCAAGCGTTGGGACACGAGCTGGAGGATACGATTGATTTTGGATGGTTTATTTACGGAAGTTGGACCATCGTCAAAGCGGTGGCCAAACCGCTGTTTTACGTGCTGCGGTTTCTGTATGACTACACCCAGAACTATGGCGTGGCGATTGTTCTGCTCACGTGCGGCATCAAGCTGTTGTTTGTGCCCCTGCAGTACAAGAGTTACAAATCCATGCAGGGGATGCAAAAAATCCAACCGAAAATCCAGGCCTTGCAAGCCCGCCTGAAAGGCGACAAGGAACGACTCAATCGTGACCTGCTCAAGCTGTACAAGGAACATAAAGTCAATCCCGTCGGCGGGTGTTTGCCGATGGTGCTGCAAATGCCGGTGTTTATCTCGCTGTTTAACATTTTGTACATGACGGTGGAGCTTCGCCAGGCGCCCTTTCTGCTGTGGGTGACGGATTTGTCGATCCCGGACCCATATTATGTCCTGCCGATTTTGATGGGCGTGTCCATGGTGGTGCAGCAAAAAATCATGCCCACGACCATGGATCCCACTCAAGCCAAAATGATGTTGATGTTGCCCGTGTTTCTGACGTTTCTCTTTCTGACCTTTCCGGCCGGGCTGGTGATCTACTGGTTGACCAATAACGTCCTGACGATTCTGCAACAGGTGCTGACGGATCAATTCTTTCTCAAAAAAACGGCGCCCGGCCCACCGGCCCCCGGCGGGGATGGCCCCGTGGCGAGTACCGGCCCCGACGATAACGGTTCCTCTCGCAAGAAAAAGGGGAAGGAAAAAATGTCCCAGAAGGGCCGTGCCTAACCTCGAGTGTTCTCCGAATGGAAAGCCCGGTTGACGATACGATTTGCGCAATCGCCACGCCCATGGGGGAGGGGGGCATTGGCATCATTCGAGTCAGCGGATCGGGAGCCATTGACGTTGCCGCGCATGTCGTTCGTCCCCGCCACCGTGCCTCTCTTCAACAACTGGACAGCCACCGCCTGTATGTGAGCGACGTGGTGAGTGTGTCGGAAGCCGTCGTTCCCGACGGGCGGCCTGGAATGCCATCGGTGATTGATGAAGCGCTGGTCGTGGTGATGCGTAAACCGCGTTCCTATACGGGTGAGGACGTGGTGGAAATTCAGACCCACGCCAGCGCCAGAATTTTGCAGACCGCCTGCCAGAGCCTGGTGGATCACGGCGCCAGACTGGCACACCCCGGGGAGTTTACCAAACGGGCGTTTTTGAACGGACGGTTGGACCTCGCGCAGGCGGAGGCTGTGCTGGATACGATTCATGCGACCACTGCCAGGGGGTTGCAGGCGGCCCAGGCTTTATTGCGCGGGTCGCTTTCGCGGGAAATTGACGCGCTCCGCGAAGGATTGATTCGGGTGTTGGCGCATCTTGAAGCCGGGATGGATTTTGCCGAAGACGAGATGGTGTTCATTCACACTCCGGAAGTGCGGCAGGTGCTGGAGGACACGCAACACGCGCTGGAGCGGTTGATTGCCTCTTATGAAGAAGGGCGCATTGTTCGAGACGGCATCACGGTCGCCATCATTGGACGCCCCAACGTGGGCAAATCGAGTCTGCTCAACGCGTTGCTGAACATGGAGCGTGCGATTGTGTCGGAGCAACCCGGCACGACCCGTGACATCATTGATGAATCATTGAACGTCGGGGGGATTGCGTTGCGTGTCCTGGATACCGCGGGACTCCGACAGACGCAGGACAAGATTGAAGAGGAAGGCATTCGTCGAACGAAGGACGCGATTGCCGACGCCGACGCGCTCTTGATCGTGATTGACGGGTCCGCGGGCGTGACCGACGCCGACCGTGTGCTGTTGGAGGCCCATGGCGGGCGACGCGCTCTGCTGGTGGTGAATAAAATAGACATCCCCGAAGCCCGGACGCGGCCCACGCCGGCAAGCCATACATGCGATGGCGCGGGAGTTGTCACGGTGTCGGCCAGGACAGGGGAAGGACTTGATCGCTTAAAATCTGATATTCGCAATTTGTTTGTCACGGCTACGCACGAGGCCGCACCATCCGTTCTGGTGACGCGGCTGCGTCATCGGTCGAGCCTGGATCGCGCGCGCGGCTCTCTTGAAGAGGCCAAGTGTTCCCTTCAACAGGGGGAAGCCGGGGAATGTGTCGCGCTTGATCTTCGAGCGGCCCTTGATGCGCTGGGCGAAATCACCGGTGCGGTGAGTACGGAGGACATTTTGGACCGTATCTTTCAGGATTTTTGCATTGGCAAGTAATAAAAGTTAGGGGAAAATAGCTATGTCTCTTCAACGTGACATCATCGTCATCGGAGGAGGCCATGCCGGCTGTGAAGCGGCGCTGGCCGCATCCAGAATGGGGTGCCGGGTCGTCTTGCTGACCATTGATCCGGAGACCATCGCGCATATGCCCTGTAATCCGGCGGTGGGAGGAATCGGCAAAGGCCATCTGGTCAAAGAAATTGACGCGCTGGGCGGCGAAATGGGCCGCAATACGGATAAGGCGGGGATTCAGTTTCGGATGCTGAATACGAGAAAAGGGCCGGCGGTCAGAGCCACGCGCGTCCAATGTGATAAATCACTGTATCGAAAGGCCATGCACGAGACCCTCGCCCACCAGCCCACTCTTGAAATTGTGGCGGGGACCGCCAATAGCATTTTGACCAGAGGTGGCGCCATCCAGGGCATTGTCACGGATTCGGGGGAGACGATCCACGCTCACGCGGTCATTATCACGTCCGGCACGTTTTTAAAAGGGTTGATGCATATCGGCATGAACCACATGCCCGGTGGACGGGCCGGAGAGGCCTCCTCTGAATATCTTTCGGATTGCATGAGGGATTTTGGCTTTGAAGTCGGGCGATTGAAAACGGGGACTCCGCCGCGACTGGATCGTGACACGCTGAATTTTGACGTCATGGCCGTTCAGCCCGGCGATGTTCCGCCCCGTCCGTTTTCATGCCGGACGACACACATCACGAACACGCAGATCTCCTGTCACCTCACGTACACCACTGAACGAACACATGACATCATCAGGAAGAATCTGGACCGATCACCCATGTACGGCGGGGTGATTGATTCCGTGGGGCCGCGGTACTGCCCGTCCATTGAGGATAAGGTCGTCCGGTTCCAGGAAAAAACCCAACACCAGATTTTTGTGGAACCCGAGGAACTTGCTTCCCCTTCGTTTTACCCCAATGGGATCTCCACCAGTTTGCCCGTTGACGTTCAGGTGGCCATGCTGAAGACCATCCCGGGTCTTGAACGAGCCACCATGCTGAAGCCGGGGTATGCGATTGAATACGACTACTTTCCCCCGTACCAGCTTCATCAAACCTGCGAAACCAAGCACGTGAGGGGCCTGTACCATGCCGGCCAGATCAACGGAACCTCCGGGTACGAGGAGGCCGCGGCACAGGGCATCATGGCCGGGATCAATGCCGCCTTGCGGGTCAAAGGGGAACCGCCGCTGATCCTGGACCGCTCCCAGGCCTATATCGGCGTGCTGCTTGATGATCTCATTACAAAAGACGCCAGAGAACCCTACCGGATGTTTACGTCGCGGGCTGAATACCGGTTATTGTTGCGTGAGGATAATGCGGACCAGCGGCTTCTGGAAACAGGGTACCGGTTGGGGTTGGTCTCCCTTGATCTTTATCGCACTTTTCAGGCCAAACAGGAGGCGATGGCACGGGAACGGCATCGTCTGTCACAGACCCGGCCGCAATGGACCCCGGCGGCGCAGGCGCGCTGGAACCAGACAGAACGCCCCTTGCCCGACCCGGGCGCCACGCTTGCCCAGTTGCTCAAGCGTCCGGAATTGACCTACGACCAGCTCATGGGAATCGTTGGAGATGAAGGCCTGGCCGGGAAAGCCACGAGAGAGGCTGTTGAAATTGCCATCAAATATGATGGGTATATCAAACGACAGCTCGACCAGATTGAACGATTTCACAAGCTGGAGAGCCAACGCATCCCCACAAATTTCCCGTATCCGCGCGTGACGGGATTTTCCAACGAGGTGGCGGAAAAGCTGGCAAAGATCAAACCCGCAACGGTCGGCCAGGCGTCGAGAATTTCAGGCATGACGCCCGCCGCCATTTCGTTATTACTTGTGGCGCTGAAACGATTCCACTCCTCCGCGACCTCTGCGAAAGTCGCGTAGAACGTCGCCCGGATCGTTCATTCCGTGCCTCGCGTTTGGCATTGCCCCGTTCCAAATGTTCCACGTGGAACAATGACATGAACACGGCACAACTCTCGGCGCTCTTTCGTGAAGGGTTCGGAGCCATCGGTATGGCCCCTCCCCAGAGCACGGTTGATCAGTGCCTGATGTATGTCCGGGAGCTTCGTCAATGGAATGAGAAAATCAACCTCACGGGTCATACCCGTGAACAGGAGATCATTGGCAATCTGTTTGTTGACTCTCTGATCTGGACCAGGGCGGTTGGACAGGATACGTCCTGTACGGCGCTCGATATCGGAAGCGGCGCGGGATTTCCCGGCATTCCCATCGGCATTTTCTCCCCTCAACACGAGATGACGCTCCTTGAACCAAATTTGAAGAAAGTCGCGTTTCTGCACCACCTGACAGGTCTGCTTGGCTTAACAAACGTGCGCGTTGAATCGAAAAGCGTGGAACAGTTTTCCAGGCAGCGGGATGTCCATGGAACATTTGACTGGGTGTTGATGAAAGCGTTGCGATTGAGCATCGGTTTGCCGTATATTAGTCTCCTGTTGTCTGCGTCGGGGAAGTGTGCGATGTGGCGGACGCATTCCGTGACCGCCGATCTTGATCCGAACGAGTTTTCTGTGTTCAGGGAAATGCCGTACGAATTGCCGTTCGGGTTCGGGACACGACTCTTGAGTATTGTGGGGCGCCGTCAATGAGTGTGAGGATTCCGTCAGGGATGCTCCTGATTGTTCCACGTGGAACATAGCGGGACGCATTGCGAAACGATTAAGAAGAAGATCGAGATATGCCGAAAATCGTCGCTGTCGCCAATCAAAAAGGTGGGGTCGGAAAAACCACCACCTCCGTCAATTTGTCGGCTGCGCTGGCTCTCTCCGGACAGAAGGTCTTGCTGGTTGATCTCGACCCGCAGGCTAATGCCACCAGTGGCGTTGGGGTCGAAAATCCGGCACACACGCTCTATGATTGTTTGTTCAGGGACGTTCCGGTTGCCGACGCCATTATTCCCACGGCAGTCGCCATGCTGGATTTTTTGTCATCCGGCGCAGATCTTGCCGGAGCGGAACTTGAGTTAGCCGATCTGGACCACCGGGAAGAACGTGTCAAGCGTCTTCTCTCCACCGTTGCCGGGCGGTATGATTTCATCATTATGGATTGTCCGCCGGCGCTGGGGTTGCTGACGGTGAATGCCCTGACGGCGGCCGGTTCGGTGTTGATCACGGTTCAATGCGAATATTACGCGATGGAGGGGCTGGGGCGGCTGGTCGCGACCATTGAAAAGGTCGGTGGAAGCCTCAACAAAGATTTATCAATTGAGGGGATCCTCTTGACAATGTGTGATGTCAGGCTCACGCTTTCCAATCAAGTTTCAGAGGAAGTCAAAAAGTTTTTTCCCAATAAAGTGTACCAATCAGTGATCCCGAGAAATGTGGCCCTGGCCGAGGCCCCTGGCTATGGACGCCCGGGGGTGCTGTACAATGCGATGTCGAGGGGAGCCAAAGCGTACATGGATTTTGCACAGGAGTTTTTAGCCAATGAGCAAAAACGCACTGGGTAAAGGCCTGGAAGCCATTTTGCCGGGGAAGCAAGCGCTTGGGAGCGATCAGGCGCTTCACGTGATTCCTGTTGCCAGAATTCTGCCGAACCGGGGGCAGCCCAGAAAAACGTTTGGTGAACACGATCTCCAGGAATTGACGGACTCCATTCGGCAACACGGGATTCTTCATCCCATTCTTGTGCGGCGAAAAGGGGACGGTTTCTACGAAATCATTGCGGGAGAGAGACGGTTCCGTGCGGCAAAACTGGCGAAACTCGCGGATGTCCCCGCGATCATTCGACAATCCAAAGATGATGAATCTACGCTGTTAGCCCTAATTGAAAATATCCAGAGGGTGAATTTAAACCCCGTGGACGAAGCCAAAGCCTATCGCCAACTGATTGATGAATTCGGGTTGACGCAAGAGGCGGTGGCCGAGCATGTGGGACGTGACCGGGCTTCCGTCGCCAATATCTGTAGAGTGCTCTCTTTGCCTCCTGCCGTTCGGGGCATGTTGGAATCCGGTCAATTGACATTGGGGCATGCAAAGATCATGGTGGGTCTCAAGCGAGCGGACGCACAATTGGCGCTGGCGAAGCGCATTGTGCGGGAGCAGCTTTCTGTCAGACAGATCGAGCGACTGGTCAAGGGAGGGCCCCAAGGCGCTCGCAAAACAACGTCCCGCCCCACGGATTCCGGAACGCGCACACTTGACGCTGACGTCGCAGATCGCCTCCGCAAGCATTTGGGAACAAAAGTCACGCTTCGCACGAAGGCGCGAGGGGGAGATGTGCTTCTCAGCTATTATTCACGGGAAGATTTAACACGAATTGTCGATGTGATTTTATCGTAGTCATCAACGGGCCACTGGCTTCAAGTTAACCGTCAACAGTGTGAAGGAGGACAGGCGTATGTGGGGCGACAAATCAAGTTGGGGCGACAAAATCGACAGGAAACAGGAATTGTTCTCTGAAGAAGACAACTACACCTTTTTGGGAAAAGGCACGGACTTCAAAGGCAAAGCCAGTTTCGTGGGGACAGTCGTCCGCATTAACGGATCCATTGAGGGCGAATTGAGTGCGGATGACACCGTCATCATTGGTGAACATGCGGTCGTTAAAGGAACAATTACCTGCGGAACGATTGTGTGTAAGGGCAGAATCGAGGCAAACATTACGGCCACACAAAAAGTCCAAATGCTGAAACCTGCCGTCCTGATCGGCGATGTCTATTCCCCGTCTTTTTCCATGGAAGATGGAGTCGTGTTTCAGGGCCGGTCCCATATGGATACGAGCGAACTTGAGGGCTACGCCACTCGTACCCAGGAACAAGAACGTGTCAATCTCTCTCAGAATACCGAGAGCATCACGTAGGATCTCCGGTACCCCACCCGTCATGTCCAAACCAACTGTTCTTCTCGGAATGAGTGGAGGCGTGGATAGCTCCGTGGCAGCGTTGCTGTTGCATGAGCAGGGCTACCACGTGCAAGGGGTGACGCTACAAGTGTGGGAGAACGAAGATGACACGGCGGTGGTGACCAAAAAATGGGAAGAACGCGGATGTTGCAAAGTTGGATTGGCCCGGCATGTCGCGAAGCAATTGGGCATTTCGCATGAAGTGGTTGATACCCGGGAGACGTTTCGCAAGCATGTGGTGGAAGATTTTATTGCGGGCTACGTGGGTGGGACGACACCCAATCCATGCGTGCGATGCAATGAACGCGTCAAGTTCGGGATGTTATACCAGTTGGCGACCGCCAGGGGGGCCGACTTTGTGGCCACCGGTCATTATGCTCGCGTGTTGCCTGTGGATGAGGGGGTTGGCTTATTTAAAGGCGTGGATGCGACTAAAGAGCAATCATATTTTTTGTGCAGGATCGCGGCCGCCTGGCTTCCCCGGATTCTCTTTCCCGTCGGCCATCTGCGCAAAGCGGATGTATGGGCGCGCGCGCAAGACTTGGACCTTCCCGCCGATGAAATGAAAGAAAGCCAGGAAATTTGTTTTGTCACCCAGGGCGATTACCGGAAATTTTTAACCGTGGAAGCTCCGCACGCACACCGGCCAGGCCCTTTTGTTGATGCGGAGAACCGGACCATTGGAGAGCATCGGGGCATTGCCTTCTATACGCCCGGACAACGAAAGGGGTTGGGACTGGCCTGTGGCGAACGCTTATACGTCCAGGACGTGCGTCCCGAAAACAACACCGTTGTTCTGGGACGGGCGGAAGACCTGCTGCGCCGCACCTGCACGGTTCACGATGTCAATTGGCTGGCCGATCCCTCGCCGGAGACCATGCAGGATGTTGACGTCAAGTATCGGTATGCCTCGCCGGCCGTCTCCGGTCGAGTGGAACGGCGGACGGCGGGAACCCTCCTCGTCGAATTCCAGGAGGCCCAAAAAGCGTTGAGTCCCGGTCAGTCGCTTGTCCTCTATCAGGGTGACCGTGTGCTGGGCGGCGGCTTCATCGAACGATTCCCACCCCGTCATCGCTCAACACCGTTCAGTGCCGAACAAGAGCGTTTGGACCCCTCCATTCCGGATGCCGACCCCCGTCAGAATGTCCCCGCCGGTTGACACTCCACATCCCCCATGGTACCGTGCGCTCCCCTTTGTGCGCCCGTGTCAACACGGGGATTTTGCCGTTTTCTTCACAATGGATTCATGATGAACACTGCCATAGCGCGACGGTATGCCCATGCGTTTTTTTGCCTGTTGCACCGTGACGACTGCGTCGCGGCCCTGGAGGGCTTGCAGGCCATGGCTCATGCGTTGAAGCATTCCGCCGCCTTGAAACACAGCCTGGCCTCGCCGGCGGTGACGCTGGAAGAAAAACTCAATGTGCTCACCGCATTGTGTGAACGGACGGGTGGCCCACCGGTGATGGGGCGGTTCTGCGCACAATTGTTGAGAAACAATCGCATGGGATTCCTGCCGGACATTGCCGACGCCTTCAACGATTTGCTGGTGCGGCAAAGCGGCAAGCAACACTTGGACGTCGTGTCGGCGCAACCGATGGATGAGAGCACGAAACGGGATCTGCTCGCCCGATTGCGCGCGACATTGAACAGTGAAGTCGAAGTCACCTTTCAATCCAACCCTTCCCTGCTGTCGGGGTTGCAAATCCATATCGGAAGTACAGTCTATGACAGTACGGTCAAGGGTCGGCTTAACAAAATGCGGGCGCAATTGGTAAAGGGGTAAGGCATGCAGATCAAAGCGGAAGAAATCAGCTCCATTATTCAAGACAAGATCAAAGACTTTGATCAGCGTGTTGACGTGACCGAAACAGGCTCTGTCATTCAGGTAGGAGACGGCATCGCCAAAGTCTATGGCCTTGAAGGCGCCATGGCCGGGGAATTGCTGGAGTTTCCCGGAGGCACGGTCGGGGTGGCGCTGAATCTTGAAGAAGACTGCGTGGGCGTCGTCCTGATGGGATCGGACACCGGGATTAAAGAAGGTGACCGGGTCACGCGCACGGGACGGATTGCCGAAGTGCCCGTGGGCGAGGCGCTCGTCGGACGGGTGGTGGATGCGATGGGGCAGCCCCTTGACGGCAAAGGCCCGCTTCACACCTCGGAGACCCGGTTGATTGAAGTCCGCGCCCCCGGAGTGGTGGAACGCCAGTCCGTGCATGAACCGTTGCAGACGGGATTGAAAGCGATTGACGCCATGATTCCCATTGGCCGCGGGCAACGGGAGCTGATTATCGGTGATCGCCAAACCGGAAAGACGGCCATCGCCCTTGACACCATCATCAACCAAAAGGGGCTGAACGTGTTCTGCATCTACGTCGCCATTGGCCAGAAGCGGTCCACGGTGGCGCGTGTCGTGAAGACGCTCGAAGACCATGGGGCCATGGCCTACACCACCGTCGTCTCGGCCACGGCCAGTGAGGCGGCGCCCCTCCAGTTTTTTGCCCCTTATTCCGGGGCCGCGATGGGTGAATATTTCCGCGACAATGGCCAACACGCCCTCATTGTCTATGATGATCTGTCCAAACATGCCGTCGCCTATCGGCAGCTCTCGTTGCTGCTCCGTCGGCCGCCGGGCCGCGAGGCCTTTCCCGGTGACGTCTTCTTCGTACATTCCCGGTTGCTGGAACGCGCCGCCAAATTGAGTGATGAGCGGGGCGCCGGGAGTCTGACGGCGCTACCCATTATTGAAACCCAGGCCGGTGACGTGTCGGCGTATATTCCGACCAACGTGATTTCCATCACCGACGGACAAATTTATCTGGCCGGCGACTTGTTTTATTCAGGCATTCGTCCGGCCATTAACGTGGGCCTGTCGGTGTCCCGCGTCGGCGGGTCGGCGCAAATCAAAACCATGAAACAGGTGGCCGGGACCCTTCGGCTGGATCTGGCCCAGTATCGGGAGATGGCCGCGTTTGCGCAGTTTGGCAGTGAATTGGATAAAGCGACGCAGGCGCAGTTGGCGCGCGGCGCGCGTATGGTTGAGCTGCTCAAGCAAGAGCAGTACAAACCCCTGTCGGTGGCGGATCAGGTCCTGTCTATTTTTGCCGGGGTCAACGGATTTCTCGATGACGTGCCCGTGAAAAAGGTGCGTGAATTTGAAGAAGGCCTCCTGGCCCACATCAAAAAACACCATGCGCATCTGCGGGACGACATCGTGGCGAAAAAGAAAATTGACGCGGAGTTTGGCGAACGACTCAAACAGGTCGTGACCGACTATAAACACACACAGCAGTTCTGACCCGCACAGCGGAAGCCTGTTCCATGCCAAGTTTGCAAAGTTTGAGACGGAAGATGGCTTCCGTGAAAAATACGCAGAAGATCACGAAAGCGATGAAAATGGTCGCGGCCGCCAAACTCAAGCGTGCCCAGGACAGGATTCTCTCGTCGCGACCCTACGCGCATAAACTGCGGGACGTAGTGAGTCGTCTTGCGGAGGGAACCAGTCGGACGTCACATGCGTTGTTGCGCAAGCGAGAGGGCAAGGCGACCGAGTTACTGGTGATCACGAGTGACCGGGGGCTGTGCGGGGGCTTTAACGCCAACATTCTTCGACGGGCGTCGGAGTTCCTGACCGAGCATCGCGCGCGCGGCGAACAGGTATCCGTGTCCGTGGCCGGCAGAAAGGGCCTTGATTTTTTTCGACGTCGCGATTGGCCCATTCGCCAGGAATGGCCGGGTATCTTCGATCGCTTGAGTTTCGAACATGCCCTGGATATGGGACAGGATATCGTTCGACAGTATCACGACGAGGTCTTTGACCGGCTGTACGTGGTCTATAACGAATTCAAATCCGTGATGCAGCAGCGCGTGATCGTGGAACAACTGTTGCCGATTGAACCCGTGCACGAGGCACACCAGGGGGGGACAGAAGGCGACGACCATGTCTCCGGGCGGCCATCCGTGCGTGAGGCGGCCGGAGCGTATCTCTTTGAGCCGGACGACCAGGCTCTGCTGGCCACCCTGCTCCCGAAACATTTTCAAGTGCAGGCGTTTCGCGTGTTGCTGGAATCCGCGGCCGCCGAACAGGCCGCGCGGATGACCGCCATGGACGGGGCCACCCGCAATGCGGGAGAACTGATTCAGAAGGTCACGTTGTTTTACAACCAAACCCGCCAGGCCGCGATCACGAAAGAACTGATGGACATTGTCGGCGGGGCGGAGGCGTTGCAATAGACGGCGAGTCATGCGACCGGGATCGTCGGGCATCGCCGCATGAAATGGCGCGGAGGCGCACGTATCTTGAAATCGGAACCGCTGAAGTCGCGGAAGTGATGGAAATGTCATGCTCCAATCAGAGAAAGGGAATGATATCCAGTGAGTACTGAAACAGGAAAAGTCATTCAGGTCATCGGCCCCGTCGTGGATGTGGAATTCCCCGCCGGTCATCTGCCGAACATTTTTCACGCGATGACGATTGCGCGGGAGGCCGACGCCAAAACGGGGCAGGACGCCATGACGCTGACCATGGAAGTCGCGCAGCATCTGGGAGAAAACCGGGTGCGGGCCATCGCGATGTCTTCCACCGATGGCTTGGTGCGCGGCATGGACGTCCGGGATACGGGCGCGCCCATCTCCGTCCCTGTCGGCCGTGAAACGCTGGGCCGGGTCATCAACGTGCTGGGCGAGCCAGTTGACGGTTTCGGGCCTGTGCAAGCGAAGAAAAAATATGCCATCCATCGGTCGGCTCCGCCGCTTGACGAACAGGAAACGCGGACGGAAATTCTGGAAACCGGCATCAAGGTGGTTGACCTGTTGGAACCGTATGCCAAGGGCGGCAAAGTGGGCCTGTTCGGCGGCGCCGGCGTGGGCAAGACCGTCATCATTATGGAGCTGATTAACAATATCGCGCTGCATCATGGCGGCTTTTCCGTGTTCGCGGGCGTCGGAGAACGCACGCGGGAGGGCAATGACCTGTGGCACGAGATGCAGGACTCCAAAGTGATTGATCCGAAAGACTACACCAAATCAAAAGCGGCGTTGGTGTATGGCCAGATGAACGAACCGCCGGGCGCGCGCCTGCGAGTGGGCCTGACGGGCCTGACCATTGCCGAATATTTTCGCGACGAAGAACACCAGGACGTGCTCCTGTTCATTGATAACATTTTCCGCTTCACCCAGGCCGGCTCTGAAGTGTCGGCCCTGCTGGGTCGGATGCCGTCGGCGGTCGGGTATCAGCCCACGCTGGCGACCGAGATGGGCGTGCTACAGGAACGGATTACGTCAACCAAGAAAGGGTCCATCACCTCGGTGCAGGCGATTTACGTGCCCGCCGACGATCTGACGGATCCGGCTCCCGCCACGGCGTTTGCCCATCTGGACGCGACGACGGTGTTGTCGCGACAACTGGCGGAGCTGGGCATTTACCCGGCGGTTGACCCGCTTGATTCCACGTCGAGAATTCTCGACCCCGCCGTCCTCGGAGAAGAACACTACCGCGTCGTGCAGCAGGTCCAGGGCACCTTGCAGCGGTATAAAGACTTGCAGGATATCATTGCCATTCTTGGGATGGATGAGTTATCCGAAGAAGACAAACAGACCGTCTCGCGCGCGCGCAAACTGCAACGTTTTCTCTCGCAACCGTTCCACGTGGCCGAAGCCTTCACCGGCACGCCCGGCAAATATGTCAAACTCAAAGACACCGTCAGGAGCTTCAAGGAAATCGTCGAGGGCAAGCATGATGATTTACCGGAGCAGGCGTTCTACATGGTCGGTGCGATTGAAGAGGCCATCGAAAAGGCGGAGAAGATGGGATACGCGCGATAATGGCCGCACCGTCTCCAGCGACACCAGCGGGGTCAACGGCCCGGCCGGGCACGGCACCGTCAGGAAAAATCCTGCTGGAGGTGGTCGCGCCGGATACGCTGCTCTTGAGCGAGTACGTGGATCAGATCTCCGCCCCCGGAACGGAAGGCGACTTTGGGGTACTCCCGGGCCATTGTCATTTTCTGACGACCCTGCGGATTGGCGAACTGCGCTATCGCATCGGGGAAACGGTTCATTATCTGTCGGTGTTATGGGGCTTCGCCGATGTGACCCCCCACAAAGTCACCATTCTTGCGGAGATCGCCGAGAAGGCGGAAGACATTGACGTGGAACAGGCGCAAGCCGCCGTGGCCAGGGCCGAAGAAGCGCTTGAGCGCGGCGGACTTCCCTCGGAAGTCGAAGCGACCAGAGTGAGTCTGGAAAAAGCCCGGCTGCGTCACAAGGTCGCCGAACGGATCCGGCAACGCGGGCACGCGTGATCGTCAGCCTTCCTGTATGCGTCCATGCCACATGTTGAAACGCGGGCGGAGATTGTCGTTTCCACGGGAGAAGGTCCCAAACGGCTGGACCATTTTCTGGCCAACCGCGACCCGGACTTCTCCCGCACCGCTCTCCGGCGCTTGATTCTTGACGGTCGCGTCACCGTTGACGGCCACCGTACCAAGCCCAGCCACACCATCAGACCAGGCAACGCCATCGTGCTGGTGGTGCCCCGAGCCGAGCCGCTGGAGATCGCGCCAGAACCTATTCCCCTTGACGTGCTCTATGAAGATGACGCGTTGCTGGTCTTGAACAAACAGGCCGGACTTGTGGTCCATCCGGCGCCCGGCAACTGGTCGGGCACGCTGGTCAATGCCCTGCTGTACCACGTGCGGAACGGCGCGCTCTCCAACATTGGAGGCAAGGAGCGGCCGGGACTGGTACACCGGTTGGATAAAAACACCACGGGCGTCATGGTCGTGGCGAAACAGGATCAGGCTCATACCGATCTGGCCCGTCAGTTTAAGCGACACACCATCAACAGGATCTATCAGGCGATCATCCGTGGTGTGCCCAGGAAACGCGAAGGCATGATAGATGTGGCCATCGGGAGAGACACCAGAGACCGAAAAAAATTTTCCGCTCGCACGGCGCATCCAAAAATTTCATCAACGAAATACCGGATCACGGAACGGTTTGACACACGGGCGGCATGTGCGGAGTTATCGCCGCAGACGGGCCGGACCCATCAACTGCGCGTGCATTTGGCGACGATGGGGTGCCCGATCCTTGGAGACCCCACCTATGGCGGGAACAAGGCGGGTGTACTCGGTGACGTGGTGATTCCCCGCGTCATGCTGCACGCCGCCGTGCTGGGATTTCTCCATCCGATCACGCAACAGCCCATGGAGTTTGCGGTGCCCATGCCGGACGACATGGCGAATGTTGTGAGCCAATTGCGTGGCCAGGATCGGGAAAAACCATTTGGTGCAGCGGCAGAGCCAGGGACGGGACCGAGACGATGACACCGCGACAGGACATGGAGGCGGCCCAGGCGCTGGACACCTTTGGAGAATTACTGGCGGCGTTGGCGGCGTTAGCCGTCAAAGTGCCGGCCAACGCGTTCATGTCCATTCCCGGCGGTCTTCGTCCCACCGAGGAAGCCATCGAAAAATACGAAACAACCGTGTACCGGTTTCGCGACCGGGCGGGTATGACCTGGCGGGTCCTCAATGAGTTTTTCATTGATTCGTTGGAGTCCTTTGAAGCCGGCCGAATCTTTGACGCCGTCCCGCCGCTGTTTCAGGCGCTGGAACGGGTGGTGGAACTGCACAAAGAAGGGAAAGTCAGTTTTACGTCCGCGGAGCAGGATCGCATTCGCGATTTTCACCAACGTCTGGAAAAAATTTTCCCGGACGCGACCAGGCCGGAAATGGAGCTTCCCAAACCGGAATCGTATTAAGCCACAAGCCACACATGCGGGATGCGGTCTCGCAAGATGTGGCGCCGGTGGGCATTCTTGGTGATAGCCGTCTGCATGACCGGCTCCGGTTGACAGGGTGCCCCAAATAGGCGAAGAAGACCGAGGCATGCGCCCGTAGCTCAATGGATAGAGCATCAGACTTCGGATCTGACGGTTGGGGGTTCGACTCCCTCCGGGCGCGCCAAGCCAGGCAAGCCGTGGCATGGGACGTTTCTCTCATCCCTGGTTTTTTTTCACCCAAAGAAGAGCCTCGCGTTGACTCGAAAGGGTTTCCAATGGGGAACTTTCATCGGTATAACAAGACCCTCAAAAGCCCTTCCATGCGCTTTTTTGACCTTTTCGTGAGCGTATAACATAATGATTAATAAGAGAAAAACCGCGAATATCCATGTAAGCTAAGTCGGCTTTGCTTAGCCTTATATTTGGAGCGGCGACTATATTTTCGAGAACGAATGGCAGAGTTTCCGGACAAAGAAAGACTGCTCGCTGGAATTGACCAGCATGGCCCATGAATGCACTCCAAGCCAGCGCAAGATCTCCGTCAAAGTGGCGGATATTTTGGGGAATGACGCGATGAAGATTTTGGAGGTGGGGATATGAAATATGTAGTGTATACTTTGTTTATGTGTCTGACAGGGCTGGTGAAATAATCTGTCATGTTATTTATTCTGAGGGAAAATGATGGCTGATTTACGTGAATTTATTATAAAGGATGTGCGCTGTTTTCAAGGAGAGCAGCGGGCCAGTATTCGTCCTATCACCCTGCTCATAGGAGAGAACAGCACAGGGAAAACCTCTTTTCTTGGGAGTTACCGGGTATTGCATCAAGCAATGAGTGCTAATGATCCATTGAGAAACTTAGAAAATCTGGATAACCCAGATTTTAATTCGGAACCTTTTCAAATGGGTGCGTTCAGGGATATTGCCCGATCAGGAAGGATAAAATCTGGCAAAACAGACGAATTTATGCTGGGCTGTAGTGTTGAAAATAAAAACAAGAAATATGATGTATTGCTTACCTTCATTGAAAAAGGATCGGAGCCTGCAGTTTCATCGGTGCGTTTTATGTTTCCTGGCGGCTCCTTTTTTGATATACGAATAAAAGATCAAAAACTCATTATAAAAACACTGGATTATGAAGCAAAGTTAAATTGTTATTTTCCTCTGTCTTTTTTCCATTTACATTTTAGTAATCTTTATTTTAGGGATTTTGGCATACGAGAATTAGCAAGAATGTTCAAAATTCCAATAGAAGAAGTTCGAAAAGTTCGTCAAGTCATACAAAAAGAATGCGGGATAAATCCTGCATCGCAAGTTAGCAGGCCTAGTCCGTACCCTAAGCTTAAGCAAGCAAAATCAATTGCTCCGCTACGTTCCAAGCCAAAACGGACTTATGATCCGATTTCCGAATCGCCTACTTCAGAGGGTGAGCATATTCCCATGTTGATGATGCGTTTGTTACGCACCAAAGACAAGGACTGGGGTACATTGCACGACGATTTAGTCGAATTCGGTCTTCAATCCGGTCTGTTTTCCGAAATTAAAATCAAGAGCCACGGCAAGCAGATTAACGACCCGTTCCAACTACAGGTGAAAGTTAGAAAAGGCCCCCAATCAAACATCATGGATGTTGGTTATGGCGTTACTCAAATATTACCCATTCTGGTTGAGATTATACACTCTGACCCAACAACGTTTCTGTTGCAGCAGCCGGAAGTGCATCTTCACCCACGTGGGCAGGCAGAGTTTTCTACTTTCCTGGCAAAAGCTGTGAACAAGAAAAAGCACTCTTTTTTAATTGAGACGCACAGTGACTATATTATCGACAGAGTGCGAATTTCAGTGCGTGACAAGATTATAAATCCAGAAGATGTATCCATTGTATATTTCGAACCTGAGAGTGTGGGAGGTTCTGTAAGGATTTATAATATAAAAGTGGATAATCAGGGAAACCTTATTAATCCGCCTACCGGTTACCGCAATTTTTTCATGAAAGAAACCGATAAGCTGCTTGGATTTGAATCACAGGATTGAGCCATGTGTATCATAATTGATGCAGACAGAATAGATCGGTTTTTCGCCGCTCCGCTATTGGAAGAAGTAAAACCTATACACAAGTGGATTGGTACAAAGGACGGAATAATAGCCTATTCTACATATGGAAAATTAAGAGATGAGTTGACGGGCCCTAAAAAAGCCAAGTTTCAGGAGATGTCTCGTAGCGGACGTGCTGTTCTTATTGATCCAGAAAAAATTGGATTAGAGCAAGAACGACTAGAGAGAATTGGCAACTATAGATCTAATGATGTTCACATTCTTGCCTTGGCAAATGTAAGCGGGGCGCGTGTTCTTTATACTGGAGATGATGCCTTAATGGACGATTTCCGCAATGGGAGAATTATCAATAATCCCAGGGGAAAAATATATTCAGGCGCCAACAATAAAGATCTTCTCAGGGCGAATTTGTGTAAGCGAACTCCTTAGTGTTGTATTCCATTCGGACAGCAAATTCCATCAATGATATCCATTTCGTATTCTTCCACTGAGCGAACTACCGCCAAAATTGTCAACCAGATCCTTTCTACTCACCCCCACACCCAGGCCATCTACCTCTACGGCACCTGGGGCACCGAATACCAGCGGCGGGACAGCGACCTGGATATTGCCGTACTGTTGCCGCATGACGAGGCGAAGGTTGTGGATTTTTGGAAATGGGCGGAACTGTCCGTAGATGTATCTCGCATTGCCGGAACACAAAAGTCGGACCTAATCAATCTGCGCACGGCGCCGGTAATCCTGCGCAAGGAAATTATCGCCGCCGACCGGCGTATGTACTGTGCCGATGAATATGCCGCCGCCGAGTTTGAAATGTTGACGATCTCTTTCTACCAGAAACTGAACGAGGAGCGGCGGGAAATCGTGGAAAGCGGTTTGAAAACCGGCAGGTTTTACAATGTCTGACTCAGGATATTGACTGTCAAAAAGTGAAAGCGGTGGTCACAAAACACGCGGATGACTTAATCGAATTTTCCAGTATACTTGTTTCCATGCTCGCGCACTAACCCTTATCACCCACTCCACACACTGCCTTCACCCATGGACTTCTTCGACATTCTCGCCATCGTGCTAAGTCTGACCGCCGGGTTTTCGTATCTTAACTATCGGCTCATCGGGTTGCCCGTCACTATCGGCGTGATGGTGATTGCTCTCGTTGCCTCGCTGCTGCTGCACGGGATTGATCTCCTGGGGTTTCACCTGGAAGACCAGGCCCGCGTGTGGCTTCAAGCCATTGATTTTAACAAGACGCTGCTGCACGGCATGTTGAGTTTTCTGCTGTTTGCGGGGGCGCTGCACGTCAATCTCAACGATCTGTTCAATCAGAAATGGGCGATTGGCTCGCTGGCCACCATCGGCATCCTGCTGTCAACGTTTTTGGTCGGCACGTTCACCTGGTGGGCGCTGGCCCTGATCGGCCTTCCCCTGTCCTGGCTCACCTGTCTGGTCTTTGGCGCGCTGATCTCACCGACCGACCCCATTGCGGTGCTGGGTATCCTGAAACATGCCAACGCTCCCAAAAGTCTGGAAGTGAAAATTACCGGCGAGTCGCTCTTTAACGATGGCGTGGGGATCGTGGTCTTCGTCGTCCTGGCTGAACTGGCGGCCGGCACGTACGCACCGACCATGAGCCAGATCGTTGTCTTGTTCGCACAGGAAGCCGTGGGCGGGGTTCTCCTCGGACTGGGGCTGGGCGCGCTGGCCTGCTGGCTGTTACGAAGCATTGACCATTATCAAATTGAAGTGATGATCACACTGGCGGTTGTCTCGGGCGGCTACGCACTGGCGAGCGCGTGGCATCTCTCCGGGCCTATCGCCGTCGTCGTGGCGGGGTTGATGGTGGGCAATCACGGGCGCGCGTTCGCAATGTCGGACACCACGCGCGAGCATCTGGACATGTTCTGGGAACTGATAGATGAGATCCTGAACGCAATCCTGTTCGTGTTGATCGGCCTGGAAGTCCTCGTCCTCACGCTGACCCACCAGTATCTCCTCGCCGGCGTGGTGGTGATTCCGCTCATTCTGCTGTCTCGCCTGCTGGCGATTGGAGTGCCCATGACGCTGTTGCGGCTCATGCGCTCCTTTACGCCCGGCGCCGTGTGGCTGATGACCTGGGGCGGTCTGCGGGGAGGCATCAGCGTGGCCCTGGCCCTGTCATTGGAGAACGGACCGGAACGAGATATCATTGTGGCGATGACGTATGTCGTCGTCGTGTTTTCCATTGTCGTCCAGGGGCTGACCATGGAAAAACTGGTGAAACGTCTGGTTCCCCGTTCATCGCCCGCTTCGTGAGCCGTGCCCGTTCCCGGAAAGGGATTGATCCGCTTGACGATCCCTGGCATCACGCGAACCCGCCAGTCGCGGGAAACGACAGGATCGCCTTCCGGATACATCCCCCGGAACCGCACGTGAAAGGAGCTGCCGATGGAATCTCACACCGTCCACGTCGCGATCGCGATGCTGGCGGTCGGCTTTTGGGCGCCGGTCGGGTTGTGGCTCATGATCCACCGACGCGCGCTCACGACGCTGGCATCCGTCCCGGTTGACGAGTCTCAACGGCTCCCGAGCGTCACCATCGTGATTCCCGCTCGTAATGAAGAACGCAATCTGCAACAGGCGCTGCAATCGGTTTTGGCGTTGCAGTACCCCGACCTGGAGATCGTGGTCGTCAATGACCGGTCAACCGACGCGACGGGAGACATTCTTGCGCGCATGGCGAAGCGGGACCCGCGCCTCACCGTGTTGATGAGCGAACACCTGCCGCCGGGCTGGATCGGCAAGCCGCACGTGTTGCACAGCGGCGCGCAACGGGCGCACGGCGACTACATCCTGTTCACGGACGCGGACATTGTGTTTCATCCTCTGGCGCTCCGGAACGCCATGCGGCACATGCGGACGAACGCATTGGATCACGTGACCGTGGTGCCGGAAAACACCATGCCAGGATTGTTTCTGCAAGTGTTCTCCGCCACATTTGGGATGTTCCTGTTCATGGTCTTTGAACCGTGGAAAGCGCGCAATCCGCGGAGCCGGCAGTACCTGGGTATCGGCGCGTTTAATTTAATCCGCACGTCGGTCTATCGAGCGATAGGCGGGCATCAACCGATTGCCCTGCGGCCCGATGACGATCTCAAACTTGGCAAGCTGGTGAAGCGCAACGGCTACAAACAGGACGTGATGAGCGGGCAAGGCATGGTGTCGGTGGAATGGTACCGGTCGGTGCCGGAACTCATTGACGGCCTCATGAAAAACATGTTTGCCGGCATGGAGTATCGCGTGTCGCGTGTGATTGCGGCGACCGTCGCCTCACTGCTGCTCCACATCTGGCCATGGATCGGGATGTGGGTGGTCGGGGGATGGCCTCAAGCGTTGTATGCGGCGACGGTCGTGATGATGGTCGTCAGCTTTGGGTTCACGATGGCGCCGTGGGGCGTGCGATACCGGCATGGCCTGTTGCTGCCACTCACCATTGGCCTGCTGGTCGCGATCCAATGCCGCGCGATGGTCCTGACCCTCTGGCAGGGCGGCATTGTCTGGAGAGGCCGGTTTTATGCGTTGGAACACTTGCGAAACAATCGCGTGTGACGTCACCATGATTGGCCCGCCCGCCCTCGCGCCTCCTCGTCTTTCGGCTCCTGGTTCCCGGCTCTTTCCCATCCTGAATGGAATCGGATGACGAGGGGGGGGGTTGACGCGCAACGCGTGAATAGGTAGAAAACTCGCACACGGTCACGTTCGCGGACGTCCTCCGTGGAACCGTTCCCACGGAGAGCGGGGGCGGGATGGCGTCGGAATGACGCGCGAGTGGAGAGCAACATGAGTGCCATGGTTGACATACGACAGCTTCGGAAAACGTTTGGCCCGATGGTGGCGGTGGACGGGGTATCGTTGACCGTTGGCCGGGGCGAGGTGCTGGGGTTTCTGGGGCCGAACGGCGCCGGGAAATCCACGACCATGAAAATGATCACGGGGTTTCTGACCCCAACCGGGGGCACCGTCACGGTCAACGGATTTGATATTCAGGAACAGCCCATTGAGGCGAAAAAAAGCCTGGGGTATCTCCCGGAAGGCGCTCCGGCCTACGGGGAAATGACGACGAAGAATTTTCTGCTGTTCGTGGGCGCCATGCGGGGGTTGCGCGGAGCGGAGTTACGGCGGCGGCTGTCGGAGACCATTCAAAAAGTGAATCTTGAAGGCGTGATGCACCAGCCCATTGAAACCCTTTCCAAGGGATTCAAGCGACGCGTGGGGTTGGCGCAGGCCATTTTGCACGATCCCCCCGTCCTGATTTTTGACGAGCCGACCGACGGGCTTGATCCCAATCAAAAACACGAAGTGCGGGAGCTGATCAAAACCATGGCCCGTGAAAAAGCCATCATTCTCTCAACGCATATTTTAGAGGAAGTCCACGCGGTATGTACCCGCGCCATGATTATCGCGAAAGGCAAAGTGGTCACCGATGGCACGCCCGCGGAACTGGAAGCCCGGTCCCCCTTTCACAATGCGGTCATCCTTCGCCTGCGGGAAGCCCGTCCGGATGACGTGCGGGCGATTCTGGGCGACGTGCCCGGGGTCGAAAAAACCGAAGTCATCGAAACGGGCGGGGCCGAGCAAGAATATCGGATTATCCCGCAGGACGGCCGCCCGATCATCAGCGCAATCAGTCAATGTGTGCATCATCACCATTGGGACGTGGTTGAATTATCCGTGTACCGCGGGCAACTGGACGAGGTATTTCGGTCGCTCACGATGCCCGCCCAGTCGCTCACGTAGGAACCCGCATCACGTCAACAAGGAGCAGGACCCATGCCCTCCATCAACATGGAATCCGCGAGCAGAATCGGCGTCATCTTTAAACGGGAACTGGTCGGGTATTTTGCGACGCCGATCGCGTCGGTGTTCCTCGTCATTTTCCTGATGCTTGCCGGGGCCTTTACCTTCTATCTGGGGAATTTTTTCGCCCGTGACCAGGCCGACCTCCTCCCCTTTTTCACCTTTCACCCGTGGCTCTATCTGGTCTTGATTCCGGCCCTGGCCATGCGACTCTGGGCGGAAGAGCGGCGAGGCGGGACCATTGAATTGCTGTTCACGCTCCCCGTGACGTTGTGGGAAGCCGTGGTGGGCAAATTTCTGGCGGCCTGGTGTTTTACCGGCGTTGCCCTCGCGCTGACCTTTCCCATGTGGCTGACCGTGAACGTGCTGGGCGAGCCTGACAACGGGGTGATTCTTGCGGGGTACCTCGGCAGCTTTTTGATGGCCGGTGGATTTATGGCGATCGGGTCCTGCGTGTCCGCCCTCACCAAAAACCAGGTGATCGCGTTTGTGATCAGCGTGAGCGTGGGGTTGGGCTTTGTCCTTAGCGGATTCCCGCTCGTGCTGGATTTTTTTAGCGGGTGGATGCCCCACGTCTTGCTGGAACTGATCAGTTCATTCAGTTTCCTGACGCACTTTAACGACGTGAGTCGCGGCGTCATTGCGCTGCGCGATCTGGTGTACTTTTTCTCACTCATGGCGTTCTGGTTGTTTGCCACGTCGCTCATTCTGGAATGGAAAAAAGCCGAATGAAGGGATCACGATTCATCAATGCCCGGCTCTTCACGGGAGGCGGTCTGGCCATCGCGGTGGCGCTCTTTTTCGCGGTGAACGTCTTCAGCAACGTGGCGTTCCGGTCGGTCCGCGTTGATCTGACGGAGCAACGGCTCTATACGCTCTCCGAAGGCAGCGGAAAAATTTTGCGGAATCTTGACGAACCCGTCACCTTGCGGTTGTACCTGTCGAAGAAGTTGGCGACGGGATTGCCCGGCATTCGCAGCTACGCCAACCGGGTGTTGGAATTACTGGAAGAATACGAGCGGGCCGCCGGCGGGAAGCTGAACCTGCGCGTCATTGACCCCGAGCCTTTTTCAGAAGAAGAAGATCGGGCCGTCGGCTATGGGCTTCAGGGCGTTCCGCTGGACAGTGGCAAGGTCCAGTTTTATTTCGGGTTGGTGGGGACCAGCTCAACGGATGATCGGGAGTTGATCCCGTTTTTCCAGCAGGAACGTGAGGAATTTCTCGAATACGACATCACCAAGCTGGTCTATCGGTTAGCCAATCCCCAACGAACCGTCGTCGGCCTGTTGAGCACCCTTCCCCTGGAAGGCGGTCAGCCCATGCCGTTCTCGCGTGGACAGGATGACGGGGCGCCGTGGATGATTCTGAACGGCATCCGTGAGGCGATGAAGGTCACGTCTCTCGACAAAGCCGTCACGGACATCCCGGAGGAAATAGACGTGCTCATGGTGGTGCATCCCAAGGAGCTTGGCGCCCCGACGCTCTATGCGATTGACCAGTTTGTGTTGCGAGGAGGCCGGGCGTTGGTCTTTGTGGATCCCCATAGTGAAGCCGACCATGCCCCCGACCCCCGCAATCCCAGGGGTATGCCGGGGCCGCGCCATTCCGACCTTGGCAAGGTCTTTGACGCCTGGGGCGTTGAGTTAGTCAAAGAGAAGGTGGTGGGGGATCTTCCGTTAGCCAAAAAAGTGAACTTCCAAAAACAGTCCCGCACGTACGTCGCCGATTACCCCGTGTGGATTGATCTGACCCCCCGGCATTTAAACGCCGAGGATATCGTGACGGCCAAGCTCCCGAGTCTCACCATGGCGTCGGCCGGGATTCTTCGAAAGAAGGAAGACAGCGGGATGACGTGGACGACCCTGGTGGAAACCGACGAACAGGCCATGCAGATTGACGCGTCCCGTCTGATGTTTATGCCCGACATTGAAAGTCTCTTGCGGGCCTATCAACCGGAAGGTGAAAAACTCACGTTGGCCGCGCGCATAACCGGGAAGGTCAACACGGCCTTTCCCAATGGAAGGCCGGCCCCGGAAGCATCGGCGTCCGAAGAACGCGATGAGGCGTCCGCTCAAAACGACTCACCACAACACCCGCATCTGACAGAATCGGCCGACGCCATTCAAGTGATCGTGGTGGCCGACACCGACATGTTGCAGGATCGGTTTTGGGTGCAGGTCCAACGCTTCCTGGGACAGCGGATTAGCATTCCCACGTCCGCGAATAACCGTTTCGTCATCAACGCGCTGGACAATCTGACCGGGAGCAATGCGCTCATCAGCATCAGGAATCGCGGGAGTTTCTCGCGGCCGTTCACGTTGGTCAAAGCCACGCAGCAGAAGGCCGACACATTGTTCCGGCAAAAAGAACAAGCGCTTCAGGAACGTCTGAAAAGCACCGAGCGGAAAATTCAGGAATTACAAAACAAGAAAGAAGACCGGACCACGCTCATTTTAAGCGCCGAGCAGCAGGCCGCGCTCAACACGTTCCGGCAACAGTTGGTGGCGACCAGAAAAGAGCTGCGGAACGTGCAGCATGAATTGCGGAAAAACATGGAAAATCTCGAAAGCATGGTCAAGTTTCTCAACATTGGACTGATGCCCCTGGTGATTGCCGGAGGCGGACTGGCGTTCAGCGCCTGGACCATGCGTCGCCGTCTTCGCGGCACGACCGACTGAACCAGAACACCCGTCCCCGGCCCCCATGAGAGAGAGGGGGAAGAGGGAACAAGACGGGCGTTCCGCACACCATGAAGATCAAAACCTTAGCCATCATGGGCGTCATCGCCGTTGCTCTGATCGGAGCGGCGTTGGTGGTGTCCCAGCAAAAAGAACATGCGCCCTCCCCGATGGACCGCCTCTTCCCGGACTTGCTGGAAACCATCAATGAGGTGTCTGAAGTGCGGATATCGGCGCAAGGCGGAACCAGCACGATGCTGCGTCGTGACGACACCTGGGGCGTCAAAGAAAAACACCACTACCCGGCCGATCTGGGCAAACTGCGGGAAGCGCTCATCGGCCTGGCCGAATTGCAAATCCTGGAGGTCAAAACCGCGAAGCCCGAATGGCATGAAAAACTGGGGGTGCGTGACGTGGATGCGGAGGGCGCGTCGTCCACGGGAGTGGCGCTCAAGGATTCGGCGGATCACACACTGGCCGAGGTCATTGTGGGCCACGCGCGTCCAGTCAGTACCCAGTCCGGTCGCCAGGAAATGTTTGTCCGCAAACCGGAGAATCCGCAAACCTGGCTGGTCGTTGGCAACGTCTCGCTTGAGACCAATCCGGATGAATGGCTGGACAGGGACGTGCTGCGCATTGAACCGAAACGAGTGAGGCGCGTCTCTGTGGCCCACCCGGACGGGACACGACTGATGCTGGAGAAAGAGAAGCCGGACGATCTTGACCATCAGGTGGTTCTGCCGGAAGGCCGGGAAGTCCGGTCGCAATTTACCGTGAACAATATCGTGTCAACGCTCACCTCTCTGTCGTTTCAGGATGTGCATCCCCGGAGCGACATGGCCTTTGACGGGAAGGCCGGGGTCGTGGCGACCTTTGAGACGTTTGACGGCCTTGAAGGGACGGTGACGTTGATTCAAAGGGACGAGACGAATTATGTCACGGTCACGGCGGCCTTCAACGCCGCGCTGGTCTGGCAGCCGGAACCGGAAGAACAGGCCGAGGCCCCCGGCGACGGGCCGGAGGCGTTGGAGCAGGAACAGGCCGCCGCCACATCCGAGACACCAACGACATCCGAGACACCAAAGATCAAGCCGGCCGAAGCCGTCAAAGCCGAAATTGAAACCCTGACCAACACCGTTGCCGACTGGGTGTATGTGATTCCCCAATCCCTCGCCGACACCATCCTCACCAAACCCACAGACCTTCTCACGCAGTCCGGGTCGCCCTCCTCATAGCGCCGCGTGCGTCACAGAACCCGTTGCCGTTTTCAGGCGGGAGAGCGGGGTATCTCCGCGCGTCCCGGCGTTCCTGACGCCTGCATCAATCCGGAATCTTCAAGACGACAGGCGAGGGAGACCATGCTCACACCGAAGAGCGGGACATGACGCGCATGCGAGAGCGGCACTCCCACGGGTACACGGTTTGACTTCATGCGAAACGATTCGCTACCATGCGACTGCGGGGTGGAGCAGTCTGGTAGCTCGTTGGGCTTAATACCGTAAGAAAGACATCCGCTGATTGCCTGCAAGACGGGGCAATCCTTCTTACGGAAGGGCTGTGCAGTGGGAAACTGCTGTACGATCACCTGTCAAATTCGGGGAAGCCGGTAGCGGGGTAATCCCGAGCCAAGCTTGCAGAGCGGCGGCGCTCTGAAAGAAGGTGTAGAGACTTGACGGCAGGCATCCTAACGGCGGTGGTGAAGCCGGTCCGAGGATGGAGAGAAAGTCCAGACCACAAACTGGATCTCCCAGGCAGCGAAAGCTGTAGTGGCAGGCATAACCCAAAGGTCGAGGGTTCAAATCCCTCCCCCGCAACCATCGTTGCCTGTGACAATGGCGTTCCATGAGGTTCTTTTCGGAGAATCAAAACGGGAATTCCATCCTTCCCTCAACACACAGTCTGCCAATGCATTCGAGACGGTTGCCAATCGGCAGCCGTCACACTCTCCGCCCTTGCGTCGCCGCCGACACTGACCTCGCTGGCAGTTCTGCCGCCGGCCAACCACCCGTTCACCTCCGCCTTTGACTCCAATCTCTCCGCCTACGGCGTGCTGGTGCGCCAGGGTAGCGTCGTCAGTGCGCGCGCGTGACTCCACCAGTCGCTCTCGCCCCGTTCACTATCCTGCAAGGGAGCGGATAGACTTCCACGCAAGGCAAGAGAGTCGGTCAGAAAAAAATGTGGTATAGAAGTCGGAGTTGGGTATAATGCCAAACCGTGCAGAACGCGCTGGCGGCAATCATCCGTCGGTACGGGCCATGCAAGCGATGGACAGTCATGGGTACGCGTACAATGAACCATCAAGCCATCACACCCCCCATACCCATGCCAAAACATCCACTCGCCACACGCCTCAAAATCCTCCTCCCCGCGCTCATGCTCGTTGCGCTGGCAAGTGCGGAAACCAGCGCGCAAGCCCCGCCACCCACGCTCGACCTGGAACCCACCGGCGTACCGGTGGATATCAGCAACACCGCCACGCTGACCATCACCGATAACGATAGCGAGCTAGTCGTCAACTCGGTCGGCTACTATGCCGATGAGGCGGCGACCCTCCCCATCATCGAGGGGGCCATCAACACGCATATCTATATGGTCATTGAGTTCAACTCGGATGTACAACATGTGAATACCGTGGACGATGTCACTCTCCAGACCAGTGAGAGAGTGACAGGGCAACCGGGGATCCTCGTGCGGCATCAAAGCGTCATCCCCGGAGTCATCCCCCCCATAGTGAGGATCCCCATCCGCGCAGACAACACCGCATTCCCGAATTTGGTCAGTGCGTGCCGCGCCAGATTCGCCGGTGACACCAGCGAATACCTCTGCCAGGTCTTCTTGCGGGAGGGGAGTTTCGGCACGGGGGCGTTACGGCTTGTGGTGGAAGCGGGCGGGACCAGCAACACCGCCGGCAACACGCTGGCCGCGGACTACGTGGATGAAGACGAAGACGGAGGCGGTGGCGTGACGGTGGTGGATCCGCAGGATCCGCCGACCGTGCTGTCCATCACGCATTACTCGGACGCCGCCCGCAGCACAGCCGCAGAAATCAGCGACACGGATACGGTGAGAGGCGGCACGATCTACTCGGTGATTCAATTCGCCGGGTTGCCTATCGCCAGTTCGGAATTCTTCTACCAGATTGGCCCCGACGCCGCCGATCGGGTGCGGTTTGGCGATGATGCCCCCACCGGCGACACACCACCGCAAAACGGAACCTGCGCGCTCCTTGAGCGCGGCACCGGCCTGGCGGCGGCGAATCAGTCGTTCTGGTGCCGCTACAACCTCCGGTTAAGCGACGCCGGCGCCGGCGACTATCAAGTCATCGTCGGCACCGGCACCACGGATACCGCCGGGGAACCTCTGGCCGACCCATTCCCCAGCGCCAGCGTGACGCTCGACGTGGAGACCGGCACCGCGACCTTGAGCATCGCGGCTGTTGACGTGGACGAAGGCGCCGGCACGGCGACCGTCAGCGTGACGGTGGATGACGCGGTCACCGGCGGGTTCAGCGTGGACGCCATGACCGACGACGGCACCGCCACCGCCCCCGGCGACTACACCGCCGTCTCCGGCCAAACCCTGTCCTTCACCGGCACCGCCGCCCCCGAGACCCTGTCCTTCACCGTGACCATCATTGACGACCCCCTCTACGAAGGTGGCACAAGCGGCGTCCCCGAAACCGTGGCGGTCTCGTTAGGCAACCTGCAAAACAACGCGACCGACGTGGATATCAGCAGCGCCGCCGCCACCATCAGCATCAGAGACAACGACTACGAAGTGGCGCTGACCATGGAAGACGTCAGCGTGAGCGAAGGTGTCGGCAGCACGGCGACCGTCATCGTGAGTGTGGATACCAGGGTGCCGGGCGCGTTCAGCGTAGAGGCGTCCACCGCCGACGGCACCGCCACCGCCTCCGGCGACTACACCATCGTCTCCGACCAGGTCCTGTCCTTCACCGGCGAGGCCGGCGAGATGCAGACCTTCAGCGTGCCCATCGCCAACGACAGCATGCAGGAATTCCCGGAAACCCTGACGGTGTCGTTGAGCAACCTGCAAGTCACCACGGACACCGCCACCACGGCGGGCACGCTGCGGCCCGTCAGCGCGACCATCACCATCATGGATGACGACATAGACACCGGAGACATCAACCTGCACCTGCTGTTCCCGGTCACGTTCAATGGCAAAACCTATCGTTATCTGGATAACAATGGGGACGGCTTAGCTGATGCCGGGGATCTTGTCTCGCATATCGCCCTGGATAACTTACTCAACGGCGGCAGCGATACCATGGATACCCAGACCACCCGGCTCGGCGGGCACAATGGGCAGGATGACGCACGCGCGGTGATTGTCGGTGATATGATCGTGATTTTACCCACTCTGGCAGAATTGAAGGCGTTGCGCAGCAGCCAACCCAACACCTCACCTCTCAATTGGCGGCGTCCGACCAATCCTCTAGAGGGGTACTGGACATCCACCCGCTCAACGAACGGACATTCCTATTATAGATTTTCTGATGAGGTGGTTGCTGATAGGACCGATATCGGTCACAATTACGTGGCTTTTCAGGTACGGACTCTCCCGACGTTTAGCGCCGGCATCGCCGACCAGGCCTACACGGTCGGCCAGACGGTCGCGCTGACGCTGCCCAAAGCCGGCGGCGGTGTCGGCACGCTAACCTACACGCTGACGCGCGACGATGGCTCGCCGGTGTTGCCGCTCGGGCTGACCTTTGACGACATGGCGCGCACCATCAGCGGCGCGTCAACTGTGGTGTTCGGCGGGATCGACGGCGCCAGCATGCGCTACACCGCCACAGACGCCATCGGCGCCGTCCGGGACATCGTCTTTGTGTTGCGGGTGGCCGCCGCTCCGGCCCTGGTCGCCATTGCCGAACAGACCTACACCGCCACCACCGTCGTCAACCTGACGCTGCCGGTCTCCACCACCGGCGCCACCCCGTTGACCTACACACTGACGCCGTCCGCGTCCATCCCGGCCGGGCTGACCTTTGACGCCGCCATGCGCACCCTCACAGGCACACCGACCACGGCCACCGCCGCCGGCACCCTGACCTACGCCGTCACAGACGCGAACGGCGTGGCCGCCAGCCAGACCTTTATGGTGACGGTCAACGCGATGTTGAGCATCGCCAATGTAGAAGTGGGCGAAGGAGACGGCACCGCCATCGTCACCGTGAGTGTGGATATTATGGTGCCCGGCGGGTTCAGCGTGGACATATCAACCATGGACGACACCGCCATCGCCGACGAAGACTACACCGCCGTCATCCGCCAAACGCTGGCCTTCACCGGCGAGACCGCCGAGACTCACACCGTCAGCATCGCCATCACCAATGACAAGGCGGTGGAAGGGCCGGAAACGCTGACGCTGTTGTTGACCGACCTGGATGGCACGACCGCGCCGGTGGTGATCGGCAATCCCGCCATGGTCACCATTACCGACGACGACACCGCAGTGTTGACCATCCTGAGTACCTCCTCCGGCGAAAGCACCAGCAGCCTGGCCCTGGATATCTTCGTCTCCGTGATTTTGGGCGATGCGGTTCCCGGCGGCTTCACGGTGTTGTTTGAGACCGCTGACGACACCGCCACCGCTGGCGAAGATTACACCGCCGTCTCCCGGATCCTGACCTTTGAAGGCACCGCTGACGAGCTACACCGAGTGAGCATACCCGTCCTGCCTGACGATGTGCCGGAACGCGCCGAGAGCTTCACGGTGTCATTGCGCGACCTTGACAACACGCAAGCGGATGTGGATATCAGCGCCACCGCCACGCCCACCATTCGCGTGAGCGACGGCGGCATCGTGGGATTTGGAGACGCCGTCATTGCCGACCAGGTCTATGTCGCCAACACGATCATCACGCCCTTGACCCTGCCCGAACCCATCGCCGCCGATTTCACTGGCACGCCGTTCTACACCCTGACACCGGCCTCAACCATCCCGCCCGGGCTAAGCTTTGACGCGGCCACGCACACGCTAAGCGACATGCCGACCGCGACCACGACCACACCCGTCACCCTGATCTACACCGCCAGCAACTCCGGCACGTCCGCGAGCCTGACCTTCAGCATCACGGTGGTCGCCATCGGCGTGGGGTCGGTGACGCACTACTCGGACGCCGCCGCCGCCACGCCCATCACCGATCTGGTGTCAAGCGGCGAGATCTATTCGGTGGTGGTGTTCGGCGCCAATGTGAGCAATGAGAACGCGACGGATACGACCGCCCGGCCGGCCATCGCCTACACCCTCGGCAACGATACCCCAGTGCAATTTGGCATTGTCGCGCATGACGCCGTGCTGGCAAACGGCAACTGCCGGGCTGCATTGGCCACCGACACCAGCCGCTACACCTGCCACTACAGCGTCGCAGACAGCGGCCCGAACGTGGCGGCCAATGACCCGGGCGCCTATACCCTGTCGGTGCTTGATGTCACCACAGACGAGGTGAGCAGCATGGCCCTTGATGCCTACGATGCGGATGCCGGCGTCACCATTGGCGTGCGCCCGGAGCTGCGGTCGGTGACGTACTATGCGGACAGCGAGGCGACCATGGAACTCACCGAGAATGCGGTGATTGGCAGCGCGGTCTATGCGGTGCTTGAGTTTAGCGAGAATATGGACAACATCAACGGCGTGGCCGGGTCGCTGGATATGGACGGGCTGCCGACTCTGGGTGTGTGGACAGCCAACCCCATCGGGTTCAACGGCGAGTCTCTGGTGTCCCACGTCATCCTGGCGCACAACGCCAGGCTTCGTCACGATACGTGCCAGGCCGAATCCGCCGAGGTCACCAGCCGATATCTCTGCCGGACCAATTTGGCTCTGGCTCAAGACTATGTCCGGTTTGTGGTGAAACAGGATGCGCGCGACCTGGCCGGAAACACGCTGGCGATGGAAGTTCAGACGGACAACTTCCCCCTGATAAACCCTCTGCCGCCGGAGGTGCGTTCAATCATGCATTATGCGGATTCCGCAAGGACGAAGCCCATTCGCGACGGGGACGTGGTGTCGGGCGGGGATATCTACTCGGTGATTCAATTCAGCGGCTTGACGGTGCCCGGAAGCAGCCTGGAAGTCTTCTACAAACTCGGGTCGGCGATGCGGATGCCGTTTAGCATCAACCTCACCACACAGGAGGACAGAACCTGCAACCGCCCCGGAGATGGTGGCTCCAACCCGTTTTTAGACCCGCAGTGGCAATGCCGCTATTCGGTTGGCGCGGCGGACGATGGCCGGTATCAAGTCATTGTCGGCGCGGGTACCCAGGACACGCTGGGGCAACCCCTGGGTGCCGACTCCACCGTGGATAGCGGCGTGATCATCAGCGCCTTGAGGTTTGCCGCCGATGCAGACATTGCCGACCAGACCTACACCGCCGGCACGGCCATCACCCCCTTGCCCCTGCCGCAAGCCACCGGCGGCGTCGCCCCGCTGACCTATCGCCTGACACCGACCGCATCCATCCCGGCCGGGCTAAGCTTTGACGCCGCCGCGGGCACCCTTGAAGGCAGACCGGCCACGTCAACCGCCGCCGTCGCCCTGACCTACGTCGTCACAGACGCGAACGGCGTGACCACCAGCCAGACCTTTCTGGTGACGGTCAGCGCGGTGTTGAGCATCGCCGATGTCGTGGTGGACGAAGGAGTCGGCATAGCCATCGTCACCGTGCGTTTGGATCATGCGGTGCCCGGCGGGTTCATGGTGGATGCCTTGCTCCTGGATGTCAGCGCCACCGCCGTCGCCGACTACACCGCCGACGTCAGCCGGACGCTGACCTTTGCCGGCACCGCCGGCGAGCCTCAAACCTTCAGCGTGACCATTGTGGACGACGCTCTTGACGAAGACGACGAGACCGTGACGCTGTCGCTGGACAACCTGGAAGGCAACAGCGTACCGGTGGATATCAGCGACACCGCCACGCTGACCATCACCGATAACGATAGCGGGCTGACCGTCACCTCGGTCGGCTACTTTGCCGATGAGGCGGCCGCCATCACCGGGGCGGCGACCACCGTCATCACCGAAGCGGCCATCGGCACACATGTTTATATGGTCATTCAGTTCAGCGAGAATGTGCAAAATGTGAATACCGTGGACGGTCTCAATATCCCTTCCAGTGAAAGAAGGACAGGGCAACCGGCGATCTTCGTGCGGCATCTGGGAGTCGTCCCCTTCTCCAGCATCCTGAATTCGAGGCTCCCCATCCACGCACACAACACCGCGTTCCAGAATGGAGTCAATGCGTGCCGCGTCATACCCTCCAGTGGCACCAGCGCATACCTCTGCCAGGTCTTCTTGCCCCCCGAGATTGTCGCCCCGGGGACGCCGTTACAGGTTGTGTTGGCAGCGGGCGCGGCCAGCACCAGCGCCGGCAACACACTGGCCGTGGAGCACGTGGACACCGGCATTGGGGTGGTGGACACGCCCGCGGCGCCGGTGCCTTCCATCACGCATTACTCGGACGCCGACCGCAGCACAGCAATCAGCGGCACGGTGACAGGCGGCACGATCTACTCGGTGATTGAATTCGCCGGGTTGATTATCGCCAGTCAGGAAATCTTCTACCAAATTGGCGACGCCGCCGCCGAGCGGGTGCAGTTTGGCGTTCATACCCCCGGCGACACGCCGGAAAACGGAACCTGCGCGCTGATTGCTGGTGACTACAGCATGGTGCCGGCGAATCAGTCGTTCTTGTGCCGCTACAACACCAGATCCGGCGACACCGGCACCGGCGACACCAGCACCACCTATCACGTCATCGTCGGCACCGGCACCACTGATACCGCCGGGCAAACGGCCGCCGAATTCACCAGCAGCGTGACGCTCAACGTGACGACCGGCACCGCGACCTTGAGCATCATGGATGTCGAAGTGGACGAAGACGCCGGCACGGCGACCGTCAGCGTGACGGTGGATGACGCCGTCATGAGCGGGTTCAGCGTGGACGCCATGACCGTAGATGACGCTGGCACCGCCACCGACGGCGAAGACTACACCGCCGTCTCCGGCCAAACCCTGTCCTTCGCCGGCACCTTCGACGGCGAGACCCTGTCCTTCACCGTGCCCATCATTGACGACGCCCTCTACGAAGGCGGCGAAAGCGGCGACGTCAAGGAGACCGTGGTGGTCTCATTAGTCAACCCGCAAAACGCGACCAACGTGGATAGCAGCAACACCGCCACCATCCGCATCACCGACAACGAGTACCAAGTGGCGCTGACCATGGAAGACTTCAGCGTGAACGAAAACACCGGCACGGCGACCGTCAGCGTGAGTCTGGAGACGGCGGTGGACAACCCGTTCAGCGTGGAGGCTTCCACCACCGACGGCACTGCCACCGCCCCCGGTGACTACACCGCCATCCCCAGCCAGATCCTGTCCTTCACCGGGACCACCGCCAGCGAGATACAGACCTTCAGCGTGACCATTATCAACGACTCCATGCGGGAATTCCCGGAAACCCTGACGGTGTCGTTGAGCAACCTGGACGTCCCCACGGACACCGCCACCACGGTGGGCACGTTGCGGCCCGTCAGCGCGACCATCACCATCATGGATAACGACATCAACACCAGAGGCATCAACCTGAACCTGATTTTCCCGGTCACGGCTGAGGGCAAAACCTATTTTTATCTGGATCAAAATGGGAATGGCATCGCTGATATCGGGGATGTTGTCACGCATATCGCCCTGGATAACTTACTCAACAACGGGATCGATACCGATGTTACCCAGGACCGCATGCACAATGGGCAGGATGACGCACGCTCGGTGATTGTCGGTGATAGAGTCGTGATTTTACCCACTGTGGCAGAATTGACGGCGTTGCGCAGTAGCCAATCCAACACCGCACCTCTCGCTTGGCCGAATCCGTCTTCTGGGGGGGAGTACTGGACAGCCAACCTCGCTGGAACAGTATCCCATGTCCATTCCGACTATAGCTTTTCTAATGGAATGGATACTGGGCTGGTTGATAGCATCCTGAATTACGTAGCGTTTCAGGTACGAACTCTCCCGACGTTTAGCGCCGGCATCGCCGACCAGACCTACACGGTCGGCCAGCCGGTTGCGCTGACGTTGCCCGACGCCGCCGGCGGTGTCGGCACGTTAAGCTACACGCTGACGCGCGACGATGGGGCGCCGGTGCTGCCAGCCGGGCTGTCCTTTGACCGGGTGGCGCGCACCATCAACGGCACGCCGAGCGAGCCGTTCGGCGATACCGCCGGCGCCCGCATGCGCTACACCGCCACAGACGCCACCGGCGCCGTCCGGGACATCGTCTTCAGGTTGCGGGTAGCCGCCGCTCCGGCCATTGGCGCCATTGCCGACCAGAACTACACCGCCGACATTGACGTCAACCTGACGCTGCCGGTCACCGGCGGCATCGCCCCGCTGACCTACACCCTGACGCCGACCGCGTCCATCCCGGCCGGGCTAAGCTTTGACGGCGCGCGCACCCTGGCCGGCACACCGACCACGGCAACCGCCGCCGTCGCCCTGACCTACGTCGTCACAGACGCGAACGGCGTGGCCGCCAGCCAGACCTTTATGGTGACGGTCAGCGCGGTGTTGAGCATCACCGATGTCGAGGTGGGCGAAGGAGACGGCCCGGCCACCGTCACCGTGCGGTTGGAGCATGATGTGCCCGGCGGGTTCATGGTGGAGGCCTTTCTCCTGGGTGTCAGCGCCACCGCCGGCGCCGACTACATCGCCGACGTCAGCCGGACGCTGACCTTTGACGGCGCCGCCGGCGATCAAACCTTCAGCGTGACCATTGTGGATGACGCGCTTGACGAAGACGACAGCGAGACCGTGACGCTGTCGCTGGACAACCTGGAAGGCACCGGCGTACCGGTGGATATCAGCGACACCGCCACGCTGACCATCACCGATAACGATAGCGGGCTGACCGTCACCTCGGTCGGCTACTTTGCCGATGCCTCGGAGGCCCTCACTATCAGCCAGGCGGCCATCGGGTCGTCCATTTATATCGTCGTTGAGTTCAGCGAGAATGTGGAACAGGTGAATACCGTGTTCAATGAAGGAGTGATAGGGCGACCGACGATCCGCGTGCGGAGTTACCGCCTCGGCTTCGGCGCCGGCATCGTTGATGAGAGGATCCCCATCCGCGCAGACAACGCCGCGTTCCCGAATGAAGCCAATGCGTGCCGCACTCAAGTCGCCGGTGACACCAGCGCATACCTCTGCCAGGTCTTCTTGCACCCCGTGCTTACTGGCACGGATGCACCGTTACAGGTTGTGTTGACAGCGGGCGCGGCCAGCACCAGCGCCGGCAACACACTGGCCGTGGAGCACGTGGACACCGGCATTGCCGTGGTGGACACGCCCGCGGCGCCGGCCGTGATGTCCATCACGCATTACTCGGACGCCGACATCGAAACAGCCACGGAAATCAGCGGCACGGTGACAGGCGGCACGATCTACTCGGTGATTCAATTCACCGGGTTGCCTCTCGTCAGTCCGGAAATTTTCTACCAAATCGGTACGGCCGCACGGGTGCAGTTTGGCGGTCATCCCTCCGGCGACACGCCGGAAAACGGAACCTGCGCGCTCCTTGATAGCGGCACCGGCCTGGCGTTGGCGAATCAGTCGTTCTTGTGCCGCTACAACACCAGAACCGCCGACACCGGCACCACCTATCAGGTCATCGTCGGCACCGGCACCACGGATACCGCCAGGCAACCGCTGGACCCCGAATTCGCCAGCAGCGTGATGCTCGACGTGACGACCGGCACCGCGACCTTGAGCATCGCGGATGTTGAGGTGAACGAAGGCGCCGGCACGGCGACCGTCAGCGTGACGGTGGATGACGCGGTCACCGGCGGGTTCAGCGTGGACGCCATGACCGCAGACAGCACTGGCACCGCCACCGCCGGCGAAGATTACACCGCCGTCACCCAGACCCTGTCCTTCGCCGGCACCTTCGCCGGCGAGACCCTGTCCTTCACCGTGACCATCATTGACGACGCCCTCTACGAAGGCGGCGAAAGCGGCGACCTCAAGGAGACCGTGGCGGTCTCGTTAGGCACCCCGGTAGGCAACACGGAAGGCACGGCCGTGTCGGTGGATAGCAGCGCCACCGCCACCATCAGCATCACCGACAACGAATACTTAGTGGTGCTGACCATGGAAGACTTCAGCGTGAACGAAAACGCCGGCATGGCGACCGTCAGCGTGAGTCTGGAGACTGCGGTGCCGGACGCGTTCAGCGTGGTCGCGTCCACCGAAGACGGCACCGGCATCGGCATCGCCACCGCCGACGAAGACTACACCGCCATCTCCGGCCAGATCCTGTCCTTCGCCGGCACCTTCGCCGGCGAGAGACAGACCTTCAGCGTGACCATCCCCCCCGGCGACACCACGCCGGAATTCCCGGAAACCCTGACGGTGTCGTTGAGCAACCTGGACGTCCCCACGGACACCGCCACCAGGGTGGGCATGTTGCGGCCCGTCAGCGCGACCATCACCATCATGGATGACGACATAGACACCGGAGACATCAACCTGAACCTGTTGTTCCCGGTCACGGTTGAGGGCAAAACCTATTTTTATCTGGATCAAAATGGGAATGGCAGGGCTGATGTCGAGGATATTGTCACGCATATCGCCCTGAATCGCTTACTCAACGGCGGCAGCGCGACCGAGGCGACCCAGGACGGCGTGCACAATGGGCAGGATGACGCACGCTCGGTGATTGTCGGTGATACGACCTTGATTTTACCCACTGTGGAAGAATTGACGATGTTGCGTAGCCTCCAATCCAACACCGCACCCGCACATTGGCAGAATCCGTCTCTCGGGGGGGAATACTGGACAGCCAACGTTAATATGGATCTAACAGACAGTTTTGGTGCTCCGCAATTCTTTTTCGACTATGGATTTTCTGATGGAATGGCTACTGAAGTGAACCGTCTAAACTTCAATTACGTGGCGTTTCAGGTACGCACTCTCCCGACGTTTAGCGCCGGCATCGCCACCCCCCAGACCTACACGGTCGGCCAGACGGTCACGCTGCCACTGCCCGACGCCGCCGGCGGTGTCGGCACGCTAAGCTACACGCTGACGCGCGACGATGGCTCGCCGAGGCTGCCGGCCGGGCTGTCCTTTGACCCGGTGGCGCGCACCATCAGCGGCATGCCGGGCGAGCCGTTCGGCGATACCGCCGGCGCCCGCCTGCGCTACACCGCCACAGACACCACCGGCGCCGTCCGGGACATCCTCTTTGTGTTGCGGGTAGCCGCCGCCCCGGCCCTGGTCGCCATTGACGACCAGAACTACACCGCCAACACCGCCGTCAACCTGACGCTACCGGCCGCCACCGGCGGCATCGCCCCGCTGACCTACACCCTGACGCCGACCGCGTCCCTCCCGACCGATCTGGTCTTTGACGCCGCCGAGCTCACCCTCAAAGGCATACCACCGGCCACGGCAACCGACGCCGTCACCCTGACCTACACCGTCACAGACGCCAACGGCTTCACGGCCGAGCAGACCTTCACGCTGGAGGTGTTCAGCGCGCCGACCATCGCCGATACCGTCCCCGACCAGATTTATACCGTCGGCCAGCCGGTCGCGCTGATGCTCCCCGAAGCCACCGCCGGCGCGCCCCTGCTGACCTACACCCTGACGCGCATTGATGGCGGCACGCCGCTGTTGCCGGACGGGCTGACCTTTGACGCCACGGCGCGGACCATCAGTGACGCACCGAAAGCGACGTTCAGCGCCAGCGCCGGCGTCGGCGTCGGCCTGCTCTACACCGTCACAGACACCAACGGCGTCGTCGCGTCCACCGACTTCACTCTGCTCGTCAACGCTGCGGTGACCTTTAACACCAGCGTCATTCCCGCGCCCGATTCGGCCTATACCTACCCCCTCAACACGGCCATCACCACCTTGACCCTGCCGCCAGCCACCGGCGGCACCGGCGTACTGACCTACACCCTGACGCCGACCGATTCCATCCCGGGCGAGCTGACCTTTGACGCCGGCGCGCTCACCCTTGCCGGTATGCCGACCATGGTCACCGCCGCCGTCGCCCTGACCTACGCCGCCACCGATGCCAACGACGTGGCCGCCACCCTGACCTTTACGGTCGCGGTGGTGGACCGCCCGGCTGTGACCATCACCGACAGCATCGCCACCGATACCGCCAACAGCGCCGACGGCGATGTCATCTTCACCTTCATGTTCACCGAGGAGGTCAGCGGGTTTGATGTGAGCGGCATCAGCCTGACCGGCGGCACCGCCTCCGGCCCATTGAACGGCACCGCCCCCGGCGCAACCTATACGCTGGCCGTCACCCCGGCCCCCGATACCAATGACGGCATCATCAGCGTGGCCGTGATGGAGAATGAGGCCATCGGCGAAACGACCAACACCGGCAATATCGCGACCACCACCCCCGCCACGCAGAAGTACGACACGCTCGCGCCGGCCATGCCGAGCATTGACGCCATCACCGGAGACAATGTCATCAACGACACCGAAAGAGTCGCCGGCGTCCCCGTCACCGGCGACGTTGAGCGCGGCGCGAACGTGGCGCTCTGCTTCAACGACGGCACCGGGACCATCGCCGACTGCACCGGCGGCGTGGCAGCCACCGACGCCCCCGAGAACACCGCCTGGAGTTATGATCTGACCACCGACAACATCAACACCCTGGGCGAGGGCGCCCACGTCGCGCGCGCCGTCGCCACGGATGCGGCCGGCAACCCCGGTCCGGCGGCAAGCCAACCCTTCACCGTGGACATCACGGCGCCGGACGCCCCGACCTTTAACCTCCCCGCCGCCGGCGACATCATCAACATCGCCGAGCGGGATACCGGCGTCACCATCGGCGGCGACGTTCGCGACCCCGGCGTGAGCGTGTCCGTCTGCCTCGGCGCCGCCAGTCTCACCGATGCCCCCTGCACCGGCGGCACGACCGTCACCATCACAGACGGCGTCACCGACACGACCTGGCGTTATACGCTCTCGGTCGCCGAAGTGAACGCGATGGGCCAGGGCGACGAGATCCTGCTCGCCACCACCATAGACCCGGCCGGCAACCGCAGTGCGCTCGGCAGCACAACCATCAACGTGGACACCACCGTGCCGGTCTTCACCTCCGGCCTCACCGGTGCGGTGGCGGTCGGTGCGACCAGCGCCACGGTCACCGCCTACGACGCCACCGCCAGAGACAACAACGGCGGCGATGACGACGGCATCACCTACACCCTGGGCGGCGCGCATGCCGGTCTGTTCAGCATCGTCGCCGACACCGGCATCGTCACCTACAACGACGACCAGAATGTCGAGGCCATCCACACCATCGTCATCACCGCCACCGACACGGCCGGCAACACCGCCGAACGGATCGTGACCATCTCGGCACTGAACGCGCCCGCGGTGGACATTACCAGCAGCACCCCCCTCATGGACTATGCCAACGGCGTCATCACCTTCACCATCAGCTTCACCGAGGCGGTCACCGGGTTTGAGCCGACCGGCGACGTCAGCGTAGCCGGCGGCATGGGGGAAGCGATTACGCCGACCCCGGATGCGGCAACCACCTATGAGACAACAGACACCTTTACCCTGCCCGTGACCCCGGGCACCGACAATGACGGCGTTCTCACCGTCACGGTGAGGGCCAATGCGGTCATGGGCACGGTCACCCTGACCGGCAACCCGGAAACCTCGGTGACCCGGCAGTATGACACCGTGGCACCCATCATCACCGGCGGCGCCACCGCCACGGCCATGTTTATCGTCAACGACCCGGTCGCCACCGAAGTCTATAACGCCGACGCGACAGACGACGGCGGCACGGATGATGACGGCATCACCTACAGCTTGAGCGGCGCCAATGCCGGTCTGTTCACCATCCACCCCGCCACCGGCTCGGTCACCTACCAGACCAGCCCGACCGACGCGGCCGTCCACACCATCGTCATCACCGCCACCGACAAAGGCGGCAACACCGACACCATCATGGTCACCGTCACCGCTGTCTTAAGCGACAACGCCGCCCTGTCGGCGCTGACCGTCACCACCACTGGCGACGCCGTCGTCCCGCTCTCTCCGGCCTTCGCCACCGCCACCAGCGCCTATACCGCCACCGTCCGCCAGGAAGTCACCAGCGTCACCATCACCCTCCCCACCGCCCACGCCGGCGCCACCGCCGGCATCGCCGGCACCGCCGCCGACGGCACTACCGCCCTGAACGTCACCGGCAGCACCGTCACCGGCCTGACCGAAGGCATCAGCCCCAACACCAACACCATCCTCGTCACGGTCACCGCCGCCGACATGGTCACCATGAACATCTACACCATCACCCTGACCCGCGCCCCCCTCCTGACATTCGGCACCGGCGTCACCATTGACGACCAGACCTACAACATCGGCGAAACCATCGCCGCCCTGACCCTGCCCGTCGCCACCGGCGGCCTCGGTACGTTGAGCTACACACTGACCCCGCCCGCCAACATCCCGGCGGACCTGGTGTTTGCCAGTGCCTCTCGCATCCTTAGTGGCACACCGAGCGTGCTTGATACCCAACCCCTGACCTACACCGTCACCGACGGCGCCACCCCCCCGGTCTCAACCACGTTGACCTTCAACGTGATGATCGTGCGAGGGATAACGGTCACACCCGGCAGCACCGCCGACATACCGCTGGACCTGGATGGCGACATGGCCGCCAACGACCCCGAAGACGGAATCCTGACTCTGCCCCCCGGCCACACCGTCACCGAAGCCATCATCGGCGTCCCGCCGGAGACCGCCGTCGCCAACCCGCCCGCCGGCGTGATCTTCAGCCTGACGACGGACATCATGTTGGACATGGCCCTGACGTTGCCCGCGACCGTCTGCATGCCCACCACCGGCGTCCCGCCAGGCCGCGAACCGGTGCTTTACCACTACTTCGCCGGCACCTGGAACGAAATCGGCCGCGACACCGCCACCCGCGCCGGCTACGTCTGCGGCGAGACCCTCACCTTCTCGCCCTTCGCGGTGGGCTATGCCCAACTCCGCGCCCGGCTGACGACCATCAGCCAAACCCTCCTGCCGGAAGTGGCACGGGCCATCACGGACAGCACCGTCAACGCCATCACGCGGCGTATAGCGCAATCCAGCGCCGGCGCTGTCCGCGAGATCATTTATATTCCCCATGCCGCCACGGGCCATGAGCAAGGCTCGTTCACCCTCGGCGGCCAAACCACCCTGGCCGGCATCCTGACCACCGGCGGGCAAGCGCTGGCCGACGGCACCCTGGACCTGTACGACATCGTGAGCCGCTCCGACTTTGTGCTGCCGATCAACCCCGCCAATGGGCTGGCGCAGCACCTGACCCTCTGGGGCGGCGCCGACTACCGCGGCCTCAACGGCACCGGCGGCGCCACGGACTGGGACGGAGGGCTATTCAGCATGAGACTGGGCGCGGACGCCCGCGTGCGGCACAACCTGCTGGCCGGGGCCGCCCTCACCTGGACCGATGGCGACTTTGACTATGGCGCACTGACGGACGACCCCACAGATCGCGGCGGCGACTATGCCCTTGAGCTCACCAGCCTCACCCCCTACGCAGGGTGGGCCGTCCTGCCGGCGGGCCGCCTGGACCTGTGGGCCACCGCGGGCTACGGCTGGGGCGAAGTAACGCTCAACGATAGCGTCGTAGAACCGGTGCAAACCAGCGACGCCACGACAGTCATGGTAGGCGGAGGCATCAGCGGGCAGTTACTGAAAACCAACGCCAGCCAGTTGCGGATACACGGCGAAGTCATGCAGACATCCATGGATCTGGAAGGCCACGACAGAATTGAAGCGCTGACCGTCTCGGCCCGGCGGGTACGGGTGAACCTGGAAGGGAAGCATGACCAGGCGTTGCCCTACGGCGGGCGACTGGGCACCACGTTGGAGATGGGCATTCGGCATGACGGAGGAGACGGGCGCACCGGCACCGGCGTGGAAATGGGCGGCGGGCTAAGTTATCAGCACCCGGTTCAGGGCTTCACCCTGTCCAGCCAGAGCCGGGTGTTGCTGGGGCATACCGGCGGCTACGAAGACTGGGGCATCGGCGGCGCGTTTTCGGTGGCACCGGGCAAAGGCGGGCGCGGGTTGGCCCTCCGGCTGGCGCCCACCTACGGCCAAACCGCAACGCGCACCGCGCAACTCTGGGATCAAAATGCGGCGGATCTGACCGGCACGGACGCAGCGGCCATGGGTCGGCGAATGGATGCGGAAATAGGCTACGGGCTGGCCATTGCGGACGGGCAAAGTCTCCTGACGCCATACGGAAAGCTGACATGGGGCGCCGGCACACGGGATTACCGGCTGGGGAGCCGCCTGGCGCTTCCCCTGGGGCTGACCATGAGCCTGGAAGGTGTACGCGGGGAGACGGTCGGCGCCCCGCCGGCGCATCGGCTCCAATGGCAGACCGCCTGGCGGTGGCTCACCGCGTCCATGGAATCCTCCAGACAGGAGCGCCGTCTCCAACTGAAGGCCGAGTGGCAGTGGTAGGTAGTCGGCTGGCATCATCAAGCGCGAACCCCGGCAACCTCTGACAACAAGCCATCGGCGGGAACACCGCCGCCGTTATTCCCGCGTCCCGGCGGGAATCCAGTTCCCCCGGCGACGCCCGGATTCTCGTTTTCACGGGGGGACCGTCAAGCGTAGAAATCCCTGTGCGGGCATGACGAAAGTGGCGGACAGGCGGTTGTTGGTATTGACGCACTCGGCTGGGCTGTGCTGCCGGGTGGCAGCCGGATCTCATGAGTTGGCAGGACTGTTTTGTTTATTGAGGTATGCAACCCTTCATTAAGCCTTCCATCGGCACCCCGTCTTCATTGACCATTCCCTGTGTTCCTCTGCTTTGCATTGCAGTCAACGTGACTCCGCGGCGTATGCCCTGGAGAGGGTGCAGTCTTTCAATGTCGCACGAAAGAGACGGAGGCTCTGATGTATCAGGAGCAAGGCCGAACGGGTATCCTGTCCTGCGCGGTGGCGCTTTTCAGGAAAACCGTCGTAACGAACTGGCGAGGCCCAGGCAGGAGAGACTGTAGATGAGCCACTTTGAGGGATCAAAATTATACCACTTGCAGCCATTCCGATAATCACTTTTATACATGTGATGATAGTTATGGTACCCCTCGCCAAACGTGACGAGCGAGACCCACCAACTGTCACGACTGGAATCGGACTGTCCGTGCGGTTGGGCACCCCAGATGTGGCAAATGGAATTGATGCAAAAGGTGGAATTCAGGACAAAAAACGTTCGTCCGAGTCCGGCCAGCAGGAAACACCCCAGTCCGCCAACCCAGCCGTCGCTCACAAACCCCACGACAAACGTCAACATCAGGCCCGACAGGACGATCGGAACATAATTCCGATTTTGCCACATCACGACCGGGTCCATCTGCAGTTTGGTGGCATATTTGGGGTCTTTATAAGGATCAATCCGAAAGAGCCAGCCGCAATGACTGTGCCAGAATCCCAGTTTCGCGTTATAGGGATCCTCGTTCTTGTCGCACCGGGCATGGTGGCGGATGTGGTCTGATGCCCATTTCAGGCCGGAGTTTTGCAACGCCCAGCCGCCGGCAATCAACAACAGGCCCTTGACCCAATTGGGGCACGTAAAACTCCGATGCGACAGTAAGCGATGGTATCCCACGGTAATGCCCAATCCCGTGATGACGTAGAGTATCGCAAACATGGTCCAGGCAACCGGAGAATAATCATAAAAATACGCGTAGATGGGCATCCCGATGACGGTGCCGCTCGTGACACTGCTGAACAGCACGACATTCAGTTTGTCAAGGGGTCTTTTTTCGTTGGTCGCAAGGGTCTCTGTCAACGTTTCCATGGCCGTATTAGAACTCCTGGTTGCCTGTGAATTCTACCGCCACATCCTCCGGCGGCCAGCGATTTTTGCGAAGTCTCGAACCCGTAGATGGTAATCGTACAGAATGAGCCATGTCAAGGGAGCGGGGACGAGAGCCATGGCGCGTGGGGAAGGGGTTGCCATCAAGATTCGTCATCCGGTTCCTGGGGGCTGGCGTGTTGCGAGCCGGGTTTTTCGCGGAATTTTTTGATTTCCACCGTGGCGGCCTTGAAGGCGGCGCGAATCGCTTCCTCGAAGCTTTTCGCTTCTTTCCGTGCGGTCACGGTATGGCGTGGAGGCACGCTCACCACGAGCAACGCTTCGGCGTTATGGTCCCCATGTTTGTGATGCGGATTTTTGGTGAGCGTGACCCGTGCATGGGTGAGATTGTCGTATTCGCTTTGGAGGGCGGCGACCCGGTCCTCAATCTCCTGTTTCCATCGTGGCGTCATGCCGACGTTTCGACTGTCAATTTTGACATCCATTGTTGTTCCCTCCGCCTGGGTTGCGCCCGATCATGAGCGCCTCATGCCATACGGACAGCGTCCCGCAACTCTGTGCCCGCCATGCCGTGTGACAGCATTCACGCACGTGCGATTCTCGCACCTACTCTCATCAAAATTCAATCTTGTTTGTCAAGCGGTTCTTGCGGTACCATGAGCCTCCATTGGCGTGTTGGAGGAATCATGACAAAACAGGAAAATTCTGCGCAAGAGAAACGCACGATGCTCGACCGGAACATTGATCGCTTTCGTCAACAGGTCGCGGGCCTGAAAGTGTTTATCATGGGCGGCTCGTCAAAGATTTCGATTGAAGAATTTGATCTGGCCACCGAAGAGCTGATTGCCGAGGCGTTGGGAAACGCCTCCAGTTTGCTGGAGGCCTATGAATATGCCCAGTTGGGAGAGGCGGGCGGGCTGGTCAATCTGACAGAGGAAGCCCCGGAAGCGACAGGGCTGGATGATCAACGCGAAGCTCTCCGGCAACGTCAGCGCGTGTTGGAAAGTTGTATCGCGGATCTGGAAACCCGGAGGGCCCAGGCCAGTTCGGCCCGGCGTCACAAGAAAACCAGCGGCCCCACCGTGAGCGACTTTATGGCGAGGACCATTCGGTCCGTGTCGCATGACGCGACGCTGCGCGAGGCCGGGAAATTATTACAGAAATGGCGCATTGGATCATTGCTGGTGGAAAGCGGAGATGAATTCATCGGGAGCATCACGGAAACCGAGTTGAGCCGGGAGGTGGTCGCCAATGGCATTGATCCCGAAACGGCGACGGTCTCAACCTGTATGAGAGAACCCATCCTGACGATTGAAAGCCGAGAGCCTGTGGTGGAGGCGGTGCGGTGTATGAAGGAAAAAGCGACTCGCCACGTGTGTGTGACCGAAAGTGGAAAAATTGTCGGACTGATTTCCGTGTCCGATATTCTGCGTTATTATTCCGGCGTCACGTAAACCGGATACGGAAATGCCTTGCCGACCGGCATTCTGGCCTGTCAAACACCCTCACCCTTACCGCAACGCCGTTGCTGAAGCCCGCTCCAACGCTGTCCCGGCTTGTCCACTGTATAAGGCCCTGTTGATAAACTGGAGATATGTTTTTTGACACTGCGATTCTTTGGCTACAGAGCCATCAATCAAGCGGATTGCCCGTTTTTTTTGCATTAGTATTCGGCAATCTTTGACTACCATATGTAGTGTTTTCTCAATCATATACTGGTCTTTCTTGTCCATATTGCAATGCTTTTCACGAAAATCGTCTCATTTTTTACAAGATCACCACGTGCTGAAGAAGAGAGAGACATTTATGCACATGGGGTGTTGAAAAGTCCGGCTTCAGCGGGGATGTTGAGAGGCGAGAAACCCGTTGGCAGAGCGGGTTCGGTTCTGTTTTTGGCGTCATCAGGGTAGGGACATGCAGGGAATTTCCATTCTGGCCACCACTGTTTCTGTGTTCAGTTTTTCGTTGGCGTGTATCGTCCTGCTGTATCCTGCACTGTCTCGTTTCAAGAGCCGGTGGAAGGGCGGAGCCTTCTACGGAAGCCTGTCGGTGGGCACGTTGCTGGTGGCGGCGCTGACGGCCCCTGATCCGGCGTTGCCGGAGCCGGCATGGTCCTGGGTGGATTGGACGGTCATTGTGGCGGGCGGAGGGACGGGGCTGGCGATGGTGACAAAAAATCAGTGGTGGCCGCGAGCCGGACATGGGGATTTAGGCAAGAAGAGAGAGGCCCGTCGCAAGGCGCCATGAGCGAACAGGCCATTGGGACAGAAGAGTCGTGGGGACATCCTAGAAGACCCACTGCGTGCGGAAGAAGATGGAGCGGGGCATATTGGTATGGGAGACACCAAGCCCGATACTGCGTTCTCCGACATTCAGAAATTCTTGCTGGTCCAGCAGATTGATGACGTCCACGCCCAACACCAGCTTGTGTTGATTCACCAGAGGGATCACATGCGTCAGGGACATATGATACGTGGTATGCGAATCAGCATGGCCCGAATTGGTTTTTGCGCCCGGCTCGTGGCTGCGCAAACCGGAACCAAACAACATTTGCCCGGAGACGGTGGTCTGCGGCAGGAGACGATACGTCACCACCGCGGAACTGGTGATCGTTTGCATATGATCGCAGAAGACGCCTTCCGGTGTTTCGATGTCGGCCAGCTCTTCTGCGTGCAGCAGGAAATGTCCGGATTGTAACCCTTGGCCTTTGCATTGACCCCAGGCGACGTTGCCCCGTGCCGCGAGATTGTTCGTCGGCGCGACTTTCAGTGTGCCTTCAATCCCGCGTTGCCAGCCGCGTCGAAACGCAATCGCATTCAGCATCGGCGTGGTATGGAATTGATGAGCGTCCGCCTGGTTGGTATTGAACTTATAATAGCCCGTCAATTGGAACATCGCCGTGTCCCCCATCGTATACGTCGAGCCTATTTCAACGGCATGAGATCGTTCGGGGTTGGGGGTGTGATTGGTCGGGTCCTCGGGCGCCGCCGTTGTGCCGGCGGTATTGAGTGTTTGAAATGGAATGGCCTCAAGGCTGGGAGGAGTAAAGAACCGGCCATAAAACACGCGGAACGCCAGACGGTCGTTGGGCGTGAAGGTGACCCCGATACGGGGACTGATTTGCATGGCATCAATGTACCCGTGAACATGATCCAGACGGAGGCCCGCGTTCACGGTCCATTCCTGATTGGGTGTGAATTGATCCTGCACCCAGAACTCTTCGCGATAGCCGAGAATCCGCCTGTCGGCATTGCGTGACAGGACCCCGCCCGTTGGGGCGCCTGTCGTTTCGTCGCGCGCAAAGACAAACAATCGTGGTTTATTCGTCGCCATCGTCCGGTCAAACTGGAAGCCGGCCTTGAGCAGGTGCCGCTTCTTCATCGCATGCGTGTAATCAATCCTCATGCCGCCGGCCACTCCATATCGGTCCTGATGGCCCGCGGAAAACGGTTCATCCGCCTCGTCCGCATAGGCCAGGACGTCCCAGGGATCGGTCGTGAACGTCGCCCGGCTGTGCCGGACGTATCCGGCCACGCTCAACACCTGGTTCGCATTCATGTCGTATCGCCACACGAGATGGGAATACTGGCCATGCTCCTCCTGGTTTTCATCAATCGCTTCCGAGGATTTTGGTGTAAACCGCGGGTCGGTGTTTCGGATCAGCGCCACAAGAACGGGGTTCGGGGCATGACCCGGTTGCGTGGGAATTTGATAGCTGGCGACGCTATTCAAGAATAACCAGGTCACTTGATGGCGGGCGTTCGGTTGATAATCGCCATGCAGGTAGGTGTGGTAGCGTTCGCCGTGGTCATGATAGACGGATTGGCCCAACGTCGGAGGGTCAATGCCCCGGTTGGTATTCAGATAATTGTGCATCATATACCAGCGGAACCGGTCACCCACGGTCCAGCCGTATTCAAAAGACGGCTGTAACGTTTCATTGCCTCCGCCAAACCATTGGAGCGAGCCACGCCCCGGCGTCGTGCCGCTTTTGCTGGTAATGTCAATCACCGCGGTCGTCCGATTCCCGTATTGGGCTTCCATGCCGCCGAGAATAATATCCGCTCGTTCCCAGGTTCGCGGATGAATCAGATCGGCAAACTGCGTCGTGACGGTGTCCGGAATCGGCACTCCGTCAATGCGAAATTGCAGATTCGCGTGCTCCTGTCGAATGTGGATTTGCTTGAGGCTGCCGTTGACGGCGCCGGGAATGGTGAGGAGGACATCGGAAAGGTCCAGATTGTTGCCCCTCGGCAGCGCTTCAATGTCCTTTCGACTGACCGAATACGTTGTACTGGACGACCGCGACTTCGCGGCAATGCGCGGCGCCACGATTTCCACTGTGTCCAGTACCGTCTCCTCCTGCGTGTCCGTCACGGTCAACACGACGGGGTCGCGGTCTGGTGTGCCGACATCCAGCACGACGGTGGCGCGACGAGAGGGTTCCTGAAGGGCGTGGACGGAAAATGTGCCGGTGTGCGGGGCGACCATCTCAAACTCTCCCGCATCGTTGGTGGTTGTTGAGGTCACGCGGCGCCCTTCCTGATCGCGCAATGTGACGGTGACGTGCGCGCCACGTCGCAAATCCGCATCCTGCACGTACCCGGAAATCGTCTGTGTTGCGGCCGGCACGCACGGCGTCACCCCCAACGTGAACGCGATGGCCGCCCAAATAACACACCCGGCTCGTCTTCCGGGCGCCGTTCTGGCCGAATTTCTCTCTGTCATCGGTTGTCTCCCTCCCTGTGTCATCGCTGAACCTGATTGCACACGGCACGGATCCGGCCTCACCGATTTTCAGGAGTGCATGACCGGACGATGGCCTGTGTGGACATGGACGTTGAGTCAATTAGACACAACGGACACTGGGGGAGCGCGGGAAGGCGAGGACGGAAGAACGCGGCATTGCGCGAATGTGTGGGACGCAAGGTCTGCGTTATGCAGGAACAGGAGAGGGCCGTGAGAGAGCGAAGGGGACCAGCCTGCCAACATGCCGGAAACATGAATGGCCATCCAGACACACAAATCAGCATCCGAATGCGTCCCCCGACCCTCTTCTGTCTCCGAAGCCAGGACATGCTGAATTTCCAATGCGCTGGCGAGAGGCACGAAGGTCAGGACACTGATTGACACGGCGAGGATGAGCGCCGCGTACGACGGAAAGGAGACGGCCGTGGCTTGAAACGTTTTCATGGTTCTACCGTGACGGATGAGCGCGGATCGGTTTCACCCCGGCAATCACGGCCTCGCCTCCTCTCGAACAATGTGCGTGACAACGGCGCCATGCTCCGGATTCTGCCTGTTTCGTTACTGCAAGTCAATTGCGTTTGCAGAACAGGCCGGCCCGGCCATCCGTGCGGACCCGTCAGGGATTCCGCTTCCGGTGAAGGATCCCGGCAACCTGCTCGCTGGCTTCTTTCACCAGGATGCCCATTCTGGCGTGGGAGGGTTCAAAGTCAACGGGGAACTGATGGTGGCGGAGCCGCTGGCTGGTCATGGGGCCAATTGAGCCAACCATGGTTTTCCCGATCGCGTCGCGAAAGGCCGCCAGATCGTTGGTGACGCGGAGCAGTTGCACAACATGGTCAACCTGGATGGCGCTGGTGAAAAACGCCACCGCCACGCGCCCTTCCACAATGTCCCGGAGTGCGCGTGTGAGAGGGGCCACGTCGTCGGGAAGCGCCCAGCGATACACGGGGACACGCATGACCTGTGCGTTCCGACTGGTCAATCCCTCCACAAGCTCCGTGTTGGCTATGCCGTATTCCTGAATGGCAATCCGTAGTCCGGTGAGACCCTCGGGTTTGACGTCATCCAGCTTGTGGAGGATATCCCGCCACGTATTGGGTTCGGGAACATCCCAATGGGATTTCACGCCCAACGCCTTTAGGGCCGCAACGGGTTTTGGCCCGCGGCAGACGACGGTTGTTTCGGACAGCGCGCGCCGGATGGTGTCCATGGGAAACCGTGTGTTCCAGATGTCCACCAACGTCCTGGTTCCAACGCCGGTGAGCAGAATCAGCATATCCACGCTCCCCGCCATGAGCTGCGTCCCGAAGTCCAGGGCTTCCGTATTGTTTTCCAGCGGAATTTCTTGCAGGGAAGGCGCCACCAGGGGTTGTCCCCCATAGCGAGCGATCAGATGGGCCATGTGATCGGCCATCCGGCTTTCGAAGGCGGCCACGGTCATGCCCGCGAATCCGCTTGTTGCGTCTGGTGCAGTGTGCACGGCTCCCTCCGCCGGGCCAAACGACCGCCGGCTGTATCGGTGTGAGAGGAAAAGAGACCCCGCAAGAGGGGTGAGGGTAGCACACCGTCTGCATGATGCACACCGCGCGCGTCACGGTTGCGAACCGGTCAGGCGGGTTGCTCCGTCTCGTGGGCCTCGTTAAGATGACGCCAGGGAATGAGGGCCCGTGATTCAAACGTCCGAGCAAGACCACAACGATATTCCGCAGGGAACAGGGTTGCGACACGTGGCGTTGAACGTGACGAATCTGGCGGTCTCAAAAACGTTTTATCAGACCTGGTTTGGCATGACGGTCGTCTGGGAGCCTGATGCCGAGAACGTCTATATGAGTTCAGGGATTGATAACCTGGCGCTCCATCAAATTCCACGCGAGGACATTCCCGCTCACCGACAGCATCACGGGCAATGCCTCGATCACCTGGGGTTTGTGATGGAATCCCCGGACAGTGTGGACCAATTGTATCGGCACATCGTCAAAGCGGGCGTCACGATTGTCCACCATCCGAAGCGCCATCGCGATGGCAGTTATTCATTTTATCTCGCCGATCCCGACCGCATTGTCATCCAGGTTTTATACGAACCCCACATCAGCGCGGTGCGCTTTTCGATAGACCCGTAGGGGAACCCCCGGTTGTGTTGCGTCGTGGTGTGATGCTGTCGCCCCTCACGAAGAAAGGTTCTTGAGTCATGGCTCTGTGGGATCGCCTGGCCCCCCATCAGTGTGTTGGACTGCCGCCCTGGGTGTGGGTGCAACTGGAAAGCGCCGAGCCTCCAGGCCCCTTTCCTTTCATGGGCGGTGTGGCCCCCGAGGTCGTGGCGAGTCTCCATGAGGTTCACGGCATCCTCATGAGCGCCGTGGAAACAGCCATCAGTGATGTGTTTGCGCGTCGAACGTCGGTGGATGCGCCCGCGGTCGGTCGCCGCCTTGAGGATGCCTATGCCGAAGTGGTGCAGTCACGGCCGCGCCTCCGGCAGCATATTCGGTGTGGACGGAATCCCGATGGCGCCTTTGTCTGGGAATTTCCTCACGATCCCCGGAAATCGGCGGTCATGACGTATGCCGGCCTGCGCGTGTTCAACGCGATGACACAGCAAGCGTTGCCGATAGGATTTGATCGTCCCATTTCGCCGGCGGTGGGGAAGCTGTTGGGCTGTTTGAATGGGACCCGGACCGTGTCGGACATTCAGACCATGGTCACGGCGTCCGGACCCGACCTCGCGCGGCATTTGACGCACCTGCTTGATCAACTCGCCTCGCATGACTGTCTGGCGGTGTCGGACCAATCCACCGTTCGCGCACGGTGGCTTGATGTCACACGCCATCAGGACATGGTGCATCTTGGTCACGCGGCCCTGCTGTATCGCCAACGGGATCAGTTTTTCTGGTTTGACCCCTGGTTGATGCCCTGGTTTGCCGAATCCCCGGTGCCATCTTTGTGGACGTCATTGTTGCCGCAGCCGTCCGCCGTGTTCTTAACGCACGACCATGATGACCACGTTGATCCTCGAACGTTACTGCACGTGCCCAAGGACGTGCCCGTTTTCGTGCCGAGCCGGAAGAACCGAAAGGCGTTGTATTTCGATTATCAGTCCCTGATGCGGGAGCTGGGATTTACGAACGTGATTGAACTGGCGCATGGAGAGTCCTGGAAATTTGAAGGCGGGGAAGTGGTGTCGGTCCCGTTTTTCGGTGAGGACCCTTGCGACCTTGCCCTTCCCCGTAATTGCTATTTGATCAGTGATCACGGACACAATACCCTGGTCCATGCGGACAGTGGGCCGACGAATGACGGGCATTCCGCCATCCGGGACGGCGTCATCACCGAACTGGTGCGCCAGTATGGTCCGATCACGACCGTCTATGCCTCCCAACAGCAATTGAAAGAAATTCGCGCCTACGCGGCTCATGCGAGTGTGTCGCCTCCCGGCAAGTGGCTGGAGGTGGGGGAAAACGGATTCCTCACGAATCACTATCTGTCGGAGCTGGTCGCCCAGGCTCAAGCCAAGCTGTTCGTCTCGTATGCCACCGGCGGCGCCGATTGGTATCCTGACCATTTGTCGTTCATGTTTCATCATCGGAATCCGGCCCGGACGGCGTTGCTCACCGCTCACTGGGATCCTCCTGAATCCCTCGGAGACGTGCTGCGCGCATCGGGCGGCCAGTATCATTATGGCCAGGCGTTGGACGTGGTGCGCGTGTCCGCACCGGGCCATGTTCAGGTGATCTCACATGCCGAGGCTCTGGCGCCTCTTTCGCTGTATCAGTTGGATCATGTCTTGCCTGATGCTCTCACGCGCGGGTCTCGTTAGCACGGGAACACGGCGCGGTCGCCAACAGCTTCGGGCATGGTTGCGTGTGATGATGTGAAGGGCGGGGCCGTGCATCCGGCGCCGTGGTCAATGCCGGGTGCGTTCAATGACGGTCAGGCCATTGTTATGTGTCAGGTGGGTTTTGACGCGCCAATCGCCGCTCTGTTCGGCCAAATGGCGCAGGATGGCGGGTAACAGCCCGCCGCGCACGGGGGGTGGAGCCGTGTTTTTTCGCATCATGCGCGGGACCATCCTTGAAAGTCGCGTACGCGGGGGGCCACATTCAGGTTCGTCCATCACGCCAAACGTGTCCGTGTCGTGGAAGACCATGTAGCGTCGTGCCTTGTCGGCGTGTCGCTTCAATTCCAGTGACAGTTGTTGATACGTGTGCCGGGTGTCGATAAACAGCAGGTCGGTTTCTTCAATATCAACCTTCAACACGTCAGCTTGTTGATAAGAGACATCACGGCCGGCGGCGCGCGCACGGTCAAACAGTGTTTGCAAGTCGCCGTCAAGCGTCAGGTCATAGGAACGCAGTCGTACCCCGGCGGCCAGGAACGCCCGTGTGCTATTGCCCTGGCGCACACCGAATTCCGTGACGCGGGAGACCGAAGTCGCCAGTTCCCGCAGCAAAGGCAGGTGTTCGTTGATGTCGGAAAGCGTCTCGACCGCCTTGCGATATTCGGCTTCCAGCATGTCGCCCACGCGCGTTTCGTCAAGCATGGGCAAGCCATACCACGGTCACCGCGTGCGCGACAAGATGCGATGGCGGCACGGCTGTCGTCACCACATCCGTGGATGAGGCTGATGGCGTTCGTTCTTGCCGTTCGCCCGCTGATATGATAGGAATGACGGCCTGTTGTGATGCCGTCAGGACTTGCGTATGAACGACCAAGCACGACCCGGGCCTGCGCCAGTGAAGGATGAGGAAGCCCCGTTTGACAGGGGCGACGTCATCGTGGTCGGGGTCAAGGTTCGTGACTATGGTGAGATCAAAAGTACCCGGACGACAGACGCCGCCCTTAAGGTCGGTGACTGTGTGCTCCTGGAATTAGATAACGATCTGACGTATGGCATCGTCAGTTCCCCTCCCCGTTCTCAACCGTTCAGCCCGCCGATGCGAGTGATGCGGAGCGTCCTTCGGAAAGCGACGGAGGCTGACGAGGCCGCGATCGCTCATCAAAAACAATTGTCATCCTCGGGCAGAGAGTTTTGCCTGGAGCGGGTTCTGGCCCTGGGGCTGCACTTGAAGTTAGTCGAAGTGTACGGATCGCTTCAGCGGCGGACGACGCTGACGTTCAGCTACACGGCGGAATCGCGCGTTGATTTTCGGCAGCTCGTGAGGGATCTGGCGCGCCAGTTTAATTGTCGGATTGAAATGCGGCAAATTTCCAGCCGGGAGGAAGCTCGTCGGTTGAGCGGGGTTGATACCTGTGGGCTGGTGTTGTGTTGTGCCGGTTTTCTCACGGATTTTAAACCGGTGATGCTCGCGTTATCCCATCGAGAAACGGTGTCGCCAAACGATTCCCGTCGCATCGGAGTCTGCGGACGTTTGAAATGTTGTCTGATTTTTGAAAGCGATGATTGGCCAACCGGACAGGCGTCCGGGCAACAGCTCATTCAACTCACTCGATCCTGATTGTTTCATTCGCCCCTTTCAAGGGAGTTATATGAGTACCCCGCCTCTCATGGTCATTTACGCGCATAACGCCACCTATGACAAACTCCATCAGGTGGCGACCCTGGCCCTCACGGCCTCGGCCATGAGCAAAGACGTGGTGGTCGTGTTGCTGTTCTGGACCATTAAAAAGCTCGCCGAGGGGAAACTCAATGACGTGGATTTTCCCCCTGAATATCAGGCCTGGCATGACGAGGTGGCCCGGTTGCTTGTCGAACGCAAGGTTCCGCTGATTTCGGACATGTTTGACGAGGCTCGCACGGTGGGGAAGTTTCGACTCATCGCGTGCAGCGCCGGGTTGGAATACATGGGCGTTGAGGCGGACGCCGTGGCCAGACAAGTTGATGAGGTGATGGGCCTTCCCGCCATTCTGGCGCTGGCGTCTGGTGCGGAGACGACCCTGTTTATCTAGTGGAGTGCGCCGTGACCACGGCCCGTTTCTCACCCCCCCCCGCACCGACCGTGAGACCTACCGGGATGTGCGAACGCCGACCCGTTTGCAGTACGTGTGAACCGGGCACTGGCTGCAAAAAGGGGAAACGGGACGACAGAGATGTTGCCCGAAGGGGACCAGCCAGTCATTAAACGTGATCCAGTATTGGGGGGGTAGTTTTTTCCGGAGCGCGAATTCGGTTTCCTCGGGCGTGGTCGTCCGAACGTAGCCCCACCGGTTGCTGATGCGGTGTACGTGGATATCCACGCAAATCCCAGGTTTGCGATAGCCAATGGTCACCACCAGATTGGCCGTCTTGCGTCCGACGCCTTTCAACGTGAGCAGCTCTTCAATGGTATCCGGCACCCGCCCTCCAAAGTCATGCAGCAGGCTGTGACAAATCGCATGAATCTGTTTGGCTTTGTTTCTGTAAAACCCCACCGGATAGATGGCGTTCTCAATGGTGCGCAACGAGAGCGCCAGCAGGCGTTCCGGCGTGTCGCCCAACCGAAATAATCGTTGGCTGGCCTCGGCCGTGGGCTGATCTTTGGTCCGAAGACTAAGCAGGCAGGCAATCAGGATCTGGAAGGGGTCGCGTGTCTCACGGGCCACCACTCCCAGCACCGGTTCTTTCCATTGGCGAATGGCGTGTTTGACTTTGGCGGTGACCGCGTGAATCTGGGCAACACGCATTGAAGACAGTTACAAGAAGAACGAGGCGGGAGCAAAAGAGGATGCGACGATTTGCACTACCGGAATGAACGCTTGGCCAACCATTTTTGTCGGCGACGGGCGGCCTCCTGTTCTTTGGCTTTCCGTCTCACGCTCGGCTTTTCGTAAAACCGTCGGCGTTTCAAATCACGGAACAACCCATCGGCTGCGAGTTTCTTCTTCGCGACGCGAAGCGCTTTCTCGACATTGTTGTTCACGACTTTGATTTCCATGGCAACCCCGATGCGTTATACGTTTCTTCCGTGATCAGCGAGGGCAGATATACCATACTTAGCAAATGAGTGACAAGTTTGTAGGGTCACGCGAAGAAAGCCTTGTGCATTCAACAGGTTAGATCATTGTTTTTGATAAGAATGAGCGTTGTACGCGCAGATTCAGGAAAGATAAAGATATTTTCAGGATGGGCCTGGAGAGCGAGCGAGACGGGATTAGACGTTTTTCAATGCGGCGAGAATATCCAGCACCATCTTTTTCCCGTCGCCAAACAGCATGAGGGAATTATCCAACGCAAAAAGAGGATTCGGGATTCCCGCAAATCCGGGGCTTAAACTCCGTTTGATAACCACCACGGTTTTTGCCTTATCCACGTCAATGATCGGCATCCCGGCAATGGGACTGGCGGGGTCCGTTCTCGCCAAAGGATTCACCACGTCATTGGCGCCGATGATCAGGGCCACATCCATTTGATCAATATAGGGATTAATCTCGTCCATATCCTTGAGAGACTCATACGGCACGTCGGCTTCGGCTAACAGGACGTTCATATGCCCGGGCATCCGACCGGCGACGGGATGAACGGCATATTCCACTTCCACGCCTCGTTCCTCAAGCAGGGAAGCGAGGCTGGCGAGAGGGTGCTGGGCTTGAGAGACCGCCATGCCGTACCCCGGAACAATGACCACCCGTCGAGCGGCGTCAAAGAGGAGCGCGACTTCCTCCGGCGAGGTGGACTTCACACGGCCGGCATAGACCTCGTCCGCCGTGGCGCTTTCACCAGCCGGCCCCATGACGCCAAAGAGGACATTGGTCAGGGAGCGGTTCATGGCTTTACACATGATTTGCGTCAGGATCAATCCCGAAGCGCCGACAAGGGATCCGGTAATGATCAGGACGTTATTGGACAACACAAACCCCGTTGCGGCGGCCGCCAACCCGGAGTAGGAGTTTAAGAGCGCGACCACCACGGGCATATCGGCTCCGCCGACTGGAATGACGAGCAACACCCCAAGGAGTGACGCCACCAGCACCAGTAACCAGTACAGCAGGATATTGGCCGGGTTCAGGACCACGCCCACGCTTAACGCAAGGGCCAGAAGCGCCAATATGGCGTTCATGACCTGTTGCCCCGTGAACAGCACGGCATTTTCAGAAATGAGGCCTTTGAGTTTTCCAAAGGCCACCAGGCTTCCCCAAAACGTGACGGCCCCAATCAGCCCGGAGACGGCTGTGGCCACGGTGACCTGCACCAAAGGGTTGCCGTCAAAGAGGGTGTGTTCCAGTAAGACCGTCCCCGCCACCAGCACCGAGGCGATACCGCCAAACCCGTTAAACAACGCCACGAGTTCCGGCATGGTCGTCATGGCAATTTTCAGGGCCAGCAAGGCCCCGATGGTTGCCCCGATGAGGATGCCGACGAGGATGACCTCAAAACTGACGATGTTGCGATTCGTGAGCGTGATGACGATGGCCAGCAACATGCCGGATGCGCCGAGCGCGTTGCCTCGGACGGCGGTACGGGGACGGGTCAGTCCCTTCAGGCCGACAATGAAGAGTATGGCGGCAACGAGGTATCCCAGATTGATGAGGACATTCATGATGACGGGGATTTCTTTTTAAACATTTCCAGCATGCGATTGGTGACCATAAAGCCGCCGACGACATTAATGGTGGCGAAGATCACGGCGAGAAACCCAAGCGTGGTCGTCACGATCGTGTGTTGGGCGCCTGCCGAAAGAATGGCTCCGACAAGCGTGATGCCTGAAATGGCGTTTGACCCCGACATGAGCGGGGTATGCAGGGTGGGAGGAATTTTGGTGATAATCTCAAACCCCACAAATATCGCCAGGACGAAAATCGTAATGCCGGCAATCAACAGCTCCATGCTTACGGCTCCTCTCCCCGTCCGCCTGCGGGCGCGCCCAGGAGGTCGCGGATTTTGGGATGCACAATGTCTCCGCCGCGAGTCAACAGGGTTTCTCTGGTGATTTCGTCTTCCATGTCAATCGTCAACTCGCCTTTTTTCACCACATGAAGCAGGAAGGTGGCCAGGTTTTTGCTGTACATTTGGCTGGCGTGATACGGCACCATGGAGGCAAGATTGTCAGGCCCGATCAGTGTGACTCCATGCGCCACCACCGTCTGATTCAGCTTGGTGAGTTCACAATTTCCGCCTCGTTCGGCGGCCAAATCAATGATGACCGACCCGGGAGCCATGCCGGCCACCATCTCGGCGGTGATCAAGACCGGGGCTTTTTGTCCCGGTACCGCCGCTGTGGTAATCACCACGTCGCTTGCGCCGATCACTTTCGTCAGCAATGTTCGCTGGCGTTGATAGAATTCCTCGCCCTGGGCTTTGGCATAGCCGCTCGTGTCTTCTGCGTCCTGCGCCTCCAATGGCAAATCCACAAACTTGGCCCCGAGGCTTAGCACCTGCTCTTTGACCGTTGGCCGAAGGTCATAGGCTTCAACGGAGGCCCCGAGGCGGCGCGCCATGGAAATGGCCTGCAGACCGGCGACGCCGGCGCCGATGATCAAGACCTTGGCGGGAACCACGGTTCCGGCGGCTGTCATCAGCATCGGAAACATTTTCGGCAGCGCATCGGCGGCCATCAGGACGGCCTTGTAGCCAATGATCGTGCCCATTGACGAGAGCACGTCCATGCTTTGCGCGCGAGTGATACGCGGCATCAATTCCATGGCACAGGCCCGCACGTTGCGCGCGCTCAACTCCCGGACGGCCTGGGGATTGGAAAGCGCGTCAGCCATGCCGACGATGAGGTGATCGTGCCGCATCAACGGCAGGTCGCTTTTGCCTTGTTCGGGATTCGCGCCCAACGTTCTGACTTGCGCAATGATGTGCGCCTGTTCAAAGAGTTGAGAGCGTGACGGGACAATGACGCCCCCTTTCTCCGTATAGGCGGCGTCAGGATAGCCGGATTTGACCCCGGCGCCACATTCAATGTGGACGGTCATCCCGCCCTTCTGGAGAGACGGGAGGCTGGCGGGAGTAATGGCCACCCGATTTTCACCGGGATATGTCTCTTTGGGAACGCCGATGATCATGATGGTATCCGGGTCAAGGCATGAGCTGATGTCGCGGGACTGAACATGCGGAAGATGCCCTCATGAAAAGTCGCGACTGGCATGAACGGTTCAAACCGGGACAAAGTGTGAAGAGATACCATATGTATTTCCTGAAAATCAACGTGATGGTGAAGAGGCAACGGCCGCATTGGACAAAGCCGGCAGGAGGGCCTTACGAGCCATACAGGGTTTCCACGATGTGGTGTGTTTGGAAAAGCAGCGCATTCATCCGCGTGTAACAGGCATGACCAAAGAGCGATTCCTGCGGATTGGTCGTATCGTTGTAATCAATCAGCAGGCATTCCCCGTCGTTGGGGCAGCGGGCCACGCGTCTCGCACATTCCAGCCACCGTTCAAAGCCGTCATAAGGCTCCAGATTTTCGCGCAAGGCCTGGTTCAGTTCCTCTTCCCATGGTGTGTCGGGCATGGCATCGGTGCCCGCCACCGCAAGCTGGTGCACGTAGTCGCCGCCGGAGGCCATGGGCAGTTCCATGACGACGTTGGGCAACTCCATTCTGGCCAGCCACCGCTTGCCATCCTGTCGAATCTGGCGATGATTGACGAGGTGGAGAAGTTTGCCGATTCCATCGGTGTTCCAGCCGTACCGAATGGGTGTGCCGAGCGTGACCACATCCAGCGCGGGCCAGGCGTCAAACCGGTTCTCGCCGAGAAAGCGATCAATCGCCCGCAAGTGTTGAGTCGCGTCCGCCGGAGCCTCGTCTTGTTCGTAAAACGAGACCAGTGTTTCAAGCAGGGCGTCACGAACGGAAGAGTCCCCCGGGGCAATCAGATTGGACAACAGGGCCGGCAATTGGCCCGCATGGCCATGGGCGACAATGACGAGACGGTCGTTGGCCTGGAAGCGTTGTTGGGCGGCAAGGTGCTCAAGTTCGCGGAAGAGCGCCAACGCCCCCTCCATGCGTCCGAGATGATGGTGCCTGGACGACCACAGGAAACGCCGGAACGCGAACGGATGCGCGCGGGATTGAGAGAGGCCGTCCGCAAGACCATTGAGATAGTGTTCGGAAAAATTTCCTTTGTCATGCAGCAGGCTGTCCAGCTTTGTTTTGGTGGCTTCGTCATTGGCAAGGGGGATAGCGGGTTGGTCGGGGGAATCCGGCGACACCGGTTGGCAGGCATCGGGGCGCATGGCGGCCAGAAGCGATTCCAGTCCTGGAATGCCGCGAGAATACCCGCGCTTGAGACCGCCGACGTCATCCAGCCGCGCCGCTCCAAACAGATCGGCGCCGACGTGGGAACCATACACCAGGACCACGGCGCGCACCCCCGCGTCCCACATGCGCGTGCCCAGGTGTCCAAGCGCCTCGTGCCATGCCGGAGAACACGCGGGCGCCCCCGGGTCAAACGACACATACCGGACCCGCTCGCCCGGATCCGAACGGGAATACCTGGCATGGAGAAAATTATTGTCCTTTGGCATGAACGGCGCTCCTTTTTCGTGGCGTCTCACCCGATTTTTCGGTATGGTGCCGGACGATATCATCGTGCGGGAATCGGGGATTGACATGCGACATGGTCTTTGCGCCGTCTTCGTGGCGGCAACATTGTGCATGGGGGCATCGGCATTTGCCGCGGATGCGAGTGCCATTGAAGCGGCGAAACGGTGCGTGGCGATTGCGTCGGACGGTGAAGGCGGTTTCGCCCGCGCCCAATGGCACCAGCGGCAAGTCGCCTGCCTCACGGACCTCTACGTGATGATCGGGATTGGGCCCAACGGCGGAGCGGCGGCTGTCACCGAGATTCGAGCGCATTTGGACAATCTGGAAGCGGCCTATTACAACAGCCGCGCCCTGTGTATGACGAAAGAAAAACACGGCGACATTTCCGGCGGTTGCGGCACCATCTCACTGGCCCCCGCCGAATTCCGCCGCCTGCTTAAAACCATGATCCTCAACGCCGACACCGGCTGGGTCACGGAAGACCAACGCTTGAGAGACGCCCTCAAACTCCGCGACTAAGCTCCTGCCTTTCGCCCACCCAACGCTCAACGTGCTCCCATTGTCTTACCCTGAAAAGGAATCCGGACGCAACAGAGGTGAACCGGGAATGACACACTTCAGGACAACGGGCGGCATGAAAAGCCTTCACGTTGACCGTGTGGCTGCATACGGGACAGGCATGGCCGGCAGGGGGGCAAGCCCATGGGTCAGCCGCATGTTCAACGAAGGCCGTTCCATCATCATCCCGCATGTCGGCGTGTTGACCCCTGAAAAATCGGCGTGATACGTTGATTATTCCTGTTTCCTGTTTGGTTCTTTATGGACTTGGGAGACGCGGAACGGCAGGAAGCACTGGCCAGGCAAGACCGCTACGCGCATCTGCAACGCATCTCCCGCAAAAAAGATTGTGAAGAGTTGAGCGTGGCTTTCGGAGCGAATAGCATGGGTTCATCAGTCATCGCAATTGTTTTGCTCGGACTCTCTGCGCTCGGTTTTTCGGTGCCTCCCCCCGTTGCTGCCGCCACTCCGACCCAGGCCGATCACGTTCTGCTGTTTGTGCTGGAAGGCGTGGGGAGCGAAGTCATTGGCAAGGGGGATCACGGCCTCATGCCGGTGGTACACAAGCTCGCCAAAGAAGGGGCCGTCACGTGGAGCGCCCACTCGGTGTCGCCGCCGTTGACGGTGCCGGCCATGGCGAGTTTGCTGACGGGGTTGCCCGTCAACCGGCACCGCGTGAATCAGGAATGGGAAACGTATGATTTTTCCCGGTCGTTTCTGCGTCCTCCCACGATGTTTGATTATCTTGATCTGGCCGGAGGCGTGGATACCGCGCTCTTCATCATGGATGAGCGGTTTTATCAACTGGCCAGACCGGAAATTTACGTGGACATGCAAACGTGCGGGAAATCCAAACCGCAGTGTCATCCTGCCACGCTGGTGGAATATATCAAAGACTACCTGAAAAAAGTCACCAGCGAAGGCGGCTATAATTTCCGCATCTTCGCGGTGCCGGGACTGTTGGTGGCGCATCTTCCCGAGCCGGCGGACGTCGCCCAAAAACGCGGCTGGGATTCCGAGCCGTATCGCGCGGCACTCCGGGCCGTTGATACGGCGATTGCGGATGTCATAGCTATCTATCGTGACCACGGCGTTCTGGACAAAACCATGGTCATCGTCACCGGCCTGAAGGGACCGGGCGCCCCGCATGAATCCAACGCGGACATGGCCGCGGGGTCTCCACAGCAATCCCTTGTTCCCTGGCTCGCCTGGGGCGCGAACGTGAAGCCGGAGTACGCCATTACCCGTCCGGTGAGCATCATGGACACGGGCGCCACCGTGATGGAGGCGCTTGGGCTGGAAACGCACACGGAATGGGACAGTCGGACGCTGACGGACATTTTTCAAAAGAAACCCGAACGCAGGACCACCGGCAATGAACAACTCGCGACGCGCTAGACGACGATCCCTGACGATGGGCGCCCTCATCGCGGCCAGCCCACTCCTCGGCGGCATGCTCATTGTCGAGGGAAGCGCGGCGCGGGAAGCCGTGAATCCGCTCACGCGGGAGTATGCGATTACCGTTGACCCCACGGCGATCAATCCGCCAACGTGGTGGCACGTGCCGGGCGTGACGCCCTTAATCTGGACCAACGATCCGATCACGTATGAATCCCATCCGACAACCGATGCGCGGGAACTGACGCTCAAGCCGGGTGAATATCGTTTCGGCACCTTTACGTTTGATTTTGCCTTTCGGGTGACGCTGGACGGCACGTTGGATTTTGCGTCATCCCTGGCGCAATGCGTGGACGGGCGCGGCACCCGGACGCTGGCGATTCGGTGCAGCCATACGCAACCGTATAAACAAGAACGCGATTACGACTACTCCTCCGGCAACTAACGCGGCTCGTTGGGAAATCTCATGACACAGAACGTTGAACACTGGATTGAAGCGTTGGAAGACGTTGACGACGCGACGCGGGAGGAAGCCGCGAAGGCGCTGGCCGAATTGGGTGATCCCAGCTCCGCCGACGTTCTTTTCGCGGCGCTGGAGGACGAGTATTGGGCCGTTCGCGTCCACGTGGGATGGGCGTTGGCGAAAATCGGAGGGGACGCGGCCATTGATGCGCTGATCACGTTGTTCAACGACAGCATCATGGAAGTGCAGGGTGAGGCGGTCTCCGCCATGGCGTCAATGGGGGCCGTCACGGTCCCGAAACTCATTGTCTGTTTGAAAGATGACCGATGGCGCGTGCGGGAGCAGGCGTCCAAGACGCTGGGGTTTCTCAAGGCCCCCGATACCGTCCAGCCGTTGATGCTGGTCTGCCGTGACCGTGACGGGGCCGTCAAAAGCGCGGCGGCCGGCACGCTGGGGCGCATTGGTGATGCCAGGGCCGTGCCCGTACTCATCAAGCTGTTTAAGGACACCTCAAAAATCGTTCGTGAAACCGCCGGCACCGCCCTTGTGTATATCGGCGACGAGGCGATTCCCGCTCTTCTGGACACCTTGCACGATCCGCACTTTGTGGTGCGCTGTCACGGTGTGCGGGCGTTGGGCGGCATGACCACGGACTATCAAATGGGGCGCGCCTGGACGAAGGATCGGCGCGTGGTCGAGGCGCTGATCGGCGCCTTGAAGGATGACGACCGGGCTGTTCGTGAAGACGCCACGATCGCCCTGGGGATTATCGGGGATCCTCTGGCTGTTGAAGGGCTGGCGGACGCCATGAAGGACGGAGCCGTGAAGCGTCACGCCATTGCGTCGCTTGGCATGATCGGTGACGCGCGCGCGTTGCCGCCGGTGTTGGATGCGCTCAAAGGCAAAGGGATTGCGCAACACGGGAAACCGACGCCGGGCTGCATTATCAGCGAAGACCAGCTTATCAAGGAAGCGGCGGCGACGGCGCTGGGACATTTTCGGGACCCCAAGGTGATTCCGGATCTGATTCTGCTGTTAAAGGATATCGTGTTGCGAGACTATGCCGCCTCGTCGCTGGTGCTGATCGGTGACGCGGCCATTGAACCGCTGGCGGCTTTTCTGCATGACCCGGATGCGTCAAAGGTTGAAAAAGAGAGCGAGCGGGTGCTGGCGTTTGCCTCGACCAGGCTGACGGCGTCCAGTGCGTTAAAGAAGACCGTGCTGGAGACGCTTGCCAAACTCGGCTGGGAACCGCCCAAGGGCGGTGAGCAGGACGGGAGTCAGGACCTTGAATATACCGACCCGGATAAAGTACTCGGCGAAGAAGGGCGGTTCGGGCCGTCGGGAGATTTCGCGAAGCCGGCCAAAGCCTACCGTATTGAACGCTGACCCTGATTCACGCGAAGGCGCGAATCCGGGCTTCGGTGGGATGTTCTTCTCTCGTGCATCACGCTGACACAGGCCGGCACGGGACGGACACAATCTCTGAATGATCTCCGGAAGACGGCATCGCGGAGAGAAGCCTGTTCAGGGGGGCGTGTCGTGTCACAACAAGGTGTGAATCATGACCGATCGCGTGCCGGAGCACATTGCAGCCTTACGAGACGACGATTGGGGCATTCGCGAAGAAGCGGCCGTTGCGCTTGGGGCATGCCGGGATCCGAGAGGTGTTCGTCCATTGATTGAAGCGTTGCGAGATACAGATCAAGCCGTCAAAACCGCGGCGGCCCGTGCGTTGGCGGCGACTGGGGAACCGGCTGTGGTGGAGGTGGGGTATTGTTTGCAGGATCCGGACTTGGCCGTCCAGGAGGCTGCGGCGTCCATTTTGTCCACGACCGCCGATGCGCGTGTACTCGAACCCCTCACGTCTGCCCTCTTGAGCCGGGATTGGGTTGTCCGCATGCATGCCGCCCGCTCAATGGGACGGATTGCCGACCCGTGTTCGGTTGAAACCCTGGCGTTGCTTCTGCACGACACGGTGCCGGCGGTGCGCGACGAAGCCGTTGCGGTGCTGACATCCATCGGTGAGGCGGCGGTGACGCCATTGGTGGACGCGCTGGAGCACGACGATTGGCGAATCCGCCTGCGCGCCGCGGAAGCGTTGTGTGTGTTGCGCCCCCCCACAGCCGTTCGCCCGCTGGTGGCTCGTTTGCAACATGACCTTGATACGGCCGTGCGCCAGGAGGCCGCCCGCGCACTCGGCGATATCGGCGACAGCGGCGCCGTTGACGCTCTGCTGGAGGTCATTGAGGACCCGCGTCTTCGTGTGCGGGCGATTGAGGCGCTCGGGAAAATCGGCGATCGCCGCGTGTTGCCCGTCCTGTTTCAACTGCTCGGTGCGTTGACGACGAGCGACTATGCCAATCGCACGCCGGCCTGTGAGGACAATCAGTCGGAACTGGAGCTGGCCGCCGCAGAAGAAGCCGTGCGGGCGTTGGCGCGCTTCCGGGACAAGGCGTCTATTGCCGTGTTAATTCAGGCTTTGCAAAGTACCCTGGTTCGACAGGAGGCGAGTGATGCGCTGGTCCAGTTTGGACAGCCGGCCATTGCGCCTCTGGTGAAACAGCTTCAACGCGAACGTGATGACAATATTTGCTACCATCTTCAGGAAACCCTGACCCGGCTGGGATGGAACCCCAACCGGGTTCGTCTGGAATTTCGTAAGCGCACAAAGGCTTGAGTCGCCATGCCAAAAGAAACCCTTGACGTCATCGTATCCGAACTCACGCACGAGGAGGACTGGCGCCGCATGCGAGCCACGGCCACCTGTCTCAAGGGCGGGCCGAACGTGGTGGACCTGGTCATCAGCGCGATGGAGACCGGATCGCCGGCCTATCAGGCGGAGGCGGCCCTCATGCTGGCGCGCATTCGGGATCCGCGTGCGGGGGTGCCGCTGGTGACGTTGCTGCGCAGCGAAGGGGACGGCGTCCGCGAGGCGGTGGCGACGGCCCTGGAACAGATGGCCGGCGTGGTCAATGAAGAGGCGGCCGCGGCCCTGGTTGCGCTGTTGAAGGATGAAGCGCTTCGGCCGTCCGTCACCACCCTGCTGGGTGTGATTCCGACGTCCATCGGCCCCCTGACCGTGATGCTCAAAGACTCGGACGAGGAGGCGCGCGTACGGGCCGCCGACATTCTCGACCGTCTGCTGGACCCGCGCGCCGCCGATGCGTTGGTGGATGCCATGGGAGATGCGGCTGTGCGGGACATGGCGATTCAAACCCTCCAAAAACTCGGCGCCATTCGGGATCGTATTGATGAGATTATGGATGAATTGCGGAACGTGGAAGAGTCCGAACTCCGCGAAGGCGCGCGACAGGAAGCCGTGCAAAAACTGCATCCCATCGGCCGGCCCGTTGTCGAGATTCTCATTGAATACCTTGAAGACGATGATTGGGTGGTGCGGGAAGCCGCCGCGGACGTCCTGGGGAAAATCGGCGACGTGCGGGCGGTGGAGCCGTTGATTGAGCGTCTGAAGCAGGACAAGGATACGGGGGTCAAAGAACTGGCGACCAAGGGGTTGGGCCTCATTGGCGACGCCAGGCCCGTGGACCTGCTGGTTGGCATGATTCCCATCAAACCGTTGCGGGTCCTGGCGGTGGAAGCCCTGGAAAAAATCAAAGACATTGAAGCGTTGCGACCCCATGCGGAGATGTTCAAGAAAATGAAAAACGACCGTGACGGGTTGATCTCGTATAACTCCGGGATCATCATTGACAAACTGGAGGCGTCCGCGGCGCAGTTGGACGAAACGCAATGGGCGGAGAAGGAGCAGGTGCATGGCTGACAGTCATCGTTTGGAACAATTGCTGTCCGCCCTTCGTGACGACAACGAAGGGTTGCGCAATCATGCGGCGGACGGCCTGGGGCACATGGGTGATTCGGCGATTCCCGGTTTGATCGGGATGTTTGGGGATGATGACCTGGTGATTCGGGAAGCCGCGGTCACCGCCATGGTGCAAATCGGGGAATCCGCGATTGATCCCCTGATTGAGGCGTTGGACGACGACGAATGGGCCGTGCGCGAACAGTCGGTGTCCGCGCTGGGGAAACTGAAACAGGCCCGGGCGGTGCCGCATCTGATTCGCGCGTTGAAGGATAAAGACGGCGGCGTCCGCACCGCCGCGGTCTGGGCGATGGAGAGGATTGCGCATCCCGACGCCGTGCCCGCTCTCGTGGACTGTTTGTTGGACGCGATGTTGCGCGAAGACGCGGCGCGTGTGTTGAAAAAAATCGGGGACAGCCGGGCCACCGATGCTCTGATTGAAGGGCTGAAAGGGACCAACTGGATTGTCCGCCGTCATGCGGCCGAAGCGCTGGGAAAAATCGGTGACACCAAAGGGTTCTCCCCGTTGGTGGAGGCGTTGGCCGACGAGGACTGGCTGGTTCGCCGCAACGCCGCCGAAGCCCTGGCCCGGTTGGGCGATCACCGCGCCATTCAACCGATGGTCGCGTTATTGGAAGATGAAAACGAAATGGTGCGCGACACCGCCGAAGGCGTGCTGTCGAGTCTGGGATGGAAATCCGACTCGTGATGGTTCCGTGGTCGGCGAAACGCAGGGCATGGACGTCTTCAGCGCCCCTGTCCGAATAAGAAGAAGGAGAAGTTGCAATGGCAGATCCAGTTCCAACTCCAACCCCATCCCCAACCCCAACTCCAACCCCGGCTCCAGCCCCTCTGGTGACCATCTCGCCCAAGCGTACCAAAAAAGACGGCTTTAATCTTGTGACCGAAAACGTTATCGCCATCAACCTGGAGGCCAAACAACTGGAAGTCGAACTTCTGGCCTATGACGGCAAAACCGTGTTACTGGACGTGGCCGAAGAGGCGCTTGACGATTTGCAGAAGCTGAAACCGGGTGATGGCGCCACCGTTCGCATTGTCGAAGAAGACGGCAAGCGGGTGGTCAAGCAGTTTCGCATCCGGGCGAAAGATCCGAACGTCGTCAAAGTTGACGCCGCGTTGATGGATTTAAAGGATTCGCACTGGCTCAATCGCAAATATGCCGTGGAGGTGCTGGGAGAACTCCGGTCCGCCGAAGCGGTGGACGACCTCGTGGTCTGTCTGGAAGATGACGTGGGTGACGTCCGGCATCGCGCGTATGAGGCGTTGATTAAAATCGGCGCGCCCTCCGTCACCAAGGTCATTCCGCTGCTGGTGTCGGAAGAAGATGAATTGCGTCAGTCCGCGACCGAGATTCTCAGGAAAATCGGCAAGCCGGCCGTGGAGGCTCTGGCCGTGGCGTTGGCCGAAGCCGATGGTCCCATGAAAAAGCGGATTACCAAAGTGCTGGATCGCATGGGGTATAAACCCAAAGACGCCTGACCCCTGCTCCCGCCACACCGGCCTGACAGCGCGCGGCCGTCGTGGGTTACAGAGTCTGAAAGGGGGGCACGCCGACGGAAGGGCGGCCGACAGACACATAGTACAAGCCGTATGCGGCGACCTGCTCGGGGTCGTACACGTTGCGGAGATCAATCAACACCGGCGCGCGAAGCAGCGATTTCATGCGTGCCAGATCCAGATTGCGGAATGGATTCCATTCGGTGGCCAGGACCACGGCATCCGCCCCGCGCATCGCGTCATACGCATCGTCGCATCCGACCAATTCGGGTAACATCTTGAGCGATCCTTCCAGACCTTCCGGGTCATAGGCTCTGACGGTGCCGCCTTCCTTCAGCAGATGTTCCGCAATCATCAAGGCGGGAGAATCCCGCAGGTCGTCGGTGTTGGGTTTAAAGGACAACCCCAGCAGGGCGATGGTTTTCCCCCGCACGCCGTGCAGGGTGTCACGAATTTTCTCCACCATCCTGGCCCGCTGTTGTTCATTGACCCGTTGCGTCGTCGCCGTCAACTGCATGGCATAGCCGGCGGCTTCTCCGATATGCGCCAGCGCCGTCGTGTCTTTCCCCAGACAGGATCCGCCATATCCCGGGCCGGCGTGCAGGAACTTCGCCCCAATCCGCTTATCAAGCCCCATGGCTTTGGCCACGGTTTGCACGTCGGCGTTTACGCGTTCACAGAGATTGGCGACTTCGTTGATAAAGGAAATCTTGGTGGCCAGGAACGCATTCGATGCGTATTTGATCATTTCCGCCGTTTGGACACTGGTCACGATGAAGGGCGTTTCAATGAGATACAACGGCCGATACAACTGCTTGAGGATGGCTGTGGCCCGCTCACTGTCCGTGCCGATGACCACGCGATCCGGACGCATGAAGTCTTCTATCGCCGATCCCTCGCGCAAAAACTCGGGGTTGGACGCCACGTCAACGTTGACGGGCTTTGTCTGTTGGGCTGTGATGATGTCCCGTACGCGCATGGCGGTCCCCACGGGCACGGTTGACTTGGTGGCCACGACTTTGTACCCGGTCATGCGGCGGCCAATGTTCCGAGCCGCATCATCAACGCAGGACAGATCCGGCGACCCATCGGGGCGCGCGGGGGTGCCCACCGCGATAAAAATCACCAACGCCTCGTCCACGGCATGGTTGAAGTCGTTGGTAAACGTGAGCCGCCCGGCTTTGTGGACTTTGGCCACCAGTTCGGTCAAGCCGGGTTCATAAAACGGCACGTCGCCACATTGCAATTGTTCCACGCGGGCGGCGTCCACGTCCATGCACGTCACCGTCAGCCCAAATTCCGCAAAACACGCGCCGGTGACGAGTCCCACGTAGCCCGTGCCGAGAACACTGATCTGCATCGCCGCCTCTTGTTTGGATGAGCAACGGTCAACGGTGTCCGGTCTCGTTGTTGAGGCCGAATGGATGCGCCCGGATTCCCGATCCTGCCATCCTGCGCCGGTATCAACGCGGTCACAACGTATCACAACTCATGGAAAAATAAACCGCTTGACTCGCAAAGGCATTGCCGGGTTCACGCATCAAGGGTTTTCTTGACGAGGAGAGTCCGGGCAAACTAGAATTAGAGACTCATCCCATTGCGGAGAGCGGGAATAGCTCAGTGGTAGAGCATCGCCTTGCCAAGGCGAGGGTCGGGGGTTCAAATCCCCTTTCCCGCTCCAAATCCCCCGATAGAATATCGCCATGGAGTTGAACGCCCGACCGGGAATGCCGAAAGGGTGTGCCCTTTTTCGGGAGTCGGCTTGGGCGGCGGTGTGCGATGGACGCCCGTGATCAACCGGAAATCCTCAAGCGGGCGTTGGATGTTTCCTCGTCTGAACGTGAAAGATCACATCAAGAGGTATTTTCGTCAGCAAGTGTTTCCGGTGACGAATTTCAAACCACCAGGTCCCTTCCCCGTTGATTTCTATGATCATTTTGACAATGATCGTGACGCCTTTATATTCCGGTCCCTCAAAATGCACCGGGCTGCTTTGGGATGGCAGCCTTTCCCCGCCCGGCTTGATGGGAACAATTTCCAATTCATGCGACCCCCGTTCCCCTCCGCACTTTAAACTGACGAACAAAATAAGCGGCTGCTGAACTTTGGGAAGCGTCTTCATCTCGCCTTGGGTGGTCACGGCAATTTTGATGCGATCAATAATCCTGATCAGGGAATGCACGTTGTCGGTTTCCGTTAAAACCTTTTCCGCAAAACACGCCGTCGAAACATACGGGCCAATGCTTAAGGAGGGGACAATCCCCGTTTCCTGTGTCATGTGATGTGTCCTTTCGTCGGGCTATGAAGGGCTTGAAAAAACTGTGGTCTTGCCAGTGCGAGGGCCATGCTCACCTCCTCGTGTCGTCGTTATTGATACCTTGGGATTCCAGGCATCTTCAAGTCTCTTCCGGTGAATGCTTCTGTGTTCACTCCGGCACAAGCACGATCTGCCACGGCGGGGCTTCTTCGCTCATCTGCGAAAATTGTCGCGCGGTTGACCCGGCGGGTACGCCGGGAAACACGGCGCCTCGTCGGATTTCCACGAAACGGAAGCGGCGGGTCGCGGGCGTCACGTTCCGAGGCCGTGCGGCGGAACGTGTTCGTCGGAGAGCGGTCACATCAGACAGGCGACAGCGTTCCCCGGTTTGCAGCGACGTCAGCACGTGATGAACCTCCCCAAAGACGTCAGGAAGAACATCCGGAGTGAACACGACGTCCGCCGGTCGCATCGCGGGATCGTCCACCAGTTGAGCGAGGATTTCCCAAAACACTTCGTCGTCAATGGCGGTGAGTACACAGAGTGCCCCGTGGCGAGCCACAAAGTCCAACAGCGCGACCGGGCCGTGAACCGAGAATTTCCACGGAGGAAACGTCAGGCTCTTGCCACGATGCATGACGTTCAGGGCCTTCTCCCCGTTCATGCGAACCGTCCGGGAGTCGCCTTTTGTCCTGGCGAGATGGGCCTGGATAACCGATGGAGATAACCGGGAAGGCTCATAGGCAAAGGTCGGCGTGGCCGGGGCATGACACGTCACAATGGTGTAACGGGAAAGCAGGGCGCGCGGCTTTGCCGGATCCATCATGTCAACGCCGCCCCAAAACCGAAATTGAAGATGGTTCGGAGCGGTGCGTTCAAGTCGGCGAAGGCGCTCCGGGTTGGCGTGGTACCCGCCGCCCAGTTGAGATCCTGGTTGCAGGCGATCCAACGCATGAAGCGTCAAGACCCGCTCGCGTTGTTGCAATGAAGGACGGTAGTGGTTGAGCAGTTCTTCTTCAAAGGATAAATCTCCCGCACCCAGATCAAGCAACGAAGGCTTCTCCACCTGAAGCAGAAGCTCGTAGGGTGACACGCTCTGTTGCACGACGGCTTCAACGGCATGAGGAGCGAGCACGGCTGCAGAAGGCGCGCTGTCCCGGACGAGGGCAAAGTACAGACACAGGGAGCGAATCGCTTTCGTGTGAGGGAGTCCCGTGAAGGCTTTCAGCGTGTTCTCCCCTGCCGTGCCGCTCGCCGGAGCACGGGGTGTGGCAAGGCCGGCCACCAACCGTTCCCGCCACGTGTCCGGCAAGGCGCTGCGCTGGATGCGTTCCGTGAGTTGCCCCACGGTGTCGGCCAGTTGAGAAGGGTGCACGAGCTTCCTGGTTTGCTCCCATGCGTCCGGGTCGGTCTGTTTGCACGTCTGAAGGTGCGCGCGAAATTGAGCAGGGGTCTGTGGAATGTCCGGAGAGTCGGCGGAGAGGGGCATGGACGGTGTACTCAACTGACGAGAAGCGTAGTCCCGGATGTGCGCATGTGTCAAGATTTGGGTTGCGCGAATCACGGCGACGGGTTGCGGTCGGGCAGACGAGGTGCCCGCTTTACGCGGGAATGACGTGGGCGCCTGTGTTGGCGACAGGTTGCGGTTGGAAAGACCCTGTGCTACACCATGCGCATGCTGCGGTGCGTTGATGGCTTTTCCGGAAAAACGTTGACGTGCCTGGGATGTGCCGGCTGGCTGATGGTTGCGGCCACGGCCTGTGCCACGATCCAACCCGCCGGCCCGTATCACGTCGGCCAAATCATCGCGCTGAACCCGCCGGCCACCGTCTCCTACGCGGCATTCGCCTCACGTCTCCAATCGGTTGACGTCATCTATATCGGTGAAGCGCATTACACGCCTTCTCACGTGGCCGCCGCCCTTCGGGTGTTGCAAACCCTTCTCGATGAAGGCCGACAACCCATCGTCGGGATGGAAATGTTCAGTTGGGACGGTCAGGACGGGATTGATCGTTACCTTCATGGAACGGTGACCTCAACGGAGGATTTTGTGGTGGAATCGCGATGGCGGGACAATTGGGGAGGCGACTATCAGGATTATTCGCCACTGGTTGATTTTGCCAAAACGCATGGCTTGAAACTACTGGCTCTCAATCCGCCCCGCTCGCTTGTCAGGACCGTGGCCCAAAAAGGATTCATGGATATGGCTCGTGATCCAAAGGCGCAGCGATGGCATGTTCCCCCGTTTCCGCCGGACGATCCGGAATATCGTCGGGTCATTTACGAACAAATCGAACAATGTCATGAAGGATTGCCACGGGATGTCTATCAGAAAATCTATGAAGCCTCTGTCTTTCGGGATGAGGGCATGGCGTCTGTTGTGACGACCATGGTCGGGGCCGATGTGCGCGCGCCTGGGCCGTTCGTCAGTTATACCGGCGCCGGGCATATCCAATACGGGCTTCCCGTTCCCAAACGGGTTCAGCGGCAATCAGGCGGTTCCGTCACACATGCGACGGTGTATCTCCACGCGCTGGACCCCGACCACGCGGAAGACGTGGAGCGTTTGCTCAAGGAACACATTGCGGATTACGTATGGCTGACGGCGTTGGGCCCCCAGGGAAGACAGCCGAGGTGCGGGGAGTCGTCTCACGAGATTCGGAAGACTTTTTCATGAAGGAGGAACGGCATGGGTGACCCAATCAAAATTGCGCAACGGATGCCCTATGTGTTGGAGATGAAACCCGGCACGTATCACTGGTGTCGGTGTGGCCGGTCTCAAACGCAACCGTTTTGCGATGGTTCACACACGGGCACGGAACATTCCCCCGTGGAGGTCACGCTCACTGAAACAAAACGCGTGGCGTGGTGCGGGTGTAAGCATACGAAAAAACAGCCGTTTTGCGATGGAACCCATGCCCACCTTGACGAGTAGCCGGCGGGGACGATCATGCTCTTGCCCCCATGGGAAGAGTTTTATACAATATCTCGCTCATCCATTTGACATGCCCTCACGCAGGGCGGTGTGCGGCTTGAGAAGGAGGATCCAATCATGAAAAAGACCATGATTTTTGGTGCGGCGTTACTGGTGTTGGGAATGTCCACGGCCTATGCCAACGCCCCGGGTGGCGGGTACGAAGGGATCAGCTCCATGTACTACGGGGCGATTGCCCTGGTGCTTGCGTATGGCGTGTGGGATATTTTCTTTAAAAAAGACTGACACGCGCTTGCCCCGCTTCCGAACGTGTGCCCTCTGTTTCAGACCTGCGGGGTGTGTCAAGACGGCTCCCTTCCTGAATGTGTGTGACCTCACGACGAGTCGGGTCTCTCCTTTTGGAGCAACGGTGTGATCACGTCAAAGACCGTCCCGGCGACAATGCGATACCCCTCTCCGGTGGGATGGATGCCGTCGGCCTGATTCAGGGACTTCCGCGTCGCCACGCCTTCAAGAAAAAATGGAATCAGCGTGACGGCATGTTCCTTGGCCAACCGTTCAAACAGGAACGCAAAGCCCGTGGTGTAGTCCACCCCGTAATTTGGAGGAATCTGCATCCCCGCCAGGACCACCACGGCTCCTCCCTTGTGTAACCCTTCGATGATGGTGTTCAGATTTGACTCAATGCCGGACAACGGTTGTCCTCGCAGGCCGTCATTGGCGCCCAATTCAAGGATCACGATTGACGGCCGGCTTTTGAGAATCCACGGGAGGCGCCGCACGCCCCCCGCCGTGGTCTCGCCGCTCACGCCCGCATTGACGACGTCATAGTGATATCCTGCCGCGCGCAGTTGATTCTGCAGGTGCGCGGGATACGCGTGGTCGGGAGAGACGCCGAGGCCGGCCGTGAGGCTGTTCCCGAACGCGACGATGCGCGGGGCGTCAGATGAGATGCGGTGCGCGGGCGTCGTGTTCTCGAATGGCCGCGCGGGTTCCTTGCCGGCGTCGCAGCCTTCCAGCCCTGGGAGCAAGAGACCGCAGACCGCGACCAGGGAGAGCGTCCGGAGCCAACGCCACACCTGGCGCACGGGTCGCCGTGTCGCGAACCCATGCCGTGCATCGGGTGTACAGGGAAACGGATCCATAGCCTATACTATAGAACATCGGCCCGAAGGTTTTCCAATGGGGAAGGACGTATCCCGATCATGATCCGCGTTGCCAATCTGACCATGCAACTCCATGGGGGCGGTCGCGTGGTGTCCATTCTCAAAGGTGTGAATTTTGAGGTGCCGCCCGGGCAAATCGTGTCCATTGTCGGCCCGTCGGGAAGCGGGAAATCAACCTTGTTGGGGCTGTTGGCCGGATTGGATCGGCCCACTTCCGGATCCATTCAGTTAAACGGCCAGGAGATAACGACGTGGACCGAGCCTCAACTGGCGCACTTTCGACGTCAAAACATCGGGTATGTTTTTCAGTCGTTTCATCTTATCCCAACCCTGACAGCGTTGGAAAACGTCGCGCTTCCGTTGGAACTGAACGGCGAGGCATCCGCGAATGACCGGGCCAGGGAGCTGTTGGAAGCCGTGGGGCTTCATGATCGTCAGGGCCATTACCCCGCCCAGCTCTCCGGGGGCGAGCAGCAGCGTGTGGCGGTGGCTCGCGCCTTTGCCTGCCGTCCCCGCATTCTGTTAGCCGACGAACCCACCGGTAATGTGGATCGCGCAACGGGACAGACCCTGATTGATCTGTTGCTCACCTTGCATCGCGCCCAGGGCAGTACATTCGTGCTCGTGACCCACGACTTGACGTTGGCTGACCAAACGGAACGCATCATCACGCTCCAGGATGGCCGCATGACCGCGGACCGGGTGCCTGGAGGGTAAGCCGGTCATGCGTGGCAACGTCATCCCACTCTCGCTCAAAATGGCCTGGCGCGAAACGCGAGGCAGTTGGCGTCGGTTTGTCTTCTTTGTGGCGTGTCTGGCCATTGGCGTTGGAGCCGTGGTGGGCATTGAATTGTTTGCGGCAACCGTGGAAGGCGTGATCCTGAAGGACGCCAGAAGTTTATTAGGCGGCGACGTCGAGATTCGGTCGGCGCGGGAATTGGGAGAAGACGGGCAAACAGTTCTGGCCTCGTTGAACGCACGACACATGGCCATGACCCACGTGTGGGAACTCGTCGGCATGGCTGCGGCGGCGCGGGCGCGCACCTTCAACGATGGCGGACCGGAACGGCTCGCGTCTCGAACCACCCAGTTGGTGGAACTCAAAGCGGTGGAATCGAACTATCCTCTCTACGGCCGGGTTGGCGTGTCGCCCGACCAGCCGTTGCACACCTTGCTCTCCCCTGTTTCGTCGTGTCCCGACGCGCCTGTTCCCGTGCCCTGTTTTGGGCTTGTGGTCCAGGAGTCGCTGCTGATCGTCCTGGGCCTGGACATGGGGGCACACCTCAAAATCGGGCAAGCCTGGTTTGAGGTCAGGGGCGTGCTGCAGAAAGAGCCTGACCGGATGGCCAGCGCGTTCAGTCTGGGCCCGCGCGTCATGATGTCCCGAGACGCGCTGGTTGCCACCGATCTGGTGCAAGTGGGCAGCCGAGTGCGTCATCGGTATCTCCTTCGCGTCCCGGAGTCCCTCGCGCTTGAGCCGCTCCTGGGGGAGTTGAGAGGACGGTTGGTCAATGAGGGAGCCGGCGTCTCGTCCTTTCGGACTGCCCAACCTCGCATTCGCGGATTTTTAGATCAATTCACCATCTATCTGGGGTTGATTGCGCTCGCCGCCTTGTTCGTGGGCGGCATTGGCATTGCCTGCACGATTCACGGATTCATCGCGCACAAGCTGACGACAGTGGCGATCCTCAAAACCCTGGGAGCGGACGCCGGACTGATCATGCGGGTGTACATGGGCCAGAGTGGGCTTATGGGATGCGTGGGGAGTCTGATAGGGGTGATCGTGGGTATGGGGTTACAGCTTGGGCTGTCTCTCGGACTGAGCGGCATGCTGCCTGTTGCGGACAGCGCGACCGTGACGGTGATGCCGTTGGTCAAAGGGCTTCTCCTTGGTATGGGGACGACGCTGTGCTTCACGCTGTGGCCCTTGCTCACGATTCGAACCATTCCCCCGGCGCTTGTCTTCCGGCGGGAAGTGGAGCCAGTCGCCATGCCGGCTCACGGACAACCCTTTTGGCAACACGTTGGGCGGTCGCTCATGCGTGTCTGTCAAGACCGTCACCGGTGCCTCACGGGCGCCGTCATTGGCGCGGGACTGCTGTTGCTTGCCGTGTGGCAGGCCCGCTCCGTGTCTTTGGGGGCGGTGTTTCTTCTGGCTTTTGGCGCGGCGTTAGTCTTGCTGCGGGCGGGTGTGTGGCTCCTCCTGCACATGGTGCGAAGGGTGCCTCGGTCTCGATCCTTTGTCGTTCGGCACGCGCTTGGCCGGGTTCAACGACCGGGACATTACACCGTGGGCATGACCGTCGCCATCGGCGTCGGCGTGATGGTCATTACGACGGTGGCGTTCGTCAAGGTGTCGATGCTGTCGGCGATTGGTGATCGTCTTCCCGACGATGCGCCGACGTTCTTCTTTGTTGACATTCAGCCGGATCAAAAACAGCAGTTTGAACACATCATGCGCACGCACATGCGAACCGGAACGTATGACATGACGCCGGTGGTTCGCTCACGACTCGGATCGCTCAATGGCACGTCCGTCAATCCGGAGGACCACGCGGGCCGGCGCAATGGATGGTATTTCACGCGGGAGTACGTGTTGACCGCGTCAGCCGATCTTCCCAAAGACAATACGATTGTCAAGGGATCATGGTGGTCTCACCCTCGTCGCGACACGGGTCGGCGTCATGCACGCGGTGCGGCGGCCGGCGTATCGGTGGAAGAAGAGGCCGCGCGCAATCTCGGCCTGGACGTGGGTTCCACTGTCGAGTTTGACGTGCAGGGCGTGCTGTTGTCGGCGGTCGTCGAGAATATACGGAAGGTGGATTGGGGGAGTTTTTCCACGAACTTTTATATGATGCTCTCGCCGGCCGCGTTGGACGGGGCGCCGCTGACGTATCTCTCGCCGGCCAGGGTCAGCCCGGAAGAAGCCATGCCCCTGCAACAAGCCCTGGTCCGGGCGCTGCCGAACGTCACGGCCATTCCGATCGGCGACGTGCTCGCGAACGTGGCGCGGCTACTGGAACAATTAGCGCGGGTGATTCAGGGCATCGCGCTGTTCAACATCTTCAGCGGTGCGGTGGTGATGATGGCGGCCTTGTCTTCGACGCGGTACCGACGGTTGTACGAATTCGCCGTTCTCAAAGTCATGGGATGCACGCGACGGGCGATGGTGCAGTCGTTCGCGATAGAATGTGCTGTGGTCGGCACACTGGCGGGTCTCATCGGAGTCGGTCTTGCCAGCGCGCTCTCCTGGGCCATCCTGTACTTTTTTCTGGACCTGCCCTGGGTGTGGCAACCCGTCGTGATGATTCAGGGACTTGCCGCCACGGTGGGACTGGCCGTGGTGGTCGGCTTCTTCAGCGCGTATCGCATCCTGGGCCAGTCGCCGTTGGCCGTATTGCGGCAGGAATGACTGATTTTTTAAGTTCTTTGAAGTTCTCTTAAGGCTCTCGTAATAGACCGTAGATCTTTTTCTGCAATATCTTGACACTTTAAAATGCAATGAATCAGCGCTCTTTTGTTCACGTCTTTTAAATCAGCCACATGTTCAGCTTGTCCACCAAAGTGGTCTCGTAATAGTTGCCTCGCCTCAAACTCATAGAGTTCATCAAATTGCACCCATGTATCTTTATCAAACCAATCATCTTCCTCTAAAAATACAAAGTAATTTCTTTGAGGAGCGGAGCAACCTTGCTTTTTTACTCTGTAAGGTGCTTCCCTGGAAGTGGTTTTACAAACGAGATAATTGTCTTCTTTGGTTGGAGAGTTGACCACAATAAAGAGTTTTATTCCTGTTGCTCCATCAGAAAATTTAAATTGCTTATGTAAGTAGATAGCCCCAATCTTCACAGTCATTTAGCCGAACATTTTTTTCATTTCTTTATCTTCCCGGTCTATCTCTTCGGCTTCTTCCTTTGACTTTGAAACAGATGAATGATCCAAAATATACTCATAAGGTATATACCCTTGCCTCTTGTTTTCTTGTCTGAAAACCCTATGCCAGGGACCATCAACATCGTGACTTATGTCCGTCATCGCTCTGGATTGAGTGTTTTGATAAATTTCTATGAGTTGGTTCATTATTTCCGTCTCTCTTTTCGAAAAAAGACTTTTGTCAAAGGATACCTTTGGAAGAATTCTCATGGCTTTATCATTCGTAAAATCTGCATCAATGGAACTTTGAGGGATAAAATTAAAAGAATTTTTTAGCGTATCAGGGTGTTGCATTTCATCGTATAAACTCTTCGGTACCGGCCCCATGGGCCAAGCAAAATACTGTAACCCCGTCACTGGTCTTCCTGTCTGCTTAAAGTGTTCAAAGTCAAGAAAATAAAGGAGTTTAAACAATTTGAGCTTATAGCAATGCTTGGTTTTCTTAACAAAGAAAGCCATGGCATGAATCAACTTATCTTTTTTCCGATCAATCATGATGACGCTCTGTCCTGCGAAATAAGGGCAGCTTTCAACGTAAGTTCAGGAAATGATCGTGGCGACGCGGCGATCGTATGGTGCCGAAGCCGGGACTCGAACCCGGATGGGTTGCCCCACACGCCCCTCAAACGTGCGTGTCTACCAATTCCACCACTTCGGCTCGGCGGGAGTATAGGGAGGGGTTCAAACGGTTGTCAATGCACGAACCCTGCGGTACAATTGATGGCAGTACCTGGTGATGGTCTGAAAAATAGCCATGTCTGATTCCGCCCGTTTCGCATCTTCCGATCCTTCGTCCCAGAGCCCCATCGGCGCGTTTTTTGACGTTGATAATACGCTGATTCCCGGTCAATCCATTGAGATTCGATTCGTCCGGTATTTGTGGAAGGTGGGTTTGTTGTCCAATCGTGTGTTGCTCGACAGCGCGCGCTATATGCTCTCCAATATGTTCGCGTTTTCCCGGAGTCCCTTGCGGGAACGCAAGGTGTATCTGACGGATAAACGCCCGGCGGGCGTCGAACCCCTGGCGAAGTGGTTTGTGCGGTCGGAAATCTGTCCGCGCCTGTCTTTCAAGGCCACGGCGGCTCTGGCGCAGCACCAGCAAGCCGGCCATCGGGTGGCGCTGGTCAGCGGCACTCCGGAATTTCTGATCAAACCCCTCGCGCATTTCCTGGGTGTGTCGCACGTGCTGGCGGCACAGTTGGAAACCCATGATGATGGCTATACGTGTCGGGTCCTGATGCCCTATCCGTACGGCGAAGGCAAGCGGCATTTGCTCCGAATCTTTGCGGGGACTCATGGCGTGGATCTCGCGCAAAGCTACGCCTATGGCGACAGTCCCGGCGACATTCAGGTTCTGGAATCCGTGGGCCATCCCCTGGTGGTGAATCCCATTCGCGGCATGACGAGGATTGCGCGGCGGCATCGGTGGCCCATTGCCACCTGGGCCTGATCGCGGCGGCGTCATGCATTCCCTCCGGGTCACAGAAATTTTTCATAGCATTCAGGGTGAATCCACACATGCGGGTGAGCCGTGTGTCTTCGTCCGGTTAACGGGCTGTCCCCTCCGATGCACCTGGTGTGATACGGCGTATGCGTTTCACGGCGGCACCGAGATGTCCCTTGACGCCGTGGTGGATGACGTCAAACGGTATGGCTGTTCGCTGGTTGAAGTGACGGGTGGGGAGCCGCTGGCGCAGTCGGCGGCGTTGGCCCTGATCACGCGTTTGTGCGAAGAAGCCTTGGATGTGTTACTCGAAACCAGCGGCGCCATTGACATCACGCCGGTTGATTCCCGTGCCACCATCATTTTGGATGTGAAATGTCCCGGCAGCGCAATGGAGGATCGTATGTGCTGGGACAACCTCCGGCATATCAGGCCGAAAGATCAGATTAAATTTGTCATCGGCAACCGTGGAGATTACGATTGGGCCGTGGACGTGGTGAAACGGTATCACCTCGCGGAGCGATGCCCCGTCTTGTTTAGTCCGGTGTTTGGCGAACAGGCGTTGCGCCCGCTGGCGGAGTGGATTCTTCGGGATCGGTTGCCGGTGCGTGTTCAGGTGCAATTGCACAAGTTTATTTGGGATTCAAACGCGCGAAGCGTCTAGAGGAGATACGATGAAATGTCAGGTCAAAGAAGGCGGTCTTACGAAAGAAGCCACGGAAGTGCTGGTGCTCGCCGGCTATGAAGGCGAGCGTCTGTTGCCCAAGGCTCATCAGGCGGTGGATAAGGCATTGGGCGGACAGCTCCGGGAGTTGAGAACAAGCGGCGAGTTTTCAGGCAAAAAACACCAGTCGGTGTTGATTCACACGCGCGGCGTCCTTCCCGCGAAACGCATTCTGCTGATGGGGTTGGGCGAGAAGAAGGCGGTGACACTGGATCGTGTGCGACAGGCCATGGGCGAGGCGTCCAGGCGGGTTCGGCAAACCGGCGCGCGCACGTTTTCCGTATCGGTGCTCGGCATGGATGCCGTTCGGGCGCCGGTCTCCGACGTGGCCCAGGCCATGGTGGAGGGGGCCATACTGGGCGGCTACCGATTCATGCATTATCGGTCCGAGCGCGAGGAGCCGGCGCGGATCATACGGACGATGACCCTGTTGGCGACGCAGGCGAATCAGGTGAGCGGGATGCGAACGGGCGTCCGACGCGGAACAGCCAGCGCCGGTGCCACGTCGTTCGCGCGTGATCTCTGTAACCATCCGTCCAACGTCATGACCCCGTCTCGTGTGGCGCAGGAGGCGAGAACAATCGCCAAAGATTGCAAACTCAAATTGACCGTGCTGGGGCGCAAGGAGCAGGAGCGTCTGGGCATGGGCGGGATGACGGGCGTCTCACGTGGCAGTCGAGAGACGCCTCAATTCATCGTGTTGGAATATGCCGGGGGCAAGACACAGGATCGGCCGCTGGCGCTGGTTGGGAAAACGATCACCTTTGATTCCGGCGGCATTTCGCTCAAGCCTTCGGAGAATATGGAACAGATGAAAGCGGATATGACGGGGGGGGCGGAGGTGCTGGGCGCGGTGCGGGCTGCCGCGCAATTGCGGCTTCCCATCAATGTCGTGGGCATCCTGCCGGCGGCGGAAAACATGCCGGGTGGTCAAGCCATGAGGCCGGGGGACGTTCTGCGCATGCTCAATGGCACAACCGTCGAGGTGCAGAATACCGATGCCGAAGGACGGTTGATTCTGGCGGATGGGCTGGTCTATGCCGCTCGGTTTCGCCCGGCCTGTATCATTGATATTGCCACGTTGACGGGGGCGTGCATTGTGGCCCTGGGGCAGTTTGCCATCGGGATGCTGGGGAATGATGACCGGCTCAAGGCCGCATTCAAAACGGCGGGGGAGCAAGCCGGCGAACGCGTGTGGGAAATGCCGCTCTGGGAGGAATATGCCGAGCAACTCAAAAGCGACGTGGCGGATATGCGCAACATCGGTGGCCGCGGGGGTGGCATGATCACGGCGGGAATGTTTTTGAGCAAGTTTGTCGGCGACTGTCCCTGGGTGCATCTTGACATTGCGAGCACCGATTGGAGTCCATCCGAACGTTCGTATCTCGGCAAAGGGCCGACGGCCATCGGCGCGCGCTTGCTGGTGCAGTTTTTAATCAATCATTCAGGGGGGCGGGAACGGTGAGTTCGCCATGACGGTGCGCGAGATCATCGGGCAACTCTTGATGGTCGGGTTCCACGGGACGGAGCTTTCTTCGGAATGTCGTGACTGGCTTCGGGACACTCGCCCCGGGGGAGTCATTCTCTTTGCGCGCAATGTCGTGGATCCCGAACAGGTGGCGCGACTGACCAATGACCTTCAGGCCTGCGTACCGAACCCTCCGCTGCTGATTGCGATTGACGAAGAGGGCGGCCGCGTGTCTCGCTTGCCACGGGGCTTTACCACGTTTCCTTCGGCCGGGCTGGTGGCCGCGCAGCACTCGCCGGACGCGGCGTTTGACGTCGCGGAGGTGACGGCCAGAGAACTGCGGGCGGTTGGGATCAACATGAACATGGCGCCGGTCCTGGACGTGAACAGCAATCCCGCCAATCCCATTATTGGCGATCGCGCGTACGGGGATCATCCGGAACGCGTCTGCGCCTTTGGCATGGCCATCATGGCGGGGCTTCGGGACAATGGCGTCATTCCCTGCGGCAAACATTTTCCCGGGCACGGCGACACCACGACGGATTCACACAACGTGTTGCCGGTGGTCACGGCCGACCGGACGCGACTCAATGACGTTGAGATTGAACCCTTTCGCTATGCGATCCGGCGGGGACTGCCCGCGATCATGACGGCTCACGTGCGGTATCCCGCCCTGGACGCGGACGCTCCGGCGACCTTGTCCCGACCGATCCTCACCGATCTGTTGCGGAACGAGTTGGGCTTTCACGGCGTCACGCTCACCGATGACATGGAAATGGGCGCCATCCTCAATCATGGGAGCGTGGGCGAGGCATCCGTGAGAGCGTTGCAGGCCGGCGCCGACATGCTCCTTATTTGTCATCAGCGGGAACGGCAACACGAGGCGGTGGCGGCCATTGAACGCGCCCTTGAACAGGGTGAGCTTTCCCATGAGTGGCTGACGGCCAGCATGGATCGGATCCTGGCCCTGAAAAAGCAATACCTGGCGTCGCGTCAATCTGTTGAGATTTCGCACGTCGCCAGGACAGTCGGTCATCCGCGGCACACAGCCGTCCTGGAGAAGATTCAAAACCTATCGGCGCGTCTGTAGCGCCCGCTCTGTTCAATGTGGCCCGGACCCGATTGTTCCGACGCCGACCTGTCCGTGGCCACGGCGGGGCGGGAGAATGTCACGGTCCGGCTTGACAGGCGAGGCGTTTCTTGTGGAGGGTTGGCATGGGGTTGAAAAAAGGGGACATCATTGACGAGCACAAAAATCACCCGGAGAGCTGCGGGTTGATGATCAAAGTCATGGCCGGAGGAGACGGGTTTGAAAAAGTCATCTGTTGCGGTCATGCCTTGACGGAAGCGGACGTAATGCCGACGTTTTCACGCGGCAAAGGACGCAAGCGCGGCAAACTGCTGCCGGCCGTCCTGCTTGATGAGAAAAAACTGTACCCCGATTCCTGCGGGCTTCGCGTCATGATTCTGGATGGCGGGGAAGGGTTTGAGGAGCTTGTGTGCTGCGGCCATTCTCTCAAACTTGATTCGGTGAAAGAATTCAAATACGGCGACGACCATCGCGGCGCCGAACCTGAAACGGGTCCGGTGGGCCATGCCTGAACAACGAATGTCACACATCATGACATCCACGTTGCGTCTTGTGTCGGTCAACGCGGTATGGCATGAAGGGTTCCCTGTCCCGCTATGAGCGCACTTCCTGAATTTGTCGGTACGGTCCATATTTTTCTCGGCCCCTGTCGCGGCAATCCGATTGGGTTGTATCTTCGGAAAGAGGGGGATGCGTGTTCCATCTCTCCGACGATATCCCCCTGGAATCGCGTGGTGGGCGTGGGCGAAACCGCGAACAAAGCGGCGGCGGATTTTGACGCCAAATGGAAAGCCGGCGACGTCGCCCCGGAGATGTACTCCGGCCCGCATTGGGAAGGCGGCATTAAACCGGAAAAACCCAAACCGCCACCGAAGCCGCCGCCCACCGAGGCGCCAGCGTCCCCAAACCAGACAACGCCCCCGCCCCCGGCCTCGTCGCCATTGGCGTCTCCTGCGGAAGCCGATTCCGCCTAAGATTTCTCCGGCACCCCCGTCATGCCCGCATAGCGGTGGGAATGACGGGGGGGGAATTGGCTAACCGATACGGCATGGACGCGATGGCTTGAAGTGGCGACCTGGTAACTGATACAAAGGACGGCATGGACACTACAACCATCATCATCATCGTGACGACCATCGGAGGCACCGCCGGCATGATGGCCTTCGTTCGTTTCCGTATTCGCGCCTTAAAGGCAGAGCTGCAAGGCGAAATACGCCGCCGGTTTGCTTCCGTTGAAAACCGAATCAGCATCGTTGAAAAACGACTTGAAGCAATGGAAGCGCGCCTGGCCAACATGGAACGAGAACAAGGCCACATGGTCTGGCGCCTGGGAAGGGCTGAACTCCGCCTTGTCAATCAAAGCCTGAACACATCCCACAGTGGCCGACGCCGTGGCGCCGGACGCTGGCCTTGCCGCAGGGAAGCATCGGGGGGGAGTCGCTAACCGATACGGCATGGACGCGATGGCTTGAAGTGGCGACCTGGTAACTGCTAGAAAGGACAGCATGGACACCGCAACCATCACCATCATGTTGACGATTATCGGAGGCGGCGCTGGCATGCTGGTCTTCATTCGTTCCGATATTCGTGACTTAAAGGCAGACCTGCAAGGCCAAGTGGGCGAGCTCAAGGCAGACCTGCAAGGCCAAATGGGCGAGCTCAAGGCAGACCTGCAAGGCCAAGTGGGCGAGCTCAAGGCAGACCTGCAAGGCCAAATGGGCGAGCTCAAGGCAGACCTGCAAGGCCAAATGGGCGAGCTCAAGGCAGACCTGCAAGGCCAAATGGGCGAGCTCAAGGCAGACCTGCAAGGCCAAATGGACCGGCGGTTTGATGCCGTTGACAACCGACTTGAAACCATTGAAAGCCGACTTGAAACCGTTGAAAACCGACTTGACAACGTTGAAAACCGACTTGACAACGTTGACAACCGACTTGGAAAAATAGAAACGCGCATGGCCAACCTGGAACGGGAACAAAGTCACATGGCTGGCGCATGGGAAGGACTGAAAACCGCCCTGTTTATCAAAACCTGAACCATATCCCCACCCCTTCAGGCGCCACGGCGCCGGGATACCACACACCGAAAACAGAACCCACGACGGATGGCCGCGGCACCGATTCCCGTGGAGTCTCACCATGCCGGGTCTGGTCGGGCAGTTTCCGCAGGGGGGTGTCGCGAACAAGAGTCAGGGCGCATCAACATACCCTTCAACCGAGCCAACCGGCCAAACCATCCGGTGGAGAAGGTAGACCGGGTTCGCGGCTTTTGTCGCGCGTCATTCGGCCTGCGACCTGCAAGGGGGTGAGTTGACGCGGGAGATTTCGTATAGTACGAAGTGTCATCGCATCGGAGGATCAGCCATGAAACCAGCAAACCAGTTGCCCGCTGTCCGCAATGAAGTGACGCCCACACATCTGCGTATATTTACCCCCCCCCCCCCCCCCCCCCCCGAAAATTTACCGCTAAACCCGCTTAGCGCGTCCCGCCGTCGGCGCACAACACCACTCGCGTGGCTGTTCGCCGCCTTCGCCCTGTCATGCCTCGCGCCCGCTAACGCCAGCGCCCAAACTTTCACCGACACCCTCGCCTTAGGCACCGTTTCCGGCATCAATCTCAATCTGATTCTCCCGGTAACCACAGCAGACAACAAAACCTATTATTTTTTCGATTCTAACAATAACGGTAGAAGCGATGGTGGTGATGACAACCTTCAGAATGAGGTATGGGATACGCTATTAAATGGGGGCACTGATACGACTGACACGCAAACCAGTGGAAATGGACACGACGGCAGCGACGATGCGCGTTCAGTGATTATCAATGGTTATACGCTCGTTTTACCGACTGTTGCAGAATTTACAGCACTCTATACTGCCGGCATTCCCTCAAATTGGCAGTCAGTAGATGTTTACAGAACAGCCACACTGACAGCAGCTAATGAGCATACTGCGTTTCGATTTTCCAATGGTACTACCCGGACTCGAGGGGATGAGAATGTTGATCACGTCATCTTCCAAGTCATAGTCGCCCCGAACTTTGGCGCCGCCACCATCGCCAACCAGAACTACGCGACCAACGCCGCCATCACCACCACCCTGCCGCCCGCCAGCGGCGGCATCGGTACGCTGTCCTACACCCTGACGCCGATTCCTGCCGGCATGAACTTCGCCTCCGCCACCCGCACCCTGTCCGGCGCACCAAACACCGAAACCACCACCACACTGACCTACACCGTCACCGACAACGCCGCGACTCCGAACACCGCCTCCCTGACCTTCACCGTGACAGTCGCGCCCGCCCCGACCTTTGACACCACCATCCCCGACCAAAACTACACCGCCGGCACGACTATCACGACCCTCACCCTACCGTCGGCCAACGGCGGCGTCGGTACGCTGACCTACGCCCTGACCCCGACCGCTTCCATCCCGGCCGGCCTGACCTACGACCCCGCCGCCGGCACCCTGTCCGGCGCACCACTCACCACCACCACCACCGCCACCCTGACCTACACCGTCACCGACAGCGCCGCGACTCCGAGCACCGACTCCCTGACCTTCACCGTGACCGTCGCACCCGCCCCGACCTTTGGCGCCGACACCATTCCCAGCCAGACCTACCCAACCGGCATCGACATCTCCGTCACCCTGCCAACCGCCCGCGGTGGTAGCAGACCTCTGAGCTACACACTGACCCCGATGGCTTCCATCCCGGCCGGCCTGTCCTTCACATCCGGCTCCGACACCAGCACCAGCACCCTGTCCAGGATACCGACCACGCCAACCGCTACCGCCACCCTGACCTACACCGTCACAGACAGCGCAACCTCACCGCAAACTGCCTTTCTGACGTTCACCGTCACGGTGGTGACAGTCACCGGCAACGGAATGGCGACGACCGACGCTGGCGCACTCGCAGTCAACGATGTCGGCGGTGACAACAACGATATGCGCCTGATCCTGCCCGATGTCCACACGGTAAGCGCGGTCGCGGTGACTGCCTACGACCCGTCAGCGGACACAGCTCCCCCGGATGGCGTCACCTTCAGCGGCGTGGCGATGGATATTGAGTTAAGCGCCACACTGGCAACGAATGCAACCGTCTGCCTGTCCACCGTCGGCGCCACTGGTCGCACCGCGCTGTACCACCTCTCCGCCTCCGCTTGGGAAGCCATCGGCAGCAATACCGGCAGATTCCCCGGCTTCGTCTGCGGCACAACCAGAGACTTCTCGCCGTTCGCGGTCGGCTCTCTCGAAATTGAAGACGCACGGCTAAGCGCCATCAGCCGGACCATCCTGCCGGAAGTGGCACGGGCCATCACGGACACCACCGTCAGCGCCATCGCGCGCCGACTTCATCACGCCGGCGCCGACCGCCACGAATCCGGCTCCGTCACCCTCGGCGGCCAGTCCACTCTGGCCGACATCCTGACCACCGGCGGCCAGGCGCTGGCCAACGGCACATTGAACCTGCACAACATGGTGGGCCGCTCTGCGTTTGTCCTGCCGCTCAATCAGGCCGGCGACCTGGTGAAGGGCCTGACCCTCTGGGGCGGCGGCGACTACCGGGCCATCGGCGGGAACGGCGACGCCACGGATTGGGACGGGTCACTGTTCAGCGCGCGACTGGGCGCGGACGCCCGTGTACGAGCGAACCTGCTGACCGGAGCGGCGCTCTCCTGGACCCAGGGCGACTTTGAGTATGGCGCACTGGCGGACGACCCCACCGCCGGCGGCGGCGACTATACCCTGCGGATGACCAGCCTCACGCCCTATGTCGGGTGGTCGGTTGTACCGGCGGGCGGGCTGGACGTATGGGCCACGGCGGGCTACGGCTGGGGCGAGGTCTCCATCACCGATACCATCGTGGACGCACTCCAGACGAGCGATGCCACAACCGTCATGGTGGGCGGCGGCGTCAGCGCGCAAGTGCTGAAGACGCGCACCAGCCGGGTGCGGGTCAAAGGCGAACTCATGCAGACCTCCATGGATCTGGACGGCCACGACAGAATTGGCGCGTTGACGGTGGAAGCGCGGCGGGCGCGATTACAAGTGGAAGGGCGCCATGAGTACGAGTTAGCCGGCGGCGGGCGGCTGGGCGGCACACTGGAAGCCGGGCTACGGCGTGACGGCGGTGACGGGCTAACCGGCACCGGCGCGGAAATGGGCGGCGGGGTACAGTATCGTCACCCGACCCAGGGCGTCACGCTTTCCGGTCAGGGCCGTGTCCTGCTGGGGCATACGTCAAACTACGAGGACTGGGGCATCGGGGCGGCGCTGACGGTCATCCCCGGCCAGGGCGGCGAAGGGCTGGCCCTGCGGCTATCGCCCACCTACGGCCAGACGGTCACGAACACCGCGCAACTGTGGGATCAGAGTGCGGCGAACCTGACCGGGACTGATGCGGCGGCCGTGGGGCGGCGGATGGATGCGGAAGTGGGTTACGGGCTGGCCATTGCGGACGGGCAGAACCTGCTGACGCCGTATGGGAAGCTGACGTGGGGCCAGGGGACGCGGGATTACCGGCTGGGGAGTCGTCTGACGCTGGCGTCGGGACTGAATCTGTCTCTTGAGAGCCGCCGCGGGGAAACCCCTGGCGCGGCTGCGGAGCATGGTGTGCTGTTGAAGGTTGAGTGGGGCTGGTAACGGGCCGGGTTTGGCTATCAATGCGGCACGGGTTTTTGTACAGACGCCCAATTTGGGCGTCTTCTACGGGTAACGCCCCAGGCCAGCCCTCAACGCGGCTAGGGTTTTTGCAAAGACGCCCAAATTGGGCGTCTCTACGGTAGGTATCTGCCTGTCGTGGTCGGAAACCCGCCTCATCCGTCACTCCCGCCCCTCGACCGATCCACACTTGAGTTTTATCCCTTCAGTCATGGGTTTTCTCCCCGGTGACGCGCCGGGATGTGGCGGAGGTCGCCGTGCGAAGCCTTATCCGTGCGGCGCGGATCAATGCGGAAAAAAGACGTTTCTGGATGGGGTCCCAGCCGATGAGGAATTCCGGATGCCATTGTACCCCTAAGACAAATGCGCGATCCGGCGCTTCAATGGCTTCAATGACGCCATCGGGAGCGACCGCGGTCTGAATCAGTTTCGGCGCCACCTGCTTGACGGATTGATGGTGGGAGCTGTTCACCTCCATGCGGGATGTTCCGGTGATGCGGCGCAACAGGGATCGCGGAGCGACGTGTACGGAATGGGCTGTTCTGGTCGCTGAATGCGTTGGAAGGTGTTCAATGGGTGTGTGGAGTTGCGCGCGAATGTCTTGATACAACGTGCCGCCGAGGGCGACGTTGATGGATTGCATCCCCCCGCAAATGCCCAGCATGGGAAGATCCGCCCGGTAAGCCGTTTGGGCGACGCCCAGTTCCATGGTCGCCCGTTCGCCGCTCATGAGTGAAAACTTGTGGCGTTGTGTTTCCCCGTATAACGCAGGCGCCAGATCGGCCCCGCTGCCTGTGATGAGAAGCCCATGCACGTGTGCCACGATTTGACGCCATGCGGCCCTGTGCGACACGAGAGGCAACATCAGGGGGATGCCGCCGGCTTCTTCAATCGCCTTCGGATAGAGGGCGCGCAGGAAGTACGTCGGCTCTTTGCCCCCCATGTCCTGACGGTCGCCGGCGTTAAAGTCCGGCGTGACCCCAATGAGTGGTTTGTTCATTGCGCGCACGAGAGACATCACGCGGGTTACGGGGTGTACTCGTCGTCCTCGTAAAACGGCGTGCCGAAAAATCGAACGGGTTTGCGGCCTCGTAAATGGTCCGGGGTGATGACATAGGTGCCGTGCAGGCTGGGGTCCCAGATGGATTTGGCGGTTTCGGTATTTCCTCCGCTAAGAATCCAACTGAATCCGCCAACAATGCCCCCCATCCCGGCATAGAGCAGTTTGCCTGTGCCATAGGGGAAGGTCAGGATCACGCTGGCGATGCCCAGGCTGACCTCTTCGGCCGTGTCGGTGCTTTCATCTGCCTGGGCTGGTCCGCAGATGAACACAGACAAACACAGTGCGGCAATGAGTGTGTGAGTCATCCCTGACCTTCGCCGACCGACGGGGAATCGCCTGCCGGTCGCATCACGTCGTTTCATGGGTTTCCTCCTTTCTTGAGTGTAATCGTCCAAGGACTACAAGGCTGATACGCCCGTCTGTCCGTCCAGGTATGCTTCCATAAACGCGGATGGACAGGCGGGCCACATGCTGATTCATAGGTACGCCCCTGTTTCACAATTTGCAAATTGAGCTTCCGGCGGCATCTTCTGCTGGAGGCACATCCAGTTCCGCGAGCAGGGTTGCTTTGAGCGAAGGACCGCTCCGGTCTATGGCAGGCTCAAGTGCGTGAGCAAGCGCGTCATGCGACAGCAGGGTCGTTTCCTGTTTCAGGCCATCATTGATGGCGAGCTGCAATTTCGTCTGGCACAGATATTGGAGACACAATGTCTGGCCCCGTTGGAAATACTCGTCGTATTCCTCCGGGGGAAGATGGTGAAGGACGTTCTGTAACCAGGATTCTAATTGCAGGATCTGTTTGCAACGGGTGATCTGGTCCTGCGCCATCTCGACCATGAGCTGGATGCCCCCTTTCCAACTCCGTTTTTTGACGTTAAACACGCAATAGACAATATCAGGATTGGTGTCCCGGACTTCGGGTCCAAAAAACAGCGTGACGCGATACGGTGGAATGGCGGGAGAGGATGAGGTGACCATCAATGGGGATTTTACTCATCTGCGGAAGATGGGACAAGACGGCACGTGTTGCCCTGGTCTGTCGCGGGGGCGAACGTCTTTTCCACTCTGGTGAGCGGGTTGACACGGGTATTCGTGGTCTTTACAGTCCCTTCAAGGTACGATGATACGTATATCCTTTTAAGGTGAAGGATTTGCGATGTTTGGGACTCTCGGATTTCAGGAACTGATCATCATTCTGGTCATCGTTCTGATCATTTTTGGAGCGGGGCGGCTTCCTCAAATTGGCGAGGGAGTGGGGAAAGCCCTGAAGGGTTTTAAGAAGGAAGTCAACGAAAGCCGTTCTCCCGCTGATGAGCAAAGCGGGCAGGATGGCGTACCCCAGTCTCAATCTGCATCGGTTGAATCGGCTGAACCGGCTTCTCCGCCGGTCACACCGGCTTCAGAACCCGCGCCAGCGCCCGTCGTACAATCTCATGCTCGGCCTGGTCCCGAAAGGACCCCCGGCACGTTGGCGGCGAGCGTGTATGGTGGATTTGGTCCGGAGACGGTTCAACCCGCTCAACCGGTCGCCGCCACGGAACCGGCGCCCGCCGCGCCCTATCAGGAGCCGTTTCAACCCGTGACCATGGAGCAGCGCGCCGCGAGTACTGTCCCCCGCCCGATGGCGCAGTACCCGCCCGTGCCGGCTGCGTCCGTGCCGGTTGCGCCGGGCAAACGGCCGGCCGCCATTGTGAATAAAAAGGCGGTGGCTCGCGTACAGGCGCAGCGCGCCGCGATGCAACAGGCCAAAGCCGCTCCACCCAAGGCCGCGGCAGGGAGTGATGATCTGCAATCGCTTGGGGAAGGCCTGGGCGGGGCCTTGCGAACCTTTCGTGAGGCGACGGCGGATGTGCGGAATGCCATTGACCCGGAGATGCGGACCATCCAGGCAGAGCTTGAGTCCGCGCACAAAGAAGTTGAACAAACCATTGAATCGGCGAAACAACCGCCGGCGCCACACGATCCTCCGCCAGCAACTTAAGTGTCATTGGATCGCTCGCCCGTGTTCCTGAACACCACGCGTCTTGCCCTTCTTGTCCTGTGCGTTTCTTCGGCCACGGGTTGTCAGGCTGAAGCTCCCGTGGGGGATCCGCACAGTGTTGCCACCCGTCTCATGACGTTGCTTGACGATCCTTCCGAAGATGTCCGACGCACATCGGCGCTTTCGCTTGGCAAGATCGGTCATGTGGTTGCGGCGCCGGCCCTGGCACGGGCGTTATCCGATCCTGATCCCCTCGTGCGTGCCTATAGCGCGTGGGCTTTGGGCCAAATAGGGGAAGAGGTCAATGACAGGGCGGCCATCAGCCTCGTCGGAGCATTGAGCGATACGCACGATGCCGTCAAACAGGCCGCGGCCCGGGCGTTGGGAAACGTCGGCCCCCGTCAACCTGTTCTGGCAGCATTGATGGATGTGCTGGCCGTCGGCGCCAGCGGGAGTCGGCGTGCCGTGGTCGAAACCCTCACGCAAATTGAAGCCCCAGGCGCCTATCAGGATTTGGTGAAAGCCTTGACGGATCCGGATCCTGCGGTGCGACAGAGCGCCCTTGCGGCGTTGGGCGAGTTGGCGGATCGTCGTGTGCTTGCTGACTTTCGGCAGCGACTGTTGCGTGATACTCATGCGGGTGTGCGCGCTGAAGCCGCCTACCGACTCGGGAAATTGGGAGAGGCCGGGGACGTCGCCGACCTGGAATGGGCGGCCACGAACGATGCGGTCCCCACCGTTCGGGTGTGGGCGACCTGGGCCAGGGACTCGATTGTCGGTGAGGGGGGCAAGTAAGCCACCGGCCCCGGCTAGTCGGCCTTTGTCGCGACCAGGAGTCCGATGGCTCGACGAATCGTATCTCGCGTGCCGAGCAGCACCACGATGTCCCCGGTTTCAAGAACGGTTTTGTCGGATGGGTTGGGATCCGTATGCCCGGCGCGTGTGAGGGCAATGACGGAGGCGCCGGTTCGTGGCTGAATCCCCAACGCATTGAGCGGTTGACCAAGAGCTGGCGAATCGTCATCAATCCGACAGGTTTCCACTTCCACAGCTTCTTCCATATCCAGGCGCGTGTCGGTCCGACGGTGAAGGACGGGGTCGGGATCGCTTCCGTGGCGGAGAAACGCATAGCCTTCCCGCCGGATTTGTTCGACCTTCTCCAGTATGACGTGTTGGGGAGTCTGGAACGATTGGAGGACCAGGCGTGCGATTTCAATGGACGTTTCAAATTCTTCTGGCACCACTTCGTCGGCTCCCAGTTCCTGCAATTCTTTGAGTTCTTTGAGGTAGCGCGTCCGAACCACGATATGAATTGAAGGGTTCTCGTGCCGCGCGAGTTGGACAATGCGCCGCATCGCAAAGGGGTCCGACGTGGCGATCACCAGGACTTTGGCGTGTTGAATGTGGACCTGATGCAAGACCGTGGGATTGGTGGCGTCGCCATATTGAATGAGGACCCCCGTCCCAATGGCTTGTTGCACCACCTCCCCGCTGATGTCCAGGACGACGTGGGGAATCCCGAAACCTTGAAGCACTTGCGCCAGATTGCGGCCGTTCAAGCCGTATCCGACAACGATGACGTGATCCCTGCGTGTGAATGGCGGGATGTCCACGTGCAGCGAGGCCCGGCCGGGCAGCCATTGGTTCAGCCGTTGCAGGGCTTCCGCCCGCCGCGCGATTTTGGGAGACCATTGCATCAAAAACGGCGTGCTGATCATGGTGAAGACCGAGACCACGAGAAAGAGATTGTAGGCGGCATGGTCCAGAATGCCGACCTTCAGCCCTTCCTGGGCCAGGATAAAGGAGAATTCTCCCACTTGCGCCAGCGCCACGCCGGCAAGAATCGCGGAGCGAAGGGGCGCGCCCGTCGCTAACACGGCGATGGCGCCCGTCGCCCATTTTCCGATGACGATCGCCCCGACCATGCCCACGAGCAGCAACGGATGTTCCAGGATCACTTTTGGATCCATGAGCATCCCGATTGAGACAAAGAACAGGCTGTTAAAACTGTCCCGAAACGGGAGCACTTCGGCGAAGGCCTGGTGGCTGTACTCTGATTCGGAGATGAGGAGTCCGGCGATAAAGGCTCCGAGTGCCAGGGATAACCCGATCAGGGATGTCAGCCATGCGGTCCCCATGCCGAGGACCACGATGGTGAGGATAAATAATTCCCGGCTTCTCGTCCGCACGATGTGCTCGAGGAGTTTGGGAACCAGGACTCTGGCGGCGATCACCACCAGGCACACCAGCGCGAGCGATTGTCCGAGGGTCAACAGAATGCGGCCGAGGCCTTCCGATTCCTGATTGCCCAAAAGGGGCGTCATGAGCATCATGGGCACGACGGCCAGGTCTTGAAAAATTAAAATGCCGATCGCGGATCGTCCGTGCAGGGTATCGTGTTCGCCTCGCTCGGCCAGCGTTTTCAGGACGATGGCCGTACTGCTCAACGTGACCAGGAATCCCCAAAAGATGGTGGCGTTGAGATCCGTGTCCCACAGAAGGCTCCCCCCGATGAACAGGAGCAGGACGCTGAAAATCTGGGCCGGGCCTCCCACAACAAACAACGCTTTGGAGGATTTCATTTTGGCCAATGAAAATTCCAGGCCGATCGTGAACAGCAAGAGCATCACCCCGATCTCCGCCAGCACCTGCACTTGTGCGATATCGGAAATGAGGTTCAGCCCGTAAGGCCCGACGAGCGCTCCCACGACGAGGAACCCGGCAATGGAAGGTAAACGAAGTTTCTGAAACAGGAACACCACCGCAACGGATACGGAAAAAATGATGATGACGTCGCGGAGTGCGCTGCTTTCGTCCATACCATGCCTGCCTGTTTGAAATGGAAGAATTGAAGAAAGCGAGGCTCACTATAACGTACTCACGTGCGTGAGAAAAGTCAGTGGATTGGCCCGCCACCTGCGGCGATTTGGTGGGGAGTGCATGACGATGGCGCTGTCGGGGTGCGGAACACAACCGGCGGGTGACGGGTGCGGCGAGGCCTTACGAACGCAGGTCTTGAAAAAGCCAGGGCGTGTCTCGTGCGCCTCTGGCTTCGTAGTCGGCAATGTCGCGCTCGCGCCGGAGGGTGAGTCCAATCGCATCCAACCCTTCCAACAGACAGTGTTTTCGAAAGGGGTCAATGGAAAAGGAGAACGTGGCCTGCCGTGTCGTAGAGATGGTTTGAGACGCCAGGTCTATCGTCATGTGAAGCGCGTTGCTCGGGTCATCCGCCTGCACGTCATCAAAGAGGCCTTGAATGTCCTGGCTCTTCAGTATAATCGGCAGGAGGCTGTTTTGCAGACAGTTATTATAAAAAATATCGGCAAAGCTCGGGGCGAGAATGACGCGAATCCCGTAATCCAGCAGTGCCCATGGCGCATGTTCTCTGGACGAACCGCATCCAAAATTATCGCGCGTGAGCAGAATGGTGGCGCCGGCATACCGCGGGTGATTCATGAAAAAATCCGGGTTTGGCGAGCCATCGGGCCGCGTGCGCCAATCCGCAAAGAGACCTTCTTTCAGGCCCGTTCGATGCACCGTCTTGAGATATTGCTTGGGAATGATCTGGTCGGTATCAACGTTCACGCGATCCAGAGGAGCGAGGCGTCCCGTATGTGTGGTAAAGGGTTCCATGCGACGATGTCCGGGATCAGGCCCACTGCCGAATGTCGACAAAATGTCCGGCAATGGCTGCGGCTGCGGCCATGGCCGGGGAGACGAGATGCGTTCGACCGCCCTTGCCTTGCCGGCCTTCAAAATTCCGGTTGCTCGTTGACGCGCAGCGCTCACCAGGTTGGAGCATGTCGTCGTTCATGGCCAGGCACATACTGCAACCGGACTCTCGCCATTCCACGCCGGCCGCTCGAAAAATGTCATCCAATCCTTCTTCTTCCGCTTGCTTTTTGACCAGACCTGAACCGGGAACGACCATCGCCTGCACGCCGGAGGCCACTTTTTTTCCTTCCACATAGGATGCGGCCAGGCGTAAATCCTCAATCCGTGCATTCGTGCACGACCCGATAAACACCCGATCAATTTTGATGTCCACCATGGGTGTTCCGGGCTTGAGGGCCATATATTCCAGCGCTTGCATCGTGGCCTCCCGCACGTCGGTTTTGGCAAAGGAGCGAGGGTCCGGGACCCGGCCCTCCACGCTGGTCACCATGCCCGGATTGGTTCCCCATGTGATTTGAGGCGCAATGTCTTCCGCCTGCATCGTGAGACTGCGGTCATAGGCGGCTCCGGGGTCCGTGCATAATCCTTCCCAGTCGTGGACGGCCTGGGTCCAGAGAGGTTCAGGAGGAGCCAGTGGGCGTCCCTTGATGTAGGAGACGGTGGTCGCATCAGGCGCAATCATGCCGGCACGCGCTCCTCCCTCAATCGTCATGTTGCAGAGGGTCATCCGGCCTTCCATTGATAAGGCGCGAACCGCCTCGCCCGTGTATTCCACGACGTACCCCGTTCCTCCGGCGGTGCCAATGTGCCCGATGATGGCCAGGATCATATCTTTTGCCGAACAATGCGGGGAGAGTCGTCCATCAACCCGGATGTCCATTGTGCGGGGCCGTGTTTGGATCAGACATTGTGTGGCCAGCACATGTTCCACTTCGCTGGTCCCGATGCCAAACGCCAACGCCCCCAATGCGCCGTGTGTGGAGGTATGAGAATCTCCGCAGACAAGCGTCATGCCGGGTAAGGTCAGCCCCTGCTCCGGACCAATCACATGCACGATTCCCTGGCGAATGTCATCCATGGAAAACATCGTAATGCCGGATTCTGCGCAATTTTTCTGGAGCGTTTGAATCTGAATGCGACTTAGGGGATCCGCAATGTCCACCCGTCGGTTGGTGGTTGGCACATTGTGGTCTGGAACCGCGAGGACCGTCCCCGGCCGACGCAGCCGACGTCCGGTATGCTTGAGTCCTTCGAAGGCTTGCGGAGAGGTCACTTCGTGGATCAGGTGCCGGTCAATATACAAGAGGGTTGTGCCATCCGCGTCCTCATGCACCGTATGACGTGCCCAAATTTTGTCAAATAAGGTCTGTGCGGCCATTGTGTGTTCCTCTTTCCAGGCGGGGGATGAGTGTGAAGATGGCATGGCGTGGGCGTCGCACGCAACCTGTCGCCGGAGGCCCACGGTGTCTATTTGTATGAAACACGTAAGCTATTGTGCTATGATACGAGGGCAGACGAAGGGCAGACAGCAAGGTGGGCCACAATCGGTGGCCATGCGCAGACCGCGTCTTCTTTCAGAACGAGCGTTCAGGAGCCTTTTGAGATTCTGTGGTGAGGTCTGCTATAACTAGACAGCCAATGCGTCATTGGCGATTTTTGGCAGAGGGGTTGCCGGAGAGTGTGGCAGGCCGTGGCGGGTTGCCTCCCTTCCCGTATCTGTTGTGTCGGCAACCGACACTCCCGTTTCACAGGCCGCGTTCCGTCGTTGTGTGACAACCGCGAGAACCAGTTGCCGCAATCCATGCGGTGTGCGTTGGAGATGTTGAGAGCGAGACGATTATGGGATTAATCGGTCGGATGTTGGGCTACATTTCAAATGATGTGGCCATTGACCTTGGGACGGCCCATACCCTGGTGTATGTCCAGGGGAAAGGCGTGGTGCTGAATGAACCGTCGGTCGTGGCGATTGAGCGGCACTCCAATAAAATTTTAGCGGTGGGGAGCGAAGCCAAACGCATGGTCGGACGCACGCCCGGAAACATTTTGGCCATTCGTCCGATGAAGGAAGGCGTGATCGCCGACTTTGAAATGGCCGAGCGCATGCTTCGCTATTTTATTACCAAGGTGCACGATCGTCGCGCGTTGGTTCGGCCCCGGATCATCATTGGCGTGCCCTCACGCATCACACAAGTTGAACAGCGAGCGGTGAAAGAGTCCGCTGAACTCGCGGGAGCGCGCGAAGTCTATTTGATTGAAGAGGCGATGGCGGCGGCTATTGGCGCGGGATTGCCCATCACCGAGCCGTCGGGCAACATGGTGATTGATATCGGAGGCGGCACGACCGATATCGCGATCATCGCATTGGGCGGCATTGTGTACAGTGCATCCGTGAGAATCGCCGGCGACCAAATTGACAGTGCGATCATGAGTTATATCAAGCGTGCTCATGGCTTGTTGATCGGCGAGCCGATGGCCGAGCGCGTGAAAGTGGAAATTGGCTCCGTCTATGCCTTGCCGGAGAGAGCCCAAATGATGGTCAAGGGGCGGGATTTAATCACGGGCATTCCCCGAAGCATTGCGTTGGAAGACGGTGAAATTCGGGCCGTGCTACAGGACGCCATGGCGCCCATTGTTGCGGCCATTAAGACGTCGCTGGAGAATACTCCCCCTGAATTGGCGGGGGATATCGTTGATCGCGGGATTGTGTTGACAGGAGGGGGGTCGCTGTTGCGAGGGCTGGATGCCTGGTTACGCGATGAAACCGGTCTTCCCATTGTCCCTGTTGATGACCCGCTCACATCCGTGGTGCTGGGAGTGGGCAAGATGCTTGAAGAGCTGACCCTGCTTCAGAGTATCGCCTCTCTGCCGACGAATAATCGGTAAAGGAACAACTGATATGAGCGGCCGATTTCGGCCTGGAAAGTTTTTGAAGTCCGGCGCGAGACGGATCATCGTGGTCGTATTCGCGATTGCCGGCGTGGCGGTCGTCCTCTTCCCCGCGAACGCTCAATTTCTCCTCCGCACTGTCAGCGACCCCCTGGCGGACTTCGTGGCCATGCCCATGGAACGAATGGCGATCATGGATCGCGGCATCCGTGATTGGTGGACGTACCGTGTCGTCCTTCAGGACATCCGCGGTCAGAACCGTGAGCTTCGGGGCAAGGTCCAGAAGCTGGAAGGGGACGTGAACGAGTGGCGGGAACGGATGCTGGCGTCGGGGCGGTTATCCGCATTATTGGATTTTCAAAAGCAGTCACCGATACACACGATGGCGGCAAAGGTCATTGGTCGAAGCGCCTCGAATTGGTATCAGGGCATGATTCTCAATAAAGGTCGCGAGGATGGCATTCGCGTCAAGATGGGGGTCATGACACCGGCGGGCGTCGCTGGACGAATCGTCAAAACCGGCCGGTCCACGAGTATTGCCTTGTTGATGATTGATCCGAATGTGGTCATGGGGGGACTGGTCCAGCGTACGCGTGACGAAGGCGTGGTGCAGGGAACGTCCCAGGGCCACGTACGCATGAAATATCTCCCCCCGCTTTCATCCGTTCAAGAAGGGGATGTCGTGATCACGTCCGGGTTGACCGGAGGCTTTCCACGAGGCGTGTTGATTGGGCAGGTTTCGCGCGTCGAAGAAAGTGAAGGTGACTTGTTTCAAGTGGCCACCGTCGTGCCCGCGGTGCAGTTTCGACAGTTAGAAGAAGTGCTCGTCGTGCTTGCCCCTCACCCGTCGGACGTCAAGTTCGCCCTTGAGCCGGCCGGGGTTGCTCCAACAAGCCGGAATCCCGCTCCATGAAGACCGTGGTGTTCATCGTGTTCATGCTGTTCCTTGTTCCCTTTCAGGCCACCTTTGCCTATTCGTTGAGTCCGTGGGGGATTCGCCCAGATTTTTATCTGATTGCCGCCTGTTTGGTGGGGTTGTGGGGTGGATGGGTGCGAGGGGTGATTGTCGGCGTCTTCCTGGGGGTGATCCATGATTTATTTTCCGCCAGCCCGCTTTGGCTGAATCTGTTGACGAAAGCCGGAGCGGGATTCCTGGCCGGTAACTTGAAAAAAAACTTATCCAATATGGAATCCCCGCTTGCCTTTTTCCCGATCGCGGCGTTGTCCTTCGTGTGGGGCATCGTGTTTTTGCTGTCGTCACGTGCGGGCATAGGAGAGATGCTCTACAGCGCCGTCACCCTCTTGTTTCCTCAAGCGATCGTGGACGGACTCGCGGCCATTGGCATCAATTGGATCATTGCGCGGTGGATGGTCAAAACTCAAGGGCGTGAGGCATGGGCCAGGGATTTCCAGGGCGGTGTGTATCGGTGACGTCAGCCACGATACACAATCCCGGTGGCCAGTCCGCCGTCGCCCTTGCCACAGTCCAACGACGATTTCTGTTTCTCAAAATCGGGGTGTGCCTTTTGGCGGGTCTGTTGGTCCTGCGGTTATGGCAACTCCAGATTCGTGATGGGGCGTACTATCGAAGTCTCTCTCAAGATAATCGAACCCGGTCGCTTCTCATCCATCCGGTTCGAGGGCTGATTTATGACCGCAATGGCATTCTGCTGGCGAATAGCGTTCCGAGCTTCAACTTATACGTTCAACTCGACGACGTGCCGAACCGCGAGGAGCTTCTTCTGAAACTTGCCGAACTGTTGTCTTTGGACGAACGGGTCCTGCGCAAGAAAATTCAGGACGAAGACGGGAGAACCCTGATCCGATTGAGGCAAGGCCTTAGTCTCAAAGAAGCGGCCATTGTCGAATCACATCGGCTCGACCTCCCTGGTGTGGGAATCCATCCGGAAGCGCAACGCAACAATCCTCATGGTGCGTATGCCGCCCATGTGATTGGGTACGTTGGGGCCATTTCAGAGGAACAACTCGCACGGGAAGAATTTCAGGATCTTCCCCGGCGCAGCATCATCGGCCAGTCCGGCGTGGAACGGATCTATGACAGGACATTGCGCGGGCGGGCGGGGAGTAAGCTCATTGAAGTCAACGCCCTTGGTCATGAGCAGCGCATGATTTCCATGGAGAAACCGTACGCGGGCAACGACATGTATCTCACCATTGATTTTCGTCTGCAAAAGCTGGCGGAAGATTTGTTGGGAGACAAGGTCGGCGCGATTGTCGCGTTGAATCCTCAAACGGGCGCCACGCTGGCCCTGGCCAGTCGCCCCAGTTTTGATCCCAATGCGTTGTCCCGCGGATTAAGCGCCGAGGGCTGGAACGCCATGCTTCGAGACACGCAGCACCCGCTGATGAATCGAGCGATTCAAGGGCAATATCCTCCCGCGTCCACGTTCAAAATCATTATGGCGACGGCGGCCCTTGAAACCGATGCCATTGCAAAGACCAAGACGCTCCGGTGTGCCGGAGGATTTCGATTTGGCAAGCGAACCTATCGAGATTGGTATGCGGGTGGTCATGGGGCGGTCAATATGCACGAGGCGCTGGTCCGCTCGTGTGACGTGTACTTTTATCGGTTAGGCCATCTCATGGGGATTGAGCCTATTGCGGCCTCTGCGAAGCAGTTTGGGTTAGGCAAGCCAACCGGCATTGACCTCCCCGGGGAAGCGATGGGGGTCGTCCCGTCCCCGCAATGGAAACAGCGAATGCGAGGGGAACCATGGTATCCGGGTGAAACCATTTCGGTGGCGATCGGGCAAGGGTTCGCCATGGTCACGCCCCTGCAAATGGCGAACGTGATTGCCATGGTTGGCAATCATGGGATTTCATATACTCCGCATGTCGTGCGTGGCATACGAGAACGCGAGAGTGGAACGATTGAGGAGTGGATTCCGTCCCAATCCGCTTCGCTGGCGTTGAGTCCGCATCACCTGCAAGGGATCCAGGCGGCGCTTGCCGGGGTGGTCGCCAAGGGGACGGCGCGACGGGCGCAATCGTCCAAGGTCAAGATTGCGGGGAAAACCGGGACGGCGCAGGTGGTCGCGTTGCGTGCGACGATCGGCAAAGACGTTCCCCGCAAATTTCGTGACCATGCCTGGTTTGTCGCGTATGCGCCCTTTGACCATCCCGGTATTGCCGTGGCGGTGCTGATTGAACATGGCGGCCATGGCGGATCTGCGGCGGCCCCATTGGCCAAAAAACTGATTGAGGCCTACATGGCATACGAATCCGAGGCGGAGACGCGCGCCCGCCCGCGTGTTTCGTTGTCGTCGCCACACATGAAGCACAAGGAGACGCCGTGGCATGCGTGACCAGTGGTTCCCCCATCGAGGACTCGACAATTTTGATTGGGGGTTTTTAGGGATCATCGTCGTGCTGGCGTCTCTCAGCCTCCTCACGCTTTCCAGTGTGACGGATGAGGAGGCCGGGCATCAATGGCCCATTTACTGGAAACAGGCGATATGGCTCGGCGTGGGCAGTGCGGTCTTTCTGGTCGTGTCGGCCATTGATTACCATGCCCTGGCTCGCTGGTCGTATCTGCTGTACGGAGTCGGGTTGCTCCTCCTTGTGGTCGTGATGTTCTTCGGCCAGGGCGCGCGCGGGGCGCAGCGATGGATTACCATGGGCCCGATCAGGCTTCAGCCCTCGGAATTTGTCAAGCTTCCCCTGCTGCTCGTGTTGGCGTCCCATTACGCCAGCCAAACCGGGCCTGGGTGGTGGTTTCGTGTTATTCTGCCGGGGTTGATCTCCCTGCCCGGCTTTGTCTTGATTCTCAAGCAGCCGGATTTGGGGACCAGTCTCAGCTTTCTGTCGATTTATGTCACGTTGTTGCTTGCCGTGGGCGTCAAGTCAAAGGCGTTTGGGGTGATTGTCTTGTCGATGTTGATGATTTTCCCCTTTATGTGGGGTGGATTATGGAGTTCCCTGCACATCTATCAAAAGGAACGGATTTTGAGTTTTGTGAATCCGCAGTATGATCTGGGAGGACAAGGCTATCAGGGACTGCAATCCCGTATTGCCGTCGGCTCCGGGGAATTAATCGGAAAAGGGTTCCATGGCGGGACGCAAACGCAATTTCAATTTCTTCCCGATGGCCACACGGATTTTATCTTTGCGGTCTTTGCCGAGGAATGGGGGTTTGTGGGGTCCGTGCTGTTAATCGGCCTTTTTCTGGCACTGCTTGTCCTGGGGCTGGATATTGCGACGAAAGCCAAAGATCTGTTGGGTGCCCTGTTGGCCATTGGGCTTGTGGGCATGATGGCGTTTAACACGATGGTCAATGTGGGTATGACCGTTGGCTTGGCGCCGGTCGTGGGGATTCCCCTGCCGTTACTAAGTTATGGGGGGAGCACCACCATTATGACGATGGCCGCTCTGGGACTGTTGTTCAATATCAAGAGGCGGCGGCTGATGTTCTTGTCGTGAGTGGCGTTCGCGCGCGACCACGGCTCTGTGCGGCGCGCGACAGGATGACGATTTTCACCCATTCCGTCCGGGCGGTTGTCGCAATGACGCTGTGCGGGCATGGAGGACAAGCCTCCGGTGTGGTGAAAACCGATTCGTTGAAAACATAAAGGAGTGTGTATGGGCGTTGAGATTGCCATTAATGTGACCCCTCAAGAAACGCGGGTTGCGGTTCTGGACACGAAGGTCGTCACGGAATTATATGTGGATCGAGTGAGGAAAAAGGATTTTGTGGGCAACGTGTATAAAGGGAAGGTGGTGAAAGTGCTTCCCGGCATGCAAGCGGCGTTTATTGACATTGGTCTGGAGCGTGCCGCGTTTATCCACGTGTCCGATCTCTCGGGGGGGACCGAACCGGACGATATTCTGGTTGACGGCGACGAAGACGAGAAGGGACCGGCATTGCCGCGTCCGCGACGACAAGCCGTTCGGCCGATTGAAGAATTGTTGGAAAAAGGCCAGGATCTTATCGTGCAAATTTCCAAGGGTCCGATTGGCACCAAAGGGCCGCGCGTGACGTCCTACTGTTCGTTGCCGGGACGGTTTGTGGTGTTAATGCCGACGGTGGATCATGTCGGGGTCTCGCAACGGATTTCCAATGACGATGAGCGCGTTCGTCTGCGGGAAATCATGAAGCGCATTCGTGAGCCGGGCTATGGGTACATTGTGCGGACGGTGAGTGAAGGGGTGAGCGAGGATGATCTCAAATCCGACGTCGGGTTTTTAACCGCCATATGGCAGGACATTATCAAGAAGCAGGATGTCCATCCCGCGCCCGTCGCCTTGCATGCGGATTTGAGTCTGACGCTCCGAGTGGTGCGGGATTTGTTTACCAAAAACGTCACTCGGCTCATCATTGATTCGAAAGAGGAATATGAAGCGGTCAAAGAATTTGTCCGACGGTATCTGCCCGGCCAAACCTCGCGCATTTTTCATTATCATAAGGATGAGGGGTTGTTTGATCATTTGGGGATTGAGATGGAAATCGCTCGCGCCCTCACCCAAAAAGTCTGGCTCAAGTCCGGAGGCCATATTGTCATTGATCACACGGAAGCCATGACGGTGGTTGATGTGAACACCGGACGCTACGTTGGGAAGCGGAATCAAGAGGAAACGATCTTGAAGACCAACCTGGAATCGGCGCATGAGATTGCCCACCAAGTGAAACTCCGGGGGATTGGCGGCCTGATCACCATTGATTTTATTGACATGTCCCGAAGCCAGAATCGAGACAAAGTGTACAAAACCCTTGTGGACGCGATGGCCAATGACAAAGCGCGAACGCGCATTTCGCGCATCAGCGATCTTGGGTTGATCGAAATTTCTCGTGAACGCGTTCGTGAAGACCTGCTCCGGACGCTCTCCGACGTGTGTGCCGAATGTGACGGCCGCGGCTATACCAAATCCGCCATCACGGTGGTGTATGATATTTTTCGGGACATCAGACGCATCGGACGAGCAGCCAGCCCGCAAACAGTGTCAATTGGCGCCCACGCTCATATTGTGGACCTGTTGCGGGACGCTGAGCACGAAGGGCTTGAACAGCTTCAGCGAGACTATAATTACCAGATTATTGTGAACGCCGACCCGCTTCTCTCTCTTGAACAGTATGATATTGTGATGGTGGGAGAAGGGGCGGAGATGGCGTAGCCGGATTGGCGCGCGTTGCCGATCAGGTGTGGTGTGCCTGTGCCCGACCAGACTCGGTGATGCGGCCGGGCGCACAGCCCAAGCCGGAGGGACGATGGATTCGTTAGAAGCGTGGCTGATGTTACGGTCAATGACGGGAGTCAGTGACGGGACGATCTGCAAACTTGTTCGGCATTTTGGCGGGCCGAACGAGGTCCTCTCGGCGTCCGTGGGCGCACTGCGGGACGTGGCCGGGCGGTCTCCCCTGGTGGAGTCCCTTCTCAAGGGACCGGATCGAAGTGTCGTCGAGTACGTTCGCAACACCATGCGAACGGTCGAACAGGGCGCATGTTCAATCGTCACGATCTTGGACGCCGCCTATCCCAGGCGGCTGGCCATGATCCCCAATCCGCCGCCCCTGTTGTATGTTCGAGGCACGTTGCCCTCGTCTGACGATCATGCGATTGCGATTGTGGGATCACGCAAAGCGACGTCATCCGGGTTTTCCGTGACGCACGATATCAGTCAATGTCTGGCCACGATGGGGTTTACCATTGTGAGTGGATTGGCGCGGGGTATTGACGCCGCGGCCCATCAAGGGGCGCTTGCAGCCAAAGCCAGAACGGTGGCGGTCCTGGGGTGCGGCGTGGATCGTACCTACCCTCCCGAACATATCGCTCTGCGCCGGGCGATTGAGGTCAATGGCGCGGTGGTGTCGGAGTTCCCCCTGGGCGCCCCGCCGTTGCCGCATCATTTTCCTCTTCGCAATCGGATCGTCAGCGGATTGTCGTTGGGCGTGATTGTTGCGGAAGCCGGTCAGAAAAGCGGAGCGTTGATCACGGCACGATTCGCGCTGGAACAGAACCGTGAAGTGTTTGCCATTCCGGGTTCCATCAAACACGGGAAACATCAAGGGGCGCACGGGCTTATTAAACAAGGGGCCAAACTGGTTGAAGCGGCGGGCGATGTCATTGAGGAGCTGCTCCCCCAGCTTGATGAACCCTTTCGGAATCATGTAAAAAACCTTGGTGTTGAGGAGGTCGCGCCTCCGGTCGTCACGGCCAAAGAACAGCAAGTGCTGGCGTTGTTCCATGATGAGCCTGTCTCCGTGGATGAGGTGTTGGCTCATGCGTCGCTGGATTTTTCCGAGGCTATGAATAGCTTGTTGGGCTTGGAATTAAAAGGTGTTCTGAAACAGGTTCCGGGTTCCTGTTACATCAGGAAATAACAACAGGTGAAACGATCAGCCGAATGTTGACCGCCAGTCACGTCTCCGTTGACATCGTGCCCGATTCGGCAACCGGTAAGGGGTCAGCCATCCTGCCGGACAGTGAGCTGAAGATTGTTACCGACAGAGTCATGGCGTTGGCCCAGGATGCAACACAGGAGGCACCCGGTCTGGATCACGTCAAGTGTGTGATGATGATGTGGTATCGCCACCACGAGATGCAGCATTGCTATTCCAGGGCCGAAGCCCTGCTATGTGACGCCCCCCCCTATGTCCACTGACGCCCCGCTCAAGAAGAAGACAGCGCGCGCGCGGCTTGCCCAGGGAGAAGGCAAGACCCTGGTGATTGCCGAGAAGCCCTCGGTGACCCGTGACATCGCACGGGCGCTCGGTGGTTTCGAGAACAAGAAAGGCTTCTTTGAGGGGTCGCATTACATCGTGACCTCGGCGATCGGTCATCTGCTTGAACTGGTCGCGCCCGAAGGGGTTGAGGTTGCGCGCGGCAAGTGGTCGCTCGCCAATCTCCCGGTGATGCCCGATTTCTTCGACCTGAAGCCGATCCCGAAGAGCGAATCGCAACTCAAACTGATCAGGAAACTCTACGCACGCAATGACGTTGACCGCGTCATCAACGCCTGCGACGCCGGGCGCGAAGGCGAACTGATCTTCCATTACCTGATCCGCCACTTCAAAGGCTCGAAGCCGGTGCGGCGTCTGTGGTTGCAATCCATGACCCCGCAGGCGATCCGCGATGGCTTTGAGCGTCTTCGAGAGGGCGACACCCTGTTGCCGCTCCAGCGTGCCGCCGTGTGCCGGGCGGAATCAGACTGGCTGATCGGCATCAACGCGACCCGCGCGATGACGGCGCTGAACTCGGGCGGCGGCAGTTTTTCACTGACCACGGTGGGGCGGGTGCAAACCCCGACGCTGGCTCTCCTGGTGGATCGTGAGAAAGAGATACAGACCTTTGAGCCGCGTGATTACTGCGAGGTCAAGGCCGTTTTCCAGATCGCCTCGGGGCAATACGAAGGACGCTGGATTGATCCGCAGCCGCAGGGCAAGGCGAAGGGCGCGACGAAGGAGAAGGACCTGCATGGCACGGCACGACCGGAGCGTATTTGGGACAAGGCCCGGGCCAGGGACATCATCGTGCAATGCAAAGATCGGGAGGGCCGTGTGTCCGAGACCACGAAACCCGCGACACTGAAGGCGCCGATGCTGTTTGACCTGACATCGTTACAGCGTGAAGCGAATCAGCGCTTTGGCTTTTCGGCGCGCAACACGCTTGGCATCGCGCAGGCATTGTACGACCGCCACAAAGTGCTGACCTACCCGCGCACCGATTCGCGGGCGTTGCCGGAGGATTATCCGGACACGGTCAAGAAGATCATGAAGTCGTTGTCCGGGTTCGAAGCCGGCGTCGCCGACGCCGTGCCGGAGAGCGCAAAGACCGCCCGGTCGGCGGGGGTCGGCCACTGGGCCAAACGGGCGCTTCAGGAACAGTACATCAACGGCAAAGACAAACGCATCTTCAACAATGCCAAGGTGTCAGACCACTTCGCCATCATTCCAACCGGCGAGACGCCGCGCAACCTGAAAGAACAGGAACGCCGCATCTATGAACTGGTCACCCGTTGTTTCATCGCGGCCTTCTATCCACCGGCCCTCATAGAAAACACCTCGCGCCATACCGTCGTTGAAGCCGAGACGTTCGAGACCAGGGGACGGGTGATTACGGAGAGCGGCTGGATGCAGGTGATGGGGCGGAAGGAAAGCGGAGACATGCTCCCGCCTCTCGTGAATGCCGCCGCCGGCGACACGGCGACGACGGTCGAAATCACCATGGAGGACAAGAACACCAAGCCGCCGGCGCGCTACAACGAGGCGACCCTGTTGTCTTCGATGGAAGGCGCCGGGAAACTGATAGAGGATGACGTGCTGCGCGAGGCGATGCAGGGGCGCGGCCTTGGCACACCCGCGACGCGCGCCGCGATTATCGAGGAGCTGATTCGCAACCGCTATATCCTGCGCGACGCCCGCGAATTGGTTCCGACGTCCAAGGCGACGACGTTGCTCCGGTTGTTGCGCGCCCTCAAGATTGACGAATTGACCACGGCCGAACTGACCGGTGAATGGGAAAAGAAACTCAAGCAGATCGAAATCAACGAGTTCTCTTCCGATGAATTCATGCGGCATATCCGTCACATGACCGGCAACATCGTGAACGCCGCGCGCGCGTGTGACGTGGACAAGATTGACGGTGAGTACACGGTGCTTGAAGTGCCCTGCCCCAAGTGCGGGACGGGCACGGTGCGTGAGAACTATCGCAAGTTTGTGTGCGGGGACTGTGATTTCGCGGTGTGGAAATCCATTGCCGGGAGAGAGTTATCGCCCCACGAGGTGACCACCCTGTTGCGCAACCGCCGCATCGGCCCACTAAACGGTTTTCGCAGCCGTCTTGGCCGGGAATTTTCCGCGGAACTGGTTATCAAGGACGATTGCACCGCGGCCTTTGATTTCGGCGAGACCGCCGCGGACGACGATACTGACCCCAAGAGTTGCGACCAGCTTGGCCCCTGTCCCAAGTGCGGCACGCCTGTGCTTGATATGCCGAGACGGTACGTCTGCAACAATGCGCTGGGGGAAAACCCGGTCTGTGATTTCAAAATTGGCCGGCAGATATTGAGCCGCCCGATTGAGGCCGGCGACGTGCGGCAACTGCTGGGCAAGGGCAAGACCGATCTGTTGCAGGGCTTTGTCTCAAAGAAAAACAGGCGCAGGTTCGCGTCCCACCTTACGATGAACTTGACCGACAAATCCGGCAAACTCGGTTTCGAGTTTGCGCCGCGCAAGCATGCAACGGCGGATGGCGGGAAGGGCAATGTCCCCGGTAAGAGGAAAGCCGTCTCCGGAAGAAAGAAGGCGGGGTCGGCAACAGACAAACCAGCCCGCGTCCGTGGCGGCTGATCGGAAATAACCCCGGCCCCGATCCGCTCGGGTGCGGGGGCCTGGTGCGCCGGGTGTTTGGAAAACGCCAACGGGTGGGCGTCTGAAATGGTACCGGGAAATGTGCGGATACAGAGAGGTGGAGTCGCCGGCCTTTACGAACCGACCGCGGGTTTCATGCCTTTTGACTGCTCGAAAATTTTAATCGCTTCGCCCTTCTTCAGAATCACGTCTTCGGTAATCACCACTTCCTTGATCTCCGTTTGAGACGGGACATCATAGAGCACATCAAGCATCACATCTTCGAGAATCGTGCGAAGGCCGCGCGCGCCGGTTTTTTGCGCCTGGGCTTTGCGGGTCACGGCGGCGATGGCTCCATTGGTAAATTTGAGTTTGACGTTATCAAAGGACAACAGCTTTTCATATTGCTTGAGCAAGGCATTCTGGGGTTCAGTCAAAATCCGGGCCAACGATGGTTCATCCAGCTCTTCAAGCGTGGTCACCACGGGCAAGCGGCCGATGAATTCAGGAATCAACCCGTAGTGGAGCAGGTCTTCCGGTTGAACATAGGATAACAGGGAATTGACGCGCTTCTGCCGTGATTTCATCGCGTCCGATTTGAACCCCATGCGATTTTGATTCAGACGTCGTTCGATAATGGGTTCAAGCCCCACAAACGCCCCCCCGCAAATGATCAGAATATTTTTCGTGTCAACCTGGATGAATTCCTGATGCGGATGTTTACGGCCGCCCTGCGGCGGGACATTGGTCACGGTGCCTTCGATTAATTTGAGAAGCGCTTGTTGCACGCCTTCCCCGGAGACGTCACGGGTAATGGAGGGGCCGTCGGCCTTCCGCGTAATTTTGTCGATCTCGTCAATATAGATAATGCCGCGTTCCGCGCGCTCCACTTCATAGTCGGCGGCCTGCAACAATTTCAGAATGATGTTCTCGACGTCCTCGCCCACGTAGCCCGCCTCGGTTAAGGTGGTGGCGTCGGCCAGGGTAAACGGCACATCAAGATAATCGGCGAGGGTTTGAGCCAGGAGGGTTTTGCCGGTTCCCGTCGGCCCAATCATGAGAATATTGCTCTTTTGCAGTTCCACGTCGCCGGTGTCCCCGGCGGCGATGCGTTTATAATGATTGTGAACGGCAACCGAGAGAATTTTTTTAGCACGGGTTTGATGGATGACGTATTGATCGAGGTGCTGATGAATCTCGACGGGTTTGCGCAGGGCGGAGGAGATGGCCTCTTTGGCCTCTTGCCACTCCTCGGCCATGATGGAATTACAGAGGCCCACACATTCATCACAAATATAGACGGTGGGTCCGGCAATCAGTTTGCGGACATGCTCGCGACTTTTCCCGCAGAACGAACACCGCAGATTCGCGTCTGGTTTGATGTGTTTCGCCATGGGTGCAACGGGTGGTGTGGCGCTCGTCGGCTAGGCGCCATTCGAACGGGCTTTTTCCCGTTCCGGTCCTCTGACAATGACTTCATCAATGATGCCATACGTTTGGGCCTCCGTGCCTGACATGAAATAATCCCGCTCGGTGTCTTGAGCGATTTGCTGCAACGGCTTCCCGGTATGGTCTGACAAGATCTGGTTGAGGCGATCGCGAATTTTCAGAATCTCCCGCGCGTGAATATCAATCTCCGTCGCCTGGCCCTGAAAGCCTCCCATCGGTTGATGAATCATCACCCGCGCGTTGGGCAGCGCGTAGCGTTTCCCTTTGGCGCCGGCGGCCAGCAACAGGGCGCCCATGCTGGCGGCTTGTCCCAGGCAAATCGTGGTGATGGGAGATTTGACGTATTGCATGGTGTCGTAAATGGCAAGGCCCGCGGTGACGCTTCCGCCGGGGGAATTCACATAGAGGTTGATGTCCTTTTGCGGATCTTCCGCTTCCAGGAACAGCAATTGAGCGATGATGAGGTTGGAGAACACGTCATCAACGGGGGCGCCAAGAAAGATAATGCGATCTTTCAAGAGACGGGAATAAATATCATACGCTCGCTCGCCCCGATTCGTGCTCTCAATGACCATTGGAATTAACATACGATTTTCCCTTTCTGTACCTCGTGCATCGGCGGAGCGCCTTACCCCTGAATCACCGCGTGCTGGTAAACCAGTTGCAGGGCCTTGTCGGCCCGAATGCGATCTTCAAATTCCTGACGTGAGCTTTCCCCCCCGGATTCCACCATCTTCTGAATCTCCGCCAGGGGAACGCGAAGACCTTGAGCGAGTTTGGTGAATTCCTCTTGAATATCCTGGTCGCTCACGGACACCCCTTCCTTGTCCGCAATCGCTTCCAGGAGCAATCCGAGCTTGACCCGTTTTTTGGCTTCGGGGGTCACCTCTTGTTTGATGCGTTTCGCCTCGGTTTCCAGGTGGACGCGATCATCCAGGGACAGTTGCCCGGTCCTGGCCCGTTGGTCTTCCATGAGGCGTTGCCGCACCATGGTGTGCAGTTCCCGTTCGACCAGAGCTTCGGGAATATCAAAATGATGCATGGTCACCAGGCGCTCGATGATTTGATCCTTATAGCCGTCTTCCGTGTGCCGTTTCAGCAGCAATTCCAGTTCAGACCGGATCTTGTCTTTGAGGGCCTCAAGGGTGTCATAGGCGCCGCAATCTTTGGCAAATTCATCATCCAGCGTCGGAAGAATTTTCTGTTTCACCCCAAGGATTGAGACGGTAAACGTGACCGTTTTCCCGGCCAGACGGGCATCCGGATGCGAGGCCGCGTAGTCCTGGACGATCTCGGCGATGTCCCCTTCCCGTTTCCCCATCAGCGCCTCGTCAATGGTGATTCCCAGCACGGGCTTGTTTGAGCCTACGTTGTGGACGACCCCGTCTTGTTTTGAGCCTTCCACCGGCTTGCCATCCACAGAGCCTTCAATCGTCACGACGGCGTACAGGCCTTCATCCAGCGTGGCGCCGGACGGGGCCGCCTCAAGTCGGGACTGCTGTTCCTGAAGGCGCGTGAGGGTGTTCTCCACCTCCCCATCGTCCAGCGTGCGGGTATCGCGCTTCAGGGAAATTGGATTGGGTGGACGATACTCGCGCAAGGTAATGGACGGCTTGATCTCGACGGTGGCCGTGAAGCGAAGCGAGACATTGCGTTTGGCTTTCAACCGCTCCAGCGAAGGCATTTCAACCAGCACCGGCGTGACGCCGGTTTCCTGAATCGCCTTCCGATAATACGTCTGCACCAGGCGCTCAATCACATCCTGTTCCACGGCCCTGGCGTAACGTTTTTCCAGCATGGCGACCGGAGCCTTGCCGGGTCGAAAACCCGGGATCCGTGCCCGGCGTTGCAGATCAAGATACACCAGGTCAAATTCTTTGTTGACGACGTCTTCGGGCACTTCAATGGCAATGGCCCGCTTCATCGGCCCCAGTTCTGTGACTTCCAGTTTCATGACACGATGATTCCGGTCCCAGTCGGAATGAAAAGAATCGCGCAGGCTGGTGCGAGAGGGGGGACTTGAACCCCCACGGTCTCCCACGAGATCCTAAATCTCGCGCGTCTGCCGATTCCGCCACTCTCGCTTATAAGATATGCCCTTTGTTCAGGATCATTCGAGATGGCGCTGTACCCGCAAACAAGGGGCATGCTGTCCAGTGCGCGTCAGTACGACGCCATGCCTCCTATTTACCCACACCGTGCGCGCACTGTCAACGGCACGTCCGATCCCACGGCCCCGGCGCGCTTGTCAGCGTCCAACGGAGTCGGCTATGGTACTCCGCATGGGGCTGAAGAAATTATACAGTGATATTTACGAGCACTTCATCCGCACCCGTGACGCGCACAAGGGGTTTGATTTTCAGGAAGAGATCCTCAAAAGCGTGACGCCGCCGTCCGTTGCCTTTACGGATCGTGTCACATGGCGGACCCTTGACCGGCCGAAGCGGTTAAAGAAGATTGAGCGAGAACGGGATCGGCAGCAACAAGATATTCTTGCCCTCAAACGTCCGACGAAACCGTCGTCATAATCACCGGCTTTACACTCTCCGCCCCCACCGCGCATGTCGGAGTTCATCCACGCCACCCTTCAGCTTTATCGTGAGGCCGGACTCGCAGCCTGGAGGTCCCTGACCCGAAGCTGGCTTCTGATGCCGGCGGTTCTGATGATGGCGCTGTGTCTCTATGGGGTGACCGCGGTGGCCATGGCCTTCCACGGGGGCCTGATCGGCGGCTTCGTGCTGGGCGCGGCCAACGCTTTGGTGGTTGGGGCGTGGCTGGGGTTGCTCGAACAGGCGGTGCTAAGTGGTCGTCGCATGGTGTGGCACGATCTGTGGAGCGTCGCGGGTCGCTATTTCTGGGACGTCCTCACCGTCGGCTTTCTCGTGTGGGTGCCTCTGCAACTGCTTGAACTCGCCCTGCAGGCCAATCCCTACGGGCCGGTGATCATCTCTGCCGTCCTGCTGCTGGTGTTTATTGTATTCAACCCCATCCCCGAACTGATGTATCAGAGGCGTACCGGGTCTTCCCTTGAGATATTCAAAGACAGCTACGAATTTGTTCTGGAAAACTGGATTGAATGGTTTGTGCCGCTGGCCGTGATCTTCGCGCCCTGGGGTCTGTCCTTTTTCTTTGCCATGACGAATCGGCACGGACGTCTCGGGTTGGATTTTTTCCAGCTTCTGGGGATACCCTTCGCCGTGTTGAATCAGTGGTTCCACGCCCTGGGACTGTCGTCCTCACTGGCCACGGTTCTGATTCTGCTACTGACGCCGTTCAGCATGATCCTCATGATGCTGTTTCGCGGCCATCTCTACAAAGCGTTGTCCGGATCGTCCCGCCGACAACGCGCCTTTCTCCGCGGCTCCGCCGGTCGCTAAGAGAGGTCGGAAAATGCGGAAACCGGCGAAGCCTTGATGCCACCGACCGCGCTTCTTCCCGTCATGCCCGATTCTTCTCCGTCATGCCCGCGCAAGCGGGAATCCGCCCCTTGAGCAATCCTCACGCTGCAAGATCCTGTTATCTTGTCGCTCCCAATGCCCCATGGTAAGATGGCCTCCCCTGACAGATTCAAACTGGAGAGGTGCGAGAGTGGCCGATTCGGCGTGCTTGGAAAGCACGTGTGCTGGCAACGGCACCGCGGGTTCGAATCCCGCCCTCTCCGCCATATCAACACCGTTTGCGAAATTGCCATTGCAAGAAATTGCCACGGTGCATTGCGCCCTGGCATGGCGTGTTCCCGCAGAGTGACGGGTACGGCCTGATGATTGCATGAGATAACGATGCAAAAGCCCAATTCCACAACGTCGGAAAAATTTGAAACGCAACTGTTCAAAGCGGCGGACAAGCTGCGCAAGAACATTGACGCGGCCGAATACAAACACATCGTGCTTGGTTTGATATTTCTCAAATATATTTCCGATTCGTTTGAGGCGCTTCACGCCAGGCTCAAAGAAGACAAAGACGCGGACCCGGAAGACCAGGACGAATACAAAGCGGAAAATGTGTTTTGGGTGCCGAAAGACGCGCGGTGGTCGTATCTTCACTCATACGCAAAACTTCCCACGGTCGGCAAGACCGTGGATGACGCGATGGAGTCGCTTGAAAAAGACAATGCAACGCTGAAGGGTATTTTGCCGAAAGTCTATGCCCGGCCAAATCTTGACAAGGCGTCGCTTGGCGGACTGATTGACCTGATCGGGAATATCGCGCTTGGCGATGAAGCGGCAAAGGCAAAAGACATTCTTGGGAAAGTGTACGAGTATTTCCTGGGCGAGTTTGCCCTGGCGGAAGGCAAAAAAGGCGGGCAATTCTACACGCCGAAATCAATCGTGAAGCTCCTGGTGGAAATGATTGAGCCGTACAAAGGGCGTGTCTATGACCCCTGTTGCGGCAGCGGCGGCATGTTTGTGATGAGTGAAAAATTTATCCGGGAACACCGGGGCCGCCTTGACGATATTTCCATTTACGGACAGGAGAGCAATCAAACCACCTACCGCCTCGCCCGCATGAATCTTGCCCTTCGCGGCATTGACGGCTCGCACGTGCGATGGAACAACGAAGGCTCTTTTTTGCAAGACGCGCACCCTGATCTCAAAGCGGACTTTATTCTTGCCAATCCGCCGTTCAACGACAGCGACTGGAGCGGCGCATTACTTCAGAATGACGGCCGATGGCAGCACGGCACGCCGCCGCCGGGCAATGCCAATTTCGCGTGGGTTCAGCACTTCGCATACCACCTGTCGCCCAAAGGCGTTGCCGGGTTTGTGTTGTCCAAAGGCTCGATGACGTCCAAGTCGTCAAACGAGGACGTCATTCGCAAAAAGCTTATTGAAGCGGGACTGATAGATTGCATTGTCAATCTCCCCGCGAAACTTTTTCTGAACACACAGATTCCGGCGTGTTTATGGTTTATCTCCAACAAGCGGCATGGCCTGAACGGCGACCGAAACCGGGCCGGCGAGATTCTGTTCATTGACGCAAGCGAGTTGGGATACTTACTCAACCGCCGCACGCGCGAATTTGCAGACGAAGACATCGCCAGGGTTGCCGGCACCTATCACGAGTGGAGAAAAAAAGACCGCATCGTGCCGGTGGATGTCTATGTCCCCGGCTGCCCGCCGACCGCCGAAGCGCTGATTTACGGGATTTTGCAGTTGCAGAAGAAGATTAAGAAGACTAATACGATTGCGCGGCCAAACGCGTGACAAATTTATTTCAACTAACAACTTAGGAGGTTTAACATGAATCACATTCCAATTGGTTACGGCATAACGTTGTCGATCTGGTGGTCGTGGATGTGGCGTGCGATTTTATTCGCTGTGCTTGCCGGTGCAGTTGCCGGCGCGGTTGCCGGTTTTATTCTCGGCATCGCCGGGGTTTCCATCGAAGTGATTAGATTAGTTTCCGGAACGTTGGGTCTTTTTATTGGACTTGCCGTCAGCATCTGGGCATTAAAAACCGCACTATCGAAAAAACACAAAGGCTATTCATTGCAACTGGTCGAATAATACTCATCCGTATTGCAACAATCGCGATGCTCACCCAATCATTCATTGATTCACTGCCTGCCTTGCTCGGCGATGCGCTGCTCTCAACGACTACCTACCTCGGCGAAATCACCTGTGAAATCGCCCCCGAGCAAATCGTCGAGGCATGCACAAAGTTACGCGATGACCCGGGCACGTGCTTTGAAACCTTGATCGATTTGTGCGGAATGGACTACTCCTCGTGGGGTGCCGAGGGCGACAAAGCCTGGCCGGGAAGCCGTTTTGCCGTGGTTTATCATTTACTGTCGCTACAGAATAACCAGCGGCTACGCCTGCGGGTTTCGCTGGACGAGGACGCGCCCGAAGTCGATTCGCTGGTCGATGTCTGGCCGTCCGCCGACTGGTATGAACGCGAAGCATTCGACCTGTTCGGCATTATATTCCTTGGCCATCCCGACCTGCGCCGCCTGCTCACCGACTACGGCTTCATCGGCCACCCGTTCCGCAAGGATTTCCCGCTTTCCGGGCAGGTGGAGATGCGCTACGACGAGGAAGCGGGCCGGGTGGGGCTGGCGGAAACGGAAGATGATTTTGATTTTGGAGAACGGTTTGGGGAGTTGAAGGCGGAGTTTAAATCGCAGATTGAAGAAGAGAAAAAATTGAACAAACGGATTTTGGGCAATCTAAACAAGATTGAGCATGAAAAATAATCCCGCCAAAGAACTTGTCATTTATCAGGCAAAAAGCGGCGCGATTGAGTTCCGCGACGATTCGGAGCATGAAACAGTCTGGGGAAGTTTGCAACAAATAGCAGACCTGTTTGATGTGAAAAAGCCAGCCATTTCAAAGCACTTAAAAAATATTTACCAAACAGCCGAACTTGAAAAAGGGTCAACCGTTTCCATTTTGGAAACGGTTCAAAAAGAAGGAAAGAGAAACATAACGCGTAAAATTGAACACTACAATCTTGACGCTATTTTGTCTGTTGGCTATCGGGTCAATTCCAAACAAGCCACACGATTTCGTATTTGGGCGACCAAAACCCTCAAGCAACACCTGCTTCAGGGCTACACCATCGACGAAAAACGCTTCGGACAGAATTACGACAAATTCATGCGGGCGGTGGCGGATATGAAATCTTTGCTCCCTGAAAGCGAGGAAGTGAAAGCCAAAGACGTGCTGGAGCTTATCCAAATCTTTGCCGGCACATGGTTTTCTTTGGATGCCTACGATAAAGAGCATTTCCCCAAATCCGGCTTGAGTAAAAAGCGCGTTGATTTCGCAGCCGATGAACTAACCGAAGCGCTTGGCAAATTAAAGCAGGAACTCATCGCAAAAAAACAGGCAACCGAGCTGTTTGCCAGCGACCGCACTGAAAACGCGGTGGGTGGCATCGTCGGCAATGTGTTCCAATCATTCGGTGGGCAGGACCTCTACCCAACCACCGAAGAAAAAGCCGCCCATCTCTTATACTTTATGGTGAAAAACCATCCTTTCACGGACGGCAACAAACGAAGCGGCTCCTTCGCCTTCGTCTGGTTTTTGCGCAAAGCCGGCCTGCTGCGGGCCAACCTGACCCCCGAAGCATTAACGGCGCTGACCCTCTTGGTTGCCGAAAGCAATCCCAAAGACAAAGACAAGATGATCGGATTGGTTTTGTTGCTTCTTGGGAAAAGGTAATGCGCGTGGCGAAGATGCAACGAAATGGCTGGCGGGAGGTGAAGTTTTCTGATTTTTGTGAAATTACAAGAGGGGGGTCTCCGCGACCTATCCATGACTATATCGTATCCTCTGGTACTCCATGGGTGAAAATTGCTGATGCCACTGAAACAAATTCAAGATATATAATCAAAACAAAAGAGTTTATAAAACCTGAAGGAGAATCAAAAAGCAGAGTAGTAAATCCAGGAGATTTTGTTGTTTCTAATAGTGCGACGCCAGGATTGCCTAGGTTTATGAAAATTCGCGGTTGTATTCATGATGGCTGGCTATTAATTCGAGAGATTAAAAATGTTGATAAATTATTCCTATATTATTTGATCGTAAAAGAACGTGAAGCAATCTTAATGAAGGGAAGTGGTACTATATTTACCAACCTAAAAACAGACATACTAAAAAATCATATTGTTTTGCTTCCTCCGCTCCCCGAGCAAAAAGCCATTGCCGAAGTATTATCCAGCCTTGACGACAAAATAGACCTGCTCCACCGCCACAACAAAGCTCTGGAAGATATAGCGCAGGCATTATTTCGGCAGTGGTTTGTGGAAGATGCAGATGAGGGGTGGGAGGTTGGCGAGCTACCTGACGAGTTTGATTTTACAATGGGACAGTCCCCTCCAGGTAGTTCATACAACGAAAAGCAAGATGGTGTGCCAATGTTTCAGGGGAATGCTGACTTTGAATTTAGATTTCCAAAAAACAGGATTTATACGACAGAACCAAAACGATTTGCAGAAAAATTTGATACTTTGGTTAGCGTGCGTGCTCCAGTTGGTGAACAGAATATGGCAAATTTAAAATGTTGCATTGGTCGTGGTGTGGCCGCCTTTAGATATAAAAATGATAAATCATTTCATACATACACATATTTTAAAATAAAGTCGTTAATGGACGAAGTGAAAATGTTTAATAACACTGGAACAGTTTTTGGGTCTGTCAGCAAAAGCGATTTCGATAAGCTAAAAATTACGATTCCACCGGACAGTCTAGCTCGTAAATACCAGATCATGACGCAACCAATAGATGACAAGATAAACTCGAATCAATCTCAAATTGACACACTCGAAAATCTACGCGATACTTTATTGCCAAAATTGATGAGTGGCGTGGCAAGGGCAAGAATGACGCATAGCGTGGGGGATAAACATGAAACTGGTGTTTGTTAGAGTACGTGGCTTTCGATCTATCGAGAGTATGGAAATTAAGTTTCAGGGAAATGGCCACAAGGTTTTGGTTGGCAAAAATGAAAGCGGAAAATCCAACATACTAAAAGCTCTGAGTTTACTCTCAGGCAGGGTAGATTTTAAGAATAAAGACAAGAAGGAGTTGTATGCCGAAGATGCATTTGTCCGGTTTGTTTTTATTCTTGAGGAGCAAGAAATTCGTAGCATCGAAAAGGAATTTTATAAAAAATTTCCTTTTGATGAACAAGCAAAGCTGACAAAAGACCTAACGATTAAAGCGTTCCTTGAAAATCACACGCGCCATGTTCTTTATGAGGTACCTTGTAATGGGAGTGGTTATTGGACACATTGGGCACTCAATGAAAGTCTACAGGCCAATGACAAATGGTATAGCGTCGGGCAAAACGTTGTTAATTGCGGATTAGGGGATAGGATTCTCGCCGAATCATATGTTAATCAAACATTTATCAGCAATAACTTTAATTATGAAGAACAAAGGGCAATAGCAGACCATCTATCACCAATACAAATAAAAGATATTTATGAATTTCTGTACGATAAAGTAGAGGAATGCGTTGCGCCAAATGCGTACACTTTTCCAGTTATTTATTGGCGATACAACTCAAAAGAGCATGATTTTCCTTCGTACGTTTCAAGAGATGCGTTTGCGCAAAATCCGAATTCCTGCATTCCGCTTAGGAATATGTTTCTATTGTCTGGTATTGAAGAACAGAGTATTGGCAGTAAGATTTCAGAGGCAAAAGCCCAGGGCCATAATAAGCTTAAGAGTTTATTTGACGATGTGAACGAAAAGACTAATAGATATATTCGTAAAAGCTGGAGGGAATATAGCAAAGTTAAAATAGATCTACGATCAGATGGAGAAAGTATTGCAATAGGAATACAAGACTCAAAAAACACCTTTGATTTTCAGCAAAGAAGTGATGGGTTTCGTAGGCTTATTTCTTTTTTGTTGATGACAAGCACAGAAGTTGATGAAAGCCAGACAGACAACCCGTTGATTTTAATTGATGAACCAGAAGCGGGGTTGCATCCCAGTAGTGCGAAAGATTTGAAAAACAAGCTAATAGAGTTGGGTAAAACCAACATGATTGTTTATGCCACTCACTCCATATCAATGATTGATACGGAAAATATAGAAAACAATTTAGTTGTTTCCAGAGAAGATGAAAATACTACCATTGAAACAGCCAAGGAAGATGGCACATCGCCAGCCGAGAACATATATCAGGCGATAGGATATTCGATATACGAACACTTGAAACAAAAAAACATTTTATTAGAAGGATACACTGACAAAAAATTTCTTAAATCGTTTATGACTGGTAATTCATGGAAGTGCTACGGCGTATGTCATACAGGAGGAGTAAGCAATATTAGAAATGTTATTCCCCTGCTTGACTTGGGAAGCCGACAATATTTTGTGCTTTCTGATACTGATGAGTCGGCTGTCCAAACAAGAAACGCCATGGGGAATCCTTCATACTGGTACACATACAAAGATTTGGGTAGTGAAGCAGTTACCCTTGAAGATTTTTATACAAAAGTTTTTTTTCAATCCGTTGCCCAAGAAATCTTAGAAAGGCACAAAATTTCGTGTCAGGCAGATGATTGGTTTGCAGAAAATAATAGAATGGAATCTCTCAAGGGTTTTCTTAATAGAACGAAACAGGAAATCCCAGAAGGAATTGAAATTAAAGATATAGTTGATGAAATCAAGGAAAGCTGTGCAGGAAGATTTTCAAAGAAGAATGCTGACAAAGAAAAGGTTGAGAAAATGCTTAGCAAGCTCTCAGAAAAGATAGAAGGACCACAGAACAGCTAGGATTTATGACTAAATTGCATTTTAGAAATTGATTTCTAAAATGCAAGAATGAAGATGTGAGCACAGCTTTACAGCCTGGTGCCCTCTAAAAATAACGACCTGCTGGTTTGCAATCAGTTTGCGGTTGCTGAAAACCTGGCCGCCAGGCGACCCGATGTTGTGCTTTCTCCCACCGTGAATCCCCCCTGTTTCCTTCGTAAATTCACGAATTATTGCCATTTTAGCGTGAATCTCATATATTCACGCCATGGCAACTTCGCAGCCTATTCGTAAGAGAATCGCCGAACTTCGGGAGGTGTATATCGCCTTGAAGTCTGGCAAGGAATCGTTGTTGGCGATGATTGATGAGGCGGAGACGCCGGAAAATATCTATAACTCCAATGCCATTGAGAACTCCACACTGACATTGCGCGAGACGGAAAAAATCCTGTTGGAGATGGAATTGTCGCGCAATGTGTCGGTGCGGGAGGTGTTTGAGGCGAAGAATCTGTCGCGGGTGATTGCGTCCAAGCGCGAGAAGGTGAAAAGCGGGACGCTGAATGATGACCTTATCCTACTGCTGCACAACATGTTGATGGGCAATATTGATGATTCCATTGCGGGGCGGTTTCGAGCATCAGGCGAGTTTGTGCGGGTTGGTACGCACATCGCCCCTGCTCCGGAGCATGTCGGGCGGATGATAGACGAAGCCCTGTTCGCGTATCATAACGATTTGGATCGGTATTTTTTGGATAAGATCGCCGGGTTCCATTTGGACTTTGAAACCATCCATCCGTTTTGTGACGGCAATGGCCGTATCGGGCGCGTGCTGATTAACTTTCAGTTGCTGGCGCTGGATTTTCCATGCGTGATCATTCGCAACAAGGAAAAGCAAACCTATTATCGCGCCTTTCGCGATTACAACGACCGAAACACGACAAAAGGGATGGAAAAAATGATCGCTTTGGCATTGCTGGAGTCGTTGCGCAAGCGCGTCACGTATTTACGCGGCGAGCGCGTGATGCGGTTGTCGGAGTATATCAAGCAGCATCGCCTTTCCGCGTCCGCGATTACCAACGCCGCCCGCCGCCAGACGGTCCCGGCATTTCGGGAGCGGGAAATATGGAAAATTGGCGACGGATACCGGCATCGTGCGGTATAAACAATGGGCGCCCGGCATGTATCGGAACAAGGAATCAGTTTATAATGGACAAAGCGGTTTCCCCGCCGGTGAGAATGTATGACTGCCCTTTGCGAATCCGACGTTGAACAGCTTGTCGTAGAACTGCTGGAAAAGCAGGGATACGTTTATCTGTCGCCGGAGGAACAGGCGCGTGAGCGGGGGGATCTTTCGGAGGTCTTTTTGCGTGGTCGCCTCAAGACCGCGATCGACAACATCAACCCCCAAATCCCCAACGTCGCCAAAGAACAGGCAGTCCGGGAAGTCCTGAATCTCCCCCATCAAACCCTGATTGAAAACAACGAAGTCTTCCACCGAATGCTGACAGACGGCGTGGGCGTGGAATATCAAAAAGACGGCGATACCGTCGGTGAAAAGGTTTGGCTGATTGATTTTGAAAATCCTTTGAATAACGACCTGCTGGTGTGCAATCAGTTTACGGTTGTTGAAAACAGGGTCGCCAGGCGGCCCGATGTTGTGCTGTTGGTCAACGGCCTGCCTTTGGTGGTGATGGAGTTGAAAAATCCGACTGATGAAAACGCCACAGTCGAGAAAGCGTTTACCCAGTTGCAAAACTACAAGCAGGCCATTTCGGGTTTGTTTTCTTACAACGGCGTTCTGGTGGCTTCGGACGGGCTGGATGCCAAAGCAGGCTCGTTGACGGCCGACTGGTCGCGGTTTATGGCGTGGAAAACCGTTGACGGAATCAGGGAAGACACAAGCGCCACTCCCCAGATAGAGACCCTTATCAAGGGCATGTTGCGCCCCGATGTGCTTCTTGATCTTGTCAGGCACTTTACGGTTTTTGAGAAGGCCAAAAAAGAAGATCCGAAGACGGGCCTGACACGGGTTGAGACAGTCAAAAAAATCGCCGCTTATCATCAGTATCACGCTGTCAATCGGGCGGTTGAATCAACCATTCGCGCACTGGCAAAGACTTCGGAGAAGACCGCGGAAGACCCCGCTGCGTATGGCTTGCCGACAACGAATACGCAAAAGCCGGGCGACCGTCGCGCCGGTGTGGTGTGGCATACGCAGGGGAGCGGCAAGTCGTTTTCAATGGTGTGTTACGCGGGAAAGTTGATCGTGGATCCTCGGATGGAAAATCCCACGCTCGTTGTGCTGACAGACCGCAACGATCTGGACGGCCAGTTGTTTGATATCTTCGCGGGCAGCAAGCAAGTGTTACAGCAGGATCCGGTGCAGGCGAACAGCCGCGCGCATGTGAAGCAACTGTTGAAAACGGCGGGCGGCGGCATTGTGTTTGCCACGATTCAGAAATTTTCACCGGAGGACGCCGGCGAGAATTTTGAATTGCTTTCGGAGAGAAAAAACATCGTCGTGATTGCCGATGAAGCGCACCGCAGTCAATACGGGTTTGGCGCAAAAACTCTGGTGAAAGACGGCGGGGTGTTCACGAAATACGGCTTTGCAAAATATCTGCGCGATGCGTTGCCGAATGCTTCTTTTGTCGGTTTTACCGGCACGCCGATTGAGAAAGAAGATGCTTCAACGCCGGCGGTCTTTGGAAACTACATTGATGTCTATGATATTGAGCAGGCCGTTCAAGACGGGGCAACGGTTCGGATCTATTATGAATCCCGTCTTGCCCACGTCCATTTGAAAGCGGAAGAAAAAGAAAAGCTGGACGCGGAAGTTGAGCAGATTACCGAAAACGAAGAATCAACGGCCACGGACAAAGCAAAGGCGAAATGGACACAGTTGGAGGCGATTGTTGGACATAAGGATCGTGTGAATGTTGTGGCGCGGGATATTGTCCGTCATTTTGAGGAGCGACAGGAAGTCTTTGAAGGCAAAGGCATGATTGTTGCCATGAGCCGCCGGATTGCCGTTGAATTGTACGACGCAATGATCACGATCCGCCCCGAATGGCACGATAGTGATCAACACAAAGGTGCGGTGAAAGTGATCATGACTTCCAGTGCAAGCGATCCCGGAAATTGGCAATTGCACAATACCACCAGGCAGGAACGAAAAGAGCTTGGCAACAGACTCAAAGACCCCGGCGATCCTCTGCAATTTGTCATCGTGCGGGATATGTGGCTGACCGGCTTTGACGCGCCGTGTTTGCACACCATGTATGTTGACAAGCCCATGCGGGGCCATAATCTCATGCAGGCCATCGCCCGCGTGAACAGGGTGTATAAAGACAAACCCGGCGGGTTGATTGTGGATTATATCGGCATTGCGTCGGATTTGAAGCAGGCGCTTGCCAGTTACACGGGGAGCGGCGGGAAGGGCGCGCCCGCGTTTGATCAATCGGAAGCGATTGCGGCAATGATGGAAAAATACGAAATCGTCGCACAGATGTTTCATGGATTTGACTATAAGCGGTATTTCTCCACGGGCACAAAGGAAAAAATGACGGTTATCCTGGAAGCGCAGGAACATATTTTGGGCCTGGAAGACGGGAAAAGCCGATTCACCAAACAGGTTGGATTACTTTCCAGAGCATTCGCGCTTTCCGTGCCCTCGCTTCCCGCCATGGGCATCAAAGATGAAGTGGGATTGTTTCAGGCGGTGAAAGCCCGTTTGACCAAATTTGAGCCGACGGGAACCGGAAGAAGCGATGCTGAAATTGAAACGGCCATCCGGCAAATAGTTGATAAAGCCGTTGTGGTTGACGGGGTGATTGATATTTTTGACGCGGCCGGAATCAAGAAGCCGGATATCTCCATTCTTTCCGATGAATTCCTGGAAGAAGTGCGAGACATGAAGCGGAAAAATCTTGCCCTGGAGCTGTTGAGGAAAATTCTGGATGATGAAATAAAAACACGAACAAAAAAGAATTTCATTCAAAGCAAAAAGCTCTCGGACATGCTGGACGCCGCGATTAAAAAATATCAAAACAAACTGCTGACGGCGGCGCAGGTGATCGAGGAATTGATCCGGATCGCCAAAGAAATCAAAGCGTCTGACGGGCGCGGGAGCGATCTGGGATTAACGGAAGATGAAGTGGCCTTTTATGACGCGCTGGCCGTCAACAAAAGTGCAAAAGAAGTGATGGGCGATGAGACGCTGCGGGAGCTTGCCCGTATTCTGGTCGAAAAGGTCAAGGCCAATACCACGATTGACTGGACGATCAAGGAAAGCGTACAAGCAAAACTCCGTGTCATTGTCAAAAGAGTGCTGCGCGAATATGGCTATCCGCCGGACAAGCAAAAACTGGCAACGGAAAATATCCTGAAACAAGCCGAGCTTTTTGTGGACAGTTGGAGTGCGTAAATCTTCAATGGCCATGAGCGTTGTCAAGAACGGAAAGGAGCCTGTCCCTGTGCGACAGAATCCTGTGAACCCCGCCAGCCCCCGGTTTTTTTATGAACGTCAGACACGACGGGCGCAGCGGACCATGACGGGCAAAGACGCAAGGGCAGGGAGTGCGTAGCACGAGTGATGGACTACCAGGTTTCCGCAAGAAAATTTCGGCCGGGTGCGTTTAGCGAACTCATCGGGCAGACGCACGTGGTGCAAACGCTTCGGAACGCCATCCTGCAGAAACAGGTGGCCCATGCCTATCTCTTTTCCGGCATGCGCGGCGTGGGCAAGACCACGGCCGCCCGCATTCTGGCCAAGGCGCTGAATTGCGAGCAGGGGCCGACGCCGGAACCCTGCGGCCAGTGCGCGAGCTGTCTGGAAATCACGCATGGCAACTCGGTGGATGTCATTGAGATTGACGGGGCGTCCAATACCGGGGTTGATGACGTCCGTGAGCTTCGCGAGAACGTCAAATTCTCACCCTTCCGCGGCACATATCGAATCTATATCATTGATGAAGTGCATATGCTCTCCAACTCGGCGTTTAACGCGCTGTTGAAAACGTTGGAAGAGCCGCCGTCGCATGCGGTGTTTATCTTTGCGACGACCGAGGCGCATAAGATTCCGGCCACCATCACGTCGCGATGTCAACATTTCAACTTTCGGCGGATTCCACGGCTGGAGATCATGAACCGTCTGCAATCCGTCGCGAAACAGCTTGAGGTCACGGTTGAAGAACGAAGCCTGGGCGTGATGGCCAGAGCCAGTGAAGGCAGTCTGCGCGATGCCTTGAGTTTATTCGATCAAGCCGTGGCGTTTGGGGGGACCACCATTACCGAGCGCGACGTGGAAGTCATGCTCGGGGCCGTGCCGGACGAACTGGTGAGTCGCCTGGTCGGCACGGTGGTGAACCAGGATCCCGCCGCGGCTGTGGAACTGGTCGGAGAAGCGGTTGGACAGGGGCACGACCTTCGGGCCTGGTGCGGAGCGATCGTGGAGCGTATGCGCCATTTGATGATCGCGTCGGTGGTGTCCGGTCCGGAGCAGGCGCAGGGGTTGATGGATTTGCCCGGCGAAGAAGTCGAGCGGGTGATGAAGGAATCCCAATCGTTTTCGGTCGAGCAGCTACAGGATTTATTTCATCTCTTTACCCAGGCCGAAGATCGCCTTCGGTCAACGGCGCGTCCCCGTTTTATGTTTGAAGTGGCCGCGGTTCGCGCGGCGAGTGTGCGGCAACGCAGCGTGACGCCGCCGCCAACCACCGACGCGCCGAAGGGGCCACCGCAACGTTCGCGCGCGCCGGTTGAGAAGAGCAATCCGGAGTCCGTGGCATCACGGTCGTCGTCACAGCCACAGTCATCGGCGCCGGCACAACAAGGCGGAAGGCCCGGCCCGCCGCCGGCTGACCGGTCCGGCCAGAGAGCCGAGGTTTCTTCTCCGCGTCAAGGAACCACCCTCTCGCAGAAACAGGTGGCGAGCGCTCCTCCCGCACGTCCCGTGGTCGTGGCGCAAGGGACGACACCTGCAACCGTGGCCCCGCGAACGCCGCCCTCTCCGGCGGGTTCTCCGGTCATGCGGCAGGAAGACTGGTCGCGCGTTGTGGAGGCCGTGATCGGTCAGCATCCCAACGTCGGCCCCTTTTTGGAAATGGGGACGTTGGTGAAAATCGAAGACAGCCAGGTCATCGTCGGGTTTGCCAAATCAAACTCGCTGGCCTGTTCAGTCATCCAGAAACAAGAGAACCGCACACTGATTGAGCGGGTGTGTCGGGAGGTTGCCGGGGCGACCATCCGGCTTCGCGTGGTCGAGTTGACCGAAGAGCCGGGAGACAGGGGCACCATCAAACAGACGCGAGAGACACAACAGAAGCAGGATGATCAGGCGTTGCTGGAACGCGTTCGGGAGAATCCCGTGGTGAAACACACGCAGGATTTGTTTGGCGTCGAAGTGGTGAAGGCGAGTCGAATGCCGGGAAAGAAGGAGGCATAAGCATGTCAGAGAATCCCTTGGCCAACATGGGGAATTTGTTGAAGCAGGCGCATGCCATGCAGGCGAAACTGGGAAAACTTCAGGCGGAAGCGGATGCGAAAACCGTCCAGGCATCGGCCGGTGGCGGCATGGTCACGGTGACGGCCACGGGGGGCATGCGTATTGCCAAAGTGGAGATTGACCCCGAAGTGTTGAAGGCGGAGGATCGCGACCTGTTGCAGGATCTCCTTGCCGCCGCCACCAACGAAGCGTTGCGCAAAGCCAAAGATATCATGGCTGAAGAGATGAAAGGGTTGACCGGAGGGTTGGGGCTTCCGGGGATCTTGTGACGGAATGTTGGACCATGCGGTGCGCATCGGGACATTGAGCGTCTTCGCCGCGTGACACATGTGACTGAACCATTATGAGCGAACCACAGAGGCAGGGCTTGTTGGCCAGGCTGGCGAAAGAATTTGTTCGGTTGCCAGGGATTGGGCAAAAGACTTCGCAACGTCTCGCGTTTCATATGATGAAGGCGAGCAAGGAAGACGCCTTGCGCCTGGCCGATGCGATTCGCGACGTCAAGGATTTTGTGACGTTTTGCGAGCAATGTCGCAATATCGCGGAAAGCGCGTTGTGCGACGTGTGCCAGGACCCGAAACGGGACCGCACGAAAATTCTGGTCGTGGAAGAACCCAGTACCTTACATGCCATTGATCAGAGTCGCGGGTACAAAGGCCTCTATCACGTCTTGATGGGCTCGCTGTCGCCGCTGGACGGCGTCGGTCCGTCTGACATTCGCGCGAAGGAGTTGGAACTGCGCGTCAAAGAAGGTGGAATTGAGGAGGTCATCGTGGCGACGAATCCCACCATTGAAGGCGAGGCCACGGCCATTTATCTCACGAAACTGTTGAAGCCCTACGGTGTCACCATGTCACGCATTGCCTATGGCATTCCCGTCGGCATGGACATTGAATATGCCGATGAAGTGACGCTGACCAAATCCATTGAAGGCCGGCGCGAGCTGTAGCCGGACCCATCCGATGGATCCTTCATGCACGGCACAATGGCCGTGGTGAAACACGAGCGCATCAAGAACCACGAATCTGCGATGGAGGGAAGCACATGGGGGGAGCCATGCGAACGCCGATGAAGATTATTCTGCAAGTGCTTGCGCTGATCGGAGTCCTTTCGGTGGTCGGGATGATCATTCTTGTCCTGTTGTTGCCGACCTTGATTAAAACCGGCGTGGAGACGATGGGAGCCAAAGTTCTGGGCGTGCCGGTGACGCTGGAGGATGTTGACCTGTCGCTGCCGTCCGGCTGGACCATACAAGCCGGGTTGAAGCAGCTCACCATCGGCAACCCCGAAGGCTATGAGACCGCGAATGCCGTTTCCCTGCCGTACGTTCAGGTGCGGGTGGATTGGAGTTCGCTGTTGTGCGAGACCGTCATTGTCGAAGAAGTGCTGATCGCGGGGCCGCGCGTCACGTTTGAAAGGTTCAAGCTGGGCAGCAACCTCAGCGACATTCAGCGCAACGTGAAACGCAATGTGCAATCGGATTCGGATGACGCACAAGCCGAAGACCACAAGGAAGGGTATGAGGAAGAAGAGGAATCGGAGCCGCGCGTTCACATTAAAAAAGTGACCATGAAAGACACAGCAATGAACGTGAGTCTCATGGGGGGCAAAAGCGGTGTCGTGCAATTGTCGTTGCCCGACCTTGAATTACACGATATTGGCAAATCATCCGAAGGCGCCGGCCTCCGGGAATCTTTAGCCATCATCTTCAATGCTGTGTACGCGGCCACCATTGATGCCGTGACACAATCGGGAACACGGTTTCCCGTGAGTGTCGAGCAACTCGGCAAATCCGCCGGAGATTTGGGAAAAGAGGTGGAGAAGGCGGGGAGGAAATTGTTGAAGGGGTTGTTTAAGCAGTAACCGTCGTCTTGATTCGGAGCCATATCATAGCCGTTGGCATATGGTGATTGGAGGACAGGTGGGTTTGGTTCATGCTGAAATAGTTCGCGGCATGACGACGAGGCGCGTTGCCTGACGCCTGTTTCGCTGTGTGAAGTTTCTCAATGGGACACGTATTTGCAACAATAGCATTAAGCAACCCAAGGCAGCCGGAGTTGGCGTCTGTGACCGTGAAGGCGTTGGCGGACACTGGCGCACTGATGTTGTGTATCCCCGAGCACGTGGCTCTTCAACTGAACCTGGGAACAGAATCCATGAGGGAGGTCTCGGTTGCAGACGGGAGAAGCCTGACCGTTCCCTATGTCGGCCCCTTAAAGGTCACGGTTGGCGAACGGTTTTGCTACGTCGGCGCTCTCGTGATCGGTGATGAAGTGTTGTTGGGAGCCGTGCCGATGGAAGACATGGATTTGGTCGTGAATCCGGGCCGTAGAGAGATCACCGTTCACCCGGACAGCCCGAATATTCCTCATGCGCGGGTCAAAGCGACCGCTGGGCGATCCATCTGACCGGCTCTTGCGCGTCACGAATCACGAGAGTCTCGCAACTTGAGCCACGCCAATACAGAGCTATGAGAAAAGCTCCCATCACTCAAACCGAATCCCCGTCTTCTGCACTTCCCGGTACGGCAACAGCCACACCAGCGATTCGTCGCTAAGGTCGCCGACCTGGATGCGGTTGCCCCAGGGGTCGCGGAAATCACAGCGGAAATTGGGTTCCATCTTCAGACCGTATTTATTGACGAGCTTGTCCCGTACGGCCTGAATCTGCGCTTCGTCGCGCACCATCAGCCCGAAGTGTTTGGTGCGGTCGGGTTGCAGTGTTTCCACTTCAAAAATAGCCAGGAACTGGTGTTCCCCAAGTTTGCACCAGGCGGCTCCCTCTCCGCCACGGAGCATTTCCAGGTGAAACACATCCGCGTAAAACTCCACGGCTTTTTGGGCGTTGTCCACTTCAATGACGACGTGATTGCATCCATAGACTTGTACGTCCATCGTTCACCTCTCCGTTGTGGATCATGGCGTTCCGGTTGATTGGCACAGTATAGCAGATCGGCGCCATGTCCCTTCCCGCGCCGCGACGAAACCCCGACAACAACGCGCCGGATTCACGCTCACGGCTACGGGCATGACGGATAGACGGCGCAAGGGTCATTGACTCACAGTCTCCTTACCCCATATCCAGCAGATCGTGGTCTGGGTTGCGTTCTTTGGTGAAATTTTTCGACCACGGAGAGCGGAAAAGCACAATGGGGCGACCCTGTTGATCTTTGACGACAAGGGCGTCGCCCGGGGCGCGAAAGGTGTTGGTGTCTCCCACCAGCCAGGCGCTGCATTCATAGGGAAGCGGCTCCAGCCTGGTCTCCACGCGATATTCGTTGCGCAGACGAAACTGTAATACGTCGAATTGGAGGCGACCCACGGCGGCGACGATGAACCCCAGATCATCAAGGCTCCACAGCATCTGCACCGTGCCTTCGGCGGTCATTTGTTTCAACGCTTTGTCAAAGGCTTTGCGTTTGCCCACGTCGGTGGGTTGAATCCTGGCAAACACCTCCGGTTGAAATTGAGGCAGCGGTTTGTAATTGAACCCGTCGCCGAGCGAGACGGTATCGCCGATGGCAAACTGTCCGGGATCAATGACGCCGATAATGTCACCGGGATACGCCACGTCCACGGTGTCGCGGCTTTTGGCGATGAGACGATGGGGACGGGACAGGCGGATTGTCTGGCCGAGACGGTGATGGGTGACGACCATGTCGCGTTCGAATCGTCCGGAGCAGACTCGCAGAAAGGCTGTGCTGTCGCGATGGCGGGGATTCATGTTCGCCTGAATCTTGAAGACGTAGGCGCTGAATGACCGCACTGCCGGGTCCACGACGATTTCGGTGCCATCGGGCCGGTCGGCCGTCCGCGGCATGGCGGCGGGCGCCATGTCCACAAAAGCGTCAAAGAAATTTTCAATGCCGAAGTTCGTGAGCGCGGAGGCAAAAAAGACGGGCGTGACTTCGCCCTTGAGAAAGGCCTCCCGTGCATAGGGATTCCCGGCCACCGCCAACAGTTCCAAATCGTGGGCGACTTCCTGCCACAACGTTTCCCCGATCAGCGTCCGGACATCGGAGCTGTCGAACGACATTTCCGTGCGCCCGGATTTGACGGCTCCTCCCGCCGCCATTTTTTTGAACAGCGAGACCTGCCGCGTGGCACGGTCCACCACGCCCACGAATTCCCGCCCCGCCCCCACGGGCCAGTTGACGGGACTGGCATGAATGCGAAGCACGTCTTCCACCTCCGCCGTGAGATCAAGCGGCGGCCGTCCCGGCACATCCATTTTGTTGATCAATGTCAGGACGGGAATTTTTCGCAACCGGCACACCTCAAATAATTTCCGCGTTTGGTTTTCCACGCCCTTCGCGGCGTCAATGACCATGATGGCGCTGTCCGCGGCCGTCAACGTTCGATACGTGTCTTCGCAGAAATCCTCGTGGCCCGGTGTGTCGAGCACGTTGATGATGGTGTGTTTGTACCGGAATTGCATGGCCGACGTGGTGATGGAGATTCCGCGTTCCTGTTCCATGGCCATCCAGTCGGACGTCGCCGTTTTGGCGCTTTTGCGGCTGCCCACCATGCCGGCGGTGCGGACCATGCCCGAATAGAGCAGCAGTTTTTCCGTGACCGTCGTTTTGCCCGCGTCGGGATGACTGATAATGGCAAACGTTCGACGCTTGCCGGCCTGTGCCCGAACGTCGTTTTGAATGTGTGGATCTTCCAATGGCATCGTCATGACCCGAAGACCAGTCGCGTGCGCGGCGGTCCTCATCCTGTGATGTTCCTGTCGAAGATGAGTGGTGTGTGGGCTAGAGGTCGTCCAGTCGGCCCTGTGCTCTGGCCAGATTGACACGGGACGCGTTGAAATTAAACAGCGCGTCAATGAGATTGTCACGAGCTTGCGCCACCGACGTTTGGGCGTCCGTGATTTCAATATTGGTGGCCACGCCAACGGCGAAACGCTGTCGGGCGAGATCAAGTTCCTCGAATGCCAACCGCAATCCCGCCTGGGCCACGGCGACTTGTTGTTGAGTTGATTCCAGCGTCAGCAGCGCGTCACGCACTTCGAGCGCCACTTGATTTTCGAGGTCTCGCATGGTGATGGCTTCCAGGCGGACGGCGCTGCGATTTTCGGAAATGCGTCCCTCCAGCTCCCCTCCATTAAAAATGGGAATGGACAACAGCACTTCAACGTTGTCGGTGGTCAAGGAGTTGGGGATCTGATTGCCGATGACGCCCACGTCTCCGCCGCCGATAAGAGACGGCACACGTTCCATGGTGACGGAGCTTAACCGGAGTGCGGCCAGCCGCTCCCGTTTTTTCTGGGCTTTGAGTTCGACGCGATTGGCGCCGGCGACTTGCAAGGCTTCACCGACGGTCTGCGGTGCGACGTCAACCAGCGTGAGTGTGTCCGTCAACGTGAGATTCACGTCCAGGGAGAGGCCCATGGCACGGCTCAAGTTGAGTTTCGCGCGGTCATACGCATTACGGGCGACGAGCAGGCGTTGCTTTTCATTTTCGAGCTGTACCTTCGCCCGTGTGACATCCAGGCTGGTGGCCATGCCCGCCGCTTTGCGCTCCGTGGCCAGGCTCAACAATGCGTGGTTGAGTTCCACGTCGGCCAGGCGGGCCTCAACGGCTTGCTGTACCCGCAAGGTTTCCAGGTACGCCAATGCGACGATGGCCATGGTGTCCATTTTCTGGGTTTCCGCGCTCAAGACGGCCACCTCAACATTGGTTCGCGCCGCGCGCCATCCTTGAATCAGGCTAAGGCTGAAAATATTCTGGGTCAACGTCAGGCGGCTCTCATAAAAATTCAGTGGGTTGGACACGCTCGGACTCCCGCCAAATCTGCCCAAAAAGAATCGCCGTCTCGCGCCGCTGACTCTGGCGGACAGATTCGGGAGGAGCGCCCCGCGTTGTGTGACGACTTGCCCCTCGGCTTGCGCGATCCGCTCTTGAAAGAGTTTGACCATGTAGTTGTGATCCAGGGCTGTGCGCATCGCGTCGCGCATACTAAGCCGACGTTCGGCGGGAGTTGGAGTGGCGGGGGGGTCCTCTTGCGCCCGTGAGAGCTGCGCCGTTCCCGGCCACGACACGAGACCCGCGCACAGCATGATGCTGATCAGGATTGTCCGCCGGGTGGAAGGACGTGACGGGTTTGAAGCCGCGTTTGCCATCAATCTCCAGATCATATCCGATAGCTTTCCGGAACGGAAACGTTTCTCGCCGCCGTCCACTCGGCGTATTTGAGCTTCCAGTCCATCACGAGGCTGAATAACGCCGGAACCAAAAGGATCGTGAACACGGTGGAGAGGATGAGGCCGCCGAGTACGACGCTGCCAATGCCCCGGTACAATTCCGACCCTGCTCCCGAGGCCAGCACCAGAGGCAGGAGGCCGAAGGTGGTGGTCAGCATACTCATCATAATGGGTCGGATGCGGGATCGGACGGATTCGCTGATGGCTTGACGGGCCGGCATGGCGCCCATGGCTTGACCTTCATCGGGTCCCGACTGGTTCCGCCGGTGCGGGTCCATAAAATTCAAGGCTTGATGAACGACCAGAATGGCATTGTTGACCACCACGCCGATCAGAATAATGAACCCCAACATGCTCAAGACATCCAGAGGTTGCGGGGTGATGGCATGATTGACGACGAACAACCCAAGAATACCCCCGGCGGCGGCCAACGGCACGCTGAAGATAATCACAAAGGGATACAGAAAACTTTCAAACAGGGCGGCCATGAGCAAATAGGTAATGAGCAGGGCGAGGAGAAAGTTATATTTCAGGGCGTTGTAGGTGTTGGTGAGATCGTCCGCCGTGCCCGACAGACGCATACTATACAGACGACTCACGCCGCCGCCTTCTTTGAGTGGACGCAGGATTTGCTGTTCGATCATGTCCATGGCCGTTTCCAGCGGCATATCGCCCGGAGGAATAACCTGGATGGTGATGGCCCGTTCGCGCTCAATATGGTTGATTTGTTCCGGCCCCGCCACGAGTGCGATGTCGGCAATGTCACCCACCGTGGCGAGGCGGCCGCCGCGAGTAAAGACGGGAAGGTTCGCCAGGTCCTGCGTGCGGTCGGCGTAGCGATCAAGGCCGCGAATGGTGAGATCAATTTCATCGCCTTCAAACTGGTAGTCGCTCGCTTTCGCGCCGTCAACCAGGGCGTCAATGATAAAGCCGAGTTCCCGATTGGTCATTTGCACGTCTGCCGCGCGTTCTCGTTTCAGGCTGACCCGCATTTCTGGACTTCCCAGATCGAGACTGGGCTTGGGACGAACCTGCGCTCCCGGCAGGATGGCGCGAACCTGTCCAAAGATCTGTCCGCCCAGCGCCAGGAGCCTGTCGAGTTCCGGGCCTGTAATTTCAATGTCAATGTTCCTTCCTTCGCCCAGTCCTCTCTGAAACAAACTGCTTTGAGTCACAATCCCGATGATGCCGGGAATGTCGGCCATGGATTTGCGAAACACCGGAATCAAATCGCGAATTTTTTTGTCATCATTCGTGCGGGCGCCCATAAACACCGAACGGCCGGCCGCCACGTAGAAAAAATTGCGAATACTGGGGCCATCCAGGGCGGCTTCCTCCGGGGAATCAGGTTGGGCGTCCCAATAGGGCGTGAGCACGGCCTCAATGGATTCTCCCAACCGCACAAACTTCTCCGTGTTGTATCCCGGCGGCGGAAGCACAATGCCGATGATAAGATTGCGATTCCCGCTGGGAAGGTATTCGGCTTTCGGCAGCAACAGCCAGGTGATGCCAATGGCGAGCGTGGTTAAGCCGACGACGATGCCCAGGCGCCCCATGACGCTGCCGCATATCCAGTAAATGAAATCTCCTATCAGCGCCCCGCCCCCTTTGCGGTGCGTCGTCAGACGCGCGTCTTCCGGGCGCAAAAGCGCGGGGTCCCGATGGCGGTTGCGTTTCCCGGTTTTTAAAATTCGTGCGGACAGGCAGGGAATAACGGTAATAGAGACGAGAAGGCTCAACCCCACGCCGGCGCTGATGGCAATGGCGATGTCCCGAAAGAGTTGTCCGGCTTGTTCTTCAACAAACACAATGGGCACAAAGACGGCGATGGTGGTGAGGGTGCTGGCCAGTACCGCTCCCCAGACTTCGGCGGTGCCGTCATAGGCGGCCCGAAACAGCGGCTTCCCCGACTCCCGATGACGATAAATGTTTTCCAGGACGACAATGGAGTTGTCCACCAACATGCCCGCGGCAAACGTCATCCCGGCGAGACTGATAATGTTCACGTTGCGATCCAACACCCACAACGCAATAAAGGTGCCCATGATGCTGATGGGAATGGCCAATCCAATCATGAGCGTCGTGCTGCCCGCGCGCAGAAACAGCAAAAGAATCATGACGGCCAGGACGCTGCCGATCACCAGATTCTTTTCCACCAGTTGAATGGAGCTATAGACGTAGTCCGTTTCGTCGTACACCTGAAAGAGCTTGAAGCCTCGTTTGTCCAGGACCCCGTCGTTTAATTCCCGCACGGCTTCCCGGAGCTTCTGCATCGCGTCCAGGATATTGGCTCCGTTCTTCCGAATCGCATTGACGGCAATTGAATCACGTCCCATTTCCCGAACGACGTGTAACGGATCCGTATAGGCGATGCTGACGGTCGCGATGTCCCGCACGTACACCGGCAACCCGTTCCGTCTGGCAACAATGACCTGACCCACGTCGTCGGGACTTTGGTATTCCCCGACGGTTCTGACAACGTATGACCGTTTGCCCTCGTCAAAGTCGCCCGCGCTGAAGTCGCGATTTTCCTGATCAAGCGCCTGCGCCAAATCCTGAACCGTCAGGGAACGCGTGGCCAGTTTCATCGGGTCCACGAGCACGCGCAGCTCTCGTTCGCGTCCTCCGTACACATTGGACGCCGCCACGCCGGGGATCCGCTCGAAACGCGCCTGAATCACGTCTTCCGCAAAATCCCGCAAGGTGTCAATTTCGACGGGGTTGCCCTCCAACGGTTCAAAAATAAACCAGGCCATGGCGCTGCCGGCCGTCTCGGCGCTTCTGATGACGGGTTCGTCCACTTCGTCGGGGTAGGCCTTGACCTGATTCAGGCGGTTGGCAACGTGCAGAAGACTCGTGTCGATATTGGTTCCGGCGGGAAAACGCAGGATGACTTTGGCGGAGTTGTATGAGCTTTCGCCAAACATCTTCTCCAGCCCCTCAACGCCTTTCAGTTGCTCTTCCTGTTTCTCCACGACCTCGCGCTCCACCTCCTTGGGGCTGGCGCCTTGCCATCGGGTTTCCACCGTGATTTCGGGTTTGGAGACGTCGGGCGTGAGTTGGACGGGGAGTTTGGTAAGCGACACCACCCCAAAGAGAACCACGAAAATGACCCCGACAGCCGTGGTGACGGGGTATCTGATGGCGAATTGGATGAGGTTCATCGAGGGCTCGCGGGAGAGTCGAGAATCCGCACGGGCTGGCCGGGGAACAGTCGTTCATTCCCTTCCATCACGACGGTCATGCCTTTCCGGAGCATGCCCTTGACTTCAACGAGGTCGTCCATGTGCAGACCGGAGGTCACCGGAATCTGCTCAACCGTGTTCTCCTTCACCAGAAATACAAACTCGTTGTTGCCCCGGAGGACCAGGGCGTCTTTGGGGATCACAATGCCCTGGTGAGGCCGGCCCACCTGGAGCGTGACGCGGGATACCATGCCGCTTTTGATCGTCAGCGACGGATTCTGGATATCCACTTTGACCGGAAAAGTTCTCGAGACGCGATCGGCCTGGGCGATCAGCGAGAAGACCCGGCCTTGAGCTTCAAACTCCGGGATGCCGTCAAAGGTGGCTTGCACGAAATCGTCGATTTGAATATGCCGGACGTAGCGTTCCGGGAGAGGGATCTGGACCTGCACGTGAGACACGTCAACCATCTCGATAATGTTCCCGCCTTCTTCCACCCACTGTCCGATCTCCGTAAATTCCTGCGTAATCCATCCGTCAAACGGGGCGACGATGCTGGATTTTTGCATCTGGTCCCGGACGCGCCGGATGTCGGCGTCCAACTGCGACAGGCGCTCTCGCAGGGCGTTGGCTTCGGCCTGGGCGTCATCAAATTCCTTTTGCGTGACGAGTTCTTTTTCAAAGAGTGCGCGGGTACGAACCAGATCCCCCTGGGCTTGTTGATAGCGGGTGTCGGCCTCCCGCTGTGACGCCGAGGCGGCATCAAATTGGATCTCCAGCGTCTCCATCCGCAAGTGCGCCAACAGTTCCCCCTGTGTGACCATCCTGCCTTCTTTCGCCGGAAAGTCCCGGATAATTCCCCCGATCTCGCTGGCGACAATGCTGCGTTTCCAGGGTTCAACGGTTCCCACCAGCGTGACGGTCTGCTGCACGGTCTGCGTCAGGACCGGCGCCACCCGCACCGGTGTCGGCGGACGGCCTTTGGGAGGAGGCGCGGCTTGTTGCTCGCCACAGGCCGTGACCGCGACCACGCACAGGCAGAGAAGAAGGAGACGGCGGAGGTTGCGACACATGGTTTGCGCCGGGGACACGATTATCCTTTCGAAAACCAGCCACGAAGCGTGTGAACGTTGAAGACATTCAACGCGTTGATTATATCAGGTTGCATATCTTTTATCCTGGGAAAGCGTGTCACCGTTCAGTCACGGCGTGATCGCACACGAACCTGCGCGCCCAGGCAGTGTGAACGTCTGGATGGAGATTATTCGTGATCTTGTGGAGATGCTGTCGGCGCCGGCAATGCCGAAGCGACGTTCGGTACGGCCCCGGGTTCCTCGTTCTTCTCGTTGCCCGAGCCACCAGAGACTCCGCCCGAGACGATAAAGGTCATGACATCCGAGCTTTCGACGTTCAGCGGACGAACGTGATCACGGTGAACCACCAGCAGGTTGCCGGCAAAATTATAGGATTGAGGAAAATAGACGGCGACCCGATTCTCCAGCCCGAACACGTCCAGACTCTGGCGCGTGACAAACCCAATGGCTTCGGCATGGCCGCCCGGGATGAGCGTGACGACAACGGGTTGGTCAAAACGTTTTTTTTCTCCCATAAAGGCTTCAATGAGATCTTTGAGTGACGTGTACACCAATTTGATAAAGGGAGCGCGGGTGAGGATTTTTTCCATTGACCCCAGGGCGCCGCGGAAGAACACGTTTGAGGCCAGGCGTCCGACAAGAATAATCGTGCCGATGGTCAGGACAAACCCCAACCCCGGAACGGGAATACTCAACCAGCCGTCAATGAAATTAAACACAAAAAAGACGACATAGACGGTGACCGCCATGGGCACCACAAGAAACAGACCTTCAAAGAAATTTCTGGCAAATTCCTGCATGTCCCACCGCCTGGGGATGACTTCGTGCCGGAGAGATTGAAGAATTTTTTTCCAGTCAATATGCATTGGGCGTGGCCTCTGGATGAATGGTGCGAGCGAGGACGTTTTCCCGTTTGAGAGAATCGCCAGGGTCTCTGAACTCTACCCCCTGGGAGGGGTATGAGACAAGACTTGCCCGTGCAAAAATCCGTCAGCGGCGTTCCGGCGTTGCGTTATGGTTTGCCCAAATTTTAGGATACAAGTGAGATCTTGCCGACAGTGACAGACGCACGGACCACGAAACGGTTTCGTCAGGATAAGAAAGCCGATGATGAACTTCTGGCATGAACCCACCAAATAGACCGGCCGGGATCGTTGAATGCGGTCTGTTTTGCCTCACCGTAGTGAGCGGGGTGATCTGTGGGCTTGCCCTGCCCTCGCAGGCGCAGGTGGATTACACGATCGCAGATGGCGAAACGAGGACAACCCGATTGACGCTCGAGGAGGCTGACACGCTGACCGTTGAATCAGGCGGCGCGGTCTCCCTAACGGTTGACAGCCAGTCTGCCGTTTTCTCACGAGGAGCCAACGTCGTGGTTGACAACCTCGGGATGATCTCGACGACGGGCGCATCGTCTCGCGGCGCGAATATCCGGTACGCCGTCACGGACGCGGTCCGCTTTGTCGCTGGTCTGGAATATGGCTACGTGGCAGGGTTGGAAACGTCTCTCTCCGGCAACGTGGGACTGCAGATGACATTTTAATGAGGGCGCCGCCCGGTCACTTCTCACTCCCATGGTCTCTCCGACATGCCGGCTTTACTCATGTAAGAATCGCATGGAAAATTCCTTTTCCAGTTTTTTCTTTAACGCGACATTCTGGGATCCCTGAACGTGGCGGATGCCATACTTGGCAAATGTGGATGCCGTCGGCAACAGGAAGGTGTACTGGCGCTGATTGCCTTTGCCTTTATCAGGCAACTGGCTGACCGTAAAGAGTGCCTGGGAGATACCGAGAGCGGCAAAGAATTCTTTTTCCCGCCGGATCGTTTGCCTGATTTTTCGTATCTCCTCTTGTGTGTTCTCCTCTGAAATAAACCATTGCATCCAAAAAGGCATCCGGCTTTCAAGGAGCTGTTCAGCCCCGCCATACCGTGCCGTCAGCGCGCTTGCGTTCCCATGAAAACCGACCAGTCCATCATCAATGATCCGTGTTTCTCCGGCTGTAAAAAAATAGTTGGCACAAGAGGACAGGCACAGTCCGCGAACAATAACCGTGATGTGGGCCTTGCGTAAGATCATCCCGATTTGAACAGCCTCGTCAACGTCGCCTCCCCTGGAATCCACGATCACATACTTGACGTGCTCATCGAACACCGACCGAAAACTGTCCAGATCACCCTGATGGATTGTGCCGCTCTGGGAGAGGGTTTCCAGATCTTCCCGCACCCAGAGGCTCCGTTCCGATTCCCCTTCTTTTTGCTTCCAACAGAACAAGAGAGACGCCGCGACAACGAGCGGCACGATCAGAGAAGTGAGAATCAGGTTGCGCATTGACACGTCCTTTCGTTCTGCCCGTGAAAACGGGAATCCATGCGCCGCCTGTGCCGCCCCCGTCCTTGCCGCGTTGAGGTGCCGGGGGGGCCGGATTCCCGCTGACGCGGGAATGACGTGTCGCCTTTCCGGGCGCATCGTGCCGGTCAATTTGACACCCGGTGCAAAAAACCGTCACAGTCATTTCAATCATTATCGCGCGATGTATCCATCCGGCGTCGAAAGGGAACACATGGCGGCAGGCGAATCCCCACAGCGGAAACCATCCACGACAGGTCAGGCAAAAGCCCCCGTTGAAACCGAAATTCTGACGGTCCACATGGAGCGTGAAGGTCAGCACGTCAGCGCCAAATGGGGACTGAATCCGGCGTTAAAAGAAGAATTGACTCCCGAAGAATTGAAAGAGGTGACGGACAGTATGGCCCAGGTCACCGACATTATCAGGAAACGATTTTCAGATATGCTCACGCACAAGCCCGAAGAAGGCGGAAACGCGTGAGCGTGCTCCCTGCCACCTCTCATATCTCTTGCCGATTCTGTCAGCTTCCAGGCACAGGATAGCCGTGCCGCAGACGGGCACGGGTTCGTCTGAACACCAACCCATCATCAAACCATCACCAAGCGGACTTGCGCCGAGAGTGAATGGCCTCACGAACGTGACAGCACGGGGCGCGTGCGGCGGCCTACAGATGAGGATTGACCGGAAGCGCAAGGGTGAAGTGTCGCCCCTTTTCTTCCACGATAATGCGTTTGGCGATCAGGGTGGAGACGGCGGCGTCAATGGAGGTTCCGGCCTGTGACGCTGATGTTTTCCAGGCCACCGTACGCCGGATTTGGTCAAGCGTTTTCGGCGATTCATTGCAAGCGTCAATGATCAACGAAAAAGGCTTGTCAAACCGTTCGCTTAGGGGCTGCGCTGTGCGGCCGTCATAGACGGTGACGTAACTCATGGCTTTGGCATAGAACAGAAACGGGCGATCTTGCGAGAAATACCTGGCCCGCCATTCCCGCACGAGACTGGTTAATTGCTCATAGAGAGCCGGGTCCACCTTCCACGCAATCTCGTATTCGAAGTCATACGCGATTTTGTTCAGATCCACGTTTCTCTCGTCGTACACGTATTCGTACGCCGCCCCCGGACCGGTAATCTGCACGCCATACGCTTCGGGTCGCATGAAATACGGGCTGAATCGTTCCAGCCACAGTTTGCCCGTACTCTCCGGTGGTTGCAGATGAACGAGCGAGGGAATGAGATCAATCTGGCGTTGGTAATCCTCGTTGGTTTCCCGCGGGAATCCCAGAAGAATGTTCCAGTTGATGTCCAGGTCGTAGTAACGGCTCCATTTGAGGCACTGAATATTCTGGAGCGGGCTGACGCCTTTGTCCATTTCCTTGAGTTGCGCCGCGCTTAAACTTTCAATACCCGGCTGCATGCACTTCACCCCGCCACGGGCCAGCGTGCGAATTTGCTGCTTGGTCAGATTGGCTTTGGTCTCCAGGAACACGTCGAGGTCATAGTGCCCGTCGGCAAAGTGGCCAAACAAATTGTCGATGTAGCGCAAATCAATGATGTTATCAACCAGCCGGAATCGCGTGGTGTCATAGCGGCTGGAGAGCAGATCCATTTCCCTGGCCACTTGCGCGGACGACTTGGCGCGAAACGTCATGGCTTGCGCGTTCAGGCCGCAGAAGGTGCAGTGATGTTTTTCTCCCCACCAGCATCCGCGCGACCCTTCGTAGAGCAAAATCCGATTCAGTCCCGTCGAGCCTTGGCCTTCAATATCCCGCACCGTGTCAAAATAGTCGTCGTAATCCGGCGGGCCGACGTTGGTAAAATCGGAAAACAGTGTCGTGTTGGGCTGGAAGTGAATCTGTCCGTCCTTGCGGTACGTCACGCCGGAGGGAAAGTTGTCTTCCCGCCCGCGAAGAATTTTTTCGGCCAGGACGGGAAAGGTCGCTTCGCCCTCGCCGACCACGACGTAATCAATCCAGGGAAACGCCCGGAAATATTCCAGGCCCATGGTCCCGTCAAAGTTGGCCCCGCCAAAGACAATGCGCACGTTGGGATACAGGTCTTTGATCAACTTCGCCATGGTGAGGCTCGCCACGTTTTGGTCAAAGGTTGAGGTAAAGCCGACGATGGTGTATTGACCCCAGTCGTGTGTGGTCGCCAGTTCGGTGAGAAATTGCGGGGCCACGGTGCGTGCAATGTCTTCCAGCGATGCCGTGGAACATTCGGCTTCCCGCGCCGTCTTCTCAAGCACGGGCCTGAACACGTGCGGGTACTGCGCGTGTTTTGGGTTGTCGCGGAAGAGCATGGAAGAAAAGAGCCACTCCCCGATCATCCCGCGTGTTTCGCACAGCACGTCGTACAGCCGCATGCCGATGCGATGGGCGAACAGCACATTGAAATGATAACTCTTCGACCCGATGCCGTGGTTTTTCAACACGCGGGACAAGGTGCCCAGTTGAATGGACGGGAACTTTGCGTAGCCGAACGGCATGGTGACCAACGCCACCTGCGGAACGCCGTTCGGATCAACCCATGGGGCGTCGTTGCCCGCCGGGGCGGTGTGAGAAGGCGGGTCAATGGTGATGAGTGTGGAGTCAGCCATGGTTTGCAAACGCGCGGTCGGCTTTGGCGGCCAGATAGAAGTCGCTCTCGGTCAGCCCGTGAATTTTGTGCGTCCAGATTTCCACCATGCATGTACCCCACGCCAGATGCAGGTCGGGGTGATGTCCCTCCGCCTCGGCAATCGCGCCGACGGCGTTCACAAACGCCAGGGCTGCCGCGAAATTTTTAAATTCGTACGTGCGTTCGATATGCCCTTCGGTGTTGACGCTCCATCCCTGATCCACCTGCCCCAACATCTCCCGCACCTTCGCCGATTCCAGCGCAGGCACCCCACCTTTGCATGGTACGCATTGATTATCAGCCAGACTCATAGCTTCCTCCTTCGTTGCGAGAATCAGGATTGGATCATACGGCCAAATCAACAGTGAGCGGCCGGAAGGAAATTCCTCTATGGAAAATTATGGGAATTATATACTGAAATAAGATGAGTAATCGACTGTTTCCATGTTCCCCATCATTGTCCCCCCACTTCCAACTTTTTGACCATACCCTAACGATTTGTATTGTTTCCTCCGGAATCGGCCTCCTGGCGGTTGATTGTGCTTTCCTTATGAGTCCATAATATCGGAGAAATACTATCAAGCAATGTTCCTCCCCATATTTGTACTGCAAAAAACCCCTCAAAGGAATCACCTTGACTGTAGACCAGGAAATACCTATAAAATCCTAACCTCTTCTTTGTCTCCTAAACTCAATAGGAGTTCCTCAAACTTGAAAGACCAAACCAATCTTTTTTGCTCCAAAGAGGAATCTTCGACATCCCTCCTTGGCCCGCAAAACCCTCATCATCCTTATCAACTTCCCCGCCCCGTAGTAAAGAACAACCTTCAAAACATTTTGGAAGGCGAACTGAATAATTCAAACCTTCTTTCTTCTCAAAGTTTTACAAGGTTTTCAGGTCCGGAAGCCGCTCGAAATGGAAATCTGGTAAATCTTGTCTCTGATATTTTCAATAACAGTTTTGGCTACAGACCAGACGGAAGGCCTTACCGTTTGGGCCCAAAATCCACAGCAGAGAGATTAGAGTCAACGGACTTTCTCTTCATATCCGGTGATGAAAAATGTGGAATCGGTTATTTGTTTGGTAAAGAGATACCTTATATGGGCGGAAGGATCGCCTGGATCGAATCAATGGCGGTATTGCCACTGTACCGAAAACATGGAATTGCAACAGCATTGGTAAAAAAGTTTCGAAATGCAACTATCGGAAGCTCAAGAATTGGGTGTGCGACCCCAAATCCTCTCGCGGCTTTGGTGGTAACCAGAACTATAAATGGAACACTCTACATTGGAAGCTGTAGTCCCCCGCTCTCTTTAAGACAAATGCTTCGTGAAATTCGCAAACATTGTTTTGACCTTCGGGGATGTGCCATCCAGGACAAAGATTTCACAATCAAAACTGGATTTAGTCCACTTTCCCCCTCTGACCAACGGGAATGGAATCCCCGAACCCCTTCCTCGCCTCCTTATTGGTGGAGTGATATTGAGCATTTATCAAATGACCATGAGGCACTTCTCGTCATTGAAAGAAAAGACAAAACTTCAAACTTATGTTCTATAGAGTACGCGAATGAAGCACCTGCAACATAAACATGAATCACCCGGAACTCTATCAATCCCAAGCCCATCGTTGTTCCACTGCCTCTGAATCACCTCCTTTGGTAAAGGCTGTTTCTGACATTTTCAGCAACAGCTTTGGTATAAATCCTGAGACAGGAAAACCCTATAGACTTGGCCTGAAGGCAACCCAAAGACGATTGGCTTTAGCCCATCACTTGTTTCTTGTCTCACACAAAACCAATGGTTTCGTTGGCTACCTTTACGCTACCGAAATTCCTTCTTCAAAGGGTTCTGTTGGGTGGATTGATTCCTTGGCCGTCTTGCCCAAACATCGCCAAAAAGGGGTTGGCAGGCAACTGGTTACAGATTTTGCCGAGATGTTTGCGAGAGCCCGTTGGATTGGTTGCGCAACTCCAAATCCGATTGCGGCTCTCGTGATAACAAAGGCAGTCGAAGGAAAGTTGTATATTGGTGAATGCACTCCTCCTCCCCCTGAAGAATTGGTATTGATGTTCAACGAAATCAGGCCATTATGCCCGGATTTGAGTGGGGTGGATTTTAATCCAAATTCCATGTTGGTCGGGACCGGTTTTAGTCCATCGCGCACCGGAGATATTAAGGAATGGCGTCCTGCCCACCCAATGGAACCACCCCCATGGTGGAGTTCCCTTGAAAATCTTTCGAGCCAATACGAGGCTCTTCTCATTATTGATACAGAATCCCAATAGCTTCCATCCCAGGGGACTTTACACTACACGACCGAACATTCGGGCTTGGCCTGAAACAGAGGATCAATCAAGAACATTCAAACAAGACAGGACAGGTTTCTGGAAGGTGGGACAACAGAAAACAAAAGAGCCGCTCAAAAGGCGGCTCTTTTGTTGCTCATTGTCCTTTACCGGATTTCCCTGGACAATGTATTTGGTGGAGGTGGCGGGAATCGAACCCGCGTCCGAAGACATTCAGCACAACGGCACTACGTGTGTAGTCAATGTTTTAAAAAATTTCGCGTTCGCCCACGCCCACTGACCGGCTTCGAGCGTTCGCTAGCCCAGAAAGTCTCGTCCGTCGCCACTGAGCACCAGCGTTGGACCAGCCTGCTGTAGTAGCGCCTCTTCCATGCCCGCAGACAAAAAATGGAGAGACGTCGCAGTCACTTAAGCTGCGAGAGCCAATTCTTCGTTGGCAGTTATACATTTCCCGAAGGTTTAACGAGACTCCGAGAGCTCGACACGCATCGTTGACCTCCTGATCCCCGTCGAAGCCAGTCACCCCCCTGTGTGCGGTTGGCAAGACTGTCTCAATCGTTTTTGTACTATACCGTGTTACGCTGGAATACTCAATTACACGCGAAACGGGGTCGCCGGATCGCGTGCCGGTCGCGTCCGGTCAAACAAGTTTCATAAACCTGCCGGGCCATGCTACAAGGAACTTTTTGGCCCGCATGGATGGGCAAAGGAGGACAAGATGGCGTGGGTGTATCTTGTGGTCGCCGGCGGGTTTGAGATTGTCTGGGCGGCCGGGCTTAAATATACGGATGGGTTCACGCGGCTCTGGCCCAGTGTCGGGACGGTCGCGGCGCTGTCTGTGAGTATGGTGTGCCTGGCGTTGGCCGTGCGCGCGATTCCGATCGGGACGGCGTATGCGATCTGGACGGGTATCGGCGCCGTGGGGACGGCGATCGTGGGTATTCTGCTGTTCAATGAGCCGCGCGACGTCACCCGTCTGGTGTTCATCTTTCTTATTGTTGCGGGCATTGTCGGGTTGACCCTGTCGTCATCAAGCTAGGGTGCTGTGGCTCGTCGTGACGTGTTCACGGAAGGGGAACCCGGCGCGTCTGTCGCCGCATTGGTTGACGGGAACGTGGCGACCGCCTTCGGCTCATGGTCCATCAGGGACATGCGCCAATGGCGTGAATCACGCGCGAGGGTTTAAATCGAGAATTGCAGGGCGGGCGGCTTGCCAGTCGCATCCGCCAGAATACCTTTGTGTTTCAGCGTGGCCAGGACGTTCCGGGCCATGGCCGGAAAGTCTTCGGGGCCGGTGAAGGAGATGTCCGGCGCAATGGGCAACGGGCCGGTTTCCCGGTTCAAGTGGACCGTCAGCACAGGAGCCGGATGCACCAGTGTGCGGATGGCGTCAATCACCTGATCGGCTGGCAGGTTGAACGAGTTCGTGGTGGAAATCAGCAGTATTCCCGTATCAATGAGCAGTCGAGCCACTTCGCCGTAGCGCCGAATCGTTTCTCCGGCGTCCCCTTCCCGCAAATCCGCATCAAGTCCGCGTCGCAGGTTTTCCGGATCCAGCATATAGGCATACCGGCCTTCCGCCACGAGCATGGATTCCAACTGTTTGGCCAGGAAGGTTTTCCCCGTGGTGTCGGGGCCGATGAGGAGGACGAGCGCCGCATGATGACCATAGTGCGTGGCGCGTTCCGCCACGGTGACGTTGCCCTTGACCCAGGCCATGTCGCGTTGTCGAGCTTCGGTCCGAAGGGGCGCTTCGCGATCACGCACCATCCCGGTGATGATGCCACCCCCGGCCACGTCATAGCGATCCACCAGCACAAAACGCCCCGTGCCCTCGCAATCGGTGTGCAGATCAAAGGCCAGCGGCGCACTGGCCTGGATGGTGATATCCGCCACCTCGTTTTGCCGCACGGCGGTGTTGGCGTTCCGGGTATCCGTCGAGAGATCATTGGCGTCCACGATACGGTGAATCGCCGTCACGTGACATTCAATCTCGCGGGTGGCCAACCGGATCAGATAGGGTCTGTCCCGTTCCAGTGGATGTCGCCCGAGCCAGAACAGATTGGCTCGCAGGGTCGTGGAGACAAGAGGAATGGAAGCCGCGTGACAGGCGATTTCCCCGCGCTCGACGAAAATCTGTTCGTCCAGCGTGAGGCCCACTGATTGCCCGGCCTGGGCCTGTGTGGGGGGCGGGTCCACGTTGAAGGCTTCAAGCGTGCGCACCACGGCGGTCTTGTTTGATGGTGAAAAGACCAGCTCATCGCCCACTTGCAGACGTCCGGACGTGAGGCGTCCCGCCAGAATCCGGCAGGCGTCGAATTTATAAACGTCTTGAATGGGAAACCGCAGCGGCTGCTCGGCCTTGTCGGATTCCGAGGAAAAATTGTTCAGGGATTCCAGGACCGTAGGCCCCGCGTACCACGGCATGAGAAGACTGGGATTGACGATATTGTCGCCTTCTCTGGCGCTACAGGGGATCACGAACTGCGGCGTGACGTCGAGTTTCGCCAGGAAGTCGCGATATTCCTTTTCAACGGCATTGAACGTCTCTTGCCGGTACTCCACGAGGTCCATTTTGTTGACGACCACGGTGACCTGTTTGACGCCCAGCATGGAGAGCAGCAGGCCGTGCCGTTTGGATTGCTCCTTCACGCCTTCCAGTGCGTCAATCAGCAACAGCGCGGCTTCGGCGCGCGCGGCGCCGGAGATCATGTTTTTCAGGAATTCCTTGTGACCCGGTGCGTCAATAAGAATGTATTGACGTCCCGCCCATTGGAAAAACGTGCGCGCGGTATCAATCGTCACGCCCTGCTGTTGTTCTTCCAGGAAGGCGTCAAACAAAAAGGCGTATTCAAACGCTTTGCCCTGCTGCTTGCAGATGGCTTGAATTTTTTGGATCTTGCCTTCCGCCAACGTGCCCGTGTCCGCGTACAGCCGCCCCAACAACGTGGACTTCCCGTGATCCACGCTGCCCACGATGACAATGTTCAGGCGGTCACGGACCGCGACGTTGGCCTGGGTCTTGATCTTACATGTAGCCATCTTTGCGCAGTAACTCCATGCCCCGGCCTTCGTCTTGTGCGCGACCGGCGCGTTCGGCCACCTTGGTGGCGCGTAATTCTTCGATGATTTCGGGAACCGTGGAGGCGGTGGACTGGATGGGAGAGGTACAGGGCGCGCACCCCAGACTCCGATACCGGGTGCCCTGCCCCTTGTTGAGATACAGGTCCAGAAAGGGAATATTCTCAAGCTGGATGTATTCCCAGATATTCACTTCCGTCCAGTCCAGCAGGGGATGGATCCGAACGTGCGTGTTCGGCGGGAACGAGGTTTTAAACTGGTTCCACAATTCCGGCGGCTGGTCTCGAAAATCCCAATCGTTGTTTTTGTCACGCGGGGAAAAATACCGTTCTTTGGCGCGTGTGCTTTCTTCGTCTGCGCGCACGCCGAGGATGATACCCGTGTAGCCCCTTTCCTCAATCAGACCTTTCAGGCCGTTGGTTTTGAGCGCGGTGCAGCATTCAACCCGGCCTTTTTCATGGTTCATGCCGGCCGCCAGGGCCTTCGTGTTTTGTCCGACCACCAGGTCAAGGCGCCATTCGCGTGCCAGTCGGTCGCGGTACTCAATCATGGCGGGAATTTTGTAACTGGTATCCACGTGCAGGAGCGGAAACGGGACGTGCCCGAAGAAGGCTTTCCGGGCCAGCCACAGGAGGACGGTGGAGTCTTTTCCCATGGACCAGAGCATGGCCAGGTTGTCAAAGTGTTGATAGGCCTCGCGCAGAATATAGACGCTCTGATCTTCCAGTTGTCGAAGATGTTTCATGCGTGGACGACCGTGTTGTCAGGTGTGTGTGAGGGCAGGGACGGTGCGGCAATGTCCGCCAGCTTGTGCGCGGCGGCGCCCGACGCCAATGCGTTGAGCGCCAACGGAACGCCGGCGGCAAAGGACGGCGCCTGTCCCGACGCATAGAGCAGCATGGCGGCGTTGTAGATCGTCCAATCGCGTGAGCGGTCTCGCACGACGTTGTGCAACAGGCCGTGTATCAGCGCCGCCTCGCGGGCCGGCAAAGTCTTGTCGGGCGGTTGGGACGGAAAGGCCATGTTGGAGAACGTCCCCGATGGAAGCTGCACGTCATGAGGGGTGAACGTGAGGGGTATCACGCGCTCCTGCCGACGTTCGCGCATGATCGTCGGGGCCGTCACCGACAGTTCGGGAAACCCTTCCAGCCCCTGAAACACGAGGATCCGCTGCCCGCCAAGCATGGAGACGACTTCCGGGATCTTTTGTAAATACTGGGGATGGGCCACGCCCACCACTTGTGATTGCGCGCGCGCGGGATTGAGCATTCGGGCGACCTGATGAAACATGTTTTGCGCGCCCAGTTCCTCGCGCAAGGCGATAAACCGTGCCAACGGGGGGTGATACAACGCGAGGTCAAGATAGGCCAGGCCGTGTTGTTCCAGCGCCGCCGGCAGCTCCGGTCCCTGCAACTGCGCGGGAATCCCCAGGTGCGCGAAAATCCTCGGCAGGTCGGACTCCACCGACGGGCTGTCGGCGCCGTGGAACAGAATGGTCGCTCCCGCCGCGACGGCCACGATGGCGGCGGGAATGCACACGTGAAACGTATTGTGCTTTTCGGCGTACACCGGAACGTCAACGACGTTGAGATGCGGCGGCGCGTCAACGGCGGCAACATAGCCTCGCGTGGTGGCGGTACATGAGGCCAGTTCCGTCACGCTCTCAAGTTTAATGCGCATGGCCATCAAAAAGGCCCCGGCCTGACAGGGTGTCGCCTCTTCTTCAATCAACGCGCGGGTCGCCTGTTTGGTTTCGTCCCACGAAAGATCCGCGGCCCCTTGCCGGCCCTTGCCTATTTTGGTGATGAATTGGTGCATCAGCGGTGTCTCATACTCAACACGTCGGCGGATGTGCCGCGTTCACAATGGTCGAAAATCTGTGGCGGCATGTGTGTCCTCTCAACACGCACGCCGATCCTGCGTCGTCCGGAATGCCGATGTGTCACGCGACCGGCTTTCCGTTGAGGGACATCCACCACCGCATTCATGTTGAGTGTGGCGACGGATGCAGACCACATTCGGTTTTTTCAAGGCTCTGCCATCGCCCGACACGCGGATTGTCGCCCGGACGAACGGGGGCCGTGCAATACGTACACCCAATGCTGGGATAGTGTTGGTCATGGAGCGCGTTGTAGGGCACATCGTGTTGTGCAATGTAGGCCCAGACGGCATCGCTGGTCCATGCCGCGAGTGGATTCACTTTGACGAGACCAAACGCGGCATCCCATTCCACCAACCCGGTGTTGGCGCGCGTCGGGGCCTGGTCGCGGCGAATGCCGGTCACCCATGCCGCATAGTGTTTCAGCGCGTTGGTCAACGGGGCGACTTTTCGAATCCGGCAACATGCATCGGGTTGCCGACTCCACAAGCGGTCGCCAAACTGTTCAGCCTGTTGTTCGGGCGTGAGCGCCGGCCGGACGCGGATGACTTGCTCGGCCGACACCGCATAGCGAGCCATCAATCGGTCACGCACGGCGTAGGTTTCCGGAAAAAGAAAATCCGTGTCCAGATACAAGAGCGAGGCGCGAGGATTGATCCGGTACATCATGTCCCAGAGCGCCATGTCTTCCGCGCCAAAACTACAGGCCAGCACCACGTGAGGGAAAAACTGTTCAAGCGCGTAGCGCAGCACGTCTTGAGGGGATTGGGCCTCAAAGCGCCGGTTCAGCGCGTGCAGTTCCTCCGTTGACATTGCCGTGCGGTTCATGGCGTTCACCCGTGGCTCATCACTCGGTTTCGACTTTTTCCACCAGCACCTTGAAGTGCTGCGCGTCGGCTTCCAGCGGCGTTTCGGCGAGCACGTGATGGCCGTCGTTCCGCAGACTCATGGGCACGTTTTTAATGGGATCTCCCGCATCCAGCCACACTTCCAGTTGGTCACCGGCATCCAGCATTTCGAGTTTCAATTTAGTCTTGACGTAATTCAGCGGGCACATGACGCCCCGAAGATCAAGCACCGGCGCGTCTTGTGCGGGTTCGGTGTGCGCCGTGGTCGGTGCGGCGCCGATTTGACCGTCGTCAGCGGCTTCAAGTTTGAGGTCCTTGTCCATGGCTTCGGTCAGCCGTCGGCAGACGTCCACGAATTCCTTGGCAAAGGCCATTTTTTCTTTGGTGCGTTCCGCGACATGCTCTTTGGCGCCCATGTCGCTGGCCGTCCTGGCAAGATCCCGATAGCGGTCGGGAATCAGCCCGCTGTGTCGAGCGGAAAACTGGTCACATTCAGCCAGCGTGTCCGCGTCGGTGTTGGGATCAATCCCCTCCGTGACGAGCAGGGCTTTGGCGCCGGCCACCACGGCTCGATAGGCTTTGTTAATAGCCATGGCAAACTGATGTTTTTCGGCCAGCAAACGGGCCTGGTACAATTCCTGCTCGGCTTCCAGAATCCGATTGTCAATCATTTCCATGGCGCCGCCGGCGCATTCTCCCGGCCCCAGGTCTTCCACCGTGAATTCTGCGTCGGCTTCCCAATCCACATAGTACGATGGATCCTCGTTGTAGGACGGCGGAATGGAATACCCGAGCAGTTCTTCCTTGAGGGCGGCCTTGCCCGTTCGTTTCAGAAACGCATGGAGGCTTTCACCCGCCCGGCGGTCACGGCGATACACGTCCACCAAATGCGCGATGGCGGACGGGACGTTTTTCGCCGGGAGCTTGATGGTCATCTGCCCGATTTCCGCGGTCCCGTTGATGCGCCCGCCAAGATGCAGCTCATACACGGGAGTCACGTGGTCGCCAATCCGTTTCCCCACGCCGTGCAGTCCAATGGTGGCGATGTGATGTTGGGCGCACGAATTATGACAGCCGCTGATGTGGATGGTGGTGCCCTTCAAATCGTCGGGGACCTGTCCCGGCGGAAAGACGTCGGCCAGCGCCCGTGCCAGTCCCTTGGATGATGTAATCCCAAGGCCGCAGGTGTCGGTTCCGGGGCAAGCCACAATGTCTTCGGTGTGATTGGCTCCGGGTTGTCCCAACCCTTGCGCGTCCAGGGCCTGATAGAGAGCCTCCAGTTGTCCTTCCGGCACCCAGCGGATAATCAGATTCTGACCGATCGTGGTGCGCACGTTGCCATTGGCGTAACGTTCCGCCAGATCAGCCACCGTGAACATCTGTTCGGCGGTCACGTCACCCGTCGGCAGTCTCACCATGGCGGCGACAAAGCCTTGTTGCCGTTGTTGCGTCACGTTCGTGCGTTGCCACACCGCGAACGGCGAGGCGTTGGAATCCCGCCCGTTGTCGTGATGGCCGTTTGCCCCGTTCTTCGTCGGCATCACCAGAGGAGCGGGGTCGGCGTGCGGGATGAGGCGCAGGGGGGGATGAGCGGGTTTGGCGCCAAACAGTTCCGTATAGGCCGTTTCCCATCGCCGACGAAATTCTTCAAAGCCCAGTTTTTCAATCACAAATTTCATCCGGGCTTTGCTCCGGTTCTTTCGGTTGCCGAGCTGATCGAAGACTTTAATAATGGCTTCAATGGAAGGAATCAGATCATCCACGGGCACAAATTCCCGGAGCAGATGCGCCACGCGGGGCGCCGACCCCAACCCTCCGCCGACCGTCATGCGAAATCCGGGCGTGCCATCCTCGGCCTGATTCGCCAGCAGGCCGACGTCGTGGATAGGCGTCATGGCGCAATCGTGGGCGCAGCCGGACAGGGCGATTTTAAATTTTCGCGGCAGACTCTGGTTGAGCGGATTGCGCAACAGGTGGTGCGCCACGGTGTTCGCATACGGCGTGACGTCAAACACTTCACCCCGGCAGACCCCGGCGAAATGGCAGGCTGTGATGTTGCGGACGGTGTTGCCGCAGGCTTCACGAGTGGTGATCCCCACTTCCGCGAGTTGGCGCATGACGGCGCCGATCTGCGCCAACGGAATAAAGTGCAATTGAATATCCTGCCGGGTGGTGATGTGGCCGACGCCGGTGGCGTGCGTCTCGGTCAGTTCCGCGATGCGGCGAAGCTGATTGGACGTCAGGCCGCCGAAGGGAATTTTGATGCGCACCATTTGCACGTCCGGTTGACGTTGTCCATAGATACCGTATTGCAGCCGGAACGGCTTGAACTGATCCATGGGGAGATCGCCGTCCATGACCCGTTGCACTTCCTCCTCAAACGTCTGAATTTCTTCCTGAATCTCTTGAGGAATGGCAATGGTCTGAACGTCAGAAATGGTGGTGAGCCTGCCCGTCTTCATGATGCGCCTCCGAAATGAGTCGTCCCGTCCATGGTTGCCGGCCAGGTGTTGCCGCCGGTCGTTCCGTTCACTGTGAGCTATTAAATATGATACATCGGAGCCCGTTGTTGTTCGAGCCGCGTATATTGTTCAATCAGGGATTGCAACGTGACGGCGTTCAGAACCTCTTGCTCCGCCTGGTGCACACGACCCCAGATAGCGGAAACCAGAGACTCCTGAAGCGGAGGCCGCAAGCCTCGTCCATTCGTTCCGGCCGCTCGCGTGTCGGGTTCGGCCTGACCGTTCATCGTTTCGACAATGGAGGCCAGCGACACATCAGACGGCGGTTGTCGAAGCACGTATCCTCCCTGCGGGCCTCTGACGCTGTCAACGACGCCACCGTGTTTCAAGGCATGAAGCACTTGCTCAATAAACCGTGGAGGAATGGTTTGACGTCGGGCAATCACTTTGGCCTGAATCGGCCCCTCTCCATAGCGCAAGGCGAGATCCAGCGCCGCAAAAATCGCGTAGGTGATCTTGGTTGGAATCTTGAACATCTTAATTCATACATTTCCGATAGGAATTGTCATTTATTATAGGGGTCAGTGAATAACGTGTCAATACCGCTTGAGATGAAGGTGTCACACGTCGCTGGATTGTATGCCTAACTCATTGAACTTCTGCATATTTTCCTCGTTGACGTGCCTGATGGAGATGGGTGATGTTGCCAATTCACTGCGCTGTGGATAGTCATGGCGGAGTTGGCTGAATGCCTCCGGACGCATGGATTCGGGAAGAGCGAGCAAGCCCATCATCCGCGCATGGTCGCCATGGATATCGTACAGCGTCGTGGTGATGTCATGGGCAAGCGTCTGGAAATCCTTGCCGGAGCCATCACATTGAAAGGGAAGCGAAGCATCGGGTGCGCCCCCCGTTGTCGGCAGAAGATTCGCCGGAGGAGTCCAGACCGGTTCAATGCCCAAAAAGCGGCAGAAGGCTTGATACACCATCACCGTGCCATTGACTTTCGCATCAAAGGAATGGCCGGCAATATGGGGCGTACCCAGTGCGACCCGTGGCAGAAGATGCCAGTGAATGGCCGGTTCCCCTTCCCAGACATCCATGACCGCTCCCCCGATGGTGCGCCTGTTCAAAGCCTCAAGCAGTGCGTGATTATCCACCACGGCTCCGCGCGCGGTATTGATCAGCATGGCGGTGGAAGTCATGCGAGCCAGTTCATCTTTTCCGATTAAATGAAACGTGGGGTCGGGTCCCTCAAGGGTCAGGGGAACGTGAAGGGTCAGGACATCGGCCCGGAGGGCCTCGGCGAGCGGCCGATAACGCGGGTCGCCGGTTTCCCGCGCCAATGGCGGATCATGCAGAATGGGAATCATACCCAGCGCCAGCGCCTTGCGGGCCACGCGGCTGCCGATTCGGCCAACGCCGATAATGCCGATGGTTGTCCCGTGAAGGGCAAGGTTCTGTGCGCGAGCCGTCACCAGCAAGGCCGTCAGCACGTACTCGGCGACCGAATTCGCATTACACCCGAAGGCCGCGGCAAACCCGATGTTCCGTTCAGCCAGATACCGCTGGTCAACATGATCCACGCCCGTGGTCGTGGTTCCCACAAACTGCACGCGGCTGTTCTCCAGCAGTTCGGCGTTGACCTTGAGGCCGGACCGAACAATGAGGGCATCGGCGTCCCGCAGTGTGTCCCGTGTCATGGCGCGTCCCGGGAGCAGGGTCACGGCGCCCAGCCGCGCAAACGCTTCCCGCGCAAAAGGGACCATGTCGTCAACCACGATGTGCAAGGGCGCAGACGGTATCATCTTGAGAGGATCATCCTTTTCTGTCAGTCTCCGTATATCATACAAAATGCCGGTGACGTTTTGGAATGGGAAAAACGGGCATCTGTGCAGACCATGTGCGGGATGAACAACGCAGTGACCAGAGAAAGGTAAATCATGATCTCAAAACGCAAAACGACGAAAAAACCCGTGTCCGGCGGACGGACAAAAAAGACCGCGACAAAACGATCAACGGCGGCGCCCATACGCCCGGCGAAACGCGCGACGGCGGTGAAGGCCGTGCCCGGCCCGTCAACCGTCGTGTTGAAAGTCGGGCAAAAGGCTCCGGCCTTTTCCCTGCCGAATCAGGATGGGGACATTCTGCGTCTCTCGGATTTCGCCGGGAAGAAAGTCGTGCTGTATTGCTATCCCAAAGATGACACGCCGGGCTGCACCAAAGAGTCCTGCGACTTTCGTGACGGCCTGGAGGAAATGCAGGGTCACGGCGCGGTGGTGTTGGGGATCAGCGGAGACTCCGTGGCGTCGCATAAACGGTTTACTAAAAAGTTCGCGCTCAATTTTCCTCTGCTTAGCGATGAGCAGAAAACCACGTTGCGCGCCTACGGCGTGTGGAAAGAAAAATCCCTGTACGGCCGGAAATTTCTGGGCATTGAGCGCACCACGTTCATCATCAACGAGCAGGGCAAGATTGACGACATCTTCCACAAAGTCAAAGTGACCGGCCACCTGGAAGAAGTCCTGGCCGAGCTGGATGTGATGCCGTAGCGCGGGATTGCACGCAGCGCTGGGCGCACACCATTGTGATACGGGGTTGTCCGCCGCATGTCTTATTAGTGGTACAAAAATGGCAAATAATTTTAAAAACGATGATAGTTTTCTGAGAAAGCTTGCCATTGGTGCTGCTGGTACGAATGCTACTATCGCACGACTTCGCGACATGGGGTTTAACCCCATTGAGCTTGAGCGTGGCTCTACAGGTTTTAAGATCTGGAAGAAAATAAAAATCAAACGCATAAGAGTTCCTGATATTTTATGCTTAAAAACTGGCCTTCGGTTTGAGTCTCGCGGCAAAACCAAACTTGAAATATCAATGTCACATTCGCTAAGTGACCCGAATCGTGCATGGGATGCTGGAATGCGTGATGATGATCTTGTATCCATTACAATGTTTGAGCAAAAGGATGACTCACCCGTTGTCTTGGAGCGAATTTCCCCGGTTCATTTTGTCAGCGTGAGTGATCTGCGCAAGACCTTTGTTGCCGAACAGGTTTCAATCACTAAACCAAAAGGAGTCGAAGAAGGCTCTGAAATAAGGGTTGTGTGGGTATGTGCTACTGCAAAACAGCGGGCAGAAGTTTTCTCTGTAGAATCCAGCAAGATTAGCCTTGCATCAATTTCAGCACCGAGACGGCAAACTATCCAGTTGAGTCGAGGAAAAGGCAAGATAGCCTTGCTGCCGCAAGTTGAAGCAGGCAATACTGTTGAGGCGAATCAGATTGTAGCGTCGGTTGTACCCATCAGAACAGCACTCGACAGCCCCCGCCTAGTTGATGAATCTTACTTCATAGAGAAACTCGCAAGCGTCAATTTGAGCGAACGATATGCAGCCGCAAAAGCTCTCCGTTATCGTGGCTACATCAATGCCAAAGATGCCCTTGAATCCCGGACGAAAGATACCGATGAGGAAATTTACGTTCAGCTTGAGGCAGCCGCAGCACTTGCAGCGCACGACAATCTTAATGCATGGGAATTTATAGAGAATCAACTTCGCACCCCAGCTATGACTGTACCTCTTGCAATACAGCTTGAGACGGTCATTGTGGTATCAGAAATACCAAAGGAACGTAGCGAAGGCATACTGGTCGAGGTACTGCGGGACAGCAACCGAGATGACGAACTACGTGCAGGGGCTGCGTGGGCACTGGGCCAATTTGCTTCAGAAGCTTCTGCGACTGCACTTGTTGATACGTTTAATTCCAGCACGTTGGAAATCAAAGTCGAGGCGGCGCGAGCACTTCTACGCATTGCCGAACCACAAATTCTGCATCTGGTTGGTCTTTTGAAAAATGTCGAACCAACAAAACGTGATGGAATATCATGGGCTCTTGCTAGGTCTGGAAAATTTGATCCCTCAGCGATAGTTGCTGGAGCTGATGATAATCTCCGAAGGTGGGCAAGCTACATTGTCGGTTATGGCAAGGAAAATTTTACTCAGACTGACGTAGAAACGGTTTGCCGCGCAGATCCGGAAATCTATTTTGCTGCAAGTGTTCTCTGGCAAATTGTTGCGAGCTGGGTCCATGATTTGAAAGAATATTGATTGTGAAAAGCAATCCTCTATATCACACCGCAAAAGGCAAAGCCTATGTAGGTGATTCGCTTACGCTTCTAGCGGAATTGCCAGATCACAGTATTGACCTTGTCATGACTTCGCCGCCCTTTGCCCTGCTCCGACAAAAAACCTATGGTAACGTTGAAGAAGCAAAATATGTTGATTGGATTAAACCATTTGGGAGCGAGATTTTCAGAGTTCTAAAGGAAACTGGAAGTTTCGTCCTAGACTTGGGGGGAGCATACCGATCGGGTATTCCATCGAGATCGTTATATAACTTCCGTGTGCTACTGACTTTTTGTGATCAGTTAGGCTTTCATTTAGCCGAGGATTTTTACTGGTTTAATCCGGCGAAGTTGCCATCGCCTATTGAATGGGTCAATAGGCGTAAAATTAGGGCAAAAGATTCAGTGAATACAGTTTGGTGGTTTAGTAAAACAGAGTTTCCGAAAGCTGATGTCAGAAAAGTATTAGCACCATATTCCGAGCGAATGCAAAAGCTTATCCAAAACCCTGAGAGTTTCTATAAGCCACAAAAACGTCCCTCTGGTCACTATATAAGTACAGGGTTTGGCAAAGACAATGGAGGGTCGATTCCATCAAATCTCTTATCTATCCCAAACACAGATAGCAACTCAAACTATCTCAGATTATGTAAGGAACTAGGATTTCAACACCACCCTGCGCGTTTTCCAGCAGGGCTTCCTGCGTTTTTTGTAAAAATGCTGACTGACGAAACGGATGTTGTGCTTGATATATTCGGTGGTTCCAATACAACAGGCTACGTTGCCGAAGCTCTAAATAGAAAATGGTTGACTTTTGAACGTGATCAGAAATATCTCGCTTCGTCTGTGCTTAGGTTTCTTGATGGTTTTGAATCTGATGAAATACGGGAAATTCTAATAAATATACAAGGGGAACATTCGAATTACTCTCTCACTAACATCCATCCCAGCAAAGCCAGTCACAAGAAGCGAAAACCAAATAATCAGACGATCCTATTCCCCTAAGAAGATGTTTGCGAGTCAATGCTCAGCAAACAAGATGCCTAAAAATGTGCCACACAGGACGACAATTTCGTTGCGTTCTCCATCGTTGACTGTGAGCTTGGTCGTTGAAAGTATTATCAGGAATATTCAGTGTAGCCAGATAGGACGAAGTTAGTGAGAAAAGAAAATCAATGTGTTTTTTGTCAAGGTTTGGAAGTGAGCAAAGAACACTTTTGGCCAAGCTGGATGGGGTCAATGCTCTCTGAAGGACGCAATGGAAGTCACATACACAAAATTCAATCGGCTGAAGGAAAAGCAGAGTTTAGAACTGTAAAGTTAAAGAAATTGCCAGGGGATATAACAACGAAGAAAATTCGAGCGGTGTGCGCAAAATGTAATAATGGCTGGATGAGCACTATCGAGAAACGCATAAAACCACTAATGCTCAGAATATTGGGCAATGAGTGTTTTTCACTATCAACTATCGATCAAGAATTACTGGCTCAATGGATAACACTGAAAGTAATTGTCGCCGAACATTCTGAGGGCGGGACAAATGTTACTCCCGTTGATGATAGGAAGATTTTCATGGAACGTCGCATTATACCCGAGTATTTCTCTATATACATAGGCAGATGTGAAGATCTGCTTCATGCAGGATTCATGCGGTATTCTGGTACGATGGCCTTTTCTCAAGAAGGGCCAAAGCCTCTGTTGCAAGGGTTGAGCCGGAATATGCAAAGTATCAGCTTCGCCTGTAAATCATTGGTAGTTCAGGTGTTTTCGGCAAGAATTGAAGATTTTTGGGTTGATAGCTATTGCAACTTATCACCACTACTCAAAATTCACCCAAACCCGAGCATGGAAATTAAGTGGCCTTTGAATCACACATCTCAGACTGAGTTGAACCGAATCTTCTTCAGTCTTCAACGTTTTGTTGAAAGCGATAATGTGGTTTACGCTGGCCCTACCTAATGGAATCTTTGCTTTTCACAAAGAGCAGAACTCTGATAATATGCTTGCTAGTAATCTGAATAATGATGTACCCAAAGATAAAATAAAGCCATGCTGTCAGGCTTCGCTTATTCTTGGAAGCATTAGACCAATACTTCAAAAGTTTGCAGTTGGCCCAGAAGGTTTGAGGTGGGCTGTGGCAATTCCTCCTAATGCAACAACACATTCCCAGCCTGCCGATAAGGCGGAGGCTGCATCCGGTCCAGATCCCGCCGCACGATATCAAGCCCGGCCACACACAGTTCAAAGTTTGACGAGAGTTTCTGAAACAGCGCCGGGTGTTCTTTGAAGACGCCTTGTTGAAACGATGCGACAATGCCATACGAACGCTTCCCCGCCTTCATGTAATTGATGAAGTGGTCTTTGTGGTAAATCATCCCCTCGGCTTTCAGATGGCTTAGATATTCCGGAAACAGGCCCGCGATAAACAACGTCATGTCGCCAATGTGTCGGTGAATTTCCCGCTCTCGCTCACAGGCGGGGTCATCCGTCGCACGTTCGGATTCGTACAAGAGTTCGGCCACGGTTTCAACCGGTTGACCGTGTTGATTGTTCATGCGTCGGAGACGGTCAATGTGAGAAAATTCAACGAGCAGATTTGAGAGGTAGGCGGTGACCTTGAAATCAGGCCACCCCAGGGACTCGGCAAAGCTGCGTTCCGTCAGAGCGCCCAGTAATTTCCTAAGTGGGTGATGGTGAGAAACCGTGGTTGCCATGTGTGCCTCCTTCGGTTAGATGACAAGATGCCCGTGTCGGACTTGCCTTTATCCCTTCCCCGATTTGTGCGCACGTTCAAGAATAGACCCATTGTTCCCGATTGTCTCCCATGGCTGTCAAGAATACCCGTGGTCGCCAGGCCACCCCGCTCCGCCAAACCACCCCGCTCCACAGTGACGACCATGACGCCGCCGCCCGTCTCCGCCCCCGCCCGCGTGAACGAATCGTTTCCCGTCACCCCTTCCTCGCGCGGACAAACGGGACGTGCCGTTGCACGACGTTCCACAGAACATCCTGCTCTTCGGAACGCAACAGAGCCTGCGTGCCAAGATAGCCGGTGACGCTCAAGCCGATGCCCACCGTCAACATGACGCCCTTGGCCACCCATTCATCTTCGCGCTGCCAGACGGCCAGACCTGCCACCCACGCGCAGGCAAGTATCACGGGAATGGCGGCGAGTCCGGCGCGACCAAGGGCACACCCCACTCTGCGCCAGTCCATGCCGCCCAGGCGATGCGCCAGCACGCCGAGCAGCACACAGAGATGCACCATGGCCGAAAGCGCCGTGGCCAACGCCAGCCCGGCATGTTCCAACGGCCGCATCAGGATCACCGCCAGCACGATATTGACCAGCATGGCCAGCACCGCAGCCATAGCCGGTGTCTTCGTATCGTGGAGCGCGTAAAAGGCCGCCACGATGATACGAATGCCGGCAAAAGCCCACAGCCCCACGGCATAGGCCGCCAGCGCGTCGGCAGTGCCACGTGTATCGGCGGCGGTAAAGGCGCCGTGTTCAAAAAATATGTGCACAATCGGGTACCGAAGCATGATGACGCCAATCATCGCCGGCACCATCAGAAAGCCAATCATGCGCAGTCCGAATCCCAGCGTGTCCCGCAGGTCATCCATGGCCCGGCGCGCCGCCTGATCCGACAGGATGGGGAGCAGCGCCGTGGCCAGAGCAATGGCCAGAATGCCCAGGGGAAACTGGATCAATCTCATGCCGTAAAACAGATAGGTCGGCCCGCCGGGAAAATACGATGCCAGTATCGTGCTCACGGTGATATTGATCTGTGTGGCGGACACGCCCAGCAACGTCGGCAGAATCAGGAGACCGATCTTTCGGACGCCGGGATGCCGGGGGTTGAATCGCCAGTGAAACAACAGCCCGCGCGCGTGAATGCCGGGCAGTTGCGTGACAAATTGCGCCAGTCCGCCGATGACGACGCCGATGGCCACGCCGATAATCGGAGTGTCCAGCGCCGGAGCCAGACACACCGCCGCGACAATAATGCAGACGTTGAAAAACACGGGAGCCAGGGCGGGCGCGGCAAAGGCCCGCAGGGAATTGAGCATCCCCATGGTGAGGGCCGCCAGACTCACGAAGATGAGATAGGGAAACATCATCCGCGTAAGGAGCGTGGTCAGGCGGAGCCGTTCGGGGTCATCGTGAAATCCGGGCGCGAAGACCCAGACGATGGCGGGCGCCGCAACGACGCCAATCAGTGTGAGCAGCGTGACAAGGGACAGCAACGTGGTAAACGCGGCGCCGGCCAGTTCCCACGTGTCCCGTTTGCTGCGCAGCGTGTGATATTCCGTGAAGACGGGGATAAAGGCGGAGGACATGGAGCCTTCCGCCATGAGTTCGCGCAACAGGTTGGGAATACGATACGCGACAAAAAACGCATCGGCGGCCATGGTCGCGCCCAGGAGTCGCGCAAGAATAATATCGCGCGCGAATCCCAGCACGCGGCTGGCAAACGTGGCCGCGCCAATCAGCCCGGCCGCTCCGGCGATGGCGTGGCGCTCATCGGTGTTCCGTGGTGGCGGGTCGTGGGACATCACGGGCAACGCGGCCTGTCTATAACCCGCCTCTATCATGCCGGGGGATGGTGAGTTTCGCGTTGATGAATTCCTGATGAGGCAATTCAAGCGCAGTGGCGATGTATCGAATCGCCTCAATCTCCGCATGAGAAACCTGCTCCGCGGCGTTGGCAATCGCGAACAGGCACCGGACAAACGCCTTGCGCTCCTCAATGGTGGTATGGGCGCGAAATCCCCCGGTGAGCCGGACGGGATCCAGCCCGTGCATAATACGGACGTGACTCATATCGGTAATCAGCCGCGCCTCATCTTCCGGGACGTTCCAGAGGTGCTCAAGTCCCAGGCGCATGGCGTCGCGTTCGCGGTGACACACGTCATAATCAACCCACGCCACGTGGGCCATCAGCCCCGCGGCCAGACAGATTTTAGGAGCCTCCTTCTCCGGGATGGACAGCGTGCGCCCCTGATCCCGCATCGCCGATGTCAACTGAAAATAAATCGTGTTCTTAATAAAATCCTCCATGCGATCTTCACGCGAGGAAGCGCCCTGATACCGCCCGGCGTTGAGGCGCAAGATTCGCCGAAGCGGGCCGCCAAGCAAAGCGAACAGACCGGCGCCGCGCCCCTCAATATCCTGACGCACACGCGCGAGAAACACCGATTCGCCGCTCGGCGTCGTCTCATCGTCAGCGACCAGCGTTTCCAGCGTCCGCAACACAAGCTGTGTGTCTTTGGGTGATCGAATACCGGCGAGGACGCGCGCCAGCAAATCCTGGCGTTCGGCGTCGGTGACGGCGTGCGTCATATAGATTTCAAGCTGCATCCATTCTTCACCGGAGATGTCGGGGAACGCGAACAACAATTCCTTCAGCGCGTTGACTTCCGCCTGTTGGAGTTGGCCGTCAATCCACGCGACACCGATCAGCAGTTTCCCGACATCAAGAATAAACTCCCTGCTTGCCATACTTCCCTCCCCGGCCACGCGGGCCTGCGCCACGGAACGGTCACAACGGAGCGCCCCGTTTCATTGACACTCAAAAGACCCTTTCTATACCATCCTTCTTCCGCTTTGTCTTGGAGAAAAGGATACACGGGAGACGGGGCGCCGCGTTGATCGGCTCACCGGTCGCGCCCGAAAGACAGGCAAGGAACCTCCGGCAAACATGAAGACACACACCACGCCCCCATCGTCCGCGCCGACTTTTCTCTGGTCACGATGGTGGGTATTTGCGACGGCCTTTACCACGGGCGCCGTCGTCATGGCATTGGAAATCCTGGGCAGTCGTCTCCTCGCGCCGGCGTTTGGGAACTCGCTCTTCGTGTGGGGCGCGCTCATCGGGGTCGTGCTTGCCGCCATGAGCAGTGGGTATGCCACAGGGGGCTGGCTGGCCGACCGGTGCGCGTCCGGGACAGTATTGACGTGGCTGCTGCTGATCGCCGGAGCCTGGACGCTGCTGTTGGCGGGACTCGGGCAATCCGTCGTATTCACCGTCTCGCAATGGACATCGGATCCGCGATGGGGCCCCTGTCTGGCGTCCGGCATCCTGTTGGCGCCGCCGGCCTTTTGTCTAAGCGGCGTCCTGCCCGCGTTGCTGCGACTGGCGATAGCCGACATGGGTCACCTTGGTCGTCACACCGGCGCCATGATCGCCGTCTCAACCATTGGCAGTCTGCTGGGAACCTGGGGCACATCCTTCTTCCTGCTCACGTGGTTGGGCAGCGTGACCATGGTGGCGGGGCTGGGCGTGCTACTGGTGGCATGGGGCGTGGGCTGGTGGTGGTGGAGCCGCCGCCGAATCCCGGCGTTGGCCCTGGCGTCGCTGCTCGGCATCATGAGCGGACTGGGCTGGCTGGGGTTCCACCCCGTTGAACCGTATCCCCCGGCAATCTATCAAGCCGACAGTCCCTATCAACAAGTGCGCGTGTACGATGAGCAGGGGCTTCGGTTTCTGGTGTTGGACAATACCTTCCATGCGATAATGTGGCGTCAGGATCCGGTGAGGCTGACGCTGCCCTACAGTCAAATGATGGTCGCCGCCCTCGCCTTGCACCCCGCGCCTCAACGCGGCTTGCTCCTGGGACATGGCGGGGGCAGCATCGCCAAATGGTTGGCGCGTGAATGGCCGGATCTGGAACTGGACGTGGTGGAAATGGACCCGATGGTCGTCAACGTCGCCGAGCGGTTTTTTCGCTATCAGGCTCCCGGCAACCACCAGATGCACGTCCGTGACGCCCGCGTCTTTGTCGCAGGGACGGAGGCGCGATACGACATCATCTGGATGGACGCCTTTACCCGTCACCAGATACCGTTTCACCTGACCACCGAGGAATTTTTCACCGCGCTCAAACGGCGTCTGACTCCGGCGGGCGTGCTGGCCGTGAATCTTGCGTCGTCGGATGCCGGGCTGGATCAGGCCAGAGCCGAGGCGGTGGTGGCCACCATGCAGACGTCGTTTCCCCATGTGGAGGCGTATCGTATTCCCGCCCCCGACTGGTTGCGGACCAAACGCGGTTCGGTGAATCTCATCTTCTTCGCCGGTCACGATCCGCTCAACATGACATCCGGGGACGTCTCACGGGCGACGATAGCCTTGCTGAACCGGGGCAAAATGCCTCCCGAAGTCCTGACCTTCCTGCGCGCCGCCAACGTGTCGGAATGGAATCCCGGCCTCATCCTGACCGATGATTTCGCCCCGTTCAATATCCTGCAAGGGAGCGGGTAACCTTCCCACGCAAGGCACGAGAGGCGGTCCGAAAAAAATGTGGTATAGGGGTCGGAGTTGGGTATAATGCCAACCCGCGCGGAACGCGCCGGCGGCAATCATCTGTCGGTACGGGCCATGCAAACGAACAACAGCCAAATATAAGCATACAATCAACCATCAAGCCATCACACCCCCCATACCCATGCCAAAACATCCACTCGCCACACGCCTCAAAATCCTCCTCCCCGCGCTCATGCTCGTTGCGCTGGCAAGTGCGGAAACCAGCGCGCAGACCCCGCCGTCCACGCTTGATTTAGGCACAGTCTCCGGCATCAATCTCAATCTCATCTTTCCGGTCACCTCGGGCGGGAAAACCTACTACTATTTGGACACGAATGATAATGGACAAGCGGGAAATCCGGATCCAGTGCCTCATAGTACGTTGGACACCCTGCTCAATGACGGCAACGATACCACGGCCACGCTGGACGGGGCGCACGATGGCCGTGATGACGCCCGCTCGGTGATCGCCAATGGGTACACGCTGGTGTTACCGACCATCTCGGAATGGCAGGCGCTCCACGACGACCAGGGCACCCCTGCAAACTGGGATGACGGTTATTATTTAAGCGCGAACAGAGACGGCGAAGACAGTCATTCAATTTTCCGGTTCAGGGATGGGAACATTCTTACGGGAATCCCCGATAGCTCCGCCGTGCTTGCTGCCTTCCAGGTACTGCGCGCCCCGGCCATCAACCTGGACCCCAATCCATTGACGGTCCTGGAAGGCGTCACAAACGTCACCTACAGCGTGGTGCTCACCACCCGGCCCACCGCCGAAGTCACGCTCACCATCACCAGCGACAACCCGGATGTCACCACCACCCAAACCGCCCTGACCTTCACCACCACCAACTGGGACAGCGCGCAGCCCGTCACCATCAGGGCCGCGGAAGATACCGACCTGGCGGATGATACCGCCACCCTGACCCATACCGCCGCAGGCGGCAACTACGACAGCGTCGTCGCCACCCTGACCGTGACGGTCGCAGATAACGATGCTCCGCTTCCCGACCCGGACGCGCCGGTGCCGCAGGTGCTGCCGTCCGACTGGGCGCTCAAGCCGGCGGCCGTGGCGGCCGGTCACCCATTCCGCCTGATGTTTCTCAACACCGGCGGGGTCACGGGCAAAAGAGACGACATCGGGTTTTATAACGGCAACTCGCAGAACAACGCGAGTGGCGCCGGCGGCGGCCACGCCGATATTCGTGGGTTTGCCGGCGAGTTCCGCGCGCTCATCTCCACCGCCGCCGTAGATGCGCGCGACAACACCGCCACCACCGGCTACGGCGTGCCGATCTACTGGCTGAACGGCGACAAGGTGGCGGACAATTACGCCGACTTCTACGACGGCAGTTGGGATTCGCGCAGCCCGCGAAACCGGGACGGCGCCGCCGTGAGCGATGCGCACATCGTCCTGACCGGCTCCAATGCGGACGGTAGCGGCGACCTGCCGTTCCTGGTCGGCGGGAGCCCCGCGTTCCGCGTCGGGCGGTTGAACCTGGGCGCCGGCGCCGAAATTCACAGCGCCACGACCGCTGGCCGCAACGCCTTCAGCGCCCAATACGCGCTCTCGCCGGTGCTGACGGTGGCCGCGCCCGGCGAGGCCGACATCGCCGCCGTGCTGGACGGCCTGTCACTCTCCGTCGGCGCACTGTCGCCGCCCTTTGCCCCGGCCACGCTGGCCTACAGCGTTGATGTGCCGAGCGACACGGCCACCGTCACGCTCACGCCGAGCGTATCGGCGGCCCGCACCAATCATCAGCTCATCACCATCAGCGCGACCCATGACGGCGTGGACACCCTGCCAACCGCCCCGCAGGCAAGCGGCATCGGCGCGTCCATTCCCCTGAACGGCGGTGTCAACACCATCAGCGTGGAGGTGATCGCGGCCGGTGTCCCCACGCAGATCTACACGCTACGGGTGACGCGCCTGTCCGATGATGCCAGCCTGTCGGCGTTGGAGCTGGCGCCCTCAAGCGGCGCGCCCATCGTCGCGGAACAGGTCGGACAAACCACCGCATACCTCGCCAGCGTCGCCAACGACGTGAGCAGCATCACGCTACAGCCGACCACCACGCACCCGGATGCCACCGTCACCGTCAACGGCCTCCGCCCGACCTCGGTGCCGCTGCAAGTCGGCGACAACTCCATTCAATTGACGGTCATCGCCGCGAATGGCGTCTCGTTTCAGACCTATACCCTCACGGTCAATCGCCACATCGCGATTCCGCCGGCGCCGGCGATGCAGTTCCTGCCGTTCGGTTCGCCGTTGGTGCCGGATGGCTTGCAGGTCGGGGACGTGTTCCGCCTGATAGGTGTCAACGATAATATCGCCGCTGCAAGCTCCGATGACATTGCGGTGTATAACACCGTCACAGAAACCCGTGCCAGCGCACACCAAGCCGTCTTTCGCCCCTTCGCGGGCGAGTTCCGCGCACTCATCTCCACCCCGGACATGAACATGCGCAACAATACCGGCACCAACCGCGTGACCGGCAACCATCCCGATGCCCCCATCTACTGGATCCGCGGCACCAAAGTGGCGGACAATTACGCCGATTTCTATGACGGCAACTGGGCCAACCATGAAGCGAGGTTCTGGGACGGGGGGAGAGCGGTCGGCGCCGGCGCCAACGGAAGCTTCGCAGTATGGAGCGGTTCCAATGCCGATGGCACCGGGTATGCCGGGCAGGAGGCCGGGAGTGCGCGCGTCCGAATTGGAGAAACTCGGCCCGGCAGGGAAATAGACGGTGGACAAAACTTTTCCGGGACCGGCCAGAGTGCACCTTTCCACGGCCTCTCGCCGGTCATCGAGGTGGCGCTGGCCACGGCGTTCACCCTGACCACGCTGGAAGTGGGGCCTGCGTCGGCGGACAACGTACTCATCCCCGCCTTTGACCCCGCCATCTTCGACTACCGCGTGCTGGTGCGCCAGGGCACCGGCATCACCGTGCGCGCGCTTGATTCCACCGGCTTCTCTACCGTCACCGTGAATGGCGTTGAGCTGCCACCCAGCGGCACCAGTGACCCCATTGCTGTCCCCGCCAGCGGCGAGACCGTCATCCCCGTCGTCCTGACCGCCGTCAACGGCGCAACGGCCACCTATACCCTGACCACGACCCGCGAACCCTCCGACTCCCCCGACCTGGCGGGGCTGACGACTTCCGAAGGCAGACTCACCCCGCCGTTCGACCCGGCCTCCGCCAACAACAACTACCTCTCCAGCGTACCCAACGAGGTGGACTCTGTGCTCATCACGCCGTCCACCGGGCTTACCAACAGCACCGTCACCGTCAACGGAACGGCTGCGTTGCCGGCGCCGCCGGCCGGCTCATTCCGCCGCGTCGTCACCCTCGGCATCAACAGCTTTACCATCACCGTCACCTCGGACGCCGGCGGCAACACCAGGATCTACACGGTCGGCGTGCACCGTCGCGACCAGCTCCGGGCGGCGCCGCCCAGGTATGTGCTGCATCCGAACTCGTTCATCGTCCCCGCCGGCCTCGGCGTGGGCGATGTGTTCCGGTTGATGTTTGTGACCGAACACAGAAGGGCGAGAAACGGCGATATTAACTTCTACAACACTAAAGTCCAGGACGAAGCCGCCGATGGCGCCAGCCGGATTCGCCCGTTCGCCGGCAGTTTCCGCGCCCTCATGTCAACCAAGGGGGTGGACGCGCGCGACAATACCGCCACCAACCGCGTCACCGCCAACGACCCGGACGCCTCGATCTACTGGCTGGGCGGCGAAAAAATCGCGGACAATTACGCCGATTTGTATGACAGCAGTTGGGACAGTAATGCAGACGTAGATAAGGACGGGGACCTCGTCACCGACACCCAGCGTGTGTGGACCGGCTCCAGAGGAGACGGCACCGGTCATATCGGGCAGGAGGTCGGGAATACGAACGTCCGGGTTGGCGGTGCATTCCAGTATCGTTTTGAGCTTTCCTGGACCACCGAATCGGCATATGGCACGAAGGACCGTCGCTACTACGCCCTCTCGCCGCTCCTCGTGGTGGGGGCCCCCACCACCCTGGACTCCTTGAACGTGACGCAAGCAGACGGCACCGAGGTCGCGCTCTCCCCGGCCTTCAGCGCCGCCGTCACCACTTACAACGCCGCCGTCGCCAGCACCGAGACCAGCCTCACGGTGACTGCGGAATCGGCGCATGTTGACGGCACCACGACGGTCGGCGTCTCCGGCAGCGGCGGCGGAATCAGCGGCGGAACCGACAGAGTCACGCAGGTCGTCCAGGTGCCTGATGGCAACAGCACCATCACCATCACGGTGACCTCCAGCGCGTCCGCCACCCAGGCCACCTACACCGTCAACCTCACCCGCCGCACGCCGCCGCCGGCCGCGCCGGTCGCCCAGAGCCTGCCGAAAAACTCGCCATTGGTGCCGTCCGAGCTGAATGCCGGCGAGCAATTCCGCCTGCTGTTTATCAACACCCCCTCGGTCACCGGCAAAACACTCGACATTGGGCATTATAACCGCGCCGTGCGGAGTACCGCCGCCGGTGGTCACGCCGACATCCGCGCGTTCAGCGACCAGTTCCGCGCACTCCTCTCAACCTTCAGGCTGGACGCGCGCGAGAACACCGCCACCACCGGCGCCGGCACCGACATCCCGATCTACTGGCTGGGCGGCGCCAGAGTGGCGGACGATTACGCCGACTTCTACGACGGCAGTTGGGCCTCGCGCACCGCCCCGCGCGACCACAACGGCAACACCCTGACCACCGCCGAGCGCGTCATGATGACCGGCTCCACCGCGGACGGCAGTGGCGACTTCGGCTTCCAGATCAACAACAATCCCATCCGGGTCGGGCGGTTGGACCAGGGCGAGGGCGCCGAGATTCACGCCGGCACGAGCGCACGCAACAGCTTCTATCCGATGTATGCGATGTCGCCGCTCATCACCGTGGCCGTGGCCGACACCGCCTTGTCATCCCTTGCCGTGCGCGGCGCCGTCGACTCCTCCGCCGTCGCGGACAACGTCGTCATCGCTCCGCATTTCAAACCGGGCACCACCGGCTATGCCGCCAGCGTCTCCAACGACATCACCGAAATCCGCCTCACGCCGAGCGTGCGCCACGCCAACGCCACCGCGACCATCGGCGCCACCTCTGCCGGCGAGACCACGGCGGACACGGTCGCCTTTGCCAGCGGCGCCGACCAGACCATCCCGTTGAACGAAGGCGTCAATCTCATCCGCATCGTGGTCACCTCCACCCTCGGCTCAACCGACACCACCACCTACACCCTGTCCGTCACCCGCCTCGGCGTGCCGCCGCCGCCGCCGGTGCCGGATGCCATGGCCACCCTGCTGGCCGGTACGCCATTGGTGCCGCCCGGATTGCCCGTCGGGTCGCAATTCCGCCTGCTGTTTGTCGGCGACACCGCCACGGCACAAAACACCACCCTCGGCTTTTACAACAACATCGTGGCCAACAACGCCAGCAACGGCATCGCCGACATTCGCCCGTTCGGCGGCCAGTTCCGCGCACTGGCCTCAAGCGCCACGCTGGATGCGCGCGACAACACCGGCACGCGCAGTGAGGCCGGCAGTGACGATGTGCCCATCTACTGGTTGAACGGCGACAAGGTGGCGGATAACTACGCCGACTTTTATGACGGCAGTTGGGATTCGCGCGCCGCGCGCGACCCTTCGGGCAACCCCTTCGATGCCACAGGGCTGACCATCCTGACCGGCTCGCTGGCGAACGGCATCGGCCAATCCACCACCCGCATCGGCGACCGCAGCAACGGCATCCGCGTCGGGCGGTTGGACCAGGAGAACATCGAGATCAACAGCGGCCCGCTCCCCGGCAATGCCTTGCATCACCTGTATGGCCTGTCGCCGGCGGTCACGGTGCTTGCCAACGGCCCGCAGCCGCCGGTGGTGGTGACGCCAATCCCCGACCAGAGCACGAGGGTGCGGGCGGCGTTTGGATATACCGTTCCGGCGGAGACGTTTTACGACGTCAACCGGGATGTGCTGACCTACAGCGCGACCGGGCTGCCGGGCTGGTTGAGTTTTGACTCGGCGACTCGCCGGTTGAGCGGCACGCCGCCGACCGCTGCGTTCGGGCAGTCGCCGTTTGCCATCACCGTGACCGCCGCCGACGGCGACTCGGCGAGCGCCGATGCCAGCGATACTTTTATGCTGACGGTGGCGGTGGGGCCGCCGCTTGCGCCGACTAATGTGCGGGCGAGCCTTGACACGTTCCAGGGTAACCCCAGTATGCTTGTACAGTGGGATCGGGTGACCGACACTGGCGGGTATTCGGTGCAGGACTATCTGGCACAAATCTCTTTTCCGAATCCGACCAACCCAAGTCAAATCATGACCAGGACTTTCGGCCCCTTCAACACCGACGCCAGATTCTTCAACCTGACCCATGGCGTGCCATACTTCAATATCAGTGTGACCGTCGAAACCGGCCCGGCCTTCAACGACCGCCCCTTTTCCGCCACCACCAACCTCGGCCCCGACTACATCCTCGTCCCGACCAGCAGCGCGAATATTGACCAGGATGCGTTTATCACCACCTGGCGCACCACCACCGCCAACGAGACCATCACCATCCCGACCAACGTCAGCGCGATCAACGACGGCACGTTGACCTACGCCTACACGGTGAACTGGGGAGACGGCAGCACGGACGCCACCACCTATACCGGCAACGCCACGCATACCTACACCACGCCCGGCACGCAACAGGTCTCCATCACCGGCGCCTTCCCGCAGATCTACTTCAACGGCCTCGGCGACAGAAACAAAATTCTGAGCGTCCGGCGATGGGGCACGCAGGTGTGGCAGAGCATGGCGAACAGTTTTGCTGGCTGCCTCAACCTCATCATTGAAGGCAGCGCCGGGAGCCCCAATTTATCGGCGGTGACCAGTATGAGCGCCATGTTCCAGGGCGCGACCAATTTCAACTCGCCCATCGGCCATTGGGATGTCAGCAATGTGACCGACATGGCGCAGATATTCCAGCGGGCCGGCGCGTTCAATCAGGATGTGAGCGACTGGACTGTCGGCGCGGTGACCAATATGAACCGGATGTTCAACCAGGCGAGCGCGTTCAACCAGCCACTGGATGACTGGGATGTCGGCACCGCGACCACGATGGTGGCGATGTTCAACCAGGCGAGCGCGTTCAACCAGAATCTCGGCGCGTGGGATGTCGGTAATGTGGCCACGATGGCCGAGATGTTGAACGGCGTCACGCTGTCCACCGCCAATTATGACGCGCTGCTGAATGGCTGGACTGAAGTCACCGCCGGCGAGACCGCGTTGCGGCAGGATGTGCCGTTTCACGCCGGCGGGAGCCGCTACTGCGCGGGCGATGCCAGGGATGAACTGCGCGCAAATGGCTGGACGATTACGGACGGCGGGCGCGGCCTGAATTGTCCGCCGCTCCCGGGCGCGTTCGTGACCATCTGGGAGGTCGCGGCGGGGCAAACCCTCACCATCCCGACCAACAGCGCCGCCGGCGTATATGATTACGCGGTGGATTGGGGAGACGGCGCAGAGGACTTTGGCCAGCCCGGCGACGCCACGCATACCTACACCAACGCCGGCCGCTACACGGTCACCATCAGCGGCGACTTCCCGCAACTGTATATCAACGGCGGCGCCGCCAGCACCGTCATCCGCAACGTGGTGCAATGGGGCGACCAGAAGTGGCGCAGTATGGAGAACAGTTTTGCCGGGGTCACCAATTTCGTCATCGCGCCGACCGCCGGGAAGCCCGACCTGTCGCTCGACCCCAGTATGCACTCCATGTTCCGGGGCGCCAGCCACAACTCGCCGATTGGCCATTGGGATGTCAGCGATGTGACCAATATGTCGAACATGTTCCAAAACTCCCTCAGGTTCAATCAGGATTTGAGCGATTGGGATGTCAGCAGTGTCACCGACTTTAGCCGGATGTTCAATGGCGTGACCACGTTCGATCAGGACCTGGGCGCGTGGGATGTCAGTAGCGCGACCGACCTGACCGCGATGTTCAACGCCGTCACCCTGTCGCGCGAACACTACGACTCCCTGCTGGCCGGCTGGAGTACGATTGACACCGTCGCCGGCGAAAGCCCGCTGCAACCGGCTCGCAGCTTCAGCGCCGGCAACAGCACATATTGCCATCAGGACGCCAAAGACATCCTGACTGGCGCGCCGAATACCTGGACCATCACAGACGGCGGCCTTGACAGCGACTGCGCCCTGCGGTTTGCCACCGGCGTAAGCATTGCCGACCAGACCTACACCGCCGGCGCCGCCATCACCCTGGCGTTGCCGACCGCCATTGGCGGCGCTGCGCCGCTGACCTACAGCCTGACGCCGCTGCCGCCCGGGCTGATACTGCACCGCGCCGACGCGAACACGAACACGCCCGCCGGTGTCGCCGCCCTGCTGGTCGGCGCACCGAGCGCGGCCATGCCCGCCACCGCCGTGACCTACACCGCCACCGCCGCGGACGGCGCGACCGCCACGCTGACCTTCAGCATCACGGTGGACACCGCCTTGCGGTTTGAGAACAGCGACGGCACAGAACCCCCGCCCAGCCTGACCTACACCGCCACCGCCAACGAAGCCGCCAGCTATCCCCTGCCGGTCGCCACCGACGGCGGCGCGTCCTTACGCTACACCCTGAACGGCGACCTCCCGGCCGGGCTGACCTTTAACCCGGACCCGATGGAGCGCACCATCAGCGGCACGCCGACCGAGGCAACCCCGCTCACCGACCTGATCTATACCGTCACAGACGCCAACCACGCCTCCCGTGTGCTGACCGTCTCGCTCGCCGTGGCCGACGCGCTGATGCGGATGGAGGTCGTCCCGGACCAGGCATATACCCGTGGTCAGAGCGTCTTCGTGACCCTGCCCGCAGCCACCGGCGGCGCCGCCCCGGTGAGCTACACGCTGATACGCATCGTCGGCTCGCCGACCCTGGCACCCGATCTGACCTTTACTCCGGGCGCGCGCACTATCACCGGCATACCGACCACAGTGTTCGAAGACGGCGGCCCCGACACCGGCGCCCTCCTGTGCTACACCGCCACAGACGCCAACCTGGTCTCCGTCAGCCGGGAATTCAGGCTGCGGGTGTCCACCGACCTGTCTTTCGACACCGCCAGCCTGCCCACCCAGAATTACTTGATCGGCGGCGTCTCACCCGCCCTGATCCTGCCCACAGCCGCCGGCGGTGTCGGCACGCTGTCATACACCCTGACCTCGGACACGAGCATGCTGCCCGGGCTGACCTTTTACCCGCCGGTCCGCGCCCTGGTCGGCGCGCCGACCGCGCCAACCGCCGCCGCCGGCGTCACCTATACCTACACCGCGCAAGACGCCAACCGCGCGACCGTGGCCCTGCCCCTGGTCCTGCGCGCCACCGCCCTGCTTCCTGACGGCGGCATTGACGACCAGCTCTACACCGCCGGCACGGCCATCACCCCCTTGACCCTGCCGCGAGCCACCGCCGGCGTCACCCCGCTGACCTACCGCCTGACACCGACCGCATCCATCCCGGCCGGGCTAAGCTTTGACGCTGCCGCGCTTAGCCTCACCGGCATACCGACCGCGTCAACCGCCGCCGTCGCCCTGACCTACGCCGTCACAGACGCGAACGGCGCGACCAACAGCCGGACCTTTATGGTGACGGTCAACGCGGTGTTGAGCCTCGCCAATGTCAGCGTGAACGAAGGAGCCGGCGCCGCCATGGTCACCGTGCGTTTGGATCATGCGGTGGACAGCGCGTTCAGCGTGGATGCCTCAACCATGAACGGCACCGCCACCGCCGGCGTTGACTACACCGCCGTCATCGGCCAGATGCTGTCCTTCAACGGCGCCGCCGGCGAGACCCGGACGTTCAGCGTGACCATTGTGGACGACGGCCTGGACGAAGGCGCCGGCGAGACCGTGAGGCTGTCGCTGGGCAACCTGCAAGACGCCAACCTACCGGTGGATACCACCGCCACCGCCACGCTGTTCATCACCGATGACGATAGCCCGCTCGCCGTCACCTCGGTCGGCTACTTTGCCGATGAGGCGGCGAGCATCGCCATCACCGAAGCGTTCCTCGACACGAGCATCTATATGGTCATGGAGTTCAACCGGAATGTACAAAATACGGTGACCGTCTTCGGCGCAAACTTCACTCCAGGGCGACCGAGACTCTTCGTGCAGTATCAATCCTCCAGCGGCACCAGCGTTGGAGACGATACTCTCCCCATCATCGCACACGACACCGCGTTCACGCATGGTGTGAGTAGGTGCCGCGCCAGAACCGCCGGCGACACCAGCGCATCATACCTCTGTCAGGTCTCCCTGAACATATTTACCGGCTTCATCGGCTTAGGGCCGTTACAGGCCAGAGTGTCGGCGAGGGGGGCGAGCGACAGCGCCGGCAACGAACTCGCCGCAGAATACCTGGACTCCTCCGGTATTGACGTGGTGGCAGCAACGACGGTGTTGCCGAGCGTGACATCGGTCACGCATTACTCGGACGCCGGCCGCACCACAACAATCAGCGGCACCGTGGAAGACGGCTCAATCTACTCGGTGATTGAATTCTCCTCCGGGTTGGCGATCGGCGCCGAATCGGCAAACCCGCCCATCCTGACCGCCGCCGCCCGCCCGCAAATCTTCTACCAAATTGGCACCGACCCGACCCAGCGGGTGCAGTTTGGCGGCCATGCCACCACCGGCACGCCGCAAAACGGAACCTGCGCACTCCTTGATAGCGGCGCCGGCACGACGGCGAATCAGTCGTTCTTCTGGTGCCGCTACAACACCGGAACCGGCGACAGCGGCAACTATCAAATCATCGTCGGCACCGGCACCACGGATACAGCCGGGCGACCGCTGACCCCCGAACACACCAGCGACAGCGTGATGCTTGACGTGGATACCGGCACCGCAACCTTGAGCATGGAACCTGTCAGCGTGAACGAAAGAGACGGCATGGCCACGGTGACCGTGACGGTGGATACAGCGGTCACCGGCGGTTTCAGCGTGGACGCCAGGACCGAAGACGGCACCGCCACCGACGGCGACGACTACACCGCCGTTTCCGGCCAGAGGCTGTCCTTCAACGGCACCGAAGGCGAGACCCGGACCTTCAGTGTGTCCATCATTGACGACACCATGCTTGAAGGCGGCCCAGGCACCGTCGAGACCGTGACGGTCTTGCTGGACAACCTGCAAATCGCCACGAATGTGGATATTACCGCCAGCGCCATCATCAGCATTGAAGACAACGACTACGAAGTCGTGCTGACCATGCAAGACATCAGCGTGAACGAAGCAGACAACACCGCGACCGTCACCGTGAGCTTGAATGACGCGGTGCCGGACAATTTCAGCGTGGACCTCTCAACCGAGGACCGGAGCGCCACCGCCCCCGGTGACTACACCACCACCAGCGAGACCCTGTTCTTCACCGACACCGCCGGCGAGAATCTGCCCTTCCGCACCTTCCGCGTGCCCATCACCAACGACAACACGAAGGAATTCACGGAAACCCTGACGGTGTCGCTCGGCAACCTGCAAGTCACCACGCCCACGGGCGCGAGCACGCTACGGCCCGCCAGCGCCACCATCACCATCAGGGATGACGATTTAGGCGATGACAGCATCAACCTGAACCTGATTTCCCCGATCACGGTCAATGGCAAAAAATATGTTTTCCTGGATCAAAATGGGAATGGCGTCGCTGACCATGGGAACTTAATAACCGACCGAGGGGATCTGATCTCGCATAACGTCCTGGATAGATTACTCAACGGCGGCAGTGATACCGTGGATACCCAGGACGGCGCGCACAATGGGCAGGATGACCAACGCTCGGTGGTGGTTGATGATTCTGTCCTGATTTTACCCACGCTAGCAGAATTACAGGCATTGCGCGCTGCCCGCATTAGCGCCGGCGACCCTCCCATACCTGAAGGTTGGTACAATGGATTTGCAAAGACAGAGATATACTGGACATCCAGCCTCGGTATTCTGAACGGAAACCCTCGTCCGGGATTCCATTTCCACTATTCGTTTGGAAATGGCCTGGCGGAGCAAGACCAGGGGCGGAATGGTATCGACCTAAATTTCGTGGCGTTTCAGGTACTGCCTTTTCTGCCCAACCTGACTTTTGGCGAGACCATCGCCGACCAGACCTACACGGTCGGCCAGCCGGTCGAGCTGACGCTGCCGCAAACGACAGACGGCGCCGCCCCGCTGACCTACACCCTGACGCGCACCGATGGCGGCACGCCGCGGTTGCCGGCCGGGCTGACCTTTCACGAAGATGCGAGGCCGCCTACCATCAGTGGCATGCCGAGCGAGCCGTTCGGCGATTCCGCCGGCGTCCGCCTGCGCTACACCGCCACAGACGCCGCCGGCGCCGCACAGAACATCCTCTTCAGGTTGCGGGTGGTCGCCGCTCCGACCCTGGTCGCCATTGCCGATCAGACCTACACCGACAAGACGGCCGTCAACCTGACGCTGCCGGACGCCAGCGGCGGCATCACCCCGCTGACCTACACGCTGACGCCGTCCGCGTCCATCCCGCCCGGGCTGACCTTTGACGCCACCGAGAGCACCCTCAAAGGCATGCCGACCACGCCGGTCACGCCAACGGTCACTGCCACCCTGACCTACACCGTCACAGACGCGAACGGCGTGGCCGTCAGCCAGCCCTTTATGGTGACGGTCAACGCCACGCCGGCCTTGACGATAGCGAATGTCGAAGTGGGCGAAGGAGTCGGCACCGCCACCGTCACCGTGAGTTTGAATATTATGGTGCCCGGCGGGTTCAGAGTGGATGCTACCACTTTGGGCGGCACCGCCACCGCCACCGCCGGCGTCGACTACACCGCCGTCATCGGCCAGACGCTGACCTTTGCCGGCACCGCCAGAGAGGAGCAAACCTTCAACGTGACCATTTTGGACGATGCCATTCTCGAAGTCGCCAGCGAGACCGTGACGCTGTCGCTGAACAACCTGCGGTCGCTGCTGGACAACTCGGAAAGCAGCGTACCGGTGGATATCAGCGACACCGCCACGCTGACCATCACCGATGACGATAGCGGGCTAACCGTCGAATCGGTCCGCTACTTTGCCGATGAGGCGATGGATATCGAAGTCACCGAGGTGGCCATCGGGTCGTCCATTTATTTCGTCGTTCAGTTCAGCGAGAATGTGCAACATGTAAATACCGTGTTCAGTGAAAACGTGGTAGGGCGACCGACGATCCTCGCGCGGAGACAGCACCTTGGCATCGGCGTCGGTAATGTGACGATCCCCATCCACGCAGACAACACCGCGTTCCAGAATGGTGACAGAGCGTGCCGCACTCAAATCGCCGGTGACACCAGCGCATACCTCTGCCAGTACTTCTTGAACCCCCTGTTTATCGGTCCGGATGCGCCGTTACAGGTTCTGGTGGAAAGGGGCGCGGCCAGCACCAGCGGCGGCAACATACTGGCCGTGGATCAGGTGGACACCGGCATTGATGTGGTGGACACGCCCGATGCGCCGATGGTGACTTCCATCACGCATTACTCGGACGCCGACATCGAAACAGCCCCGGTAATCACCCCCGCGGATACGGTGACAGGCGGCACGATCTACTCGGTGATTCAATTCACCGGGTTGCATATCGCCAGTCCGGGGCCGGAAATCTTCTACCAAATCGGCACCGCCTCCGACGCCGTGCAGGTACCGTTTGGCAGTCATACCACCGGCGGCACGCCGCAAAACGGAACCTGCGCACTGATTGCTGGCGACTACAGCATGGCGGTGGCGAATCAGTCGTTCTGGTGCCGCTACAACACCAGAACCGGCGACACCGGTACCGGCGACACCAGCACCACCTATCAAGTCATCGTCGGCACCGGCACCACGGATACCGCCGGGCAACCGCTGGCCGCCCCATTCACCAGCAGCGTGATGCTCGACGTGACGACCGGCACCGCGACCTTAAGCATCGCGGATGTTGAGGTGGACGAAGGCGCCGGCATGGCGACCGTCAGCGTGATGGTGGATGACGCCGTCATGAGCGGGTTCAGCGTGGACGCCAGGACCGAAGACGACGCCGGCACCGCGACCAACGGCCTGGACTACACCGCCGTCTCCGGCCAGATCCTGTCCTTCGCCGGCACCTTCGCCGGCGAGACCCTGTCCTTCACCGTGCCCATCCTTGACGACGCCCTCTACGAAGGCGGCGCAAGCGGCATCCCCGAAACCGTGGTGGTCTCGTTCGTCAACCCGCAAAACGCGGACAACGTGGATAGCAGCAACACCGCCACCATCCGCATCACCGACAACGACTACCAAGTGGCGCTGACCATGGAAGACATCAGCGTGAGCGAAAACGCCGGCACGGCGACCGTCAGCGTGAGTCTGGATACTGCGGTTGACAACCCGTTCAGCGTGGAGGTTTCCACCACCGACGGCACCGCCACCGCCCCGGGCGATTACACCGCCGTCGACAGCCATGTCCTGTCCTTCACCGGCGCCAGCGAGATACAGACCTTCAGCGTGCCCATCATCAACGACTCCATGCAGGAATTCCCGGAAACTCTGACGGTGTCGTTGAGCAACCTGGACGTCCCCACGGACACCGCCACCACGGTGGGCACACTGCGACCCGTCAGCGCGACCATCACCATCATGGATGACGACATCAACACCAGAGGCGTCAACCTGAACCTGCTTTTCCCGTTCACCACGGTCGATGGCAAAACCTATTTTTATCTGGATCACAATGGGAATGGCATAGCTGACGGCGGGGATGAGGTCAATCATATCACCCTGAATAACTTGCTCAACGGCGGTAGCCGTACCGCGGATACCCTGGATGGCGTGCACAATGGGCAGGATGACGCACGCTCGGTGATTGTCGGTGATACGACCGTGATTTTACCCACTCTGGCAGAATTGATGACGTTGAGCGGCAGCCTGGCCACCACCACCGCACCTGTGAATTGGCGTAATCCGGCTACTGGGGGGGAGTACTGGACATCCTCCCCCATTGCATTTCATGATTATTCTCAATATCAATTTTATAAGAGAGAATCTATGCCGGGGGATCAAATGAACGGCAATCACGTGGCGTTTCAGGTACGAACTCTCCCGACGTTTAGCGCCGGTATCGCCACCCCCCAGGCCTACACGGTCGGCCAGATGGTCGCGCTGACGCTGCCCGAAGCCGACGGCGGTGTCGGCACGCTAAGCTACACGCTGACGCGCGCCGATCGCTCGCCGGCGGAGTTGCCGGCCGGGCTGTCCTTTAACCCGGTGGCGCGCACCATCAGCGGCATGCCGAGCGAGCCGTTCGGCGGTACCGCCGGCACCCGCCTGCGCTACACCGCCACAGACGCCACCGGCGCCGTCCGGGACATCCTCTTCGTGTTGCGGGTAGCCGCCGCTCCGGCCCTGGTCGCCATTGCCGATCAGACCTACACCGCCACCGTCGTCAACCTGACGTTGCCGGCCTCCACCACCGGCGCCACCCCGTTGACCTACACACTGACGCCGACCGCGTCCATCCCGGCCGGGCTGACCTTTGACGCCGCCGAGGGCACCCTCAAAGGCATGCCGACCACGGCCACCGCCGCCGGCACCCTGACCTACACCGTCACAGACGCGCTCGGCGTGGCCGCCAGCCAGACCTTTATGGTGACGGTCAACGCGATGTTGAGCATCGCCAATGTCAGCGTGGACGAAGGAGTGGACGCCGCCACCGTCACCGTGAGTTTGGATATTGCGGTGCCCGGCGGGTTCAGCGTGGACATCTCAACCATGGATGGCACCGCCACCGCCACCGCCGCCGAAGACTACACCGCCGTCACCAACCAGGTGCTGAACTTCAACGGCGAGGCCGGCGAGACTCACACCGTCAGCATCGCCATCACCAATGACGAGGCGGCGGAAGGGACGGAAACGCTGACGCTGTTGTTGAGCGACCTGGATAGCACGACCGCGCCGGTGGTGATCGGCAATCCCGCCACGGTCACCATTACCGATGACGACACCGCAGTGTTGACCGTTGTCAGTATCGCCTCATTCGAAAGCCCCGGCTCTTCAACCTTTCATATCACTGCCACCGCGACGTTGCTTGATGCGGTACCCGGCGGCTTCACGGTGGTGTTGGCGACCGCTGACGACACCGCCATCGCCGGCGAAGATTACACCGCCATCTCCCCGACTCTGACCTTTGTCGGCAACGCCGGCGAGTCACAAGACGTGCGCATACCCGTCCTGGCTGACGATGTGGCGGAGCGCGAGGAGACCGTCATGCTGTTCTTCCGCGACCTGGACGGGACGCCGGCGGATGTGGATATCAGTGCCACCGCCACGGGCATCATTAGCCTGAACGACGGCGGCATCGTGGGATTTGGAGACACCGTCATTGCCGACCAGGTGTATGTCGCCGGCACGACCATCGCGCCCTTGATCCTGCCCGCACCCATCGCCGCCGACATCGATAGCGCCACCATGCTGGAGTACACACTGACGCCGACCTCGGCCATCCCGGCCGGGCTAAGCTTTGACGCGGCAAGCCGCACGCTAAGCGGCATACCGGCCATGCTCACGGCCACCGGCGCCACCCTGACCTACACCGCCAGAAGCTTCCTCCTATCCGACAGCGGCAAGGTGTTCTCTTTCCCCGCGTTCCAAAGCACCTCGGCGAGCCTGACCTTCAGCATCACGGTGGCCGAAACCGGCGTGGCGTCGGTGACGCACTACCCGGACGACACCGCCACCACGCCCATCACCGAACTGGTGTCAAGCGGCGAGATCTATTCGGTGGTGAGGTTCGGCGCCAATGTGCGCAATGAGAACGCGACGGCGACGGACGCGACCGCCCGACCGGCCATCGCCTACACCCTCGGCACCGATGTCGCAGTGCCATTTGGCATTGTCGCGCATAATGCCGCGCTGACAAACGGCAACTGCCGGGCTACAGATGCCACCGACACCAGCCGCTACACCTGCCGCTACAGCGTCGCGGCCAGTGTGGCGGCCACCGACCCGGGCGCTTATACCGTGTCGGTGTCCGAGGCCACAGACGAGGCAACCGGCACGGCCCTGGCGGCCTACAATGTGGATCCCGGCGTCACCATTGGCGTGCGGCCGACGGTGATGTCGGTGACGTATTATGCGGACAGGGCAGTGACCATCCCAATCACCCACACGACCAGTGGCGACACGATCTATGCGAGGATTCAGTTCAGCGAGAATATGCAAAACGTCAACGGCCCGCTCGGGCAGCCGGCGATAAGAGTGTCGGCAATCGACTCCGGAGCGCCCGCCGAGGGCGACGTCGTGACTCAAAATCGCTACATCATCCTGGCGCAGGACGTCGAGCTTCCCGACGATGCTTGCCGCGCCCAATTCGCCACCGGCACCAGCGCATATCTCTGCCAGATCACGTTGGGCCGGATTGAGCAGTATCTCCGGGTTCAGGTGCTCCAGGAGGCGCACGATCTGGCCGGACACACGCTGGCGATGGCCTTTGAGTCACCCGAATTCACCGTCAATGACGCCCCGGCGCCGGTGGTGAGTTCAATCACGCATTATGCGGATGTCGCAGGGACGATGCCCATTAGCGGCGTGGTGTCGGGCGGGGAGATCTACTCGCTGATTCAATTCACCGGTTTGTCGATTCAGGAGCGCGATCTGGAAGTCTTCCACCAACTCGGGTCGGCGACGCGGGTGCCGTTTGGCATATCATTCGTCCCCAAGCTGCCGCCGGACGGAACCTGCAACCGCTTCAGCATCGAGGGCGTTGCCACCAACCCGCAGATACTATGCCACTATGTTGTTGGCGCGGCGGACGACGGCCTGTACAAAGTCATTGTTGGCATGGGCACCAGGGACGTGCTGGACACAGCCCTGAACACCGCGGCCTCCGTTGAGGATAGCGGCGTGACCATCAACGCCCTGCGGTTTGCCGCCGGCACCGAGATTGCCGACCAGACCTACACCGCCGGCACGACCATCACCCTCTTGACCCTGCCGCAAGCCACCGGCGGCGTCGCCCCGTTCAGTTACACGCTGACGCCGATCCCGGACGGGCTGATCTTTGACGCCGCCGAGCGCAGCATCGAAGGCATGCCGACCACGGCAACCGCCGCCGTCGCCCTGACCTACGTCGTCACAGACGCGAACGGCGTGGCCGCCAGCCAGACCTTTATGGTGACGGCCAACGCGGTGTTGAGCATCGCCGATGTTGATGAGGTGGACGAAGGAGTCGGCACGGCCACCGTCACCGTGCGGTTGGAGCATGATGTGCCCGGCGGGTTCATGGTGGATGTCACCGCCATGGGCGGCACCGCCACCGCCGGCGCCGACTACACCGCCGTCATCAGCCAGAGGCTGACCTTTGCCGGCGCCGCCGGCGATCAAACCTTCAGCGTGACCATTGTGGATGACGTTCTTTTCGAAGGCGGCAGCGGCCGCGAGACCGTGATGCTGTCGCTGGACAACCTGCAAGGCAACAGCGTACCGGTGGATATCAGCGACACCGCCACGCTGACCATCATCGATGACGATAGTGGGCTGGCCGTCGAATCGGTCGGCTACTTTGCCGATGAGGCGGCGACCCTCCCCACCACCGAGGTGGCCATCGGCACGCACCTGTATATGGTCATCCGGTTCAGCAAGAACGTGCGAAACGTGGTCGATGTCACTCTCCCTACCAGTGAAAGCGTGCCAGGGCGACCGGTCTTCAAGGTGTCGCATCTCTTCTTCGGCAACCGCCTCGTCGTGGTTCCCCCCATCATCGCGCACGGCACCGCGTTCACGGATATTAATGCGTGCCGCGCTAGAAACGTCGGCGACAACAACGAATACCTCTGCCAGTTCTTCGCGGAAAACATAGTTATCAGCCCGGGGCGGGTCTATGTTGAGATAGATGCGGATGGTGTGCATGACCTCGCCGGCAACACGCTGGCCATGGACTACGAGGATGAGGACAGCATAGTGATGGTGGTGGATTCGATCGCCCCGCCAACCGTGTCCATCACGCATTACTCGGACGCCGCCCGCGATACCACCATCAGCGGCATGGATACGGTGGCAGACGGCGCGATCTACTCGGTGATTCAATTCACCGGGTTGCCTATCGCCAGTTCGGAATTCTTCTACCAAATTGGCGACGCCGCCGCCGATCGGATGCCGTTTGGCGTTCATACCACCGGCGGCACGCCGCAAAACGAAACCTGCGCGCTGCTTGATGGCGGCACCGGCCTGGCGTTGGCGAATCAGTCGTTCTTGTGCCGCTACAACACCAGAACCGCCGACACCGACACCACCTATCACGTCATCGTCGGCACCGGCACCACGGATACCGCCAAGCAACCGCTGGCCCCCGAATTCACCAGCAGCGTGAAGCTGGATGTGACGACCGGCACCGCGACCTTGAGCATCGTGGATGTCGAAGTGGACGAAGGCGCCGGCACGGCGACCGTCAGCGTGACGGTGGATGACGCCGTCATGAGCGGGTTCAGCGTGGACGCCATGACCGTAGATGACGCTGGCACCGCCACCGACGGCGAAGACTACACCGCCGTCTCCGGCCAGAACCTGTCCTTCGCCGGCACCTTCGACGGCGAGACCCTGTCCTTCACCGTGCCCATCATTGACGACGCCCTCTACGAAGGCGGCGAAAGCGGCGACGTCAAGGAGACCGTGGTGGTCTCATTAGTCAACCCGCAAAACGCGACCAACGTGGATAGCAGCAACACCGCCACCATCCGCATCACCGACAACGACTACGAAGTGGCGCTGACCATGGAAGACGTCAGCGTGAACGAAAACACCGGCACGGCGACCGTCAGCGTGAGTCTGGAGACGGCGGTGGACAACCCGTTCAGCGTGGAGGCTTCCACCACCGACGGCACTGCCACCGCCCCCGGTGACTACACCGCCATCCCCAGCCAGATCCTGTCCTTCACCGGGACCACCGCCAGCGAGATACAGACCTTCAGCGTGACCATCATCAACGACTCCATGCGGGAATTCCCGGAAACCCTGACGGTGTCGTTGAGCAACCTGGACGTCCCCACGGACACTACCACCACGGTGGGCACGCTGCGGCCCGTCAGCGCGACCATCACCATCATGGATGACGACATAGTCACCGGCGACATCAACCTGAACCTGCTGTTCCCGGTCACGGTCAATGGCAGAACCTATTTTTATCTGGATAACAATGGGGATGGCATCGCTGGCGTCGGGGATGTTGTCACGCATAACGCCCTGAATGACTTGCTCAACGGCGGTAGCGATACCGAGGCGACCCAGGACGGCGCGCACAATGGGCAGGATGACGAACGCGCGGTGATTATCGGTGATACTGCCGTGATTTTACCCACTGCGGACGAATTGATGACGTTGCGCAGCAGCCAACTCAACACCGCACCTGTCAATTGGCAGAATCCGTTACAAAGGAATGACTACTGGACATCCAACCGCGATAGGTCGATGTACTTTCTCGCATATAGCTTTGCTGATGGAATGGCTAGTGTAGCGCCGGATGGCGACCGGAATTACGCGGCGTTTCAGGTACGGACTCTCCCGACGTTTAGCGCCGGCATCGCCGACGAGACCTACACGGTCGGCCAGACGGTCGCGCTGACGCTGCCCGAAGCCGACGGCGGTGTCGGCACGCTAAGCTACACGCTGACGCGCGACGATGGCTCGCCGGTGCTGCCGGACGGACTGGCCTTTGACCGGGTGGCGCGCACCATCAACGGCACGCCGAGCGAGCCGTTCGGCGATACCGCCGGCGCCCGCCTGCGCTACACCGCCACAGACGCCACCGGCGCCGTCCGGGAAATCGTCTTCCGGTTGCGGGTGGCCGCCGCTCCGGCCATTGGCGCCATTGCCGACCAGAACTACACCGCCGGCATTGACGTCAACCTGACGCTGCCGGTCACCGGCGGCATCGCCCCGCTGACCTACACCCTGACGCCGACCGCGTCCATCCCGGCCGGGCTAAGCTTTGACGGCGCGCGCACCCTGGCCGGCACACCGACCACGCCAAGCGCGGCCGTCGCCCTGACCTACACCGTCACAGACGCGAACGGCGTGGCCACCAGCCTGCCCTTTATGGTGACGGTCAACGCGGTGTTGAGCATCGCCGATGTCGAGGTGGGCGAAGGAGTCGGCACGGCCACCGTCACCGTGCGGTTGGAGCATGATGTGCCCGGCGGGTTCATGGTGGATGCCTTGCTCCTGGGCGTCAGCGCCACCGCCGGCGCTGACTACATCGCCGACGTCAGCCGGACGCTGAACTTTGCCGGCACCTTCGGCGAGACCCAGACCTTCAGCGTGACCATTGTGAACGACGCTCTTGACGAAGACGACGAGACCGTGACGCTGTCGCTGGACAACCTGGAAGGCAACAGCGTACCGGTGGATATCAGCGCCACCGCCACGCTGACCATCACCGATGACGATAGCGGGCTGACCGTCAAATCGGTCGGCTACTTTGCCGATGCGGCGGCGTCCCTCACTATCACCCAGGTGGCCCTCGGGGCGTCCATTTATGCCGTCGTTCAGTTCAGCGATAATGTGCAACATGTGAATACCGTGTTCGCTGATAGCGTGTTAGGGCAACCGGGGATCTCCGTGCGGAATTACCAAACCGGTTTCAACAACGGCGTCAAGACGTTCAGGTCCTTCATCCGCGCAGACAACACCGCGTTCCCGAATGACGCCAATGAGTGCCGCACTCAAGTCGCCGGTGACACCAGCGCATACCTCTGCCAGATCTTCTTGCACCCCCAGGTTACCGGCACGAATGCACCATTACAGATTGTGTTGGAAGCGGGCTCGACCACCACCAGCGACGGCAACACGCTGGCCATGGAGCACGTGGACGCCGGCATTCCCGTGGTGGTGACGCCCGATCCGCCGACCGTGACTTCCATCACGCATTACTCGGACGCCGCCCGCACCCCACCAGCCATCAGCGGCACGGATACGGTGACAGGCGGCACGATCTACTCGGTGATTCAATTCACCGGGTTGCCTATCGCCAGTCCGGAAATCTTCTACCAAATTGGCGACGTCGCCGCCGATCGGGTGCAGTTTGGCGTTCATACCACCGGCGGCACGCCGGAAAACGGAACCTGCGCGCTCCTTGATAGCGGCACCGGCCTGGCGTTGGCGAATCAGTCGTTCTTGTGCCGCTACAACACCAGAACCGCCGACACCGGCACCACCTATCAGGTCATCGTCGGCACCGGCACCACGGATACCGCCAGGCAACCGCTGGCCCCCGAATTCGCCAGCAGCGTGATGCTCAATGTGACGACCGGCACCGCGACCTTGAGCATCGCGGATGTTGACGTGAACGAAGGTGCCGGCACGGCGACCGTCATCGTGACGGTGGATGACGCCGTCATGAGCGGGTTCAGCGTGGACGCCATGACCACCACAGACGGCACCGCCACCGCCCCCGGCGACTACACCGCCGTCTCCGGCCAGATCCTGTCCTTCGCCGGCACCTTCGCCGGTGAGACCCTGTCCTTCACCGTGACCATCATTGACGACGCCCTCTACGAAGGCGGCGCAAGCGGCGCCGCCGAAACCGTGGTGGTCTCGTTAGTCAACCCGCTAAACGCGGCCAACGTGGATAGTAGCAACACCGCCACCATCAGCATCACCGACAACGAGTACCAGGTGGCGCTGACCATGGAAGACGTCAGCGTGAACGAAAACGCCGGCACGGCGACCGTCAGCGTGAGGCTGGATACGGCGGTGCCGGGCGCGTTCAGCGTGGTCGCGTCAACCGCCCCCGGCACCGCCACCGCCCCCGGCGACTACACCGCCATCCCCAGCCAGACCCTGTCCTTCGCCGGCACCTTCGCCGGCGAGACCCTGTCCTTCACCGTGCCCATCACCGACGACGGCACGCCGGAATTCACGGAAACCCTGACGGTGTCGTTGAGCACCCTGCAAGTCCCCACGGACACCGCCACCACGGCGGGCACACTGCGGCCCGTCAGCGCGACCATCACCATCATGGATAACGACATCAACACCAGAGGCATCAACCTGAACCTGCTGTTCCCGGTCACGGTTGATGGCAAAACCTGGTTTTATCTGGATCACAATGGGAATGGCAGAATTGACATTGATGACAGGATCACGCATGCCTCCCTGAATGCGTTGCTCAACGGCGACATCGACAGCGGTACTGCGGCGACCCAGGACGGCGGGCACAATGGGCAGGATGACGCACGCGCAGTGATTATCGGTGATATGACCTTGATTTTACCCACTCTGGCAGAATTGATGGCATTGCGCAGCAGCCCATCCAACACCGCACCTGCCAACTGGCAGACTCTGCCCATTAATGAGCCTTACTGGACAGCCAACCCCGGTACGCGCACAAACCTTCATGGTCCAATAGACTTTTTCCAATATGACTTTTTTAATGGAATGGCTACTGAAGTTGACCGTCTCGGCAGGAATTACGTGGCGTTTCAGGTACGCACTCTCCCGACGTTTAGCGCCGGCATCGCCGACCAGACCTACACGGTCGGCCAGACGGTTGCGCTGACGCTACCCGACGCCGCCGGCGGTGTCGGCACGCTAAGCTACACGCTGACGCTCGACGATGGCTCGCCGGCGATGCTGCCGGCCGGGCTGTCCTTTGACCCGGTGGCGCGCACCATCAGCGACATGCCGAGCGAGCCGTTCGGCGGTACTGCCGGCGCCCGCCTGGGCTACACCGCCACAGACGCCACCGGCGCCGTCCGGGTCATCTTCTTCAGGTTGCGGGTGGCCGCCGCCCCGGCCCTGGTCGCCATTGACGACCAGAACTACACCGCCAACACCGCCGTCAACCTGACGTTGCCGACCGCCACCGGCGGCATCGCCCCGCTGACCTACACCCTGACGCCGTCCGCGTCCCTCCCGACCGATCTGGTCTTTGACGCCGCCGAGCTCACCCTCAAAGGCATACCACCGGCCACGGCAACCGCCGCCGTCACCCTGACCTACACCGTCACAGACGCCAACGGCTTCACGGCCGAGGAGACCTTCACGCTGGAGGTGTTCAGCGCGCCGACCATCGCCGATACCGTCCCCGGCCAGATTTATACCATCGGCCAGCCGGTCGAGCTGACGCTACCCGAAGCCACCGCCGGCGCGCCCCTGCTGACCTACACCCTGACGCGCATTGATGGCGGCTCGCCGGTACTGCCGGACGGGCTGACCTTTTTTGACGCCACGGCGCGCACCATCAGCGGCGCACCGGAAGCGACGTTCGGCTCCGGCGCCGGCGTCAGCCTGCGCTACACCGCCACAGACGCCAACAGCGTCGTCGCGTCCACCGACTTCACTCTGCTCGTCAACGCGGCGGTGACCTTTAACACCAGCGCCATTCCCGCGCCCGATTCGGCCTATATCTACCCCCTCAACACGGTCATCACCACCTTGAACCTGCCGCCAGCCATCGGCGGCACCGGCGTACTGACCTACACCCTGACGCCGACCGATTCCATCCCGGACGAGCTGACCTTTGACGCCGGCGCGCTCACCCTTGCCGGTATGCCGACCATGGTCACCGCCGCCGTCGCCCTGACCTACGCCGCCACCGATGCCAACGACGTGGCCGCCACCCTGACCTTCACGGTCGCGGTGGTGGACCGCCCGGCTGTGACCATCACCGACAGCATCGCCACCGAGACCGCCAACATCGCCGACGGCGATGTCATCTTCACCTTCATGTTCACCGAGGAGGTCAGCGGGTTTGATGTGAGCGGCATCAGCCTGACCGGCGGCACCGCCTCCGGCCCATTGAACGGCACCGCCCCCGGCGCAACCTATACGCTGGCCGTCACCCCGACCCCCGATACCAATGGCGGCATCATCAGCGTGGCCGTGATGGAGAATGAGGCCATCGGCGAAACGACCAACACCGGCAATATCGCGACCACCATCCCCGCCACGCAGGACTACGACACGCTCGCGCCGGCCATGCCGAGCATTGACGCCATCACCGGAGACAATGTCATCAACGACACCGAACGAGGCGCCGGCGTCCCCGTCACCGGCGACGTTGAGAGGGGCGCGAACGTGGCGCTCTGCTTCAACGACGGCGCCGGGACCATCGCCGACTGCACCGGCGGCGTGGCAGCCACCGACGCCCCCGAGAACACCGCCTGGAGTTATGATCTGACCACCGACAACATCAACACCCTGGGCGAGGGCGCCCACGTCGCGCGCGCCGTCGCCACGGATGCGGCCGGCAACCCCGGTCCGGCGGCAAGCCAACCCTTCACCGTGGACGTCACGGCCCCGGACGCCCCGACCTTTAACCTCCCCGCCGCCGGCGACATCATCAACATCGCCGAGCGGGATACCGGTGTCACCATCGGCGGCGACGTTCGCGACCCCGGCGTGAGCGTATCCGTCTGCCTCGGCGCGGCCAGTCTCACCGATGCCCCCTGCACCGGCGGCACGACCGTCACCATCACAGACGGCGTCACCGACACGACCTGGCGTTATACGCTCTCGGTCGCCGAAGTGAACGCGATGGGCCAGGGCGACGAGATCCTGCTCGCCACCACCATAGACCCGGCCGGCAACCGCAGCTTGCTCGGCAGCACAACCATCAACGTGGACACCACCGTGCCGGCCTTCACCTCCGGCCTCACCGGCGCGGTGGCGGTCGGTGCGACCAGCGCCACGGTCACCGCCTACGACGCCACCGCCAGAGACAACAACGGCGGCGATGACGCCGGCATCACCTACACCCTGGGCGGCGCGCATGCCGGTCTGTTCAGCATCGTCGCCGACACCGGCATCGTCACCTACAACGCCGTCCAGAATGACGAGGCCATCCACACCATCGTCATCACCGCGACCGACACGGCCGGCAACACCGCCGAACGGACCGTGACCATCTCGGCACTGAACGCGCCCGCGGTATTCATTACCAGCAGCACCCCCCTCATGGACTATGCCAACGGCGTCATCACCTTCACCATCAGCTTCACCGAGGCGGTCACCGGGTTTGAGCCGACCGGCGACGTCAGCGTAGCCGGCGGCATGGGGGAAGCGATTACGCCGACCCCCGTCGCCGCGACCACCTATGAGACAACAGACACCTTTACCCTGCCCGTGACCCCGGGCACCGACAATGACGGCGTTCTCACCGTCACGGTGAGGGCCGATGCGGTCATGGGCGCGGTCACCCTGACCGGCAACCCGGAAACCTCGGTGACCCGGCAGTACGATACCGTGGCGCCCATCATCACCGGCGGCGCCACCGCCACGGCCATGTTTATCGTCAACGACCCGGTCGCCACCGAAGTCTATAACGCCGATGCGACAGACGACGGCGGCATGGCAGATACCGGCATCACCTACAGCCTGGGCGGCGCCAATGCCGGTCTGTTCACCATCCACCCCGCCACCGGCTCGGTCACCTACCAGACCAGCCCGACCGACGCGGCCGTCCACACCATCGTCATCACCGCCACCGACAAAGGCGGCAACACCGACACCATCACGGTCACCGTCACCGCTGTCTTCAGCGACAACGCCGCCCTGTCGGCGCTGACCGTCACCACCACTGGCGACGCCGTCGTCCCGCTCTCTCCGACCTTCACAGACGCCACCAGCGCCTACACCGCCACCGTCCGCCAGGAAGTCACCAGCGTCACCATCACTATTCCCACCGACCACGCCGGCGCCACCGCCAGCATCACCGGCACCGCCGCCGACGGCACTACCGTCCTGACCGTCACCGGCAGCACCGTCACCGGCCTGACCGAAGGCATCAGCCCCAACACCAACACCATCCTCGTCACGGTCACCGCCGCCGACATGGTCACCATGAACATCTACACCATCACCCTGACCCGCGCCCCCCTCCTGACATTCGGCACCGGCGTCACCATTGACGACCAGACCTACAACATCGGCACTCCCATCACCGCCCTGACCCTGCCCGTCGCCACCGGCGGCCTCGGCACGTTGAGCTACACCCTGACCCCGCCCGCCAACATCCCGGCGGACCTGGTGTTTGCCAGTGCCTCTCGCATCCTTAGTGGCACACCGAGCGTGCTTGAGACCCAACCCCTGACCTACACCGTCACCGACGGCGCCACCCCCCCGGTCTCAACCACGTTGACCTTCAACGTGATGATCGTGCGAGGGATAACGGTCACACCCGGCAGCACCGCCGACATACCGCTGGACCTGGATGGCGACATGGCCGCCAACGACCCCGAAGACGGAATCCTGACTCTGCCCCCCGGCCACACCGTCACCGAAGCCCTCATCGGCGTCCCGCCGGAGACCGCCGTCGCCAACCCGCCCGCCGGCGTGACCTTCAGCCTGACGACGGACATCACGTTGGACATGGCCCTGACGTTGCCCGCGACCGTCTGTATGCCCACCACCGGCGTCCCGCCAGGCCGCGAACCGGTGCTTTACCACTACTTCATCCCGGCGGGCCAGACCGCCGGCACCTGGAACGAAATCGGCCGCGACACCGCCACCCGTGACGGCTACGTCTGCGGCGAGACCCTCACCTTCTCGCCGTTCGCGGTGGGCTATGCCCAACTCCGCGCCCGGCTGACGACTATCAGCCAAACCCTCCTGCCGGAAGTGGCACGGGCCATCACGGACAGCACCGTCAACGCCATCACGCGGCGTATAGCGCAATCCAGCGCTGGCGCTGTCCGCGAGATTATTTATATTCCCCATGCCGCCACGGGGCAGTTGGCGCCATCCGGCGCCACGGGCCATGAGCAAGGCTCGTTCACCCTCGGCGGCCAAACCACCCTGGCCGGCATCCTGACCACCGGCGGGCAAGCGCTGGCCGACGGCACCCTGGACCTGTACGACATCGTGAGCCGCTCCGACTTTGTGCTACCGATCAACCCCGCCAATGGGCTGACGCAGCACCTGACCCTCTGGGGCGGCGCCGACTACCGCAGCCTCAACGGCACCGGCGGCGCCACGGACTGGGACGGAGGGCTATTCAGCATGAGACTGGGCGCGGACGCCCGCGTGCGACACAACCTGCTGGCCGGGGCCGCCCTCACCTGGACCGATGGCGACTTTGACTATGGCGCACTGACGGACGACCCCACAGATCGCGGCGGCGACTATGCCCTTGAGCTCACCAGCCTCACCCCCTACGCAGGGTGGGCCGTCCTGCCGGCGGGCCGCCTGGACCTGTGGGCCACCGCGGGCTACGGCTGGGGCGAAGTAACGCTCAACGATAGCGTCGTAGAGCCGGTACAAACCAGCGACGCCACGACAGTCATGGTAGGCGGGGGCATCAGCGGGCAGTTACTGAAAACCAACGCCAGCCAGTTGCGGATACACGGCGAAGTCATGCAGACATCCATGGATCTGGAAGGCCACGACAGAATTGAAGCGCTGACCGTCTCGGCCCGGCGGGTACGGGTGAACCTGGAAGGGAAGCATGACCAGGCGTTGCCCTACGGCGGGCGACTGGGCACCACGTTGGAGATGGGCATTCGGCATGACGGAGGAGACGGGCGCACCGGCACCGGCGTGGAAATGGGCGGCGGGCTAAGTTATCAGCACCCGGTTCAGGGCTTCACCCTGTCCAGCCAGAGCCGGGTCCTGCTGGGGCATACCGGCGGCTACGAAGACTGGGGCATTGGCGGCGCGTTTTCGGTGGCACCGGGCAAAGGCGGGCGCGGGTTGGCCCTCCGGCTGGCGCCGACCTACGGCCAAACCGCGACGCGCACCGCGCAACTCTGGGATCAAAATGCGGCGGATCTGGTCGGCACGGACGCGGCGGCCATGGGTCGGCGAATGGATGCGGAAATAGGCTACGGGCTGGCCATTGCGGACGGGCAAAGTCTCCTGACGCCATACGGGAAGCTGACATGGGGCGCCGGCACACGGGATTACCGTCTGGGGAGCCGTCTGTCGCTTCCCCTGGGGCTGACGATGAGCCTGGAAGGTGTACGCGGGGAGACGGTCGGCGCACCGCCGGCGCATCGGCTCCAATGGCAGACCGCCTGGCGGTGGCTCACCGCATCCATGGAATCCTCCAGACTGGAGCGCCGTCTCCAACTGAAGGCCGAGTGGCAGTGGTAGGGGAGTCGGCTGGCATCATCAAGCGTGAACCCCGGCAACATCTGACAGCAAGCCGTCGGCGTGAACACCGCCGCCGTTATCCCCGCGCCGACACCATCCTCACGCACCCATAGACCTTCTCACGCAGTCCGAGTCGCCCTCCTATTACCATCGTGCCGTGTGCGTCACGGAACCCGTTGCCGGTTCAGGCGGGGCGAGCGGGGTGTTGTAGCGCGTCCTGGAGTTCCTGATACGCCTGCATCAATCTGGAATCTTCAAGACGATAGGCGAGGGACACCATGATGATACCGAAGAGCAGAACCAGGGCGCCGACGCCCGCCACGCCGGCCGCCAGCAACCAGCCGCTCGCCGACTGAAAGCCGCCGTCCATCCCGAAGAGGACCAGAAAGGTCACGGTGCCAATCGTCACCAACGCCAGCCAGATCATGGTGAACGCGGCGGAGGACCAGGGCATGAGTTTGGTGAGGTGCAATTCCACGCCGGCATCGGTGGGATGGAGGGCAATGGTCCCTTTCAACGGCCATGCGGTACGAAATCGCATGGAGAAGAACTGGTAAGCGGGGCGCAGCGAAATGACTTCGTGTGGCTCAATCCAACGGGCCACGCCATGCGGCAATTGCATCGTCTTCCGTGGGCCAAAGTGTTGGAGAAGGGCGTGACGGGTCAGACGGTCAAGGCGGTCCCGGCGTGTCGCAATGCCGCAGCCGTAGTGTGCGGACAAGGGACGGAGCGTGGTGAACTGGCACCAGTCCGCAATGATGAGCAACGCACACAGAAGACTTCCAAAGACACCTGCCAGGATCATGATTCCCCCACGATACCACAAACGCGGGGCGGCCCGTGAGCGACTGCGAGAGCGGAACATCCACGGGTACACGGTTTCTTCATGCACGACGCTTCACTACCGTGCGACCATTCTGGTATGGTGTTGGGCTTCATGCACGTGACGATTCCTGGAATGACGCGAGCAGCCTGTCGTGCAGGCCTGGGGCGCGATCAAGCAGCCTGATGCGGTGGGAGAAACGCGGATTCGTGTCATCCCGCGAAGGCGGGCCTCCGGCGAACCCACTGTGTCCGGGACAGGAGGAGTTGGATCACGGCAAACAACAATGCGCGTTACATCCCCCTCATGCCAACCCCACACGCCCCCCCAGGCGGCATGACCATGCGGCCTCGCCGTCTCACCGCCATCCTCCCGTGGGCTTTCGCCGTGGTCGTGCTGGTTGGCTTTGCGCCGCATGAGGCGGCCGCGCAGGAGGGGCCTACCCAGACGGTGTTTCCCGACTCGCCGTTGATACCGGACGTGGACGGCAACGGCAGCCCGGATCTCGGTGCCGGCGATAAGTTTCGGTTGCTGTTTCTGACCAGCACGATGACCGACGCCGCTACGTCCGGCCCTAACTTCTACAATACCTTCGTGCAGACGGCCGCCAACACCAGCAGCAACGCCAACATTCGCGCCTTCTCCGGCCAGTTCCGCGCGCTGGTCTCCAGCGCGACCAACAGCACCGCGCGCGTCAATACCTTCACCACCACCTTCACCATTCCCGTCGAACCCGGTTTCCCCATTTATTGGCTGAACGGCGCCCAGGTTGCGGACGATTATCTGGATTTCTACGATGGCAGTTGGGACAGCCGCGTAGCCAGGAATGAGGATGGCGCAGTGTCTCTCAACCCGACTCGTGTATGGACCGGCGCAACCGCGGAAGGATACGGCGCCGAAGTCGGCGCAATGACCCCCGCATACATGGCCCAGCGTTTGGGAACGTCCAATCCCAGGGTCGGGCGTTTGAACGTGGCGGATCGGGAAATAGATGGGCAGGTGACCAGGCCGCAAGCTGAACCATACCCCCTCTACGCCGTGTCGCCGCTCATGTCCATCGTCGCGCCTCCCGACACCAGAATCAGCGCTCTTGAGCTAAGCGGTCACCCGCCGATTTCCCCGGCGTTCAGCCCTGCCATCACCGAGTATCGCGTCAGCGTCCCCAACGACACCACCAGCATCAGGCTCACGCCGACCCTGGCCAACGCCGCCAACGCCACCGCCACCATCAACGCCCCGACCACGAGGGCCATCACCAGCGGCGTCGCCAGCGACCCCATTCTGTTGAACCTGGGCGTCACGCAGATCCGCATCGTGGTCACCGCCACGGCATCCACCACGGTCACCACCGGCGCGACATTCACCACCGCCTACGACGTGTATGTCACCCGCCTCGGCGCGCCGCCGTCGCCGCCGGGCGCGAGCAGCCTGCTGTCCAGTTCGCCGTTAGCGCCGCCCGGAGTGCGCTTCGGCGAGCCATTCCGCCTGCTGTTTGTGGACGCCGTCAGCTCCGCCGCGAACGGCAATTACAGCCATTACAACGGCCGCGTGGCCGGCGCCGCCGCAACGGGTCACGCCGACATTCGCGTCTTCAGCAGCCAGTTCCGTGCGCTGATATCAACCGCCGCGGTGGACGCGCGCGACAACACGGCTACCCGCCCCGACGCCAGTGGAGAGACGCCGATTTATTGGCTGGGCGGCGACAAAGTGGCGGATGATTACGCCGACTTTTATGACGGCGATTGGGCCTCGCGCGCCGCGCGCGATAGCAACGGCAACCTGCGTGCCATCGCCGGGCAGACCATCCTGACCGGCTCGCTTGCGTCCGGCGTCGGTCAACCGGGCACCCGCATCGGCGACCGCGGCAATGGCCAGCGCATCGGGCGGCTGGACGCGGGCGCCGGCAACGAAATTGACAGCGGCACGGTGATCAGCAATGACTTCTTCCCCCTGTACGGCCTCTCGCCGGTGCTGATGCTGGTGGCGCCCGGCCCGTCTCCGCCGACGGTGCGCGTACCCATCCCCGACCAGAGCGCGGCCGTGCGAGTGCCCTTTGAGTACATCATCCCGGCAGACACCTTCGATGACCTCAACGGCGATGAACTGACCTACAGCGTCCCCGGCCTGCCCGGCTGGCTCAGTTTTGACGCCGCCACCCGCAGACTAAGCGGCACCGCGCCGTCCTTCGTGTTCAACGCGGCGACTGGCAACGTGGTCGCCCCGACGCCGTTCACCATCATCGTCACCGCCAGCGATGGCCATTCCGACAGCGCCGATGCCAGCGACACCTTCACGCTCAACCTCAACGCGGGCGTGCCGCTTGCGCCGACCAATGTGCGCGTGATCACCGGAGACAGGAGTATCCAGGTGTCGTGGGACTCGTCAGCCAACGGCGGCGGGTATCCGGTGCGGCGTTATGAAGCCACGATCAGCTTTCCGAATCCTGGCCCCCATCCCCCGGTCTCCCTCACCAGACAATGTGCGAAACGCACATTTGAGTCTGATTTCAACACCTGCAATTTCAATACGTCCAATACCGTGACCAATGGCGTCCGGTATTTTGATTTGAAGGTGACCGCGGCCGCCGGCCCGGCAACCTTCAACGAACCGTTCACCGCCACCACCAGTCTCGGCAGCGACTTCGTGGTCGTCCCGACCGGCAATCTTGACCGGGATGCGTTCGTCACCACCTGGCGCACCACCGCCGCCAATGAGACCATCACCGTCCCGACCAACGCCGTGTTGACCTACTCCTACACCGTCAACTGGGGAGACGCCACCGCCGCCACCGACCATATCGGCAACGCCACGCATACCTACGCCGCCGCCGGTGACTATATCGTCTCCATCACCGGCGCCTTCCCGCAGATCTACTTCAACAACGGCGGCGACAGAACCAAAATTCGGAGCATCCGGCAATGGGGGCCGCAGGTGTGGCAGAGCATGGCGAACAGTTTGACCGGCTGTACCAACCTCATCATTGAAGGCGGCGCCGGGCTGCCTGATGTGTCGGCGGCGGCGAGTCTGCGCTCCATGTTCCAGAATACCGGCGCTTTCAATTCGCCCATCGGCCATTGGGAGGTCGGCACGGTGACCGATATGGCGCATATGTTCCAGAACGCCTCCGCGTTCAATCAGGATGTGAGCGCGTGGGACGTCGGCGCGGTGACCGATATGGGCCGGATGTTCAACGGCGCGAGCGCGTTCAACCAGCCAATCGGCGGCTGGGATGTCGGTGAGGTGACCGATATGACCGCGATGTTCAACGCCGCGAGTGCGTTCAATCAGGATGTGAGCGCGTGGGATGTCAGCAATGTGACCACGGCGGCCGAGATGCTGAACGGCGTCACGCTGTCCACCGCCAATTATGACGCGCTGCTGAATGGCTGGAGCGACGTCACCGGCGGCGAGACCGCGTTGCGGCAGAATGTGCCGTTCCACGCCGGCAACAGCCGATACTGCGCGGCCACCGCACGGGCGCACTTGAGCGCCGCGAATCGTTGGATGATTACGGACGGCGGGCGCGACGCGAATTGTCCGCCGGATGCGGATGCGTTCGTCACCACCTGGCGCACCACCACGGCCAATGAAAGCATCACCATCCCGGTCAACCCCGACGATTTCACCTACGATTACACGGTGGACTGGGGAGACGGCCTCGCCGACCTCAACCAGACCGGCAACGCCATGCATACCTACGCCGAGGCCGGCACCTATACGGTCTCCATCACCGGCGCCTTCCCGCATATTTTCATCCGCGATCACGCCGACGCCGGCAAACTCCTCACCATTGAGCAATGGGGGACGCAGGTGTGGGGCAGTATGTGGAACAGTTTTGTCAGTTGCGCCAACCTCACCATCGCGCCCACCGCCGGGCGGCCTGATCTCTCGGCGGTGACCAATATGAGGCGGATGTTCGTGGGCGCCACCAGCCTCAATTCGCCGATTGGCGATTGGGATGTCAGCAACGTGACCAATCTGTCGGCGATGTTCGCCAACGCCCGCTCGTTCAATCAGGATTTGAGCGCGTGGGATGTCAGCAACGTCACCAACATGAATGAGATGTTCGTCGGCGCGATCGTGTTTGATCAGAATCTTGGCGATTGGGATGTCGGCATGGTCAGAGAGATGATCAACCTGCTGAACCGTGTCACGCTGTCCAACGAACATTACGACTTGCTGCTGGCCGGCTGGAGCCGGATTGATGACGGCGAAAGCGAGCTGCGGAAGAATGTCATTTTCAACGCCGGCGACAGCCGGTATTGCAATCAACCGGCGCGCGATGCGCTGGACTTCTCGCCGAATGACTGGAGCATCACAGATGGCGGCGCCGCGACCAGCGGCTGCAGCCTGATGCATACCGCCGGCGCGCGCGTTGCCAATCAGACCTACACCGTCGGCGGCCCCGTCACCCTGGTGTTGCCGCGCGTCACCGGCGGCACGAAGCCGCTGACCTACAGCCTGACGCCGCTGCCGCCCGGGCTGACGCTGCGTGCCGCCACCGCCGACACCGCCACCCTGCTCATCGGCGCACCGAGCGAGGCCATGCCCAACACCCTCATACGCTACACCGTCGCCGCCGCAGACAGCGAGTCCCTCGAGTTTAGCTTCAGCATCCGTATCGCCGCGCTGGAGTTGGGCGCCGCCGTCATTCCCGACCAGGCCTACACCGTCGGCGCCCCCGCCCCCACACTGAACCTGATGGCCGCGACCGGCGGAGTCGGCGCGTTGTATTACACCCTGACCCCGGCCCCGCCGCCCGGGCTGACCTTCAACCGGGTCGCGCGCACCCTCAGCGGCACGCCGTCCACGCCAACCGTTGCCGGCGTCATCACCTTCACCGTCACAGACGCGAACCTCGCGGCCCGCAGCCAAACCTTCCGCCTCGCCGTGGCCGCCAAGCCGACCATCAGCCCGGTCGCCGACCAGGCCTATACCGTGACCCAGAGCGTCGCCGTCACCCTGCCCAAAGCCGCCGGCGGCGCCGCGCCGTTGACCTACGCGCTGACGCGCACCGATGACGGCTCGCCGCTGCTACCGCCCATGCTGACCTTTGACGCGCTCGAGCGCACCATCACCGGCGTGCCGAACGGGGCTTTCGGCGGCGTCGGCATGCGCTACACCATCACGGACGCCAACGGCATCGCCGCCACCGCCGACTTTACGCTGCGGGTGGCGGACGCCCCGTCGTTCAGCGTGACTATTCCCGCTCAAATGTACATCGCCGGCATCGCCATTCCGCCCCTGACCCTGCCGGACGCCGCCGGCGGCGTCGGCTTGCTGACCTACACACTGACGCCGACCGCGTCCATCCCGGACGGGCTGACCTTTGACGCCACCGCGCGCAGCTTTGAGGGCATGCCGACCACGCCAACCGCCGCCGTCACCCTGACCTACACCGTCACAGACGCGAACGGCGTGGCCACCAGCCAGGACGTTATGGTGACGGTCAACGCGGCGTTGACCATCGCGGATGTCGAAGTGGGCGAAGGAGACGGCATGGCCACCGTCACCGTGCGGTTGGAGCATGAGGTGACCGGCGGGTTCAGAGTGGATGTCACCACCACGAATGACACCGCCACCGCCGACGCCGACTACATCGCCGTCATCGGCCATACGCTGACCTTTGACGGCGACGCCGGCGAGCCTCAAACCTTCAGCGTGACCATTGTGGATGACGCCCTTTTGGAAGTCAGCGAGACCGTGACGCTGTGGCTGGACAACCTGGAAGGCAACAGCATACCGGTGGATACCAGCAACACCGCTACGCTGACCATCACCGATGACGATAGCGTGTTCACCGTCAACTCGGTCGACTACTATGCCGATGAGGCGGTGAGCCTCCCCATCACCGAGGCGGCAGTCAATACGCATTTCTATATGGTCATTGAGTTCAGCGCGGATGTACAACATGTGAATACCGTGGACGATATCAATCTCCCTATCAGTGAGACAGTGATAGGGCAACCGGGGATCTTCGTGCAGGGGCGACAATTCATCCCTTCACTCACCACCCCCCTGCTGGACAAGATCCCCATCCGCGCAGACAACACCGCGTTCCCGAATCCTGGCAGTGCGTGCCGCCCCAGATTCGCCGGTGACACCAGCGAATACCTCTGCCAGATCTTCTTGGCCCCCGGGGCCTTCGGCCTGGGGGCGTTACGGCTTGTGGTGGAAGCGGGCAGGACCAGCGACATCGCCGGCAACACGCTGGCCGAGGACTACGTGGATCTCGATGGCGGCATTGAGGTGGTGGATACGCAGGATCGGCCGATCGTGAATGCCATCACGCATTACTCGGACGCCGGCCGCACCACAACAATCAGCGGCACCGTGGAAGACGGCTCAATCTACTCGGTGATTGAATTCACCGGGTTGATTATCGCCAGTCCGGTAATCTTCTACCAAATCGGCACCGCCCCCGACGCCGTGCGGGTGCAGTTTGGCCGTCATACCCCCGGCGACACGCCGGAAAACGGAACCTGCGCGCTGATTGATGGCGACTACACCATGGCGGTGGCGAATCAGTCGTTCTTGTGCCGCTACAACACCAGAACCGGCGACACCGGCACCTATAAAGTCATCGTCGGCACCGACACCACGGATACCGCCGGGGAAACTCTGGCCGGGGGGGACTACACCGACGATGCCGGCGTGATGCTCGGTGTGACAACCGGCACCGCGACTTTGAGCATTGCGGATGTTGAGGTGGACGAAGGCGCCGGCACGGCGACCGTCAGCGTGACGGTGGATGACGCCGTCATGAGCGGGTTCAGCGTGGACGCCATGACCGCAGACGGCACCGCGACCGACGGCCTGGACTACACCGCCGTCTCCGGCCAAACCCTGTCCTTCGCCGGCACCTTCGCCGGCGAGACCCTGTCCTTCACCGTGCCCATCCTTGACGACGCCCTCTACGAAGGCGGCGCAAGCGGCGACGTCAAGGAGACCGTGGTGGTCTCGTTAGTCAACCCGCAAAACGCGGACAACGTGGATAGCAGCAACACCGCCACCATCCGCATCACCGACAACGAGTACCAAGTGGCGCTGACCATGGAAGACTTCAGCGTGAACGAAAGCGCCGGCATGGCGACCGTCAGCGTGAGTCTGGATACGGCGGTGCCGGATGCGTTCAGCGTGGTCGCGTCCACCGAAGACGGCACCGGCATCGGCATCGCCACCGCCGACGAAGACTACACCGCCGTCTCTGGCCAGATCCTGTCCTTCGCCGGCACCTTCGCCGGCGAGATACAGACCTTCAGCGTGACCATCCCCCCCGGCGACACCACGCCGGAATTCCCGGAAACCCTGACGGTGTCGTTGAGCAACCTGGACGTCCCCACGGACACCGCCACCAGGGTGGGCACGTTGCGACCCGTCAGCGCGACCATCACCATCATGGATGACGACATCAACACCAGAGGCGTCAACCTGAACCTGCTGTTCCCGGTCACGGTTGATGGCAAAACCTATTTTTATCTGGATCAAAATGGGAATGGCGTAGCTGACACCGGGGATGGTGTCACGCATAACGCCCTGGATAACTTACTCAACGGCAGTGGCGATACCGAGGCGACCCAGGACGGCGTGCACAATGGGCAGGATGACGAACGCGCGGTGATTGTCGGTGATACGGTCCTGATTTTACCCACTCTGGCAGAATTGACGAGGTTGCGCAGCAGCCAATCCGACACCGCACCCGCAAATTGGCAGAATCCGCCCAGTGAGGGGGAATACTGGACAGCCAACCCCGTGAGTATGAGCATAATACGCTTTGTCGCATATAGATTTTTTGATGGAATGACTGATAATGCGGACCGTAGCACCCGGAATTTCGTGGCGTTTCAGGTACGGACTCTCCCGACGTTTAGCGCCGGCATCGCCACCCCCCAAACCTACACGATCGGCCAGACGGTCGCGCTGACGCTACCCGAAGCCGGCGGCGGTGTCGGCACGCTAAGCTACACGCTGACGCGCGACGATGGGTCGCCGGTGCTGCCAGCCGGGCTGTCCTTTAACCCGGCGGAGCGCACCATCAGCGGCATGCCGAGCGAGCCGTTCGGCGGGACCGCCGGCGCCAGCCTGCGCTACACCGCCACAGACGCCACCGGTGCCGCACGGGACATCCTCTTCGTGTTGCGGGTGGCCACCGCTCCGGCCCTGGTCGCCATTGCCGATCAGACCTACACCGCCACCACCGTCGTCAACCTGACGCTGCCGGTCTCCACCGGCGGCACCACCCCGTTGACCTACACCCTGACGCCGTCCGCGTCCATCCCGGCCGGGCTGACCTTTGACGCCGCCGAGGGCACCCTCAAAGGCATGCCGACCACGGCAACCGCCGGCACCCTGACCTACGCCGTCACAGACGCGCTCGGCGTGGTCGCCAGCCAGACCTTTATGGTGACGGTCAACGCGATGTTGAGCATCGCCAATGTCAGCGTGGACGAAGGAATTGACGCCGCCACCGTCACCGTGAGTTTGGATATTGCGGTGACCGACGGGTTCAGCGTGGACATCTCAACCATGGATGACACCGCCATCGCCGACGAAGACTACACCGCCGTCATCCGCCAAACGCTGGCCTTCACCGGCGAGACCGCCGAGACTCACACCGTCAGCATCGCCATCGCCAATGACGAGGCGGCGGAAGGGACGGAAACGCTGACGCTGTTGTTGACCGACCTGGATGGCACGACCGCGCCGGTGGTGATCGGCAATCCCGCCATGGTCACCATTACCGACGACGACGCCGCGGTGTTGACCCTTGTCAGTGCCGCCTCACTCGAACCCCCCAGCGGCCTCACCTTTCATATCATCGCCACCGCGACGTTGCTTCATGCGGTACCCGGCGGCTTCACGGTGGTGTTGGCGACCGCTGACGGCACCGCCACCGCCGGCGACGATTACACCGCCATCTCCCCGACTCTGACCTTTGACGGCGACGCCGGCGAGTCACAAGACGTGCGCATACCCGTCCTGCCTGACGGTGTGCCGGAGCGCGACGAGACCGTCATGCTGTCATTCCGCGACCTGGACGGGACGCAGGCGGATGTGGATATCCGTGCCACAGCCACGGGCACCATTAGCCTTAGCGACGGCGGCATCGTGGGATTTGGAGACGCCGTCATTGCCGACCAGGTCTATGTCGCCAACACGACCATCGCGCCCTTGCTCCTGCCCGAACCCATCGCCGCCGAAATCGGTCGCGACAACTTTCTGGAGTACACCCTGACGCCGTCGGCCATCCCGGCCGGGCTAAGCTTTGACGCGGCCACGCACACGCTACGCGGCATGCCGACCGCGCTCACGGCCACGCCCGCCATCCTGACCTACACCGCCAGAAACTTCTTCCTATCCAGCGACGCCAGGGTGTTCTCTGCCGCCACGTTCGAGAGCACCTCGGCGAGCCTGACCTTCAGCGTCACGGTGGTCGAAACCGGCGTGGCGTCGGTGAGCCATTACTCGGACGACACCGCCACCACACCCATCACCGATCTGGTGTCAAGCGGCGAGATCTATTCGGTGGTGGTGTTCGGCGCCAATGTGAGCAATGCGGCCATCGCCTATACCCTCGGCGCCAATGTCGTGCAATTTGACATTGTCGCGGATGATGCCATGCTGGAAAGCGGCGATTGCCAGGCGGCATCGGCCACCGACACCACCCGCTACACCTGCCGCTACAGCGTGACAGACAGCGTGGCGGCCACCGACCCGGGCGCTTATACCGTGTCGGTGTCCGCGGCCACAGACGTGACGAGCGGCATGGCCCTGGATGCCTACGGTGCGGATACCGGCGTCACCATTGGCGTACGGCCGACGGTGGAGTCGGTGACGTACTATTCGGACATAGCAGCGGCCAACGCGGCGACCAGCCCAATCCCCTCTGCGGTCTCTGGCCGCGTGATCTATGCGAGGATTGATTTCAGCGAGAAGGTGCAACACATCGCCGCCCCGACCGGGCAGCCGGCGATAGTCGTGACGGCGTTTGAAGGCTTCCTCGGCATAGTGATAGAGAATCGCTACGCCATCCTGGCGCACGGCGCCGAGCTTCGCGACAATGCTTGCCGCGCCACACTCGCCGCCGACACACTCGCCGCCGACACCAGCGCCTATCTCTGCCAGATTAATTTGGATCGGATTGCGGAGTATCTCCGGGTTCAGGTGCTCCAGGAGACGCACGATCTGGCCGGACACACGCTGGCGATGGCCTTTCAGACAGCCGACTTCACCGTCAATAACGCCCCGGCACCGGTGGTGAGTTCAATCATGCATTATGCGGATGCCGCAGGGACGATGCCCATTCGCGATGGGGACGTGGTGTCGGGCGGGGAGATCTACTCGCTGATTCAATTCACCAGTGTGACGTTGAGACGGACCGCTCTGGCATTCTCCCACACACTCGGGTCGGCGGATTCTGTGGCGTTTAACATAGACTTTCTCACCAAGCCGCCGCTGGACGGACACTGCGACCGCTTCGCCAGGGACAGCAATGGCCTCAACCCGCAGATACGATGCCACTATGCGGTTGGCGCGGCGGACGAGGGCAAGTATCAAGTGATTGTCGGCATGGGCACCCAGGACTTTCTGGGGCAAGCCCTGAACACCGTGGCCTCCGTTGAGGATAGCGGCGTGACCATCAGCGCCTTGAGGTTTGCCACCGGCGCCGGGATTGCCGACCAGCACTACGCGGTCGGCCAGACGGTCGCGCTGACCCTGCCGCAAGCCACCGGCGGCGTCGGCACGTTGACCTACACACTGACGTCGGCCTCGGCCCTCCCGGACGGGCTGACCTTTGACGCCGCCACGGGCAGCATCAAAGGCGAACCGAGGGCGGAAAGCGCGGCCATCGCCCTGACCTATACCGTCACCGACAGCGCGGCCATGCCGACCAGCCTGTCCCTGACCTTTAGTCTCGCGGTCAGCAACACCAGGGTGTTGAGCATCGCCGATGTCGTGGTGGGCGAAGGAGACGGCATGGCCACCGTCACCGTGACGTTGGATGCTGCGGTGACCGGCGGGTTCATGGTGGATGCCTTGCTCCTGGACGTCACCGCCACCGCCGGCGCCGACTACATCGCCGACGTCAGCCGGACGCTGACCTTTGCCGGCACCGCCGGCGATACTCAAACCTTCAGCGTGACCATTGCGGACGACGCTTTTGACGAAGGCGACAGCGAGACCGTGACGCTGTCGCTGGACAACCTGCAAGGCACCGGCGTACCGGTGGATATCAGCGACACCGCCACGCTGACCATCACCGATGACGATAGCGGGCTGACCGTCGAATCGGTCGGCTACTTTGCCGATGAGGCGGCGACCATCCCCATCACCCAGGTGGCCATCGGGTCGTCCATTTATATCGTCGTTCAGTTCAGCGAGAATGTGCAACAGGTGAATACCGTGTTCAGTGAAGGAGTGATAGGGCGACCGACGATCCGCGTGCGGAGTTACCGACTCGGCTTCGCCGCCGGCATCGTTGATGAGAGGATCCCCATCCGCGCAGACAACGCCGCGTTCCAGAATGAAGCCAATGCGTGCCGCACTCAAGTCGCCGGTGACACCAGCGCATACCTCTGCCAGGTCTTCTTGCCCCCCCTGCTGACCGGCCCGGATGCACCGTTACAGGTTGTGTTGACAGCGGGCTCGGCCAGCAACAGCGACGGCAACACACTGGCCGTGGAGCAGGTGGACGACGGCATTGAGGTGGTGGACACGCCCGCGGCGCCGACCGTGACGTCTATCATGCATTACTCGGACGCCGCCCGCATCCCACCAGCCATCAGCGGCACGGATACGGTGACAGGCGGCCCGATCTACTCGGTGGTTCAATTCGCCGGGTTGCATATCGCCAGTCCGGAAATCTTCTACCAAATCGGCACGGCCGCACGGGTGCAGTTTGGCGGTCATCCCCCCGGCGACACGCCGCAAAACGAAACCTGCGCGCTCCTTGATGTTGGCGACGGCACGGCGGCGGCGAATCAGTCGTTCTGGTGCCGCTACAACACCAGAACCGCCGACACCGACACCACCTATCAAGTCATCGTCGGCACCGGCACCACGGATACCGCCGGGCAACCGCTGGACTCCGAATTCGCCAGCAGCGTGATGCTCAATGTGACGACCGGCACCGCGACCTTGAGCATCGCGGATGTTGACGTGAACGAAGGCGCCGGCACGGCGACCGTCAGCGTGATGGTGGATGACGCCGTCATGAGCGGGTTCAGCGTGGAGGCCATGACCGACGACGGCACCGCCACCGCCCCCGGCGACTACACCGCCGTCTCCGGCCAGACCCTGTCCTTCGCCGGCACCTTCGTCGGCGAGACCCAGACCTTCACCGTGCCCATCATTGACGACGTCCTCTACGAAGGCACCGAAACCGTGGAGGTCTCGTTAGACAACCTGCAAAACGCGACCAACGTGGATAGCAGCAACACCGCCATCATCCGCATCACCGACAACGACTACCAAGTGGCGCTGACCATGGAAGACTTCAGCGTGAACGAAAACGCCGGCACGGCGACCGTCAGCGTGAGGCTGGATGCGGAGGTGCCGGGTGCGTTCAGCGTGGTCGCTTCCACCGACGACGGCACCGGCATCGGCATCGCCACCGCTGGCGAAGACTACACCGCCGACATCAGCCAGGTCCTGTCCTTCACCGGCGCCCCCGCCGGCGAGACCCGGACCTTCAGCGTGCCCATCACCAACGACTCCATGCAGGAATTGACGGAAACCCTGACGGTGTCGTTGAGCACCCTGCACGTCCCCACGGACACCGTCACCATGGTGGGCACACTGCGGCCCGTCAGCGCGACCATCACCATCATGGATGACGACCTCAACATCAGTGGCATCAACCTGAACCTGCTGTTCCCGGCCACGGTCGATGGCAGAACCTATTTTCATCTGGATCACAATGGGAATGGCAGAGCTGACGCCGAGGATGCTGTCTCGCATCACGCCCTGAATAACTTACTCAACGGCGGCAGCCCTACTGTGGATACCCAGACGGATGGCGGACACAATGGGCAGGATGACGCGCGCTCGGTGATTGTCGGTGATACGGTCCTGATTTTACCCACTCTGGCAGAATTGATGGCATTGCGTAGCAGCCAATCCAACCCCACACCTGCCAATTGGTTGCATGTGAGCGAAACGAATTCGGGGTTGGGGAGGTACTGGACATCCACCATCGGGAGTCTCATTGTTCAATCCCATTTCTACTTTAGATTTTCTGACGAAAGGGTTAGTGAACAGGGCGATTCCTTCCGAAATCTCGCGGCGTTTCAGGTACGGACTCTCCCGACGTTTAGCGCCGGCATCACCACCCCCCAGACCTACACGGTCGGCCAGATGGTTGCGCTGACGCTGCCCGACGCCGCCGGCGGTGTCGGCACGCTAAGCTACACGCTGACGCGCATCACCGGCTCGCCGAGGCTGCCGGCCGGGCTGTCCTTTGACCCGGTGGCGCGCACCATCAGCGGCATGCCGGGCGAGCCGTTCGGCGATACCGCCGGCGCCCGCCTGCGCTACACCGCCACAGACACCACCGGCGCCGTCCGGGACATCCTCTTTGTGTTGCGGGTGGCCGCCGCCCCGGCCCTGGTCGCCATTGACGACCAGAACTACACCGCCAACACCGCCGTCAACCTGACGCTACCGGCCGCCACCGGCGGCATCGCCCCGCTGACCTACACCCTGACGCCGACCGCGTCCCTCCCGGCCGGGCTGAGCTTTGACGGCGCGCGCACCCTTAGCAGCACACCGGCCACGGCAACCGCCGCCGTCACCCTGACCTACACCGTCACAGACGCCAACGGCATCACGGCCGAGCAGACCTTCACGCTGGAGGTGTTCGACACGCCGACCATCGCCGATACCGTCCCCGGCCAGATGTATACCATCGGCCAGCCGGTCGCGCTGACGCTGCCCGCAACCACCGCCGGCGCGCCCCCGCTGACCTACACGCTGACGCGCATTGATGGCGGCTCGCCAGTACTGCCAGCCGGGCTGACCTTTACGACGCAGACCATCATCGGCGCACCGGCAGCGACGTTCAGCTCCGGCGTCGGCGCCGCCGTCAGCCTGCGCTACACCGTCACAGACACCAACAGCGTCGTCGCGTCCACCGACTTCACTCTGCTCGTCAACGCGGCGGTGACCTTTAACATCAGCGCCATTCCCGCGCCCGAGTCGGCCTATATCTACCCCCTCAACACGGTCATCACCACCTTGACCCTGCCACCAGCCATCGGCGGCACCGGCGTGCTGACCTACACCCTGACGCCGACCGATTCCATCCCGGACGAGCTGACCTTTGACGCCGGCGCGCTCACCCTTGCCGGTATGCCGACCATGGTCACCGCCGCCGTCGCCCTGACCTACGCCGCCACCGATGCCAACGACGTGGCCGCCACCCTGACCTTTACGGTCGCGGTGGTGGACCGCCCGGCTGTGACCATCACCGACAGCATCGCCACCGATACCGCCAACATCGTCGACGGCGATGTCATCTTCACCTTCACGTTCACCGAGGAGGTCAGCGGGTTTGATGTGAGCGGCATCAGCCTGACCGGCGGCACCGCCTCCGGCCCATTGAACGGCACCGCCCCCGGCGCAACCTATACGCTGGCCGTCACCCCGACCCCCGATACCAATGGCGGCATCATCAGCGTGGCCGTGATGGAGAATGAGGCCATCGGCGAAACGACCAACACCGGCAATATCGCGACCACCATCCCCGCCACGCAGGACTACGACACGCTGGCGCCGGCCATGCCGACCATTGAGGACATCACCGGAGACAATGTCATCAACGACACCGAAAGAGGCGCCGGCGTCCCCGTCACCGGCGACGTTGAGCGGGGCGCGAACGTGGCGCTCTGCTTCAACGACGGCGCCGGTACCATCGCCGACTGCACCGGCGGCGTGGGAGCCACCGACGCCCCCGAGAACACCGCCTGGAGTTATGATCTGACCACCGACAACATCAACACCCTGGGCGAGGGCAACCACGTCGCGCGCGCCGTCGCCACGGATGCGGCCGGCAACCCCGGTCCGGCGGCAAGCCAACCCTTCACCGTGGACATCACAGCGCCGGACGCCCCGACCTTTAACCTCCCCGCCGCAGGCGACATCATCAACATCGCCGAGCGGGATACCGGTGTCACCATCGGCGGCGACGTTCGCGACCCCGGCGTGAGCGTGTCCGTCTGCCTCGGCGCCGCCAGTCTCACCGATGCCCCCTGCACCGGCGGCACGACCGTCACCATCACAGACGGCGTCACCGACACGACCTGGCGTTATACGCTCTCGGTCGCCGAAGTGAACGCGATGGGCCAGGGCGACGAGATTCTGCTCGCCACCACCATAGACCCGGCCGGCAACCGCAGTATGCTCGGCAGCACAACCATCAACGTGGACACCACCGTGCCGTCCTTCACCTCCGGCCTCACCGGCGCGGTGGCGGTCGGTGCGACCAGCGCCACGGTCACCGCCTACGACGCCACCGCCAGAGACAACAACGGCGGCGATGACGCCGGCATCACCTACACCCTGGGCGGCGCGCATGCCGGTCTGTTCAGCATCGTCGCCGACACCGGCATCGTCACCTACAACGCCGTCCAGAATGACGAGGCCATCCACACCATCGTCATCACCGCGACCGACACGGCCGGCAACACCGCCGAACGGACCGTGACCATCTCGGCACTGAACGCGCCCGCGGTATTCATTACCAGCAGCACCCCCCTCATGGACTATGCCAACGGCGTCATCACCTTCACCATCAGCTTCACCGAGGCGGTCACCGGGTTTGAGCCGACCGGCGACGTCAGCGTAGCCGGCGGCATGGGGGAAGCGATTACGCCGACCCCCGTCGCCGCGACCACCTATGAGACAACAGACACCTTTACCCTGCCCGTGACCCCGGGCACCGACAATGACGGCGTTCTCACCGTCACGGTGAGAGCCGATGCGGTCATGGGCGCGGTCACCATGACCGGCAACCCGGAAACCTCGGTGACCCGGCAGTATGACACCGTGGCGCCCATCATCACCGGCGGCGCCACCGCCACGGCCATGTTTATCGTCAACGACCCGGTCGCCACCGAAGTCTATAACGCCGACGCGACAGACGACGGCGGCATGGCAGATACCGGCATCACCTACAGCCTGGGCGGCGCCAATGCCGGTCTGTTCACCATCCACCCCGCCACCGGCTCGGTCACCTACCAGACCAGCCCGACCGATGCGGCCGTCCACACCATCGTCATCACCGCCACCGACAAAGGCGGCAACACCGACACCATCACGGTCACCGTCACCGCTGTCTTCAGCGACAACGCCGCCCTGTCGGCGCTGACCGTCACCACCACTGGCGGCGCCGTCGTCCCGCTCTCTCCGGCCTTCGCCACCGCCACCAGCGCCTACACCGCCACCGTCCGCCAGGAAGTCACCAGCGTCACCATCACCCTCCCCACCGACCACGCCGGCGCCACCGCTGGCATCACCGGCACCGCCGCCGACGGCACTACCGTCCTGACCGTCACCGGCAGCACCGTCACCGGCCTGACCGAAGGCATCAGCCCCAACACCAACACCATCCTCGTCACGGTCACCGCCGCCGACATGGTCACCATGAACATCTACACCATCACCCTGACCCGCGCGCCCCTCCTGACATTCGGCACCGGCACCATTGACGACCAGACCTACAACATCGGCGACGCCATCACCGCCCTGACCCTGCCCGTCGCCACCGGCGGCCTCGGCACGTTGAGCTACACCCTGACCCCGACCGCCAACATCCCGGCGGGCCTGACGTTTGCCCGTGCCTCTCGCATCCTTAGTGGCACACCGAGCGTGCTTGAGACCCGACCCCTGACCTACACCGTCACCGACGGCGCCACCCCCCCGGTCTCAACCACGTTGACCTTCAGCGTGATGATCGTGCGAGAGAAGGCGGTCACACCCGCCGATACCACCATTGGGCTTGACCTTGATGGAGACGGCGACGACTCCGAAACCGACCCCGATAACGGAATCCTGTTCCTGCCCACAGGCCACGGCGTGACCACAGCAACCATCGGCGCACCGCCCCAGTCCGCCGTCGCCAACCCGCCCGCCGGCATTGTGTTCACACTGACGGCGGACATCGCCCTGACCCCGACATTGCCCCCGACGTTGCCCGCGACCGTCTGCATGCCCACCACCGGCGTCCCGCCAGGCCGCGAACCGGTGCTTTACCACTACTTCGCCGGCACCTGGAACGAAATCGGCCGCGACACCGCCACCCGTGACGGCTACGTCTGCGGCGAGACCACCACCTTCTCGCCGTTCGCGGTGGGCTATGCCCAACTCCGCGCCCGGCTGACGACCATCAGCCAAACCCTCCTGCCGGAAGTGGCACGGGCCATCACGGACAGCACCGTCAACGCCATCACGCGACGTATAGCGCAATCCAGCGCCGGCGCTGTCCGCGAGATTATTTATATTCCCCATGCCGCCACGGGGCAGTTGGCGCCATCCGGCGCCACAGGCCATGAGCAAGGCTCGTTCACCCTCGGCGGCCAAACCACCCTGGCCGGCATCCTGACCACCGGCGGGCAAGCGCTGGCCGACGGCACCCTGGACCTGTACGACATCGTGAGCCGCTCCGACTTTGTGCTGCCGATCAACCCCGCCAATGGGCTGACGCAGCACCTGACCCTCTGGGGCGGCGCCGACTACCGCGGCCTCAACGGCACCGGCGGCGCCACGGACTGGGACGGAGGGCTATTCAGCATGAGACTGGGCGCGGACGCCCGCGTGCGACACAACCTGCTGGCCGGGGCCGCCCTCACCTGGACCGATGGCGACTTTGACTATGGCGCACTGACGGACGACCCCACAGATCGCGGCGGCGACTATGCCCTTGAGCTCACCAGCCTCACCCCCTACGCAGGGTGGGCCGTCCTGCCGGCGGGCCGCCTGGACCTGTGGGCCACCGCGGGCTACGGCTGGGGCGAAGTAACACTCAACGATAGCGTCGTAGAGCCGGTACAAACCAGCGACGCCACGACGGTCATGGTAGGCGGAGGCATCAGCGGGCAGTTACTGAAAACCAACGCCAGCCAGTTGCGGATACACGGCGAAGTCATGCAGACATCCATGGATCTGGAAGGCCACGACAGAATTGAAGCGCTGACCGTCTCGGCCCGTCGGGTACGGGTGAATCTGGAAGGAAAGCATGACCAGGCGTTGCCCTACGGCGGGCGACTGGGCACCACGTTGGAGATGGGCATCCGGCATGACGGAGGAGACGGGCGCACCGGCACCGGCGTGGAAATGGGCGGCGGGCTAAGTTATCAGCACCCGGTTCAGGGCTTCACCCTGTCCAGCCAGAGCCGGGTGTTGCTGGGGCATACCGGCGGCTACGAAGACTGGGGCATCGGCGGCGCGTTTTCGGTGGCACCGGGCAAAGGCGGGCGCGGGCTGGCCCTCCGGCTGGCGCCCACCTACGGCCAAACCGCAACGCGCACCGCGCAACTCTGGGATCAGAATGCGGCGGATCTGGTCGGCACGGACGCGGCGGCCATGGGTCGGCGAATGGATGCGGAAATAGGCTACGGGCTGGCCATTGCGGACGGGCAAAGTCTCCTGACGCCATACGGAAAGCTGACATGGGGCGCCGGCACACGGGATTACCGACTGGGGAGCCGCCTGTCACTCCCCCTGGGGCTGACCATGAGCCTGGAAGGTGTACGCGGGGAGACGGTCGGCGCACCGCCGGCGCATCGGCTCCAATGGCAGACCGCCTGGCGGTGGCTCACCGCGTCTATGGAATCCTCCAGACTGGAGCGCCGTCTCCAACTGCAAGCCGAGTGGCAGTGGTAGGGTAGTCGGCTGGCATCATCAAGCGCGAACCACGGCAACCTCTGACAACAAGCCATCGGCGGGAATCCCTTTTTATTGATGGATTGAGTGACCAATCGCTTCGTCATGCCGGGCTTCCCGCCATCATCCTGTCAGACAAAAAAAAGGAGGCTGTCGCATGACAGCCTCCTTTTCACCCTTTCAGGAAATTGAACGGTGTTTACCGCATCACGGTTGACTTGGCGCCAGCCGGGTTGATGCTAACCTTGTCCATGTTTCCCTGAATCTCCGGCAAGCGTCCGGCTCCCTTTGAGGCTTTAATCCGCATACGGTTGTCGTCGGTCACGTCATTCATGATATCGGCGTCGTTAAATGACGCCCCCATCATGCTGGCTTTTGACCCCACCCCGTTGGCTTTTCCGGGATCATGGCTGGTCCGTGTCCCATCAGCGGGAGAGTTGGTCGCCGACATGGGATAGCCGGTATGTGAAGGCAACAGGCCAGGGTTCGCAAACGCCAGTGACGACGTCAATGCCGTACCCGCTAACGCAAGAAGAACAAGGCGAAGACTTTTCATCATTCCGCTCCTTTGTTAAGACAGGTTATACCCGATAAAAACATATGGACGTATCATGGAAAGAGTCCCGAATCGTATGCATTTCCCCGTGATGTGTCAAGCGGGATGGGAAACCGGGGCATGGGAATCACGTTTCCCTGTTGCATCCGGCTCATGCGGGGGGACGGCTGCGTGGCGTTCGGCCTCTCCAGCGATGGGGGGCTCTCGGTCGCATGGCCGGCAATTTGATGGTGACCAGCGTCCCTTCATCCGGACCGCTCTGTATCGCAATATGCCCATCATGTTCTTCCACAATTTTTTTCACCATCGCCAACCCCAACCCCGTTCCCGACCGTTTCGTCGTAAAATAGGGTTCAAAAATCTTCTCGCTCAATTCCTTGGGAATGGGGGCGCCATCGTTGTGAATGCCTATGACCATTTCGGGAAGACGCCCGCGTTTCGGAGACACGGTGATGCGGAGTTTTCCTTCCGGGGACATCGCCTCCAGGGCATTCTCCAAAATGCTAAGCAGTGCGTGTTTCACTTTTTCTTTATCCCACCGAACCGGGTCCAGTCGTTCGGGAAATTCCTTCGTGACGTCAATGCGGTTCACTTTCAGGTCCGTCTCGACCAGGGCGCATGCCTCTTCAATCAGCGGGATGACCTGGCAGGGACGTTTGTCCAGGGCGAGCGGTTTGGCAAAATCCAGAATCTCCGTGAGCAACGTTTCCGTCCGCACAAGATCCCGCATGGCGGACTCAATACGGGTTTTGACTTCGGAATCAAGGGCGCCGTCTCCCGTCACTTCCTCCAACTGGGCGCGAATATATCCCATGGGTTCACGAATCTCGGTTGCCAGAAATGAGCCGACTTCATTCAGAGCCGATTGACGTTCCTGACGACGAATGGCCGGTTCGGAGATGCCGGGCACAGGCGGCTCCGTTGTGGGGGGGGCGGGCACATGAGGGGAAGCAACGACCGAACTCTTGAGGGCAGGCTCTTCAAAGCATTGGGCGAGTTGCGTCGTGACCGGTACGAGCGTGCCGGAAGCCGATTCCGCCGAGTCATACAGGGGGGACGTGGTTTGAGACGCCAGAGTGATCGTGCCGGCCACGCGCCCCCGGACAAAAAATGGCACGACCAGCGTGCACTGGAATCGGTCACGGTAGAGTTGTTTATAATCGTGAAAGCGTCCTTGCGTGGAGGCCAGATTTTGATCAGTGCGGGGTTTCCTGTGCCGCACCGTCCAACCCGACACGGAGTCGGTCAGCGACAGTCGGTGACCCGGTAACAGCTCTTTTTTATGCCCGCCCAGGCACACCAGCACCTCCAGGGTCGCGGAGACCGGGTCATACAGGGTGACCCATCCGCGATCAAAGGGTATCAGGTCCCGTGCCGCTGTCAGGCAGGCGGCAATGCACTCCTGGGCCTGCGGCGACGTGGACGGTTGCGTCGTTGAGCCTGCGGCGTCCGGGGCCGGGCGTCGCGCCGGATCCTGCAATACCCAGGGACGCGCCAGGATGACGGAATGGTCAAAAAGATTGGCCTCTCGCACGCGCTGGGTGATCGCGTGGCTGACCGATTCAATCATGGTCTTTTCCCGCTTCGCCCATGCCTTCCCCTCCGGTTTCCCGACCACCAGCGCCCCATAGACTTCTTCTCCGTCCTTGAGGAACACCGCCAGCAGAGTCTTGAAACCGGGGGTCACCATGCGCAGTTGAATGGCCGACCCCGCCGGCGAACCCCGGAGGAGGCCATTGGGCTGTCCCGCGCTTCCGGCGGACAGGGTTCGGAGCACAGTGCGGACCTCGCGGTCTGAAAACCCTTTGGCCATCTGCGGCGCCAGCGGCCCTTCAACCTGGTTCATGATGGCCACCGTCGTATCCATGTCCAGATCCTTCACCGCGGTGGTGACAACGCGTTGCAGCATCGTCTGTTTCGCGATCCGACCCGAAGCTGTTGTTTGTTTTCTAACCATAACGGTGAAAGGAGACTGTTGCGATGGTTCTCGAACGCATGGGCCGACTCAATTGATGTGTTTGATCCGTCGTGGCCTGACCATCTCCATGCGTCCCCGCCCGGAGATCATCAGATTCATTGTCCCGCTGACGAGGCTGATCAAGATGGCGCCTCCGATCGCCGACCACCATCCATCCACGTGAAACCCCGTGACGAAGAAGGAGACCGCAGTCAGCAGGAATGCGTTAATCACAACCATAAATAACCCAAGCGTCACGACGATGAACGGGGCCGACAGCACGTACAACAGCGGCCGCAACACGGCATTCAGAATCGCCAGCGCCAGAATCCCGATCAGCCCAGAGGCAAATGAGTCAATGGTCACGCCCGTGATCACGTGGCTCGCGACAAAAATGGCCACGCCCGTGACAACGCAACGGAGAACAAATCCCCTCATGACCATCCCCGGCTCACAAGCTCACCTTGCCGGCCACGGTCAGATCAACGGACTGTTGTCGCCTGGTCGTGGTATCGCCGGGATCATAATTGGCCACAAATTCTTTCGTGACGCCACTGGCCGACACGGCCACGGTCGCGCCGACGTTTTCATTGTGCATATGCAGGAAAATTTCGTAATACCCGCTGTCATTCGTCTTGCCCGACGCCGCATGACCCCCCTTGACCACGGGCATTGCCCGCACCGCGACTCCGGCCATGCCCGTTCCCGATGGGTCGCGGACGTACCCAAACACGGTGAAACCATGTTCCACGTTGGAACGCACAAAGACGGGGCGCGGGGTTTCGGCTGCGGGATTTTTCAACGTGGACAAATAGGTCGCCAGACTCAACACTTCGTCCTCTGTCATCAAATCTTTATATTTGTCGGGCATCCGACCCTTTTTATGCTCTTTCTCAAACCCTTTTGCATACAGATAGGTGGGATCAAGAATTTTTTTCCTGATATCGTTGATCGTCAACAAACTGCCGATGTTGTCCAGAATCGGCCCCCGTTTTTTCATGCTGCCCTTGCCCCCGATTTTGTGGCAGTTATAGCATTCATACAAATCATAGACCTCGGCCCCCTGTTCCACCACCGTCAGGGGTCCGGAGGACAACGCCTGGTCGGCGTTTATCAATTGGTCGACTCCCTGTGCTCCGGCCGGAGCGAACCGGGCCAGCCGCATCATGATCGTGTTTGACTGTTCATGGAGTGTCTCGACCCGTGCCATCAACGCTTCCGTCGCTTGACCTTCAGCCATCGCCTTTTCCCGTTTCCGTTTGAGAATTTTTTCGATTTTGCCCTTCTCCACTTCGGGATCATATTGCGGCAGGAGCGACGCTCCCGCAATATACACGACGGAAAGCGCGAAGTAGAAGCCCACCAGCGCCACGCCGGCAACCCACCCCGACAATCTGGCCATGGGGGGGGCATCCAGAAGCAGAAACACCGCAAGCCCCAACGCCACATACGTCACAAACATCACTTGGAACACGTGCGGGAAGCCCAGGGCGCCGCTTCCAATCCAGGTCACCACGGCGAGCGCGGACGCGAAACTGATTTTTTGTATGACGGGAGACCATGTCATCGGAGATCATACCGTCCTGACGGTCTGCCTCTTCATCTCACCCGTGAGGGCGCCGTGCGCATCGTTGATCGTTGAGGGGAAGAGACAGCAGTGGACGTATATTCACATCTTAGCAGTCCCCCTTGTGTCATACAAGGGGGTGTTCCATGGCCGCTTCTTTTGTGGTTTCGTTGCGCTCCCGCTATAATGGATTTTATGCGTCGCGTCCGCCAGACTCCTGCTCCTTGTCATCGGTTTTCGTACCGTGGGGCATTGTGCGTGGGCGTGATCCTGCTTGTGACGGGGTGTCAGTCCGGTTCTTCCGGGTTTCCGGAAGACCACGAACGCCTTGAGCGAATCATCAAGGTGGTGGAGGCGTTGCGAGTCGCATATGAAAATCGTGATCGTCAAGCGTTTCAAGCGTTACGGTCGCCGTCACCGGATATTGATCGGCTTGCACGCGACGTGGAAACGGACTTTTCCGCCTATGTCGCGATTGTGTTAAACGTGACGATTGAGCGTATGTCCATTCAGGGGGAACAGGCCACGGTCAACATTCGATGGGAAGGCGAGTGGCGGCGGGCGCTCGAAGAATCCGAAGAAGCGTTGAGGACGGATCGGGGGCACGGGGTTCTTGTCTTGAGTGGCCGGGAGGTCGTGTTGCTGGAGCGGGTGGCGGGCAATCTGCCTTTTGGAATAGCCAACCGCTAAGCCGCGTCCCGCGCCGGGAGGAGGCGACGCGACGTGTCGCGCGTTCACCGTCCCGCTTCGCCCCGCGCCTTGCCGGCGCATGACGCCGTCATCATCTCATCACGAATCCGCCCCGACGGGGGGCGCACAAGGAACATGACCATGAACACAGTCGCGACGACATCTCGATGGGGGCCGGAGGCCGATTTTCTCGTCATCGGCAGCGGGATTGCGGGATTGCGCGCGGCGATTGAACTGGCGTGCCATGGGCGTGTGCTCATTGTGACGAAAGGCAGCCGCTTCCAAAGTAATTCCATGTACGCCCAGGGAGGCGTCGCCGTGGCGCTGGACGCCGACGACGACGTGAATCTGCATTTTGCCGATACGATTCGGGCCGGACATCAGCTTGGCCGTGAAGACGCGGCGCATGTGCTGGTGGAGGAAGGGCCGACGCGCATTCAGGAACTCATCGCCTGGGGCGCGGAATTTGACAAGGTTGACGGGCGCTTTGCCTTTGCCAAAGAAGGCGCGCACAGCCGTAGCCGGGTGCTGCGGGCCAGAGGCGACGCGACCGGCCATGAAATGATTCGCGTGTTGCTTGAACGCGCCCGGCGGCATCCGAACATTCAATGGTTTGATCGTCATTTTACCAAAGACCTGCTGGTGGTGGATGGTCGGTGTTATGGCGCGGTGGTGGTGGATGAAACCACGCGGCAGGTGCGGCGACTCCCGGCGACCGGTGTGCTCCTGACGACGGGCGGCGCGGGTCAGATTTATTCACGGACCACCAATGGCGACAATGCGACGGGCGACGGCATGGCCATGGCGTATCGGGCGGGCGCCATCCTGGAGGACATGGAATTTGTGCAGTTTCATCCCACGGCGTTGTATCTGCCATCCAGTCCGCCGTGTCTGTTGTCCGAAGCCATGCGGGGTGAAGGCGGGGTGCTTCGCAATCGCAAGGGTGAATTGTTTATGTCACGGTATCATCCCGCGGCTGAAATGGCTCCGCGCGATATCGTCGCACGGGCGATTTGGTCGGAAATGGCGTCAGCCCGTTCGCGCCACGTATATCTGGACGTCACCCATTTGGGAAAAGACTTCATCACCAAACGGTTCCCTTCAATTTATCGGGCCTGTCTGCGTTGTGACATTGACATCACGGAGGAATGGATTCCGGTTGCCCCCAGCGCGCATTATTTCATGGGAGGCGTCAAAGCCGGGATTGATGGCCGGACTGCGTTGCCCGGGTTGCTGGTTGCCGGAGAAGTCGCGTGCAACGGGGTCCACGGGGCGAATCGTCTGGCCAGTAATTCATTGCTGGAAGGGCTGGTTTTTGGATGCCGTGCGGCCCTGTCGGCGGTGTCTCTGCCCGGCCCGGTCGGCGGCTCCGGACGGACGTCCCTGCACAGTCTGATCCCGCGTGTCGTCACGGAACAGGTCGGCAGACTGGATGACGGAGAAAAGCTGCGAAATTCCTTACGGCGTCTGATGTGGAAAAAGGTCGGGCTGGTCAGGACCGGGGATTCTCTGGTCCACGCGCTGGCCTGGCTTGCTCGCTGGGAGCGGCAGGTTCAGGATTCTCTATGCACGCGCGCCGACCTTGAAGTCCAGAACATGATTCAAGTCGCGCGGTGCGTGACCGAAGCCGCCTTGTGGAGAGAAAACAGCCTGGGCGCGCATTACCGCGAAGATTTCCCGGATTGCAAAGGCCCGGCGTGGAAAACGCACAGTCGGGTGTGGCGGTCGGAGTTGTCCGATGCGTCGCCCGACACGCGCCGGGAGGTTGGCTAACCTCGCCGACTCAACCGTCATGTCCACATTCTCCGTCATGCCGCGCCGCCGATGTGTCAGGGTCTTCACTTTCGTGGTACCGACTCGCGGCGTCATGCCAATTTCATCACGGCCAGCATCACGCCGACCATGGCCACGATCCCCGTGCCCTGTATCCATAGCGCACGGTACATTTCAGCCCGGAGCGCGTCCAGGTCTGACTTCATGGCAGCCCGGAGCACGTCCAGGTCTGACTTCATGGCAACCCGGAGCGTGTCCAGGTCGGATTGCATGGCAACCCGATCCGAGCCATCATGCAACCGTGCCTCAATCGCATCGTCAAGCGCATCCGCCTGGGCGGACGTGAACCCGACAGATTCCAGTTTTCGTAAAGCCGAGGGCGTCATGGGCGCACCTTATTTTTTATCTTCGCCGTTTGTCTGCCGTCACGTGATGCGTGGCAACACTCGCACGTGGCTTCGGTCCCGACTCGCGGCGTCATGCCAATTTCATCACGGTCAGCATCACGCCGATCATCACGCCGACCATGGTCACAATCCCCGTGCCCTGTATCCATAGCGCACGGTACATTTCAGCCCGGAGCGCGTCCAAGTCTGACTTCATGGCAGCCCGGAGCGTGTCCAGGTTGGATTGCATGGCAACCCGATCCGAGCCATCATGCAACCGTGCCTCAATCGCATCGTCAAGCGCATCCGCCTGGGCGGACGTGAACCCGACAGATTCCAGTTTTCGCAAAGCCGATGGCGTCATGGGCACACCTTGTTTTTTATCTTCGCCGTTTGTCAAGATTCAGCCCGCAGCGACACACGCCAGATGGCATAAGACCCGTCCGCTCGCGGAACCCATCCCCACGCTTTCTGGCGGGACAGGGAACAAGAAGCCTGGATTCCGGCCTTCGCCGGACATGACGATGGGTGAACATCAAATCAGCCTCCGTGAAAACAGGGGTGGCGGGCTTATCGGTCTTGTCTTGAATCCGGCGCGTCTTTCCATTATAGTCGTTTCCGCTAACGCGATGCAGGACCCCGTTTGTTGTCGGGTGACCTGCTGAATACAACAGCATGTCTTGCGGCAGGAATTCGCGACTCTTGCCCGGTGAATAATCAGGACCGTCACCTGTGTCGCGTGAGCACTGGCCCGGATCCATTTTGGCGTGGGCGCATCACTTTCGTATTTCAGCAAGGGAGGGTTTGATGAGAAACACTTATCTGGTACGCATTGCGCTTTGTGCGGCACTGATGCTGGTTGCAACATCGGCGTGGGCCAAAGAAGGATGGTATGCGGGGGGCAGCGGCGGCGTGAGCTTTGGAGCGGACGCGGACTTTTCCACGAGGGACATTGGCACAGTCGTCAGGGACTCACGCATTGGTCCGGCGTTCCTGGGCAACGCAGGGTATGCGGTTGGGGACGGGGTAAGGCTTGAAGGAGAAATTTCATGGCGAAGGAATCTTCTGGAGGCAGATGGGCTGTTTTTAGACTTACCAGAAGATGGCAACTCATTATTTGAAGCTGACGTGCAGAATCTCGCGTTGATGGTCAATGGCGCCTATGATTTTCAAGTTGACTGGCCGGTGACGCCATTCGTCATGGGAGGGGTCGGAGTGTCGTTGGTCACGAGCACGTTTGACGTGGATGGGTCCGAGACAGACGAGGAAGCAACCGAATTAGCCTACCAGGTCGGCACGGGTCTGACCTATCACGTCACGGAGTCCGTCGCGTTTGACGCGCAGTACCGATTTTTCGGGACGCCGTCAGCCAAATTCGACACACTTGGAGTGACAGTCAACAACACCCACCACAACGTCCTGTTTGGGTTGAAGTATTCGTTCTAAGCTCGTCCGGCAAAGAGACGGTATGGCTCGCGCACTTCCTCCTCGCGTGAGCCATGACGCTTGTGTATTTCCCCGGTTCATCGTTGCAGGCCCATTCCATTTTTGACGGCTTCATCATCAACGCTGCTCCCCAACCATTCGGTCGTATCGGTGTTGCAGAGTTTCGGTCCAGGAACCAGACGGCCGTTTCGGCAAAGACTTGTCGTCAATGGTGGACACGGGAAGAATGCCGATCCCGCTGCCGGTGAGAAAACATTCATCCGCTTTGTGCAGGACGTCGGGGTCGTAGCGGCCTTCGTGGACGTGAAGACCAAGGGTGGGAGCGACTTCCAGAACAATCCCCCGCGTGATGCCCGGTAGCACGCCGCAGGCAGGCGACGGGGTGTGCAGCGTCTTCCGCGTCACAAAAAAGATGTTGCTCATGGCACATTCGGCAAGCTCCCCGTCAATGGTCAACTGTAGCCCTTCAAACGCGCCCCGCGCGGCGGCCTCGCGTGCGGCCAGCAGATTGTTCACGTAGTTCAGCGTTTTGGCGTGCGTCGGGTATGACAGCGGGGAGGGCCGGCGAATCGTGGCGGTGATGATCGGGACGCCGTCCTGCCGCTGCCGCGCCGTGATGTGACGGAGAGGACGCGGAATCAGCGCCACCGTCGGGTCGGCGCACGATGGTGCGGTCACGGCGCCGTCGTCTTGCGGGCCACGCGACAGCGTCAGGCGGATCACGGCGTGTTCCAGCCGGTTGCGCGCAATGACTTCCTGAAACACGTCCCGCCAGTCGGTGACGAGCGCCGGCGTTTCAAGGTGAATCGCCCGGCAGGATTGCGAGAGTCGCGCGAGATGACGGTCAAGCCACACCGGGCATCCGTGATGGATGCGGACCGTTTCAAAGACCCCGTCCCCGTATAAAAATCCGCGATCCAGGACGGAGATCCGCGCCTCCGCTTCCTTCACCATCCGGCCATTGAGATAAATCCACATGAGAAAACGCGCTGCGTGTCAGTGTAAGGCGTCGAACAGGGCCTGGGCTTTATAGAGTGTTTCCCTGTACTCGCGATGAGGGTTGGAATCCGCGACGATGCCGGCGCCGACGTGGAAGGAGGCGCGTTGCCGGGTCAACACCATGGTGCGAATCAGAATATTGAAGTCCAGGTCTCCGGTCCAGCTCACGTATCCCATGGAGCCGGTATAAGGCCCGCGCCGAACGGGTTCCAGTTCTTCGATGATCTCCATGCAGCGGATCTTGGGGGCGCCGGTCACCGTTCCGCCGGGAAACACGGCGCGCATGAGGGCCAGCGTCGTCGAAGCGGGCGACAACGTTCCCCCGACCTCGGACACCAGATGCGCCACGTGAGAATACTGTTCAATCGCCATGAACTCTTCCACGCGAACCGATCCGTATGCGCAGGCCCGCCCCAGATCGTTGCGGGCCAAATCAACCAGCATGACGTGTTCCGCCCGTTCTTTTTCGTCCAGCCGCAGGTTGTCCATCAGGGCGTGATCTTCAACGGCGGTGCGGCCCCGTGGCCGGGTGCCCGCAATGGGGCGTGTGTGCACACGGTCGCCCGCGACCCGGACGAGGCGTTCGGGAGACGATGAAACCAGCGCCAGATTGTCGGTGACGAAGAAGCCGGCAAACGGCGAGGGGTTCACGGTTCGCAGGCGGTCGTACAAATGGCGGCCAGCCGCATGTAGCGAATGATCCTCCGCCGGATTGAACGCGAGGGAAAACCGTTGTGCGAGATTCGCCTGATAAATGTCGCCGGCGCGAATAAACTCCTGGCACCGTTGCACGCGCTCCACGTATTCCCGTTCGGAATGCGTGGCCTGCGCGGTGTGCGGCGCGACCGGCGACCCGGATCGCCGTTTCGTCGCTCGTGGGGCGCGCAAGGCCTGTTCCATCTCGGCCATGCGGGCGGCGCCTTCGCGATGCAGGGCGTCATGGGATTCCGAGCGGAGCCGGTCGGGAGCCGGGGTAAAAATCATATGCAGGGCGCGCGTGTGGTGGTCAATGGCGACGAACAGATCGAAAAAGAGAAACTCCAGATCGGGCACGGGGAGGTCATGGACGGTCAGCGAGGGCAGCGTTTCATACTGTCGAACCGCGTCATAGCTCACGTATCCGATGGCTCCGCCGAGAAACGGGGGCAGACCGGCGATACGGGGCGCAAGGGAAGGGCGCAGGAGATTCAGGAATGCCGGCAGCGGATCTCCCTGCCACCGCGTGGTTCCCTGTGCGGTGGTAAGCGTATAACAGTCCGGCCCGCCGGAAAAAACGAGATAAGGGTTGCCGGCCACAAAGGAATAGCGGGCGATGTTCAAAGGCCCCTTCCCGCTTTCCAGAAGGCACGAAGGCCGGCCGGGAGTGACGATCCGCTGGTGGATGTCCCAGGGATTCTCCCCCGCGAGTGGCCGTGTGCGGACCATTGGAAAATCCCCGGTGTCGGGGAGCGTCGAAGAACCTGAAGCAAGAACGGGCTGGTCCATGGTATTGGAAGAGATGAAGCGCGTTGGCGATCAGGGATGCAAGGGCAATCCGTGGCGCCGTCGCAAGGCGGCTGTCCTTTTTCAATGAATGCTTTGAGGCGTCTTCCCCGTTTTCATATAGCATACCGGGAGTTGGGCGCGAGAGAAAGTTCCCGCCGGAAAAATTTCCGAAGAATCTTCATCCCGTCACCGCCCTCCTTTGCCATCCGCATCGGCTTGACAATATTGTCACGGTTTTGTTTGGATAACGGGCTGGAATGCGAGCGGAAATGCGTGTATGCCTTTGTCACCCGATCCATTGTATGCCGGGTTAGGGCAAGCCCTGCGAGTGGGGACATCCCTGCTTGCCAGTCTGATTGTCGGCGGAGGCCTGGGTTGGAGCGCGGACACCTACCTGTTCGCAACGGAACCGTGGGGTGTGGTGACGGGCCTCGTGCTCGGGCTGATTGCCGGTGTGCGAAGCGCCTATCGTTTCGCCCAACAGTGGGAGTGATCGTCGTGGTTCCGCCGTGGCATGTTCTCTGACGCGAAAACGAGGTTTCCGTGGAAGGTCCCCTGCATCTCTTTGAACTGCACACGATTGTCCCCCTGACCCTTTTCGGCCTTGACGTGTCGCTCAACAAGGCGGTGATCGTGATGTTCCTGGCGGTGGGACTCATCATCCTGTTGATGACCCGCGCGTGCGCGTCGGGTTCTCTGGTCCCCACGAAACTGCAAAGCCTTGCCGAGCTGCTGGTGGAATTTATTCGGGGGATGATTCACGACACCATGGGCCGGGAGGGCATGCGGTTTTTCCCGCTGATCGCCAGTCTCTTTTTGTTTATTTTGTTTTGTAATGTGCTGGGACTCATTCCCGGATCCTATACGGTCACCAGTCAACTCGCGGTGACGGGCGTGTTTGCGGTGGGGGTCTATCTGTTGAGTCTTGTCGTTGGCTTTCGATTGCACGGGGCGAAGTTTCTGGGTATCCTCGTGCCGCCGGGGACTCCCGGTTGGCTGTGGCCGCTCATGATTCCCATTGAACTGATCAGTCAACTGGCGCGCCCCGTGTCCCTGGCGGTGCGCCTGTTTGCCAACATGACGGCCGGGCACGTCATTCTCGGCGTCCTCTTCGGATTGACGTTGAGCGGCGGGTTGTTGATTGGCTGGCTGCCGTTTTCCTTTACCGTGGCGCTCTACGGCCTGGAAGTGGGGATTGCCTTTATCCAGGCCTATATTTTTACCATCCTGACGTGTGTGTATATGGCAGACGCCTTCCATCCGCATTGACAGGGATAGAGACAACGACGGACAGTGGGACAGATACGTTCATTGGCAAGTCATCATTTCACCAGGGAGAACACAACACCATGGATCCAGCATCTTCGGCATTGATAGGCATGGGACTGGCCGCCGCGGGGTTTGCCGGCGCCGGTGTGGGCATTGGGTATATTTTCGGAAAAATGATCGAGGCCGTGGCCCGTCAGCCGGAGGCCGAGGGACGGATCAGCAAGTATATGTGGATCGGCTTTGCGCTGGTCGAAGCGATCGCGCTCTACGGGTTGGTGATCGCCTTTATTATTATGGGCTTGAGGGAGTAGGACGCCGCCATGCCGCAATTTGACACCCAGTTCTTTTCGTCACTGATTTTCTGGGAATTCATCTCGTTCGGCATCCTGTGCTGGGTGCTGTACAAATTCGCGTTTCCGCCGATTCTCAACGCCCTGGAAACGCGTGAGCGCACAATCAGGGACAGCCTTGAACAGGCGGAGCGCAATCGCGCGGAGGCCGAACAACGCTTGCAGGCATACGAAGCGAAACTGAAAGGCGCCGCGCAGGAAGCCGAGGCGATTGTGGCGGACGCGAAAGCCAAAGCCCAACGCCTGCTGGAGGAGAACGAGCAGCGGTTGCGCGCGGAGTCCCGGCGCATACAGGACGAGACGACGCGGGAACTTGAGCGGGAGCGACGTAACGCCGTGCGGGATATTCAACGGGAAGCGGCCGATCTGGCGTTGTTGGTGGCGGAACAAGTTCTGGGTCGGAGTCTTTCGGATGATGACCATCGTCGCTTGGCGAAGGATGCGATGCAGGCCGTGGCCGACGGCGAAGTCCGATGAGCCGATTCCGCCAATCCCGTTAGTCGGGATTCATTCGAATGGTTCCCGCGCCTCCCTGACGATAGCCTTCCAGGTCCAGCGTGACAAACTGAAACCCGAGGGTTTTCAGCCCACGGGCGATGCGTTCGCGTCGTCCCGCTTCCATGAATCGCGGCAGGTCCGCCGCCTCCACCTCAATACGCGCGACGTCTCCGTGATCGCGGACGCGAACCTGTCTGAATCCTTCCTGTTTGAGCAATCGCTCGGCCTGTCCCACCCGTTGTAATTTGTCTGCGGTAATCATCGTGCCTCGCGGAATGCGTGAGGACAGGCAGGCGGCCGCCGGCTTGTCCCAGTTGGACAGCCCCAACGTGTTGGCGAGGGCGCGAATATCCGTTTTGCCGAATCCGGCTTCCACCAACGGGCTGCGAACGCCGAACTCGCGGGCCGCCGTGATCCCAGGGCGATCATCGCCCAGGTCGTCAACGTTGGTGCCGTCAACAACGGTGGCAATGCCCGTTTCCCGTTTGATGGGATCAAAGAGACGATACAAATCGTGTTTGCAATGGTGGCATCGTGCGGCGTCGTTGCGCGTAAATTCATCCATGCGCAGTTGATTGGTGGACGCCACAATCAAGCGTACCCCGATTTCCTCACTCAACCGCCGGACCGCGTCTAATTCTTCTTCCGGGAAAGTGGGAGACGCCGCGGTGACCGCCATGGCGCGGGTTCCCAACACGTCCCAGGCCATTTTGAGGACGAGGGTGCTGTCAATACCTCCGGAAAACGCGACCAGTGCGCCATCCAGCCCCTGGAAGACGCGGAGAAGATGCTCCGTTTTGGTCTGAAGGTTTTGAGGCATGGGAGGAAGTGGGTGTCTCGGCATCAGTCTTCTCATCGGATACGGCGCGGGCGGAACGTCACGCGGACAGTTTGCCAAGTTGACCACAGGCTCCCAATACGTCGCGGCCGCGATTGCTTCGGATGAACACGTCATATCCTTTTTGCCGAAGGATGGTCTGAAACGTCGCCACGGCGTGGTCCGTCGGTTGACGGAACGGCGCGTGCGGAAACTCATTAAACGGAATAAGATTTACTTTGCAACGAATACCCCGCAGCAGTTGACTCACGCGCGCGGCATCCTCCGCCGAATCGTTTTCCCCGCGCAGTAACACGTATTCAAACGTCAGCCGACGATTGGACGGCAGGGGATACGCGCGGCATGCGGCGAGGAGGTCGGGTAAGGCGTGCAGGCGATTCATCATCGGCATCAGTCTGGCCCGTTGCTCGGACGTGGAGGCGTTGAGCGAAATCGCCAGGTTCACCCCGAGTCCGGCAACGGCGTGCAGTCGTTCGGAAAACCCCGCCGTTGAAAGGGTAATGCGTCGTGCGGGGAAGCCCATCCCCCAGTCGGTATTGGTCAGTCGGACGATGGCGTCCGAAACGGCTTCAAAATTCGCCAGGGGTTCGCCCATGCCCATGAACACCAGCGACGTAATCCGTTGTCCGGGTTGGAGTCCGTCCTGCGCCGTCAAAATCTGATCGACAATTTCGTGTGCCCCCAGGTTTCTCTTGAGTCCCATCTGTCCCGTGAGGCAAAAGCGACAGTCCAGCGTACAGCCAACCTGTGTGGAGACGCATTGCGTCAGCCTTGCTCCGTCCGGGATGAGCACGCTTTCGATGATCAGGCCATCGTCAAGGGAAAACAGTAATTTTTGTGTCTCGTCAACGCTTCGCGCAATCGTGGGAGAGGCCAACCGGCCAATGACGGTTTGCCTCTGAATCGCCTCCCGGTCTTTCCGGGACAGATTACTCATCAAGGGAATCTCACGAACCCGGTGCTGATAGATCCACTGAAGGATTTGACGGGTTCGATAGGCCGGCCAACCCAGCCGGGCTACGAGGGAAGCCATGTTCTCAAAATTGAGCGCGAGTAGGTTGGTTGGTGGCTCGGTGGCAGTGGTCATAACCATGGCGGACAAAACGGTATGGCCACACTATCACGGGTGAAAAGCGTCCGACAAGAAAGCCCCATTGCCCGCCAGGCAAACAATCACGGGATGCTTGCCTCATTCCTGACAATGAAGCCATCTTTTCTGTAGAGCGAGGCGGGTGAGAGTCGGTTTTTTCGACGGATCATGGGTTCTTGTATCTTGCGTATGGCAAAACAAACAGCACCAAATATAGGCTTGCAAAAAATTTTAACAGAAAAAAATTTCTGTTTTAATACGTCAAATGTATTTCCATAGTTTTCTCATTTAGAATTTGAAAATTTAATTCCAAGCAAAACATGCAATTTTTTTTGTTGACTTGCTTTATCGTGAATGATAGAAGCAAGCGAAAGTATGAAGCAGATGACTTATGGAAGACGCAAAAGGCGAGTTGAAAGACATTGTTGTTGGTCTGGAGCAACGCATTAATGCGTACGAGACCAAACTCAAGGATTTAAAGAAAAAAAGGGAGAAAATCAATGAGGAGATGGCAACCCTTGAGAAATATGTGGAGTTGGCAAAAACCCTCTACAGAGTGGAAGCTGACAAAGCGAAACTGGCCAGTCTCTCCAGCCAGATCATGTCGGATACAACAGGGGGACGCCAGGTACCAGTCACGGATGTCACGGACCAATCCAAGGAAATTCTTCTGGGTCGAAGCAAGTATGTCGGTATGAGCGCCTCGGATGGGGCCTTCGTCATATTACGGGAGATGAAGCGACCGATGCATGTCAAAGAATTATGGCAACGTCTTGTTGAGGGCGGGATGCAAATCCGGGGAAAAACTCCGGTGACATCCATTGCCACGTCCCTCAAACGGGATCCCAGGTTTCAGAAAATTGCCCCCAATACTTTTGAGAGTGTTGAGCCGGTTGCACATTCATGAACGAAGACACGTGCAAGCAAAGATGTGTGGTTGTGGTGTTCGTTGGTCGGTCAATGCGATGGAGAGTGAGCCGGTGAAAAAGCTCGTGTTTCGTGATCATCCTCATAGCCCCCGGAAGGAGGTGAGCCCCCATGGCAACAGCCAAAAAGAAGAAGGTCGTGAAGAAAGCGGCGAAGAAGGCTCCCGCTGGAAAGAAAAAGTCTCCTGCAAAGAAAAAGACGGCAAAGAAAAAAGCCCCTGCCAGAAAACGGAAACCGTAGTCACGTTCCGTGTGCGCGGTACCATGCTGGGAGTGGCACAGTCCACTCCCAGTTCATCCCCGGTCATGCGTCGTGCGTTCTTGTTCAATGTCCGGATGCACGATGTGATGGACACCGTGTCGTGTGGCGGGAAGTCGGAACGTTGCGGTCAGTCGGGAAAGGTGAAAGAGAAACATGTTCGACGTTTGAGACGAGTACGAAAAAATTTTGATATGCGACACAGTCTTTTTCTTCACGGACAATCACGAACACGCACAGAAAAAACACGCGCATAAAAAAATGGCGCACGGAAAAAAGCATTGAATTTTTTTTTCAAAAAGCGTAAGAAACGACAAATGAAATTGCGAAACACGATGACGACAGATCAATGTGCGACGAGACTATGACGTTGAAAAGATTCTGAAAGGGGGTGATTCTGTTGGCGACAGCAAAGAAGAAGAAGAAGAAGGCTCCGGCCAAGAAAAAGGCGACCACAAAGAAGGTTGCAAAGAAAAAAGCCCCCGCCAAAAAGAAGGCTGCAAAGAAAAAAGCTCCGGCCAGAAAGAAGGCGGCGAAGAAAAAGCGATAAAGAAGTTTCTCGCTGAACATGCGGCGGAAGAAGGATCTCCTTCTTCCGCCGTTGTTTTATGCGGCCGCTCTTCATCGGCTCGTTCAGAGATCATCCCCGACCATCTCCGGATGGGAAGCCTGTGTTGCGCTTCGCAAACATGAATACCTTGACATTGGTTCGTCGTTCCCGTCACCGCTTTTGCGGGCATGACCGTGTCGTTCCGTGACGTGATGTCTATCATGCCCAGGGAGAAGATTGTGACCGTCTGCGCCATTGGACACACGATGCCGGATTGTGTCGTGATTCGGCGGATGGTGCGCTTCGTGTGCCGGCAGCCGGAGGGTCACAGGGGATGAGCGGGGTTATGCGTTCTCACGATTCTTTGTCGCAGGATTCCGTGCGGTCCGCTGTCGCACGCGATGCGCTACTGTCTCGGTCACGTGCATGTCGGATGCGCACCGGTGAGGTGATCTCGATTTCGCTCATGGAATACGAGGCCGCCCTCCGTCTGCAATGGCGGCTTCGCGATGAACGGATCGCGGAGAGTCGCCCGGATACGTTGGTCCTGGTGGAACATGAGCCGGTGATGACGCTGGGCCGGACGACGAAACACGCGCATTGGCATGGACAGGCGGACGCGTTCACGCAACGGGGTATTCAGGTGAGGGAGAGTGAGCGCGGCGGTTCCGTGACCTATCACGGGCCAGGGCAGGTCGTGGCGTATCCCGTGTTGATGCTCCGTGATTTTTGCTCCGGGCCGAAAGCGTACGTGAGTCTGTTGGAAGAGGTGGTCATTCGCGTGTTGGCGGAATGGGGAATCACGGGGTATCGCGCGGAAAAGTCGCCCGGGATCTGGGTGCGGGATCCGACCCATGCCGATGGCGCGCCGGCCAAAATTGCGTTCATGGGAGTGAAGATTACTCGCGGGGTGACCACGCATGGCTTTGCGCTCAATGTCACGGTCAATCTTGAGCCGTTTCATTCCATCATGCCGTGCGGCATTGAAGGGTGCCGCGTGACGTCCATGACGGTTGTCCTGGATGGCGCGTGCGAGCCGGGCGTCGTCCGTGAACAGATCGCCCGGCACGTTGGCGACGTCTTTGGGTTGGCATGGCGGGAATCCCGTTATGCGGGTCCCGTGTGAGGCGGGTGCCTGGTTACACGCCCCAGCCGCCGCTGACGTGCAGCGTCGTGCCCGTGACGTACCGGGCCTCATCAGACAGCAAATACCTGACGGCCGCAACGGTGTCGTGCACACCGCCAATGTACCCCGCGGGAATTTTTTTGGCCATGCCGTCAAGTGCTCCCGGCGGTGCGCTCCCCGAATCAATAAAGCCCGGTGAAATCGCATTGACCGTAATCCCGTCCGGGGCCAGCATTTTCGCCAGGGTTCGCGTCAGGATCAGGACGCCCGCCTTGGCGATATAATGTGCCGTGACCATGGGCTGGGCTTCCATCTTGTCCGCGTTGGCCATGCTGAAAGAAATGATGCGGCCATACCGCCGCTGTTGCATACCGGGTGTGACCGCCAGGGCTAAATAAAAAATCGGATGGAGGTTGTTGGCGAACATCTCGTTCCAGCCCGCCGGTGTTTCGTGGAGCAAATTGATCCGATGATACGGTCCCGCTCCGTTCACCAGGGCGTCAATCTTTCCCCATCGCGCTTCAACCTGCTTGACCAAATCGTGACAGGCCGCGGGGTCGGACACGTCGCAGCGAATGGCGATGCCCTGCCCCCCTCGTGCAATCACGGCCTGTGTGGTGGTTTCCGCATCGCGCGCGCTGGTTCGATAGCAAAGGGCGATCGCCCATCCCTGTGCCGCCAGATCAAGGGCAATGCCTTTTCCAATACCGCGTGCGCCGCCGGTGATGAGTGCGATTTTTTGTTCCATCAACGTTCCTCATTCGGGAACGGGCAGTGATGGCTGCTCATGCCTGTCCCCGCGTTGCCCATGTCGTTCGATCATCGCGTACAACACATTGGCCGTGCGCGTTGACAGTGTCTTGCGACCAGCCCCGGCGTTGTCGCGCACGATGGCCCGCACGTCGTCAAAGGTGTCGAGATCGCGTTCACGATCCAGCAGCCCGACGGTCAGCCCAAGTGTTTCGGCTTGCGCCCGGCTTTGGGCCAGCACGTGTTCGGTTGACCACGATATCGTGTCAAAGAGTGCGGGGATGGGTCGTTTCAGTCCCACGAGATAGTACCCGCCGTCTTCGGCGGGACCAAACACCACGTCGTGCGACCGCAACGTCTCTTTCGCGCGCGTGTAGTGGTGGCGGGCAAGCGCGGGCGTATCCGTTCCAACCAGCACCGCATACCGGTAGCCGCGCGAGAGCACGTTGGCAAGGGCGTGATCCATGCGCCGCCCAAGATCATTCCCCGTCTGGTCGCACCAGTGCATGTGGTGCCGGGCCGCCAGTGTTTGAAAAAACGGATGTTCCGCACCGGGTATGCAGGCGACGTACACATCAAAGTCCCGAAGCGACCGGGCGCCTTCCACGGCATCCATGACCAGACTGCCCTGCAGCGTCGCCGCTTCATCCGGTGTCAGCGGAGGACACATGCGCGTTTTCACCGTGCCGGGCACCGGCGCCTTGGCAAAAATAATGATCGCACCTTCCGCGGGTCCCGCAGGCGGGTCGCCGCGTGGTGTGTGGCGATGTCGGGGAGACGGCGCGGGCTTACCGGATCGCGGCATACAATCGGTGCAAGGTGTTGGGGTTGATGCCGACCCAGTACAACCATCGAAGAAGCCACATGCGCAGAATGGTGCGCAGAGGCCCCTGTTGTTCCCACCGTCGAAACGACGTGGTCACTGTGGTGCGCAAGGCGGCAACGGAGCCGACGCGTTTCAGGCGTCGCGTCAATTCAATGTCTTCCATCAGGGGAATGTCGGCAAACCCGTCAAGATCCTCAAACGCGGAGCGGCGAACAAAAATCGCCTGATCGCCCGTGGAAATCCCCGACCATCTCGACCGCCAGTTGATCATGCGGCTGATGATCCACGCCCACCCTCGATCATCGTCGAACCGCACATCAAATCGCCCCCCGGTGTATTTGGCATTGTCCATGACCCGTTCGATTTCATGGCGGGTCTCCGGCGGAAGACGCGTGTCCGCGTGGAGGAACAGCAGAACGTCGGATTGCGCGTTCCCCGCGCCGGCGTTCATTTGCCGGGCGCGTCCCCGGTCCGATTCCATGACCGTTGCGGGTTGCCGGCTAAGGCCCCGCAACTGGCTCCGTGCGATGGGCACCGTCTGATCCCGGCTGCCTCCGTCCACGATGATGACTTCATCCGCCTGCAATTGTCGAATCGAGAGGAGCGTCCGCGGGAGCGCCCGTTCTTCGTTCAGTGTCGGCATAATGATGGCGATGGAGGCGGGCATGGGTATGGGCTGTCAAAGGCGTGAGCGTGAACAAGGCGATGTCGTCGTCGCCTTCCGCTACGACGGCTTGGATGGTTTCATGGGATTCTGAAACATAAAATACACGACCATCGCAATCGTGCCCCAGTAAATGACGATTTTGTGCCACGGGAGCACTTCGCCAAGTTCGTAGAATCCCACCGCGCAGATGATGGAAAAGGCGATGACCGAGTACCGGACAGTGGGGATTTTCACCGAAGAATGCGCCCACAGGGCCAGACCCGAAAAATACAGGATCATGGGAAAGATCGAAATTTCCGCGCCGGTACTGCTCGACATGAAGACCTGAATAAACCCCACGAAGACCATGGCGGAACCCACCATCTTCATGGCCACGTTCATTTGGATGGCTTCGTGCGTTTCCTGGTCAATCTCCGGTTCATTGCTCGGCGGCCCCACGTGGACGCCGGGCACCTGACGTTTCGGGGTGTCGGATGTGTCGTTGGTCTGCTGTTCAGGTTCCTGTTCCATGTCCTACCATTTGAAATGTTTGCTAAGCGTGAGTCCCTGCTGATGATAGCTGGACCCGATGCCTTCCCCATACAGACGTTCCGGTACCTCCAGCATTTTTTCATACACGACTTTGAAAAACGTTTGACCGTCGTGAATCATAAACGGCACGTCATGCGGTCTGACTTCCAGCACGACTTGCGTCCCGCGGCGAGGCCCGTTGCCGGCGCCGAACCCAGGATCAAAAAACCCGGCGTAGTGGGTGCGCAGTTCACCAAAGGCCGCTTCGTAGGCCACCATTTCCGCCGCGTATCCAGCGGGGACCTGAATGCGCTCCTTGGAGGCCAGGATGTAAAACTCTTCAGGCTCAAGCAGTAACGTGCCGTTGGTGTGCAGGCGCACGTGTTCCCAGAAATCCAGCGCCGCATAATGTCCATGCCTGGACAGATCAACCACCTGGCTGTTTTTTTTTGCCCGATACCCCGCCATGTAGTTGCTTGAGGCGTCTCCATGCAAGTCAATCCGCAACGAAAGGCCGTTTTCCACCCGAATGTCCTGCGCGGCGAGCGGATGGGCTTCCACGCTATTGCCATCATTGTGGTAGAGCAGTTTGCTGGACCGGTGCAGAATTCGCAGTTGCGAATCGGAGACGGTGGGACGCCCGGTCAGCAGTCGAAGCTGGTTGAGCGCCAACCCGGTTTGCACGCGAATGGTGAATGACCGCGGCACAATCTCCAGATAGAGCGGGCCGTGATACCCCGCGCGGATTTCATCAAATCCCACGTTCAGATCCGTGATGACCCGCGTGAAAATATCCAGGCGCCCGGTGGAGCTTTTGGGGTTGGCCCGTCCGCGAACGTCTTTGGGCAGGGCCAACTGTTCCAGTAACGGCACCAGATACACGTGCCCTTTTTCCAGAATCGCGCCCTGGGTCAGGTCCATTTCATACATCACCAGATCGGACTGATACAGGTTTTGTACGCTCAATCGCTCGCTGATCTCCGACCGTTCCGGGAGAAAACTGCTAAGAAGCCGGTAGGCTTTTTTGCCGAGGCGAAGATCCAGACTGGCCGGTTGGATCTGGCTCTTGAGAATCGGGGGTGAGGCGTACACCGCTTTGTCCTGAATCAATCGCTTCAGGTGGGTGTCTGGCAGAATGCCTTGCTGGCGAGTGACGCCCATTGTCAGTCGTCCATCATGCCGCTGCTGCACGACCCTCCGAGCGCGGACGCGCCCACCATGGGGAGTGCCCGTGTGCGTTCCTGGTCGGGCTGGGGATAGTGATAGGTCTTGTTTTCGTAATTTTTCAGCACGGCGCCGTTCTCATCGAGATTCAGCAAATATTCATCGGGCAACAGCGGAATTTTTCCCCCGCCGCCCGGGGCGTCAATCACAAAATGAGGGATGGCCATGCCGCTGGTATGTCCCTGGAGCGCTTGAATGATTTTCAGTCCGGTCTCGACGGTCGTGCGGAAGTGGTTGGTCCCCTTGGTCAGATCGGCCTGATACAAATAGTAGGGTTTTATGCGGGCCAGCAGCAGTTGATGCATGAGCTGTTTCATGATTTCCGGATCGTCGTTCACGCCCTTCAGCAGGACCGTTTGCGCGCCCAGCGGCACCCCGGCGTCGGCCAGACGCCCGCAGGCTTCCTTGACTTCCGGGGTGAGTTCGTCCGGGTGGTTAAAATGCAGATTCATGTAGATCGGATGATACCGTTTCACAATCTCGCACAGTTGGGGGGTGATGCGCTGCGGCAATGTTCCGGGCACGCGCGATCCGAACCGGATGAGTTCCAGATGCGGGATGGCGCGCAACGCCTTCAAAATACGTTCAATCAGGTTGTCGGGCAACAACAGGGGGTCGCCCCCCGACAAGATGACGTCCCGAACTTCCGTGTGTTCACGGAGATAGGCGACGGCTTGATCCAATTCTCCTTTTTTCAGAAATCCCGGTTTGCCGACCAACCGCTTGCGCGTGCAAAACCGGCAATAAATCGGACATTGATTCGTGACCATCAACAGCACGCGGTCCGGATAGCGATGCACCAGATGAGGCACGGGGCTGTCGGTGTCTTCTTCCAGGGGGTCGTCGGGCGCGTCAAAGTCCTCCATTTCAATGGGGTCAGGGACGACCTGTTTCCAAATGGCATCCCCTTTTGCCTTGATCGTGCTCAACACCGTGGGCGTAATCCGCATGGGATAGGGGCCTACGATGTGCTCCACTTCTTTGGGGTCCACGCCAAGATGTTTGGCTAAATCTTTTGGTTTGGTGATGCTCTCGGCCAGGACCCGTTTCCAGTCATCCATGAATTATTCCTCACAAATAAGATAAATGCGTGAGTACGGGACGGCATGAGACGGCGCCGATTTCATTGCGCGACGTCGTTCCCGGTTGACAGCGAACACGGTGCCAGAATGGCATCACGCATGCCGTGAATCACTTTTTTATCCGTTGGGCACACCGTGGCTAATATCCCGCCGAGGGTCACCTCGTCTCCGGACACAAAATAATAGGGGGACAGTCGCGCCCGGCCGACCATGGGCGTCATGTGTTCCGTATGCGTATCAAACCAGGTCATCGCGTATTGTCTTCCCTTGTGAAATTCTTGCAGGACGTAGGGCGTCGAGACGAACGCCTCCATCGCGCGTTCCAATGCCTCCGCCCATTCGGATTGTGAACGGTCATGTCCCACGATCACCCCGCGACCGCCCCAGGCCAGTTCGGAAAACCCCGACGGCTTCAACACAAAGTGTCGTTGTTTCTGTCGCGCATGGGCGAGTTGACGCCAATCGGACACGGCCTTCCCGTCAATCGTGAGATGCGGAATGATCGCGGATGGGGGAATCGGACTCGGGTCAACGACCCAGGTTTTGGGCATGAGTTGCAAGAGACTCCGGAAGTCGTCCACCCCGAGCGCGCCGGACCAAAATCCCTCCAGCAGCGGATGATGCAGGAGCGCAAACCCAAGTTTTTCTTCCATCCAGGGCTTATACGGCGGCGTCACGCTCACCCGTCCTTTTTTGGCGCTGTACATGAGCAATTCAGACTTGGGAATATTTTTGAGATCAAAGAGTTCAAAGAAGCGATAGACGCAGGAGACGGGCTGTTCCCCTGACGGGGTCGCCGTGAACAGCGCGTCTTCGGTGAATCGAAGGTCGCGAGGATGCACGCAACAGGCGTTCATGCCTTCCGCTTGTAATTGGGACGCCACCCAGGTCATTTCATCGCGGTACTCCTCCGCCTCATCGGACACGACGATGGCGATGCAGCCCGTGTGTTCGCTGTCCTGTCCCTGGAGCAGCCCGGCGAAGCCGTTTATCATGCCATTGGCGCCGCCAACCAGGGTATCCCCCAGGGCGCCATAGGCGTGGGATAAACTGCCCGTAAGCCCGATGCCTCCCGGTACGGAATCAAGTTCTGTAATCGCCATGCCCGTCTCGGTCATAATAATGTCGGGACGAATCACGCGGGGGGTCGCCTCGCGAAATCGCTTCATGCGTGCGTAGTCCAGCAACGCCTCCGGCTTGCCCTGGTCAAGATAGCGGTGAATCCAGACGGGTTGCGCGCCGTTGAGACTGTCGAGGTACAGGCGATTCAGGGCTTTGGAAAACGACCAGAGTCGTGGGCCCAGGTTCTGAAAGAACGACACCTCGTTCCCGGTCAACGGAAACGGCACGGGCGAGAGATGCCATGAAGGCTCCGCCTGTGGGGGAAAAATCCCCGCTGTCTGAAGGGCATGGTGAACGAAGAGGCAGCGCCGCCGCTCTTCCTGAAGACGCTGTGCCGGGCCGGACGATACGACAGAAGGGGTCAGCCCGTCTGAATGTGTCCGGAGCATGGGCTTTTCGGTGGAGAGGTAAGCCATGAGAGCGTGCCGCCAGAATTGATTCCGGTCATGACGCGACGCGAATGAATACCGGAATCCAGCCGGAGTTCGCGCCGGGACCCAAGGGCCGTTGTCATACAACAGACCGATGATACCATGGCCTCTTTCAGGGTGACAAGCGAAGGCCCTGATGTGTTCGTCGTCACGCCCTGGGCCTGTGTGGTGACCGTGCATCACGATTCAAGCGGCGCGCAAAGCGGATTGGCGCCTTGTCCCTCATCCGCGCTCCACGTATAATGCCCTGTTGACGGGCGATCACGCCCTGTCATTCAGATAAAGGACGAAGCCCACGCATGAAAGGACACGAAATTGATATTGAGCGGTACCGGGTCAGCGACGAGCCGTTTTATAAAGAGGTGAACGGCGAAATCGGCCTGGTCAACATTGCGGCCGGGAATCATCTGCCGGTGATGCTGAAAGGCCCGACCGGCTGCGGCAAGACGCGCTTTGTGCAACATATGGCGTACCGGCTGAAGCGTCCCCTCATTACCGTCGCCTGCCACGAAGATTTGACCGCGACGGATCTGGTGGGCCGGTATCTCCTCAAAGGCGAAGAAACCGTGTGGATGGACGGCCCTCTGACGCTGGGCGTGAAACACGGCGCCATCGTCTATCTGGATGAAATCGTCGAAGCCAGAAAAGACACGACGGTCATTGTGCATCCCTTGAGCGACGACCGCCGGTTTCTCCCCATTGAGAAACGCGGGCAGATCATTGAAGCGGTGGACGACTTCATGCTCGTGATTTCCTACAACCCCGGCTATCAGAGTGTACTCAAAGAACTCAAGCAAAGCACGAAGCAGCGTTTTATGGCGATTGAATTCACGTATCCGCCCGCCGAAGTTGAAACAACCATCATTCAGCATGAAGCGGGCGTCTCCGCCGAGGTGGCGCAGAAGCTCGTGAAACTCGGAGGCAAGGTACGCATGCTCCGCAATCATGGCCTTGAAGAAGGCGTCAGCACGCGCCTGCTCATTTATGCCGGCGTTCTGATCCGGCAAGGGGTCGCTCCGGAACGGGCCTGCGACGCCGCGGTGATTCAGCCGATCACGGACGACGCCGATATGCACCGCAGTATGCAGGAACTGGCGAAGGCGATTTTTTAGGGAACGATGTCGCGTGATTGGCCGGCACAGTGTTCGTCATTCCCGCCGGATGTCCTGTGCATGGCCATGATGCCGAAGGGATGGAGTCCGCGTTGGACGACCCACAGCATCTGATGTCAGCGTCACGGCATGACAAAGACGCCCCCTGCGCCGTCGTTGCTCGTTCCGGACAAGGCTGGTGAGGCGGGCGGGGCGAGGGAGGCGTACAGCCGTACGTTGACCGAACACGAAGAAACCCAACGCCGCATGAACGTGAAACGACGACAGGCAGCGCCCCATGTCCGAACCGCAAAACCTCATCGCCATCGTGTACGATTTTGATCAGACCTTGAGTCCGGGATTCATGCAGGATCACACCATCCTGTCTCATGCCGGGATTGAGCCGGGCGCGTTCTGGAATAGCTGCACCGCGCTCATTGAACGGGAAGGCTACGAACAGGAACTCGCCTACATGAAGCGGTTGTTGGAGTATGACACCATCCGGTCACTGTCCAACCTGGATCTGCAACGGATGGGCGCGCACCTGACGTTTTTCCCCGGCGTGCCCGAGTGTTTTGACGAATTGAACGACGTGCTCCGGCACCCCAGATATCAGGAACAGAACATCCGCCTTGAGCATTATGTGGTCAGTTCCGGGCTGAAGGCGATTCTGGACGGCAGTCAAATCGCGCAGAAGGTCAAAGCCATCTGGGGATGCGAGTTTGCGGAAGAAGACGGGCACATCAGTTTTCCCAAGCGGACCATCAGCCACACGCAAAAAACCCAGTATCTCTTTCGGGTGAACAAAGCGCTCCTGAACGTGGCGCAGGACGTGAACGACCATATGCCGGAAGCCAAACGACCCGTGCCGTTTTCCCATATGATGTATGTGGGCGACGGCCCAACCGACGTGCCCTGTTTTGCCGTCATCAAAAAAAACGGAGGACGGGCCGTGGCCGTGTACAATCCGGACGATGCCACGCGACAATCGTATCAAAAATGTTATGGGCTGATGATGAACGCGGATCGCGTGCACCACATGGCCCCCGCCGATTATCGCACGGGCAGTCCGCTCCGTCTCTTCCTGGAGCAACGCGTGATGGAAATCGCCGACGGCATTATCGAACGCCATCGGCAGGACAGCGCCGCCATGCGGGTGCCGGCCCCTCCGCCGTGAATGAATCCCCGGTCTGTACGGTTCCCACGTGGGTTCGCGGACATCTCCCGATTGCGCAGTCCCGTTTTGTACGATGTGGTCCGGGCATGACCTCCATTCCGTTGCGTTCACTTCACGGGGCACGGTACAGTGACGCAAGGCACAGCGGTCGTGCGCAAGGCGCATCATGACAAGGCCATCATCTTCCCACGACGTTCCCGGCTCTCTTCTCGGCGCTCCGTGCCGATGCCTCATTGGTCTGCTCATCGTCCTCTTCTGCGCGATACCCTTCATCAGCCGTGGGGCGGCGCAGGAGTTGACCCCAGGCCCCGCCACACAGGAAAGCGAGGGGAGCATGGTGACACAGGCCAACCTGATGGCGTTGGATCAACAGCGCTGGCAGCGGCCGCAATCCGCCTTCAAATGGATTGTCATGGCCCGGGACATTCTGACGCCCTGGGATACGTTCGGTCGGCAGGGGTGGATGACGGACGATGCCTACGTGAAGCCGGTGGACCCCGGAGTGTCGGAATTTTCCTCGGACACGGACATGTTTTATCTCGTCTTTGCCGTGTCGGCTCTTGACGCGCCATCTCAATACCGGGCGGCGTGGTTCCATGTTCCGGATGGGACACACCCTTCGGACGAGCTGACCGGAACCGATGCCCTGCAGATGGAGATGAACGAAAAGGCCGGGTATCTCGAAATCTTCAAACCCGAAGGCGGCTGGAAAAAAGGCAAGTATCTGCTCAAACTCTACTTCGAAAGTCCCGGCCAGGATCTCTACGACCCCAACGCCATCGGCACCATGACGTTTACGATTACGGATTGATTGGTCGCCGAGACATCCCGCGCGGCCATGACTTGCCGGCCCGTGCGTCCAACCCTCACGGTTTGCAAATGAAGAATGGGTGATGAGCCGACCGGCTTCACCGCGTCGTGTGTGTCTCGCGCGTGGACCGTCGTGACCGCAACAGCGATTCCAGCGTCAGCAGGGTATCCCGTCCCGAGTTGGCCTGAAGGCCATGGGAGAGACTTTCATCGGCGTAGGCATGGCCGTGATCCTGCGTGGCGCTTTGACTCAAGCTGCCGCTCCATTGACGCGGGTCGCGGCTGCCGTGTTTCCGGTTCCATGCCGAGAGGCAGGCTTTCGCAATGAGCGAATTGAGCGGGGCGGGATTATAGAGCAGTTTTTTGACGTTCCAGGGCGCGAGGCTTAGCGGATTGTAGCCCGCCGACAGGTGGCCGTCCGACAACAACCGTTGCTCCAGATCCGTATTCGGCTGCACGCCGAGAAAGAACATCAACGGAAACACACGATCTTCACCGAGAATGGACGCCACCATTTTATACGACTCAATGCTTTGCAGGAGCGTCTCTTCGGTTTCTTCGGGAGAGTTGAGCGAATAGTTGAGAATCACGCGACCCGCAAACCCCGCCTCTTTCAAATAGCGGCAGCCGTCATACAGATGTTCCAGCTTAAAGCCCATGTGCAGGCTGTTGAGCACCTTCTGCGAGCCGGCGGTGATCGCGACTTCCAGATCGCCCACGCCGGATTGGACCATGAGCTTCGCCAGCGGGGCTGAAATGAGCGACGTGCGCACGTAGCCCGACCACTCAATGGCCAACCCCTCGCGAATAATCCGTTCCAGAATTTCCGTGCATTGCGGGTACGCCTCTTTTCCCGTGATGAACTGCGCGTCGGTAAACCAGAAGCGGCGCGCGCCCCATTGATGGTAGTACTGCGCAATATCACGGACGACGTTGTGGGCCGGGCGATAGCGGACACGTTTGCCTTCAATATAGGGATAGAGACAAAAGGCGCAGTCATACGGACAGCCCCGTTTGGTTTGCACGCCGATACACTCGTTCACGTAGGCCGGGTACTGCGGAAAAATGGACGTCAGGTACGGCAGGTTGACGGTCAGCGAATCCAGCAGGGCCGGCTGTCGCTGTGTACCCTTGGTGACACGCCCGTGTTCTTTGACGATGAACCGCTCGTCGGCGAGGGATTCTTCGTTCAGGACTTTCAGAATCGCGTCCTCGCCCTCGCCCAGCACGCCGAGCGTGCCTTCGGGGAGTTGATCAATCAGTTGATCGGCAAAGGCGGTGAAGGCCCCGCCGCCGATCATGATCCGCGTGCCGGGAAATTCCTTATCAATGAGCCACGGGTATGACAGGGTCAGACGGATGTCCCGGTAATACCGATAGAGATTTTTCAGGCCATGGAACGAGGCCGTGACGCGCTTCAGGGGATTGCCGGCGTAATAAAAGTTGAACGCCTGCTCCAGCGACGCATCGCCTTCGTGGGGCGAAAAAATCTGAATGTCTCGCCACGAAAAACAGACAAGCGCGGGTTTGAATTGTGTCGCGGTCTCACGCAACGCGCGAGGTCGGCCGGCCCGCGGAATCAGCGACAGATCCAGAATATGCTGACGCACGTCCGGACGTCGTCGGTGCACAAAGTCGGCCAGGTACGTGATGCCGGTCGGATAGACCTTCTTGCACGGCAGAAACACATAGAGGACGGAATCCATGTGTCTCTACTTGACGGCCACGTGAACGGCCACGATCCCGCCGTTCAGATTGTGATAGTTCACCTGGGAAAAACCGGCGTCGCGCAACATGGCGGCGAGCCGTTCCTGATCGGGAAAGGTGCGAATGGATTCAGGCAGATAGCGGTACACCTCGGTGTGATCCCCGGCCACCCACGTGCCGATGGCGGGAAGAACGCGGAACGAGTACCAATCATAGAGGCGCCGCAGCCACGCCGACACGGGCCGGGAAAATTCAAGGCACACAAAGCGGCCGCCGGGTTTGAGCACGCGATAAATTTCCTGAAACGCGCGTGGCCGGTCGCCGACGTTGCGAATGCAGAACCCCGCCGTCACCGCGTCAAAATGGGCGTCCTGAAAGACAAGACATTCCGCGTTCATGCGAATGCAGGCGATGCGGTCGCCCAATCCTCGTCGCGCGATCTTCTCCGCGCCGACCTTCAGCATGGCTCCGTTGAGATCCATCGCCACTGTCCGGCCCTGTTCCCCCATCCGTTGATGCAGCAACAGAGCGAGATCGCCCGTTCCCGCGCCCAGATCCAAGCCGCGTCCCTGTGCGCAAACGGGGACGTGCCCCACGGCAATCGCTTTCCAGCGATGATGCAGGCCAAAGCTCAACAGGGAATTGTTGAGATCATACCGCGCCGCAATCGCGGTAAACATCCGCTGCACGGCCTGCTCCCGAGGCGCGCCGGACCATTGCGAGACGGTCTTGCCGGCGGGGGTTTCAACGGCGTTGTCCACGGATGGCAACATGGTCTGACGGTAGCAACGGCCCGGCGGATTTGTCAAAGCAGAAGGGGCGGACATTGCTTGTGGTGTGAATCGAACAAACGGGAATTCAAATGCTGGAATTTCGCAAAATGCCGACAGGGGCAGAAGGAGTGCAATGTCAATCCTCTATGCTCAGGTCTTTATCGGACTAAACGGATGTCGGCTGGAAACAACGGTAACTGTAACTCTCGTTGCCGGTTGCCGAAAGTACGCCTCACATTGCATGAACACACCCTTCATCTTTCAACTTTTTGAGAGCTTTTACAGCCACCAACGATTGTTTTTCGGAAGGCACACATTCTGGAATTTTGCAGGCTACGGAAAGAATGTCTATTTCCATGGGGGACAGAAGTTTTTTTTGCCGGCCCCAGTCAAGCACTTTTTTCCAGAAGTCAGGCCCTTTATCGCAAACGTAACGCTGTGCTTCAATGCCCTTGTCGACTTTTTGTTGATTGACAGCAGATCTGTCGGCCGTCTTCTTTTCTGCTGTTGTTATGAGTTCACCAACAAAATTTTCAGGCAATTTCACGGTCAATGCCTTTACTTCGTCCCAGCATCCTGGCTTCTTTGCCCATTCCGTCACATTGCTTATTCCTGATGGTGGATTTGTCAATGCCTTGTGAACTTGTTCGGCAATGAGTGCCAATGCGCCATTCATGGCATCACTAAGTGATTGGCGTCTCCAGATGCTTTCAAAATCAACCGCACGCTTTCTTTCATTCACTTCATAGGCCATTTTGGCAATGGTGTATGCCACGATATTTGCCCGATAACCACCTTGATACCATGGCTGAACAGAAACGATCCTCTCAGTCGCCTTGAAAATCACAGCCTTGGATACTACATCTCTGAAATATTCTTCGTTGAAGGCATTGTCGTTTTGCTTCCATTCCTTTCCAACAACAGAAGCGAAGTCGGCAAAATTTTTCTGAGCGCCACGGCTTACTTTTTCAGGATGGCCCGCCCAGGTATTTACATACTTGGCCAAATCAGTCTTGGAAAAAAATTGCGCCCTTGGATTTTCGAGATCAAATTTCTTGCGTTTGGCTATAGTGAGATGCGAACGAGCATCGGCATACTGCCCACGAGCGCGTTCGTAAAACCACTTCGTTTGTCGGAATGTTCCGTCCGGGGATGGGGAATGAATCCTGCGTGAAAATTCCTCCATGCGGACATGAAACGGGTGATTGGCAAAAAAATCAGCAGCACTTACCCGATTCTGGCTGTTGGCATACTCGGAGATTTTCGGCACTACTTCATCTGTGTGTTGGGGATCTACGACTGAGAGTTTCATTTGTATAGACACGCTGGATAAATCAACCTTGTTCCGCCAGGCGGCATGGATGGACGCCGTTGTCTGTCCGCCATTAACAATTTGAAAATCAGACAAGCCAGTGAGAAGCTGTTGACCATCTTTTGTCTCTGTTTTCAGACTTCCAGCCGTTGCCGTAATTCCGTTGTTATAGGCAAAAAACATGGCAGGATCGTTGTCCAGTGTATTTCTGATACCTTTGTTCACATTGCCACGGGCCTGAAGAAAAACTCGTACATTTTGTTCCAACAGACGCGCTCCCCAACGATCATAGATTGTTGCAAGCATTTCGCCTGGCACAACCGCAAGATAGGACTCATAACCTCCGGGGGATAAATGGGCAGACAGCAAGGGTAATGCCCGGTTGAATTCCCGCCGCAGGTCAATTTCAATTTCTTCTCGCCCCTGTCCCGCAGTGACAAAGTGATGAAGCCTTCTGATGTCCCATACACTGTAGGTTATTACGCGCCCGTCCAGATTGTCCGCTTCTCGGCCGTCAACTCGTTCACTAAGTTCTCGATTGCTAATCAAGAACATTCGCACTTTGCTCACGCTGGCCCAGCGATGAGCAATCAATTCCGCCAGACTAAACCCTGGATTTGTTTCCTCAAGCGCATTTCGCCATTTTGAATCAAGTGCCTTGCGAAGGAACTTGGACAGGCGTTGGAAAATAGTATTCATTTCACTGCCAACCAGGCGCTCAATACTATCTACCTGATTGAAGTCAGCGATGATCAAACTAAGTGTGCCTGATGCGCTGTCCGGGTTACCACCATACCCATCCACACGAATTCCGCTTCTTTGCGGGCCTCGATAGCCTGCATGATCCGCAGTGTCCATTTCACCCGCATCTGTCAGATAACCACAGAATTTCTCAAAAAAGACATCTTCCTTAAAGTGGTTGCCTGCATCCGATTCCGCCACAATATCCTGGAAAAATTCATGGGCAAATTCTTGAATCTCAATTGCCACACAACCCTCATGAAATCAAGTTATTCAAAGCAACTCGGTCTGAACGAAATGGCTCGCAATCCACCAACGAGACAGCATACCGTACATTGCCAACGCCAGATGGAAACATCCGAGGAGTGATGCGAGGAAAATTCTCTTTAACTTCGAAAATATGCTTTGGCCCCAAAAGCCATTTCTTGTCAGAATAATCATCTGCCCAGTCGAAGCCCACCGCAATGAGGCGTTGTCCAAGTAATGCTTCGGTGGAGGCGTTCTGTTCCCTGACTTCGTCACAAACAAGACGGACGATTTCCGTCACAGTCACGGCATTCTCGTCTTCTCCTGTGGCAGCTGTGATTTCCGAAATATGCAAAAACAGCGCATCAATGCCTTCAGTATCAAGCTGGTATTCTGACGAGATGGTGATATAAGGTGCGGCACCGCCGCGTCGAGCCTTGGCCTCGATGCAAATTCGCCCAATCTCAAAATCTTTTGGAGAACCAAGCGGCCTGTCCAACTCTTGATGGCTTCTTCAACTCCTATGGCTGCGAACAAAATATCGCGCAACACGCTTAGTTCGCCCAGCAACCCTTTCTGCTCTTCATCTGACAGTCGGCCATCCCGTCCACCGCGCAACAGCCAGTGCCACCGCCAGGTACGTGCTATGAACCGCTCAATTGCCTCTTGTTCAGATTTTGCCTGCCTCGTGGTTTCAATGATATCAAGACAGAGGCGATGAAAAATTTCGCGTTGCTCATGGTCCATGAGCCGAATGATGAGCAACCCCGGAGAACTACCATTAAGTGCATGGATCTCAACCGTCAAGCCACGCAATTGGGGCAAACGATTCTTCGGCTTGTTCGACAGGTTGTGTTGCAGAATCAGAAGGCAGTGCCTATTCACATCCACAGCCCAGAAAATGTCCCATGGCAGAGAAGCGTCGACACGCCGACTGCTTACATTGGTTTTGTGATCAGGCGGTGGGAGTACACTCCATGGATCATTTGCATCAGTCAACGTCGCCTCCTGCTTCTTCTTCGTCGATCTCATCCTTGTAGTGCTCGCTGAACCAAGTGGGGTTGACGACATATTTAACCTTCTGTTCCTCATACTTCGTTTGAGGAAAACTGATACTCCAGGCAACAACAGGTTCTGTACCGCTTAGATCATCATTCTTATTCCCAATCGCGAGCATATGAATCACGAGTAATGGCTTTCGGCGAATACGGCGATAGATCCAGTCAGGATAATTCAGGGTCGATTTATCGCCAGGAGCTACATTTTCGTTACGATACTTTTCCTCTGTTGATTCAACTTCCTGTTCGGTCAATCCGATCTTTTCGGTGCCTCTCGAGCAGACCCGTTGTTTATTCGTAACAAAAAGGGTTTGCGAATCGCTCCGATCTCCTTTATCTCGACGTTGACAGATTAGCTCAAATCCAAGGCTGCTATTGACCAGTGATTTGCCTGAGCGCTTCCGTTCCGTAATCCCTGCAAAATGCACATCCCAGTTTGACAATTCCGTCTCCGCGCGATCTTTGATGTATTGCCGTATGGGATCCGTCTCCGTCAAAATTGCTTCGTCATGATTCTTGAACATCAGGAGAAATTCGAGAACCAGATTCGCCGGAACATTACGAACCAAACGCCCACCGCTTATGCAATCTCCTCGTTCTGGTGCGTGCCCAATCCCGCGCATTGTTCCAGCCAACGATCCCACCGCATGTCTATTGTCAACCAAGCTCCCTGTATCGCGTCGCAGAACCGCAGTTTCGATAAACCGGTTGGCAAGGCCAACAGCCACTGTAACCTGCTTGCCCGACCCCATTTTGTTACGCGCCGTCACAATAAGTGTGTCAGGATGGCTCCTCACTCTTAGACCAAATTGTTGTGGGGTAGCATTTGCTTTTTCCATGCGGCGAAATTCATCCCGTAGTTCTTCAATAGACTCTGCTATATGTGAGTACCATCCTTCAGCCTCTTCCAGCATCCAAACTCGGCACAAATCCTCATATCCAGGTCGATAGCCAAACCAGCGCCCCATCTGCATGAGAGTGTCATACATCATGGAGTTGCGCAGGAAATAGCTGACGATCAATCCTTCGAGAGTCAACCCTCGTGACAAAGAAAAGCCGCCCACCGCAATCACATTCAGACCCGAAGCGCCCGAACCCTCATAATCGAGTGAATCAGAGGAACGACTATGCACTTCGATCACGTTGGTTGTTAGGACAACATTCCAAAGGTTGTCTTTGACTGCCGGCCACAAAACGCCACAGCTCTTTTCATATTCATCCGCAAATACTTGGTGGATCTCCATGAGTTCTGGATCTCGAAGCGCTTCTTCCTGTGGTTTAGAGGCATTAACGCTGACACTGTTGGTTATCTTTTCCAGGAAAGTATGAATTTCATTGCGAATCCGTTTCTGAACAGCAACAAAACGGGATACATTCACGAGCATGGAATTGTGTTTTCCAGATTGATCTCTGGCAAGGCGGATTGCCCTGGCTACGATGAAAGTGCGCACCGCTGTCTTTAGACTATCAGGCAGATCTATGATTCTATGATCTATCGGGTGTTTGAGAGGAAGATGCTCAACGTGATCTTCAATATGTCGGATAACTGGACTGCGAACATCTTCTTCTTGGTCTGTGGTAAAAACACGCGATGCCCCAAAATAATTATCGGGCGGGTCAAGGCTGACAATGAAATTTTTCGGGAATAGATCGGCGCCAAACATATCGCTATCGGTTTCTGGATCAATGAAAATATTGGCGAACGGCGTGGCTGTGTATCCGACATAACAACTGTGTTCGAAAACATCCAGAATCTGCCGGATCTGTCCGTTGATTCGAGACACCTCATCCTGCCCCTTTTTGATGTTGATTGAAGCGTTATCGGCTTCATCATCAATCAGTAGCATCGGATCGCTGATTAACGAAGTGCTGCGACTGGCATTATGCTCTTTCAGCCATTCGAGCAGGCTTTTCAAAGTATGGGTATTCTTTTTGATTACAAACACCGCCGGTTGCTTCAAATTGACAAGTGGCATGCCGATGCTTGTTGCTGTCTGCCTGTTGAAATCACGCAAAGAATTGGTAAAGGCACATGGTCGCTGGCTTGCATCAAAACGCCCCACGCCGATAACGCTGTGCATATCCGATTTTGTAGAAAGCAAATTTGCGCTATCAAATCCCATAAGCCCCTCATCCATCCGCTTCTGTGTCTGGATACGAAGATTGTTGTGAGTGCCAGCTATAACAATGACAACTTTGTAGCCAGCATCCGCTGCTTTACAGATCAACCCGATGTAGTTCGCCGTTTTGCCTGACTGCACATGACCAACAACCATGCCTCGTCTGTCCCAACTGCTTTCTTTCTTTGGGTTCCCAAGCAGTCCAAGAATACGGTCTGTCACCCTGTCCATGGTTGCCAGTACCTGGGAAGAGAACCCCTTGCCTACCAGAAGGCGTTTGTATCTGTTCCAATAATAAAAGGGAATGTTGACTTTTTCATTATCCAGCCATTTCTCAAAGCCAACATCTTCGAGCTTGGAACCAATGCGCATGGTTACGCCATGTCTCTCTTCAAAGAGCTTGGCCAGTTGTGCTGATTCATCATCCGTCACAGAAGGACAAGCGGGGCGTACCTGTTCAATCAGTTCTCGGATTTTTTCCGGTGTCGGCATTTCGTCTGCGAGCAATGCGCCCACCATTTTTTCAAGACGTTCAAATTCAGGGGTCATGTTCGTTTCCTGTTTGCGTGATTTCTTCAATAACAGCTTCGGCGAGGGACCAGTTATCATTAAACGGTGACGCCGAAGACATGGCCAGTTTTATTGCATCGCACGATAAACCGCTTGTTTCAAGACCGGAATAAGTGGATTTGACAAGCGCGACGAAGTTATCGTCGGTGAGCGGCTGAACTGAAAGGCTCTGCGGACTTGCGCTCGTATCAGCAAAAATAGCGTCAATGGGTATGGTGGAGTTGATCAGCCCGAGAAGGTTACCGAATTCCCTCTGCTGTATTTTATCAAGCCCCGCATTGAATTTAGCAAATGCAGGATGCTCTGAGTTAAGGCTGTAGAAAAGTAAGTTTTTGTTTTGAATCCGATTCCAGATTGGAAGAGGATTATCATTTACAAGCCGCTTCCCCCGCGATGTGTAAATCTGTTTCGACTTGGCCACGATTTCTTCAATTATACGCTTCAGACGCTCTCGGACAGCAGGAGGAGGCTGTGCCGACGCCTTTTTTATATCAATTTTCCAATCAACATCCAGCGTGTTTGGAATATCGATTTTTACACGCGACAGCCTGGTCCATTCGGATTGTTTGGTAAGGCCAAACCAATTTCCATAAATAATCAGCCGGTTTCCTCGATAAACATAAAAACCTTGACTCCTGTTGTACCCTTCCGTCCCGGCATATTTGTCCCAATCTTCCCGGGAAACTTTTTTGTGATGAGGAAGGGTATAAGGTTGAATACGAATGGTTTGCTCTCCAAGCTTAAATATCTCCACAGGTCCCTGTATCGTCGCTTGATGATGCGAATGGAATGGATCAAACGCCTGAAGTTCACGACCGTTGACTGATATTTTCAGCTTCTGAGAACGATTTTCGCCTGACAAAAACCGATGAAAAACTTGTTCAAGATGAGTGGTTGTTTCGGCGACTTGCCGCACAATATCCTTGCGATGTGTATCTAAGTGGCTTTTGTCCGACAGTCGGCCAAGCTTCTGCCATAGAATAAGCGTTCCGTTCCCGACAATCTTGTCTGCCCATAGTATGGAGTCGGCATTTGCTTTTTCCACCAACCATCTATCGTGCTTTGCCACCGTATCGAGATCCCAAATCGCGGTGGATATTTGACCGTTCTTTCGGGTAACCACTGTCAGGCGCCTGCATTGAGAAAACGAAGCCGTTTTCAAACCGAGTCCAAAACGACCCAGGTCGTATTCTGAACGAGTATCCAACGGACTTTTACTGCCGAACCGCATGGCATTGATAAGTTCATCGTCTGACATTCCACACCCATCATCAAGAACTCCAATTGCATCGGTATCTGTAAGGATATCAATGTGGGAAGCTCCGGCTACAATGGAATTATCAATGACATCGGCAACCGCGGCCTGCATGGAATAGCCAATAGCTCGCATGCTCTCAAGGAGTACCGATGCGCTGGGAAGCACTTCCACCGTTTCAGAAGCTTCTTCTTGTTTCATGGAAAACCTATGCGGATTTCATCATACGTAGTGGACGAAGGGTGTCATCCACATTTTGGTCGAGATACTTGAAGACATGCCAAAGCTTTTCAGCTATCTGACGGGCAAGAAACGGGGGTACAGCATTGCCAACCTGAATGTACTGTTGTGTGCGATTCCCCTTGAAATAGTAGTTATCGGGAAACGTTTGCAACCGTGCCGCTTCTCTCACAGTAAGACTTCGACATTGTGTTGGATCCGGGTGGATGAAATAGTGTCCATCTTTCGATATATGACTGGTTATGGTGCTTGCGGGTGCATCCAACAGTTGCACACGAAATCTGTCTGAAAACTTACCCGACCGCCAATTTCGATGATTCGGGGCCAAGGCGTCAGGGAAGTCACGTGATTTAGGCGACCGACCGCATGTCTGGCTGAATGCGGCAGCAAAAAGATATCTGGCAAGATCATCAGGCATGTGTCCGCGAGCATAATTGTTCGGCAAGCGGGTGAGTGCTTTGTCCATAATCCAATTTCTTAGATTTGCCGGACACGATCCTGGAAGTTGTATTCCACCTGAGCATTCACGGGAAAGCACCACATCATCTGCAAGCATAGCTTCACAACGTACCAAAGCTGCTTTGAATGCCATGGTCTTCTTCCGAGAAAAAGTGGGGGCATGTTTCCGTACTGTTGTGATCACATCTTTCATATGCTGTTCCCATGCGTTGGTGCTGTCGCATTTGCTGAGGCCACTACGAATTTTCGGCATTGCATCCAGTACATCTCGCACATTGAATTTTGTCTGCATGGCAAGCGGAAGAGGCAAATTCAGAGGAATACGTTGAGCAATATCCTTCCGCACACCGACAATAATTACTCTGTGCCGCGCCTGGGGAATACCATAATCTTCGAAACGAACAATAAAGTCGCTGGCAAGATACGAATGATCCAAACGTGTCCTCTCGTTCGAAGGCGACAGCGCAAAAATCTGGTAGCTGGAAGGGCCTGCGGCGTCACACAGATCAGATCTAATTGCCCGAAAAATTTTATTGCCGCGCACCTGTACGGACGATGACAGCATCCCCTTGACGTTTTCCATGACAAACGCAGCAGGCTGAAGGTCTGCGAGTACCTTTATGTAATGCTTGTACATGAAGTTGCGTTGATCCTTGCATGGGACATAGTCCGCTATCCCAGCACGCCGCGAGCGGCCTGCAAGGGAGTAGGCCTGGCAGGGAGGACCGCCGATCAGAATCACACGGTTACCACACATCTTCCGAATATCTGCGATCCGATTTGCAAGAAAATTGGAAGCCTTTTTTGTGCCCAATTCGAGACATTTCACCTCGTCGCTCGCAGCCATCCACTCATCAGGATAAAGGGTACACCAATCAGGTTCGTCAATCTTACCGTTGAGGAAATCGTAGTATTCAGGGGGGAATTCATCGTTGAACTTACGCAGGAAACTCCGAAGATGTAGCGTGGCATAGGCCGAAGGTTCTTTCTCAATCGAAACCTTTATTGAAAATAACTTTTTTCCGGACTGATCCTTCAACGAAGAAAACCCTTCGCCCAATCCTCCAGGACCCGCAAAAAGGTCAACGATTCCAACAGGCTGATTCACGCAAATTCCAAATTTTTTGTTGTAATTGTTTATTCCCACCTGCTTGATCCTGACACGGGATCATTCGAAATGGAATCTATAAATCGTGCCAACCTGGATTTAATTTTCACGATGTCGGCTATTTGACACTCCCATACAATCAATGTCCGCCATCCCGCCTTTTTGAGGGTAGATAGATTCTTTTTGTCTCGTTCGACGTTACCTTGTAATTTTTCCAACCAGAACTTTCGATTGGCAGTCGGGGTGGTACAGTTGAAACAATTTAAATGACGGTGCCAGAAACAGCCGTGAACAAAAATTGCCGCCTTGAACTTTGGCATCACAATATCCGGGCATCCCGGCAAATGCTTGTAATGCAATCGAAATCTATACCCCATGGAATGCAGGATTCGCCGCACAACCATCTCGGGAGAAGTATTCTTTCCCCGTATTCGACTCATATTCCATGAACGATGTTCCCTGGTCAGAATATCAACGCTCATATTTTCTCTTGCACATGCGGTGACGCTTACCCGAACAAATCTTCCTCTTTCTTCCTGCCGAAATGCTTGAGGGCTTTGTCGGTCAGTTGGCGGCCGCGGAGGGTGCGGTCCAGATAGCCGGATTGGAGGAGGAAGGGTTCATACACGTCTTCAAGCGCGGCTTTGTCTTCCTGTACGGCGGCGGCCAGGGCTTCCACGCCGACCGGCCCGCCGTTGAATTTCTCCAGAATGGTTAACAGGATTTTTCGATCCATTTCGTCAAAGCCCGCATGGTCCACACCCAGCCATGCCAGCGCGTCCTGCGCCACCTTCAGGGTGATGACGCCTTTGGCTTTGACTTCGGCAAAATCTCTGGCCCGCTTGAGTAGCCGGTTGGCAATACGCGGTGTCCCGCGCGCACGGTTGCCGATTTCCTTTGCGCCATCGGATTCAATGGCGACGTTGAGTAAACTCGCCGAGCGGTTGACGATGATGGCCAATTCTTCCGGCGTATAAAAGTCGAGCCGATAGACCAGCCCAAAGCGTTCACGAAGCGGGGAGGTCAGCGAGCCGGCTTTGGTGGTCGCGCCGACCAGCGTAAACGGCGGAAGATCCAGCTTCATGGTGCGGGTGGTCGGTCCCTGGCCGATGACAAGATCAATCTGAAAATCTTCCATGGCTGGATACAACGCTTCTTCCACCGCGTTGGGAAGGCTGTGAATTTCGTCAATAAAGAGGACGTCGTGCTTCTGAAGATTCGTCAAAATCGCGGCGAGGTCTCCGGCGTGGGCGAGGACAAGACCGGACGTGGGACGAATCGTCCCCCCCATGTGCTTGGCGATGATATGCGCGATGGTCGTCTTGCCCAGTCCGGGTGGGCCGTAGAAAATAGCATGGTCCAGCGGTTCTTTCCGACGGGTGGCCGCTTCAATGCAGATCCGCAGTGATTCCTTCATGCGCTCCTGGCCGATGTATTCATCCAGCGTGAGCGGGCGCAGAGAGCTTTCGGTGTTGTGTTCTGCTTCGATGCTGTGGGTGGTGACTACGCGATCTTCCATGACGGGAAATGGAAGCCGTGCCGAGGGGCAGGGAGCCTGGGGTGAGAGGAGGCTCGACTTACGGTTGATTCATGATGCGTTGGGTGTGTCAGGGCAGCTCGAATTCGACATTAATATCCCGCCCCAGGTAGTTGACGAGAAATCCCTGCCGTTGGTAGTCCAACATGGCGCCCATGACGTTTTCATCCCCGACGTCTTCGGGACCCAACAGCTCCCGGATTTCATTCGCACTTTGAGCGGTGAGCACACGGCGGAAAATCCCACGGGTTTTGTGGGCAAAGCGATTATTGATGAACAGTAAATCAACCTGACTGTCCATGATCCGGACCCCGGCCATGGCCCCCGTGGGGTTTGATTGATCCCACAATAAAATGAAGACGCCTTCCTGCTCGGCCCGGACCCCGGAAATTTTTTCGTTGACCAGCCTTTCCACGGCGTCAATTTCAGAAGAGCCTAATCGGATGCCATACAGGGACACGGTCATGCTGTCGATCTCTTCCGCTTTTTGGATGTTATTTCTTGTCAGTTCGTATTCCCTGGCCAGGGTGTCTGTGGCGCTCAACGAGCCAATCAGCGCTACGGCAACCGCCATGACCATCAATGATGTCACGCGCATGAACCCCCTCCTCCCGTCTGGCAGCACACCGTTCTATGCTTTGCGAACCCAGGCCCGCGGATTGTCCAAGCCTGTCTGCTGATTGTAACGGACGAATGAATCATAATCAAATGGATGGAAAGCGAAGGGGAGCAACGGGACGGCCAGTTGTGTCCCGCGTGACGCCGACCGCCTGTGATATACTTTACCGTCCGTGTGTTCGGACGTCTTCACCACGTGCATGAGCCACTTCATCAACATTAAAGGCGCGCGCGAGCATAATCTGAAAAATCTCGACGTGACGATCCCGCGCGATCAATTGGTCGTGCTGACGGGATTGAGCGGGTCCGGGAAGTCGTCGCTCGCCTTTGACACGATTTATGCCGAAGGCCAGCGGCGCTACGTTGAGTCGCTGTCGGCCTACGCGCGCCAGTTTCTGGAACAGATGGGCAAGCCCGACGTGGATTCCATTGAAGGCCTGTCGCCCGCCATTTCCATTGAGCAAAAAAACACCAGCCACAACCCGCGGTCCACGGTCGGGACCGTCACGGAAATTTATGATTATCTGCGCGTGCTCTTTGCGAGGGTGGGACGACCGTTTTGCGTTGAATGCGGACAGCCGATCACGGCGCAAACCGTTCAGCAGATGGTGGATGCCATTGGGGCGTTGCCGGTCGGATCCCGTGTGCAGGTGCTGGCCCCGATCGTGCGGGGGCGAAAAGGGGAATACCGCAAGGAACTGGCCGAAGCGCGACGCGCCGGCTACGTGCGCGCCAGAATTGACGGCACGCTCGTCGGCCTTGACGATGCCGTGACGTTGGAGAAACAGCGGAAACATACGATTGAGATTGTCGTGGATCGCCTGGTGATGAAGGATGAAGAATCCCTGCGCCGGCGGTTGGCGGATTCGGTTGAGACGGCTCTGAAACTGACACAGGGCCTGGTGGGGATTCTGCGGGACGAGCGGGACGTGACGCTCTACAGTGAGACGTTGGCCTGCATCAATTGCGGCGTGAGTTATCCGGAACTGACGCCACGGGTTTTTTCATTCAACAGCCCGCATGGCGCCTGTGACGCATGCGACGGGATCGGCTATGAGGTCTCCGTTGGACGGGATGGGCGGGAACCCGTCGAGAGCCGGGTGTGCCCGGTGTGTCAGGGCGCTCGACTGAAGGCGGAAAGTCTGGCGGTCAAAGTGAGCGGGCATTCCATCGCGGATGTCACGCGGCTGTCCATTCGTGCGGCGGCGAATTTTTTTGACGTGTTGGAATTAAGCGACCGCGAGCGGGTGATCGGCCAGCGCATCCTTAAAGAAATTCTGGAACGGCTGGAGTTTTTACTCAACGTGGGCCTGGACTATCTGACGCTGGACCGAGCGGCCGCGACGCTTTCGGGCGGGGAAGGGCAGCGCATTCGACTGGCCACGCAAATCGGGTCGGGTCTGGTGGGTGTGCTGTATATTCTTGATGAACCCAGTATCGGTCTGCATCAACGGGACAATCGGCGATTGCTGCAAACCCTGTTGCGGCTTCGCGACATGGGCAACACCGTGCTGGTCGTGGAGCATGACGCCGAAACCATGCGTGCCGCCGATCACCTGATTGACATGGGACCGGGCGCCGGGGTGCATGGCGGGCACATTGTGGCGCAAGGCTCGCCGGCGGAGGTGACGGGCCATCCCGATTCGCTGACCGGGCGGTATTTGCGAGGGGACAAACGGGTCGCGTTGCCGGACCGGACCCGACGGCCCAAAGGGTTTCTCTCCATCATTGAAGCCGGCAAGCACAATTTGAAATCCGTGAACGTCAACATTCCGCTGGGGCTGTTCACCTGCGTGACCGGCGTGTCCGGATCGGGAAAAAGCACGCTGGTGCTGGAGGTGTTGTTCCCCTCGCTGGCGCAATCTCTGGAGCGTGACAAACCCGTGATGGACGGTTGCCGAGCGTTGAAGGGGGTGCGGGCGCTGGATAAGGTGGTTGATATTGACCAATCACCGATTGGCCGGACGCCGCGATCCAATCCCGCCACGTACACCGGGCTGTTCACCTTTATTCGGGATTTGTTCGCCGGGCTGCCGGAGTCGCGGGTCCGCGGCTATAAGCCGGGCCGCTACAGCTTTAACGTCAAAGGCGGACGGTGCGCGGCGTGCCAGGGCGACGGCCTCATCAAAATCGAAATGCATTTTTTGCCCGATGTGTACGTGACCTGCGAGGTGTGCAAGGGGCAGCGGTATAATCGTGAAACACTGGACGTCCGACACAAAGGCAAACATATCGCGGAAGTCCTGGACATGACGGTGGCCGAGGCGCTGGAATTTTTCACGCACATCCCGTCCATCAAAACAAAGTTGCAGACGTTGGCCGACGTGGGCCTGCACTACGTCAAGCTCGGACAATCCGCCACGACGTTGTCGGGGGGCGAGGCGCAACGTGTGAAGTTGAGCCGTGAGCTTTCCAAACGGGCCACGGGGCGCACCCTGTATATTTTAGACGAGCCGACGACCGGGCTGCATTTTGCGGACGTGCAACGTCTTCTCGACGTGCTGAACCGGCTGGTTGAGAATGGGAATACCGTGCTCGTGATTGAACACAATGGGGACGTGATCCGAAACGCGGACTGGATTGTGGATATGGGCCCGGAGGGCGGCGACCGTGGTGGTGAGATCGTGGAAGAAGGCTCGCCCGCCGATCTGATGAAATCCGGGAAATTCTGGACCGCTCAAATGTTGCGGGAAGAAGGCCGGGTCGCGTCGTAACGCCGAATCGTTATTTGCTTTTGTAAATATTCAACCCGATCTTCTCTTCCCTGCCCGGAATGACGATATTCCCTTCCGTGCTGGCGATGATGGTGGTCTTGCCTGACGAGGAAGGGCCGAATTCCTTTGACAGGTCAACCTTGATGGTCAGCATTGTTCCTTCAACCGACAGATTCACGTTTTTCATCGTCTCTCCCCTTTCAGTGTGTTTCGTTCATCAAAGCAATGCACCATGAACTGTGCAGACTTCACAAATAATAGCTCTCCGCGCATTTTCAGCGTTGGATGCAGACCACCGATAGTCATGGCTTGCTCCAAACTATGGTTTGCCCGCCGCTCAAAACGCGATGACCAACGACGCCGATGTGCCAAGCAGATACGGAATCACGCAGAAATACCGCACCACGGTCGCGGGCTTGATGCCCGTGAGGGCGGTGTGGCGCGTGAGATGTTCTTTGTAAATAAATTCGTAGGACACAATGAGGCTCACGCAGACGAGGGCCAGGGCGCGACTGGAACGAGTCCATGTATAGATCCCGCTAAGCAGAAAATCCATGATAAAAAAACCGCTCCACGCACACAGGAAAACGGCGATGGCAAGGATGACGAAGGCGGAAAAAGACAATCGCCGGAACCCCACGGCTTGTGAATCTGGAAGGGCTGACATGACGGGGTTAAGAGCTGGACCGGGTCGGCATGTGCGGATTGTTCAGTGAATGTCGGCTAGTCGTCACGTGAAGATTGCCCGGGATCGCGTTCGCAGTTGCGACATAAGCGTGGCTCTCGTGCGATCCGCGGGCGTGTTTCCCTGACACCGTCAGGCTTTGGCTTGAGAACCTTGTTCCAGGAGAGGCTTCAGTTCGCCTTTGGTCTGCATGGGGCCAAGGACATCGGTATCGCCATAAAACTGGCCGTTGATGAACACTTTGGGCAGGGTCGGCCAATTGGTCATTTGCGTTAAGGCTTCTCGTTTCGCCGGATGTTCCAGCACGTTAATGAGTTCGTAGGCATAGCCGAGTTGATCGAAAAACTCCATGGTTTCTACGGTGAATCCGCATTGGGGGGCGGTTCTGGTCCCTTTCCCGTAAATGAGTACGGGGTGCTGCTTCAATTCCTGTTGAATTTCTTCCGTGACTGAATCTGCCATGTGAGTCTTCCTCCTTATGAGCCATCCGTTGTTTCGGCCGTCAGTTCAAGCGCGTGGAGCCGGCCGTCTTTCAACGGCTCATCCAAGGCCTGATAAATCAGACGGTGGCGATCTAAGATATTTTTCCCTTTGAACGTGTCCGATACCACACGGACATTCAAATGATCCATGGTTCCCGTGCGATCCGTGACGGTGACACGGGCATCGGTCATGACTTTTTGCACATATTCCGTGAGAGCTTGTGGGGTCATCATGTGTCAACGTTCCTCTCGATGAAGGCTTTTCTGCAACCGGGCGCTATCCTACTTGAAAACCACTCGCTTTCGCAACGCGCCGCATTCCACGGGCGTTTTGCAGGATGTGCGGGCGGACGTCCTCCCGCGAACAACCCCGTTGCGTCATGGCCCGGTTGTCTCTGGTCGGCCGGGATGGATTCCCGGAATCATTGCGGCCCGAGGGTGTTGGTGAGAAACGAACCCAGTCGGTCGAGAACCGGGAAGGGAATTTCATGCCCCCCGCGAAATTCATGCCAGGTCACGGGGAGTTCGTGACGGCGTAAGGTGTCCCGCAGTTGTGTGGCGGTGTCGTAGGGGAGAATGGGATCGTCCGTTCCGTGACTCTGAAACACCGGCAGCCCCGCTCGTGCCGGCCATCGTGCGTCCCAGTCCGGCTGCGTGATGATGCTTCCCGACAGGATGATGAGTCCCGCGAAGGGGCGCGCGCTGTGAACAACCGTGTCGCAGGCCAGCATGGCGCCTTGCGAAAATCCGCCGAGAAAGACGCGATTCGGGGGCAGGCCCCAATCCCGGTCAAGCGCATCCAGCATGGCGAGCAGTTGTTCTCGAGCGGTCGCCAACCCGTCGGGCACGGCACGGAGATCGCGTCCGCGTCCGCTCGCCACATCACGCGCCATGCTGTCCACGTCTATCATCCACCACGCTCGTGCGTCCGGAAAGCCGCCGGGCAGTTGCAGGGGGGCAGTCGGAAACGCGAACCGAACCGCATCAGGCACGCGCAACATTTTCCACAGTGAGACCAGATCATCACCGGGAGCGCCAAACCCGTGCAGGAGAATAACCACGGGGCCGTCCCCTCCGCCTTCGCGGTCAGGGCCTCCCGTCAGCCGGACTTCAAGCCCGTTGTAGGTGTTCAGGCGCATGGGAATCGGTGTCGTGGGAACGCGGGCGGGTCGTCTTAGTGCCCCATCTTGGGCGCGCCGGCATTGTCTCCTTTGGTCACAAGCGGGATGCGCAGAATTTGTCGGCAGTGGGTACAGGTGACCCGCAGGGTATCCGTATCCGCATATTCAATAGCGTCGTCTTTGACCCAAAAGAGTTTGTCACATTTTGGGCATTGTCTGACAAGCATGGGTATCGTGGCTCCTGACTGGTAATTGCGATGGATTTCGTGTAATAAAAGCAACCGGGCCGCTATTCATCCGGCATGTGCGTGTCGCCATGTGTTTCAGCAACCCGTTCGTCCATGATTACCTATACCGACAGCAAGGATTTTGAACCCGCCGCCCTGTCGCCACTCTTTGAACAGTCACCCTGGGCGCGCGGAAGGACCGTTGACGGGACGACGCGCATGGTGCTTCAGACCGACCTGTTTCTCACGGCCTGGGACGACCGTCGGTTAATTGGTTGCGGACGGGCGCTGACTGATTATGTGTACCGAGCCTCCATCTGGGACGTCATTGTGGATCCGCTGTACCAGGGACAGGATATCGGGTCTGAAATCATTCATCGGATCTTGCACCATCCGACCATGCAGCGCGTTGAGCTTTTCTGGCTCTGCACGCGCGAGAAACAAGCCTTTTATGAAAGCCTTGGTTTTAGCGCCAGGGAGCAGACCGGCATGGTCTGGGACCGGACAAAACAGTCCGGCTCTTCCTGACACGATGACCGAACACGCGGACAATTGTATCATGTTGCGCACCTGAAGAAAAACGGCGCCCGCGGGCGTTGTCGGAAGGGCGCGGCGGGCGACGCCAGCCATGAAATGCCTTGGGCTTATGTCGGGAACCTCACTGGATGGCGTGGATTGCGCGATCGTTGATATCAGGCCGGGCCGGTTCGCGTTACAGATCACGCTGCTCGCACACCGGACTCGTCCGTACCCGCCCACGCTTCGGCAACACATCCTTTCGCTCATCCACTCCGGCACGACGGAAACGGTCTGCCGGCTTCACGCGGCCGTCGGAGAGGTCTTCGCCCGCGTGGCAAACCAGACCATCAAGCAGGCGAAGCTATCGGCCGACGATATTGGCCTCATCGGTTCTCACGGACAAACCGTGTGGCACAGTCCCCGCGGGGTGTTTCTGCCCGGCGTTGGACAGGTTCGGGCCTCTCTCCAGATTGGGGACCCGTCGGTCATTGCCGAGCGAACGGGCATCACGACCGTGGCCGACTTTCGCGCCCGCGACATCGCCGCAGGCGGGGAGGGGGCGCCGTTGGTGCCCTACATCCATCACCAGTTGTTTCAGTCTCGGAACACATCGCGGCTGATTGTCAATCTGGGAGGGATTGCCAACGTGACGTATTTACCGGCCGGCGGCGCGCTGAAGGATGTGCTGGCCTTTGATACTGGCCCGTGTAATCTGTTGCTGGACGGGTTGATCGCGACGGCCACGAAAGGAAAACGGCTGATGGACCGCCATGGAAGCCTGGCCGCTCGCGGGCGCAATCGTGAATCGTTGACAAGCGCCTTGTTGACTCATGCGTTTTTTTCAAGGCATCCTCCCAAATCCACGGGTCGTGAAGAATTTGACGAACGCTACGTCCAACGCATCTGGCAACGCGCGAAACGACACCGGTTGTCTGTGGCCGATACCCTGGCGTCCAGTTGCGCCGGCATTGCTCACACGATTCATCGCTCCGGGCGCTGGTTGCCGGGGCCGGTTGACGAGGTGATTGTGGGCGGCGGCGGTGTGCGGAATCAGGCGCTGATGGCGGCGTTGCGACAGCAATACCTGTCAAGTCGCGTCATGTCCATGGATCACGTCGGCGTCAATGGCAAGATGGTGGAAGCCGTGGCCTTTGCGGTGTTTGCCTATCAGACCATCAGGGGTGTGCCCACGAATCTGCCTTCAGTCACCGGCGCACGGTCACCGGTTGTCCTGGGCACGATTGCTCCGGGACGGAACGCCTCTCTTCGTTTCTCCGGAGGTTCGCATTCACCATGAGCATGGAGTTCTTCATGAGTCTTCCCGGTTGGTTTTCCACGATGTTCCCCTGGCCGTTTTCGCCGATGGTCACGATGGTCATGGTGGGGCTGGCCGCCGCGTTGGGGCTTGTCCTGCTGCTGCTGCTGCGACGCAGGTGGTCACGAGCCGCGGGCGCGCGCGGCATGAGAGTTGGACGCCCCCCGGAGACGGTCACGGCGCGCTCTCTGGAACTGATGGATGCCTCGGAGGTCGTGCTGTTGAATCTCCTGTCGCTCGCGGCCCGCGACCATTTTCTGGTGCTGGCGAAAATGCCAGTGACGCGCCTCATGCGACTGCATGTCCGGGACGATTTCGACGCACAGGTTGTGGCGAAGGCCATTCGCACGATGACGGTTGATTTTGTGTTGCTTCATCCGGGAACCCGACGGGCCACCAAAGCTGTTTTCGTGAAAAAACCGGGAGACGAGTCGTTGTCGTGGCACGTGCGGCAACCATGGCTGGAGATGCTGTTTCGTGACGCGGAGATTGAGGTCATCCGACTTGAACGGGAAGTCTCGTACAACGTGGAGGAATTAACCGAATTGTTGGGAATCAAGGAGGATGAATGAAGTGCGGAGGCGTGCCGTCTTCGTTCAGACCCGACGAGTCTGGCCCCGGCGCGTCTCGTGCGAATGTGACAAACAGCCGTCGCGTCAAACGGTCTGCGATGAGACGGGGGTATTCTGACACGGTGCGGGAAACATCCGCGCACAGGAAGGCGGGGCGTGAAACTGGCCACCTTTAACGTGAATTCCATTCGGAAACGCTTGCCCGTGGTGAAGCGTTGGTTGAAGACCCATGCTCCGGATGTGCTCTGTTTGCAGGAAACAAAGGTGCAGGACGCGGAGTTTCCCGAACACGAACTGGCCGCCACGGGGTATCACGTGCGGTTTTGGGGGATGAAAGGGTACAACGGAGTCGCCCTCTGCACCAGACGCGAGCCTGAATGGATTTCGTTCGGGTTTGGCAAAGGCGCCCATGCGGGGGAGCCTCGGTTCCTTCATGCCGTGGTGGACGGCATTGCCATCATCAACACGTATGTTCCGCAGGGCGTTGAGATTGGTCATCCCAAATATCAATACAAACTGGATTGGCTGAAACGGTTGCGCCGGTATTTTGCCCGTCACCTTTCGCCTGACGCGCCGGCCATTTGGTGTGGGGATATGAATGTGGCCCCGGAGCCGCTTGACGTGCATCACCCGGACAAACATCTGACCCACGTCTGTTTTCATCATGAGGTGCGGAAGGCTTACAGGCAGGCGGTCAACTGGGGGTTTGAAGACGTGTTTCGTCGTCTCTATCCGGAGCGGCAGCAATTTACCTTTTGGGATTACCGTCAACCCGGCGCCCTCAAGGCAAACCGCGGCTGGCGCATTGATCACATTCTTGCCACCAGACCGCTGGCGCGACGGTGTACCGCCGTTGACGTTGACCTCAATCCCCGAAAGGGAAAAACCCCGTCGGATCATACCGTGCTATGGGCCGAATTTTCCGTTCCGCAAAAGAAGTCCGGCCCGTTTCGGCCGGCTGCTCGTTGAGCCATCACGTCGCGCCCGGTGTCACGTTCGGATCCCGTGAGGCGAACCCGTGAGCGTTATGACCGTCTGGTGGTGGGAACGTTTTCAAGCGGAATGAAGACCGCAAGGGCCACCACGGTCGTCCACACCGATGATTTTCCGATGGCCGACTGGGTGATGTTTTGTGTGCGAACAATGTCCCCGCCCATCTTAAACACCTGCTCCCGTTCCTTCCATGCCACGTTCGGATCAAAGGCAATGCCCAATGTCGTGGCGAGCATCTGGGCCGCGAGATCTTCCGTGTATTCGCCCGCCTCTTCGTCGGTTTCCCCGTATGCGTGATGTTCCGAGAGATACCCATAGGCCTTATCCCGGCCCTGGGGAACAGCCACGCCGATTGACGAGGAAATCAACCGGTTGCGTTCATTCGTTTCGTTTCTGGCCATGACGCAGTAGGTGATCTCGCCGGGATTCAGCAGAATTTCGCCACGCTTCCGTGAGAGAATTTTGCAATTGGGCGGGAGAATGGATGACACGCTGACCAAATTACAGTAGGCCACGCCGGCGCCGCGCAGGGCTTCTTCAAAGGAGGCAAGTTTTTCTCGATGGGTGCCGACCCCTCGTGTCAAAAACATGTGTGTGGGAACCATGGCCCCTCCAAATGTTCAATGCGGGCCGTGGATCAACGTGACACACCAGGGTGACAGACGTTGACGGTTCACGTTGCTCCCGAATCGTCATGTTCTTATGCGCTCGCTTCAGCGGGCGTCATTGTGACAAATGTTTGAAGCAGTCTGCAAGAATTTACGGCGGCAGGTACAGGACCAACAGCTTGGGTTCCGTGAGTTCCCGGATGGCATATTTGACGCCTTCGCGTCCCAGCCCGGAATCTTTCACGCCGCCATAGGGCATATGATCGGCCCGGAACGTGGGAATTTCATTGGCCAGCACCGCCCCGACATTCAGGGCATGATAGGCGCGGAAGATTGCATTGATGTTTTGCGTGAAAATCCCGGCCTGGAGTCCATAGGCCGAGTCATTCACCATCTCAAGAGCCTGCTCAAGACGCTGATACCGGGAAAGAGTGACGACCGGACCAAAGGCTTCTTCGCAGGAGATACGCATGTCTTGCCGGACGCCGGCCAGAACGGTGGGATGCACCAACGACTGTTGACGAGTGCCCCCCGTCATGAGTTGGGCGCCCTGACGCACGGCTTCACGGATGAGCGTTTCCACGCGGGTGGCCGCCTGTTCAGAAATCAACGGCCCGATGACCGTGGACTCGTCGGCGGGGTTCCCGATTGGGAGGGCTTTGATAAGCGGGATGAACCGCTTGAGAAACGGCTCATACACGTCGTCGTGGATATAGATGCGCTGGATGGAAATGCAGGTCTGTCCGGAATAAGAAAATGCTCCGGTGAGACATCGTGTGGCCGCCATGTCAAGGGTGGCATCGGGTTCAATGATGACCGCGGCGTTGCCGCCCAGTTCAAGCAAGACACGTTTTTTCCCGGCGATTTCTTTCAGTCGCCAGCCGACGGCGGCGCTGCCCGTAAAACTTAAGGCTTGAATTCTTGCGTCGCGGACCATGGATTCCGCCAAAGAGTTTTCGCACGGCAGAATACTCATGGCGCCAGCCGGGAGATCAAGTTCCCTGAAAATTTTTCCCAGCCGCAACGCCGTCAACGGGGTTTGCGGAGCGGGCTTCAGGAGGATGGGATTGCCCGCGGCCAGGCACGGCGCCACTTTATGCGCGACCAGATTCAGAGGAAAATTAAACGGCGTGATGCAGAGGACCGGACCGATGGGCACTCGTTGGCACAGGCCATGGTGATGATCCATGCCCGGGCTGATATCCATCGGGATGACCTCTCCCTGTCTCCGCCTGGCCTCCTCGCCCGCAATGGAAAACGTTTGAATGGCCCGATCCACTTCGCGTCGGGCATCGGTGATGGGCTTGCCCGATTCCCGGCAGATGGTCAGGGCAAAGGCTTCTTTTTCTTCTTGCAACCTGTCGGCGATGTGGTGCAGGGCTGCGGCACGGATATGTGCGGGGGTGCGGGCGAGACGGGGAAAGGCGTGCAGGCTAAGGGTAATGGCCTCTTCAATGTCTGCCGGTCGGGCCAGGCAGACGTCGGCAATCGGCTCGCCGGTGAACGGGTTGGTCACGGATTGGCGTGTCGGTGTTTCGCGCCATTCGGAGCCAAGCAGAAGTGGGGACAGCGTTGCCACGGAAGTCACTGGGGATGTTCAGTCGCGAGGATGTTCGGACGATTACTCCGAGGCGGATGATCCCGACGCGAGTTCAGGAGACGGTTGGGGAGTAGCCGCCGCGTTGAGGAGATTCTCTATCTCTTCCTGAAAGATGTTGTAGGGAAGCGCGCCGGGAATGGGCACGCCCTTCCGGGGGGTCGCCGTCATATATAACACAAACCCCGGCGTGCCTCGAAACCCAAGGCTGTGAGCCTGATCCCGATCGGCAAAAATGTCTTTGGTGTCGTGAGCCTCTTCAAGGCAGGCGGTAAAGCGTGGCACGTCAAGCTGCAACGTGTCCGCCTGTTGCCGCAGTTGAGCGGGCGAAAATTTGTTTCGGCTTGTGAATAACCGGTCGTGCATGGCCCAGTACTCTCCCTGTTCACCGGCACATCGTGCCGCCTGGGCGGCATCCACACTCGGCCCGTCCGGCGCACGAGGGAAATCACGGTACACCAGTCGCAGCTTCCCGGTCTGAACGTATTGGGAAAAGAGCATCGGCCAGGTTTCCCGAAAAAACTTTCCGCAATAGCCGCACGTGAAATCGGAATATTCCAACAGTGTCAGCGGAGCCTGACGATGGCCCCGAACCCGGCTGTCTTCATCGGAGATGGTCAAGGCGTCACTGGCGCCGGCGGGCAATAATCGTTCCGAGGCGGAGAATCCTGACATGAGTTCAGGAGACGGTTGGGGAGGAGCCTCTTCGTTGAGGAGATTCTCAATCTCTTCCTGAAAGGCTTTGTAGGGAAACGCGCCGGGAATGGACACGCCATTCTGGGGGTTCTTCGTCATATATAACACAAACCCCGGCGTGCCTCGAAACCCAAAGTTGTAGGCCTGATCCCGATCGGCAAAAATGTCTTTGGTGTCGCGAGCCTCTTCAAGGCAGGTGGTAAAGCGTGGCACGTCAAGCTGTAACGTGTCCGCCTGTTGCCGCAGTTGAGCGGACGAAAATTTGTTTTGGCTTGAGAATAACCGGTCGTGCATGGCCCAGTACTGTCCCTGTTCACCGGCACATCGTGCCGCCTGGGCGGTATCCACACTCGGCCCGGTTTCAGCACGGGGGAAATCACGGTACACCAGTCGCAGTTTCCCGGTCTCAACGTATTGGGAAAAGAGCATCGGCCAGGTTTCCTGAAAAAACTTTACGCAATAGCCGCACGTGAAATCGGAATATTCCAACAGTGTCAGCGGAGCCTCACGATGGCCCCGGACCCGGCTGTCTTCCTCGGAGATGGCAAAGGGGCTTTGGGCGCCGGCGGGACATGCGAGCAACAGGCTCAAGCACACAACCGCCAGTCCTCCCTGGCCGTTCAGAAGCCAGGGCGACGCCGGAGGGCGGATGCGGCGGGTACGCTTCAATGTCGGCATCTTCATAACGGTTCCTTGTTCGTGCAACGCACGGGCGAATCTTGTGCGTGACGGATGACGTCTGTCAACCATGCCGTTACGACACAGCCTCGCCCGCTTGATCCGTTTTGGAAGGGGGTTGTTCAAGCAGGGCCATGATTAACAGCGGCCAGACGACCGTCGCATCGCTCAACACTTCCGAGAATCGTCCTCCTTCTTCGGGGGGAACAAATTTCCCCCAGGACACGCCCTCCTGATACGTGCATCCGCTCAAGCCTCCCCAATAATCAGGCTCCGGGCAAATGCGGACGCCGTAGCGGAAGCGGGGCGGCGTGAGAGTCGTACCCATTCGCAGATTCATAATCTCAATGTAGGGAGAAATTTGCTGCGCCCAATTGCGGGGGACGCCGCCGCCAATGGTAAAAATGCCCAGACGTTTGGCGCCCAGGAGATGGTGCGTATAACTGTTGAGATCAAGAAAGGGATTAAACACGGGGAGCCGTTTTCGCAACTCCGCCCACTTCGCCTGGTCGTCATCCGGTGCGGGTGTGGCGTCGGAGGACGCGGGCGTGTGAGATTGCATGGACCAAATGGATGTATCAAGGCCCAGTTCGGAATCCGTAAACGCGGGAATATACACCGGAACCTGTTTGAGGAAGGCGCTTTTGAGAACACCCGGCCCCGGAAATTGTTCAGCCAACGTCCGGCCAAGTTCACGTGTCAGCAGTTCCGACGAGAGCGGGTCGTCCGGTTGAAGGCGATTCAACGTCGCCTTGGCGACCTTCTCAACGTGGTCTAAATTTGATTCCATTTCAAGCGTGTCATAGATTCTATTGTACCCTTGCTCATAGAGATCGGCGTCCTTCATGGACGGGTCATATTTATAATGGGTTTGCCCGATGGCTTCACTCATGCCATGGGCGATCAGTGCGCCGGTGGAGACAACGGCCTGCACCATCCCACGATCCAGCATGGTGCAAATGATTTTTCCCATTTTGGCGATGGTCATGGCGCCGGACAGCGTCATCACCACAAAACAGTCCGGATCCGCAATCATGCTTTTGAGTACCGCAAAGGCTTCCCCAAGCCGCCGCCCCCCAAACGCGGTTTTTTGCATCGCGATCAGCAGATCGGAAAAGGAATGAATGCGTGCGGGGTCAAGCGCTTCCAGCGCCTCCAGTCCGTCGTCAGCTCCGTCATGAAAGGTTCGCATCGGTCAGGTTTCCGCATTGGGCGTCGCCAACCCGTCGGACGTGGCGACGTGACGACATGACGACAGACAATCGTAGCTACAGGGTTGGCAATCAGAGAAGAGCGGTGTCGTCATGAGATGATGATGGAGGCGGGCGGTGGTGGTCCCAACGGGATTTGAACCCGTGTCTGCACCTTGAGAGGGTGCCGTCCTGGGCCAGGCTAGACGATGGGACCGGCCTCTGTCATGGCGTTCGTACGTGCTGCGTTCTGAAACATTGCGATCCCCGCCATCGGCAATGATGGATATCACAAATCCGCGAAACTCTACCATTCCCAATCAGGCTACGCAATTGCGCGCAGAAGCGCGCCCCGCCTCCAGTGTGATCCCCGTTTCCCCCTCCGTCATTCCCGCGCAAACCGGAATCCTGGCAAAGCCCCTTCGCCGAAGGCGTTGTCCCAATGATGAGGGGATCAGACAGGCGAGTCGGCGTCAGGCCGGGGATGGCGAGTCACGATGCGTGACCTGCACGCCGTCCGGCGAGCCGATGATGACCGTTGAAGCGAGGTTCACAAACAGTCCGTTTTCCACGACGCCGGGGATGAGATTGATGCGCGCTTCAAGCTGTGCGGGGTCGTCAATCGCCCGCACCGGCAGATCAAGGATATAATTGCCGCCGTCGGTCTGAAACACGCCCCCCTGGTTGTCGCGCCTCAAGGTCGGCGCTGTGCCGCCAAAGGCTTGCAGACGCCGGGCGGTATTGGGCCACCCAAACGGTGTGACCTCCACGGGCAACGGCATGGATGCGCCCAGGACCGGGACGCATTTGGTGTCATCCACCAGCACGATAAACGCGCGCGCGGTGGCGGCCACGATTTTTTCCCGCAACAACGCCCCCCCGCCTCCCTTGATCGCGCACAGGCCGGGATCAATTTCATCGGCCCCGTCAACGGTCACGTCCGGCGTCCAGGCTTCGTCTTCCGGGAGAAGCGGAATGTGTAACTGCCCGGCCAGTGCGGCCGTGTCGCGCGAGGTGGGCACGCCGCGAACGTGGAGTCCGTCTTGCACGCGCCTGCCGAGCGCCAGAAGAAAATATGTCACGGTGGAACCGGTGCCCAGCCCCACGAGTGCGCCGTCCCGTATGTAGTCCACGGCGGCTTCACCCGCCGCGCGTTTACCGGCTTCTTGAGGAGTGTCGGCCTGTGGATCCCGGCCATGTGCGGAACGCGACATGGAAAGCTTACGAAGACGGCCCCTCGCTTGCGGCCACGGACGCCGCGCCAAGCAGGGCGGCTTTATCGTTCAGGATCACCGCGAGAGGCATAGCGGCGAGCAACCGTTTGTAGCGGCCTTTGCCCGCGAACATTTGCGCAAAGCCGGGATCGCGAAGTTTCGCGATAATTTTCGGCGGGATGCCGCCGCCGAGATACACGCCCCCCCGCGACAGCGTATTCAGGGCGCAATTCCCGGTTTCCGCGGCCAGAATGGAGACGTATAAATCCAACGCCTGCGCGCAAATATCGGGCTTGCCGGCGAGTCCGGCTTCCGCGATCAGGGCCGGCGGGTCTCCGGTGGGCAGACGTTCGGCAAACCACGTCGGCTCGTTTTTTTTGGTATCACGGAGGAATTCGTAGATGGCATGCAGCCCGCTGCCGGACAGCACCCGGTCAAAACTCACGTGCAGAAAACTGGTGCGGAGATACCGCAAGAGTTCAATGCCCAGGTCGCTCGTCGGAGCGAAGCTGGCATGGCCGCCTTCCGACGGCACGGCGTGATACCGCTCTCCGTCCCAGTGCAGCGTGGCTTCCCCCAGGCCGGTCCCCGGCGCGATGAGGACCTTGGTGCCTGTTTCCTGCGGTTCGCCCTGGAGCATTTCAATTTCTTCAGGCTCAAGAACCAGCACGCCGTGGGCCGCGGCTTCCACGTCATTGATCACGCGCACGCAGGTGGTGTTCAACATCTCCGTCAGGGCGTGTCCATCAATGGTCCACGGGAGTTTGGTGGCGCGGCATCGGTTATCAACGACGGGGCCGGCCACGCCGAAACAGACCGCCCGAAGGGGCATGGAAGGAGAGATCACGACGTCGTCCGCCTCTGCGGCGTTGGGCGTCTCGTCGGTCTCTGCGTCGGTCTTTGTGTCGGTCTCTGTGTCGGTTTCTGTGTCGGTTTCTGTGTCGGTTTCTGCGTCGGTCTCGTCGGATGCTTCTTCCGCATCGTTGCGCGCGCGCGTCTGTAAAAATTCTTTGAGTATCTCCTCAAACGAATCAAAATCCGCATTCCAGAATTTTTCCTCACGGACAGGTTTCACGCGCGTCTCGTGCCAGTCAAACAGGGCAAGGTAGGTTTTGGTTCCGCCAATGTCTCCGGCTAAAATCATGATGGGCCTTTCAACAATCCCCGGTTATGCTGTTTCCGGGTTTGCATGATGCTCAATGTCATACGGCAACGTGTCGTTCAGTGGACACCATAAAAGAAGCGCGTAAGCGTTTGCAACGCGCGGGCTGTTTGATCGCGCATCCCGGCCAACAAAACATGGCTTTCCGCCGGGGCACGGGAATGACGGAGGGGGCGTTGCTTATTGTCTGACAGTGGCTGGTGACATCAAGGGTGCGGGAGAATTGGATTGTTGCCGGGGCGAGGGAACGACGGGGGCGGGTTTCAGATCACGACAGGGGAGATGCTGTAGAGACGCCCAAATTGGGCGTCCCTACATGAGGGTGTGGTTGGTGCTTCGTAGAGACGCCCAAATTGGGCGTCCCTACACGAGGGCGTGGTTGGGTGCTTCGTAGAGACGCCCAAATTGGGCGTCCCTACATGAGGGCGTGGTTGGTGCTTAAAAGCCCCACTGAACATTCAGTAGCACACCATGATTCACACCGCCGCCAGGGGTCTCCCCGCGACGGCTTTCAAGAGCCAGATTCATTCCCGATGCCAGGGCCAGGCGGCTTCCCAGCCGGTAGGCTCGCGTTCCCTGCTGGCCCCACGTCATATTGCCATACGGCGTCAGGAGACTTTGCCCGTCCGCGATGGCCATGCCGTAGCCCATTTCCGCATCCATCCTCTGCCCCAGTGTCGCCGCATTCGTGCCGGACAGGCCCATGGCGCCCTGATCCCACAGTTGCGCGGTCTGCGACACGGTCTGCCCGTAGCTGGGTGTCAGCCGGAAGACCAGCCCCTGCCCGCTCGGCGATGGATTCAGCGCGAGGATGGCCCCGATGCCCCAGTCGTTGTAGCCGCCGTTATGCTCAATCAGCACCCGGCCTTGAGTGGACATTACGACCAATTTTTTCGCGTCGGTGTAGTGCAACCCGCCGCCGACTTCTCCGCCGGTGCCGGTAGGTCCGTCGCCCGCGTCATGCCGCATCCCCACTTCAAGCGTGGGCGTGAACTGCGTCCCGTCCGCCTGCAGATAGGTCTTGCTGGCGGCCAGGCTGATTCGTGCTCGCCGGGCGTCAACCGTCAGCCCTTGAAGCCTGCCCTCGGGGGATGCAAGCGCAATCTCGCCCTCGGGGGCTACCAACTCCATGGCTGTCTGCATGACTTCGCCTTTCAGCCGCACCTGGCCCATGCTGGAGTCCAGCACCAGCCCATTGATGCCGCCGCCCGCCATCTTGAGGATGGCATCGCTGGACTGGATCGTCTCCCAGTTGTTATCGGCGATACCCACCTCGCCCCAGCCGTGGCCCAACATGGCCCAGACGTTCAACTGGTCATCCGGCAAGGCCGACCACCCCACATAGGGCGTGATGCTGGTCATCTGGATGCTGTAGTCGCCGCCGCCTGCGCGGTTGTACACCAGCGGGCTATAGTCCAGGTCTGCACTGGTATAGGCGAGGGCCGCCCCGGCCCGCACGTTGTCCATCACGAGGGCGTCCGCGCCCAGTCGGGCGTTGAGCATGCCCCCGCTCCAGTTTGTGGCGCCGTGCCCGCCGAGGTTGCGGTAGTCGCCGCCGCCCCAGAAGGTCAGGTCTTCCAGTCCGCTGCCCGGGGCGAGCGGCATGACAAACGAGGAATTGCCCAGGATCTCGTGCAGGTTCAGTGTGCCGGCGAACAGCGCTTTTCCGCCGGTGGTCAGGATGTCGGACAGTGTGGATTGTCCGGCGAGGGAGAAGGAGCCGGGGGTCCGGCCCATGACGCCGGGTTGCTCAAGCCGTTGCGTGATGGCGTTGATGGCGCTGTCCGCGATGGCCCGTGACGCTTCCGGCAGGATGGTCTGGTTGAGGTCGGTGCCAAATGTGTCGGGGGGGGCTATGACCTGCACGAATACGTTCATGCCGGTGTGGTCATCGGTACTAATGTCGCTTCGTCTGGCATCACCCGTAAGTAGAACTGCGGTGCCAGCACATGGGGAGCAATTAGCATAGGAGTCATGCCTGAGTAAGGTGCCTAGCCCGGTAGTAGTCATGCTTGGACCAGCACTCCGCAGATCGGCCAGCATCCCAGGGTTGCCTGTGCCTAGCACGATGGTGGTAGCAGGATCGGCATCGAAAGCCGCGAATTCATCGAAGGTTGGTAAAATGAGGGTGTACCCACGGATAATCACCGAACGCTCGTCATTCCTGCCGTCGTGGTTGCCCTCTTGCGTTACGATCGTGTCGGCGTCGACGGCGCCATTGAGTAGCCTATCTATATCATCATGGCGTAAGAGGGCTCCAGTAGTAGCGGTATAGGCAAGTCTGTAATAGACTTTACCGTTCGATAGGCTTACCCTCTCTCTCAGGAATAGCTCAAAAGGTATGCTACTGAGGGAGAGGATGGAGCTGGCGTTCGGGGATGGACCTAAATATAATGTGTCGGGACAGACCTCAATGGGACAGTCTAAGTCTGTGTCTGCTTGAGCGCTCGCATTTGCGGGCGCGAGGCATGACAGCGCGAGGGCGGCGAAGAGCCACACGAGCGCGGTGTTGCGCAACGGCGATGGGGCGCGGGATACCCGACATTGAGGCGCGGCAGATTGTGTGCTACGCGATGCAGGAGCAATGGAGACGCTGGTTTTCATTGTACGATCCTTCCGGCTACGAGGATATACCGTTATTGGTCACACGAAATTTTGGCAAACATATCGTAACCCATAGGCGTTTTTCAACCTGTTTTTACCGCAAGCGGAATGAGACGTATAAATCCAGCACAGCCTGCGCGCAAATATCGGGAGATACCCGTAGAGACGCCCAATTTGGGCGTCTACAACCTGGCCGTGTGGGGCGTTACCAGAGACGCCCAAATTGGGCGTCCCTACATGGGGGCGTGGCTTGGTGCTTCGTAGAGACGCCCAAATTGGGCGTCCCTACATGAGGGCGTGGTTGGCGCTTAAAAGCCCCACTGAACATTCAGTAGCACACCATGATTCACACCGCCGCCAGGGGTCTCCCCGCGACGGCTTTCAAGAGCCAGATTCATTCCCGATGCCAGGGCCAGGCGGCTTCCCAGCCGGTAGGCTCGCGTTCCCTGCTGGCCCCACGTCATATTGCCATACGGCGTCAGGAGGCTTTGCCCGTCCGCGATGGCCATGCCGTAGCCCATTTCCGCATCCATCCTCTGCCCCAGTGTCGCCGCATTCGTGCCGGACAGGCCCATGGCGCCCTGATCCCACAGTTGCGCGGCCTGCGTCACGGTCTGCCCGTAGCTGGGCGTCAGCCGGAAGACCAGCCCCTGCCCGCTCGGCGATGGATTCAGCGTGAGGATGGCCCCGATGCCCCAGTCGTTGTAGCCGCCGTTATGCTCAATCAGTATCCGGCCTTGAGTGGACATCATGATCGAATTTTTCGCGTCGGCGTAATGCAACCCGCCGCCGACTTCTCCGCCGGTGCCGGTAGGCCCGTCGCCCGCGTCATGCCGCATCCCCACTTCAACCGTGGGCGTCATTTGCGCCCCGTCCGCCAACAGCCAGGTCTTGCTGGCGGCCAGGCTGACCCGTGCCCGCCGGGCGTCAACCGTCAGCCCTTCAAGTCTGCCCTCGGGGGCTTCCAGCTCCATGGCTGTCTGCATGACTTCGCCTTTCAGCCGCACTTGGCCCATGCTGGAGTCCAGCACCAGCCCATTGATGCCGCCGCCCGCCATCTTGAGGATGGCATCGCTGGACTGGATCGTATCGTAGTTGGCATCGGCGATGCCCACCTCGCCCCAGCCGTGGCCCAACATGGCCCAGACGTTCAACTGATCATCCGGCAAGGCCGACCATCCCACATAGGGCGTGATGCTGGTCATCTGGATGCTGTAGTCGCCGCCGCTTGATAAGCGGTTGTACGGCAGCGCGCTATAGTCCAGGTCTGCATTGGTATAGGCGAGGGCCGCCCCGGCCCGCACGTTGTCCATCACGAGGGCGTCCGCGCCCAGTCGGGCGTTGAGCATGCCCCCGCTCCAGTTCGTGGCGCCATGTCCGCCGAGGTTGCGGTAGTCGCCGCCGCCCCAGAAGGTCAGGTCTTCCAGTCCACTACCCGGCTTGAGCGGCATGACAAACGCAGAATTGCCCAGGATCTCGTACAGGTTCAGTGTGCCGGCGGCCAGCGCTTTCCCGCCGGTGGTCAGGATGTCGGACAGTGTGGATTGTCCGGCGAGAGAGAAGGAGCCGGGGGTCCGGCCCATGACGCCGGGTTGCTCAAGCCGTTGCGTGATGGCGTTGATGGCGCTGTCCGTGATGGCCCGTGACGCTTCCGGCAGGATGGTCTGGTTGAGGTCGGCGCCAAATGTGTCGGGGGGGGCTATGACCTGCACGATTACGTGCAGACCGTTAGCGTTATCGTTAGAGGTTATGCGGACATCGTTCTGAAAGTCGCTATGGATGACGGGGTTGTTTGACCCGTCAATAGTTGGGTCACCATCTTGCCGCAGATCGGCGACCATCACACTCAGCACAGTGGCGTCCAACAATACTGCATTCGTGGGTCCGGTTACGAAAACGTCACTAGCAGAATCGGCGTGGAGCGTAACCAGTTCATTGTAGGTCGGTAAAATGATGCTGTACCCACGGATAATCACCGAACGCTCGTCATTCCTGCCGTCGTGGTCACCCTCTTGCGTTACGATCGTGTCGGCATCGATGGCGCCATTGAGTAGCAAATCCATAACATCATGGAGTAGGTGGGGAAACGTAGCAGGTCTAGGGATCAGCTGGTAATAAACTTTACCGCCCGTTTCTACCCTGTTTCGCAGGTCTAAATTGAAGGTTTGCGCGGCGCCGGCGCCGGCGAAGCTGGCGGTCGGGGATGGACCTAAATGTAATGATGGGGGACAGACCTCAATGGGACAGCCTCTGTCTGCTTGAGCGCTCGCATTTGCGGGCGCGAGGCATGACAGCGCGAGGGCGGCGAAGAGCCACACGAGAGCGGTGTTGCGCAGCGGCGATGGGGCGCGGGATACCAGAAATTGAGGCGCGGCAGATTGTGTGCTGCGCGATGCAGGAGCAATGGAGACGCTGGTTTTCATTGTACGATCCTTCCTGATACGAGGATACCCCCTCATTGGTCACATGGAATTTTGGCAAACATATCGTAACCCATAGGCGTTTTTCAACCTGTTTTTACCGCAAGCGGAATGAGACGTATAAATCCAGCACAGCCTGCGCGCAAATATCGGGAAATGCCGTAGAGACGCCCAATTTTGGCGTCCTTACATGAGGGGGTGGTTGGTGCTTCGTAGAGACGCCCAAATTGGGCGTCTCTACAATGTTGCTGCGTTGGGGCGTTCACCAGCCGGTAGGCTTGCGCCTCGGCGGGAATCCTGTCCGGATTGTGCCTCATGCAGGTTGACTGCCCGGTCAGCGGCGTCTTAGGCGAGCGGCGTCCACTCTGAAAAGGTGGCGGCTTGCCCTTGTGTGTTTCCATGGTCATCACGGACGGTCCATACCGTGGCCCGCGTGACGAGAAAACGCCGGCCCGTTCGTGAAATGCGTATCCCCTGGTAGTCGGTCAGAAATCCGTGCGTGGCGACCCGCGTGAGCATCCGGGCACGCTCGGTTTGATGCACGGGTTCCGCGGTCAATCGTGACGGGGTTGCGGCCAATTCCGGCCAGGTCATTTCCCACAGTGTCAGCGCCTGCCGGTTGCCGTAATTGACGATGGGATCGTCCGCGTTGGTGTGGGAGACCACCACACACGGAGCCAGATAGAGCCGTTCGCGTTGCTCCGCCGGCGTGCCCGTCCGAGCCATGAGGTCGTGTTTCAGCCAGAACGCATAACTGTCCAGGAGCCAGCGAATCCAGGTCAGGTCAACAGGCGGACAGGGGGTGGCGCGCATGGTCATGGCAGAGACGGAAGAGCCGGTTGTGACGAATCATGCCACGATTGCGGCACGATCAATGCCCCACCTGTTGCTTGACCATGCTCACCATGTCGGCGGCGATGTCTTCCGGCGGGCGGCCATCTGTGGCGATGGTGTGGTCGGCGGCGGCCCGGTAGTGTGGGGTGCGGTCGGTGAGGATTTCCTGAATTTCCTCAAGGTACGTTTTGCCGGCGGTGAGCGAAGGGCGTTGGGTGTCTTCTGCGATGCGTTGCGTGATGGTCTCAACCGTGGCGGTCAGCCAGCAGATCAGGCTGTTGGACTTCAGGGCGGCGACGTTTTCAGGCCGTAGTATGATGCCGCCGCCGGTGTCAATGACCAGGCGGTCCTGGCCTGTGAGCGCGGCGCAGGCCGCTGTTTCGAGATCGCGAAAGTGCTCCCAGCCGTCGCGGGCGACAATGTCCGGGATGGAGCGCCCGGCCTGTTCCACGATGCGCGCGTCCGTGGATACCGCTTGCCACCCCATGTGCGCCGCCACCAGTTTGGCGACGGTGCTTTTCCCGGTTCCCCGATATCCGATGAGGACAAGATTCATGACAACCGGGACTCCACAATCCGGCGCATGACGGGGAGCGGCGCGGGTTGCCCCGTCCACAATTCAAATTGCGCGGCGGCCTGATGCAGGAACATGTCCAGGCCGCGAATCGTCCGGCATCCGGCATGGCGCGCGTCCGTGAGCAGGCGCGTGTCCAATGGGTTATATACGATATCCATGACGGTCAGGTTCGGGTGTAGCAGGTGTGCGGGGACGCAGGTCTGGTCGGGATGGGGGTCCATTCCAACGGGTGTGCAGTGGATGATGATGTGTGCGCGGGCCAGCGCCGATGGCAAGGTGTCCGCATTGAGCGGGCGGTCTTCAATGGTGAGCGAGGGGGCGCCTTGACGCAGGTCTTTGGCCAGCATGTGGCGTTCTTCGTCTTTTATGGCAAGGAGTGTGAGCGCGGCGATGGGGGTGTGCAGGGCCAGTCCGAACGCCACCGCTCGCGCGGCGCCGCCGGAGCCGAGAACGACCGCCTGTTGCCCCGTGAGTTCAACGCCGGCCTGTTCCAACGCCCGCAGAGCGCCGGAGACGTCTGTATTGTGGCCGGACAGGGTGTGAGCCGATTTCACGATGGTGTTGATGGCGCCAATGTGTTGCGCGGCGGGGTCTATCGTATCCAGATGCGCCATGGCCGATACCTTGTGGGGAATGGTGACGCTGCATCCCCGGACGTTGCCTAGCGCGCGTATCCCACGGATGGCCTGGGCCACGTCTTCAACGGGGAAGGCCAGGTACACGTAATTCAGTCCCAGGTGTTGAAACGCGGCATTGTGAATGGCCGGCGACAGTGAATGACGCACTGGATGGCCAAGGACCGCGCATAGTTGTGTTTCGGTGTTGATGTTCATGCCGGCGTTGTGTCTGCTTCACCCTGTTGTCGCGTCTGAAACCCGTGTCACGACGATGTGCGTCAGCGTGGCGTCACTGTCCGCGATGCGTACCGCGTGCATCACGGCGGAAGGCGTGAAGCACGTGAGGGAGCGGTGGGGGCGGGAGAACCGGTTGATCGTCAGTACAATCCGGGGACGTCAAAGTTCACGCGGAGATTCAGCGAGGCCACATGAATGACGGTGTCCCATACGCCGTTGAGCCTGGAGTCGTTATTGTTCTCAATGTTGCGTGACTGGTAGAAAATGCCCTGCCATGCCACATCAAAACCAATCGCGCTCACGTCCAGCCCGCCAGGCTCCGATGCCCCGCACGAGATCAGGCCCAGAAAGGCGCCGCCGCGCTGACACAGCAACCCAACGCCGACGGAGTACGCATGAGAGTCGGAGTCCGGCACGTCCGGCGCGAACGTTCGTTCCGGCACCGGGCTGTCGGTAAACACGTATCCGCCCCGGACGGCCACGTTCCAATGCGGCAGCCACTCCGGCTCCATCCATTTGTATTCGGTGCCGGCCTTGACGACGTATGAGCGTTCCCAGTTGCGGGGTCTCGGCAGCATCGCGCCGTTGGCCAGTGTGACGTCAAGATTGTCAAACGACGTCCAGTCGGCGTAATCCAGATCAGTTTCCACCTTCCACTCGCGTTGAGCGTCCCGCAGGGGCCAGGTCGCCACGCCGAGGGTGATGACTTGCGGCAACGGCAGGTCGGCGGCCGCTCCCACGGCCATGCCGGTACTCTTGTTCAGCAACTGTCCCGTCAGGTTCAGTGTCGCCTGGCTGTGATAGACCACGGCGACGTTGACCAGCGGTTGCTCGCGCGTATTGCGAAGCGGTGTCCACAGCAGACTCGCGTGATACCCCAGCGCGGTATCGTCGCCAGTCAGTTCCACCTCGTCGCCAGCCCCAAATGAGATGCCGTCCACTATGGATCCGAGGCCCACCAGATCATCGGCGGTCTGCTGCAATTCCACCTGCCCTGCGCCGAAGAGTCCGGAGAATGTATAGATATCCAACCCGCCGCCGAGCGCGAACGCGGGGTTCAGCCTGAACGCCAGCGTCGGCGTCAAGTCTATAATCGGGGACGCTGCCCGTGTGAGCACCGGGGCGATGGCTGAATCGGTCGGGTAGCTGGTGATGTTGCCGAAGGGCGCGTACACTCCCAGCCCCAGCGCCACGGAATCCACCATGAAATCCGGGTGGCTGATCCGGGCGGTCACAAAGAAGGTGCTTGGCGGAGGATCGGCAAACGTTCCACCGAAGTCGCCTTTGATGGGCTGTCCCGACTGGGGTGTGAAATCAATGTTGCCGTTCACAAGCAGCGTCCCGGCGGTCATTTGCAGGCCCGGCAGGTCCGCCATGGCGGCGGGGTTGTAATACACGGCTGACGGGTCGTCGGCCTGCGCGGCAAACGCGCTCCCTTGTGCGGTGGCCGACGCGCTCTGGTCAAGAATTCTGAACCCTTCGCCACAAGCCGGGAGCGCGAACACGAGCGCGAGGCAGAAGGCCAACGGGGTGCCCAACAGTGCGGGAAACAGGAGACGGCGGAGGTGGGTGCGCTTCTGAATCATGATAATCTGCGACGAAGATAGCCGATGGCCCGTGGATAGCAGGCGCCAGTGTACGCCGACGGGGAAGGCAAAAACAAGGTTTTGGAATCGTTTGCTCACGCCGGGCCGAGCCGCCGGGCCGTCTATTGTTGGAAGCCACGGGGTTCAGTACAATGCCGGCGAACGTGTCATGTGCGGTAACGGATTGCCTCGATGAGTCTCACCACCCACCCGACCGCTTCCCTTCAAGCGACGCTGGCGCATCTCCCCAATCAGCCCGGCGTGTATCTGATGAAAAGCAAGAGCGGGGAAATTCTCTACATCGGGAAAGCCCGTGTGCTGGCGGATCGTGTGCGTTCGTATTTTCAGAAAGGACGCGACCCGAGTCCCAAAACCCGCGCCATGACCGCCCTGATTCACGACATTGAAACGATGATTGCCAGGTCGGATCTGGAGGCTCTTCTGCTTGAAAGCAATCTGGTCAAACGCCATCGTCCCCGGTTCAACGTGGTGTTGCGCGATGACAAGCATTACCCTTATCTCCGCCTGCCGGTGAAGGACGATTTTCCCCGTCTTTCTATTGTGCGTCGCGTGAAACACGACGGGGCGTTGTATTTTGGCCCGTATGTCCCGTCGAGTGCGTTGCGGGACACGCTCAAAGTCATCAAAAAAGTGTTTCCGCTGGCCACGTGCACGATTGACATTGACGGCACCGCCGACCGGGCTTGCCTGGAGTTTGAAATCAAACGTTGCATGGCGCCTTGTACCGGCAACCAGTCGCGGGGGGACTATCATCGCATCGTCAATCAGGTGCGATATTTTCTGGAGGGGCGGGACAAGGAATTGCTTGAGGGGTTGCGCCGGGACATGGAAGCGGCCGCCGATCGGGAAGCCTTTGAGGACGCGGCTCGTCTGCGCGATCGCGTGGTCAGTGTTTCCAGGACGCTGGAAAAACAGCGTGTGGCGCAAATCGGGCCGGTGGATCAGGACGTTGTCGGTCTGGCCAGACTGGGACGGGCTGCGGATGTGCAACTGTTGTTTGTGCGCGGCGGCCTGTTGATCGGGCGCAAGGATTTTTTCTGGGCTGACACGCAAGGGGTGTCTGACGAGGAATTGATTCGATCAACCATTGAGCAGTTTTACAATCGAGACACGATGCCGCCGAAGGAATTGCTTGTGCCCGAAGCCTTGCTTGACCAGGCTCTGTTGCAACGCTGGCTCACGCACAAAAAAGGTCGGCGGGTACGGATTCTTGTTCCCGAGCGCGGCACAAAATTCCACCTGTTGCAACTGGCCAATGAAAACGCCGAGGCGTCCATTGCGGATCACGTGCGCAGGTGTGTGGTGGAGCATCAGGAAGCCGAGGCTGTGCGGGGTTTCCTTGGGTTGCCGACCGCGCCGGGTCGTGTGGAAGGGTTTGATATTTCCAATACCATGGGCACGCATTCCGTGGCCTCCATGGTGGTGTGGGAGGCCGGCGCCATGAAGAAAGCCGATTACCGGCGGTTTCGCGTCAAGACAGTTGAAGGGGCGAATGATTTTGCGAGTATCCATGAAGTCGTCAAGCGTCGGTATGGCGGCACGCTTGCGTCTCCGCACAAGAGGGCGTTGCCGTTGCCGTTGCCGGATCTCGTTCTGATTGACGGCGGCCCCGGGCAACTGGCGGCGGCGATGGAAGCCTTGCGCGAGCTTGGTCTTGCCCATCTGCCCGTGATCGGCCTTGCCAAAGCCAAAGGCGACAAAGCCGAACGGGTCTATGCCCCCGGCCGTCGCGCTCCGCGTATCCTGCCTTCTGTGTCGCACGCTACTCGTCTTCTAGTGCGCATCCGTGATGAAGCGCATCGTTTTGCTATTAGCTATCACCGGAAACTGCGGGGGGAGGCGTTTATTATGCCGGAGTCGAAGAGGGGGAAAGCGAGTGGAAAACGGAAATAATCCGACAATGTGTATAGAAAACAACATAAATTATGTATAATTGTGGTATAAATGTATAGGTTATCCGAATTATGCACATGACGAATATACCTATTCGTACCGATATGCATAAAAATGATACAAAAGTATACATATTGAGAGGCAGAAAACTCGACCATAACGACATCACCCACTACCAAAAAGTCATCGTGGTATTGACGGAGACCGAGCGATTGATGGGGGAGATACATACGGCAGGGGCCTAAGACTTGTTCCTTGACAATACTTCGTGATTCTTGTCACACTTTTTAGGATACGCCTTACCAAGAGGACAAAATGGCCGCCCAAAAAGGGAAGCCCGCACCGCCACCACGACCGACGCCACCATCACCACGGCCTTTGCGTGAATCAGAGCGCCCTCTTGTTGAGAAACGAAATGACGATTCCAAGAGTCCTCCGCCTGATAGACCAAGGCCACCAAGGGATTGACTGGCTTGAACGTCATGCGGTGATGAGGGAATCACCATGGACACAACTAAAATCCTGTCCCGCGACGATTTGCTGACAGACTGCGAGCGCTCCATGCGCTACCATCAGGCACGTACGCAGTTTTTCAACTCGTTGCATCTGCTTATCCAGTTCATCGTGTTCGCTATTGCCAGTGCCAGCGTGGTTCGCTTGGCTGAATCATTCCTTGCAGAGGGGCAGACTCTGCTGTGGGCTGTAGTTAGTTTGCTGGCATTATTCAGTTTGGTCTATAACCCCGCCGCAAAGTCCAGTCTCCACAAATCTTTATATCGCGGCTTTGTCATGTTGGCCGGTGAAATTGTCGCCGCACCTGATTCGGATGAGGCAAAGTTGTCCGAGTGGACCAAGCGCATCCATGGGCTGTATGCCGAAGAGCCGCCAGTCTATCGTGCGCTACTCGCGCATTGCGACAACCAAGTCACCATTGCATTAGACGCTGACAAAGGATATTTCGTGGACTTGCGCTGGCATCATCGCCTGTTGCGTAACCTGATTCCGTTCCAAGGTACTGAATTTCCCAACCGGAATCAGGCGCATCAGTAATGATCCGTCGTCTTGTGACTCGGTCGGCAACAGGCAAGATCCCCCTGAACGTGGACAGGCAACCCAAAAATCCCTTTCATCCCGGCGAAATGCTGTTTGAGGAATTTCTTGAGCCTGCGGGTATCAGCCAGACCGCATTTGCGCAGAAGATCGGCTGGAGCCGTGCGCGTCTGAATGAGTTGATCCGAGGGAAACGAGGCGTTACCGCAGAGGCGGCGCTTGATCTTGCCGAAACCCTTGGGACGTCGCCGAAACTTTGGCTGAATTTGCAGACGACGTATGACCTGCACAGAGCCGCCGCGGCAAGACGAGTGGCGTAAAGCACTCCGGCGGCTCCGTCGTCCGACTTCGCTTCCGTACCCGCACCCGCACCTTACCCCTTCAACACATCTTCCTCCCCCTCCGACTTGGCGATGATTACCGCCGCGCAGGAATCGCTGAATACGTTGACGGAGGTGCGCATCATGTCGAGGATGCGGTCGGTGACCATGAGGATGCCGATGCCTTCTGGCGGCAGGCCGACGGCGGCGAGAATCACGACTATCGCGACCAGGCTGGCGGCAGGGATGCCGGCTACGCCGATGGATGTCAGCAGGGCCACCAGCACTATCGTGAATTGGGTGGCCAGACTTAAATCCAAACCGTAGGCCTGGGCGATGAACATGGCCGCCACACATTCATACAGGGCGGTGCCGTCCATGTTCACGGTGGCGCCCAGCGGCAGGACAAAGCTGGATGTTTTGCGCGATACACCGGCGCGCTCCTCAACACATTCCATGGTCAACGGCAGGGTGGCGGACGAGGAGGCGGTGGAAAACGCCGTCAGTAGCGCGGGGGACATGGCTCTGAAATGCCGGACGGGTTTGATGCGGCCCAGTATGGTCAGCGCCAGCGGCAGGGCTACAAACGTATGCAGCGCAAGGGCGACCACGACCGTCAGAAAAAATCCCAGCACCGGTTTGAACGCGCCGAAGCCGGTGGCGCTGACGGTTTCCGCAATCAGGCAGAAGACGCCGATGGGCGCGAATTGCATGATGAACATCGTCATGGCGACCATGGTGTCGGATACGCCTCGCCAGAAATGTTGCAGGGTGGTCTGGTATTGGCCGGCAATGCGCGTCATGAAGACGCCGAACAGAATGCTGAAGAAAATCAGGCCCAGCATTTGCCCTTCGTGCGCGGCGGAAAAAATATTCTTCGGCACCATGCGTATGAAAATATCAAGCACGTCGCGGCCACCGCGGCCTTCGACGTTGGCCAACGCTTGATCCAGTTCGGCTTTGTCCGTCCCCAGATTCAGTTGCGCGCCGGCGGGTTGGCCGTTGCTGATGCCGGGCGTCGTGACGTTGACGATGGCCAGGCCAATCAGAATGGCCAGCAGGCTGCTGCAGGTATAGTAGAGCAGGGTTTTTCCGCCGAGACGGCCGAGATTGTCGCCTTCGCCCAGGCCGGCCATGCTGGAAATAATGGAAGAGACGATGAGCGGCACGATGATCATTTTCAACGCGTTGAGAAATAACGTGCCGAGAAAGTCATAGGCTTTGAACAGGTTGCTGTCCACCGGCGTGAACTGGCCCGCCGCCAGAGCCACCACGATCGCGATGAAAATTTTCCAGTGAAGTTTCATGGTTGTTTCCTTTTCATGGTGTGGTGATAGACATGAGTTGGACTCTGCGCCGACCGTGAGACGAGGGCGCGCACGATGTCAGGCAGGAGAGTCAGGCCATGCGGGGAATGCGGAAACACCGTGTCCGGGCCGGACAATATACAAATCTCGCGGAGTTTTCCAGCAGGAAATGGCCGCATGACTCTTTTTCTCCGCCGGTGATGCCGGCATCCCGCATGACCTGTCTTGTCGCGCGCGGGTCGCTGTGGTAGATTTTCCTCTCGCCACGTGCAGTCTGCGTGTATCCTGAAGGCACAGTATCCGTCCGGCGTCGCCCCGACTTATGTCCACATTCTACGATCCCCAGGCCATTGAACAGAAATGGCAGGCTCGCTGGCGCGAGACCCGGCCTTTTCGTGCCGACATAGACCCGGCCAAACCCAAGTTTTACATCCTTGATATGTTCCCGTATCCGTCCGGGTCAGGACTGCACGTGGGCCACCCCAAGGGCTATATCGCCACCGATATTGTTTCCCGCTACAAACGCATGTGCGGGTTTAACGTCCTGCATCCGATGGGCTGGGACGCGTTTGGCCTGCCGGCGGAACAATACGCGATTGAAACCGGAACCCATCCGCGGGACACCACCAGCCGGAATATCCAAAACTTCAAACGCCAGTTCCAGGCCCTGGGCATGGATTACGACTGGTCGCGGGAAATTGACACGACTGATCCCACCTATGTGCGGTGGACGCAATGGATTTTTCGGACCCTGTATGAAAAGGGGCTGGCCTATGTGGCGGAAGCGCCGGTGAACTGGTGTCCGGCTCTGGGCACGGTGTTGGCCAACGAAGAGGTGATTGACGGGAAGAGCGAGCGCGGGCGGCATCCGGTGGTCCGGGTTCCCATGCGGCAGTGGATGCTTCGGATCACGGCTTATGCGGATCGGTTGATTGACGACCTGGCGTTGGTGGAGTGGCCTGAATCCATTAAGCGGATGCAGCGGGAATGGGTGGGGCGTTCGGAAGGCGCCAGAATTTTTTTCCAGGTCGCGGGGCATGAGACGGACGCGCGTGAGGCCACGCAGGTGATTGAGGTGTTTACCACTCGCTCGGACACTGTGTTCGGGGCGACCTATCTGGTGCTGGCCCCGGAACATGCGGCTGTGAGCGCGATCACGACACCCGAACAGCGTGTGGCCGTGGAGGCCTATGTTGAAGACGTGTCGCGGCGGAGTGAACGGGCGCGCGTCGCCGATGCGGGCGAGAAGACCGGGGTGTTCACCGGGGCGTTCGCCGTGCATCCGGTCACGGAGCGGCCGCTCCCGATCTGGATTGCGGATTACGTGGTGGCGACCTATGGCACCGGTGCGATTATGGCGGTGCCGGCGCATGATCCGCGGGATTATGCTTTTGCGAAACGGTTTGATTTGCCGATCGTTGAGGTCGTCTCCGGCGGCGATCCGGCCACCGGCGCGTTTGTCGGGGATGGCACGAACGTGCATTCCGATTTTCTGAACGGCCTGGCGACTCCCGATGCCAAACAGCGCATGAACGAATGGCTGGCGGAACACGGGAAGGGCGGGCACACCGTCCAGTATAAATTACGCGATTGGCTTTTCAGCCGGCAGCGGTATTGGGGGGAGCCGTTTCCCGTGTTGCATCTTGAGGACGGCACCATCCGGCTTGTGCCGGAAGCGGATTTGCCGGTTCTCCTGCCCGAGCTGGAAGACTTTCGACCGAGCGGGGCGTTTGAACCGCCACTGGCGCGCGTCCGCGAGTGGGTGGAAGTCACCGACCACGAGACCGGACAACGGGCCTTGCGTGACACCAATACCATGCCCCAGTGGGCCGGAAGCTGCTGGTATTATCTGCGTTTTTGCGATCCCCGCAATGAGCGGGAGCCGTGGTCCAAAGACGCTGAACGGTACTGGATGCCGGTTGATGTGTACGTGGGTGGGGCCGAACATGCCGTGCTGCATCTGCTCTATTCACGCTTCTGGCATAAAGTCATGTATGACCTTGGGCTGGTGCACACGCCCGAGCCGTTTCAGAAATTGCTGAATCCGGGCATGATTCTTGGGCACAGTTATCGCTACTTTGATAACAATCTCGCGGATGATCCGTCGTTCGCGGCGCGGGCGTATCCGGCTTCGGATGTGCGGGTTGAGCATGATACCCCGTTGCACCGCACGACGGGGGAGGAACTCAAAGCGCGATGGGTGGCGTCGGCGGATGTGCGATGGCAGGACGGGACGCCGATCCATCCGACGATGGACGGGCTTGTGCTGGCGGAAGTGACGGAGAAAATGTCGAAGAGCCGGGGCAACGTGGTGAATCCGGATGAGATTATTGCCGCGCATGGAGCCGATGCGATGCGGCTGTATGAAATGTTCATGGGGCCGTTGGAGAAAGGGGCGCCCTGGTCCTCCGAATCCATCCCCGGCGTGGCGCGGTTTCTGCAACGCGCCTTTCGTCTCGTGCGCGGCGACACGGAACACGATGGCGCGGGGTCGCCGGTCGTTGACGGTCAGGGGACGCCGAATCAGGCGCGCCTCACGGCCCGGACCATTCAGGGCGTGACGCAGGACCTGGAGGCGATGCGGTTGAATACGGCCATTGCGAAATTGATGATCTTTGCGCGTGATCTCACGAAAGACGGGCCTGTGCCGCGTGCGTCGGCCGAGACGTTTGTCCTGTTGCTGTCGCCGTTTGCCCCGCACCTGGCGGAAGAGTTGTGGGAAGGGATGGGTCATGCGACGAGTCTGGCGAATCAGGCCTGGCCGACGTATGATCCCGCCCTGGCGGCGCCCGAGGCATTGACGATCCCCCTGCAGATCAACGGCAGGTTGCGAAGCCGGATTCAGGTGTCGGCCGACGCCCGGAAGGAAGACGTGCTCGCACGCGCGCACCACGATGAGAAGTTGCTGGAAGGCTTGAAAGGGGCGACGCCCCGGAAGGTGATTTACGTTGAAAAAAAACTGGTCAACTTTGTGGTCTGAACATCGGCAGGGGGCAGGGAGATGACGGGTGGACGGGCTACAACCATGGTGGTCGCTGTGATGCTGGGCTTGTGCGTCCAGGGGTGCGGCTACCGGCTTTCCGCGGAAGGTCTCGGCCCGCTCATTGGGGGCGGCCCGGCCATGATGGGTGATGAGGGACCCGTGGTGCGGCTGGCCATTCGAACGTTTCGCAACCGCACGTTTCACAATAATCTGGAATATGCCTATACCCGCTTTATGCGTCAGGAATTCGCCGTCAGGAGTGGGGCGCGCGTCGTGGCGGATGACGCGCAGGCTGATTATGTGATGACGGGAGAGATCGTCTCGGCGGCGGTGTTGTCACTGACGTTCTCGACCGATGCAACCCGTGAACAACGCGTGGATGTGGCGGTGAGCGCCACGGTGACGAATCGGCGGACGGGCGATGCGGCGTGGACGGGAACGGCCACCGGCGCCGGAGAGTTTTTTGTCAATCGCGCGCCCGATGCCGATAACCGTCAGGATGAAATTCAGTTCAATCAGGTGCTGCAGGAGCGGGCATTGGAGCAAGCGGGTCAGGATGCCGCCGCCACGCTGGCCGCGTCATTCCGGGATGCGCGGAGACAGGGGAATTTCTCTCCCGGACCATCCTCGCCTGCAACCTCATCCCAGGCCCCGGCTTCAACCTCAACCTCAACTTCGTTCCCACGCCCTTCTTCCTCAACACGCCTGCCGTTGTTGGAACACGTGCCGGGATCAATCAGGTGACATGTGAGTGGACGTCGTTTCGGAGAAAACGGTATCGGCCTTCCCGAACTCGGTCCGTTTTTGGCACGGACAGGACGGTCATTGTTGTACGTGGTGCTTGGGGAAGAAGCCTGCCTGCGCGATCAAGCCATTGACATTATTCGTCACCATGACGCGCCGCGTTCAAAGGATGCGGCGCCTGACGATGTCCGGCCTTCCGCCGACGCGGACGACGGCGATATCTTCTCCTTTGAAGTGCTCTACGGTGATGAAACGTCCGCACAGGAAATTGTGTCTCATGCCAGGGAAGTCCATTTTTTTTCACGCCATCGCGTGATGCTTCTGAAATGGGCGGACAAACTGCCCGCGCGGGATGGGGAATTGCTCATGTCCTATTTTTCCGCGCCGTCTGATACCACCACACTGATTGTGTCCGCGGGAAAACTGGATGGCCGGATGAAATGGGTTCAGGTGTGTAAAAAGCAGGCCGTGGTGGTGAACTGCGCGCCGTTGTATGACAATCAGCGACCGGGTTGGATTCGTCAGGAGGCTGCCCGTCTTGGCCTGCGGCTTGATGCCGACGCAGAGGGGTTGTTGAGCGACACAGGCGGCGAAGGGTTATACAGAGTGCGGCGGGAACTGGAGAAGCTGGCGCTCTATGTGTCCGGGGGGGCCACGGTCAAGGCGCATGATGTCGTGGCCGTCCAGGGGAAAGAACCCGGCGCGTCGGTCTTTGACCTGTCGGGAGCCATCACGCAGGGCCATACCGCCACAGCCCTCCTCATTCTGGAGAAAAACCTGGAGGCGGATGAGCTGCCCCTGCGGATACTCGGGGCGCTGTTGTGGCAGTACCGTCGTTTGTGGAAAGCCAAAGACGGGTTGGATCGCGGAGTCGGTGAAGCGGTGGTGGCGAAATCCCTGGGCATCCACCCTCGCGGGCAAAGCGAGTTTTTCGCCGTAGCCAAACGCATGCCTCTGGCGCATTTTCCCGAGGCCTTTGCGGCGTTTGCGGAGACGGACCGCGCATTGAAAGGTGGCGCCGCCAATTCGCCGCACCGCATCATGCATGCCTTGATTTTTGGTTTGTGCCGATTGGCGCAGTCACCGTCCCGACCACGGCTGCGAACGTAACAGGCGGCGCCGGGCCGTCATTCCGCACATCTATGATGCGGAATCCTGTTTGCATGATGATGAGGGGGATGGATTCCCGCTCACGCATGGCGGGCATGACGGCGGGGTTGCCGGCAAGAGAAGAAGCCATGGGTGTGGCTACAGCTTCTTACGCGACATGGATATGGAAAGATGGATGGAAAGTCGCCGCCGGATTATTTCGCTTTGAAGGCGTTGAAGGCGGTTGCGAGTTGCGCAATGCGTCGGGAGGCGGTATTGCGATGGATGGCGCCTTTCGTCACCGCTTTGTCCAGAGCGGAGATGGCTTCCTTGAGCAAGGCGTCCGCCGATGGTCCATCCGTTTTGGCATCGGGCTGGATGGCGGTCCGAAATTTTTTGACAACGGTGCTGGTACGATGCAGGATGGCGTGGTTGCGCGCATGGCGCTTTTCCGACTGGCGTGCCCGTTTGATGGTTGACTTATGAACAACCGGCATGATGATCCTTTCAATCTATTGTGACGTCCAATGCCGACTTCTTAGCATACCCCCTTCTCGCAGGTCAAATGGTCAACGAAAAAGAGACGGGTCGGTCCGAGCACGGACACGGGCCTACACGGGGTGCGGGGATTGACGCTCAAGAGCGGCTGATATTTGCCCTGGACGTGCCCACGGCATCGGCGGCGGAGGTGTTGCTGGATGCCGTCCATGAGTCGGTTGGGGTGATCAAGGTCGGGTTGGAGCTGTTTGCAAGCGAAGGCCCTGCGGTGATCCGAATGGTGCAGCAATTCGGCAAGCCCGTGTTTCTCGACCTGAAAGTGCTGGATATTGCGGAGACGGTGCAACGGACCACCGCGCGGGTTGCGGAGATGGGCGTGTCTTTTCTCACCGTGCATGCGCAGCGAAAGGCGCTGGCCGCGGCAGTGAAAGGCCGGGCCGGCCATTCGGCGTTGAACATTCTGGCGGTGACGGTGTTGACGAACGTTGACCGTGCGGATCTTCTGGAATTGGGGGAAGGGGGAGGCGGGAGCGTCGAAGCGCTCGTGGTGGCGCGCGCGCGAATGGCCGCCGACATCGGGTGTGACGGCGTCATCGCGTCCGGGAAGGAACCCATGGCCATTCGGTCGGCCATTGACGCCCCGTTGCTGATTGTGACGCCCGGTGTTCGGCCGGCCGGTCAGGGTGTTGACGATCATGCTCGCTCCGTCACGCCGAGTCAGGCCATTCAGGCGGGAGCGGATTACGTGGTGGTGGGTCGGCCGATTCGCGATGCGCCGGACCCGCGTGCGGCCGCGCAGGACATCGTTGGTGACATGCAGGCCGCCTTTGACCGGCGTGTTTAGCGGATAACCGCGGGCGGGGGCGCTGTGAGACGGGGATGCTGTAAGATTGTGGCGATGACTCGCCGGAGCCGTTGTCTTGCGCCGCGCGGGGCTTTTTAGTGTATCATGCTCCCTTCCGTTCGAAACAGGTTTCTGTGACTTTTGTGACGAGTGCGTGGTGGGTGTAGCTCAGTTGGTTAGAGCGCCGGATTGTGGATCCGGAGGTCGCGGGTTCAATTCCCGTCACTCACCCCACTCTGTTCTTCATAAAACCAACCATTTTTAGAGGACAAAATGAGTAATCACCTCGTTTGTCTTCTCCTGGCCATCGCCTTGGCATGAGCCGACACCTATCCCGATCATGTATTTTCCGTGGCTCCATCGTTCGTCTGTATTGCGGTAGTGATGTGTTGTTTCATGCTACGACTCAACAATGTGCAAAGAGTCTATGGAAAGACAGTCATTGTGGATGAGTTTAAAATTCCCGCAACAATGTGGAAACGATGTTCTTGCTTATAAAAGGGTTATTAATGACTACAGGAGTCAGTCTTCCATCGGTTGCTATGTTAGTGCTCAGGCATATCCTTAAGAACAACGCCTTATCCTTTCGGTTGCAGATCTTGGGGTAGGGTTTCTTAAGACTTTACGTCCCAGATATAAAGATTTGAAAAACGACAAAGAGGCAATTGAATTAGCAGTACAACCTGGGATATCGGCGCAATCCAGAGGCGGCAATGAAGGAGCTGGCCTGAACATTTTGAGTGATTTTCTTAAAGGCGGGGATTTCGAGATCATTTCCATGGATGGTGTATGGCGTCAGACTCCCAATGGAACCGTCGCTTCTACGATTCCCTTTTCTTTTCCTGGCACATGCATTACAATCAGCCTTGATAACCAAAAAATTCCAAGTGTCGCAGATTATGAATAGGTTGATCGTCAAAGACATTGTTGGCCCGTATTGTGGGACATATGAGGATGGGGCCAAGCTGTGTCACGTGATTTACTCTCAGCTTATAGATTGTCAGCAAGTCGAGTTGGACTTTGAAGGTATTGCACTGACATCTTCTTCATTTTTCAATGCAGCCATCGGCAATTTGTTGCAAGGCTTTGCTGGAAAGACCTCGCAGCTTCCTGTTTCCTTTTTCAATTTAACACCACGGGATCAATTCATTTTAGACCGCACGCTTCAAAGTGCAAAACTTGGACTTGTAGATGAAGTTGGTGCTGAATCCTAAAGAATTTGCCTCTTGAATGTACCTCTTTCCATTTGAATCGTTTGTTCCCACTTCATTCTTTGATGCATGTTACCGAAGGTCGTGAGGATCCGGTAGGCTCTACTACGTGACTGAAGCGGTGGCGGTGACGTGAGTGGCTTGGAATCAGGTGCAGGAATATTGCAAAAGGAAGTCGTGTTCTGCTTTCTCGTTGATCAGGCTATGGTTTGAGAGGCGTTGCGCGGGATTGAGATGCTGTTTATTGTTTCCCTGAATGGAATGTTGTGGTTTTCACCATTGGTCGGAAAAAATGCTGTCTCGCTCACTCATCCGCACAGGTGGTCTCCTCGGTCTTCTTCTCCTGACGAGCGCCCAGGCGTTCTCCGATTCCCCCGGCGCCTCTGACCTTGCTACCCCCGACATGGTCTGCGATACGGCGGAGGCCTGTTTTCTGGCCGCCGTGTCTTTTGCCGACGCGCATCCCGATCAAATGCTTCCACAGGTGACACGGTTTCGCCTGGTGCAAGAGACATATCCGGGAACCCCGTGGGCCAGACGTGCGGGGTTTCGAACGGGATGGGCTTTGCTTGACCATAATCCGGCCCAGGCTCTTGGATATTTGCGTGCGGCACGCAAGGACTTTCCACTTCTGGAAGACTACGTGCTTTTGAAACTCGGTCAGGCTCTGGGACGCCTGGGTGCCCATCGGGATTCGGCTACGGTGCTTGACGAGGCGGTGGCCCTGTCCTCGCCTTCCGTTTTGCACGACGAGACGCTGTACGAAGCGGGGTTTGCGTGGTTTGAGAACGGGCAGTGTCAACAGGCCGACGATCGTGTGCGTCGGGCCATGTCCCGTGATTCGGATTCTCTCCACGTGCCCCGTGCCCTCTCTGTGCGTGCGACATGTGCCGACCGACAGGAACGCGCGGCGGACGCCATACAGATGTTGCGTAAAATCTGGTGGCGCTATCCCGAATCTCCCGAAGCGCAAACCGTCAATGACATCGTGCGATCCGGCCAGCCGCCGTCGCTTCGGTGGAAGCCTGCGACAAAGGATTATTATCGTCGGGGCAAAACGTGGTACGGCCTGGCGCGTTTTAAAAAAGCGATTCGGGATTTGCAGACGTTTGTGGACAGGCGACCCGGTAGCCCCGATCGTGAAAAAGGGCTTTTTCAATTGGGGATGGCCCATGTGAAACTGAAGCAGTATCCGCAAGCCGCGCCCATTTTCCGCCAACTGACCGAAACGTCCTCCGCCTATACCGGCAAGGCGGCCGTCTGGCTGGCCAAAGTGTACTTGCGGCAGGGTCAGGGCCGGCTTCTTCTGGCGTTTCGTGATGCGAAGACGCCCAGGTTGCGCATGAGTGACCGGGACCAGATCCGGTGGTTGAGCGGCGTGTGGGCGGAAGATCACAACGAGATTCAGGACGCCCTCGCAGCCTATGAACATGTCGCGCGCGCGGGGCACCTTCCCACGCTCCAACGACGCGCTCTGTGGCGCCTGGGATGGTTGCAGTATCAGCAAGGCGCCTGGGAAGCCGCGCGCGTCCACTTTCACACGCTGGCAACCACCGTGAAGGATGCCGACTGGCAACGACGCGCTCATTACTGGCAGGCGCGCACGCTTGAGCGGATGGGACAAGAGGATGAGGCGCAAACGTGGTATCGGCGCGTGGCGACCGAGTGGCCCATGACCTACTATGGGCAATTGTCGCAAGCGCGTCTTCAACTCCCGATCAACGTGAAAGACAATCAGGGCGCACAATGGGCGGAACAGGCGATGGCGCTTCCCGCGTCGTCCGGACTTCGGACCAATGTGCATGTTCAAAAGGCCAACGCCCTGTCATCGCTGGGCCTTCGCGAGGAAGCCGCCGGAGAATTATTAGCGGTCAAGGCGCGTTATCGCGGGCAGCCCAGGAACTTATATGCGGTCGCGCAGCGGTTGATGGAATTCGGAGCCTATGACGCCGCTGTGGTGATCGCCGTGCGGAATTTTCGGGATGCCATGCAGCGTCACCGGGTTCCTCCCGATTCGCCATTGTGGCGAATGACCTATCCGACGGGATATTTACAGGCGATACGGGACTCTGCGGCTCCACACGTGGACTCCTTTCTCGTGGCGGGGCTGATCCGTGAGGAAAGTCTGTATAATCCCAGGGCGTTGTCGCCTGTTGGGGCCATGGGGTTGATGCAGCTCATGCCGAAGACCGCGAATCGCGTCGCCCGTCGTCTGGGACTTGGTTCCGTGGATCGTGAGGATCTCTTTGATGGCGCGTTGAATGTTCGGTTGGGGGCCTACTACGTCGGCGAGTTGCTGGATGCCTATCAAGGGAATCAGATTCACGCCATCGCGGCGTATAATGCCGGCCCCGAGGCCGTGAAACGATGGATTGACAAATTTGGCGATCGGGACCCGGATGAATTTGTTGAACTCATTTCCTACAGGGAAACCCGTCGCTACGTGAAGCGGGTCATCACAAGTTATCGTATCTATCACTACCTGGATGCCACAGCATGTGGTGCTTTTCATCTTGACAGGGCTTGCTGAAGGATTTTATGCTCCGCCCGTGTTTCGTTATGGACAACATCATTGCTGGAGGGAGTCGTCCTGAATGAGTTTTGACAAAATGGATGCCTTGGAGGTCCGTGTGCGGCGCTTGGTGGAGCTGTTCCATGACCTGCAACAGACCAATCAATCTCTTCAGCGGCAATTAGACCTGGCGAAGGAAGAATTATCGAAGCACGAATCCGGTTTACACGAATGGGAGGCAGAGCGGGAGCATATTAAGGTGCGCATTGAAAATGTCCTTGGAGAACTGGACGGGCTTGAGTCACTCAATGCCGACATGGAAGAAGTTGCTGATGGCAAAACCAATTGAAGTTGACGTGTATGGTCATAAGCTGACGTTGCAGCCCACTGGAGATGAAGGGTATGCACAGGATTTGGCCCTGTACGTGGACGAGCAGATGCGAACCATTGCGCAGGGGTTGACGAAATCCGTGCCCGTGACGGTTGCCATTCTGGCCGCGATGAATATCGCGGATCAGTTGTTTCAGCAGGAACGCCGTCGGCAGGATGGCGAGGCGGAGATGGAACGTCGGGCCGAGGGGTTGCTGGAGTGCATTGGGTCCCGTTTGGGGATTGATAACGCCCCGTAACGCCCCGCATGCTTGCATGGCAGTCGGCGCGTCTGTTACCATTTCAGGGTAAGGGCGTGTTTCGATTGCTTCTTAACCTTTTGAGAGAGGAATCGTCAGACACTCGGTACGCGACAGAGAATTACGAGAGCGTCATGATGCATGATCGGGCATGAAGTCAGGTTTTTTGGGAAAATTAACGGTGTGATCACTTGCCACGCAATACAGGTTCGGTTGAGGGATGAATGGCCAGCTTGCCAACTCGGATGATGTGTGAAGTCTCTGGCAGTCCGGAGCAGTGATTCACAAAAGAGGCCCGAGCGTATCCCGTACCGGAGACAAGCGCGTGGCGGATCGGATGGTTCAGACAAGAAGTAGAACCGTTCGAGGCAACCACATTCTGTCTTGTGCGATGGTTGTCGCATCCCTTCCTCGCCTGGCGTAGAGCGGCACGGTTCCCGACCGCGTCTTTTCATTCCCCGCATCCTCAATCCTGTCGTACTCCTCGTTTCCTCGCGCGTGAATTCATGGTGACAAGCGCGTCTTCGTTGTCAGCATTCCTCTCAAGGTCTCGTGTCGGTGATCCGGCGTGAGCGGTCAGTGAAGGGGGTGACAGCCATTTTGACAGATATCATAACATTGGTGGGTGTTGGCGGTCTTGCTCTTGGGGCGGGCTTTGTGTTGGATCGGGTGATAGAACGTACACGCTTGACCACGCAACGGCGTGATACTGAAGAGCGGCTTCGTCAATTAAGTCAATCTTCGCAGCGTGAAGCCGATCAGTTGGTGAAGGAAGCGAAAATTGAAGCGAAGGATCTGTTGTTCCAGGCCAAAATGGAACGGGACACGCACGAGAAAGAAAAGCGAGGCGTCCTGCAGGAGCTGGAAAAACGGTTGAGGCAGCAAGGCGACGATTTGGGGAAAAAGATCGAGAAGTGCGATCGCCGCGAGGAGGAATCTCGCAAGCAGGAGCATGCCTTGTCGCAGCAAAAAGAGTCGTTGGCGAAGAAAGAGCGCGCCTGTGAACAGACCACACGGGATCATGTGGCGGCGTTGGAGCATGTGGCCGGCTTGACCACGGAAGAAGGCAAGCGGCACCTGTTGGCCGAGATTGAAAGCGAGGTTCGTTTGGAAGCCACGGGGCTGACGAAACGGATCCTTGACGAGGCGAAGGAAAACGCTGAACGGGAATCGCGGCAAATCGTGACCAACGCGATTCAACGGATTACTCGTGATTATGTCAATGAAGCCACCATCTCGGTGGTGCCGCTGGCCAATGAAGGGATGAAGGGTCGCATCATCGGACGGGAAGGCCGAAACATTCGGGCGCTGGAAGCGGCCACGGGCGTGGATTTGATCGTGGATGAAACACCGGAAGCCGTGATTGTCTCCGGGTTTGATCCCTTGCGGCGGGAAATTGCCAAAGTCTCGCTTGAACGGCTGATGCAGGATGGTCGCATCCATCCGACCCGCATTGAAGAGGTCGTGGAAAAAGTCAAAGGCGACGTTGACAAGTTGATGCGGGAAGAAGCTGAAAAAGTTATTTTTGAAGTGGGGCTGTCAGACTTTCATCCTGAAATTGTGAAACTGCTGGGCCGTTTGCGTTACCGGACCAGTTATGGACAAAACAATTTGTACCATGCCCGTGAAGCGGCGTACATCTGCGGCATTATGGCCGCGGAATTAGGCTTGGATCTGAAGTTGGCCAAGCGCGGCGCTTTGTTGCACGATATCGGAAAAGTGGTGAGTCACGAGGAAGAGGGGACTCATGCCATGTTGGGCGCTGAAATGGCGAAGAAGTATGGCGAGTCCGAAAAAGTCGTGAATGCCATTGCCGCGCACCATGAACAGGTTGAACCGCTTTGCCCGGAATCCGTGCTGGTCGCGGCGGCCGAGGCCTTGTCAGCCGCACGGCCCGGCGCCAGACGCGAAACGCTGGAAGCCTATGTGAAACGATTGGAAAAATTGGAACACCTGGCCGTGGGCTATGATGGGGTGGAAAAAGCCTATGCCATTCAGGCGGGTCGGGAAGTGCGTGTGATTGTGCGGCACGAATCCATTTCCGACAACGACGCCTTGCGTCTGTCTCGTGACTTGTCCAAGAAAATTGAGCGGGAAATGACGTACCCGGGCCAAATTAAGATCACGGTGATTCGGGAAAGCCGATTTATTGAATTTGCCCGATAGGGAAGCGGGCACAGAAGGAAGCGGTTGCGTTTGTGGTCATTTTGTTTATCGGCGATATTGTGGGTGAACCGGGAAGACGGGTCATCACCAGTACCATCCAGAAAATCAGCGAACGCTATCATGTCGATCTTGTGATCGGGAATGGCGAGAATGTGGCCGGGGGGTTCGGCATTACGCCGGACCTGGCCGACGATCTCTTTGACCTTGGGTTCTCGGCGATCACGACGGGCAACCATGCCTGGGATCAAAAAGTCATGGTGGACTATATTCGCAAGGAGCCCCGCATTCTGCGCCCGGCCAATTATCCGGAGGGGGTGCCCGGCCAGGGGTCGTTTATCATTGACAGGCCCAATGGCGAAAAAGTTGGCGTGATCCAGCTCATGGGGCGGGCGTTTATGCCGACGCTTGATTGCCCCTTTCAAGTGGCCCGGCGGGAAATTCCCAAACTGCGTTCGCAGACCCCGTGTATTATTGTGGATATGCATGCGGAAACGACTTCGGAGAAGATGGCCATGGGGCATTTTCTGGATGGCCAGGTGACCGCTGTCGTGGGAACGCATACGCATGTGCAAACCGCGGATGAGCAGATCCTGCCCAAGGGGACGGCCTATTTGACGGATATCGGGATGACGGGCCCCGTCAATTCCGTGATCGGCTTTAAAAAGGAACTGGTGATTGATAAATTTCTCTCGCAAATGCCCCGACGATTTGAAGTGGCGTCAGGGCCGGCTGTGCTGGGTGCGGCCGTGATTGAACTCGACCCCGTGACCGGAAAAGCCTCCGGTATTCAACGCATTCGAACCATCGAATAATTTCGCGTGTCTTGCCTGTGTCTGTTCCTCCTCCGATTGTTTTCACGGTTACGCAGCTCACGACGAGCATGCGTACGACGCTCGAGCACGTGTTTCCGCACGTGTGGGTCGAGGGAGAGATTTCCAATCTGCGCACGCCCGTGTCAGGGCACGTCTATTTTTCTCTGAACGATCAGGAAAGCCAAATTCGCGCGGTGGCGTTTCGGCACGTGGCCGCATCGCTCCCGTTTACGCTGGAAGATGGCCTCATGGTGCTCGTGAAGGGTCGTGTCAGCGTCTATGAACCGAGAGGCGACGCGCAAATCCTGATTGAGTCCCTTGAACCCAAAGGCGCTGGCGCGCTTCAGATTGCCTTTGAACAACTCAAGGCCAGGCTCGCACGGGAAGGTCTGTTTGATACCGCGCGCAAGCGCACCCTGCCGTTTTTCCCGCGCCACATTGGCGTGATCACGTCCAGAACGGGAGCCGCGCTTCATGATATTGTGACGGTGGTGCGGCGACGGTGTCCCCTGATCGGCATCCGGTTGTTCCCCGTGGCCGTTCAGGGGCCGGGGGCGGCACAGCAAATCGCGGATGCCGTCAGACTGGCCAACCGACAGGACAATCTTGACGTGCTGATTGTCGGGCGTGGCGGCGGCTCCTGGGAAGATTTGTGGAGCTTTAATGAAGAGGTGGTCGTTCGTGCCATTGCCGACTCCCGCCTCCCGGTCGTGTCGGCGGTGGGCCATGAAACCGACGTGACGTTGTCCGACTTCGCCGCTGATTATCGCGCGCCCACTCCCTCGGCGGCGGCGGAAACCGTCTCGCCCGTGCTTGCGGACTTGCAGAACGATGTGCGCGTCCAACACAGGCGACTGGTTCAAGCCATGCGGCGTCTGCTTGTGTCGCACGGGAATCGTGTGGCGCGGGTCTGTCAGGCGTTTCCCGATCCCGCGCACCTCATCCGGCGTCAGATGCAACGGGTTGATGAACTCCGGTTTCGTCTTGACAGAGGCATGCGTGCGATGCTTGCCGGGAGTCGGCCGAAGCTGCGTGCCGTGTCCGCCGGTCTGATCAGCGTGGGATTGGGATCATCGTGGCAACGGGCCAGCCTGCGGGTGCCGCACATGCTTCAGCGACTCTCCAGGGCCATGCCGTGGGTGATCACACACAAAACGCATCAATTGCAAACAGCGGCCAGCGCTCTGCACACGTTAAGCCCGCTTGCGATTTTGTCCCGCGGCTACGGCATTATTGAGGCCGGTCCCGGCGGAGAGCCTGTGAAAGATGTTCATGCCGTCGCCGTCGGTGACCGGATTCGGGTGCGATTGGCGGAAGGAAGGCTGTCATGTCTTATTGAAGACATAGACCGGATGTCGTCAATCTTGACGACCGGAGACCACGGCGTATAATGGACTTCCGGTCGGTCACGATCTCTTGTGTGCGCAGACCGCCTTCCCTGTAGCGGAAGTGGACCCGGCGGGCGGCAACGCGGGTTCGGTCGTCGTCATGTGCCGGGTTTCTATTGGGTGTCTCTATGGCAACTGTAAAATTTGAAGATGCTCTGTCCAGGCTTGAGACCATCGTGTCCGAGCTGGAAAAAGGCGATCTCCCGCTGAATGATTCCTTGAGGATTTTTGAAGAGGGGATCAAGCTCTCCAAGAATTGTCTCAAGATGCTGGACGACGCGGAACGGAAGGTGACCATTATGGTGCAGGACAAAAACGGCCAGAAACGACTGGAAGCCTATTCCGTTGATAAAGACGACGGTGAACACGACCGTCCCGCGTGAACCGTGGCTCTCACCCCATCGTGCCCGGCGACGACACCCTGTCGGAGATGGCATCCTTCCCGTGACGACGTCACGCCACACCGTTCGCAAACAACGACTTGACGAAGTGCTCGTTCAGCGTCAGCTTGCCCACAGCCGGGAACAGGCGCATCGGATGCTTCTGGCGGGAGTGGTGAAAGTTGACGGGCAACGAGTGGAAAAGCGGGCCACGCTCGTCGCCGAGCAGGCGGTCATTGACGTGGAGGGGCCTGCGAGACTGTATGTCAGTCGGGGAGGCGAAAAGCTGGCGGCGGCCCTGGACACCTTTGTTCCGCACGTTGAGGATGTGATTGCGCTGGACGTCGGTGCGTCCACGGGCGGGTTTACGGATTGTCTTCTCCGCCGGGGCGCTCGCCGGGTCTATGCCGTGGACGTGGGGTATGGACAACTGGACTGGAGCCTCCGAAACGATACGCGAGTGGTCGTGCTCGAACGATGCAATATTCGCCACCTTGATCCCGCCGCCGTTCCCGATCCCGTTCAACTGGCCGTGATTGATGTTTCCTTCATTTCGCTCCGCCTGGTGTTGCCCTGTGTGATACCGTTGCTGGCGTCCGAGGCGATGGTCATTGCCCTGGTCAAACCGCAATTTGAAGTCGGCGCGAAGCAGGTGGGACGAGGAGGCGTGGTTCGTGACGATGCGCTGCGGCGGGACGCGGCGCAACGCATTCAAGAGATGGCCGAACGTTTAGGTTGTGTCTGTCTGGGGAGCCTTGATTCCCCCATTCCTGGGAAAAAGGGGAATCGCGAAATTCTTCTGGGTCTGCGGTGGCGTGTCGCGTCCGGCGGGTCCTCGTGAAGAGGACAGATGCCGGTTCTTCGCGGATGAATCAATACCGCGGAACCGAATGGTCAATTTCCACGGACCAGGCTTCAATGCCGCCGATCAGGTTTTTGACGTTGGAGAAGCCCTGTTGCAGAAGAAATCCCGTGGCGTCGGCGCTGCGCATCCCTTTATGACAGAGGGCCACGATTTCCTCGTTCGGGTCCAGTTGATTGAGCGAACCGGACAACGTGCCCAGTGGGATCAGCGTCGCCCCTTCGATTTTGGCCATCGAAAATTCGTGCGGTTCCCGAACGTCCAGTAAAAAGATTTTGTCACCTTTATCCATGCGCTCTTTCAGTTCTCGAACGGTAATGGTGTTGCTCATCGTGCGGTCCTCCTGTGAAAAAAGTATGATAGTCGTGGCGTTTGCGTGATGTCAATGCAGGCCTTCTGCGTTGGCTCCTGCGTGGAGTGGAGAAATGACCGGGAGAAACCATTCACCAGAGAAAGCCGGAACCGCCGCTTGAGGAGGATATATGCCACAAGGCGACAAAACTAAAGAGCCGGCATTTGCAATATGGAAAGAGGGGAAGTCTCTCAAGGAAATTCAAGAAGAGATAACGAGGAAGAGTGGCACGTTACCTGGAAGCGTGGGAGGCTGGGTTAAGGACTGGGAACGAGGCAGGCAAGAGACTTGGGAACCCACACTGTAAGCCGTTGTCAGATTGACAAATGACACATTTCAGGACGAACACATGAATCTCCCACCCCTTGTCTCCATTGCTCACATTGCCGATGTGGTCGGTCAGACCGTGCTTCTCAAAGGCTGGGTGCGGCATCATCGCTCAAGCGGCAAACTCCAGTTTCTCACGATTCGCGACGGGTCCGGTGATATTCAGGCCATTCTGAACAAAGGGACGCTGGGCGAGGAACTGTTCGGCCTTGCGACTCAACTGACGCAGGAATCATCCTTGATGGTGACCGGCGTGCCTCGTGCGGATGCGCGGGCGCCGGGGGGCTATGAACTGGAGGTGACCGCGCTCGAGATTCTTCAAATCGCCGAACCGTTTCCCGTGCAACCCAAAGAACATGGCGCCGCGTTTTTAATGGATCACCGCCATCTCTGGCTTCGTTCAACGCGCCAACAGGCCATTCTGAAAATTCGACATGAAATCATTAAAGCCTGTCGGGACTTTTTCGATGAGCGGGAATTTGTCCTGGTTGACGCGCCCATTTTCACGCCCAATGCCTGCGAAGGCACGACCACGCTCTTTCAAACGCCCTACTTTGAGGAAACGGCGTACCTGACGCAAAGCGGGCAATTGTACGGCGAGGCGACCGCCGCCGCCTTCGGAAAAGTGTATTGCTTCGGCCCGACGTTTCGAGCGGAAAAATCCAAAACGCGTCGGCATCTCATGGAATTCTGGATGGTGGAACCCGAAGTGGCCTTTGCGGAATTGACCGATGTGATGGATCTGGCCGAGGCGTTGCTGGCGATGGTCGTGCAGCGAGTGCTGGAAAACCGTCGGGAAGAATTGCAGGTACTGGAACGAGACATTGCCGCCCTGGAAGCGATGGCGCCTCCTTTTCCACGGCTCACCTATGAGGAAGCGGTGATGCGCCTGCGGCAGCTTGGGTCGTCCATACAAGTCGGGGATGAGTTGGGTGCGGACGATGAAACGGTCTTATCCAAACAATTTGCCACACCCGTTCTGGTGCATCGGTATCCCGCGAAGATGAAAGCCTTTTACATGCAGTCGGACCCTGACAACCCCGACCTGGCCCTGTGCATGGACGTGCTGGCTCCCGAAGGCTACGGCGAAATTATCGGAGGCGGACAACGTATTCACGATTACCGGACCCTCGCCGCACGGTTGGAGACCCATCACCTGTCCGCCGACGAGTTCCGGTGGTATCTGGACTTGCGTCGCTATGGTTCGGTGCCCCATGCCGGGTTTGGCATGGGGATTGAGCGAGCCGTGGCCTGGCTGTGCGGGATTGCGCACATTCGCGAAACCATTCCCTTCCCCCGCATGTTGCATCGGCTGTACCCGTAGCCGTTGTGCCGGCTTCCCCCGGCACAATTTTTCGCTCTCCGTTGGTCTCCTTCACCTCGATTTTCACCATGCTTTAAGTGTTTGATTTTGCTTGACAAAAATATGTTTAGAGGTATAGCTTGCCCATTAAGTGGTAGAAAGTGGTGGAAAATGGTATCAGCAAAAAGTGATGGGGAGGCATAGTTGGATAATGTGGTGCATGTTCCGGTTTTAGCAGAGGAGGTTGTGGCATGGCTCCGGCCGCGAACGCAAGGGTGGTACCTCGATTGTACGGTTGGTCTGGGTGGGACGGCGGAGCGCGTTCTGCAATGCAGCGACCCTGACGGCATGCTGATTGGAATTGACCATGATCCACTGGCGATTGCCCATGCGCACACAAGATTGCATGCCTACCGGTCACGGGTTCGGCTTATGTGTGAAAATTTTCAACATGTGAAATCTGTGATGCGCGTGGCCAACAGGGAACACGTGGATGGCATTCTGTTTGATTTGGGAGTCTCGTCCGCGCAATTGGACCAGCCCGAGCGCGGGTTTAGTTTTCAGCAGGACGGCCCGTTGGATATGCGTATGAATCCCACCTGTGGACAGCCGGCGGCGGTCCTTGTCAATACCCTGCCTGAAGCGCAGCTTGCCACGACCATTCATACGTTGGGGGAAGAACGCTACTCGCGACGCATTGCCCGGGCCATTGTCCGCGCCCGCAGTCAAGCCCCACTTCGTACCACCATGGATTTGTCACGGGTGGTGCAGCAATCCGTGCCACGGTCGTATCGCTACGGGCGCTTGCATCCCGCGACCCGGACGTTTCAGGCGTTTCGTCTGGCAGTCAATCATGAACTGGACGCGCTGAAAATCGCGCTCAACGACGTCACGGATTTTCTGACGCCGGGCGGACGGCTGTGTGTGATTGCGTTTCATTCTCTGGAAGACCGGGTGGTCAAGCACACGTTTCGGCGTGTCGCTCAAGAGGCATCGGATCAATGGACCATCTTAACGAAAAAGCCCGTGGTGCCCGCCAGCGAAGAACGGATGGCCAATCCGCGCGCGCGGAGTGCAAAGTTGCGCGTCATTGAACGAAAGCCGGAGAGGGACGGCCTGCCGGGCGGAAGGGGGCACGCATGAAACCGGTTCTCTGGATGTTGCTGCTTGTGGGCTTCAGCGGAATGCTGCTCTTTTACGTGTGGGGACGAGTGGATGTTGTGCGCGTGGGCTATGAGCTGGACGCCTTTTCAAAGAAGAAAGCGGTCCTGGAACAGGAGCACGATCGTTTACGGATCCGACTCTCGCAATTAACGGCTCCCGACAGGATTGCCGCAGAAGCGAACAAGCAACTGAAGATGACCCGCCTGAGCCCGCGGCAGGTGATTCTGGTTCCGATTCGCACGGACAACGGCGTTCCACGCAACGAGGTGACGTTTCCGCTGCGTTTCGCCCAGCACACGAGAGACTGACGATGCATCCATTATTCATGCAACAGCGTGATCCGCATTCGGTGGGTTCGGGAAGACGGACCTGTCTGGTGTTGTGTTTTCTTGCGGGATTTGCCGTGTTGCTCTTGCGGTTTTTTGATCTTCAGGTGTTGCAAGCGGACATGATGACCGAGAAAGCCCGTCGTCAGCATGAGACGACCGTCACGCTTGATTCCAGTCGGGGCGCCATTCTTGATCGAAAGGGAAGGCCGTTGGCGTTAAATCGTAACGTCTTCTCGGTGTATGCCACGCCGACGGCTATTGATCACCCGCAACGCGTGGCCCGCCAGCTTGCCCAGGTGTTGGGTGTTCCGCAGGCGCCACTGGAAAAGCGATTACGAACCGACCGGGAGTTCGTGTGGGTGAAACGGAAAATTCCCGATGCCTCCGGCGAACTGGTGCGGGCTCTCGCCCTTCCCGGCGTGGACACGCTCGTCGAAGCGCGCCGGTTTTATCCCAAGGGGACATTGTTAGCCCATGTCCTTGGATTCGCGGGCATTGACAGTCAGGGACTTGAGGGGGTGGAAAATGGCTATGATCAACACCTGCGTGGCTCGGTCCGGCGGGTGGTGTTGCAGCGAGATGCTCTGGGGCGCGTCATTATTCCCGAAGATCGGCACGTGCCGCCGATCATTTCGGGCCATGCCATTCATCTGACGATTGATGAAGTCATTCAGTATATCGCGGAGCAAGCGCTGGAACGGGCCGTGCGGGACACCAAGGCCAAGGGCGGGGCTATTCTTGTCATGGCTCCCTCTACCGGCGAGATTTTAGCGTGGACGATTCGCCCCACGTTTGATCCGAATCACATCCAGCGGGTGTCACCCGATCGGTGGAGAAATCGGGCCATCACGGATCCCTATGAGCCGGGTTCGACGCTCAAAGTGGTCCTGTCCGCCGCCGCCCTGGCGTTGGATCGCGTGCAGCCGAACACGCTGCTGTATGCGGGCGATGGCGAGGTCCCGATTCATGGGACCGTCATTCATGACCATGAGACAGCCGGCTGGGTGACGTTTCGTGAAGCCGTCCAGCAATCCAGCAACGTGGCCTTTGTCAAAATGTCGTTGGCGTTGGGGAAAGAACCGGTCTATCGGTTTTTGCGCGCGTTTGGTTTTGGTGAAAAAACAGGCATTGATCTGCCCGGCGAATCCATCGGGATCCTGAAAAAGCCGGATCAATGGAGTCGGCGCACTCTGCCCTCGCTGGCCATTGGGCAGGAAATCGCCGTCACTCCGTTGCAATTGACCACGGCCGTGTCGGCCATTGCCAACCAGGGATTGCTCATGCGGCCGTTTCTGGTGCGGGAGATTTCGGATCATCAGGGAAGAAGCGTCTGGACGCAAGCCCCCCATATTCGTCGCCGTCCCATTGACGCCGAGACCGCGAAAACGGTCACGGATCTTCTGGTCAACGTGGTGGAAAACGGAACGGGTTGGCGCGCGGCCATCCCGGGATATCGCGTGGCGGGCAAGACCGGCACGGCACAGAAAGTTGATCCTGAAACGGGGATGTATTCTTCCACCAAATCAATCGTGTCGTTTGTCGGGTTTGCCCCGGCGGAGGATCCGAAGTTCACCGTGTTGGTGATGATTGATGAACCGCAGGGCCCGGCGTGGGGAGGGGTCGTGGCGGCTCCGGTCTTTCGTGAAGTGGCGGAGCAGGTGCTTCGGTATGTCAACGTGGTTCCCCACCAGGAGCGTCGGATGGTGACGGCATCCAACCGAGTGTCTGATCTTGACGGGTTGCGTCCCCACTAGGCTCCACGCAGGGATGACGCTGGCCGAATTGCTCATGCCCCTCGAGATTGTCAGGACGGAGGGCAACCTTGACGTGGTTGTGTCAGCTATTACGGATGATTCGCGGGACGTCACGCCGGGCGGGGTGTTCGTTGCCGTCAAAGGGCAGCGGACGGATGGCCATGCTTTTGTGGACCAGGCCTGTCGGCAACGGGCGGGGGCTGTGGTGGTGCAAGCGCCTTTCCGGGTTCCCTCCCGATTCGCGCGCGACGCCGGCCCCGCCTGGGTCACGGTCAACGATTCCCGGAAGGCGCTTGGCCGGTTGGCCGCGCGGTTTTTCCGGGACCCCTCGCGCACCCTCACCGTCGTGGGTGTCACGGGGACCAACGGCAAAACCACGGTGACGCACGTGAGCCAGGCCATCCTGACGTCCGGCGGCTACCGGACGGGTCTCATCGGGACGGTCGGGTATCACCTTGGCGCCGAGGTGCGGGCGACCAGTCACACGACGCCTGGCGCCGTGTCTCTGCAATCGTTGCTGCATCGGATGGTGGAAGCCGGGATGGATACCGCGGTACTGGAAGTCTCGTCTCATGCTCTCGCGTTGGATCGGGTTGAAGGCTGTGCGTTTGACATTGTGGTTTTTACGAATTTAACCCGGGACCATCTGGATTTTCACGGCGATATGGAGTCCTACTATCAAACAAAATTGCGCCTCTTTCAGGAAGGCGCAGCCCCGCATTCCGCCGCGCGACCCAAACGGGCGATTATCAACATTGACGATGACCGGGGTGTCCGCCTGACCGCCGAGACGCCTATCCCTGTGTGGACCTGTTCCATCCGCCGACGAGCGGATATTCAGGCGCAGTGCGTGGCGCTTTCGCTGGAGGGCACCAGATTTACGGCCCACACGCCTCTTGGTGCGGTGGAGATCAGGACGACATTGGTGGGCGAACACAACGTGTCGAACCTCCTGGCCGGGATCGGAGTCGGTCTCGCGTGCGGCCTGTCTCTGGAGGCTGTGCAGGAAGGTATCCGGACATTCCAGGCGGTGCCGGGACGGTTTGAGCGCGTGGATGCCGGGCAGGCTTTTTCGGTGATTGTGGATTACGCGCACACGGAGGATGCGCTGGCCCGGTTCCTGGACACCGCTCGCCAACTCCGGACGGGACGACTGTTGACGGTCTTTGGCTGCGGGGGTGATCGCGATCGGGGAAAACGGCCGAAGATGGGCCGGGTGGCCGCGCAACGCAGTGACGCGGTGTTTCTGACGTCAGACAATCCTCGCACCGAAGACCCGGACGCCATTCTGCGGGACATTGAACAGGGGGTGCTGGAACTTGCCGAGTTGGAACGAGGCGCGTGGTCTGTGATCCCTGATCGCCGTGCCGCCATTCAGGCCGCGCTGCGCGAGGCGCGCCCTGGAGATATGGTGCTGATCGCCGGGAAGGGGCATGAGGATTATCAAATCATTGGCGGCGCGCGACTTCATTTTGACGATCGGGAAGTCGCCCGCGAACTGTTAGCCGATTTGCCGAAGCGTCGGTCGCACGAGGCGTCCTGACGATGGTGGGGTGGACGGGGGAAGACATGCTTGACGCCACGGGCGGAACATTATTGCGAGGGACACTCGGGTGCCGGATCCGGCGCGTGTGCACGGATTCCAGGGCGGTACGCAAAGGGGATGTGTTTGTCGCCATGAAAGGCGAGCGGTGTGACGGCCATCATTTTGTGGATGATGTGTTCACCCGTGGCGCGAAGGGCGTGGTGATTGAAGCCGTCCCCCGACGCGCAAAGATCGGGAAACCGCACCCGGCACTTCGGGGGAGCCGCCATGCCGAGCCATTCGTCGTCACGGTGCGGGATACGGTGCGAGCGTATCAGGATCTGGCGGCCTTTCATCGCGCGCGTTTTGATATTCCGGTCATTGCGGTGACGGGGAGCAATGGGAAAACCACGACGAAAGAGATGGTCGCCTGCGCACTGGCACAGCGATGGCGTCTCCTGAAAACGATCGGCAATGCCAACAATCGCATTGGGCTGCCTCGCACGGTGTTGGGATTGACCGCGTCTCATCAACTGGCGGTGCTGGAATTCGGAGTGGACGCGGAAGGGCAAACCACGAGGTTGGCGGACATTGCCCGTCCGACCGTCGGTGTCATTACGAATGTTGGCGCGGATCATCTGGAAGGCTTCGGAAGCGTGGACGGTTCCGCCCGCGCGAAAGCCGAATTGCTGGCCCGGCTTCCTCGTGACGGCACCGTGATTTTGAACGCCGATGACCCGTATTACGATTTTTTTCTCCGCCGTGCCCGCTGCGCGGTCGTCTCGTTTGGATTGGACCATCGAGCGGATATCCGGGGGAGTCACATTCAGCGGCTGCGCGCACGAACCGAATTTCGTCTCCACGTGGCCGGACGTTCACGAACGCATCGCCTGTCTCTCCGGGTGCATGGAACCCATAACGTCTTGAATGCGTTGGCCGCGATTGCCGTGGGGCATACGTTGGGGCTGTCGGTCGCCAAAACGGCCACCGGCTTGAGTCGCTTTCGGCCGGTGGCCATGCGGTCACAGGTGGTCTCGCGACAGGGCCTCACCGTGATTCAGGATTGCTACAACGCCAACCCGGATTCGATGAAAGCGGCGGTGGCGTTGTTGCGGGAATGCGGCGCGGGCAAACGGACCATCGCCGTGGTGGGGGACATGCTGGAACTCGGAGCGGCGGCACGCACATTCCATGCGGAGGTGGGCGCGTTGCTCGCTGACAGCGGGATTGCCTGGTTGATTGCGTGCGGGACATTCGGCAAGGCGCTGGCGCAAGGCGCCGCCGCACGGGGCATGCCTCCGTCGCGGATTGTTGCGACATCACATGTTCGCGACGCGACACGGGTTCTCAATCGCCTGGCGCAACCCGGAGATGTCGTGTTACTCAAGGCGTCCAGAGGCGTGGGGCTGGAGCGTCTGCTGGACGGTCTCGCGCTTCGGCGTCGGCCCACACACCGGTAAGGACGGAATCAAGCCTATGTTGTTTTTGTGGCTCTACCCATTGCATGCGGACATCGCATTTTTTAACGTGTTTCGGTATTTGAGTTTTCGCGTCATTTACGCGGCGCTGACCGCGTTCCTGCTCGCGTTTTTCCTGGCGCCGCCCATGATTAAAAAATTGCAGGCTCTTCGCCTGGGGCAACGGATACGAGAAGAGGGGCCGAGCCACCATCACGCCAAACAAGGCACTCCCACCATGGGCGGCATTCTCATTCTTTTTGCCGTGGTGCTGTCCACGCTGCTGTGGGCGGACGTGCGTAATCTCTACGTGTGGCTCGTCATCTTGTCCCTCGTCGGCTTTGGACTGATCGGGTTTGCCGATGACTACGTCAAAATTTTGCGGAGCCGGTCAGAGGGCTTAACCGTCCTCCAAAAGCTCTCGGCGCAAATTGGCATTGCCCTGGGAATCGGTCTGGTGTTTTACATGTCCGCCGGGTATTCGACGGAACTGAGCGTGCCGTTTTTCAAAGCCTTCACGCCCGACCTGGGTCCGTTCTACATACCGTTTGCCATCCTGGTGATCGTTGGCTGTTCCAATGCCGTGAATTTAACGGACGGGTTGGATGGGTTGGCGATTGGCCCCATCATCGTGGCGTCGGTGGCCTATGCCGCGGTCGCCTATGCGGCCGGGAATAAGGTGGTGGCAGACTATTTATTGATTCCCTACATCGAAGGCGCCGGAGAATTAGCCGTGCTGATGGCGGCGGTCTTTGGAGCGAGTCTCGGATTTCTTTGGTTCAATGCGTACCCGGCGTCGGTGTTCATGGGGGACGTCGGTTCGTTGCCCCTTGGCGCGGCTCTGGGCACGGTCGCGGTGGTCAGCAAGCAGGAGTTATTGCTGATCCTGGTTGGCGGGGTGTTTGTCATGGAGGCGGTCTCCGTGATCTTTCAGGTCCTGTTGTTTAAATCGCGAGGGAAACGGATTTTTTTGATGGCGCCGATTCATCATCATTTTGAGATGAAGGGATGGGAGGAACCCAAGGTCGTGGTTCGATTATGGATCGTGGCCATTCTGCTCATGCTCTTAAGCTTGAGTACCTTAAAACTTCGTTAATCGTGACCCTATGTTGATGACGCGGGAGGAGATGGCGCAACAGACACCTCAAGAGACCGGGGAAGGCCGCGACCGGATCGCGCGACTTCAGGGGCAATCCGTGGCCGTGGTCGGGGCGGGACGAAGCGGGCGGGCCGCCACGCAGTTGCTGGTCGCGCTGGGCGCCAGGGTGTCGTTGGTTGATCAGCAACCTGAAACGGAATGGGCCGCGGCGGTGTCCACTCCGCACTCGTGGGGTGTTCGCCTGTTTGGCGGAGAGCGATTTGCACGGGGGCTGGAAGCCGTTGATCTGGTGGTCGTGAGTCCCGGTGTGCCACTCGCTCTGGAGGCGTTGGACGCCGTGCGCCAACGGGGTGTTCCCATTGTCGGAGAGGTTGAATTGGCTTCGTGGTTGTTTGCGGGCTCCGTCATCGGCGTCACCGGAACGAACGGCAAGAGCACCGTGGTGTCGCTCCTGGGCAGGGTCTTTGAGGAATGCGGGCACACGCCGTTTGTCGGCGGCAACCTTGGGCCGCCACTCACGGAAGCCGCCCTGGCCATTCACCGCCATGCCTGCGCGGGTCGGACGACGGCGCCCCCCTTTCAGGAAATCGTCGCGGAATTATCGAGCTTTCAACTGGAAACCATTGATCAGTTTCATCCGCACATCGCGGTGATACTCAACATCACCCCCGATCATCTGGATCGCTATCCGGACTTTGCGGAATACGCGAGGGCCAAGACCATGATTTTTCGCAATCAGACGTCGGAGGATTTTGCCATTCTGAACGCCGATGATCCGTCGCTCCTCGCTGTCCGGTCGTCACTTAGCGGTCAGCTCATGGAATGGAGTCTGACCAGGGAGGTGCCCGCCGGCGTCTGGGTGGACGGAGACACGATTGTCACTCGATGGACGGGGCCGCCGGAGGCTCTGATGCCGGTGAACGAGATTCCCCTCGCGGGGAAGCACAACGTGTCGAATGTGCTTGCCGCCGTCGCGGTTGGCATGGTCAGCGGCTGTTCTCGTGCCGGCATGCGACGGGCGGTGCAATCGTTTCGCGGACTGCCGCATGCGTGTGAAGTGGTGCGTGAGCGACGAGGCGTGACGTTTATCAATGATTCCAAGGGGACCAACGTGGATGCCACGCTTCAGGCCATCCACAGTCTTCGGCGGCCCTTTGTCATCATGCTGGGCGGACGGGCGAAGGGACGGAGTGAGTTTCATCGTTTGCAAGAGCCGCTCAAGCGGCACGCCACGCATTGTATCGTGTTCGGAGAATCGGCGGACACCATTGCCAACGCCATCGCCGGCGCGCGAGCCATCAGCCGCGTCTCGTCCCTGGCCGAGGGAGTGGAGCTTGCCGCGACCCTTGCCGCCCCGGGGGACGCCGTGTTGTTTTCTCCGGCCTGTGCCAGTTTTGACATGTTTCGCGACTATCACGATCGGGGTCAACAATTTCGAGATCTCGTGAATGCCTTGTCTCATGCCTGAACGGAACGAACGATGAAACGCGACCAGGGTCACACGTTGCCATTTGCGTCGGGCGCATCGAGGTGGCGCGCCAGCGTCGAACGCATGAGGGCCGGCCCCGTGGATCGGACGGTCCTGATTGTGACGTATGCCCTGGCCGCCATCGGGCTGATCATCGTGTTCAGCGCAAGCGGCGTGATGGCGGAAACCCGTTACGGAGATTCGACGTTTTTTCTGAAACGTCAAAGTCTGTGGTTGCTGCTGGGGATGGTGGCCCTGCATTGGGTGTCCCTATGGGATTACAGCAGATGGAAAACGCTCGCCCCCTATGTGCTGGGACTCACGCTTGTGCTGCTGATCCTGGTGCTGGTCCCCATGCTGGGCACGCAAGTGAATGGGGCGCGTCGCTGGTTTCGGATGGCGTGGGTGTCCGTGCAACCGGGCGAACTCGCCAAATTGTCCGTCGTGTTGTACCTGGCTTCGTTTCTCGTCAGGAAAGAGCAGGACATGGCCCGCTTTTTTCAGGGCATGGTGCCGCCCGTGCTGGTCGTCGGGATGTTGGCGGGCCTTGTGTTGCTGGAACCCGATATGGGAACGGCGGTGGTGATGACCATGCTCTTGCTGGGTCTGCTGTTTGTCGGCGGCGCACGGCTCTCTTATCTCGTCGGGCTGGTGGGGATCCTGTCCGGTCTGGCGTACATGCTGATTATGGAATCCGATTATCGTCGCCGCCGGTTATTGAATTTTTTAGACCCCTGGCAGGATCCGACCGATGCCGGCTTCCAACTCACGCAGTCGTTTGTGGCCCTGGGGAACGGCGGGCTCTTCGGTGTGGGATTGGGCGCCGGGCGGCAAAAATTGTTTTTTCTTCCCGAAGCCCATTCGGATTTTGTTCTGGCGCTGGTTGGGGAAGAACTTGGGTTTGCGGGCACGGGGCTGCTGATGGGTCTGTTTGTCGTGCTGATCGTCAGAGGGTTTCATATTGCGGGCCGGGCGCCCGATGCCTTTGGACGACATTTGGCGTATGGGGTGACCTTATTGTTGGGTGTGCAGGTGGTCATCAATATGGGCGTGGTGTCCGGATCGTTGCCGACGAAAGGCCTGACGCTGCCGTTGGTGAGTTATGGCGGGTCTTCGTTAATGGTCACGTTGGTGGCCATTGGCATACTGTTGAGTGTGTCACGGTCGGTGCCAACGGGCCGATCCGTGTCTTCGTAGCGGCTGAATGGGATGAACGTGGTGATTGCAGCAGGTGGGACAGGGGGGCATGTGTACCCGGCGGTGGCTTTCGCCGAGGCGTTGTGTCGCCGGGACCCCGAGACGTCTGTGACGGTCGTGGGGACGGGTCGTGCGCTTGAACACACCATGATGGCTGAAATGCCATGGAAGCAAGAAACGCTGCGGGTACGGGGCGTGGTGGGTCGTGGCCTCAAGGCCGCTGTCTCGGCGCTGCTTGTCCTGCCCGGGGCGGTGTGGCAATCCGTCCGTGTGCTACGCGCCTCAAAGGCCGATCTTGTCATTGGAACAGGCGGATATACGAGTCCGCCCGTGGTGGTCGCCGCCGCCATGCTGGGTGTGCCGCGCGTCATCGTGGAACTGAACGCGGTCCCTGGCATCGCCAATCGCGTGCTTGGCCCCCTGGCCGACAGGATTTTTGTGTCGTGTGAACAGGCTACCGACTCTTTTCATGCCAGGAAGGTCGTGGTGGTGGGGACTCCCGTGCGCGACGCCTTTGTCGCGTCACCTCCCGATATTGGATCCGGCCGGATCAGCACGATCCTGGTTTGTGGAGGCAGTCAGGGCGCCCAGGCCGTGAACTCTGCCGTTCTCGAAGCCGTGCAGGCGTCTTCCGTGATTCGGGAACGTGTCACCGTGATTCATCAGTCAGGGGCCGGTGACTTTGATCGTGTTGCCTTGGCCTATCGCCGCATGGGGGTTGCAGGAGAGGTGGTGCCTTTTATCAAGGATATGGCGCAGACGCTTCGACGGGCGGATCTGGTGATTTCCCGATGCGGCGCGTCAGCCCTGGCCGAACTGGCAGCCTGTGCCAGACCGTCCATCCTGATTCCGTTTCCGCAGGCCACGCACAACCATCAGGAATGGAACGCCCGAGTCGTGGAGCGGGCGGGGGCCGGCATTGTGATGTTGCAGTCCGCGCTGACCGGAGGACGGCTGGCGCAGGCCATTGAGGCGTTGTTTCACCATCCGGAGCGTGTTCGGCATATGGCCGAACAGAGTATGCGGTTGCGAAAAACGGACTCGGCGGAGGCCATGGTCAACGAATGCTATCGGTTGTTGGGAGCACGTTCGTCCGAACGTGCACGGTGACGCGCGATGTTTCGAAAAATTCAGCGAATTCATCTTGTGGGAATCGGCGGGAGCGGGATGAACGGGATCGCCGAGGTGTTGTTGACGCTGGGCTATCAGGTGACAGGCTCCGATGCGGTGTCGTCTGACAATACGCGTCGGCTGGAAACGCTGGGCGGCACGATTTTTATCGGACACGATGCCGCCCACGTGGAAGGCGTACAAGTCGTGGTGATTTCCTCGGCCGTGGCGGCGTCCAATCCCGAAGTCGTGGCGGCACGACAGCGCGCGATACCGGTGATTCCTCGCGCCGAGATGCTGGCCGAACTCATGCGGCTCAAGTTCGGCGTGGCGATTGCCGGCGCGCATGGCAAAACCACCACGACGTCGCTGGTCGCGGCCATGCTGGCGCGTGCCGGCCTTGATCCGACGTTCGTGGTTGGAGGGAAGGTGGATGCCATGGGCACCCACGCCAGATTGGGGAGAAGTGATTTGCTCATTGCCGAGGCCGATGAAAGTGACGGCTCGTTCCTTCGATTGTCTCCTGCGATTGCCGTGGTGACGAATATTGATCGGGAACATCTCGATTACTATCAGTCCATGGATCGGCTTCTGGCGGCCTTTTTGGAATTTGTGAATAAAATTCCTTTTTACGGGGTCGCCATTCTGTGCGGGGATGATCTGTATCTTCGGGCCATGTTGCCTCAACTGCGGAAACGCTATGTGACCTATGGCCGTCAGGAGTCCCCGGATGTCCCGCGGTCGGATCTGCATGCGACGGATATCGCCATTGAAGGATGGAGTACGAGTTTTCGCGCACACTTTCATGGACAGCCCCTGGGCGCATTTCGACTCAATATCCCCGGTGTCCATCATGTCTCCAACGCCCTGGCCGCGATTGGGGTCGGCCTGGAACTCGACGTTCCGCTGGATTTGATTCGCAGCGGCGTGGCCTCGTTTTCCGGTGTGGAACGACGCTTTCAGCTTCGCGGGGAACAAGACGGCCTGGTGGTCGTGGACGACTATGGTCATCACCCCACGGAAATCCGTTTGACGCTTGCGACGGCGAAGGCCGTCTGGCCGGGCCGTCTGGTCGCGATTTTTCAGCCTCACCGGTATAGCCGGACAGCCGATCTGCTGGATGAATTTGCGAACGCCTTTGCGCAGGCGGATGTCTTGTACGTGACGCCAATTTATGCGGCCGGGGAAGACGCGATTGAAGGTGTGTCCGGCGCAATTCTGGCGGAACGCGTTCGGGCGACGGGGCATCCGGCCGTCCATTGGGTGGAGACAACCGATGACTTGATCAACCAACTGATACGGGAACGGCAAGCCGGGGACGTGATACTCACGTTGGGCGCCGGGGATATTTGGAAGGTGGGCGTGAAGGTGTTGGAGCTGTTGTGAGCGTGATGACCCGCCCGCACGGGAGCAAGCAGGAGGTGGACGACATACCGACCATGTCTGTGCGTCATGATTTGACGGCGGTTCTCGCGGGTTTCCGTGGCGACGTCGTGTTTGATGCGCCGTTGGAAGCGGTCACCTCGCTTCGCATCGGCGGCCCCGCCGACGCGCTGGTCACGCCGGCGGATGTCCGTGACGTGTGTCAGATCGTTCGTCAGGCCTCGACCGCTCACGTTCCCCTCATGGTGCTGGGCGGAACGAACCTGTTGGTGCAAGACGGCGGTGTGCGCGGCGTGGTCATGCGTTTGTCCAAGATGGTCGCCATGACGCGAGACGAGGACGCGCTTGTCTTTGCGGAAGCGGGCGTACGGATGCCCACGCTGATGGGGTTTGCCGCGAGTCACGCCTTGTCGGGGCTTGAATGGGCGGCCGGCATTCCCGGAACCGTCGGCGGCGCCGTGGTGATGAATGCCGGAACCAAACTGGGGGAAATGCGCTACTGTCTGCAAGCCATTCAAATGGTGAATCTCAATGGCCAGGTCCTGACCCGTGACGCCGCCGACCTTGCCTTTGCGTATCGTCACGTCACGCTTCCCGAAGGTGTCGTGGTGGGGGCGTGGTTGCGGCTCACCCCGGCCTCGCGCGCGCACATTGAATCCGGCGCCAAAGCCTATTTGCAGTACAGAAAACGCTCGCAACCGTTATCGCAACCCAATGCCGGGTCGGTCTTTAAAAATCCGCCGGGGACGACGGCCGGACGGTTGATTGAGGAAGCCGGGCTTAAGGGCTATCAAGTGGGGGACGCGCAAGTGTCAACCAGACATGCCAATTTTCTCGTGAATCTCGGGCGCGCGCGCGCCTCGGATATGTTGCGGCTCATCGCAATAATCCAACAGGACGTCTTTCACCGAACGGGCATGATGCTGGAACTGGAATGGAAAGTGGTGGGCGAAGGCGAAGCCGGCGACCCGCGTCCGCATGGGGAAGGGTGACGATCGTATGGCACAGACTGCGGCTCACATAGGCATTCTCATGGGAGGGAGGTCCGCCGAACGGAAGATTTCCTTGCGTACCGGACAGGCGGTGTACGCGGCGCTGATCCGCAAAGGGTATCGCGCCACGCGCATTGACGTGGGCGCCTCGTTACCGCTCACCTTGCGGGCGCGCAACATCCGGCTGGCCTTTCTGGCCCTGCATGGTCGAGGCGGAGAGGATGGCACGGTCCAGGGTTTGCTGGAGGTGATGCGGATTCCCTATACCGGTTCGGGCGTGCAAGCCAGCGCGATGGGCATGAATAAACCGGTGACCAAGGCCTGTGTGCGGCTGTACCGCGTTCCCGTTGCGCCCGGTGTGGTCGTCCGAAAGGAGGCCCGCAAGACGGTGATGCCGACGCATCTGCCATGGCCGTTAGTGGTCAAACCCGCGAATGAGGGATCAACTGTGGGCGTGATGATCGTGCGAAAGCCCTCGCAGTGGAAGCCGGCTCTCACGCAGGCGTTTGAACACGATCATGAAGTGCTCGTGGAGTCGTTTATCGAGGGTCGTGAGATTGCCGTGTCCGTGCTGGATGGCGAGGCGTTGCCTCCGGTCGAAATTGTCGCTCCGGGCGGGTTGTATGATTATGCGGCCAAGTATGAAACAACCGGGACGCGCTATATCTGTCCGGCTCCGTTAACGAAGGGACAGGAGCAACGGGTCAGCGCGTTGGCGGTGCTGTCTTATCAGGTGATGGGCTGTGCCGGCGCGGCCAGAATTGATTTTCGTCTCACGCGGCGAGGGCATCCTGTGTTTTTGGAAATCAATACGATCCCCGGCATGACCCGAAGAAGCCTGCTTCCCATGTCCGCGATGCAGGCCGGTCTTGATTACGACGCGCTGACGGAACGCATTTTACAGTCCGCGATTGATCGGCAATCAAGTTGGAGGACCGTCGGATGAGGCGGGGACGGAACCGATCACGCCGGCCAATGTCGGCGTGGCCCGTGTGGCGACGCGGACTGCTTCGCGGCGTGTTGTCCGGTCTGCTGCTGGCCCTGTGTCTTGTGGGCTATGAGTGGGTTCCGTCGGCCATGGCGGGTTTGACGACCGTGCGGCACGTCTCCATTGCCGGGATCGCTCGACTTGATCGTCAAGACATTCTGGCGTTGCTGAATTTACCCGCGGAGAGTTCGTTGCTGGGGCTGGACCGGTCCCGGCTTGAACAACAAGTGGAAGCTCATCCCTGGGTGGCCTCCGCGTCGGTGGGGCGCGCCCTGCCCCACACCTTGTCGGTGATCGTGGTGGAGCGCACGCCCGCCGCGTTGGTGCGTCATGCGGACGGAGCATGGGTTGTGGACGGCGAGGGCGTGGTGTTGACGTCGGCGTCGGGCCCGCCAACGGGGTACCTGCCGACATTCGTCGGCCTTGCCGGGGCGAAACTGTTGAAGGGAGATCCCACGACGCAAGATCGAGTCCGGAAGGCCCTCGACTTTGCCGAATGCCTGCGCCGTCGTTTTGGGCGCGCCGTGACCGTTGATTTGGGTGATGCCCGGTTCCTGTCCGGCCACACCGACACGCTGGTTTTCCTGGTGAAGGATGAATTCCGGCATGCGTGGCAGCAGTATCTCAACCTGGAATCCTCTCTGCCGGAGGGGGTGCATCAGCGCCCGCATGAAATTGATTTACGGTTTGTCGGCAAATTGATTGTTCGACAGAAAGGGTAACCGCGTTATGCCAAGAGAACATATTATCGTCGGACTGGACATTGGAACGACCAAAATTTGCGCCATCGTGGCCGAGGTGACGCCTGAACAGGGCGTCAGTGTCATCGGGGTTGGATCGAGTCCATCGAGAGGACTGCGCAAAGGGGTCATCATCAATATTGAAAGCACCGTTGAGTCAATCAAAAAGGCCGTGGAAGAAGCCGAGCTGATGGCGGCCGTGCAGATTAAGTCGGTCTATATCGGCATCGCCGGCGGGCATATTTCCAGTGAGACGGCCAAAGGCGTGGTGGCGCTCAAGCGCAATGAGGTCTTTCCAGCCGATGTGCAGCGCGCCCTTGATACGGCAAGGGCGTCGGCCGTGGTGTCGCCGGAGCGACAGGTGTTTCATGTGCTGCCGCGAGAATTTATCGTGGACGACCAGGAGGGTATTCGTGACCCGGTCGGCATTTCCGGTTCGCGGTTGGAGGTGGAGGTGCATATCGTGACCGGGGCGACGACCTCGGCGAAGAATCTTATGAAATGCGTCAATCGGGCCGGGCTTGATGTGGTTGATATTATCCTGCAGCCGTTGGCGTCCAGTGAAGCTGTCCTCACGGAAGAAGAAAAAGAGTTGGGCGTGGCCATGGTTGATCTCGGCGGGGGGACGTCGGATTTGGCCATTTTTTCCGAGGGCGCGATCTGTCACTCCGCCGTGTTGCCTGTCGGAGGGAAACACATTACGACCGACCTGAAAGTCGGGTTGCTGACGTCGCTCGTTGATGCGGAAAAAATCAAGATTGATCATGGCGTGGCTCTCGTTGAGATGGTGAAAGATATGGAAATGGTTGAAGTCCCGAGCGTCGGCGGCCGTCCACCGCGCCCCGTCGGGAAACGGGAGATTGCCGAGATTATCCAACCGCGGGTGGAGGAAATGTTTGAATTGGTCCTGCGGGAAATTCGTCGTTCGGGCTACGATGAGGGCAAACTGGCTGCGGGTGTGGTGATTACCGGCGGCACGTCAATCCTTCCGGGGATGCCGGATGAAGCCGAACACGTGCTGAATTTGCCGGCGAGACTCGGTACGCCAGCCGGCGTGGGGGGCTTGCGGGATATTGTCAGCAGTCCAATGTGTTCCACGGGTGTCGGGCTTATTTTGCACGTGCATCGCATGGATCAGGAACGTGAGACTGTTGGCGCGGGACGGAGAAACGGGAACGGCATGGGGAGCGCGTTGGGTCGGATGACGAGTCGCATCCTCAACTTTTTTTAAGGGTCGGGTGCGGACACCGCCACTGCCGGCGCCTTGCGTCAGGGGGGCGGAGCGCGTGACCACTGTCCGCTTGAGACGCGGATTTGGGATTGTGTGATTTCATCGAAAGGAGGCATCGTATGTTTGCACTTCAGCAGGACGAGGTTTCCCCGATTCGTATTAAGGTGATTGGAATCGGCGGAGCGGGATGCAATGCGGTCAATACCATGATTGCCGCGGATCTGACGGGCGTGGAATTTGTGGTGGCGAATACCGATCTGCAATCGTTGGCGAAATCATCCGCCACGCATCGGATCCAGTTGGGTCCGGAGTGTACAAAAGGACTTGGGGCGGGGGCGAGACCAGAAATCGGCAAGGATGCCGCGCTTGAAAGTGAAGGCGAGCTTCGCGAGGCTCTGGCAGGCGTGGATATGGTGTTTGTCACCGCGGGAATGGGCGGCGGGACCGGGACGGGCGGCGCCCCCATTGTGGCGAGCATTGCCAGAAAAGCCAACATCTTGACGGTGGGTGTGGTGACAAAACCCTTTCAGTATGAAGGCCACCGCCGCATGGACTACGCCGAGGAAGGCTTGCGTGAACTCCGACGACACGTGGATTCTTTGCTCATCATTCCCAATCAGAAACTGTTGAGCTTTGTCGAGAAGTCCACTCCCCTGTTGGATGCGTTCAAAGTGGCCGATGACATTCTGCGGCAGGCCATTAAAGGTATTAGCGATGTCATCACCACGACGGGCCAGGTGAACGTGGATTTTGCCGACGTGCGAACGGTCATGTGTCACACGGGGAGAGCGGTGATGGGCATGGGCGTGGGCAGAGGCGCCAATCGTGCCAGGGAAGCGGCCCAGCAGGCGATGACCAGCCCGCTTCTGGAAGAGGGGAGCATTGAAGGGGGCAAGGGGCTGTTGCTGAATATCACCGGCGGACCGAGTCTGACGTTGCATGAAGTTGATGAAGCGTCAACCATTGCGGAGGAAGCCGCGGACGATCAAGCCAATATTATCGTCGGACAGGTGATTGATCCGACATTGACGGATGAGGTGATTGTGACCGTGATTGCGACCGGGTTTGAGCAAGACGAGGAGCCGGTGTCCACGTTGCATCCGAGGGCGAAGTGGCAGCCGGTCGGGACCCTGGCGGGGCAGAACCGTTCCGGGGGGACCCCTCAACCGGCGTTGGTCGCGAACGACTTGGACATTCCGACCTTTCTACGGCAAGGGGAATCAAATGGGACGGTTGACCACGGGAATGTGTTGATGGATTCGGATTGGGACGTTCCGACCTTTTTGCGACGGAAAAGGACGTAACGGGTTGACGTGAAGAGGGAACGCGGGATGGGGTGTGCGACTTCAGGGATTGCGTCTTCCATGAAGACGGGACATCCGCTCACGAGTTCGTCCTTTGAGGGGTGTGCCCGAAACGTGGTGCATTTCTTCGGGACGCGTCATGGGCCGCAGTACGGGGGCGGGCCTGGGGAGCGGGGGACGGTGAAGGCTGCGGAACCCGACTACCCCGTGGTTGTCTCCATCCGGCAGGTCCACGGCACGGACGTGTTGGTCCTTGATCGTCCCGTGAAAGTGGGCGAACAATTTCTTGACGGCTGGGACGCCATCGTCACCAATCAAGTCAGGATGTTATTAACCATTCGAACCGCCGATTGTGTTCCGGTGTTGGTTGCGGATGTCGCGCGCGGGGTGGTTGGCGCGGTACACGCCGGCTGGCGCGGGGCGGTGCATGGCATTGTGGCGAAGAGCATCCGGGCCATGGTGGAACGGTTTGGAGCCGATCCCGCCTCGCTTCACGTGGCGATGGGGCCGTCAGTCGGACCGTGTTGTTATGAGGTGGATACGCCGGTGCTGGAACAGTTGCCGACGGATTTGCCGGATGCCTCGACGATCCTCTCGCCTACCGGCCCACGGACCGGCCGGTTGAATTTAAAAGCCTTGATTCGGGGGCAGATCCTGTCTCTCGGCATTGCCGGAGACCAGATTCATATGGTGGATCTCTGCACCATGTGTCGGGAGGATTTGTTGTTTTCCTATCGACGTGATGGGCACGTGCATGGGACCATGGTCAACGGAATTATGTTGACCTAGGGATGTTTCCGGGTATTCTGTTGCCGGCGAGAAACCGTGGCCGGGGAGAAACGGGTGGATGATCTCCCGACGAAGATGCAGACGACGCTTGAGCGTATCAGCCGCGCCGCTGAACGCGCGGAGCGGGACCCGCGCCATGTGCGTCTGGCGGCGGCGACCAAAGGCGTCGAGGCGTCACGGGTCATTGAAGCCATTCACGCGGGCTTGACCATTTGCGGAGAAAACCGATGGCAGGAAGCGCAAGCCAAGATGGATGCGGTGGGCCACCATGCAGGCGTGGATTGGCATTTTATCGGCCGGCTCCAGCGACGGAAACTCAAGTGGCTGGTGGGGCGATTCGGCTTAATTCATTCCGTGGAATCACTTGAACAGGTTGAAGAGATTCAGCATCGCGCGCAGGCACACGATATGTCCCAGGCCATTCTGCTTGAAGTGAACGTCGGAGGCGAAGACTCCAAGGGAGGGTTCCGACCGGACGCGTTACCCGACGTTGTGTCGGCGATTGATCCGTTTCCGCATGTGTCCGTGCGGGGGCTGATGACGCTTCCGCCGCGGGATCCGGACCCCGAACGCAGTCGGCCGTATTTTCGGCGGCTCAAGCATTTGGCGGATCACATCGCCGCGATGCCGCTGCAACGGGTTCGCATGGACGAGCTTTCCATGGGCATGTCGCACGATTTTGAAATCGCGGTGGAGGAAGGCGCGACGTTGGTGCGAGTGGGAACCGCGTTATTTGGCGCACGTCCATCGTCTCCGATTGCCGGGTAAGCTGTCACGCCGACCACCGCGCAACGAGAGCGACGATGAAACGGGATAACGCGGAGCGTCCGATGGAACGAAATGGAGAACGGAAGATGACCACACGCAGGCGTCACGAGTTGAGGCCCCCATGTTCATAGCGGGAAATATTTTATTGGGCCTGGCCTTCGTCCTGGATACGCTACTGTTTGTGTATATGTGGCTCATGATGATCCGTGTGCTGATTTCGTGGGTGAATCCTGATCCATGGAATCCTATCGTGCAGTTCCTCGCACGGATGACGGATCCCGTGCTGATCGTCATTCGACGACGCGTGGGGACGTTGCAGGGCGGTCTTGATGTCGCCCCTTTCCTGGCGATTCTGCTGATTGTGTTTTTGCAGTATGCCGTGGTGGCCACCATTCATGATTTGGGCATGAGGTTACAGTGACCGCGGGATGCGGGCATCATGCCGAGCCTGCCGTTTGCCTGACGCCGGCCATACGGCGAGATGCGTCAGCCGTTCTCTGAGGGCCCGATGGGCTCCATTATCCGGGCATTCCAACAAGCCGTTCAGGACAAGGTCTTTCCCGGCGCCGTGGTGCTGGTACGCTCTCGCGGGGCCGTCGTGCTGCATGAAGCTGTCGGCACCCGTGGGACGCCGCCCGACGATCAACCCGTCCATCGCGCGTCGGTCTATGACCTGGCGTCGTTAACGAAACCCCTCGCCACGGCCACCGCGGTGTTGTGTCTGGTGCAGGACGGGCGGTTGCAGGTGAACCAGCCCGTGCGGCACTGGCTGGACGAACTGCGGGGAAGCCCGTTTGCCGACGTCACGCTTCAGCAAGCGCTCGCCCACAGCGCGGGCCTGCCGGCCTGGCGACCGTATTATGAATGGCTGGCTCCCGCGGGGGCGCCGCCGCGCAATGACGAAGAACGCCGTCACCGAGTGCACGCGTTGTTACAAGCCATCGCGCGCGAACCGGTCGAATATCAGCCGGGGAGTCGCAGTGTGTACAGTGACGTGGGGTTTATGCTGCTTGGCGCGGTGGTCGAACGCTGTGCGGGGATGTCTCTGGCCGCCTGGTGCAGACGGAAGATTTATGAGCCGGCAGGTGTGTCGTCCCTGGGCTTTCTCGGTTGTGATGCGACCGATACGGGATGGGCGGCGGGGTCGGCGGTGGCGCCCACGGAGTGGGATGCCTGGAGAAACCGTCTGCTGTGCGGGGACGTGCATGATGAAAACGCCGCGGCGCTGGGAGGCGTGGCCGGCCATGCCGGGCTGTTCGGAACGGCCCACGCCGTGAGCCGGCTGTCAGACATCTGGCTGCGGGCGGTTCAGGGCCGGGATGGATTGTTGAACACCGAACTGGCTCAACGATTTACGCAACGTCAACACGAGATTCCCCGATCCAGTTGGGGGTTGGGGTGGGATACCCCGTCGGCGCCATCTTCGTCGGGCACGCGGTTTTCATCGCGCGCATTTGGACACCTGGGATTTACCGGCGCCTCGCTCTGGATTGACCCGGCCTGCGACCTGGAGGTGATCGTGCTGTCCAACCGCGTGCATCCCACCCGGACGAACACGGCCATCGCGGCGTTTCGTCCGCGGATTCATGACATGATCTATCGGGAATATGTCGGGGAATGACGCGCCGGAGAACCCGGCGGGACGCGGCGCGTTCGTGTCGGCAGCCGGTCAGTCGGGGTACTCGACCCAGGATTCTTTTTCCGCGAGATAGGCCGGTCCCTTGAAATTCAACCGCGTGCGTATGCGCGTAAAGCCCAGGGGGTGCAGTTTGTCCACGATGTCCCTGATGGCCCCGCCCACCGTTTGGTGAATCCCGCTTTCCGTGACCAACGCTTCATAGAGCAGGCTGGCCACATAGCCACGCTTCACGTGTTTGACCGGCACGATGCGGTTAAACGAGCGATCGCTGGGATCGGTGCCTTCCAACTGGTGCTTCTCCACCACCGCGTCGCGAAAGCGAAATGACAATGGCAATGTGCTCATGCGGATTCGTTCTTACTCGCCAGGGCAGAGGGAAATACGACGAGAGCGATCGCGCGCGCCCTCGTATCCTGACGCACGATCATGTGATGTTTTCAGAGTATGCAAAAGACGCTTGCAGTGAGTCAAGATTCGCAGTTACAATCCAATTTCAGCATGGGTCGTTGATGAGACCCCAACGAGGCCACTCTCTTTCTCAAGGACGCACGCACGCAATGCCCAAACACGGCCCCTCAACGGATGTCATGGATGCGCGCTTTTCCATCGGCGGGGTGATCCCCCTCAATATCCCCAACAGTCTCACGATTCTCCGGATCCTGCTTATCCCCGTTATCGTGGGCCTGTTGCTGTATGGGCACGTGGCGTATGCCCTGGCGACGTTGATCGTGGCCGCGTTGACCGACGCGCTTGACGGGAGCATCGCCCGCATGGCGAACCAGCGAACGCGCTTTGGGGCGTACCTGGATCCGCTGGCGGACAAGCTCTTGCTCATGACCATCTTTATCACGTTGACCTGGCTGGAGATGGTGCCGCTGTGGAGTATGCTGGTCGTCGTGAGTCGCGACGCGATTTTGCTCACCGGCGGGTTGTTGGCCCGTCTGACCGAGACACCCATTGACACCACACCGACGCTGTCGGGCAAGGCCGCCATGCTGTTTCAGGTGTTCTACAGCATGTTGGTGCTTGCCTGTATGACCCAGGGCGTTGACACGGCCCTGCTGCTTCCCCTGCTGTACATGATGACGCTGCTGACGGTGCTGTCAGGCCTGCATTATATTGTTCGCGGAGTGGGTCATTTGCATGCATCCGAAGGGTCGTCATAGTTTCCGCTTATAGTCTGGGGGTTCCATGCTTCGCGCCCGGATGGGGCAATTACTGCTTGATGCCGGGTGTATTACCTCCGCGCAATTGGATGAAGCCCTGGCGCGGCAGCAGGAAACCCGTCGCCCGCTTGGCCAAATCCTCTGCGAGCAATGTGCCATTTCCGAAGACACGTTGCTGAAGTTTCTGGGCCAGCAGTATGGATTGGCCACCGTGTCTTCCTTCCCCGCCGTTGTTGATCCCCAGCTTGCGGACTGTATGCCTCGGGCCTGGGCCGAACGCCATGCGGTCGTGCCCTTGAGTAAAGTCGGTCGGCGGTTGACCGTCGCGCTGGCCGACCCGGCCAATGTGCATGCGTTGGACGAGGTTCGCTTTCGTACCGGGTTGCGAGTGGTGCCGGTGGTGGCGCTGGAGTCTGATGTTCGGCAACGCATTCACGCGCTCTATCCGTTGCAGGAGCCACAGCCACCCGGCGAGGCGTCGTCACCCGTCGGCCGTGACGGGGCGTGGTCCACCGAGGCGTCCCGACCCGATGATCAGCGCGTGGATGAGGTCTTGCAGTCGGAAGAGATGACGACATTGTTGGAACAGGTGGCGTCGAGTCTTCGGTATGCGCGACCGGAAGCCGGCGCCGAGGCGCTGACCGAAGATGCGTCGCCCGTGGCGCAGTTGGTGCAGACGATGCTTCAGCGTGCCGCCCGCATGGGCGTGAGTGACGTGCATTTGGAACCGTATGAGAGCGCGGTGCAGGTGCGGTTTCGACTGGACGGGACGCTGCATCCGATGATGACCTATTCGCTTAGCTTGCGGAACGCCGTGGTCTCCCGGCTCAAAATCCTCGCGCATTTGGATATTGCCGAACGCCGTCTTCCGCAGGACGGGCGCATGACCCTGGAGATGGGAGACGGGCGGACGCTGGACATTCGCATGTCGGTGTTGCCGTCCCTTCATGGCGAAAAAGTTGTGCTTCGCTTGTTGAATCGCGCCGGGCAAATGGTGGAGATGCCGGCCCTGGGGTTGGATGTGGCGGACTCCGAGATTTTGCTGGCGGCGTTGGAACGTCCGCATGGGATGCTGCTGGTGACGGGGCCAACGGGGAGTGGAAAAACCACGACGCTGTATTCCGCGTTGCAAGTGTTGAATACGAAGGATGTGAACATTGTCACGGTCGAAGACCCGGTGGAATATCATTTCACCGGCATCACGCAAGTCCAGATTAAGGAAGAGATTGGTCTTGGCTTTACGCAAGTCCTGCGGGCGTTTTTGAGGCAGGACCCGGATATCATGATGGTGGGCGAAATTCGGGATCTGGAAACCGCGCAAATTGCGATCCGGGCCGCGCTGACCGGCCATCGGGTGTTGTCCACTCTGCACACGCATGACGCGGTTCGGGCGGTGACGCGGTTGCTGGAGATGGGCGTCGAACCGTTTATGGTGGCGTCGTCGGTGAGTGTCATCGTGGCCCAGCGTCTCGTGCGTCGCGTCTGCCCGGACTGTCAACGACCGACCGGCCCTCTTGCGAGCGCACACCTGCGCGAGTTGGGATTCACCGAGGAAGAGGTGTCAACCGTCGTCCCGGTTCAGGGACAGGGGTGTGCCGCCTGTCACGGGACGGGGTATAAAGGGCGCGTGGGTTTGTTTGAGGTGTTGCCGGTGTCTGCGGGGTTTCGGTCTTGCATTCTTGAACGGGGGACGGCGGACCGGCTCAAGCAGCAAGCATTGGCGGATGGCCTGAAAACCATTCGACGAAGCGGATTGAACGCCATTATACGGGGACTCACCACCATTGAAGAGGTCATGAGCGTGTCCACCGAGGATTAATCGCGTCCTCGAAGATCCACAGACCGGACCTGTTGTCCCCCTGACCATGGGGATCTCCGTGGGTTCCACGGCTTTCGGGAACTGCTGACCATGCCGACATTTGTTTATCGCGGGAAAACCCGTCAGGGGAACCTCCAGCGGGGAGAAGTGGATGCCGTGGATCAACGCGCCGCGTTCCGGGTCTTGCGACAACGCGAGTTGTTTGTCTCCCGCCTCCGCGAAAAACCCGCGGCCGGGCGCGCCGGGCGGCTGTTCTCGGCGCAGGGCCGCATCTCTCAAAAAGATCTGGTGATCTTCACCTGGCAACTGGAAGCCATGATCAAAGCCGGTGTGTCCCTGTCGCAGAGTCTCGAGATGCTGGCGACGCAAGCGGTTTCATCGGCCTTCCGGGATGTGGTGCGTGCCGTGAAACAGAAGGTGGAGTCCGGATCGTCGTTGGCCGGTGCGCTACACGGCCATCCCGCGGCGTTTACGTCCTGGTACGTCAGTATGGTCGAAGCCGGCGAAGAAAGCGGGACGCTGGGCGAGACGTTCCGCCGACTGGCCGAGCATACGGACAAGGTGGGGCGGCTCCGGCAACAGGTCAAGCTGGCGTTGGCCTATCCCCTGTTTGTGACGATGGTGGCGGTTCTCGTGCTCTGGGTGCTGCTCATATGGGTGATCCCCATGTTCGGAACCATGTTTGCCGATTGGGGCGACGCCCTGCCCTGGCCGACAGCCGTGGTGCTGGCGACGAGTCAATGGCTCCAGGATCACTGGTTCGCCGTGTTGGTCGGCGTGATCGGTCTTGGGCTGGGGGCACGGCTTTGGGTGAAGACGCCGTCGGGGCGACGGATGCTGGAGAATGGCCTGTTGCGCGTGCCGGTGCTGGGAACCTTGTGGCGCAACGTGGCCGTGGTGTACGTCACGCGAACGCTGGGGTCGCTGTTGGGGAGCGGCGTGCCGATTTTACGCAGTCTGGAAATTACCCAACGGGTGTCCGGGTTGCTCAAAATGGAACAGGCGTTGGCGGAAGCGACGGCGAGTGTGCGCGAAGGGCATACCCTGGCCGACCCGCTGAAGCGGTCCGGCATGTTTCCCGCCCTGGTGTCCAGCATGGTGGCTGTCGGCGAGACGACCGGCAGTCTCGACGAGGCGTTGGGAAAAATCGCGGACCTCTACACACGGGAAGTGGATCGTGACATGACCGCGTTCACCGCCCTGTTGGAGCCGATGATCATTGTCGTGTTGGGCCTCGGCATTGGTTTTGTTGTCGTGGCCATGTATCTTCCGATTTTCCTGATGGGCTCCCTGTTGGCGTGAGGCGCGAGGCCGTGCGCGCGTGTTTGTGGCCTCCGCGTCCGTCCGCCGCGTCTGTCTGATGGCCAGGAGTGCCTCATGAACACTGTGGATCGTTCGCTACTGTTGCATCCGCCGGCCAAGGTCAATCTCGTACTCAAAATTTTTCAGCGACTCCCCAACGGGTATCATGCCCTGTGGTCGTTGATGCAAACGGTTGGCGTGGCGGACGACTTAACCATTCGCGTCACGGAGGCGTTTCAGGGGATTCGCCTGACCTGTTCGGACGAAGCCCTTGCCGCGCCTGTCGGGAACGTGGTGTATCGGGCCGCTGAACTGGTGTTACGGCAGTCCGGCATGTCCGTGGGCGTTGAATTGAACTTGACGAAGGGCATTCCGGTTGCGGCGGGCCTGGGCGGCGGAAGCAGTGACGCCGCGGCGACGATCGTGGGCCTCAATCATCTGTTGGGGCTGGGCTGGACAAACCGCGACATGGCGAAACTGGGCCAAACCCTGGGGAGTGACGTGCCGTTTTTTATTGAAGCGCCGACCGCGATTATTCAGGGGTGGGGAGAAAAGGTCATGCGTCACAGGCTTGAAGACGTCCGGTGGATTGTCCTGGTGAACCCGGGGTTCCCCATCCACACCGGTCAGGCTTATGGGCGACTGGATGAGAGCGGCCGGACCGTGTCGTCCGTCCCTGACCGCCTGCTCGCGTTGGAGCGTGCGTCGTCCCTGTCCTGGCGCCGGCTGCTCGCCTGTCTTGAGAACGATTTTGAGACGGTTCTGTTCAGTGACTATCCCGTGTTGGCCGACATCAAGAACACGTTACTGCAGACGGGCGCAGAGGGGGCTCTCGTCTCCGGCAGTGGATCAACCGTGTTTGGCGTGTTTCCAGACCAGCGCAGTGCGACGCGCGCCAAAGATGCGTTCGTCGGGACGCCAGGGTATCGGCTGTTGCTCGGACCGTCCCTTCAGCACGGCCTGCAACACGGTTTCGTCACGCACCCATAGGAAGACAGGCGCGCGCGACGGGATCCCGGTTGCGGGTTCGCGCCGGTCGCGCACTCGTGTGGCGAGGTGTTCAGAGTTGACAACAACATTCGGATGACCTACATAGTGCTTCTGCTTTCTCGCCCGTTTTTTCCGAGGACATCACACATTGGAATTCAAGGCATGTCTGGCAAACTGAAGCTGTTTACCGGGAACGCCAACCCCGCTCTTGCGGAAGAAGTGAGCGCCTATTTAGGGGTGTCGTTGTCCCGTGCGATGGTCTCGACCTTCAGCGACGGCGAAATCCGCGTCAAAATCGAAGAAAATGTGCGAGGGGCGGACGTGTTTGTCATGCAGTCCTGTTGTCACCCCGTCAATACGTCCATCATGGAGTTGTTGATTATGCTGGATGCGCTGAAACGATCATCCGGCTACCGGATCACCGCCGTGATTCCGTATTTTGGCTATGCGCGGCAGGATCGAAAAGATCAACCGCGCGTTCCCATCAGCGCCAAGTTGATGGCTGATTTGATTACGATGGCCGGGGCGCATCGTGTGTTGACCCTGGATTTGCACGCCCAGCCGATTCAGGGATTTTTTAACATCCCGGTTGATCATCTCTACGCCGCCCCGGTGCTGTTTGAATACGTCAACAAAAGTCACATGCGGGATTTGGTCGTGGTGTCGCCGGATGCGGGAGGCGTGGAACGCGCCCGGGCGTTTGCCAAACGGTTGGAAGCGACGCTGGCGATTGTGGATAAACGCCGGGAGGGCCCGAACCAGGCCGAAGTGATGAACATTATCGGCACCGTGAAGGGCGGCCATGTGTTGTTGCTTGATGACATGATTGACACGGCGGGGACCATTGCGGAAACCGCCAAAGCCTGTATGGAGAATGGCGCCTTCTCGGCCTCGGCTCTGTGTACCCATCCCGTGCTGTCCGGGCCCGCGATTGAGCGGATTCAGCAATCGTGTCTGACGGAAGTGGTGGCCACGAATTCGATTCCCATTCGGGACAAGGGCCGGCTGTGTTCCAAAATCCGCATCCTTTCGGTGGCCCCGCTCCTTGGAGAAGCCATCAAGCGAATCCATGAAGAACAATCCGTCACATCATTGTTTAACACGCCCCCCCCTTTTTATTCGGGGCGAACACCTGTACAATGAACGCCGTTAGCGTGAGAAAAGTCGGAGCGTCGTGGTACGGATGGACGGGCCATGATGTGAATCAGTCACGATCAGCAAACGGGGGAGTGTGATGCAGTTTGTCGCTGAAGCAACAGTCAGAACAAAAACGGGTAAAGGTGCGGGTCGGCAAATCCGGCGGGCGGGACAGATTCCCGCTGTGATGTATGGCCAGGGACAGTCCCATTTGATCCAGCTTGATCCCAAGGCGGTGCAAAAAATCCTGGTCACCCAGGCCGGCGGGACGGGGCTGATTGCCCTGGCCATTCAAGGCGGCGGGCAAGCCCAACAGCGCACCGTCGTGATTCAGGACGTGCAACTGGATCCTGTTGACGGTTCGATTGTGCACGTTGATTTACTGGAAGTGTCAATGGACAAGCTGGTTCGCGTGAAAGTGCCCGTCCACGTCACCGGGGAGGTGCCGATTGGCGTGAAGCGTGACAAAGGGGTGCTGCATCACCCCACGCGCGAGTTGCATATTGAATGTTTACCCCGTGCCATTCCCGAACACATTGAGGTGGATGCGTCGGCGTTGGAAATGAATCAGGGCATTCACGTGCGCGATCTCAAGGTCGGTGCGGGCATCAAGATCCTTGACGATCTTGATGGGATGGTCGTCAACGTGACCGCGCCGATTTCAGAAGCGAAATTGTCCGCCATGCTTGCATCGGAAGGCGCTCCCGCCTCCGCCGCAGCGGCGACCGGGGCCTCGGAAAGCGCTCCTGCCGTCGAACCCAGCGGGTCTAAAAAATAACTCTTCTTGTCGGACTTGGAAATCCCGGCCTTGAGTATGCCGCGACTCGTCATAACATTGGACGGAGGGTCGTGGCTCGCGCCGCGGATCAGTGGTCTGTCCCGCTCACCCCGCACGGCCTGGCGCAACAGGGAACCGGCCTGCTTCACCGTCATCCGATTGTGATCGCGCTCCCCGACACCTTTATGAATGTGTCAGGGAAGGCCGTGGAGGCGTTACGCAAGGCGCACGATCTGCGGAGTCGGGACGTGATTGTGGTGCATGATGATCTGGATCTGCCCGTCGGGCACCTTCGCATACGGTCGGGAGGAGGAACCGGAGGGCATAATGGCATCCAGTCGGTACGCACGACCCTGGGCACCGATGAGTTTGTTCGTCTGAAAATAGGCATAGGCCGTCCGGCATCAGGCGTGGATCCTGCCGATTTTGTGTTGGCGCCGTTTACGCGGACAGAGAGTGACGGTCTTGAACCCGTGATGGCTCTGGCCGTTGAAAGCCTGGAATGTGTGGTCCTGCATGGCGTGCAGGAAGCGATGAATCGCTACAATCGCCGAGTTGAGGAGTAAGCCATGAGAGACGGTGAGGGGGGCAGCGCAAAGGACGGTCACGCGACACTTGGAACGTGCCTTCTCTTGTTTGACAGTATATTTTTCCCTGTGGTAGCGTAAATCCTTCGTCGTGAAGCCTACGGGCGGAGAAGAGACGGGTGGATTTTCGTACAGACGACAAGGATGAAACATGACATTGTATGAATCAATTTTCATTCTTCGGGCCTCGTTGCCCGATGAGGCCGCCTCGTCGGTTCTCGAAAAGATGAAAGCGGTGGTCGAGCAGCACGGGGCCACGATCCTGAAAGCCGAGAATTGGGGCAAGAAAAAGCTTGCCTACGAAATGAAACATGATCGGAGAGGCATCTATATGCTTCTTCAGTTTGAGTCGGCGCAAGGAAACGTGGTGAGCGCACTGGAACGGTTGTACCGATTGGAAGACTCGGTCATGAAATTCCTGACTGTGAAAGTGGATAAAGCACTCCAGGCCGTTGCGGCCGAGGATGGCGCGTCCGAAGGCGACAGCCAGGAGGCCGTGTCCGCCGGAAAGGTGGAATCCGCCTGAAATTGTCGGTATTTCTGGGATAAAAAATGCAGATAGATGGATTGAACAAAATTATTCTGATTGGGAATCTGACGCGCGATCCTGAGTTGCGATATACCCCCAGCGGCGCCCCGGTTGCCAATTTTGGCTTGGCGGTAAATCACCGGTTTCGTCAGGGTGATGATTATAAAGAAGAAGTGTGTTTTGTGGATATCGTGGTTTTCAGCAAGCAGGCCGAGCATTGCGGTCAGTATTTGAGTAAAGGCAGGGGCGTGGTTATTGAAGGACGTTTGCAGCAGCGGCGGTGGGAAACCGAAGAAGGGCAACGCAGAAGCAAGCATGAAGTGGTGGCCCAGGTGGTCACGTTTCTCTCCAAAAAACAAGGCTCCGGAGCGGAGCCGGAGCATGGCGGGAGAACGGACGAAGAGCCGGGCGATCATCCGTACGAAGAAACGCCAGAGGGGCAGTAGCATCCGCCCGCGAGGAGACAATCCGTGGAACGAGGAAGGCTTTTTCAACGACGTCGAGTGTGCCGGTTCTGTCATGAACCGGTCCCTTTGGATTACAAGGATGTGAGTGTATTGCGTAATTTTTTGACGGAGCGGGGGCGCATTATTCCAAGACGGATATCGGGGAACTGTATGCGTCACCAACGGAAGCTCACGATTGCCATCAAGCGCGCGCGCAGCATTGCCCTGTTGTCGTTTGCCGAAGAACGGTAGAGGCCGTGGGGCGGGGGCCCGTGTTTCCCCCCGGTCTTTTGAATGTGTTGAATCTGCAGTTCCGGTCTGTCTCCCCATGTCAGTGGTCTCAGCGCGGTGAGGGACTGTGGCCTCGTTAAGCGTCAGTCTGCGAGACATTCCTCCGGAAGGCATGCGCGTGACTTGTGCCGTCAGCAGGGATGACCTTCAGTTGGCGGAGAGGGATCCGGGGATCAAAGATGTCCTCGCCTTGACGGCGGATGTTCATGCCGAGGATGCGGACTGCTGGGTGGAGGGCGAGTTGCACGGCTTGCTGGTCCACGAATGTGTTCGTTGTCTGGAAGCGTATGACATGCCGGCCGACATTTCGTTTCGGGCGCTGTATAAAGACCTGGAGTGGCGTGGTGTCCCGGGCCGGAGAGGCAACGAAAGTGAAGAGGAGTCCGATCATGAGGTGGTTGACTACTATCCCATGGTCATGCATCACATTGAGCTGCACGACGTGTTGCGGGAGCACATCATTTTGTCCGCACCCATGCAGCCGCTTTGCTCGGAGGAATGTCGGGGGCTTTGTCAGGTGTGTGGGCAAAATCTGAACGTGACGGCATGTGTGTGCGAAGAGGTCAAAGCAACGTCGCCCTTCGCGGCGTTGCAGGATGTTCTCAAACCCCCACGGAAACCGTTGGTTCCCTGACGCCTGTTATGGCACCTGTCGCCGATTTTTTGTAATGTGAGGATAGCGTCCCATGCCCAATCCCAAACATCGACATTCCAAGTCCAGACGGGATAAACGTCGCACCCATCAAAAACTTCACGTGCCGAGTTTTTCCCTTTGTCCTCAATGTCACGAACGCATGTTACCTCATCGGGCCTGCCTGTCGTGCGGTTACTACAAGCGGGTGGCGGTCATCGCCATTGACAAGGGTTAACCCCGCACCATCCTCTGTCCCCTCCTCGCAGGAGGTTCACTGTTTGCATGAAAATTGCTGTTGATGCCATGGGCGGGGATCACGGTGTGACCCCCGCTGTCGAAGGCTCGGTGCAAGCTCTCAAGGAGTTTGATGTCGAATTGATCCTCGTGGGTCAGGAAGACTGTCTCCGGGCGGAGTTGGAGCGTGTGCGGTGCACGGATCCCCGGTTGACGATCCATCATGCTTCCCAAACGATGGGCATGCATGAATCGCCCTCTCACGTGGCCAGAAAAAAACGCAACTCGTCTATTTGGATCGCAACCAATCTGGTCAAAACCGGAAAGGCTGAAGCGGTGGTGAGCGCCGGGAATACGGGGGCGACCATGGTTTCGGCCTTTTTTCTATTGGGCACCATCAAGGGGGTTGAGCGACCGGCCATTGCCGCCACCCTGCCGACGTTACGGGGGACGTCCATTCTGCTGGATGTCGGGGCCACGGTGGACTGTTCCGCTCAGCAACTCTATCAGTTCGCCATGATGGGCCATGAGTATGCCAGACACCTGCTGAATGTGCCGAGTCCTCGTGTGGGGTTGCTCAGCATTGGCGAGGAAGATCATAAAGGCAACGAGGTGACCAAGGAAGCTTTCCATCTGCTCAAGAACAGCGTCCTGAATTTTATGGGGAACGTGGAAGGTCGGGACGTGTACAGCGGAACGGCCGATGTCATCGTGTGTGACGGCTTTCTTGGGAACGTGTCGTTGAAAATTTCCGAAGGGTTGGCGGAGGCGATGAAAAAAATACTCATGAGTGAGGTGATGCGTTCCACCGTGGGTCGGTTGTCGCTGGTGTTGCTCGCCGGACCACTGATGCGACTGAAACGACGAACGGATTACGCCGAATTCGGCGGCGCCCCGCTCCTGGGGGTGAATGGTATCTGCATGATTTGTCATGGCCGGTCTTCGGCGAAGGCCATTAAAAACGCGATCGGTCGGGCGGAAGCGTTGGCCAAAGGCCGACTGATTGATCTGATCCGGCGTGATATTGCCGACGGTTTGACCCAACCCGTGACCGCGAGTCCTCGCGTGGCCTGTGAATGAAAAGTCGGATACTGGGGACGGGGGCCTATGTTCCGCAGCGGGTCTTGACGAATGCCGACCTCGAAAAAATGGTGGCGACGTCGGATGCCTGGATTGTGGAGCGTACGGGCATTCGTCAACGCCGCATGGTGGCCACGGGCGAGGCCTGCTCTGATCTGGGTGTGCGTGCCGCGCAGCAGGCGTTGGCCGCCGCGCATGTTCAACCCTCCCAACTTGACCTGATTCTCGTGGCCACCTGCACGGGGGACGCGCCTCTTCCTTCGACCGCATCCATTATTCAACATCGTCTGGGGGCCACGCATGCCGCGGCCTGTGACATTGCCGCGGCCTGTTGCGGCTTTGTCTATGCGCTGTCCGTGGCGGATGCCTTTGTCTGCACGGGCTATCGCCACGTGCTGGTGATTGGGTCGGAAGTCATGTCCACCATCACGGATTGGACGGATCGCAATACGTGCGTACTCTTTGGAGACGGTGCGGGGGCGGTCGTGGTCGGTCCCACGGAAGACGAGCGTGGCATCCTGTCACTTCATTTGCACGCGGATGGCCGATTATCCGATTTGATTCACGTGCCGGGCGGCGGCTCCAGCCTGCCCCCCTCGGAACGCGTGGTGGCCGAACGGTTGCATTGTGTCAAAATGCGCGGCAATGAAACATTCAAAATCGCCGTCAAAACCATGGAAGAGGCCATACGGGAAGCCGTCGCGGCGCATGGGTTCGGGATTGACGATATTGACTGGCTGGTGCCTCACCAGGCCAACATCCGAATTTTAAAGGCGGTGGGACAACGGATCGGGTTGTCGCCCGAACGGATCGTGATCAACGTGGATCGTTTTGGCAATACCTCCGCCGCCTCCATTCCGCTGGCGTTGGATGAAGCCGTGCGTGATGGACGCATTCAGCCCGGGCAGGTGGTGGTGCTGGCGGCGTTTGGCGCGGGTCTGACCTGGGCCTCCGGCGTGATGCGGTGGTAGGCGACAGGGTGCGAATACTTTAGTTTTCTTTGCTAATGCAAGGGATGGCAGAAAAATGGGTATAGCCGAGAAAGAGGAACGACTGTTCAAAGATTGGGAAAAGTTGAGAAAACCTTTTGTTCGTGATGGCGTTGTCTGCGAAGATGCGTATCAAGCCTCGAAACTGAAAACAGCCTTTGTCCTGAAGGAGTATGCCAACGAAACTGACGGGACTTATGATCTTCGGAAGGAGGAGCTGAAGGCGTCGAAATATCAGACTTGGTCGAAAGTCGCCAAGATACTGCGTGGAATACGCATGATGGACTTGTCGCCAAGGAAGCAAGAAGAGTTTCCCTGTGAGATGCATCCGAGTATTTGTGCTTTCAATCTCGATAAAATTGGGGGGCATTCCGGGACAGATATGGTGCGGTTGGCACTGATTGCAATGAAAGACAGGAAATTCATCCAGCGGCAATTTGCGATCTATGACCCTGACCTGACTTTCTGTGCAGGCACATTTGATATTTTTCGCTATGCAGTTGGCCATGAAGACATTGAAGAAAAGGAAACAATGCAAGGCGTGCCGTGGTATGAAAGAAGTTCAAACAAATACGTGGTGGGCATAAACCATACTGCGGACCGAAATCGGCAACCTGTCGAAGACGTGATAAATGCAGTGAAGGAAATTTACAGGAATCGGCCAAGACGCAATCAGGCACGGAAAGGATAACCTATGGCAACGGATGACCGACCTCTGGAAGGCGAATGGGCGTTAATTCTGGGAGCATCAAGCGGTTTTGGCGAGGCCGTCGCGCTGGAACTGGCGGCGCTGGGCATGAATATTGCGGGGGTGCATCTGGATCGAAAATCCACGCTCCCGAATGCGGAGCGCATTCAGGACGCCATTCGCGCGCTTGGTCGTGAGACGCTCTTTTATAACGTCAACGCGGCTGATGCGGAGAAGCGTCAAACGGTCGTTGACGCGATTCACACAAAATGCCGCGCGGCGGGCACCCACGGGACGATTCGTGTGCTGCTCCATTCCCTGGCCTTCGGCACGTTGAAACGGTTCATTGCCGACAAGCCCGGCGATGCCGTGAATCAGTCGCAGGTCGAGATGACCCTCGATGTCATGGCGAACAGCCTGGTGTACTGGGTGCAGGCGCTGGTTGCCGGGGGACTCATGGGGAAGGGCGGCCGCATTTTTGCGATGACCAGCGCCGGAGGCGCACGGGTGTGGTCCACGTATGGCGCGGTGTCCGCGGCGAAGGCGGCGCTGGAGTCCCATATTCGTCAACTCACGCTTGAACTGGCGCCCATGGGGATTACGGCGAACGCAATCATGGCGGGTGTCACCGATACCCCCGCCCTGCGGAAAATTCCAGGGGCTGATGACATGCTCGCCATGGCGCAACGGAAAAATCCGTCGGGCCGACTCACTACGCCCAAAGACGTCGCCGAGGTCATCGGATTGTTGAGCCACCCGAAAGCCCAGTGGTTGACCGGCAACGTGTTGGCTGTTGATGGCGGAGAGTTTATCGTTGACTGACTTTCGCGTGGAATCGGCGCCTGCCGCCGTGCCTGTGGCCCCGTTGACTTTTGCCACGGGTTCACGCATACCGTAGCTACTATGTTTGACTCCATCGCGTTCCTGTTTCCCGGTCAAGGGTCGCAAGCCGTCGGGATGGGCCGGGCGTGGCATGACGCGCGTCCAGACCTGACGGCCTTGTTTGAAGAGGCCGGTGCGATTCTGGGATATGACCTGCGGCATGTCTGTTGTGACGGGCCGGCGGAACAACTCAATCAAACGGAATATACCCAACCGGCGTTGTTGGTCACGAGCCTCATCGCGTGGCGGGCATTGGACGCGGCCATCCGGCCGGCGGCGGTGGCCGGTCACAGTGTGGGAGAATATGCCGCCGTCGTTGCGGCCGACGGACTGTCGTTTGCGGACGCTGTGGCGTTGGTGCGGACACGGGCCCGATACATGGCGGAGGCGGTTCCGCCCGGAAGCGGGCGCGTGGTGGCGATTCTCGGGTTGGCAAGGGCGGTGGTGGAAGACGTGTGTCGCGAGGCGCAGACCGAGGGCGTCGTGACGGCGGCCAATTTTAACGCCCCGGGGCAGGTGGTGATTGCGGGCGAACGTGCCGCCGTTGAGCGTGCGACGGCCCTGGCCAAAGTCAAAGGCTGCCGCCGCGCCGTTCCCTTGCCCGTCAGTGTGCCGGTCCACTCGTCCCTGATGCAGCCCGCCGCGGATCGTCTGGCGTCTTCCGTGCGTACGGCGCCGCTTTCCGATTTGACCGTCCCGCTTGTGACGAACGTGGATGCGCGGCCGGTGGTGCGGGCGGAGGATGTTCGGGATTCGCTGATTCGTCAGTTGCCCGCCTCCGTGTTATGGGAGCAAAGCATGCGCGAGATGTGGGACATGGGCATTCGGACGTTTATTGAAATCGGTCCGGGAACGGTCTTGACGGGACTGGCCAAACGGATTGTGCCGGACGCGACAGTCCTGAATATTCACAATCCGGATTCTTTGGAAAAGACCTTGACGAAGGTACGTCATTGCGGGTAAGAGGCAACTCTTCTATACAAACAAAGCGAGGGAACGTGCTGGAAGGAAAAAAAGCCGTGGTGACCGGCGCGGCGCAGGGTATCGGTCAAGCCATTGCGGAATGCCTGGCGAAGGCGGGGGCGGATGTCGCCGTGGTTGATCTTGATGCCGAGCAGTGTCAGGACACCGTGCAGTTGGTGGCTCAACACCATCGTCAGGGACTGGCGGTCTCTGCCGACGTGGGGCGGTGGGACGCCGTCAAGGCGATGGTGGATTACGTGATGGAGCAATGGGGGCGCGTGGACGTGCTGGTCAATAATGCGGGCATTACGCGCGACGGGTTGATTCTGCGCATGAAAGAGGATGACTGGAATGCCGTCATCCAGGTCAATCTCACGGGAACGTTTTATTGCACCAAAGCGGTGCTGGGCACGATGTCCAAACAGCGGTATGGCCGGATTATTAACATGGCGTCTATCGTGGGGGCCATCGGGAACGCGGGACAGGCGAACTATGCGGCGTCCAAAGCGGCGGTCATGGGTTTAACCAAATCGGTCGCGCGGGAATATGCGAGTCGGAAGATTACCGTGAATGCGGTGGCTCCGGGGTTTATTGATACGGCGATGACCCGGGCCATGGGTCAGGACGCCAAAGACGCGTTATCGAAACAGATTCCGCTTGGTCGGCTTGGCCAACCCGCTGACGTGGCGGAGGCCGTTCGCTTTTTGGCGTCCGACGCCGCAGAGTATATTACGGGCCAGGTGTTGCATGTGAATGGCGGGATGTATATGGCGTAATGCGACGTATGCATGGCGCCGCAAGCCTATTTTAACGGGAGGTGTGAAGGTCAATGGCTGTTGAAGAGCGTATCAAAAAAATTATCGCAGAGCAGTTGGGAGTGGAAGAGGATGATGTCGTGCCCGAAGCGTCCTTTGCCGAGGATCTGGGGGCCGACTCATTGGATACGGTTGAGTTGGTGATGATGCTTGAGGAGGCGTTTGATATCGAAATCCCCGATGAAGACGCGGAAAAGATTCAAAAAGTTTCTCAAGCCATTGAGTATATCAAAGAAAAAACCTGAGCCGTTTTGAACGATTTTCATGAGTGAGCATCCCAGGCGGCGCGTGGTGATAACCGGCTTGGGAGTGGTGACTCCCCTGGGCATCGGTGTCGGCAACACCTGGGAGGCCTTGCTTGCCGGCCAGTCGGGTATCGGCCCGATCACTCGATTTGACGCGACCGACTATCCCAGCCGCATCGCGGGCGAGGTGCAGGACTTTGATCCCGCCCGTTACATCGAAAAAAAAGAGATCAAGAAAATGGATACGTTCATCCAGTACGCCGTGGCGGCCAGCCAGGAGGCGGTGGATGACGCGGGATTCACCGTGACGCCCGCGAATGCCGAACGGGTCGGGGTGTATATCGGGGCCGGGATTGGCGGTCTGCCGGGTATTGAACAGTATCACCGGGTTCTCCAAACAAAAGGTCCGGGGCGCGTCAGTCCGTTCTTCATTCCCATGGTCATCGTGAATCTGGCCTCGGGCCATGTGGCGATACGGTTTGGAGCGAAAGGCCCCAACTCTTGCGCGGTGACAGCCTGTGCCACGGGGAATCACTGCATCGGAGACGCCTTCAGGATCATTCAACGCGGAGAGGCGGACGTCATGTTGGCGGGTGGCACCGAAGCGACGATTTGCCCGTTGGCCCTTGCCGGATTTGGCGCGGCCAAAGCGCTCTCCGGTCGGAATGACGATGCGAGGCGGGCCAGTCGTCCGTTTGATCGCGAACGGGATGGATTTGTCATCGGAGAAGGCGCCGGGGTCGTGGTGCTGGAAGAGCTTGAACATGCGCAACGTCGCGGCGTCAGAATGTACAGCGAACTTGTCGGCTATGCCATGACCAGTGACGCCTTTCATATTACGGCTCCGCCGGAGGATGGGGCCGGGGCGGTCACGTGTCTGAAACAGGCGATTCGTGATGCCGGGGTGTCGCCGGAGGCCATTGGGTACATTAATGCGCATGCGACCTCGACCATGGCGGATGCCATTGAAACCCGAGCCATCAAAACCGTGTTTGGGGAGTATGCCCGTCACCTGCCCGTGAGTTCCACGAAATCCATGACCGGCCATCTGCTGGGGGGTGCCGGGGGAGTCGAGGCCGTGGTGACCACCCTGGCGCTGTATCATGGAGTCCTGCCGCCCACGATTAATTTAGAGTATCCCGATCCCGACTGTGATCTCGATTATATTCCTGGACAGGCCCGTCCTGTCCCCATCGCCGCCGCGATTTCCAATGCGTTTGGTTTTGGCGGCGTCAATGCCTGCCTGGTCTTCAAGTCTGCGCCGGAGAGTCGCGCCGGTTCCGCATCCCCACGGGCGTGACGTGCCGACGCCTCCGCCTGACGTGCGGCGTCTCAAGACATGATGAACGAGGCGTTCCACGCCACACGCCACAGACAGAACGGAAACCAGGTATGAATGTGAGCCAGGATGCGCAGCGTTTGCTGCACTATCATTTCCGCAAACCCGCGTTATTGGAAGAAGCCTTAACGCATTGTTCCCATCTTCAGGGGACAGCCTCCGGTCACGCCAAAGATAATGAGCGCCTTGAATTTTTAGGCGATGCCGTGCTGGGGCTGATTGTGAGTGAGTATTTGGCGGAAACCTTTCCGGAGTTGGCGGAAGGAGCATTGTCACAGATACGAGCGCGACTGATTGGGCGTGCCTCGTTGGCGGACGCCGCCCGTCAGTTGGGCCTTGGTCCGCTGCTTCGATTGGGTCGGGGTGAAGAACGCACCAATGGCAGAGACAAAAATTCCCTGCTGGCCAACGCATTGGAGGCCGTCATTGCGGCGATCTATCTGGACGGGGAGTTGGCTGCGGCCCGAACATTTGTATGCAAGGCGCTGGAGCCTCAACTGCGGGCCTTGCGGGATGAGACGCTTGCGGACTTCCGGCAGGACTATAAAAGTCAATTGCAGGAATGGGCGCAACAACGCTTGCATGCGTTGCCGGTCTATACCGTGATTGAGGAATCAGGCCCCGACCATCACAAGACGTTTGCCGTGACCGTTGATATTGCGCGGACCGTGTACGGAAGTGGGCGGGGACACACCAAGAAGATGGCCGAACAGCACGCCGCGAAACGGGCGTTAGACCATCTGACGTCCACGGATGCGTGCGACGTGGTATAATGAGGCATAACCGTGGAGGACAGATTATGATGCGATGGCAAGCTGTACGAATGAACCTGGTGGTGTGGGGGGTGGCCTTGGGGTGTGCCGGTCTCCTGGTGAGCGGGACTCCGGCCGATGTATGGGCCGGGAATGCCCCTGCGCTTCTTGTGGCGGACGTGGCGGACGAGAAGGCGCCTCGTGTGATCATCAAAACAAAATTTGGCGAAATGGATGTGGTCCTGTTCCCGGAATTGGCGCCCAGGCATGTCAAAAGTTTTGTCAGTCTGGCCCAAAAAGGGTTTTATAACGGAACCATTTTTCACCGTGTCATCCCCGGATTTATGATCCAGGGCGGCGATCCTCACACCAAAGACCCGAGCAATCGAGGGGGGCATGGAACGGGAGGCCCCGGGTACACATTGCCGGCTGAATTCAGCAAGATTCCTCATGAACGGGGCATTGTGTCTGCGGCTCGCACGGCTGACCCCGACAGCGCCGGCTCACAATTTTTCATCATGGTGGGCAGCGCCCCGTCTTTGGATGGTCAGTACACGGTGTTTGGAGAAGTGGTGAGCGGTATGGAAGTGGCGGATGAAATCGTGGGGCAACAACGAGACAGCAAAGATAACCCACTCGAACGCATCGAAATTACCGTCAAGGTGCAATAACGCGAGTGGGATGCAGCGGCAGGGGGTCGTGACCCGGAAGCGATGACGGTGCGTAGCCCGTTACGGGGCGCGAAAGGATGTGAGCCGATCGCGTTGTGTGGCGTCACCAGGGAGGATGATTTGTCCGCCCGTCTCTCCGAGCTTCGTCAGTTGTTCGGCCACGTCCGGATGCCGATTCTTCAGGAAGCCGATCAGCCCGTTGAGAAAGCGATTGGAACGCAGGCCGTCGCCTGAAAATTCGGTCATAAACGCCAATCCGCGATCCAGCACCGCATTCACAAGTTGGGCATCGGCGTGTTCGCCTTTCATAAACGCCTGATATTCCTTCTTGAGCGATTCGGTAAACGGCGGGGCCATCCCTTCCGGGATGTGGATGGGGCTGAATGAGCGACGCAACGTCTGGATAGCCGCAATGACCTCTCCATCCTGTGCATCCTTCCGTGCCTGGAAATGTTTAAACGTGACGACTTCGAGAAAGTAAAACACCTCCCCGGCTTTCTCTCCCCATTGTTCGATCAGTTCCCTGTAGAGGGCCCGCCGTTGCTGTTCAAACTGATCCCCGACGCGTTTTTGTTGATATTCCACGTTCGTGTCCAGATAGACGCAATCGGTATGGCAGGGAATACTGACCATGCGGTGCGTGCCGCAACATGCACTGCACAGGGGCCCGTCCAACGCCGGGCATGGGCGTTTGCCCTTCCGTTCCCGGCAATAGACACAGTCGCTCATGGTTGCGCCGTCTCCCGGAATCCGCCCAGTCCGTAATCGGAAAACGTCCGCTTGCGTTTCGTACCCGCGTCGGAATTGATCGGGCGTTCCAGGCCATTCATCTCGGCGCCATTGGCGTACACATAGGGCACCAGAATTCTATGTTTCCGACGATCAATTTTGACGGCGGCGGGCGAGATCAGGAATTCGGCAATGACCCGCATGGACTGGTCCGGGTACACCTGCCATATTTTCCCCGCCGTCAGATCCGACAGATACATGCTGCCGAATTGATCAAAGTCAATGCCGCTTAAATTCTGAAACCTGCCGGTCCACAGTGAATTGGAAATGATCTCGGTGATGGTGCGGTCGTCCGCGACTTCCATCACGGTTCCCTGATCCAGACTGGCCACCATCAGCCGGCCCGACGTTGGATGGACGGCCAATCCCCGCGGCGACGCCAGATCTTCGTGTTGGACGTAGAGGGACACGGTATGATGGTCGTGCGGGTCAATCTGGTAAATGGCGTTCCCCGTCGTATCCAGAACAAAGAGCTGCCCGACCCCGTCGGCAATCAGATCTGTGAACGTCTCAATCTGAAACGGCTGAAACGAAACCGTGACCGTGGGCCTGCCGGATGCGGCATGAAATCCCCGGACGACGTTGATATCGGCCACATAGAGGGTGTCGCCGACCACGGCCATGCCATGGGGAGAATGCAGAATCGTGTCCCCCCGGCCACCTTGAATAAAGTGCAAATCCAGCATCGCGCCATGTTGGTCGAGTTTGGAAATGAATCCGTTTTGGTCCGACTGTCCGGGTTCGCCGTTGGCATTGGCGATGAAATAGGCGTCGCCAGACGGATGGACGATAAAGGATTGGGGCTGTTGGAGTTGGCCGATGGGATGGGCCGGAGCCGACAGTGGCCATCCGAGCAGCCACAGCATCGAGCCAAACAGCCACAGCATCGCGAGGTTGAGAAGCGGTGTGTCCAACAAGGAGAATGGGCCGCGAGGTGTAGAAGAACGCAACGGGCAACACACCGAAACGGGATGGGAATGCGAGTCGGAAGGTCGTCTCACGAACACATGCTACGGACTCCTTTTTGATAGTGTCAAGAGAGACGACTCACCCCCGTCCATGATTGACGACAATTTCAAGCCCCTGTTATCGTCGCATCGTCGCGTGGTGCGGCAACCATTGTTTGGGCGAAAGGAGGACGCTGTGTCGGCTCGGCTCATTGACGGGAAACAGTTGGCAAAGGAGATTCGAGATGATGTCGGCCTGGACGTGAAGGCGTTTGAAGCCCGAACCGGCGTGCGTCCCGGGTTGGCCGTGGTCCTGGTCGGCGACGATCCGGCCTCGGCCGTCTATGTGCGCAATAAAAAAAAGGCCTGCGATACCGCCGGCCTGTACGTGGTTGATCATCATGTGCCGGCGGAGACGACACAAGCGGCCTTGCTGGATCTTATTCAGCAACTGAATACGGATGACGCGGTGCATGGGATTTTGGTTCAACTGCCCTTGCCGGCCCATATCAACAGTCAGGTCGTGTTACATGCGGTGTCTCCCGACAAAGACGTTGACGGCTTTCATCCGTACAATGTGGGCCGGTTGGTGGAAGGGGCGGAGGGGTTTGTGCCGTGTACGCCCAAGGGGGTGCTCCGCATGATTGAGTCAACCGGCGAAGCCATTCAGGGGAAGCAGGCGGTCGTGGTTGGTCGCAGTAACATTGTCGGAAAGCCGGCGGCCATGTTACTGATGCATCACCACGCCACCGTGACCATTTGTCACTCACGAACGACGGATCTTCCCGCCGTCTGTCGGGGCGCCGATATTCTGGTGGCCGCGATCGGCAAACCGCAGTTCATCACGGGTGACATGGTGAAAGCCGGCGCCATCGTGCTTGACGTGGGCATCAATCGCCTTGATGACGGGCGGCTGGTGGGCGACGTGAATTTTGAACAGGTGCGTGAACGCGCGGGATGGATTTCCCCCGTGCCGGGGGGAGTTGGACCGATGACCATTGCGATGCTCCTGGTGAATACCCTGGAAGGGGCGCGACGGGCCGTGGCTTGATCGTGCCTCTTCGCATGACCATGCCCGCTCCCAGCTCCACGTTCCAACGCGCCCTGGCTCACGGTCAGTTTGCCGTGACCGTTGAGTTGAATCCGCCGAAGGGCACCAACGTGTCGGGGCTGCTGGAGACCGCCAAGTCATTAAGTGGGCGCGTGCATGGGATCAACGTCACCGACAACACCGCCGCGGTGATGCGGGCGAGTTCCGTGGCGCTGGCCCGCCTGTTGTATGAACAGGGGCATGACCCGGTGCTTCAGCTCACCTGCCGTGACCGAAACCGCATCGGCCTGCAATCAGACCTGTTGGGAGCCTCTATTCTGGGCATCCGTAACGTGCTGTGCCTCACCGGCGACAGGCCGGACATCGGCGATCATCGGGATGCGAAACCGGTGTTTGATCTGGATACCGTGCAGCTCATGCGATCCGTGCAGACGCTCAATCAGGGACACGACTTATCCGGACACCCGCTGGATGGCGCCACGACGTTCTTTATCGGCGGCGCGGCGGCGCCGGGCGCTGAACCGATTGAACTCATGCGAGAAAAAATGACGGCCAAAATCAACGCCGGCGCGCAATTTTTTCAGACGCAAGCCGTGTTTGCAGCCGAGGGGTTTCAATCGTTCATGCAAGCGATTCCCGCCGGGTCCTGTCATGTCCTGGCCGGCGTCCTGGTCCTCCGGTCGGCCACGATGGCGGAATATATCCGAGCGAACGTGCCGGGCATTCACGTGCCGGATGAGATGATTCACGAACTGCGCAAAGCCGGGGACGTCCATGCGCCCGAAGTCGGGATTGAGATGGCGGTGCGCACCATTCGTTCCGTTCGTCCATTCTGTCAGGGTGTGCACATCATGCCCGGACGGTTGGCCGACCGATTGCCGGAGATTATCCGAAAGGCGGAGGTGGGCGCGTGACGGTTCCTGAATTTCAACGCCAGAAGCACGGGAAAAAACTGGTGGTCGTCACGGCCTACGACGCGTTGTTCGCCCGTCTCATCGAACAAGCCGGCATTGAAACCATTCTGGTCGGCGATTCGCTGGGCGTTGTGGTGCAAGGGCACAGCGACACGCTCTCGGTCACCATGAAAGACATGGTGTATCACACGCGGCTGGTGGCCCGCGCCCGGCAACAGGCGTTGATCATCGCCGACATGCCCTTTATGAGCTATCAGGTCAGCCGCGAGCAGGCGCTACGCAATGCGGGCCGCCTCATTCGGGCCGGCGCCGCGGCCGTGAAAATCGAAGGCGGGGGCGCGATAGTGGACAGGGTTCGCGCCGTGACCGCCATGGGTATTCCGGTCATGGGCCATCTCGGCATGACCCCGCAATTCGTCCATCAATTTGGCGGCTACAAAGTGCAGGGCAAAGAAGCGGCCCAGGCCGAAGCGTTGCGTGCCGACGCCAGTGCGTTGGAGCAAGCCGGGGCGTTTGCGATTGTTCTTGAGGCGATACCCGCCGCCGTGGCGCAATCCGTGACACAGGCGATCTCCATCCCGACCATTGGAATCGGAGCAGGTCCCCACTGCGACGGGCAGGTGCTGGTCCTGCATGACCTGTTGGGCCTGTTTGATGACTTCGTCCCGAAATTCGTGAAGCCCTACGCCCACCTCAAAGCCGACGCCCTGCAAGCCCTGCACCGCTTCAAGGAAGAAGTGGAATGCCGCAAGTTTCCCGGCGATGAGGAGAGCTATTCGTGAACGGGGCGCCAAAGTCGCGTTAGCATAGGATGAGATGAAAGAGGCATGAGCAACGATTTCTTTGAACGGCCGATTCGGAATTCACCCTACGAATGTCCGTCGGAGCATTGGGAGCTTGATGAGAACGGACAGCCGACGAACGAGATTCGCAAGCAGAGGCGCAGTGTTTCGTTCGTCACGCCGATTCCCAAGCCCAGGAAGCGCAGGCAGGTTCAGCGTGAAATGGTCTTTGATCAGGAGTCGAAAGGATTTGAGACCGAAGACCAGCAGTATGACCTGACAGTACTCATCAACGAACTTCGCCAGCGTATTGCCGGTTGGCGAGCGTTGCCGGATCCCAAAGACTGGCTGGTGACACCGGAAACGGCCCGGTTGCTCCGGCACTGGCGCCATCACCGATTCAATAACATTCGTCCCTTCTTCTGTCAGGTTGAAGCCATGGAAATTATGATCTGGCTGACAGAAGTTGCTCCGCAGATCGACAAAGAGAAGAAGCGGTTTCTCGAACATCTTGCGTTGGTCAACGATCACGCAAACCGCGATCTTGAGAGGTTGGCTCTGAAGCTTGCCACCGGCGCCGGCAAAACCACGGTCATGGCCATGCTCATTGCGTGGCAGACAGTCAATGCGGTTCGTCACCCGAACAGCAGAAAATTCACGCGGGGATTTCTGGTGGTGACCCCGGGCCTGACGATCCGTGATCGGTTGCGGGTACTCCAGCAGAACGACCCGGATAGCTACTACAAAAGCCGCGAACTGGTGCCCGGCGATATGCTTGGTGACCTGGACCGTGCGAAGATCGTGATCACCAACTACCACGCTTTTATGCTTCGGGAGACGACAAAACTTTCAAAAGGAGGGCGTTCCCTTCTTCAGGGCCGTGGTCCCGAGATTGCAACGCGTGAAACGGAAGGGCAGATGCTTAAACGGGTTGTGCCAGAACTCATGGGTCTCCGGAACATCATGGTGCTCAACGATGAGGCGCACCATTGTTACCGTGAGAAGCCGCTTGATGAGAATGCCGAGGGCGATCTGAAGGGGGATGACCGCAAAGAGGCGGAGAAAAACAAGGAAGCGGCCCGGGTTTGGATCTCCGGCCTTGATATTGTTCAGCGCAAGCTCGGCATTCAACGCGTGATTGATCTTTCGGCGACGCCGTTCTTCCTGCGCGGGTCAGGCTATGCCGAGGGTACGCTCTTTCCCTGGACGGTGAGCGACTTCTCGCTCATGGATGCCATTGAGTGCGGCATTGTCAAACTGCCCCGTGTGCCGGTTTCCGATAACATCCCCGGCGGCGACATGCCGAAGTTCCGGAATCTTTGGGAGCACATCGGAAAGAAGATGCCCAAGAAGGGCCGCGGCAAGGCAACCGCGCTTGACCCGCTCAAGATTCCCGTCGAACTGCAAACCGCGCTGGAGGCTCTCTACGGCCATTATGCCACAACGTTTGACCAGTGGGAGAAAGCGGGCATCAATGTTTCACCCTGCTTCATCGTGATCTGCAACAACACTTCAACCTCGAAACTGGTGTATGACTACATTGCCGGATTCCGGTATGAGAAAGAAGACGGTTCCACGAGGCTGGAGAACGGCCGTCTGGAGTTGTTCCGCAATTTTGACGCAGATGGGAACGCGCTGGCCCGTCCCCGCACGTTGCTCATAGACAGCGAACAACTGGAGTCGGGGCAGGCCCTTGACGAAAATTTCAGGACGGTGGCCGCCGATGAAATCGAACGCTTCCGCCGCGAGATTGTGACGCGGACGGGAGACCGCCAACAGGCCGAGCACCTTTCAGACGAAGCTCTGCTTCGCGAAGTGATGAATACTGTCGGCAAGGTGGACCGGCTTGGTGGAGCGACGCGTTGCGTTGTTTCGGTCTCAATGCTGACAGAGGGTTGGGATGCCAATACCGTCACCCATGTGTTGGGCGTTCGAGCTTTCGGGACACAGCTTCTGTGCGAACAGGTTGTCGGCCGTGCTTTGCGTCGGCAGTCCTACGACCTGAACGACGATGAACGCTTTAACGTCGAATATGCCGATGTCCTTGGCATTCCGTTCGACTTCGTGGCCAAACCGGTGGTGATACCACCGGAGCCGCCACGTAAGACGGTGGAAGTTAAGGCGATGACTCCGGAACGCGATGCCTGCGAAATTCGTTTCCCGCGAGTGGAAGGCTATCGTGTTGAGTTGCCGGAGGAGCGTCTTTCCGCCAGATTCAACGATGACTCCAGTCTGGTACTCACCCCCGACCTCGTTGGCCCGTCCGTTACACGCAATGAAGGCATCCTCGGTAAGGGCGTGGATCTGAATCTCAAGCACCTCGAAACCATGCGCCGGCCCACGTTGCTTTACCACCTGACCCAGCGACTTCTGGAGATCAAATGGCGTGATCCCGGCGAAGAAACGAAGCTCCACCTCTTCGGCCAGCTTAAACAGATCACCCGTCAGTGGCTGGATAACCACCTCGTCTGCACGGGAGGCACATACCCGGCCCAGCTTGCGTATCTGGAGCTGGCGGATATGGCTTGCGAGCGCATCACCAGGGGCATTGTTGTGCAACACATGGGGGAGAATCCCATCAAGGCCGTGCTGGATCCCTACAATCCCACAGGCTCGACGATGCACGTTCGTTTCACGACCTCAAAGGCAACATGCTGGCGGACAGATCTGCGCCGATGCCATGTCAACTGGGTCGTCTATGACAGCGATTGGGAAGTCGAGTTCTGCCGTGTGGTTGAATCTCATCCGCAGGTGCGAGCCTACGTGAAGAACCACGGCCTTGGGTTGGAAGTGCCCTATCGCTACGGTTCAGAATCGCGCAGATACCGACCTGACTTCATTGTGCGGTTGGACGACGGAAGCGATAACAGCGACCCATTGCACGTGATCGTCGAGATCAAGGGCTACCGACAGGAAGACGCCAAAGAAAAGAAGGGGACGATGGACACCTACTGGGTGCCGGGCGTGAACCATCTCGGCACCTATGGCCGTTGGGCCTTCGCCGAGTTTACGGACGTGTTTGAAATCGAGAAGGGGTTTTGCGCCCTCGTTGACAGATTACTTGCCGAAGGCGTGCTTGCCTAATACAGGGATGCGCCATGAAGTTGAACGACGATTCTGACACCGACAGTCTCTACGTCGAATTCAAGGCCGGACATGGACGGTGCGGAGGCCCGCGAAGTCGCTGAAGGACTCCTCCGGACATGAACGCGAATGGCGGCAATGGTCGGTTGTGTTATTGACGGCGCTTCCCCAGGGACTGACCGTTCCACACTGGAGAGACCGTGGCATTGCCCGTGAGTGCAAAAGGTTAGCTGATTCATATGTCTGCAACACGAGATGCAGGGCCAGTTTGAGACCATGAAACTTGTTAAGTATTGCTTGACACATATTCGGTTCCATTGCTATATTTTCATCATAAATTGCCCCATGGCAGTACTCCCCGCTCCCTGTCTGCTCTCGCAGATGTGGCAATCATGAGCGAGGCCGATCCCATGGGGCCTTTTTTTGTCCTGTTGCCTTGTTGCGTGAGGTAGATGGCATGACAAAAGTCGCAATTCTCATTGACGGCGGCTACTTTTTGAAGCGATTGCCGGATGTGCGCCCCGATGTCAATGCAACCGATGCCAAGGCTGTTGCCGACTCGATTGAGCAATTAGTTTGGAGACATCTTGAACAACTGAATGAAGTGTATGGGCAACAGTGCGAAACGCACGGGGATCAGAGTCTTTTTCGACTCTTGTACCGAACTCTCTACTATGATGCCAGACCGTATAATCAGAAAGTCCCATTGCCCATCAGCAGAACGAATAAAGACTACGCCAACTCGGACCAGGCACTTTTCAGGAATAAACTTTTTGATATTCTGCGTCGTCGCCCTCGATTTGCCGTGAGACTGGGCGATGTGCGCAAATTCAAAGATTCCTGGAGTCTGAAAGCGAAGGTACAGGACGAACTCCTAAAAGGCGCAAAGAAGGTTGGACAACTTGTTGACGAAGATTTCAATCCTGCTTTTCACCAGAAGGGTGTGGATATGCGTATTGGCGTTGATATTGCGTCAATCACACTGAAACGTCAGGCAAACATTATTATTCTCGTCTCCGGTGATGCCGACTTTGTTCCGGCGGCGAAGTTCGCAAGACGGGAAGGCGCGCAGTTCATTCTCGATCCGCTCCGGCGGGGCGTGCACCACGACCTTTTTGAACATATTGATTTGCTGCAAAACGGTTTCGATTGACCTAATCAGGCCTCACGACGATAGGACAAAGAGACAGGAATTCCGTGGCGAAAAAACCGAAAACATCGCTCAAGGTTGAAACCCTCACGCATGCCGGGGCGTCGCGCAAGAACATCCCCACGGCCGAACATGAGGCCGTGATGGAGAAAGACGACCGGAATCCCGTTGCCGTCGAGTATCGGCGGCGCAACCGTGATCTCGACCCGCAACTTGTCTGGCGGGGCAAGGATGAACAGGACTGGTCGGATTTGGTGGTTCAGGCGCCGCCGTTGTTCATTCAGGAAAAGGTTCATGCGAAGGTGCTGGTTGACGACCTGATGCGCCGGAGTCAACAGACGAAAGCGGACAAGGATGCCGACGAGTCAGGATTCCAGCCGGATCTCTATGCCGACTTCAACGGCCTGCCGAGCGAAAGCGCGAAGACGGAGTTCTATCGGCATGACGCCAACTGGTCCAACCGGATGATTCTGGGCGACAGTCTGCAAGTGATGGCGTCGCTGGCGGAGCGAGAAGGGCTACGCGGCAAGGTGCAGTGCATCTATCTTGATCCGCCTTACGGGATTAAATTCAATTCCAATTTTCAGTGGTCAACAACGAGCCGTGACGTGAAGGACGGCAATGCCGCGCACATCACCCGCGAGCCGGAGCAGGTGAAGGCGTTTCGGGACACGTGGCGGGACGGGATTCATTCGTATTTGACGTATCTGCGGGACCGGCTGACGGTGGCGCGGGATTTGCTGACGGAGAGCGGATCGATTTTCGTGCAGATCGGTGACGAAAACGTGCATCTGGTGCGGGCGTTGATGGATGAGGTTTTTGGTGATGAGAATTTTGTTAGCCTGATTTCATTTCGGTCCAGCGTTCCCTTGGGTGCAACATATATTCCAGGAATCATGACCTATGTCATACTTTATGCTAAGTCGCACGAATCCATGAAGTTTAGACGCATGTTTACCGAGCGTGACCCACAAGAGGAAACGCGCTATTCATTTGCTGAAAGCAGTACAGGGGAGCACGATCGCCTATCTGCTCAACAGCGAGAGGACTTGGATATTTTAGTAAAAACCAACCGTCTTTTTGTTGCGGAGAATTTGAACTCTGCTGGCCGCACAGAGTCTTGTGTTTTTCCGTTCTTGTTCGAAGGGTCAAAGTACTTTCCGACGCAGGGAAAGAGTTGGAAAACCAATCAGACGGGTATGGAAAGACTAGCTCTCGCTAATCGACTTGTAAGCCCAGCAAATAATCTCAATTATAAGCTGTATCTTGATGATTATCCGGTCAGGGAATTTGCTGATGTTTGGATGGACACTCAAGGGGCAAGTGATAAGGTTTATGTTGTTCAAACCTCTGTAAAAGTCATCCAACGTTGTCTCCTCATGGCCACCGACCCCGGCGATCTCGTCCTCGACCCCACCTGCGGTTCTGGCACCACCGCATATGTCGCCGAACAATGGGGCCGTCGCTGGATCACCATCGACACTTCCCGTGTTGCCCTCGCGCTGGCCCGCGCCCGCATCATGGGTACACGTTACTCGTACTATCTGCTTGCCGACTCCCGCGAAGGTCAGATCAAAGAAGCCAAAATCGCTTGCACCCCCCCGAATACGCAACCCGTACAGGGGAACATCCGTCACGGCTTCGTCTATGAACGTGTCCCGCACGTTACGCTCAAGTCCATTGCCAACAACGCCGAGATTGATGTCATCTGGGAAGCATTTCAAGGTAAGTTAGAACCGTTGCGAGAAAAACTGAACAAGTCGCTCAAAAAGAAATGGGCAGAATGGGAAATCCCCCGTAATGTTGACGCACGATGGACGAAGGCAACAAAGACGTTGCACGCTGACTGGTGGGTGCAACGTATCGCCCGTCAGAAGAAAATAGATGCTTCAATTGCGGCGAAGGCCGAATACGAATATCTCTACGATAAGCCTTATGAAGACCGTCGCACGGTGCGCGTCGCTGGCCCGTTCACTGTGGAGAGCCTGTCGCCGCATCGGATGCTGGGAGTGGACGAGCATGACGACCTCATTGATCACGTGTCGGAAGCGCGTCATGGAGAGACGCAGGACTTCGCCGGCATGATTCTGGACAATCTGAAAACCGCCGGTGTTCAGCAGGCACACAAGGAAGACAGGATTACGTTCACGTCGCTTACCCTCTGGCCGGGACATTTTATCTGTGCCGAGGGCCGGTACACTGAAGGCGACGAGAAGAGCAAGAAAGGCTCCACGGAAAAGCGTGCCGCCATCTTCATCGGCCCGGAGTTCGGCACCGTTGCGCGTCCTGACCTTGTCGCCGCCGCCCGTGAAGCCGGTGACGCCAATTTTGATGTGCTCATCGCCTGCGCGTTCAACTACGATGCCCATTCATCCGAGTTCGAGAAACTCGGCCGCATTCCCGTACTCAAGGCTCGCATGAATGCCGACCTGCACATGGCCGCCGATCTCAAGAATACCGGCAAGGGCAATCTCTTTGTCATTTTCGGCGAGCCGGACATTGAGATTCTTAATGCCGACGATGGACAAATCCAAGTCAAGATCAAAGGCGTGGATGTCTTTCATCCCAACTCCGGCGAAGTGCGCTCCGACGGCCCCGACGGCATCGCCTGCTGGTTTATTGATACCGATTACAACGAAGAAAGTTTCTTCGTTCGACACGCTTACTTCCTGGGTGCGAACGATCCCTACGAGAAGCTGAAACATACTCTCAAAGCCGAGATTAACGAAGAAGCCTGGGCTACCCTGCACAGCGACACCTCGCGTCCCTTTGGCAAACCGGGATCGGGCCGGATTGCCGTCAAAGTCATCAATCATCTGGGCGACGAAGTGATGAAGGTGTTTCGAATATCCGACAAGCGGAAAGCGAAGCGATGACTCCGCACAATTCGACCGGCGATGTCATTTGACAAAGTGCGCCTTGGGGTCTAGCATCGGCCTGTTGGTGCTGGCGGTTGGCTCTGGCTTGAAGGTGGCCAGGGCCTTTTTTGTGCCGCCCTTGTTACGGTTCTTGCATGGAAGGATCAGGTGCGCGCATGGGCAATGTCGTGGTTGTCGGCTCCCAGTGGGGGGATGAGGGCAAAGGGAAAATCGTGGATATTCTGGCACGGGAAGCGGACGTCATCGTGCGCTTTCAGGGCGGGTCCAATGCCGGCCATACGGTCGTGACGCCCAAAGGCACGTTCGTGTTCCATCTCCTGCCGTCCGGCATTTTATCCAGGGGCAAACAATGTGTGCTGGGAAACGGAGTGGTCATTGATCCCGGGGCGTTGATTGGAGAACTGGATCAACTGGCGGCACGGGGCACGAAGGTGGGGAAAAATTTTGCGATCAGTCAACGCGCGCATCTCATCATGCCGTATCATAAGGCGATTGATAAAGCCGCGGAAAAAGCGAAAGGCGCGCGTCGTATCGGGACGACGGGAAAAGGCATCGGGCCGGCCTACGTGGATAAAATGGCGCGCATTGGCATTCGCGTGGGCGACCTGTTGAATCCCGAAGGGTTTCGGGAAAAAGTCGAAAACAATCTGGTCGAAATCAACAGTTTTCTTCGGCACGTCCACGGCGCGCGCGGGTTCACGGCCGATCGTATTTGTGAAGAATATCTGACGTATGCCCGACGCCTGTCCGCCTACGTGGTTGATGATTCGCTGCTCATCCACAAGGCCATGGCCCGCGGATGTCGCGTACTCTTTGAAGGGGCGCAAGGCACGCACCTTGACGTGGATCTTGGCACGTATCCCTTTGTGACGTCGTCCAATGCCTGTGCCGGCGGCGCCTGTACCGGGGTGGGCGTGGGGCCGACGAAAATTGACGCGGTGTTGGGCGTGACCAAAGCCTATACCACGCGCGTCGGAAGCGGGCCGTTTCCCACGGAGTTGTCTGATGACGTTGGGAACGGTCTGCGGGAGCGGGGACAGGAAATGGGGGCCACGACGGGCCGGGCGCGTCGGTGCGGATGGCTGGATGCGATGGTGTTGCGCTACGCGGTCCGGGTGAATGGCTGCACCTCGCTGGCGGTGACCAAACTGGATATTCTGGACGGCGTGCCGGAACTCAAAATTGCGGTGGGGTATCGTTACCAGGGCACACTGCATCGTGAGATGCCCGTGGATGCGCACGTCCTGACGCAATGTACACCGGTGTATGAAGTCCTTCCCGGCTGGTCGGGAGCCACCACTGGGGCGACGACGTATCGCGCCCTGCCGGTTGAAGCCAGGCGGTATCTCAAACGCATTGAAGCGCTCACCGCCTGTCCCGTGTCCATCGTGTCCACAGGGTCGCATCGGGAACATACGATTATGCTGAACAACCCCATGACGCACACCCGCGCCCGGCGCACACGCTCCAACGTTCGTGCCTGACCGCCTGTCTCACACTCGCCTCACATCGTGGCTCTCCGTTTGACAACCATCAGGTCGGTTGTTAGCATCAGGAGCTGTGAGCCGCTAGCTCAGTTGGTAGAGCATCGCCCTTTTAAGGCGAGGGTCCTCGGTTCGAGCCCGAGGCGGCTCACCATGCCTTCGGCCATTCTGTTCGACGCGCGTGTCCTTGCTTTTTGGAATGGAGACTTGATAAAGTCGGCGTGCAGTGGAAGTGGGCGGGAGCCCACTTTTTTTTGCTTTGCCGTTTCCCGGCAGACCGATTCAATGATGGTGTGACGTGAATAGAAACGGGGATGTGAACGGGCCGGGAAGTCACGTTCAGCATATTGCCGAGCCGATTGCCAAAGCCCTCCGGCTTGAAATTGTCGCTGTGGAGTGTCAGGGCCGGGGCGCCGGAACGATCATTCGGGTGTTTGTCAGCAAAGAGGGCGGGATTGATGTTCGGGATTGCGCGCAGTTGCACCATTCGCTTAGTCGGGCGCTTGACGTTGTTGATCTCATCCCCCACGCCTATCGCCTGGAGGTTTCTTCCCCCGGTCTGGATCGTCCGCTGAAGCAGCGAAGGGACTATCAACGGGTCGTCGGACAGAATATTCGGGTCACAGTTCATCAACCCGTTGATGGGCATTGTACGTTGAAGGGGCGGTTGGCCGAGGTCAACGACCAGGGTATTACCTTGCAGGTGCGGACTCGGTCAGCGCAAACCCGGGCACGACCCCAGGGGCCTGTGGTCCTTCAGTGGGAGGCGATCGCCCAGGCCAAGCGAGAGATTGACTGGTAACGGAGAGGGCGATGGTCGGTACTCATTGGGGACGGGCCGGTTGCGCGAAGGACGAAAACAGGAGGGACGATGAAGCAGGACTTGATGGCGGTCGTTGAACAAGTTGGGCGCGAAAAGGGCATCGCGAAAGACCGGGTGCTTGAGGCCGTGGAGTCTGCGCTGCTGACGGCGGCCAAGAAACGCTATGGCAACAATGAAAATATTCAAGTCCAGATAGACCCTGAAACCGGCGGCATTTCGATCGTGTCCCTCAAAACCATTACGGAAACGATCACCGACGACAAGTCGCAGATTTCATTGGATGAGGCGCGGGGCATTGACGCGGGGGCCGAACTGGGGGATGAAATCGGGTCGCTCGTCGAACTGGAAGACCTCGGAAGAATCGCCGCGCAGGCCGCCAAGCAGGTGATTTGCCAAAAGGTTCGGGAAGCGTCATGGGAGAGTATTGAGCGAGACTATTCGAAGCGGGAGGGGGAATTGGTTCACGGCGTCATCGTGGGACAGGAGCGACGCAATTACCTGGTGGAAATTGGCAAAGCCGAAGCCGTGCTGCCCGTTCATGAGCAGATTCCACGCGAGGTCCATCGCCGGGGCGACCGTATTCGGGCGTTGTTGCTTGAAGTCCGCCGCACCCCCAAAGACGTGCAGGTGATTCTGTCCCGCGCGCATCCTCAATTTGTGGTGAAACTCTTTGCATTGGAAGTGCCGGAGGTCACGGAAAAAATTGTCGAAATTAAAGGGGTGGTGCGTGAACCGGGGGATCGCACCAAGATCGCGGTGGTCTCCAGAGACAAAGCCGTGGATCCCGTGGGTGCCTGTGTGGGCATTAAGGGATCCCGTGTCCAGGCGATTGTGCGGGAACTCAAGGGGGAAAAGATTGACATCATCCCTTGGACCACGGATCTGCGAGTGTTGATCGGCGAAGCGTTGAATCCGGCCTCTATTGAAAAAGTGGGGATTGATGAAGAGAAAAAGGCCGCTCTGGTGGTGGTGGCGGACTCGCAATTATCGCTGGCCATTGGGAGAAATGGTCAAAATGTGCGACTGGCCGCCAAGTTGACAGGGTGGAAAATTGATATCATCAGCTCGAGTGAATATGAGAAAGAAAAACTTGAACGGGAACAGGAGATCAAAGCCGCTCTGGCAGGAGAAACCGCCGCGCAGCGCGTACAGGAAACAGGAGTGGCAGAGCCGCAATCGGACGTGACGGGTGAAGGCGCGGCGGGTGTGGAGCCTGCGGGTGCGGAGTCTGCGGTCGTGGAGCCTGCGGTCGTGGAGCCTGCGGGTGCGGAGCCTGCGGTCGTGGAGCCTGCGGGTGCGGAGTCTGTGGTTGTGGAGCCTGCGGTCGCATCTGTGTCTGAAAAGCCCGAAGGCGCGCCTGCGGAGAACGTTGAATCTCAGGAGACTGCCTCTGGAAGTCAAGTGGTTGCCGATGAAAACCCGTAAGACATCAGGTGGTGATGTGGTGAAGAAAGCCGGCAAGAAGCCCGCGCAGAAGGCGTCGAGTTCGGCCAGGTCCACCAAGCCGGCGTCATCCAAGGTTGCGTCGTCCAAGACGGTTCCGTCCAAGGCTGCCAAAGGGAAAAACAGCGGGCCCCCGATTCCCCGCGCCAAAGGCAGTCGTACCGCGGCTCCTCGTGCCAAAGCCAAGACCGTGGAGCAACCCGTTCATGAACCCCGCAAGAAACACATTCTCATTAAGCGGAAAAAAGAAGAGGATGTGTTGCCATCCGATGTTGTCAGCCCCGAGTCCTCTGAACAGGATGTCTCGAAACCGGCGACTGAAAGCCCCGGCCCCCCCGAAGTGGTAGCCGTGGCGCAGGCAGTCATGGCCGAATCGTCTGCCCCTGCGGCCAATGCCGTGCCTTCACTTGAACAACCCGCACCGCCCGCCGTGTCGGGGCCGGTTGCCGCACCGCCCGGACAGGCCAATGTCGTTGATGAGAAAAACAAGGCGAAAGACGATGCGAAACAGAAAAAAACCAAGAAAAGCGGAAAACCACGCGATTCTGATCTCTTTGCGGAAATCTACGAAGATGCGGCTCGGTGGCAGGATCTTCGTCCGCTTCCGGCTCTGAGACGGGACGAACGATCCCGACATCTCCCTTCTTCCACATCCACTGAAGTCACGAAACCAAGAAAAAAGACCGTCAAACTGACCTTCGGCATGACGGTGAAGGAGTTTGCGGAACCGTTGGGACTCCGCGTGACGGATGTGATTCGCAAGTTAATGGAAATGGGCATCGCCTGCACGATGAATCAACCCATGGACATGGATGCCGGCGTGCTGATTGCCGAAGGGGTCGGGCTCAACGTTGAGGTGCAGACCGGGAAGGAAAGCGAAGGATTCCTGGAAGATCTGCTTGAGCCTACGACCGAAACCGTGCTTGTGCCTCGCGCACCGGTCGTCACCGTTATGGGGCACGTGGATCATGGGAAAACGTCGTTGCTGGACGCGATTCGTCAGACCAAGGTGACGGATCGGGAAGCCGGCGGCATCACGCAACATATCGGGGCTTACTCCGTCCAGGTGGGAGAGAAAAAAGTGACGTTTCTTGATACGCCAGGCCATGAAGCGTTTACGGCCATGCGGGCGCGTGGGGCGCAAGTCACCGACATTGTGGTCTTGGTGGTAGCGGCGGATGATGGTGTGATGCCGCAAACCATCGAGGCGGCGAATCACGCACAGGCGGCCAATGTGCCGATTCTGGTGGCGATCAACAAAATCGATATGCCGGGAGCCAATCCGGACCGAGTCAAGCAAGGCCTTTCGGAGCATGGGCTTCTTCCAGAAAGCTGGGGGGGGCAAACCATTTACTCGGAAGTGTCGGCGAAAGAAAAGCTGGGCCTGGAGACCTTATTGGAGATGATCCTGCTTCAAGCCGAGGTCCTGGAGTTACAGACGGACATGGCTCGCGACGCGAGGGGCGTGGTGCTGGAGGCTCAATTGGATCGTGGTCGCGGCCCCGTGGCCACGGTGCTGGTGCATGATGGGGTCTTGAAAGTCGGCGACGTGTACGTGGTCGGCGCGACCAGCGGTCGCGTGCGGGCGATGGTGTCGCACGATGGGAAAAAAATCAAGGAAGCCGGACCGTCCACTCCGGTCGAAGTGATTGGGTTATTGGGATTGCCGGCCGCGGGCGATCAACTGGTCGTCGTCAAAGAAGAGCGGGTGGCAAGAGAGATTGCTGAATCACGGCAACAGAAACTTCGTGCGACCGAGCTTGGATCAGGATTCAACCGGCGCACATTGAATGATCTGTTGGCGCAAGGCCAGGAGCCGGACAAAAAGGTGTTGTCGGTGTTGGTGAAAGCGGATACCCAGGGGTCGGTGGGGGCGCTGTGCGAATCCGTGGAAAAAATTGCTTCTGATGCGGTCACGTTGCAGATTCTTCATCGGGGCGTTGGCGGGATCACCGAATCGGACGTGTTGCTGGCGTCCGCGTCGAGGGCGCTGGTGATCGGGTTTCATGTTCGTCCGGAACCCAAAGGGACGGCGCTTGCCGAACGGGAGGGTGTCGACATTCGACTCCATACCGTGATTTATCGCGCGCTTGCGGATCTGAGAGCGGCCGCGGAAGGGTTGCTTGATCCGACCCTCACGGAGCGCGTGCTGGGACGGGCGGAGGTGCGGCAGGTCTTTACGATCCCGAAAATCGGCACGATTGCCGGCTCGTACGTCCACGACGGGCAGATTGCCCGTTCGAGTGAGGGCATTCGATTGTTGCGGGATAACGTCGTCGTCCATGAAGGGACACTCGGCTCGTTGCGGCGCTTTAAAGATGACGTTCGGGAAGTCCAGCAGGGGTATGAATGTGGGATCGGCATTGAAAAATTCAACGATATTAAAGTGGGCGATGTGATTGAGGCGTACATTTTTGATAAAGAGGCGGCCAAACTGTAGCGTGTGGTCGAGCGAAGTGGCGTGTGCGTGATGGGGCCAGGGCTGTTCGGATTTGTCGGAAGACCCTATGGTGGTTGGGATTTGTCGGATCTCGTTACATCTGCCCGAAGGGCATTCGCTCAAGTCGAAACGGCAAATTCTCTCCAGCCTCAAAGCGCGTCTCTGCAGGACGTTCAACGTATCGGTGGCGGAGCTTGACGATCATGATCTGTGGCAACGGTCCGTGTTGGGTCTTGCCTGTATTGCGAATGAATCGCGTCATGTGAATCGCGTGCTCGATCAATCGTTGAATATGATTCGGGCCACTCCCACTCTGGAGTTGCTTGATGTGCATCTTGAGTTCTTGTAGGGGGAAAGTTGGCGGGGGCATTGGAAAGCGTGAGCGTCGTGTCAAAACCGACCAAACGTTCGGTCAGGGTGGCCGATCAAATCAGAATGGAAGTCGCCGATATTCTCGGCAGAAAATGCAAGGACCCGCGGCTTCAGCGTGTCACGGTGACCGATGTGGCGATGAATAGCGACCTGCGCGTGGCCCGCGTCTATGTGTCCCTGTTGGGTCCCCGTGGCGATGTGGAAACGATCATGAAGATTCTCAAGAACGCGGTGGGGTTTGTGCGTTTGGAATTGGGCCGACGCCTGGATTTGCGCTATACTCCGGAGGTGCAATTCCGGTTCGACGACAGCGGCCCGCAGGACGAAAAAATCGGCCGGATCCTCAATGTCGTGCTTCCGGTTGACGAGGAGTCGGAGGGCGTGGAACGTTTCCATGCCGGATCTGACGAGGAGAAACAGACGTGATGGCCGGGATGCTTGAGGACGTGGCCCGCGTTGCGGGAGTTCTGCCCGTGGCTCAACACGGCGTGTTGAACGTCTGCAAGCCGGCAGGCCGGACGTCTCACGATGTTGTGGTCGAAGTGCGCCGTCGTCTTCAGATTCAGAAAGTGGGTCATGCGGGCACGCTGGACCCCGATGCCACCGGCGTGCTTCCCATCCTGCTGGGGCAGGGCACGCGACTGTCGTCGTTGCTGGTCGAGTGGGATAAGGAATATGAGGCCGTGTTGTGTCTGGGGCGGGAGACGACGACACAGGATGCCGCTGGCGCCGTGACCAGGGATTGTCCAACCCGGGGACTGTCGGAAGAGACCGTTCGCGCGGTGATGGACGACTGTCAGGGGGAACAGTGGCAAGTGCCTCCCATGTATTCGGCGGTGAAAGTCGGCGGACAACCGTTGTACAAGGCCGCGCGCGCGGGGAAAACCCTTGACCGCCCGGCGCGCGCCATTATCATTTACCGGCTGGAAATCACGGCGCTCGACATGCCGTATGTCACATTCCTGGTTCGATGTTCCAAAGGCACGTACATTCGGACGTTATGCGCGGATATCGGCCGGCGACTGGATGTGGGCGGACATTTAAGTCGTCTGACCCGCACGCGGGTCGGGCCGTTGCGTCTTGACCGGTCCGTGTCGCTTGACGATCTTGTCCATGGCGAGGATCTTATGCGGCACGGCGCCGCGTTCCTGGGTCTCGACGACGCCGTCGCGCATCTTCCCGCGGTGGTGGTGGATGCCCGCGCGGCGGAGAATGTCCTCCATGGTGTTCCGCTATCGGAGACCGTCGTGTGGTCGGACGAACGTCGCGGGATTCCGCACGGCACATTGATTCGAGTCAAAGATGAACGGGGACGGTTGCTGGCCCTGGGGCAATGGGCGCCGCCGCCGCTTTCGCCGGATTCCTCCCCAGCGGAGTCGGAGGCTTCGGTGAGGCAATTACAGATGGTGAAAGTGTTTGGAGCGTGTTCGTAAGCGCACGAGCCGGCTCGCTCGCGATTTTTTCATGCAATCATCATGTCATCAAGAAGGAGATCAGGTATGGCAGCGGTCAAAGAAGCAAAACCGGATATTGTGCAGCGCCATCGGCGTCATGAACAGGATACGGGTTCGTCAGAAGTGCAAATTGCTCTGCTGACAAATCGCATCAGCTATCTCACTGACCATTTGCGCACACACACCAAAGATCATCATTCGCGACACGGGTTGCTGAAAATGGTCAGCCGACGCCGACGCCTCCTGAATTATTTGCATCGGGAAGACGTGGGTCGGTATCGCGCGGTGCTGGGGGCATTGGGACTACGGAAGTAATCACGCCACTCAACGGTTGAGGGGCATAAGACGGCAGGAAGGGAGAGACGAATGGTACATGCGGTGGAATTTGAAATAGCAGGGCGCATCATGCGATTGGAGACGGGTCGGATCGCCAGACTGGCTGATGGGGCGGTCTGGGCCACCTATGGAGATACGGTCATTTTGGCGACGGCGGTGGCCTCGCACACGCCGAAGCCGGACCTGGATTTTTTGCCGCTCACGGTTAATTATCTGGAAAAAGCCTATTCGGCCGGCAAAATTCCGGGAGGATATTTCAAGCGGGAAGGGGCGCCGTCGGAAAAAGAAGTCTTAACCAGTCGGCTTATTGACCGGCCCATTCGTCCCCTGATCCCGGCCGGGTTTTGTTACGAGACACAGGTGATCGCGTCGGTGCTTTCCATTGATCACTCGATGACTTCTGAACTTGTCGGTCTCACCGCCGCATCCGCCGCACTGGCGATCTCGGACGTGCCCTTTGGAGGCCCGTTGGCGGGAGTCAGAATCGGACGCGTGGGCGGTCAACTGGTGGTCAATCCCTCAAAGCGGGAGTTGGAGAACAGCGAACTCGATTTGGTGGTTGCCGGCACAAAAGAGGCGATCATGATGGTGGAAGCCGGGGCGAATCAGCTATCCGAGTCCGTGATGCTTGAGGCCCTGGAGTTGGCCCATGCGGAAATCAAGAAGATTGTGGCGAAGATCGTTGAGTTGCAAACGGCGGCGGGGCGTCCCAAACGAGTGGTGCCGGTCGCACCGATCAATGAAGCCTTGCCGGGCCAGGTGAAAGAGTTGGTTGCCGCTCCCATTCGAGACGCCGTGCGCATCCCCAACAAAAACGAACGGCAACAGCAATTTGATCAGCTCCTCGCCCATGCGGTTGACACGCTCGGGCAGGACGACACTGCGCGTCGCGCCCAGGTTAAAACGCTCTATCGCGAGTGCGAATATCGGGAAGTCAGGGAGATGATTCTGGAAAAGAAAATCAGGGCCGATGGTCGGGGGCCGGCCGATATTCGTCCCATTACGTGTGAAACCGGTTTGTTGCCGCGAACCCATGGTTCCGCCCTGTTCACACGAGGGGAGACGCAAAGTCTGGCCGTGGTGACGCTGGGCACCACGGATGATGAGCAACGTATTGATGCGCTTGAGGGGGAATACTTCCGCACCTTTATGCTCCACTATAATTTCCCGCCCTTTTGTGTCGGGGAAGCCCGACCGCTACGTTCGCCCGGACGACGGGAAGTGGGACATGGGAAACTTGCCGCGCGCGCCTTGCAGTCCATCCTGCCGGCCAAAGAGGCGTTTCCATACACCATTCGCATTGTGTCGGATATTCTGGAATCCAATGGGTCCTCCTCCATGGCCACGGTATGCGGGGGCACCTTGGCCCTGATGGATGCCGGCGTGCCCATTAAAGAACCGGTGGCGGGCATTGCCATGGGGCTGATCAAAGAAGGGGACCGGGTCGTGATTCTGTCGGATATTCTTGGACTCGAAGATCATTTGGGAGACATGGATTTTAAGGTGACGGGTACGCGAGACGGGGTGACGGCTCTACAAATGGACATCAAAATCAAGGGGATCACCACGGACCTGATGCGGCAGGCGCTGGAACAAGCCCGTGCCGGACGCCTGCACATTTTAGAAAAAATGCGGGAGTCGCTTGCCTCCCCACGGGAGTCTCTGGCCCCCTATGCGCCGCGCATTTTTACGCTTCAAATCAAAACCGACAAAATTCGTGATGTGATCGGGCCTGGAGGGAAGGTGATTCGAGGCATCATTGCGGAATGTGGGGTCAAGGTGAATGTCAATGATGCGGGCCTGGTGACGATTGCCGCGGTGGACGAAGACTCGGCCAATCGGGCGATTAACATCATTAACCGGTTGACGGAAGAAGTGGAAGTGGGGAAAACGTATCAGGGGACGGTCAGGAAAATCGTGGAATTTGGGGCCTTCGTCGAGATTTTGCCCAACGTGGACGGCCTGGTCCATATTTCACAACTGGCGCAACATCGCGTCAAATCCGTGGCCGATGAACTGGCTGAAGGGGAAGAAATCCTAGTGAAGGTTCTGGAAGTCGACAGACAGGGCAAAATTCGTTTGAGCCGGAAAGAAGCCGTCAGCGATGCGGATCAAGTTGCCGCGGATGTTCCCGCGGGGAGTTGAACGGCAACGCTCTCCGTTGTTTCATCGCTCGATCACGCTTCAGCGATCAAGAGAATGGCTGTGACACATAAGATATTGCTTGATAACGGCGTTCGAGTCGTTATGGAACAGATGCCGTCTCTCAAGTCCGTTGCCGTCGGCGTCTGGGAAAAAGTCGGCACCAGAGATGAAGGCCCGCATCAAAAAGGGCTCGCGCACTTCCTTGAGCATATGATGTTCAAGGGCACACGCCGTCGCTCGACCACCAGGATTGCCCATGAAATCGACAGCTTGGGTGGTGAGATGAATGCCTTTACCACCCACGAAGCTACCACCCTGTATCTCAAGGTATTGGACCAACAACTCGGGCAAGCGATTGACTTGTTAGCCGATATCTTCCATCACTCTCTGTTTGACAGCAAAGAAATCGAACGAGAAAAACAAGTCGTCCTGGAAGAGATCAGGACGGTTCGAGACGACCCCGAAGACTTTGTGCATGAACTCCATGCCAGGCAGGTGTTACGGGGGCACCCGTTGGGGCGGTCAATTCTGGGGGACAGGGTCACCATGAAGCGCGTGCAACGGCGTGATGTGCTTCACTATCTGGATGAGCACTATCATCCCGAAAAAACCGTGATTGCGGTGGCGGGGAATTTTCAGGTCAAGGCGACGACGGCCCTCCTCAATGCCTCATTTGGGAAATGGAATCTGGCCGGAGGGGCCGGGAATGGGGGGGGCAGGCAGCGTCCTCCGCAGGTCCGGGGAGGGACGTGTGTGCATCATCAACGTTTGGAGCAGGCCCATCTCTGCGTTGGATTCAAGGGGCTTCCCGTGGCGCATCCAGCCCGCTATGCGGCCCATACGCTGAACGCCATGCTGGGCGGAGGGATGAGTTCCCGCCTCTTTCAGGAAGTTCGGGAAAAGCGAGGGCTTGCCTATACGATCTATTCACAATTATCCAGCTTTTCCGATGCGGGGGTCTTAACCATTTATGCGGCCAGCGGAGCAAAGGAATCGCCATCGGTGGTGGACGTGGTGCGCCGGGAAGTCAAAAAGTTACACAAACGTGGGCCGGCTTCCGGGGAATTGGAACGGACCAAAAGCCAGCTAAAAGGGACGTTGATGCTGGGGTTGGAAGGCACGTATGGCCGAATGCATAAGTTAGCCAAGGATGAAATCGCTCAGGGGCGGTACGTGTCCCTCCAGGAGCTCGCGTCAGCAATTGACCGGGTTTCCGCGCGTGATGTGCAGGAAATCAGCCGGGAACTTCTGGATTTTGACGCTATGGCCGTGACAGTGCTGGGCCCCGTGACTCCGGCGGCCTTTCAGGCCGGAAATGGGGTTGAAAAACCCTGAAAAAATCCTCTGAATTTCCTTGGAAAGGCCCTTGACAACCCCCGACGGGATGGGTAGCATGGCCCCTCATTCACAGAAAGTCTCTGGTTTGTTGTGAGACAGCTAGGGATGGCGTTTCAGAATCAGAAGCAAGGATTTTGGTTACAAATCGTCGGTCGTTATATTCATTATGTCATCCTAATGTTAAAGGAGGGGACAATGAAGAAGTCATTTTTACGTGGAATGTTGGGGTTGTTGGTGGCCGCAGGTCTGATGACGTTCGGTTTCGTCGGTCTGGCAGATGCCCAAAAAGGTCCCTGTTCAAGCAACAAGAAATGTACGGGCGACCCCAGTGATGTAGCGACGCTCGGGTCCATGAAACTGAAGGGGACCCCAGCTTCCAGTTTGAAGGGTCGGGTGTACGCGCATTGGGCGGACAATCCCACTGGAGAAATTCTCTTCGGCATTCAGTATTGGAACACCAGCATGCCCGCCGAAATCGGCGATCCTCTGGGCCGTGCGTCTGATGACCGGGACGTATCAATCCCTGATCCCCTGTTTGCCTGCTGTTCTTGGGGATATCAAGGAGGTGAGGATCTTAACAGCCCGTATGCGGGATGGTACAACCCGCAAACCACGGTTCGGTTGCGAGTCAAAGATGCCTCATTGATGAAGAAAATCACCAAAGCGTCCCAGAAATTTGTGGCGATGGAAGTGAAGCTTGACGGTAGTACCATCACGAGTTTCAAGGTACTCAAATAACGAGCGGTTTTGACAAGGTTGTTGAGTGACGGAATTATAGAAACGTTTTTTATTTGCAGAAGCTCTTATTTTCGCAAGGAGGGGGAATCATGAAAATTCGTCAATCAGGGCTGGCAGTTTTGACTGCCTTGATCTTGGTGGGGTGCATGGCCTCCAGTGCGCTTGCCATTGAAGCATTCCAGGAAAGGTTTGAATGGGGCGATCTCAGCAAACCGACGACCATTCATGCCCGAGTGGCCGTTGTGGACCCGTATGACAAAGCCGCATGGATTAATGCTGCGGTGTTTGGCGGCAATGCCGAAAGCGGGTACTACTGGCAAAAGTATTTCCCTGGAAAGAATTTGAAAGTGTATCCGGCCAATGATGCGGTGTGGAAGGACCTCAAGGCGTTGGGGAAAGGCTCACACAGTCAGGCTGTGATGAGTGGCACCAAGGCTTCCTCTTACACCTTGGTCGAGCTTGTGGTTCAGGAAACTGAGCAGAATTATCGCGTGGTGTCTTCGGTGAAGAAGTTGAAAGAAGTTGCCGGTACCCCGGGCAAACCGCGTAGCATTCACAGCCTGCGGTCCACCAGCATTGAAGATGAGATGGACAAGAACCACTGGGCACAAAACAAAAAGATGCAGTACGATGTGCTCATTCCAGGCGTGGGAGCGATCTCCGGGGTCATTCCCTATTCCAACCAAAATCCCCACATGTCCAAAGGGACGAAATCCGGGAAGTTTGGGAAATTGTTGCAGTAAGCTGACAAACATATCCTGCGGGATATAGAACGGGCAGAACCCCGCAAGGGTTCTGCCCGTTCTTATTTGGTGTCAAGGCGTTTTTGAATATCTGCCAGGCGATTTAACGCTTCCAGGGGAGTCATGGCGAACAGTTCCAATTGTTTGATCTCTTCAATCAAGGGATGAGGGGTGGGGAGTGCGACAGTCTCGTGAGCGCAGTCGTCCTGGTGTCGAAGGCTGGCCCGCATGTGCTCAGAAGACGCATGTTGTTCCAATTGAGCCAGGACGGATTCCGCTCGTGCAATGATGGTTGCGGGCAGGCCCGCAAGTTTTCCGACGTGAATGCCATAACTGCGATCGGCTTTCCCCGGTTTGATTTTTCTTAAGAAAATGACCTGATCCTCTTCTTCTTTCACCGCGACGGTCAGATTTTGTACGCCTTCCCGATAGTGTTCCAAGTCCGTGATTTCATGATAATGGGTTGCAAAGAGGGTTCTTGCTCCGAGTCTGCGTCGGTCTTGAAGATGTTCCGCGATTGCCCATGCCAGGCTTAATCCATCGTAGGTACTGGTTCCTCGCCCTATTTCATCAAGAAGAATAAGACTGCGAGATGTGGCACCCTGCAAAATTTTGGCGGTCTCCAGCATTTCCACCATAAACGTGCTCAACCCAAAGGCCAAATTGTCGGAAGCCCCCACCCTTGTAAAAATTCGATCAATGACGCCAATCGTGGCTTCAACGGCGGGAACAAAACACCCAATATGGGCCATGAGCGCAATCAGTCCGGTTTGTCGCAAAAATGTGCTTTTTCCAGCCATGTTGGGGCCGGTGATGAGCAATAACCGATGGGAATCAAGATCAAGGTAGCAGTCGTTGGGGATAAAGCCTTCGCGCAAGTCAAATTGTTCAACAACCGGATGGCGGCCATTTGTGATGGCAATAGTACCGCCATCGTGAATCTCGGGTTTGACGTATCCATGAAGAGAAGCCACCTCCGCAAAATTCACGAGCACGTCAAGAAGCGACAACTGTCGGGCCGTTGTTTGAATGCGGAGTACATGGCTGGCAATTTCTTTGAGGACGACCTCAAAACGCTCCTGTTCCGCGTGGCGTAATTGCACCTGTGCCACGGAAACCTGGGTTTCGATGCTTTGCAGTTCGTCGGTCATATACCGCTCGGCATTGGCCAGTGTTTGTTTGCGTCGAAAATATTCTGGTACGCGAGACAGATTGGCTTTGGTCACTTCAAAATAGTATCCAAAGACCTGATTGTATTTAATTTTCAGAGAGTCGATCCCGGTGTTCTTCCGTTCGCGTTGCTCCAAATCGGTCAGCCATTGCGTGCTGGCCCGAGTGCTTGTTCGGAGATCGTCAATGACGGGATCAAAGCCGTCTCGTACGATCGGCCTCTCTTTGGTGGAGGCCGATGCATTGGGATCAATGGATGCTTCAATAAGCGCGGTGACGTCCGCAAGGGGATCCCAGTGCGGGAACATGGATGTGAGCATCGGGTCGGCAATGCTGTCGAACAGAGGAATCAGCCTGGGAAGAATCTGAAGGGATTCTTTCAGACACAGCACGTCTCGCGGGGTGGCCGTTCCCATGCCCACGCGGCTACTTAATCGCTCCAGATCGTAGAGTTCCTGTAATAACGCTCGAATTTGCAGGCGAACCTTCAGGGATTCCCGGAACACGGACACCGCATGGAGGCGACGTTGAATGTCGTTCGGGTTGGTCAGGGGACGAACGATCCATTGACGCAACCGTCGGCTTCCCATCGCTGTGACCGTATGATCAAGCACTGACAGCAACGTGGACTGTTTGTGTTCGGGGTTCAACGCCTGGACCAGTTCCAGGTTGCGAATGGTCATCGCGTCCAGATGCATTTCACGGGTGGCTTCACGTATTTCCGGCCTTTGGATATGTTGGTGATCCAGAGTCGGTTGGGTCTGTTTCAGGTATCGCAACATGCCGCCACCAGCCGGCACACCGGGATGGTCGGGCGTGAGTCCAAGCTCTTCAAGTCGTGCAATGGAGAAATGAGATTGGAGCATGTCTTGCGAAGATTGCACCTCAAAACAGGCGGATGGCTGTTCCGTCACACGAGGCAACCGAAGGGAGGACACCAGTGCGTGGAGATCCACCACGCTTTCTTCCGTATTTTCCGGGACAAGCACTTCCTGAGGGCCCAGGCGAATGAGTTCATCCAGCATATCTTCCTGCCCGTACTCGCCGGAAAATTCAGCAATGAGAAATTGTCCGGTCGAAAGATCGATGGCGGCAAGACCAAAGTGGCGTGTGGCACTGACGGCGCGTATTGACACGGCAACCAGAAAGTTGGCCTCTTTGGCGTTGAGCAATTCATCGTCGAACACCGTGCCGGGCGTATAGACTCTGACGACCTCGCGGCGGACCAGCCCTTTGGCCAATTTGGGGTCTTCGACTTGTTCGCAGATCGCAACGGTTTTCCCGGCTTTCAGCAATTTGGCCAGATAGCTTGTGGCGGCATGATACGGAATGCCACAGAGTGGAATGGGATTGGTGCTGTGCTTGTCCCGGGATGTCAGTGTGATATTGAGAAGAGCCGCGGCCTCGGTGGCGTCCTCATAAAACATTTCATAAAAATCTCCCACACGAAAAAACAGAATCGTATCCTGGTGATTCCGTTTCACGTCACGATACTGTTTCAGCAGTGGCGTTGGTTCGGATTGACTCATGATGGGGCTACCCGGAGTTCGCCATGCATTGTTTGAAGCAGATCGTGACTGTGTGGCCCAACAGCCTGGACCCGGGCGTGACGAGAGGTGTCCCCCGCGTGAGTGAAATGAATCAACAGGTAGTCGTCGGGCAACCAGGCGGCGGGCAGTCGGTCGGCCCATTCAATAAGTACGGCACAGTGTCCGGTCAAATAATCGGCCAATCCCGTCTCCTCCACGTCCCGGGGATCTTCAAGGCGATACAGATCAACGTGAGCCAGGGCAATGGGGCCGGAGTATTCCTGAATCACAACGAAGGTTGGGCTGCTGACCACGTGAGCGGAGATCCCTGCGCCACGAGCGAGGCCGCGGACAAACGTCGTTTTCCCGGAGCCTAACTCGCCAACGAGTGCAATGACATCGCCCTGCCGTAGACGACGCCCGATGGTTGAGCCGAATTGTTCGGTGTGCGATGCCGACATCAGGGGCAGCGTCCATGGCTGTGCGGGTTCACTGGTCATATGGGCTGACTGAAACGGGAGCGTGGTCACCGGTATGCAGGACATGCGTGATGGCTCGAGGCAGATAGTGCAACAGATCGCCAGCCATCAACCCGGCATGCCCATACTCTTCGGCTGCGAGGTCGCCCGCCAATCCGTGAAGATAGACGCCGCTTTGGGCCGCCTCCCAGGGGGCGAGCCCTTGAGCCAGCAAGCCGGCAATGACGCCGGTCAGGACGTCTCCCGTGCCGGCCGTCGCCATGCCGGGATTGCCGGTTGGCGAGATGGCGGCGTGGCCATGCGGATGAGCGATAATCGTGCGAGCGCCCTTGAGGACCATGATGCTTGAATGCGCGCGGGCAAAGTCTTGTGTCACCCCCAATCGGTTACGGGTGACCGTGTCCGTCGTCGCGTCAAGCAGCCGAGCCATTTCTCCCGGGTGTGGGGTCAGGATGGGGGGAATGGGACGTGTACGCAGGATGTGCGTATGCCCGGCCAGAGCGTTAAGGGCGTCGGCATCAATGACGTTCGGACGGTCGCATTGTGCGATCAGCGTTCGAAGCACCTCGGCGGTTTCGGCATGAGTGGACAATCCCGGACCCATGCCGATCGCGCTTCGAGTTTGCATGAAGGCGTGCAACTGCGGGAGTGCGCGTCGTGACAGTGTGTGGTCTTCGGTTTCAGGAAGCGGGAGTGTCATGACTTCCATCACGCGCGATTCCAGATGCGCCTGCACGCTTGCCGGTGCCGCCACGGTGACCAGTCCGGCTCCTGCTCGAAGTGCCGCTGTGGCGGCCAGTGCGGCGGCTCCGCTTTTTCCCGGTGAGCCCGCGATGATGCCGGTATGGCCAAAAGTCCCTTTGTGGGAGGACGCCCGGCGTGTCGGCAGCCAGGACCGAATCGCGGCGGGAGTCAACAACTCAATCGGAATACGCATCGCCTCCACATACCGGTCAGGAATGCCGATATCAACGTACCGCACGCTGCCCGTGTGATCAACGCCCGACCCCAGAAACAGTCCTAATTTCGGATTGCCAAACGTGACGGTCAGGTTGGCGTGAACCGCAGTTCCCAAGATCGCGCCGGTATCCGCGTGAATGCCGGAGGGAAGATCCACTGCGATCGTGGGAATCCCGGACGCATTCATCGTGTGAATCGCCTCTTCGTACACATCGGTGATTGGTGCGGATGTTCCGGTGCCCAGAATCGCGTCAACGAGCACGTGGCTCTGCCGGGTCAGGTGGCGCATACGATCCGCGGACGGGGCGCGTACGACATGCGCCCCGTCCGCTCCTTTCCTCACGCGCTGATACATCAGTTTGGCGTCGCCTTTGAGATCGCGGGCGTGGGCAAGCAGACAGACCTGAACGTTGACGCGCTTGCGACGCAAGAGCCTTGCGACGACAAATCCATCCCCTCCATTGTTCCCCTTCCCACAGAAAATCGTGACGGTTTTCCCCTTCACGGGACCGAACATGTCTTCCATGGCCGCCACCACGCCGGCGCCCGCTCGCTCCATCAGCACATGTCCGGGAACGCCGGCTTCCTGGATCGTGCGACGATCGAGTTCTCGCATCTGGTGGGCGGTGACAATTTTCATGCCGAAGCCGGTACGAACGCGTCGTGTCGCTAACAGTGAGCAGAGAACGGAATGCAGGCCCGCATTTCTCTGACCGCCCGTTCAAGGCCGACAAGAACGGCACGGGAAATAATGCTATGGCCGATATTGAATTCCACGATTTCGTTGATTGTCGTCAGGCGTCTGATATTGTGATACGTCAGGCCATGGCCGGTATGGACGTTCAGACCCAGTTGCCGCGCGAGGGCGGCTCCCTCACGCAGGGCCTCGAACGCGCGCTGGATGTCTTCGGGATGGCTGTTGGCATATTGCCCGGTGTGCAGTTCGATGGCATCGGCGCCGACGCGGCCCGCGGCGCGAATGTGCGAGGGGTCCGGGTCAATGAACAGACTGACCGGAATTCGAGCGTCGTGCAGGCGGCCAATCAGAAGCGTGAACCGGTCCTCATCGTCCGCGACCGCCAGCCCGCCTTCGGTGGTCAATTCCTGTCGCCGTTCGGGGACGAGCGTGACGGCATCCGGCCGCACGCGCAACGCAATCTTCACCATGCTCTCTACCGCGGCCATTTCCAGATTTAAGGATGACGGGACGGTTTCACGCAACCGTGTCAGGTCCCGTTCCTGAATGTGCCGGCGATCTTCACGGAGATGAACGACCAGGCCGTCGGCGCCACCGAGGTCGGCCAGCACCGCCGCGGCGACCGGGTCCGGCTCATGGCCGCCACGGGCCTGACGGAGCGTGGCCACATGGTCAATGTTGACGCCGAGTCGAGCCATGCAACACCTTTCTCATCTCACAGCAGAGTCGTGGTGGGAGAGGATCGTCCAATACAGAGTGGCATTATGGCAAAATGGGCATGGATGTCGCAATGAAACCCGCCTTGGAACCCGTGGATGTCCGTTCCGGACGTGGAAGAAAACAAAGCTGAAAAAACAAAGACTTGCGTTGACTGGTTTTCTACCCTCTACTACAATGACAAACGTATGCCGTCATGACTCATCATGATCGGCCATGTTCCGACCGAGAAGAATGGCCCAGACGTGGAAAGATTTTTTCGCATTCAACGCCTCCCGCCCTACGTGTTAAGTCAAGTCCAGGAACTGAAACTCGACGCGCGTCGGCGTGGGGAGGATATCATTGATTTTGGGATGGGGAATCCTGATCAGGCGACGCCGTCCCACATTGTTGATAAATTGGTTGAGGCGGCGCAAAAAGGGAAAAACCATCAGTACTCGGCTTCCCGCGGCATTACAAAATTACGCCGTGCCATCAGTGATTGGTATGGGCGACAGTATAACGTGGATGTTGATCCGGAGACCGAGGCCATTGTGACGCTGGGAGTCAAAGAAGGACTGTCGCATTTGGTCCTGGCCATGTTGGGTCCGGGCGACGTGGTGTTGACACCCACGCCGACGTACCCCATTCACATGTACAGCGTGATTATTGCCGGCGGAGAAGTGCGTGGCGTCGAGCTTCGCCCCACCGACGATTTCTTTGACAATCTCACGCGCGCGTATCGCCAGAGTCAACCCAGACCCAAAGCCCTGCTCTTGAGTTTTCCCCACAACCCCACCACGAGCGTGGTGGATCTGGAGTTTTTTGAAAAGGTGGTGGCGTTTGCGCGCGAGCACGACGTGTACGTCATTCATGACCTGGCGTATGCGGACATTGTCTTTGACGGGTATCGCGCCCCGAGTTTGTTACAGGTGCCGGGAGCCAAAGAGATCGGCGTGGAATTTTATTCCTTATCCAAAAGCTACAACATGCCCGGATGGCGCGTGGGGTTTTGCGTCGGCAATCGAGACATCATTGCGGCCTTGACCAAGATCAAAAGTTATTTGGATTACGGCATGTTTCAGCCCGTCCAAATTGCCAGTATTATCGCGCTCAATGGGCCCCAGGAATGCGTGCAGACCATTGTGAAGCGCTATGAACGCCGTCGGAACGCCCTGGTCTCGGGACTGAATCGCATCGGCTGGGAGGTTGATTATCCGCGCGCCACGATGTTTGTGTGGGCGCGTATTCCCCCGGCCCACGCCGCAAAAGGCTCTCTCGAATTTTCCAAGCGGCTGCTTCGCGAAGGCAAAGTGGCGGTATCGCCGGGGGTCGGATTTGGAGAAGGCGGTGATGAATACGTGCGATTTTCCCTGGTGGAAAATGAACATCGCATCCATCAAGCCATTCGAGGCATCAAGGTTGCGTTAAAAGCATAACGGTCATCAACGGGTGCGCATGAAAAGTGAAATTGGCATCGGCATTGTCGGATTTGGCACCGTGGGGTCCGGGGCCGCGACCATCCTGTTCCAAAACGCCGATCTGATTGCACGGCGCGTGGGGTCGTCTCTGCGCGTGAAACGAATCGTGGACCGTGACGTGACCTCGGACCGCGGTCTGGTGCTGCCCGATGGGATGCTCAGCACGGATCTCCGGGCGCTGATGAATGATGCGTCCATTGACATCGTGGTTGAATTAGTCGGTGGGTGTGATGCGGCCAAACACATCATGTTTGACGCGATGGACGCGGGCAAACATGTTGTCACCGCGAATAAAGCGCTTCTGGCGATGCATGGCGAAGACGTCTTTGCTCGCGCCCATCGCGCGGGTGTGGACGTGGGGTTTGAGGCCAGCGTGGGCGGGGGGATTCCGATTCTTCGAGCGCTGACCGAGGGGCTGGCGGCCAATCACTGTACGTCCCTGGTCGGCATCCTGAACGGCACCTCCAACTATATTTTGACTCAGATGAAGCGCGAGGGGCGGGACTTCCTGGACGCCCTGGCGCATGCGCAAGCCGCCGGCTACGCGGAGGCCGATCCCGCGTTTGACATTGAAGGTGTTGATTGCGCGCACAAACTGGCCATCATGGTCGGCTTGGCGTATGGCACTCCCGTGAACATGAAGGATATTTATACCGAAGGCATCCAACGGTTGACGGCGCTGGATATTCGCTATGCGTCCGAATTGGGGATGACGGTGAAACTGCTGGGTGTGGCGAAATGGCACGAGGAGAGCATTGAAGCCCGCGTGCATCCGACGATGATTGACTCGACGGCGCCGCTGGCCCGTGTGGACGGGGTCTATAATGCCATTCACGTCGTGGGTGACGCAGTGGGTGACGTGATGCTGTACGGGCAGGGGGCGGGTGCGCTGCCCACGGGGAGCGCCGTGGTGAGCGACGTCATGGACATTGCCCGCAACATTCGCCAGGGTATCCGCGGACGTGTGCCGCCAACATCGTTTCACATGGACTGCCGCGCGCCGGTCAGGATTCGCCCGATGGAAGCCTTGACCACCCGCTATTACCTGCGGTGTATGGTGCCGGACCAGCCCGGGGTGCTGTCCAGGATTGCGGGTATCCTTGGCGATCATGCCATTAGTATCGCCTCTGTTCTGCAACAGACTCGGCAGGCGGGCCAAACGGTCCCGGTCGTGATTATGACGCATCGGGCATCGGAACGTGCGGTGCAAACCGCGCTCCGGGTCATCAATGGTCTGGCGTCTCTTGTGTCGGAGCCGGTCACGTTGATTCGCGTGGAGGATCAAGAACCATGATGCGCTGGCGCGGTGTCATCGAAGAATTCAGAAAATTTCTTCCCGTCACGGACCAGACGCCGGTGGTGACCCTGTGTGAAGGCAACACCCCGTTGATTCAAGCCAACCGGCTGGCCAAACGCATCTGTCCGCGAGCCGACCTGTATCTCAAAGTCGAAGGGACCAATCCCACGGGGTCGTTTAAAGATCGCGGGATGAGTCTGGCGGTCTCCAAGGCCCTGGAGAACCGGGCGCGCGCGGTGTTGTGTGCCTCAACCGGGAACACGTCCGCTTCGGCTGCGGCGTATGGAGGGCGAGCGGACTTGCCGGTGTACGTGCTGATTCCGGTTGGGAACGTGGCGCTGGGCAAACTGGCGCAAGCGATGGCGCATGGTGCCACCGTGATTCAAATTGAAGGTAACTTTGATCAGGCGCTGGCCATCGGCAAGATCGTGTGCGCGGAAGAGGGATTTGAACTGGTCAATTCCATCAACCCGTTTCGCCTGGAAGGACAACAAACCGCGGCCATGGAAGTCTGCGATCAGTTGGGCCACGCTCCCTCATATCATTGTTTGCCCGTGGGCAACGCCGGGAATATTGCGTCCTACTGGAAAGGGTACAAGGCCTACCATGCGGCCGGTCAGATCACGCAATTCCCGAAAATGATAGGCGTGCAGGCCCAGGGGGCCGCGCCGATCGTTCGAGGCCATGTGGTCGAACAACCGAAGACCATCGCGACCGCCATTCGCATTGGGAATCCCGCAAGCTGGAAGCTGGCGCTGCAAGCGGTGGAGGAATCGTCAGGAGCCATGGAGATGGTGACGGATGAAGAAATTCTCGTGGCGTATCAATGGCTCGCCAAAGAAGAAGGCATCTTTTGTGAGCCTGCCTCCGCCGCGTCCGTGGCCGGTCTCATCAAGCGCAGCCAGGCGGGGCTGGTGCCGGAAGGCGCCACGGTCGTCTGCACGTTAACCGGCCATGGGTTGAAGGACCCCGATATCGCCGTCAGCATCTCACCCAAAGCCCGGACGGTCAAAGCCACACGGGACGACGTGCTCGCGGCGCTGCGAGCCTGAACATGGACGACTCGTGCGTTCACAAGGCGAGGCACGCATGGCGCTGGTAATTCAAAAATTCGGCGGGACATCCATCGGCAATGTTGAGCGCATCCATCGGGTCGCTGAACGGATTGAACGCACCCAGCAAGCCGGCGACCAGGTGGTGGTGGTGGTATCGGCCATGAGCGGGGAGACGGATCGGCTGTTGCGACTGGCCCATGACGTGACCCCGCAACCGGATGACCGGGAACTTGCCGTGTTGTTGTCCTCCGGCGAGCGCGTGGCCATTGCGCTTCTGGCGATGAAACTTCGGAGCCTCGGCATCAATGCGCGTTCCTTCACCGGGCGTCAGATGGGGATTGTGACCAACAGTTCACACACGCGGGCGCGTATTGCGAAAGTCATGGCCGACCCCGTCAAGCAGGCGCTTGCCGACGGGGTGTTGCCCATTGTCGCGGGCTTTCAGGGCGTCAACGAACAATCGGAAGTCACCACCCTGGGACGAGGGGGGTCGGATCTGACGGCGGTGGCGCTGGCCGCGACGTTGAAGGCGTCTCGTTGCGTCATCTTTACCGACGTGGACGGTGTGTACACCGCCGACCCCAACGTGGTGGCGTCCGCCAGACGGATTCCGAAACTGTCGTATGAGGAAATGCTGGAGCTGGCGAGTTTGGGCGCGAAAGTGCTCCAGGCGCGTTCCGTCGAATTTGCGGCGAAGTACCGTGTTCCGGTAGAAGTGCGGTCAAGTTTTCAGGAAGGAGAGGGCACACTCGTGACCTATGAAGATGCGGATATGGAGCATGCTGCGGTGTCGGGCGTGACGGACGACCGGAACCAGGCCAAAATCACCGTGGTGGGTGTGCCGGACCAGCCGGGGATTGCCGCGAATGTTCTGGGCGCCATGGCGGAAGCCTCCATCGTGGTGGACATGATTATTCAAAACGTCAGTCACCGGGACGCGCTCACGGACATCTCCTTTACGGTCCCACGCAGCGATTTGGCGCGTGCGATGACGCTGGTCACGCGGACAGCCGATGCCATCGGCGCGAAGACCGTTGAAGTCAAGGAATCAATCGCCAAGGTGTCTTTGGTGGGGGTTGGGATGCAGTCCCATTCTGGCGTGGCCTCGCGGATGTTCCGAACACTTGCCGGGGAAGCGATCAATATCATGATGATCAGCACTTCGGAAATTAAAATTTCCTGTGTGCTGGATGAGCGGGATTGCGACCAGGCCATTCGGGCCCTTCATGATGAGTTTAGGTTGGACCGCCCCCCCGGCTCTGCCGGAGCGGAGGGCCGGGACAGAGGAACGGCGTCTTGAAAAAACAAATGTGATTCACGTATGTAGGATCTGCGGGTCTTGAGTGTTTTTCGTTCTAGCCTGTCCCCGATTGATCAGGTTGATCCTGTCGGGCGTATGGGGATGAAACCGGTGGAGTGAGCGCATCATGGCTGACGTGAGCCAACTGGAAATCTACGATACCACGCTCCGAGACGGCGCGCAGGCCGAAGACGTGAGTTTTTCGGTGGAGGATAAGGTGCGCATTGCGCAGAAGCTTGACGAGTTGGGCGTCCATTTCATTGAGGGAGGATGGCCGGGCGCGAATCCTCGTGACATTGAGGTGTTTCAGGTCATGCGGACGATGCCGTTTCGACATGCGAAAATCGTGGCTTTTGGCTCGACCAGAAAGGCCAGTCAATCAGCCGACGCCGATGCCAATCTTCGCGCGTTGTTGGCGGCGGGCACTTCGATCATCACCATTTTTGGAAAAAGCTGGACCTTGCATGTGACCGAGGCTCTGGGCACGTCGCTGGACGCGAATCTTGAATTGATTCGGGATTCCATCGCGTACTTGCGCGCTCATGGAAAACGGGTCTTTTACGACGCGGAGCATTTCTTCGATGGATTCAAGGCCGATTCCGACTATGCGTTGAAGACGGTACGGGCAGCGGCCGATGGCGGAGCCGAGCGGATCATTCTCTGTGACACCAACGGCGGCACCATGCCCTGGGAGGTCGAATCTATCTGGGAACAGGTGAAGCTGGCCTGTCGGGTTCCGTTGGGTATTCATGCGCATAACGATGCGGAAATGGCCGTGGCCAATACCCTGGTGGCCGTGCGGCAGGGGGCCAGACAGGTGCAGGGTACCATCAATGGCATCGGGGAACGATGCGGGAACGTGAATCTCTGCTCCGTGCTGGCCAATCTTACGTTCAAGATGAACGTTCGTGTGTGGGAGGACGGGCGATTGCGGCAGCTCCGGAACGTGTCAAATTTTGTGTCGGAAATTGCCAACATCCTGCCGAACAAGCGACAACCCTACGTCGGGGACGCGGCGTTTGCCCATAAAGGGGGCGTCCATATTCATGCCGTGCAGAAGAACGCCCTGACGTATGAGCATGTGGACCCGGAATCGGTGGGCAACCGGCAACGCGTCCTGCTTTCCGATCATAGCGGGCGAAGCGGCATGGCCCGGAAGGTGGAAAGTTTCGGCCTGTCCATGTCCAAAGACCATCCGCGTCTTCCGGAACTGTTGACGCGACTCAAGGATCTTGAACGGGATGGGTATCAGTTTGAAGGGGCTGAAGGGTCATTTGAGTTACTGGTTCGGGAAGCGATGGGAACGCATCGCCCGTCCTTTGAACTGTTGAGCTTGCGGGTCAGCGTCGAGAAGCGACATGCCGAGAAGACGCCGGTGACGGAAGCCACCATCAAAGTCCGGGTGGGTGATGTTGTCGAACAGACGGCGGCGGCGGGCGACGGCCCCGTCAATGCGATTGATAATGCCTTGAGGAGCGCGCTTGAAACGTTCTATCCGGAGTTGCGCGAAGTCAGGTTGCTGGACTACAAAGTACGCGTGCTGGCCGGCAGTCAGGGCACGGCGTCCAGGGTGAGGGTGCTGATTGAGTCCGGCGACCATAAACGTACCTGGGGCACGGTTGGCGTGTCGGAGAATATCATTGAAGCCAGTTGGCAGGCTTTGGCGGACAGCATTGAGTACAAGCTGCTCCGTGTCCCGGCCCATGAGACCGTGGAATAGAGTAAGTGTGAGTGCGTAAATTCCCTTGACAATTTCATGCTCTCCCGATAATTTTTAGAGAATATTCAATGCCAAGACGGTGCATTCATTGGACAACAACGGCTGATCACTTCCAGGTATGACAAGATGGCACCAGGTTATTGTGTCCACGCCTCAAGGCAAGGGCGCATCGTTGAACATGCGATACAATCTGTCTTGGGCGACATGCCATGCAACCGACCATTGCCGTTTATGCGTCGCACCGCTGGCGAATCCCGACTTTCAGGGCCGACCGCGACATCCTGCAAGGATTGCGTGGTCGAGAGCGGCGCGGACACGTCACGTGGTGCAGTGTACGCCGGTATCCGCCAGTGGATGATGTGCGTCTGGCAGTTGTCGGCGGATGATGTTACCGTGGATCGCCCGTCCGTGACGACATGAACGCGATGCCCCACTGGTCGAAGTGAAGGTGCGCTGCTAACGTGCCATGATATTTCCGGCGTGACCACAAGGGTTGGCAGAGACGATGCGTAAAGCCGATATTGCCAATCACATTTGCGAACAGGTGGGTGTCTCCAAAACCGAAGCCATGGATGTGGTGGAATATGTGCTGGATTGCATGAAAGACGAACTGCGCAGGGGCGAGGCCGTGAAAATTGCGGGCTTCGGAAATTTTGTCGTCAGAAGCAAGGGGGAGCGCAAAGGACGGAACCCTCGAACCGGCGAAGAAATTGCCATTACGCCCCGAAGGGTGGTTACCTTTCGTGCGAGTCAGCTGTTCAAAAAAGAAGTGAATTCGTAGATCCTGCGCCGAGTGGGGAGGGAAGACATCATTGTTGGGAATGCTCATGGGGAGTCAAGTCCCGGACAAAGCGTTTTATAAAATTGGCGAAGTCAGCTCGATCACCGGATTGCCGGCGTCCGTGCTTCGCTTTTGGGAGTCCGAGTTCAGTTTCCTGTGTCCCCAAAAAAGTCAGGGACGGCACCGGGTTTATGATCAGCACACGATTGAAGTCATTCTGGAAATAAAGCGGATGCTCTATGAGGAAGGCTATACCATTACGGGTCTCAAACGGTACTGGCGTCAACGTCGGGGACGTGACCAGGAGAAACCGGTGATTCCGGGGGGGCGGGTGCAACGCATCAGGAATGAACTCCGGGAGATCCTGGATGGGTTAAACGCTCTTCCCGTGAAACCCGATCGGGCGACCCATCCTCATTAGGCTAACGAGACGTGCTGTTGTTGCTGATATCATCGTCGGGGCGTGGCGCAGCCCGGTAGCGCACTCGCTTGGGGTGCGAGAGGTCGGCCGTTCAAATCGGCTCGCCCCGACCATGATTTTTTCCCCATCCTTGTCTTGAACGGTCATTGCAGGGAGTGGCCGGAGTCCTCCTGCTCAAAGTCCTGGCGCCTACGCTTGGTCACAGTGCGCCCCCAAGGCGTCTTGATTCCTGGGAGAGCCGTTGCGAACGATGGCACGGCACATTTCGGACGATGGGTGAAGGAACGGGGCAGGGGGGCGGCGATCAGGCGTACAGATCGTCGTCCGCGTCTTCTTCGATGAGATCTTCGCTCTCCGGCATGCCATAGGCCACAAATTTTGCATAGGACAGATAGATACCGCTACTGTCCTGCATGGCCTTCGTCCCGGCAGTCATGCGTTCAAGCATTCGGGCGTCCGTTCCCTCCGTTGACTTGAGAGAGATCAGATAGTCGGCGAGCACGTCAGTATAGCGTTGCATGGAACGTTCGACTTCAATATACGCTTGCATTAGCTGATCGTTCATGAGCAGATCTCCAGAGTGGCACTGTCCACACCCCGCACCATACCGAAGACATCCGGCGTGGTCAACGCGGACGCGACGCGCCTGTGCTGACCACGAAAGCGGCGGCGACAACGGAAGACCTCGGAAACGTCCTGTGCCGGCCCGCAGGCTTTCTCGCCCGCATCTTCTCGAACGCACCGGACTCTCTCCGGCGCCGAATCCGCTCCATCCTTTGGCCCCGCGCTTTGTGAACGAGTTGCCCGCGTCACGGACGTTCGGCTTTGCTCCTGAACCGGTCAGTCGCCTTCAGGTTCGGTGCTGCCGTGCTGATGGGTGACCTGATCTTCTTCAAAAAGTTCGGCCATTTCCGTGTCAAGCACATCGTCGTCATGCGGAACCGACACGACGGGAATTTCCTTTTTGGCTTTCACGGCGGCCGCCGCGTCGGGCGGGGGGGAATCGGGGGCGGTGGATGGATGATCGTCGTCGTTATTCATAGGCTTCCAGAAAAGACTGTTCGGTAAAAGCGCGTTGACAATGTTGGCAGGTCACGAAATAGCGTGACTCCCGCACGGACATGATAATACGAAAGTTGAGCGAGACCCCGCGTTGCTCGCAATGGGGGCAGACAATTTCTTTGAGCCGATAAGGCACGTCAGGCTGGGTTTGGAGATAAAACTCCATATCCGTATAGACCGGAAAATGATAATGGCAGTCCAGACACAGCGCCTTCCAGTTCCCATCGTCTCCGATGGACCGGCTGTCAATGGCAAACCGACTTTTTTTGCAGATGGCGCATTTCGCGAGGCAGAGTTGCTCTTGAACGTATTGCACGTCAGGCTGTGACATGGCGTATGCTGTCCTTTCTCCGATGACGACGGGTGTCATGGAACGTCCAAAGCTTCAACAACAGTATAGAAGTCCGGGTTGGCTTGCGCAACCGGCAAGCCCGTCTGCCCGCTGTGTGCGATTGTCCTGTGGATGTTTCGGGGAACGCGATGCCGGAACTTCCTGAAGCCGAAGTGGTGCGGCGTCAATTACGGGAAGCCCTGTCCGGGGCCGTGATTGAACGCCTGTGGATTGGACGGAACGATATTGTCCGGCAGGGCATGGCGTCTCTGTCCTGGTATGGTCGCGCGCATGTCGTTGATGTGCGGCGGCATGGAAAGAGTATCGCCATCATGTGTGAGCGGGGCGCCGAGCAACGGGTGGCAATCGTGGAACTTGGGATGACGGGTTTATTGCTCTTCGCGCGTGAAGCGGTTCCGAGTGAACGGCACGTGCATATGGTCATGCGGTTTGCCGACGGGCCGCCGCTGCGGTATTGGGACGCCCGTCGCTTTGGCGGGTTGTACTTCCTGGATCATGAGGCATGGCGGGCCTATCGCCGGCGTCGCTTTGGCCCGGATCCGTTGACCATGACCGAAGAGGAGTTCGTGACGCTGATCAAGTCCGGGCGTGGTCGCGTGAAAGCGCTGTTGTTGCATCAACAGAGGATCGCGGGCATCGGGAACATCTACGCCAATGAATCGTTGTTTCGTTCGGGCATCCATCCGCATGCCCGTGGATGTCGGTTGTCGCGGCGAAGAATCCGTGTGTTGTTTGACGCGATGCGGCACGTGCTGGCGGACGCCATCCGCATGGGAGGCTCGTCCATTCGCGATTTTGTGGCGCCGGACGGGCGGCCGGGGCGCTTTCAAACGTGTCACCGCGTCTATCACAAGGAAGGCGCGCGTTGTCCAAACGGGTGTCGGACCGATATCCGGTGTCTTGCGGACGACCGCGCCTCATTTTATTGTCCGACGTGTCAGACGCGGTAAGCTCCCGCCCATCGTATCGGCGCGCCGCGTTCGGTTGGAAACAGTCGGGTCGCCGTGGGCGAACGTTCGCATCTGTGGCCGCGCGTTGCCGTGGCTCGTGGGCCTGTCGCCCATGTCTTGTGGGCCACGAATCCCTTTGTTAGAATATGCCGACGCCAATCCTGTGAACTCCGTTGAACCGGGAGGTCTGGAAAGTCTGACGTGCGAAAAGTCAAACTTCGTGAAGGAGTTGATCTCTCCAATCTGTTTGGCCCGCAGGATTTGCACCTCCGGTTGATTGAAGATGGTCTGCGCGTGCGGGTGTCGGCCCGTGGCGATGAAGTGACACTGGAAGGCCATCCCGACGCGGTTGGTCGAGCCGAAGAGTTGTTGTACGAATTGGCTGAACGCACGACAGGACAACGTCAGATCCGACCGGAAGACGTCACGCGCGCGCTCAAGGCGGCGGACTCTCCCTGGCCCGACCCATCGTTTTTTCTGGACACGCCCCCGATTGCCACGCCCAAAGGCTCCGTGGTGCCGAAAACCCCGTCGCAACAGCGGTATCTCGAAGCCATTCAGAGCCATAATCTGGTGATTGGCATTGGCCCGGCGGGTACGGGCAAGACGTATCTGGCCATGGCCATGGGCCTTGCGGCGTTGACCAGGAAGGAAGTGCGACGGATTGTTTTGGCCCGTCCGGCCGTGGAGACCGGTGAGCGACTGGGGTTTCTCCCGGGCGATCTGTTGGCCAAGGTACACCCGTATCTGCGCCCGATGTATGATGCGCTGTATGCCATGATGGACATGGAGCGGGTGAATCGTCTGATCGAGCGCGGGGATATTGAAATAGCGCCCCTGGCGTTTATGCGGGGCCGTACCCTCAACGACGCCTTTGTGATTCTGGATGAAGCCCAAAACGCCACGTCGGAGCAGATGAAGATGTTTCTCACTCGGTTGGGATTGCAATCCAAAGCCGTGGTGACGGGAGACATCACGCAAGTTGACTTGCCGCCCAACCGTCCGTCGGGATTGATTCAAATTTCTGAAATCCTGCGACACGTGGAGGGCATCAAATTCGTGTATTTCCAGGACGACGACGTGGTCCGGCATCGGTTGGTGAAGGATATTATCAGAGCCTACAACCGGTATGGAGACGGAACGGGCAAAGGCGCGTCGTCGCAATCCACGGATGCCTGACCGTGGTGGTCTCTCCCTGTCCGCACGATCCTTGGGGCAGAAGGATTGAAAGGATATTCAGATGGGGACTCTGAACGCGCCATTGTTTCCTGTGCAATACGATCATGAAGGCGACATTCCGAAGGGATTGCACCTTCATGATTCAGTCTGAACAATTTTGTCCCACGCTTGCCGCGACGAAAATTTCGTGTCCATCCACATTCATTGTCACGTCACACGCATGTCGGTGCGTCGGTTGACGTTGCGTCGCGTCACCCTCGCGCTCTTGACTCAACTCGGTTGGGCCGACGCCGACGTCGGTATCGGGTTCATCGGGGATACGCGGATGCGACGGTTCAACAGGGTGTATCGCAAGCAGGATCGAACCACGGACGTCCTGGCGTTTGCCTATCGGGAAGTCTCGACCGGCGTGGCGTCCACGCTGGGAGACGTGGTGATTTCGGTCCCCGCGGCGAAACGTCAGGCCAGAGCGTCGCGTTGCTCCCTGGACGAAGAGGTGCTGCGATTGCTGATTCACGGCGTGTTGCATCTGGTCGGCTATGACCATGAGCGGAATGAGCGGCAAGCCCGGCTCATGCGACGCAAGGAAGCGGAACTCCTGGCCGCGTTCACCCCCTTGCCGCATGTGGTGAGTGACACGTGACCGGGAACGGCGTGCGGGCGTTCCATGCGTCGCCCGGCTTCTCCTTCACGGCAAAGAGAGCCTACGGCCGTCTTCCTGGGAGGCGACTTTCCGGATGGCCGGGATTCGTGCATCGTTTCGGTGTGGCGGGAGGCGTCGTCGGCGTCTTCTTGAGTCTGACCGTGCATGCCGCCGATGTCACCATTCGGCATCACGATTTGCAGGTCGAGCTGCGGCCCGCAACCCATACGATCATCGCGCACGATACGATTGCATTGACCGGCGGCTTGGCGGGCGATCCGTCCGGTCATGCCGATACCGGACGGGTGGTGCGCGTGCGGTTACACCAGGATCTGGCCATTGAAGACATTGTGTTGACGAACGGCGTGGCGCCGTTGTGGAACGAAGATCGGCCTCCGGTCAACGACCGGCGGGGCAACCCGGATGCCGGACGGACTCGCACCATCGCCATTCGCCTGCCGCCCGGCTCATCCGACGCGATGCGGGTGCGGGTGTCCTATCGCGGGCATATTCAGGACGCGCCGACAGCGTCGCCCGGCCTGCGTTTTGTGCGTCCCGACAAAACCCGGGGATACATTGGTGAAGAAGGCGTGTATCTCACGTCGGAGACCGCCTGGTATCCCGATATCCCAGGGTCGTTCGCCACGTTTCGCGTCACGGTGACCGTGCCGGCGGGGTGGAGAACCGTCACGCATGGCCGGGAAGTTTCATTCGCGCGGGACGGGGCCGTGGCGAAGTCCGAGTGGAGCGTGCAAGCCCAAACCGAAGCGTTGACACTGGCGGCGAACCGGTTCGTCAAGCGGACGTCGCAGTGGAACGGCGTTGAAATCGCCACGTATCTCTTTCCGGAGGACGCGCATCTCTCCGATCAGTACGTGCAGGCCGTGGCGCGGTATCTGGAGTGGTTTACGGCGTTGCTCGGGCCGTATCCGTTTCCCAAATTTGCGGTGGTGGAGAATTTCTTCCCAAGCGGCATCGGGCTGCCGTCCTTCACGTTGTTGGGCGACGCGGTAATCAAGCGAGGCTATACCCAGCCGTATTCCCTGGGACATGAGATTGTGCATTCCTGGCTGGGGAACTCGGTGCATAATCATGTTGAGACGGGAAACTGGGTGGAAGGACTGACGACCTATTTGGCGAACTATTATTACGACGAACGGGTCGCGGGCGACGAAGCGGCGCTGGCGCATCGCCGACGAATGCTCATGGAGTACAGTCTGTACGTGCGGCCGGCCGACGACTATCCCGTGGCGAAATTTCACCACAAAGAGACCCGCGCGGATAACGCGATCGGGTATCACAAGACCGCCATGATTTTTCATATGCTGCGGCGGCATCTTGGCGACCCGCTCTTTTTTGACGCGCTTCGCGCGGTGGTTGCCGACTATACCGGACGATATGCGGATTGGCCGCAGCTTCGTCGGGCGTTTGAGGAAACGTCGGGCCGGGATTTGTCATGGTTCTTTCCCCAATGGGTTGACGGGGTCGGCGCGCCGGATCTCCGGATCGTTCGCGCGACGGTCACACGCGATCCCCGAACGGGCTACTGGGTGGATCTGCACGTGAAGCAAACGGGTTCGCCCTATCGGCTGCACGTCCCCGTGGTGGTGCGGGCGGGACAGGAGCCGGAGTATCGCACACGGGTGGACATTCGGGGACAAGAGCAACGCCTGGCTCTGTGGGTTCCGGCCAGGCCCGATCGTCTGCGTCTTGATCCGGAGTATCAGACGTTTCGGCGCGTCGCGCGTCGCGCCATGCCTCCCATGCTCAATGGCTGGGTGACGGCCCCTCGCCGGGCGGTGCTCTTGTCGTCCGCCATGTTGGAACACGAGCGGCAAGCCTTCAAGCCGGCGCTTGACCGGATCAGGTCGCACACCGACAAGACGACGTGGCTGGATGAACGGACCACATCGGTCGGGGCGCGGTCGGTGTTGGCCATGGGCACGCCCCGCACCAATCCGTGGGTGGCGAGTATCCTCCGCTGGTGCGGCCCGCGCGTCCGGTTGAGTGAACAGGGCATCACCATTGAGGGAGTCACCTACGCGGGGAATCGCGTGGCCGTGCTTGTGAATTGCGCCAATCCTCTCCATGCCGGACAGGTGGGAACCGTGTTCTTTGGATTCTCCCACGAGGCCGTGCGTGGGCTGTCACGGTTATTGTTTTTTTATGGATGGGATAGTTATTGTGTGTTTGACGAGGGACGCGTTGTGGCGCGAGGGATGTTTGAGCCGCCGACGGATGATCTGACGGTGGTGTTCCGGCACGAGTAAATGAGACGGGATGATGCCGAACCGGCTCAAGAGACCAACGCCACCAAGGGGAGACGAACGAACATGATCCGATTGCTGGTCGCGACATTGCTGTCTATTCACATCCTGGCCGTCGGCGTGTTGGCGGAGACCGGTTCCGATCAGGTCGAACGGCATTTGACGAACGTTCGGCAACTGACGGTTGGCGGCAAAAACGCCGAAGCCTCTTTTTCCTTTGACGGGACGCGCATCATTTTTCAATCCACGCACGATCCGGCGAACCACACGGTCGGGACATGCTATCAGATCTACGTCATGGATTTGGATGGCGACAACCGGCGCCGGGTCAGCACGGGGTATGGCGCCGCGACCTGCGGATACTTTTTCCCCGGCGGGCGGCGGGTGCTGTATTCCTCAACGCATTTAACCGGCTTGCATTGTCCTCCATCGCCGAGGGAGCCCCGCTCTCGCCGGGCCTTGCATGACGATGAAGTGTTTTCCGCTCGCCTGGACGGTCTGGAACTGCAACGTCTCACGTTTTCGCCGGGGTACGACGCCGAGGCCACGGTCGCGCCCAATGGCAAAACCATGGTGTTCACGTCGGTTCGTGACGGCGACATTGATCTGTATTCGATGAAGATTGACGGCACCGGCGTGACGAGGCTCACCGACGCCGTTGGCTACGATGGCGATGCGGCGTACTCGCCGGACAGCGAGCGGATTGTGTATCTCGCGCAGCATCCCGCCACTGCGGACGAGCGCGAGGCTTATCACGCGTTATTGAGCCGGAACCTGGTGGAAGCGGGGAGCCCGGCAATCTTTGCGATGAACGCCGACGGGTCGGGCAAACGTCAGGTCACCGCGAACGGCGCCTCGAACTTCGCCCCCGTCTTCCATCCCGATGGCCGCCGGATTCTTTTTTCATCAAACGGGGCGAAGGCGGGGCGCGTACAGGGTCGGCCCGCGTTGCATCTGTATATGGTGAACGATGACGGCACCGGGTTGGAACAGCTGACCTTTGAAGGACATTTTAACAGTGTTCCCACGATGTCCCCGGATGGCTCGATGCTGGTGTGGGCGTCCGACCGTCATGCGAAGGAACCGGACGAGTATAACGTGTTTCTCGCCGAATGGGTTCCCTGAATGTCAGTCCGCTCTGTCGTCCGTTTCGTGTGTTCGCCTGATTAACCGCATCCGAACCCGTGCTGGATACATCCGGAGAGTGTGTGTCACGATCCAAAGTCTTCAGCGTGGTCGTTCTCTCCGGCGGGATTTTCCTGGCCTGTCTGTTCCTGCTGTCCGAATTGGATTTTCCGGCCCTCCTGTTTCGTCGGTCTCTCAATGTCCCGTTCATGGAACGGCTGGGGGACGTTGGCGATCGATTGGGAAATGGGGTCACGCTCGTGATGCTGTGCGCGGGGCTGTGGGGCGTTGGCTGGTTTCTGCGTCGCCAGGCGTGGCAACGAGCGGGGCTGGATACCTTCGTCGCATATGTTCTGGCGGGTCTCGCCGTACAACTCCTCAAGCATCTCATCGGACGTCCCCGTCCGCGGTTTGCGCATCACGATGTGTTTGGCTATGGCCCGTCTCTGCAGGTCGGGTTTGACGCATTTCCTTCCGGTCATACTACCGCCTCGTTTGCCGTGTCGGCCGTGCTGGCTCGTGCGTTTCCCGCCTGGGCCTGGGCGTGGTACGGCGGCGCCTTCTTTGTTGGCGTGAGCCGTGTTGTTCGCGGGTCTCACTTTCTTACGGACATACTCGTCGGAGCGGTGTTGGGTTTCCTGATCGGGTACGTGTGGGCTCGCCCCCTCGGGGAGTGGCCGCGGCACGCCGCGCGGGCGTGGGCGTACATGCTCCCGTTTATCGTGGGTGGGTGCGCGATGGTCTGGAACGCCTTCAGCCATCCGGTTGACAGCCTCGTGGCGCGGGGCATGTTCTGGGCGGGACTGGCGTTATGCGTGGGCGGGACAGTCGTGCGCATGGCCCGAACGGGTCAGGGGCCGGGGCGGCCTGTTCCGCGCATCCTGTTCGCCAACGGCATGATCGCGCTTGGCATGGCCATCAGTCTCCATACGTGGTGGATTGTGGCGGCAACCCTCATGGCCTGTGTCGTGTGGTGGATCATGGATCATGACGATCACGTATTGGCGGAGGCCCCGAAGCTGTCGCGCGAAATCTGGCTGGCGGGGTTATGGGTGATCGTGATGGCGACCGTCCATGGCTTGTACGGCATTGTGCCGCTGCGTTAGCCCCGGTTTTCTCATCCGGGGTTTCCCGCCCCCGTCTCCCGCATCACCGGATCGTTGGACAGGAGGACAAAGCCGTATCGTTGGAGCATTGGCGTGAACGCAGCGACGGGAGCGGGCAGGCGATCATGAAGACTGGCTTGCAGGATGACCATGATGCGGCCGTCCGCGTTGACATGCGGCGCAAATTTTTCGTCTTCGCCGGGGTTGATGAAATGCACCCGTCGTTTTGCGTAAAACGATAACGAAGGGAGTTTGCGGCCAAAATGAATAAGCGTGTCATCACGGCCAAGATTGAACCCCGCGATGGTCGCTAATTGCTGGGGAGGATTGATGAAATATCGTTCAAAGCGCGGCAGGGCAAAGAGAATCACGATAAGCAGGAGCGTCCCCATCATCCCCGACAGCGCCCAAAAAGCCTGAAACCGACGGGCTTCCTTCCGGATCAATTGTCGAAATAGCACCACTCCCAGAAACACGACCACGCCCATCACGACCGGCGCGGGCCCGACGCCGACCTGTTCGGCGGCCGGAAAGTGCTCCGCGATGGCGGGGTTCATGCGTTCATACACGAGTGGAATCGAGACCAACAGGCCGCTGAACAGGTACCCCGTGATGAGGACGACGCGCGTGGATGTGGTGAGTCCGGATGGTGCCTCCGCGCGGGATGTACGGGCGAAGAAACGGGACCAGAGTACCGCCACCAACAACGCGGCCGGCGGATACAGAGGCAGGATGTAGTGAGGCAGCCGTGTGGCGGAGATGGAGAAAAACAACAAGATGCCGGCCACCCACACCGCGCAGAAGATCGGCAGCCCCTGTTCGCCCCCCGTCGTTCGCGCGCCTGTCCAAAACGACTTCCAGTCTTTCAGCGCGTGGACGAGGGCCGACGGGAGCAATCCGCTCCACGGGAAAAATCCGAGCAGGAGGACGGGGACGTAAAACAGGATGGTTCCGCCGTGACCCTCCATGGGGTTCGTGAATCGTCCAATCGTATTGACCTGGGCCGCGGCGAGATAGTCCGTGCCGTGGATGGCCAGCATGGCGAGGTACCAGGGCGCGGCAATGAGGCCGCAGACGGCCCAGCCGAGAAGCGGTTTGCCTCTGGCGATATAGCTCGGCCATTGACGCGTGAGAGTCAGGTACGGCACCACGCCCAGCAGGGGAATGAGAATGCCCACCGGGCCTTTGGCTAACGTGGCCAGCGCCATGCCAATATAAAACAGCCATAAGAAACGTCGGTCCCGCCCCCGGCCGTGAAAGCCCAGCCAGAAGCCGTAGGCGGCCAGCGTGGTACACAACACCATGGCCGGGTCGGTCAGCACCAGACGGTGAACGCCCACGAATGTCACGTTCAGCAGGAGCATCAGGGATCCGCAGAGCGCGACGGTCTGGCCCAGCAACCGATGAAGAAAGAGGTATTGCAACAAAAGCAACGCGAGTCCAAACGCGGCGGACGGCAGACGGGCCGCGAATTCATGCACGCCAAACAGGGCATAGGCGCCGCCGATGATCCAGTACGTTCCCGCCGGTTTGGCGTAGCGCGGCTCGCCATTCAGCGTGGGAGAAATCCAGTCTCCTGTCTCCAGCATTTCGCGCGCGGCTTCCGCGTTGCTGCCTTCGTCGCGGTCGGTGAGACCCATGTCTCCAAGCCCGGTCACGAGCAGCAGACATCCACAGACGAGCAGCAACACAAGGTGGAGGCTGCGTGTGGAAAACGGCATGGGGGGTGTGTCAGCAGGCATGGATGGCAACGGCGCGACAATCAGGCACGGGCGACGCGCTTTCGACTGGCATGGATCAGCATGAGATTACGCAGATAGACAAACGAGCCGATGCCTTGTCCGGCGATAAACACCGGGTCGCGGCGATATACGGCGTACGACAACACGATAAGCCCGCCAGCCAGACTCATGTACCAGAACGCCAGGGGCATTTGACTGTCGGCGTTCCGTTCGGACGCGATCCACTGAATAATCCAACGGGAAAAAAACAGGCCTTGTCCCAGAAAGCCGACGCCCAGCCAGACGAGTTCCACCGGCGTCAAGCCGGCGAAATGGGCGCTCATGCCGGCCAGGAGTTCGTTCATCGTGCAGGATCTGCGGGATGACGGGTGACGGGGTGCGAGACCGGGCGCGTCGTGCCGCACACGTGAGGGCGGAAGCGGAACCCATGGGGGATAGTGACAGTGACGCGCGTCATGCCTGATGCTCCCGTGACGGAATGTTCGGGGACGGATGGTCGGGGGCGGCGTCCGTCGGCTCACGAACGGAACCGGACGACGTGGCCGGCACGATTGTATACCGGAAACAGCGTCGCTGCATCCAGCGGACGGCCATGAGATCGTACAGGCCGGCAAAGAGACGATTGCCGATGCCGTATTTGGAACGCCCGTGGACGCGCGGGAAATGGCGCACGGGAGCTTCGGCGACCGAAAATCCGTGCATCCTGGCCAGCGCCGGGAAAAAGCGATGCATGTTGCGAAACCGGGGGATCCGCTCAATCACGCACCGCCGAAAAATTTTGAGTGAACAACCGGTATCCCGAACACCGTCGCGGAGCAACGCGTTCCGAATCAGGTTGGCGAGGCGGGAGGAGAGCCGCCGAACGACGGTGTCCAGCCGTTGCCGACGGTAGCCGCACACCAGATCGTAGTCGTTGATCAACGGGAGCAGCACGGCAATGTCCGCGGGGTCGTATTGCAAATCGCCGTCCAGCGTGGCGATCAAGGCGCCACCGGCGTGGCGAAAGCCCGCATCAAACGCCGCGGTTTGCCCGTGATTGCGATCAAGGTGAAGCACCTGCACGGCCCTGGTGTCGCGACGGATTTCATCCAGCAGCGCGGAACTGCCGTCCGTGCAGCCGTCATCCACGTACACAATTTCAAAAGGGGCGAGGCGCGATTGCTCCATGTTGCCCAGGACCGTGGTGAGTTGGCGGGTCAATGTCCGCAGGTTGTCCCGTTCATCCTTGATGGGGATCACCACGGAGAGCCAGGGTTGCGGGGAATGCGTCATAAGCGGTGTTGGGTCGGCCCGGCGTCGGTCTGTCGAACGTCTCGTCCGAGCGTTCCGTGCGGGACAAATACACCGAGGCGCGTGTCAACGGGAAGGACATGGTGTGCGCGACAAACAGCTTCATTGTATCCAATCACCGCAACGCGGGTCAAACCTTGGCCCCGACGCCTGTGCCGCCCGTCCGCCCGCCTCATGGCCGGGTCAGGCGCGTGGAGCAATCGTGAAGCGCAAGGTTCCCATGCGTGTGAGCTCACTGGCTTCAAAGCCCACAAAGATGTCAATCCTGTAGCGTCCCGGACGCCAGCTTGCTTGACCTTCTTGAGATGGAGCGAAGAATTTGAGGTAGCCGCTTTCGTCTTCCAGCGCGAGCGAGGCGGTGTCTTCGTCGGTGACGGTCTCACCGGAGAATCCCGGGACGCGCTCGGGAACCATGTGCCCGATGACGTGATACGCGGCATAATGCTTGAACACCCGAAAGACCACGTACACCGCCGACGTATCCGAAGCGAACGTCTCGGCGGGACGGACAGGGGAGTAAAGGTGGCCGTGCCGCACATCCATCTCTTCTTCAAAATTGTGAGCCAGAGTGATCTGACGAAACAGCCCGCCGGGCGGTCCGTCTGCCGAGCGATCCCGCGAACGGAGTGAGCCGGGGTACTCGTTCCTGTAATAATCCAACGGGTCCGGCGCTGTTTCCTCCGGGACGAGGGGCATGGTCTCGATCTGGGAAAAACCGTGTTGGGTTTCGTCGGGGCTGAAGGGCGCGGGAGTGGGGCCTTGCCCCGGATCCTGTCCGGCCAGGCACAGCCCGGCCGGACACAGAACAATCAGCGCGGCGGACAGGCATGTGGCCAGCGGCAATGGCGAAAAGGCCCGTTGCGGTCTCAACCGTGATCCCTCCGTTCATGCCCTGACTTCATACCCAATAACATACAACGTCATGCCCCCCGCGTCTTCCTGGTGCTGCTCCCGTGTCCCGGTGCGCCATCCGGGTACCTGGCGGTCACTATAACAGGCAACGCCGTTCTCTTGCGAGGCGCAAAAGCCCTTGGTAGAATCAGCCCACTGTGTCGCGGGCGTGTTTGGGACAAAGCGGAATGGAGGCATGTGCATGGCGGCTCAAGTCGAGGAGAAAGAAGAAGCGTTACCCCAGTTGCTGGGGGAGTTTGCGCCGGTGGACGTTTGGCAGCAGCACATGAACACCGTGTTTTACGGCCTGCGTGGCGAACGGGTGCGAGACTTTTATCAGACCTTTGCCGCCGCGGATTATCGCTTGGGGTACGCGCTGGCGGCGGATTACGTGGAACGGGCGCTGCAACGTCTGAAGGCCAATCCGGACAAGGCGAGCGCCCCGCTGACCCTGATGGAATGGGGGTGCGGCAACGGCAATCTGGCGGCCTGTTTTCTCGATCGCGTGCAAGCCCTGGATCGTGACGGGGCGCTCTATCCGCGCCTCCGATACGTGCTGGTTGACGCGTCGGAAATCGTCCTTGACAGCGCCAGGGGCAACGCGGACCTGGCCAGGCATCGGGATCGTATTGAATGGGTTCACGCCGACGTGCGCGATCTGCACTCGTACCACAACGGGTCGGTGGATCGCATTGTGTGCAATGAATTATGGAGTGAGTTGCCGACCAAACTCCTGCTTCGGAAGGCCGGGGACGTGCTGGAAGAACACATCCGGCCGAATTTGAAAGAAACCCGGCTTGCGGACTTTCCCGATTGGACGGGCCTGATTCATCGCTTTGAACAACCCGACGTCGCCGAACTCAAACGACTCCCCGCCTTTTTGGATGATCTGGTGTGGGAACGGGAGTACCGTGCCATTGAGGCCAAAGACGTGCCGTTTCGTCGGCTCATCACGGATTTTCTCAAACTCTTTGACGAGGAAGTCCTGATCCCCGTGAATGTCGGCGCGGCCGCCGTTCTCAAAGAAGCGAATCGGTTGATGGCCCCGGACGCGCTCGGATTGAGCGGCTTTGACGCGGGCACCATGGACGAAGCCGTCCTCAACGACCCGGACAAACCGTGTTACAACATCGTGGGGGGGCAATTGAGTTTTCTGGTCAACGTGGCGTTGTTGGAAGACGTGGCCAAACAGGTCGGCGGGCACGTGCGGGTCGAATCGCAAAAAGAATTTGTCGGACGAAACCTGGGAGCCAACGTCATGAGTTTCATGGACGTGCTCGCCGCCCATCCCAATGTGCCGCGCGGCGGACAATGGGAAGTGGATCGGTTGATTGTGAAAACGATCGAGGCGGTGAACACCGGATATGCAAGTCCCTATGAACGCACGATCGTCCTGCCCCTTGCGCCCGACACCCCGGACGAGCCGCGTCGGGAAATGGAGCGGCTGCTGGAAAGGCAAGCCGGGCGCGGCATTGCGGATACAGTGGCCTACGTCACGGAAGAAGAGGTCATGAGCGTGGCGGGGCAACTGGAAGCCCTGGGCTACGAGCGGCACGGCCTCCACGCCGCATTCATGGCTCCGCCGCAGTCCGTTGATTATTTCCATTTCCGGATGATGCCCGGCGGGCGATAAGCCAACGCTGTCATGCCCGAGCTGCGCGGGCCTGACACCATTCAGTGCCAACGGCGAGGGAACGGGAAGCGGACGACTCATCACCTTCCTTCCTACGCCCATCACCAGGCATTTTCTCGGATGAGACACAGACAAAAAGTGACGGCGTGTGGCAAGCTCACCGTGGAGCGGGGGAGCACTGTCGCATGGCCGCTCTCCTTGACAATCGCCTTGGGATTTGGTAGAGGACTGGCACAGGCGACAGCAAAATCCGTCAAAGCGGTCGCCGGAACGTTGGCGTGTTGATCGGGTTCGGTCAACAGCGGAAACCATGCAGATCAAAGAGACATTGTTGAGAAGAGGGTAAGCCATGATTGGTTCCTTTGGGTGGATGGAATTGCTCCTCATCCTGTTCATTGTCCTCATCATTTTCGGGGCGGGCAAAATTCCGCAACTTGGGGAAGGGCTGGGCAAAGCCATTAAAGGGTTCAAAAAGTCCATTCATGAACCGGACGCGATGGACGTCACGCCGGAACAGGATGATGTGGCTTCGGCGGGCACGGGTGCCGGTGCGGCTCCGTCCACGCAGCCAGGTCAACTGGCCGAAGCGCCGATGGCACAGAATGTCGAGCCGCAGGCTCAACCAGTCACCGAAACGCCGGCGCCGCAGCCTGCTGCGGGAGAATCCCGGCAGGTCTGACACGTACGGCTGGTTGTGGATTCAGGGAAAAAGAAAGAAATCAGGAACGCCGGGCGTGAGGGAAATCAAGAAAGCATCTATGCCCGTGCGAATCCCGCCCTCACCGCTTTCGGGGTGATGGCCATACCGAACGGAAGGTAACCATGTTTGGCCTCGGAGCAATGGAAATCCTCATCATTCTGGTTCTGGCCTTTCTGTTGTTTGGGCCGAAGGAATTGCCGGAAATTGGCAGGCAGGTGGGGAGAGCCGTCAAAGGGTTCAAGGAAACCGCGGATGACTTGAGACAGTCCGTTGAGCCGGAAATTAATATGATTCAGCAGGAAGTAAAAATGGCGGAGCAGGATTTCACCTCATCCATCAAAGACGCGGAAGAGACCGTGAAGGGTGTGGGAGAATCGGCGTCCTCCGGTGTGCGCGAAGAAAACAGGCCAGTATAACACGGCATGGCCCACGCACTGGGCCATGCAGCCCCTGCTCGGCGGTGTGACTGAAAACAGGGCGAGGTGATGAATACGGGAAAACCCTTACAAAGAGATGGTGGTGTTTTTTTTTGACACAGACAGGCCAGGTCGTGGTTTTGCTGGCGCGGATACAAGGGCATTGCAGGACCGCAGGACATTCTGGCAATGAATGAAAAAGGTATTGCCAGCAGGGAACGAACTATGATAGAAATATGGAGCTTTTTCGACAGTGACACTGGACGAACGTGAATAAACAGGAACGGAGCAACACGCGAAAGAAAAGCTAGGGACATAAAAAATCAGGGCTTGCAGCAAAGCAGAAGGCAAGTACGATAAAGCAAGACGGCGTAGAAACCAGTCCTATCTGTAATAGGATTTTTCACAGGAGGGAAAAGATGAGTATCTCTAAAATTTCCACAGGAACGATTGCAATCGCCCTGATCGTGGCGGTGACGGTCATGCCGGCGTTTGCGGCGAAAACGACTCCTGCCACGGACAAAAATTCGGCGGTGCCTGCGGTGCCGCGTGCCATTCCGGATCTGATTCCGTATCACAAATTTGATCCGCCGACCAGCAAGATGTTTGACATCAGCAAGCTGACAATTTCAGGCGACATTCGTGTTCGTCCTGAATTTCGGAATAATATAAAGTTTGATGCGGGGCGGAATGCATCGCAGAACAATAGCTTTTTCGTGCAGCAATGGACACGGTTGGGCCTCCACTATGCCGTGTCACCGGAGGTGGTGTTTTTCTTCCAGCCGCAGTACTCCAAAAACTGGGGATCGGGTGTTAATTCTGTTGGAGGAGATCCCAATGCTTCCGATGGCACCATCTTCGCCCGTCAGGCATTCATGCTGATCCGGAACTTCGCCACGCCGAACCTCACAGTGAAAGTGGGGCGGCAGATGATGGTCTGGGGCAATCATCGGATGTTCGGACATTTTGACTGGAACAACGTGGGGTGGTCGTTTGATGGCATCACCGCGAATTACAAGCTCAACCCATCCACATCGTTGCAGTTCGGATGGTTGCGGGTGGATGAGACCAACTGTGGCACTGGTGTGACGACAGGTGGTTGTAGTACAACTTCGAATGACAATAATGCCTCCAGTACTGAGGGCAATGCGGATGCCGACATTATTTATGTTCGCGCACCCATGAAAATGCTGGGTATGACTTTGGAGCCTACCTATATTTGGCACAATGGTGGAACGCATCGCAGGGCAACGGCGGGTACGGCCGCTAGCCCCACCACCTTGGCGCTTCCCCGTCCCGGCAACCAGACCCGTCATACCGTCGGCGGTCGGGCGGTCAGGAAGATGAGCGTGGGCGACTCCCGTGTGGACGCCACATTTGAAGGGTACTACCAGTTCGGGGAAATCGGGGTGAACGAGACTGTCGGTCGGGATATGGATATCAGTGCTTTTGCCCTGCACTTTGACGGTGGCATAACGTTGCCGGTGCCCATGCAGCCACGTCTCGGCGGCGAATTCAATATCGCGTCCGGGGACGATCAGGCGAACTGCTCTAGCAGAGCCGCAGCGGCCGTTGACTGTGGAACGAAGTGGACGGGATTTGATCAATTGTACCCCACCAACCACATTCACTTTGGCTACATGGATCGCATGTCCTGGAAAAACATGGTGCATTGGTCGCTTGGTCTGCAACTCCGTCCGACCCCGGACAGCCATTTTGAAGTCAGCGGACACTTCTTTGCTCTGAAAGAAGAGCAGGACAACTGGTATGGAGCCGCTCAAACAACCTTTATGGCATCGGATTCCCTCAACACAGAGGATGATCTGGGCAAAGAAGTTGACGTGGTCTATACCATGTTCTTCACGCCGGGCAACCACGTGGGTTGGCAAATTGGCGGTGGTATTTTCTTCCCGGGAGAGTTTGTTAATGGTCGGGATGGAAGATCTGAAGATCCAAGCGCAGAAACCTGGGGCTATACCCAACTGTGGATTAACTTCTAAGCATTGTGTCGCATGGGAGGCTTCGCCTCCCCGTTCTCATGTCCCCCCGCCGAGGATAACCCTCGGCGGGGGATTTTTTTGCATTTCCATTCCTGCTTGACAGCAAGACAATCTGTACTATAAATCTTGCTCACAACGTAGCTGAAAGTGTTGTGCCAAACCTCAAAAATCGGAGAGCGAGCCGTGCCGCCAAAAAAAATCATGGTTGAGTCTGTTTGGGATGACGAGGCAAAGGTTTGGACTGCCACCAGCAAGCATTTACCCGGCCTGGTGGTTGAAGCCGCTTCTCTGGACAACCTCGCGGAGGAAGTGAAACGGCTGGTGCCGCAGCTTCTTGCATTACAAAAAAAGCCGACGGCGAGTAAAGTGCCCAAAAAAGTGCCGATAGAAATGTCGCAACGGTTGGTGGCGATGGCATAATGTCTCGTGGGTACTACGGGGATGTAAAGAAAATTCTCACGCAGTTTAGCTATGCCAAATTGCGTTCAGGTAGTGGCTCTCACGAAATTTGGGCTCATTCCTCCGGCGCCAGGCATGTGACAGTTCCCGTCAATTTGCAATCCCGCCACACAAGCCAACGCGATTATGAAACAAGCAAGAATCGCGTATAAATTCTGAGTTCAGGATTATCATGCCTGCGGGGATGATGGGCGACATAAAGGAACAAACCAGCGGTGCGGACTCTGCCATGAACTATGCCTTCTGGAGCAGCAAGGGCGGGGTCGGCAAGACCTTTCTCTGTTTTGCCGCCGCCTCCGAATTCGCGTTGCGCAATCCGGAAACGAGTGTGACTGTGTGCTTCTCGCCCGTGCCACCCCAAAGCCGATGCCGACATTCGTCGGCGCCAAGTGCCCTGTGGGGAAAAAACAGGCATCCGACAGGCTGTGCGCAGGCTTGACACGCCCCGCGCCAGGTTTAGTGTTTGAATCTATGGATGTCCGACACAACGACTACGAGAGTTCCCGGCGGCATGAGTGACGCCATGGGCAATCCCGCCATCCTTCCCGACAACGATCTCCCCCAATCCGTGGAAACTCGGCTGGCCTCTCTGGAAGCCAGGATGAATGACATGGCGATCAAGGAAGACCTGCAAGCGTTCTGTGCCGAACTGCGCGACGGTCTGCGCATGCTTAAGTTTGACCTGATTAAAATAATGGCGTGGTCTATCTGGCGTTGCTGACCGGTCTCTTCGTCATCGCCGGCCTTGCGGTCAGCCTTTTCAAATTTCTTTCATAAAACGAATCCGGGTTCTCTCCGTTCGCCGACTGTCCCTCCGGCGTGATTCACCAATCGCGTGCATTCCACCTTTGACGGGTCTTTCGGAATCGCTGGCTTGTGGCTTGGCAGAGCTGTCGTGGTTGCAGGTGCATCGTCGGGCCGGTCTTCCGGCGCCGCAGGTTTATCGCCGGTCAGATCTTACGGTGCCAGAGGCTCAAGGATTGCCGTGTCGGGTTCCACCGTTTCCTGTGACGGGAGGGCTTTTGGCGTCGCGGTCGGCTGGCTCTCCGGTTCGTCGTTTGTCACACCGGTGTCCTGCACCGACTCCGTTTGTTCTGCGGTTGCCGGATCTTCCGGAGTCACAGGTGTTGACGCCGGCAACGTCGGGACTGGGTCGGCACTGGTCTCTGTCAGGGGTGTTGACGTCGGCAGGGTTGGGGCAACTGCCGGGCTGGTCTCGGTCGGCGCTTCTGGTGCGGGCGTGATATCAGGCACGGGTGTTGAGGTTGGCAGGGTTGGGGTGACTTCCGGGCTGGTCTCGGTCGGCGCTTCCGGTGCGGGCGTGATATCAGGCACGGGTGTTGAGGTCGGCAAGGTTGGGGTGACTTCCGGGCTGGTCTCGATCGGCGCTTCCGGTGCGGGCGTGATATCAGGCACGGGTGTTGAAGTCGGCAGGGTTGGGGTGACTTCCGGGCTGGTCTCTGTCGGCGTTTCCGGTGCGGGCGTGCTATCAGGCACGGGTGTTGAAGTCGGCAGGGTTGGGGCGACTGCCGGGCTGGTCTCGGTCGGCGCTTCCGGTGCGGGCGGGATATCAGGCACGGGTGTTGCAGTCGGCAGGGTTGGGGCGACTTCCGGGCTGGTCTCGATCGGCGCTTCCGGTGCGGGCGGGATATCAGGCACGGGTGTTGAAGTCGGCAGGGTTGGGGCGACTGCCGGGCTGGTCTCGGTCGGCGCTTCCGGTGCGGGCGTGATATCAGGCACGGGTGTTGAGGTCGGTAGGGTTGGGGTGACTGCCGGGCTGGTCTCGGTCGGCGCTTCCGGTGCGGGCGGGACATCAGGCACGGGTGTTGAAGTCGGCAGGGTTGGGGCGACTTCCGGGCTGGTCTCGATTGGCGCTTCCGGTGCGGGCGGGATATCAGGCACGGGTGTTGAGGTCGGCAGGGTTGGGGTGACTTCCGGGCTGGTCTCGGCAGTCGCTTCCCGCACGAGTGGAATATCAAACACGGACGAGGAGTTCGGAATGGCGTGGGTCACATCGCTCACTTGGGACATGCCATCAAGAAATGCGCCAACGGTGACGGCGCGCTTCTCGCTCGTTCCGCCCCAAAGCCCGGCGAAGACATCGGCCGTGTCGCTGTTCCCGCGTCCGGGAATGTTGCGAATTTGAATGATCGGAGGTGTGCCCTGCCGGGGCAGTCCGCCGTCCCAGCGAACGGGTCTGGATTGATTGGCGTCGGAGCCGCTTGCCTGATTGCTCAACGGGATCAGTGGCGTGTCGAGGAGCAACAGGGTCAACCGATTGTCAAACATCCCCAAGGCGCGTTGAAGCGTGCGAAGAGAAATGAGCCGGTTCGCCGACGCGTCGGGCGATCCTTCATAGGGCACCAGAGAGACTTCGCCGGTCGCCGGGTTTTTGACGGCCTGCCCGGCAAAATACACCAGCAGAACGGATTCCGCGCCGATGCGTTGACGCCCCCAGGTAAACAGCGCTTCTTCAACGTCCGATTTCGCGGCATGGCTGCCTTCAAGTACGCGAATGTTTCGCTCGGTGAACGCGCCGGCTGCTTGCAGCATTTTTCCCACGGCCTTCATGTGTCCGGTTGGGATGCGATAGGCGTCCGGCCAGTCGTTTCGATAGGCGTCCATCCCGACGAGGACGGCGACGTAGGCTTCCTTGGAGCGGGTTTCTTCGCTTGATGACGGTTGCTGGTCGGGGCGTGTGTTTGTGCCATCGGTTTCGGCGGCGGAGTTTTTGTCACGCAGGGGAGCGAGAATACGGTGCGACACGACTGGGGCTTCTTCGCCGGCGGAGGTCAGCGAGATCACGAGTTCTCCCGTTGGCTTGCTCACGGTAAGAGGCATACGGCCGCGAATCTCCGTGGTTTTGGTTTCTCCGGGCTGAAACGTGCCGAGGGCGACGGGTAGCGTGGTGACGTCGGAAAAGGCTTTGACGATGATGTCGCTACCGTCCAGTTTGGCATACGTCGCCTCCAGTGTGCGGGCTCCCGTGTACGTAGCCTCGATTTCCAGCACGATGATTTCTCCACTTTCCAGAATCAGATTTTCGTTGGCGTCCTGCAGTCTGGTGCGAAACGTCATGGACAACGGGGCGACCGGCGCGGTGGTAGGCGTGGTTACCGATGAGGCGACCGGTGCGGTGGTCGGTGGCGTTACCGATGGGGCGACCGGCGCGGTGGTCGGTGGGGTTACCGATGAGGCGACCGGTGCGGTGGTCGGTGGCGTTACCGATGGGGCGGCTGGTGCGGTGGTCGGCGGGGTTACCGATGAGTCGGCCCGCGCGGTGGTTGTCGGGGTTACCGATGAGTCGGCTGGCGCGGTGGTCGTCGGAGTTACCGATGAGTCGGCTGATGCGGTGGTTGTCGGGGTTACCGATGAGTCGGCCCGCGCGGTGGTCGTCGGGGTTACCGATGAGTCGGCCTGCGCGGTGGTTGTCGGGGTTACCGATGAGTCGGCCTGCGCGGTCGGTGGGGTTACCGATGAATCGGCCGGTGCGGTGGTCGTCGGAGTTACCGATGAGTCGGCTGATGCGGTGGTTGTCGGGGTTACCGATGAGTCGGCCCGCGCGGTGGTCGGCGGGGTTACCGATGAGTCGGTCGGTGCGGTGGTCGGCAGGGTTACCGATGAATCGGCTGGCGCGGTGGTTGTCGGGGTTACCGATGAGTCGGCCTGCGCGGTGGTCGTCGGGGTTACCGATGAGTCGGCCTGCGCGGTGGTCGTCGGGGTTACCGATGAGTCGGCCGGTGCGGTGGTCGTCGGGGTGACCGATGAGTCGGCCTGCGCGGTGGTCGTCGGGGTGACCGATGAGTCGGCCTGCGCGGTGGGCGTCGGGGTTACCGATGAGTCGGCCGGTGCGGTGGTCGTCGGGGTGACCGATGAGTTGGCCTGCGCGGTGGTCGTCGGGGTTACCGATGAGTCGGTCGGTGCGGTGGTTGTCGGGGTTACCGATGAGTCGGCTGATGCGGTGGTCGGCGGGGTTACCGATGAGTCGGCCTGCGCGGTCGGTGGGGTTACCGATGAGTCGGCTGGCGCGGTGGTCGTCGGAGTTACCGATGAATCGGCTGATGCAGTGGTCGTCGGGGTGACCGATGAATCGGCTGGCGCAGTGGTCGTCGGGGTTACCGATGAGTCAGCCGGTGCGGTAGTCGTCAGGGTGACCGATGAGTCGGCCGACGCGGTGGTGGTCGGCGTGGTTACCAATGGGACGGCTGTCGCGACCACGGCCTGTGGCGGGAGCAAGTCGTTGGTGAGCAATTCCTGCGCCACGTTCGCGAGTTGGTTGGCCAGGCTTTGCGCCGCGCTCCTGATGGTTTCCTCGTATTGTCCGGTGGCGCATGACACGGAGTGGCTGGTGAGGGCCGGCGCCCAGATGGCCACCTGATCGCTGAAGCGTAACGGGGTTTTCGCCAGTTGCGTTCCGTCCCGATCAAACACTATGGCTTGAAGCTGCAGGTCGAGAAAGACCAGATAGTTGTCTTCTTCCGCCATGCGGTCAACTTCCTCAAGCGAGTGATGGATCATGACAAGCTGGACAGTGAGATCGTTCGCCTGTGCCACGCGCACCGCTTCGCCAGTTCCTTCATAGGCCGCGACGGACTGAAACCGTTTGTATCCCACCTCAAGAAAAGCCTGGGGAATCACCTCTCCCGTGTTCAGCGTGTACGGAAGCCCGCACGCTTGCGTTTCGATCCGGGCCTCCGTCACGTTCGCGTCAAAGGCGTAGGCCACGGAGATGGGGATGACCGGTTCGGATTGTTCTTCAAATCCGACGCTCGGCATGGTGAGGGTCGGCAGACTCGTTTCCGGCAGGCCGAGGGTTTGGCAGCCCGGCGACAGCAGACAGGCGAAGAGCAACAGCAGACGCAGTTTCATACAGAATCCTCTCTCATGGTGATGGCGTTCGTCTTCTTCCGAACCTACCTGATGACCGAAAGGGGTGCAACATACCGCGGCTCACGACAGCGCGTTCGACCGCGGAAACCCGTGGCCGAGTGAGCACGAGGGATGAGGAGCCCGGCTCAGCGATAATTGACGAACTGCAGGTCAATGCCGAAGTCGCGTTCTTTGAGCAGAACGATGACGGTCTGCAAGATGTCCTTGCTTTTGCTCTGCACGCGAACGTGATCGTCTTGAATCTGCGCCTGGGCCTTCAGCTTGCTCTCCTTGATGCTTTTCGTGATCGCCTTCGCTTGTTCGTCCGTGATCCCGTTTTGAATGACGATCCGTTGCCGAACGGTGCCCCCGAGGGCCGACTCCACCTTGCCGTACGTGAAGGCTTTCAACGACACGTGGCGTTTCACGCATTTGCCTTTGAGGATGTCAATGACCGCCTTGAGCTTGTAGTCATCGTCCGCCGCGACTTGCAGGAAGCTGTCTTTTTCGTTGAACGTGACCTCCGCGTGCGAACCTTTGAAATCAAAGCGTTGGCCGAGTTCTTTCATGGTCTGCTCAACCGCGTTTTTGACTTCCTGGTTTTCCACCGTGGACGTAATATCAAACGAGGATGTTTCGGCCATCGGGTCGTCTCCTTTGTGCATGGATCGTTGACATGAATCCTGTGTCTGCGGATCGCGTCAGCAACACTTGCCCGCCGGGAGTCGCAGCCCGTCATCGGCGCTCCCGTCCGCCATGTCCTCGCCGTCAACCGTTTCCGTGGTCGTACAAGGCTGTTTCAGGACGAGGTACCGATACCAGTGTCGTGCGCTGTCGGTCAGCACAATGCAGGCCAACACCGCGACCACCCCCACCAGCGCCGCGTTGAGCGACATCGTCACAACTCGCACCGAGTCCGTGGCGGTGTGCGCGTGTGCCAGAAAGATCCACCAGAGTTCATAGCAGCCCGCCAACGTGATGACGCCCACGAACACCATGGGAATCGCTGTCACCCAGAGATAGCGGGTTTTGCCCATTTTGATCAGCAGGGTCGTGCCGATACATAAGGCCACGGTCCCCAGTAACTGATTGGCCGCTCCAAACATGGGCCAGATGGTGGCAATCGTTCCCGTTCCGATGAGCCATCCCCACGCGCCGACCACAAACGCGCTGGAACCGATGACGCCGGGCCACCAGTTGAGGTTACGAAGCGGCGCGTACAGGCGTCCCCCCATTTCCTGCACCACGTAGCGGGCGACGCGCGTGCCCGCGTCAATGGTCGTCAGGATAAACAGCGCTTCAAACAGCAGCGCGAATTGGTACCAGTAGGCCATCAGCCCGGCCATCCCCGGCAGGGCGGAAAAAATCCAGGCCATGCCCACGGCCAACGACACCGCGCCTCCCGGCCGGCCGGCCACGTCCACCTCCACGAGTTGTGAGAGGGTGTCAATGTTCGCCACGGGGAAACCCATGGCCGCGAGCGCGTCCGCCGACAGGTGCGTATTCATGGCGAAATAATCGCCGGGAATGAGCAGGGACGCCGCGATCAGCGCCACCACCCCGACAAAACTTTCCAGCAACATGGCGCCATAGCCCACCAATGCCTGAGATTCACGCGCGATGAGTTTGGGCGTGGTTCCCGAGGACACGAGAGAATGGAATCCGGAGATGGCGCCGCATGCGATGGTGATAAACAAAAAGGGAAAGAGGGGGCCGGGGATAATCGGCCCGCCGCCGGCAATGAATCTGGTGACTCTCGGCATATGAATGTCGGGGGCGAGTACGACCACGCCAATGGCCAGCAAGCCAATCACGCCGAGTTTCATGAACGTTGAAAGATAGTCCCTGGGAATCAGCAGCATCCACATGGGGAGCGCGGACGCGAGAAAGCCGTATCCGGCCAGCAGCCACACCAGCGTATTTCGATCATGGGTAAACCAGATCGCCAGATCCGACTGTGCCACCGTTTTGCCAAACGCGACGGCCAGCACAAGCAACACGAGGCCGATGAGGGACATCTCGGCCACGCGCCCTGGTCGCAGGCGGTGCTGATACCAGCCCATGAGCAGGGCGATGGGGATGGTCATGGCGATGGTGAACGTGCCCCAGGGATTGTTCTCGAGCGCATTGACCACGGCCAGCCCAAGACCGGCCAAGGCCACAATGACGATAAAGAACACGGCCACGGCGGTGGCTGTGCCCGTGATCCATCCGATCTCCGCGCGCGCGATTTCCGGGAGAGAACGGCCGTTGCGGCGCAGGGACCCGACAAGAATGACAAAGTCCTGGACGGCGCCGGCCACGACGGCTCCGATCACAATCCAGAGGAAGCCCGGCAAAAACCCGAACTGCGCCGCCAGCACCGGGCCCAGTAACGGCCCCGCCCCGGCGATGGCGGCGAAGTGGTGTCCAAACAGCACGTATTTGTTGGCGGGATAATAATTGGTCTCATCCCTGAGTCGAAAGGCCGGTGTCGGTCGTCGGTCGTCCAGCTCCATGACCCGCCGGGCCAGGAATCGTCCGTAAAAGCGATAGGCCAGGACATGAAAGCAGCCGGCCGCTGTCACCAGCCAGAGGCCATTGACGGTTTCCCCGGGGCGTATCAGTCCGGTGACAAAGCCGAACGAGACGGCGCACAGGATGGAGACCAGCATCCACGCGATGACGCGCAAGGACGTCATCGCGTGGATGCCGCCGCCGAGAATGCGGGCTTGCCGAACTTGTGTCGAATGAGGTTCATGGTGCGCAAGACCATGGGTTGCGTGAGCAGCCGATGCTCAATGTGTCGTTTGCCGGGAAAGTCGAGGAGGGAGATGCCGATGACCATGGTGAGCAGCCCTTGCCCCGGGAGGACGAGCATGGCAATCCCGGCCACGAGAAACATGAGGCCGACGCCGTTTTTGAGAATCAGGCCGATGGAGCGCAGAATGGGATGGGAGCCCTCCATCCACACGCGTGCGTCGGTATGGAGAAAATAATCCGCCGGCAGGCGTATGATGATCAGGGGAATCAGCAACAGTGTCCCGAAAAACATCAGGACCGATACGGCGGCAACGACGATCAGTGTCCCGTCGGGCATCATGCGCATGAGGTCGAGAAGCACAGTCTGGATGGAGGCCATCAGGTATTCTCTTCGCGTTTGCGTGACCGAGTTTGCGTGACGAACATGCGACACGCGCATGCACATGTTCCGAAGCCGACCACCCTCTGCCCCTTGTTCAGGAAGCGGGTTTCTGCGTGCGCGCCGGCCGTTCGGGGAATCTGTTGAACGACTGCGTCACGCGAGGTAGGATGTTGTTCCCGGCCTGTGTTGCTCCACGCATTGAGAGAGGTGATCGGCCATGCGCAACTACTGGTTGTTGAAATCGGAGCCTTCAACGTTTTCCATTGATGATTTGGCATGTTCGCCCCGGAAGACAACCTGCTGGGAAGGCGTGAGAAACTATCAGGCGCGCAATTTTCTGAAAGCCATGACCGTCGGAGACCTGGCCTTTTTTTACCATAGCAACGCGGATCCTCCGGCGATTGTCGGTGTCGTCGAGGTGGTTCAGGCGGCCTATCCCGATCATTTTTCCTGGCGGCCTCACAGCGTCTATTTCGACGAAAAGAGTTCACAGCGGAATCCGCGATGGGTGATGGTGGACATTTGTCTGCGGAACGTGCTCCGGCATCCGCTTCCGTTGGAGCGGCTTCGAACGGTGAAGGGCCTGGAAAAGATGGAACTGCTCCGAAAAGGCTCTCGTCTGTCCGTCCAACCGGTTCGGGAACGCGAGTGGGCGATTGTGCTGGGCTTGTCTCAAGCGTCTCGTTGAACGGTGCGTCCCGTCCCCATCCATCAAGCGCAGTCAGCCGCCATGCCAGCGGCGGGGAGGCGATTCGGTTGAAACGGAGCGGGTTACGCCATTCCGTTGGACAGCGCCCGTCGGCCGTTGTACCCGTCTTCGATTTCATGCCACCATCCGATGGTGTCTTCGCCGAGCTTCCAGCACAGATAGACCACACGTCCTTCCAACAGACAGGGAAAGTCGCACAGGCCCGCTTCCAGATCTTTGACAATCACACCCATTTCATGAATGCCGTTGAGGCTCTCAGAAATCTCTTCCAACGCTTTAATGTAGCGAGGGCCTTCAAGGCTGCCTCCGTCGTAGGGCGCGTTGGCGCTTGCTTTTTTGATTTCGTCCTTGGTACGCAGCAGGACGGTTTTCCCCGCTTTGGCTTTCGTCAGGTGCGTCACGAGGCGGGGAATCAGCGCCGTCGCTTCGGACAGTGAAAAAAGCCGCCCATGAGAAAACGATTCTTCGTGTTGAGCCATGTTGGAGTGGGAATGGACCGTCTGTACGCGAGATAAGAGGATACGTTTTCCTATGTACCACAACGATTGTGGCATGGCAAACCTGCGCGGAACATCCCCCCGTATCGTTCCCGGCGTCAGAGACGGACGGTGACGGGGTTGGCGGTGTATCCCCGAAAGAAACTATTGACAATCGGCGAATCCGTGTTATACAAGTAGCCGTGCCATTCGTGAAGAGGCCGCTCCTTCTTCCCGCATGAGTTTGTAAGCCTGCGAATTGCAAGTCCACTTTTTGCCCAACCAAAACATCAAACGCGCATCTATCCAATAACAGGGGGACTGTTTTTCCTTCGTTGACTGTCAGGGGCGGATTGTCTGGCCCCATCCTTCCACCATGATTCCTGGTTGCGCACGTATGGCGTGCGGAGACTGTGCGTTGTGAGCCTGTTGGCGTCCGGGATCAAGTGTCGCGGCAGGGTGAGACTTCCGCTGGACAGAAGTTGATCGTCACTTCGGCGGCTGTCCGCCGGGCGTGGCGCATACGGGAGGCGCATGAGGCCGATGCCGAACACGAGATGTGCGTTATGGTATTTCAGGAGACTGACGTTCACAACATGACAGGAAGGTCCCGCCTTCCTGCCTGTCATTTTACCACCCACCGCAGGAGTTTCACGCTATGTATCTCGCAGAATTAAAACGCCAATCCATTGGCGAACTGGCCGAACTGGCCCGCTCATTCAAGGTTGAAGGGTCCGCGAATCTCAAAAAACAGGAACTGATCTTTGCCATCCTGCAGGGACAGGCGGAGCAAAATGGAATCATCGTGGGAGAAGGGGTGCTGGAAACCCTGTCCGATGGCTTTGGATTTTTGCGCGCGCCGGATTCGAATTATTTGCCCGGTCCCGACGATATTTATATCTCGCCCTCTCAAATCCGTCGGTTTGGCCTCCGAACCGGCGATATTATCTCCGGTCAGGTTCGTCCTCCCAAAGGCGGGGAGCGGTATTTCGCCCTGCTGAAAGTTGAAAAAATTAATTACGATGACCCCGAAATCCAGCAGGAAGAAATTCTGTTTGACAACCTGACTCCGCTCTATCCGGAGGAACGTATTAACCTGGAGTTTGATCCGGAGGAGTACTGTACGCGGGTGATTGAAATGATCGCGCCCGTGGGCAAGGGACAACGGGGACTGGTCGTGGCCGCGCCGCGCACGGGAAAAACCATGTTGCTCCAGGCCATGGCCCGGGCCATCCTGCACAATCATCCGGAGATTCTGCTGATTGTCCTGCTGATTGACGAACGGCCGGAAGAAGTCACGGATTGGCAGCGGCAGGTCAAAACCGCCGAGGTCATCAGTTCCACGTTTGACGAACCTCCCCAACGACACGCGCAAGTCGCGGAGATCGTGATGGAAAAGGCGAAACGGCTGGTTGAGCACAAACGTGACGTGGTGATTCTGCTCGACAGTATCACCCGGTTGGCCCGGGCCTATAATACGATCGCGCCTCCGAGCGGAAAGGTGCTGTCCGGAGGACTGGATTCCAACGCGCTGCAACGGCCCAAGCGATTTTTTGGCTCGGCTCGCAACATTGAGAATGGAGGGAGCCTCACCATTGTGGCGACCACCCTGGTGGATACGGGCAGTCGAATGGACGACGTGATTTTTGAAGAATTCAAAGGCACGGGCAATATGGAAGTCCATCTGGACCGTCGGTTGGCGGACAAACGCGTCTTCCCGGCCATTGACATCAGTCAATCGGGGACGCGGAAGGAGGATCTGCTGGTGGACGGGGACCGGTTGAATAAAATGTGGGTCCTGCGCAAGGTACTTAGCCCGCTGGGGGCGATGGATGCCATGGAATTTCTTATGGATAAAATGAGCGGGACCAAGAATAATCAGGAATTTCTTCAGTCAATGAATCGGTAAGACTCGGCCCCTTTGCCACCGTCAGGTCTTTCATGATACATGGAAGGTGTGCATCACACGGTGAACCGGCCGATTATCTGATGGGAGACGCGAGACTATGAAGGTGGGCATTCATCCCGAGTATGCCAGTGCGACGGTCAGTTGCGCGTGTGGCATGAAATTCGAAACCCGTTCCGCCGCAGGTGATTTGAAGGTGGATATTTGTTCCGCCTGTCATCCATTTTTTACCGGCACGCAGAAAATCATTGATACTGAAGGACGAGTGGAACGGTTTAAGAAAAAGTACGCCAAAAACCCCAAATCCTAGCCCGCCCCGTCAACACCGATCTCGCGCGTCCCAATTTTTTCTGACACAGTTTCCCATGTGTGGAGTGGTATGTCTCATGTCCGATGACACGATGCAGAACAGCCCGTTTGAGAGATGGCTTGCCCAGTGGGAAGCCGTGGCGCACCGCTATGATGACTTGACCAGCCAATTGGCGGATCCCACGGTGCTCGGCCAGCCGTCGTTGGTGATTGCCCGCAACAAAGAACGGGCTGACATTGAAGAAGTCAGTCAGCTTTTTTCTGGCTATCAGGCCGTGCTCCGGGACATCGCCGATACGGAGCGGATGCTCCATGACCCGCAATTGGAGGCCGAGCTCCGGTCGTTGGCTACCGATGAGGCGGCGGTGTTGCTGGCGCGTCGCGTCAGTATGGAAGGACGGGCGCGGGAACTCCTGCATCCCAGGAACGCCGAGGACGACAAAAATTCGTTCATCGAAATACGAGCCGGCACCGGCGGCGACGAAGCCGGCCTGTTTGCCGGCGAGTTGTTGCGCATGTATCTGCGTTACGCGGAAAAACGAGGGTTGCGGGTGCAGATGATTGACGCCAGTGAGACCGGCATCGGAGGGATCAGGGAAGCCATTGTGCTGGTTGAAGGCACGGGGGCGTACGCCGCCTTTCGGTATGAAAGCGGGGTGCACCGCGTTCAGCGTGTTCCGACGACGGAGGCAAGCGGACGCATTCACACGTCCACGGCGACCGTCGCGGTGATGCCAGAGGTGGAAGACGTTGACGTGCATCTTGATCCGAAAGATCTTCGAGTTGATACGTTTTGTTCCTCGGGTGCGGGCGGCCAGAGCGTCAACACCACCTACTCGGCCGTTCGCATCACCCATCTGCCAACCGGCTTTGTGGTGACGTGTCAGGATGAGCGGTCGCAACTCAAGAATCGGGACAAAGCCATGCGGACCCTGCGCACGCGCATTGGTGACGCCGAACGCGAAAAACGGGTCGCCTCCATTGCCGAACAGCGTCGTGCCCAAGTGGGCGCCGGCGGTCGAAGTGAAAAAATTCGCACCTATAATTACCCGCAGAATCGTGTCACGGATCATCGGATCGGGTTGAGTCTGCATAAGCTGGACGCCGTCCTGGACGGGGAATTTCGGGAGCTGGTGGACGCGCTGGACGAGGCGCGTGAGCCGGAAAACAGCGAAGTCGGGATCGTCTCCGGAACGCGGCGGCGGACATGAAGACGGCGCCGCTCAACGAGACCCGTCATACGGAATCCGGTACCCTCCTGTCCGCCTATCAGCGTGGCGTGACCATGCTGATAGAGGCCGAGGTGGTCAATGCCCGCCAGGAAGCGTTGTGGCTTTTGGAAGCCGCTCTGGGGCGTTCGTCTCTTGCCGTGTATGTGGACCCTCACCGTTGGGTGACGCCCGTGGACTGGGAACGGATGGAGTCGGCGTTTCGTCGTCGCGCGTCACGGGAACCCCTGCAGTATATCGTGGGCACGCAGCCGTTTCTGGGACGGGACTTTCTCGTCCGGCCCGGTGTGTTCATCCCGCGGCCCGAAACCGAGTTGCTCGTTGAGGAAGTCGTGGCCGCGACCGGTTTGGACGATGGCGGGCCCGTGGTGGATATGGGAACAGGCTCGGGATGTCTGGCCGTTTCGTTGGCGTTGGCACGTCCGGATTCCACCGTCTATGCCACGGATTGTAGCCGGTCGGCTCTTCGTCTGGCCGGCGACAATGCCCGTCGCCATGGTGTTGCTCACAGGATACGGTTGGTCCATGGCGATGGCCTCGCGCCCTTGTCCGAGTACGGGGTTGCAGGGACGGTGTCGGTGATTGTCTCGAATCCGCCCTATATTCCATCGGGAGAACTGGATCGTCTGCCGCCGGACATCCGAATGTTTGAGCCTCTGCGCGCGCTTGACGGCGGCCCGAACGGTCTGGCGTTGTACGACCGTTTACTGGCTGAAAGCCAGGCGTGGTTACGTCCGGGTGGTCTGTTGGTCATGGAGATGGGGGCGAACCAGTCCGGGGACATCTGTCGCAAGGTGAGCGGGTGCACGAGACGCGGGGTATCCGCATGGTCTGTCAAACGCATTCGACGGGATCAGTCGGGTCTTGAGCGCGTGCTCTGTCTGGAGCGAACGGAGTAGATATGGAAGGTCTGGTTGTGACGGGGGGGCGATGTCTGGAGGGGCGCGTCATGGCCGCCGGCGCCAAAAACGCGGTACTCCCCATTTTCGCGGCGACGCTGTTGGGTGCGGGCGAATGTGTAATCTCCAACCTGCCGCAGGTCAAAGACGTTGACACCATGCTGGCGCTCCTTGGCTTGCTGGGCGTTTCCGTCAAACGGGAAGCGGGACGGGTGATCATTGACTCGGCCGATGTCCAATCGGTCGAGGCTCCGTATGATCTGGTCAAAACCATGCGCGCCTCCATCCTGGTGCTGGGGCCGTTGCTGGCGCGATTCGGGGAGGCCACGGTGTCCCTCCCTGGGGGGTGCGCCATTGGTCAGAGGCCGGTCAACCTGCATATGGATGGACTGCGGAGGTTAGGCGCCACCGTCTCGTTGCAGCATGGGTGCATCCGTGCGCGCGCCACGCGGCTGGAAGGGCAACGCGTTGATTTCCCGGTTCCCACGGTCACCGGCACCGAGAATTTATTGATGGCTGCCTGCCTCGCGAAAGGCACCACGGTGCTCAATAATGCGGCCTGTGAGCCTGAAATCATTGATCTGGCTGATTTCCTCATCAAACGCGGGGCGAAAATTCAAGGCGCCGGATCCGAGCGCGTGGTGATTGAAGGGGTCTCGTCGTTGCATGGCGCCGAGCACGAGGTCATTCCCGACCGCGTTGAAACGGGCACGTATTTGTTCGCCGGTGCGATAACGGGTGGGCGGGTCGAAGTGGACCGGTGCATGCCCGGGCACATGGATGCCGTCCTTGCGACGCTCCGGCGCTCCGGCGCGGATGTGTCGGAGACGGCGCGTTCGATCACCGTGAAGGCCCCGCGCCGGTTGCGGGCGCTGGACGTACACACGTTGCCCTACCCGGGGTTTCCCACGGATCTGCAGGCGCCGATGATGGCCATGATGTGTCTGGCTGACGGCACGAGCGTGATCACCGAATCCGTGTTTGAAGGGCGTTTTCTTCACGTTTCGGAATTGCAGCGCATGGGGGCGGCGATTACGGTTGATGGGCGCCGTGCCATTGTGAAAGGATTAGGACGGCTCTCGGGTGCTCCGGTTATGGCGTCGGATCTACGGGCCGGCGCGGGTCTTTTGTTGGCCGGGTTGGGAGCGTCGGGTGAGACGCAGATTGCCAGAATCTATCATATGGAACGCGGCTACGAGCACATCGAAGAGAAACTGCGTGGCTTGGGGGCTTTGATCCGTCGAGAGCGAGTTCCCTCATGAGCGACGTGGTGACCATTGCGTTGTCGAAGGGGAAACTTCTGGCGCCGACGCTGGCCTTGTTTCGGAAAGCGGGCTACCTTGGTGCGGACTCGTTGTCTCCGTCGTTCGATGATCGCAGGATGGTGTTCGACGCGCCGGAGTCGGGTGCGTCGTTTCTGATTATCCGGCCGACGGACGTGCCCACCTACGTGGAGTATGGCGCGGCCGATGTGGGCGTGGCGGGCAAAGATTCATTGCTGGAGCAGCAACTGGATGTGTATGAACCGCTGGATCTGCGAATCGGGTGGTGCCGGATTTGCGTGGCTGCGATTGACGGATCGGATCCTCGGATGCGGTTGTCATCAAAACTCCGGGTTGCCACGAAGTATCCCAACATCACGCAGTGGCATTTTAATCAGCAGGGGATGCCGGTTGAGATTATTAAACTCTATGGGTCAATCGAGTTGGCCCCGATGGTGGGCCTGGCGGACAGAGTCGTGGATCTGGTCTCGAGCGGGCGGACGCTGAAAGCTCATCATCTTCGGGAAACGGAACTCATTGCCGAATCCACCGCGCGCCTGATTGTGAATCGCGCCAGTTTGAAAATGAAACATCAGATGATTACCACGATGATCAATCGGCTTCGCAAGAGTCGTCCCAGGATCGCGGTGCGCCCGGAGGGCCCATGAAAATTATCTTTTCGCACGAGGCGCGCTATCCGAAGGCGCTGGCCGGCGTCTGCAATCGAGCCGCTCGCCAGCGGGCCAAAATCGAGGATGCCGTGAAACGCATCGTGAAAGACGTGGAACGAAACGGTGACGCCGCGGTCGTCCGATACGTCAAAAAATTTGACGGGTTGTCTCTGTCGCCGCGACGGTTTCGCGTGTCCTCGCAGGAAATTCGACGAGCCTGTGCCCGCGTGCCACGCAAGGATCTCCAGGCCCTGAATTTTGCCGCTCGCCGCATTCGCGCGTTTCATCGCAAACAACGCGTGACGACCTGGGTGAGCGACGACAAGGGTGTGAAGCTTGGTCAGCTCATCACGCCGTTGGACATCGTGGGGTTATATGTGCCGGGCGGGACTGCGTTGTATCCCTCCACGGTGTTGATGAATGCGATCCCCGCGAAAGTCGCCGGCGTGCGACGGGTGGTCATGTGCAGTCCGACGACGTCCGGCGACGTGGATCCCTGTTTGCTGGCGGCGGCGGATATCGCCGGTGTGGATGAAGTGTATCGGATTGGAGGCGTCCATGCCATCGGGGCGTTGGCCTACGGTACCCAACGGATTCCCAGAGTGGATAAAATCGTGGGTCCGGGCAATATGTACGTGTCGGCGGCCAAACGCATGGTGTATGGGACTGTTGACATTGATATGATTGCGGGACCGAGTGAACTGCTGGTGATTGCCGATGCCTCCGCCAATCCCGCCCACTGCGCCGCCGACCTGCTGTGTGAGGCGGAACACGATGAAGAAGCGCGCGTCTGGCTGGTGACGACCTCGGCATCGCTGGCCAGAAACGTTGAGCGGGAAATACGCATGCAATTGCCTCAACTGACTCGTCGGCGCATTGCGACGCGTGCCGTGGGACGCCATGCGGCCATTTTCGTCGTGTCGAATCTACGGGAAGCGTTTGACGTGGCCAATGCCATCGCGCCGGAACATTTGGAGCTTCTGTTGCCCCGGCCGTTTGATTATGTGAAACAGATACGGCATGCCGGTGCGATTTTCATGGGGAGCCAGACGCCGCCGGCCGTGGCGGATTACGTGGCCGGCCCCAATCATGTGCTGCCAACCGGAGGCTCCGCGAGGTTTTTTTCGGCCTTGTCCGTGGACGCGTACCTGAAGCGCGCGAATATCGTGGCCTATAACAAGGCGCAACTCAAAGCCGTCACCCCGTATGTCATGCGGTTGGCGGGCATGGAGGGGTTGCAAGCGCATGCCCGTGCCATGGAAAGTCGAGCGTCATGACGGTTGCCAAACACCCATCTCCGCCACCACGACGGGCGGAAGTGAATCGGACAACATCCGAGACCGCCATTCAGGTGCAATGGGGCCTGGACGGGACCGGTCGGCGACGGATTGCCACTCCCGTTCCGTTTGTGGATCACATGCTGGATGCCTTTGCGCGACACGGCTGTTTTGATCTGACGGTTGACGCCACAGGCGATACTCACATTGACGATCATCATACGGTTGAGGACATCGGCCTTGTGTTGGGGACGGCCCTCCGCGACGCGCTTGGAGACAAAGCGGGGATTCGCCGGTTTGGGTGGGCCTCCGTGCCGCTTGACGAAGCGCTGGCCGAGGTCGTTGTTGATTTAAGCGGACGTCCGTTTCTCGTCTATAACGTCACGTTGGTGCATCGGGACGTGAAGGGGTTTGATCTCGGCCTGTTTGAAGATTTTTTTCAGGCGCTGGTGAATCAGGGCGGGTTGAATCTTCACATCAATGTTCGGTACGGACGCAATCCGCACCATATGATTGAAGCCGTGTTCAAGGCGTTTGCCAACGCGCTGGATCAGGCGACTCGTCTGGACGACCGGGTGACGGGAGTCCCGTCCACAAAGGGCTCCCTCGCGTAACGGGAAGCGCCGGCAGTCCAGCCGTTGGCCGGCGGAGTGACGCATGATTGCCATTATTGATTATGAGTTGGGGAATGTGCGCAGCGTCCAACAGGGATTTGAAACTGTCGGACATCGCGCCGTTGTCACGCGGGACCCGCACGTGATTGATCGGGCCACCCATGTGGTGCTGCCTGGGGTGGGCGCGTTTGGCGAATGTATGAACAACCTCCGGCGGTTTAATCTGATTGATCCGTTGCGTCTGACGATTGCGCGCGGGAAGCCGTTTTTGGGGATTTGCCAGGGGTTGCAGGTGCTCTTTTCGGAAAGCGAGGAGTTTGGCGTCCACCGCGGGTTGAATATTTTTCAGGGCAAAGTCAAACGATTCCCTTCCGGGTCGGCCCCGTCGCTGAAGATTCCTCATATGGGGTGGAACACGATTCAGGTCAAACGGCCCACGCCGCTCTTTGAGGGCATCGCGTCCGAGTCCCATGTGTATTTCGTCCATTCGTACTATGTGGAACCTGAAGATCCGGATGTGACCTGCACCGAGACGCCCTATGGCTTTCCTTTCGTGTCGAGCGTGAGCAAAGGCAAGGTGTTCGCGTGTCAATTTCATCCGGAAAAGAGTCAAAAGGTTGGGCTTCGGCTGCTCAAAAATTTCGGAGCTTGGTCGTGAGCGGCCTCTCGGCCATCCATGGCACCGCGGGCCGGTCACGCGCACGTTCGTGTGTCGCGCTCTGTTCGTTTCTGCTGTGCGCGGGAGGCGCGGCATGCGCTCCGGACACCGTCACCGTTCGATCGCATCCGCACTTTGCTCCTCGCACCATTACCAAAGTGGCGATTGCGCCGTTTCGCGCGTTCAACGCCACTCGTGGCGTTGTGCAACCATTCGGCCTCACGTCGGTGGATCCGGACGCTTCCGGAATTCGCCGTTCGTTGGGCGGTGCCGTACCTCCGGCTCCCCGCCCCGCTGGTAAGCCGTCCGTTTCCATCCCGCCTTCCGTTCCCGAGATGATCCGGAACATGGTGCATGCCAGGCTTAAACTCAATCCCCGCATGCGCGTTGTTCCGCCCGAGACCGTTGGACGCGTTCTTCGGGACGGAGGCGCGGAGGCCGGGGATCGTCAAGCGCAGATGCTGGGGGAACGGTTGGCGGTGGATGCCGTCCTTGAGGGTATGGTGCACGTGTATCGTGAACGGGAAGGCACGGCGTTCGCCGCCTTTCCGGCCGCCGTCGGGTTTGAACTTCGCTTGCTTGGCGTCGGGGACGGCGAGGTGTTGTGGGTGGGAGAGTATTTCGAAGAGCAGAAACCGATGACGCAGGATATACGGGGGTTCTTCGCGCGGGGCGGAAAGTTTGTGACGGCTGAAGATCTGGCGCGCGATGGTGTCATGCGTGTGTTGCAGCGCTTGCCATTGGGGAAGGAGTAATGAGTGTTCGTCGTTTCTCCGCCTCGTCTCGGCGAAGTGTCGGCCATCCCGGTCACATTCTGTTCGTCACCACCTGTGAGACCGGGGTCGTTCCACGATGATGGTCATTCCGGCCATTGACGTCAAAGACGGACGGTGCGTGCGTCTCCGACAAGGCGACATGACGCAGGAGACGATGTATTCGAAAGATCCAACGGCGGTGGCCCGACAATGGGAAGCCCTGGGCGCTCCGCGGTTGCACGTCGTTGATCTTGACGGGGCGGTCAACGGAACCCCTTGCAATATGGAGCTTGTGTGCGCGATTGCCCGGGCCGTGTCCATCCCGATTCAGGTGGGCGGAGGCCTCCGCTCACTGGATGCCATCCGGGCCTATCTCTCCCGTGGGGTCGGCCACGTGGTGCTGGGAACGGCGGCATTGGAAAATCCGTCGTTGCTTGCCGAGGCCTGCGAACACTTTCCCGAAAAAATTTTCGTGGGGGTGGATGTCAAACAGGGGAAAGTCGCGCTGCGTGGATGGACACACCTTTCCGACGCCACGCCCGATGGGGTGTTTGCGTCACTGCAGGCGTATCCCGTTGCCGGGGTGATCGTGACGGAGATCAGTCGTGACGGCATGTTGGAGGGACCGGACGTTGCGTCGCTGCGGCATGCGGCGGAGGCCTGCCACGTTCCTCTGATTGCGTCCGGCGGGGTCACGCGCGTGGAAGACATTCGCGCGATTAAACAGTTGGGTCGGGGGATCAGCGGCGTCATCGTCGGCAAGGCGTTGTACGAAGGCGCCATGGATCTCCCGTCGGCGTTGGCCGAGGCTTGCGCGTGAGGCGAACGCGCACGGGATGTTGACCAAACGCATCATTCCCTGTCTGGACGTGAAGGATGGCCGGGTGGTCAAAGGCGTCGGTTTTGTGAATCTTCGTGACGCCGGCGATCCCGTCGAAGTCGCGCGGAGGTATGATGACGTCGGTGCGGATGAACTGTGTTTTCTGGACATCACGGCTTCTCATGAAAAGCGAGGCACGTTGCTGGACATGGTGTCGCGGACGGCCGCGCAGGTGTTTATGCCGCTCACGGTCGGCGGCGGCATTCGGACGCGTGAAGACATTTGGCAATTGCTGAATGCGGGAGCGGACAAAGTGAGCGTGAACACTGTCGCCGTCACCAACCCGGATTTTGTGACGGACGCCGCGCGTCGTTTTGGGTCGCAATGTATCGTGGTGGCGATTGACGCGAAACGGGTTGTCTCCAATCGTGGGGGCCATGATGCGGGGCGATGGGAAATTTTCACTCATGGTGGTCGAACTCCCACGGGGATTGATGCGATTGACTGGGCGCGCCGCATGGAAGAGAAAGGCGCCGGTGAAATTCTGTTGACCTCCATGGATCAGGACGGCGTTCAGGAGGGCTATGACCTGCCGTTGACCAGAGCCGTGTCCGAAGCCGTCTCGATTCCGGTGATTGCGTCCGGCGGGGCCGGAACCCTGGAGCATCTCTATGAAGCTCTGGGAACGGGGAAGGCCGACGCGGTGCTCGCGGCTTCCATTTTTCATTATCACACGTATAGCGTCAGTGAAGCGAAAGCCTATCTCAAGGATCGAGGGCTTCCCATGAGGATCGTGAATGGCCATGAAGACTGAACGAGACCACGTCTCCCGCGACCAACCAGGCGAGATGACCGACAAGCTGAGCATACGGTTTGATGAACGCGGACTGGTGCCCGCGGTTGTCCAGGATTGGCGTGACGGCGCGGTGCTCATGGTGGGATACATGAATCAGGAGTCACTCGACCGGACGTTGCAAACCGGCGAGGTGCACTTCTGGAGTCGTTCACGCGGGAAGCTCTGGAAAAAAGGGGAGACCTCCGGTCACACGCTGCGGTGTCAACGCCTGTTTCTTGATTGCGACGGGGACACCCTGTTGGTCAAAGCTGAACCCATGGGTCCCACGTGTCACACGAATGCGCGAACGTGTTTCTGGACGGAAGTGACGGGCCAGGGGATTGCCGCTCACATGGAGAGCGAAGAGGCCAATGGAGGCATTGTTGATGAACTGTATGCCATCGTTCTCCAGCGTAAATCTCATCCGCAAGACGGTTCGTATGTGTCGTCTCTGATGCAGGGCGGTCCCGACCGGATGCTCAAAAAGGTCGTGGAGGAAGCCGGCGAAGTCTTGTTGGCCGTGAAGAACGAAAACCGGGAAGCGATTATCCATGAAGTGGCGGATTTGTTCTTTCACACCATCGTGGCGTTGGGGTATGCTGATATTCCCGTGATGGCTGTGCAGCGGGAACTTGGTAAACGGTTTGGGCATTCGGGCGTCAGAGAAAAGCCGTCACCGGAACCTTCCCGGTGAGCGTCTGCGCATGGTGCTCTCCGGTTGACTTGTTGGTGTTTCCTTGGTATAGTGAAAAAAGTGGTTGTTTTACAACAAGTTGTGATTTTTTCGCTCTTCAAAAAGTAGCCAGGACGAAGGCTTCGGAGACAAGCCTTGGCAACAGTGCGATCCGGAATCCCCCCTGAGACTCTTCAGCAAATCCGTGAAGCCGTTGACATTGTTGACGTGGTGTCCCGCTATGTCACGTTGTCGAAAACGGGTCAGAACCATCGCGGCCTTTGCCCTTTTCACGAAGAAAAAACACCGTCCTTTACCGTCACCTCGACGCGGCAGATGTTTTACTGTTTCGGGTGTGGCGTGGGCGGCGATGTCTTTACCTTCCTGATGCGCAAGGAAGGGTTGGGGTTCCTGGAGGCGGTCGGCGAGCTGGCCGAGCAGGCGAGAATCCCGCTTCCGCAGCATACGTCACGAGAGGTTTCCCCATCCCAGGCAGGTCAACGAAAACGGTTGGAACACCTGCATGTTCTGGCCCAGGCTTGGTTTCATCGGAATCTTCATGATCCCGAGAAGGGCCGGTTGGCCCTGGCCTATCTTGCCAATCGCGGTCTTCAACCGGAGATCGTGGAAGAATTTGGTCTGGGATATGCGCCGCCTTCGTGGGATGGGCTTACACGCTATTTGCTCGGCCAGGGAGCGTCTCAAGCCGATCTGGAGGCTTCCGGACTCGTGGTGTCCAAAGATGTGCAGGATGCCGCGAAAACCGGTCGGCAGTATGATCGGTTTCGGGGACGGGTGATGATCCCCATTTATGATCTTCGAGCGAACGTGATGGCGTTCGGCGGCCGCGTGTTCGAAGACGGCACCCCCAAATATCTCAATTCTCCGGACACGCCGCTCTTTCACAAGGGCCGTTGCTTATATGGATTGCACAAGGCGCGCGCGTCGAGTCATCAGCTCGACTCCCTGCTTCTCGTCGAGGGGTACTTTGACGTGGTGGCCTTGTCGCAAGCGGGTATTCATCAGGTGGCCGCGCCGCTGGGGACCGCACTCACCAGCGATCATGCCAGCCTGCTTCGTCGCTTTGTCAACGACGTTGTGCTGACCTTTGACGGCGATGCGGCGGGAATCGGAGCGGCGTTGCGCGCGCTGGATGTATTTCGCGACAGCGGGATCACGGTCAGGGTCGTGGTGATGCCTCCGGGGCATGATCCTGATTCGTACGTGCGGGCCCATGGGGCGGAGGGGATTCTCAAGTTGCAGGAGCAGGCCACGACGTTGTTGGAGTTTGCCGTGGCGCAATGTCTGGAAGGCGCGACGCACGAAACGATTGAGGCACGGACCCGGCGCGTTGATGCCGTACTCGGCATTGTTGCCAAAGGCGCAAATGCCATTGAAAAGAGCGAGCAGGTCCAACGCGTGGCTGAACGACTTGGTGTCAGGTCGCAACTGCTGTTCGACCGCTATCCGCAGTTGATCGAGCGTCAGCGGGATGCCGATTCCCGTCGTCGGTCCGAGGCGTCGGCTTCTCCCTCCCGGCCCCGTTCCCTCGACCCAAAAGCCTTTCGTGAGGAACGTGAAATCGTCTGGTTGATGGTTCAGGACAAATTGCGCCCAGAACATTTCAACGCTTTGCGGCCCGATGTGTTTCAGTCTCCTCTCTATCAGCGGCTTGTGGAGATGGGCTTGCAGCATCTCAATGCCGAAGGCCGTCTTGATGTCCATGGATTGCTCGAGGACACCAATGCGGATGATCATTGCCGCGATGCCGTCGCGGAACTGACCGCGTCTGAAAAGGATTTGGACGATCAGGATGAGTATATTCGAGGTTGCTTGAGAGCGTTGGAGCGAAGATATTTGAGTGTTCGTTTGGATGAACTGATTGCGCAGCTTCGTATCGCCGAACGTGAGCACCGAACCGAAGACGTGGGCCGTCTGAATTCCCAAATTGAAGTGTTGCGCGGAAGAAAAGCCGGATTTTCCGCCCCCACCATCGCCTCGCAATAAGGATGCCGTATGGGAAAGACGCCGGTCTTCGGAACACGGAGCAAAGCTTCGGAAGCAGGCAGGGCAGTCGGATGATGGTTGAACATATGATCAGGGCCCATAGCTCAGTTGGTTAGAGCGGCTGACTCATAATCAGTTGGTCCCAGGTTCAAGTCCTGGTGGGCCCACCACTTTTGCTATTTGTGTATCCGATGCGGTACACTATCCCCTCATGACTATCCCGCCGCGCAGTGCGAACCTTCAGAGGCTTTCTTGAATTTGCAACTTGCCCGCTTGGTACACCTGCAGCAGCTTGACCTCAAGCTTCACGATCTTGCACAACAGCAACAACGGATTCCCCAGCGCCTTCATGCGGCGCAAACTCCTGTTGATCAGGCGCAGAAACGCCTGGAAGGTCTTCAGACATCACTGGAGGCCCTGACGACCGAGCGGCGCAGTGATGAACAAGACTTAAGTGAGCACGAAAGTCATATCAGCAAAATTCGGGAACGACTCAACGGGTTGAAAACGAATAAAGAGTATCAAGCCCATTTATTTGAAATTGAACTGGCCGTGAAGAAAAAAGATGCTCTGGAAGAAAAAATCCTCCAGTCCATGGATCGCGCTGAAGCCGTCCGGAAAGAACTGGAAGAAGTCCGGACGCTGGTGGGGGATTTGACGCTGACCCTGGAGAAAGAAAAGAGCGAACTTGAATCCCTGGGCGAGCAACTGACGAACGATGTTGCGGCGGTTGATCAGCAAAAGCAAACCCTTTTGGACACATTGGACAAACGAGTCTGCCTTCGTTACGCCGGGCTCAAAACCTCGCTGAAACTGGTCGTGGTTGCCCCGGTTCGCAGGGGTACCTGTCTGGGTTGTCAATTGCAAATCCCCCCCCAGTTGATTGCAAGCGTGAAGCGAGCCGATCAACTGCTGACCTGTCCCTATTGCCACCGCATTTTGTATGACGAAGAAGCTCTCAATGAGGCATCCGAATCCTTGAATGCCCCCCCGCCCGCCACTCCGGAAAATCTGGAAGAGCGCATGGCTCAAGAAAGCGGCAATCGCTAGCCGTCACCCCCTCCCCTTTCTCGCACCGTTTTCTTCTGTTTTCCTTCAGTGTCTTGCGTCAGGGACAGGTGCGGCGTATCATGGGTTTTGGTATGAAGGTGTGGGTCAGGTGGCCGCTCGCCGGGCTTTTGAGGCTTCCCGGTGAGAGGAAAGTCCGGACTCCAGAGGGCAGGGTGCTGGGTAACGCCCAGGCGGAGTAATCCGACATGAGCGCCACAGAAAACAAACCGCCACGGGATGCTTCAGTGCTTCCCGGGGTAAGGGTGAAAAGGTGGAGTAAGAGCCCACCGCGTCCATGGCGACATGGATGGCAGGGTAAGCATCACCCGGAGCAAGACCAAATAGGGGGACGCTCCGAACGGCCTGATCGGCTTCCGTGTTGCAAGCCTCCTTGTGAGGCTGATTCGGTGATGTTCGGGAAAGGTTGGCCCGACCAAGGTTCTCGGGTAGGTTGCTGGAAGCGTATGGTAACATGCGTTGTAGAGAAATGGTCACCACCATGTTGCATCGTCAACGTGGCACAGAATCCGGCTTATCGACCCACCCCATACCTCTTTATTCGAGTATCTGTGTTGTCCCTATCGTCTAGCCTGGCCTAGGACGCCGGCCTTTCAAGCCGGCAACACGGGTTCAAATCCCGTTGGGGACACCATCATATTGGGAACACGCACGGGGAGCTACCGTGACTGCCCCGTGGACATATTCCGAACGACGGGCACGTAAAGGAGCGCATAGCAAGCTATGATTAGGCACTTCCGTTTTCTGGCACAGGGTTTTCTCCTCGTTGCGGCGACAGGGCTGCTTGGCGGCTGTTTCTACACCGATATCCAAATCCCGCGGGCGTATCGCTCCGCCAGTCCGGTGGATGTGGCATCCCAATCGGATAAGGTTGTGACAGGCAAGGGGTGCAATCAGTTTGTCTTGTATATGGTGGCGTGGGGAGAAGGAGGCTACGCTGCGGCTGTCAGGAATGCCTTGTCGGGGGAACCCCCCGGTTCCATTCTCTATGATGTGCAAGCGGACATGGAAGCTACGGCGTATATGATGGGTTTCTATACCAAGACGTGTACGGTCGTTACGGGGAAGGTCGGGAATCGACGAATAAAGGCTGCGCCATTTGAAGTTAGATGAGGATCAGCACCAGGTACAAACAGTCCCACCAGAAAGACAAATGCTTCCTTCATTGTTTATAAAATGATAGGCAAATTGAACGCGTGCTTCGTCGTGGCAGTCTGCTGCCTTGTTTCCCTCAGCGCCTGTGCCGAGAAATTTGCCTATGATTCCAATGCCGGCCTGATTGCCGTCAGGGGGTTTCAGCTCTTCTACGATTCAGCGGGACCCCTTTCCTACCAGACTTTCACTCCACGCGATGTGCCGGACGATGCGATCTTACTGGGCAGAGTCACGGGCGACAGTTGTCAATATGGTGTTTCAATTCCGATTCCCGTGTCGGGGACAAGTACCCTGCGTTTGTCCGGCGCAAAGGGTGACGGGAGTTACCGGCAAGCCATCCTGGATATACAGCGAAAGCACCCTGATATTGCCGGCCTGTATGACGTCATCGTGGATATTCGCAAACAGTCAATTCTCCGCATCTACAGCAGAGAATGCACCAAGGTGGTCGCACGGGCGTTTGCGCGTGCCTCTGCGACCGCAACGCCAGCGTTATCGTCAAGGAAGTGACGACGGTGCGTTGTGTACGGAGGACAATCATGCCTTGGAAAAAAGAACACGCAGTGTGGTTGATCCTTGGAGTGGGCGTGATGGGCGTGGGCCTTGGCTGGCAATCGGCGACGGCTGAATGGACGTATGAGTCGTCCGAACCGCCGATTGAATCCCAGTTTGAGATGATCAAAGGTCAAGACGGAGCGCCGATGATCAAGATCCCCGAAGGGGAATTTTTGATGGGGAACAATGACAGGGCGAGGAATCAACGTCCCGAACATACGGTCCGGCTGGACAGTTATTATGTTGATCAATTTGAAGTGACGATGGAGCGGTATCAGGCATTTCTCGATGAGACCAGGCATGAGTTGCCGCCGTTGTGGGATGATTACGCGGCCACGGAGAAAGCGAAAAATCATCCGGCTGTCGGCATGGCGTGGGAGAGTGCGAAAGCCTACTGTGCATGGGCGGGCAAGCGACTGCCGACGGAAGCCGAATGGGAGAAGTCGGCGCGAGGGGCCGATGGCCGACGGTATCCCTGGGGGCATATGCAGCCGTTTGTGGATATCGCGCGTTACAACCTCGGCACCACCGGATGGGTCAGCTACGAGTTGACGCTGGCGCCGGTGACGAGCGGTGTGTCGGGCATGAGTATCCGTCATGGCTTAACGCAGGGGACGAAAAGCCCCTACGGGCTGTATCACATGGCGGGCAATGCGTCGGAATGGGTGGCGGACTGGTATGACCGGGCGTATTACGAAAAGAGCGAGAAGAACAATCCGACCGGTCCCGCCGAGGGCACGCGGAAAGTCTATCGTGGCGGGTCATGGGAAGACTCCCCGAAATGGCTGGAAGTGACCGCCCGACGCAGCGCCGAGCCGAATTTCCCCGTTGACGCGAACGATTTGACGATTGGGTTCCGGTGCGCGATGGATGTGGAGAAAGGATGAACGCTGTCCCAATAGAGACGTCGGTTCAAATGCTTGGAAAGGCATGATGATGAAAAGCGAATATACCGTTGTGATCAAACAGGAAAGTGACTGGTGGGTTGGATGGATTGAAGAAGTCCCCGGTGTCAATTGCCAGGAAAGAACACACGAAGAATTAAAGGAGACGTTAGGGGTGACACTCAAGGAGGCGCTGGCCTTTAATTGCCAGGATGCGCTTTCAGCGGCCGGATCTGATTACAAGGAGGAATGTATCGCCATATCCGTATGAAGAGAAATGCATTACTGAATCTTGCCTAATTTGTTTCGTAACCATTCATATGCAGTTTTTTATCTTGTGCGAATGACCACAAATTCCTGAACAATTGTCTTAAAATATCCCCGTCATTTTTCTAGTGACAAAGGATTAAATTCTTTATCAGTCGGTAAAATTTTCCTGTTGCAATGAGGACATTTTTCAGGCTCCGCGGAACAGTAATTGGAATAATGTTTAAACTTTCTTGGGAATGGCTTTCTGCAATCAGAATATGGACAAAATGTATTTTTTGTTTTTGTTCCCATTTTTCTCTCCTAGAGCGTGAAATTCACGAACACCCCGTCGTCTCCCCGCAATTTCGGCACACCAGGCACATGCCGTTTCTGACCAGTTTGAATTGTTTGCAGTTGGGGCAGGGGTCTCCCTCAAAACCTTTTTGATACGCGATGGTTCTCTCCGTGGTGGTGGCGAGAGCCTCACGCTTCAGCGCGACGGTGTGTGCGGTGGTTCCATTGCCACGGCTGTCTCCATGGCCATGTCCGGCTGCGCCGCCGTTGGTGATGTCCTGTCGGGCGGGGAACAGCCCGGGGTCAATGCTGGTCGTGGTGATGGTGCTGGGGTCGGCAGGCGCATCGTCCGTACATTCGGGGTCCGGCATGACGGAATCCCCGCGAAGATCGTCCGGACTCACCTGCGCCAGTTCTTTCTGTCCGAGATAGGCAATGGCCAACTCGCGGAAGATGTAGTCAATGATGGACGTGGACATCTTGATATGGTCATTGAGATTGACGGGGCCATTGGGTTCAAAGCGGGTGAACACGAAGGCCTCGACAAATTCTTCGAGCGGAACGCCGTGCTGGAGCCCCAATGAAATGGCAATGGCAAAACAGTTCATGAGGCTGCGAAATGCCGCGCCCTCTTTGTGCATATCAAGGAAAATTTCTCCCAGGGTGCCGTCGTTGTATTCACCGGTGCGCAGGTAGATTTTATGGCCGCCGATCATGGCCTTTTGCGTATAGCCGCTTCGTCGCGAGGGAAGCGGACGGCGTTTGGCCAGGTACCGAACCATCACCCGTTCCGTCACGCGTTGCGCCGTCTTCATGATGTCGTCGTGCTGCCCGGTATGTTCCGTTGATTCAACGGAGGCGTTCAATGGCTGGCTGAGTTTGGAGCCGTCCCGATACAGAGCCACGGCTTTGAGCATGTGCCGCCAACTCATGGTGTAGGCATCCTGCACATTCTTGATGGTGGCTCCCGCGGGCATATTGATGGTTTTGCTGATGGCGCCGCTGATAAATGGCTGGGCCGCGGCCATCATCCGAATATGCGCTTCAGTCGAAAGACTGCGTTTCCCGATGCGCCCGCAGCGACTGGCGCAATCGAAAATCGGCAGATGCTCGGCTTGCAGATGCGGCGCGCCTTCAACCGTCATGGTGCCGCAGCAAAACGCATTGGCGGCGAGAATTTCTTCATGGGTAAATCCCAATGCGTTGAGCATGTTGAATTGCGGGTCGTCAAGCTGTGCGTCGGAGAAGCCGAGCGCATCCCGACAAAATTTTTCGCCCAATATCCATTTATTAAAGGCGAATTGAATTTCAAACACCCCGTCCAGGCTCGCTTCCAGTCGCTCAAGCGCTTCCGGCGTACACCCTTTGGCGCGCAGGGCTTCATGGTTCAGAAAGGGCGACTGTTTCAGCGTGCGGGTCCCCGTGGCATACGTGATAATGTCGTGGATGTGCTCCTGGGAATATCCCAATTTCTTCAAAGCGGGCGGCAGGCTTTGGTTGATAATTTTGAAGTACCCTCCTCCTGCCAGTTTCTTGAATTTGACGAGCGCAAAGTCGGGTTCGATGCCCGTGGTGTCACAGTCCATGACCAACCCAATAGTGCCAGTGGGGGCAATCACCGTGGCCTGCGCGTTTCTGAATCCATGGGCTTCTCCCAATGCGATGACGCGATCCCATATTTCTTGCGCGACACGCAACAGCGCCGGAGGGGTGTCAGTCGGATCAAGGCTTTTTGGCGGAATCGTCAGGCTTTCATACTCCTCAACCGGGGTGTTGTACGCGGCCCTTCGGTGGTTTCGCATGACCCGCAGCATCGCGTCACGGTTTTTGGCAAACCCGGGAAAGGGGTCGAGTTCCGCCGCCATTTCCGCAGACGTGGCATAGGCTGTGCCGGTCAGGATAGAGGTGAGGGCGCCGCAGATTCCCAACGCCTTGGGTGAATCATAGGGAATCCCCAGCCGCATGAGCAGCGATCCGAGGTTGGCATACCCAAGCCCCAGTGTGCGAAAGGCAAAGCTGTTCTCGGCAATGGGTTGACTCGGGAAGCCGGCCATGAGCACGCTGATTTCCAGCACAATGGTCCAGAGCCTGATGGCGTGTTGATAGGCTTCAATGTCGAATTCGTCCTCCGGCGTGAGGAAGGCGCCCAGATTCAGCGAGGCCAGATTACACGCGGTATCATCCAGGAACATGTATTCGCTACAGGGGTTGGAGGCATTAATTCGTCCGTCTTCCGGGCACGTATGCCATTCATTGATGGTGGTATCGTATTGAATGCCGGGGTCGGCGCAGACCCAGGCCGCCCAGCAGATTTGATCCCACAGCGCTTTGGCGCGAAGGGTTTTGGTCACGGCGCCGTCCGTCCGGCGGGTGAGTTGCCATTCGGCGTTCCTGTGTAACGCGTCAAAAAATCCATTGGGGATGCGAATGCTGTTATTGGAGTTCTGGCCGGACACCGTCTGATAGGCTTTGCTGTTCCAGTTCGTGTCATATTCATGGAACACAAAATGCGTATAGCCTTCCTGTGCATAGGCAAAAATCCGTTGAATATAAGCCTCGGGAATGGCCGACTGACGCGCCGAGCGAATGGCCTCTTTGAGGGCCTGGTTGCGTTCGGGATTAATGTCAACCGTGTCGGGATTGGGATGGCAGGCTTTCAGGATGACATTCAACTGCTGGGCGCAGATGCGGGATCCTGTGACCATGGCGGCGACTTTTTGTTCTTCAATCACCTTCCAGTTGATGAAGTCTTCAATATCGGGATGGTCCAAATCCAGACAGACCATTTTGGCGGCTCGTCGCGTGGTGCCGCCTGACTTGATGGCGCCTGCGGCACGGTCGCCGATTCGGAGGAAGGACATCAGTCCGGAGGATTTTCCCCCACCGGCCAACGGCTCGTCTTCTCCGCGGAGCCTGGAAAAATTGGTCCCGGTCCCCGACCCGTATTTGAACAGTCGGGCTTCACGGACCCACAAATCCATAATGCCTCCCTCGTTCACCAGATTGTCGGCGACGGATTGGATAAAACAGGCGTGGACCTGGGGGCGTTCGTAGGCGTTCCCGGAGCGGCTGAGTTGTTTGGTCTTCTGGTCAACAAAATAATGCCCCTGCGCGGGGCCGCTGATGTCATAGGCTTCGTGGAGGCCCGTGTTAAACCACTGCGGAGAATTGGGGGCGGCCATTTGTTTGGCCAGCATCACGCAGAGTTCGTCGTAAAAGGCCTGCGAATCCTCGTCGGTTTCAAAATACCCATAGGCCTTGCCCCACTGCGTCCAGCATCCCGCCAGGCGATGAAACACATGTCTGGCATCACGTTCTCCGCCGGTCACGGGGTTCCCGTGTTCATCGGTGACGGCTTCCCCATTGGCATGGCGTTGCGGGACCTCGGCCTTGCGGAAATATTTTTGTGCCAGAATGTCCACGGCCAGTTGGGACCATTGCTTGGGGGCCTGAATGTCATCAAGCTGGAACACCAGTGAGCCGTCCGGATTTCTGATTTCCGAAGAGCGGGTGGAAAAGGGAACGGCCTTGTAGGGGCTTTCTCCAGCTTGGGTAAAACGACGGTCAATTTTCATGGCGATTCTCTATGTGAAAATGAGGATGCACAATCTATAGCGGAGACAGGGAATTGTCAATACCAAATATGGTGCTTTGTGCCTCCTCGTTGGGGATAACGGTGGATGGCCTGCGAACAACGTAAGCCTTTGTGATGCAAAGCATTTTGGCAAAAATTTGCCGATGATCCACAGGGAGCAAGGCGCAGAGTGGTATTCATCAACAGGACGCGCCGGATATGGGGAAAATTTTTCCGATGCAGGTCGTCATGGCGGCGCAGGAGCTTATTGTTGACCTCCGCCGGTGGGTTTCATGCAAACGGAAGCCATCCGGCGAGGGGGCCGATCCTCTGGTCACGCTCGCGCCGGCTCTCGATTTTTGCCGACTTCCGGATTATGCTGGTGATTGTCAGCATGAGAGCGGCTCCGATTCGCCGTGCCGGGAAGAGCGACGGGCGAACGATGAGCGTTTCCTCACACAAACAAGGTGGTGAACCATGTATGTATGGAGTCATCGGATTGTCATCACGTTACTGGCGGTGTTTGGCGTCTTACAATTGGTGTTCTGGATCACGGCGGAAGGCGGGGGGCGCAGTATGCTTTCCGCGCGCACCACGTACTGGTTGATGGTCAACTATTTTCTGCTGTTGGGGTGGATTGCCGTCTGGATGTTTGATCAGGCGCGCGTCAGAGGGAAAAACATAGGGATCTGGTTGCTCCCTTTTCTGATTGCCCCTCTGCCCACTCTCATGATCTTTGTGCTGGTGCTTCAGAGACGGCCGCGATAGCAGGGCCTGGCGGTCCGCCTTAGCCAATCATGATGCGAGCTTCCGGAAACCGGAAGCGGGACGGGGTCGTGGTGTGAATGGCGAACAGGCCAATGAGGAGGGGGCCGAACCGGCCAAGGAGCATGGAGGTGATAATCACCACCTTGCCAAAGTCGGTGAGCAGCGCGGACAGGCTTCGTCCGGTTCCATCCCCGAGGGACATGCCAACGATGCCCATGGCGGACGTGACTTCAAACATGATGCCTAAAAACGCGCGCTCTTCCGTAAACGCGAGGGCCAGGGTGAACAAGGTGATGGTGGTGAACGCCAGGATGCAGAGGCAAAACGCGCGGACCACCAGCTCTTTTGAAATTCTCCTGTGAAAGATCTCAACGTCGTGTCGGCGTCGAAGCACGGCCCAGATCGTTAACCAGACAATGGCGAACGTCGTGGTCTTGATGCCTCCCGACATGCTGCCGGGTGACCCGCCAATGATCATCAGAAGCAGCAGAAAATACAGGGTGGCGTCGTTCATCATGCCGAGATCAATGGTCGTAAATCCCGCCGTGCGGGACATCGTTTGAAAATGCGCCACGGCCAGTCGTTCCCCTATACCCAGAGGTTGCAGCGTGTGCGGATTGTTCCATTCAAGGATGGTGATGCCCACGGTGCCCGATACCAGAACGAGCATGGTGACCACGATCACGAGTTTGGTATGCGTCTGGAGCCGAAAGCGTTTGCCTTTGATATTGTCCCACGCGTCTTGAAAGACCAAAAAGCCGATGCTGCCCAGGATGACCAGGAGCGTCACGGTGATGTTGATGGACACGTCCATTTGGTACGACGCAAGGCTGTCGGTGAACAAGGTAAACCCCGCGTTATTAAAGGCTGAAACCGCATGGAAGACCCCGGCGTAGAGGGCATCCCCCCACGCCATGTCTTGTGCGAATCGCGCGGTGAGCAGCACGGTCCCCAATCCCTCCAGCGACAGGGTGGCGATGGCCACGATTTTGACATAGCGCACGGACCCCGCCATATCGAACGTGCTTAACGTTTCGGCCAGCATCATCCGATCCCGTAATCCGATCCGGTGCCCCAGGGCCAGCAGAATAAAGGTGGCCAGCAGGGCGTACCCCAGGCCGCCGATTTGAATGAGCAGGAGAATGATCACCTGCCCAAAGGTGGTGAACTCATGGGGGGTGTCCAGCACAATCAACCCGGTCACGCAGACGGCCGAGGTGGCGGTAAACAAGGCGTCGATAAATCGTATGTCCACGCGCTCCGGGGTGGAGAAAGGGAGCATGAGGAGGCCCGCGCCAACGAAGACCAAGGCGGCGGCGGCTAACGCGACCACCTGACCTGGCAATAATTGAATGGACGCCAGCCGGTTGAGAAAAGAGGGCTGATTCCTGTCGGTCTGTTCACGCATTGACATGGGAATGATGTCTCGTGGGTGTCAAGGTGTTGCTGAACGTGCGGTCATTGGTCACGCGCTCCGGCTTGCGGTGGGGGGGCGGAAGGCGGAAGAGCGAGCGGTGTCAACAGGGTTGCCCGTTAAACAGACAGGGCTTATAGCGGCTGGCATCAAACTCGACGTCCTCCTGATAGACCAGTTCGTTGCCGTTCACCCCATCCTGTTCGGGGTCGTTCCACATCGTATGGTTCCACCAGTAAAACACAGGATGGGGTTCAAGATGGTACACGGGGTTTCCATAGACGCTTCGCTGATGCTCCCACACTTTTCTGCCCACCACGTAATCCACATCTTCCGTTCCTTGCAGAGAATACAAAAATATGACCAGCCGCGTTTCCTGATCGTAAATTTCCTCCACACGGGTGTCTTCGTCCGGCTCATCGGGCAGGAGCAACTGGGCCTGGCTCGGACCGGGAAGGAGAAGACCAAGCAGCAATGCAAGGACGAGTGGGGGAATCCGAACAGGATGGATCATGCGGTGCGTCTCATCACGGTCAGGCCATGGCTCGTGCGACTCTCAAACATTGTACGCCGCCCCGCTCCTGTCGGCAATTCGTTTTTGGGTGTTCCCATACGTGGCGGAGGGGGCGCACGTCGGACGCAGCGGAACAAAAACGGGCATTCGCCCCTGGAACCACGGCCAGGGAAACGGGGTCGCGGTTGTCGCCTGGCGCGTCAGTCTTCTATAATCATAGACCGTTCGTGAGATGGGGCGTACGCGAGGGAAGGGACGCATGAAGAAAGACGTGGCATTTTACACGGTCGGCTGTCGTCTCAATCAATCAGAGACCGCCGTCCTGACCGACCGGCTGACGGGCATGGGCTACCGGAAGGTGGCCTATGGAGCGCCCACCGATGTGCTGGTGTTGAATACCTGCACCGTGACGGAGCAAGCCGAGGCCGACTGTCGGCGGGTCATTCGTCGAACGCTGCGCCATTCTCCGCAGGCGTTTGTGGCGGTGACGGGCTGTTACGCGCAAACAGGGGTCGCGATCCTGCAGAACATTCCGGGGGTGGATCTTGTGTTGGGGAACCAGTACAAAATGCTGTTGCCGGACTACGTGGACGCACTGTCCCGTGTTCACAAACGTTCGGCGCCGCTGATTCGACATTCAGGCACCATGGACCGAGACGATTTTGTGCAGGAAGGGGTGGGGGCCTATGCGACGACGCGCGCCAATCTGAAAATTCAGGATGGCTGCGATTTTATGTGCTCCTTTTGTCTGATTCCCTTTGCCAGAGGACGCGAACGAAGCCGGTTAATCGGGGACGCGATGCGGGAGGCCGAACAACTCGTGGAACGAGGCCATCAGGAACTGGTGCTGACCGGTGTGAATATCGGGCGATTCGCGAATGGCTCCGCAGGGCTGCTCGACCTGATCCGGCGGCTGGAAACCATTCCCGGCCTGGCGCGTATCCGCATTTCGTCCATTGAGCCGACGACCATCCCCGACGCGCTTCTTGAGTATATGGGCACGTCGCGCAAGCTGTGCCGATTCCTCCATGTTCCCCTGCAAAGCGGGGATGACGCCATATTGTCGGCGATGAATCGTCGCTACTCCGTGCGCGAGTATGCGGCGTGGGTGGAACGCGCCGTGCGTGCGATTCCCGATCTCTGCGTGGGGACCGACGTACTCGTGGGATTTCCCGGAGAAACGGATCATCAGTTTTCCGAGACCTGTCGTGTGATCGAGGACCTGCCCCTGGCGTATGCCCATGTCTTCAGCTATTCCGCCCGACCGGGGACGCGCGTTGTTCGTGCGGGCCATTCCATGACCCCGTCGTCAATCATCAAAGCCCGGAATCGCCGGCTCACACAACTGTCCCGAACCAAACGTCTGCGGTTCTATCGGCGGTTTCTCGATCAGGACCATCTGGTGCTGTTTGAATCCATGGACAGGGCTGGAATGTTCTGGACGGGCGTGACGGATAATTTTATTCGCGTGGGCGTGGCCCATACCGGCTCGCTGGCCAATCAGATCAGGCCGGTCAGGCTGACCGGGGTTGCGGAACACGTGGCCCTGGGGCGCGTGATGGATGCGACGCCGTCACGGCCCCGGAACACACCCATTCCTGTCCTGCCGTCCTTTGAACCCGGCGCCGGAGTGACATGTCCATAAGCCACCTTTCCGGAAACGTTCCCATGCCCTATCGCGTCTATATTCAGACGTTCGGATGCCAGATGAATGAGTATGATACGGAACTGGTGCGGTCACTGTTACGCGACCGCGGGTTTGCGCTGACGCTGGAACAGGGTCAGGCCGATGTGCTGTTGATGAATACCTGCGCGATTCGCGAAAACGCCCATGCCCGCGTCTATGGCCATCTGGCGAAATGGAAAGTCATGAAGCGGACGCGTCGCGTGGTGATTGGCGTGTTGGGGTGCATGGCCCAGAATCTCAAAAAGGAATTACTGGATGCGCATCCCGCCATTGACGTGCTCGCGGGGCCGGATGCCTATCGCCAGTTGCCGGATCTGCTGGTCAATGCCCTGGAACGCCGGGAACGGGCCATGGCCGTGGATTTATCCGAATACGAAACCTACGACACGATTCTTCCGGAGCGCGTATCCGGCGTCAATGCGTGGATTGCGATTATGAGAGGGTGTGATAATTTTTGCAGTTTCTGCGTGGTGCCCTATACGCGCGGCAGAGAACGGTCGCGTCCCGCGGAGGGCATTCTGGAAGAAGCGCATGCCCTGGCGACACGGGGGTACAGGCAAATCACGCTCCTGGGGCAGAACGTCAATTCGTATCGCAGTCCCGACCGCGCCGGCCACGATTTTGCCAGGCTGCTTTCAGAAGTCGCCGATGTTCCCGGCATTGAACGGGTGCGCTTTACGTCTCCGCACCCCAAGGACTTTCCGCCCGCCCTCCTGGACGTGGTGGCGCATCATCCCGGTGTGTGCCGGCACATTCATCTTCCCCTGCAATCGGGCAACGACCGGATTCTCGACATGATGGGCCGGTCGTACACGCGAAACACCTACCTGGCCCTGGTCGCCGACATCAGGAAACGGGGCAACATCGCCCTCACCACGGACATCATCGCGGGATTTTGCACCGAGACCGACGAGGCGTTTCTTGACACGTATGAGCTGGTGCGCGAGGTCGAATTTCACCTGGCCTACGTGTTCAAATATTCGGAACGCAAGCACACCATTGCCTGGCGGAAATTTCCGGACGATGTGCCCGACGCCGTCAAATCGGACAGGGTCACGCGCCTGTTCGATCTCCAGCGGGCGATTTCCGCCGTGAACAACCGGCGGTTGATCGGCGCCGAGGTGACTGTGCTGGTGGAAGGCAACGCGAAAAAATCTTCGCAACAGTGGATGGGGCACACGGACAGCAATGTGACCGTAGTCTGGAATAAATCCGCCGCCCCCCTTGCGCTCGGAGACCGGACGACGATTCAGGTGAACGACGCCTCGGCCTCAACGCTCTTTGGTACGCCGGTGTCGTCGCTCGCGTCGGTTGTCTGAAATCCTGTTCCGTTCTCGCGCCCCTTGTCCAGTTGACGCATTCCGCGGTGCCTTGTATAACGGGCGCAGCCTTGAACAATCAGGCGTTGCGCCCGTAGCTCAACGGATAGAGCACTTGACTACGGATCAAGAGGTTAGAGGTTCGAATCCTCTCGGGCGCACCATTTCAGGGTCATGCCCGGATGGCCGTCTCCCCCCAGTGCGAATTCTCATCAACCATGTGCGCATGAACCATGAGGCTACTCGTCGGTGTGCGCGCCGGGGTTGATTTGCCAGAGACTCCAGTCAACCGCTTCTCGCAGTTCCTGCATGTGCGGATCAGTGGAAGAGGATGTCCATGCCTTCAGCCCGAGTTGTTGAAGAGGTTCAACCGACGCTTGATCGGGAATTTTCCCCACGGTTCTCACAATGGCCGTTTGAACGCGCAGAGGCACGTCCGGTGATTCCATCATGGTGAGGAGGGGCGGCAGGATTCGGACGTTGCCGCTGCGCGCCCCGATTTTGCCGAGCGCGTCCACCGCCGCAACTTGAATGCTCACAGAAGAGGCGTCGTCCAACAAGAGCTTCATGAGCGTGGGAATGGCCGGGTCGCCCATGTGTCCCAGGGCCACCGTGACCGGCAGAGTCAAATCGGTCTGCGCGATGATGTCCTGCAGCGCGCGCAACATGGTGTCGCCCGGCACATGGCCGGCGAGCGAGACGATGGTGATTTTTGTCGCCGTGTCGGTTGTGGGTGCGGTCAGAAGAGACGTGAGGCGACGGCTTTGCCGCCATTCCGCGGCGAGTGCCAGCGGGAACGTGCTGCGTTCCAGCGCCTGGCCCAGGTGACGCAACGCAAATTGTCCCGCATCGGGTTCCCCATCGTCGCGGGCGGCCTCCCACGCATTCTCAAACGCGGTGCGCACTTCATAGCGCCACGGCCCCTGCCGACCATCCAGGACATAGCGTAACTGGCAGGCCGGGCCTTTCCAGACGCGAGACGGCGCCCCCGGTCGGTAGGTCTGTTCCTCTGTCCGCTTGACTCCCTCCCACGTTTTGCGCTCCTCGCATTTCACTTTCAACGCGACGTCATGCGTCTCTGTCGGGGTGGCGACGGTCGTGAATCCAATCGCGGACAACTGACGGGAGACCGCCCGCCGCACAATGGCGGCATCCACCACTCCTTTTTCCGTCACCGCGAGCGCGCTGACAAAAATTTTCTCGGCGTGTTGCAATCGTGCTTGCTGTTGCGGGTCAAGAAACAGACGGCGAGCGGAGACGTGTTCGGGTGCGCAGCAGGCTCCGAACAGGACAAGACTGAAAAGCCAGGACAGAAGGCTCCACATGCCGGATGTGCTCCCTGTGTATCTGCGGGCGGCCCGACGAGCCGCATGGCCAACCCGTTCTGCATAACAAGAGAAACGGACAAAAAGCAAGAATCGGAAACGCATGGCCTGGGAACGAGTCGGCATCACGAGTCGGGAAAGTCGCCCGGATTAGCGCGGACTCCGGCGGCCGGAGCGATGGCCGGACGGAGGGTTGCGCCGCGACGGGCGCAGGCTGGTGGTCAGCGTCAGTGTGCATTCAAGACGGGGCTTGTCCCGATCAAGGGTTTTATACATGTGGATTTCCATAATGCGATTGTCATTGAGGTTCATGGCTTCACAGAGGGCGTCCTGGGTGATTTTGATTCCACCGTCAAGGTCGCGTCGCAAGAGCGTCGGAAAGTAAAAATGGATGGTCAGCGTCAGTGCGCGTTCCTGCGCCTCGCGCAGAAAACTGTGCCACGCGGAGGACGAGGACGTCGCGCTCGCCATGAGCAACTGCCCCACCATCCGTTTATAGTGACGCCCCGCCGCCGCCAGCACTCGCCGTCCATTGACGGTGGCGTATTGCTTGTTGATGCTTGGCGGAATGGGCAGGATGAGAGACAGCGTGTGGCCGGTCAGCGAGAACGAGGGGGCCGCGGCGATGGTTCCGGCAGGGAGAAGCGGCGTCTTGCGCGTCCTGCGAGGTCTCGGAAACGGGGCGCCAGCCGTGTGCTGCGCGATGTGAGGCTGCGCGGGGTTGTTGGTCAACGCAGGGGCGGCTCTGTTGAGAATCGTGTTCAGAAGGTGTTGAGGAAGGCGTACAGGTCGGTTTGCGGAAGCCACGGTACAGTTTCGCGGGATGGTCAACCCATGCAGTTCAGCTAGAGAAGATCAAGCATGGTGCCGGCAGATTCTTCCAGTTCCTCGCCATGCTTCATGATGTAGCGGCGCCACTCGGAAGGATTCCAGATTTCCAATCGGTGATACATCCCCACGAGGACGATTTCCAAATCGTCTTCAAGCGGGATGATTTTTCTCAACCGTCCGGGAATAAGGATTCTCCCGGCCTTGTCAATTTCGGAAGACGCGGCTTCGGCCACAACATAGTGCATGAACAATCGGTTCTGGTCTTCCGTGAACTTGTGTTGGGCGCGGGCCAGAACTTTGTCCCATTCCTGCGACGAGTAAGCCGACAGAGGCCGTTCCTGTCCTTTGACGAAAATCACGCGGGACCCCTCCGCCTCCAGTGGTTCACGCAGGGGAGTCGGAAGAATAAACCGCCCTTTTTCGTCCAGCTTGCAATGATATTGTCCGGCAAACATCGCGTTCTCGCCCCTTTTCGTGTTGCATGTGCACGGTGTCTTCACGCGACACCAGAACTTGAGCCTAGAGAAAACCCTCTAGAAAGTCAAGATTTTGGAGACGTCCGCCACCTGCAGCACTCGTGATGATGGCGTGTCAGTGTCTATCCTGCCGCGCACGCATCGGCGTCAGACTGTCCTGGCCAGCGTGTGAACATAGACGGCCCGCGCTCCGGCTTTGCGAAGGGTTTTGGCGCATTCATTGACCGTGGTTCCCGTGGTGAAGACGTCATCCACGACCAACAGGGTTTTCCCGGCAATGATTGAAGGGGTCGCGACGGCAAAGCACCGTCGGAGATTTTTGATACGCTCGCGTTTCGTTAAGGATGTTTGCGGTCGAGTGAACCTCGTCCTCTGGAGAACATTGATGAGTACGGGGATCTGCCATTGTCTGCCCAAATGACGCGCCAGCAACAGGGATTGATTAAATTCCCGTTCCCGGAGTCGCCGAGGGTGAAGCGGGACGGCGACAATGGCGTCAATGTGTGTTGGAGGGGCGTCGGCCCGTGCCATCAGGCGAGCGAGCGGTGAGGCCAACTGCGTCTTTTCACTGTACTTCAATAAAACAATGGCCTCCTTCAGCGGCGATTGATAAGCATACGGCGTCCAGGCTTGATGATAGGCTGGGGGGCGTTTGCGACAAGGCCCGCACTGGTACCCCGGACTATAAGACAGCGCATGAGGAGAACGAAACGGGCGGGAACAGCGAGGGCAGGTTGGCAAAGCAATGGGCGTAATCAGACTCCAGCAGGGTTGGCAAAAAAAAGGAATCGGGTCATCCCGAAGGGCCTGGTCACACAGACGACACGGCATGGGAAAGACGGCGTGCAGGAGCCTGCGAAGCCATTGAGATGTCGCCTTCTTCATGACCGTTGCCGGGGGCCTGCGTCGCGCCCCGTGTCCTCCTGTGACGAATCTGCGCGCACGGCGCACCGGAGGCGTCAATCTAGGAAACACCCGCACCGGTGTCAAGCGCGTCCCCCCGCCTTTCGTTGTTGGCCATTTGGCAAGTATGTTATAGACCGTGACCTTGGGAAGGGGGCAGTCATGAGGAGCGGCGCGCAGACTCTCAATCAAACGGTCTCTGAAAAAAATTCCTCTGTCGCGATGGTGACATTGGATCGCGTCCACAAAGACTATCACCGGAGGAACGTCACGGTGTCGGCCCTGCGGGGCGTGAATCTTCGCGTCAACGCCGGAGAATGTTGCGTGATTATGGGCCCGAGCGGAAGCGGAAAAAGCACCTTGCTCAATGTGCTTGCCGGTCTTGACACCGCGACCTCCGGGGACATGTATCTGGACGGTCATTCGGTTCGACATTGTTCCGACGCCGAGTGGACGAGGTATCGCCGTGAGTGGATTGGCATGGTGTTCCAGTCGTTTCATCTGGTGCCGGGTCTCACGGCCGCGGAAAACGTCGGGCTGCCGTTACGGTTGCGGAAGATCTCTGCCGCGCACATTCGGGAACGCGTCGGGGAGACGCTTGACCAGGTGGGCGTTTCGCATCGGGCCGATCATTGGCCCTGGGAGTTATCGGGGGGGGAACAACAGCGTGTGGCTCTGGCGCGCGCGCTGGTCCATCGGCCTCGCCTCCTGCTGGCGGACGAGCCGACCGGCAACCTTGACTCGCAGACCGCCAGGGAAATCGTGGCGCTGATTCAGCATGTGGCGCGGGCGGAATCCCAAACGGTGCTGTTGGTCACCCATTCCGAAGCCGCCGCGCGGGTTGCCGACCACGTGTACGAACTGTGTGACGGGCAACTGCATCTCCGGTCGTCCCGCATGGCCGAGGGCGCAGGCGCAGGCTCCGAATTGGGGCTTGAGACATCGTGAAATCGCCCATGGATATTTCCGCCACTCTTGCCGGCGTGCGTCTGACAAGCTGCGTGATGAATGCCGCCGGGGCCTTGTGCGTGACACGGGAGGAACTGGAAACCCTGGGCCGTTCACGAGGCGGGGCGATTGTCACCAAATCCATGACGCCGGCTTTCCGGCACGGCAATCCCGACCCCCGATATCACAGCTTTCCCGGCGGGTCCATCAATTCCATGGGGCTTCCCAATCTGGGGTCGCCGACCTATGCCGCACTGATTCCGGACCTTCAATCGTTCGGGAAACCTATTATTGCCAGCATCGCCGGGTTGAGTCCCGCCGATTTTCTTGAGGTGGCGCACACGATCACGGCCGTTCGCCCCGACTTGATTGAAGTCAATTTGTCCTGCCCGAACATTCCGGGCAAGCCGCAGATCGGCTATGACCTGGAAGCGTCCCGCGCGTTGCTCCGGCGACTGAAAGACGTCGTCACCGTTCCGATGGGCGTCAAACTGCCCCCGTATTTTGATCCGGTGCATCAGGAAGCGACGGCGGCCATGTTGCGGGAGGTCGGAGTGGCGTTTGTGTCGGTCATCAATTCCGTGGGCAACGGGCTGGTGGTTGATCCGGACCGGGAATGTGCGGTGATCAAACCCAAAGGCGGATTCGGCGGCCTTGGCGGCCCCATGATTAAACCCGTCGCGCTGGCCAACGTGCGCGCGTTCTGGAAGTTGTTTGATGGCCGGATGCCGATCATCGGCACGGGTGGCATTGTCTCCGGCAGGGACGTGTTTGAACATGGGTTATGCGGCGCGTCCGCCGTACAAATCGGCACGGCGCTCGTTGACGAAGGAGTCGGCGTCTTTGAACGGCTGGAACGTGAACTCGTGGAAATTCTGGAAAAGAAAGGCTACCGTTCGTTTGCGGAATGCCGGGGAAAATTGCGGGAACTCTGACCCCGAATTGCTCCGACGGTCTTGTGCTGCGTGGGCGGGTTACCTGTTGGGGACGACCTGTTTCGGGATCAGACGCAGGAGCATCCCCTGCCGGAGGAGTTGGGCCACGTTTCGCACCTCAAGTCGCCGCATCAAATTAAACCGGTGGACTTCAACCGTGCGAATGCTGATATCCAGTTGTTCGCCGATTTCCCGGTTCGTATGGCCCTGGGCCACGAGGAGAAGCACTTCTTTTTGACGGGCGGTCAGGGAAATCGTCTCTTCTGGCTTGTCCGCCGCACTGAATGGTCGCGGTAACGGCTTGGCCTGGCCCCTGGTTTCACGAGTTCCCGATTTGAGTTTGGCCATCACATCCGCCTCTTCCGCGCCATGGCTGACAGTGAGAACGTTGAGAACATCATTGCAGGATTCAACACGATTGAGCGCCGTTCGTCCCGTCCGTTTTTCCCAAACCAGCACGGTACCATAACGCCATTTCGGGAAACAAATTTTGCTGAACCACCTCCTGTTATTTATAACACTCGCCTTCAGGCATTTGACGAGTCGTCCGCTCCGAACCGCGCTGACCGTGGTGGGCGTCGGCGTCGGTGTGGCCGCGACGCTGGCCATGTATCTGGCCAATCAAACGGTCTTCAATGCGTTTCAGCGAACCGTGACGCACGTGGTGGGAGAGGCCACGATTCATATCGCCGGCGCCGATCATCGCATAGATGAACGACTCATCAAACGGATGAGATCGCACCCCGATATCCAAAGCGTCCATCCGTTTCTCGTCCAGTCCGTCGTGCTTGAAACGGATGACGGAACCGCCCGATCCAGTCTGGTATGGGGGCTGGACCTCCTGGATCTGGTCAACGAGGAAGCGGCGGCGTGGCAGGATTCGCGCCGGCCGGAACTGTCGCAGGAGGAATCCCCGCTGGCCCCGCTGCTTGACGACGACGCGATTTTTGTGGGCCATGATCTGGCCGGGAGTCTGGGGGTCGCCCACGGCGACCGCATAACCGTGCGCGTCGGCTCTCATCAATTTGACACGACGGTGCGCGGCGTCTGGCGGTTTGCCACACGCGCCGGGCGGTGGGGGGCGTTTGCGGCAATGGACATGGCCGCCGCCCAGGTGCAATTCGCCAGGCTGGGACGGCTTGACGGAGTGGATCTTGTGACAACGCCCGGCGCGTCGGTGAAGCGCGTCATGCGGGAATTGCAGGATCGTCTGGGGCCTTCCGTGCTGGTCAGCCGGTCATCGCAGCGGAACGAACAGGTGCGCCACATGCTGACCTCGTTTCAATTGAACCTCACCACGCTTAGCGCCGTCGGGCTGTTTGTCGGCATGTTTCTCATCTATAACGCCGTCGGGTTTTCCGTGGTGCAGTATCGCCGGGAGATCGGCATGTTACGGGCCATCGGGATGTTGCGGCGGCAAATCGGCCTGTTGTTTCTGGGCGAGGCGGTCATCGTCGGCGCCGTCGGGGGCAGTCTGGGGGCCGTTTTCGGGAGCGGCCTGGCGCATTGGCTGGCCGCGCTTGAAGCGGAAACAGTGTCCGAACTCTACGGCATGGAAACATCAGGCGTGGCGTCATTCAGCCCGCTGGTGGTGGCCGGGGGCTGTCTGTTGGGCGTGGCGCTGTCCGCAATCGGAGCGTTGGGGCCGTGCCGTGAAGCGAGTCGGACGGCGCCCGCCCGCGCGCTGGCTCCCGGACAATACGAAACACATCGTCAGCATCATCGCATCCGCCCGCATATTCAATGGACGGCGCTGGCCGTGGCGGTGCTGGGCGTGGCGGGGCTGCTGTCCCTGCCGGGGCCTGTCAATGGCCTTCCCCTGTTTGGCTATGCCGCCGCGTTCTGTGTGCTGCTGGGATGCGCCCTGCTCGCGCCGCTCGGCATTCATCTGCTGGACGTGGTGACATCGGCGTGCGTACCCGCGTCATCGGGGGCGCGTCTGGCCGTTGACCAGCTTGCCAGATCGTCGGGGCGCAACAGTGTCACGCTGTCGGCGTTCATGGTGGGCATCGCCATCGTGGTGGGAGTGGGCGTGATGGTGGCGAGTTTCCGCCAGACAGTTGAACATTGGATTGACCAGACCATCATGGCGGATTTCATCGTGGCGCCACACGCGGAATTGCTGGACTCCCGTCAACTGGAACAGACCCGCGGGCTGTCACCGGACACAATCCGACGCGCCGGCAACGTACCGGGCGTGGCGGCCGTTGATCCCTACCGGCAAGTGCGCGTGCAGGTGGGAGACACGCAAGCCGTGCTGGTGGCGCGGGATCTCTCCCTGTATGCGGAACGCAGTCAATACCTGTTTGTGAACGGCGATTCATCCCGCCGTCTTCGCCGAACCATTGCAGAAAAAGGGGTGGTGGTTTCCGAAGTGCTGGCCCGGCGGCTCGGTGTGGCGGCGGGCGACGTGCTGTCGTTGCCCACGAACGTTGGGCGCAAGACGTTCACCGTGTTCGGCGTCTTCTACGATTACGCGACGGACGGCGGCAAGGTGGTCATAGACCGGTCACTCTACCGGCAATGGTGGGGTGATGAAACCGCGACCGTGCTGGGGATTTATCTTGAGCCGGACGCGAACCCGTCGCGCGTGCGGCATGACCTGCAACAGGCATTGGCGTCGCCGGCGCCGACGAAGCCGCAAGGGATGACGGGGCCGGATGACAGGCATGACCTGCAAGGGCCGCCGGCTCCCGTGGCGCATCCGCAACAGGCCGTGCCGCCGCCCGTGGCGATTGTCGCCAATCACGAACTGCGGGCCGATGTGCTGGCCGTGTTTGACCGCACCTTTCGGCTGACCCGTGCGCTGGAAGGCGTGGCGGTCATCGTGGGATTGCTCGGCATTATGAACACGCTGCTGACGACGGTGCTGGAACGCCGCCGCGAGTTTGCGACGTTCCGCGCGATTGGAGCCAGCCGTGGGCAGGTGCGCGGGTTGGTCATGCGGGAATCGCTCTGTCTGGGGCTGGTGGGGTTGAGCCTTGGACTGCTCGGCGGCATCCTGCTCGCGGCCCTGCTGATCGGCGTGATTAACACACAGTCCTTCGGCTGGAGTATTCCGATGACGATACCCGCGCAACCCATCCTGACCGCCGTGCTGATTGCGGGCGTCACGTCACTGGTGGCCGGCTGGCTTCCTGCCCGCTGGGCGACACGGGGGGAGATTGCGGCGGGGTTGGGGTATGAGTGAGGGGTGCTTGAAGTATGTCATGCTCAAGATAGCCGGTGGCGATGCTGAAACAAATGTCTGTGAGCAGGTTGCATCCACACGAAGCTCGCTTGCGGTCATATAGTTGATAGACATCCGTGGTTTAAGATATGTTCGCCGAATTGCACTATCGCCAATAGCCGTATTCACGCACTGGAGGAAACGGAAAATGAAAACCAGCATGGACATTGTTGCTTCATCGCGTAGCGCACAATCTGCCCCCCCCCCCCCCCCGCAAAATTTACTGTTAAAACAACAGGTTAGCGCACCACGCCATCTTGCCGCGCTGCTGTTGATGGTTGCCGTTGGCGTCTTCGCATCGCCCGCCGTTCACGCCCAAACCGGTCAGTCCGTCACCCAGAACTCCCCCCTCAAGCCGTCCGCCATTGCCGACGGCGGCAGTTTCAGGCTGCTGTTCGTGACCACCCAGACCACCGCCGCCACCTCGTCCGACATCGCCACATATAACGCCTTCGTACAGGCCAGCGCGGCTGGCGGCGATAGTGCCATTCAGCCCTTCAGCAGCGAATTCCGCGCGCTCATCTCCACCGAAGCCGTCGATGCCCGCGACAACACCGCCACCCATCCCGTAACTAATAGCGGTACTGATGCCCCGATCTACTGGTTGGGCGGCGTCAAAGCCGCCGATGATTACACCGATTTTTATGACGGCGAGTGGGATTCCGTGGTTGGCAGGGATCAGAATGGGGACACTACAACCCCAGGCTCTCTTTGGACCGGATCAGAGAGTAACGGGACAGTGGCAATAGATCTAATAGATAGTACTTTAAGAAATGGTGCTGGCTCCAATATCGGGGGCTTTATCACCGCAACAGGCCGTTTGATGAGAAATGAAGAATTAACTACCGGTGAGCCGGCCGGTGCGGCCATCCCACTCCCCCTCTACGCCCTCTCCCCAATCTTCACAGTAGTGCCGGTTGATGTCACCGGCGGCGGAACGGCGGCTGACTCGGGCGGTGGGATCGGGGCGAACAATGTCGGCGGGAGCAACAATAACGATATGCGCCTGATCCTGCCCGATGTCCACACGGTAAGCGCGGTCGCGGTGACTGCCTACGACCCGTCAGCGGACACAGCGCCCCCGGCGCCGGATGGCGTCACCTTCAGCGGCGTGGCGATGGAGATTGTGACGACCGGAGACTTGGGGACGGGCACAACCGCGACCGTCTGTCTGTCCACCGCCGGCGTACCGGGGGGAAGCGCGGCGGTGTACCACTTGCCCGACGCCAACCCCACCGATGCTCCCAGGGTCTGGGAAGAAACCGACCCCCCGGTTCGCACCATCCCCGGCTTCGTCTGCGGCTCGACCGACACCTTCTCGCCATTCGCGGTCGGCTATAACCAAATCGCCTCGCGGCTAAGCGCCATCAGCCAGACCATCCTGCCGGAAGTGGCACGGGCCATCACGGACACCACCGTCAACGCCATCACGCAACGGCTTGAGCAAGCCGGCGCCGACAGCCACCAGCCCGGCGCCTTCACCCTCGCCGGCCAGTCCACCCTGGCCGACATCCTGACCACCGGCGGACAGTCACTGGCCGCCGGCACCCTGAACCTGCACGACGTGCTGGGTCGCTCCGCCTTTGTCCTGCCGCTCACTACAGGCGGCGACCTGGCGAAGAACCTGACCCTCTGGGGCGGCGGCGACTACCGCGAATTTGGCGGAAGCGGCGGCGCCGTGGACTGGGACGGGGCACTGTTCAGCGCGCGATTGGGCGTGGACGCCCGTGTGTCGGACACCCTGCTGGCCGGGGCGGCGCTCTCCTGGACCGATGGCGACTTTGAGTATGGCGAGCTGGCGGACGAACCCACATCAGGCGGCGGCGATTATACCCTTGAGATGACCAGCATCGCGCCCTATGTCGGGTGGTCGGTCTTGCCCGGGGGCCGGTTGAACCTCTGGGCCACAGCGGGCTACGGCTGGGGCGAGGTGGCCATCACCGATACCGTCGCGCAGAATGCCGAGACCATTGAAGACACGCAGACCAGCGAGGCCACGCTCAAACTGGCGGGCGGCGGCGTCAGTGCGCGGGTACTGGAATCCAATCTGGGCCATGTGCGGCTGAAAGGCGAAGTCATGCAGACATCCATGGAATTGGAAGGCCGCGACTTCATAGAAGCGCTGACGGTTGAAGCCCGACGGGCACGATTCAGCGTAGCCGCCGGCAGGACCTACACATCGGCGGACGGGGCGCGGCTGACGCCCACGGTGGAAGTGGGGCTACGGCATGACGCAGGCGACGGGCGCACCGGCACCGGCGCAGAAGTCGGCGGCGAGCTAAGCTACACCGACCCCTACAACTGGCTCACGCTGGACACCCAGGGCCGTGTGCTGCTGGGCCATAACGGCGGCTACGACGACTGGGGCATCGGAGCCATTTTCACGCTGAAACCAACACCGGGCGGGCAAGGGCTGGCCTTACGGCTGACGCCCACCTACGGGCAGACCGTGACGAACACCGCGCAACTATGGGATCAGAATGCGGCGGCCTTGACCGGCACGGATGCGGCGGCCCTGGGGCAGAGGATAAACGCGGAAGTGGGCTACGGGCTGGCCATGGCGGACGGGCAAAGTCTCCTGACGCCGTATGGCAATATGACGTGGGGCCAGAGGGCGCGAGCCTACCGGCTGGGAAGCCGCCTGACCCTGGCGTCGGGATTGAACCTGTCTCTTGAGAGCCGACGCGGGGAAACCCCTGGCGCGGCTACGGATCATGGTGTGCTGCTGAATGTTGTGTGGGGCTGGTAACAACGCCCCAGGCTGGCTATCAATACGGCGCGGGGTTTTTGTAGAGACGCCCAATTTGGGCGTCTCTACGGTAGGTATCTGCCTACCGTGGTTGGGAAACCCGCTTCATTCGTCATTCCCACGCCCCGACGGAAATCCTGTCTCCCCCCACCTTCTTTTTAAAACACAGCAAGCGACTGTCCAGCACAAACGACGCCTGGATTCCCATTTTCACGGGAGAATGACGGAGCGGGTATCCTGCAAGGGAAGGCCGGGGTCAGCCTTACTTACGTCCGGCCAGCCGGCACGTCCATCGCCACTTCAAAGCCCATGTCTTCTATCATCTGCCGGACTTCGTCGGCGGGTTGGCCGGGGGTGGTGAGGTAGCCGTTGACGAATAACGAATCGGCGACGTACAGGGCGAGAGGTTGCAGTGAGCGGAGGTTGAATTCTCGGCCTCCGGCGGCGCGGAGTTCGCGTTTGGGGTGGATGAAACGGAAGAGGGAGAGAATGGTGAGGCAGCGTTGCGGGGTCAGGTGTTCGGCGTCGGCCAGCGGGGTGCCGGGCATGGGGTGGAGCATGTTTAACGGGATGGAGTCGGGGGCCACGTCGCGCAGGGCGAAGGCGAGGTCCAGAAGGTCGTCGTCGGATTCTCCCATGCCGACAATCCCGCCGGAACATAACTCCAGGCCGGCGGCGCGCGCGTGTCGCAGTGTGTCTATCCGGTCTTGATAGGTGTGCGTTGTGCAGATGGACGGGTGATAGGCTTCGCTGGTGTTTAGATTGTGGTTGATGCGATCCACGCCGGCGGCTTTGAGTTGCCGGGCTTGCGGTTCCGTGAGAAGGCCCACCGAACAGCAGACTTGTATGGGTAGTTCCCGTTTGATGCGCGTGACGGCGGAGGCGATGCCGGCGATTTCTTTGTCCAGCGGCGTGCGTCCGCTGATGACGACGCAGTACCGTTGCGCGTGGGCGTCATGTGCCCGGTGCGCGGCTTGTAGCATGTCATCGGGGGAGACCAGCGCGTAGCGTTCAACAGGCCCGGTGGCGATGCTGGATTGCGAACAGTAATGGCAATCTTCCTGGCACGCGCCGCTTTTGGCGTTGTAGAGCATCTGGATGGTGACGGTGCGGCCATGGAAGGCGTACCGGATTGTGTAGGCGGCGTTGATCAGGGGAAGGAGTTGCGCGCTGTCGGTGTGGAGAATCGCCCGTCCTTCTTCGCGTGTGATCGCATGGCCTTGCACGACCCGGTCCGCGAGCGTTTCACATGGCGTCATGGGCGTCCTCCCTTTGTGTGCGATGAGGCATGAGCGAAGGTGGGCATCCGTCAGTTTGCGTGATGCACGATGTTGAGGGATGCGGGTATGGACGCGGGGCGTGGCGTGGTCAGGCTTCCCACGGGCGGCTCATAGTCTGTTTGCGGGATTTGCGGGGCGTCGTTCCACATTTTTTCCAGGGCATAATACAGCCGAATGTCTTCCCGGAACATATGCACGATGATGTCGCCGTAATCAAGCAGGATCCACGTCCCCGTCGCTTCGCCTTCTCTGGCGCCGTGTTCTCCGAAACGATGTGACATTTCCTGCCGAATCGTTTCGGCGATGGCCTTGACGTGCCGCTCTGAATTGCCGGAGCCGATGACCAGATAGTCGGCCATTGAGGTGAGCGTCTCCGTGTGAAGCACCATGACGTCTAATGCCTGTTTTTCAAGGGCAATTCCGCCGATGAGCAGGACTCTGTCTTTGGTGTCTAAAATCAGGTTTCTCCTTCGCGCGATTCGTACAGGCGATGGCGAAGTATATAAGAATGGACGGGGGGTGGCAACCAGTCGGCGACGTCCAACCCCTCCCGGATGCGCGCACGGATGGCCGATGCGGACACCGGACACGGGGGCATCCGAAGCAGCGTGAGCGTGGTGTGAGGGCCGGTGGGGAAATCCAGACGCGGGTGTGTTCCGTCGTCCAGACGCTCCAGTTGCCCGGCGGGCGGAGCCGGCAGGAACGTCAGCGAGGCCGCCTGCGAAAAGTGCGCGGGCGGGCGCGATGGCACAACAATGTTGGTTGATGAAACCAGTGCGTCAACCGATTTCCAGCTTTCCATTTGCAGGAAGGCGTCAAGACCGATCAGGAGCCAGAACGTGCCCTGCATGGTCTGTCGAAGGGTGTGGATCGTTTCAACGGTGTAGGATGTTTCCGACGCGGTGGATTCTATATCGGACACCGTGAAGCGCGGGATGTCCGCGATGGCCTGTCGGACCATGGCCAGTCGGTGGTGAGCCGGGGCGAGTGCGGCGCGTGTCTTGTGCGGTGTGCGGTCTCCCGAAGGAATGAAGAGCACCCGATCAAGGGCCAGGGCCTGTTGCGCATATGTGGCTATCGCAAGGTGGCCGCGATGGACGGGGTTAAAGGCGCCTCCCAGTAACCCGATGCGCGTGTGTGGGGAATCGTTCACCGCGTGACGAGGCATGGGACACGGCACGCGCGCGCGTCAGAGCAGCGCAAGGTTGTCCCGGTGAATCACTTCTTCGTATTCCTGCGCGCCCATTTCACGGTCAATGTCGCGTGTTCTCCGCCCTTTGATGGCGGACACGATTTCCGACGACACATTGACCAATCCTTTGGCAAATTCTTTTCCGTCCGTATCCATGCAGGATACCGGGTCGCCCTGGACAAACGTGCCTCTCACCTCAAGAATCCCGGAGGGCAGCAGGCTTTTTCCCCGAAGAGCGAGCGCCTCAACGGCTCCGGGGTCCAGGATGAGTTGCCCCTTGGAACGCAGCGTGCAGGCGATCCAGTGTTTGCGGCTGTGACGTTTTCGTCCCTGCGGAAGGAACAGGGTCCCGCCTTCGGCTCCCGTGAAGACGCGGGGCAGCAAGCCCGGTGTTTCACCATTGAGCAACAGCGTCGGGAGTCCAAACTGGCCGACGAGTTTGGCGGCCTGGATTTTTGTGACCATGCCCCCGCGGCTTTCCTGACTCCGGGAGATGCCCGCGCCCTGTTCAATGTCGGGTGTAATGTCCGTAATGTCGCCAATCAACGTGGCGTCCGGATGACGCCGGGGATCCTTCGTGAACAACCCGTCCACGTCGGAGAGGATGATCAGCAGATCGGCGTCCACCAAATGGGCGACCTGCGCCGCGAGCGTGTCATTGTCCCCAAAACGAATTTCTTCCACCGAGACCGCGTCGTTTTCATTGATGATGGGAATGACATCCAATTCAAGCAACGTGGTGAGCGTGTGCCGCGCGTTGAGAAAACGCTTGCGGTCGGCCAGGTCCTGATGGGTGAGCAACACCTGGGCGATGTTGATGCCGACTTCCTGAAAGCTGTTTTCATAGGCCCGCAGGAGGTGACTTTGTCCGGCTGACGCCGCCGCCTGTTTCAGGGGAAGGGTGTGCGGATAGGATTTGAGCTTGAGTTTCTCAATGCCCGCGACAATGGCGCCCGATGACACCAGGACGATGTCTCGTCCGTCCCGTTTGAGCTGCGCGATTTCGTTGGAGAGGCGTTGAATGTGGTCGAGACGCAACCCCGACGATGGCGCGGCCAGAATGCTGCTGCCGATTTTCAGGATCAGACGTCTGGCCTTTGACAGGATGCTCGCTCTCATCCCGCATCGTCCGCGTGAAGGTGTTGGGCGAACAGGGCGCGCAAGGCGTCCAGTCCTTCGCCCGTGGCGGAGGCGATTGGGAAAAAGGCGATGCGCTGTTCCTCGCAATAGCGCCGGAGGTCCTGAAGCCGCTCTCCCTGCCCCCGGATGTCGCTCTTGGTTCCGGCGATCGCAAACGCGCGATCCCCCAACGTGTGATCAAAGGCGAAAAGCTCTTTCTGGAGTACATGAAACGCGCGGACCGGATCATCCGTTGTCCATTCGGATATATCAATCAGATACAACAGAAACCGCGTGCGTTGAATATGTTTGAGAAATTGATGCCCCAGGCCTTTGCCCGCGTGGGCGCCCTGAATCAGCCCTGGAATGTCGGCCACGACGCAACTGTCATACTCGCCCAAGGCGACGACTCCCAAATACGGACGCAGCGTGGTGAAGGGATAATCGGCAATGTCCGGGCGAGCGGCCGAGAGCGTGGACAGCAGCGTGGATTTTCCGGCGTTGGGCAACCCGACGAGACCGACGTCGGCCAACAGTTTCAGCTCCAGATTGAGCCACAACTTTTCTCCGTGGACGCCCCGTTGAAATTCCCTGGGCGCCTGGTTGGTTGACGTGGCGAACCGGCAGTTGCCTTTGCCGCCTTTGCCTCCCGTGGCCACGGTCGTGGATTGGTCGGGATTCACTAAATCCGTCAGGACGTCCAGTGTCTCCGCGTTTTTGACAAGGGTTCCGACCGGCACGGTGATCGTCACATCAACGCCGGCGCGCCCATTGCGGTTGCTTTTTTGCCCTGAACGTCCCGACTCGGCCTCATAGTGACGTTGGTACTTCAGATCCAGCAACGTGGTCATCCGGGTGGAGGCTTGGAAGATGACGTTGCCGCCACGTCCGCCGTCCCCGCCATCCGGCCCGCCAAAGGGCATAAATTTTTCCCGGCGAAAGCTACATGCGCCGTCACCGCCGTCGCCGGCTTGCACGAAAATTTTTGCGTGGTCTATGAACATGAGGCCCCTTCGGCGTCATGGCGTTGAGAAGAGGACAATCGGGAAGAAACAACTTTCGGGGTCTGTCTGGGGTGACCGGCCCGCGTGGGTTATACGGAGGGATACACGCTGATTTTGCGTCGCGCGTCGTTCCCTTCGAATTTCACCACGCCGGCGGCTTTGGCGAAGAGGGTATGATCCTTGCCCATCCCAACGTTCTGGCCGGGATGAAACTTGGTGCCTCGCTGGCGAATGAGAATATTGCCAGGTAGAACCCGTTCGTCGGCGAAGCGTTTCACGCCAAGGTATTGCGGGTTACTGTCACGTCCGTTTCGGGATGAGCCGCCGCCTTTTTTATGTGCCATGCTGTTTCCCTGTCCTTCCGCTTACCCGGTGACGATTTCTTCGACTCGGAGTTGGGTGAATCCTTGACGATGTCCGCGTGTTTTGCGGTACTTTTTGCGGCGTTTTTTCTTAAACACTCTGATTGACCGGGTTCGGCCGTTGCGAATGACCGTGGCTTTCACGTGTGCGTGTTCAAGAACCGGGTGCCCAAGCAGGGTCTTCCCATCCGTCTCAATGAATCGCACGGGTTGTAATTCCAGGGTTTGCCCTTGTTCTGCGTGCAGTGTTGCGACCTGAAGGATGGAGCCCGGTTCGACCCGATATTGTTTGCCGCCTGTTTCCAGAATTGCGTACATACTGTCAGGATTCTCCCAGTGTGAGCAGGGCTTTCATGTATCATGCGCGCCGAGGGAGTGTCAAGGCGTGCGGGGGCCTTGGGCCATGCCGGGCGTCTGATTGACAGGGATGGACCCCCTCGGTATAACTGTCCGATATCCGCTCTGGCTCATGCTTGAGGATCGCCTCTAGTTCCCGACCCCAACCGCAGACAGGCCCATACATGGTGACAGCAAGTGAAAAAATCTGGATGGATGGCGCCTTTGTGAATTGGCACGACGCCTCCACCCATATTTTGACCCATTCCCTGCATTACGGCCTGGGGGCCTTTGAGGGTATTCGCTGTTATCAGGGGAAACATGGATCGGCGATTTTTCGGTTGCAGGAACACGTGGACCGGCTGTTTGAGTCGGCGCACATCATGTTGATGGAAGTCCCGTACAGTCGGAAGGACGTGTCCGAAGCCATCGTTGAAACGGTTCGGATCAACAAACTGCATTCCTGTTATATCCGCCCGTTGCTCTACGTGGGGGCCGGCGAAATGGGTCTTGATCCCTGTGGCAATCCCGTCAAACTGGCGATTGCCGCGTGGCCCTGGGGCGCCTATTTGGGGGATGACGCTTTGGTGCGGGGCATTCGCGCGAAGGTGTCATCGTTTACCAGACACCACGTGAACGTTTCCATGACCCGTGCGAAAGTCCCCGGGTATTATGTCAATTCCATTTTGGCCAAGCGTGAAGCGAAACTTGCGGGGTACGATGAAGCCATTTTCCTGGACACGGAGGGCTATGTGGCCGAAGGGACGGGAGAAAATGTGTTCATCGTGTCCAGGGGCGCGCTGAAAACCACGCCCTTAACGTCCATCCTGGAAGGCATCACCCGTCATTCCATTCTGGATCTGGCGCGAGAAAAACAGATCCCGGTGGTCGAAGAGCGGTTCACCCGTGATGCGTTATACGTGGCCGAGGAAGTGTTCCTCACGGGAACGGCCGCCGAAGTGACGCCGATTCGGGAGATTGACGACCGTCAGGTGGGAACCGGCAAACGAGGGCCGATCACCGATCTGTTGCAGAAATCGTTCTTTGATATTGTGAAAGGCGAAGACCCCTCCCGCGCCCGGTGGCTGACGCCCGTGTAACCCCGCAGTCTCATCCCGCACTGTGCTAAAAATGACCGCACGAAATCGTTGCCCGATGGCAAACGTTTGTCGTGAACATTACGGTAATGCGTTGCCGGATTCCGATTCGGACGTGGCGGGTATGGTGTCGTCGAGGGTGTCTGTGTCGGAGGGTGCGGACTCAACGGGCGGCAGGGCGGTGTCAGAGAAGTCCGCGCCGGATGGTATGGCCTGGCGGGACGTGGATGGAACGTCAATCACCGAAGACGAGTTGTCTGCTTGCCTGGACAGTAATGCCAGGCCGAGCGAGGTGAGCATAAACACCGCCGCCGTCACGATGGTGACTTTGCTAAGAAACGTACCTGCCCCGCGACTGCCGAAAATCGTCTGGCTGGTTCCGCCGAACGCGGCGCCGATTTCCGCTCCCTTCCCCGCTTGAAGCAGGATAGAGGCGATCATGAGGAAGCAGACGCTAAGATGGAGAATGACTGCGGCTGTGTACATGGATGGTTCCTTTTGGCTTACGTTGAGGATGCAAGCAGACAGAGTGTAGCAAAACTTTCCGGATCAAGACAAGTTTTTCCCACCAGCGCTCCGTTGATTTCGGTTGAACCAAAGAGTTCCCTGGCATTGTGGGGCGAGACGCTGCCCCCGTAAATGATTCGTATTTCCTTACCGACGTGCCGCCATTCCGCATTGAGGATGGCGCGAATCGAGACATGCACGGCTTCAATCTGCCGCACGGTGGCGGCCTGTCCGGTGCCGATGGCCCACACGGGTTCATAGGCAATGGTCAGCCCCGCAAGCTGGTCGGGGGTCACGTCTCTCAGGCCCTGAATGATTTGCGCTTTTACCACCTGTTCCGTCTGGCCGGCTTCCCGTTCCTCCGGCGTTTCCCCCACGCAGAGAATGGGAGCGAGATCATGCCGCAATGCGGCTTTCAGTTTTTGATTGACGTGCGCATCGGTGTCCCCGAACAGTCGCCTGCGCTCCGAATGTCCAATGATGACCGCCTGACATCCCGCGTCTTTCAGCATGGGGCCGGAGATGGCCCCGGTACAGGCGCCTTCGGTTTCCCAATGCAGATCCTGCGCCCCCAGCCTGAACGGATCATCAACGTGAAGCACGCGCCGGATGGCATCAAGGGCGGTGAACGGGGGGATGAGGAGAATTTCCGCGGAGACGTCGGGAGCCAGTGCGTGCCGAAACTGGTGGAGAAATGCGACGGCTTCGCTCGCCGTTTTGTGCATTTTCCAGTTGCCTGCTATGAGTCGGCGTTTCACGAAAGCGGTGAATGGGGTGACAGGAATACCAAAGAAAGATTGCCGAAGACGCGGCTAACGATCGGGTAACGCCGCAAGGCCCGGCATCTCTCCCCCTTCGAGTAACGCGAGCGCCGCCCCGCCTCCCGTTGAGATAAACGACATATTGTCGGTTTCGCCGGCGCGGTGTACGGCCAACGCCGTCGCCCCTCCGCCGACGACAGTGAGGGCATAGGCGTCGGCGACGGCATGAGCCATGGCCTGGGTGCCCCGCGCGAAGGCGTCTTGTTCAAACATGCCCATCGGGCCGTTCCAGAGAATGGTTTTGGCATTTTGCACGGCCACGGAAAAGAGTTTGACGGAGGCCGGGCCGATATCCAGACCATACCAGCCTTCGGGAATCTCCTGAACGGGAACAATTTTTGTTTCGGCGCCGGGGGCGAGGCTGGCTGCGACCACGCAATCCACCGGAAGATAAAATTTGATGCCGCGTGCAAGCGCATGATCCTGCACGCCTTTGGCGAACGCCAGCATCTCGTGTTCGACGAGGGAGCGACCGATTTCAAGGCCCATGGCTTTGAGAAACGTAAAGGCCATGCCGCCGCCAATAATGACTTTATCAACTTTGGCCCCCAGGTTTTCGATGACGCCGATTTTTCCCAGGACTTTCGCGCCGCCCAAAATCGCCACCAGGGGGCGAACGGGATTTTCCACGGCTCCTTCAAGGTACTCCACTTCCCGCTTCATTAAATAGCCGGCTGCGGACGTTTTGATGAATTTGGTGACGCCGACGGTGGAGGCGTGGGACCGATGCGCGGTGCCAAACGCCTCGTTGATAAACACGTCGCCCAGCGATGCCAGCTCCGAAGCAAACTGGGTGTCATTGGCTTCTTCCCCAGGATGGAAGCGGAGATTTTCAAGTAACAGGACGTCGCCGGGTTGTAATTGACTTGCGAGGTTTTTGACGCGAGGCCCCGTGCAGTCCGGGGCAAACGTCACCTCCTTGCCCAGGAGGCGTCTCAAGCGTTTGGCCACCGGCGCCAGGCTCAACTCCGGGCAGGGGGTTCCCTGGGGACGTCCCAGGTGTGAGCACAGAATCACGCTCGCTCCTTCGTCAACAACGTGGTTGATCGTGGGGATGGCCGCGCGAATTCTGGAATCGTCCGCGATTTGCACCGAATCATTGAGGGGAACGTTAAAGTCCACGCGAATGATGACGCGTTTGCCCCGAAGGTCCACCTGATCAATGGTTTGTTTGGTAATCGGCATGAGGAATCTGTGTCTCCGGGGCCGGGCGGGTCACGCGCCGTGTCGTGATGGCGGACGATGCCCGCTTCCTTCGTGCGGCGAGGCCAAAAATTTTACCAGATCCCGTAGCCGGCATGAATAGCCCCATTCGTTGTCGTACCAGGCAAAGACCTTGACGAACCGACGATTCATCACGGTCGTGAGCGGGGTATCAATCGTCGCCGAGCAGGGGTTTCCATTGAGATCAATGGAGACCACGGGGGCTTCGGAATACCCGACGATGCCTTTGAGCGGCCCCTCCGCCGCCCTGGCAAAGGCCGCGTTGACTTCGGCGGCGTCGCAATCCCGTTGGGTCTGGACGCTCAAGTCAATCAGGGACACATTGGGGGTGGGGACGCGGATGGCGATTCCCTCCAGTTTGCCTTTGAGTTCCGGAATGACCCGATATAAGGCGTGGGCCGCACCGGTAGAGGTCGGAATCATGGAAAGCCCCGCGCTTCTGGCGCGCCGCAGATCTTTATGCGGAAAATCCAGGAGTTGCTGGTCATTGGTGTAGGAGTGAATCGTGGTCATGTAGCCGTGGTCAATGCCAAAATTGTCGAGCAGGATTTTGGCCACGGTCGCCAGGCAGTTGGTCGTGCAAGAGGCATTGGAGATGATGTGATGCGATGCGGGGTCATAGGTGTGTTCGTTGACGCCCAACACGACTGTGAGGTCGGCATCTTCCCCCGGGGCGGAAATCACCACGCGGGGAGCGCCGGCCGATAAATGTTGGGCCGCATCCGCTCGGTTGGTAAATCGGCCAGTGGCTTCGATGACCACATCCACCGCGAGGTCTTTCCATGGCAGCGCCTTGGGGTCCGGTTGCGTCAGCACCCTGATGGGTTGGTTATTGACCAGCAGGTGATCGTTTTTGGCCTCAACCGTGCCCTGAAAGCGGCCATGGATTGAGTCAAAGGCCAACAGATGACCCAGGGTTTTGGAGTCGGCGCGGTCATTGATCGCCACGATGGTCATGGCGTTTGAGTCGTCAAGGGAGGCACGCAGGAAGTTTCTCCCAATGCGTCCGAATCCATTGATGCCAACCCGAATAGCCATGCTGTTCCTGCTCGTGAAATGTGAAAAAAACCAAACAACAGTAAGGGATGGGTGAGGAGAAAATAGTACTTTGGAGAGGGAACGAAGTCAAATGGCTGGATGATGCCAATCTATTATGGATGAGGCTCTGCCACGAGAGCCGGAGACCGGCGACTCAAGGTTCAGGGTTGGGCCAAGGGCAGATCGTTGGTGAGGCCAGCCTGGGGCGTTACCCGCGTAGAGACGCCCAAATTGGGCGTCTCCACAAAATCCCGTGCCGCGTTGGTCAGGCCAGCCTGGGGCGTTACCCGTAAAGACGCCCAAATTGGGCGTCTCTACAAAAAACCCTGGCCGCATTGATAGCCAACCCGGCCCGTTACCAGCCCCACTTAACATTCAGTAGCACACCATGCTCCACAGCCGCGCCAGGGGTCTCCCCGCGTCGGCTCTCAAGAGACAGATTCAGGCCCGACGCCAGCGTCAGGCGGCTTCCCAGCCGGTAGGCTCGCGTCCTCTGGCCCCACGTCAGATTTCCGTACGGCGTCAGGAGACTTTGCCCGTCCGCCCGTTAGCCCAGAAACAGCCCAAACAGCGCGATCATCGCTCCAACGATCCCAATCATCAACCCAGCCATCCATTTGATCAGCCGCACTTCTGTCTCGGCAAGGTTGGCTTTGAGTTCGGCTTTGGTCTCGGCAATGTCGGCTTTGGTGGCAAAATGCTTGAGGTCATCTTTGGTGGCACACTGCTTGAGTTCGGCTTTGAGTTCGGCAAGGTCGGCTTTGGTGGGCATCTCGTTCGCATGTGGCAGGCTCTCGACCGCTTTTTCGGCCAGTTCCTCCGGCACATTGGCGTGGATGAGAGCTTTGTACAGGGCGGTGGTGCTCATAATGGCGACAGACTACAGGAGTGTATCAGAGTATGACAAGCGCGGACCGGATGTGTGCGGGGCATTCTCTTCATTCGTTTTGGTTCGCACCACTGGTTGAGTGTAGTCAGAAAACCGTGCATTGGTTGGTTCACGGTCTCCTTCACGGTCGTATGCCTCCTCATTGGTTCTTTCGTGATTTTGGTCCCCGCCCGTTAGCCCAGAAACAGCCCAAACAGCGCGATCATCGCTCCAACGATCCCAAGCATCAACCCGACCATCCATTTGATCAGCCGCACTTCGGTCCCGTTAAGGTCGGCTTTGAGTTCGGCAATGTTGGCTTTGAGTTCGGCTTTGAGGTCGGCAAGGTCGGCTTTGGTGGCAAAATGCTTGAGTTCGGCTTTGAGGTCGGCTTTGAGGTCGGCTTTGAGGTCGGCTTTGAGGTCGGCAAGATCGGCTTTGGTGGCAAAGTCCTTGATGTCGGCTTTGGTGGCAAAATGCTGGAGGTCGGCTTTGAGGTCGGCTTTGGTGGGCATCTCGTTCGCATGCGGCAGGCTCTCGACCGCTTTTTCGGCCAGTTCCTCCGGCACATTGGCGTGGATGAGAGCTTTGTACAGGGCGGTGGTACTCATAATGGCGACAGACTACAGGAGTGTATCAGGGTATGGCAAGCGCGGACCGGATGTGTGCGGGGCATTCTCTTCATTCGTTTTGGGTTGCGCCACTCCGCATGTAAGGCGGTCCCGCCGGCTAGAGCTTTATGGCGTGCCGGACTTCTTCAAGGGTTTGGGTCGCGACGCCGGCGGCGCGCGCGCGGCCGGCCTGTGTCACCTCGTCGAGTCGTGTGGGGGTGGCTTCGAGCGAACGGCGGGCTTCCCATATCGGGGAGAGTTGGGCCACGATGTCGTCCGCCACAAAGCGCTTGCAGTCAATGCAGCCGATCTTTGCCGTGCGGCATTCCTGGTTGATCTGGTCCACGACCGTGGCGTTGGAATAGATTTGATGGAGTGCAAACACGGGACAGATTTCAGGATTGCCGGGATCGTTGCGCTTGACGCGGGCGGGGTCGGTGACCATGGTCTTGAGTTTTTTCCTGACCTCTGGCTCGGTGTCTGAAAGATGAATCGCGTTCCCGTAACTCTTGCTCATTTTGCGCCCGTCGGTTCCGACGACTTTTGGAAATTCCGTCAGCAGGGCTTTGGGTTCCACCAGCACGGAGGCATAGAGGCTGTTAAACCGTCGCACGATTTCTCGTGTGAGTTCCAGGTGGGGGAGTTGGTCTTTGCCGACGGGCACGGCTTCGGCTTTATACAGCAGAATGTCCGCGGCTTGCAGCACGGGATACCCTAAAAATCCATGCGTGGCGAGGTCGCGCCCCTCAATGTGGTCCTGTTTTTCCTTGTAAGTCGGATTCCGTTCCAGCCACGAGATTGGGGTGATCATTGAGAGGAGGACGTGCAAGACCGCATGTTCCGGCACGTGAGACTGGACAAAGATCGTGGCCCGCTCCGGGTCAATCCCCGACGCGAGCCAGTCAAGCAGCAATTCCCGCACGTAGGTTTGCAGGTGGCTGGTGTCTTCGTAATTGGTGGACAGCGCGTGCCAGTCCGCCACAAAGAAGAAACATTCATGGTCGTGCTGCAGGGCTTTCCAGTTGGTGAGCGCCCCCAGATAATTGCCCAGGTGCAGACGCCCGCTGGGTTGCATGCCGCTGACGACGCGCATGGGTCACTTCTTCGCGATCATGTCCAGCGTCATCCTCACGAGACGATGACCATCATGGACATGGCGTGGATGATGGTTCCGATAAAACCGCTGATAATGGGAATCCGTGAATCAAGCAATAACAATCCCAGAATAACCAACATGCCGTAGGGTTCCAGTCGTCCAAGCACGAGGGCCGCTTTGCGGGGCAGGCTGCTCAAGACAATCCGGCCGCCGTCAAGCGGAGGAATCGGCAGGAGATTAAACGCACAGATCAAGGTGTTAATGATAATCGAAAACAGGGCCATGGCCGCCAACGGAACAAGGAGCATTCCGAGCAGGTCGGTTCGCGGCGCGATGCCCGGTTGGGGAGGCCAGTGGTCTTGCAGCGTGGGATCAATGGCCAGCAGAATGTTCAGCACGGCGCCGCTGACAAGGGCCAACGCAAAATTCATGGCCGGCCCCGCCGCCGCCACAAGGGCCATGTCGCGTCGCGGGTTGCGCAAGCGTCCCGGCGTGACGGGAACGGGTTTCGCCCAGCCAATGAGGAACCCGCCAGGCAGGAGCAGACAGAGCAGTGGGACGATGATGGTGCCGAAACGGTCAATGTGCGCGAGCGGGTTGAGCGTTAACCGGCCATGGCGCCGGGCCGTGTCATCTCCGTAATAATTCGCGACCCAGCCGTGCGCATATTCATGCAGCACCACGGCGAGCATGAGCGGAAGAATGACATAGGATAAGGTATGAAAAAATTGCGCCATGACACGGACGATCGGACACTTAATTCAGTTGGATGAATTGGCCGTTGTGAATACGAATCATATACACTTTGCGGTCGAGGATGCCACTCTCGTCAAACGTTCTCAATCCGCCCAACGTTGGAAGGTCCTGCCGGCCGGCCAGTTGTTCGCGGACTTCCGCTCCGGTGGTGGCGCCCTGGCGGATCGTATCAATGACCGCGTGCATGGCTTCGTAGGCCTGTGCGGAAAAAATGGAAGGGTCGGTCTGAAACCGCTCGCGATAGTGTGTGACAAATTGTTGCACGGCCGGGTCGGCGCTCTGAAGAAACAGCGCATCGCCAAACAGGCCCCCTTCAAGTGTGCGGTGCCCCCATGTTAAGAGCTTCGGGTGATTCCATCCGTTCGTGCCCAGCAAGGGCAGGGAGATGTCAAGATGCGCGAGTTGTGCGGAGAGAAACGCCACGTCAGCGGGGCGTCCGGGGAGAAACAAGGCGTCCAATCCGGGGGTGTACACGAGATGCGCGTCTTCCTGAAGGGGATGCGTATCGGGGTTGGCCGGTTCGTCGGTTGCCAATGGCGCCATGGTCCCATGGGCGCGCAAGTCCTGCTCTTTGATGCGCGCGATTGGAAGCGATGCATCGGTGGTGCCCGGTTGATACGATGCGGTGGCGATGACTTCTCCCCCATTCATGACGACGGTTTGTTGGAAAATGTGATGTAATCGTTTGCCGTGGCCGGTCCGTGGGGTCAGGATGCCAAACCGCGTGTATCCGAAAGTCTGCATGGCATATTCCACAAGGCGTTTGATCTGGAGCGGGGTTGTCATGGCGGTGCTGAACCAGTACCGCCCCAGGCGTTGGATGTTGGGGAGGGTGGCGGTTGGGGTCAGAAAGGGCACGGCCGCGCGATCAGGCAGCTCGGCCAGGTGTTGCACCTCCTGCGCCAGTAACGGCCCGATCAGGGCAATCGGGTTGAATTCTTCAATCAGTTGCATCACCTCACGGCCTAACTGCGTCGGTGGACGTGTGCTGTCTTTGACCACGAGGCCAATCGCGTTGGACCCTGAAAAGCCTTCTTGTTCCATGGCCAATCGCACACCATTGAACGCATCCGTCCCAAAGGGTTTCATGGTTCCTGAAAAGGGCAGGACCACCGCGATCACCTGCCGATGGGCCTTGATCCTGGCAATGAAGGACTGGAGAAGCGCGGTCGCGGTCCGGGCATACGCATGCTTCGGGAATTGATGAAGAAAGACACGGATGTCGCGTTCGGCCAGAATTGCGTCGTCCTGGGCCGTGTGCAGCTCAATGAGACGAATCAAGGCCAAATCGCCGGGATAGGCGGCCGGAAATGTCTCCAGAATCCTGGCAAGTGTTCGCTCGTCCGTTGTGTGTAAAATGAGGCTGTTGATGGCGTCCAGAAGATCGCGTCGTTCGGCTTCCCCCGCTTGCCCCATTTGCGTCAGTGCGGTGCGAATGGCCAGATGGTCATTGCCTTGCAGCTCGTATGCGCGGCGCAGTTGATGTTGGGCTTCTCTCCGCGTCGCGTCGTCCGGGGACAGGTTCAGCGTCCGGGACAGCACGGCAATGGCACGTTTGGGCTGGCGCGATGCGATATAGAGCGCGCCCAGCCGCAATTGCGCTTCGCGGGTCAGCAACGAGTCCTGATATTCTTCCAGGAATTGTTCGAGGATCACGATGGCCTGGTTGTCGTCACCCTCCATGTGCAGGGCGACGGCGTACAAAAAGGTGAAGTGGTCAATCAGTGCCGGCGGGGGCACGCGATCGAGGAACGGTTCAATCAGCTCCAACGCCGCGTCGCCGCGTTCCTGTTCAAGGTACACTCTGATGTGCGCGAGGGTCTGCTCCTCGATCATGTGAGCCGGTGGCAGTTGCGCAACGGTCTGCTCCTCAATCACGTGAGCCGGTGACAGTTGCGCAACGGTCGTCGCCGGACACAGCGAGACGCTCACGCTCATGAGGATGAGCCGAGTCAGAAGAGAGGGAGACACACAGTTAGAAATATTCATGGATCATTGTCGCGGATTGTGTCTCAATAAAGCCATGCTTGATTTCTGTCAAGACCATTCGGCGGCGATCGGGATTTTCGCTCCCCACCGGCACGTCTTCGGTGAGCGGGTGGGACGACGGTTCCCGGCCTGTTCCCTGGGATGCGTGGCCCGCGCCGTGTGTCGGAATACCTGCGGCAACCAGCATGCGTGACAAGACGACTCAAGAGACGTGGCGCATTGAAGAGCTGATTGAGCAGTATCTGACCAATGTGCGGGTCGAAGGTGGTGCGGCCAACAATACCATATTGGCCTATCGCCGGGATCTTGAAAAGTTACGGGCGTATTTGATGTTGCAGGGCCTGCGCGACCCGCGTGACGTGACGCCTCATCTGACGGGCTTGCTGTTGCATCTGCGCGGGCAAGGTCTGGCTCCGGCGTCGGTGTCCCGGTGCCTGGCGGCAATCCACGGGTTTTACCGGTTTTTGAGCATGGAGTACGGGGGGCCGGAAATTCTGTCGCAACTGCCGGGGCCGCCGAAGCAATGGATGAAACTGCCCAAAACGTTATCGGAAACCGAGGTGACCGCCCTGTTGGAATTGCCGGCCGGCCGTGGGCCGGAAGACGTTCGGGATTCCGCGATGGTGGAGTTGATGTATGCGGCCGGCCTTCGCGTGTCCGAATTGATCGGGCTGGATCTGTCAGCGGTGAATCTGGAAGTGGGGTCCGTGCTGGCCACCGGCAAACGCGACAAGCAACGCATGGTGCCGATTGGAGAAGTCGCGCGATTGAAGCTGGAGGCCTATGGCCGTGACGTGCGTCCGGCCTTGCTGAAGGGGAGAGCGTCCACCGCCCTGTTTGTCACGAGGCGTGGCGCATCCATGACGCGGCAGAGTTTTTGGAACATTCTTCGACTGCGCGCGAGTCGAGCCGGCATTCGCAAGCCCATCTCTCCGCATATGCTGCGCCATTCGTTTGCCACGCATCTGCTGGCGCATGGCGCCGATTTGCGCGCCGTGCAAATGATGTTGGGTCACGCCAACATTGCCACGACCCAGATTTATACGCACGTTGAACAGACACGGCTGAAGCAGGTCCATACCGAACGCTTTCCCAGAAAACAGCGACGTCGGGGGTAGGGGAACCCGACTCCGCCGTCTCATAGCCCGCGGTGCAATCCGATCACGCGTCCCCGTTTGGTTGCAAAGGAAAAATACCCTGTGGCAGGTTGCATCCGTTGAGCGGAAACAGGCGATGGGCGATTTTGAAGGAGGAAGACGATGAAGTTTAAGCGACAAGTGCATTACGTCAAAGGGGTGTTTGTGTGTCCCAAATGCAATCAAACGTTTGTTCAGGAAAAATGGATTGAGGAGTTCCGCGTGCGATGCCATCGTTGCGAGTATCACGGCACACTCACCCATGTTTCCGTCGAAGAACACATGGAAGAAGAAACCGAGTGCATATGAATGTCGCGGCGGGTGCATGTGGCGACGGCCTGCGCCGTGTGCGCAACGGCGTGGCGACGGAGGTGAACATGCGGGGGAGACATGAGCGACGCGCCTGACATCGGCAACGCGCAGTGGACGATCTATTGGGAGCGTGAGTACACCACGGCGATTGCGCCGGAACGCATCAAACTCGATTTCAATCCCCATCGGCCGCTCATGACCAACATGCCCTTGTCGGAACAACGGGAGACGGCGGCTGGCGGCTACAAAGTGCTCCCGGATGATTGCGGGCCGGTGCGCATGGCGGGTCAGTACGGCTGGCTCGTGCGATGTCCGGTGGAGTGCAGGATTCGGCGCACAAAAACCGGCGTGAAATGGCAGTCGCCGGAAATCCGGCCGGAAGAACGGTTGCTGGGCTACAAGTCGTTTTCCGGCATGTACGTGGACACGATTCTCAACAGTGGCTACGCCAAGCTCTGCTGCGGTATTCGGTTTTATTATCCCCACTATCTGGGGATCATGCTCAAGGACCTTCCCAACCATTTTTATCATGACCCGGCGCGCACGTTTTCCGTCTGGGAAGGGATCAAATCAAAGGAATACACACTCACGCCCAACCTGTACGACTTTCTGCCGGACTACGACGCGTTTGTGGCCAACGTCCTGTTGCAACTGGAGAAACCCACCACCTTCAAACGCGGCGATCCCGTCGCGCTGGTGATTCCCGTGTTGCTTCCGAAGCAGTTTAAGCTGGAGGAACTGACGGCGGAGCGGAAACGGGGCGGGCTGGCAGGGTAGGTAGTTGTTCAAGGCTTGGGCGACGTGACGTATCTTCCGCGTTTCCTCATCTGTCGGAATGTTCGCTCAAGCGTTGCGCAATATCCGAAACAGCTTTGACAAGTCTTATGACCTCTTGAGGGTCGGGATCGCTGATTTCCCCATGGAACATTTTGTTGCGCATGGACTTCTGCAAACGACTCAATTCTCCGCGTTCAATGTTTGTAATTTTCCCTTTGCTCTTCAAGGCTTCAAGGTAATGGGGTAAGCTTGGTTTCTGTGGTTTGCTCCCATCCTTTGCCGCTATTCGTGCCGCTTCTTCAGTCACTTTCTCAATTTCTGCTAATTTTTTCACGTTCGCTTCCAGCGCGTAGCATCCAACAAGCGCGGCCAGATGGTTGTTGGCGCCACAAAGGGCGGTGGCCAACTGAACCGGAGAGAGTTCGTTGAGCGGCTCCACCAGATTGCTCGCCCGCAATTGAAGCATGAACTCATCCTTTTCAAATGCTTGCTTGATCCCGGCATCCACCATGTTGTTGTCGTAGCATTTGTGCTTCAAGACCCACAGGGCCATGTCAACATCCGCCACCCTGGAAAAGCCATATTTGCTGCGGATCTCTCGAAGGTTGCGCAAATAATTCATATAGACTTCCACGGCATTTTTGCCCCTGCGCAGGGCAAGGACGTATTCAACCGGTGGGCTTAGAATGCCGAATGATTTGGGGCAGATAAATCGCAGAATGTTTGAGACTAATTCAATGTGCCGAAAGATCCCGAGAAGGTCTTGAATGACGTCCTGTTCTTTTGTGTTGCCCTCATTGCCCTTTGACAATTGATGAAAGGTGAAAGTTTTTTGTTGATCTTCTTTGCGCAAATCATCAAAAGAGGGGAACAGCCAATAGTCGTTGAACCACCCATATTCGGGCTTTTCCTTGAAAGACGAATGGAAATGTTGATGGATAGCCTGAACGCTGACGGTTCCTGTTTGCAGATGCTTGGCACCGTTTTCAGCGGCTTGCAGGTCAGACGGACGATGAAACCGTTGCTCGCTGATATCGGAAAACTGATTCAGGCAATCATGCAGATAATTTTGTCCCATCGGCTTATGCTGGTTTTGGAGTTTTCCCCATTGCCGTATGCGGTGAATGGCGGGTTGGTCAGAATGTTTACGCCAGCGAATCCCGCAGCTCTTCCAGATTCTTAATCACGAGCAGGTCGCCGTTGGCGGTGGCGGCTTCAATGCCTTTGGCGCAGATTTCCCGGCATTGGTCCGGCTGGTTGTGGTGTTTCAGGCATTGCGCCAGGGCCAGTATCGCCGCCGAGTAGGTGGGCTTCGCTTTGACGCAGCTCTCAAGGGCGGCGATGGCTTCCGCCCAGTTTTCATCGCCCATATACGCCTTGCCAAGCCCGAACCAGAGGGTTTCGTCGTTGGGGTCCATCTGTAGCACTTTCTTGAATTTTTCTATTTTGGGATCAGGCATCGTGCGTCCTTTGTGAATGGTTTCCCCATCGGTCGGGGTATGGCGTTATTCGCTCAAATCCTTTTCCAGGCAATCTAGCACTGCCGACTTCGCGTTGTCTAACGCCGGACGCTGTGGTACCGTTGCGTCTCTTCTCCTTCGCCAGGCGGGTGGCGGGATCAACAACGCAGAGAACAAGGTTCTTCTTTCATGGGTCGTGTTGGCATTGTCACGCATCCGGCGTATCTGGAACATGATATGGGTCGGCAGCATCCGGAGTCGCCGGAGCGGTTGCGGGCCATTGTCGCTCACCTTGAATCAACCGGGACGCGCTCGCGGTTGACCACGATTACTCCGCGCATCGCCGACAAGCAATGGATGACGCGCATTCACGATCCCGCCTACGTGCAACGGTTGGAAGAGCAGGTCCCGCGCACGGGCCATGTCGCGCTTGATCCGGACACCACCATGTCGCCCGGTTCGTTGCCCGCCGCGTATCTCGCGGTTGGCGGCGCGTTGGCGGCGGTGGATGCCGTCATGGAGAACCGCGTGGATCAGGTGTTTTGCGCGTTGCGTCCGCCGGGACATCATGCCGAAGCCGATCGCGCCATGGGGTTTTGCCTGTTGAATACCGTGGCCATTGCGGCGCGGTACATTCAGGAGCGGCATGGTCTTGCGCGTGTGCTGATCGTGGACTGGGACGTGCATCATGGCAATGGCACACAGCACGCGTTTGAGGACGATCCCTCCGTGCTCTTTTTCAGTACGCATGAATATCCGCATTATCCGGGGACCGGGTCGCAGCAGGAACGCGGACGAGGCGCGGGAGAAGGGGCGACCATCAATGTGCCTCTGTCCGGCGGGCAGGGTGACGATGACTATCAAGCGGTGTATCGCAACGTCCTGGCGCCTGCCGCCGATGCGTTCAAGCCGGAGTTTGTGTTGATCTCGGCCGGGTTCGACGCGCACCGGGACGATCCGCTGGCGAGTATGGCGCTGACGGATGAAGGCTATGGCGAACTCACGCGCATTGTGGCGGGCATTGCGAAGACCCATTGTCATGGTCGGATCGTGGCCTGTCTGGAAGGGGGCTATCACCTGCGGGCGCTGGCGGCTTCGGTTGAACAGCATATTCTGGCGTTGCTGGACGCATAATCCATGACAAGGCGACGATTCGGCAGAAGAGGGCTGGCGGTGTTCCTGGGCCTGTTGGCGGTGGCTCTGGGCGGTTTCTATTATTTATATACGGAGATCAGGCCGACCGTGATTTTTGGCCTGCGCGACGATTATGCCCATGCCATTCCGTTCCAAACAATTCCGGCGGGACTTGATTCGCTTAAGGCCGAAGCCTGCGGCGCCTGTCATCGGGAGATTTATGAAGAATGGAAAACCAGCGTGCATGCCGATGCCTATGACGACCCGTTTTTCCAGGCCTATTGGGCAAAGGATGAGCATGTCTGGGTCTGTCTCAACTGCCACACCCCGTTGGCCAATCAGCAACCCACGCTGATTCAGTCGCTACCCGGCAACCGTGTTGAAAAGGCGATTCAGATCGCCAATCCCCGGTACGATGCCGAGTATCAACGGGAAGGCGTCACCTGTGCGGCCTGCCACGTCCGCGATGGCGTCATCCTGGGGCCGTTTGACGATTCGGCGGCGCCGCATCCCGTGAAATATGATCCGGACTTTCGCACGACGGCCCTGTGTCATCGTTGTCATAGCGTGGCCTCCGGCCCCCTGCAATTTTATCGTGCGGGGCCGTGCGGGACGTTCACGGAATATGAAGGAGAATTTTTTATGCGGGAGCGGGGGTTCACCTGCCAGCATTGCCACATGCCGGAAATTTCCCGTCCGGCGGCAACGGGCGGGCCTATTCGGCAGGGCCGGCGGCACGTATGGCGTGGCGGACATGATCCGGAGATGGTCAAACGGGCCGTGGCCATTCAGGTGAAGGCCGATCCTCCCACCCCCGCACCGGGAGACACCGTGACGATGACATTGACGCTGATCAACGCCGGCGCCGGTCACAAAATACCCACGGGAGACCCTGACCGTCATTTTACCGTGGAATTTTACGTGAAAGATCAGGCGGGACGGATTCTTCGGGAACAAACCGACACCATGGGCCGGTGGATTCTCTGGCAGCCGTTTATTCTCGAAGCGTATGACAATCGGTTGCGGCCGTTGGCGAGTCGCGACTACCAGTTTTCCTACCGGATTCCCGACGGGCGGACGGACCTGGTGGTGGAAACGCGTGTCCGGTATCATATTTTGACGGACGGTCAACATGCCATGTTGCGGGAGTCCTATGGGTTGCAATCGGACCGGCCGTATCGGTATACCATCTACACGCGCCGGTTCCCTCTTGGTGCGGACCCGGCGGAGGGCGCGCGTGAGGCGGAGCGTGGAGTGAAGGCGCGTGTCGCTGCGGTTGCCACGGGCGCCACGGGTGACCACGTGGTCAATGTCGGATGTGCCGATCGAAACGTCAGCGGTCGTTCAACGGACCTCATGACGAGTTCACCGCGGGTTGACGGTTGACGTATGTACCTCCTTGACACCGAAACGCTGTTTCTCAATCTTGGCCGGGACGATCTGGTCATTCTCGACGTGCGCGGCGAAGGCGCATATACCTCACATATTCCCGGTGCGGTGCATAGTACCTGGCATGAATACAGTGATCCCATGGCGACGGCCAAAGGGTTGCTGGATCCCGATGTGGCCCGGCTGGAACGTCGGCTTCAATCCCTCGGCGTGAACAACTCCAGCGACATCGTGATCTATTCCAATCCGTTTGATAATTGGGGTGACGAAGGCCGCATGTTCTGGATGTTGCACTATCTGGGGCACAAGAAGGTGAAGGTTCTGAACGGCGGCTGGCCGAAATGGACATTTGAACAGCGACCGTATGAACATACGCCGGTGCGACCCGCGCCCGGCGGTTTTCTGGCTGCCGTTCAGCCGGATGTGATGATGAACAAGCAGGAGCTGAAACAATTGCTCAAACGCCCGCATTCGGACACGGTGATCGTGGATGCCCGAAGCGTGGAGGAATATGCGGGGAAAGAAATTGACGGATTGCCCAGACCGGGGCATATCCCGTCCGCCGTCAACATTCCCTGGAATGCGTTTCTCCGGCAGGATGCCACGGTGAAACCCCTGCCCGTCATTCGGGAAATGTTCCATGCCTTCGGCGTCAGCGAACAACAGGAGGTCATCACGTATTGTCTGGGTGGCGTGCGGTCGGCCTGGGTCTATTTTGTGCTCAAACTGGCGGGCTATGAGAAGGTGAAAAATTATCCCGGGTCGTGGTGGGAATGGAGCCGTGATTTTGCGGCGCCCGCTGAAAAAGATATGAAATTGCTCTCGCAGGTGACGCGCAAGGATGAAGCACGGGCGTCTTGAAAACACCGCGCACATTGAAGAGATGCGGGGAAACGTCTGGAATCCACGGGGGTTTGCGTAACTGTCAGGATGGATGAAAGGAGGGCTGTTATGGTTCACAACATTGTTCTCGCTGGTGCGGTGATGGCGGCGACGTGGTTTGCGATGGCCGGACCGGTGTTGGCGCAGGGAAGCGCGCCCCTTGGGGGAGTGCTGGCGGAAGCGGGCAGGGCGATGGCGGATCGCATGGTGCCAGTCGTCGATAACGCGCACGTGTATGAAGCGATGATGCATGCGGAGGAAGCCGTCAAGCATGGCGGTATGGGTCATGCCGGCGCCATTGTGTCCCACGCCGAAGAAGCGTTGATGCATGCGCAGATGGCACAGAAAGAGGTCACCAATCCTCATCTTGACGAAGGCGTGCATGAGTTGGAAGAAGCGATTGCACATGGCAATCAGGGCCATGCCGGGGTGGCAACCGGTCATGCAAAGAGCGCGGTCATGCATCTCAACGAAATGCATGGAAACGCAATGCACCACGATGGAATGCATGATAAAAAAATGAATTGAGGGCGTCGGGCTGTCATGCCGGCATGAAAAAACGGACAGGGTGTTCCTGTCCGTTTTTGTTTTGGATGACGGGCAGGGACGCGAGAGCCGTCTCTGATGCCCCCGGTTGTGCCGGTGGACGTTCCGGCCTGGTTCCGATCAATCTTTTGCCGCCGATTTATCCACGCATGGGTTGAGGACACGATTGATGAAAGTCGGTTATTGCCAGTCTCATCCTGAATTTGGGGCCGTGCAACGCAATCTTGACGAGTTTGCCGCGCAATTGGAATTGGGCGAGGCGGACTGTGACCTGCTTGTGCTACCCGAATTGGCCTTTTCCGGCTATCAGTTTGCGACCATGGATGAAGTGCTGGATGTCTCTGAACGGGTTCCGGATGGTCCGACCACCCAGGCCTGCGTGGCCCTTGCGCGACGCCATCAGATGCATCTGGTCGTCGGACTCCCCGAGAGGGAGGGCGATCGGTGTTACAACTCGGCGATTGTGGTCGGGCCTTCGGGGTTCCTGGGGTGTTACCGTAAAACACATTTGTTTTTTGAGGAAACGCTTTTCTTTAGCCCGGGCAATTCCGGGTTCCAAGTCTGGGATATTGGTCAGGCACGCATTGGGGTGATGATTTGTTTTGATTGGTACTACCCAGAAGTCGCCCGTACCCTCACGCTGCAAGGGGCGGAGATCGTGTGTCATCCGTCAAATTTAGTCCTGCCCCATTGTCCCGACGCCATGGTGACGCGCTCACTGGAAAATCGGATCTTCAGCATTACGGCCAACCGCATCGGGCGGGAAGCCAGGGGCGGGAAACCGCCGCTGACGTTTATCGGGAAGAGCGGGGTGATTGCACCGAATGGCACGGTGTTGGCACGGGCGCCCGCCGAGGAGGCAGCGCTCGCGGTGGTCGCCATTGATCCCGGCGAGGCCCGTAACAAGTCAATCAATCCGTACAATGATGTGTTGAAAAATCGGCGCCCCCGGTATTACGTCTCCTGAACGGCGGGCTGCCGACTTGCGGCTGTCGTCGTGAGCGCGCCCGCCTCATGCCTGGCGCCGCATTCGTTCTTGAGTGCAAGGCGACTACAGAATAAGGAGAATGGCTGTGCCGAGGACGATTCGGTAATAGCCGAACACCTTCAGCGTGTGTCGTTTGACGTAGGTGAGGAAGGAGGCAATGACGGCCCAGGCCACAAGAAACGAGATCAGCATACCCAGCATCAGCGCCAGTGCATCGTGGGCGCCGAAGAGATGAGCGGATTGCACCAGTTTGTAGCCGGTGGCGGCGCCCATGGTGGGAATCGCCAGAAAGAAAGAAAATTCCGTCGCGGTTTTTCGGTCCAGCCCCCCGATGAGACCTCCCACAATGGTTGATCCCGAGCGGGACATGCCGGGAATCAAGGCCGCGCATTGCGCCAATCCCACCCCCACGGCCGTTGACAGACCGATCTGTTCCAACGCGGTATAGCGAATGGGTCGTGGCCACGTTTCAACAATGAGGATAATGATCCCTCCGACGAGAAGACTCCAGGCAACGGTGCGGGGAGAAAAAAGATGTTCCTCAATCCACTCATGCGCGAAGAGTCCCACCACGGCCGCCGGCACAAATGCCGCGCCCAGGCCAATCAGAAACCATAAATATTGGTGGGCGTTGACTGATTCTCTGAAGATCATGCGCCGAGTCGCGGCGGAGTCGGCGGTGTGGAATTGGCGTCGCACGATGTGTTGTTCCCTGTTTGCCTGTTTGAGCAGCGTGAGAATTTTTGTGCGTTCGTAAACGACAACGGCCAGCACGGCTCCCATCTGGATGCACAGTTCAATGCTAATGGCCATGTCACCGGTAAACCCCACCCAGTGCCCCAGAAGAATAAGATGGCCGGTCGAGGAAATGGGGAGATATTCGGTGAGGCCTTCCACAATGCCGAGCAGCGCGATGACCTCTGGTCTGAATTGTTCCATACGTGATGTGCCGATTGCCCGAGCCAGTTCGTCGGGTCGGTGGTTCGATAATATTGCCTTCGTTTAGCGTCCGGCGACGGATGACTGTCGGCAAGAATCTCCCGGTTCTTATGGTTCCTCTCGCGCTTCTGTCTGCCATAACCTTCGCGCTCATTTCAACACTCAAGGATATTTTTATCAATACAGACTCTTGAGACCAGTGTTCCGGCTTTTCCCTGTCCCTTGCATCGTGATACGCCACAGGGGAGTCAAAGATGAGCGAGGGGGGTTCCGACTACGGCAGGGAGATGCCGTAGAGACGCCCAAATTGGGCGTCTCTACAAACCGTGTTGCGTTGAGGGTGCGGGGGATTGGATTCCCGTCGGGGCGCGGGGGAATGATGCGGGGACGGGTTTCCAACCACGACCGGGAGATACCGTAGAGACGCCCAATTTGGGCGTCTCTACAACCGTGCCGCATTGAGGGCCAGTGTATGCCGTTACCAGCCCCACTCAACATTCACTAGCACACCATGATCTACAGCCGCGCCAAGTGTCTCCCCGCGTCGGCTCTCAAGAGACAGATTCAGTCCCGATGCCAGCGTCAGGCGGCTTCCCAGCCGGTAGGCTCGCGTCCTCTGGCCCCACGTCATATTTCCGTACGGCGTCAGGAGACTTTGCCCGTCCGCAAGGGCCAGCCCGTAGCCCACTTCCGCGTTCATCCGCTGCCCCAGGGCCGCCGCGTCCGTGCCGGTCAAGGCCGCCGCACTCTGGTTCCACAGTTGCGCGGTGTTCGTGACGGTCTGCCCGTAGGTGGGCGTTAGCCGTAAGGCCAGCCCTTGCCCGCCCGGCGTTGGTTTCAGCGTGAAGATGGCCCCGATGCCCCAGTCGTCGTAGCCGCCGTTATGCCCCAGCAACACACGGCCCTGGGTGTCCAGCGTGAGCCAGTTGTAGGGGTCGGTGTAGCTTAGCTCGCCGCCGACTTCTGCGCCGGTGCCGGTGCGCCCGTCGCCCGCGTCATGCCGTAGCCCCACTTCCACCGTGGGCGTCAGACGCGCCCCGTCCGCCGATGTGTAGGTCTTGCCAGCGGCTACACTGAATCGCGCCCGTCGGGCTTCAACCGTCAACGCTTCTATGAAGTCGCGGCCTTCCAATTCCATGGAGGTTTGCATGATTTCGCCTTTCAGCCGCACATGGCCCATCCCGGAATCCAGTATCCGCGCGCTGACGCCGCCGCCGGCCAGCTTGAGCGTGGCCTCGCTGGTCTGCGTGTCTTCAATGGTCTCGGCATTCTGCGCGACGGTATCGGTGATGGCCACCTCGCCCCAGCCGTAGCCCGCCGTGGCCCAGAGGTTCAACCGGCCCCCCGGCAAGACCGACCATCCCACATAGGGCGCGATGCTGGTCATCTCAAGGCTATAGTCGCCGCCGCCTGATCCGGGTTCGCCCGCCAGCTCGCCATACTCAAAGTCGCCATCGGTCCAGGAGAGCGCCGCCCCGGCCAGCACGGTGTCCGACACTTGGGCGTCCGCGCCCAGTCGCGCACTGAACAGTTCCCCGTCCCAGTCCACGGCGCCGCCGCTCCCGCCGATGTTGCGGTAGTCGCCGCCGCCCCAGAGGGTCAGGTTCTTCGCCAGGTCGCCGCCCATGGTGAGCGGCATGACAAACGCGGAACGGCCCAGCACATCGTGCAGGTTCAGTGTGCCGGCGGCCAGTGACTGTCCGCCGGTGGTCAGGATGTCGGCCAGTGTGGACTGGCCGGCGAGGGTGAAGGCGCCGGGCTGGTGGCTGTCGACGCCGGCTTGCTCAAGGCGTTGCGTGATGGCGTTGACGGTGGTGTCCGTGATGGCCCGTGCCACTTCCGGCAGGATGGTCTGGCTGACGGCGCTTAGCCGCGAGGCGATTTGGTTATAGCCGACCGCGAATGGCGAGAAGTCGTCGGTCGCGCCGCAGACGAAGCCGGGGATTGTGCGAACAGGGGGGTCGGTTTCTTCCCACTCGGTAGGAGTGGCGGTGGGCAAGTGGTACACCGCCGCGCTTCCCCCCGGCACGCCCGCGGTGGACAGGCAGACGGTCGCGGTTGTGTCCGTCGGCAAGGATCTGAAGCTGCCGTGGAAGGCCAGGTCAATCTCCATCGCCACGCCGCTGAAGGTGACGCCATCCGGCGGCGAGGGAACTGCATCCGCTGTCAGGTCGTAGAACGTCACTGCGATCCCGCTCACCGCATTGATGGGCAGAATCAGGCGCATATCGTTGTTGTTGTCCCCGCCGCCGATATTGCTCGCCGCGATGGCGCGGTCCACATACCCCACCGTTTCGCCGGCGTCGGTGTCAACAGTGACCACCACCGTCTTGACGATGAAGGACAGTGTGTCAGTTTGCGATGCGGCGTCTGTGACGGTGTAGAGCAGTTCGGCACCGCCGGCGCCGGAGCCGCCGAACCCCTCCTGGGTCGGCGTCCCGCTGATGGTGGGCGGTACTGCGTCGGCGTCAAAGCTCATCCCGGTCGGCAGCGGCGTTCCGCCGTCCATGCGCGGCAGCGTGTAGATCAGAGTGCCGAGCCCACCGCTGGCGGTTGGCAGGGTGAAGGAGAAGGCGGTGGCGGTGTTGATCGGGTAGGTTTGGGGGGGAATGGTGGCGGCACCAAAGGTCGGGGAAGGAGGTGTTACTGTGATGATTGGGGAGAGGGCGTAGAGCACGAAAATACTTGATGTTCCTAGGGTTTTAGCATCATTTATTTCCCCCCTATTCTCCTGCAATCGCCCATATCTGACGTTAGTAGCACCAGCAAAATCGGTGGCGTGTTTTGTTCCGTCACTCTCTGATCCGGTCGCAATCAAAGGGAAGCCGCTTATTATACTTCCACTCTCGTCTGTGCCAGCCACGGAATCCCAACCCATGCCGTCATAAAAATTGGTGTAGTCATCGGCGACTTTATCGCCGTTGAGCCAATAGATCGGCACACCGGTGCCAGTGGTGGCGGTGTTGGCGCTGGCATCCACGGTTGCGGTGGAGATGAGCGCGCTGAATTCGCCGCTGAAGGTCTGAATGGCACTATGGCCGCCGTCCGCGCTGGTCTGCACGAAGGTATTATAGGTGTCGATTGCGGTAGAGGTGGCGTCGGTCTCCTGGGTGGTCACGAACAGCAACCGGAAACTACCGCCGACGGGAATCGCGGACGGTTTGAGGGCGAAGTCTGCGGAGACGAACGGCCCGGTTTGGGCGTGAACGGCGGGCGATGCGAAGGTGCCAACGGCAAACATCAACAGCAACGCGGCAAACCGCCGACGTGCGCTAACCGGTTGGTTTAACGGTGAATTTTTCGGGGGGGGGGGGGGGGGGGGGGGGGTAAATGCGTATATGATGAATCGTCAATGTTCATGCTGGTTTTCATTGTACGGTTCCTCCAGTGTGGGAATACGGTTATTGGTACCATTGGAATGGCGGTGAACATACCTTAAACCACAGGCGTGTATCAACATATTATCGCAGGGGAATCCAGGCGTTGCTTCTGCCGGACAGTGGCGTGTCGCGTTGAGAGTGCGGGGGGGAACTGGACGGTCATGAACCCGTTGACAAAGAATATTGGGTCTTTCATACTTGTCCACAAGTTGACTATGCAGACGGGCGCCTGTGGAGAATCGCGTTCGGTCATGTGAGTGATCCTGTCACGAAAAAGGGACATTATGGACAGTCGGTATCAATGGATTTTGGGGGGCGGCCTTCCGGGAATCGGCCTTTTCTGTATTGTCGGATTATTCATGGGAGGGTGCGGTGTGGCCCAGAGTCGCTATGACGCGGTCGTGACGGATATGGAATCGGCCAGGGTGGGTCTGGAACACAGTCTGACGATGCGCGAGGTTCTTGAACAGGAAAATGAGAAATTACGATCCGAAAATGAAAAGGTGGCTCGTGATTTGGAAGTGATGGGTTCTGAAATTCAACGGATCATAGAAAGCCGTCAGCACAAACAAACACTGCTCAACATGCATGATGCGGAGTTGTCAAAGGTCAGTCAAGCGCGGGCGCGTAAATTGCAGAAACTCCAGCGTGAGTATCGGAAGTTACAAAGCCGGAACCGCGAGTTGCGGGAGACCGTGCGTCGCTATAAAAATGCACTCAAGGAAGCTCGCGAGACGCCTCCCGTGAAACTTCAATCGCATCACGGGGCGTCGTCAGCCGAATCCATGAAGGAGAAGCCCGTCACGCCGGAGTCGTCTCCCGTCATGACGCTTCTCAACGGCACCATGAAACTCTTGAATCTGAACACGGCTTCCGTGAATGACTTCGTGGGACTGCTGGGGTTACGCGAGCCCATGGCCGAAGAGGTGATTGCCAATCGTCCCTACCGGCTTCGCGGAGAATTACTCGCCAAACATGTGATACCGAACGAGACCTTTGCCGTGATTAAAGACAGGATTACGGCGGTTCCGCATTAAGACGCCGGAGCGCATTTCGGTCTCCCCCCCTCCTTCTACCCGTTGCCGCCATTGACGATCTGTCCATCCACCATGTGGACCAGGCGATCGGTTTGTTGAGAGAGATGTTCGTTGTGGGTCACGATGATGAACGTCGTCCCTCGCTGCTCGTTAAACGTCCGCAACAGTCGAAACAGGGTTTCACCGGTGCGGGAATCCAGATTCCCCGTTGGTTCGTCGGCCAGGACCAGCTCCGGATTGTGAATGAGCGCACGTGCCACAGCGACGCGTTGTTGCTCGCCTCCGGACAGTTCGCCCGGTTTGTGATGCAATCGGTGTCCCAATCCAACGTCCGAAAGGAGCGCGCTGGCTTCTTCGATACACCGCCCGACAGGCCGTTTTTGTATGAGACTGGGGATGTAGGTATTTTCCAGCGCCGTAAATTCCGGTAGCAGGTGATGAAATTGAAACACAAAGCCGATACGCCGATTGCGAAAATGCGCAAGTTCGTACTCTGACAACCGGAAAATATCCTGGTCGGCGTAGAAGACGGTGCCCCGCGTTGGCCGATCCAGTGTGCCCAGGATATGGAGCAACGTGCTTTTGCCGGCTCCCGATGCCCCCACCATCGTCAGGATCTCGCCCTGTCGGACCTCAAGATTGATGCCTTTTAAAATTTCAACGGTGTGATGATCCAGGGTGAAGGACTTGTCCAGTCCGGTCACGCGAAGCAATGGTGGCGCCGTGGATGCGGGACGTATGCTCATTCCGCGTACCGAATGGCGCTGACCGGGGCGAGTTTGGCAGCCTGCCAGGATGGATACAGTGTCGCGGCAAAACTGATCAGCACCGCGGAACATGACACCAGAAACACATCAACGGCCTTCACGTGCACTGAAATATGCGAGAGGTAATACACGGTTTGATCAAAGGTCCAGTACTGTTCGATGAAGTAGAGAAACGTATAACCCAGGGGGATGCCAATCGCGGTGCCCGTTAAGCCAATGATCAGGCCGTTCAACATGAAGATGCGCATGATGGCGTTCGGTGTGGCGCCCATGGTTTTCAGAATGGCAATCTCGCGTTGTTTGTCGTTCACGATCATGGTCAGCGTGCCCACGATATTAAAGGATGCGACCAGCGTGATCAGGACCAGCAACAAAAACATCATGGTTTTTTCCATGCGCAGGGCCGAAAATAAATTGCGGTTTAATTCCATCCAGTCCCTCGCCAGATACTCCGTCCCGAGTGCGGCATTGATCCGCGAGGCAATGGTGTCGGCGATCAGCACGTCCTCAATTTTCACTTCGAGGCCAGTCACTGTCCTGTCGAGACTGAAAAATTTTTGCGCCTCATCCAACGCCACGTAGGCCAGCGAGGCGTCGTACTCGTACATGCCAGACGCAAACAGTCCGACGACCTGAAATGACCGAATTTTCGGCGTCATCCCCACGACCCGCATGGGGCCTACGGGCGACACGATGTTGACGCGACTGCCGACGAACACCCCAAGATTCATGGCCAGCTCTTTTCCCAAAATGATGCCGGGGGACGGCGTGGCGGGGGGCGTCCCGGAATCCGGTTGCCCGTGCGGCGGTGGAGTGGCCAGGTCCCGCACGTCGCCGACGGTCACGTTGTTGGCAATGTCCGTGACCTCGGGTTCTTTCTTTGGATCAATGCCGCGCAACACAATGCCCTGCACGCGGGTCTGTGAGGTGAGCAGGATTTGCCTGACAAGATACGGCGTGGCCGCGACCACGCCCGGCACCCGTTCCACCTGATGCATCAGCTCCCGATATCCGAACATGGGCTGCTGGTCCCGTGTCTGAATGACGACGTGAGATGTCGTCCCCAAAATCTTCGCCTGCAGGTCTTCCTGAAAACCCGTCATGATCCCGAGGGTGCCAATGAGGGCGGCGACGCCCAGGGTAATGCCGGTGATGGAGATCGCGGTGTTGAGAGAAATGGTCCGGGTGCGACGTTTGGCTCGGAGGTAGCGCAACCCCACAAAAATTTCATATGGCAAGGTCACGACGGTGTCTCCGGTCGAAGTTGAGGAAAGAGAATGACATCTCGAATTGAGGCCTGATTGGTGAACAGCATCACCAGTCGGTCAATGCCAATGCCTTCCCCCGCCGTTGGCGGCATGCCATATTCCAGAGCGCGCAGGAAATCTTCATCGAAATAATGCGCTTCAGTGTCGCCGGCTTCCCGCCGCGAGACTTGTGATTCAAAGCGTTGGCGTTGGTCAATCGGGTCGTTCAACTCGGAAAACCCATTCGCGAGTTCGCGGCTGGCGATAAACAATTCAAATCGGTCGGTGAGCCGTGGATCCGAGTCCTTTCTTCGCGACAGAGGAGAAATCTCGGCGGGATAATCCGTGATAAACGTGGGTTGAGTCAGGTGGCGTTCCACGGTTTCTTCGAAAATCACGTTCAGGATCTCAACCAACGAGGCTTCATGGGGAATCTCCAGTCCGAGCTGTTTCGCCGCGGCCGAGGCTGCGGCCCGATCCTCCAGAACGTTCCGATCAAACTTGTTGTACGCTACAATGGCTTCACAATAGGGAAGGCGACGCCATGGGGGCGTGAGGTTGATCGTGTGTCCCTGGTATGCCAACGTCGTGGCGCCGAGGAGGTCACGCGCGAGTGTGCCAAACAACTCTTCTGTCAAAACCATGAGATCCTGGTAGTCGGCATAGGCTTGGTAAAATTCCAGCATGGTGAATTCAGGATTATGGATCGTCGAAATGCCTTCATTGCGAAAACTCCGATTGATTTCAAACACTTGCCGAAATCCACCGACAATCAGGCGTTTGAGATACAGTTCCGGTGCGATACGCAGATAGAGGTCCGTATTGAGCGCATTGTGGTGCGTGACAAACGGGCGAGCCGTCGCGCCTCCGGGAATGGGTTGCATCATCGGCGTTTCCACTTCCAGGAACCCGTGATCGGTGAGATACGTGCGGATGCCTGCGATCAACCTGCTGCGCGTCTCGAAAATAGTGTGGATGCCCGGATTGGCAATCAGGTCCACGTAGCGTTGCCGGTAACGGGTTTCGATATCCGTCAAGCCGTGCCATTTTTCAGGAAGGGGTCGAAGGCCTTTCGCCAGCAACGTCAGCGTCTGAACTTCAATCGTCAGCTCATCGGTTTTTGTGCGAAACAAATGCCCCGCCACGCCGATCCAATCGCCTACATCCAATTCCTGGGAGAGTTGAAAGGCGTCATGGTCCAGCACGTCCTTCTTCAAATAGACCTGGAGCCGATGCGCGCCGTCCTGAAGCGAGGCAAACGCGGCTTTCCCGAACCGGCGGAGCGCCACGATGCGTCCGGCGATACGGCAGGTGACGTGGTGTTGCGCAAGGTCGTCTTTCGTGCTTGACCCGTGCGCCGCCACGAGGCGTTCAATCCGGTGCGTCGTCTCAAAGCGGGCGCCATAGGGCTGCACCCCCATGGTTTTCAGCGTCGCAAGTTTTTGAATGCGTTGCTCGCGTTGTTGGCTTGATTCATCCATGATGTCGTTCCACCGTGGAACCCTGATGCCTGCACGGGGTTGCCACGGGCGCTGATCGTTCGTCAGGCGCTCGTGGGCGCCGCGTTCTGTTTGAGCCGGGCTTCTATGAATGGATCAAGGTCTCCATCCATGACCGAGGCGACGTTCCTGATCTCATGGTTTGTTCGGTGGTCTTTGACCATTTGATACGGCTGGAACACATACGACCGAATTTGACTGCCCCAGGCGATGTCCTTTTTTTCGCCGATGATATGTTGAAACTCGGCGTCCTTTTTCCGTTGTTCCAACTCAAACAGCTTGGCCTTCAGGACGCGCATGGCGCCCATGCGGTTTTGCAATTGCGAGCGTTCGTTCTGACATTGCGCGATGAGGCCCGTGGGAAGGTGGGTGATGCGCACGGCGGTTTCGACTTTGTTCACGTTTTGTCCGCCGGCTCCGCCCGCGCGAAAGGTATCAATCTTCAAATCTTTGTCATCAATCTCTGCCACCGCGTCATCGTCCAGTTCGGGATACACCGCCACGGCGGCGAATGACGTGTGGCGACGCTTGTTGGCGTCAAAGGGAGAAATCCTCACCAAACGATGCACGCCGGCTTCCGATTTCAAGTACCCATAGGCATAGGGCCCCTCAATACTTAGCGTGGCGTTTTTGATGCCGGCTTCATCCCCGGCCTGGATGTCAATGGTGTTGACCGTGAACCTTTTTTTCTCGGCCCATCGGACGAACATTCGCATCAACATTTGCGCCCAGTCCTGCGATTCCGTCCCGCCGGCTCCCGGGTTGATGCCCAGAATCACGGACCGACCGTCATGCTCCCCGGACAAGAGCTGCTCCGTCCGCATTTGCGTCAGGAGTGTTTCCAGCGTCTGAATGCCCTGGGTGCATTCAGCGCGCAGTTCGGGGTCGTCCTCTTGTCCGATGAGGTCGAGCGTGGCTTCCAGATCGGCCTGCGTACGCGTCAACCCGGTCACGCGAGAGATGTCCCGTTCAATCGCGGCTTGGCGCCGTCCAACCCTGGTGGCGGCCTGCGCGTTGTTCCAGAAATCCGGTTGAGCGCTTTCCCGCTCAAGCTCCTCTAATTCATTCTGCAGTCGAGGCAGGTCAAAGACGCCTCCGTGCATCGTGAACGTGGCCCCTGGTGGCTTGCAAACGGCTTCGCATGTCTTCAAGCATTGTTGGCTCCTTTTCGTATCGTTGACCATCGCCGGATGGCATCGGCCGCCCGCGGAAAGAACCGGGCGAGTGCCACCGTCAGAGCGGTTATCATAACACAGACCCAGGCAAACACATCGCCAAATCGTGTGTACAGTGTCGAAGGGGCGCCCAGAGGAATCGTCCCGGTGATGGCCTGTTCGGTGAAAATTGGCGTTGCCGTCAGGATGCGTCCGGTCGGATCAATCAACCCGGAAATGCCGGTGTTGGCGGCCCGGGCGAACGACAGACGGTTTTCAACGGCCCGGAAGACGACCATGCTGAAATGTTGATACGGGGCGACGGTGTTCCCAAACCAGGCGTCGTTGGTGATCGTGGTCAGAAAATTGGCGCCGCTGTCGGCGAGACGCCTCACCAGATCCGGGAAAATGACTTCATAGCAAATGGCGACGCCAAAGCGGACCTGCCGGCGATCCTGTCCGTAGGGAATGGAGAGCAGGGTAGGCCCTTGACCCGGCTGAAAATCGCCGATGCCGACGACCAGCTTGTCCAGGAAAAAGAGCATCGGTTTCAGGGGGATGTATTCACCAAAGGGAACGAGATGTTGTTTGTCATAACGCCCGGCGATGTCTCCGGAGCGGTTCAGTACATACGCGCTGTTCAACAGTGACAGCGTGCCGTCGGCGCGGCGCCGAAGGGCCGGACTGCCAAATACAAGCGGCGCTTGCGCGGCCTTCATGATGTCAACGACACGCGATTGGTCGTCTGACGCTTGTTCAAACACAAAGGGCGTGGCCGCTTCGGGCCACAGGATCAGGTCGGTGTCCGGCCCGATGGTGTGCGTGAGGCGGTCGTATCGCGCCAGCGTCTCCGCGCGATGGGCCATGTCCCATTTACGTGACTGGTCAATATTGGCTTGCACGAGACCGACGGTGAGGCGTTCCGTGAAAGGCGTTGCGAGTTGACTCAACCCATAGAGCCAGACCACGAGGACGGTTGCGGCGACGGAGGCGAGAGGAATCCACGGTTGACGGAGCGCGGCGCGATGAGCATGTGGAGCCAACGCCCAGCGGAGCAGGAGAAACAGGGCAACGTTCACCGACACAATGAGAAATGATACGCCATAGACGCCGGTGATATTGGCGATCTGGATGATGGGCAGCCAGTGAACTTGAGAATATCCCAGGAGGCCCCAGGGTAATCCACTTAGCGCGTAGGTGCGCACGTACTCCAGGGACACCCACAAGCAGGGCGCCAGAATCCAGGCCATGGCCGGCCGTCGTTGTTCCAGCCAGGTCACTCCCCAGGCGTAGAGTCCGACGTACAGTCCCAGATAGACCGCCAGGAGAAGCATGAGCGCGATGCTGATGGCGATGGGAACATTGCCATAGAGGTGCATCGCGTTCACCACCCAGTACATCGTACCGGTAAACGCACAACATCCCGCCAGCCATCCGCGCAAAAACGCTCGACCGCCGGTGACGCCGACCAGCGCCGCATGGAGGGGCAGCAGGGCAATCCAGGCGAACATGCCCCAGGGAAACCCTTCAAACAGGTTGGAAACAGAAAGCGCATACCCGATGCCCGCGAGCAGGCAGGAGAACCATGGAGGCACGCGCGACATGGAAAGTACGGTAGGGGAAACGTCCGGCGCGGTGCAAGGGATGGCGGATGCACCCCCAAAGTGCAACCGTTGGATGGATGCCGAATAATGCCTGATGAGGGGTTTTCACGCTCAAGGCATTTGCGTGGCCGGTTGTTGTTGCTGCGTTGGTTGACCGCCGCCGTCAGTTGCGAGTGCGGATGCCGGCACAGTCACACGTGTTGCGGGGTAACACTCATGAATCGTTCTGCCATCGCACCCACGAAAACAAAACACGGCCGGCCCGGATTGCAGGCCGGGGGCTGTTCTGCTTCAATCTTGCGTGTTGTCGAACAATGGCATCTGAAGGGGACCCAGGAGCCAAATGCCGTGCTGCTTTGCCGAGGCAAGTATGTTCCGCTCAAATGGGCTTTCCCAATTCGTCACAAAGTCTTCTAATACGCCAACCGCCTCCGGCGTATCGCACCGGGGAAAACGATCCGCCCGGGCGACACGAAACCAGTCAGGCTACACCAATCAGGTCTTGCACCTGGTGAAATACCTCTAGGCTGTGCCTGCGCGCAACGTTCAAGCGACCCACAAATACACCGTATACCGCCAGGCGAAGTACAGTTGTCCGCACAGGAACACGCCGCAAAGCGCATACACGCCGGCGCGCCATTTCGGATACACTTGCAGCAACGCGATGGCAAGAAACGGAAACGCCAGTAACGAATACCGGATGAACGAGCCGCCGGTGCCAGTCATGGCCGCGGAGCAATAGACGAGTGAAAAAAACATCAGTGCTGCCAGTCTGTTCTTTGCCCACACTAGAAACACCGTGGAGAACAACATCGACAGGACGAAAATCTTGCTAAAAATGCCGTACACGTTCTCATACCACCCCCTGGTGGGAGAAAACACATATTCCAGAAAGCGTCCCGGATTGATGAGCTTCGCCAGGCTGTTTGCGTCTTCGCCCCAGGCTTTTTGCGCCTCCATACCCGTAAAAAAAGAACCCGTTGTATAGTAATAATACAAGAAGTAGGCGGCACCACCAACGGCAAAACCCAAAATATTGGCCAGTTCGTATCGGAAGCTGAATGGCCCGCCCTCCTTCCTGGCCCGATACCATTGCCACAGCATGTACAGGCCAACCGCCACCGATACAAAAAACGCTTGTCCGCGAATCAACGGCATCATCGCGGCAAACAACACGCTCTTGTAACTCTTTTCCAGCTGGTAAAAATAGATAAACCCGAATAACGAAAATAAAAACAACGATTCGGTATAGATTGTGCTCAACCAGAACGCAGGTGGAAATGACAGAAACAGCATGATGCTTTTGAGCGCATCCGGCCGCGGCAGATAGTGACGGGCGTAAGCGTAGAACAGATGGATGAAGAGATACGAAAGAATCAAGTTCAATACCAACGCAGCAATGTAGATGTTGCCAAACACCATACTCATCAGCCGGATACACATCGGAAAGAGCGGATAAAACGCGTAGTTCATGTCGTAAAAGTATGATAGGGGGTAGTCGGTATCGCCCTTGGAGTACCCTTGATCGGCGATGAACAGGTAGTGTTGCCCATCATGGTTGGAAAAGGGCAGATACCATGCGTCCATACTCTCTGTGCCGTGAAACCATCGGTTCCCAAAGTTAGCCCAGTAGAGATCGTCGAAAACGTAGAAACTTAGAACAATCGTCGCAACGACTACGACCTTGAACGCCAGGAAAATCGCAATGAGATCGGTGTCAAGGAACCGAAGCCCAGTGGGTTGCGGGAGCGGCGTGTCGGAAGCTGCGTGGCGCCGCTTTTGGTTGTTGAGTTTTCGGTTTTCAGGGTTCTTTTTGGCCATGGATGGAATTTCGGTTTGGAATTTCGGTCTGCGGACGCGGTGCCCGGTGGGATGCCTATATGATATACCCTGCGCGCGCGGTGTACTGTTGTTGGATGACGCTACGGCAACCGACCGGAAAAAACTGAACGCGGGATGGCGTCAAACAATAGAGACGTCCAATGTGGGCGTCTCTACAACCGCGGTCTGCCACAATGCCAGTCGGCCAGGTGCGTGCGCCCATGCTGAATGCCCATGGCACCTGACCGTAACCAAAAACCAGGCGGTGCGCCTGTTCCGTGTGTTGAAAAACCTCATCGGCGCGGATTATCCACTCTCTGGCAAGACCGGTGCCGGCGCGCCATAAAAACGCGGCGAGCAAACACGGCAGAAACCAGTACCACCGTGCCGCCAGCGAATGCGCGAACAGCGGCGCAAACGCGGTTGCGGCGGCCGCACGAGCCGCTCTGGCTAACGTAACCGCAACGCAATGATTTACGGGTTGTTTTCTCTTGTTTGCCATTGTCGCATTGTAGTATCAGAATGAGTTTTGATTCAATCCTGATTGTTGTCGAACAATGGCATCTGAAGGGGACCCAGGAGCCAAATGCCGTGCTGCTTTGCTGCGGCAAGTATGTTCCGCTCAAATGGGCTTTCCCAATTCGTCACAAAGTTTTCTAATACGCCAACCGCCTCCGGCGTATCGTTGACAAAAATTGCAAACGGCCCGAGCACGCGGTCGCGCGAGAAACCGGGCAGGTTGGCATCCGCCTGGGCAATGACATGGCTTGCCAAATTTACCGGGCCGCGCTCTTTCAACAGGCGCGCGTGTTGCGGAAAACCCGGGAACAGCATTGGGACGCGGTGATGAAAGTAGTAGTATCCGCCGGAGGCCAATACACCCAGGCCCGACAGCACAGCACGGACTTCGCCGGGCGGCCGCCTTGCCAGATCCTGCATGAGCCTCAACGGCTGTTCCGAATGGAAAAACCCGTATTGCCGCGGCGTCAGATAGATACCATATCCATAGTGACTTCCGCTGTAATTTGTCGATTTGCCCGGCACACCCAGGGCAAACACACTCAACGTGATCACGGCCGCCAGGCCACCCACCCACGTTTTGGCAAATCGCCGTGCACCGCGCCCGCCGCCTGTGAGGCTGAATTCGTGTGTCACCGAGGCAATAAGCATAAACAACAGCGGCGGTAGCACAAACAGATTGGTGTATTCCTTGTTCCCCAATGCCGAGTGAAAGAGAAAAACCGTGGCCGCCAGCGCGAGTAACACCCAATGCCTGCGCCAGTTGAACAGGGCGACGAGCGCCAATGCGAATAAACCGTAACTGCTTTTTGCCTGAAATATCAGGTGTCGATAGAAAGGAGGTGTGGAAGTGTCCATTGCTGCGAACGAGTCATTGAAAAAGAATAAATCCGCATAAAGACGCGGTGAATGCCACCATCTTCCCCAGGTCACGTATTCAAATGCCCCCCAAAACACCAGCGCAAGCACACCACCGAGTAGCGCAAAATACCACTGCCGACGCGGATACGCTGTCAGCAAAATAAGGCCGAGAACCCCCGCCAACGGCAGATAGGGGAGGCGCAGGGCAACAATCAAACCAAGCAAAAAACCGACTCCCAGCAGGCGGCCGGATGATGCCGCCGGAGCCAGCAGCGCCAGCGCAACAAAGAAGACAATCGTGCCATATTGCTCGGCGATGGTATGCGTGGACAGAATGATGAACTCATGCCAGAAACAGCCGAACAGCAATGCCAGTCGGGCGGCGGTTTCGCCGATGACGCGGCGCCCGAAAAGATACATTCCCGCCGGTATCGCAAGCGACAGCAGCGCGTGCGAGATTTTCACCGCCGGTATGTAAAAATCCGGATGCCCGAACCCAAGCAGTTTGCATAGAAACATTGGCGCCGCCGCAAACATCGGCAGCAACCAGGTGCGCGCGCCCATGCTGAATTCCCAGGGCACCTGGCCGTACCCAAACACCAGGCGGTGCGCCTGTTCCGTGTGTTGGAAAATCTCATCGGCGCGGATGAACCACTCTCCGGCAAGACCGGCGCCGGCGCGCAATAAAAATGCGGCGAATAAACACGGCAAAAACCAGCGCCACCGCGCCTCCGGCGAATGCGCGAACAGCGGCGCAAACGTGGGTGCGGTAGCCGCGCGAGCCGCTCTGGATGCTTTCACCGCCGCGCGATGGTTTACTTGTTGTTTTCTCTTGTGCGCCATTGTCGCATTGTAGTATCAGAATGATTTTGGTTCAATCCTGATTGTTGTCGAACAATGGCATCTGAAGGGGACCCGGGAGCCAAATTCCGTACTGCTTTGTTGCGGCAGGTATGTTCCGCTCAAATGGGCTTTCCCAATTGGTCACAAAGTATTCCAAAACGCCAACTGCCTCCGGCGATGAACTGGTTTCAAGCCATCGCAGACATCTGGCAACGCGCGCCCGACGATGACGCTCATGGCGTAATCCAGATACGACCGGTGCATCTCCTGCTCGAGGTTGGCAGGCACGGTTTATTTGGCGAAAGTCAAGTCGGTCATACTGGGCGAAAAGAATTGGCGAAAAAAATTTGGACTCCGATCGATTCACACCACCGCCCGTGAGCAGATGGCTCCCCAAAAAAGCAAAATCCCCGCCGCAAAAACCATGCGCCGGAAACCGCTCTGATCACATCTCAAATCAATCGGGGGTTGTACCACACGCACCGGGGGAAACGCCCCGCCCGGGTCACACTAAACCAATCAGGCTAAACCAATCAGGTCTTGCACCTGGTGCAATACCTCTATGCTGTGTCTGTACGCAGCGTTCAACCGATCCACAGATTCAGCGCAAACCGCCAGGCGAAGTAGATTTGAAGGCCCAGGAATACGGGAAGCACGTAGATGTAGTTCCATTTCGGATACACGCGCAACAGCGCGATGGCGAGAAAAGGAAACGTCAGTATCGAATACCGGATGAACGAGCCACCGGTGCCACCCATAGCCACGGGAAAATAGACGAGTGAAAAAAACATCAGCAGTGCCAGTATGTTCTTTGCCCGCACTAGAAACACCGTGGAGAACAACATCGCCAGAATGAAAATCTTGTCAATGGTGCCGTAAGCGCCCGAATGCAACCCCCTGGTGGGAGCAAACACATATTCCAGAAAGTATCCAGGATTGATGAGATTCGCCAGGCTGTTTGCGTGTTCGCCCCAGGCTTTTTGCGCATCTATACCCGTAAAAAAAGAACCCGTTGTATAGTAAAAATACAAGAGGTAGATGGCGGCGCCGGCGGCAAAACCCAGGATATTGGCCAGTTCGTATCGGAAGCGGATTTGCCCGCCCTCCTTCCTGACCCGATACCATTGCCACAGCATGTACAAGCCAACCGCCACCGATACAAAAAACCCTTGCCCGCGAATCAACGGCATCATCGCGGCAAACAACACGCTCTTGTAACTCTTTTCCACTTGGTAAAAATAGATAAACCCGAATAACGCAAATAAAAACAACGCTTCGGTATAGATCACACTCAGCCAGAACACAGGCGGGAATGACAGCAACAGAATGATGCTTTTGAGCGCCTCCGGCCGTGGTAGGTAGTGACGGGCGTAAGCGTAGAACAGATGGATGAAAAAATACGAAAGGATAAAGTTCAATACCAACGCAGCGACGTAGATGTTGCCGAACACCATATTCATCAGCCGAATACACAGCGGAAAGAGCGGATAAAACGCATAGTTTTTGTACGCGTTGTATCCTCCGTCGGCGATGAACAGGTAATGTTGCCCATCCCAGTTGGAAAAGGGCAGATACCATGCGTCTATAATCTCTTGCCCGGAATACCATCGGTTCCACACGACAGAATGGTCGAAAGCATAGAAACTCAGGACAATCGTCGCGATGACCACGACCTTGAACGCGAGGAAAATCTTGATGAGATCGGCATCAAAGAACCGAATCCCGGTGTCCTGCAGCGGGTTGCCGCCAGACTTGCCGGAGGCCTCGCCGCGTCGTTTTCGGTGCTTAGGGTTCTTCTTGGCCATGGCGTGCCGTTTTTGGTTTTTAGGGTTCTTGTTGGTCATGGATAGAATTTCAGTCTGCGGCTCTGGTGATCGATGGAATACTTGCATGATATAACCTGCACGCGCGGCGTTCAACCGGTCCGGGATTCGCAGATCGCGGTAGCGATGGCTGTTTTATGCCGAACTCAGCATTTCAAAATGTGCTGATTGAGGGTGAAGTCCGCTGCCGGTTTCGTGTAAAAATCCGCACATTGCATGCCTGATGGGTTATCATATAGAAAATGAGTTCCATCTATAATGTGGATGAATCAAAATCGCGACTCTCGCTGTCTTCCCCGCTGTCTTCATGCGGCGCCCAGCACCATCCGTCTTGTCACAACACCCGCACTGCCGAACATTGAATAGTTGCATGATGAATAATCGCGACTTGAATGCCTACAGAGACGAATATTTAGGCAATTACGGATTTGAAAAAATGCTGGTCGAATATCGGCGCCGCAATCTTTTGGAAATTCTGGCACGCTATGCCCCGCAAAAAATATTGGAAGTGGGTTGTGGCGTGGAGTCTCTGGCCGGTTTTTATACGACGTTCACGGAGTTCACCATTGTTGAGCCGATCAAGGATTTTATACACTGCATACCGCCTCAATTGGAAGGCAAGGTGGAAGGCAAGGTTCGCTATGTCAATAAAAAACTTGAAGATGCGGTTGGCGAACTTAAAAAAGAAGGTTTTGATTTTATTGCTATCAGCGGCCTGCTCCATGAGTTAAGCAACCCCGATGTCATCTTACAGGCAGCCCGTGAATTAGCCGGGCCGGATACTGTTATTCATATCAATACGCCCAACTCGAAGTCCATCCATCGTCTGCTTGGAATCAAAATGGGGCTATTAAAACATGCCAAAGAACTTTCCCACTTAGCCAGCGCACTTCAAAGAAATCAAGAATACGAGTTGTCCGATTTGGTGCGAATGGCCCGGACGCATGGCTTGAAAGTGCGCGAACAGGGTTCTTACTTTGTCAAACCCCTAAGCCATGCCCAGATGCAAACTCTCCTTGAGAGCGACAAAATAAGTAAAGAATTTTTAGACGGCATCTATAAGATAAGCCATCTTTTGCCGGAAAATGGCTCGGAGATATTTGTGAATTTACAGTTACAAGAAACCTGAGTTTGCCTGTCACGATGCCGGTACAAAATATCAAAACGCTCATTTGTGGAAACAACATTGCCGCTTTGGTTTGCGGGGAACAATTGCTTGCGGCCGGCGAAGAAGTTTTGGTTTTGTCTCCAAACGATTTTTGGGGCGGCCATTTTCGCGGTATGGATATCAATAATGTTCACTACGATATTGGCATGAACTTTCTTGAGTTCACCTCTTATAGAGACGAGCCTTCGGCTTCAGTAAAAAGTTATAATCCAAAAATAAAAAATGATTCCGGCCGATTTGTCAGTCACATCAGGCGCTATATAGAGGAAAATCTTGGCGTGGCGATCGTGCGGGCGGAAACCCCGGAAATGTATCTCGGCGGAAGCTGGTATGAAGATTTTATACTTTCCGACCGTCTTGGAAGTTTGGCAAAATTACCGCCAACCCTGCGCAGGAAACTTGCGAAAAATATTCAGAATTTAGAAACCACCGAAGCATTACATGCCCGCAATAAGAATACATCAACGACCTTTCTACGGGCCAGTCTTGAAAAAATTTCGCGCGCGAATCATGGTGATGTGTTTCACGAGGAGTTTATCGAACCGCTGTGCAGAAAAATAACGAACCTTGGGAGCAGTCGGATTATGGCTTACTACCATAGATTGGCGTGGCTGCCGATATTCTATCCGGAAACATTGAAATCTTGTTTTTCCGGGAACCCGCAACCGCTCCCCAATGTGCATTTTAACTATCCGGCAAGTGGTCAATTGGTCGAGCCCATCAATATTTTGGTCGGGAGACTGCGGAAAAAGAACGCGCTGAAAATCAGCCCGATAGCTTTCCAGGGCGTTGAATTTTCAGAACCTACGGTGGTGACTCTTGAAAATGGGGATGAAATCCATGCGAAAAATTTTCTCTGGAGCAATGATTGGGCGAAGCTATCCCGAATCACGGGCGGTTCTCCGCAACCTTTTGACATGGCCAATATCACGTGCGCCTTCTTTGAAATAGACGCTGGCCACCTGCAAAGAACATTCAGCACGGCTTTTATTGTGGATCGCACAACACCTTGTTACAGGATTACCCAGTTTGACAGTTGTGCCGGAAAGACCTCTGGTTCAAGCCGTATTTGTATGGAATTTAATACCGATAATCTTGAAAACAAAGATTCTTTGGAGGAATTTTGGAAGACGCTTGTTGAGTTGGGGGTTGTGAAGAAAGAGGCGTCGGCATATCACGGGCAAGTGAAACATTTTCAACGAGCGTTGCTGCTTGCCACTCCGAAAAACTGCCGGTTGTATGCCGATGTGGAGAAATCTTTTACGGACACACATCCGGCGGTTTCAAGCATGACAGGCGTTGGTGGTTTTTCTTCGACGTCCTTCAATGACCAGATTATCCAGGGCATGAAAGCCGCCGTTTCCATTCTGGAGGGTTGATGATGTCACGGGTTGCTGATCTCGATAGAATCGCCGATGACTATCACCATTCAACAGATATTCCGGACAAGTTTATTGAAGATATTCAGCAGGATTTCAGTTGCGAGATTATGAAAAAACATTTGAGTTTCCCTGGGCGGAGGGTGCTTGAATTGGGGTATGGAGAAGGCATCATTTCCGAGTTTCTGGCACAACAACAGTGTCGGCTTACCATCATCGAAGGTTCCACAAAGCTGGCCCGCGTAGCGCAAGTCCGTGGATTCAACGTCGTGGATTCTTTATTTGAAGAGTATGTTCCCCGTGAACCCTACGATATTGTATTAGCCAATCACGTTCTTGAACATGTGGATGACCCGGTGCGGATTTTAAAGATGATGAGAGATTGGTTGGAACCGCACGGGCAAATTTTTTCCATTGTCCCAAACCGCGAGTCTTTTCATCGCCATATCGGGCTTGCGATGGGATTACAGAGTCAATTGGATGACCTGAATCCCAGAGATCATCTGGTAGGACACCAACGGGTATACAGCCTCGCTGGGCTGGAAGCTGATTTTATACATTCCGGTTTCCGGATTCTTCATCATGGCGGGTATTTTCTTAAATTTTTTGCCAATGGCTCAATGTTGGATTTTTCCCCTGAACTCATCAAAGGATTGAATCAGCTCTCTCAAGATTTCCCGCCGGAAATGTGCGCAAACATATATGTGGTAGCCGGTTTTGACAAAGCCGGCCGGTAACCTTCAACAATAATCCTGGTACGGAAATGCCCTCATCAGCAAAAACACACTGGTTTTTTACGGGCCTGATCGCTCTGTGGTCGCTGGTTCATTTGTTTGTCGGCGAAACCATCCCCATCAACGATGGGTTTGCTTACGATGGAGGCCACTATGGCCCTATTGCGCAAGATTTTTTTAATCAGGTTTTTGTCACTAATCAAACCTCTTATATGACGAAAAGGGTGCTGCCTAGCGGGCTGGTTTATCTGGCGCTAAACTTATTTCACATCACGCCCGACCCACCGGCCGTGGTAGCCGGTTTTCGCATTCTTAATATGCTCTGCCTGTGCGGCGCCACATACTTATTTGGCCGCATTCTGCTTTTGTTCAAACTGCGTTTTGAACATCAATGCCTTGCCTTTGTCGGTTTACTATTTAATTTCGCGCTGCTGAAATCCCACTACTACAACCCAGTTGTTACGGATGTTGTGGCCTTCTTTTTGGGGATGGTCGTTGCCTATTGTTATCTTGCCCGCAAACAATGGCTCTTACTCACAACCCTCGTTTTTGGCTACTTTGTGTGGCCCAATATGATCTATGGTGGTTTGGTTTTATTTGCGTTTCCCGCAAAAACAAACTCCGTGACAAGTTCGGCTGCGTTTGACCGGGAGAAAATGCGCACGGGCCGGGGGGAAAAGCGCGCGGGCCGGGGGAAAAAGCGCACGGGCCGGGGGAAAAAGCGCACGGGCCTGCTTGCGCCTGGTTCTTTCTTAGCTGCGGCGCTGACACTGCTGGCTGGAATGGCCGCCCTTTATTATTACTATGAATTGAACGCTCCACAAGACGGTGTGCACGGCTCCGCCAAAGCGGTTCGCTGGCTTTTCTTGCCGAGCATTTTGGCTATGCTCGGCTACATATACTTCTCATTTGACAGTATTTTGAGATTTCTACCGAGTGTAAAAACCACGCTTCAAGAAATTTCCTCGGGAGCAATGCGAATCGTGACAGGCATCGTGATCTTTTTCGCATTACATGAACTGGTCGGTTTTATCAGTACTCCCGGCGGTCTGCTCACAGTGGACAGCTTTCTTTTTGGGATAATTTTTTCAGCAACCACGCGCCCTTTTATCAATGTCATTTCACATGTCGTCTATTTCGGGCCGATTGTTATCCTGGCAGGTGCGGCATGGCGGTCTGTCGGTGCCGCGGTCAGTCAATACGGTTTGGGGTTGCGGCTTTTTTTCTGCTTTTACCTGCTTTTGGGGATTTCGCCTGAAACTCGAATCATTATCAACTTTTTACCCTTTGTAACTTTGTTCACCGTGCTGGCTTTCCGGGATATTCCAATAAGCAGATTTGCCCTGGTCGGATTTACACTGATTGCGTTTTGTCTGTCCAAAGCATGGTGGATTTTTCGTATTCCGGAAAGTGCCGGCCACCGTATGGTGCTGGAATTTCCTTTACAAAAACTCTTTATGAATTATGGCCCCTGGATGAATCAAGACATGTACATGATACACGGTCTTGTGATTGCAGCCTGCACCGTCTATCTTTTCAACGCGTTTCAATTCTCGCGTTTAAGACAAGGATCAGGATTCCCTCCGTGACCAAACAACTCGACTACCTGTTGACCGATATGCCGGAAGGGCCTGACTATCCGTGGTGCGACTTGTTTCAAGCCAGGCGCTACTTTCGGCTGCATCCGGGTGGAAGTAACCGTTATCTCGTGCTCCGACGCCGGAGCGATGACGAAGCAATCGCCGCCATCCATTTTTCCGAGATAGAACCGGGGCATTTCCGTTCGCCGGGGCGGGCGACATATGGCGGCCCGGCGTTCGCCGTTTCGTCCGGCGAGGTTACGGAGACGTTTCTGCGAATGGTCTGCGAGAAGTTGCGTACCGAAGGAGTCGCAGAAGTGAGCATGACCTGTGCGCCGGCGGCGCATGATCCGGTACGAACCCCGGCTCTTTGGGCGGCGCTCCAAACCCTCGGATTTGAAGTACGGGAGACCGCTCCGAACTACACCATATCGGTTGATACCGCCAACCTCGCAGACAAAATGGCGCAAGCTAGACGCCAACTACTGCGTAAATGTGAAAGAGACGGATTTCGCTTCGTTTGCGCTACCGAAGCATCGCAACGCCGAATCATTTACGACACAATACTCACCAACTGCCAGGTTCGAGGGTACAATTTGTCAATGTCCTGGTTGGAGATAGAAACCATGATTCGCACGTTTCCGGAAAGCGTGGAATTTTATGCAGTATCAGCCGACGGGCAAACAGCCAGCGGCGCGATTTGTCTGCTCCTGAATACGCGGATTTTGTACACCCTATTTTTAGGGCATCTGCCGGAATTTTCCTCCTACAGCCCGGTAACCATGGTGGTGGCGGGTATTTATGAGCACTGCCGGAAAGCAGGAATCAAGTTGATGGATCTGGGGGCTGTGCCGCCACCAACGGTTTCCGGGGAAATCACCGGATTGATGCGGTTTAAGGAAAGGCTTGGAGCCGAGGTTTCTGATAAACGGACTTATTACCGTAAGTTTCAGGCATGAAGGCATAATGCCGCCATGACTGAACAACCAAGCGTAACCATACAGTCATAATTTTGTTATAGTACCAAGCCTAGTTGAAATCAAAAATTGAGGGGTTACAAGCATGAAAATAGTCCTCACGGGCGGAGCCGGATTTATCGGCTCTCATATTTCCCGCGAACTGATACAAGACGGACACAACGTCTTAATCATTGACGACCTGTCAGCCGGGAAGGAAGGAAACCTCGCGCCGGCGGCGGAGTTTGAGCAATGTGACATAAGAAACGCGGGCGCATTGCAAAAAATCTTCGCATCTTTCAAACCCGATTTGGTCAACCACCATGCCGCGCATATTGATGTGCGGGTTTCGGCGGAAAATCCCGCATATGACGCTGAAATCAACATAGCGGGATCGCTCAATCTGCTGAACATTTGTACGCAATACGGGGTTGGAAAATTCATTTTCGCGTCAACCGGAGCGGTGTACGGGGATGTGCCGCAACTGCCGGCAAGCGAACAGACGCCGACACGGCCCGAGTCGCCTTACGGGATCGCGAAACTGTGCGTTGAAAACTATCTGCGATTCTTCAAATCGGAGCGGGGCATTGAGTGCACCTCGCTGCGTTATTCCAATGTGTACGGGGAGAGGCAGGACACCGAAAGAACCACCGGCATTGTCGCGATTGCGTGTGGAAACCATAAAAAAGGCGCGGACACAACCATATTCGGAGACGGAGAGCAGACAAGGGACTATGTTCACTGCTCCGACGTGGCGCGCGTCAATTCGCTTTGTGTTGACAAACCCGGCGGAATTTTCAATATCGGCACTGCAAAGGAAACGTCCGTCAATGAAATTATCAACGGCCTCGTCAAGGTCTCTGGAAAACCGGTCAAGGTGAACACAGGAGCGAGCCAAAGCGGCGATGTTGACCGCATTTTTCTTGACAACTCAAGCGCGGAGAAAGTACTCGGCTGGAGTCCGCGGATCAGCCTCGAAGAAGGAATAGCAAAAACCTACGAGTGGGTTTTGGCGAAATCGAATCCATAACCATTTGCGGCATGGATTGTGCAGGATGACACAAGAAAATCGCACTGGCGTGTCAATTCTCCCATTCACCGATTTCCGATTCAATAATCAACCCCGATGAGCCGCGTGTATTTTCCAAAGTCCGCCACAAGTACTCGCCGATGACCCCGAGCATTATCATCTGAACGCCACCAACAACAAGAACCACCAGGATAAGAGAAGCCCAACCTTCAACTAAACCCCCGTTGATTTTTGCAATCAAAACATTTACGCCGTAGAGAAACCCCAAAAAAGCGGTGGAAAAACCCAGAAAAGTCATCGCCCTTAGCGGCATAACCGAATGCGCCGTAATGGTGTCGAACATCATGTTGAAACTTTTTGCGAAAGTGAACTTGCTCTTGCCGTGCACTCTGGGACGCCGCTTGCCCGGAACAGAAGATTGTGAGAAACCAAGCTCCGCAATGGTGACCAGGTTATTGAGGTTTTTTCCCCGGATTTTACTCATCTCCTTCACAACAGCGCCATCGATAAGCACCATATCGCTGCCGCTGGGCGGAATGGAAGAAATCCCGATGATACGGCGCATCACAAAGTAGTAAAAACGCGCCACCTGCCGTTTGAAAAAAGGGTCTCCCCTGCCGCCTTCGCGGGTTAGCCACACAACTTTGTATTCCCCCTTTTTCATCTCATCGATGAGCCGGGGTATATACTTCGGCGGATCCTGCCCGTCAGCGGCAAGCATCACCGCACAATCGCCAGATGCTTTTTGCATCCCCAAAAAACACAGCGCAGTAGCCCCCTCGGTCTTTGCCATCCGAAGCCCTCGAATTCTGGAATCGGATTGCGCGAACCGCTTTATAACATCCGGTGTCGAATCGGCGGAATGATCGTCAATGATAATCCATTCCCAATCTATCCCCAGGCTTTCAAGCACGGGAATCAGTTCCTCGTGAAGCTCTGGAAGACTTTTTTCCTCGTTCAAGGCCAGCGAAATCACCGACAGTTTTTTCATCCGACCGCCTCCGAAAGTGCGTGCGTGACTTTTTCAATCTGCGCTTCTGTGATACCGGGGAACATCGGCAGCGACAGTTCGTTGTCGGCTATTTTTTCGGCAACAGGGAAATCCCCTCTTTTGTATCCTAAATCCCGGTAACAGGGATGCAGATGAATCGCGCACGGATAGTGAATGCCGACCTCAATGTTCCTTTCGCGCATTTGTGCGGCGACCCGCTCACGGTTTTCCACCATCGTTGCGAACACATGCCACACACATCGCGCATTTGTCCTGACTTCGGGCATCGCAATTCCGCGGATGCCGCGAAGCTTTTCATGATACATCCGCGCCGCCGCTATTCTCATTGCTGTCCACTCTTCCAAGTATCTCAATTTAACGCCGAGCGCCGCGCCCTGCAAATTATCCATTCTGTAGTTAAACCCTTTGACGACGTGCCGCCCTTTTGAGCGTTGCCCCCAGTCGCGCAACATGGCGCACTTCCCGGCAATCTCCGAATCGTTGGTGGTAATCGCCCCGCCTTCTCCGAGCGCCCCGAGATTTTTGCCCGGATAAAAACTCCACGCGGCGGCGGTGGCCAAACTTCCGCACCGGCGGTTTTGATACACCGCACCGTGGGCCTGGGCTGCGTCTTCAACAACAATGAGCGCGTTTTTTTCAGCAATGTTGATTATCGCGTCCATATCCGCCGGCTGGCCGTAAAGATGGACCGGCACAATCGCCTTGGTTTTCGGGGTGATTGAATGTTCAATCGCTTCGGGATTCATCGTGCAGAACTGGTCAACGTCAACGCATACCGGTTTCGCGCCGAGATATGTGACCGCCATCGCGGTCGCAATAAACGTCATCGCCGGAACGATCACTTCGTCTCCCTCCGACACGCCGGCGGCCAAAAGAGCGAGGTGAAGAGCGCTGGTTCCGCTGTTGACACAGACGCTGTGCCCGGCGCCGGTATAGTCAGCGAATTGTTCCTCAAACGCCCGGACTTCAGGACCCAGCGCATACGTCCCCGAATCCACAACCCGACTGAACGCCGCCTTGATCTCCTCCATAATGAGAAGATGCCGGGCCTCAACGCCAAGAAAAGGAACGCCTTCCATGGTATCTCTAAAGGTGCACTCTCTCTCCGTCCCGCTTGAGGGAGCGGTCGGCAGCTTCAAGAATACGGACAATTCGCGCTCCCTCTTCGGCGCCCACAAGCGGTGTTCTGTTTTCGCGAATCGCATCGCGAAACTCCGTCACGAGCAGGGAAAGCGGCTCTGACGAATCGAGTTTCGGGACGGTGATGTCGCCGATCCGGTATTCGACGAGGAATTCTTTCAGGTCTTTCTTGCCAGCGGCTATTCTATTCAGCCTGCTGTCGTACACCTTCAGTTTTTCGGTCGCCTCTGTGTCGTCGTAGATCGCCATTTTACGGTCTCCGGCAATGGTCGTGCGCCGTATCTTGACCGGCGCAAGCCAGCTTACGTGCACATGGGCGAGAAAAGCGGAATCATAGTGAAGGGTCAAATACGCGGTATCCACAAGGCCGCGCTGAATGTGGGACGTGCCGGAAGCGGACACCGACACAGGAGCGTGATGGTCAAGTTGAAACAGTATGGAAAGGTCGTGAACCGCCAAATCCCACAGGACGTTCACATCGGACTGCACGATGCCCATATTAATCCGTACAGAATCAAAGTAGTAGAGGTTCCCCAGCCCCCGCTCCCCGTCGCCGGACGCACACTCCACCAACTTGCGCACGGCTCCGGAATAGACAAAGGTATGGTCAACCATCAGAACCAGGCCGCGTTGTTTCGCTTCCCGCGCCATCGTTTCACACTCCGCGGAACTCGTTGCCATTGGTTTTTCAACCAGAACATGCTTGCCTGCCTTGAGTGCGCGCAAGGAAAGTTCGCCGTGGGTCCTGGCCGGTGTTGCAATACAAACGGCGTCTATGGAGCCGTCTGCAAGCACATCGTCAATGCTGCCCGTCACCGAGGCGAGCGGATGGTCTTTCTGTGCTTTTGCCAGAAGTGGCGCGCTGGTATCACACACGGTTCCCAGAGAAACGCCATCCAGAGAGGCAATATTGCGGGCCAGATTGGGACCCCAGTACCCATATCCGACAACGGCGATTTTCATAAAGAATTTGCCACTGTTTCTGCTTTCAGTTCAGACGACATCAATCCACCGGAAACACCGGGTCCTCTTTGCAGATTCCCGACCGCCGTATGTCGGCGCGGGATGATAAGATCATTATGTTTGAACACAAGCCGCGAACAATCCGATACGCAAGAGCTAAGGCGGAACCAACATCGCCAATCGCGAAACAACCGGGGACGGGCTGCCGCATCGTCATGCACAGTGAGATTTTGCAATTGGATTTTATCAGATTCCTTCCCCGTTGAGTGATCTTTCCTATTGTACCAGTTCAGACGGAGGTCGAACCATCATGACCGGGAATCAATCCAAAACCGAAAACCGCAAAGATCATGCAGGACATTGTACCGGGAACAATACCGGAATATTTTTTATCAGTTCGGAAGAAAGCGCGCCGCAAAATAATTTCACCCTCCGGGTTTGTGGTTCGTGGCCCAAAGCCGCCGGGGGGGTGTCATGATCCGCCAATTTTTGCGGTTTTTAATTGTCGGCGGCGTCAATACCCTTGCAACCTACGCGGTCTATTTGGCGTTCCTGTATTTTCTCAATCCCTACTGGTCATATATCGCGGCTTTTATTTCCGGCATTTTTCTTTCCTATATTCTTCATTTGAAATTTACTTTCCGCACCGCGCATCGCATGGTGAAAATTGCTTCCTACCCGCTTGTGTATGTAGTCCAGTTCGCGCTGGGCATTTCGATTCTCCACCTTGCCTTGCAAGCCGGGATAGCCGAAGAAATCGCCCCGCTTTTTGCCGTTGTGGCTTCGATTCCAGTGACATTTTTTATGTCGCGTCGGATTATGAGCCAGTGAACGTGGAAGAAAAGCCTCGGCACCGGATTCACCCCCGATGTGCAACCGCCGGATGTCTGCCGAATCATGCCTGATGAGGGGTTTTTATGCCAGGGCATTTGCGTGGTCCGAACCGACAACGTGCCGGGAGTGGTGGGGTATCAGGAAAACCGTTGGCGCTGAACGGGCGCGGAAACAGGCCGATGGTGAGACACAACGTGCGGGAACGAATGTCAAAACACGCCGATGGCGCGGAAGAAAACAATCGAAACCGTGACGGGGGCGATCCAGCGAATGAAGAGCCGCCAGACGGAATAGCCAATCGCGCCGCGCATGTTGAGTTCGTCTCGGCTCATGCTCCGTGCCATGACCCACCCGGCAAAGACGGCGATGCCAAGCCCGCCCAACGGCAACATGAGGTTGGATGTCAGGTAGTCGAGCTGCTCGAAGATGGTCAGTCCGAACATGGTGACGTTCGACCAGATATTAAAGGAGAACGCCGTGCCGAAGCCCAGGAGCCATATCACGAGGCCGACATACACGACGGCCCGTGGGCGGGTCATCCTGAAATTTTCCATCAGCATGGTCACGGCCGGTTCGAGCAACGAAATGGATGACGTCCATGCGGCGATGAGGAGCAGCAGAAAAAAGAGCGTGCCGAAGAATGTCCCGCCCGCGATGTTGCCGAAGGCCACGGGAACGGTTTCAAAAATGAGACGGGGGCCGGCGGCGGGGTCGAGGCCGTGTGCAAAGACAATCGGGAAGATGGCCATGCCCGCGATGAGCGCCACCATGGTGTCGGCGATGGCGATGACCACGGAGGTGCCGGCAATGGACGTGCCTTTGGGGACGTAGGCGCCGTAGATCATGATCGCGCCCATGCCCAGGCTCAAGGTAAAAAACGCGTGCCCCATGGCCGTGAGGATGCTGGCGCTTGAAAACTTGCTGAAGTCGGGCGTGAATAAAAAGGCGAGCGCTTCCATAAAGTGCCCGGTGTTGACGGCGTAGATCACGAGAATCAGCAGGAGCGCCACGAGCGTCGGCATCAGATAGACGACGGCTTTTTCCAATCCGCGATGCACCCCTCTGGCCACGATGGCCATGGTCATCACCATGAACAGGGTGTGACACCCGATCTGGACGAGGGGGTTCTCTTTGATGGAATTGGTGAACAGGGTCGAGGCTCCGTCTCCGGTGAACCCCGAAAAGGTTCCCGTCACGGCATGCTGGATATACGCGATCGTCCATCCGGCAATGACGCTGTAGTAGGAGAGGATCAGCACGCCGGCGAGGGTGCCGCCCCACCCGATGATCTGCCAGGCGCGGCTTGCGCCGGATTCCACCGCCAGCATTCGCAAGGAGTTGATTGGCGTCCGTCCGCCGCGACGCCCCAGCATCACCTCGGCCATCATGATCGGCACGCCCAGGACGGCCACACAGAGGATATACACCAGCACAAAGACACTGCCTCCATGTTCGCCCGCGATGTAGGGAAATTTCCAGATATTGCCGAGGCCGACCGCGGCGCCCGTGGCCGCCAGCACAAAGGCCGCGCGCGAAGACCATTGACCGTGGATGGATCCCTGGGGGTGTGATGTGTTCATGTCTGTGTGGTTCGGTCTTCCTGCCATGTCCCCACCAGGCGGTCCCTGATGGCGTTGTGAAAAAATATGCCCACCATGTCGGCGGCGGAGTGTATCCATCGGAGCCGCGCGTTGCAAGGAATTTTTGCCTGCGCCGGGCGGAACCGGCGCCGACTTGAGATTGGCCCGTGGCCTGACTATAGTGGTTCGGCTTCAACAGCCGTTCCGGATGCCGTGCGGGGGCACGGAAGAAACGCCACACATGTCCGTTGAGGAACCACACACACGTCGGGTTGTCGTACTCGCGCCGATGCCGCCGGAGCAATCGGCCTATGCCCTCGCGCGCTACAGCCGCTCTCCGGATTCCATTGAAGACAGTTTGAAGTGGGTGCATGGGCATTCGTCGGAAGCATTCTGGGAACAGTTTTATTTTGCCTATGGCCATGCGTCAATCGCCGATCTTGGGCATGTGACCGTGTGTCTGGAAAATATTTCCGAATGGGCGGCGATTCGCGTGGAAGACGAACCGCTGTGGGATGGACAAGCCAAATCCAGCCGGTATCAAAACTTCGCCGTGTCCGGCTGTTATGTGCCGCCGGGCATCAGAGAGTCTGAAACCGAGGCGTGCTATCGGGGGATTCTGGGGAGTCTGTTTGCGCTCTATCGCACATTGTATGATCCGTTGCTTGCGCATCTGCGGCGGAAATTTCCCAAACCCGATGCCATGACCGAGGCGCAGTACACGCGGACCATTGCCGCGCGCGTGTATGACATGACTCGTTACGCGCTGCCCCTCGCCGCCAGGACCAACGTCGGGCAGGTGGTGAGTATCCGGACGCTGGAAAAACAAATCAGCCGCTTCTTGTCCGCGCCATTCTCCGAACTCCAGGCGATTGGCCGTGAGCTTCAGGAGGCCTGTGCCAAACCTCCCTCAAACGTGTGGGGCGCGTTATCCGGTGACACCGTCTCTTCCGCGGAGCCTCTGGCGCCGACGTTGGCGCGTCACGCGCGAGCCGATGCGTATCCCACGGAGGCGTATCGGGATTTGTCGAAACATGCCAGGGCCATCCTGCGCAAGGCCGGACTGGACACGCCATCGGCCTGGGCCGGACAGGTGACGCCGGTTGACCTCCTTGAACCCCATGCGTTGATGGATGAAGTGGTGACGAGTTTGCTCTACCGCGTCAGTCATGCGCCGTATCGCCGGATTTTAGAATTGGTGCGGGATTGGTCAGAGAAGGACAAGCAGGAAACGCTGGAAATCGCCCTGCGCCGTCGCGGGCCTTATCACGAGTTGATGAAGGAATTTCGGTGCGGCTATCCCCTGCTCTTCGACATTTTGATGGATATCGGGGGCTGGCGGGATCTGCACAGGCACCGACGGTGCCAGCAAATCCAGCAGAACTTTACCACCGTCCACGGCTATGAGACCCCCGCCCTCCTGTATGAAACCGGACTGGATCAAGAGTACCGACTCGCCATGGACGCGGTGCAACGTGATATTGAACGCTTGCGGGGGATGGATCAGGAGGCGGCGCTGTATGCGATTCCCTTCGGGGTCAGGGTCCGGTGCGTTTTCAAGATGGACTACGCCCAGGCGGAGTATATGTGCCGACTCCGGTCAGGAGTCAAAGGCCATTGGTCGTACCGCACCGTGGCGTGGGAGATGAAACAACAGGTGACGAAACAGTATCCCTGGTTGGGGGCCTTGATTGAGGCCACGCCGTGCGACGTGGAGGATGCCCTGATACGCTAGCCGGGCGGCCCGTGGCGGGCCTGCGCGTGCTGTTGGCGGAGGGGTGAGATGGGAGCAGGATGGAGCCGCATGGTGAGTGAAGAGCAAACCATTGAACGTGCCATTCTCGACGGGGACTGGGATGCGGTGATTGACGCCGCCACATGCTGGACGCAGCGTGACGCGGCCGATCCCAGGGCGTACTTCATCCTGAATGCCATGTATCTGCTGAAAGGCGAATTTGCCCTGGCGTGGCAGATGTATGCGAAGTCGTTACAGGACGCGTCGCAGAGTGCGGACGTGCGTGAGTGGGTGGACCGGCTCATCCGGACGTATCCGGACGCCGGCTGCGCGCATTTAATCCATGGCATGTGTCTGGCGCAGTCCGGTCAGGCGGAGCCGGCCATCGCGAGTTATCACAAGGCCATGGGCCTGGTGCCCGACTCTCCCTTCCCGCATTTTTTCCTGGCGCAGTTGTATCAACGCATGGCCCGTGCGGATCAAGCCATCAAGGCGTACCGCCAGGCCGTGAAACTGGACCCCGACTATTTGGCCGCCCGACTCAACCTGGGTGTGGCGTATCAGGAACACGGCCTGTTGGAAATGGCCATTCCCCAGTATCGGGAAATCATCAAACGCAAACCCGATGATGCGTTGGGCCACGTGAATCTAGCCTGCGCGCTTGCCGAACAAGGGAAAATTGACGCGGCGGTCCGGGAATATAAACTCGCGTTGACGCTCGCGCCCGAGGATGCCGAACTGCGCTGTGCCGTGGCGGACATCTACGAGCAAAAAGGTCGGCCGGATCTTGCGATGCGTGAATATCGGGAAGCGTTGCGCATCAGGCCGGATTGCGGACCGGCCGCGACGGAAGTCGGGTGGATTTTACTGAATAAAGGGCAGGTTGATGCGGCGCTCGACAGCTTCAGTGTCGCCATCAAGGCCAATCCTGATGATGCGAGGGCCATGTTTGGGGTGGGGCGAGTCTATGATCTGAAACGCAAACCCGACCTTGCGGGCGATCACTATCAACGGGCCTTGCAATTGGAGCAGGATCCAACGAAGAAAACGGCGATCTTAAATTTTATCGATAAAATTGTGGGCGGGTATCATGATTAGCCATGACGCGCGATGCGCTCACACAGCCGGTTACAGTGCCCGTAGCGACTGCCGGAGCGCGGCAAGCTGTTGGGGGCGTTCGCCGATTTTCAGCAATTCCCCTTTGATTTGGTCTTTGAGATACGAGGAATAGCCCACCCGGTCCAGGAAAAATTCGAGAAACTGCTCGCCCAATGTCTCACAGTTCTTTTTCAATGCGTCCACGTCTTCATCGCTGACCGGCACATACGTGCTGCGGATGTGAAGGACAACCTTGTAATAATTGTCTTCGCCCCGGCGTTCAAATCGTAGTCCGTTCATCATGCCTTGTGTTCCGTTCATGACGACCCGCGAACGGTGCCGCATTGTAGATGAACCGCCGTTCGTATGACAAGAGGCGATAGTGCGGACGAATGTGCCGGGTTCGTCATGCTGGCCTTGCCTTGACCAACGGGTTTATATTTCTATAGTGAGGATGGCGAACAGGTCATTGATACCCCCTGCGCGTTGTCGCTGAATGAAACGTCACGACACCAGTCTGTTGCCCGCTGCTGCTCCCTCCGGATTGGGAAAGCAGCGTCAAGGGTCTTACCGACAATGATGAAACGAGACTTGCGCCGACATCTGCTGTGGCTGGTCATCGTTGGGTTGCTGACGGGTTGCGGCGGTGGCGGCGGCACTCCCGCTCCTGCTCCTGCTCCCCGTCCGTTTGTCCCCCTTGTTCTCCCGATCACGATTCCCACCCCCGCGGCGGTGCAGATGTCCGACCCGTCCGATTTCGACACCATGAAAAGCGACTACGAAACCGCGGAATATGACATCAGATACAATGATGTGGATCTGGATGGAAATGTGGTTCCAGGCACCGAAGGCACCGACACCCACCTCGCCCGCATCAACGCCGCGGCCGCATATGCCCGCGGCGCGACCGGTGCCGGGGAGACCATCGTGGTCTACGACACAGGTATCCTGGAATCCCACCAGGAATTTGACGACTTGGGCGGGACCGACAAGGTCACCGTGGTGGTGCGCGACAGCTACAGGCCCACCGGCGCGGCACTGTTTCATGGAACCATCGTCTCCGGCGTGGCCGCGGCCAATCGCGACGGCCGGCAGATGCACGGGGTGGCTTTTGAAGCCGCCTTGTCTGTCGTGCCTCTCTTGCTGAGCGACCCCCCCGACCCCGGCGCGGGACAGCTCTACACGCCGTTGGCGATTGACGGATACACCGTCGATGACGATAGGATGGACGCCGAGCTCATCGGCTATCCGGTCAGCGAGAATCTGGGGTCGATCATCAACTACAGTTTCGGCGTCGCTGGCGCCATTTCCCAATACGATGCGGCGTTAGTACGCGAGAAACTGTCCTTTACCGCCGCCTCACTGGCGCAGGCGGGCACGGCGGATGCCGACAAGAAAATCGTCGTCTGGGCGGCCGGCAACGCCGGCAGTCAGATCACGGGTGACCAGGATGGGGACATCGCGACCACGGACGACCAAACCCGTGCGGTGTTCGATTCGCCGGAGTTGCTGGCCGGTCTCGGCGTGGTCTTTACCGAATTGCAAAGTCATGTACTCGCCGTGGTGGCGCTGGATCAGGACGGCACCATCGCCGGCTACTCCAACCACTGCGGCCTCGCCAAAAACTTCTGCCTGGCGGCGCCGGGCAGCGACATCTTCGCTCCGTTCTACGCCGGCACCGATCGTTACATTGTCCGCAGCGGCACCTCCTTCGCCGCGCCAGTCGTCAGCGGCTCCCTCGCCCTGCTGCGCCACTTCTTCCGCAACGCCGACGGCACCTACCAACTGGGCAACACCGAACTGGTCACCCGCCTGCGCTTCACCGCCAACCGGCAAGGCATCTACGCCGACTCCGATATCTATGGTTCGGGCCTGATTGACCTGGACGCCGCCACCCGCCCGGCGGGCGCCATGATGACCTCGGTGCCGTGGGACCCGGATGCCCGCCCGGTGGCCGGGATGGGGCTTGACTTGGCCGGCGGCGCCTTTGGCGCACGGTTGAGTGAATCCCTTGGTGCGGTCGAGATGGTCGCATTTGACCAACTCGGCGCGCCGTTCCCCATCAGCTTGAGTCAGTCGCTGCGTCCGGCGGCGCGCAACGGACGCCTGCCACGGGTGCTGCGCACCCGCCAGGCGTGGGCACCGGTCGGCGCGCGCACCCTGGCCCGTGTGGAAATGACGTTGGCCTCCTTCAGCCCGGCCATTGACGAAGCGTTGATCGCCTTTCCCCGTGGCCAGGCCGCCTTCCAGGCCGGAACATTCGGCGACATGGAGGCTGGCTGGTGGCTGTCCTGGGGCCGCCATGACGGGCGGTCGTTGGGGTTGTACCGGGACGGCACGACGCAGGCCGCGGCCTTCGCCGACCCCTCGGCGTTTGCCGCGCCGTGGCTGGCCTTGGTGCAAACCGGCCCCGGGCTGGGCGGTGTGTATCCGCTCTCCGCCGGCGGGCGGCTCGGCTTTGCTCTGATGGGCGGCGCCGCCCATCCCGAAGGCTTTGTGCCGAGTGCCGGCGCCCCTGGTGTTGGCGTGCTCCTGGAATACCGGCCTGCGGCCAGGGCTGCGTCGTGGCAAACCGGCCTGGTGGCGGAAACCGACGGATTTCTCGGTGTGCGGCCGAGCGGGGCCTTGGGCACCGCCACGGCCACCACCGCCTTTGCCGGTGTCAACCATCGCTGGCCGGTGATGGCGGGCTGGCATGCTTTGGCGTCGGGTTACATGGGCTGGACGCGCCCGGCCTTTCACGACGCCGGCCTGTTGCGGGACGCGACGCCCCTGCACAGCAGCACCTTCAGTGTGGGCCTGGAGCGGCGTTCGTGGTGGCGTTCCGGTGACTGGCTGGGGTTCCGAGTCTCCCAGCCGCTGCGCACGGAGTCCGGCGCCGCCGACCTGCGCCTGGCCACCGGGCGGACGAAATATGGCGAGGTGCTGTACCGCACCCAGCGGGTGGACTTGGCCCCGGCGGGTCGTCACCTGCAAGTCGAAGCCGCCTGGCGGGGCGCCTTCGCTGTCGGCGAGCTGTTCTTGAGTCTGGGCGTGGAACGCCACGCCAACCAGGATGTTCGGCAAGGCCTCCAGTTGCTGGGCGCCGTTCGGTTTGAACGGGTCTTTTGATCCGACCCTCGGCAACGACGGATATCTGTTTTGCAATGCGGGTTTGAACGCTGTATTCTGTGCCCGGCTTGGGGGTGTGTGCGGCATGGTCCTGGGTGGGTTCGACTTGCCCGTTGCGGTATTCCGTTCAGGTGATGGAGAGAGAAGGATATGGCTCGCGTCTATAATTTCAGCGCCGGGCCGGCCATGTTGCCGGAGGCCGTGTTGCGGCAGGCCCAGGACGAGTTGCCGGATTGGCACGGGGCCGGGAGCTCCATTCTGGAGATGAGCCACCGCGGGAAAGAGTTTGTGTCGGTCTATGAGGAGGCCGAGCGCGATGTCCGCGAGTTGCTGGGGGTGCCGGACAATTATGCCGTGCTGTTTTTGCAGGGCGGCGCCACCGGGCAGTTTGCCGCCGTTCCCATGAATCTTCTGCGGGGGAAACGCAAGGCGGATTATATCCTGACCGGAGCCTGGGGCCAAAAAGCCGTGAGTGAGGCCGGGAAGTATTGTGACGTACATGTGGCCGCATCGTCGGAACGTCAGCAATTTACCGCGATACCCGCGCGTGAAAGCTGGACGTTGCGCGCCGATGCGGCCTATGTCCATTACACCCCGAACGAAACGATCGGCGGCGTGGAATTTCACTGGGTGCCGGAGACCGGTGACGTGCCGCTCGTGGGGGATTGTTCGTCAACCATCTTGTCTCGCCCCCTTGACGTCAGTCGGTTTGGGTTGCTGTACGCGGGTGCGCAGAAAAATATCGGACCGGCCGGCGTGACATTGGTGATTGTGCGTCGGGATTTGATCGGCGACACGTGGCCCATGACGCCCGGGGTGTTTGATTACGCGCAACAGGCGAAAGCTGATTCCATGTTCAATACCCCGCCCACGTATGCCGTGTACATCGCGGGCCTGGTGTTTCAATGGTTGAAGACGCAGGGGGGGCTGGCGGCCATGGCGGCGATCAACGAACGCAAGGCCGGGAAGCTGTATGCCGCGATTGACGGGTCCCGTTTCTATCGTAATCCCGTGGAACACTCCTGCCGGTCACGAATGAACGTGCCGTTTGTTCTGGCCGATGCGGCGTTGGATAGTGCGTTTCTCGCAGGTGCGGCCAATGCCGGGCTGACCACACTCAAGGGGCATCGTTCGGTGGGCGGTATGCGTGCGAGTCTCTATAACGCCATGCCGGAAGCCGGCGTGGATGCGTTACTGGAGTATATGGCCGATTTTGAACAACGGAAGGCGTAGCGCAGATATGAGTACAGGAACGAACTCCATGAAGATTCTTATCAGCGACAGTTTATCAGCACGGGGCGTTGACGTGCTGGAACGAGGCGGGTTTACGGCCGACGTGAACACCAAACTGTCACGGGAACAGTTGCTGGACACCATCAAAGCCTATGATGGCATCATCGTTCGGTCCGGGACCAAGGTGATGGCTGATGTCATTGACGCGGGGAGCCGTCTCAAGATCATTGGTCGCGCCGGGACCGGACTTGATAACGTGGATTGTGACGCCGCCACTCGTCGGGGGATCGTCGTGATGAATACGCCCGGCGGCAATACGGTCACGACGGCGGAACACACGATGGCGTTGCTGGTCGCCATGAGCCGCAAAATTCCCCAGGCATCCGCTTCGACGAAGGCCGGCAAGTGGGAGAAAAGTAAATTTATGGGGACGGAGTTGTCCCACAAAACCCTCGGGCTTGTGGGGTTGGGGCAGATCGGCACCTATGTGACGAAATTGGCGCAGGGTCTGGCCATGAAGGTGATTGGCTATGATCCGTATTTGTCGGGTGATCGCGCGCAGGCGCTGGGCATTGAGGCCGTGGAATTGGAGGCGTTGTTTGCCCGATCCGATTTCATCTCGGTGCATACCCCGTTGACCAGGGAGACGCGGTCGTTAATCAATGCTCGCACCATCCACACCATGAAAGACGGGGTGATGCTGGTCAACTGCGCACGCGGAGGCATCATCAATGAACAGGATCTGCACGCGGCGCTCACAAGCAAAAAAGTCGCGGCGGCGGCGTTTGACGTGTTTGAAGAGGAACCCGTGAAACCGGATCATCCTTTGCTCGCGCTGGATAATTTTATTTGTACGCCGCATATCGGCGCCTCGACCGAAGAAGCGCAGGAAAACGTAGCTGTCGCGATTGCCGAGCAGTTTGTTGACTATTTCCAGAAGGGCATGACGCGCGGTGCGGTCAATATTCCTTCGGTGCCGCCGGAGATCCTGCCGCAGCTCCACCCCTACTTGAGGTTGGCGGAGCAGATGGGGTTCTTTCAGGCGCAACTGATTGACGGAGGCATTGAACAGGTCACCGTGGAATACAGCGGAGAGGTCGCCAATCTCACCCTGGCCCCTCTGACGGTTGCGGTGTTAAAAGGCTTGCTGGCTCCGGTGTTGCAGGATACGGTCAATGCCGTGAATGCGTCGCTGATTGCGAAAAAACGAGGCATTGAGGTCAAGGAAATAAAAGGGGGCGACGCGGGTGAGTATACGAGCGTCATCCGTCTGCATCTGAAAGCCGGCGATCAGATCCATCAATTGGCCGGAACGCTGTATAATAAAAAAGAACCTCGCATTGTTGAAAGCAACGCCTATGGGGTTGAAGTCATCCCCGAAGGCCATATGCTCCTGATGTATAATGTCGACCGTCCCGGTGTGATTGGGATGGTTGGTCGTATTCTTGGGGAACACAACGCCAATATTTCCTGGATGCAATGTTCCCGGACGAAGAAGGGCAGTGATGCGTTATTGATCATTGGCCTGGATGGGCTGCCGCCCGTTCAAGTGGTGAATGTTCTCAAGGAACAAAAAGATATTCTGTCCGTTCGACTGATGGATCTTTCACGCGTGTCGTAACCTCCCGTCTGTGCGATGAGTCGTCGTCTTCAACAACGCCCGGAGCGTCCATCGGTTTCTTTGGAGACGACGGCTCGTTCTCTGATCCCGATCGGAATGGCCACACTGTTGCCTGATGCGGCGCAGCGCGTTCGTCATTTGGAACGCGTGGTCTTTGATGGGTTTGCGCAATGGGGCTATCGCGAAATTATCCCGCCCACCTTTGAATATCTGGACGTGCTGTCGGCCGGATTGCCGGCCGGGATTCTCGAAAAATGTTACAAAGTCGCCGATTGGGCGACCGGGAGAATTTTTGTCCTTCGCCCGGACGTGACCGCACAGATCGCGAAAATTGTGGCGATGGGCCTGGCCGGGCAACATTTGCCCCTTCGGTTAAGTTACCGTTCCACGGTGTTCCGCTATGAGCCCGAACATGCGGGCCGCGAACGGGAAGTGTTTCAACTGGGTGTCGAACTCATCGGCGCCGACGAAGTGTGGATGGATGCCGAAATTCTTGTCCTGCTCATTGAATCGCTGAAAGCCATCGGGTTGGCTGATTGCAGGGTGTCGCTTGGACATGTCGGCTTTTACCAGGCGTTGCTCGCGCAGTCGGGCCTGTCGGAACGAGGATGTCAACAGGCTGAACTGGCCGCCGCGCACAAAGACCTTCCGAAACTGGAACAACTTCTGAAAAGCGAACGCGTGTCACGCAAGCACTCCCGCTCCATTCTGGGCGCGCTGGAGCGGTATGGACGAGAGGAAGTCCTGGAATGGGGGCGCGCTGTCGCCGGTCGCAATCCCCGGTTGCTGAAACCCATTGAACGGTTGACCAGCGTGTATGCGCGGCTTGATGCCGCCGGGGTCAAGGATCACCTGCTCCTGGATTTGGGAGAGTTTCGGGGTTTTGATTACTATGATGGTATCGTCTTTGATGTGTTTTCCGCCAATGTTGGCTGTGAACTGGGCGGGGGCGGGCGCTATAATCATCTCATCGGACGATTCGGACGCGATCTTCCTTCCACGGGGTTTGCGCTGGATATTGATCGCTTATTCAATGCGCTTGGCGGTGGCGGAGCGGAGCATGCGTTGGACGCACAACGCGTACTCGTGGTGGCGCCTGCGTCGGGTTGCAGGCAAGCGTTTCGCGTGAGTCAGCTCCTTCGCTCGCACGGGCTGGTGGTGTGTTATGAACCCGTGCCCCGGTGGGATGCGGCCCGCTTCCGCATGATTCGAAAACATGCCCGTGCTTCCAATATGTCCTGGGTGGTGCGGGTGGGCCCGTCGTCCGCTACGAGCGAAGATGCCCTGGTCACGGTCGAAAAGACAACGGGAAAAGCCACGTGGAAAGTCAGGATCCGAGAGCTTCCCGGCTTGATTCTGCAGGGTGTGCATGCCCACCGCTGACGCCACCGACCTTCGCCTGCCCCCGCAAAACCTTGAGGTTGAGCAGTCCATTCTCGGGGCGATTCTGTTGGAAAACAGCGCGCTTGATACGGCGCTTGAACTGATTACCTCCGACGATTTTTATCGCGGCACCCATCGAGACATTTTTGCGGCGATGGTCGAATTGTCTGAACGGAGTGAAGCCGTTGACCAGCTCACGCTCACGAACTGTCTCAACACAAGAGGACACCTGGAGCGGGTTGGTGGCGCGGCCTACGTGGCGGAACTGGTTCAGGCGGTCCCCAGCGCTTCCAATATCCGCTCCCATTGCAAAATCCTGCGGGAAAAATCGTTGTTGCGCGGGTTGATTCGCGTGGCTACCGTCGTGGTGACCAAAGGGTATGAGGGGAATGTGGAGGTGGAAACGCTTCTGGAAGATGCGGAACGGGATATTTTTCAACTCGCCCAGGGGCGTCTGGCGAAGTCGTTCGCTCCCATGAAGGAAATCGTCCAGAAGAGCATTGAGACTGTTGACAGGTTATTTAAACAAAAAGAGAAAATTACCGGCGTCCCCACAGGGTACAAAGGTCTTGATCGAATCCTGGCCGGGCTGCAACCATCGGACCTCATTATCGTTGGGGGACGACCCAGTATGGGGAAAACCAGTCTGGCGCTGGGCATTGCTGAACATGCCGCGCTTCGCGCGAATTTAACCGTGGGCATTTTCAGCATGGAAATGCCGAATGCTCAACTGGCGCTTCGGATGTTGAGTTCTCTGGCGTCTCTGGATGCGCATGATTTGAGGACGGGGCAACTCCATCAGCAGGGGGAGTGGACGGCGTTGTGTAAGGCAGCGGGTGATCTGGCCCAGGCCAGGATTTTCATTGATGATTCCGGCGGACTCACGGTGCAGCAGATGCGGGGCAAGGCGCGTCGCCTCAAGGCAAAGGAGGGTCTGGATCTGTTGATCATTGATTACCTCCAGCTTATGCGGGGTCATGATGGCGCGGAAAACCGACAGCAGGAAATCTCCACCATCAGTCGCTCGCTCAAAGATCTGGCCAAAGAGTTGGACATTCCGATCGTTGCGCTGTCCCAACTGAATCGCTCGGTGGAGGATCGGAAGCCGCCCATTCCGGTCCTGGCCGACCTTCGCGAATCGGGGGCGATTGAACAGGATGCGGATGTGGTGATGTTTATTTATCGGGAAGAGGTTTATAATGCCGCGACGGAAGACAAAAAGGGCATCGCCGACATCCTGATTCGCAAGCACCGCAACGGGCCCACGGGAGAGCGGCAGCTCTATTTCCACGAAAAATATGCCAAGTTTGCCGACCTTGAGACCCATCATGGTGACCCCTGACGCGCGGGTATTCTTCCGGTGTTCCGTTCGATGAAGGGAAGCTGATGCATTCGGGACAACCACAACGGCGGTGCGTTGCTGAGACACGAGTGGTGCGTGGAGGATGGCAGGCACAGGTGGCGGCCACATGTCTTCTCCTGCCGCTGCTCGTGGCGTCGTGTGCCGCGATGCCTGATGTTCAACCGGCCACCGTCGGACACACCGACTCCGTCTCTCCCCCCAAGCCTGCGCCGGCGTACTTTCATTTTTTACGAGGCTATCTGGCGGAACTCGCCAATGACGCGCCGATGGCGCTTGTCGAGTATCAGGCGGCTCTGGATGTTGACCCGGAGTCGGTCTTTTTGCGCGTCCGGCTGGCCGCATTGCAGTTTGTGTCGGGGGCCATGCCGCAAGCGGTGGACACGTTGGACGACGTCCCACGGGGGCAGGCTCGGGACGCGGGTGTGCTGATCCAGATGGCGAAAATCTATGCGGGTGCGGGGCAGCCGGATCGCGCGTTGGCACTCTATGAAGACGCCATCCGTGTGCATCCCGAACAGGGGGCGCCGTATTTTGCCAAAGGGGTGTTGCTGCTGAATCTCAAGCGAACCATGCAGGCTGAAGAAGCCTTTACCCGTGGTCTTGCCCACGCTCCGCAGTCTCATCTGGGGTATTTCTATCGGGGCAAAGCCCTGGAGGCCCAGGGAAAGAACGCCAGGGCTAAAGAGGAATACCGCCAGGCGATTACCTGGGCTGAACGGTTTGAGCCGGCCTATCAAGCGCTGGCCAGGTTGTATGAATCCGATGGGGACATACAGGAAGCCATTCAGTTGTATGAGCGATTTGTGGCGTTGAGGACTCCGCACGAAAAAAACTTCCGCAATGATTTTGTTCGTCTCTTGCTTCAACACAAGCGATACGGGCGGGCGCTGGAGATTTTTGATCAAATGATTGCGGATGACCCCGAGGACTTGAACGCGCAAATCCGCAAGTCGCTGGTCTATGTGGAGATGAACGACGCCCATCGCGCAATTGCGGATTTGAAGCGGCTGGTCCACGCGCATCCGTCGGAACTGCGGGTTCGGGATTATTTGGGATGGGTGTACGAACAGGTTGACGATGTTCAAGAGGCCATTGAGGCGTATCGCACCAATATCACGATGGATGCGACGTTTTATGACAGCCATATGCATCTGGGGTTGCTGTTGTACCGACTCGCTCGCTTTGATGAGGCGACGCCGCATTTCATCCAGGCGGTGGCACTCAATCCCAGGAATGCGGAAACGCATCTGTTGTTGGGATTAAGTTATCTGAAAGTGGAGCACTTTGATCGCGCTCAATCGGCATTTGCCAGGGGAGTGGACTATCATCCCACCGACGAGGATCTGCGATTTAATCTTGGCGCCACGTATGACAAGCTGGACCGGTTCCCCGACGTGGTACGGGAAATGGAGGCGGTGTTGACGCTCAATCCGGATCATGCCGACGCGCTGAATTATCTGGGCTACAGTTACGCTGAACGAGGCCTGAAAGGGGAAGAGGCCGTGGCCTTAACGCAGCATGCGGTCTCGCTCAAACCGGATAATGGGGCGTATGTTGATAGTTTGGGGTGGGCGTTATTCAAAGTTGGCCGGGTGGCCGACGCGCTTCGGGAACTCAAACGGGCTATTGAGCTCGTCAACGATGACCCCGTGATTTTTGAGCATTTGGGAGAAATTTATCTGACGCAACGGCATCGTGAGAAGGCTCAAAAGGCCTGGACCCGTTCTCTGGCCCTGGATCCGAAGAATGAGACATTAATCCGGCGATTCAGGGATGTCGGGTTTGGATCTCCGCCACACCTGTCCAACCGGGATGGAACGTCATCGGAAGATCAGACTCACGTGAGCCACTATTCGGATCCGGCGCTTTCCGGGGCCTCTGGTCCCGATGTGGATGTCGGGCGGTGATCAATCCAATCAATCATGCCGTGTGGGGAACACTCATGAAGCGATGTCTTGCCCCATGGCCAGGGAGGGAGTCTGTGTTGCATACTATCTATCATCAACGGGGGTTTAGTTTGATTGAGCTGATGATCGTTGTGGCGCTCATCGGCATTTTGGCGGCCATTGCCATTCCGAATTTTCTGACCTATCAGGCTCGGGCCAAACAGTCGGAAGCCAAAACCAACCTGGCGGCGATTCACACGGCTGAAGTGGTCTATTTTGCCGAACAGGACACCTATGGCGAGACGTTCAACGCGATTGGGTTTGCCGTGACGGGGTCGTCCCCGCGGTATCACTACGTGTTGGGATCCAGTACGGTCGGTGCGGTCCTGGGTGGGTGTACGGTTCCCGCTACGACGCCTGATTTCGCAACCGGCTTTACGGCGTTTGCGGTGGGCAATGTTGATGGCGATGCGACGTGTGACGTGTGGAGCATTGATCAGGAGAAAAGATTGGTGAACGTCACCAATGATGTCGCGTTATAGATCCCGTACATGTGCGCTGTTTCCTGATTCTGTCCCGACTCGATCCCCCGAATGTTTTGCGACGTTCCGCCGGGAACGGCCCGTCCGATGAAGGAACGATGGCCGTGTTTTATTCTGAAGCGGAGGGGGGGTGAGCCTGCCCGCTCCTTGACACGATTCGATGGTGTTTGCTATACAAACCGCTGGCCTTTTGGCTCAGTGGCTCCAAGGGAGGGGTGTATGATATGACCCAGCCCGCTCATATTTCTTGAGTCATCCGATTCCGTTATGGACCTTCTTAAAAACATTCTGGGACGACTGTCCGATAGCTTTTTGGCATCGGTCCCCTTGAGCTTGCAATCCTATCACCAGACGTCGCTCGCCCCTTCGCTGAAGCTGGTTTCGAATAACCCGGCTGTGGAGAAGGGGTCGGAAATGACGCATGGCCGTTCGGCTCACTCTGCCGTTGGACATGCCGATGCCATCGAAGAAGTCCTGGCGCGGAGTGAGGCGTGGTTTCTCCAACGACAGCATCCCGAAGCAGGCTATTGGGTTGAGGAATTAGAGGCGGATACGACATTGACCTCGGAGTATTTGATGTTGCGTCGGTATATCGACGCGGTGGATACGGATCGGGAAACCCGCATGATCTCCTATCTGCAGAGGACTCAGCTTGAAGACGGGGGGTGGTCCATTTATACCGGCGGTCCCATGGACGTTAGTGCCTCGGTCAAAGCTTATTTTGCCTTGAAATTGGCCGGGGTCCCGCAGGACGAGTCGGGGATGCGTCGAGCCAGACAAGCCATCATCAAAAAAGGTGGAGTGGTGTCGGTCAATGTGTTTACGAAAATCACGTTGGCCCTGTTTGGACAATATGACTGGAGGGGCATCCCGAGCATGCCACCAGAAATTATGCTGGCTCCCCAGGGGCGGTATTTTAATGTGTATGCCGTCTCCTACTGGTCGAGAGTCGTGATTGTGCCTCTGCTCATCATTTTTGCCTTTCGACGGGAATGTCGGATTGATGCGGATCAAGGAATTGAAGAATTGTTTTGCGTGCCTCCGAATCAGGTGAATTATCGAAAGATGCCCCCGTTTCACAAAGATTGCAGGTTCATGAGCTGGCGAAACTTTTTTGTGTGGATTGATGCCATCCTCAAAGTCTATGAAAAGTATGTGCCGCTGTTTGTGCGAAAAAAAGCGGTCAAGAAAGCCGAGGCTTGGTTTGTGGAGCGCATGCAGGGCGAGGGGGGGCTTGGAGCCATTTACCCGGCTATGGCCAATTCGGTGTTTGCCCTGATGGCCCTCGGCTATCCCGTGAGCCATCCGTTAGTCCAAAAAGCCATGAGAGAAATTGAGGCCCTGGAGATTGCCACACCGGATTCCGCCGATGGGCAGACGCCAGAGACTCTTCACCTTCAGCCGTGCCATTCCCCCGTTTGGGATACGGCCTTATCAATGAATGCCCTCATTGAACGAGGCCTCTCCGTGGATCATGCGGCGTTGAATCGTGCCGCGGCCTGGTTGCGTTCCTGTCAGACCCGCAAGGTGGGGGATTGGATCATGTCCGCTCCCACGGCCCAACCCGGCGGATGGGGGTTTCAGTTTGAAAATGAGTGGTATCCCGATGTTGATGATACGGCCGCAGTCGTGATCGCTCTGGCGAAATGTTCGTCTTCGCAGCCCCCCGACCTTGATGAAGCCATTTGGCGGGGGAGTCAGTGGGTGTTGGCCATGCAAAGTTCCAATGGAGGGTGGGGGGCTTATGATCGGGACAATGACAGACTGATTTTCAATAAGATTCCCTTCGCGGATCATCAAGCGTTGCTTGATCCGCCAACAGCGGACTTAACAGGTCGGTGTCTGGAGATGCTTGGCACCATGGGCTATGACCGGTCCCACCCTGCCGTGCCTCCGGCTCTTGAATTTCTGCGGCGGGAACAGGAGGCTGACGGCAGTTGGTATGGGCGATGGGGCGTCAATTACCTGTATGGCACGTGGTGTGTCCTGACCGGCCTTCAGGCCATTGGCGAGCCGATGTCCGCTCCATGGATTCAACGCGCCGTGGCCTGGCTGGAATCCAAACAAAACGTGGATGGCGGATGGGGTGAATCCTGTGTGTCGTATGCTGATCAGTCGTGGTCGGGAGAAGGCGACAGTACCCCTTCACAAACATCCTGGGCGCTCATGGCCTTATTGGCGTCGGGTGCCTCTGATTCTTTGAGTGTCGTACGGGGCGTGAATTTTCTGCTTCGCCGCCAGCAAGGCAACGGGACATGGGTTGAGCCATGCCATACTGGCACGGGATTTCCTCGAGTCTTCTATCTGCGCTACCATGGGTACAGTAAATATTTCCCCATGTGGGCATTGGCCATGTATCGGAACGTTCGTATGCACGGGCAGACGAAGGCTGATACATTGCAACATGTCGCCCAATTAGCCCGGAACCGGCCATAACCCTGTTCGCCTTCACCCTTTTCGGGAGTATTTCCTGGAATATATCGCCGTTTTTGCCGCGACCACTTGGGAGTGTCGGGCCCTTGTGCGCGCGTTGCCGACTCGTCGCGTGGAACGGGTCAACGGAGTGACATGGTATGGATGGGAGCATCCTTCATGTTTTGTCGCCGTCATCCAGACGGGGGTCGGACCGGCGAACGCCCGAGTCGCTTGTCAGGCTATCCTCACCCAAAGACCTTGGACCGTGTGGCTTGCTTCGGGGTATGCTGGTGCCCTGGTTCCCGCTCGCATTGGCGATCTGGTGATACCGGAACAGGTAGTCAGTCGTCAGGATCGTGCGGGTACTTTCCCCGCTCCCGCTCTCGCCTGCAACGCGTTCTATCGACAAATGGCACAGGATGTAGCACAATTATCAGGGTGTACGGTGATTCCCGGGTGTGTCGTGACGGTTCAGACAATGGTGTGCTTGGCACTGGAAAAGCAGTCCATTGGCCGTGCCTGCGATGCGAGCGGGCTGGATATGGAAAGTGCGACGATTGGAACGGTTGCCGCACAACACGGCATTCCGTTTTTTGTGGTCCGGTCAGTTTCAGATCTTGCGGAGGAAGACTTGCCCCGTACCCTGAATCTGTTTTTCCACCCCGCCACGTTTTTTCAAGGGCTATGGGCTGTTGTCAGCATGCCCCGGCTCTGGCCGGCTTTGAATCGCCTGCGTCGGCAGAAAAATGTGGCTTCGGCCAGGTTGACTCAATTTTTTGAGACATTTTTCTTGAGAGTATCGAACGCGCGAGGTGCCGATGAGACCTGATGGTATGAGGGATCAGGGATAATCGGGAACCAGCGCCATGGGAGAATGGACACCATGGGGACAACGATGCACGCGCTGATTGGCGCCAGGCTGCTTGGGTTGGTGATGGCGGGACTGATGGCGGCGTTCTTTGTGGCCGAGGTGAGGGCGGAATCGGCTACCGCAGCCATGCAAGGGACACTTGATCGGGTGTTGGCGGTGTTGAGAGATCCGTCGTTCCAGGCGCCTGAACTGGCCGGGGAGCGTCAGGAAGCCCTGGAAGCGCTCATCAAAGAACGATTCGACTATCAAGAAATGGGGAAACGCACGCTGGGAAGAGGGCAGTGGGAGATTTTCGATGACGCCCAACGCAAGGAATTTGTGGGTTTGTTTCAGCGATTGATCTCGCAAGCGTATGCAGGGAATCTGGACAACTATTCCGGCGAGCAGGTTGAATACCTCGCAGAACGGAGAAAAGGAAATTTCGCGGAAGTGCAGACGAAAGTCTTCTCGAACGATGTGGAGCTGCCCATCCATTACCGCTTGCTGAAACATTCGGAGACTTGGAAAGTCTATGATGTGGTCATTGACGGCATCAGTTTGGTGAAAAATTTTCGGGGCCAGTTTGAGCGAATCATCAAGGCCAAATCACTGGACGGTTTGTTTGAAGCATTGCGAAGCAAGCTCGCGACTCCTCAATCCTAAGGTGTTCAGAGTTGATTTCCTTGACACTGTATCGTGCAGTTTGCCACACTCCGTCACTCATGAATTTCCCACAGGCATGAGCCGCTCGTTGGCGGTTTGCGCCCGCGTTATCAGTGAGAGGGTGGGTTCGTGTCTATCCTGAAAAAGATCGAAAGCCCCTCTGATCTCCGAAAAATTTCTCCTGAACAATTTCCGCAGCTTTGCGAGGAAATTCGTGAACAGATTGTGTCCGTCATCTCGAATGTGGGCGGCCATCTTGCCTCGAATCTGGGCGTCGTTGAATTGACGGTGGCGCTCCATTACGTGCTGAACACTCCCCAGGATCTGATTGTCTGGGATACCAGCAATCAAACTTATGCCCATAAGCTGCTGACCGGGCGTCAGGAACAGTTTTCCACGATTCGGCAATTTGAGGGGCTAAGCGGATTTTGCAAGCGGGAAGAAAGTGTGTATGACACGTTTGACGCTGGCCATGCGGGCACGGGTGTCTCGGCGGCAACGGGATTTGTGGAAGCGCGCGAGCAACGGAAACAATCACACAAGGTCGTCTGCGTCGTCGGCGATGGTGCGTTGACGGCGGGCTTAACCCTGGAGGGCCTTCAGCACGCCGGTGCTTTGCAGAAAGACCTGGTCGTGATTTTGAACGATAATCAAATGTCAATTTCAAAAAACGTCGGCGCCATTTCCGCCTATTTGAACCGGATGATTACCGGTGAGTTGTACACGCGCATCAAAAAAGAAACGAGCCAAATTCTGGACATGGTTCCGCATATCGGTAAGCCGGTCAAGAAAATCGCCGATCGCGCGCAAGAGCTGGCCAAAGGTCTGGTGTTGCCGGGATTGCTGTTTGAAGAACTGGGTTTTCGGTACGTTGGACCCATTGACGGCCACAAATTTTCGCATTTGTTGTCCACGTTGCAAAACGTGCTCACGCTGAACGGCCCCACGTTATTGCACGTGGTCACGAAAAAAGGGTTGGGCTATGAACCGGCCATGAAAAATCCCGTGTGGTTTCACGCAAGCGGGCCCTTTGATCTTGAAACGGGGCACGCCAGACAACGGGCGAAGAGCCTCTCGTACAGTGCCGTGGCCGTTGATACGTTGCTTCGCCTGGCCAAAGACGATACGCGTATTGTGGCGATTACGGCTGCGATGTGCGAAGGAACCGGATTGACGGCGTTTAAGAACGCCTTTCCCGACCGATTCTATGACGTGGGCATCGCCGAGCAACATGCCGTGACGTTTGCCGCGGGCATGGCCGTGCAAGGCATGCGGCCGGTGATTCCCATTTATTCCACCTTCCTGCAACGGGCGTATGACCAAGTCCTTCATGATGTGGCCACGCAGAATCTTCCGGTGACGTTCTGCATTGATCGAGGTGGACTTGTCGCCGAGGATGGGACCACGCACCATGGGGCCTTTGATCTGGCGTATCTTCGGCATATGCCGAACATGGTGATTATGGCCCCTGCGGACGAAAATGAGTTACAGCATATGATTAAGTCCTGTATCAGTTATAATCGGCCCGTTGCGGTTCGCTACCCGCGAGGCGCGGGCCTGGGGGTGGACATGGATCCCGTGCCGGAAGTGCTGCCGCTGGGCAAGGGGGCATTGTTGCGAGAAGGGGCGGACATTGCCCTGGTGGCGGTCGGGGTGATGGTTCATAAGGCGGTGGATGCGGCCGAACGGCTGGCGCAAGAGGGGATTTCCGCCGCGGTGATTAACGCACGATTTGTCAAACCCCTTGATGGTGCCTTGATTGGCGACGTGGCGAAACGCGTGAAGTGTCTGCTCACCATTGAAGAATCATCCATCATGGGTGGATTTGGGTCCGCGGTCCTGGAATTCCTCTCTGAAGAAGAGATGATGCATGTGCCAACGAAGTGCGTGGGGCTTCCTGACCGGTTCATTGAACAAGGGCCGCAAGAGTTGTTGCGTGAGCGCTATGGCTTGACGGCTGATGGCATTTACCAACAGGCGAAACAATTATTCGCTCAGGTTTCCGTCTCCAAAGTCTTGACCTGAAAACGCCTTTCTTCTTCCATGCGTATTACTCGAAAAAAGACCAAAGCCGTCCAAGTGGGTTCCGTCGCAATTGGCGGGGGTGCTCCCGTTTCCGTGCAGTCCATGACGATCCCGCATCCGAGGGACAGACAGGGAACCATCACGCAAATTCATCAACTGGAACAGGCCGGCTGTGAAATCGTGCGGCTTGCTGTGCCCGACCAGGAGGCGGTTGATGCCCTGCCTGCCATCAAATCACAAACCACGATTCCCTTGATTGCGGATGTGCATTTCGACCATCGTCTGGCGCTCAAAGCCGCGCAGGTGGTGGACTGCGTGCGCATTAATCCGGGCAATATCGGGCCGTGGTGGAAATTGGCCGAGGTCATTCAAGCGGTGCAGGACCGGGGCATTCCCCTTCGCGTGGGCGTCAACGGCGGTTCATTGGAGCGTCCGTTGCTGGAGAAGTACGGGTCTCCCACGGCGGAGGCCCTGGCGGAGTCGGCGTTGAATGCCGTGCATGCTATTGAAGACATGGGCTTCACGAACATGAAGGTGTCGTTAAAAGCCTCTGACGTCCACATGGCCGTTGATGCCTACTGGTTGTTTGCCCATCAATCCGATTATCCGCTGCATATTGGCATCACCGAGGCCGGAACGGCGATGACCGGAGCGGTCAAATCCGCCATTGGGTTGGGATGGTTGTTGTCCCAGGGCATCGGCGATACCCTGCGGGTGTCGCTGGCCGCTGATCCCGTGGAAGAGGTGAAAGTCGGTTTTGAAATTCTGAAGTCCCTGGAACTGCGCCATCGCGGAGTGAATGTGATTGCCTGTCCGACCTGCGGGCGGGTGGAAATTGACGTGGTGCGGATGGCCAACGAAATAGAAAAACGGTTAAGCCATATTACGGCTCCCTTAAATGTGTCAGTCCTTGGATGCGTGGTGAACGGTATTGGTGAGGGCAAAGAGGCGGACATCGGGATTGCGGGCGGACAGGGCATGGGCATTTTGTTCAAAAAAGGCAAACTCGTGAGAAAGGTGCCGTCGGAAGAACTCGTGGACGTGCTCGTTGACGAGGTTGAGTTGATGGCGCTCGAAAAGCAGGACAAGAGCGGGTCTCACGATGTGTCTCCTTCGCCCCCTTCGGATGTGCCCCTGTTTGACGCGGAGGCTTCCGCTTCATCCGCAAATCATGACATTCCCGTTTTGCCTTTGCGCTGACTCGTTGCGGATCATGGAACATTTCGGACGGATGGTCGCGCGGCGGTGTATCTGCCGCCTCCTTGTCAGTGTGCCGTGGTCTCGTTATAATGACGTCCTTGGCGCCGTACCCAAGTGGCTAAGGGAGCAGTCTGCAAAACTGCGATTCAGCGGTTCGAACCCGCTCGGCGCCTCCATGGCCGTGGTCTCGTGTCCACATGTGCGGGTTGGAGGCCTGTCTTGGTTGTGGCCCGCTGTGTGCCACAAGCGAGGAAAGTTGCTTCAGGTTGTCAGCGTGTTGAGGGTGAATGGGGAAGACGCGGTACTCGGTCTTGCCATCGTCTAACAGGTCGAAGGAGTTCCGGAAACACATGGCTGTTCCTCTCTCGCAGATGTTCACCGTTGTGCGTTACGTCGTCTCGCAAAAACTCAAGCGCGTACAACGCTATCCGCTGGTGTTGATGCTGGAGCCGATCTTTCGGTGCAATCTGGCTTGTGCCGGGTGTGGAAAAATCCAGTATCCCGATCACATACTGGATCGGCGGTTGACGCCCGAACAATGTTGGGCCGCGTCGGAAGAATGTGGCGCCCCTATTGTCAGCATCCCCGGCGGGGAGCCGCTCATTCATCCGGAGATGTCGGACATTGTGCGCGGGCTGGTTCGACGGAAAAAATACGTGTATTTGTGCACGAATGCGATTCTCCTGGAACGAAAAATTGACGAATATGAGCCTTCAAAATATCTGACCTTCAGTATCCACATGGACGGGTTGCGCGATGAACATGATCTCGCGGTGTGTCGTGACGGGGTGTTTGACGTGGCGATGCGAGCGATCAAAAGTGCGCTGCAAAAAGGGTTTCGTGTCACCACCAATACGACGCTGTTCAACGATGCGGATCCGGTCCGCGTGCGGGCCTTTTTTGACGCCATGATGGATTTGGAAGTGGAGGGGATGATGGTCTCCCCCGGCTACAGTTACGAAAAAGCTCCGGATCAACAGGGTTTCCTGACCCGACAGCGGACGCAGCAACTGTTTACCAGGTTGCTCACGGATCGAAAACGTCGGTGGCGATTCAATCAGTCGCCCCTGTTTTTGGAATTTTTAATGGGCAAGCGCGAGTATCAATGCACGCCCTGGGGGAATCCCACCTATAATATTTTTGGCTGGCAAAAGCCCTGCTATCTTTTGCAGGATGGATACGCGGGGAGCTTCAAGGCCCTGCTGGATGAGACCGAGTGGGAGCGGTATGGCGTTGGGCGCAATGACCAATGTAAGGACTGTATGGTGCATTGCGGGTACGAAGCCTCGGCCGTCGAAGACACGTTTAGTTCGTGGTCCGGATTTGCCGGAACGGTCAAGGCCACACTGTTCCCCAACGCGACCTGATGCCCCCTGGTGTGTGCCCATCCGTTCAACGGGACCGTGCTCATGTCTCAGGAAACGACTGAACCCCCTTCCACAAAAAGCCTTCAGGGGATGGTCTTTCGTCCATGCTCAGAGGAGGAGTGGCTTCAAGTTCTGGCATGGGCGTTTGATTACCGCGGCGACGTGACTCTCGAACTCACAGCTCCGGAATCCATTTGCGGCTATGTCTGCAATCAGGTGGTTGATGGTCCTGATTCCTACCTCGAAATGTTCCAACCGGGTCACCCCGATCCTCTGAAAATTTTCTGTCGCGACATTCGAAGCATTCATTTTACGGGACAGGATACGGCCGCGGGGCAATCCTGGGAAGCCTGGGTGCAGAAAAAGCAGATGGACAGGAAGCTCTGACCACCATCAGGGATCCTGATTATTGACAGATGAAAGCCCATATGCTAGAAGGTCGCCGACCTTTTGCCCAGCGTTTTCCTTCCTGTTGAATAAGGATTGCCTGAGGGGTGAAGTGTGGTGGTCTCTCCAACAAAAAGCGCGCATGCTCTGGATGGGCCTTCCCAGGCGGCAAGTCCCGGATATGCTTTCATACCAGACAATGAGATGTTCTCCCTCGCCGTGACGCGATGTCCCGTTGTGTGTCTCACAGAGGCCATGGCGTGCGATGAACATGTCTCTGGAGTACCGGCCAGGGTATTGATGAGATCGTCGAGGGAACGAGACAGGGGATTCGGGGAGATGTGTGCAGTCCGTCCCGTTCCGTAAGGGGGCCAGTTGGTGTTATGCCAGTACGCTGATGACAGAGACAGCAGAGAAGTCGTCGGATTTTTACGTGTTTCTTTTAACAAGATGAGGAATTGTATGAAGAAGGATGTATGCCAAAAGACGTTGAGTGTCGTTGCGATTGTGGCGATGGGATGGACACTGTCAGCCTGCGGGGAAGCCAAGCCACCCGTTCCGCCGCCGCCACCGCCACCGGAGTATGCTGACCAACATATGCCGGACGGCTATTGGAACAACCCCGATATTATTGCGGAGGGGAAAGCCATCTTTATCGGCGCGGAGAATATTGACGTCAATTGCGCCAGTTGTCACGGGAAAGACGGCAAACCCGTGAAGGCCGGCGCCAGGGATTTTCGTGGAACCGAGCACATGAAGTTGTTCTCCGATTCCCAATGGTTCTGGCGTATCTCCGAAGGGGTGAAAGGCACCAAAATGAAAGCCTGGAAGTCCAAGTTGCCCGAGGACGATCGGTGGAAGGTGATTGCCTACGAAGCCACCTTTGGTTTGAAGGGCATGGAATATAACGTGACGCACAAGCAATGGGCTCCTGCGGGAACGCCGGATGATGATCCGATGTTTGATGCTCCCATGGCCCCCGAGGAAGCGCCGAAGTAATGTGCGGCGTTTCCCGACATGCGTTGGGTTCGGACAGTTGTCGGATAGAGAGACAGAAGGAGGGCGACCACCTTTGAAAGCCGTCACACGCAGTCTTTGGATTGGTCTCGGGCTTGTGCTTGGGGGCGTGGCTGTCGCTTGGGCTCAGCTTCCGCCCGCCCCGTCCGTGGAGCTTCCGTACACCGGCAATCGGACCGGGGTGTGGGTGGTGGCGCAGCTCCACATTTTGTTTGCGGCCTTTATTCTGGGCGCGCCGATCTTTGCCGTGGTGTCGGAATGGCTGGGCTATAAAAATCAGGACCCGAAGTACGATCGCCTCGCCAGGGAAATCACCAAGGTCACGGTGATTCTCTACAGCATGACGGCGTTGACGGGCGGACTGTTTATTTTTGTCCTGCTGGGCACTTACCCGGATTTTACCACTTGGCTGATCAAGCATTTCTTTCTCATTTTCGCCGTGGTGTACCCGCTGTTGTTTATCCTCGAAACCATCGTGCTGTACACGTATTTTTATTCATGGGATTCGATGACGGGCGCAAAGAAGGCCCGCCATATTGCCCTGGGGGTCTTGCTGAACGTGGTGGGAACGATCGCCCTGTTTACCATTGACGGGCCCACGTCGTTTATGAACACGCCCGCCAAATCCGCGGAAGGCGTCTCCTTGCTGGAATTTATCCGGACCGCGGGGTTATGGGACAAGGTGGCCAATTACAGCTGGATGCCCCTGAATCTCCATCGACTGGTCGGCAACGTGACGTTTGGCGGGTTCATTGCCGGACTCGTGGCGGCGTATATGTACATGGGAGCCAAAACGGATGAAGAGCGTTCATATTATGACTGGATGGGGTTCGTGGGGAATCTGATTGGCGTGGGCGCGCTCTTGCTGCTCCCGTTCATGGGATACCTTCTGGCCTACGAACTGTGCGATTATGATGCGTCCATCTGCCCCTACATGATGGCCGATCAACTCTCAATGTTTTTTGAAATGCAGGGTGCCATGGTCGGGCTGATTTTTTTAGCCAGCAACTATTACATCTGGCTGAGCATGAAGCGTATTCAGGGCGTGGAACAGGTGCGTATTTCGGGACTGGTCATGGTTGCGGTGATTCTCATTCCCGCGGTCATGGGTGTCGCCTGGAAAATGTTCCCGCCGCCGGAATGGCAGTCACTGATCTTTCTGGCATTGCTGGTCCTGCTCCCGCCCATTTTGAGCAGGCTTCCGGGTCTGAGGTTTACCGTGTCGGCCTTCACCATGATCAAAGTCGGCTTTTTGATGATTGTCGTGGCCGATGCCATCTGGATGACGCCACATGGATTTGTGGCCACGCAGGCACTGGCGACCGAAGAGGTGGAAATTCCGTCATGGGCGTCTGAACTGGCGCTGATGCCGGCAAAAAATGCGGCCGCGTTTACGTTGGTGTTTCTCACCATTGTCAACTACATTCTCTATAATCGGGCCATTCGGACCGGAACCATCATTTGGGGAAAAATAGATTTTGTGTCACAGTTTGTGCTGATTTTCCTGGCCTTCAGTGCCATCTGGACCATGGGTTTGATGGGGACGGTGCGGTCACTGACCAGAAAGTACTACCATGTCTATAACCTCTATCCGGATTTTACCGCAGAGGCGTTTACGCCGACGCTGGCCTATTCCGCCTGGTTGATCACGGGTGTCACGCTGATCTTTTTTCTTGTCGTGAGCTTTGCCATTCTTGTGACGTTACGACCCGGTAGCCGGGCGGCGACGACGCCGTCGGGGGGGTCAGCGCTCGCGGGTGCGAAGTAACGGAGGGTGGGAGAAGGTATGGTCGGACACGATTTCAAACGGATCCTTATCAGGAACAGCGCGATCGGCGTCGCCGTGGGGGTCCTTCTGGTCCTGGTGGCGCGGGTGACGCATTTTCCGGTTGTGTTCCAGATCATGTTTTTCGCGTACGCGATGCTGGGGGCCTTTGTGTTTATCCTGCTTGACGCGCCTCCAATGAAACGTCTTGAGGGAAGACAAGCCGTCGTTGGTCTCGTGTTGTTTTACCTTGTGATTTCTGGCGTGTATATTGGCGGGGCCACCGGCCTTCCGCAGTATGACCCTGAAATCGAAAAAGGAAAAATTGAAAAGGTTCTGAAGGCGCGCCGTGCCAGAACCCAACAGGGGAAGGCCGACGAACTGATCGTGCGGGCGCGGGTTCTGAATGAACGAGCCGCCGCCATTGAACGACAGCTCAACGCCCTGGGCGTCGGGGGTCGGGTTCCCGTGGGAGCCGCGCCCACTCCGGCGGCCACGTCCGCGACGGGCGATTTGTTCGCGCTTGGCAAAGAGCAATGGGAGCTGCAAGAGTGCTACAACTGCCATAAACTCTTTGGAAAGGGCGGAAAAAAGCGGGGACCGGAGCTGGACAATATCGGCAATCTCATGACGCCCGCCGCTCTTCGGGAAAAAATTCTTTCTCCTAAAAGCTGGATGGCCGAAGGCTTTGAAAAGCAGTACAAGAAAGGCAAAATGCCGGATAAATATAAAGACCTGATGTTTGACGAAGAGATTGACGCGCTGGTGGTCTTTTTGTCGTCGTTGAAAGACGTGTCGGTGAATACACCGAAGCCTGTGAACATGCGATAAGTCGACCGGACGTTGTCGTTCCATGCAACCGAAAATCACAGCCAACGCACATTGTGCCGACGGAGAAGCCGGAAGCATTTCCAAGGTCATTGTTGATCCGTTGTCCCGTGAGATCAGTCATGTGGTCGTCAGGGAACGCGGCGGTCAGGGCGTTGAGCGACAAGTGCCGATCGGCCAGGTTGAGTCTGTTCCGAATGAGGAAGAGGTTATTCTGCGGGGTTCGATGGAAGAATTCAGACGATGGCCCGTGCTGGATCGTGACAGCTATGTCACGATTCATGAGGTGGAGATTGCCCATCTGGAAGATCACCTTCGTGTGGAGCCCGGTGAAGTCCTGGTTCCCTTGCCCCGACTCGAACAGGGGGTGCCGCGCCGGAATTTTTTCGCGAATATGACGCATGCGATTGGCGCGTTGATTGCATTACCGCTGGTCTTTCCGGTTTTGAAATATCTCATGAAGCCCATGTATCGGCCGTTTGACAATACCTGGTTTCCCGTGGGCAACGTCGGAAAAGTCAGAAAAGAAAACATTGGATACCAGTTCAAATACACACGGGGTTTCCAGGAAGCGTTCATGCCGGAGCAACGCATTGAAAAGAATATCTGGGTGGTGAAGGCGACGTCAGCGGTTCAAAAAGCCATCTACGGCGGAAAAAATAAAACATTCTACGACGACAAGGGCAATGTCGTCTGGGTGAATAAGGCCAACGCCTCATACATTGCGTTTTCGGGAAAATGTCCGCATTTGGGATGCGGCTACAAGTGGCGCAGGACGAAGAATTATCCCAACGGGGTGTTTTTATGTCCCTGCCATTTGAGTATCTATGATGAGGCGGGCACGGTGCTGGACGGGCCCGCTCCACGGGCGCTTGACGTGCTGCCCATGCAGGTGAACGCCGTGGGAGACGTGAAGATCATTGACGTTGAATATAAAGCCGGCGTGAAGAACCAAATTCGCCTGCTGTAACGGACAGTTGTTGCTTGGTTTCCCATGAACGGTCCCCCTCCCCATACCCCGAACGAACCCAACGCGTTTGAAAAAGTCGTGGCTTTTGTTGACGAACGGGTCGGCCTGAAAACCATTCAGGCCAAGATGCTGAATGAACCTGTTCCAGGAGGCTCCCGCTGGGCCTATGCGTTTGGGTCGTGTCTGCTGTTCATTTTTATTATGCAGGTGGTGACCGGGATTCTGTTGATGTTTTACTACGTCCCGAGTGTTGACCATGCGTATATGAGCACGCAGTATATCATTCACGAAGTGGATTACGGATGGTTCCTGTTGAGTTACCATTTCTGGGGATCATCGGCCATGGTGGTGATGGTGTTTGCCCATATGTCCCAGGTGTTCTTGTGGGGAGCGTACAAAAAACCCAGGGAGCTGGTGTGGTTGGTCGGACTTGCCCTCTTTGGCCTGGTCATGGCGTTCGGGTTTACCGGCTATCTGCTTCCATGGGATCAACGGGCGTACTGGGCCACTGTTGTGGGCGTGGAGATTATGGATAAAACCCCGATCATCGGGGATTTTCTCGCCAGATTTTTAAAAGGAGGCCCCACGCCGGGCCAAATGACGTTGAGTCGCTTCTTTGTGATTCATGTGATGGTGCTACCGGCGGGGTTAATGGGGTTGGCCGGACTCCATATTTTTCTGTTCCGCAAAGCCGGTCCCGCCGGCCCGTTCCGTGGAACCCCGGAACAACTCAAAGCCAAAACGGATTATTTTTTCCCCAGGCAGATATGGAAAGACATCGTGGCCATGGCCTCGGTGTTCATGATCATTTGCAGTCTGGCGTTTATTGAGCCGGTGGTGTTGCTGGAAGAGGCGACACCTGATCCCGGGGACTATCATCCTGAACCGGAATGGTATTTTCTCTTTCTCTTCCAGATGTTGCGCTTGAAAGTCTTTGCCGGAGAATTTGGACAATTTCTTGGCGCCATCGCGATTCCGGGAGCGTTTCTGGCGTTCCTGGCGGCGTTGCCCTTTCTGGACAGAAACCCGGAGCGGGATATTTTTAAACGTCCGGCGGCGTTGATTGGCTGGATTGCCATTATGGCGATTATTTTGCTGTTCACCGTGTCCGCGGTTCTCAACAGGGAATTTCTGGATTAAGCGATGATGCCCAACGCGAAACTGGGGCTGCTGGTGTTCTGGCCGACGTTTTGGACAGGCTTCCCCATCAAATTGTTTATTGTGGTGCTGTTGCTGGCGGCGCAGGTTCATCCATGGGAAGGGAGCGGACTGTACGCGTTATTGTTGCTCTCCATTCCCATTGATATCTGGGCGTTGAACCTGTGTGCGCGCACCGTGTTGCTGGAACGCTTGCGTGTCGATCATCCTCAAGGGATGGGGCTTCAGCTGTGGGCGCCATGGGCGGCTTTTTCCGTTATCTGGCTGCCACTGGCGTGGGTGGTTGTCAGTGGCGTCAAAGCCGTCGCCACGTGGGCCACGGACGCGACGCTGCATTTTGTCGAGGGACTGCTCTTCACAATACCCATCGCGGAACGGATCAGCCTGGAGTTGGTGATGATCGGTGCGCCGGTCACGGTCGTCCTGCTTGCCGTGCTTTATGGCTGGATGTTTGGGTTGGGATTCCTGGCTCAACGTGTGGTGCGTGCGTCCTCCCCGGTTGACGGCGAGTTTCAAGACATTGTCCACAAATGGGATCTCCTGCGGATTCCCAAGGATCAACCGCTGCTGTTGACGGTCTGTACGGGCACGGCCGTTGTCCTGATCGCGTTGTTTTGGGCGTTGTTGCCCGTGAGTACCCCGCATCCGCATGAAGAATACGAATTTGTCCATGTCAACAAGGCGGAACAACGGATCGTACCGCGCGATGTCATCACCAACACCGAGCAAATCCTGTCTCGTGCCGAAGCCACGCTGAAAGCGGTGGGGAAGGATTCTAAAAAGCAATGAAACGTCACAACGCGCGCGCTCTTCGGTGGTGACGGTTTTTGTGTATGCTGGTGCGTGTCGGGTTGTCGTGTCCTGAAGGTGTATTGGCAGACAGTGACTGGGGAATGAAGTAGCCAGGATGATGGACACGCGGCGTTGGATAACAGCCCACTGGACGTTTCAGGGTATGGGCTTGACCTTCTTGTCCTTTCTGGGATTTTACCCTTACGCTTTGCATGTTCAGGAGCATATTTTTTTCGTATTGCTCTTCTCTGCGGTGGGTGTTGCCACTTTTCAAGGGCGACCTGTCTGGATTCGCAACATCCTTGATGTGCCTTTGGCGTTGTTGGTGGGTTGGATACTCCTGACAATCCCTTTTTCTATTGATCCCATCCATAGTTTTTCAGAATGGCGAAAGTTAGTGGCGTACATTCTCGCCTTTTACTGGGCCTTGCTCGTACTCAAACACTGTGAGGACTGGCAGTGTTGGCGGTATGTCATCGGGGCCGTGCTGGCGGGAGTCTCGACGATGGCCCTTTATGCGTTGGTGAGCTTTCTTCAAGAGGGTGGAGCATTGGTTCCTCGAAGGGGGCGGGCTGTGGCCCCGTCTTCCCATGTGTCCTGGCTTGGCGCCTACCTCATCCTGTCGCTTCCTTTTGTTATAGCCTGTGGTGTTTGGACAAAAACCCGCGCGGAAAAACTGATGCTGACCGGCGTTGTGTGTCTGCTGTTGCTCGTCGCGGTGTTTTCGTATTCGCGTGCGGGGTGGCTTGCTTTAGGGGTTATGGCAATTGTGTTTGGCGTATTACGGGGTGGCAGAACAACCGGCGCATTGACGTTTTTGTCGGTTATCGCAATCGCGAGCGTGCTGTTCGGCATCAGCCTTCTGGGATATCTGGGTGGGGTGTTTGATTCCAGCACTCTGGGTCATCGGGTGGAAGGATGGACATTGGCCGTTCAGTCAGTCATCAGCAATCCGATTGTAGGCGTGGGGTTCGGGCACGATATTTTCCAGCAAATATATCCTGCGGGCCAAACGACTGGACTGGTACCCGGGATGGGCCACACCCACAACGCATTTCTTATGTATGCCATGGGAAGCGGTGTGCCCGCGCTTATCTTCCTCTTGTGGGTGTTTGCGGCCATTGTCAAAGAGTGTTCGCAGCATTGCCGATTCTGCGGGGAATCTGGAAAGGGCATCTGGCAAGGGAAGCTGGAAAGGGAAGCTGTCGCGCTGGCGGGAATCCTATCGGTAACAGGCTACATGGTGACAATGGCTTTGGACAATCTTTTTCTCGGCAGTCTTGCCTATCTGTTTTGGAAGCTTGTTGCTGTTGGGTTTTCTCTTCCGAAGTCGCCATGACTGCGCGGAGATAGAACATGCCATTGTGTACCGCAGGTGTATTCGCCTTTGTTCGGAGGGTGCATGTTGGGTTGCTGTCTTACGAAAAAGGGGGTACTTTGGCTTCGTGGTGAGCGTGAAAATGTGGTTGTAAGCCCATCGCGTTCACGCGAACACGTCGTTGATGGTCGTATGTGCATTAATGACTCTGCCTTCATGAGGGACCACACATGACAAAACACGGCACAAACGAACTTCCGAAATCGCGGTTGCCCTCGGCGAAACTCTGCGCGTGGAGTGTCCTGTGGGCGCTCATCCTGCTTCCGGCCTGTGTCTGGGCGCAGGATGCCGCGACGCAGGCCATGTCCGTGGAGTATCGGGACATTCCGGGACTCGGAAGCCGGAATGTGATCTGGATCGTGGCTCAGCAGCATTTACTCCTTGCCGGATTCGTGCTGGGGGTGCCGATCTTTGCCTGGGTGTGTGAACTCGTGGGATGGAAGAGCGGGGAAGCCCGCTATGACAAGCTGGCGAAAGAATTTACCAAATTGTTGACGTCGGCTTATGCGACCACGGCGTTGTTTGGGGGCATTCTGCTGTTTCTGCTGATCGGTCTGTATCCCAAACTGATGGCGTACCTCTCCGACATTTTCTTCCCGTCCTTTCTGGCCTACTGCATGTTGTTCCTCATGGAAACCGCCGTCCTCTACCTGTACTGGTACGGGTGGGACGCCATGCAGGACAGGAAAAAATGGATCCACCTGACGCTGGGCTTTTTGCTCAACCTGTTTGCGCTGGGCATTATGATTGTGCCCAATTCCTGGGCCACGTTCCAGGCCAGCCCCGTGGTGGTGGGTGACGGAACGGCGATTGAACGCGCGTGGGCGGCGACCTGGAATCCCACGTGGTGGCCGGTCAATATCCACCGACTCATTGCGAACGTGGTGCTGGGCGGATTTATCTGCGGGGCCTATGCGGGCATCCGGTATCTTCTGGCTACCAGCCGGGCGGAACGGGATCATTACGATTGGATGGGTTACGTGGGGAACTTCATCGGCGTGTTCGGCATGTTGCCCCTGCCCTTTGCCGGCTACTGGCTGATGCGGGAGATTTATCAATATAACCAGCAGATGGGTATTACCCTGATGGGAGGATTTCTGGCGTGGCTCTTTATCCTCCAGGCCATGCTCATCGGCGTGCTGTTCCTTGGCGCCAATTATTATTTCTGGATGGGGATTACGTACCGGATTCCCGGCTCTGAACAACGTTACCGGCGACCGATTCTGGCCATGCTGATTGTGCTGATGGTGTGTCTCGGTGTGTGGATGACACCCCACTCCCTTGTGGCCAGCCTGGAGGAAGCCAGAAAAATGGGCGGCACCCATCATCCGCTGCTTGGGGTGTTCGGCGTGATGTCCGCCAAGATGACCGTCGCAAATCTCATGATCCTGGTCACCTTTATGAGCTTCATCATGTACTGGCGGGCCGGCAAGCAGGAAACAGCCACGTGGGCGAAGATTGCCAGGTTGGTGATGGGCGCCCTTCTCGTTATCGCCGGCATTGCGGTGATTGTGCTGGGGGTCTGGGGGTATTTCGTGCCGGCCATTATTCGGATTAATTATTTCTCCGTGGCCCAAGTGCTGATCGTGCTGTTTATCATGCTCACGTTCACGCCTTTAACGGCCGTACTGATGAAAAGCGCCAAAGTCACGACGGAAATGGTCTGGGGACAGATGCCGATCCGCGCGGCCTATTGTTTGGTGTCCAACGCGGTCATGGTGGTCCTGCTCATGTCGTTGATGGGCTACGCCCGATCATCGTCACGGGTTCATTGGCACATCTACGGTGTGATGCGCGATACCTCGGAGTATGCGTATTCTCCCGCGCTGGGGTATGCCGCCGCCTTTATGTCTCTGAATACATTTGTGTTTTGTTTGCTGGTGGCCTTCATCTTCTGGGTCGCCACGATGGGCGATAAAGTAAAGCAAGGGCCGGAGCAGGGGCAGCGCGAGCACGATCCGACAGGGATTCCCGGCGGCGCGGTGCCGGCGATGGCCGGAGGGTCGCCCGCGAAAAAGCCAACAGGATGACCGGTGACATATCGGTGGATGGGATGGCGTATCATGAACGATTGGCGGCGGACGGACCAACCCGGAGCGAGAATCCATGAGTGAAGTAGCCTTACTTCAGATCATCGAACTGCTTGTCGTCGGACTCGGCATCGGTATCCTGCTCTTTATTCGCTCGAAATTCCTGCGCGTCGGGGGGTTTGTGATGATCGTCCTGGGGACGTTCAGTCTCATTGCCCTGAGCGTGCCACAGATGGCTTCCCTGCCGCCGGCGATTGAGACGTTTGATATTACCAAAGTGAAAACCCCGGAGGACCTGGCGGGCATTGGTCAAAAGATTTTCTTCAGCAAGGGACAGTGCGCCCTCTGTCATTCCATCGGGCCCAGCGAATCCGCGAGGTGTCCGGATTTAAAAGGCATTGGCGCGAAACTCTCGCCGGAGTTTATCTACGAAAGTCTCACCGCGCCGCAGGCCTACATTTACCTGGATTTCAGACATGCAGGGGTGCCGGAGGAATATCCGGCCCGCATGCCGCATATTAATAAAAATCCGATTGCCTTGTCGGAACAGGAGATTTATTCGGTGATTGCGTTTCTCCAGAAAATGAGCGGCGAACCCATCAGTATCACGGTCAAAGACGTGCTGGGGATCGGTGAACACGGCGCCATGCAGGTCGCGTCCGTCGCAGACCACGGAGCCACAGCCAACCCGGGAGAGTGAGACATGAAAAGTCCCCTTGCGAAAACAGCCATTTTGTTAGCGGGCATGTATGTGTTTCTCAAGTTCATTCTCCCGTTATTCACCGCACCGTTGCCCGCCAGTTTGATTTTCCTGTATCTGGCCCTCACGTTTGCCGCCGCCGCGATTTTCCATACGATGAGCGGAGCGGGTCTTGACGACTTCATGGGCCCCATCGGCCGTTTTCTGACCGGAGAAGGACAAACCGGCATCGCCGGTACCGCGCGCCTCATCGTGTTTGCGTTGTTCCCCTTGCTGGTGGGGTGGCAGACGTACACCAAGCTGGCGCCGAGCGATGTGCCTCCGGCGGAAAACCGCACCATTCATCCCGCGCCTCCCGGTGAGTTCGTCGGGTTGGCCAACCCGTTTCCAAGAACACAGGCAAACATCATGACGGGGCAGGGCCTGTACGCGGCGTATTGTTCGCCCTGTCACGGCGGCAATTTTGACGGCAAAGGTCCGGCGGCCGTGGGGTTTAATCCGTCCCCGGCGAATTTCAGCGATCCGGGCACTATTGCGCAGTTGCAGGAATCCTATTTGTTCTGGCGCATTAAAAAAGGCGGGGTGGGTCTGCCGGTGGAAGGCATGCCGTGGAAATCCGCCATGCCCCGATGGGAAAAGGAATTGTCGGATGAAAGGATCTGGAAAATCATCATGGGCGAATATGCGGGGGCCGGTCAGTCTCCGCGCACATGGGAAGAAGAAGAGTAGTCGCGCGAAAGCGAGCCGGTTGTCCGCGAAGGAGTATGCACATGGGACGTGAAACAATCTTCAAGGTCGTGCTGGGAGTCGTCTTCATGGCCACGAGCTTTGGTGCGTTCGGGACTTCGGCCAGTGAGCCGGAGCCGGAAGGCGATACCGGAAGTGTGTCCATTCGGTTGCATCTGACCGACGAGGCGATCCCCGGTGAGAATCCGAATGCGGCGGTGTGGGACACGATCCAGCCGTCAGCATTTCGATTGGCTCCCCAGGTGCATTGGCCGGATCGCATTCAGGAAGTCACGGTAAAATCCGTCAGGGTTCGTGGTATGCATAACGGCGAGGAGTTGGCTGTTCTGCTGGAGTATGACGATCCGTCTGAAGATGCCGCTGATGCCGCCGCCATCGAGTTTATGGTGGGAGATCACAAGGCCCACTTTGCTCACGGGCAGGAAATGCTTCAAGTCGAAGGCGGTCCGGTCAATATCTGGTATTGGAAAAACGCAGCCGGCCAGGCCGTTGATATGAGTGCGAAAGGATTTAAAACACTTCGGCCGCAAAAAAACCAGAACGTTTCGGCCACGGGCGCCTGGCGGGAGGGAGTCTGGCGCGTGGTGTTTTCCAGGCGCTTGAACACGGACGATGCGAACGACGTGCAAATCACTCCCGGTGAATGGGCAAACGTGGCGTTTGCCTTTTGGGACGGCCAGCTCGTTGATGGAGCCGTCAAGGAACAAGGCTCGCAGAAAGCTGTCTCATCCTGGTGGTATATCCGCGCCGAGCCGTTGCCCGACGATTCCATTTATGGATACGTCGCGCTGGGGATTGCGCTGGCCGCCGGGTTTGAATGGTTGCTGGTGAGAAAAATCAGGAGAGGGAACACGGCATGAAGGGGGCATCAGACATGCGGAAGGCGCTGGGCTGGATCGCCGGTGTGGTCGTCGTCGTGATGGCGGTGACAAGCGGTTGTGCCTTGTTTGAAGATGAGCGAACCGCGAAAGGACGTAAACTTTACCGTCATTATTGCATGCACTGTCATGGTGAAACCGGACGCCAGGCGGAAGGCTTTAATTGGGGTCGCATGCCGGATCCTCGTCCTCGCGACCTCTCGGAATCAGCCTCGATGTCAACGTTTACCGATGAAGAAATTTTCAGCACGATTTCAAGAGACATGCGGGATACCTCGTTGCAGGCGGTGCTTGACGATGAAAACTACTTCGCCGTCCCGACGATGCCCACCTTTCGATATACCCTGTCAGAAGACGAACTGTGGGCGGTTGTCGGATACGTTCGCACATTGCATGGCGGCTCGTTGACGTTTGACGTTGAGGATCGGCGCATGCAGATGAAGGCACAGCTTGACGCTGCCCGGGCGGCACATGATCACGCCAGACAGGTCATGGATGACGCTCTCGCGAAACAGGAAGCCGCAGAGGACGCGGCGGAAGAATTGCGCGGTGACGATATGGATGACGACGACGAGGACTACGAAGAAGTGGTGCTTCCCGAAGAAGAAGCCTATGAGCAGGAGGAAGAACGGTTTGCGGTCGCCATGGCGGCGTGGGAAAATTTCTCAAAGCGTCCCAGAATGGATCACCTGGCACGCCCGGACTTAACCATGACCAAAGCGGCCCGGCGCAACCTGGCCAAAGAAGGTGAAAACCTGTATTTCAATCAGTATGGATGTAACGGGTGTCACAGTATCGGAGACGTGGGCGGGCTGGTCGGGCCGGCCATGGACCGTGCCGGATTTCGTCTCAATGATACATGGGTGTATCGCTGGATTCGATACCCGCAAGGCATGAAAAAACACACGCGGATGCCAAATTTGGGCCTCACGGATCATGATGCCAAAGCGGTGACGGCCTATCTTGAGACGTTGCGCGCGCCCAAACCCGATACGCCAATTCCGCCACCGGCGTAAAGGCCGGAATCCCACACGACGGGGTGAGTGCCACAGGGCATGTATGAACACGAAGGCCGCTTGCGCGGCCTTCGTTATTTCAGATGACGTACTTGTGCCGTGCGCCGTTACAACGTGCCCAGCCACATCCCACCCAGAATAACCAGTCCGACACCGACATGGTGTTGAAACATGGCCAAGGCCTCCGAGGATGTCACGTCGCCGCGCAGGCGCCAGACTTGTTGGCTCATGAATCCGGCCACTCCGGCCAGCATCCCGTAGAATGACCAATTGAGATGTGTCAGCCAACCCGCCATCGAGAGCAAACCCAGCATGACCAGCTCGATAACGCCCACGGCAACCCATACGCGGGAGCCAAAGCAAATGGCGGATGAGTTGATCCCAATGCGACGATCATCCTCACGGTCCTGAATCGCGTAGATGGTATCGTAGGCCAAAGCCCAGCACATGGTGGATGCGAAGAGCAGCCACGCTACGGGGTCGAGCTGATGCCGAACGGCCGCCCAGGCCATGATGGCTCCCCACCCAAAGGCCAGGCCAAGAAAAAATTGCGGGACGTGAAAAAAACGTTTTGTGAAGGGGTACATCGCCGCCAATCCCAACGCGACCGGGCTAAGCCGAACGGTCAAGGTATTCAGGAAGGCCAGAAGACCCACGGCGACAAGAAGAAACCCGCCAAGCAACAGGACGGCATGAACGGGAGACAGCGCGCCACTGGCCAGAGGGCGGGTTTTTGTGCGGGCCACCCGGCGATCCAATGAACGATCGGCTAAATCGTTCATAATGACGCCGGCGCTTCGCATGATGAAGGCTCCAGCCATGAAGATGAGAAGCAACAGACCGGAAGGACGGCCTTCTGACGCCAGGACTAACGCCCACAGGGATGGAAGCAGAAGCAGCAGTGTGCCCGTTTGATTCGAGAGCCTGATCAGCGAGGCCGCCCTGGCCAGTGAGAATGCGGGATGTGGCGCGGGAGAGACGGGATTGGGACGGCCGGAAGAAGACACCGAATGACGATAGCGCAGCGGAAAAAACTCTGTCAATCACGCTTGTCATGCCCGCCCCTGTGATGCCCGCGAAAGCGGTAATCCGGTCAAGCCACAAACATCCGATGCCGGATTTCTCGTGCAAGTTTGAGACAGACGTTGCGCGGAACCGACAGATCGAAACGCCACAGTGGTGAACTGATGCAATCGGTTGACACCGGGTATCGTGGGCAATAAGATGACTCTGCCTGACGCAGAGTCTCCCATCACGACATTTTCTCTCCCATGCCGGCGTAGCTCAGTGGTAGAGCAACGGTTTCGTAAACCGTAGGTCGGTGGTTCAATCCCACTCGCCGGCTCCATCCTTTGCCAGTGTCAGAGGCCACGATTCACGATGAGAACCTTCATGAAGGTATGTCACACCTCAAGGTGACAGCATGAATCCCAAAAGCAAAACATGTTTTGGTAAGGCGACGGGCAAACCGTTGGCGGAATTCCGTACTGGAATGAATGCGCGGCAGGCGGCGGAGCATGAAAATGCCGTTGGCGGCAATACGCTGGCGTTGGTGCCTTATGAATGCGGCACATGCGGCAAGTGGCATTTGTCGCCGGCCAACAGGCAAACGCCATCAGTCCCGTGCATCTATTGCGGGAAATATTTGTATGCCACCAGGGAATCCGCGCAGCGCAGAGCGGACATCTCGCGTAAGGAACGAGGCGTGAAGCTGTCGGTCTATTCGTGCGGTGACGGATGGCATTTGACGAAGCGGGCTTGATGTAGTGCCACCATCTCTCGCTGTAAAGAATGCGGCCCGTCTTCCGACTGGTTCGGTCGGCATTCCCCCAGGGTGCAATTCGTGAAAGTGGTCTTTGGTTGATAGAAGATCTGGATGGAGAACCATTAACAGGAGACGAACTGTCTTTATTACAAGAGTCTGCTTCCGTGTAATCCTCTGCTTGCCCCCCCTACTCGTGCTCGGTTCTTCTGTGGCCGCTCAAGGCGGCAAACAGGGCGCCGCCGACAAACGCGCCCACCACAAACACCATACTGAACGCCAGACCCGTTCGCAGTTCAGGCCAGTTGTTCAGCAGTTTGGTCAGGGTCGGCGCGTTGGGGATGTTGACGTGACCTTCCCATCCCAGGGCTTCACCAATTTCAGGATCGCCCAGCGTTGTTTGATGTCCGATGCGGTTCATAATCGCTCCATGATGGCTAAAGGAAGTTGTTGAAAGATGTCGGCGACATCCAGAGTGGCGCCGCTCTCGTTGGCTCGCGCCGCTATCTTTTTGTTGGTCAGCACATGTCGGTACATGGTGGTCGGGTTATCATTCAGAAGCGCCACACCGGTATCGCCCCAGACGTGACGACCAAGCGCCGGAACCGTTGAGTCCGGGATGATGGCATGTACGAGCCGTGGGACGACGACGATCACCTCCTGATGCCTCCACGTTCGTTGAAAGGCACAGAGATTGTGACGTTTTTCTCCGCGGGTTTCAAGGGGGATGTAGTCACCCTGCTGAAACAGATCCCGATGAGCCTTGCGATAATTGAGCAGCGCACGGGTGACGTAGAATTTAATGCGTCCGTCTTCATGGGATTCCATGAGGTCCCGCAGAAACGTTTCGGTGATTGCAGGCCAGTCTGACGGGATGGTTTTCGCCAGGTTTTGTAAATGCTCACAATCAACAGGCCGCCGATTGTCCGGGTCCACCAGCGCCAGATTCCAGATTTCCGAGCCCTGATACACATCCGGAATGCCCGGGCACCCGATTTTCAGCGCCACTTGTGACAAGGCATTATACATACCATAGCGGGCGATGGTCTGCTGAAAGGGCAGAAAGTCTTCTAAAAATTTGTTGGAAGGGCCTGGGTCGAGAATGTGCTGAATGAACCGGCTCACAGCGTGCTCGTAGTCGTCATTGGGATTGATCCAACTGGTGTGCACTTTGGCTTCTTTGACGGCCTTGAGCATGCATGCCTGAATGCGGCGACAAAAATCACGGTAGGCCGCGGAGTCGAGCGAGGCAAACGGCCAGGCCCCAAGGAGCGTCTGATAGAGGAAATATTCTTCATTGCGGGAAGGGATTTCCCCGCCGTCGATACGGGTTTTTTGTGTTTCGTTGAGCCGGCGCCATCGCCTGACGCGCGTTGCCCATTCCCGTGGAAGTTCGGACAGAACGTTGATGCGCGCCCGCACGTCCTCGCTTCGCTTGGTATCGTGCGTTGAGGTGGCTGACAGGCTGAACGGCCATTGCTGTTGGCGTGCTTGCATTCGTTCATGGAACGTGGCAACGGGAATGCCGAATTGCGCGGGGTCGCCGCCCACTTCATTGAGCGAAATGAGACGGTGATACCTGTACAGCACGGTATCTTCGACACCTTTCGCCATCACCGGACCCGTTGTCTGCTGAAATTTCATGATGAACGGACGGACATCGTCCCAGGACGGTGTGGTCCCGGCATCCGGGATCTTGAGCAGAAGGTTCAGGAGATAATCAAAAACCTGGTGATCGGACTCCGGATGTCTGCGTTTGGCCCGCGTTGCGGCTAACTGAAGACAGGCCCGGTCCTGGTCGTTGATGTCTGTATGTTCGTGCGGGGAAAGATAGGTTCGATAGACCGGAAAACACGCGATGATTTCTTTGAGTGCGCGCGTGAGATTGTTCAAGGTGAAGTCACGGGATGTGGGCTGTTGTTCGGAGAGCCGATGCGCCTGATGCCCGAGGGCATGCAACTCGTTCGCCATGGAGGTTTCCATGATCAGGGTTTTGCATGTCCAGGCCAGCGTTTCAACGGTGGTCGCTGTGTGTGTAAATTTTTCGTAGAAGGCGTCCATCGCGCGTTCATGACGGGTATCCACGAACAGGTTGTTGACCAGATGGAGAAAGTCATATCCCGTGGTGCCATGGACAGGCCAAGCCCCGGAAAGGTGTTCTCCGTTTCCTAAAATTTTTTCCACGATGATGAAGAGCGGTCGGTCGTTGGAATCAGCCGGCAGTCCGAGTGTCGTGCGTGCCCATTCCTGACATTGCTCAAGGTATCGTCGGGGGTCGTAGAGGCCGTCCACATGGTCAATCCGCAGGCCATGCACGGCCGCCGATTGTAGCAGGGAAAAGAGAAACTGGTGGACGTGCCGAAAGACGTCGGGGTCTTCAATCCGAATGGCCGCGAGTTCGTTCACGTCAAAAAAGCGACGGTAGTTTGTTGTGTCTCCCGCCGTCCGCCAATAGGCCAGGCGATACGCCTGGTCTCGCAGGAGGGAGTCCAACTGGTCGAAACTGCGCGGGTCTTCCCGTGTGCCGTTCCAGGAGCGGATGGTGTCGTTGAGAAAATCCTTCATGGCTGGGTGGCTGTCGGTCAGTGCGGCCAGTCGGCGTTGAAAGATTGCTTTGTCCCGATAGCGGACGGTAACCCGTTCGGGATCCGTCTCGTGTTGGCCCGGCACCTGCGCGAAAGCCGCGATGATGCCGGACAGTTCCTGAACGTGCGGGGAGTTGGTGTCCCGCCTGTCACGCAGCGCGTCCAGGCGATGCGTGAGAATCAGTGCGTACGAACCGGGGTCAATGGGCAATTCATGCTCGTGGTAACGAATGACAAACAGCCCGTTCCGGTAGCACAGGGTGATGGCGCCGCTTCTTAACGTGACGTCGTACGGTTCTCCCAGGATGGGGAAGAGCACTTTGCCGTGCAGCGCGCGCGTCGCCGGGGTCCAGTTGATGTCAAAAAAGTGCGCGTAGCGGGCACTGCGGCCATTTTCGAGGACGTCTTGCCACCATGGATTCCAGGGGCCGGCGATGTGCATATGGTTGGGGACGATATCCAGGATTTGCCCCATCTGATGCGCGCGTAAGGCGTCAATGAAGGTATGATAATCGGTTGCCGACCCGACTTCGTCGTTCAGCCGTGTCGGATCCACAATGTCGTACCCATGCAGGCTGCCCGGGCGGGTCTGGAGATAGGGCGAGGTGTAACAATCTGAAATGCCGAGGTCGGCCAGATAGGGGATCACCCTGGCGGCGTGAGCGAACGTGCAATGCCGGTTGAACTGGAGCCGGTAGGTGGCTAGGGGAAAACGAGGCGCCGGCATCTGGATCGTCTTTCTTCAGGAAGCTCCATGCCCAGGGCTGTCAGGTCATCAAGGCTCAATCGGCGCCGGACGGGATCCGTATGGTCGTGGTCTGTTAGCTGGTGGCAAGGGGCGGGACGGCCCGGTCACCGTAGGAATGGCCGCGCGGAAGAATGATGAGGCCGGACCGGTCAACCATATAGTGCAGGCCGTTGGCTTGCGTGGGCGCATGTCCGAGAATGGTGCCGGGGGGGATCAGGTTGAAGCGATCCACGATCACGCCTTTGAGCCTGGCGTTGGGGCCGACGACGGTCCCGTCCAAAATCACGCATTCTTCGATTTCCGCGCCTTCTCCGATGCTGACGTTGCGGCCAATGACGGATCGTCGAAGATGCGCGTTGACCACGACACTGCCCTGTCCCACCAGCGTATCATCCAGGTGGGATCGCACAATACTGGCGGCGGGTGCGCCCAACGTATCCGTCATAATCGGCCATGTGACGTTATGCAGATCAAACGCCGGATGTTCCCCGACAATATCCATATTCGCCTGCCAGTAGGCTGCCAGGGTGCCGACGTCGCGCCAGTATCCCCATTCTTCATAGGTGTGAATCCCCGGAATGACGTTGTCTAAAAAATTATACGCCATGACCTGGTATGATTTGAGAATGGATGGAATGATGTCTCTGCCGAAATCATGGGATTCAAGGCTCTTCGCATCAAGTTCCAGAGCCTTGATCAGGACATCGGCGTTAAAGATGTAATTGCCCATTGACGAGAACGCCATTTTCGGATTGTCAGGCATGGGTTTTGGGTGTTTGGGTTTTTCTTCAAATCCTGTGATGCGTTGTGCGGCATCCGTTTCAATAATGCCCAACCGTTTCGCCGATTGAAGAGGGACGGGCAACGCGGCCACTGTCGCATCCGCGTGGTTGTCCACGTGAAACGTGATCATTTGCCGGAGATCCATGCGGTAAATGTGATCGGCGCCAAACACAGCGACAAGATCGGGCGCGAAATCCCGGATGAGGTTCAGGTTTTGATACACGGCGTCCGCCGTTCCTTCGTACCATTTCCCTCGGCCCTTCATCTGCGGCGGCACAATTGTAATAAAGGTTTGCCGATTTGGGCCGCCAATCCGCCAGGCCCGGCGCAGGTGTTCAATGAGTGATTGGGAACGGTATTGGACCAACACGTACATGGCCAGTACGCTGGAATTGACGAAGTTGCTCAACACGAAATCAATGATGCGATAGGTGCCGGCAAACGGGACCGCCGGCTTGCTGCGTTGTTCGGTCAGCGGTGTCAGGCGTTCGCCCTTGCCGCCGGCCATGATCATCGCCAGCACGCGTTGATGCGCTCGTTCCGCCATCATAGCCTCGTCGGACAGTCGGGGTTGTGTTCAGGATCGTTCGTCATACGGGTTGTCGTCACGGATTTCCCTCCGTGTTTGGCATGCCGGATGTGCTTCGGAGTATATACCGAATCCAACACATTCGTACACCCCGTCAACGTTGAAAAATCTGTCAACGCCCACGTGTGACGAATCGCGAAAGTCTTCGTGACGGCTTTGTGCGGACGTGTGATGGTGTGCGGGTGGTGGTCGCTCAATTAAGGAGACCCCGGAGGCTCATCTCGCTTCCTTCAGTCTGCCGTCGCTTTATGCGGATTCACCGGCGGTATAGACCCACACGGCATAAGGCGGGAGCCAGAGCGAGTCCGTCTCGTGGGGCAACGTCAGATGCTGTGGCGCAGGCAGGTTGTGTGTGCCACCGAATGTCGGCGAGTCGGAATCAAGTCGCAGCGACCAGTGTCCTTCCGGTTGAGACAGCGACAGGCTGATCGCGTTCTTGTTGAAACTCAGCATGATGAACGCCTCCGGCCCTGACCGACTTGTTCGATAGATGGTGAGCACGCGGGCTTTGAGGTCGGTCCGGACATCAAGTCTGTCTGTTGGCTGTCCCGTTCCCAGGGCCGGAACCGATTTTCTGCATTGGATGAGCTTGCGGTACCACGGCGGTAAAAACTGCCGTGCGTGTGTTTTCGGTCCATCCCATTGCAACCGGGAACGGGTGTAGGTTGACTGTGCCTGTGGATCCGGCGCGTCATGCCAGCCGAAGGCCGCCAATGCCTTGTTGCGGCCCCGCCGTACGGCGTCGCTCAATTCGGGGTCCCCATGATCAATGAAATAGAGAAAGGGCGCGGTCTCGCCATATTCTTCTCCCATAAACAAGAGCGGGATGTTGGGGGAAAGCAGGACGGCCGCCGCCGCCAGCTTGAGCGCCTCAAAGGGCACGAGGGTGGAGAGGCGATCGCCATGCGCCCGATTGCCGACCTGATCGTGGTTCTGCGCAAAGATGACAAATTGAGAGGGCGCCGCATTGCCGGCGGCATTGCCGTGTTGACGTCTCCGATGGGCCGAATGCTGGCCCGAGTACACAAAGCGGTCCGTGATCGCCGTGGCCAGTTGCTCGAGGCTCCCGAAGTCCTGGTAGTACCCGTTCCGTTCTCCGGTCAGCACGCTGTGGAGGGCATGATGAAAGTCATCCGTCCACTGACTCGCCAGCCCGTGTCCTCCTTGCGTGACGGGTGTGACCGTTTGCGCGTCATTCAAGTCGCTTTCCGCGATGACGTGAATCTCCCGCCCGCATTGAAGGGTCTGTTCCCGGACCGCTTCTCCCATCGCCCGCAAAATATGTGTGGCGCTGAAATCGAATATGCCGTGGATGGCATCGAGTCGAAGCGCGTCCATGTGAAACTCCGTGATCCAGTACAACGCATTGCTGATGATGCAATGTCGAACCGGATCGCTGTCCGGCCCGTCGTAGTTGATGGCTTGCCCCCATGCGGTCGAATAGCGATGCGTGAAGTATGGGCCGTAGTCTCCCAGGTAATTGCCTTCCGGCCCGAGATGGTTATAGACAACGTCCAGGATCACGGCGAGGCCGTGCGCGTGGCAGGCGTCCACCAGGCGCTTCAGTCCATCGGGTCCTCCATAGCTGGCTTGCGGGGCAAAGAGGTAGGCGCCATCGTAGCCCCAGTTGCGCACGCCCGGGTACTGGGCCACGGGCATCAATTCAATCGCCGTGACGCCGACGGTGTCGCGAAGATAGGGAAGTGTGCCGATGATCGCGTCAAAGGTGCCTTCCGGCGTAAACGTACTCACGTGCAGCTCATACATAATCAGCTGTTCCAGTGGCAGGCCTTTCCACGCATGGTCGGTCCAGGGAAACGCGGAGGGATCCATCACCATGGAATGACCGTGCACGCCGTCAGGCTGGAACCGCGAAGCCGGGTCCGGGCGTTCAAGGTTGCGGTTCAGCACATAGGCATAGCGGGCGTTGGCCGGCACGTCTGATACGGTGCCTTCCCAGTATCCCTGCGGCGTCGGAGACAGGGGGTGACGGCGAGGAGGGGAGGTGTCAAGCGTGACGCTGACGACTTCGGCGTTGGGAGCCCAGACTTTGAAATGGACGGTCGTCGGCGAGATGACACGGGCGCCAATGTCCAGCGTCCAGGCGTGTGAAGGTTGTGCGTTCATGGGTGGCCGGTTTTCTGAAGTCTCCCGCCGTCGCTCCTTTCCCTGTTGATTCGTGTCCTCGTTGCGACAGATTCCATGTTCCCGCCAACCGTTGCCGCGCAACAGCACGTTCCCCCTCTCCCCGTGGGCGTCATTTCAAATCATCCAGTATGGTCTTCGGGGTCATGCCCCGTATGGTGAATTCGTCAATCAATCGCATGATTTTCCGTATGGGTTTCACCATGCCATGCCCTTGCAACAGGTACTCGCTCCATCCCTTGTGACGCAGCCGTCTTTGTAATCGCTTCACCGATTCCGCATCGGGTAACGTGAGAGACGTTGGATGGGCCTTGGCTTCAAAAAGTATGGTGAGATTGGATGAGGTATCAACCGTGAGAACATCGAAGAATCGGCTGGCACAGGCGATCAAGGTATCGGCGCTGAAATAGAAAATATGGGCCTTGAAATAGATGTTGTGCGGCGAGGCGTCATTCGTTTCAATCCAGGGCACCTCAATACACAGCTTCCCGTTGGCATTGAGCAGGGTGGACAATTTCTCAAACGCCCTGACCGGTGACGGCAAATGCTCAAGAACATGGAACATGGTAATGATGTCGTACGTGCCGGCAATATCATCAATCGCTCCCGTTGTGACCGTGCACCCATATTCACGGCTGGCATGTTCCGAGTAGCCGATGTTTGGCTCAACGCCCGTGGCCTGAAACCCCCATTTCCCCGCCAGATACACAAATTCACCACCGCCTCCCCCCACATCAAGCAGCGCGCCCTCTGATATGGCTGCGTTCTTGAGAAAGCGGAGACGCCGGAGGGCGGTTTGGCCTGCGCGGTACACGTGGCGAGGTTTCGGCGCGTAGGTGTTTTTATAATCTTTGCGGTAATGATGCGAGTAGTAAATCTTGAGTGCGTCCTCGGCGGGAATGGGGTTTTGTTGTACCAGCCCGCACGTGCCGCACAGTGACACAAGAAGAGACTCGGAGCATTTTGCATCCATGTTTGGGATGGATTCCAATGCGTTGTTTCCGCATAAGACACAGTGCATACGATACTCCCATGACGGGTTGTCTGTCCGGGCCGCTCAAAATTATAAAGGAAACATCGGGAAATTGCATGATGCCGGATGGACTGACACAGCGGATCGGCACGCGCGCGTTGGAAGCGTCGCCGGTGAGCGCATGTCTTCTCCATCCGAACCCATGCCTTGCGTTGCCGTTCAACTGATGCCTTTGGTACACTTTGCTTTCGTTTTTCCTTTCATCCACTAAACGTCTCGCCGAGGGTTGAACAATGGGCCAATGGAACCATGCGCTGATCAGTGTGTCCGACAAGACGGGTGTTGCGGAGTTTGCCAAAGGAGTCGTCGAACTTGGGGCGACCATTCTTTCGACGGGAGGCACGGCCAAAGCCCTGCGTGATGCCGGGCTGCCGGTCACTGAAGTCGCGCTGCATACCGGCTCCCCGGAGATTCTGGGCGGACGGGTTAAAACGCTGCATCCAAAAATTCATGGAGGGCTGCTGGGTCGGCGAGGCCGGCCCGAGGACGTGCAGCAGATGCGGGAACACGACATTGCGCCCATTGATCTGCTGGTCGTCAATCTCTACCCGTTTGAATCGGCCATTGCCGACCCCGCATGTACGCTGGAACATGCCGTTGAGAATATTGATATCGGCGGCCCCGCCATGCTTCGGTCGGCCGCCAAAAATCATCAGGACGTGATCGCGGTGGTGGATCCGGACGACTATTGTCGCGTGCTGGAGGCGTTGCAATCCGGGTCGGTGCCCGTGTCGTTGCGGCGCGAACTGGCAGGAAAAGTGTTTCAGCACACCTCTCGGTACGATGGCCTGATTGCGGAGTATTTGCATCGGCAACCCGACAGCGGGACGGCCGACAGATTCCCGTCACGGTTGTCGCTGGCCTATGACCGCGTGGAGATTTTGCGGTATGGCGAAAACCCTCATCAGCAAGGGGCGTTTTATCGGGAAATCGGCGGGACGGAGCCTGCGATTTCCCGGAGCCGCCAACTGCACGGCAAGTCCATGTCCTACAACAATTATCTGGATGCCAACGCGGCCCTGGAACTGGCGAAAGAATGTGTTGAAACGGTCGTGGTCGTCATCAAACACAATAATCCATGCGGGGTAGCGCTTGGCGCCACGCCCGTTGACGCCTATGTGAAAGCCAGGGAAGCCGACCCGGTCTCCGCCTTTGGCGGCGTGATTGCCTGCAACCGGCCTGTGGATCTGGCCATGGCTCGGGAAGTGACCTCGACGTTTGTCGAAGTCCTGATCGCCCCGGAGTTTGCCGCCGACGCGCTGGCCGAGTTGAAACGGAAAAAAGACTTGCGGTTGTTGACGGTGGGTTCGCTCGCAAGCCCTCACCGCGAGGGCGACGATTTGAAAAAGCTGGTTGGCGGGCTGATCGTGCAGGATCGCGATCTCGGCATCCTGCCGGATTTGCAAAAATTACCGGTTCCAACCAAACGGAAACCTTCGGATGCGGAATACACCGCCTGTGCCTTTGCCTGGAAGGTCTGCAAGCATGTGAAGTCCAACGCCATTGTGTTTGCCAATGCCATGCAAACCGTCGGCATCGGAGCCGGACAGATGAGCCGTGTGGATTCCGTCGCGCTGGCCGAGATGAAAGCCAAACTGCCCATCAAAGGCTGCGTCATGGCGTCGGACGCTTTTTTCCCGTTCCGCGACGGACTTGATACAGCCGCCAAAGCCGGGATCACCGCGGTGATTCAACCGGGCGGCAGCATCCGTGACAGTGAGGTTGTCCAAGCCGCGGATGAGCGGAATCTGGCGATGATCATGACGGGGATGCGGCATTTTCGGCATTGAGGATGTGGGGCGCGGCTTGATTTTCTGGATAGCACTAAAGGAGGAAGGAAATGGCACAAGTCAAAAAAAGGAAGCTGACGAAGAATGAACGCGAAGGCGCAAGCAAGCTTTGGCCGCTACTTGCATGGGCCGCCAGCAAATCTCAAATCCTGACCTATGGGGAAGTTGAAAAATTGACTGGCATCTATTGCCAAAATCTGGGCTTCCCTCTTGGGGGTATTAGAGATTTTTGCAAGAAGAAAAAGATTCCTTACTTGAACAATATTGTTGTGAACCAGGATACCGGAGAGCCCGGAGAGGGGGCAGGAACGAGAAACTGGAAGCCTGGAGAAGAACAAATGGAAGTCAAATTTTACGGGGAAAAATGGTTGAAAATATCTGCGCCTCAACCCGATGACTTTAAGCAGTTTCTCCTTGAGTATCCATGAAAATCCTCGTCATCGGCAGCGGCGGGCGCGAGCACGCGCTGGTCTGGAAACTGGCGCAAAGTCCGCGTGTGACCAAACTCTATTGCGCGCCCGGCAATGCGGGGATCAGTCAACTGGCCACGTGTGTGCCGATTGCGGTCACGGATCTGCCCGGCCTTCAACGCTTCGCTGAAGAGCAATCCATTGATCTCACGGTGGTGGGCCCAGAAGCGCCCCTGGCGCTGGGCATTGTGGATCTGTTTCGGCAAAAGAAACTGGCCGTGTTTGGCCCTGCCCAAAACGCCGCGAGGATTGAATCCAGCAAAGCCTTTGCCAAAAACCTGATGATGCGTCAACGGATTCCGACGGCTGACGCCCGCACCTTTGATCGCACCGAAGCGGCGCTTGAATATCTGGAACGTTGCTCGTTCCCCATTGTGGTCAAGGCGGACGGGTTGGCTCAAGGGAAGGGCGTGGTGATCGCCAGAACGGCGCAGGAAGCCCGTGACGCCGTGGTCAATATGCTGGCGCGTCACGCCTTCGGCGACGCCGGGAAGCAGGTGGTCATTGAAGAATATCTGCAAGGCGAGGAACTCACCGTGATGGCGTTTGCCGATGGGAAAACCGTGCTTCCCATGGTGGTCGCGCAAGACCATAAACGGATCGGGGACGGCGAAACCGGGCCCAATACCGGCGGCATGGGGGCGTATGCGCCGGCGCTTTTGGGCACGCCGGCTTTGCGCGATGAGATTGTGCGCAACGTGCTGTCTCCTGCGATTGAGGGATTATCGCGCGCGGGCAGTCCTTTTTATGGAGTGTTGTACGCGGGGATCATGGTCACGGAGGGGCGTCCCTGCGTGCTGGAATTTAATGCGCGGTTTGGCGATCCCGAAACCCAGGTGGTGTTGCCGTTGTTGCAAACAGATCTCGTTGACATCATGGAGGCCGTGGTGGAGCATCGGTTGGATCAGGTGAAGCTTGAATGGTCCGATCAGGCTGCGGTCTGTGTGGTGTTGGCGTCCGGAGGGTACCCGGGCACGTACAGGAAGGGTCTCCCGATCACCGGGCTTCCGCCCTCTGCGGAGCAGGATCACGTCGCCGTGTTTCATGCCGGCACGGCTCGGCGGGATCAGGCTCTTGTGACGGATGGAGGCCGGGTGTTGGGCGTGACCGCCTGGGGGGTGTCCCGCAACGCGGCGCGTGATCGCGCGTATGACGTGGCCGGACGCATTGAGTTTGAAGGGCGGTATTGCCGAACGGATATTGCCGGACACGTCGTGACTTAAGAACCCGCTTCGCGAGGGAAAGGCCGGCTCCCGTGGCCAGAATTCTTTCCGTACCTTCCCGACCTTCTTCTTCTTTTTGGCTTCCGATTGTGGATCTCGTGCGTGGCGGCGGGCTGCTGGCGGTCGGGACGGAAAGTTCGTATGCGCTGGCCACGTCGGTTTCCGTCGCGCGGGCGCTGGATCGTGTGGTCAAGGCCAAACGGCGGCCTGCAGGGAAACCCGTTCTTGTGCTGATCGCGGACAGGAGTCAGCTTGATGATCTGGCCAGTGCCGTCCCTCCGTGGGCGGAGCCGGTGTTGGACGCCTGGTGGCCCGGGCCTTTGACGGTGATTTTTCCCGCGCACCCGTCGTTGTCTCCCGTGCTGACGGCGGGGACGGGCACCATTGGGGTGCGAGAACCTGCGCCCGCGTTTTTGCGGACATTGTTGCAACACACGGGGCCGTTGACGGGGACGAGCGCGAATCGCTCCGGGGATCGTTCGTGTCTGACGGCCGAGGAGGTCCGGGTATCGTTGGGTGATGACGTTGATGTGATTCTCGATACCGGACCGGCTCCGGGACGGCAGCCTTCCACGTTGTTGAGTGTGGCGGACAAGCCGATTATTCTTCGCGCGGGTCCCGTGTCCGCGCACGATATCCAGTCGGTGTTGCTGGAAACGGGGCTGACGGTTGAGGTGCGCAGTGGTGAATCGCGTACCATAGAGAGATAGGGATGCATCGTTCGTTGACCAGTGAGGATGTCATGATGATTGATCTGCGAAGCGATACCGTCACCAAACCGACGCCAGGCATGAGAGCGGCCATGGCGCAAGCCGAGGTCGGGGATGATGTGTATGGCGAAGACCCCACGGTCAATGCCCTGGAAGCCAAAGCCGCGCATGTGCTGGGGAAGGAAGCCGCGCTGTTTGTTCCCACCGGAGTGATGGCGAATCAACTGTGCATTCGTGTTCATACGCGTCCGGGCGATGAAGTGATCGCGGAAAAGACCGCGCATGTGATTCGCTATGAGGGCGGTTCGGCTTCCGCGTTGTCGCAAGTCCAGTTGTGTTGCGTGGAAGGGGAGCGTGGGCTGCTTGCGGCGGATCGCGTTGCGGAGGCCATTCGGCCTCACGACATTCATCATCCGCCGACAACCTTGTTGTGTCTGGAGCAGACACACAATGTTGGCGGAGGCTCCGTCTATCCGCTGTCCACGATTCAGGAGATCACACAACTGGCGGGAGACCGGGGTCTCGCGTCGCATCTGGACGGCGCAAGATTATTCAATGCGGCTGCGGCGTCCGGCGTGGCGGTCGCCGAGTTTGCGCGGCCTTTTGATACCGTGTCGTTCTGCCTGTCGAAAGGGCTGGGGGCGCCGGTTGGGTCACTGATCGTGTCCACTCATGACCTGGTTGCCAGGCTGAGACGGCTGCGAAAGATGTTCGGCGGCGGTATGAGACAAGCCGGCATCCTCGCCGCCGCCGGTCTCTATGCGCTGGATCACCACGTGGCGAGGCTGCGGGACGATCACGACAACGCCAGACATTTTGCCCTTCAGTTGCAACAGATTCCCACGGTCTTTGTGGATCCCGATCTGGTCGAGACCAATATCGTGCTGTTTGAGGTGGTGCGAAGCGACCGCTCGACCGGGGAGCTTGTTCAGGCGATGAAAGACGCCGGTGTGTTGCTGAATGCCATGGGCGACCATCGGTTCCGCGCGGTCACGCATTTGGATGTGTCGAGTGCGGACATTGAACAGGCGGCGCATCTGGTCGGGAAGGTGCTGGGAGCGTAACACGAGGGGATTGCATGGCGAACGTGAGTTTTGACGAAGGCACGGAAACGGTGATGAAGAGTTTTTTGGGGACTGCTGGCCGGGGACTCGCAAGCCAGTTGGCAAAGCCGGGCAGTTCGCCCAGCGGAAAGAGATTGAGCGTTTTGACTGAAATAAAAAAGGCGGGAACAGGGACGTCGCAAGAAGTCCGTGCGGGATTTTCCGTTCAAGGCAAGGGGACGACGAGTGGGCAAAGGCGCGTACGTCAGCGTCAGTACGTGCAACTGTTGCAGGTGAGGAAGGTCAACGCCGCAGGGGACCAGATCATGCAAACGCCAGGGACTATCCCAGGGAAACCGCCTTGCCGTTGAGGTCGGTTTCGCCTTTCTGTCCCGTGGTTTTTTCGAGGGTCCATTCCGAAGGCGTGATGGTAAAGAGGTGGGCTTTCAGTGTGTAAAATTCGCCTCGTGAAATCACGAGCCGGCCGTTTTCTTCAAGAACCATGTGGAGAATGCTCTTCCCGCTCTCGTGATGCCGCATCACCAAACTCGCCGCGCTTCGCTCGAGGACATAGGCGCGTCCCTCGTTGATTGACAGCGTGCCGTTCATGAGTTTCGCCGGCATTTTCCCCGCCGCGTCAAACAGCGCAAAACTGATTTTGGGAAAACCGCCCGATGGGCGTGGCTCACACTCGATTTGAGGGACGCCTTCGATCTCAATGGTGCCGTTGCTGTTGCGGTACAGATGCGGGCCAATCTGAATGTCCATGGCGTGTTTGTGTCCGTGGGGTGGGATCGTCGGTCAGGTTTGTCGAATGCGATTAAGAATCAGGGCAATACACCCACCCAGCATGCCGCCGCCGAGGATTGGGGTCAGGAACGCAATCTTGCTGATATCCCAGATCGGCTCTCCCTTAATGAGCAACACCGAGAACGCTGTCAGAGAGCCAAGCATGAACCACCAGAAGAACGTTCGTGCTGTTTGCATGTTCACTCCTTGCTAGAAAGCGGTTGTCCTGTCCAGGTTCCGATATTGGATGGCCTCGGCGAGATGCGAGGAGGCAATCGCTTTGGAGTCTGCCAAATCCGCGATGGTGCGCGCAACGCGAAGGATGCGCCCATAGGCTCTCGCGGAAAGTCCCAATCGTGTCACGGCCTGCTCCAGCAGCGCCTTGCCGGCGGGGTCTATTTGGCAATGAATTTTCATGTGTCTGGGTTTGAGTTGGGCGTTGGTCAGCAGTTTGTCGGTTTGATACCGATGCGCCTGCATGTGGCGGGCATCCGCCACGCGTTTCCGAATGGTTTCCGAGCGTTCAGCGAGCGGATCATCGTGTCCGAGGTCCGACACGGGAACCGCCGGTACTTCCATGTGAATATCAAGCCGGTCGCGGAGCGGGCCTGACAGTCGCCCACGGTACCGTCGGATTTGTTGAGGGCTGCAGATGCATTCCCGTGTTCGGTCCCCGTAATGACCGCACGGGCAGGGATTCATGGCGACGATCAACATGAACCGCGCCGGATATTGCATGGAGGCGTTGACGCGTGTGATGGTCACGGTACCATCTTCAAGCGGTTGTCGCAATCCATCCAGCACTGATCGCTTGAATTCCAGCACTTCATCCAGAAACAACACGCCGTTATGCGCCAGGGACACTTCGCCGGGTCTGGGAATGGTGCCGCCTCCAATCAGGCCCGCTTCCGAGATGTTGTGATGCGGAGCGCGAAATGGCCTGGTGGTGATGAGCGATTGGTTGGCGGGCAGAGTGCCGGCCACGCTGTGGACGCGAGTGGTGTGCAACGCTTCCTGCGGGTGCAGATGGGGCAGGATGCCGGGAAGACGTTGGGCCAGCATGGTTTTCCCTGACCCCGGCGGGCCGATCAGCAGGACGTTGTGTCCGCCGGCCGCGGCAACTTCCAACGCGCGCTTGGCCTGCATCTGTCCGCGCACATCCGCGAAATCGTCTTCCAGTTGGGCGGAGACCTGGGCCAGGGGTTGACGGTCCGTGACAAGCGGGGGCAAGGGTTGCCTGCCATTGAGAACCTCCACGACTTCAGTGAGCGTGTGCATCCCATAGACGTCAACGTGTTCAATCACCGTCGCTTCGCGCGCATTCTCAATGGGAAGAATGAGGGGGCGGTGGTGTTGACAGAGCATGCCGATGGACAAGCTCCCTCGAATGGGTTTGATGCGCCCATCCAAAGACAGTTCACCCAGCAAGACGTATTGCTGAGCCGCTTCCTGGGTGATGAGGCCTTCGGCGACCAGAATGCCGATGGCCATGCTTAATTCGAGTCCCGCCCCTTCTTTTTTTAAGCCTGCGGGCGCGAGATTGATGGTGATTTTTTTGGGAGGCAGGGCGAAGCCGGTGTTTTTGAGTGCCGCGCGGATGCGGTCCCGGCTTTCCCGAACGGTTGCGTCAGGCAGGCCGACAATGGAAAATTGAGGGAGCCCCCCGCCAATATCCACTTCAACCTCAATCAAGTGGGCTTCTAATCCGATCAATCCTGCGCTGAAGACTTTTGCGAGCACGGCCGCCTCGCGATGGTTGATGAACGCACGGGGGAGTGTCCCGTGATTATAATGATGAGCGTACGGGTTTTCAAACGCTCCTTATGGCGTGACGGGCTTGACTCGCAAGGTTTGTCAGTCTGGTATCGGCTCCTTTCGGCAAGGCCCTGCGTCGAATCGTGTCATCGCCACGAGGTCGTCATGCCGTTCCCGTTTCGTCATCACGGACATGAATAATCCGGAATCGTTATCAGTGAAGCGCAGATTTTTGCACCCGGCAACGATTCCAGCCTGGAAACGTTCAGATGACCGGCGTTGGGAGAGAAGAGAACGAAGGGATGTTGTGGTGGGGCGTGGTCGTGATGGTCCGTCAAAGCAATTTCATTAACGTCACGGTCAACCCGACAATGCCGAATGCCGTTCCAAGGATAAGTTTATACATCAATGTCGTGAGTTTTTGCTCAAGGACGACCATCTCATGCTTGAGTTCAGCGATATCGCTTTTGAGTTCAGTTTTGAGTTCAGCGATATCGCTTTTGAGTTCAGTTTTGAGTTCGGCGATATCGCCTTTGAGTTCAGTTTTGAGTTCGGCTGTATCAACTTTGGTGGTCAGGTTGCCAGCCATGGCGGCTCCGATGGTGGCCACCACCGCTTCGGCCAGGACTTCGTTGGCACCGGCTTCCGTGAGGGACTTTATGGCTTTGTGCGTGTCAAAGACGAGAGAGCTCACTGCAATCGCTCCTTGTGAAAAACCAATGGGAGTAAACCATGTCAGGGTGACAAACGCAAGAGTCGGCGCTCCGCTTTCGGGGATACGGGGGGGGTGTGTTTTTCCTAAGCTGACTGTTCCGATTCGCTACCAGGGCCGTTTTCTGCGCAGCAATAACGCTAAAACATAGTGCATGCTTTTTCGTTTTCTTCTGAGCCACCTGGCCAGCCTGCGAAAGCAGGATCGGGGAACGCGTCCCGAAGAACGGTTCCGGACAGAGTGGGCGACGGGGGGAGTGACCGGGCGAGAGAAAATTTCCTGAAATCGTGCGATGGCCCTTTCCGATTCACGATTGATCACATTGTTGTCTCCGGCAAATGGGGACGCGGAGAGATAGTGTTTGTAGTCATTGTCGTTGTCGTCAATCGAGAGAATTTTTTCCACCACCTCTTCAAAGCTGGAAAAATCATGACAATTAATAAACGCCGAGGGGTTGAAGAGGCGGGCCACATCCGGATTGCCCCAGTAAATCGGGACCGACCCCGCCGCCAGAGCGTGGATGATTTTTTCAGTGGTATAGCCCGGACATGATTCGTTTTCAAACGCAATGGTAAATTTATATTGACGAATGAAAGGCGGTTTGGATTCATACATTGATGGATGGTCACGCGATGTTAATCCGGGAGTGTTATGAAATAACGGACCCGCCGCATCAACTTTCCTGTGCTTTGTTAATAATCGAAAAAAATGGTTGCGTTGCGCGCAATGTGGATTGCGGTAAATGAAGTTACAGAATTTTTTCTTTGCGGCAAGCAGTTCTGTGGCATGGGCGCGCTGGTCGAATATGTCTTGCAACGCCTCACCCAGGCCTCCGATGAAAGATAACGGTAAACGAAAATTTTTTTCATCTGTGCCGTCAAATGAAAACGCAAAATCACATTCAGCGAAATTGGGACGAGAATTTTCGCCTGTGTAATAAATGCGCGTACAGGAGAAAGATCGGAAACGATCACCAGTGTCGGAATAAATTAAAAAATCCGGATCTTTTGGATTTAACGTGACAGGGAAAGATCTGGCAAGAAAATGATAAAGGCTACCCTGCCTGATGGATTCTACCGTTTCCTCATGCTGAAAATCGGTGAACCACAGGGAAATTGGTTTGCTCGCGGTTCCCGGTCGGTCCATCATGCTTACTGCGCTGTTGAAGAGGGATGGTTGCCCGCTACCCCACTGTCCATTTTTACATTTTTTCAAGACACAGAGCCACAGAGTCCGCCACTTTTTGGGTTGGTGTCCAGTGTAACAACGCTTTGGCTTTGTCAACATTGGGGATTCGTTTTTTGACATCCAGGGAGTAGGATTTTGACGTATGAAATTGCAGTTCAGAGTCCGTTTTTTCAATGAGGGACAGCTTTTGGGCTGTCTTAAATATCAGCGTTGCCAGATGTTTGACGGTGATGGGCTCTGGGTTCCCTAAATTGAATATCTCATTGTCTGTGTTGGAGCTGAAGGAATGTTCGGCAATTCCACTTGCAACATCGTGTATCCATGTAAAACACCTGATTTGCTGGCCGTCGCCAATAATGGGCAAGGGGTTGGCTTTGTTGATCACGATATTGCGAATCATATCCGCGAAAACATGACTCATGCCCTGTTCGTTTTCGCCTTTTTCGTGGGGTGTGATGATGTTAAATGGTCTCCATATCACAAACTTTATGCCGTACTGTTTTGCGCTGGCTATCACCATTCGTTCGCCCACCAATTTGCTTAAACCGTAGTCGGTTTGAGGAATGAAGGCTTCAAACGCGTCCGACTCTTTACTCGGATGCTGACGGCACTGCTCATAGACCATGGATGAGCTGATGTATGCGATTTTTGGGACGTTGTGTTTGAGCATGCTCAACAAAATGTTCTGATGTAATGTCAGATCCTTTAGCAAGATGTCGGCTCGGTATTTGTGGAAACCGCCTATCCCATAGATTGAGGCGGCGGCTTGCATCACCACGTCCATACCTTTTACCGCCGAGTCGGTAAAAGACGGGTTGGTTAAATCGTCTCTAATAAATTCGTAGTTGCGTGCCCGCTCAATGACGCCGTACCGGGAAAAGTTGTCTACGCCCCGGACGGTATGCCCCTGTTTGAGCAACAGAGGTATCACGGCCTGCATGAGAGACCCTTCCGAGCCGGTGACCAGTATCTTCATGTCTCTGTCTCCTGAATCGCGGTTTGGGTATAATTTTTGTTGTCGTTGAGGACAGCCTCAAATAACCCGATGTTGAGACCATTTTGCTTTATCAGAGATGCGATTGCCAGTGTATCTTTGGGCAGGCATGCGCCAGAAAATCCCCTGAACGTCTCATTGCACTCCAAATACCGGTCGTAAATGTGATCCCGTAGTGTCATGGCGCTTTTGACAGCGCCGTAGTCGGCGCCCATGGATTGGCACAGTTCATAAAACGCATTCGCAAATGTGATCAATGTTGCGTTGTATGCATTGTTAAAGTATTTGCTGATTTCCGCTTCAGTTGGCGACAACTGGACGCTGACGGCGGGATAGCGGCCGTGGCACGCTTTGATGACGTTGAAGATATGCTCTGACTCCGTTCCTATAACGCAGACATCGTGGTTGTCCGTGAAGTCGGCAATGGCGCAGCGCTCCCTTAAAAATTCAGGCACAAAACATATTTTTGCGTCAGGGTGTTCTGCCTGCAGTTTCTGTGTGGTGCCTGGGACAACGGTCGACTTAATGGTAATGATGCCGGAGTAGGAATGAGTCTGTACAAGCCGTCTCACCGAATCTTCCACGATGGATGTATCGCAAGTGCCGTCTTTATTTGATTTGGTGGGAACGCAGATATAGACGATATCCGTGTTTAACACATCGGTCATTTTGGTGTTGTCTTTGATGTCGTAGTGCAGGACATGGTGCCCTGCCTTTTGAAAAGCAAATTTGACCGCCTGACCGACGATTCCCAAACCCACAATGCCTATTTTCATCATTATCCCTTCCTTTTGCGGTGAGCAGGCGTGCTTCACCTCACCATCAGGTCCCTGAAGTCTCCCCAAGTGATGTTTGGTCCAATGTCGCCGGACCCGAGCAATGCACCAATCTGCAAATTTTGACGATATCATCTGAAGGAAGATTCTCGCAGAGTTTCCTGTATTTTTTCTTGTCACCTTCGATAAGAACTGCTTTGTACGCTTTATTCTTGATCAGGCGATAAGTATTGGAGAGAAACATGCCGTCCCAAGCGCCGCATTCAGCACACCAACCATCAGTATTGTCGCTACCGATGCGAGCCAGAATCTCTTCAATCATTCCGTCCTCGCCGAATTGGGAGTAAACATTGTTTTGATAATCGTTGAGGGGCCGGGCTCTGTTTGCCGTATGTGTCATTTTCTGCATCGAACTCTCAAACGTTGGGTCTCCGACGTGACAGCCTGACAACGTTCACCATGCAACTCACAGACGCACCTTGTGGATATGTTCTTTCATTTCCGCGATTCTCCAATGAGATCGCTGTCTGCGAAACCAAGGATGGATTCTACTTGTTCCGTGAGGAAAATGGAAGGTCGCGTATTAAATCCACTGTTACGGTATCATGTGGCAACGTCAGCGCGTGAGGATGTGATCAAGTGACGACTGAACAGACCGTGAATCGTCCCCGACGAAAACAGGCGGGCAGAGTTGTGGGACTGTTGACCCTGCTGCTCTTTGCGCCCATGTGCGAAAACCATGCTGCCGAGTTAGGGCATTGGATGACCGGGATGCCAGTGCCGACGGCGCGCACTGACGTGGCCGAGACCTCGGTATATTCGGATGATTGAAACGAGATCGCGACATGCGATTGCGCCGCCAGATTATAGACTTCATCCGGCCGCACTTTGTTGAGGATGCTCGTCAGGTTGGAACTGTTCGTCATGTCACCATAATGCAGATGAAGCCGGACGTTGTTTTCGTGGGGATCCTTGTAGATGTGGTCAATGCGTTTCGTGTTCAACGACGAGGCCGGACGCTTGATGCCGTGCACAGTGTATCCTTTTCCCAGTAAAAACTCGGCCAGGTAGGAACCGGTCTGGCCGGTGATGCCGGCTGTTTTGCGTGTCATGGTTTTGCCTGAAGATGCCGGTGAGGACGCTCGGCGGGGTTTCCGGCTGGCGTACTGGCGTGCACCGCTGCACGGTTGGTGGGTGTCAGCGTTCTCTCATATGTCTTCGGCACTCACGGATGTTGGGGCTATTCGTATGATATCATCTTTGACAGTCATGCGATGCGGCATTTCTGCTCGCTGAACAAGGGTTGCAATTTCATCAAGCGTTGGATAATCGGAGGTGTTGCCAAATTCACGCGCATCGTCAATCAACACCACATATGGCACATGTCTGATAGCCAGGATATGATTCAGCTCCTCGCAAACAGGTGTTTTTGTGGCGCCTTTGGCAGTCATTCCTCCGGAAAAATGACCATCAAGCCAGAATAGGCACGGTTGGGTAATTTGAGGAATCAGGTTGCCTAATTCCTTTCCGCTGTTCCCCAGAATTAATTGTAGCTTCTTTTCCTCCTTGAGTCGTTTTTTCGCTCGCTTGAAAATCTGTTTCATCGAATACGCCTGATGACAGTACAGTCTCATGGCATCAAGCATGGCTCCAAGACGTATTCTCGTTGAAACGGCGAAACGTTTTCTGGCTCGCCGGTACAGTATTTTGCTAAGTTCTATCGAGTAAATTTGGTTAAAATACGGTCTCATGGCGTCAACCATATCTCCAAGACATGTTCCCGTTTCGACAAAGATTTTTAGATCGTACTTCCAAGCGTACTCTCTTACAACGAATTGTTTGACGGAGTGGGGAGGAGGGATTAACCCTTCCGGGTTATGAATTCTCTGCGCCAGCTTGAAGTATTCAATGTCTTTCATGATCTTGACACAAATTTTCTCAACATACCGCACAGTTCATTCCAGCTTTTATGATATCCTATCCTTACCATCCAATACAGTGCAAAAATTATTTTCTGTAGCCAGTTATAGTCACCCGGAAAAGTCCTTAAAAATTTAGGAATTTGTTGCATGGCCGCATGACGAACTGTAATGCCGAACCACCCGATCTTAAACGGTTTACTGGTTAGCACGGTGCCGTCGTAACCGTTGAATATATAATTTCGACAGCTTGAGTCATCTCTGATCTTGTCAATGCCCCCCCCTCCCCCAACAGATGCCTCATAAGCTTTATCAACAAATAGAAGATTGCACTTCGTTGAGGCCACCAAGTCATACCCTTTTTTTTCGCCAAGCTCGGCCATGGATCTTGCACTCGTTCCCTGCTTAACGGAAAAATCTTTCGTCTGTACAAATTCGACAGGATTAGGAATTGTAGGGTTAAATTCGACGCAAACTATTTTCGGCTTGAATCTGATTAGTGACTCAAAAATGTGATAGTCACAGCCATCAATATCGATTGAAAGAAAATCAAAGTTGGTGGGTATGGGGGATTCTTTGAAAATGGCGTCTAACGTCGTTGAGCCGGAGAAATGTACAAATTCGCAAATTTTGACGATATCATCTGAAGGAAGATTCTCGCAGAGTTTCCTGTATTTTTTCTTGTCACCTTCGATAAGAACTGCTTTATACGCTTTATTCTTGATCAGGTTGTACGTATTGGACAGATGCATACCGTCCCAAGCGCCGCATTCAGCACACCAACCATCAGTGTTGTCGCTACCGATGCGAGCCAGAATCTCTTCAATAATTCCGTCCTCGCCGAATTGGGAGTAAACATTGTTTTGATAATCGTTGAGGGGCCGGGCTCTGTTTGCCGTATGTGTCATTTTCTGCACCGAACGCTCAAACGTTGGGTCTCCGACGTGACAGCCTGACAACGTTCACCATGCAACTCACAGACGCACCTTGTGGATATGTTCTTTCATTTCCGCGATTCTCCCATGAGATCGCTGTCTGCGAAACCGGGGATGGATTCTACTTGTTCCGTGAGGAAAATGGAAGGTCGCGTATTAAATCCACTGTTACGGTATCATGTGGCAACGTCAGCGCGTGAGGATGTGATCAAATGACGACGGAGCAGACAGGGAATCGTCTCCGATGCAAACAGGCGGGCAGGGTGAGGGGGCTGTTGGCCTTTCTGCTGCTGGTTGTGCCGGTGAGCGAAAGTCAGGCAGCCGATTTGGGGCATTGGATGACCGGGGCGCCCGCGCCGACGGCGAGGACCGAAGTGGCTGTGGCCGCGTTGGATGGCTTGATTTACGTGGTGGGAGGTTTTGAGCCATCAAGCCTGTGGATGCCGTGGCAATCGTCCGTGAGCGTCAGAGTGGAGGCGTATGATCCGACGACGAATCAATGGGTTTCAAAGCCCGATCTGCCTGTCGGGCTGCATCATGCCGGCGCCGCGGTGGTTGACGGGGCGCTGTATATCGTTGGCGGGTTTACGCAATCGGATGAGACAATCTGGCAGCTTTCCAATCGCGTGTTTCGGTTTGATGCGGGTCGTGGTGTGTGGGAGGAACGGGCGCCGCTCCTCACCGCGCGCGGCGGGTTGGGCGTGACGACCTTGCGGGGGGAAATTTTTGCCGTGAGTGGCTATGACGGGCACGAAAACCCCGCCGCCATGGACGTGTATGATCCGGGACTGGATCAATGGACGGCGGCGGCTTCGTTGCCGACGCCCCGCGATCATTTGGCCGTTGTCGCGCTGGGGGACATCCTGTATGCGATTGGCGGACGTGTGCGGCTTGACTATCGGGACAATCTGTCTACGGTGGAAGCCTATCACGTGGAATCGGATCAATGGGTTCCCATGGCCGACATGCCGACGCCAAGAAGCGGCGTGGCCGCCGCCGTGGTTGATGAGTGGATCTACGTCTTTGGGGGAGAATCCGGCGCGGGAACCTTTGCGCATAATGAACGATACAATGCGCGATTGAATCATTGGGAGGCGATGGCGCCGATGCCGACGGCGCGTCATGGCCTGGGCGCCGTCGCAGTGGGCGGTCATGTGTATGTGGTGAGCGGCGGGCCGAGGCCGGGAGGATCATACAGCTCTCGCAACGAGATTTTCATTCCGCCTGCTCCGTCCCGGCTGACGCCTTCCGGGCAGTCCGGTCGGACACCGGCGGCGCAGGTGGGCTCGGTGATGGCGATCCTGGCGACGATGGATGAGGCGGGTGTCCTGCCGCCGGAGGCCGATCCCGAAGCCAATCACCTGATTCATGCTCTGATTCAGTTTCAGTCGGTGTTTCTCGCCAGCGCCGATCCCGGTGTGCGGGAATGGTTTTCGTCCGCACTGGCGGAGAAGGTTGGCACGAAGCGGGCGGCGGTGTTGACCACGGCATTTTCTTCGACGGGTTGGACGTCGGAGACACTTGAAGCGCTGGTGGATTCTTCCTCCCGACGGTCGGCGTGGGAGAAGCCGCGATGGGTGGAAGCGTTGGGCGGCTACAATGTCACGGTGCAGGATTGGGAGTTGATTGCGCGGATGTTTACCCAGGCGAGGGAACGTCTTCTCGCGCAGGGGAAGAATGTGCATGCGGTGTTTGCGACGCATCGTGCCGCCATGCCGGGTGGTCAACGCACCCCGTAAGGGTTTATGGTCTCGTCTCGTGCGGCGTTGGTGTATCCGGCTTCCGCCGGAATGACGACTGGGGGGTGTGCCTCCTTTCGTCATTTCGCATATCTGTTATGTGGAATCCATCCCAGGACCCGTCCGAGCGAGGAAGCCATCTCACTGTCGTTCGTCGCTGGCGGAGGCAAGCCGGATAAAGCACAGAGGATCACCAACAATGGCGGTTGGATAGAGATGGTCTTCGACGTGAAACGGGATCTGATGGCGGGTGAGCCAGTCCGTCATCCAGGAGACTTCTTCGACCGAGGTTGAAAGCAGTCCCGGTATGGACAGTTTGGACAGGCATGCGTCCAGCAGGGCCTGGACGCGCGTTCGTTCCTGCTGAAACGTCATGGGATCAAAACTCACGGGATCCGCCCGCCCGTACGACAAGGCCGACGTTTCCGGAAAACATTCGGGATCGTTGAGCACGCTGACCATCCACAGGTGATCGAAGGCCCCCCTGGCCGTTTGGGCATCGGTTGCGCGCACGTCGAAGGGGAGCGAGTGACAGGCGTGCGCGAGAATGGTGACTTCCGATTCTCGAAGGTTATGGGCTTCGACTGTGCGATTCCTGTCCAGGGTTTCCATGGCCAGCATGGGGAGTTCGGCCACTCCCGCTCCCACGTACAGGCTTCTGCCCTGTTGAGGGAGCCGCTGCTTGAGGGCCTTGGCGATGGTGAGGCCCATGGTCAGGCAGTCCTTCTTCCGTGCGTCCCAAAAGGCCTCGCCGCCTTTATCGCAATAAATCGGGCCGAGTGCGGCAGGGTCTAATTGAGACAAGGCGTGTTCAATGACGCGTCTGGTTGAGGCCTGAAGGGACGGGATTCGGGAGTGGGCGGTGGAGTGTCGGGAAGAGTGGCGCCGCATGATTAGCGGCATGGTGGAAGATCGTCCTGCGGGTGTCAACGCCGGTTGACGCCGCCGCAGAGAATATGATTAAAAGTTTCTCTCTTGTCTTCATGCTTGAACGTGCAATCCGCACCATATTTTCCCGCAAGCGATTCCCATGGACATTCTGGATGAAATTCATCGAGTGATCGATCTGGAGGTTGAGACGCTCAATGCGCTCAAGCATACCGGAGCCGCTTATGAAGAAGCCGTGCGGTGTCTCTTTGCCTGCCGGGGGAAGGTCGTGGTCACGGGTGTGGGTAAATCGGGCATCATTGCGCAGAAAATTGCGGCCACGATGGTGTCAACCGGGACGCCGGCGTTGTTTCTGCATGGCGCGGATGGCATGCATGGCGACGTGGGGATCATCGGGAAAGACGACATTGTGCTGGCCATCGGCAAGTCGGGGGAGAGCGACGAACTGATCGCGATTCTTCAGGTGGCGCGAAGAATCGGCGCGAAAGCCATTGCCATTACCGCCCAACGCCAATCACGCATGGCCCGGTATGCCGATTGCGTCCTGCACACCCCCATAGCGGAAGAGGCATGTCCGCTCAATATCGCACCGACGTGCAGCACGACGGCGGCGTTGGTGGTTGGCGATGCCCTGGCGATGGCGCTCATGCAATTGCGCGATTTTCAGCCTGAAGATTTTGCCATCAATCATCCCGGGGGACAATTGGGGAAGCGGTTGTTGCTGACGGTCGGCGACATTATGCGGTCGGGCGACGCCAACCCGGTGGTGCCCGTGTCACGCGATGTGCGGTTCATGCTCACCGAGATTACCCGTCAACGGGCCGGCGCCGTCTCGATTGTTGACGAGGCGCGGCACTTGCTGGGATTGGTGACGGATTATGATATTCGTCACATTCTGGAGTCGGGAAAAGATCTGTTCGGTTTGACGATCCCGGAGATCATGAATGCCGTTCCGGAATGTGTGCGTGAAGAGGACAATGCCTACCAGGCTTTGGAAAAAATGGAAAAGCGCACAAAGCCGATTTCGGTGTTGCCGGTGTTGAACCGTCGGGAACAGGTTGTGGGGATGATTCATCTGCATGACATGATGGCGCGGGGGTTGTAGTGAGCATCTCCATCGTCGTCGCGATCATCGTCCTGGGTTATGGCGTGGCCGTCACCAGCCATGATCTGTTTGCCGGCAATCCGGCCTGCCTGTTCTGGATGGTGGTCGCCGTTGGACTGTCCCTGCCTTGTCGGGAAGAACGATCCGCTCACCTGTGCCGTGGTCATCATGATAGAAGATGAAGCATGGCTCGGTGAACTCGTACGGCGATACGCGTGGCGCGTGATGAACGTTTCCGTGTACTCAATCTTTCATGGATAGTCTGTCTCGAACAATTCAACGGTTCCTGGCCAGTGCCATCGTTACAAATTGTCTGTGGATGCTTGGAGGCGGAGCCGGGCGAACCGTCATCGCATTTTTTTCAAACCTGGTGCTGGTGTGGTATCTGCTCCCCGAAGAGTTTGGCCGCTTTGCCTTGACGCAGGCCACAATCGGACTGGTTGCCGGCACGGTGGGTCTGCGGGTCAGCGACATCATCATCCGTGAGGCTTCTCACGCACTCGAATCGGGCGGGAAAGACTTTCTCTTCAGCGCGCTCGTGGTGGAATCCGTCATCTTGTTCCTCGGTGCGTGGTGTCTGCTCTGGTTCGTCGGGCTGTGGGATCTGTGGGCGGGCATTCTCTTGTTCGGCACCATCGCGGCGAATTGGGATGGGGCTGCATTCGCATATTACGAACGAAGCTTTCGTTACAAAAATCTTGCCCTGCTGGAGTTCTGCGCATACGTGCTCACCCATGGTGTACTCGTGGCGGGCGTGGTCATGGGGGTCGGATACCCGGTACTGTATGTCCGGCGATGGATTGAAGCCGTTGGCAGGTTTGCCGGTCTGTGTTTCGTGGGAGGCATGGTGACATTTCGTCTGCGCTGGTTGGGCCTGCCTGATTGGAAAGCCCTGTATCACCGGTTTCGCGGGTTTTGGCTGGAGGGGTGGGTGAATCATTTGTTTGAACGATTGGTCATGTTGATGGTTGGTTGGATGGCCGGCGAGAAAGCGGCGGGCTATTTTTTCCAGGCGCGAAGATTGGCCGACGCTCCGCACAACCTGATCTCGCCGGTGACGGAGAGAATCGCGTACAATTATTTCAGTCATCGCGTGGCCGCCGATCGCGGCACACACGGCCTGGGACAGGTTTTGGCCGTTCAACTGGTTTTTTTGAGCGTGGTTGTCGTGGCGGTGTTCTTCCTGGCGAATCCGCTTATCCCCATGTTGCTCGGGTTGCAATGGGAACCGGTTGTCCCATTATTGCAAGCTATGACGGGGATCATCCTGGGGTTCAGCCCGTTTGCGACGCTCAAAGTGCTGTTTATGGCGAGAAACAGGATGAGGCATTTCGTCCTGTTGGGCAGGGGAATCCAGTATGCCACGTTGGCGGGAGCGACATTGATCATTCTGGTGTATCACGTGTCTTCCACCTTCATGCTGGCGGTCAGTCTCTCCGTCGGCTACGTCCTAGGTGCGCTCTCGCTGTTTGTTTTTTGCCGAGGTCTGCGTTGGCAGACGGGCATTGTTCCCAGGGCCGTTTAGGAAAATCTGATCAGACCGTTCCGTCCATTGGATGATTGCATGCGAGATCCTATGATCCAACAAACGCCATTGAACGTGTCAGTCCTCGTGCCGACGTACAACGAAGAGGTGAATCTTCCATGGTGTCTGGAAAGTCTCAAGCCGCTGAATGGCGAGGTGATTGTTCTTGATTCGGGAAGCACGGACAAGACTTTGGAAATCGCAGAACGCTATGGAGCAAAAATTTACCGGCATGAATTTGGAACATGGACGGCGGCACCGCAGAAACTGAATTGGGCTCTTGACACCATTCCCATGCAGGGCGATTGGATCCTCCGGATTGATTCCGATGAGCGTCTGACCCCTGAATTGGCAAGCGAACTGAAGGAGTTTCTCTCTCTGCGGGAGACGGACTGCACGGGGTTTTACATGAAGCGTCGAATGTATTTCATGGGACGCTGGATACGACATGGCGGCTGGCATCCTGTATGGCTTTTAAGGTTTTGGCGGAAAGGCAAAGGGCGTTACGAAGACAGAAGCATGGATGAAAAGCTTGTTCTGTTGGAGGGCAAGGCCGGTTGGTTGAACCATGATGTCATGGATTGGGATCAGAAAGATCTGACGTTTCGTGTGGAAAAAATCAATCGGTATTCGAATACCTATGCCCGTCTTCTGTCCGATGGGCAAGACCAGTCCGCATTCACGTTGCGGGCGTCGCTTTGGGGTTCGCAACCTGAAAGACGACAGTGGATCAAAGACAACGTCTATGCGAAATTTCCGAAATTTTTTCGATGTCTGGTGTATTTCCTGGTCGTATACATTGTGCGTTTGGGATTTCTGGACGGCAGGGCGGGACTGGTTTTTCACGTTCTGTACGGTTTTTGGTATCGGTTCCTTTCCGATGCGAAATTGTTGGAGATGGAACAACGTCGCCGGTGTTCCTCCGTTCCCAATCGGAGATGAGAAGAACCGGTCTTGTGTCTGGTGCCGTTTCGCGCACCTTGCCGAGCGGACAGGGATGGCCTCGACGCAAGACGGCTATTCCCGCTTGCGTTTTTTTGAGATCTGCCGAATGCGTGATCAAGAATTGAAACCCTGACATGCTTCTCATCGCAGCCTTACTGTTTGGCATTGCCGCGGTCTCGTCTTTTCTCTTGACGCCCGTGGTCTGTCGAGTGGCCACCCGGCTCGGCTTGTTCGACCCTCCGGGATTCAGGAAAATTCACGTCAGCCCCACTCCGAGACTTGGAGGGGGAGGGGTGTTGATCTCGGCGCTCATTGCGGCGTTTGCCGGTTTGAGTCTTCGCGCATGGGGCGTGATTGAGTTGCCGGTGGCTTCCGAGTGGATGGTGCCTCTGATTCTCGGATGTGCCGTCTTATTCTGTGTCGGGCTTTGGGATGACCTGTGGCATCTTTCCGCCGGGGTCAAGTTGATTGGCCAAACGGTCGCGTCCCTGATTCCCATGCTGTGGGGTATTCGCTTTGAACACGTTTCGATACTCGGCGGCAGTTCCATGGACCTGGGGTACTGGGCGTTCCCTTTGACGTTTATCTGGGTCCTCTTCATCACCAATGCGTGGAATTTAATTGATGGACTGGATGGCCTCTCTGCGGGACTGGCCGTCATCGCAGCCGCAACATTCGCGGCTCTTTTGTTCCTCAAAGGGGATGTGCAGCCCGCATTGGTCATGCTGGTGATGATCGGCGCTTTGGCGGGATTTCTCTGGCATAATTTTCATCCGGCAACGATATTCTTGGGCGATTCCGGGAGTCTGGTCCTGGGCTACGTCCTGGCCGTGACCGCCATCGTGGGATCGTCTGGTGAAAGGGCGGCGTGGCCCATGGCGATTCCTCTGCTTGTCCTGGGTCTTCCAATCCTTGATACCGCGCTGGTGATGACGAGACGTTTGCTCGAGAGTTTGCGAATGATACAACGAGACAGGGCAGAGCCTTTTCTGAAACGGCTCCGGCATGTTGCGCGTCTTCTCGAGGCGGATCAGCAACATCTTCATTATCGGTTAATCGCTCACGAGTTTTCCCATCAAGGAGCGGTGCTGGTCCTCTATGGTGTTGCCGCCCTTCTTTCTTTGCTGGCGTTGGTGACGGCGATAGCGGATTGATACATGGCTCCGCGTTGCTCGCGGGCTTCCGCAGTCCGTCACGTCTGGCGCCTGTGAAGTGTTCCTCTGTGTCCAAAGCCTGTGCGTTTTGCCAAACCGTGCGTGGTTAACCTATACTGCGCGAGGCTGTTCTGTGCCGCTCCATTTTGCCGAACAGGGAGATTGAAACGAGTGAAGGCCGTGATTTTAGCAGGGGGTTTTGGAACGCGTATTGCAGAGGAGACGCATCTGAAACCGAAGCCCATGGTGGAAATCGGCGGCAAACCAATTCTGTGGCACATCATGAAGGGGTATTCGCATCATGGCATCAATGAGTTCATTATCTGTTGCGGCTATAAGGGGTATGTGATCAAGGAATATTTTGCCAATTATTTTTATCATGAATCGGATGTCACGTTTCATTTGGATCACAATCGCGTGGACGTGCATCGCAAAGGATGTGAGTCATGGACGGTGACACTCATTGATACGGGTGAGCACACCATGACCGGTGGCCGCTTGAAACACATACTCCCGTATGTCACAAACGAAAAAGCGTTCTGTTGTACCTACGGTGACGGCGTCAGCGATGTGAACATGACGGAACTCATCGCCTTTCATGAGGCCCGGAACGTCAAAGCGACGCTGACCGCTATTGTGCCTCCCAGTAAATTCGGCGCCTTGAACATTGTTGATGATAAAGTCCGTCACTTCAGAGAAAAACCGGCGAACGAGGCTTCGTTGGTGAGTGGGGGATTTTTTGTGCTTTCTCCGGATGTGATTGATCTGATCAAGGGCGACGAGACCATATGGGAACATGAACCCCTGGAACAACTGGCTCAAGAGGGACAACTGGCGGCGTATCAGCATTATGGTTTTTGGCGGCCGATGGATACCCTGCGCGACCGGCAGTATCTTGAAGACTTGTGGGTCAGTCGGCGGGCGCCGTGGAAGGTGTGGGAGTGAATGCCGGTTTTTGGAACGGCAAGCGCGTGTTTCTCACCGGACATACCGGGTTCAAGGGAAGCTGGCTGTCGTTATGGCTACAGGCTGTCGGGGCGAAGTTGACGGGGTATGCGTTGCCACCTTCTGTGCATCCAAGTCTGTTTGAAGAGGCGCGCGTGGCCGATGGCATGTGTTCGGTGACCGGCGATATTCGCAACCTCAACACGATGCGGGAGGCTCTCCGGCACAGCCAGGCTGAAATTGTCATTCATATGGCGGCCCAGACGCTCGTGGGCTATTCGTATCATCATCCTGTTGAAACGTATGAAACCAATGTCCTGGGCACCGTCTATCTGTTGGAGGCGGTACGGCAGATGCCCGGTGTGAAAGCGGTGGTCAACGTCACCAGCGATAAGTGTTATGAAAATCAGGAATCGGTCAGAGGGTATCGAGAAGATGATGCGCTTGGCGGGTATGATCCGTATAGTAACAGTAAAGCCTGTGCGGAACTGGTGAGTGCGGCGTATCGTGCCTCGTTTTGGTCCTCACAGGAGTCCGGACGCAACGCGCCGGCATTGGCGAGTGTCAGGGCCGGCAATGTCATTGGCGGAGGAGATCGCGGAGCCAATCGGTTGATACCCGACATTGTGGAGGCATTTGAAGCCGGCCGGGTTGCGGCGATCAGAAACCCCCGTGCCGTCCGTCCGTGGCAGTACGTGTTGGACCCGCTCCGTGGATATTTAATGCTGGCCGAACGGTTGTACGAGCAGGGTGCGGCATTTGCCGAATCCTGGAATTTTGGTTCCCGTGAGGACGATGCCAGGGAAGTCTCTTGGGTTGTGCAAGCCATGAGCCAATTGTGGGGGGGCAACGCTCAATGGAAAGCGGTTGAGAGTGACGAACCATTCCATGAAACGGTTTTGCTCGCGCTTGATGCTTCTAAAGCCCGTGCGCGTTTGAACTGGCGTCCGGTTGTCGGATTGTATGATGCGCTGAAACTGGTTGTTGAGTGGACAAAGCAGAGACAGGGCGGGGCCGACATCAGGGCTCTCACGCTGTCGAAGATTCATGAGTACCAGAAAGTCGTTGCCGGGAGCTGCTAGATGATGCCGTCCGCTCATGCTCAACAATTGCGAGAACAAATCGGTTCTCTTGTTGAAACCTATGCGTCCATTGCTCTGGCGTCGGAGCCTTTTACGCCGGGAGACAGCGTGGTGCCGGCTTCCGGCAAAGTCATTGATTCGGCGGAATTGAGAAATATGGTGGAGGCGTCGCTTGACGGATGGCTCACGACCGGGCGATTCAATGATGAATTTGAACGGCGTCTGGCGGATTTTTTGGGTGTCAAACATGTGATCACCGTCAATTCCGGTTCCACGGCCAATCTGGTGGCGTTTTCCGCGCTGACCGTACCGGAACTTGGCGAGCGGGCTGTGCGGCCGGGAGATGAAGTCATCAGTGTGGCCGCGGGTTTTCCCACGACCGTGAATCCTGTTTTCCAATGCGGCGCTGTGCCGGTCTTTGTGGATGTGGAATTGGGGACCTATAACATTGATGCTCGTCGCATTGAAGAGGCGATTACTCCACAAACGAAAGCGGTCATGCTGGCTCATACGTTGGGCAATCCCTACAATCTTGGTGTCGTGACCGCGTTATGCAAAAAATATCAGCTCTGGTTGGTTGAAGATTGCTGTGATGCGCTTGGGTCAACCTATCAGGGGCAACCGGTTGGCACATTCGGCGATATTGGCACGTTGAGTTTTTATCCGGCTCATCATATCACGATGGGAGAAGGGGGGGCGGTCTTTACCAATAATGCGCAACTGAAACGGATTGCCACCTCGCTACGTGATTGGGGTCGTGACTGCTACTGCCCTCCGGGTCGGGATAATACATGCAAGAAGCGGTTTTCCTGGAAGCTGGGAGATCTGCCGGAAGGGTATGATCACAAATATACCTATTCCCATTTGGGCTATAATTTCAAAATTACCGATGTGCAGGCCGCGTGCGGGTTGGCACAACTGGATAAAGTGTCGGGGTTTATTCAGCAAAGGAAAGACAATTTCGCTGTGTTGAAACACGGCCTGGCTCATTGCGAAGAATTCCTGCTCTTGCCGGAAGCGACGCCCGGCTCCGACCCGTCCTGGTTCGGGTTTCCCGTGACAATGAAAGACGGAACGGCGGCCAGTCGTGCCCGCCTGCTTGCCTATCTTACCGAACATAACATTGGAACCCGGTTGCTGTTTGGCGGCAATCTTCTTCGCCAGCCATACCTCGCGGGACGCAAATATCGGGTAAGCGGTGAGCTGCGCAATACGGATATTGTCATGAATGCCACGTTCTGGGTCGGGGTCTATCCCGGGCTGACGGAGACGATGTTGGAGTATGTGGCGGAGAAAATAGAGCATTTTGTGCGCCGGTGACGGTCGGCGCGTTGATGGTCGGAATGGAGTTGGTGAAACCCATGCAAGAAAAGATTCCTGACAGACTGTTTGTGCTGGAAATGGCCAATAATCACATGGGCGATCCGGAGCATGGCCTCAAGATCATTCGTGCCTTTGGCGCTGTGTGCCGGAAATATCCGTTCACGTTTGCGTTCAAACTGCAATATCGCGATCTCGACACGTTTATTCATCCTCTCAAACAGGGCCGTGACGACGTCAAGTATGTCAAACGTTTCTCGGAAACGCGATTGTCGAGGGCGGATTTTGATCGTCTCATTGAAGAAGTTCGCGCGCAGGGGTTTCTGGCCATCGCCACGCCGTTTGATGAACCGTCGGTCATGGTGATTGAAGAACAGGCGTTGGATTGTATCAAAGTGGCGAGTTGTTCATTGACAGACTGGCCATTGCTGGAACGGATTGTCCAAGCCCCGCAACCTGTCATTGCCTCGACAGCCGGCGCGACGTTCGAGGACATTGACTGCGTGGTGAGTTTTTTTCGTCATCGCCGGAAAGCCTTTGCTCTTCTTCATTGCGTGGCGGAATATCCCACGGATGATGGCGATTTGCACCTGTCCCGGATTGGCGTATTGCGAGCCCGGTATCCTGACGTACCCGTTGGCTTTTCGACGCATGAGCATCCCGGCCATACCGACATGGTCACACTTGCCGTCGCGAAAGGCGCCACCGTGTTTGAAAAACACGTTGGCGTTGAGACGGAGGCCTACGCGCTGAATGCCTACTCGTCTTCTCCCGATCAGGTCGATGAGTGGCTTGCGGCGGCGCAACATGCTTTTCTGTTGTGCGGTGACGGGGAAAGGCGCGTGACGGACAACATCAAAGAGGCCGCGAATTTGCGTTCACTGCGCCGTGGTATTTTTGCCAGACGCGCTTTGGCGCCGGGAGAGTGTTTGTCCCTGGACGATGTGTACTTCGCGTTTCCGCCGGAAGATGGGCAATATTCCGCCAATGAATGGTCAAAGTACAGCCAGTTTTCCGTCACGGCGAAGATTCCATGTGATGCGGCCGTTGCCCCGTCGAATTGCGAACGTCAGGATACGCGACAAAATATCTGGGACATCGTGAGCCGGGTCAAAGCCTTCCTGAACGAGAGTCGGGTGATTGTGCCGGGCAGTGCGGAACTGGACATTTCCCATCATTACGGGCTTGGGCGTTTTGATGAAGTCGGACTCACGATGATTACCGTTGTGAATCGGGACTATTGCAAAAAATTGCTGGTGCTGTTGCCCGGACAGTCTCACCCGGAACAGTATCACAAAAAAAAAGAGGAGACGTTTCACGTCTTGTTTGGAGAAATTGCGCTTGATCTTGATGGACGGCGTCGCCTGTGCGGGCCTGGAGACGTGGTGACGATTGAGCCGGGAACGCGTCATGCGTTCAGCAGCCGTGGCGGAGCCGTGATTGAAGAAATTTCTTCCACGCATTTCAAAGATGACTCGTTTTATAGTGACGAAAAAATTATGGCAAACAAGAACAGAAAAACACAGTTGACCTACTGGATGAGCTAACCCCATGTCGCAATCGTTCAGGGTTGCCGACTACATTGCCCGTTACATTGCTGATGCCGGTGTGCGGCATGTCTTTCTCCTGCCCGGTGGCGGGGCCATGCATCTTGTGGATGCCGTGGGCCAGTCGCCTCACTTGAACGTCGTCGCCTGTTTGCATGAACAGGCCGCAGGCATTGCCGCCGAGGCTTATGCGAGGGTGAATCAGAACCTGGGCGTGGCCATTGTCACCTCCGGACCCGGGGCCACCAATGCCATGACGGCTGTGGTGGGCGCCTGGATTGAATCGGTTCCTTTGATGATCATCTCCGGCCAGGTGAAACGGGCCGATATGATGCGAGATGCGCCGTTGCGGCAAAAGGGTGTTCAGGAAGTGGACATCGTGCGTCTGGTGAACGGTGTCACCAAATATGCCGTGACGGTGGAGAACCCGGAGGATATTCGCAAGGTCATGGAGCAGGCGTATCATGTGGCTCGTGAAGGGCGCGCGGGGCCGGTGTGGATAGATGTTCCACTCGATGTGCAAGGCGCGCCGGTGAATGTGGACATGCTGCCGGCCTGGGATCGTGCTGAATGGAGACATGGCCAGGCGCAGGCTCTCAATGATGAGACGATTGCCAACATCCGCACGCTCATGGCGGAGGCTGATCGTCCCCTCATGCTTGCCGGTCACGGGATTCGCTTGTCCGGCGCCGCCGAGGTTTTTCGTGCGTGGGTGGAAGAGTTGGGCGTCCCCGTCGTGAGTACCTGGAATGCCCGCGATTTACTGCCCCATGAGCATCCGCTGGCTGTCGGTTGTCCCGGCGTCGTGGCCTTGCGCGCGCCGAATTTTGCCGTTCAGAATTGCGATTTGCTCATCAGTATCGGGTGTCGTCTCGACAATATCATCACCGCGTTCAATCTTCGTGGTTTTGCCCGGGCCGCCAAAAAAGTGGTGGTGGATGTGGATCAGCACGAGATTGACAAACTCGACGGGGACCTTGCCATTGCGGTGTGTGCTGATGCCAACGTGTTTATTGGCGGGATGCGCCACGCGATGGGAAAGCCATCATGGCCTGACTGGTCGGATTGGCGGGCGCGATGCGCGGATTGGAAACAGCGTTACGCAGTCAACGATGGACAGCCGTTTCAATCAACCAAGGCAATCTCCCACTATCATTTGGTGGATACATTGTCCGAAGTCCTGCCGGAAGGGATGCTGATTGTCACGGGGAGTTCGGGGTTGGCGGTGGAGGCGTTCCACACAGTATTCCGTAATAAACCCGGGCAGCGTGTGTTTTTGACTGCGGGACTTGGGGCGATGGGCTATGGCCTGCCGGCGGCGGTCGGAGCCTGCTTCGCACATGACAGGCAACCCATGGTCGCGGTTGAAGGGGACGGCAGTTTGCAACTGAATATCCAGGAGCTGGCCACGCTGCGCGCATTCAATCTTCCCATTTGCCTGCTTGTGCTCAATAACCGCGGCTATGCTTCGATACGCAACACGCAGCGTAAATTCTTCAACGGCCGCTATGTGGGAACGGGGCCTGAAGCGGGTCTGTTTCTGCCGGATCTGAAAGCGCTCGCGGCCGCGTATGATCTCCCGTTTGCGCGCATAGAATCTCCGGAAGATCTGGAGCATGGGTTGAAAGAAGCTCTGACAGGAGACAAACCAATCGTCGTCGAGATTATGCTTCTCTCGGATGAAGAGCTTTCCCCCAAGGTGGCGGCCATGCAACGCCCCGATGGGTCCATGGTTTCCATGCCGCTTGAAGATATGAGCCCTTTATTGCCATTGGCCGTACTCCAGCAAGAGATGCTGGTGGAATTGCTTGAGGCGTCGAAGGGCGCCAAAAGAGAGTAAGTGCGCAACACAGACCTGTGCCATGATTGACGTTCTCCCTACCTCGGTCACGACGCCGGATGCAGGCTAAGCACGTATCGTTCTGCCGTGTATGCGGGTCGGAACTGTTTGCCGAGCCGTTGCTTCGCTATTCCAATATGCCCGGAGCCGCGCAGGATTTTCCTACCGCCGAGACCCGGCAGCGGGATGCCGGAACCAATCTGGATGTGTGCCAGTGTTCCTCGTGTGGACTGGTTCAGCTTGACAATGACCCGGTCGGTTACTGGCGTGAAGTGATTCGCGCGGCGGCGTTTTCCGAAGAGATGAAGGAATTTCGTCGCGCGCAATTCCGGGCATGGGTTGAGCGGTACCGGTTGACGTCCAAAAAAATTCTGGAAGTCGGTTGTGGACGCGGGGAGTATTTATCCCTGCTCAAGGAATGTGCCGTTGATGCGCATGGGTTGGAGTACGCGGCCGCGTCCGTGGAGTGCTGTCACCAACAGGGCCTGTCTGTTGTGCGGGGCTTCCCTGGCCGAGACGGGTCTCGCCTGCCATCTGCCCCGTTTGATGCGTTTCTCTGCCTGAATTTTCTGGAACATTGGCCTGACCCCAATGCGGTGTTCCACGGCATCAAGTCGAATCTGGTTGAGGGCGGCATTGGTTTGGTGGAGGTGCCGAATTTTGACATGATCGTTCAGAAGGGCCTGTTCTCTGAATTTATTGCCGATCATCTGCTCTATTTCAACCGACAGACACTGTCGTTTACCTTGCAGCGAAATGGGTTTGACGTACTGGAATGTGAACCCGTCTGGCATGACTACATTCTCTCCGCGGTGGTGAAGAAACGGGTGCGGACCGACCTTGGTTTTTTTGGGACCCATCGGGCACACATTACCAAAGAGCTGGATGCCTTCATTGCGCGGTTCCCAAACGGAAAAGTCGCCGTATGGGGAGCGGGCCATCAGGCGCTGGCCGTGCTCTCCCTGGCGAATCTTGGGTCAAAAATCCGTTATGTCATAGATTCGGCTCCATTCAAGCAGGGCAAATATACTCCGGCCACCCATCTCCCCATTCTGCCGCCGGAAACCCTGACAACCGACCCCGTTGATGGCGTGATCGTCATGGCTGCAAGCTATTCTGATGAGGTCGCTGGCATCCTGCGAGCGACGTACAGGGAGACCATGCAGGTGGCGATTTTGCGTGATTTCGGATTGGAGAATGTATGATCCATACCATCGAAACCGACAAAGAAGTGGATGGAAGATGGATGGCGGAAGTCGTGGAAATACGTGGTGGATCACGTCACACGGTATGACTGTGTGAACCGAGGAGAACTCTGCGGAGTCCGCGACTGTCAGTCGGGAGCATTCTATACAGTTCTCCGCGCAGGGGCGGCAAGAATCTATGGGGAATCTACTGTCCAGATATGCGCGATGTCTGTCATCGCCGAGCCGAATTTTTCTGAATGGCGGATTTGCGCTTTGCGTGCCGGATGCTGTACTGTCCCTTCCATCTTTTTGTACAAAGATTATTGGGGGAATACCGATGACAACACTTCTGGAAACACCCGAAACCGCGCTCACGCAGGTTGAGCGAGAGAAAAGACAAGGTCTGGCGGCGCGGAAGCCGCACGTGGCTGCGAAACTGGCCAATGTATCGGCGATGGAAGAGCGGGGGGAAATCAGTCCGATCATCCGGCTTGAAAAAAGTTATCTGTGTAATTTTCAGTGTACCCATTGCTCCGCTGAATATTATATGGACCGGCATTTGAGCAAGGTGCTGAAGGTCATTGATGAACGGAGAAAAATGGATTTGGACGATGTGCGGGAATTGTCCCGTCAGGCTGACGAATTGGGATTGGCGCGTTTTGTCATTACCGGCGGCGAGCCGCTGGTGATGAAAGATTTTGACGAAGTTGTTGCGGCGATTGATCCCGAAAAGCACTACATCATTACCGATACCAACGGCTGGTTTCTTGATCGTAAGCAGGCCGAACATCTGAAAGCCATTGGCGTGGAAAAGGTGCAACTGTCACTGGACAGCTTTATCGAAAAAGAGCATGACGAGTTTCGGAGCAAACCCGGTTCATACAAGCGGGTCATGCTGGCGGTTGACGCGGCGCTGGATGCCGGATTGAATCTCATTCTTTCCACCGTTCTGGTGAAGGGGCGGGCCAGGACGAAAGAGTTTCTCGACATGTGCCAATTTGTGACCGACAGAAACATCGGCCTGTATGTGTCGTATGCCAAGCCGACCGGGTCTTGCACGGATCACCCGGAATTTGTGATTGAAAAAGAGGACGCCGACATTGTCCGCGAGCTTGAAAAGGAATACAACGTCTTCACGCATATGACGCCCTCTTATGGGTCATTTAAGGGGTGTATCACGGTGAAAGGGATTATCACAGTGACGTCAACGATGGAAGTGACCCCGTGTCCCTACATTGATTTTTCTCTTGGAAATTTACGCGAAACAACGCTGAAAGAAATCCTGAACCGTGGTATGCGGAACCCGTGGCTTGGCCCTCATCGTCCCGACTGTCTCATCGGTGAAGACCCCCAGTTCATCCAGATTCACACGAAAAAGACGGCGCAATACACGCATCTCCCCGTGCCCTGGGGAGAGGGTTTTTCCGATAACGATACGTTAATTGCCTAGCGTGTCCCCAGCGTCGCCGATCCTGAATCTCTTCTCGCAGTCTGACCGGTGGGATCTGTTTTTCAGAAGCCCGCCGGCGCCGGCCTCGTGAGAAGCCAACCGTTGCTTGCCCCCTGGTCGGAGACTTGTCCTGACCCGGCTGGAAAACCCTGATGCAATTGAGTCAATTCCCAAAGCAGAAAACCAGGAGAGCGATATGTTAACGGGTCTCTTTGACGATTATGGGAGACGTATCCCGCCTGCTGACCTTGATTCCGCCGTACACCTGAAAAGCAGACGCTATTTTCTCTGTGTCCAGCCCAAGGTGGATTATGCCGACATTCACGCGCGTTGCGAGAAACATCTGGGAGCCATCGGCGCGCTCTCGGTCGTAGCCTTTGAAGCGCGCGCGGAGGCCATTTTGAAAGCCCTGCGGAGTGATGAAAGTTTGAAAAATATCACGAAAGGGGTTGGCGTTCCCTTTGTGCTGCCTCAAGCCTCATCCAGCGATATCGGGCGGGAACTTGAGCAGACGTACCTGAAAGCTGTCGAGCAGTCCTTCCATGAGATGTTCCCCAAGCATGAGTTTCAGAACCACCAGAAGGGAAGTCTGGCAGGCCACTTCAGTATTGCACCGGGGTCACGACATGAGCGGCTTGTGGATGCCATCCGGCGCGATGTTGTTGTTGGCTGGTATTTTCCCTGCCTGACAGGCTATTCCATTGATGCCGCCATTACGCAGATGGCAAGTCTTCCGGAGCCATTTTTGCTGGCGGGGGGCTTTGATACCTGTGCCGCATTCATCGGATCTCCCGACCTGCTTGTGCGAACGGAAGGGTATCCGCCGCTCCTCTGGTTTGCCGCCCTGTCAGGTGAAAAGAAGGGCATCGGTTATCACTTTGAAGCCTACGGGTATAATCTCACGTTCAATCGTAGGCCGTATCTTGATCTGGCCGCCGAATACTGGGCCAGCGGTCTTGTCGTGCTTGGGTAAAACGCCCCTGGCTTTTCCCGCGAAACATTGAGACATTCCATGCGTGATGTGAAGGCGAGCCTGGATGCGGTGATGCGTGTTGTCGAAAGCCCTCGTGAGGGTTTGCCTGACGACGTGTTTCAATTCATCAGCCAACTGACACCGCTTGTGAATGTTGATCTGCTTCTTGCAAATGACACAGGGCAACATCTCCTGACGTGGCGGGACGATGAGTTCTACGGGCCGGGTTGGCACGTGCCCGGCGGTATTATTCGTTTCAAAGAGTCGGCGGCATCCCGCATTGGTCACGTCGCAAGACAGGAACTTGGAGCGGACGTGAGTATTGAATCAGGTCCGATTGCCATCAATGAGGTGATGGCTCCTCATCGGGATGTTCGCGGGCATTTTATCGCGCTCCTGTATCGCTGTGTTCTGCAATCGCCACCGAGGTTGGAGAAGGAAGCTTCGGGAAGCGATGTGGTCCAGCATGGTCAGTGGATGTGGCATGATCGCTGTCCTGACAAGATCATTGTGCAGCATGAAATGTATCGCCGCTATCTTGATGGAACCGCGACAGAGTGATATCGGGCGATGGTTCGTCATGAGAGCCAGTCGCGTGGATGGCGTGGTCGTCGGTTCCGTCATCATCCCCGCGAACGTCGAATGAATGTTTGAAGCCGATCATCATGTCTGGTGAAACGCAAGAGCCGTTCAGGTCGCTTTCTGATGCGTTGTGGAATGCCATGCGTGACGAGTCCATTTTTCTGACCGGTGGCTCCGGGTTATTTGGCTATTGGTTTGTGAATGCGCTGTTGACCGCCAATCGTCGCTTGGGGTCGAATATCAAAGTCACGATCTTAACAAGAGATCCCGGGGCCTTGATGCGGAAGTCTCCGGAATTTTTTGGTGATGGAACGGTGACGCTGGTTGAAGGCGACGTCGTTGATTTTGATTTCCCCGCCGCAACATATTCCAGAATACTGCATGGGGCGACCACATCCGCGTATGAGACATTTCACGGAGAGGATCAACTGAAAAAATTTGAGACGGTTCTGCGAGGGACGGAGCGTGTCTTGCAGTTTGCGGGACGGTGTCGTGCAGGGAAGGTGGTATTGCTTAGTTCAGGTGTGGTGTATGGCTCCTATGAAGCGGCAATGCATCATGTTCCGGAAACATATTCCGGCGCTCCGAATACAACGGATCCGTCTTCTGCGCTTGGTCAAGCCAAGCGGGCGGCTGAATTTTTATGTTCCTATTATGCAGAGAAGTATGCGTTTCAGTATGCCATTGCGCGATGTTTTTCATTTGTCGGCCCCAGGCTACCCCTTGATCTTCATTATGCCATAGGAAATTTTATTCGTGATGCGCTGCGGTCCAAAGAAATCATTCTTCATGGTGATGGTTCGCCTGTTCGATCGTTTCTCTATCTTGGCGATTTGGTGGTGTGGCTGCAGGCGATTCTCCTCAATGGCGGGCATGGGCAAATCTACAATGTGGGTTCGGATCACGCGATCACCATTTTGGATTTAGCCCATCTGGTGCGTGACCTGTTAAGCCCTGATAAAAACGTCACAGTGTTGGGAAAGCGCGAATCCAATATCGGGAATTTTGGTCGCCAATGGTACGTTCCCGACATCACGAGAGCGAGAACTGAATTAGGATTGGATGTGTGGACATCACTGAAACAGGCGGTGCTGAACACGGCGGAATACGAAACCATGCCCGCCGCATTCATTCAACAGGGAAACGTTTGATATGCCTCTGCTCTCCATTTGCATCCCATCCTACAAAAATGCCGAGGGGTTGCGGAGATTGCTGGACAGCATGCATCCCCTTCCCTCGGACGTGGAAATTGTTGTATCCAAAAATGCTTCCACCGATCGCATCGATGATGTGCTTCGGGATTTTTTGAAAAAGTTGGGGAGCAGATTGACCATACATACCCAGGACAGAAATGTGGGTGGTATCGCCAATATTGCCGGTTTGCCGACATTGGCAACGGGTGAATACGTTTGGGTGATTAGCGAGAATAATGCTATCTTGCCTGTGAAAAATATCCAGGTGGTTATTGATTACATTCGAAAGAATGCCCCTATGTTTTTAGTTGTGAACCGTCTCTTTGTTAGAAAGCATTGTGTAGAGCAGGAAATAAACGCGGTCAATTCTACGGCTCCGAACATGATGCACTGGCAGCTTTTTATGTTTAACCCAACCTTTGTCTTGCCTGTGGAACGACGGGTGTTTAGTGATTTCAATGAGACCGTGGATTATTTTTTTCATTATTTTCAGACGTTGGGTGTGAGTATCTTTCAAAGGAATTTTCTTAAAAAGGCGCTAAAGGAAGCATTGGACGTAGGATTGCTAGAGCCGCACATATTTTACTGTATGTTGGCGACCGCAAATTTTCCCTTGCATTACCTTGGCGATGTTTACATCCGATCAATTAGAGATGAACAGCCGAAAGAGGATTATTTTCAAAGAGACAGGGACCCCGCGCTTGCCAAAGAAAAGTATCTTGATTTTGTTTCCTTCTTCTATGAATGGCCTACTCTGGTGTTGAAATATTTAGAAGATAAACACGGTATATATGTCCACCTGCCGCCTGCCGGATTTTTCGCCAGACGAAATGCTTCTCGGTTTGTAAAAAAATATGCCATGGAGCGGAGAAAGGGGGTAGCGCATCGTGCCGATGATAAACATGTTGCCAGGCAATTCATAACGCTGAGAGGATATTGGTTTTTGTATTGTATTATCCGTGCCTCTCCGCTTTTTGTTATACGTATTGCATGGCTTTTATATTCCAAGGGATTTTATTTGGGTCCGTGTGTACGGTTCTGTAGCAAGGTGCGTGGGATGGGAAGGAGATAGCGCGATTTTTCACGGGTAAACTCATGCCTTGCAGCAACAGCGACGCAACAATGATTTGCAAAGATAGTGGATTGCTCTGGAGTATCTTGATCTGCTTTGTTCCGATCTTCCTCATATCGGACGCAAGAGACATCGGCTTTTGTATGAAGCCATACGCGCAACCCCGCGTTGCGTGTTGCGCATGATGCGGTTGTTGTACTCGAAAGGGTTTTATATGGGACGATGCATGGATCTCTATCAAAAAGCGCACGGCATGTTTAGAGCATGAAGCCGCGTCTGTTTGCCCGTCAGATTCATCTCATCAGTATATCACCCACGCTTCTGTGTCACCAGAGTCCTGTACGCACTCCTCGACGGCGCTTTCCGCACTCATCGGACCGGATGCGTCGCGCCCGTCTTAAGAGGCCGAAGCTGACGCGCAGGATGCCTGTATTGTTTAATACACGAGTTTGCAACGGTCGCGTTCGTCGTCGTGGAGGACATGCAACTCGACACGCTGGCGGACACCACGCTACGGCGGCTGGCAGAAGAAGAAACGAAGTCGTGAACAAAAAGGGAAGAAATTGCTGAAACGGAAGTCAACCATAGCGTTTGCGGACAACGTCGTTTTTCTTGCTCTCGCAATCTTTATTGTGGGTTCGGTCATGCTTGGGTACAGAACATTTACCTTGCCCGCATCTTATTACGGTCATCTTGCGTGTGGAAAACAATGTGAAAAAATTCAACGTGTGAGGCTGCAAATGCAGCAGGAGCTCGTTCCTTTGATAAGATTTGGAGAGCAAAGTACGTATGAAGATATTTCTGAAACAGACATTATGGACGTCCTAACAGATGCGCAAGAACGTTACTCCAACCTGATTGACGGGCTATGGCTCTCAACTTCCGTCATAGGAGTGGCGCATGTTACAATTGGTGTGTTTCGAACGTTTTTTTATAACACGTTATTTCTTCTCTCCGTTTTTTCGGGTCTGCCATTCCACTTGTTTTTTTCACTGCTTCTTTGCTGTCTCATGATTACAGGCTCAATTCTGGCATCAAACATCATCGTCGGCGGTCACCAGCAGCTATGGGGAAAGGGATTCTATTTATTAGCACAGATGCTCTTCTTTTTTACTTCTGAAGGAAGGATGGTCGTTTTGACCTTCAGTATCATCCTGCTCCTCTTTCTTTTTTATCCGCCCTCCTCCCGAATGAGATATAAGCCACATATGATCTTTCTGGCATTCGTCTGCCTTTTGCTTGCTTGCATTTCGAGAGGTGTTTTTATCGTGGCCTATGGCTTGTTTTGTTTGCAATGTATTCTGTTGTGGAATGCCTTGAACGTCACAAAACGAAACGCGTTGATCATGGTCATTTTCTTCTTCTTTCCCTTTGCCTTCAGTGCAGTCTCGTCAACCTACCTTTCTCTGGGCATTTTACCGGCAGAGAGTCACGGCATCGTAGGACATGGAAGTCTCGCTCGTTGGGCAGGGTATCGACAATCAGTCCAAGGGAGCTACCTCTTGATTCAGTATTGTATCGCGATGCTTCCTTTTGTCCCTCGTCTGTCAAAAACACTCTGGCTGGATTCTTACTTCCATGTATTTTGTCTCTCTCTGGTTGTTGGAGGAGCGTTTGCTGCTCCAAACATTGGTAGCTGCCTGTTGCTGTTGAATGCCTTGCTCTTGAAAATCACGCTCCTTGATAACCGTTTCCTGCAAAACAGGCTCCGGCAGTGCGGTTAGCAACCAATGTTCTTACGAGAAGAAGAGAGTCGTGCAGGGAATGCTGCCACAGGAAGAGCCTGAGCGTCCTGCCTGCCGCTGCAACAACATAATCCACCGCCAGATATTCAGCAGCCCGCCCAGTGACGCCGCCACGTAGGTCAGGGCGCAAAGAGGAAGTCACGGCTTCCCTTCGAGAGTGTGCGATGCATGTTGTCACTTCACCGTCGTCCCCGGTGTCGCGTCTTCGGTCAATGACACGAGGCTGATCACCTCGCTGTCTCCCGCCGCCAGGACCATGCCTTGAGATTCCACGCCCATCAGTTTTGCCGGTTTGAGGTTGGCGACCACCACGACCGTTTTCCCCACCACGTTCTCCGGGCTGTATGTTTTGCCGATGCCCGCGACGATCTGCCGTTGCTCGGCGCCAAGGTCAACGCGCAGTTTGAGTAATTTCTCCGATCTCTGAGAAGATTGCGCCCAGGGAAGATATCGGTATATGTGACGAAGGGCAGAAGCCCAATGACAGGTGGAGCGAATCATCGTGACTTCATCTGGATGTTCTTTGAAAGCCCGCTCGGGTGTACGCATATCTGGAGAATACACGCGGCATACGCATGTCTTTCTCGCCTGACGGATTCCATCTTCGAGAAGTTGGACTGCTGTTTGTCAAACTGTATGCCAGTCACCGAGTCTGGGATGGCTCTCCGCATCGTGCCGATGATAGATGTCTTGCGCAATCATTCATCGGACTCAAGAGCCATCGGCTTTTGTATGAAGCCATACGCGCAACCCCGCGTTGCGTGTTGCGCATGGTGCGGTTGTTGTACTCGAAAGGGTTTTATATGTGACGATGCATGGATCTCTATCAAAAAGCGCGCGGCATGCTTAGAGCATGAAGCCGTCAAGTCGCATCCTGGCGCAAAGAGGATCCTGTGCAGGATTCAGGCAGGTCTTAGGAAAGTGGATCTTCAAGTAATCCTATGTCGAGCCCAAATTCATCAGGGGGAATCTCAAGCGTTCGACAAAATTGGGATAGTACGACAGGGGTCAGCGGGTCGTTCTCTGATATGCTGGGAAGAATCACAAAGCACCCCGGCGTTTTCGGGCGGCAGATGTACCGTATGTCAGCCTGTCTCCGCTCTTCACAGCCTAACCGAGTTGCCGCTTTGATGAATTTCTGTAACGTAGGGTGTTGGCTGAATGGATAGGCCACGATCTGGGAACCCTCACACCAATTGTGCGACTGAAGAGGAAATGTGTACGTCGTAATTAAGCACTGTGCGAGGTTTTTGGCTTGCAACCCGCCGCGTGGGTGCAGGGCTATATCGCACTCTTGCTTGCCAGTTCGCTTTCTCAAATACACTCCAAAACTTCTTTGGAGCTTTAGGTAGATTTTTGAACGGCGGAACTTTCATTTTTTTGCTGACAGCAATGTGCCCCTTCAATACCCGTTCCAATTCAAGCAATACATTGTTGACCCCTTGTGCTTGAACAGCAATATCATACTCAAGACATTGCGCAGAGTACCAACCACTATCCAGATGTTCTATCAACACTACCTTGAAGCGTTTGAAGAAGTCCCTGGGTTCTTCACGGCTCATTGTCGTTCCTCCTTGAGTGAGTTTTACGATAAACAGGATATCTATGATAATTAAGTCTAACTTATCGGAATCGCCTGAATCAACTGGTTCATCCTGTGGGCATCTTGTCGGATGTTCCCCGTCGCAAGCCAGGTTCAAAGCGGAGTGTACTTCTCTCGTTCTATGGTTTATGCAATGAATCCTGTCACTTCACCGTCGTCCCCGGCGGCGTGTCTTCCATCACCGACACGAGGCTGATCACCTCGCTGTCTCCCGCCGCCAGGACCATGCCTTGAGATTCCACGCCCATCAGTTTCGCCGGTTTGAGGTTGGCGACCACCACGACCGTTTTCCCCACCACATCCTCCGGGCTGTATGTTTTGCCGATGCCCGCGACGATCTGCCGTTGCTCGGCGCCAAGGTCAACGCGCAGTTTGAGTAATTTCTCCGATTTGGGTATGCGTTCGGCCGCGAGGATTTTCCCGACTTTGAATTGAATTTTTTGGAAATCCTTGATGGTCATGCGATGGCCGTCTTCGTGTGATACTGAAGCGGGCGATGTGTCGCCATCCGGCTTGGATGATGATGGGGCCGGGGGGGTGGTGTGAGCCGAATCCGCCGATTGTTCCATGGAGTCTCCGTGTGGTGAGAGGGTGGCGAGGTTGATTCTCGGGAATAATGAGTCCCCTTTGTTGACCGTTGTCGAGGATGGCCCGTCGCCCCAGACGAGGGGTTGCGTGAGAAGCGCCTGGGAAAAATCGCAGGAGAGTCCCAGTTGCCGGGACATTTCCGGTGCGGTGTTCGGCATAAAAGGATAGATGGCGAAGCACAGAAACCGCAGAGTTTCCGCAGTGTGAAAGAGGACGGTATGGAGCCGTTTCGCATGTGCGGGGTCTTTGGCCAATACCCAGGGAGCGGTTTTGTCGATATATTGATTGCCGAGTTGCACGACTCCCCAAATGGCTTCGAGCGTTCGATGGTATTCTATTCGGTCTGCCTGTAAATGATGGGGCATCGTTGTGTGAAGGAGCGACGTGGCGGCGGCCTGCAGTTCGGTTTCCAGCGCCGTGAGTTCGGCGTGGTCGGAACGCGGCACGGCGCCGCCGCAAAAACGCTGGATCAGTGTGACGGTTCGACTCAACAGGTTCCCCAGGCCATTGGCCAGGTCGCTGTTGATGCGCCCAATGAATGATGCGCGCGAAAAATCTCCGTCCTGTCCAAACGGGACTTCGCGCAGGAGAAAGTAGCGGAAGGCATCCGCGCCGAATTGCCCGACCATGGCGCACGGGTCAATCACGTTCCCCCGGCTTTTGGACATTTTTTCACCGTTCACGGTCCACCACCCATGCGCAAAGATGGTGTGCGGCAGCGGCATCTCCAACGCCATGAGGATCGTTGACCAGTACACGGCGTGAGTGGTGAGAATGTCTTTGCCGACCAGGTGAACCGTGGCCGGCCAGAACCGATCAACCGACGGGTGGGCGGGGAGATATTCAAGCCCGGAGATGTAGTTCACCAGCGCGTCAAACCACACATACGTGACATAGTCACGATCAAACGGCAGGGTAATGCCCCACGATACACGCGATTTCGGACGGGAAATCGAAAGATCTTCCAACGGTTTTTGCAGAAACCCCAGCACTTCGTTGCGACGAGCCTCCGGACGAATGAACGTCGGATTGGCGGCAATGTGTTTCAGGAGTCGTTGTTGAAAGCGACTCATGCGAAAGAAATAATTGCTTTCGGCAAGTTGCTCAACCGGCCGTCCGCAGTCCGGACACATCCCGTTCTCCACGTCTTTTTCCGTCCAGAACCGTTCATCAAACGTGCAATACCAGCCGGTATAGTCTGCGCGATAAATCAGTTGCCGGTCATACAGGGTGTGCAGCAATCGTTGGACGACGGCCTGATGTCGGGGATCCGTGGTGCGCATGAACCCATCGTTGGTCATGGCGAGTGTCTCCCAAAGATTGCGAAAGCGCGGCGTCAGCCGGTCGCAGTGTTCCTGGGGAGCAATCCCGGCCCGTGCCGCCGCTTGCTGAACTTTTTGGCCGTGTTCGTCCAGCCCGGTCAGAAAAAAGACGTCGTGTCCGTGCAGGCGATGCCATCGCGCCAGCACGTCCGCGGCGATGGTGGTGTATGCGTGACCGATGTGCGGGACGTCGTTCACGTAATAAATGGGGGTCGTGATATAGAAGGATTTAGACATTGCCGATTCCCGCATGCATGGGGCATGCCGTGTGGTTGTGACGACACCGGCCGGATTGACACTGTGGCAAGGGTGCGTGCATGTCAGGCCGCATGACGGTGGAGCATGTGATAAAAACGGAACAGAAAATTCTCAAGGCAGAGTTGGAGATTCAGATTCTGATGCGGCGCCTGTTCCAGCATGTGCAGTGATTCCAGAAGATCAAACAGGTCATCCGGATCGAGACGCTCCGCGCATTGTTGAAGCAGAGAGACGTGGGTCTGATGTAAGAGCAGGTCTTGCGCGGCGCCCAGCTTGATCAGCAGGAGGTCACGGAGTCCGTGCGCAAGCCAGTCAAGGACGTTCGAGAATTGTTGGGCTTTCGACAGGTCTGCGGCCTCGTCCTGGACTCGTTGGGTTTTCGACAACGCTTCGGCCCGTTGCAGAATGGCCGTGGGATGGGCGAGGGCGTCGGATTCGCAGCAGTGCAGGAACTGATCGTGCTGTTGGCGAAGCTGGGCCATATCCGTTTCCAGAGCCACGCCAATGCGGTTGCCCGAAACCCGGGCAAGAAATCTGGCATCGTCGGGGGGCATGGTGCGCCGCAGGGCAAGAATGCCTTCACAGTGCTCTGATGTTGTGGATGAGAATTTCAGCGTCAAACATCGGGAACGCACGGTGGCCGGCAGGCGATAGGGTTGACTGGTCACCAACACGAACAGGCTGTGTTCGGGAGGATCTTCCAGCGTTTTCAACAGGGCATTGGCCGCGTTGGTCGTGAGACGATCGGCATCGTCTATCACGCAGATTTTGCGCGCGCTCAACAATGGGCGGTAGATCATGTGGCGTTCAATTTCGCGCACCCGATCAATTTTGATTTGCGGATTGGCTTTCTCCCGCTCCGGTTCAATGAGCAGGAGATCGGGATGGACGGCAGACGCGATTTGTTCACAGGCCCGGCATTGCCCGCACGAATCAGGCTGAGCCGACGACGGAGGCGTTTCGCAGGAAAGGGCTTGAGCAAACCGAAGCGCCATGAGGCGTTTGCCAATGCCGTCATCGCCTGAAAAAAGGTAGGCATGGCCAATGGTCTCGTGCGCGAGCGACGTCCGGATTTTCTTTTTCGGTTCTTCCTGACCGATGATGTCTGAAAATGGCATACGTGCGTCGCCGTTGTTACAACCGTTTGATTCGTCGTGTTTTCAGACTCTCCGCCAGCAGGGGGTCGAGCAACGTGGCGAGTTGCCGGGAGATCGTGTTGGGGGACCGGTCGGCGTTCATGACATGAATACGTCGCACGTGTTGTTGGGCCAGGGTCAGAAATCCGTTCCGGACCCGTTGATGAAAGGCCGGCGGTTCACGATCCAGACGATCCGCGTCTTTGTCGCGCAACCGTCGTTTCAATCCCCGTGCAACCGGAAGATCAAATAAAAAAGTCACATCAGGAGTCAAGCCCCGTGTCGCCCAACGGATGAGGCGTTGCAGAGCGGGCAACGGGACGCCTCGGCCGAAACCCTGGTAGGCCAGCGTGGAGTCGGAAAACCGGTCGCATATGATAATGGCTCCCTGGTGCAAGGCCGGCAGAAGATGGTTGGCCACGTGTTGACTGCGGGCCGCCAGCATCAAGGCCACTTCGCATTCGGGCGTGAGGGGGTCCGTGGTGTGCCGTGTGGGATCGGGGCGAAGAAACACCTCGCGAATCCGTTCCGCCACCGGGGTGCCGCCCGGTTCACGTGTTTCAATCACCCACAATCCTTTGGACCGGATGTGACTGACCAATGCGTGGGCCTGGGTTGATTTGCCGCTGCCTTCAATGCCTTCGCAGGTAATAAAGAGACCGGTTCGACGTGATGAGTTGACCCTCAACGCTGTCTTCGGAGTCTGTTGAATCGCCACGGCGTATCGTAATCCACCCCATTGAAATTCGCAATATAAGGCTTGAAGCCAACGGCGTATGCTTGTACCATTCACGCGATTGGCAGACGATAAGCGGGCTTCGTTGCCAACGTCTGACGATTGGGTGTGTGTCACCCTGTGTGTCTCTGTTTCGCGTCTCCCGCTGGAAAGGTCCCACATTGAAGCGTTATTTTCTCACTGGACTGCTCGTCGTGATCCCCGTTTGGGGCACGATGCTCATCCTCAAAACTCTTTTTGTCGTTGTGGACGGCATTCTTGGCAACATGCTGGCCGCCGTCGTCACGAAAGATTACTACGTGCCGGGGTTGGGAATTCTGACGCTTGTGTTGCTGATTTTCTTCGCGGGGTTTATGGCGACGAATTATATTGGGGGCCAATTGGTGAAACGGTGGGAAGAATTGCTGGAACGAGTGCCCATTGTGCGCGGGATCTATGCGACGCTGAAATCCATGATGGATATCCTCTCGTTTCCGCAGCGGACAAAATACAACAAAGTGGTCATGATTCAATTCCCAAGGGACGGCAACTACAGCCTGGCCTTTGTGACCGGGGAGACCATGCAGGCGGTGCAGGTGTCCGCGTCGGAACCCTTGATACACGTGTACGTTCCCACCTCTCCGAACCCCACGTCGGGGTACTTTTTGCTGGTTCCGGAGCGGGAAGTGATTGCCGTGGATTTGAGCGTGGAAGACGCCATGAAATTGATTGTGTCCGGAGGGCTGTATTCCCCAGGCAGAACCATGGGTGAGCCAACGAGGGCGGCTCAAGCCTCCGCTCTCTTTCCTGAACGGAACGCTGAAGCCGGGACAAGGTAACACCTTCCTCATGTGTGGCGTGATCTCAACGTGAAGAACGTGTCATGAAACAACTATCGGCGATTGTCCTGGCGGCGGGTCTGGGAACGCGCATGCGGTCGAAAACGGCCAAAGTCTTCCACCCGGTGGCTGGGCGTCCCATGGTCTGGTATATGCTGTCTGTTGCCAGACGCATTGCGGATGCGCAGGTGGTCGTGGTCGTTGGACATCAGGCTGAATGGTTCCGGGGTTTTCTCAAACAATCCCAGGCAGAATGCGGTCCCTGCGAGACGGTCCTTCAACCCCGCCAGTCGGGGACGGCCCATGCGGTGCAACAGACCAAATCCGTGTTGATGCGCAAGGGGAAGGCGGCGTCCAGGCATTGCCTCATTGTCAATGGGGATACCCCGCTGTTGACGCGAGAGACCATCAAGCGGTTGGTGGCCCGCCATGAAAAATCGAACGCCACACTGACGCTGTTGACCGCCTGTGTGTCTGATCCCAAAGGCTATGGGCGCGTGGTGCGAGGGCGAGACGGGCAGATTGTCAGTGTGGTGGAAGAGCGTGACGCCAGTCGTGCTGAACGGGGCATCCGGGAAGTGAACGTCGGCACGTACGTGGTCGAAACGCCGTTCCTGTTTCAGGCCCTGGCGAAGATTCGGCCTCACAATGCGCAGAGGGAATATTATCTGACCGATCTCATCGGTCTGGCCGTGGCCGGGGGCTGCCGGGTGACGGGAATGTGTGCGTCTGACGCCTCGGAATGCATGGGGATCAACACCCGCCAGGAGCTTGCCGGCGCCGAACGGATCATGCGGCAACGCATTCGGACACGATGGCTGGGGGCGGGCGTGACCATGCTTGATCCCGAGACGACGTTGATAGACGATGGTGTCACGATAGGACGGGATACCGTGATCCACCCCGGTGTCACACTGGAAGGCAACACGCACATCGGCGCCGACTGCACGATTCGCTCCTGGTCGCGTGTCACCCATAGCGTGGTTGGGAATGTGGTGAACATTGAAGATCATTCGTTGATGGACGGCGCGGTCATTGAGGACCATGCCACGGTTGGGCCGTTTGTGCGCCTTCGCCCTGGATCAATTCTGCGAAACAACGCCAAAGTCGGGAACTTCGTTGAAGTCAAAAATACGGAACTCGGCGCTGATTCCAAAGCGAATCACTTGACGTATTTGGGCGATGCCTCCGTTGGGAAACGGGTCAATATCGGAGCGGGGACCATCACGTGCAATTATGACGGATACCGCAAACATCGGACCATGATTGAGGATGATGTGTTCATTGGCAGCGGCACCCAGTTCATCGCTCCCGTCACGGTGGAGAAGGGCGCCGTCGTGGGTGCGGGATCAACGATTACCAGGGACGTGCCTTCTGATGCCATTGCCCTGGCAAGGATCCGGCAGGTCAACCATGAAGGGGCGGCCTCCCGTCGTCGAGTCCGTGCTCAACCGATCGTCGGGCCATCATCCACCAGACAATCCAAATCTTCTTCCAACGCCGGGAGCGGAACCGGAACCGGAACCGGAACAACGAAACGTTCCGGAGGATGAAACCCGTATGAAGTCTTGCTTGTGATGGGCGCTGGATTTTCCCCAAGTCAGATGAAGAGACGCTGATGTGCGGCATTATCGGATATATCGGGAATGCGAACGCCACGGATGTGCTCGTTGAGGGCCTGAAGCGCCTGGAGTACCGGGGCTATGATTCGGCGGGCATTGCCGTGTTGCGGCCTGGCCATCTTGAAGTCCGTCGCCGCGTCGGCAAATTGCAGAATTTAGAGGAAGACCTGAAGCACGACGATCTCGCTGGAACAGCCGGCATCGGACATACGCGGTGGGCCACGCATGGCCAACCCTCCGAAGACAACGCTCATCCCCACCGTTCTGGAAACGTCGCCATCGTACACAACGGCATTATTGAAAATTATCTGGCCCTGAAACGGCGGCTGGAACAGGATGGGTGTCAGTTCAAGTCCGAGACGGATACCGAAGTGATCGTCCATTTATTGGCCCGCTCCATGCAGGAAGGACGCTCCCTTCAGCAGGCGTTTCAGGCAATCGTGCAGGTCTTACAGGGGAGTTATACGATTGCCGGTCTGTGTGCGAGTGAGCCTGATACGCTGGTCGCGGCCAGGTTTGGATGTTCTCTCGTTCTGGGGCACAGTGAGGGTGCGTCCTTTCTGGCTTCCGATGTCACGCCATTGCTCGCGCATACCCGGAACGTGATGTTTTTGGAAGACGGCGACATTGGGATTGTCACGCGGCGCGGCGTCACCGTGATTGATGCGGAAGGGCGACCCGTCTCCAGGGATATGGTTGCCGTTGACTGGAGCGCGGACGCGGCGGAGAAAGGGGGATACCCGCACTTCATGCTCAAGGAAATTCATGAGCAACCACGGGCCATTCTCGATACGCTGCGGGGGCGGTATCGTGATGACACGGGCGAAGCGGATTTGTCGGATGTGGGCATCACGCCGGACGAATTCAGGGATGCCGGGCAGATGTGGATTGTCGCTTGCGGCACGTCCTGGCATGCCGGTCTGGTTGGGAAATATTTATTTGAGGAACTGTTGCACAAGCCGGTCCATGTGGACATTGGATCTGAATTCCGGTACCGGAAATCCATGATTCAGAAAGGGGATCTCTTTCTTGCCCTGTCGCAATCGGGAGAAACCGCGGATACGCTGGATGCCGCGAGAGAAGCCAGGCGATTGGGCGCGCGCGTCCTGTCCATTGTGAACGTCGTGGGCAGCACGATGGCGCGGGAATCCGACGGCGTGCTGTACACTCGCTGCGGTCCCGAAATCAGCGTGGCCTCAACCAAAGCGTTCACCGGGCAGCTCATCGCATTGCATCTCCTGGCCTTGCACATGGGGCGGGTGCATCGCATCCTGACAGTCGAGACGGTTCGCTGGTGGCTGGATCAATTGCGGGAGCTACCCGGTCATGTTGAAGACGTGATCAAACGGGATACCGAACTCCTGGAAGTGGCGAAGCGGTTTTTCCGGAAAGAGCATTTTCTCTATCTCGGACGCTGGATCAATTATCCGATTGCGCTGGAAGGCGCGCTCAAGCTCAAAGAAATTTCCTACATTCACGCGGAGGGGTATGCGGCGGGAGAAATGAAGCATGGCCCCATTGCCCTGATTGACGAAGAAATGCCGGTGGTGGTGCTGGCTCCGCAGGATCGGCTGTACCAGAAAACCATGAGCAATCTCATGGAAGTCAAGACGCGCAAGGCTCCGGTCATTGCGTTTACGAGTGAAGGGGAACGTGACCTGGAAGCCCTGGCCGACTGTGTTTTCAGGATTCCCGGCAACGTGCCTCCGCTACTGGCGCCGGTCCCCCTGACGGTTGCGTTGCAGCTTCTGGCCTATCATATCGGCGTCTTGCGAAACGTTGACGTTGACCGCCCGCGGAATCTGGCCAAAAGCGTGACGGTGGAATAACCCGTTTTTTTGTAGAGACGCCCAATTTGGGCGTCTCCACGGGTAACGCCCCAAGCCAGCCTGACCAACGCGGCACGGGTTGTTTGTAAAGACGCCCAAATTGGGCGTCTCTACGCGGTATCTGCCTGTCGTGGTCAGGAACCCGCCCCATCTGTTAATTCCCGCGTCCCGGCGGGAATCCAGTCCCCCCGCACCCTCAACGCGGCAAGCCACTGTCCGGCAACAAGCAACGCCTGGATTCCCCTGCGATAATATGTTGATACACGCCTGTGGTTTAAGGTATGTTTGCCGGATTCCGTTGTCGTCAATAACCGTCTATTCCCACACTGGAGAGACCGTACAATGAAAACCAGCATGGCCATAATTGCTTCATCGCGCAGCGCGCAATCGCCCCTCCCCCCCCCCCCCCCCCCAGAAAATTTACTGCTAAAACAACAAGTTAGTGCGCGCCGCCTTGCCGCACTGCTGCTCTTCGCCCTCTGCGCTTTCGCGGCGCCGACCAGCCACGCGCAAACCGCCCAAACTGTCCCGTTAGAGTGGAGCCTGATACCCGCCGGTCTCACCACAGGCGACAGTTTCCGCCTGCTGTTCGTGACATCCGGCACCCGCAACGCCGAATCGTCCGACATCGCCGACTACAACACCTTCGTGCAAACGCAAGCCGCCGCCGCCACCGGCATCGGCGCACCCATCAATGACTTCAGTAGCCAATTCCGTGCGCTAGGCTCCACCGCCACCATGGACGCCCGCGACAATACCGCCAGCAATCATGTCAAATCCTCCTCCGATACAGACGCACCGATCTACTGGCTCGACGGCGACAAGGTCGCCGATGATTACGCCCTTTTTTATGACACTACCAGGCCTTGGGATTCCATAAACGGAAAAAATGAGATTGGATCTGCTGTTTCGGCAACTACCGATATATGGACAGGTTCCATCCCTAACGGAACCGGTACCGCATCAGCTACCAATCGCGAACTCGGCGGTACCAGCGGCACCACTATCAACGGACGATTAACAGGGGCTTCGCATTTCCTATTCGGTCTTACTCTTAGCAGCGCTGAATCGCATCCCCTCTACGCCCTCTCTCCGATAATTACAGTAGGAATATCTTCCCTGGCCTTTGACACCAGCACGATTTCCGCACCTGATTCGGCCTACTTCTACACCGCCGGCACGACTATCCCGACCCTCACCCTGCCGCCCGCCAGAGGCGGCACCGACCCGCTGACCTACACCCTGACCCCGACGGCTTCCATCCCGACCGGCCTGGCCTTTGCCCCCCGCACCCTGTCCGGCATGCCGACCACCGCAACCGCCACCACCACCCTGATCTACACCGTCACAGACAACGCCAGTGAGACTGTCTCCCTGTCTTTCACCGTCACGGTGGTGGCGTTCAATGTCAGCAACGCCGGCGGCGGAACGGCGACTGCCGACGACGGCGTGCTCGCGGTCAACGATGTCGGCGGCGACAACAACGATATGCGCCTCATCCTGCCTTCCGTCTCGGTGGCGACCACGGTCACGGTGATGACCTACGACCCGTCAACGTCCACCGTGGCCGTGCCTGATGGAGTCATCTTCAGCGACGTGGCGATGGATATTGCATTGAGCACACCGACAACGGAGGCGACCGTCTGCCTGTCCACCGTCGGCGCCACTGGTCGCCCCGCGCTGTACCACCTCTCCGCCACCGCCTGGGAAGCCATCGGCAGCGAGACCGGCAGATTCCCCGGCTTCGTCTGCGGCACCACCACCGCATTCTCGCCGTTCGCGGTCGGCTCTCTTGAAATTGAAGACGCACGGCTAAGCGCCATCAGCCGGGTCATCCTGCCGGAAGTGGCACGGGCCATCACGGACACCACCGTCAGCGCCATCGCGCGACGACTTCATCACGCCGGTGCCGACAGCCACGAATCCGGCTCCGTCACCCTCGGCGGCCAGTCCACCCTGGCCGACATCCTGACCACCGGCGGCCAGGCGCTGGCCAACGGCACATTGAACCTGCACAACATGGTGGGCCGCTCCGCGTTTGTCCTGCCGCTCAATCAGGCCGGCGACCTGGTGAAGGGCCTGACCCTCTGGGGCGGCGGCGACTACCGAGCCATCGGCGGGAACGGCGACGCCACGGACTGGGACGGGGCACTGTTCAGCGCGCGACTGGGCGCGGACGCCCGTGTGCGAGCTAACCTGCTGACCGGGGCGGCGCTCTCCTGGACCCAGGGCGACTTTGAGTATGGCGCACTGGCGGACGACCCCACCGCCGGCGGCGGCGACTATACCCTGCGGATGACCAGCCTCACGCCCTATGTCGGGTGGTCGGTCGTGCCGGCGGGCGGGCTGGACGTATGGGCCACGGCGGGCTACGGCTGGGGCGAGGTGTCCATCACCGATACCCTCGTGGACGCACTCCAGACGAGCGATGCCACGACGGTCATGGTGGGCGGCGGCGTCAGCGCGCAAGTGCTGAAGACGCGCACCAGCCGGGTGCGGGTCAAAGGCGAACTCATGCAGACCACCATGGATCTGGACGGCCACGACAGAATTGGCGCGTTGACGGTGGAGGCACGGCGGGCGCGGTTACAAGTAGAAGGGCGCCATGAGTACGAGTTAGCCGGCGGCGGGCGGCTGGGCGGCACACTGGAGGCCGGGCTACGGCGTGACGGCGGTGACGGGCTAACCGGCACCGGCGCGGAAATGGGCGGCGGGGTACAGTATCGTCACCCGACCCAGGGCGTCACGCTTTCCGGTCAGGGCCGTGTCCTGCTGGGGCATACGTCGAACTACGAGGACTGGGGCATCGGGGCGGCGCTGACGGTCATCCCCGGCCAGGGCGGCGAAGGGCTGGCCCTTCGGCTATCGCCCACCTACGGGCAGACGGTGACCAACACCGCGCAACTGTGGGATCAGAGTGCGGCGAACCTGACCGGGACGGATGCGGCGGTCGTGGGGCGGAGGATGGATGCGGAAGTGGGCTACGGGCTGGCTATTGCGGACGGGCAGAGCCTGCTGACGCCGTATGGAAAGCTGACGTGGGGTGCGGGGACGCGGGATTACCGGCTGGGGAGTCGTCTGACACTGGCGTCGGGACTGAATCTGTCTCTTGAGAGCCGACGCGGGGAGACCCCTGGCGCGGCTACGGATCATGGTATGCTGTTGAAGGTTGAGTGGGGCTGGTAACGGGCCGGGTTGGCTATCAATGCGGCACGGGGTTTTGGAGACGCCCAAATTGGGCGTCTCTACACGGGTAATGCCACAGGCTGGCCTGACCAACGCGGCCAGGGGTGTTGTAGAGACGCCCAATTTGGGCGTCTTTACACGGGTAACGCTTCAGGCTGGCCCTCAACACGGATTTGGTCTGTTGCACCGCATGGCCCGTCCCCGACTGCCTGTCTCAAACTTTCGACGATCCTTGTGGATGCATGGTGACAGGGAAAAAATCAAAGTGAAGCAGGTGAAGACGACAGGCGCGTGTGGTCGCCTTGAGGCCATTTGGATCAAGCGGATGACGCGCGGGCCGATGGATGCCGTGGAGCGGGCTGTGTTGCAATCGGGATGCGGGTTGGTTGGCAACGCGAATCAGGGAGGACGACGGCAGGTCACCATTCTGGAACGGGAAAGATGGGAACAGGTCATGGCGGAAGTCGGTGGCGCGTTGCCGCCCGCGACGCGACGGGCGAATGTCTGCATCAGCGGATTCAGCCTGTCTCGTTCAGCGAAGCGCCTGTTGCGGATTGGACGGTGCCGCATTCGTATCGTCGGTGAAACCAAACCGTGCGAACGCATGGACGAAGCCTGCCACGGGCTTCGGGACGCGATGTCCAGTGCCTGGGCTGGCGGCGCGTTTGGCGAGGTGTTGGACGATGGCGAAATCGCGGTTGGCGATCCGGTTTCGTGGGTTGAGGAGTGAAGGGCGCGTCCGTTACGGGTGAGTCAGGTGGGAGATCGTGCCGACGTGGACGGGATCATGATGATGGTCTCCGTCCCGGCAATATCGTTCCAGGGTTTCGTGAATGACCCGGAACGCCAGTTGTGACCACGGAATATTTTCTCGTTCCACAAGCTCCACTTCCAGACTTTCCACGCCCGCACCGCAGTCCGCGTTTTTCATGGTTCCGCGAAACACGACATACACCTGATTCACCTGGGGAAGGCTGAAAATCGCGTAGAGACGGGAAATCTCCACCTCCGCTTTGGCTTCTTCCAGTGTTTCACGAGCCGCGGCTTCTTCCAGCGTCTCATCTTTTTCCATAAACCCCGCCGGAAACGTCCAGAGTCCGGAACGGGGTTCAATGGCTCGCTTGCAGAGCAGGATGCGATGATTCCATTCAGGAATACAGCCCACCACAATTTTGGGATTTTCATAATGAACGGTGTGACAGCGTTCACAGACAAATCGTGGCATGGTGTCCCCGCTGGGGATGGCGGTCATGAGGTGCGCCCCGCAGGCGGTGCAATATTTCATGGCATGTGTCATCGTTCGACCATCATGGCGTCTGGTGATCATAGGGGAACGGAGCATCAATTCGAGAGACGATGAGGGTCGTGCTGACTTGCCCGTTCCTCGTCCGTATGCTTGAATACGCCCTCCCGTCCGAACCATATGATAACAGGAGTGAAGCCTTCCGTGAAGGTCCCGTTGTTGGATTTAAAAGCGCAGTTTCAGCAGATCCGTTCGGATGTGCTGTCAATCATCGAAACAGTCTGCGACGAGCAAAGCTTTATCCTTGGCCAACGAGTTGAGGCGTTTGAAACGGCCCTCGCCGACTATCTTGGGTGTCGGTACGCCGTCGGCGTGGCCTCGGGGAGTGATGCCTTGCTGTTGTCCTTAATGGCGGCGGGGCTGGAACCCGGCGATGAAGTGCTGACCGTGCCGTTTACCTTCTTTGCCACGGCCGGGGTCGTCTCGCGGTTACAGGGGGTGCCGGTGTTCGTTGATATCCGGCCGGACACCCTGACGATGGATCACGAACAGATTGAGAAACGCCTCACGCCTCGCACGAAGGCCATCATTCCCGTCCATCTCTTCGGTCAATGTGCCAACATGGAGGCGATCATGGACGTGGCCGACCGACACGGCGTCAAGGTCATTGAAGATGCCTGCCAGGCCATCGGCGCCAGTCGTCACGGGCGCAAAGCCGGGACCTTGGGCTATGCCGGATGCTTGAGTTTTTTCCCGTCGAAAAATCTTGGCGGCATCGGCGATGGAGGCTTGATTGCCATGAATGACGGGGACCTCCGTGAACGGCTTCTCGCGTTGCGGGTCCATGGGAGTCGGTCGGATTACCACCATGACCATATCGGTCTCAACAGTCGCCTTGACGCCCTTGCGGCGGCGGTGTTGCACGTCAAGCTGCAACACCTGGACGGGTGGAACGCCAAACGAGCCGGGAATGCGGCACAGTATGAGCGGCTTTTTACGGAGGCCGGATTGTGTGAGCATGTGACGCTGCCCACGACGGATGCAGACAATGTCCACGTCTTCAACCAGTACACCATTCGCGCCCGCAACCGCGACGCATTGATGGCCCGCTTGAAGGAACGCGACATCGGGCATAAGGTCTATTACCCCGTCCCTCTGCATCTGCAGGAATGTTACCGACCGCTTGGCTATCAGCAAGGCGACCTTCCGGTGTCCGAGCGCATGGCTCGTGAGGCGTTGTCCCTGCCGATTTATCCTGAACTCACCGACGGGCAGATGGAACTGGTGGTCGAGAGTATCAGAGATTTCTACGCCAGCCCCGCATCATGCGTGTGAGAATCCCGCTTCAGCGTTGTGTGTTTTTTGACCGGGGGTATGCCGCCTGAATGGTGCTGCTAAGACCGCCGCGAGCGGTGAAGGTGCCGGTCACTGTGGCCCATGCGGGGTGACAGGCGTTCACGAAATCCTGAAGGATGCGGTTGACGGCGTTTTCGTAAAAAATACCGATGTCGCGATAGGCGTGGATGTACATTTTGAGCGACTTGAGTTCCACGCATGTTTTTCGGGGCCTGTACTGAATGGTAATCGTGCCAAAGTCGGGGAGGTGTGTTTTGGGGCAAATGGCCGTATATTCCGGAATCTCGATGGTGATGTCGTAGCCGGGAAATTGATTGGGCCAAGTGTCGATTTCCGGTAGAGCGCGGGCCAATCCACTCTTTGCATGGACCTCAGTAGAACGATTGTTAAAGCGACGACCACTCGGCATACGGATTGTCAATGTTTTAGGATTGTGCAACTGTTTCGACCGATTGCGGGCATTCTAGGCCATCTTGATCTCTACCGCAACGCGGAATACGGGCAGGCATGTCAGTGAGATTCTGGTCGAGATGTTCCACGAGCATGATGCAGGGGAGATGCAGATGACCGTTGTTCTCGTTGCCGTGAATGTGACCGCGCTTGCGTTGATGGCCCCGCTGAACAGTCTCATTTTAGCTCATCCCGGTCAACTGATTTGTCTTTCCTGCCTGCTCACCATCTACGTGGGCGGGATACTTGTCGTGGGTCTTTCCCTGGTGTTGGCGGGTTGGTGGGGAGGGGAAAAAGTAGCTGTGCGCGTTCAAGCCGTCCTGTCGGTTCTCGCCCTCGTGTCCTTTGTGCGTCTTGTCTGGATGACAATGGTTTCGCCCTCGTGGCAAACTCTGTCTGCCGTTCTTTGTGTCGTGGTGTTGGTCTCGGCGGCGATAGGATTTTTGCGGGCAGAAAAAAAAACGGTGACTCTTGTCCACCAGTTTTTTGTCATTCTTTTTTTGTATGAAATGTTTAATACAGGGCAGATTATTCTTCAGGCTCGAGAGTTGGAATCCGCCATAGAGTCTACCCATAAGAAAGAAGCCCATGTTGAGAGGGAAGCCCACGTTGCGTCTGGAGAAGAGGCCCATCATGTGTTTTGGATCATTTTTGATGAATTTTCTCTTCTCCAGAGTCTTGTAGGGGGAGGGAGTGATAGTTTTGACGTGAATGTTGTTCCCAATTTGGCAAAGTTCTCCCGGACGAGTACGTGGTATTCTCACGCGCGCACTCTCTATGCAACGACCGACCAAGCTATTACCGCTTTGCTGTTGGGACAGAACGATGTCCCTGACTTGCGACAAAAGTCTTTGTCGAGCTTTCAGCAAAATTTTTTGCTGAACTTCAACTCTGGAAATTATTTATCTTCCATAGCCCAAAACATGGACATATTCATCGTCGGAGGTTATCTCCCCTATTGTCGGTCGTTTAGGACTGTCCACACGGGATGTCTTGATTTTCCAGAAGGGTTTGCCGACCATCTCTCGCTCTTCAGAATTATCTGGGAGAGAACGATCCCAGGAATGTTGATCGTCTTTAAAGGTACAGGTGGATTGGGAAAGCTGATTACCCAATACTTTGATCCAGAATTCCCGATCACGCGTGCGTTCGACGCAGGCCAGTCTTTCGACAGTCCCACATTTACGTATATTCATGAACGTTTGCCTCATTCGCCTTATCAATTCAAAAGCGATGGCACTGTCAAACTCTGGACCTATCCCGCCGGGCCATCGAATCGTTTGAATCTTGGCAAGCTTAAGGAATTACAACAATCTTACAGAGAACAACTGACGTGGCTGGACTCCTTGTTTGGAGAGTTTCTTGCCCAACTGCAAGCCAGAAACCTGTATGACCAGTCATGGATCGTGGTCATGAGCGATCACGGCACAAGTTTTGATCCGCATACTCGCGGGCGGATATTCGGGCATGAGCAGGTGGATCGTGTGCCGTTTTTGATCAGGGCGCCCGGACAAACACACGGCGTGCTGGATCGGCGGTCGGTACATATAGCCGAGTTTTTTGAGATTTTTCTGGAGCAAATGGAACAGGGGACACAGCCCGTATCATTGTCACATGCCGAACGATCGTGACTTACAGAGAAGGAGCCCGATCATGCGAAACACACGCGCATACCCGATCGTATTTGTTTTGACAGTTGTCATGGCCGGTGTTGAACCTGATGAGGCCATGGCCTATATTGACCCGTCTGCCGGGGGGTTGCTGGTGCAATTGTTACTGGGGGGCATTGCCGGCGTTGGGGTGGTGGTCAAATTGTATTGGAGAAAACTCACCGGGTATTTTCGTAAGGGGAGCGATGACGAGCCCTGACGCTATGTCGGATATTGTGCGTGCTCCCGGGTCCTACCGTGATCCCGACGGGTTCGTCTTTTTTCAGGGCAATCGGGTGTTCCGCGCGCTCACGAGTGAGGGGTTGGCCTCGTATCGGGATTTTCGCCAAAGTCCGCTGTGTCAATGGGCGGAGGATGGGCATTGGATGACTCCAACGTGGGAAACGGATGCGGTCTTTGCCAATGGCGCGGCGGAATCATTTCCCAACGTGAGCGGAATCATAGAACAGAAACGGATTCCCTTTGTGAGCTATCCCTATGAATGGTGCTTTGATATGTTGAAAGATGCGGCATTGCACACCCTGGATATTGTTCTGCACAGCGCCTCTTATGGATTTACTTTAAAGGATGCCACTGCCTACAATATACACTTTGTGGGTAGCCGGCCGATTCTGGTTGATATTCTTTCGCTGGCGAAATATGTTCCCGGTAGTCCGTGGATGGGCTACACACAGTTTTGCGAGCAGTTTTTGTTCCCTCTAGCCTTGTCGGCCCACAGGGGCGTCCATTTTCAGCCTTTCTTGAGAAGTTACCTTGAAGGGATTCCGCTTCATGTGATGAAACCGCTACTCGGCGGTCTGGGCTTGTGTAAGGCCGGCATGTTTCAACATGTGGCACTCCAGTCTTTTTTGCAAAATGGATTTCAGGACACTCCTCCCGCCCTGAAGACGAGTTTTCAGAAGCTGGGATTTTCCCTGGATCATGTGACGGCCATGGTTCGTGACATGAAAAAAGTGGTGACATCTCTGCGCGCACGTTCCCGCAGTCACTGGGTTGACTACGCCGAGCATCGTTCCTATGCCGCCTCTGCCATCGAAGCCAAGCAGCGGTTCGTCGACAAACATTTGGAGACCATGCGGCTGGACACCGTGTGGGATATTGGGTGCAATACGGGAGAGTTTGCCCTGATTGCGCGCAAACATGCCGAACTGGTCATTGCGATGGATGCTGATCCGGATTCCGTGAATCATCTGTATCGGCATTGTCGGGACACCCGGCTTCAGGGGATTTTGCCTTTGGTCATGGATGTGATGAATCCTTCGCCAGGGCTGGGATGGAATAACCGTGCGCGGCAAAGTTTGCTTGAGCGAGGCAAGCCGACGGCGGTTCTCATGCTGGCCGTTTTGCACCACTTGTGCCTGACGCACAATGTGCCTTTTGGGTATATTTTTCATTTCCTGGCCAGCGTTGATGCCAAGCATGTCATTATTGAATTTGTGCCGAAATCGGACCCGATGGTCAAGACGCTCCTCACGAATCGCGAGGATGTGTATCCGTGGTATCATCCGGTAGCCTTTGAGTCTGAGGCCTTCAAGTCCTTTGCGCTGGTTGAGCGACTTGAGATTTCTCCCGGAGGACGTGTTGTGTATTGTCTGCAACGGCGCGGCTGGTAATTCCCAGAGGTTCCGCCCTGTCGTGGTCGGGCCGTTGCGTCGTTGAGAACCGTGGTATGTTTGTGATGCGTTTGATGAAAGTTGTGCTGAAGGAAATGTCGTTGTCATGATTGAGAGCGATGAGTTTGTCAACGCCTTGCGGGAGACCGGCTTTGATTTTTTTACCGGGGTGCCCGACACGATTTTGGGCGGGATTATTGATGTCTTGAGCCAGCGTCGGTTGTATATCCCGTCGGTTCGGGAGGATGAAGCGGTTGCGATGGCCGCGGGCGCGTTTCTCGGAGGCAAAGTCCCCGTGGTGCTGATGCAGAATTCCGGGCTTGGCAACGCCTTGAACGTGCTCATGTCGCTTCATCTGATCTACAGGATTCCGTGTCTGTTGCTTGTTTCCTGGAGAGGGTTTGAAGGGAAAGACGCACCGGAACACCTGGTGATGGGGCACACCATGCCGCAGTTGATGGAGATGATTCGGATTGATCATCGAACGTTATCCCCGGAAACCATGGCGGATGATCTGCGATGGGCCAGGCAAGCCGTGACGGAACAACGCGTCCCCGTTGCGTTGTTTTTGAAAAAGGGCGTGGTGAAAACGATCCAGCCGTAATGAACGTCGTGACAACCATACCAGGGAGCGTCTCGCGCCATGCGACCTGAAGAAGGCGTCATGCAGAGCCGGGCACAGGCGATGCACGCGCTCTTTGACGCGCTGTCCGACCAACCCGTGATCATTTGCAACGGGTTCCCTTCGCGGGAAGCCCAAAAAATCCATGACCGCGCCGGCAATTTTTATATGATTGGGTCAATGGGCGTCGCGGCCTCAATCGGGCTGGGTCTTGCCCTTGCGCAACCGGATCGGCGGGTGGTGGTGTTTGACGGCGATGGGAACGTTCTCATGGGTATGGGCACGTTGGCCACAATCGGCGCTCTGCAACCCCGGAACCTGACGCACGTGGTGTTTGATAATGAGGTCTATGGGACCACCGGCAATCAGCCGTCCCATTCGCGAGTCGTTCGGTTGGATCAGGTGGCCAAAGCGGCCGGGTACGCCACGGTTGAGCGCGTGTGGGAACGGGAAGATATTGCGTATGAATTTAAGGACATGCTGAACAGTGACGGCCCGAATTTTCTGCTGATTAAAGTCAACGAACAGATCGAGGATGCGGATCGAGTGGCGCTGGATCCGTCTGACGTGACGCAACGTTTTCGTGCCGCCGTGGGCGCGGAATAGCTGGTGTGTTCCGTCCGGACGTGAGAGTGCGGGAGAAAGGATGACGGTAGGCGTATGATTTTGCTCAATCCGGGTCCGGTGAACGTATCCGATCGTGTCCGCCATGCGTTGATGGGGCCGGATCTCTGTCATCGGGAATCCGAATGTACGGAGTTGTTTGCCCGCATTCGTCACAAACTGCTCGCCGCCTTTGTGCCGGGGGCGGAATCGGATTATGTCGCGATTCTGTTGACCGGATCCGGCACCGCGGCGGTCGAGGCGGCGATCATGTCGTGTCTGCCCGCGGGGAAGCGTCTCGTGCACGTCAACAATGGCGTGTATGGGGAACGGATTGCCTCAATCGTTCGGACACAACGCCTGGGGATTGCGGAAATCAAATACGATTGGGTCACGCCGCCAGACCCGGACACCATTTTAAAATCACTGAAGCAACAGCCGGCGGTGCATGCGGTGGTCATGGTGCATCATGAAACGACGTTGGGTCTGATCAACCCCGTGCATGAGATTGCCGAACACGTTGACAGCCGTGGGTGCGTTTTTGTCGTGGATTCGATCAGTGGGTTGGGCGGGGAAGCCCTGGATATCGCGGGTCGGCATATGTATATGGTAGCCGGGACGTCGGGGAAATGTATTCAAGGATTTCCGGGAGTCTCGTTTGTGCTGGTCCGAAAAGGCTTTATGGAAAACGCCATGAAGTATCCCAGACGCTCCTGGTATTTGAGCCTGGCCAATTATTATGAAGCGCAGGAGCAAGGCCGCATTCCCTTTACGCCGGCGGTGCAGTTGTATGCCGCCTTTGATGAAGCCTTATCCGAACTCCTCGAAGAAGGGGTGCCCCAGCGCATGATGCGGTATGGGCGTCTGTCGGCCATGATTCGGGAGCGCATGCAGACCCTTGGGGTGCGGGCCGTGCTGCCCGCCGAGCACCAGTCGAATGCGTTGACGGCGTTGTATCTGCCGGAAGGTCTGACCTATGCCGTCCTGCATGACCGTCTGAAAGAACGCGGCTACGTGATCTACGCCGGCCAGGGCCATTTTGAGTCGAAGATTTTCCGTGTGGCGACGATGGGCGCGTTGCAGGACACGCACATTGAAGGCTTTCTGGGAGCGTTTGAAGAGGTCGTGAAACAAGAGACCCGGAGCGCATGAAAGCGGTCATTTTGGCGGCGGGGGTTGGGAGGCGGCTTCGGGCGCTGACCCAATATCGTCCCAAGTGTCTGATTGAAATCGGAGGCCGACCGCTGTTGTATCGCTATTTCGACGCACTGCGTCAGCATGGCGTGACCAGGATCTGTCTGGTGGTTGGCTATAAACAGGAATTGATTCGTGAGGCCGTGGCGACCTACCCCGTTCCCCTGGACGTGAAGTGCCTGGTCAATGTTGAGTTTGAACGCGGAAGTATTGGTTCTCTGTGGGTGGCCCGGCGGGCGCTGGATGATGATGTGGTCATCATGGATGCCGATCTCCTGTTTCATTCCGCTCTCCTTGACCGATTGCTGTCCTCTCCGTCTCCCAATGTCTTGTTGGTGGATGAGACCGTGGCGCAACAGACGGAAGAATGTATGGTGGTGGCGCGAGAAGGACGGGTGGCGGCGCTGTCCAAACAGATTCCAAAGGGCTATGACCCGGTCGGCGAAGGCGTGGGATTCTTACGCGTGGCCCATGCCGCCGTGCCCGATTTGCTTCGGTCGGTGGAGGCATGTGTGAATCGGGGACTGCTGGATCTTGAATATGAAGATGCCCTGGAAGAGTTTTTTCGTGCAGTCCCGGTCGGGTTTGAGAAAATCGGGGGACTGCCCTGGATTGAAATTGACTTCCCCGAAGATGTTGAACGGGCGCAACACGATATTTTGCCCAGGTTGGGAGAGACGGGCACGCGGGACGGGACATAAAGGCACGGTCTGATCAGACCGTGCGGACGGAGACGACCTATGCACGGAACCCTCAAACCCTCTGACGTCATCACGATTGATACGGCCATCCTGCTGGGTGCGTCAGGCGTGTTTGACGGCGCGGTGGCTGATCGCTCCTCTGTGGGGGCGTTGGCTCGCGTGGGCGGCATGACGCTGTTTCAACGAACCCTGTGCGCGCTTCAACGTGGCGGGATTTCACAAGTGCTGATCCTTGTGGGCGAGGAGGAGCAGGCGCTTCGTTCATTGATTCATGGCGATCATCGTATCCGGATGATGCTTCGCTGGCTCCCGGTTCGCGAGTTTGATCCATGGCATGCGCAGACGTGGGCGACCTTGACGAGCGACATGCAAGGCGCGTGTCTTATTCTTGGTTGTCACATCGTCTTTCCCGCCTCGCTGATTGCCTCTCTTAGAGAAGAAGGGCGCGAAGGCAAAGCCGTTGTGACCGTCGGTCAGCCGGGTGAACAGGGGTGGGACGCGAATCCGGGCGTGCGGTGGCGGTTTGATCCTCATCAGCGTGACGGATGCGTCCCACGAGTGGTCTTTGATGACTATGGGCCCTCCGACCTGGAATCCGTGCCAGGGGACGTCAATGGGTTGGCATCCGCCGTTGATCTGGTCGTGGTGCCGGTTCGGTTCTTCGGGACATCGGACACCGGGCGACTATCGGCAACGGGCCCGATTCGGCTGGCGTTGGAGCGGGCTTCTACGGAAGGCGCGGTGCGCGTGTTGTCCGCTTCCTCTCATGGGTATCAAGACACCCGCAAGTCCGACGGACGATGGAAAGCGGAGCGCATGTTGTTCCATTTGGTGCAAAACGTGCCCGGCAACATGGATGGGGTGATGGATCGCTACGTCAATCGGAAACTCTCCAAAGTGTTCAGCCGACTCTTTCTTCGATTGCGATGTTCGCCCAATTTCATTACCGCGCTGTCGATGATGATCGGCCTCATGAGTGCGGCGTGTTTTGCCATGGGGTCGTATCTGCCGGGCATTGTGGGGGCCGTGCTGTTTCAATTTGCGGTGATTCTTGATTGTTGTGATGGAGAAGTGGCGCGTCTGACCTTTGCGGAATCCCGGTTTGGTGAGGCGCTGGACATTGTGGCGGACAATATTGTCCATATGGCGATCTTTGCCGGGGTTGCCTGGGGCGCGTATCAGGAAGGTCCCTGGCAAGCCAGCCACCTCCCGCTGATGGTCGGCGCCATGGCCATTGTCGCCAACGGGGTTTCGCTGTGGGGGGTTCAGCGGGTCAAGTTCCTCAAAGCGCAATCCGGGCATTGGCGGGGTTTGAGTCTCGCCCTCCGATCCCGCTTTGATTTTATGCTTGCACGCGTGGCCAATCGTGATTTTTCCGTCGTGGTGATGGTGTGTGCCTGTTTGGGAGTGCTACCCTGGTTTTTATGGCTTGGGGCTGCGGGGGCAAGTGTGTTTGCCGTCCTGATGGCGTGGAATCTTCGTTGCGCACGGCGGTCTCATCAAGCCTGATTTCCGCTTCATGCGTTGTCCCGCACACCGTGCGCATTCCGTCTGACGTGTAAGCTGTTTCGTTGTGTCTCACTCCTCATGGCGTTTGTGTCATCTTTTCATTCTGCGTTCATCTCATGATCAGGATTGTGTTGCTTGCGGTTGGGCTGTTTGTGCTGGGCGGGCTGATCTGGCATATCGGCCCGTCGCAGATAGCGAGGACGGCTGAACACATTGGTTTAGTCCCGTTCGGCATTATTCTCACCCCTCTGCTGGTCGTGTACTGTCTCGATACCTATGGATGGTGGCTGACCCTGGGGCCATGGGCGAGGCGGGTCGGGTTTGTCCGGTTGTTCATGGTGAGAATGTCCGGCGAAGCCATTAACGTGACCACTCCGACGGCCATGCTGGGCGGCGAACCTCTGAAGGCGTATCTGCTGACACGATACGATGTCCCAATGGTCGAAGGCCTCGCGTCCGTGGTGGTGACCAAGACCATCATGGTTCTCGCACAAATCCTCTTCATGTTGTTGGGGATCGGGCTTCTGTGGTGGGTCGTCGGAGGAGGGGTGTACAGCGTCCTGGCCGCATGGGTCAGTCTGGGTCTGCTGGGGTTTGCCGTTTTCCTGTTTGTGGTCATCCAGCGATATGGCATCGGGATGGGGCTGTTGACGCTGGCCGAAACGTTTCGGATTCGCTCGCGATGGCTTGTTGCCCGGCGGCCACAGTTATTGGAGCTGGACCGGACGGTTCGCCATTTTTACCGGCGGCGCCGTCGCGCGTTTGCCCAATCCCTTGGCGTGCACTTTGTCGCATGGTTGACGGAGTCGTTTGAAGTCTATGCGATTTTGTACTTCCTTGGCGCGGAGACCGGTTGGCTGGTGTCTTTGTCTCTTGCCGCGATTGCCGTCCTGATCAAGGGTGCGACGTCGTTTATTCCCGGCGGCCTGGGCGCGCAGGAAGGCGGGTATCTTTTTTTGCTGATGGCATTGGGGTATGGCGAGCTGACGGGGATCACCTTTGCCGTCGTTCGTCGGATTCGCGAAATCATCTGGGTACTCGTTGGACTTGTTTTTCTGGCCGTCCTGCGGGGGAAGGCCCCGCTGAACGCACAGTCGTCGGGGTGACGAGGCTCTGATGCGAGAGGGAAAGGGTTACCGGTCCCGGTTGACCATGTAATCGGCGACGACGGTGAGGGCGAGCTTGGCCGTGGAATCTTCGAAGGTATTGAGGTTGTCAATCGCGGCATGGATGTATTCGTGGGAACGATTCATGGTGTATTGTAACGAGCCGTGGCGATGCATGAGGGCCGTGAGATGAAGCAAGTGATGCTCGTCAACGGCTCCGGTTTCAATGGTTGTGACCAGGCCTTGTCGGTCCTCAACCGGCAGATGTTGCAATAAATGAATCAGAGGCAGGGTCACCATCCCCTGCATCAAATCCTGTCCGGGGGTTTTTCCCAAACGCTTGCCGTTGGCCATATAATCCAGCCGGTCATCCGTGAGTTGGAAGGCAATGCCCAGGTCTAAACCGAATTGATATAACGCTTCCTGTTGCAGGGGGCCGGCCCCGCCTCGAATGGCGCCGATTTTACATGCGGCCCCCACCAGGGCGCCGGTTTTGTATTCGACAATCCGTAAATAATCCGACTCGGGGACAAGCGGTTGTCGGTTGGCGGCCAGTTGAAGAATTTCTCCTTCGGCCATCTTCCGGCAGGCGATGGCGATGGTTTCGTTCATGTCGTGGTTCTCAAATGAGGCAATGTGCTGCATCGCCTGTGAGTAGAGATAGTCTCCCACCAGAATGCTGGCCCGATTGCCCCAAATGCGTTGAGCGGTGAGTTGCCCCCGGCGCAGGGCGGCCTCATCCAGGACATCGTCATGCAGGAGCGTCGCCGTATGGATGAATTCAATGAGGCTGCCAATGACCAGGTCATCTTTGGGAACATAGCCCGTGAGTCGGGCGCAGATATCCATGAGGAGGGGCCGAATGCGTTTGCCGCCGCCATTGAGAATATGGGCGGCGACTTCGTTGATCAACGGGATGTCGGAATTGAGGTGACGACGGATTTGCGACTCAATTTCTTCAAGGTCCTGATGGTAGATCTCCCACACCGCATCCATCGTGAGAGAACATTGCGTCGCCGGTTGCCCATTGGCCATGGTGCGATCCTAGGGGAGGGTCTCATGTTTGTCAAGATAAACGAACGGTATTCGCTCCATGATTGCGAGACGGAACGCAAGGATGGGAGCGGGTTTTGACGGGATCCGCCTTGACACATTTTTTCGCATCCAGTAGATTTTCATCCTGTTTCGGCTCTGCTTCAGCGTACCGGTTCTTGTCATGTGCGTGGCGGCATTGTTGATGATGCGTGGTGTACGGCCGTCATCGCGCCATGCCGTGGCGGTTCATTCCGGCCTGCACGATGCAACGACCGACCGCCGCCTTCTCGGACATTCATGAGTAATCAACAATCACTCTACAGTTTTCCGCCCAAACAGGGGCTTTATGACCCTCGATTTGAGAAGGATGCGTGCGGCATTGGCTTTGTGGCGAACATCAAAGGTCGTCAGTCCCACGATATCATTGAGAAAGCTTTGACGGTGTTGAACAATTTGCACCATCGTGGGGCGCAGGGTTGTGATCCCTGTACCGGCGATGGCGCGGGGATTCTTCTGCAAATCTCTCATGAGTTTTTCGGACGCGTCTGCCAGGATCGGGGGATTCATCTGCCTGAATCGGGCGGGTATGGCGTGGGGATGGTGTTCTTCCCTCGGGCTGAGCCGCTTCGTCGTCAATGCGAAGGCCTCTTTGAATCCATTGTTCGCGAAGAGGGATTGAGATTTTTGGGATGGCGCGATGTGCCGGTGAAGCTCGAACACGTTGGCGTGCTGGCCCAAAAGACCCTGCCCGCCATTCAGCAGTGTTTCATTGCGCGCGATATTCTCAATGAAGCTCAATTTGAACGGAAGTTGTACATCGTGCGGAAGCGCATGGACCGGGCGATTCGCGAGTCCGCATTGGGGGAACGCGAGCACGTGTATGTTTGCAGTTTATCGTCCAGCACGATTGTCTATAAAGGCATGCTCCTGCCCAGGCAACTCGGCCTCTTTTTTCCGGACCTGGCCGATGCCAGCATGATCTCGGCGTTGGCGCTCGTGCATTCCCGCTTTAGCACGAACACCTTCCCGGCCTGGCCGTTGGCTCATCCCTATCGGTATATTGTCCATAACGGCGAAATTAATACCCTGCGCGGCAACGTCAATTGGATGCGCGCACGCCAGGGTCGTCTGGCGTGCGATCTGTTTGGCGATGATCTCGAAAAACTCTATCCCGTTGTCTATGAAAATCAAAGCGATTCCGCCTGTCTCGATAACGCGGTGGAATTTCTCGTGATGGCCGGCCGGTCGCTGCCACATGCCATGATGATGTTGATTCCTGAGCCGTGGGTGGGCAACCCGCACATGAGTTTGGAGCGACGGGGTTTTTATGAATATCACGCCTCAATGATGGAACCCTGGGACGGGCCGGCGGCCGTCGCGTTTACGGATGGCAAACGGATCGGCGCCACGTTGGATCGAAACGGGTTGCGGCCGTGTCGCTATCAAGTCACGACGGATGACGTTGTCGTCCTGGCGTCCGAGGCCGGCGTCCTGCCGGCCGATCCGAAACAGATTCGTGAAAAAGGCCGCCTCCAGCCCGGCCGCATGTTTTTGGTGGACACCGAGCAGGGCCGGATTGTTGACGATGAAGAAATCAAAGCGCAAATTGTCGAAAGCAAACCCTACCGCTCCTGGCTGACCCGGTACCGGGTGTCGTTGGATGAACTCCCGGCGCCGCTGAGCGTGCCGCAACCGGATCACCGAACCCTCCGTCAACGACAGCAAGCGTTTGGATACACCGTGGAGGAAATCAAAATGGTGTTGTCGCCGATGGGGATCAACGGCGAAGAACCCGTGTCGTCCATGGGGACGGATACCCCGCTGGCGGTTTTTTCCAATCAGCCGCAACTGTTGCCGAAATATTTCAAACAACTCTTTGCCCAGGTGACCAATCCCCCCATTGATCCCATTCGGGAGCAGTTGGTCATGTCGTTGGTCACGAATATTGGACCGAAGCCCAATCTGACGGCCGAAATTCCGGAGGCCTGCCGCAGAATTAAAGTCCAGCAGCCGATTCTGACCAATGCGCAACTGGAAACCATTCGAGAGATTGAAGACCCCCATTTCGTCAGCAAGACGTTGCCGCTGCTGTTCCGTGTGTCCGAAGGTCCGGATGGGCTGGGGGCGGCCGTTGATCAACTGTGTCAGGAGGCGTCCAGGGCCATTCAACAGGGGTTTAAGTTTTTGATCTTGAGTGATCGCGGCGTGAATGAGGACTGGGCGCCCATTCCCAGTTTGCTGGGGATTTCCTCGGTGCATCATCATTTGGTGCGTGAGGCCACGCGCACGGAAGTCGGCTTGATTCTTGAGACCGGTGAGCCGAGGGATACGCATCATTTTGCCTGCCTGATCGGCTATGGCGCCGGGGTGGTGAATCCCTATCTCGCGTTTGAAACCTATAAAGATTTGGAACGTGAAGGCTATTTGCCGGAGGGGATTGACGCTGAAACCGCGTCGGAGAAGTTTATCAAAGCCATCAACAAGGGCCTGCTCAAGATCTTTTCAAAAATGGGGATCTCGACGGTGCAGTCTTATTGCGGGGCGCAAATATTCGAGGCCATTGGACTGAATGACGCACTCGTGGATCGCTACTTCACCGGGACCGCCTCCCGGCTTCAGGGCATGGGGATGCGGGAAGTCGGCGAAGAAGCGTTGCGCCGGCATCGGGTCGCGTATGAACCGGTTCCCGTTCACCAACTGGACTTTGGCGGCGAGATTCACTACCGCATTCAGGGCGACCATCACAACTGGAATCCGGAGACCATTTCGACGTTGCAACATGCGACCCAACGCAATGACGCCACGACGTATGAAGCGTATGCTCAACTGGTGAATGATGAAAGCCGGCGTCGCTCGAATCTTCGCGGTTTGTTCGATTTCCACTTTTTGCCCGATCCCTTGCCGTTGGAAGCCGTCGAACCCGCCGTGGAGATCGTCAAACGGTTTACCACCGGCGCCATGTCGTATGGGGCCATCAGTAAGGAAGCGCATGAAATGCTCGCGATCGCGATGAATCGGATCGGAGCCAAGAGCAACACGGGTGAAGGCGGGGAGGATGCGGCACGTTTCAAACCCTTGCCGAACGGTGATTCCAAGAATTCGCATATCAAACAAGTGGCCTCGGGACGCTTTGGGGTGACCGCGTATTATTTGGTCAACGCGAAAGAGCTGCAAATCAAAATGGCGCAAGGCGCAAAACCCGGAGAGGGGGGGCAGCTTCCCGGTCATAAAGTTGACGACGCCATTGCGAAAATGCGGTTTTCCACTCCCGGCGTGGGGCTTATTTCACCGCCGCCGCATCATGACATTTATTCCATTGAAGATTTGGCGCAGCTCATTTTTGATTTGAAAAACGCCAACCCCGCCGCGGACGTCTCCGTGAAGCTGGTCTCCGAAGTGGGAGTCGGCACGGTGGCCGCGGGCGTGTCCAAGGCGCATGCCGACAAAGTCTTGATCAGCGGTGATTCCGGCGGCACGGGGGCGTCTCCGCTGTCGTCCATTAAGTCCGCCGGGCTTCCCTGGGAGCTGGGCCTGGCGGAGACCCACCAAACCCTGGTTCTGAATGACCTTCGCGGACGCATCAAAATTGAGACCGACGGGCAACTGAAGACCGGTCGCGATGTCGTGGTGGCGGCCTTGCTCGGCGCCGAGGAGTTTGGCTTTTCGACCGCGCCCTTGATTGTCGAAGGCTGCATCATGATGCGGAAGTGCCATCTCAACACGTGTCCGGTCGGCATCGCGACCCAGGATCCCGAACTGCGCAAGCGGTTTGCGGGCCAGCCGGAGCACGTGGTGAATTTCTTTTTCTTCGTGGCGGAAGAAGTTCGACAGTTCATGGCGCGACTGGGGTTCCGAACGTTTCCGGAGATGATTGGCCGCAGTGACAAATTACACGTCAAAAAAGCCATTGACCATTGGAAAGCCAGAGGCTTGGACCTTTCTCCCTTGTGGTGGAGGCCCGACGTCGGCCCCGATGTGGCGACCCGCAATGTTCAAAGGCAAGACCACGGGTTGGATCAGGTGCTGGACAGACAATTGGTGAAGTTGTGCGAGCCGGCGATTGACCGACAGGAAACGGTGGCGCTGGATCTGCCCATCCGTAATACCGATCGAACGACCGGAACGCTCCTGTCCGGTTGTCTCGCGAGCAAGTATGGTGAAGAAGGATTGCCTTCCGATACCATTACCATCACGTTCAGGGGGTCTGCCGGCCAATCGTTTGGCGCTTTTTTGGTCGCGGGCGTGACGCTTCGTCTTGAAGGCGAGTCGAATGATTATCTGGGGAAAGGCCTCTCCGGCGGCAAGATTATTGTGACGCCGCCCACGGGCGTGACGTTTCATCCCGAAGACACGATTCTGATTGGCAATACGTCGTTGTATGGCGCCACGCGCGGCGAGTGTTATTGTTACGGGACGGCAGGCGAACGGTTTGCGGTACGAAACAGCGGTGTGCGCACGGTGATTGAGGGGACGGGGGATCACGGGTGCGAATATATGACGGGCGGGGTCGTGGTGGTGTTGGGGAAAACCGGGCGAAACTTTGCAGCCGGAATGTCGGGCGGCGCAGCCTATGTCCTGAATGAAGACGGCAAATTTGAATCCCGGTGTAATCTTGGCATGGTGGAATTGGAGAATGTGGTGGCGGACGAAGACGTGCAAACGTTGCGGACCATGATTGAAAACCACGTCCGATATACCGGAAGCCGCAAAGCCCGGATGGTATTGGATGCCTGGCCCATGATGCTTCCCAGGTTTGTGAAGGTGATGCCGTTGGATTACAAGCGGGTGTTGTCTGAACGCAAGGCTGCGGAGAAACAAGGCGCCCGACGGCGCCAGGGAGCGGCTCGTGGGTGACCCGCGCGGATTTTTGAATTTTGTGCGGGAAGGTCCCGCCCGGCGCCCGGTCGAGTTGCGGGTGTTGGACTGGAAGGAGATGTATGAACCCTTCCCCGAAGAGAAGCTGCGCAACCAGGGCGGACGGTGTATGGATTGCGGTGTGCCGTTTTGTCAGAGCGAAAAAGGATGCCCGGTGATCAATCTGATTCCCGAGTGGAATGATCTGGTGAATCGCGGGCGGTGGAAGGATGCGCTCAAGGCGCTCCATGCGACGAATAATTTCCCCGAGTTTACCGGTCGGTTGTGCCCGGCGCCGTGTGAATCGTCTTGCGTGCTTGGCATCAATGCCGATCCCGTCTCTATCCGTGTGATTGAATGGAACATCATTGATCGCGGGTTTGCGGAAGGGTGGATTGAGCCGGTCATGCCGGTCACCAAAACGGGCAAGAAGGTTGCGATCGTCGGATCGGGTCCCGCAGGTCTGGCGGCCGCCCAAGAATTGACCCGCGCGGGTCACAGCGTCACCGTGTATGAAAAGACCAACCGCATTGGCGGGTTGCTGCGGTATGGCATTCCGGATTTTAAAATGGAAAAGTGGGTCATTGATCGCCGGCTGGATCAGATGATCGCGGAAGGCGTGCGGTTCGAGACCAACGTCAACGTTGGCGTGGACGTGACGGGACAAGACCTGGCCAGTCGGTTTGATGCCGTATGTCTGGCTCTGGGGGCCGCGCAAGCGCGTGATTTGCCGGTGCATGGTCGGACATTGGAGGGCATTCATTTTGCCATGCCGTATCTCGCCCAGCAAAATCAAATCAATGCCGGCGAGCGCCCGGTGGGCCCACGGATCACGGCGAAAGATAAACGGGTCGTGATTATTGGCGGCGGCGATACCGGGTCAGATTGTTTGGGCACCGTTCATCGCCAGGGGTGCAAGGAAGCGTTTCAATTTGAGTTGTTGCCTGAACCGCCTCCCCTGCGCGCGGCGTCCACACCTTGGCCCCTGTGGCCCATGCAGCTTCGCACTTCCCATGCCCACGAAGAAGGGTGTGATCGCCGATGGAGTGTCTCGACAACAAAATTCTCCGGAGAGCATGGCCATGTGCGCAAATTACACGCTCATCGGGTCTCGAATGAAGGTGGAACATTCATCCCGAAGCCCGAGACAGCGTTTGACATGGACGTTGATTTGGTTCTCCTGGCGATGGGCTTCACGGGACCGGTGAAACAGGGACTGCTCGATAGTCTGGGCGTCCATTACGGCGCTCGTGGGAACGTGGAGGCGGACCACAATTTCATGACCAGCAAGGCGGGCATCTTTGCCGCCGGCGATACCAAGCTCGGCGCCTCGCTCATTGTCTGGGCGATTGCGGAAGGCCGAAAAGCCGCCACAGGGATTGACGCCTGGCTGAAAGCCGGCCACAGTTTGTCTGATTCCTCTCTCTAGCCCTCTGCAACATCTCGGCTTCGGGTGTGCTCGTGATGCCCACAACTGTTGTGGCCTCAAGGGTGTCCCGCCCGCACCAGCGACCAACGGCAGTAGGCGGGTACGCTATGGTTCAACCACGATATCAACCCATGCGGGCATACTGTCGGCTCCCTGGGTATCGGTGACCCGGAGTCGAAATCGAAAGAGACGGGGTTCGACCACAAGAGGCGCTAAAAATCGAGCTTGGGACGCATAGGGGTCAAGGAGTGCCACCTTGCTGCCTCGAATTTGGCCCCAATGGTATTGGAGGGATCCACCCTCCGGATCGTAACTGTTGAGACCACTTAGGACGACGGTCTGGTTTGAAGAGATGGTTTGGGTTGGCCCCGGGTCGGCCACGGGCGGTTGGTTTGGTTCCGCATTGACTTCCACCAGCACGTCAAGCGTACCCGTCAATCCGCCATTGCTGACGGTTAACGTTGTGCCGCCATTGCCTGTCAGTCGAAGCTGTCCATCGTGACTGATGGTGACCACCGATGGATCTTCGACGTGATACGTTGTCCCCGTGGATGCGCTACGAATGGATCTCACCGTTCCGTCGGCAAAGCGTCCCACGACCGGAAGCGCGATGGTTTTGCCGAGAAAATCAAGCTGATCATAGACCCGAACGGAGCCTGCGCGACCAAATGTGAACGGTTTGTCCGTCTGAAATTCGATGGCTTGTAATGGGCTATGGGGTTGGATGTGGAGGAGCACCTCGTCAAAAACCGCCCATTCTTCGTTGTCGTTTTGTCGGCCTTGCTGTTCGGCAACAGCCAGCAGGCGATAGGTGCCAATGGCCGTCCTGGGTGGGTGAAGGTCAACGCCGAATGGCGGGGATGTTGTCACTGCCGCTAATTTGTCATCAACGAATTCCTTGAGCATGTCTTCCCGTTCCTCGTACCAGTAGAATCCGACCTTGGTAATGCCCGTGATCTCCCCAACGTTGATGACGACCGAAATGTGTTGTTGGGTGGGGTGGACGCTGAATGCCTTCGGTTGTTCAATCGAAAACGCTGCGGCCTGTGGCAGGATGCCCGATACAGGGACAATGGCGGGGATGAGCATGCTGAATATGACGGGGACAGGACATTTCATAACGGTCTGATCAAAGCCCACCGGCTTTGATGAGGCACCCAGTCTATATTGCCGGTGGGCTGTTATACAAATGATGCCGTCAGTGTGAGGGATCCGGCCCGCACACGTTTTCCCGTGGGTTTTCCGGATTGTGTGTGTGCAATCGGGAGTGGCGGCAATGGGCGCGTGAGTGCTACCGCGAACGAACGGAACGCGACATGGTCGTGTCAGCCCTCCGCGCCTCCAGCGGAGGACAGGCAACGGTGAACCTGGCTCTGGTCCCCGAACCGTGACAAAAGCGACACGCCGGGCTTTTGAGGCCTCTTCCGGCACTGTGAGGGGCTTCGGCATTGTCCCCATGACGGTCTTGAATCACCTGTACGTGGCCTCCCTGCCCTCAAAAACTGCCTTGCGTCACCGGACGGCATATGCTATAAGTGGCCCTCATTCTGTTGAGAGAATGTTGGAACCGTATGAACATTGAAGAGGCCTTGAGGTTTTTCGACGGCACTTTTTATTAATGTCCTTTATGCGTGGGGAGGTACGGCAATGCACAAGGTGCTTCTATCCGTCCTTTTAAGTTTCGTTCTGGTGGCAGCCGGTTCTTCAGTTGCCTTGGCCTTGCAGGCAGGGGGGGCAATGGTGGGCGACCTTAAGACCGGATCTGTCGTTGGTCAACCATTTGCCAGTCTTGATGTTGATCTTGAATTCACCGCCTTGAAAATTGGTGGGAAAAAAGCCTGGTATCCCGGAACAAAGATTCTGGATCTTCGAAACCAGGGCACCGGTGGGCGGAGAGGTCAGCCCGTCTTAATCAAAGTCACCAATGCGCTTGATGGTGTACACGGGTTCAGCCTTTCTGCGGATTCGGCCTTTGCCGGACCCACTTCGTTGCAGGTCAAAATTACGTTGAAGCCTGGGGAAACCAAGTATATTGGCATTCCCATGGTTGACCTGACGTATGTGACCGCCTCTGGTGGCCTCAAGGTCAAATGTCAGTTGCATAAGGCTCACCTTGGTTCGGATCTCTTTATTCTGAAATAAAAGGTTCAAGCCTCGGTTTTTTCGAGCGTGGACAACGAAAAAGCCCCGTTCCGGATTTTGGAACGGGGCTTTTTCGTTGAGTGCTCATACGGGGTTACACTGCTTCGCCTTTCCCGCAATCAATCGTCGCGTTGAGGGGGATATTCTGTGCCGCCAACACTTCCCCATCAAGGATCAGCAATAAAAACCGGCTTTCAACCGGGGTGTCCCCTTCCTGTGAGGTGACAAAGGTGTTGATGTCAACGATCATTTCCCGTTGAGTGTCTTCCTGTGTGGCGTTCACGACCCAAAAGTAGCGGCTGGCTTTAGGGAACAGGTCGGTGACAAAATGGTCAATGGCGACTGGCTCGACGCGTGATGAAGCGGGGGCCGACATTGCAAACGAGAGGGAGAGGGTAAGACAGAAGAGAAACAGAAGCGTCTTTTTTGTCATGGTACAACCTCCTTATCATCAGGTGATTGGACAGCCTCTCATGACGTACATAGCATACTATAAATGATATCGGCCAAATGGTAAATGGTGGCCGAGCGTCTTGGGCGGGTTGCCCCGTTGTGAGATACTCTGCCGTGAGATGAAGAGACACTGGGGAGTATCCTCAAGTCGCGTTGGTATCAGGCCGGTTGCCGGGCATTCGTCACGTTTCGCCGGCATGTCGTGACATTCGATGGTTGCGCACAAGACTCACTCAATGGGAAAATCATCACCCCCTCGTTCGAAGAATCGCATCCTGTTTCTGGTGCTCATGTCGCTGTTGTTAATTTCCGGGGCGATGTTGTTTAATGCCCCCAACGACATGGGCGTCATCGTTGTCCGTTTTCCCAACCAGGTCACACTGGAGGCGGAAATTGCGGAGACGCCGGAAAAGTTATTGTTTGGGTTGGCGTTTCGGGAGGCGCTTCCGGACGGCTATGGCATGCTGTTTCTGTTTGAACAGTCTGCTCTGCATCAGGTCTGGACCAAGCAGTACCAGTTTAATGTTGACCTGATGTGGATCAATGAAAGTAAACACGTCGTCCATATCGTTGAAACCGCCGTCCCCTGTGTGCGCGATCCCTGTGAGTGGTATGGGCCGCCTCCCGAACGGGCGCGATACGTGCTGGTGGCGAACAGCGGATTTGTTGACCGCGCCCAGGTCGCCGTGGGCCAGGCGCTCGTCTTTGCCTTGCGGATGTAAGCGGTGTCATGGCCCATGACGGTTTTTCACGTGACGGAGTGAGGGCGTGTTCGCAGCAAAAAAACGGCCCTGAACCTGGTTTCCCCAAGCTTCAACGTAAGTAACTTATGGAACCCCCATTGTCAGACGATTTTGTGTGCATTGGCAAGGTGGAAGATTTTCCTCACGGAACGTCAAAGGCCGTCAAGGTGAGGAACAAAACCATTGCGCTGTTTCATGTCTCCGACAAGTTTTTCGCGATCAATAATATCTGTCCGCATGAGGGTGGGCCGCTGGCCAAAGGAAAACTGAAAGGATACGTGGTTGGGTGTCCCTGGCACGATCTCCAATTTGATGTTCGGAACGGGGCTGGGACTGATGGCGGGGGGTCTTGCGTCGCCAGCTATGATGTGCTGGTCCGGAACCGCGAAATTTTTGTCAAATCCACGTGCCGAGACGTCTAATGGCGCGCGAAACCTTCTTTGTGACCGTGAACGGGATGGCCTTGCTCCACACGTATGCCGCACAGGCGGGGAAGGCGTGCCTCGCCGGATCGTCTGATCCGGTTGTCACATTGCCTGGATCATCGGATGGACGCGGGACGTGCGATGAAGGCTGAACCGTCTGATGTGCAGCGTCTTGTCGCCACGGTTGGCGTGCCCTTGACCGTGACGCTCTGGGAAGATCGCACGCGGGGCGAACAATGGGTGCCCGTCTATGATACAAGCCACTTGATGCTGACGGAAGATGAGTTTGTGTGTACCACCAGCAATAATGCGGTGGAATCTGGCAACCGTCAGTTCGCCTTTGAGCCATGCCGGCCCGGCATGCACCGATTGGAATTTCACAAGCGGATGGCCTGGAAATTTACCCCCGAAGCCCGACGGGTGTTTCTGATCTGCGTGCGGGAGCGGGGCGCTTGACGCAACGGTCTCCCATGCCCGGTCTTGCGTATCTGAACGGACACTTTCTTCCTCTTGAGGAAGCGAAAATCTCGATTGAGGATCGAGGCTTCCATTTTGGCGACGGCGTCTATGAAGTGATTCGAGTCTATGGCGGCGTGCCCTTCCGGCTGCATGACCACTTCGTACGCTTCGAGCGAAGCGCGCAAGCCATCGCCCTCCCGTGCCCGCTTTCCAACACCGACTGGGCGGCGTTGGTCAGGGAAGGTATCGCACGGAGTCAGTGCGGCGAGGGCACGGTGTACTTCCAGTTGACCCGTGGCGTGGCTCCGCGAGAGCACCGCTTCCCGAGTGCGGTGCGTCCCACGATCGTGATGATGGTTCGGGAAACCGTCGGGATTGATGCGTCCCACCAGCGTGACGGGGTTTGCGCCATCACGCTTCCTGATCTGCGGTGGGCCCGCTGTTCCATCAAAAGCCTGAATTTGCTGCCGAACGTTCTGGCTAAACAGGCAGCGGACGAGGCCGGCGCCTTTGAAGCGATTTTGGTGAAGGATGGGTTGGTCACCGAAGGCACCTCAAGCAACGTGTGCCTGGTCAAGGATGGGACACTCATGACCCCCGCCTTGAGCGATCAACTGTTGGCCGGAGTCACACGGGCCGTCGTGCTGGAACTGGCGAAAGCAAACGGCATCGCCATGGATGAACGGGACGTGTGCGAAGAGGACTTGAGGCAGGCCGATGAACTGTTTCTGATTGGGACCACGATCGAAGTAATGCCTGTTGCCCGGCTGAACGGCGTGCCGGTGGGAGAGCGAACACCGGGCAACGTGACGCAAGCCATCAGCGACGCATTGCGGCACTGTATTCTGTCCGAAACGGGACAGGGAACAGCCTGAACAGCAATGCCCGACTCACCTTGAGGCCAGGATTGCCGTCGTCCCCGCTCTGCCCGGCTCGGATTTGACCGCTGCCGCATGGGCTTTACGTCCGCGAATCCCTTACCCCCCCCTGTCAGCGAGTGAGCCGATCCATGCCGTGTGGCGTGAGACAGAAGCCTGAAGCCGCTCTCCATTCTCGTTCCGCAGCCCGGTTATCCTGGGCGTTGTCATATAAATCGGCGTCATCATCGGCGACAGTGCCGCAGTTCAGCCAGTCGATGGGGGCGAGTCAATGTGGAACGGGGTGGGGGTCACCAAGTTGGCGCCGTTCGTGTTGCGGGTGTGCGTATCCGCACAAGCACAAACGGCATGATGGATGCTTACCCTGTCTGTTGCGCGGGCCAGAATTTATAGCGGATTTGCGGGAGTTGTTTGCCCTCAAAGTTTGGAATGTCGTAGAGGCATTGGTCAATAGTGGCCACTTCTTCTTGCGTGAATTCAAACGTCTTTGATGTTTTCCAGAACTGATCAAACGTAAAATAGTCGCCTTTTTCCGGCTTTTCGGCCAACGCCGCCTGCATGAGGCGAAAGCCCTCGGTATCCACGCCGGGAATGCGACCATGGTTTTTATCCACGCACCATTTCATGATCTCGGCCACCCCATACATGGTGATCGTGATTTTCAGTGTACCGGACTTTGTGCCCTTTTTACCTGCCATTGCTTCCTCCTTCAAGTGGAAAAAAGACTTCTATCACATTTCTTTCACACGCTTCAAGTCAGATTGACGTTGTGTCACCGAACGGCAACCTCGTATACTCCTCCCGGTTTCCCATCTCTGCAAGCCAAGGGCCGGGGAGTTCCGGCTCCGCTCTGTTGATGAAGAGGTCGCCCAGTGTCGTTTTTCTCTGTGGCCGGCAACACGGTACGCGCCCTCACCCTGGTGGTGTTCTTTCTTCCGCCCGGGTGTTCCAGCCACGATTCCTACGTGCCTCCCGATCTTCTCTATCTCTTTGCCACGTATGACGTCGGGAAAAATCCAACGGCCATTCAAGCCGGGGACTTTAATCATGACGGATTTTCCGACCTGGTGACGAGCAATATTTCTGCGAATACGCTGTCGCTCTTAATCGGAAATGGTGACGGGAGTTTTCAACCGCACGTGTCCATCCGCGTGTGTCAGGAGCCAAGGAATTTGTCGCTTCGCGATTTCAACAACGACCGGCATCAGGATCTGGCGATTGCCTGTTCCGGGAGTAATGAAGTCGCCATTTTTCTAGGGCGGGGCAATGGAACATTTGAGAAAGACGCGCTCTATCGTGTCCATCGCACGCCGGTGTCCATTGCCAGCGGGGACTTCAACAGCGACCAGTTCATGGATTTTGTGGTGGCGCTTCGCAATGACAAGCTGCAACTGTTTTTCGGCGATGGAAAAGGGAAATTTCGCAGCGGGCCGCTCTATGAATATGGCGATACGCCGACATCGGTGGCCACCGCCGATCTCAATCAGGACGGGCATTTGGATTTGGCGGTGACGAACGGCGGGCCGATGAGCAGCGCCGTGTCGATCTGGTTGGGCCAGGGCGACGGCACCTTTCTCCGTCCCGCCGATTATCGGACGGGCAAGCGGCCGCTCTCCGTGTCCTTTGCGGATTTTAACAATGACGGCGCCGTTGACTTGCTGGTTGTGAACGGCCAAATGAACACGATCACCGTGTTTTTGGGCAATGGAGACGGCACGTTTCGGGAAGGCATTGATTCAGGCGGGGACGACGGTCCCAATCATGGGTTGGTCCAGGATTTTGACGGGGATCGCATTGCCGACGCCGCGGTGGTGAATATTCAATCCGGCAACGTCTCGATCCTGTTTGGGAAAGGCGACGGCTCCTTTCATTATCCGCCCCGTCATTATGCCACGCCTCGCGGCCCCTTTGCCCTCACGTCGCTGCTCATCGCCAAGGACCGTGACGAAGAGCCGGGGTTGGCGATCGCGAATAATGCGGAAAACAGTGTGTCAATTTTTCTGCATCATGGGTTGCGATTCCGGGAATCAGTCGAAGCGCAGACCCCCATCTGATCCATCCTCTCCATCCTTCCCGCAGCACTCTCTGTCATTCCCGCGTTGCCAATGTTCAACAGCGTCATGTCCGTGCCACGCGGGAATCCATCCCCACGTTTCGTCATTCCTGTTGTCCCCATCCTTCCTTTGCGAGAACCTTCGTGGCGCGCATCAAAGGTGATGAACCGATACGCATTCTTGACAGTGACCATCCCCTCTCGTACAGTCAAAGGCGTTTCCGGTTGAGTCTGGATGATCTGGTTTCGTCCATCATGGCAGACTGACGTGTGACGACAGGATGACGGGAAGGTGTTCAAGACGTTCAGGGCAAGCGAACGTTGATCATGACCGGCGGAAAGTGTGTATGGAATGTCTCAAATGCCAGGGGCTGATGTTGGTGGAAAGGCATTACACCACGGTGAGCAGGCACCTCTATGCCAAGTGCCTCAATTGCGGATTCTGGTTTGATCTGGTGGATGTGCTGAGATTCTTTCATCGAGTCGTCCGCAATGCCTATTGCGGAGCGAAAATCCGCGAAACGCTGTAAGTCTGAAGTATCCCATCCCCGCCCCCCTGTGCGGCCTTCCCATCCGTCATTCTCGCGCATGCGGGCATCCAGCAACGTGAAGGGTTCCCCTCCCTCGCCCTGCGGTTGGGCGCCGCCATCCTTCTCGCGTTCCCGTCCTGATTCCCACACGATTCGCCAATGCCCAATGAGAAGCGGGTGTCAACAGGCACAAGCGGATGTAAGCGGGCTATTGTTTCGAGAGAATTTTCAATCCTTCCCGAATCAATTCATCGAGTGACGTGGGTGGAGAACTCGTTCGACTCACTGTGTCAATGGTCTGCTTGACTTCCCTGGGCTTGTATCCAAGATTCACCAGAGCGGAAATGGCGTCGTGTTGCGACGTCTGCAACGAAGCCGGCGTCGCGGGATCGAGACCCTCCGGCGTACTATCCTGAAGGTCGGCGATTTTATCTTTAAGCGCCAGGGCCATGAGTCCGGCGGATTTTGCCCCCACGCCACGCACCGACGAGAGTTTCGCAATATCGTTTGTGAGAACGGCCTGTGCCAGGTCGGGAATGGACAGGGTGGACAACACACTCAAAGCCAGCTTGCCGCCCACCCCGGAAATTTTGGTCAGTAGCGCAAAGGCTTTTTTTTCCGAGGGCGTGAGGAACCCGAACAAGTGCGTTGAATCTTCTGTCTGTTGCGTGAAAATGTGCAGCGTCAGCGCGGTCTGAATCTCGGGCAGGGCAAAATAGGTGCTAAGCGGAATCCACACCTCAAAGCCCACCCCGTGAACGTCAAGAACAACCCGCGTGGGGTCTTTGGCGGTCAGGGTTCCTGTCAGGTTGGCGATCATGATCCCTTGCCGTCATCTGTTTTGCCTTCTTTGGATCGTTTCAAGAATGCAATTGGGGAAGAGTGGTCAGTTGAGTGTTTTTTGTGATTTTTTAGAGGGTGCTGATGAATTTCGTCCAGCATTTTTTTAACATATTCTTGATAGCTGGTGTCAGATGGATCTTCCGTCTTAAGTTGTTCAGAAAAGCCAATGATGGATTGTGCCAGTATTGTCTTGTAAGCGTAGTCCTCAGTAATGTTTTTGTTTTTAACGTATTGCCCAGCACAAAACCAAGTTGCAACTATTGGCAAGGTAAATACTAAAAATCTTGCGAGAATCCAATTCAAGGTGATGCCGCTTCTGCTAGAATTTTGCAGGTCATTCTTAATGGCTTGGATAAAATCAAAGCTCATCCAGATCGTAGTACAGGAAAGCAATATTGCCATGCCTAGCCAGTAGGTGTTCGCACTCTTCCACCATTTTACATTTTCTAATTTATCCAATCGCGTCTTAAAAGCAGCACTAATGCCTTCTGCTTGTCGGTACCCCAGTGCGGTTTTTGCTTTTTTAATAAGATTTTCAGCCTCTTCTAGTCGTTTTTTATGTTCATCGGTGAATTTGATCAATTGAGAATTATATGTATCGGTTTTGACTTTTTGATCTTCTAGCCGCTGTTCTCTTTTGGCTATTTTCTGCACGAATGTATCAATAACAGGTTGATGACTATCAACCTTATTTCTGAATTGAGATATTGTGTTGGCATGATTTTGAGATTCTTGGACATGTGTTCGGGTTTGATTAAGTTTATCAGCTAAATCATTTTGCTGTTGTTGCAATTCTTCCTGTTGTTTCTTCAGGGATTGCAGTATTTCATCCGATTGAGATTTGTTTTGTTCTGTGACCTTTATATCCCGTTTCATGGCAGACAAGGTTTGTTGTAAATTTATCTTTTCTTTTTCTAAGTCCGCCAACTCATTTTTGGCGATGAAAAATCTTTCTTTTGTGTGGCGAATATTGAACGACCGAATAGTTTTATTTGTCGTAACCATATTCGACCATAACTGAGCGGGATTTGCTAAATTTTTCATGCAACTATTCAGAAGGGAATGAATATTCATTCTTTCATCATAAGTTGAGAAATTCAATAATTCCTCGGGTTTTTCTGTCAGAGTTTTTAGATCAGTTAGTATGCTGACTAACTCATCCAATAATTCTTGATGTGTGAATTCTTCTTCTTGGCCATATTGCCCGCCTTGGGGAGCAACTTTTGTTATGGCTTGCTCCATTTTGGTGATTAAATCTTTAATATGACGGATTGATTCGGTTGCTTGCATAGTTTGACCTCACATTGGTGCTTCAGCCGTTCTTTTCAATCACGGCGACTTCATCGGGGTTAGATTGTAGAGTTGATAACCCAGGTTGTCTATTTCTGTTTGTAGCTTCGCGGTGTCGGTGCCTGGTTTCTTGGCGGCGAGGATTTTATCGACTAATTTCACAAAAGGCTCTCGTTGGATTTTGTTCAAGGCTGGCACGGGAATATTTTTCACATAGATTTTTTTCCAACGCAATACCCTCATTCCAGATGTTGGAGAAATTTGCGCTAAAAACCAGTGTGCGATTTTTGAGTCTAGAAGAGTACATAGATACTTGATGTTCTTTCCTGTCATGATAAAAGTGGTTGCCTCGCAGTAGGTTCCCTGCGTGTCGTAAGCAAAGCATCCCTTGTCAGCTAATTTTGCCCCTGTTCATTGGTGATGAATGTCAGATCGGAGTGGTTTGTCATGATGCGGTCGAGCTTCCTCCTTATGGAATCATTCATTGCGCGTGATAACCCCGCATTGTGTGGCTGAATGATACGGTTTCGCGTGCGAGGCGCAAGGGTCAGCCGGAGGCCGCGACTTTTTCCATCACGTCGTCCGGAATATCAAAGTTGGCGTGAACTTTCTGGACATCATCATGGTCGTCCAGAATTTCCATCAGTTTGAGCATGTGCTCGGCGGGTTTTGCTTCGAGACGGATGTGGCTTTGCGGCAGATAGGTGATTTCAGCCACGGACGTTTTGATATGAGCCTCCTGCATGGCCGCTCTGACCGTCTCAAACGTTGAAACGTCCGTGGTAATTTCAAAACACGTTCCGGATTGTTTGACGTCCTCCGCTCCGGCCTCCAGCGCGAGACCCAGAAGCCGGTCTTCATCAATGGCTTGATCTTCCGTCACCAGCAGACCTTTTTTGTGAAACTGCCACGCCACCGAACCGGCTTCGGCCATCGTCCCGTGATTTTTCCCGAGCATGTTGCGGATTTCCGACACCGTGCGATTTCGATTATCCGTCATGATCTCAATCAGGATCCCGGTGCCACCCGGGCCGTAGCCTTCAAGGTTGAATTCCTCATACGCGACGCCGGGCAATTCCCCCGTGCCGCGCTGAATGGCGCGCTTGATGGTATCGGCCGGCATATTGGCCTCTTTGGCCTTGGCCATCGCCAAGCGCAGAGTCGGGTTCGCGTCCGCATCCGCCCCCCCTCGAGCCGCCACGGTGATTTCCCGAATCAGTTTGCCAAACAGGGCGCCGCGTTTGGCGTCCACCCCCGCCTTGTGCCGTTTGATCGTTGACCAGTGACTGTGACCGCCCATGCGCGTTGTCTCTGTGTGCGATAGATGGTGAGGGTGTGTGAATAACAAACAACGTTATTCCAGGCGTTCCGGGGCATCATCGGAAACATGGCCGGGAACGGCGAGCGAAATGGTTTCAATCTTGTCCAGTGGTTTTTCAAGGGCGTGCGTTCGAGTTATGGTCAAGTCATTGAAATCAACGGTCAGTCTGCCAATGCTGCGGCCCAGTTTGTCCATTTGCTCCACGTATTTAGACCACTGGATCCGGAATTGATTCACCAGATCCATCACTTCCGATGCGCGTTTGTTCATGATGAAATTGCGCGAGGCCTGATGGATAAGCGACAGCACCGCGTAGAGCGTTAACGGTGAACAGAGCAGCACATGATGCTGCAAGGCGTAATCCACGAGTGCGGTGTCTTCTTGGTTGATAAATCCATAAATGGATTCATTGGGAATAAACAGCATCACATACTCCAGCGTCCCTTCGGCGGGATTGATGTATTCACGACCGCACACGGACTTGATGTGGGTTTTCACATCTTTCAGAAAAGCGGCTTTTTCCTGTGCCTGCGCCTCTTCGCTGTCCGCGGCAAGATAATTCTCGTAATGCGCAAGGGGAAATTTCACGTCCATGTTCAATCGTTTTTCCTGTGGAAGAAGAAACGTGAAATCAGGGCGTTGCCCGGACTCGGTCTGGCCCTGCCGGATGTAATTCACGGTTTCCATCAAGCCGATCATTTGAAGAATGTCGCTCACCATGCGTTCGCCCCACTGCCCGCGTTTTTGCGACGACGATAATATCTCCCGCAAACGGGTGGTGTTTTCGCTAAGCGCCTCGGTGGTTTTTTGGCTGGTGTCGATGCTGGATTTCAGCTCCGTGGACTGCTTGTGAATGAATTCCAGTTTTTCGTTCATCCCCGACAAACTTTTCTCAATGAGTTTTTTCTTTTCATCCAGATCTTTTTCCGAACCTTCCTTGAGGGATTTGAATTGTTCATTGGCCTGTTTGAGGAACGTTTCGGAGTTCGCATTGGCGATGCGAGCCGCCATGGCCCCGAAGGCATTTTCCATCTCTTTGCGAATTTCCTCCAAGCGTTGCTTTTCTTCCGCAAATTTCTGTTGCATATTCGTCAGGTTGGTTCGGGATATGGTCTCGGACTCCCAGGCGGACCGCAATTCAGTCTCCAGTTGAGACACTTTTTCAGGATTCCCCACAGGGGAAGATTTTGAATGGATCATCCAGCCAATGATAAGGCCGATGACAAGGCTGACGATGGCGATAATAGCTTCCAGCATAAAACGCTATGGATGAAGATGGAACGTTGAGACGTTATGCACTGCCGACTTGTGCAAATGTTCGTGATGGTTGGCGAACGACACAACCAGTATTGTTTCCAATATAGCAAATTTGAGAAGGGATGGGAAAGAGCGAATGCCGGGTGCGTGTCATCGGGGTTTCATCTTCTGTCCCGGCGATGGATTATGCGGGTATCAGGGAGACGGCGTTGTGTGGAAACCATGCCCGGTCATGTCCGCGCAGGCGCCCAACGGACGCGCGGCTTGCCTTGCATGGCCGACCCTGCCAAGGCACAATGCGGCGGGAAACAGGATGGTGGCGAGACCATGAAGAAAACGATGAACGTGTGTTTCTGACACAAACAGCGGAGCGCGAAATGGAAAAAATATTTATCTATTGGGACAATTCCAACATCTACATCAACGCGCAGGAAATCGCCGCCGAGCGCGAAGGCGGCGACGCCCGCTACCGGATGCGGCTTCACTTCCGCAATCTCTTGCGGCTGGCGCACGCCGACCGTCCGGTGGAGAGTGCTGTTGCCGTCGGTTCGGTGCCGCCGGAATTGCGCACCGTTTGGACGCGCCTGGAAAATGAAGGCGTCAAGGTTTACCTTTCGGAGCGTGGCGCCTTGCACGGAACCGAGCAAGGCGTGGACCAAAAGCTACAGGCGAATATGTTGCGCGACGCGCTGGATTATAACGGCGACCCCGGCATCGCGGTGTTGCTGACCGGAGACGGCGCGGGGTTCTATGACGGCGTGGGGTTTCATGCCGACCTGGAGCGCATGTCTCGCAAGGGGTGGCGCATTGAAGTGTTGTCGTGGCAGCACAGTTGCAACCGCCGGATGAAGGAATGGGCGCGGCACGCCGGCACGTTCATTCCTCTGGACGACTTTTACGACAGCATCACGTTTCTGGAACCGCCGCAGCCCGGTCGGCCCGTGGCGAATCCAAGGGACGCGGCGCCGCTAGACCTTTCCCGCCGTCCCGCATACACATGACAGACATGAATAGAGCGGCGTGAATACATCAACACCGCCCGCAGGAACGCCCAATGTGGGCGTTTCTGCATGGAGGGCTGGCGCATTGACGTGGTGTCGTGGCACCACGGTTAGCGCTACGGCATGAAGGAACAGACGAGACGAACCGGCTGGTGCATTCCCTTGGACGACTTGTGCGACAGTGTCACGTTCCTGGAATCGCCGCAGCCCGGTCGACCCGTGACGGATACGATGGACTCGGTGCGTGCAATGTTGGAAGGGCATACATGGCACACAACATGATCGGACAGATGGCACGCTCGACGGACGTTGGCGAACCGACGGGACGGCCATTGCGGGCGACTCGGGTGCGTCGCGCCTTCATGAGCGGTGTTCGATCCAGAGCCGTTCCCTGCATCGCCGCCGTGCTTGCGGCGGGGTGGGCCGTGCCAGCCATGACCTGGGGCGCCTCGGCGAAGGATGTGTTCGACGACGTTGCCCGGTCGGTGGTTGTTGTGCTGGCCATGGACAATCGCGGCGTGGAAATGAGTCAGGGTAGCGGGGTTGTCGTGGACGATCACGCTGTGGTCACCAACTGTCACGTGGTGGAAGGGGCCGCTGATGTCGCTGTCCGTCAGGCGGCGGATTCTGCCGGCGGCGAAACGTATCGCATGGCCGCGTCGTTGCTGGCGCGGGACGATGATCGGGACATGTGCCTGCTCCTGGTCAACGAACTCGCCGCCCCGCCGGCCGCCCCGCCGGTTCGCATGGGGACGGCACAATCTCTTGATGTGGGTGAGGATGTCTATGCGGTGGGCGCGCCGCAAGGACTGGCGTTGTCCCTGTCGCGCGGAATCGTGTCGCAGTTGCGCGGTGCGTTTGGCAAGCGGCGGGCGCCGCTGATTCAGACGGACGCGTCGATTTCTCCGGGTTCGTCCGGCGGCGGGTTGTTCAACGGTGACGGCGAACTGGTGGGAGTCACAACGTTCAAATGGAAAGGGGAAAATCTGAACTTCGCTCTGCCTGTTGAATGGGTGGGACAGCTTCTGGATCAGAACCGGGTGAAGTTGGCGGCGGAAAAAGAGGCGGCGAAAAAGCGGGTGGCACAGAGACAGGCGGAGTTGGTAGCGGAAAGAGAGGCAGCGGAAAAGCAGGCGGCATGTCTGGTGCATCCGAATTACCGATGTGTTCTGAGTCTCGCCATGGAGACGGCCCGCGGCATTGAAGCTGGAGACGACCGCGCCCGGGCCTTGACAGCGATTGTCGAAGCGCAAGCAGGCCACGGGGACAAACTGGAAGCCAGGAAAACGTTGGCGATTGCCATGGAGACGGCCCACGGCATTGAAGCTGGAGACGACCGCGCCCGGGCCTTGCGCGCGATAGCCGAGGCGCAAGCGGCCATAGGGGACATTGCCGCCGCGCTGGAGACGGCCCGCGGCATTGAAGACGCATGGCGGCGCGACGCGGGCGAACGAGCGGTCGCCGAAGCGCAAGCGACCATGGGGGACATTGCCGCTGCGCTGGAGACGGCCCGCGGCATTGAAGATGGAGGCTGGCGCGCCTTGGCCTTGTACGCGATTGCCGATGCCCAAGCAAAAACCGGGGACTTTGACGCTGCTATGGAGACAGCTCGCTTCGTTTCTGGTGCCTACTACCGAGGCCGGTTCCACGTGTGTCGAATTTTCAGATTGCAGGCAAAAACGGGAGACATCGCTGGCGCGCTAGAGAATCTTAATTCCCGCGTCATTTGCTTCACGGCCTTGCTTGAGGTTGCCGAAGGGCAGGCAAAAGCAGGGAATAAACAGGGATCCGAAACCGTGTTCGCCGCCGCGCTGGAGACGGCCCGCGGCATGTCTGTTGACGTCCATTGTGACCTGCAGGGGCAGTGTACCCGTGCCCAGCTCTTGACAGCGATTGCCGAGGCTCAAGCAAAAGCAGGGAATAAACAGGGAGCCGAAACCACGTTCACCGCCGCGCTGGAGGCGGCCCTCGGCATTGAAGACGCACGGGACCGCGCCTCGGCCTTGGGCACGATAGCCGAAGCGCAAGCGGCCATAGGGGACATTGCCGCTGCGCTGAAAACAGCCCGCGGCATTGAAGAGGCAGGGGACCGCGCCTCGACCTTGCGAGCGGTCGCCGCAGCGCAAGTGGCCATGGGGGACATTGCCGCCGCTCTGGAGAAGGCTCGCGGCATTGAATCGGCAAGGTCCCGCGCCTCGGCCTTGAGCGCGATTGCCGCAGCGCAAGCGGCCATGGGGGACATTGCCGCTGCGCTGAAAACAGCCCGCGGCATTGGAGAGGCAGGGGACCGCGCCTCGGCCTTGCGAGCGATAGCCGCAGTGCAAGCGGCCATGGGGGACAAACGGGAAGCCAGGGCAACGTTGGCGAATGCGCTGGAGACGGCCCGCGGTATTGAAAAGGCAGAGGTCCGCGCCTTGGCCTTGAGCGCGATAGCCGCAGCGCAAGCGGCCATGGGGGACATTGCCGCCGCGCTGGAGACGGCCCGCGGCATTGAAGGGGCATGGGACCGCGCCTCGGCCTTATTGGCGAGTGTGCTGGAGACGGCCCGCGGCATTGGATCGGCATGGTTCCGCGCCGAGGCTTTACAATCGATTGCCAAAGCGCAAGCGAAAGCCGGAGATTTTGTGGGTGCGATGAAAACTGCGATGGAGATTGCAGAGCTCAGATACCGCACCAAGGCTCTGGCGGCCATTGCCACAGTTGGCGAAGCAGTAGTCGAAACCGAGCAGTAGCAACCCAAGAGGAACATCCCATGCGTCTCGTCTTTATGGGAACGCCGGCGTTTGCCGTGCCTTCGTTGGAAGCGTTGCTGGCATCGGGCCATGAGGTGGTGGGCGTCTGTACGCAACCCGACCGCCCGAAGGGCAGAGGCCAGACCGTGGCGGAGTCTCCGGTGAAAACGCTGGCGGTGGCGAAGGGTATCCCCGTGGCGCAACCGACGAAGATGCATGCGCCGGAATTCCGGCAACAGGTATCCGGCTGGCGGCCGGATGTCATTGCCGTGACGGCGTTTGGACGGATCCTGCCCAAAGCGATTCTGGATCTGCCGCCCGGGGGCTGCGTCAACGTCCATGCGTCGCTGTTGCCTGCCTATCGTGGCGCCGCGCCCATTCAGTGGGCGCTCATGCGCGGGGAGTCCGAAACGGGGATCACGACGATGGTCATGGATGAAGGGATGGATACCGGCGCCGTGCTGCTTCAGCGCACGGTGTCGATTGCACCGGAGGACACCGCCGCGGAACTGGGCGCGCGGCTGGCGACAGTCGGCGGCGCGTTGCTGGTGGAAACGCTCACGCAACTGGACGCGCATTCGATTGTCCCGCAGAAGCAGGATGACGCGCGCGCAACCCTCGCGCCGTTATTGACCAAAGAAGACGGCGCGATCCCGTGGACGCAATCCGCCGTGGAGATTGTCAACAGGATTCGCGGCTGTTCTCCCTGGCCCGGTTCCTATACCTTTCATCGGCGGCATCGGTTGATCGTCTGGAAGGCCCGCGTTGATGCGCAGGGAGGATCGGCGGGACGGGATCGGCGGCAGCCGGGGGTCATCCTGGCCGTGGGGCCGACGTCCTTTTTGGTCGGGGCGGGTGAGGACGGCGTGGAAGTGCTGGATGTGCAGCCCGCGAATAAAAAACGCATGGCCGTGGAACAGTTTCTTCAAGGGCACGCGCTCCGCGTGGGTGAACGGCTCACCCCGCAGCCGCAAGAAGACGCGGCCAGTCATGAACGGCGTTCATCGGAGAACGTTGGTCTTCGGTCAGCACATGACCCCGAACCGCGACACCGGAAATGAGCATGGGATGAATGACTCCATCAAACCGACGCTGGCCTTCCTGGCCAAACAAATCCAGGAACTCAAAATCATCCGACCGCATTTGGTGGAGGCGGTGAACGCGGTGCGGGCCAAGGAACAATTCCTCAAATGGAAAAAGCAGGTGGTGACGCTGGTCGGAGAGCGACTGGGGCCGCACTATCAAGAACGCCTGTCCAAAGACTGGTTGGAAACGGCGTTCGCGGGAGCTGATATGTACGATGAATTGAGCGATGATATTGAAATGTGCCTGCGTCATCTCTACAAACTCTCTCATGAGATTGAAACGCAGGGCCTGCAAGGCCACGATTCGGCCGAGACCCGCCCCACGTAACGCGAGCGGGAACCCATGCCCGACTCCTCTCCGCTCCATGCTGCTCGCCCGCTCAAACGTCTTGGCCAGCATTTCCTCATTGACCGGAATATTGTTCGCAAGATTGTGACGGTCGCCGCGTTGCGGCCGCACGACGTGGTCTTTGAAATCGGCCCGGGACGCGGCGCCCTCACGCGGGTGTTGTGTGAACAAGCCGCCAAAGTCATTGCCGTGGAAATTGACCGGCGACTGGTCCGCGAACTGTCCGCCGCCCAGGCGAACGATACGGTTCTGGAATTACATCACGGCGATGCGTTGGAGTTTGCGTATGACACGCTGCCGAGCGGCACGGTGGTCATTGCGAATTTACCGTACTCCGTGTCCACCCCTCTGTTGTTTCGGTTGCTGCGGGAACGCCACCGGATCAACCGGATGGTGTTGATGTTGCAGCGTGAAGTGGCCGACCGCATGGTCGCCGCACCCGGCTCACGGACCTACGGCGTGCTGTCCGTCATGAGCCAGTATTATGCCGAGCCGCGCAAGGCGTTTGTCGTGCCCGCGAGCTGTTTTCGCCCCGTCCCGGACGTGGACTCGGCGGTGGTGTCGTTCACCAGTCGGTCCGGCCCGCATGGGGATGAACGCTTTGATCGGGTGTTCACGCAGCTCGTCAGGGGCGCGTTTGCGCATCGCCGCAAAACCCTGATGAATTCCTGGCGGGAGGAAGGATGCGATCAGCTCGTGATGCAGCGGATTCTTGACCACGCCGGGATTGACCCGCGCCGTCGGGCCGAAACGCTTGGCGTCCGGGATTTTATGACACTGGCACATCTCATGTATGACCGTCAGGCGTAACCCGACACACCGGAGACGCACGGATTCTACGAAGAGGGACTCACAGCGTCCGCCCCAGGTCTTTTGATTGATAACCGGACGCCTTCATGTTACATTCCCGCCATGAGGATCTTTCCAAGGTCCGCCAGATCCGCCAAGAAACCCTTGGGGTGGCAGGCGCCACCACTCCCCGCCTTCCGACTTAGTCGGGAACTTCTCGGCATTTTTCTCATCACCCTGACCGTGCTGGTCATGTTCAGTCTATGGTCTTTTTCCGTCCAGGACCTTGGATGGTTTGAGTCCCGTGACGGAGCAACGCCGGAGACGGATGAAAGCCCGCACAATTGGGTTGGGCTGGTTGGGGCCGTTGTGGCCGCCAGCCTGATTTGGTTCGCGGGATCCGCGTCGTTGACAATCCCGTTTTTGATCCTGCTGCACGGGGTTCGAGTCTTTCAAGACGAACATTGGATGAAACACGCCAGAAGCATTGCTGGCTCCGTGCTGTTTGTCCTGTGTGCGAGCGCGCTCGTCCATGTCCATCATCCATCTTCCATTCAGGCGTTGCGGGAAGGGGTCACGTCCGGGTTATACGCCGGCCAGGGAGGAGTCTGGATTGCGGGAGGGGCGGAGTTCCTGTTTGCCCGATTGGGGAGTACTGTTGTTCTGGGCGCCTTGCTGCTCACCGCGTTCCTGCTCGTCATGCCGTTTTCGCTTTCAGCGGAGGTTGGGCGCATTCCCAAAGGCGTGGGCAAGAGTGTGGAGAAGATGGGAAAGCTGGCGCGGGTTCCCGCGTGGCGCTGGCCATCCTGGTCGTGGGAAAGACAGACACCGAGGGCCAACAAACAGGTCAAGATCAACCGGAGTTTGGTCACGCGCAGTGACAGACTGGCGTCGTTTTTTAATTTTCAGAAAAAGGCCGACCCCGCGAGGGAACCGATTGCGCCTGACGAAGATGCCGCCATGGCCGACATGGAATTTCCGGAAGAGACGCCCCCCCCCCGGCCTGTCTCTGTGCGGGCCGAAGACAGTCGGCCTGCGGTCGTTCGGCCTGAACCGGTTCAGCCTGCGGCGGAACAGTCCGATGCGGTTCGAAAAGTCGCGGAGGGGTATCATTTGCCCGATCCACTCGCCCTGCTTGAGCCGTCCGTGGTTTCTGATACGCAACAGACGGATCAGATTTTAGAGTCACAATCGAAAATCCTCACGAGTACGTTGCAGAGTTTCGGCATTGCCGGAAAGGTGACGGAAGTGCATCCGGGCCCCGTGATCACCATGTATGAATTCGTCCCCGGCCCCGGTATCAAAGTCGCTCGCATTGTGACACTCGCGCATGATCTGGCCATGGTCCTCAAAGCCACCAGCGTGCGCATCGTGGCCCCGATTCCCGGTAAATCCTCGGTCGGCATTGAAGTGCCCAACCCGATGCGGGAAACCGTGGCGCTGCGGGAAATTTTCAACAGTGAGATCTATACCCGGTCTCGCTCGAAATTAACGCTGGCGCTGGGGAAAGATATTGTTGGCCGTCCCTACGTGGCCGATCTGCAAACCATGCCGCACCTTCTGGTGGCCGGGGCCACGGGGGCGGGGAAAAGCGTGGGGCTGAACAGTATGCTGTTAAGCCTCCTCTTTTCCGCGCATCCCGACGAGGTCAAGCTGTTGCTGATTGATCCCAAGGTTCTGGAACTCCAGGTCTATGACGGCATCCCCCATCTGTTGCGTCCGGTGTTGACGAATCCAAAAGCCGCGGCTCGCGGGCTGACCTGGGTGGTACATGAAATGGAACGCCGCTATCGCCTGCTGGCGGAACACGGGGTGCGCAACATTCATGCCTATCACATGAAGATAAGCCAGGAGCTGTCCGCCGTCGAGGCGGCGGCGCCTCCTGCGAATCGGACGGAGCGGGACGCGCCGGACGTTGACCCGTCGGTGAAGGATGCGGAGGACTCCGACGCTCTTCCCGATGTGCCGCCGCCTCCCGAACCGCTCCCGTATATCGTGGTGGTCGTGGATGAATTTGCCGATCTCATGATCATGGCGCCCAAAGAAGTGGAAGAAAACATTGCCCGACTGGCGGGGATGGCGCGCGCGTCGGGTATCCATCTTATTCTGGCGACGCAACGCCCGTCGGTGGACGTCGTGACCGGCCTGATCAAGGCCAACTTCCCGGCCCGTATCGCCTATCAGGTCTCTTCCAAAACCGACTCCCGGACCATTCTGGACGCGAACGGCGCCGAAGCGCTTCTCGGGTTGGGCGACATGTTGTATCTGGCGCCGGGCACCGGACGCCTTGTGCGGCTTCATGGCTCCTATGTCTCCGATGACGAAGTGCGACGGGTGGTTGAATACGTGAAGGCGCAGGCCGGCCCTGATTTTTCCGACGAAGCGGCCTTTCAGGATCCCATCACTCCTGACGGTGAGCAAGAACAGGACGACGTGTACAGGCAAGCCAGGGAGGTCGTGTTGAATTCCGGCCAGGCCTCCGCCTCGCTCGTTCAACGTCGCGTGCGGGTGGGGTATCCCCGTGCGGCGCGCATGATTGAGCAGATGGAAGAAGAAGGTCTTGTGAGTGCGCCCGGACGCGATGGCCGGCGGGAAGTGTTGGGGCGTGGCATGACGCTTGAAGAGGAAGTCGGATGACGTGCCTTCGATGGATCATACTGGGAGGCGTCGGCGTGTTGTTCGTCCCCGCAACGGGCACGGGCGGCGACGCGATTCAGGAGTTGGTCAATCGCGTTGATGCGCGTTATGCGCAGCTCGGCGATCTCCAGGCGGACTTTGTTCAGGAAACACGCATTGAAGGCTTTGACAAAGTTTTGCGATCCTCGGGGCGCGTCTTTCTGAAAAAACCGGGGCTGCTGCGATGGGATTATCTGGAACCATCGGTTGAACACATCTATGTGCATGAGGATCGGGTGGAAATGTATGTGCCCGAGCATAATCAGGTGTTACGGGGCAATCTCACCATGATGGTGGCGACGAAGGCCCCGCTTCAGTTATTGCGTGGCGCGGGAAAATTAACCGAACATTTTGTGGTGCAGCCGACGGCGAACGGGGAAGTGGGTGAAGGCGGTCTGCCGTTACTGACGCTGATTCCCAGGACCGCTCCCGGTTCGGCGCCGTCGTCCATTGCCAGGGTGGTGTCGGAAATTCAGCCCGACACGTATTTTCTTCAATCCCTCGCCCTGCACGAAGTCAGCGGCAACGTGTCCACGTTTCGGTTTTCCAATTTCAAAGCCGATACGGGATTGGACGAAACCGTGTTTACCCTGAATCCGCCCGAAGGGGTTGTGATTGTCGATGATGTGTTTCCGCAGCATTGAGTGAATCTGTCATGGTCATGATTGCCGACCGTCCCCGATGGGGCGAGTCGTTCCCCACAGGCTTCAGCCACTCCGATCGGACAGAAGAGGATATGCCTGGCGTTCGTCAGCACGGGACAGCCTGCGAGAGAGACGCGATGTGTGAACCCGCGAGAATTGTGTTGTGCCTTGTCAGCGTGACGCTGGGGGCCTGGCTCCTGTCATCGTCGGCCCTGGGACTGACGGGGGATCTGACCAACGACCCCGCCGGGGTGATCGAGAAATATCTTTCGTTGGATCAACGAGGGGCGCGGTTGACGGCGCAATCCTACGAAGCGGTCGCGCCGTACGTGGCGTGGAAAGAGGAACCGGTGTGGGAACAGCTTGTGGTGATTCGAGACTATGCGGTTGACGACGACGTGACGCAGTGGGACATCGTGAGCGGCACGGAAGCGCTCATTCCCGTCACCTTTCAGGTGCTGGGCGTCGTCCGCTGGGAGACCGCAACGTTTGTTCCGGAGCCACGGGAAGACGCGTTGTCCATTCGGATTCGCGCCGTCAACAATTACTGGAGAATGGTCGCTCCGGCGTTTCCTCCGCACGTCGGACGACAACGCCTCATGGATTTTGTGAAGGACGCCATCGTGCAAGAAGATAACGAAGAGCGGGTCACGGTGCTGCGCAGACTCAAAGACGATCTCGTCAGGGCCGGCCGGTGATGAAACACGGGTCTCTGGATGGATCGGTTCGGCTGGTGATCTTTGATTTTGACGGGACGCTGATTGATTCAAAGTCTGATATTGCGACGTCCGTCAATTTGACCCTTGAAGAGTTGGGGTTGCCGACACGGACTCCCGAAGAAATTTTTACCTTTGTCGGCGACGGGATCAAGCGGTTACTGCGTCTGTCGGTCGGGGAAGCCAATGAGGCGCGCTATGCGGAATCGCTCCGCGTGTTCCGCCGGCATTATCTCGCACATGCGCTGGATACCACACAATTGTATCCCGGACTTGACCGGCTCTTTGGTGGGACCACCACGTATGTGAAGGCCCTTGCCACCAATAAATCGTTGGAATACACGGAAAAAATTGCCGAGGGAGTGAAGATCAGGGAGCAGTTTGCGGCGATTGAAGCCCCCATTCCTGACAATCCTGATTTCAAATTAAAACCCGCGCCGGACATGTTGCTGCGCATCCTGGAGAAGCTGGCGGTGCCACCCGAAGAGGCCATCCTTGTGGGCGATAGTACGAATGACGTGCAGGCCGCCAAGTCTGCCGGGGTACATTCCTGTGCCGTCGGCTATGGCTACGGTCATCGAGAAAAGGTGCTGGCCCTCCACCCCGACTATTATTGTGAAAAGCCAGGCGATCTGCTTTCGCTGCTGATTGGATAGCCCGATCGGACAAGATGTTGCGCCCGTTCAGGCCCACTCCATCCTCCCATGCCACGACTGGCTTGCCTTGACGAGCGCCTGCCCCTCCTCACCTTCTCTGGCATAACGGGATGCGAGGGGAGTACACTACACAAGAAAGACCATACTGGTGTCGGGTACAGGCAACAATGATGACAGGAAGGAGGGAAGCATATGAAAATCGGAAGACGAACCATTTTGAAGATGAGCGCCCTGGCGGGACTGGGTATGCTGGTGGCTCCCACTGGCGTCATGCGCGCGTGGGCGACAGAAGGGCGGGAGACGTTTGAAGTTGTCAAAACGGACGAGGAATGGAAAGCGATTCTGACGCCGGAACAATATCGTATCCTGCGTCGGGAAGGGACGGAACCTTCGTTCAGCAATGCCTTTCATCAAAGCAAGGATCCGGGAAGGTACCATTGTGCGGGATGTGATCTGGCCGTGTTCTCATCGGAATCCAAATATGACAGCCAAACCGGATGGCCGAGTTTCCGGGAGCCGATCACGCCCAAAGCGGTGAGGACCAAAACCGATTGGAAATTGCTCTATCCGAGGACGGAAGTGCACTGTATGCGTTGTGGCGGACACCTGGGCCATATCTTCAAAGATGGGCCGCCGCCGACCGGCCTGCGGTATTGCATCAATTCCGCGGCTCTGCAATTTCATCCGGTCTGACGGATGTAAAGGTTCGCCTTCTGCGGGTCGGTGATTCTGACTTCGCGGTCTCGCGAGTCAGGCATTCCTGATTCGGAAGACGGCCTTGCTGTTTTGTGGTGGTGGAGGACGGAAGGATTCCCGTTTGCGCGGGAATGGCAGCGTTCGGAGAAAGGGCGTTAGGCTTTGGTCACGCGACCGGACCGGAGACAGCGTGTGCAGGTCCGGATGCGTTGAGCCGCACCGTTGACGATGACGCGAACAGTTTGGAGGTTGGGTCGAAAGACCCGCCTGGTTTTATTATTCGCATGACTGACGTTATTGCCGACCATGCGTTTTTTCCCGCACACCTCACATGTAAACGCCATTGTGTGACTCCTTTTGTTCTCTCAAGACGAACAGACAGACTGCTCCTCTTACCATACCGGTGTTTCCGCTGACAAGCCTTCCCCTGAATGTGTCTCAATCCGTGTCATGCGCCCGAAGCCTTCTGGCATTCCTTTCGCGCACCTTGTACTATGCGCCCCGTGAGAGGAACGCGCGGGGTCGTTTGATTCACGTTGCCTCTCGGAATCGGGTACACCAGACCTCCGTTGCGACGGCAGGTCCCCTCTGGTCGTGTAGATACCATGGCTCACCGGCAGCCTTCAGAGTTCCCACCTGTTCCCGAAGATCCCCGTGAGATCGCGGAGCCGTCCGTCCAGTTTGCTTCACGGGTACACCGGGCAGTCCACGAGTTGGACATTCGGTTTGTCAAAGGCGTGGGGCCTAAGCGCGCGGCGTTATTCGACAAATTGGGGATTCGCACCATTGAAGACGCTCTGTGGTTTTTACCCTGGCGATACGAAGACCGATCCCGCATTGTGCCCATCGCGCACCTGATCCCCGGCGAAAAATCCACGATTGCCGGCACCATACATCGCCCCACACTCCGACGCACGCATCGGCGCAATATGACGCTGTTGACGATGGCGGTTCGCGATGAAACGGACGTGGTGGAGGTCGTGTTTTTCAATCAGGCATATCTGGAAACGGTACTCAAAGACGGTTCCCGCGTGGTGCTCAATGGCCCCGTGGTCGCACAGGCTTATGGGAGAAGCCAAATGCGCAATCCTCAATATGAGGTCGTGGATGACGATGATGATCTGCGGCTTCACGTCGGATGTCTCGTGCCGATCTATCATGAAACGCGCGGATTAAGCTCCCGACAACTTCGTGCGATCATGCGGTTCCTGCTGGACGAGTACGGCGGCCAGTTGCCGGACCCGCTTCCCTCGCATCTGTTGGAACGGCAGGCGTGGCCCTCGCTGGAGACGGCGATGGCGACGGCCCATTTCCCCGGCCCCGGCGAAGATGTCCAAGCGCTCAACGACTGGCAAACGCCGGCTCATCGCCGATTGGCCTTTGAGGAATGTTTTCTGCTGCAACTGGCGTTGGCGTTGCGGCAACGAATGAATCAGGCCGAGGCGTCGGGTATTCCCTTTCAATGTACCGACACGTTCACCGCGCCGTTCCGCGCGCAATTGCCTTTTCGGCTCACGAACGCCCAACAGCGTGTGATCGCCGAGATTGAAGACGATATGCGCGCCCCTCATCCCATGAATCGGTTACTGCAGGGAGACGTGGGATCGGGGAAAACCCTTGTGGCTCTGCATACCATGTTGGCGGCCTGCGGGGATGGCTATCAGGCCGTCTTAATGGCGCCGACGGAAATCCTGGCCGAACAGCATCTGTTGACCATCCAACCGTATCTTGAACCGCTGAACATTTCGGTGGCGTTGCTGACCGGAGGGATGGCGCAGAAGGCGCGGGCCGGCGTGTTGGACGACATCGCGCGGGGCGTGATCCGGATTGTCGTGGGGACGCATGCGCTGCTGGAGCCGGACATCCGATTTGCCAGATTGGGTGTGGTGGTGGTGGATGAACAGCATAAGTTCGGAGTGCTCCAGCGAGGGAAACTCCGGGAAAAAGGTTTGCGCCCCGACGTGCTGGTGATGACCGCCACTCCGATCCCCCGCACACTGGCCATGACCGCCTATGGAGACCTTGACGTGTCTGTCATTGATGAATTGCCCGCCGGACGCCAGCCCATTCAGACGCGGGTCTTTCGCCACAATTCGCGGCACAGAGCCTATGAGTTGGTGCGGAAAGAAGTGCGGGCGGGACGGCAGGCGTACATCGTGTATCCGCTGGTGGAGGAATCCGAAAAACTCGATCTGGAAGCGGTGCTGCAAGCGGCGGAACGTCTGCGGGAACAGGAATTTCAGGCGATGAAGCTGGTCTGCCTGCACGGGCGGATGAAGGCCGCCGAGAAAACGAGCATTATGAAGGCGTTCAAGGCGGGAGAGATTCAGATTCTTGTGGCCACGCAGGTGATTGAAGTCGGGCTGGACGTGCCCAATGCCACGGCCATGGTGATTGAACATGCCGATTGGTTCGGGCTGGCGCAACTCCATCAACTGCGAGGACGGGTTGGACGCGGCGCGCACCGGTCGTTCTGTTTTCTGATCAGTTCGTCGGGGAAAGCGCCGAGGCAACGTGATCCGGAGCATGACACGACGTCCGGCAACCTCTCGTCCGAACAGATGCCGATTCCGCCCGCACCGCAGGGACAGCATCGTCCGGAGGAGTGGCTGTTCCGCACGGAGACGACCAGCGCGCCGATCAAGGCCACGCACACCGCCGAGCAACGCCTGAAAGCGATGCGGCAATGCGCCGACGGCTTTGCCATCGCGGAACAGGATCTCAAAATTCGCGGTCCCGGCGAAGTGCTGGGCACGCGGCAATCGGGTATCCCGGAATTGCGCGTGGCGAATCTGGTGAAGGACGCCGCGTTGCTGGAACAGGCTCGCCGTGAAGCGTTTGCGCTGGTGGAGCGGGATCCGCAGTTGTCGCATCCCGATCATCAGTTTCTCAAAGCCACCATGTTGCGGCGTTGGCAAGCCAAACTGGATCTGGGATCCATTGGATAAAGGCCGGGGTCACGGATCATGCGATTAGCCGTCATTGACATCGGGACACTCACCTGCCGGTTGCTGGTGGCGGAACATTCGCCCGAAGGTCTGATTCACACGATTGACACGCGACGAAAGATATTGCGGTTGGGAGAAGGCGTTGACCGGACCAAACAACTCAAATCCGCCGCCATGTCGCGTGTGATTGAGACGATGCTGGAATGGAAAACGGTGATCGGGAGCCATGGGGTTGAGCGGTATGCGGCCGTGGCCACGAGCGCGGTTCGAGACGCCGGGAACCGGGAAGAGTTTGTGGAGAGAGTCCAACGGGACACGGGCGTTGACATTGAAGTCCTTGATGGAGAAGAGGAAGCCAGACGAACGTGTCTGGGGATTCAATCGGGTCTGCCGTCGGACGTTCAGGACGTGTTGGGGTTGGATATCGGGGGCGGGAGTACGGAGTGCATCGTGAGCCGGCACGGGACACCGCCGAGGGTCAGCTCGATTGAGATGGGCGTCGTGCGATTAACCGAGCGGGTGCTGCGCGGTGACCCGCCGCATGCCGCTGAAATTCAGGAAGCGGAAACCCTCGTCCGTGAACTGACCCGTGGCGCGCGACGGGTCATTGGAGACGTGACCGGTCTGACGCTGGTGGGTACGGCCGGAACAATCACCTCGTTGGCGGCCATGGCGCAAGCATTGCCCGTCTATGATCCCGCGCGCATTCATCGGTATCCTTTGACGCTGTCGGCGGTTCGGCGCATTGAGCGGGACGTGTTCGGCAAAACGCGAGCGGAGCGGGCGGGGATGCTAGGATTGGAACCGGGACGCGAAGACGTGATTGCGGCGGGGACACTTCTGCTTCGCTGCATCATGGAAGAGCTGAAAACGGAACGGTGTATCGTCAGTGAGTACGGGTTGCGTGAAGGTGTGCTTGTGCATCTGGCCCGGTCATGTCGCACGCGTCGTGAACCGTAACGCGATGTGTTCGTGCATGACAGACTTCAAGACAACATGGGCAATGGGTGATTGCCGTGCGCCATCAGAGAAGCCATTGATAGATGGTGTCATCCCGCGAAAACTGGAATCCGGTGTTGTGATTCCCTGCGTTGTGTAGTCTATCAATCCCGTCTGTTCATCGTTGGCTGTACCAGCGGAATCCCTGCGATTCCTGATACGCGGGGCGGTGGAATCCTCCGGGTTTTTCCAGTAGCAAGGCCTTGAAATCCCACAACCCGAACCAGGCCGGGTCGAGGACATTGTGGTAGTGGAGGCCGGTCAGTTTGGAAAGCGTCGCGCCGAGCGTGTGTTGCAGTTCCGATTCGGTGTACGCCCGCACAGAAAACTTCTTGCCCTCGGCGTCCCGGAGGCGTCGGATGGCATACGTGGCTCCGGTGCAGAGGACTTGCGTATTCCGTCGCATTGAGAGCAGTTGGGGAAGCGCGCAGTATTGCTCGCGAAACCCAAGCCATCGGGCCGCGTGGCGCATGTGCGTAAATTGCACTTCATATTCCGTATGGCCGGGCAGTCGGACGGGATCGGGCCAGCCCGCCTCAATCCCAAATTCAATCAGCACGGCATGCCCGCCCGGTGTAAGAACCCGCCAGAGTTCAATCAGAAATTGCATCGCCCCGTAATTGAAAATGGCTTCTTGAGGATACGGGGTATCCAGTGTCAAGCGGAGTTGTTGAATGAGGTCCAAGCTACGCTGGTGTTCGGGCGTCTTGCCGCGATGTGTCTCCAGCTCTTCCTTTGACAAGCGGACGGGGGTCATATCCGCGAGATTTTCATTGCCAATCACCAGGTCCACGCTGGCGTCGGCGAAGGGCAACTGTTCGGCATTCGCGTTCAGCGCGTGCGCGTCCCATCCCGCCTGTCCGGCCAGCGCCAACTGGGAATGCAGAAAAGGACGAGTGAGGTCAACAAAGATGTATTCCACGCCGCGTCGTTCAATGGGCGAAAATTCTTTCGCCATTTCTTGAGACAGATAGCCCAACCCCGCCCCCACCTCAACGACGCGCTGCGGCTTCGGATTCCACCATCCCAGTTGCCGAAGATTTTTGGCGATCAATTGCCCATAGGAAAAACCTTGCAGCGCCTCACAGGGTTCACGCAGCAGATGCGACACCGTGGTTTCCACAATTTCAAAATGACCGTGATGGCTTTGAATCCCCCCATGGTGAAACCGCGTCAGATGGTCTTCGCTTTCCACCGCCGCGTTTTCATGCCAGTGTTCGCGGACTTTCTGAAGGAGGAGATCCCACTTCGCGTTGACGCTGTGACCGGTTGGCGGCTGCGTCCCGAAATAACACAACGAGTATCGTGGCACCGACCACCGTTCAAGAAACCACCGCCCTGTTTCCTTGTTCATGCCGCAGATCCACGTGCCGAACTGATCCAGAAGCGTGTTAATAGACAGGCGGCCATCCATGGCTCCAAGGAGCGACGCGCCCATGCGGTTCAGACGAACGACGGGAAGATCTTCATCAAGCGGCGCGACCCACCATTCATCATCCCCGTGCTGATACACCACCAAGTCTGGCATCCGCCAGGCTCGCTGTTCGAGCAGTTCGCCCTCCAGGGCAAGGGGTTGAACGGATGGGACGGGGGAGGTCATTCAAGCAATGGAGTCGGCGGGATTGGCATCAAATACCGTCTGATACATCCCAGGGGGTTCGACATTGGAGAGGGCGGAACGCACAATACTCATACACCGCCAGGAACAGAAAATAGAAGCAAACAATGAGCGAAAAGCATGGCCCAAGCTACACGATGCTCTTGACTCGTCGCAAGCCGGACAAGTTGCGAAACAAGCCGCAAGCACCTATCAAGTAAGGCGGGCCGGCGGGTTCCCGACCACGACAGGCAGATACACGTAGAGACGCCCAATTTGGGCGTCCCTACAAAACCCCGTGCCGCATTGATAGCCAACCCGGCCCGTTACCAGCCCCACTCAACCTTCAGCAGCACGCCATGATCCGCAGCCGCGCCAGGGGTCTCTCCGCGGCGGCTCTCAAGAGACAGATTCAGTCCCGACGCCAGCGTCAGACGACTCCCCAGCCGGTAATCCCGTGTACCCGCGCCCCACGTCAGCTTTCCATACGGCGTCAGCAAATTCCGCCCGTCCGCAAGGACCAGCCCATAACCCACTTCCGCATTCATCCTCTGCCCCACGGCCGCCGCATCGGTCCCGGTCAGGTTCGCCGCACTCTGATCCCACAGTTGCGCGGTGTTCGTCACGGTCTGGCCGTAGGTGGGCGATAGCCGCAGGGCCAGCCCTTCCCCGCCTTTGCCGGGGATGACCGTCAGCGCCGCCCCGATGCCCCAGTCCTCGTAGCTTGACGTATGCCCCAGCAGGACACGGCCCTGACCGGAAAGCGTGACGCCCTGGGCCGGGTGACGATACTGTACCCCGCCGCCCATTTCTGCGCCGGTGCCGGTTAGGCCGTCACCGCCGTCACGCCGTAGCCCGGCCTCCAACGTGCCGCCCAGCCGCCCGCCGCCGGCTAACTCGTACTCATGGCGCCCTTCCACCTGTAGCCGCGCCCGCCGCGCCTCTACCGTCAACGCGCCAATTCTGTCGTGGCTGTCCAGATCCATGGAGGTCTGCATGAGTTCGCCTTTGACCCGCACCCGGCTGGTGCGCGTCTTCAGCACCTGCGCGCTGACACCGCCGCCCACCATGACGGTTGTGGCATCGCTCGTCTGGCGTGCGTCCACGATGGTATCGGTGATGGACACCTCGCCCCAACCGTAGCCCGCCGTGGCCCATACGTCCAGCCCGCCCGCCGGCACGACCGACCACCCGACATAGGGCGTGAGGCTGGTCATCCGCAGGGTATAGTCGCCGCCGCCGGCGGTGGGGTCGTCCGCCAGTGCGCCATACTCAAAGTCGCCCTGGGTCCAGGAGAGAGCCGCCCCGGTCAGCAGGTTAGCTCGCACACGGGCGTCCGCGCCCAGTCGGGCACTGAACAGGGCACCGTCCCAGTCCGTGGCGTCGCCGCTCCCGCCGATGGCTCGGTAGTCGCCGCCGCCCCAGAGGGTCAGGCCCTGCACCAGGTCGCCGGCCTGATTGAGCGGCAGGACAAACGCGGAGCGGCCCAGCATGTTGTGCAGGTTCAATGTGCCGTCGGCCAGCGCCTGGCCGCCGGTGGTCAGGATGTCGGCCAGGGTGGACTGGCCGCCGAGGGTGACGGAGCCGGATTCGCGGCTGTCGGCGCCGGCGTGATGAAGTCGGCGCGCGATGGCGCTGACGGTGGTGTCCGTGATGGCCCGTGCCACTTCCGGCAGGATGACCCGGCTGATGGCGCTTAGCCGTGCGTCTTCAATTTCAAGAGAGCCGACCGCGAACGGCGAGAAGGTGGTGGTTGTGCCACAGACGAAGCCGGGGAATCTGCCGGTCTCGCTGCCGATGGCTTCCCAGGCGGTGGCGGAGAGGTGGTACAGCGCGGGGCGACCAGTGGCGCCGACGGTGGACAGGCAGACGGTCGCGGGTGTGCTCGCCGGCAAGGATGTGGCGCCGGCGGGGGTCAGTGCAATATCCATCGCCACGCCGCTGAAGATGACGCCATCCGGCACGGCCACGGTGGATGTTGACGGGTCGTAGGTCGTCACTGTGAACGTGGTCGCCGCCGTGAGGGAAGGCAGGATGAGGCGCATATCGTTGTTGGCACCGCCGACACCGTTGACCGCGAGTGCGCCGGCGTCGACAGTCGCCGTTCCGTCGCCGGCGACTGCCACTGCCACCACGGTGACGGTGAACGCCAGAGAGACATTCTCTCCGTCGGCGTCTGTGGCGGTGTAGGTCAGGGTGGTGGTGGCGGTTGGCGTGGCCGGTGTGCCGGACAGGATGCGGTTGGCGGGGGCGGGGTCGAAGGTCAGCCCGACCGTGGATGCGTCCGTCAGAGTGTATGACAGCGTACCAGTGCCGTCGCGGGCATCCGGCAGGGCGAGGTTGACGTTGGCGCTTACCAAGTAGGTCTGGTTGGGAATGGTGTCGGCGCCAAAGGTCGGAGGCAAAGGAGGTAATACTGTTAAGATTGGGGAGAGGGCGTAGAGTCTGTATCTTGTGGCCTGTCCTGTCGTTCTGCCTGATTCCGTAAGTACATGGGTATCGCTCGGACTGCCGAGGTTCCACTGCGCACGCGCAACCAAAGTTGCCCCGGCCGGTCTGGCTGCACCAGTAATAAACGCTTGTATCCCCTCGTTGCTTGATCCGGTCCAGACGCGGAATGAGGAAGCGGTAACAGTGCCGCCATTTTGGTGCTTTGGAACAATAGAATCCCAGGTGCCGTCATAAAACCCGGCGTAGTTATCGGCGATTTTGTCGCCGTTGAGCCAGTAGATCGGCACACCGGTGCCAGTGGTGGCGGTGTTGTCGCGGGCGTCCACCGTAGCAGTGGAGATGAGGGCGCGGAACTCGGTGTTGAAGTCGGCAATCGGTGCGCCGCTACTGGTGGCTGCGTTGGCTTGGGTTTGTACGAAGGTGTTGTAGTCGGCGATGTTGGACGAGGCGGCGGTGCGTCGGCCGCTGGTGATGAACAGCAGACGGAAACTTTCGCCTGTGTTGATGCCGTCGGGTATCAGGCTCCAGTTTGACGGGACAGTTTGGGCGGTTTGCGCGTGGCTGGTCGGCGCAACGAAAGCGCAGAGGGCGAAGATCAGCAGTGCGGCAAGGCGATGCGCGCTAAATGGTTGTTTTAGTGGGAAATTTTCGGGGGGGGGGGGGGGGGTAGATGCGTACTATGCGATGAAGCAATTATGGCCATGCTGGTTTTCATTGTACGGCTTCTCCAGTGTGGGAATAGACGGTTATTGGCGGAAGTGGAATCCGGCAAACATACCTTAAACCACAGGCGTGTATCAACATATTATCACCGCAAGCAAACTTCGCGTGGTTGCCGGCCTTTTCTCACAGACATTCGTTTCAGCATCGCCCCCGGCTTGAGCCTTGTCTGCCTGCAAGCCCCTCACTCATACCCCAGCCCCGCCGCAATCTCCCCCCGTGTCGCCCAGCGGGCCGGAAGCCAGCCGGCCACCAGTGACGTGACGCCCGCAATCAGCACGTTGAAGGCATGGCAGCCTCCGCCGCGACCTTGCCGGTGAAAAAATCAGTGATGCCGAAAGGCGTTGAGCATGGGGCCGAGGTCGCTGCCGCCTTTGTCCCGATTCTCTCGCTTGCAAGGTTTCCCTCCGTGCGTTAGCCTGATGGGAGGCCACTCATCGTGACCTGTATATTCGAGTTGGCTATCGTTTACCCTTCAATGGAATCGTTGATCCGGAGCACACCACGATGACCTTATCCATGACGCATTGTGAACAATTAGTTGAGGCCATGCAGGAGCCTGTGAAGAAGTTTGTTGATCGGCTGGAGACACTTGGCGGGACAAATTGCCTGGCACTGATTGGGTTTGGCCCGATTGCCACACCCGATTTTGATCCCGCGCGACATACGGCGCGCAGCGTCCTTGTTCTGGAACGGATTGAACTGGAGATGCTCCGGGAACTGGCCAAAGACGGGATCAAACTGGGGAAGGCCAAAATCGCCGCGCCCCTGGTTATGACGCCCGCCTACATTCTGGGATCATTGGATACGTTCCCTTTGGAATTGCTGGAGATTCAGCAATGTCGCGTGTGCCTTGGCGGAACCGACTATTTTGCGGACATCGCCTTTCAGGACGCGCATATTCGTCTCCAGTGCGAACGCGAGTTGAAAACTATCCTGATCGGCATGCGTCAGAGTATCCTGGCCGCCGCCGGTCGTGAAAAAATCCTTGGCGCCATGGAAAGCGATATTGCCGAGCGGTTGATGCGGACCCTCCGCGGACTTCTGTGGTTGCATGGACAACTCGGCTTCCTGCCGGTGATTGAAGTCGTCAGCCGGATTGAACGGGAAACCGAACGTGCCCTGCCCGGCATTCGCAGCGCGTTGCAGGAAACCCGTCGGCATGACTGGCATGACGTGACGCAGCTCTATCATGAAATTGACGGATTAAAAACCCTGGCCGATCGCTGGTAACGACATCATGCCCACCTTGCTCCCATTCATCGTCATTGCGTTGCTGTTCCTGCCGGGGATGAGCCGGGGCGAGGTGTCTGTTTCCGACCCCGGCACGTATGTTGTGGATCAGGCCGGGATTATTGATCCGGGCGCCAGGCAGCGGTTGGAAGGCTGGCTTCGTGAACTTGAACAGAAAACCACGGCGCAGGTGAAAGTGCTGACCGTGCAGTCAACAGAGGGTGAAGATATTGTTTCGTTTTCACAGCGACACGCCGAAGCGTGGAAACTGGGACGGAAGGGCAAAGACAACGGCGCCTTGATCGCGCTGACCGTCAAGGAACGAAAAGTTCGTATTCACACAGGGTACGGTCTGGAAGGTGTGTTGCCCGATTCATGGACGGGCACGGCGTCGCGCGCGGTGGCCTCACAATTTTTCAAGCGGTCGAAATACTCCGAAGGGCTGTTCCAACTGGCGGTCGTGACGGCGAATCAAGTCGCGGACTCCCAACGGGTCAAGCTCACCGGGATTCCCCAGTCCCGGTACCGGCCGGGCGGGGGCGGCGGCCGTGGCGGGACTCTGTTGGGATCACTCATCGTCCCGTTATTGTTTTTGTTCATGATGCTGTCCGGCATGCGCCGTCGCCGGCATTATTCCACGTGGGGCGGCGGGGCTGGCGCGGTCGGCGGGGGACTGGTCACGGGGCTGCTGCTGGGCAGCGTCCTGGGTGGCGTGACCGGAAGAGGCCACTGGGGCGGCGGTATGGGCGGCGGAGGTTTTGGCGGAGGATTCGGAGGCGGCTTTGGCGGAGGCGGGGGCTTTGGCGGAGGTGGCGGCGGCGCAAGTTGGTAGCCGGCCTGTTGCCGGGGTTGGATGACAGACAGCGCAGAATGTCGCTCCGTGCCAGGATCGTCATTTCCCGCACGGGCATTCCCAATGCCGTCATTCCCATCTTAAGCGGAAATCCAGTCGGTTGATCAGTCATCTGCTCACGAACATGTTGATGGCCTGCATGGCGGATAGATCGTCAAAGGAGAAAAACGCATGAACGCTGGACGTGTGATGTTGATTATCTTTGGTGGCTTGCTCGTCCTGATGTTGATGGCGGGTGGTTGCGTCTATTCCGGCTATAATCGCGCCATTGAGATGGATGAAGCGGTGAAGAGCCAATGGGCACAGGTTGAAAATCAATTGCAACGACGATTTGAACTCATCCCCAATCTGGTGAATACGGTCAAAGGCGTGGCCGGCCAGGAAGAAAAAATATATCTGGGCGTCGCGAACGCGCGCAAAGCCTATTTTCAGGCGAAGTCGGTCAATCAGAAAGCGCGCGCGGCCAGCGGGTTTGAGTCCGCGTTGTCACGCCTGCTGGTACTGCGCGAAGCCTATCCGCAGCTCAAATCCGATCAATCGTTTCTGAAACTCCAGGACCAGCTTGAAGGGACGGAAAACCGCCTGGCGGTTGAACGCAAACGGTTTAACGATAGCGTGCGGATGCTGAACACATTTACCCGCAAATTGCTGGGGAGTTTCTACGCGAGTCTGGCCGGCGTTGAGAAAGCCGAATATTTTGAAATCGGCGAAGAAGCCCGCGCCACGCCCAAGGTGAAATTTTAAGCCCCGCCGCATGCCGTGCCCGTGGATGCGGTGAGAATGCGTTGCAACCGATTGGGAGTGTCTCCATACCGACTGCCGAGTGTTGTGCCCGTGGGAGGCGGCGGGCATGAGAGAGACGGAGCGGAGAGTACACACAAGCCCCGTCATTCACGCGAAAGCGGGAATCCATGCGACGCCTTGATGTTGTCCGTTTCCGCGCCGATGTCCGTATCCCCGTACCCAGGAGCGGCCTGTTGACCACGTTTCGTCAACACGATCATGCCTGACTACCTCATTACCTGGCTCCATCTCACCGCCGCCGTTGTCCTGATCGGCGGGCTGATCTTTTCCCAATTCGTACTGCACCCGGTCGCCAAACAATCCTCGTCCGACCTGGCCGTTCAGCGCGTTCGCCACCGGTCGGGCCGTCGCTTTCGCACCATCGCCTGGGTCAGTCTCATGACACTGATCCTGACCGGCTCGTACCAGGTGTTACAGGAGAGCGGATCATCGCGCATTGAAACCGAGTGGGGCGTGGTGTTGCTGATCAAGCTCTTCCTGTTCGGCATTGCCTTCGGGCTTCTCCTGATTCACGACTTCATCATTGATCCCCACGGTTCGGCGTCCGCGATGTCGCAACTCGCCCAGCCTCGTGCCGACATGTTGCAAAAAGCCATTCTTTGCACAACCCTGGCGGTGTTGCTGGTGGCGTCGTATCTGGCGGAGGTGTAGGTCAGAACGTGCATCTGCAAACGGCATTGCCTTTCGGGAACGATCCTGGAGATGTAGTGAAGTTGCCCCTGCCAGTCTCGTTTGACTCCATGGAGCGGCTCAAATCAATCGGCGGCGGCTACATTGCTGAATTCATCAGCGAGGATGAAGCCAAAGACCTGCTCGGCAAAATTGATAAGGAGACATGGCTGACGGACTTACAAAGACGGGTTCAGCATTACGGCTATCGCTATGATTACACCGCGCGAACCATTGATGCCAAAGACAAACTTGGCGATCTGCCCGCATGGGCGTGCGGCGTCATCGAAAAATTGCTTGCGGGGGCTGAACCCATTTTCAAACAAACACCGGATCAGATCATTGTCAACGAGTATGAACCGGAACAGGGCATTGCGCCGCACACTGACCGCGATTGCTTTGGGCCGGTGTTAGCCTCGTTGTCTCTTGGCGGTGAATGTAAAATGAAGCTCAAGCATCCCGATGACAAGACCCAGGATTTTACCGTGTGTCTTAAGCCGCGCAGCTTGATTTTTTTTCGCGGGGAAAGCCGCGAGAAGTGGAAACACGGCCTTCGCCTGAATAAAAAAGATCAACGTCGTGTCTCGTTAACCTTCCGCACCGTGCTGACAACACCAACATCCTAAATCGGCGTCTCCCCCTTGCGTAATTTGGCGAGGGCTTGCTTGACGAAGGCGGCATCCGGGCTGCCGGGTTTGAGGTTCTTGTGGGCGGTGGCCCAGTATTCTTCGGTTTCCCGATACCGCTTCAGATACCACAGGGCCAGTCCTTTGTACCAGTTGACGCCGGGTTGATTCGGCAAATCCACCAGCACCGCGTCAAAATGCTTGAGAGCCGCACGGAAAATGTTCGGGTCATCAAATTGGCGTTGTTCAATCATGATGACGCCCAGGTTGTAATGGGCTTCATGGTTTCTGGGGGCCAGTGCCAGCACCTTGCCATACGCCTGTTTCGCCTCGTCAATGCGGCTCATGGCCATGTAGGAGCGACCGGCCATCATCTGGCCTTCCACGTCATCGGGGTTCTCTTTGAGTCGGGCTTCCAGCCTGGCCACCATGGCTCCGGGGTCCGGCGTCTGGGCGGACATCCCGGCCTGGACGTTCACGAGCCGGTTGATCGTGCGCCATTGCAGAAAGCCGTAAATCCCCATGGACAGCACCGCCACAATCAGGCTGGTCGCAATCGCCGACCCCCAGGCGGTTCCGCTGTGCGGCATGCGTTCAGGAAACAACGGTTGGGTGACGGGTGCGGCAAGGGCGTTGAGTCGGTTCAGGACGGACAGCAATTGCCGTTCATCGGTCGCCTGCAATCGTTCGTAGTCATCCTGTTCCAGCCGACCCTGCGCGAGTTCAATATCAAGTTCCCGCAGCGATTGTCGCAACACGTCCCGCTCAATGAAGAGATCGGCCCGTTCCTGATTGTCCTCGGCGTCCCGACCCATCAGGTTGAACGTGGCGCGATCCGTTCTTCGGAATGGAGAGGCGACAGCGGCGATCACGCCAATGAGAATCATCAGACAGATGGCGAGGAAGATAGGCGACATAACAAGTGTTTCAGGAGGGCGTGTGGTGCGGAGCGGTCACGCCGCCGTCATTCCTCCGGTGGTTCCAGTTCCCGCCTGATGCGTTGTCGGGAGGCTTCATCAAGTGGAGGCAGCGCGTCCGGACGGGGGGCGGGCGTGCGGGTCACCCATCCGTTGATCTCTCGCCATAAGAATGCGCCGCCGCCGGCGAGCAGTAAAAACGGGGCCAGCCAGATCAGCCAGTTGATGCCGCGTTTCGGCGGTTCCATCATAATGTAGTCGCCGTACCGGCTTTGGAAGTAGGCCCGGATGGCCTCGGCCGATTCACCTTGCGTCACGCGTTGCCGAATGGCGTCCCGCATTTGCCGGGCCAGGGGCGCGCCCGATTCCCAGATGTTTTCGGTCTGGCACACGGTGCAGCGAAGCGTTTTGGCAATATCCCGCACCTGTTTGTCAATGGCCGTTTCGTCCACGATGTCGGCGAATCCCATGTTCGGATACGCGACAGAGAGCATGATGAGCATGGGGATGAGTCGGGACATGAATTTAGAGCGCCACGCCGGAGTCGTGAAGCAAGGGTGTCAGAACATGGTTCGTGAGTTGGGTGTAGGCGTCGCCGGTGACGGGGCCAATCCGTTTATGGCGAATGACACCGGCTTTGTCTATGACGAACGTTTCCGGCACACCGTACACCCCAAACGCAATGGCCAGCGCACCCGTGATGTCGCGCATATGGGCAAAGCCAGACCCGCGTTCCTTGAGATAGGCCCGCGCGTTGTCCGCTTCGTCCTGATAGTTGATGCCCAGCATCACAAAGTCCGGATGACCGTGAAATTCATCATACAATTTCAATAAATTCTCATGCTCAACTTTGCATTCCTGACACCATGAGGCCCAGAAGTTCACCATGATGACTTTTCCCGCAAACTGTTGCGAGGAGATGTGTGCGCCGGTTTCCACGTCCGGCCCTTCAAACAGGGGAGCCTGGGTGCCCACCAGGACGGGCGGGATATAGTGCGGATCGCCCCACAGGCCCTGGTACAACAAGGCGAACAGGGCGACGAGCACAACGAGGATGGCGGTTTGCGTCGCGCGCGTCATGGCACATCCGGTTTCGTCAATGCCTGCGCGTTGTCTTCGTTGGTGATGGGGGGGAAGTCATGAGGCGTTTCTTCATCCCGTTTGCGTGGCCGGAAAATGTTGAGCAGGACGCCAAGCCCCATCATGCCGCCGCCGCCCCAGACCCACAGGATCAGCGGATTGATGACGCCTCTGGCCACGGCCACGCCGTCGGGCGAGACGTCCGGCATGGTGAGAAAAATATGCCCCATGTTTTTTGCGTAAATCGCGGATTCGGTCGTCGGGGTTTGCGAGGCGTCATAGATGCGCTTCTGGGGGCGCAATGTGGTCAACAGTGTGTCGCCTTCATACACGGCGAACACGCCCTCTTGCGCGCTCCAGTTTGCGCCTCTGACGTTGTGAATGCGTTCGAGTTTCACCCGGTACTCATTCAGCGCGAATTCATCCCCGACCCGTAACGAGACCACTTTTTCCGTTTGATAGACTGTTGAAGCGATAATGCCGATGACCAGCACAAGAACGCCCACGTGTGTCACCAGCCCGGCGTAGCGGCGTTGATTGGACGTAAACGCCATCCACGCGCCCTGTGCAATGTTGACGGATCCCCGCCGGGCGTAGAGCGAAGAAATTTTCACAAAGTCAATCACGATGGCCGCGCCCGCAAACCCCACGACGAACGCGCCGGCCAACGCAAAGACGCTGTGAATGCCAAAGGCGAACGCGATCAGGGTTGACGCCGCGCCGACGGCCAGCGGGGCCAGAAAACTTTTCTGCAAACTGGACAGTGATGCCTTGCGCCAGGGAATGTAGGGGCCTACGCCCATCAAAAACAGGAGGCCGAGCGCGACCGGCATGAAGACCGCGTTGTAATACGGCGGGCCGACGGTGACCTTCGCGCCTTGCCACGTTTCAATCATCAGGGGGTACAGCGTGCCCATAAAGACGGTGGCCGCGGCGACCAGAAAAAACAGATTGTTGAAGAGAAACACGGATTCACGCGACACCATGGAATCCATTTCAATGCGGCTTTTCAGCGCGTTGGCGCGCAACATCAACGCGCCAAAGGCCAGGCCGATCACCGTGGTGACGAAGATGAGAATATACAATCCGCGCTCGGGGTCGGTCGCGAAGGTATGCACCGACGTGAGGACGCCGCTGCGCACAAGAAACGTGCCGATGAGCGAGAGCGAAAATGTCACGATGATCAGGAAGAGATTCCAGACCTTGAACATCTTCCGCTTTTCCTGAACCATCACCGAATGGAGAAACGCGGTGCCGACCAGCCACGGCATAAACGAGGCGTTCTCCACCGGGTCCCATCCCCAGTAACCGCCCCAGCCCAGTTCGTAGTAGGCCCAGTAGCCGCCCAGGAGAATCCCGGTGGTCAGGCACAGCCAGGCGAAGATGGTCCACCGTTGTGTGACGTTGATCCATTCTTCGCCGAGTCGGCCGGATAACAACGCCGCCATGGCGAAGGAAAAGGGAATGGAGAAGCCGACGTATCCCATGTAGAGCATGGGAGGGTGCAGGACCATGGCCGGATCCTGTAGTAGCGGGTTGAGGTCTTTGCCGTCCGACGGGGCGGGGATGAGCCGGTCAAACGGGCTTGAGAGAAAGAGAATCAGGAGCAGAAACCCCAGGATGATCAGACATTCCACGCCGATCAGGTACGGCATGATGGCCGGCTGGGTGCGCCAATGGAGCCAGACCGCGATGGTGCTGAACGCGGACAGAATAAACACCCACAACAGGAGCGAGCCTTCATGCCCGCCCCAGACGGCGGCGATGGTGTAGAACAGTGGCAGTTGTGAATTGGACGTGGTCGCGACGTAATGAACGGAAAAATCCCGTGCCAGAAAACTGTAGATCAGTGACGCCATGCCCACGGACAGGAGCAGGAAAATCATCGTCACGGCCATGCGTCCGACGCGCACCCAGTCCGTGTTGCGAGTCGCCAGTGCCAGCACGGAGGTCACCATGCCGAAGGCGGACAGGACTAACGCGATGACAACGGAGAAATGTCCGATTTCAATAATCATGCGATGGGGTCCGGGATGAATGGGATACGGAAATGCTCTTTTAAGTGAGGGAGAAGGCAAAAGGAAAACATCAACGTCAACGTGCCTGCTTCGTCACATCTTAGGGCATTATCCGGGCCAAACCATGCTTTTCCTCCCTGATGTGACGACCATGCTCGACGTTGGCAATTTTGCCATGCGGTCCTGCCATTTGGTGCGCCATTGTGTCGGGTATTTTCAGTGACGCGAAAAGGTCTTCAGCCCACTGCGGCAAGTGCCCTGTCTCGTTGATTACCCTCATGGCTTCAGAAACTTTCTCCGCGGGCATGGAAGCAAAAAATGTTTGAGAGGGCACTGAAGATCCATTTAAATCATTTGGTTCAAATTTATCCAGGGATGCGCCATACTTACGCATTGAGCGCGAAATTATTTCCCTTCCCGTTTGTGACGAAAGATAGAGGAACAGGTGTTCTACGTATCCGTATCCGAACAGGTTCGGCTGAAAGCCGTGGAAGCAGGTTAAATTCAGTGCTTTGCTTTTGTTTAAAATAACCTTGTAGCCGCCTCTTGAAAACACTCCCAATAAAAGAGGCGAAGGCTTCCTTTGCTCCGCCTTATACCAGGGTGTGCGTTTTTTAGTGAGAAAACGATCATTAAAGCCTTGACGTTCCCCGAACCGAATATACGTTTCCGCTTCTTTGGAATGCGTACCGTTGACAGAGAACAGGAGAACCGGGTTGTCTGAATCAGCCAACGCATTGTAATCAGCGGTATCAAACACCGGTCTGTGAAGCTGCGAACTCTTTGTAACGCAAGGAATACATTCAGATTCTCTATTGAGGCCTTTTTCTTTTGCAACTGACGGGCGAAGCACAAAAAACTCATTTGCGCCCGTAGCAATTCCCCTGCTGAATCTACCAAAAGAGTCGAGTGTTGTCGTGTTGGTCGGGTCCACCGTGCAACCCTGTTTCTGAAACAAAGGAAGCCATTTAGACTGAGAATCTAATTTCTCAAATGGCACATCGGAAACTGGCTCAAGATCATCAAATATTTTAAGTTGCGTAATGGATTCCACTACATAAAACCTCACCGAAGTATAGCGAACGGCTTTATCGTAGAGAATAATGCCCACCGATGTGATTGCGTCTGGAAAAATATCCTTTTCGCAATCAAAGCTAAGAATGGCGAATAAGTGGCCGGATTCGATCAATTTTTCTTTCACCAACGATCCGTAGCCAGTATTAAGAAATTCAAGGGGCATGATATACGCCAGTCTTCCTGATGCACGAAGCTCCGAAAGCGATTTGAGCAGGAAGGCGGATGCAGTGTTCGTGTAACCTGAGATCTTAATCCCAACGTGCCGCCGAAACTCCCGGAACACGATGTCCCTGTTCAAGAATTTCTGAAAGCGCATGTAGGGGGGATTGCAAACGATATTCGCATGACTCCTACCCCATGAAAGCAGATAATCCTCCACAGCGATAAATTCGGAACGCTCACCTGTTTTCTGTTTCCAGAACTCAATGATTTTGGAATCAACTTCACATGCCGAAAATTTGGCGTGTGAGTCTTGTGGGATGGTGGCGCGAAAGGCTCCCAGTCCAAAAGCTGGATCGAACAGGGACGTCTTGCCTGAATCAAGCACCCAGCGCGTCATAAACTCCGCGACATCTGGGTGAGTAAAATACTGCCCAAAAGACTTACGGTGGCTATCTCCAATATGCCGAGCGTATTCAAGCATTGTTGAGAATTTCTTGTGCAAAAACCGCCGGATCGAGATAACCTCGACCCCCCCGAAAGGTAACGTAGAATAAAAGTCTTCCGCGGTCCAGTTCCTTTAATGCGGAACGGTGTTCTGGCATATCGATCCGGCCAAGGATTTCTTTTCCTACTTGAACATTGATTTTGATCGTGGTTTTCCCTTGGTTCTTGATATCTTTCTCGACAGAGAAAATGACTCCTTCATTCCGAGAGTCAGAGCTTAGCGAGAGAATGTCTTGAAATGGGATCACGTAAGCCTTATCGAAGAACACCTGTAGATAATAGTGTCTTACGCCAAAGCGTTGAATCCACCTGTTTACAAGAGCCATATCTTCAATTTTTGGCGTAATGCTTAAGTAATCTCTTTTGTGCAGTATCTTGATCTGTGCCTTGAGGAGTTTCAGGCACTCACTGAGATTTCTAAGATCTTCTGATGAAGACCATGATTTTAATCGAAAATCAAGCTCTCTGAACGTGCTTGATGTCGCATGCCGAATAAATTCGTAAAGTGCAGGACTCTTGTCCGCAAGTAGATCGGAAAAAGGCTCCTGTAAAAGCATATTCTGAATTCTGTTACACTCTGCCTCCGCCTCACGAGTTCTATCTTCCATGAAGGCAGAATATTTATCCGCCAGGAAGCTACTTGAGCGAACTTCGATAGCTGCAACTGACCTGTGAACAAACTCATCGTCATCAAGATCACATTTTTTAAAGTTTGGAACATCCGAACGGCGAAAAATTAACAGGTCTGGCTTCTTTCCAATGCTGTTTAATTCGTCCTGATATGCAGAGTAAAAATCGGCAAATCTAGGATCGCCAGCGGCAAGAGCGTCCGCACGACCATACTTGATGGCGCAATATTCATCTGAATTATCATTTATTGCGTTGAAAACCACATGCTCGGCCCAATCACCTTGTTCTTTGTTCGTAAGAAACTCGGAGCTTGCCATCGTGGGCGGGCGGCCGCTCATCTGTATATTCGTGTCTATATCAAATGGCGCCGCGCTGATTAAGGCAGCGATCGTCTCTTTGTATGTCATAACTTTTCTTCGCTCAATCAGGCCGAGACGTCATTGACTTTTTTTCTATCATCTTTTGGGTTTCTGAAATACCACTCACCTCTCTTCATAAAGCATTCAACTGTCCTTATGGGAGTTGCTTTAGCGGTAACTCAATGTTCGACAATTTCTCAAGGTTTGTCACCTGCCTGTCCGGAAATGATGGATGGATAATGCACGTCAAAAAGACGGATCAACGAACGATCTTTCGATATCGGAAAGCAAAATGCCTGATTTCGGCCTGCCCATACTGTCTGCCAATGACCTGTTTCCTTTGCAAATTTCTTTGACTCGTCAATGTTCTCTTCCGACAAAAGGGAAAAAATATCGGCTTCGGCCTCACCCGATGTCGTTTCCTATCCACAGGGCGTCCCGATGATCAAGTAAATCGCACTCTTTCCAGAAAAAATGAACGAGCATGGTTGTTTTCTGACGGTCAGCGCCTGCTGCATGCGTCGGCGAACACCCGGCTCGCGCGTTACTCCACCAGCGATTTCATAAAATCCTTGCGGGGCAGTGTCACGCCCGCGCGTTTGAGTTCAATGGGCATATAATCTTCGGAATGTTTGGCCATGATGAAGTTGGATTGAAAGCGCCGCTGGTCGGTCCAGTAGCCTTCCACCACGGCCCCCTGTCCTTCTTTGAAAAGGTCAGGGGGGATGCCGGCAAACGTCACGGGAATTGTCGCTTCGCCATCGGTGAGCGCAAAGGTCATACCCAGCCTGTCGAGATTGGCTTTCATGCTGCCTTTCACCACCATGCCGCCCACGCGCACCTTCTTCTCGTAATAGTCCGTGGAAAAGGCGGTCACTTCCGAGGGGGTGAAAAAGTACACCAGGTTGTCCCCGAAATTCCCGAGGGCGAGCCAGGCCAACGCGCCGCCGACCACCAGGATGCTGACCGCCATGCCGATGGTTTTCTTGTGTGATCCCATCGCGCGTCAGTCTTCCTGATACAGTGTGGATGTTTTCATTTCTTCGTATAACAGGCTCACTCGCCGACTCATGGCAAACAGCAAGACGGTCAGCGGCAACAGTCCCACGACATAGGCGGCGGCGACAAAGCCATAATTCGGGATGATGCCGATGTCCCGTGCCCTGAACACGCGCTCCGATGCGTTCCATGAGCCGATGGCGACCAGGGTTTTCAATTCCCGAAGATTGTCCGGGGGCGGCCCCTGATACACAACGGGCAGCGACGCATCGTGTCCCATCAGTGTGAAGGCCGCGTCACCGGCTTCCACGTTGCCCGTCAAGGTGCCGCTCCGCACCATGCCGACGACGCGGATTTCTCCGACCGGCGACTTGTGTCTGACTTCCTGCGGGACAAAACCGGCGAGGTGTTCCCGATAGTGATACCCGGTGAGCGCGGCCAGGCCCGCGGCGACCATGAGGACGACACTCCATCGGATGTAGAGGCTGCGCAGCATGTTCATGAATCGGATTGCGATTGGAGAAACCGGCTTAACAGCCGTCCTTTTTTGGCGTCCAGCAGGCGGTTGAGATACAGCAGTTGCGTACGGACCATCAGCATATAGGAGAAGAGCAGGGACATGCCAATGCTCATCGCCACCAACGGCGCCAGGAGGCCCGACGCAATACTCACCCCGCGTAGAGAAATGGATTGCGGTTGGTGGAGCGTGCGCCACCATTCCACGGAAAAATGAATAATCGGGAGATCCACGAATCCGAGAATAGCCAGGACGGCGCCGTAGCGCGCCTCTTTTTCCGGATCGTCAATCATGGTGCGCACCATCAGGTAGCCGAGCAAAATGAGCAATAACACCGTAAAGGACGTCAGGCGCGCGTCCCACGTCCACCAGGTGTCCCACGTGGGTTTGCCCCAGATCATGCCGGTCAACAGCGCCAGCGCGGTGCAACAGGCGGTGAGGGTTGCGACGGCGTGACACATGTTGTCAACGATGGGGTCGCGTTTCCACAAATACCACATACTGCCGATCGCCAGCACGGTATAGCCCAGCAGGGACGTATGCGCGAGGGGGACGTGAATATACATAATCCTCACGACTTCGCCCTGGTAGTAGTCCGGCGGGGAACCCAGGAGTCCGAGGTACAGCCCGACCGTGAGGCACAGGGCGGCGGCGGCGCCCACCCAGCCTTGATACCGTTGAATGTTTCGGATCACCCGATGAATGGTCATCGTTTTTCAGGCATCCATCACAAACTCAAACAGCCAAAATGACACGATGGTAAAGACCACGTCGAAAATGGCGAGCAGTTCCAGCCATGGTCCGTAGAAGGACAGGGGATCGCCGTTGAGCGCCCCCTTCGTGGCTTCCACCGCGGCGATCATGACGGGGACCGCCATGGGAAGAAGGAGGATGGGAAGCATCACTTCGCGCGCCCGGATTTGTACGGTCAGGGCCGAAAAGAGCGTTCCCACGGCGGCCAGTCCCACGGTCGCCAGAAAAAATATTACCAGAAGAAGTGAAATCTCTTCAACGACGTCCAAATTGAACAAGACGACAAACATTGGGAATAACAGGATTTCCACCACGAACATAAAGGCGAAATTGGCGACGACTTTGCCCAGATACACCGCGCCGCCGGGCACGGGGGCCATTTGGAGGGCTTCAAGGCAGTCATTCTGCAATTCAGCGGAAAACGATTTGCCCAAACCGATGATGCCGGTAAACGCAAAGGCGACCCAGATCATGCCGGCAATGACTTCCCGCGCGGCCTGCTGATCCATCGAGAAACTAAAGCTGAAAATCAGCGTCACGATGAGGGCAAAAAACACCATGGAGGCAATCGTCTCGCGGCTTCGCAGCTCGGTGACGATGTCCTTCCACACAATCCATCGGATGGTCTGCAAAGACGCCATTCAATCAAAGCTCATCAAGCGTGATGTCCAAGAGCGTCCCGTGTTGAAGCCTGCCGACACGGGTGGTCACGGAGCGGGCTTTCTCCGGATCATGGGTGGCCATGATGACGGCGCCGTTGTCGGACAACCGTTCCCCGATATAGTCGCGCATGAGCGCGGCCCCGTCGGTGTCAAGCGCGGTAAACGGCTCATCCAACAGTAAAATTTTGGGTTGGGCCAGCATGGCTTTGGCCAGCGCCAACCGTTTTTTCATCCCGGCGGAGTAGTGCCGAATTTTCATCCCGGCAAAGGCGCCGATGCGGACGCGATCCAGCGTCAGCTTGATGTCGCGGTCCGTCGGGCGTTGGCCCCGCAAGGCCAGCGCAAACACGATATTTTCTCTGGCGTTCAACTCATCGTACACATGCGCGCCGTGGGCTAAAAACACGAAGTGGGGCCTCAAGGCTTCCCGATCCTTAAGTCCGTTCATGCCAAGCATCTCATGGTGGCCTTCGCTGGGCCGTTGCAGTGTGGCCAGGATTTTCAGCAACGTGGTTTTGCCGGCGCCGTTGGCCCCCAGCAGTGTCAAGCATTCACCGTGAGCAAGGGTCAGGTTGACGTCGTGCAAGACCCGATAATGCCCGTAGGTTTTACCAAGATGATGACAGGAAATCGCCGTCATGGAGATAGGTGACTCGTCGGGACGCCGCTGAACGGGAACGCCGATCAATGATGGAAACACGTCTTTCGCACGGACTGCTTCGTGAATGTGGCGGAGTGTGCGGAACGTGTCAAGGCGTTGCCGGCACGCCGGCCCGTTCACGCGACCTGGCCCCTGTCCACCGAAGGGGCATTGCAGGACGGTTCAGCGTTCCGGTTTCCGTTGACGGTTTCGGGAAGTTCCGACGAAGAATGCAGTCGTCTTGCATCGGAAACCATCAACGCATTACATTGGGTGCAGTGTATAATGATGCGGATGACCGCGGTGCCTGCGCATGGGAATGGAAAGAGTGACAAGACGTGGAACAACGTCGCACGCAAGAGAGTCGGCCTTCGGAAAACGTCTCCGGGCCTGGCTGATTGGTGGCCTGGGGGTGTGGGTCGCGTTGTCGGGAGTGGCCTGTGACGCGGGGTATTCAGACGGACAGCAGGAAGAAGACCACGGGCAATCCGCCGTCTTCCGTCAGGCGCGGCCGGAAATCGGGGCGCCGGCTCCTGCGTTCACGCTCCTTGATGTGCAAGGCACGCCCCAGGCGCTTTCGGACTATCGGGGCGAGGTGGTGTTCCTCAACTTTTGGGCGACGTGGTGCGGCCCCTGTCTCGTCGAAATGCCAAGCATGGAACGTCTGTATCGGGATCTCAAGAAAGAGGGATTGGCCATTCTCGCGGTTTCTTCCGATCCTCAAGGGCGCGCGGTGACGCAGCCGTTTGTGGAATCCAAAGGGTTGACCTTTCCGGTCCTGGATGATGCGGACTACCGGGTGAGTGCGCGGTATGGGGTGCGAACGCTGCCCATGAGCTTTGTCATTGATCGCAACGGGACGCTGATCCATCAAGTATTCGGGGCGCGCGACTGGAATAGTCCGGAGGCGCGAACACTCATTCAAACCCTTCTGCGCGATTCATAAGGTCACGCTCAATGCTCTCCGCCCACGTCTCGCTGTTTGCGGCTTTTAGCGCGGGCTTCCTGTCCTTCGTCTCGCCTTGCGTGTTGCCGTTGGTCCCTTCCTACGTGTCGTACATGACCGGGCTTTCCCTGGAACAGCTCATGGATACGTCGGAGCGGCAACGATTTCGCAAAGCCATCATCCTGAATTCCCTCCTGTTTATTGCGGGGTTTTCGGCGGTGTTCATTGCGTTTGGGGCCTCGGCGAGTTTGGTGGGACAGGCGTTGTATGGCTATCAGGATCTCATTCGGAAAATCGGCGCCGTCTTGATGGTGGTCTTCGGGCTTTCGTTGCTGGGGGCCTTGAAGTGGAATGTGTTGATGCGGGAACGCCGACTCTTCTCTTTTCACAATCGGCCCGTCGGGTACGCCGGATCGTTCCTGATCGGAACGGCCTTCGCCGCGGCGTGGACACCGTGCGTCGGGCCGATTCTCGGCGCGATTCTGGCGTATGCCAGCACCACGGAGTCCATGTCGTCGGGGGTGATGCTTCTGGCCGCCTATTCCCTGGGCCTGGGGCTTCCGCTTTTTATCACCGCCTTCAGTGTTGAGAGATTTCTCAACTACTTTCAAGCAACCCGTCGCTATCTCCGTGGAGTGTCCGTGGTCAGTGGCGTCTGTTTGGTGTTGATCGGCGGGCTTCTGTACGTTGATTCCTTCTCACTCCTGACCAGTGTGCTCGAACGGAACGGGATTGGCTGGTATATTGGGCAGTAGGCGATGAGCCTTGAAAGCCTCAACGACCGCCGGGGCGCGTGCCCGTGTCGGACGTCATGAACTCCGGATGAGAAATGAGAAGACGGAAATGTGCGGTGCGGGAGGGCTTATTCGCACCAGGTTCCGGGGCGGCACGTCACGAATTGAGTGACGGGATGTTGTGGAGTCGGGATGTCGCGCGGGGCGGCTTCCATGGCGTCGCACCAGGATCCGATCCGGCACTGTGTCACGGTGGCGGGGGTGTCTGTCGCGTGTGAGGATCGGGACGCGAAGAGCGTGTTGTTGGCGGGCATGAGACTGGTGAGCAGCGCGTTCCGGTTCATGGGATCGGTATCCGCAAGGTCGGGGTTTTCTTCGTGCAGGGCCGCCAGCAACTGAAGCCCCTCGCTCCGCAAGCTGTGCTGGGGATGTTGTTGGACCAAGGCCAACGCCCAATCCCGCGACCATTCCAGCGCACCGATCGCCTTGTACGTTTTGGTCAGGTACAGTTTGGACTCAACGGCCTCCTCCAGTTCGGGGTACGCGTCGACAATTTTCGTGAAGCGTTTCAGGGCGGCCATGTAGGCTTCCTTGTGATAATAGAATTTCCCGACAAGCAAATGGTATTGGGCAAGATGGCTGTCGCATTGTCGAATGGCGACCAACGCTTCCGCTTCGTACTGACTGTCGGGAAATTCCGTCATGAGTTCCACAAATTCTTCGCGGGCCATGTTGACGGGCGTGATGTCGCGGTCAACCGTGTCCACCAGTTTCAAATGGCTAAGCGCCAATCGGTATTGCGCGTACGGCGCGAGGACGTGATTGCGATGCAGGTCCAGAAAGTGTTGGTATTCAACGATCGCTTCGGCGTACCCTTCTTTTTCATGAAACGATTCCGCGCGTTTCATGATGACGTTGGGGTCATAGTTCATTTCGATGGAGTCCCCGACAAAAATCTGCGTATCAATTCTCTCGACGCTTTCCGCGCTGCCCTCGGGGGTCGGCGACTCGTTCCCTGAAAACATCGAGCAACCGAACGCGAGGAAACCGCTGACGGACACGATCAAAACGGGGATTGAATGGCGAAACTGGTGTGTGCGCATAGGCTACAATCCTTGGAAAATGCGGGCCAGATTTTCAGCTATACCAGAACGTGACCGTCAAGACAACATTGCGGTATTGATGCGAGGCGCCACAGGCGCTTGCGGTGTCCAGTGACAGCATACTCTATGGATTGGGATGACGAAAGCGGGATGGACGGGGGCGAGCGCGACGAGAGCGTGAACCTGCTGGACATTGAAGCCATCGCGGGGTACTTCCGTCCGGGCGGGGCCGTGGACAAGGCGCTTGGCGACGCATACGAATTCAGAGAACAGCAGTCGCTGGCCGCATGTGAAGTCGCCGCCGCGTTCAACGAAGACGCCATCTGTCTTCTCGAAGCGCCGCCCGGCACCGGAAAGACCCTCGCATATCTTCTGCCGGCGGCGCGCTGGGCGATGGCGAACGACAACGAACAAGTCATCATCTCCACAAAAACCATCAACCTCCAAAGCCAGATCGTCGAAAAAGACCTGCCTGTGGTGCGGCGCATACTCGGAGACACCTTGCGGTTTTCCCTGGTGAAGGGGCGTGGAAATTACATCTGCCCCCGGCGCGCGAACGCCGTCCGTCAAGAACACGCGCAGGTTGAATTGTTCGACGGCAATGCCCGAGCCGATCTTGCGAGGCTACTTGAATGGGAACTGACCACGGAGGACGGCTCACAGGCGGATCTTGCATTCAAGCCGTCCGAAGAGGCGTGGGAGCATGTCTCCGCCAAACATGCGGGTTGCTCTCGTGAGCAATGCCGGTCATCCAATTGTTTTTTCTTCAACGCGCGCAAAGCGATAGCCGACTCTCATCTGCTTGTGCTCAACCACGCCTTTCTGTTTTCCCACATGAAACACGGGGACGATACCGGTCTGTTGCCGATGAACCGCGTTGTGTTGGACGAGGCGCACAATGTTGTTGATTCGGCGACCTCATGCTTCACGGTGCAACTTTCCAACCGAGGCGTTCAGCAGACCATCCGGCGGCTGAACGGAGCGGGTGCGCAGGCGGGAAAGCTCGCCGAGACGCTTGGGGGATCGGATGCGCCGGTGTTGATGGAAGTGCAGCAGGCGATTGTTCACGCCGATACCAGGAAGCTGGAAGAGGAGGCAAAGCGGTTTTTTGACGCGATGCAGGTGGGTGGGATCGGATCATTCAAACGGCGTATCACGGCGGAGGACGAAGCAAGCCGGATGGAGCTGTTCGAGGAATGTCGAAATCTGAAGGGATACCTGACGATAGTGCTGGAGAACTGTTCGCAGTGCAGAAAGGACTTAGCCGGTCAGGATGACGCAGTGGAGAACGAGGCTGCGGCAAGCGTTGACGCGGAACTTGCGGTGGCGGAGCGATTTCTCAAGGAACATATCGAGGCCGCGGACCTGTTTTCCGAGCCGGACGCCGGAGACAGGCTGGTCAAAAGCGTGCAAGTTGAACAAAAGGCGAAAGAGGTGTTCGTTGAACTGTCCATAGCCCCGCTTCATATCGAACCGCACCTGCGGGAAAAGCTCTATGAATCATGCAAGACCGTGGTCATGACGTCGGCGACGCTCCGGGTGGACGACGATTTTGATTTCCAAAAGCGCGCCCTCGGCATTGATGGCCGCGAACGGTTCAGGGAACTGGCCGTGCCTTCGCCGTTTGACCACAGGGAGCAGGCGCTCTTTGTCATGGTGACGGATCTGCCGGAGCCGTCTCACAGGACACACGACACCTACGACGCATACGCGGAACGTCTTGCCGAGGCGGTGCTTCAATCCGTCACGGCGGCGGGCGGCGGGGCGCTGGTGCTGTTTACCGCTCACAGCATGTTGCGGAAAATCAGCGGCATACTTTCCCCCAGGCTGCGAGCAAAGGGGATCACCTCGTTCACGCAGGATGAACAATCGCGAGAGCGCGTTCTTGAGGCGTTCAAATCGGACACCGATTCGGTACTTTTTGCGACGGACAGTTTTCGCGAAGGGGTGGATGTCGCCGGGGATGCGTTGCGGCTGGTCGTCATCACAAAGTTGCCTTTTCGCGTTCCCACCGAACCGGTGTTTGAGGCGCGCTGTGAAGCCGCGGGACAACGCGCCTTTCACGACTACAGCATCCCGCTGGCCGTCGTGGACTTCCGGCAGGCGTTCGGCAGGCTGATACGAACGAAAACAGACAGGGGAGCCGTCGTGGTTCTTGACAGCCGTATCGTCGGCAAATCGTATGGGCGGCGTTTTCTTGATTCCATCCCGTCGTGCCGAACCGTGCAAGGCTCACTGGAGATGATCCACCAGGAGGTGGGAGAATTTTTCCGCTCAAGGACGTGACATGACGCAAGGCCGCACCAGTCGAATCTGCGGAACCGGTTCATACGTTCCGGAACGTCAGGTGACCAACGAGGAAGTGGCCGCGCACTTTGCTCTTGGCCGGCGGGACGTATTCCGTGTGACCGGCATCCGCACCCGTCACTGGAGTCACGCCCACGAAACCTGCTCGCATCTGGCCGAGCAGGCCGCCAGGCGGGCATTGGATTCCTCCGGGCTTTCGAGTGACGCCATGGACGCCATCCTGGTATCCACCACGTCTCCGGACACGCCGTTGCCCTCGGTCGCGTGTTCGCTTCAGCAACGGCTGGGCGCGCACAACGTCGCCGCCTTTGACCTTGCGGCCTCGTGCAGCGGGTTTCTGTACGGCGTGTCCATGGCCCATGCCTTTATCCGTTCCGGGAAGTTTCGCCGGTGTCTGGTGGTGGCGGCCGAGATCAAATCCCGTTCGCTCCACGTCTCCCAGCCAGCGAGCGGGATGCTCTTCGGCGATGGAGCCGGTGCGGCGGTGGTGACGCGGGAAGACGTGTTGAATCCCGGCCCGGCCTCAAACCGGCAGCCCCATGGGCCTCGCGGGATTCTCGCGATTCAACTCTATTCGGAGGGAGCGCACCATGACCTGATCACCATTCCCGCAGGAGGCTCCCGCCGTCCCACGAGTCTTGAGACGATTCGCGACCATCAACATGCGATTCACTTGCGGGGGGAGGCGGTGTACCGCGTGGCGGTGAAACGGTTAACCGGCGCGCTTGAAGCGATGCTTCGTGAAACCGGCACGAACTTATCCGATGTGAAGCACGTGATTACGCATCAAGCCAATGGCCGTATGCTGCGCACCATTGCGAAACGGCTGGGAGTGCGCGGGGACCAAATGATTTCCATCATTGACCGAGTCGGCAACACGTCGTCGGCCTCGTTGCCCATGGCGCTGGATTGGGCGCACCGGCAGGGAAAATTGTGTCGCGGCGACCTGATTCTTCTCGGTGCGTTTGGCGGAGGATTCACTTGGGGCGCCGCCCTGATTCGATGGTGACCTGTTCGGATCGGGGTCGGCCTTCGGCGTGAACCGGGTCACAGCAAGGACACCGCACCCCGTCATGCCCGCCGGCTTTGAGCGGGAATCCGGCCCATGCGTCGGCCCGGTTGACGAATCCCTGACGTATGCCATATGGTTTCGGGCGTTGTCCCCCGGCAGACGTGGTTCTGCGCAGCGTGAGTCCCGATGGAGGTTGTCGAGTGAAGAAAATTTATCTAGCCAGTCCGCGAGGGTTTTGTGCCGGTGTTGATCGGGCCAAGGAAATCGTCGAATCGTCCCTGAAACAGTATGGCGCGCCGATTTACGTGCGGCATGAAATCGTGCACAGTCGGCACGTCGTCAATACGCTGCATCAGCAAGGCGCGATTTTTGTGGAAGAGCTGGATGAAGTGCCGGCGGGCGCGACCGTGATTTTCAGCGCGCACGGGGTGGCCAAAAAAGTGTGGGAAGAGGCGCAGCGACGCGACCTGAAAGTCATTGACGCGACCTGCCCCCTGGTCATCAAAGTGCACAAGGAAGTCAATCGTGATTACAACAACAACTATGAACTCATTCTCATCGGCCATGCCGGCCATCCCGAGGTGCACGGAACCCTTGGACAAATTCCGGACAAATTTCATTTAGTGTCGTCCGTTGAAGACGTTGAAAAACTCTGTGTATCCAGTCCGGATCATTTGTCCTACGTCACGCAAACGACGTTAAGTGTGGATGAGTGCCGTGAAATTGTGGCGGCGCTCAGCCGGCGATTCCCCGGCATCAAAGGCCCGCATCAGGAAGATATTTGTTACGCCACGCAAAATCGCCAGAACGCCGTGAAAGAGCTGGTCAAATTCGTTGATCTGATCCTGGTCATCGGGTCACCCAACAGCTCAAATTCCAACAGACTGCGTGAACTGGCCGAACGTTTGGCCATTCCCTCCTATCTCATTGACTCCTACAAAGACATCCAGCAGGACTGGCTTCGTGACGTGGAATCCGTCGGCCTCACGGCCGGCGCCTCCGCCCCGGAGGTGCTTGTCGAGGAAGCGGTGTCATACCTCCGGAGCCTTGGCGCCACGGAAGTCGAAGAACTGAATGTTGTTGAGGAAGACGTGGTATTTCCTCTACCCAAAGAACTGGTCATGCCCGCCCCCGCCCACAGTTAGCAACGCGCTGTCTCTCGCCGCTCCCGCCCGAAATGCAGAACAACCACTAAGGGGTTCCCATGCAATTGAAAACATTGCTTCTGTCCGGATTCAAATCCTTTCTTGACGCCCGGCTTGATTTTCCGCAAGGCATCATGGCGGTGGTGGGGCCTAATGGCGCGGGGAAAAGCAACGTCGTGGATGCCATGCTGTGGGTCATCGGGGAACAAAGCCTCAAATCGCTTCGCAGTGAACGCAAGGAAGACGTCATCTTTAACGGGACGGAATCCCGTCAGCCGCTGGGTATGGCGGAAGTGTCGCTGGTGGTCAGCGACGTGACGAGTCAGGAATTGGAATCCATCTCCGGCGTGATGGAAACCTTGCCGGGGAACAAGGAACTAATGATTACCCGGCGGTTGTATCGCGACGGCGAAAGCGAATATTCCATCAATAAAATCCCCTGCCGACTGAAAGATATTCGCAGCCTCTTTTGGGAGGCGCGAGCCGGTACCAAGGGGCATACGGTGATTGAACAGGGCAATATTGATCAAATCCTCTCCGGGTCTCCGCAGGATCGTCGGGCGTTTATCGAGGAAACGGCGGGCATTGTTCGCTTTCAGAAACAAAAACGCGAAGCGCTTCGGAAACTCAAAGCCACGCAGGTCAACCTGGTTCGCGTCCGCGATATTATCGCCGAGGTGCAGAAACAGCTACAGACCCTGACACGGCAGTCGCGACAGGCCGAGCAATACCAGAAGATAAAAACGGAAGGCCGCACGCTCGAAATCCGCATCCTGAAACACGATTATGACGGTCTGGATGGCCGGCGGACCAGCCTTGAATCCACATTGGCGCAGTTGGAGTTGCGGGAGTCCGAACTCATGGCCGAGCAGTCCCGCCTGATGGCGTCGCATGAAGAACTCAAGGCGACACTGGCGCACGATGGAGAGCTTGTCGGCCACACGCAGGAAGAATTGCGACGGTTGGAACAGGAAATCGGGCAATCGCTCACGACCATGGAAGTGGAACGGAGCCGGGCCGACTTGTTTGCCCGGCAGCGCGCACAGGCGTTGGAAGAACGGACGCATCTCTCGGCGGATGCGGAGCGGGCGGTGACGGTCATCAAGACCATGCTGGAGCAGGCGCAGCGCTCCGAAGAGGCCATCGCGCTGGTGACGGAACAATTGAAGGCTCTGGAAACGCAAGAACGGACATTGGCCGAGAAACGGGCGACGGTTCAGACCCAAACCGAACAGGCCCGGCAATGCGTTCTGGATTGTGCCATTGAGCGTTCTCAAACTGAATCGCAACGGACACATTTCGGCGTCAAACAGGAAGAGCTTCTAAGCCGCATCCAGGACATGCAGGCCGAGCAGAACCAGTGTCGGCAGGAGCGGGCGGAAGCCGAAACAGCCCTGGCCGGGCACAACACGCAGTTGCAACAGGTCATCCGGCACATTGACGCCACTCGTGAACGGCACACCACTCTGTCAGCCGCCGTCGTGGAACTTGAGGAACGTCTTCGGGCGGTAGAGGAACAACGGAGTCTGGAGCATACCCGGCGCGTGGCATCGGAATCACGATTGCAGGCCCTGCAGGCGGTTCTTCAGGAAGAATTCGGGTATCCGCAGGGGCGGGAAGGGAACCAGCCCTCTTTGCGAAATATGTGTCAGGGCGTGAAAGAAGCGCTGGCTGAACGCGCGGAGGTTCCGCAGGAATATGAAGTCGCCATTGAGGCCGTCCTGGGAGAATATATTCGCGCCTGGGTGGTGCAGGGGATTGATGTGATTCCGCAGGCGCTCGCGTTTCTGAAGGAACACAAATTGAGCCGCGGCGCCTTTGTGATCGCGCAGCCGCAGCCCCCCTCTTCCGAGCCGTTCATGGAATCGTGGCCGGCCTTGCGGGAGGCGCAGGGGGTTCTCGGTCGCGCCGTTGATCTGATGACCGTCCCTGACGATCTCAAGGATGTCTGGCATTGTCTGTTGGAGCGGGTGGTGCTGGTGGAGACGCTCACGGATGGCCTGTCCGCGATGCGGCACGTGGCTCCGGCCGACCGCGGCGGCGTGCTGTTGGTGACCAGAAACGGCGAGGTGCTTGACCCTCGCGGCATCGTGACCGGCGGGGGTTCCGGTGAGGCGGGCGGGCTGCTTCAACGACGGCGTGAAGTGCGCGTGCTGGAACAGAACGTGTCCGCAATGGATCAACGCCTTGCCGAGCATGACAGTCAACGTCAGATCGTGCAGGAACAGTTTGAGACCCATAAGCGTGAACAGCACGACCTTGAGACCGCTCTCAAAGAATCCGAAACGCAGCGCCTCGCGGTTGAAAAAGACACCACCGCCTTTGCGAGCCGTCTGGAAGCCCTGGAGCAACGCTGGAATGAAAATCAAACCGAGCGCGATTTGCGTCAAGAGGAATTGACCCGTGTTCGTGAGCAGGCGACGTTGGCGCAAACCCGTCTGGGAGAAATTGAGCAACGGCAGCGCGATGAAGAACGGCGGTTGGAGGAGCTGACCACGCAACTTCGAGAATGTGAGGAAGCCACGGGGTCGCTCTATAAACAATTGACGGACACGCGGCTGACGTTGACCACGAATCGCGAACGCCATGATCGGGCACGGGCGGATTTGGATCGTCTGCAAGAAGAGGAACAGAGCCGCGGCACGCGACTTCAGAGTCTTGCCGAACAGGCGGAATCCCTTCAGGCGCAAACGCTCAAGAGCCGGGAAGAACAGCAACGGGCGGATGCGCGTTTTCGGGATCTGGAAGAAAAAAAGACGGCATTGGAGCGGCAGCGCGAGACCGTAGAGGCGCGGCATACACAGGGCCTTCAACAGAGTCGGGACTACGAACACCGCCTCAATGACAATCGCAAACACTGCGCCTCGGCCAGGGACACGCGGGGGCAATCGGACATTCAGCTTGCTGAAATTCGCACGCGCATTCAAACCATAGAAGAAACCATGCGCGGCACCTATGGGGAATCCCCGGACGTCACCGTGGAAAACCCGTTGCCGTCGGAGGGCGCATCGGCCCCGGAGGATGGTGAAGACGAAGGCCCCGACACCTGGCGGGAGAGACTCCAGACGATTCGCACCCGAATGGATCGCATGGGGCCGTTGAATCTGGCCGCCATTGACGAGCATCGGGAACAGGAAGAGCGGTATCAGTTTTTCGCCCGGCAGGAAGAGGATTTGTCTGAATCAATCCAGTCGCTTCAGGAAATTATTGAACGCCTCAATCGTAAGACGAATCAAATGTTTCGAGAGACGTTTGACGCGCTTCAGGAAAAGTTCAATGAAGTCTTTGCGGCCCTGTTTGCCGGAGGCAAGGCGGAGCTGGTGTTGGTGAAGCCTGATGTGGAACAGGAAGAAGGCGGAGAGGGCGACGAAAAAGAGGACGACCTGGCCGTGGAGCATGGAGTGGACATTGTGGCCCAGCCTCCCGGCAAGCGTCTCAAAAACCTGACCATGTTATCCGGCGGCGAAAAGGCCCTGACCGTGTTGGCCCTGATGTTTGCCAGTTTTCTGATTAAACCGTCGCCGTTTTGCGTGTTGGACGAGGTTGATGCCCCGCTGGACGAACCGAACGTGATCCGATTCGCGCAATTCCTGGCGCGGGTCACGTCACAGTCGCAGTTCCTTGTCATCACGCACAATAAACGCACGATGGAAGTGGCGAATGCCCTGTTTGGGGTGACCATGGAAGAACCCGGCGTCTCAAAATTCGTGTCTGTGCGAATCGCGGATTTAGAAAACGTGTCATAACGGTTGACCGGGCGACGGGTCTGCCGAGACGCGGACAACAAAAAGCCCACCGCCATGGGGCGGTGGGCTTTTTGTAAACTTCAGAGACCGGAACGCGACGTTAGTTTCGGACGCCGGCCCACACTTTTTCGGGATCAATCTCTTTCTCCGGATTCAGCACCTTGGCTTTTTCAAGCAGGACTCCGGTGGTTTCCGGGATTTCCGGGTCAGACACGCAACAGTCGTCAACCGGGCAGACAGCCGCGCATTGGGGTTCGTCAAAATGTCCGACGCATTCGGTGCAGCGTTCGTAGGTAATCACGTACACGGAATCACCATCACCCTGCCCTTCCCCCACCTGATTGCCTTTTTCTTCCGCTGCACTACGGGTTTCAAAGATGGCCTCATTCGGACATTCAGGGAGACATGCCCCGCAATTGATACATTCTTCAGTTATCAATAACGCCATAAATCCTCCTTTACCAATCAAACAACGGACTAATCAACGTTGAGAGTACGGCAGTCGGTATCAGTCCACCCATTCTATGCATGACGGAACATTCAGTCAACGGGACAGAAGCCCTATGGCCTAAGTCCTTTGGCCTGTACGATTTCCGGCTTGCGTCATGGGGCCTGCCGCATGGCCGGGATCATATGAGCCGGAAAGCGGACGGAGACATGAGCGGGTCATAGTCCCATCCCCGGACAAGGTCAGGCTGTCCCTTGATGGCCAGGGCGCCCCAAAACCCTTGCTCCATGGGGAGATTGACCAGTGACCACTGGTTGTCGGCGGAGACCTGTCCCCGCACGTTGAGAAGACGCGGCGGCTCGCCGGGGGCGAAGGAAACCGTGAGATGCTTCAAAGGAAACACCAGCCCTTTCCCCTCGGCTTTGACCCATGCCTCTTTGCGTGTCCAGCACGAAAAAAATGCCGCCTTGTGTTCGTCCTGCGGGAGTTGCTGAAACGCCGTGAATTCTTCGGGGCTGCAAATGCGTTCGGCCAGGCGGCGATAATCCGCGCGATCCCGTTCACCCTCCAGATCAATCCCGACTTCCAGATCACGGGACACCGCATACACGGCGCGATGGTGTGAATGAGCCACGTTAAAATACAGCGTTGGACTCGCCGGATAGCGCAGAAACGGTTTTCCATGAGGCCCCACGCCAAAGCGGATGTCACGGGGCGGCGTCCCAAGATAGCGGCCAAGAATGTGTCGCAACAGACCCCGTGCCGCGGTAAAGCGCCGTTGGTGTGTGGGCAGGATCAACCGTTGCGCGCGTTCCCGTTCATCCTGGCTCACGGCATCCTGATACACTTGAAGCCGGTTGAGAGGGAGGTCTAGTATCCCGCGCCATACGTGGACGTGCCCGTGAGACAGGGGCGTCGCCTGTTGTGGAACATTCCAGAAGGCGGAGGACAGCGGCGTCGGCGGCGTAAAAGAACGATGGTGGCTCATGTCTGATTCATGCGGACAGCAACGACACACCGCCGTGCGAGACAGCGGTGTTCCAAAGACCGGGAAGGCGCGTGGTCGCATTGTATAGAAAAACGGGTCGGTTGGGCGAATGGTGAACAAAACCGGAGAATCGGCGGCCTATGCCGCGCTCCTCACCGCCGCAGTCGTGTGGGGCGGTTCCATTGTCGCGCAAAAAGTGGCGCTGGGGGCCTTTTCCGCCGTGGAAGTGTCGGTGTTTCGGGGGATCGGCGCGTTGTGTATTCTGATTCCTCTGTGGTGGTGGCAAGAGCAGTCGCGCACTCGTGTCACCTGTCGAGACCTCTTGGCGCTTGCGGCGCTGGGGGTCGCCGTTGTCGGCAATCACCTGCTGGTGCTGTACGGGCTTCAGTACATCGGGGCCGGGACCGCCGGCGTCATCATTGGAGCCAGCCCGGCCATCACCGCGTTGCTCTCCTCCCTGATTCTGCGCGACATGCCGTTTCGCCGTGTATGGGTTGGGTGCGCGGTATCATTTATCGGCGTGGCCCTCGTCTCGGGCGGCCATGCGACGGCGGCGGGTGGAACGGCCCCCCTGCTCGGCGGCGGATTGATCGTCCTGGCGCTCATCAGTTGGGCCTTCTACACCATTGGAAGCCGTTTGGTGATGGAAAGACTGTCACCGCTGACGGTGAACTGGACAACGCTCTTCATCTCCATCCTCTTGCAGATACCATTATTATGGATGGCCCCCAAAGTGCTGGATGCGGGCATCGGGAGTATCCCGTCTTCCGGCTGGATAGCGTTGGTATATGTCATCGTCTTCGCCACCGCAATCGGACAGCAAGCCTGGCTCTATGGAGTGTCCCGCATCGGCCCGTCCCGTGCCGGAGTCTTCATCAACGTGATTCCCGTATCCGCGCTACTCCTGTCCTTTGCCATCCTCGGTGAATCGCTGGATCTCATCAAAATCCTTGGCATTGGATGCGTCATGGGCGGCGTCTGGCTGGTCAACCGATCCGTGGGACGCTGACAACAATCCCGCCGGACAGCCCCGACGAGCGTGCCATGAAAGCATGACGCGCCGGCCTGGGGTTGCTCAAACCGTTCTCTAATGGGATGATAGCCGCACGACGGCACAGCCGACCGGCTGCCGGTGCATCACGATTCGCAAAGGGAGAAAGCGTTGAGCGCAGACATAGAACAGCGCATTGAAGAAGTCACGTTGGCCAACGAGGAATTTTATCGCGCCTTTGAAAGTCTGGATATTGGCAAAATGGACAAGATCTGGGCACAACGGGAATATGTAACGTGCATTCATCCGGGCTGGAGCATCAAGGAAGGGTGGCCGAAAGTTCGGGATTCATGGGTCGTGATTTTCAACAACGTCTTTTCCATGAACGTCTCACTGTCGGATGTCCAAATCCAGGTCGCCCACGACGTGGCATGGGTCACGTGCACGGAAAACATTACGAGCCGGCACGGGGACAACACACAAAACAGCCGGGTCGTGGCGACCAATCTGTACGAACGGCTGGATGCAAGCTGGAAAATCATCCACCATCACGGCTCGCCGTTGATGGAATAGCGGAGACCCACCGTCCTCTCCCCACCGTCCCGCCCGCGCAAGCGGACATCCAATACAACGTTGACGCTGTCAAATCATGTCTGCTGATGTGAATGTGAAAGCGTGTTCTTCCATTCATCCACCGTGGCGTCACGTCCCGCCATCGTCATGCCGTTATATTTCCTGAACAGCCCCCTGCCGCCCGTTTTGCGTCGCCAAATCACAAAATCGGCAAAATGGTTTTTGCAGACAATCCCGGTTCCCGCCGGGGCATAGCCCTGGTTCGTACATCCCTCAATCATACACAGTTGAGCCTTCATACCGTGATCTCCTCCAAGTGATTCCGGGTGGCAGTATGCGCAACGCGCACAGGCAATTGCAAAGCACGATGATGGAGCCAATTCGTCATGCCCGCGCAGTCGGGAATCCGGAGCCGGGGCGAACACATTTCACCGTCATGAATGATGCTCGTGCCATGCACAAAGGCTTGCACCTAAGCGACTATCTGTCTATTATAGCCGACAAAGCCGACGGGGACTGTCTGCGCGACGCCCGTTCTGAACGCATTGAAAGGAGAGTGACTTGTGGCCATAACGGCAAAAGAAGTATTTGAAGCAGTCAAAAAAGCGGCGCTGGAAGCGACCGGTCAGGATGAAAGCGCGCTCCAGATTGATTATGCCGCCCTGGAGAAAAAAATCGCCGTGACCCTGGGCGACAGGCCCATCGCGGTCTTTCATATCAATCGTCATTTACCGGAAGGCTACGAAGACCAGGGACACTTCAACGTCATCGTCGTGACGGAGGGCAACAAAGTATTCGATATCGTCATTGGCGACGTCTATTATCGCTATGATCTGTTTGCCGTCGTTGATCTGAACAAAATGCAAACCATTGACGGCATCTATAAGGACGTGGAGAAGCGCGAAGAAATTCCCTTCTTAAGTTTGCGACTCCAGCACGGAGACGAAGCGCATGTGTTACTGGGCCTGGATGATGCCCAACGGAAAAACGTTCAGGCCATCAGCGCAAGACTGTCGCTGGCACGCCATCCGGAATGACACGCAGACACCATCCGTCTTCGTCCGGCGAACGGGTTTTGTAAGAGTGAATTAACAGTGAAAAGAAAGTAGAGTGCGGAATCCATAACGCACTTTGAATCCACGGTCATGGCAATGCCTCGGCGAATACCTGACAAAAACCAGCCGTGCCTTTCTTGTACGCTCGTACAGCCCCCCCCGCATACCCCCTCACCCCGTTTCCGCCTCTGGCTACCTGCCGTCCTCGCCGTCCTCGGCGTGGTGGGGTTGGCGCCGCTTGAGGCGGTCGCGCAAACCGCCATCAATTGCACCACCACCACCCTGACCGGCTCGGATGCGACCATCTGCTCGGTGCCGTCGGACTGGGCGTTAAAGCCGCCGGTGGTCAGCGCGGGCCAAAGTTTCCGCCTGATGATTGTGACCTCAAACGGTCGGAATCCCACCAGTAGTAATATTGCGGACTACAACACCCATGTCCAGACCAGGGTGGCCGCAACAGCCCACGGCCATAGCGAGATTCAAGCCTATAGCACGCACTTTCGAGTGCTTGCCTCAACCGCAACGGTGAGCGCCCGCAACAACACCCATAGCAACCCCACGACGGGCAATGATGGCGCCGGCGTGCCGATCTACTGGCTGGGCGGCGGCAACGATAAAATCGCCGACAATTATGCGGATTTATATGACGGCAACTGGGATCGACAAGGCGGTACGCAGAACGTCAGGGACGAAGGAGGAGGCAGCAGAGATCCCGACCAAAATATTTGGACCGGCACGAACAACGATGGAACTTCCAGCAGCAGCAATCATCTTGGAGCAACGGTGAACGTGCGCGGACGCCCTGGTTTTCATACTAGAGAGCTCAATGTTGGCTTTGAAAGTGACAATCTTAACTATGCGTTCTACGGTCTGTCCCCGGTCTTTACGGTTGCAGTTCCCCCGCCCGGCGTCAGCCTGAATCCCTCCTCCCTGACGATAGCGGAAGGCACCACCACCACCTACACGGCGGTGCTTGACACCGAGCCGACCGCCGAAGTCACGGTGACCATCGGCCCGGACGGCGACGTGACCGCGACCCCGGCCATCCTGACCTTCACCACCACCAACTGGCCCACGCCGCAGATGGTCATGCTCGCCGCCGCGCACGATGCCGACTCCGACGACGACACCGCCACGCTGCCCCACACCGCCTCGGGCGGCGGCTACGATAGCGTCACCGCCGACTTAAGCGTCACGGTGGAAGACGACGAAATCTCCACCCCGACATTCGGCATCGGCGTCACCATTGCCGACCAGACCTACACCACCAACGAAGCCATCACCGATCTGGCCCTGCCGCAAGCCACTGGCGGTGCCGTCCCGTTGAGCTACACACTGACGCCGACTGCGTTCATCCCGGACGGGCTGATCTTTAACGCCACCGATCGCACCCTCACCGGCAGACCGACCACGCCAACCGTCGCCGACCTGACCTACGCCGCCACAGACGCGAACGGCGTGGCCGTCACCGCCGACTTCACGGTGACAGTCACCGGCGACAGTGGGCCAACCGTCACCTCTGTCCGCTACTTTGCCGATGAGGCGAGGACCACCGAGATCACCGAGGCGGCCATCGGCACGCACGTGTATATCGTCGTGACATTCAGCGAGAACGTGCAAAATGTGGTGACCAGATTCTTCACATCCACCTCACCCGGTGTGATAGGGCAACCGGGAATCCTTGTGGACGGAAATCGTGCGCCCATCACCGCACCCGGCACCGCGTTCACGGCTCTCAACGCATGCCACGCTCAATCCGCCGGCGATACCAGCGAATACATCTGCCAGTCCTTCTTGCACGCGGGTGTTGCCGTGGGTCCATTACGGGTTCGCTTGCCGGCGAGGAGTACGAGCGACACCGCCGGTAACTTCCTGGCCGAGGACTACGTGGATCAAGACGAAGTCGGCGGCGGCAGCGGCGGCATTGACGTGGTGGCGACGCCCGATGCGCCGATGGTGACTTCCATCACGCATTACTCGGACGCCGAACGCAACACAGCAATCGGCACGGAGACGGTGACAGGCGGCGCGATCTACTCGGTGGTTCTATTCGCCGGGTTGCCTATCGCCAGTCCGGAAATCTTCTACCAAATTGGCGACGTCGCCGCCGATCAGATGCAGTTTGGCCGTCATACCACCGGCGGCACGCCGCAAAACGGAACCTGCGCACTGCTTGAGAGCGGCACCGGCCTGGCGGTGGCGAATCAGTCGTTCTGGTGCCGCTACAACACCAGAGCCGGCGACACCAGCACCACCTATCAAGTCATCGTCGGCACCGGCACCACGGATACCGCCGGGGAACCTCTGGCCGACCCATTCCCCAGCGCCAGCGTGATGCTCAACGTGGCGACCAACGCCGGCACCGCGACCTTGAGCATTGCGGCTGTTGACGACGTGAACGAAGACGCCGGCACGGTGACCGTCAGCGTGACGGTGGATGACGCCGTCACCGGCGGGTTCGAGGTGGACGCCATGACCGTAGATGACGCCGGCACCGCCACCGCTGGCGCAGACTACACCGCCTTCTCCAGCCAGACCCTGACCTTCAACGGCGACGCCGCCGGCGAGACCCGGACCTTCACCGTGACCATCCTTGACGACGCCGAATACGAAGGCGGCACAAGCGGCGTCCCCGAAACCGTGGCAGTCGCGTTAGGCAACCTGCAAGACACGACCCGGGTGGATCACAGCGCCGACGCCACCATCAGCATCACCGACAACGAGTACCAGGTGGCGCTGACCATGGAAGACGTCAGCGTGAGCGAAGGCGTCGGCACGGCGACCGTCAGCGTGAGTCTGGATACGGCGGTGACGTACGCGTTCAGCGTGGTCGCTTCCACCGCCGACGGCACCGCCACCGCCCCCGGCGACTACACCGCCATCCCCAGCCAAACCCTGTCCTTCACCGGCGCCGTCGAGACCCGGACCTTCAGCGTGCCCATCACCCCCGACACCATGCAGGAATTGACGGAAACCCTGATGGTGTCGTTGAGCAACCTGGACGTCCCCACGGGCACCGCCACCATGGTGGGCACGCTACGGCCCGTCAGCGCGACCATCTCCATCATGGATGACGACATAGACACCAGAGGCGTCAACCTGAACCTGCTGTTCCCGGTCACGGTCAATGGCAAAACTTATGTGTATCTGGATCAAAATGGGAATGGCAGAGCTGACTCCAGTGATGGAGTCAGGTATCACGCCCTGAATGACTTCCTCAACGGCGGTAGCCGTGCCGAGGCGACCCAGCCCGGCGGACACAATGGGCGGGATGACCTACGCGCGGTGATTGTCGGTGATACTGCCGTGATTGTACCCACTGTGGACGAATTGATGGTGTTGCGCAGCAACCTGGGCGACACCGCACCTGCAAGTTGGTGGCTGCATGAATCTGTGGGGGGATACTGGACATCCGTCCGCACACCGATAGGACATTTCCATTATAGATTTTCTGATGAGGCGATGACTGACAGGAACGATGGCAACTACAATCACGCGGCGTTTCAGCTACGTGCTCTCCCGACGTTGAGCGCCGGCATCGCCGACCAGACCTACACGGTTGACCAGACAGTCGCGCTGACGCTGCCCGACGCCGACGGCGTCGGCCTCCTAAGTTACACGCTGACGCGCGACGATGGCTCGCCGGCGGCGCTGCCGGCCAGTCTGTCCTTTGACCCGGTGGCGCGCACCATCAGCGGCATGCCGAGGGATCCGTTCGGCGGTACCGCCGGCGTCCGCATGCGCTACACCGCCACAGACGCCGACGGCGCCGTCCGGGACATCCTCTTCAGGTTGCGGGTGGCCGCCGCTCCGTCCCTGGGCGCCATTACCGACCAGAACTACGCCGCCGAGGCTGCCGTCAACCTGATGCTGCCGGCCGCCGGCGGCGCCGCGCCGTTCACCTACACCCTGACGCCGACCCCGCCCGGGCTGACCTTTAACGCCGCCGATCGCATCCTCACCGGCAGACCGCCCGCGCAAGCCCCGACCATCACCCTGACCTACACCGTCACAGACGCCAACGGCTTCACCGCCGAGCAGACCTTCACGGTCACGGTGTTCAGCGCACTGACCATCGCCAACCAGGCCTATACCGTCGGCGAGACGGTCGCGCTGACGCTACCCGCAGTCAGCGGCGGCGCCGGCGCGCTAAGCTACACACTGACGCGCACAGACGGCGGCTCGCCGGACCTGCCGGACCTGCTGACCTTTAACGCCACGGATCGCACCATCAGCGGCATGGCGACCGAGGTATTCGGCGGTCCCGGCGGCGCCAGTCTGCGCTACACCGCCACAGACGCCAACGGCGCCTTCGTGGGAGTGACCTTCACGCTACAGGTGGCCGCCGTGCTGGCCTTTAGCGCGGAGTCCACCGTTGCCGACCAGAACTACGTCGCCAACGTTGCCGTCAACCTGACGCTGCCGGCCGTCATCGGCGGCATCGCCCCGCTGACCTACACCCTGACACCGACCGGGTCCATCCCGGACGGGCTGACCTTTGACGCCACCACCCTCGCCGGCACACCGATCATGGCCACCGACGCCGTCACCCTGACCTACACCGTCACAGACGCCGCCGCCGCCGCCGTCAGCCTGACCGTGACGGTGACGATCAACGCGGCGGCGTTGAGCATCAAGAATGTCAGCGTGAACGAAGGAGACAGCGAGGCCATCATCAGCGTGGTGTTGAATAATATGGTCGCCGGCATGTTCAGCGTGGAAGTCTCAACCGAAAACGGCACCGCCAACGCCGACGAAGACTACACCGCCGTCAGCAGCCGCATCCTGTCCTTCACCGGCGGCATGGCCGGCGAGACCGTGACCGTCAGCGTACCCATCATAGACGACACCAGGCATGAAAACACCGAAACCCTGACGGTGTTTCTGGACAACCTGGAAAACGCCCCGGCGTCGGGGATTGTGATCAGCGACCGCGCCACAATCACGATCATGGATGACGACGTCGCCACCGCCGTGCTCAATTTAGGCGCCAACAGCGGCCTCAACCTGAACCTGCGTTTCCCGGTCACGGCCAATCGCAAAACCTATTATTATTTGGATCACGAAGTGGATGGCATGGCTGACTTCAATGATAGGGTCACGCATGTCGCCCTGAATAACCTGCTCAACGGCGGCAGCAATACCATGGATACCCAGACCGGTCCCGACGGGCACAATGGGCAGGAGGACGCACGCGCGGCGATTGTCGGCAATTATGTCCTGATTTTACCCACTCGTGACGAATTGGTGGCATTGCGCGACAGCCAATCCGGCACACCACCTGCAAATTGGGAGGCGACCACCTACTGGACAGCGACGCACGCATCAGGAACGTCATTTCGCATCTATCACCTGGCTTCCGGCATGACGTTTCCAGCGGACCGTAACAACACCTACGCCACGGCGTTTCAGGTACAGTCTGCGGCGACCCTGACGTTGGGCGCCGACATCGCCGACCAGACCTACATGGTTGACCAGGCGGTCGAGCTGACGCTGCCGGACACGACAGGCGGCGCCACCCCGCTAAGCTACACGCTGACGCGCCCCGACGGCGGCTCGCCGGTTCTGCCGGACGGGCTGACGTTTCACGCGGCCAGGCACACCATCAGCGGCATGCCGGCCGAGACATTCGGCGATCCCGGCGGCGTCCGCCTGCGCTACACCGTCACAGACGCCAACGGCGCCTTCGTGGGGGACGACTTCACGCTGCGGGTGGTTGACATGCTGGCCTTTAGCGTGGAGTCCACCATTGACGACCAGAGCTACGTCGCCGGCGCTGCCGTCAACCTGACGCTACCGACCGCCGGCGGCGGCACCGCCCCGCTAAGCTACACCCTGACACCGATCCCGGCCGGGCTGAACTTTGACGCCAGCACGCGCATCCTCGACGGCAGCCCGAACACGGCAGCCATCGCCGCCGCCACGACCTACACCGCCACAGACGCCAATGGCGCCGCCGTCAGCCAGATCTTTACGGTGACGATCAACGCGGCGGCGTTGAGCATCGCGGATGTCAGCGTGAACGAAGGCGGCGAGGCCATCATCAGCGTGGTGTTGAATAATGCGGTCGCCGGCGCGTTCAGAGTGGACGCCTCAACCGAAAACGGCACCGCCATCGCCGGCCTGGACTACATCGCCGTCAGCGGCCACATCCTGTCCTTCGCCGGCACCTTCGGCGAGACCCGGACCTTCGGCGTCTCCATCATAGACGACATCACGCGGGAAAACGCCGAAACCCTGACGGTGTGGCTGGACAACCTGCAAGACGCCCCGGTGTTGGGGGTTGCGATCAGTGACCGCGCCATGATTACGATCCTGGCGAACGACGCCCCCACCGGCATGCTCGCGTTAGACACCGACATCGCCAGCGGCCTCAACCTGAACCTGCGTTTCCCGGTCACGGCCAATGGCAAAACCTATTATTATTTGGATCACGATGGGGATGGCAGTGAGAGCGTCGGGGATATTCATGTCACGCATACCGCCCTGAACACCTTGTTCAACGGCGGCAGCAATACCGTGGATACCCAGTCCGGCGGGCACAATGGGCGGGATGACGCACGCGCGGCGATTGTCGGTAATTATGTCCTGATTTTACCCACTCATGACGAATTGAGAGCATTGCGCAGCAGCATACCCGGCAACATACCTGCCAATTGGCGCTTTCCCGACTCCTACTGGACAGCGACGAACCCATCAGGCAATAACTTTATCACCTATTCCTTTGCTTCTGACATCGGTTTTGAACGTCCCGGCCTTGATTCCCACGTCACGGCTTTTCAGGTACGGCCTGCTGTGCCCAACCTGACGTTTGGCGAGACCATCGCCGACCAGACCTACGCGATCGGTCAGATGGTCGCGCTGACGTTGCCGCAACCCAACACCGGCGTCGGCACATTAAGCTACACGCTGACGCGCCTCAACGGCGGGATGATCCTGCCGGACGGGCTGACCTTTGACGCGATGGCGCGCACCATCCGCGGTACGCCGACCGCGCTGTTCGGCGCCGCCAGCCTGCGCTACACCGCCACAGACGCCGTCGCCGCCTTCGTGGATGCCGAATTCACGCTGACAGTGACAGTCGGCGCCGTGCTGGCCTTTGACACCACCACCGTTCCCGTACCCGATTCGGCCTATACCTACACCGTCGGCACGGCCATCACCCCCTTGACCCTGCCGCCGGTCACCGGCGGCGTCGCCCCGCTGACCTATAGCCTGACGCCGACCTTGTTCATCCCGGCCGGGCTGACCTTTGACTTTGACGCCACCGAGCGCACCCTCACCGGCACGCCGACCACGCCAACCGTCGCCGACCTGACCTACGCCGCCACAGACGCGAACGGCGTGGCCGTCACCGCCGACTTCACGGTGACAGTCACCGGCGACAGTGGGCCAACCGTCACCTCTGTCCGCTACTATGCCGATGAGGCGAGGACCACCGAGATCACCGAGGCGGCCATCGGCACGCACGTGTATATCGTCGTGACATTCAGCGAGAACGTGCAAAATGTGGTGACCAGATTCTTCACATCCACCTCACCCGGTGTGATAGGGCAACCGGGAATCCTTGTGGACGGAACTCGTGTGCCCATCACCGCACCCGGCACCGCGTTCACGGCTCTCAACGCATGCCGCGCTCAATCCGCCGGCGATACCAGCGAATACATCTGCCAGTACCTCGTGTACGGGTCTTTTGCCGTGGGTCCATTACGGTTTAGCTTGCCGGCGAGGAGTACGAGCGACACCGCCGGTAACTTCCTGGCCGAGGACTACGTGGATCAAGACGAAGCCGGCGGCGGCAGCGGCGGCATTGACGTGGTGGCGACACCCGCGGCGCCGATGGTGACTTCCATCACGCATTACTCGGACGCCGAACGCAACACAGCAATCGGCACGGAGACGGTGACAGGCGGCGCGATCTACTCGGTGGTTCAATTCGCCGGGTTGCCTATCGCCAGTCCGGAAATCTTCTACCAAATTGGCGACGTCGCCGCCGATCGGATGCAGTTTGGCCGTCATACCACCGGCGGCACGCCGCAAAACGGAACCTGCGCACTGCTTGAGAGCGGCACCGGCCTGGCGGTGGCGAATCAGTCGTTCTGGTGCCGCTACAACACCAGAGCCGGCGACACCAGCACCACCTATCAAGTCATCGTCGGCACCGGCACCACGGATACCGCCGGGGAACCTCTGGCCGACCCATTCCCCAGTGCCAGCGTGATGCTCAACGTGGCGACCAACGCCGGCACCGCGACCTTGAGCATTGCGGCTGTTGACGACGTGAACGAAGACGCCGGCACGGTGACCGTCAGCGTGACGGTGGATGACGCCGTCACCGGCGGGTTCAAGGTGGACGCCATGACCGTAAATGACGCCGGCACCGCCACCGCTGGCGCAGACTACACTGCCTTCTCCAGCGAGACCCTGACCTTCAACGGCGACGCCGCCGGCGAGACCCGGACCTTCACCGTGACCATCCTTGACGACGCCGAATACGAAGGCGGCGCACTCGGCGCCCGCGAGACAGTGGCAGTCGCGTTAGGCAACCTGCAAGACACGACCCGGTCGGTGGATCACAGCGCCGACGCCACCATCAGCATCACCGACAACGAGTACCAGGTGGCGCTGACCATGGAAGACGTCAGCGTGAACGAAAGCGCCGGCACGGCGACCGTCAGCGTGAGTCTGGATACGGCGGTGACGTATGCGTTCAGCGTGGTCGCTTCCACCGACGACGGCACCGCTACCGCCCCCGGCGACTACACCGCCATCCCCAGCCAAACCCTGTCCTTCACCGGCGCCGTCGAGACCCGGACCTTCAGCGTGCCCATCACCCCCGACACCATCCAGGAATTGACGGAAACCCTGATGGTGTCGTTGAGCAACCTGGACGTCCCCACGGGCACCGCCACCATGGTGGGCACGCTGCGGCCCGTCAGCGCGACCATCTTCATCATGGATGACGACATCAACGCCGAAGGCATCAACCTGAACCTGCTGTTCCCGGTCACGGTCAATGGCAAAACCTGGTTTTATGTGGATCAAAATGGGAACGGCCGAGCTGACTCCAGTGATGGAGTCTCGCATATCGCCCTGAATCGCTTCCTCAACGGCGGCAGCCCTACCCTGAATACCCAGCCCGACGGGCACAATGGGCGGAGTGACGCACGCGCGGTGATTGTCGGTGATACTGCCGTGATTTTACCCACCGTGGAAGAATTGATGGCGTTGCGTAGCAACCTGGGCGGCACCGCACCTGCAAGTTGGTGGGTGCATGAATCTGTGGGGGGATACTGGACAGCCAACAACACAACGATAGGACATTCCCATTACAGATTTTCTGATGAGGAGGTGACTTCCAGGGGCGATAACAACTTCAATCGCGTGGCGTTTCAGCTACGTGAGCTCAATCTGAATTTTAGCGCAGGCATCGCCGACCAGCTCTACACGCTCGGCCAGAGGGTCGCGCTGACGCTGCCCGACGCCAGCGGCGGCGTCGGCACACTAAGCTACACGCTGGCGCCGGCGCTGCCGGCCGGGCTGTCCTTTGACCAGGTGGCGCGCACCATCAGCGGTACGCCGAGCGAGCCGTTCGGCGATACCGCCGGCGCCCGCATGCGCTACACCGTCACAGACGCCGACAGCGCCGTCCGGGACATCATCTTCAGGTTGCGGGTGGCCGTCGCTCCGGTCTTTGGCGAAGAGTCCACCATTGCCGATCAGCACTACACCGCCAACACTGCCGTCAACCGGCCGCTGCCGGCCGCCACCGGCGGCATCGCCCCGCTGACCTACACACTGACGCCGACCGCGTCCATCCCGGACGGACTGACCTTTGATCCCGTCGCGCGCGCCATCACCGACATGCCGACCACGGCAACCGCCGCCGTCACACTGACCTACACCGTCACAGACGCCAACGCCTTCACCGCCTACCAGACCTTCATGGTCACGGTGTTCAGCGAGCCGACCATCGCCGATGCCGTCGCCGACCAGGTCTATACCGTCGGCCAGACGGTCGATCTGATGCTGCCCGAAGCCATGAACGGCGCCGTCTCGCTAAGCTACGCGCTGACGCGCACCGATGGCGCCACGCCGACGCTGCCGCCCGGGCTGACCTTTGACGCCACGGCGCGCGCCCTTCGTGGCATGACGACCGAGCCGTTCGGTGGTTCCGGCGGCGCCGGCATGAGCTACACCGCCACAGACACCGCCGGCGCCGTCGTGGAAGTGACCTTCACGCTGCGGGTGTTCGGCTTTGGCATGGAGTCCACCATTGCCGACCAGAGCTACGCCGCCGGTATTGGCATCAACCTGACGCTGCCGGACGTCGGCGGCGCTGTCCCCCCGCTGACCTATACCCTGACGCCGACCGCGTCCATCCCGCCCGGGCTGACCTTTGTGAACACCACCACGCGCACCCTCGTCGGCACACCGATCACGGCACGCGCCGCCGTCGCCCTGACCTACGCCGTCACAGACGCGAACGGCGCCGTCGCCAGCCTGCCCTTTACGGTGACGGTCAACGAGGCGGGGTTGACGATGGCGGATGTCAGCGTGAACGAAGCGAACGGCACGGCCACCGTCAGCGTGGTGTTGAATAACAGGGTCGGCGGCACGTTCAGCGTGGCCGTCTCAACCGAAGACGGCAGCGCCATCGCCGGCCAGGACTACACCGCCGTCAGCGGCCACATCCTGACCTTCACCGGCGACGCCGGCGAGACCCGGACCTTCAGCGTCTCCATCATAGACGACATCACGCCGGAAGGCGCCGAAACCCTGACGGTATCGCTGGCCATGCTGGAAGGCGCGATCCCGGCGTTGGGGATTGAGACCGGCGACCGCGCCACGATCACGATCCTGGAGAACGACACCGCCACCGCCACGCTCACGTTAGGCACCGACACCGCCAGCGGCATCAACCTGAACCTGATTTTCCCGGTCACGGCCAATGGCAAAACCTATTATCATCTGGATGACGATGGGGATGGCAGTGCTGGCGAAGGGGATCGCGTCCCGCATAGCGCCCTGAATACCTTCCTCAACAACGGCGCTGATACCCAGGATACCCAGCCCGGCGGGCACAATGGGCGGGATGACGCACGCGCGGCGATTGTCGGTAATTATGTCCTGATTTTACCCACACCGGACGAATTGATGACATTGCGCAGCAGCCAATCCAACACTCAACCTGCAAATTGGAGCGATAGAACCTACTCCACATCCAGGTCATCAAATCATCTGTTTTTTTTCCAGCGTGGCTTTTTCCGCTATAGCCTTAATACTGGCGAGTTGTTTCCAGGTGGCCCCGACACTAACCGCGTCACGGCGTTTCAGGTACGGCCTGTTGTGTCCAACCTGACGTTTGGCGAGACCATCGCCGACCAGCGTTACACGGTCGGTCAGACTGTCGAGGTGACGCTGCCGGCAATAACAGACGGCGTCGGCGCGATGTCCTACGCGCTGACGCGCCTCAACGGCTCGCCGGAGCTGCCTGCCGGGCTGCTCTTTGACCCGGTGGCGCGCACCATCAGCGGGATGCCGAGCGAGGTGTTCGGCGGTACCGCCGGCGCCCACCTGCGCTACACCGCCACAGACGCCGTCGGCGCCTTCGTGGACACCGAGTTCAGGCTGCGGGTCATCGCCGCGCCGATCTTCAACACCAGCGCCATTCCCGCGCCCGCTTTGACCTATACCTACACCGCCGGCACGGCCATCACCCCCTTGACCCTGCCGCCGGCCACCGGCGGCATCACCCCGCTGGCCTATAGCCTGACGCCGACCTCGTTCATCCCGGTCGGGCTGACCTTTAACGCCACCGATCGCACCCTTAGCGGCATGCCGACCACGGCAACCGTCGCCGACCTGACCTACGCCGCCACAGACGCGAACGGCGTGGCCGTCACCGCCGCCTTCAGGGTGACGGTCATCAATGAAGAGAGCGGGCTAGCCGTCACCTCGGTCGGCTACTATGCCGATGAGGCGGCGACCATCCCTATTACCGAAGGGGCCATCGGCTCGTCCATTTATCTGGTCGTTCAGTTCAGCGAGAATGTGGAACACGTGGTGACCTCCTTCACCCCATTCGCGTCAGGGCGACCGAGGATCCTCGTGCAGACTCAAAACCCCGGCTCCGGCTCCGCCACACAGGCTACGAGTATCCCCATCCTCGCACACAACACCGCGTTCGAGAATGGTACCAGTGCGTGCCGCGCCGAATCCGCCGATGACACCAGCACATACCTCTGCCAGTTCGTCTTGCACCTCAATTTTCACGCCCTGGGGCCGTTACGGGTTGTGTTGGACGCGGACGCGGCCAGCAACAGCGACGGCGACATACTGGCCGAGGACTACGTGGATGTGGACAGCGTGGTGATGGTGGTGGATCCGCCCGCTCTGCCGTCGCCGACCGTGGAGTCCATCACGCATTACTCGGACGCCGAACGCACCACAGCAATCGGCACGGAGACGGTGAGAGGCGGCACGATCTACTCGGTGATTCAATTCAATGGGTTGCATATCGCCAGTTCGGAATTCTTCTACCAGTTCGGCACGGCTGCGCGGGTGCGGTTTGGCGATCATGCCCCCACCGGCGACACACCACCGCAAAACGGAACCTGCGCGCTCCTTGATGGCGGCACCGGCCTGGCGGCGGCGAATCAGTCGTTCTGGTGCCGCTACAACCTCCGGTTAAGCGACGCCGGCGCCGGCGACTATCAAGTCATCGTCGGCACCGGCACCACGGATACTGCCGAGCGAGCGCTGGCCGACGACTACCCCAGCAGCAGCGTGACGCTCGACGTGACGACCGGCACCGCGACCTTGAGCATCGCGGCTGTGGACGACGTGAACGAAGGCGCCGGCACGGCGACCGTCAGCGTGACGGTGGATGACGCAGTCCCCGGCGGGTTCAGCGTGGACGCCATGACCGCAGACGACGCCGGCACCGCCACCGCCGGCGAAGACTACATCGCTTTCACCGACCAGACCCTGTCCTTCAACGGCGAGGCCGGCGAGACCCGGACCTTCACCGTGACCATCCTTGACGACGCCATATACGAAGGCGGCGCAAGCGGCGACGACGTCGAGACCGTGGTGGTCTCGTTCGTCAACCTGCAAAACACGACCAACGTGGATCACAGCGTCACCGCCCCCATCACCATCACCGACAACGAATACGAAGTGGCGCTGACCATGGAAGACGTCAGCGTGCGCGAAGGCGCCGGCATGGCGACCGTCCGCGTGAGTCTGGATACGGCGGTGCCGGCTGCGTTCAGCGTGGTGGCTTCCACCGCCGACGGCACGGCCACCGACCCCGGCGACTACATGGCCGTCACCAGCCGGACCCTGTCCTTCACCGGCGCCGTCGAGACCCTGACCTTCAGCGTGCCCATCATCAACGACACCATACGGGAATTGACGGAAACCGTGACGCTGTCGCTGGGCGACCTGCAAGTCCCCACGGGCACCGCCACCACGGTGGGCACACTGCGGCCCGTCAGGGCGACCCTCTCCATCATGGATGACGACCTGGGCACCAACAACATCAACCTGAACCTGCTGTTCCCGGTCACGGTCAATGGCAAAACCTATCGGTATCTGGATCAAAATGGGAATGGCCTGGCGGACAGAGGGGATGGTGTCACGCATAACGCCCTGGATAACTTACTGAACGGCAGTAGCGATACCGTGGATACCCAGCCCAACGGGCACAATGGGCGGGATGACGAACGCGCGGTCATTATCGGTGATGCGGCCCTGATTTTACCCACTGTGGACGAATTGATAGCGTTGAGCGACAGCCAATCCGGCACCGCGCCTGCAGATTGGTTGGTGAACGAAAGCTACTGGGTATCCGCTGTCGTTGCTCCGGGGGGATTCCATACCTGGTATCGTTTTTCTGATGGCTTGGTTTTTCAAGGGCTTGATTCCGCCGACGCCTCCGTGGCTTTTCAGGTACGTGATCTCCCGACGTTTAGCGCCGGCATTGCCGACGAGACCTACATGGTCGGCCAGACGGTCACGCTGATGCTGCCAGCCGCCGGCGGTGTCGGCACGCTAAGCTACACGCTGACGCGCGACGACGGCTCGCCGGCGGCGTTGCCGGCCGGGCTGTCCTTTAACCCGGCGGCGCGCACCATCAGCGGGACGCCGAGCGTGGTGTTCGGCGATACCGCCGGCGCCAGCCTGCGCTACACCGCCACAGACAGCACCGGCGCCGTCCGGGACATCCCCTTCACGCTGCGGGTCATCGCCATGACGGCCTTGACCATGGCGAATGTCGTCGTGAACGAAGCAGCCGGCATGGCCACCGTCAACGTGGTGTTGAATAACAGGGTTGACGACAGTTTCATGGTGGATGCCTTTACCTCGAACATCAGCGCCACCGCCGGCACCGACTACATCGCCGTCACCAACCGGACGCTGACCTTTGACGGCTTCGCCGGCGAGATTCAAACCTTCAACGTGACCATTGTGAACGACGCCATTGACGAAGGCGACGAGGACGTGAGGCTGTCGCTGGGCAACCTGCAACCCGCCGTCCGGTTGGTGACCAGCAACACCGCCACGCTGACCATCACCGATGACGATAGCGGGCTGACCGTCGAATCGGTCAGGTTCTATACCGATGAGGCGGCCGCCATTACCGGGGATGAGACCACCGCCATCACCGAGGCGGCCATCAACACGTTCCTGTATATCGCCATTCAGTTCAGCGAGAATGTGCAAAATACGGTGACCTCCTTCGCCTCATCTACCACACCCCGTATTGTAGGGCGACCGGGAATCAGGGTGACTCTGTCCTCCGTTCTCCCCATCATCGCACACGGCGCCGCGTTCACGAATATATCCGAGTGCCGCGCGACATCCGACAGCGATACCAGCACATACATCTGCCAGTACTTTTTGCATCCCGTGGTTGTCTCCCCGGGGAGCGTAGAGGTCAGGGTGCTGGCGGAGCTGACCAGCGACACCGCCGGTAACCAACTGGCCATGGACGACAATACCCGCATTAACGTGGTGGCGACGCCCGATGCGCCGATGGTGACTTCCATCACGCATTACTCGGACGCCGAACGCAACACAGCAATCAGCGGCACGGTGGAAGGCGGCACGATCTACTCGGTGGTTCAATTCGCCGGGTTGCCTATCGCCAGTCCGGAAATCTTCTACCAGATTGGCACGGTTGCGCGGGTGCGGTTTGGCGATCATGTCCCCACCGACGACACACCACCGCAAAACGGAACCTGCGCGCTCCTGAATAGTGGCACCGGCCTGGCGGTGGCGAATCAGTCGTTCTGGTGCCGCTACAACACCAGAGCCGGCGACACCGGCACCACCTATCAAGTCATCGTCGGCACCGGCACCACGGATACCGCCGGGGAACCTCTGGCCGACCCATTCCCCAGCGCCAGCGTGACGCTCAATGTGGCGTCCGGCGCAGGCACCGCGACCTTGAGCATCGCGGATGTTGACGTGGACGAAGGCGCCGGCACGGCGACCGTCAGCGTGATGGTGGATGACGCAGTCACCGGCGGGTTCAGCGTGGACGCCATGACCGCCGACGGCACCGCCACCGCCCCCGGCGACTACACCGCCGTCTCCGGCCAGACCCTGTCCTTCGCCGGCACCTTCGTCGGTGAGACCCAGACCTTCACCGTGTCCATCATTGACGACGCCATCTACGAAGGCGGCGCACTCGGCGTCGCCGAGACCGTGGTGGTCTCGTTCGTCAACCCGCAAAACGCGACCAACGTGGATAGCAGCAACACCGCCATCATCAGCATCACCGACAACGAGTACCAAGTGGCGTTGACCATGGAAGACGTCAGCGTGAGCGAAGGCGTCGGCATGGCGACCGTCAGCGTGAGTCTGGATACTGCGGTGACGTACGCGTTCAGCGTGGACGCCATGACCGTAGATGACGCCGGCACCGCCACCGCCGGCGAAGACTACACCGCCATCCCCAGCCAAACCCTGTCCTTCACCGGCGCCCCCGCCGGCGAGACCCTGACCTTCACCGTGTCCATCACCCCCGACAACACGCGGGAATTGACGGAAACCCTGACGCTGTCGTTGAGCAACCTGCAAGTCCCCACGGGCACCGCCACCATGGTGGGCACGCTGCGGCCCGTCAGCGCGACCATCACCATCATGGATGACGACATCAACACCGAAGGCATCAACCTGAACCTGCTGTTCCCGGTCACGGTCAATGGCAAAACATATTTTTATCTGGATCAAAATGGGAATGGCTGGGCTGACGACGCGGATGGTGTCTCGCATGTCGCCCTGAATAGCTTTCTCAACGGCGGCAGCAATACCATGGCTACACGGGAGGGCGCGCACGATGGGCGGGATGACGCACGCTCGGTGATTGTCGGTGATACGGCCCTGATTTTACCCACTCTGGGAGAATTGATGACGTTGCGCAGCGGCCTGGCCACCGACGCGCCCGCAAATTGGCTGAATCTGCTCAATCGGGAGCGATACTGGACAGCCAACCTTAGTACGAATCCAGACAACTTTGACTTATATAGCTTTTTTGATGGAACAGTTTCTGACTCGGGCCGTACCTCCCTCAATCCCGTGGCGTTTCAGGTAAGTGAGCTTCCGATGTTTAGCGCCGGCATCGCCGACCAGGCCTACATGATCGGCCAGCCGGTCACGCTGATGCTGCCCGGAGCCGCTGGCGGTGTCGGCACGCTAAACTACACGCTGACGCGCGACGATGGCTCGCCGGCGGCGTTGCCGGACGGGCTGGTCTTTGACCCGGCGGCGCGCACCATCAGCGGCATGTCGAGCGAGTTGTTCGGCGGTACCGCCGGCATTCGCATGCGCTACACCGCCACAGACGCCACCGGCGCCGTCCGGGATATCTTCTTCAGGTTGCGGGTCATCGCCATGACGGCCTTGACCATGGCGAATGTCGTCGTGAACGAAGACGCCGGCACGGCCACCGTCAGTGTGGTGTTGAATAATGCGGTCGGCAGTTTCATGGTGGATGCCTTTACCTTGGACATCAGCGCCACCGCCGGCGCCGACTACACCGCCGTCACCAACCAGACGCTGGCCTTTGCCGGCACCGAAGAAGGAGAGATCCAGACCTTCAGCGTGACCATTGTGGACGACGGCCTTGACGAAAGCGACGAGACCGTGACGCTGTCGCTGAACAACCTGCGAGGCAACAGCGTACCGGTGGATATCAGCAACACCGCCACGCTGACCATCACCGATGACGATAGCGGGCTGACCGTCGAATCGGTCGGCTACTATGCGGATGAGGCGGCGACCACCGTCATCACCGAGGCGGGCCTCAATACACACATCTATCTCGTCGTTCAGTTCAGCGAGAATGTGCAACATGTGACTTCCGTGTTCAGTGAAGACGTGATAGGGCAACCGTCAATCCTCGTGCGGCGTCTGCAAGCCGGCAGCACCCCCGCCATCGGGGATGAGAGGCTCCCCATCCGCGCACACAACACCGCGTTCCCGAATGAAGCCAGTGAGTGCCGCACTCAAGTCGCCAGTGTCACCAGCGCATACCTCTGCCAGGTCTTCTTGCACCCCCAGATTGTCGTCCCGGGGACGCCGTTACAGGTTGTGTTGGTAGCGGGCGCGGCCAGCACCAGCGCCGGCAACACACTGGCCGTGGAGTACGTGGACACCGGCATTGACGTGGTGGTGACGCCCGCGGCGCCGACCGTGACTTCCATCACGCATTACTCGGACGCCGAACGCAACACAGCAATCGGCATGGATACGGTGACAGGCGGCACGATCTACTCGGTGGTTCAATTCGCCGGGTTGCGTATCGCCAGTCCGGAAATCTTCTACCAAATCGGCGCCGTCGCCGCCGATCGGATGCAGTTTGGCGTTCATACCCCCGGCGACACGCCGGAAAACGGAACCTGCGCGCTGATTGATGGCGACTACAGCAGGGCGGTGGCGGATCCGTCGTTCTTGTGCCGCTACAACACCAGAGCCGGCGACACCGACACCACCTATCAAGTCATCGTCGGCACCGGCACCACGGATACCGCCGGGGAACCTCTGGCCGCCGACTACCCCAGCAGCAGCGTGATGCTCAATGTGGCGTCCGGCGCAGGCACCGCGACCTTGAGCATCGCGGATGTTGACGTGGACGAAGGCGCCGGCACGGCGACCGTCAGCGTGACGGTGGATGACGCCCTCATGAGCGGGTTCAGCGTGGACGCCATGACCACCACAGACGGCACCGCCACCGCCCCCGGCGACTACACCGCCGTCTCCGGCCAGACCCTGTCCTTCGCCGGCGACACCCCCGGCGAGACCCTGTCCTTCACCGTGCCCATCATTGACGACGCCCTATACGAAGGCGGCGCACTCGGCATCGCCGAAACCGTGGTGGTCTCGTTCGTCAACCCGCAAAACGCGACCAACGTGGATCACAGCGCCACCGCCACCATCAGCATCACCGACAACGAGTACCAGGTGGCGCTGACCATGGAAGACGTCAGCGTGAGCGAAGGCGTCGGCACGGCGACCGTCAGCGTGAGTCTGGATACGGCGGTGACGTACGCGTTCAGCGTGGTGGCTTCCATCGCCGACGGCACCGCCACCGCCGGCGAAGACTACACCGCCATCCCCAGCCAAACCCTGTCCTTCACCGGCGCCGTCGAAACCCTGACCTTCACCGTGCCCATCACCCCCGACACCATGCAGGAATTGACGGAAACCCTGATGGTGTCGTTGAGCAACCTGGACGTCCCCACGGGCACCGCCACCATGGTGGGCACGCTGCGGCCCGTCAGCGCGACCATCTCCATCATGGATGACGACATCAACACCAGAGGCGTCAACCTGAACCTGCGGTTCCCGGTCACGGTCAATGGCAAAACATATTTTTATCTGGATCAAAATGGGAATGGCATAGCTGACGACAGGGATGTTGTCAGCCATGACGCCCTGAATGACTTGCTCAACGGCGGCAGCCGTACCGATACGACCCAGCCCGACGGGCACAATGGGCGGGATGACCAACGCTCGGTGATTGTCGGTGATACTGCCGTGATTTTACCCACTGTGGACGAATTGATGGCGTTGCGCAGCGACCTGGCCCACACCACCACACCTGCAAATTGGTCGCAGCATCAATTGGGGGGGGGATACTGGACATCCCTCCGCACAACGACAGGACATTTCCATTACAGATTTTCTGATGAGGCGGTGAGTGCCAGGGAAGATGGCAGCTTAAATCACATAGCGTTTCAGGTACGTGAGCTTCCGACGTTTGGCGTCGCCGCCATCGCCGACGAGACCTACATGGTCGGCCAGCCGGTCGCGCTGATGCTGCCCGAAGCCGGCGGCGGTGTCGGCACGCTAAGCTACACGCTGGCGCGTGACGATGGGTCGGCGCTGCCGGACGGGCTGGTCTTTAACCCGGCGGCGCGCACCATCAGCGGCATGTCGAGCGAGCTGTTCGGCGGTACCGCCGGCGCCCGCATGCGCTACACCGCCACAGACAGCACCGGCTCCGTCCGGGATATCTTCTTCAGGTTGCGGGTGGTCGTCGCCGATCTGGCCTTTGATACCAGTGCCATACCCGTGCCCGCTTCGGCCTATACCTACACCAGCGGCACGGTCATCACCCCCTTGACCCTGCCGCCGGGCACCGGCGGCACCGTCCCGCTGATCCATAGCCTGACGCCGACCTCGTTCATCCCGGCCGGGCTGACCTTTAACGCCACCGATCTCACACTTAGCGGCATGCCGATCACGGCAACCGTCGCCGACCTGACCTACGCCGTCACAGACGCGAACGGCATGGTCGTCACCGCCGCCTTCACGGTGACGGTCACCAGCGACAGCGCGTTAGCCGTCACCTCGGTTGGCTACTATGCGGATGAGGCGGCGACCACCGCCGTCACCCAGACGGCCATCGGCACGCACCTTTATATAGTCGTGACATTCAGCACGGATGTGAAAAATGTGAATACCGACCTCCCCGACGTTCAAGGGCAACCGTACATCGGCGTGCGGCATGGAGCCCCCGTCCCCCCATCCTCCACCATCATCACGAGTCCCCTCATCATCGCGCATGGCACTGCGTTCACCTCTCGTACCACTGCGTGCCGCACCACATCTGACAGCAGCACCCGCGAATATCTCTGTCAGTTCTTCGTGCGAGACGGGTCTGTTGCCTCGGGGATGGATTTACGGGTTGAGGTGGATGCGGGGTTTGTACACGACCGCGCCGGCAACACGCTGGCCGAGAACTACATGGATACCGAAGGCGCCATTGACGTGGTGGCGACGCCCGATGCGCCGATGGTGGCTTCCATCACGCATTACTCGGACGCCGAACGCGACACAGCAATCGACACGGACACGGAGACGGTGACAGGTGGCCCGATCTACTCGGTGGTTCAATTCGCCGGGTTGCGTATCGCCAGTCATGAAATCTTCTACCAAATTGGCGCCGACGCCGCCGATCGGATGCAGTTTGGCGTTCATGCCACCGGCGGTACGCCGGAAAACGGAACCTGCGCGCTGATGGATGGCGACTACAGCATGGCGGTGGCGGATCAGTCGTTCTTGTGCCGCTACAACACCAGAACCGGCAACACCGGCACCACCTATCAAGTCATCGTCGGCACCGGCACCACGGATACCGCCGGGCAACCGCTGGACCCCGAATTCCCCAGTAGCAGCGTGACGCTCAACGTGGCGACCGGCGAAGGCACCGCGACCTTGAGCATCTCGGCTGTTGACGTGGACGAAGGCGCCGGCACGGCGACCGTCAGCGTGACGGTGGATGACGAGGTCACCGGCGGGTTCAGCGTGGACGCCATGACCGTAGATGACGCCGCCACCGCCACCGCCGACGCAGACTACACCACCGTCTCCGGCGAGACCCTGTCCTTCACCGGCGCCACCGCCGGCGAGACCCTGTCCTTCACCGTGCCCATCCTTGAAGACACCATCTACGAAGGTGGCACAAGCGGCGTCCCCGAAACCGTGGCGGTCGCGTTAGGCAACCTGCAAGACACGACCCGGTCGGTGGATCACAGTGCCACCGCCACCATCAGCATCACCGACAACGAGTACCAGGTGGCGCTGACCATGGAAGACGTCAGCGTGAGCGAAGACGCCGTCACGGCGACCATCAGCGTGAGTCTGGACACGGCGGTGACGGCCGCATTCAGCGTGGTCGCTTCCACCGCCCCCGGCACGGCCACCGCCCCCGGTGACTACACCGCCGTCCCCAGCCAAACCCTGTCCTTCACCGGCGCCCCCGCCGGCGAGACCCAGACCTTCAGCGTGCCCATCTTCAACGACTCCATGCGGGAATTGACGGAAACCCTGACGGTGTCGTTGAGCAACCTGGACGTCCCCACGGACACCGCCACCACGGTGGGCACGCTGCGGCCCGTCAGCGCGACCATCACCATCATGGATGACGACCTCAGCGCCGGAGGCGTCAACCTGAACCTGCTGTTCCCGGTCACGGTCAATGGCAAAACCTGGTTTTATCTGGATCAAAATGGGAATGGCATAGCTGACACCGGGGATGCTGTCTCGCATATCGTCCTGGATAGCTTACTCAACGGCGGCAGCGATACCGAGGCGACCCAGGATGGCGCACACGATGGGCGGGATGATGCACGCTCGGTGATTGTCGGTGATACTGCCGTGATTTTACCCACTGTGGACGAATTGACGGCGTTGGGCAGCAGCCTATCCGACACCGCACCCACCAATTGGCAGAATCTGTCCAGTATGGAGGAATACTGGACAGCCAACCTCGGTAGTATGGATTTAAGATTCTTTTTCGAATATAGCTTTTCTGATGGAATGGTGGCTGAAGCGAACCCTGTCAACCTGAATCACGTGGCGTTTCAGGTACATGAGCTTCCGATTTTTAGCGCCGGCATCGCCGACCAGACCTACATGATCGGCCAGCCGGTCACGCTGATGCTGCCCGAAGCCGCCGGCGGTGTCGGCACGCTAAGCTACACGCTGACGCGCGACGATGGCTCGCCGGCGGCGTTGCCGGCCGGGCTGTCCTTTGACCCGGCGGCGCGCACCATCAGCGGGACGCCGAGCGTGGTGTTCGGCGATACCGCCGGCGCCAGCATGCGCTACACCGCCACAGACAGCACCGGCGCCGTCCGGGACATCTTCTTCAGGTTGCGGGTGGTCGTCATGACGGCCTTGACCATGGAGAATATCGTCGTGAACGAAGGCGCCGGCACGGCCACCGTCAGTGTGGTGTTGAATAATGCGGTCGCCGGCAGTTTCACGGTGGACGTCTCAAGCATGAACGGCAGCGCCACCGCCGGCGCAAACGCCATTGCCATCGCCGACGAAGACTACACCGCCGTCTCCGAGACCCTGACCTTCGCCGGCACCGAAAACGAGATGCAGACGTTCAGCGTGGACATCACCGATGACGATGCGGCGGAAGGGCCGGAAATGCTGACGCTGTCGCTGGGCAACCTGCAAGCCCCGACCGCCATGGTCATCATCACCGACACCGCCACGGTCACCATTAACGATGACGACATTGCGGTGTTGACCGTTGCAGGTGCCGCCTCATTCGAAAGCTCCAGCACTCAAAACCGTGATATCGTCGCCACCGTGACGTTGCTTGATGCGGTACCCGGCGGCTTCACGGTAGTGTTGGCGACCGCTGACGGCACCGCCACCGCCAGCGAAGATTACACCGCCATCTCCCCGACTCTGACCTTTTTCGGCGACGCCGGCGAGTCACAAGACGTGAACATACCCGTCCTGGCTGATGAAGATCCGGAGCGCGACGAGACCGTCATGCTGTCATTCCGCGACCTGGACGGCACGCCGGCGGATGTGAATATCAGTGCCACAGCCACGGGCACCATTCGCGTCAGCGACGGCGGCATCGTGGGATTTGGAGACGCCGTCATTGTTGACCAGGTCTATGTCGCCGACACGGCCATCGCGCCCTTGCTCCTGCCAGAACCCATCGCCGCCGACATCAACGACATCAGCGTCCTCAACATGCTGGAGTACACCCTGACGCCGACCTCGGCCATCCCGGCCGGGCTAAGCTTTGACGCGGCCACGCACACGCTACGCGGCATGCCGACCATGCTCACGGCCACGCCCGCCATCCTGACCTACACCGCCAGAAACTTCATCCTGCTCGGCGGCAACAAGAGGTTCTCTGCCACCTCGTTCGAGAGCACCATGGCGAGCCTGACCTTCAGCGTCACGGTGGCCGAAACCGGCGTGGCGTCGGTGAGGCATTACTCGGACGACACCGCCGCCACGCCCATCACCGATCTGGTGTCCGGCGGCGAGATCTATTCGGTGGTGGTGTTCGGCGCCAATGTGCGCAATGAGAACGCGACGGACGCGACAGCCCGACCGGCCATCGCCTCTACCCTCGGCGACAATACCCCAGTGACATTTGGCATTGTCGCGTATAACGCCGCGCTGGAAAACGGCAACTGCCGGGCTACATTGGCCGACGACACCAGCCGCTACACCTGCCGCTACAGCGTGGCGGACAGCGTGGCGGCCACCGACCCGGGCGCGTACACCGTGTCGGTATCCGAGGCCAGAGACGATGACAGCGGCGCGGATCTGGCGGCCTACAATACGGATGCCGGCGTGACCATTGGCGTGCGGCCGACGGTGGTGGAGCCGGTGACGTACTATTCGGACAGCTTGGCGACCAGCCAAATTACCGAGGCGGTCTCTGGCGGCGTGATCTATGCGAGGATTCAGTTCAGCGAGAATGTGCAACACATCAACGGCCCGTTCGGGCAGCCAGCTATAAGAGTGTCGGCAGTTGATTCCGGAGCGCCCATCGATGTCGTGAGGGAGAATCGCTACATCATCCTGGCGCAGGACGCCGAGCTTCGCAACAATAGTTGCCGCGCCCAAGTCGCCGATAACACCAGCGCATATCTTTGCCAGATCACGTTGGGTCGGATTGAGCAGTATCTCCGGGTTCAGGTGCTCCAGGAGACGCACGATCTGGCCGGACACACGCTGGCGATGGACTTTGAGTCAACCGATTTCATTGTCAATGACGCCCCGGCACCGGTGGTGAGTTCAATCACGCATTATGCGGATGCCGCAGTGACGATGCCCATTAGCGATGTGGACGTGGTGTCGGGCGGGGATATCTACTCGCTGATTCAATTCACCGGTTTGTCGATTAACGAGCGCGATCTGGAAGTCTTCCACCAACTCGGGTCGGCGACGCAGGTGCCGTTTGGCATACAATTCGCCGTCAAGCCGCCGCCGGACGGAAACTGCGACCGCTTCAGCGTCTTGGGCTTTGCCCCCAACCCGCTGATACGATGCCACTATTCGGTTGGCGCGGCGGACGACGGCCTGTATCAAGTCATTGTCGGCACGGACACCATGGACTTGCTGGGGCAAGCCCTGAACACCATGGACTCCGTTGAGGATAGCGGCGTGAGAATCAGCGCCTTGAGGTTTGCCACCGCCGAGATTGCCGACCAGAACTACACGGTCGGCCAGACGGTCGCGCTGACCCTGCCCGCAGCCGCCGGCGGCGCCGCTCCGTTCAGTTACACGCTGACGCGCACCGATGGGCCGGAGAGGCTGCCGACCGAACTGGCCTTTGACGCGGGGGAGCGCACCATCAGCGGCGGCCCGTTGAGCGAGCCGTTCGGCGGTTCCGACGGCGCCGACATGAGCTACACGGTGATGGACGCCAACGGCAACAGCATGTCCATCCGCTTCACACTGCGGGTCAATGCAGTGCTGGCCTTTGACACCAGCGCCATACCCGCGCCCGCTTCGGCCTATACCTACACCGCCGGCACGGCCATCACCCCCTTGACCCTGCCACCGGCCATCGGCGGCGCCGGCACACTGACCTATACCCTGACGCCGACCGCATCCATCCCGGACGGGCTGAGCTTTGACGCCGGCGCGCTCACCCTCACCGGCACGCCGAACATGGCCACCACCGCCGACCTGACCTACGCCGTCACAGACGCCACCGGCGTCACGCTTGAGCAGACCTTCATGGTCACGGTGTCCGGCGCGCTGACCATCCCCGATACCATCGAAGGCCAGGCCTATACCGTCAGCCAGCCGGTCTTGCTGACACTGCCCGAAGCCGCCGGCGGCGCCGCCCCGCTGACCTACATGCTGACGCGCACCAACGGCTTTCCGGTGCTGGCGCGCGGGCTGACCTTTAACGAAGATGCGAGGCCGCCTACCATCAGCGGCGCGCCGGAAGAGGAGCTTGCCTTCCTCACCATTGACGCCCGCATGCGCTACACCGTCACAGACGCCAACGGCGCCGAAGCGTTCACCGAATTCAATATGCGCGTCGCCCCCTTGCCGACCTTTGACACCAACAACATACCCGAGCCGGCCTATACCTACACCGCCGGCACGGCCATCACCCCCTTGACCCTGCCGATGGCCACCGGCGGCATCGGCGGCGCCAGCTTGTTGCGCTACACGCTGACGCCGACCGCGTCCATCCCGCCAGAGCTGACCTTTGACGCCACCGCGCGCATCCTCTCCGGCACACCGACCACGGTCACCGGCCCTGTCACCCTGACCTACGCCGTCACAGACGTGAGAGACGTGACCGTCAGCCTGACCTTTACGGTCGCGGTCACCCCCGGGCCGGTCTTGACCATGATGGATGTCGTCGTGAACGAAGGAGCCGGCATGGCCACCGTCCGCGTGATGTTGGATAAGGCGGCCGGCGGCAGTTTCATGGTGGATGCCTTTACCTCGGACATCAGCGCCACCGCCGGCACCGACTACACCGCCGTCATCAGCCGGAGGCTGACCTTTGACGGCAACGCCGGCGAGATTGAAACCTTCAGCGTGACCATTGTGGACGACGCCCTTGCCGAAGGCGACGAGGACGTGAGGCTGTCGCTGGGCAACCTGGAACCCGCCGTCCGGTCGGTGACCAGCAGCACCGCCACGCTGACCATCACCGATGACGATAGCGGGCTGACCGTCGAATCGGTCGGCTACTTTGCGGATGAGGCGGTGACCATCCCCATCACCGAGGCGGCCATCGGTACGCACCTTTATATGGTCATTCAGTTCAGCGAGAACCTGCAAACCAGGCTGACCGCCTTCTCCCCCATGATAGTGAGTGGGCGACCGGGAATCCTCGTGCTGGCTGCAGACCCCTTCGGCGACCCCGCCGCGCTATATCGTCACTCCATCATTGCGCACGGCACCGCGTTCACGCCTTCTGTCGGTCTGTGCCGCCCCCAATTCGCCGGCGATACCAGCGCATGGCTCTGCCAGGTCCCCCTGACACCCGGGTTTTTCGCCACGGGGAAATTACGGGCTAACGTGCTGACGGCGGAGACGCTCGGCACCTCCGGTAACAGACTGGCCGCGGACTATGTGGACGAAGGCGACGGCATTGACGTGGTGACGACGCCCGATGCGCCGATGGTGACTTCTATCACGCATTACTCGGGCGCCGACCCCGCCACAGCCACGGTAATCACCCCCACGGATACGGTGACAGGCGGCCCGATCTACTCGGTGGTTCAATTCGCCGGGTTGATTATCGCCAGTCCGGAAATCTTCTACCAAATTGGCGCCGTCGCCGCCGATCGGATGCTGTTTGACGTTCATGCCACCGGCGGCACGCCGCAAAACGGAACCTGCGCACTGATTGATGGCGACTACAGCAGGGCGGTGGCGAATCAGTCATTCTTGTGCCGTTACAACACCAGAGCCGGCGACACCGGCACCACCTATCAAGTCATCGTCGGCACCGGCACCACGGATACCGCCGGGGAACCTCTGGCCGCCGACTACCCCAGCAGCAGCGTGACGCTCAATGTGGCGTCCGGCGCAGGCACCGCGACCTTGAGCATCGCGGATGTCGCAGTGGACGAAGGCGCCGGCACGGCGACCGTCATCGTGATGGTGGATGACGCCGTCATGAGCGGGTTCAGCGTGGACGCCATGACCGACGACGGCACCGCCACCGCCCCCGGCGACTACACCGCCGTCTCCGGCCAGACCCTGTCCTTCGCCGGCACCTTCGTCGGTGAGACCCAGACCTTCACCGTGAGCATCATTGACGACGCCCTCTACGAAGGCGGCGCACTCGGCATCGCCGAGACCGTGGCGGTCTCGTTAGTCAACCCGGAAAACGCGACCAACGTGGATAGCAGCAACACCGCCACCATCAGCATCACCGACAACGAGTACCAGGTAGCGCTGACCATGGAAGACGTCAGCGTGAGCGAAGGCGCCGGCACGGCGACCGTCAGCGTGAGTCTGGATACTGCGGTGACGTACGCGTTCAGCGTGGTGGCTTCCATCGCCGACGGCACCGCCATCGCTGGCGAAGACTACACCGCCGTCCCCAGCCAAACCCTGTCCTTCACCGGCGCCCCCGCCGGCGAGACACAGACCTTCAGCGTGCCCATCACCCCCGACGCCATGCAGGAATTGCCGGAAACCCTGACGGTGTCGTTGAGCAACCTGCAAGTCCCCACGGACACCGCCACCACGGTGGGCACACTGCGACCCGTCAGCGCGACCATCACCATCATGGATGACGACCTCAACACCGGAGGCATCAACCTGAACCTGCTGTTCCCGGTCACGGTTGATGGCAAAACCTATCGTTATTTGGATCAAAATGGGAATGGCGTAGCTGATACCGGGGATGTTGTCACGCATAGAGCCCTGAATGACTTGCTCCACGGCAGTGGCCGTACCGAGGCGACCCAGGAGGGCGTGCACAATGGGCAGGATGACGCACGCTCGGTGATTGTCGGTGATACGGTCGTGATTTTACCCACTCTGGGAGAATTGATGACGTTGCGCACCAGCCTATCCGACACCGCACCCGCCAATTGGCAGAATCCGTCCAGTAATGAGTACTGGACAGCCAACCAAGGTTCGAATCCAGCGCGATTTGACTTTTTCGCATATAGATTTTCTGATGGAGTGGTGACTGAAGATACCCGTGGCGATGTGAATTACACGGCGTTTCAGGTACGCACTCTCCCGATGTTTAGCACCGGCATTGACTCCCCCCAGACCTACACGGTCGGCCAGACGGTCACGCTGACGTTGCCCGAAGCCGACGGCGGTGTCGGCACGCTAAGCTACACGCTGGCGCGCGACGATGGGTCGGCGCTGCCGGCCGGGCTGTCTTTTGACCCGGTGGCGCGCACCATCAGCGGTATGCCGAGCGAGCCGTTCGGCGAGACTGCCGGCGCCCGCATGCGCTACACCGCCACAGACATCACCGGCTCCGTCCGGGACATCTTCTTCAGGCTGCGGGTGGTCGCCGCTCCGACCTTTGGCACAGAGTCCATTGCCGATCAGCATTACACCGCCGACACGGCCATCAACCTGACGCTGCCGGTCGCCACCGGCGGCATCATCCCGCTGACCTACACACTGACGCCGACCGCGTCCATCCCGGCCGGGCTGACCTTTGCCACGGTGGCGGGGGCGCGCACCCTCATCGGCATGCCGACCACGGCAACCGCCGCCGTCACACTGACCTACTCCGCCACGGACGCGAATGGCGTGGCCGCCACCGCCACATTCAGTTTGACAGGGAGCGTGCCGGTCATCGCCGTCTCGGCGCCGAACGGATTTTATATGGCCGGCGAGCGCGTGCTGATCACCGTCACCTTCTCCGAAACGGTCACCGTCTCCGGCATGCCGCAACTGGCGTTGACCACCGGCAATAGCGACGGCACTGGCACCGCCGACTACGATGGCGGTAGCGGCACCGCCGCGTTGACCTTCGCCTATAGCGTGCGCGACGGCGATAACATCGGCGCGTTCCGAGGCGATGGTAGCGATGTGGCATACACCACCGAATTCGGCGCCGCGCCCTTCGTCGCCGGGAGATACCTGGACGACCTCGCCTACACCGCCACCGCCGCGCTCGTCCTGAACAGCGGAACCATCCGGGCCACGATCGCCGCCGACCTGACACTGCCGGCGCCCGGTGCGGACAACTCGCTGTCTCACTCCTCGGATGTGGTGCTGGACACCATCGCGCCGACCGTGAACATGCCGGACGCGAACATGCCCACGCCCGTCGCCGTCACCGCAGATGGTGAGCGCATTCATATCGCCGTCTCCGAGGTGCTGACGCTGAACAATCTGGAGTCCCTGGATGGCGATGAATTCACCCTTGAAGGCGGCACTGCCGCCGTGGTGCAGTCGGTCATCACCATCCCCAACACGCAGTTGCTGATACTGACCGTCTCTCCGGCAATCCAACCGGGCGAAACCGTGACGCTCAACTGGACCGCCGGCGACGACGGAGACAGCATGACGGATGTGGCCGGTAATCCGCTGGAGGACTTCACCGGCTTGAGCGTGGTCAACGATCTTGTGCCGGCGGTGGTCTTTGTGGCGCTGGAATACCTCGCTCCACTACAGAATAAAGCCGGGGATACGGTGAGTGTCGTCGTGACGTTCACGTCATCGGTCACGGTCACCGGCATTCCGCAGTTGACGCTGGATGTTGACGGCGCCGCGGGTTCGGCTGTGGGGGCGGCGCAGTACGCCTCCGGCTCTCCCGGAGCCGCGCTGACGTTCCACTACACTGTGCTGGACGGCCAGAATACCGACGCGCTTGGCTATGCCTCGGTCAACGCCCTGGGTCTGAACGGCGGGACCATTCAGAGTACCGCCGACTCCGGCGTGGTCGCCGACCTGACTCTGCCGGAGCCGGGCGCGCTGAACTCGCTAAGCGGCAGCTCCTTTTTCCCGGTGGTGTTTGACACCATCGCCCCGGCCGTGCCGGTCATTGACGATCCGATTGCCGGCGACAACCGCATCAGCATGGCCGAGCGCAATGCCGATGACGGCGTGCTGATTACCGGCAGCTATGGGGCCGACTCAAGTATTACCCTGTGCTTCGGCGCCACCACCGCCACCGACCCGCTGTGCGCCGGCGGCCTGACCTACGACGCGGTACTCACCGGCGCCACGACCTTCGCCCCGGGTTGGAGTTATGAACTGGATGCCGTTGACATCACCGATATAGGCGGCGGCGGCGTGACGCTGACCGCCATCGCCACCGATGCGGCCGGCAACACCGCCGTTTCGCTGGGCCGGAGCATCACCGTGGATGCCTTCGTGCCGGGCATTGACGGCCCGATTGCCGGTGACAATAACCTCAACGCCGCCGAGCGCGATTTCATCGCCACATCCCTCACCACCACCGGCGAGCGCAGGCAGACGGACGGCGTCCTGATTACCGGCACGCATGACAACGCCGCGCGCATTACCCTGTGCGCCGGCGCCACCGATGTCGCCGACACGAACTGCGCGGGCGGCACGACCTTCCAGGCCACGCGCGGCACGATCTACGAAGCCTCGCGCAACACGATCTGGCATTATGCGCTGGATGCCGCTGACATCACCGCGATAGGCGAGGGTGACGTGACGCTGACCGTCATCGCCACCGATAACATCGGCAATGCCAGCGTTTCACCGGGCCGTGGCATCTTCGTGGACACCATCGCGCCGACCGCCAATTCCGCCAGCGTCAACTCAAACAGCACGAGCATCGTCGTGACCGTCTCCGAGGAACTGATGCTGACCCTGTTTGAGCCGGACCCGCCGACGGGAGTCCCCACATTCACCCTCACTGACATAAATGGTCAGCCCATTACCGACACAAGTAGTCAGCTCGTTAGCGTGTCCGCCTTCTCCACCGTCGGCAACACGCTGACCTTGACCACCAACCTCCCAATCCAGATTAACGATACCGTGATGCTTGGCTGGAGCGCCGAAAACGGAGTCATCATTGAGGATGGGGTTGGAAATCCGATGAGGGATTTCACCGGTCTGCCGATCACGGTCATTGACACCCGTATCCCCCCCACCTTGAACTTTGACCCGGTGACCGGCGACGACATCATCAACCTCGCCGAGCGCAACGCCGGCGTGACCCTCACCGGCACACGAGTCACGGATGCCATGGTCACCCTCTGCCTCCGTTATAGTAGTGACGCCTGCACCGCTGACGCAGAGCGCACCTTCGACGGCGACACCCCCACGACCTGGCGTTACACGCTGACCGATGACGACTACACCTTGATGGATGAAGGCGAGGTGACCTTGCGCATCCTCGGGGAAAATAAAATCATCACCGTGGACATCACCCCCCCGGGCGTGCCGACCATTACCACCCCGATTGCCACCGACAACATCGTCAACGGATTCGAGTACGACGGCTTCTCTGTCACAGGCACCGAAGACGACGCTGCGGACACGACCATCACCCTCTGCAGCAACCCCACCGACGCCACCGACCCGACCTGCGCCGGCGGCACGATCAAGCGCGTCAGCCAGTTCACTGTTGGCAACAGGTGGAGTGCTGCACTGAATAGAGATGACGTTGACGCGCTAGGCTATGGCACCGTGACGCTGACTGCCATCGCCACCGATGCTGTCGGCAACGCCGCCGTTTCGATCGGCTACGTCATCCTCGTGGCCGTCCCCGACGACACCCGCGCACCGACCGCCGAGTCCGCCGCCGCCAACGCCGCCGGCACGCGCATCTTCGTGACCCTTTCCGAGCCGGTGATACTGACCAATCTGGAGACCCTGAACGGTAACGAATTCCTCCTTGGCGGCAGCGCCGCCGCGAGGGTGACCGCCGTCTCCGTCACCGACGCCACGCTGACCTTGAGCGTCTCCCCGGCAATCCAGCCGGGCGAGCGTGTGATACTCACCTGGGTCGCCGGCAACGGTGACATCATTGCGGATGCGTCTGGCAATGTGATGCGCGATTTCACCAACCTGCTGGTCGTGACTTCCACCACCGTGGTGACCGGGTTCAGCGCGGAGGATGGCAGTTATAAGGCCGATGACAGCGTGGTGATCACCATCGCCTTCTCCGATGTGGTGACCGTGACCGGCACGCCGCAATTAAGTTTGGCGACCGGCAACTCCGCCGGCAACGGCCTGGCCTCCTACACCAGCGGTAGCGGCACGACCTCGCTGACCTTCACCTACCTGGTCCGCGACGGCGACAACGCCGACGATCTCACCTACACCGACATTGATGCGCTTAGCGGGGACATCCGGGGCGCCATCGCCATCAATCTGAACCTGCCGGATCCGGACGAACCCATCTCGCTGTCCGGCTCCTCCAATGTGGTGCTTGACACCATCGCCCCGGCCGAACCGAACTTTGACGCGGTGGGCCAACTGGAAGGCGCCCCGACGACCGAGAGAAGCAACCGACTCAACGCGGCCGATCTGACCGATAACCCCTTGTCCAGTGATGGCGTGCCCTGGGGCGGCTCCGTGGAAGCGGGCGCCACGGTCGCCCTCTGCCTGGTCGGCACCGGCGACGGCACCGGCGCCTCGTGCGGCACGGACGGCACGGGTCGCACATTCCGCGCCACCACCACGATCGGCGCCAGGTGGTCTTATACGCTGACTCTTGTGGACCTCGCCGCGATGGGCGAAGGCGCCGAGACCGTGACCGCTTTCGCCACAGATGCGGCTGGCAATGTCTCCGTCGCGGGCAGTTATGATCTCATTATTGACACGGTCGCCCCGGTGTTCATCTCCGGCGACAGCGGCGAGGTCTTGATCAATTCGGCCATCACGGTCATCGCCTACGACGCCAACGCCATTGATAACGGCGGTGTCGCGGATGCCGATATTATCTATACCCTGGATGCCTCTGATGCCGATTTGTCATTCGCCGCCACCGGGCTTGTCTTTGATAAAGCCACTGGCGTGGTGACATACAGAGATGTCCAGCGTGCCGCTGCGGACCGCAACATCGTCATCACCGCGACCGACCTGGCCGGCAATACCGCCACGCAAGCGGTCGCCCTCTCGGTGGTCACTGCTGCCTCGGCCACCATTACCGATGATGTCACCACCGCGGCCGACGTTGCCAGCGGCGATGTCACCTTCACCATCACGTTCAGCCTGGATCTCACCGGATTTAGTGCGACTCAAGTCGCAGTGACTGGCAACGGCGCCGCCGGTTTCACCTTCACAGCCGAAACCGGCAGAATCTATACGGTAGTCGCTCACCTCCCGACCACCCCGACCAATGACGGTACGCTGACCGTGACCGTGTTGGGGAGCATCGCCACCGCCACGCAGGACTACGACACGCTGGTGCCGGCCGCTCCGGTCATTGACGCCCCGATTGCCGTTGACAACACCATCAACATCGCCGAACGAGACGCCGGCGTTGAGGTGAGCGGGACGAATGAAGCCGAAGCGGGCATCACCCTCTGCGCCACCGCCGGCGTCACCGATTCAACCTGCGCCGACGGCACGACGTTCCTTGTCACCACGCCCGGCGCCGCCGGTACGACCTGGAGCTATACGCTGACCGCCGATGACATCCGCGCGCTCGGCAACCGCGACGTGATGCTGACCGCCATCGCCGCCGATGACGCCGAGAACGCCGCCGTTTCAACCGGCGTATCGGTCACCGTGGACACCGTCGCGCCGCCCGCTCCGGCGATTGACGCTCCGGTTGCCGGCGACAACATGGTCAACGCCGCCGCGCGCGTCACCGGGACGAAGGATGCCGACGTGGTTGTCACCCTCTGCTTCGACGCCACCGACGCCACCGATGTCAACTGCACCGGCGGCGCCACCTACGACACCACCGACAACGGCGCGACCTGGAGTTATGCGCCGGCCCCCGCGCAACTCACCGCCATCCCCCAGGGCGAGGTGACGCTGACCGCCATCGCCACCAATCAGGTCGGCAACAAGGCCGTTTCGCCCGGCCACGACATCACCGTGGACACCATCGCGCCGGTCTTCACCTCCGGCCTCACCGGCTCGGTCGGGGTCAACTCGGCCATCACGGTCATCGCCTACGTCGCCGAGGCCACCGACAACGTCGCCGGGGATGACGCGCATGAGGCGATTACCTACACCTTGAGCGGCGGCGACCATGTGGACATGTTCACCATTGACGAGCACAGCGGGGAGGTCACCTACAGAAACGTCCAGACCAGTGTCACCACCCCTCCCCATCATGACATCGACATCGCCGCCACCGACGCCGCCGGTAACACCGCCACGCAGGACGTGACCATCTCGGTGCTGAACGCGCCCACGGTGGTCATTACCGACAACTTCGCCGGTGACTACACAGACGGGACCGCGTCACTGACCTTCACCTTCACCTTCAGCGAGGTGGTCACCGGATTTACCGCAGACGACATCCGGGTTGAGCCTGCCGCCAACAGCGTGGGGGCCATCATCTCCGCAAGTGATTTCACCGAAGTCACCGCCGGCCAGGTGTTTACGCAAAACCTGTTGTTCCATGGCGGCGCCAACCCGAACGATGGCACCGTCACCGTGCGCGTGCCGGCCAATGCGGTCACCGGCACGCTGACCACAGGCGGCAACATTGAAGCCACGGCCACCCAGAGCTATGACAGCGTGAGTCCGGTCTCCAACGCCCTTTCCGAAGTCAGCCTCGCGTTTGATGTCGCCGGCGGCACCACCGCCGAAGTGTATGACGCCGAGTTCACAGACGGCGCCGCCGCCGATGTCGGCATCACCTACAGACTGACAGACGCCGTGGACAGCAGCGGCCATGCCGGCCTGTTCAGCGTCGTCCCCGACAGCGGCTTGGTCACCTTCAGCGTCAGCCCGAGCCTCTCGGACACCTACGCTATCGTCATCACCGGCGAAGACAAGGCCGGCCGCAGCGCCAACACCCGCCTGGATATCAGCGTGGTCACCCGCTCGACGGTCGCATTGGTCGCGGCGCCGGACGGTTTCTACGCCGACGGCGATAGCGTGCCGATTACCGTCACCTTCTCCGAAGCGCTCACGGTCTCCGGCACACCGCAACTGGCGTTGGCCACCGGCAACAGCGGGGGCGACGGTGTCGCCGACTACGACAGCGGCAGCGGCAGCGACGCGCTGACCTTCATCTATCGCGTGCGCGACGGAGACGACACCCGCGCCCTCGCCTACGCCGGCATGGACGCGCTGACCCTGAACGGCGGCGCCATCCAAAGCGTCGCCACCGCGGTCGCCGCCAACCGGACTCTGCCGGCGCTCGGCGGCGCGAACTCGCTGTCGGTCACATCCACGGTGGTGCTGGACACCGCCGCGCCGATATTCCCCGACCTCGCCGACCCCTCCGATCCTCGCCAGTTCCTGATCACCGTCGGTACCCTGGATACCAGCACGACGGTGTATGACGCCAACGCCATGGACAACGGCCGCCTGGCGGATGTCGGTATCACCTACGAATTGGGCGGCGCCGATGCCCTCACCTTTATGCTTGACGTCAACAACGGGGGCCTCACCCCGGCGGTGACCTCCATCGGCGTGGGCACCTACAACGTGACCATCACCGCCAGGGACGAACTCGCCCATGTCGCCACGCAATATTTCCGGCTTGTGGTCGCCGATGTGCCGACCCTGGAGATCACCGATAGCATCACCGGCATCGCCGGCCTTGCCGACGGTGTGCTCACCTTCAGCATCACGTTCAGCGAGGAAGTTCTGGGGTTTGCGGACGACGACATCCGCGTGGATGGCGGCGCCATCGGCATGTTGACCGACATCCGCACCGGGTCCGTGAATAACCGCTTTTATACGCTGCTGGCGACCCCGACCACCGGCATCAATGACGGCGTATTGACGATCACGGTGCAGGCCAATGCGGCCATGAGCATCGGCAACCGCTACAACGTGGAAACCACGCACGAACAGCCCTACGACACGCTGGCGCCGGATGTGCCGGGCATTGACGACCCGGTTGCGATTGACAACACCATCAGCTTCGCCGAGCGCGCCGACAGCGTCATCGTCCGCGGTACCAATGCCGCCGATGTGGACGCCGTCACCCTCTGCGCCGGCGCCACCGACGTCACCTGCGCCGGCGGCACGACGTACCCCGCCGACATCGCCGCCGCCGGCACGACTTGGAGTTATACGCTGACCACCGCCAACATCACCGCCCTCGGCGATGGCCTCGTGACGCTGACCGCCATTGCCGCCGATGAGGTCGGCAACCCCGCCGTTTCGCCCGGCCTGGAGATCACAGTGGACACCACCGCCCCGGTCGCCCCGGTCATTACCGACCCGGTTGCGATTGACAACATCATCAGCCTTGATGAGCGCACCAACGGCGTCACCGTCCGCGGTACCAAGGTCGCCGAAGTGACCGCCGTCACCCTCTGCGCCGGCGCCACCGATGCCACCGACGTCACCTGCACCGGCGGCACGATGTACCCCCCCGCCGCCGTGGACACCACCACCACCTGGAGTTACACGCTGACCACCGATGACATCACCAACCTCGGCGATGGCCTCGTGACGCTGACCGCCATTGCCACCGATGCGGTCGGCAACCCCGCCGTTTCAGCCGGTCACGACATCACCGTGGACACCACCGCCCCGGTCTTCAGTAGCGGCGACATGGGCGCGGTGGCGGTCGGCGCGACCAGCGCCACGGTCATCGCCTACGACGCCAACGCCACCAACAACGGCGGCGGCACGGAAAACGCGGACGACGGCATCACCTATACCTTGAGCGGCGGCGCGGATGTCGGTGAGTTCAGCATTGTTGCCGAAGACGGCATGGTCACCTACAACGACGTCCAGAATGTCGTCACCACCGGCCTCCATCACCGCATCGTCATCACCGCGACCGACACCGCCGGCAACTCCGCCACGCAGGACGTGACCATTTCGGTGCTGGATGCGCCCGCGGTGATTATTACCAGCAACGCCCCCATCGGTGACTATGCCAACGCCGCCGTCACCTTCACCTTCACCTTCAGCGAAGGGATTGAAACCGGCGGTTTCATCCTCGCCGACATCAGCGTGGCAGGTGGCACCGCCGCCGCCATGCTGACGGAGATCACCGCCGATGTGCGCTATACGCTGGTGGCGACCCCGGACACCAACAATGACGGTAGGTTGACCGTCACGGTGGCGGCCAATGCGGTCAGGGGCACGACGACCGGCGTCGGCAACCCCCTAATCGCGGAGACCAGGATGTATGACACCGTGGCGCCGGTACTGTCATTCGGGGCCATGTTCTACATCCTCAACGACTTGCCCACCGAGGCGTTTAATGCCGAAGCGACAGACGGCGCCGCCGCCGATGACGGCATTACCTACAGCCTGGGCGACAGCGCCGATGATGCGCTGTTCACCATTCACCCCAACACCGGCGTCGCCACCTACGACGCCACCCCGACTGACGGGGATGTCCACGCCCCCACCGTCACCGCCACCGACAAAGGCGGCAACACCGCCATGAGTGCGGTCAACATCAGCGTCGTCAACCGCGCGACGGTGGAGTCGGTTACGGGAGTGGACGGCTTTTACAGGGACGGCGATGTTGTGCTCATCACCGTCACCTTCTCCGAACCGGTCGTCGTGACGAATAATCCGCTACTGCGTTTGGAGACCGGCTCTCCCGCCTCCGACGCCGAACGCACTGCCGCCTACACCAGCGGCAGCGGCACGGCCGCCCTGACCTTCACCTACGACGTCTTCAACAATGATGACACCCGCAACGTCGCCTACGACAACAGCGCGAGCCTGGCCGTGTTTGCCCCTTTCGGCGAGGCCATCCAAAACGCCGACGCCGCCATCGACGCCGACCTGACCCTGCCGGATCCCGGCACTCCGGGTTCGCTGTCCGCCAACTCGGCGATCGTGCTGGACAACACCGTGCCGGTCTTCCTCGCCCCCGGCGACCCTCTGGTTTTCGTGCTCGCCTCCGGCAGCACGACCGGCACTGAGGTCCATGATGCCGCCGCCACCGACAACGGCGGCGACGCGGACGACGGCATCACCTACGAATTGAGCGGCACTGGCACCGACGCCGACTCCTTTTCGCTGACCGCCACCGGAATGCTCACCCTGGCGGTGGACCTCACCGGCGAAAACACCTACGCCCTGACCATCACCGCCACGGATCAGGCCGGCAATGCCGCCATGCAACATATCAGCGTTGAGGTCGTCTTATTGCCGGTCGTGGAAATCAGCGATAGCATCACCGGCACCGCCAACCTCGCAGACGGCGCGCTCACCTTCACCCTCACGTTCATCGAGGATGTCACCGGGTTTGGAACCGACGCCATCACCGTGACCGGCGGCAGCAAAGGCGCGTTTGATACGCTCACCACCAACCGCAGTTATACGCTGCTGGCGACCCCGACCACCGGCACGAATGGCGGCGTATTGACCATCATGGTGGCGGCCAATACGGCCACCGGCGTCGCCGGCAGTGGCCGCCAAAACCTGGCGGCGTCGCACACGCAGGCCTATGACACGCTGGCGCCGCCGGTGCCGACCATTGACATGGTTGGAGACGACTACGTCATCAACATCATGGAGAGAGACGCGGGCGTCAGCCTCGGCGGCGTGGTGGAGAGCGGCGCGAGTGTTGACCTGTGTATCGGCGCGACCGATGCGGATTGCACCGGCGGCACAACGGCCACGGTCGCCGCTGTGACGACGACCTGGAGTTACGCGCTGACCAGTGGCGCGATTAACGCGCTGGGGGATGGCGATACGCGCGTGCAAGCCACCGCCACGGACGCGGCCGGCAACCCCGGCCCAACGGCAGGCAGAACCTTCACGCTGGACACGGCCGCGCCGGCCGCCCCGATGATCAACGACCTGGTCGGCGGTAATTTTCTCAACGCCGCCGCGCGGGATGCAGGCTTTACGGTCACTGGCACGGTCGGCGAAGCCGGCTTGAGCGTGTCGCTCTGCATCCTTGACGCGCTTCCCGGCCCCTGCGCCGCCGGCAATCTCCGCACCTTCATGGTCCCCGGCACGGACTGGAGTTATAATGTGACCGGCCCCGAAGCGAAGGCGATGGGCGAGGGCACCGAGGCGCTGATCGCCACCGCCACCGATGCGGCCGGCAACGCCAGCATGATTACCGCTACGGACGGCTTCAAAGTTATCACCGTGGACACCAGGCTGCCGGAATTCATCCCAACCGACACGGATAGCCGCTCGGTTGCGGTCAACACAGCCACCTCGGTCATCGTGTACGATGCCTTAGCCATTGACGGCAGCAGCGCCGCTGACGAAGGCATCACCTACGCCTTGAGCGGCACCAACGCCAACCTGTTCAACATTGTCGAGTACTCCGGCGTGGTCACCTACAAAGATGTCCAGACCAGCCCGACCAGCGGCCAGCATCACGTCATCACCATTACCGCCTTTGACCGCGCCGGCAACTCCGCCACGCTTGAAGTGACCATCTCGGTGGTGGACGCGCCCGCGGTGAACATTACCAGCAGCACCCCCATCGGTGACTATGCCAACGGTGTCATCACCTTCACCATCAGCTTCACCGAGGCGGTCACCGGGTTTGAGCCGACCGGCGACGTCAGCGTGACTGGCGGCACGGGGGGAGCGATTATGCCGACCCCGGTTGCGGCGACCACATATCAGACAACGGACAGCTTTACGTTAGCCGTGACCCCGGGCACCGACAATGACGGTGAGGTCGCCGTCACGGTGAGAACCGATGCGGTCACGGGCGTGGTAACCATGACCGGCAACCCGGCGGTCGAGGAGACCCGGCAGTATGACACCGTGGCGCCCATCATCACCGGCGGCGACACCGCCACGGCCATGTTTGTCGTCAACGACCCGGTCGCCACTGAAGTCTATAACGCCGATGCGACAGACGACGGCGGCATGGTTGATGACGGCCTCACCTACAGCTTGAGCGGCGCCAATGCCGATCTGTTCAACATTAACTCCGCCGGCTCGGTCACCTACCAGACCAGCCCGACCGACGCGGACGTCCACACCATCGTCATCACCGCCACCGACAAAGGCGGCAACGCCGACACCATCACGGTCACCGTCACCGCCGCCTTCAGCGACAACTCCGACCTGTCGTCGCTCACCATCGTCACCAGCGGCGGCGCCGCCGTCCCGCTATCTCCGGCCTTCGCCACCGCCACCAGCGCCTACACCGCCAACGTCGCCCAGGCAGTTGACAGCGTCGTCATCGCCACCACCAGATCCCGCGCAGACGTGACTGTCAGGGTCACCGGCATCGCCGCAGACAGCTCCGCCCTGGCCGTCACCACCAACGCCGTCACCGGCAGCACCGTCACACTGGAAGACGGCGCCAACACCATCACCGTCATGGTCACCGCCGCCGACGGCACGGCCATGAACATCTACACCATCACACTGACCCGCACGCCCATCCTGACATTCGGCGCCAGCACCATTGACGACCAGACCTACAACATCGGCGACGCCATCACCGCCATGGTCCTGCCCGCAGCCACCGGCGGCCTCCTCGGTACGCTAAGCTACACTCTGACACCGACAGCCAACATCCCGGCGGGCCTGTCGTTTGCCGCCTCGACCCACACCCTTAGCGGCACACCGACCACGATTGAGACACAAACCCTGGCCTACACCGTCACCGACGGCGCCACCCCCCCGGTCTCAATCACGTTGACCTTCAGCGTGATGATCGTGCGTGAGAAGGATGTCACACCCCGTAGCACCGACGACATACCGCTGGACCTCGACGGCGACATGATCGTCAACGACCCCAACGACGGAATCCTGATCCTGCCCGACGGCCACACCGTGACCAAAGCAGCCGTCGGCGCACCTCCCCAGTCCGCCGTCGCCAACCCGCCAGCCGGCATTGTGTTCAGCCTGACGACGGACATCGCCTTGACACCGACCCTGATGGCGCCCACGACCGCGACCATCTGTCTGCCCACCACCGGCGTCCCGGTGGGCAGCGAGCCGATCCTCTTCCACTACTTCGCCGGAACATGGAACGAAATCGGCCGCGATACCGCCACTCGCGCCGGCTTCGTCTGCGGCATGACCACCGACTTCTCGCCGTTCGCGGTGGGCTATGTCCGACAACTTACGCGGCTAAGCGCCATCAGCCAGACCATCCTGCCGGAGGTGGCACGGGCCATCACGGACACCACTGTCAGCGCCATCACTCGGCGTCTTGAGCAAGTCGGCGCCATGACCCCGCAACCCGACGCCGTCGGCCATACCCCCAGCTCATTCACCCTCGGCGGCCAGTCCACATTGTCCGATGTCCTGGTCGCCGGCGGACAGGCGTTGGCCAACGGCACATTGGACATGCAAGAGGTCATGAGCCGCTCCAACTTTGTTCTGACGCTTAACCCCGCCAGCGGGTTGGCGGATCGCCTGACACTCTGGGGCAGCGGCAACTACCGCGCGATTGGCGGGAACGGCGATGCCGTGGACTGGGACGGGTCTCTGTTCAGCGCGCAAATGGGCGCGGACGCCATGGTACGGGACGATCTTCTGGCCGGGGCGGCCCTGTCCTGGACCCATGGCGACTTTAACTATGACGCGCTGGTGGACGACCCCACAGAGGGCGGTGGCGACTATGCTCTTGAGATGACCAGCTTTGCCCCCTACGCGCGGTGGTCTGTCTTGCCGTCGGATCGTTTGAACCTGTGGGCCACGGCGGGCTACGGCTGGGGCGAGGTGACGATCGCCGATAGCGCGGTGGCGACGGTGCAAACCGGCGACGCCACGATGCGGATGGTGGGCGGGGGCTTTAGTGGGCGGATGCTGGAGACCCAAACCGGCCTGGTGCGGCTGAAAGGCGAATTGATGCAGACTTCCATGGATGTGGAAGGCCGCGACCAGATTGCCGCGCTTGGGGTTGAGGCACGGCGGCTACGGATGACCATGGAAGGGAATGATGAGCAGGTGTTTGAAAACGGCGGGCGGTTGAGTACCACATTGGATGCCGGGATACGGTATGACGGCGGCGACGGGCGCACCGGCGCCGGTGGGGAAATCGGCGGCGGTCTGCATTATAGCCACCCGATCCAGGGCGTCACGATGTCCAGTCAGGGCCGTGTGTTGCTGGGGCATACCGGGGGCTACAATGACTGGGGCATCGGGGGCGTGCTGGCGTTTGTTCCCGGCCAGGGCGGGCAGGGGCTGGCCATTCGGTTGGCGCCCACCTACGGGCAGACCGTGACGAACACCGCGCAACTATGGGCCAGGAGTGCGGCGGACCTGACCGGGAATGACGCGGCGGCTCTGGGTCGGCGCGTGGATGCGGAAGTGGGCTACGGGCTGGCTATGGCGGACGGGCAGAGCCTCCTGACGCCGTATGGGAATTTGACGTGGGGCGCCGGGACGCGGGATTACCGGCTGGGGAGCCGTCTGTCTCTGCCCCTGGGGCTGACCATGAGTCTGGAGGGTGCGCGCGGGGAGACGGTCGGCGTCCCGCCGGAGTATCGGCTCCAGTGGCAGACCGGCTGGCGGTGGCTCACCGCGTCTATGCAGTCCTCCCGCCTGGAGCGCCGCCTCCAACTGAACGTTGAATGGCAGTGGTAGGGTAGTCGGCCGGCATTATCGTCAAGAGCGCACTCCGGCAACATCTGACAGTAAGCCGTCGGTGTTCACACGGCCTGCCTGTTGTTTTTCCAGCCTCACGCGGATCCGATGGTTCGTGGTATTCCCGCAACGTGACAACCACTGTTCGCTCCATCCGTCATTCCCCCGCGTCCCGGCGGGAATCCAGTCTCACGCTACGCTGATGGTTCGTGGTATTTCCGCAGGTTGTGAAGCGGGTATTGTGTCTCGCCGTGCGGGCGCGGGTGGCGGGGCGGTTTGATTGCGTATCCCTGCCTGTGCGACTGGCGGGTTCGCGTTCTTTCAGGGATTGTTCAGTGTCAAGACCGGCGTTGGAGTGCAAAAAACGGAAGGGGTGGGCTGGTCGCTAACCTGCCGTGTAAAACGGAAGTGATTGAACGACGGCGGCCCGACGGTGCCCGTTGATTTCCACGTCAAGGGCGGTGCCGGAAACGGTGAAGTCCCGCAACGGAAACCCCAGCGCGATGACGGCGTTCAGTGTGGGAGAGTGACAGGCGCTGCTGACCCAGCCGACTTCCCTGTCTCCGCTGAACACTTTGGCATGAGCCGGGGGAATGTCACTTTCCCGTGAATCCATCACCAGCCCGACCAGTCGCCGCTTGATGTTGCCGTATGTGTCCATGCGCGCGACGACTTCCTGCCCGGGGTAGCATCCCTTGTTCAGGCTGAAGGCTTTGCCTTCAAGGTTGGCCTCGGGGGGCACAATGTCTTCATTCAAATCCGGCCCAAGTTTGGGGATGCCGGCTTCTATGCGAAGGGATTCTCTGGCTTGCGTTCCGACGGCCTTGAGGTCAACGGCTTTCCCGGCGTTCCATATCAGTTGCCAGATGTGTTCCAGCATGTCATTGGGCGACAGAATTTCCACATCGCACTCACCGGTTTCCTGTGTGCCGGCAATCAGGATTGACTGCCCGTTCAGGTCATGGGTCAGGAATGACCCCGTGGTCAGTGAGGCGACGTCAACACCCAACGATTGCTGAAGAAGCTGCGGAGCTTTCGGGCCGCTGATGAGAAGAATGCTCCAGGTGTCTCCACAGGGTTGCAGTGCGGCTTTGGTGCCGTAGAGTAGAAATTTTTTCAGCGTCCGGTACGTGATGTCTCCCGCTTCGCCCACGTCTTCAACGAACAGGGATTCCTCAAGCCGATAGACTCGAAAGCAGCTTAGCATTTTGCCCTTGTTGGACATGAAGCTGGAATACAGCCACTGGCCGGTCGGGAGAGGCGGAAGGTCGTTGCTGATGATGCTTTGGAGCCAGGCGATACGGTCGTTTCCGGTGACCCGCAACAGGCCGCGGTGCGAGAGATCGGCTATCCCCGCGCCTTTTCGTACCGCGTGATGTTCCGCAACGGGGTCGCCATAGTGAGTCGGCATGTCCCATTCTTCAATTGGAGCAAGGTGTGCGCCCAGTTGTTGATGGGTGGAATGGAGGACGGACTGTTTCATGCCACGCGCTTGAGGATGACTTCTTCGAGCAGGGCGAGGGTTCTGGACGAAAATTCGTTGCGGGAGACGATGGTGTCAATGCCAAGTTCTTTGGCCGTGCGCCACGTGCTCACTTCTTCATGATTCGCAAACGCCAGGACCGGGATGCGTTGACAGGCCGAATCGCCTTTGACCGTCTTCAGCGCGTCGGCGGCGTCAAATCCGGGATCATTCATGTTCAGCACAATGGCCACCGGCGTCAGAGCTTTGGCCTGTTCCATGACCGACTCCGGAGAGGTGACGCGCTTGAGCGTGTAGCCGGCGGGTCGAAAGGCGTCGCGAATTTTTGTATAGAAAAATACATCGGTCACACCAACGAGAACGGTTTTGTTGTCTTCCATGCGAAATGCCTTTCTTGAACGCGGGAAGGAGAACCCCGCTTAATTCATTGAGCTGATCAACCGCATCATGGTTTTTCTGGCCGGCGTGTACTCGGGGTTGAGCGTCACGGCGGCTTTGTACGATTCAATGGCGCGCAGCCAGTCGCCTTTTCGTTCATACACGCGCCCAAGATTCATGTGCGGGAAAGCCGGGCTTTCATACCGTTTGGCTTTGGTGGCGCGTTCAAGCCAGGGGATGGCTTCGTCCCACTGATTCATTTCAATGAGATAGGCCCCGATGTCGTTATACGGATTGCCGAAATCCGGATCTGTCAGGATGGCCCGATGACATTCTTCAATGGCTTCGTGCAGGTGTCCCATAAAGCTGTAGGTCCATCCGAGGAACGTATGGGCCTCGGCGGTGGGAAAGACGTCAATGGAGTCACGGTATAATTTGACGGCTTCATCCAGTTGGCCTTTCATCTGACATTCGTAGGCCTGCTGGAAAAAATTCCACGCGGTCAGCTTGTCTTCGTTCTGCCCCGCGCCCTGTTGAAGAAAATCCTGTTGATTCATCGGCTTGAACACGTCCGGTTGTTATTCAATACACGAACCCGCTTCATGCTATTCGCCCTTGAGTTTTTTGTGAATGAGCTGCGCCGCGCGCTGTCCCGATAACAGCATCGCCCCAAACGCCGGCCCCATACGGGGAGAGCCGTCAACGGCCGCCACGGCCAATCCGGTGACAAAACAATTTGGATAGACCTCACGGGTATTTTCCACAACCATGGCCTCGGATCGCGCAACCCACATGGCGCCATTGCCGGGGACAGTGGCGCAACGCCCGTGTTTGTTGAGTAAGCCGACAATGACGGCATCGTGCCCGGTGGCATCCACCACAATGGCTGATTCAAGCGCGATAGGATCAACGTGGATGACGGTGTGCCCCGCCATTTCCGTCGTCGTGTTATTGACGACAACGCCTTCAAGCGCCCCCTCGTTCCGAAGAATCAGGTCCACCACTCTGGTCAGGTTGAGGACGCGGACACCGGCTTCATACGCCGAAGCAATGAGGCGAGCGGTGGCATGAGGCGGGTCCACAATTCTCATGCCCGCACATTCCCGAACGGGTTTGCAGGGGACGCCCATGCTCTCAAGAATGTCGTGGGCCGGTTCGCAGACGGTGGCTTTGTTCATGAGGTAGCCGCCGGACCAGAAGCCGCCGCCGAGGGCAAGACTTTGTTCAATCAGCAGGGTACGCAATCCCTGTGTCGCCAGGTCGCGGGCGCAGATGAGGCCGGACGGGCCGCCTCCCACAACAATCACGTCGCTTTCAATGAGTTGATCGAATTCTTTGTAGAATTCGCGCGCAATGTGACGGGTGACGTCTCGTTCACGAAGCGGCGCCGGATGCAGAGTATCCATGAATCACTCCAGAATGTGTGCGGTTACGGGCTTTGGGGCCGCACGTAAATTTCCCCGCCTGTTTGGCGGAATTCGTCGGCTTTTTCCTTGAGTCCCGTTTCCAGCGCTTCCCCGGCCTCCATCTGTTTTTGAGCGGCATACGCGCGCACGTCCTGCGTAATGCTCATGGAACAGAAATGCGGCCCGCACATTGAGCAGAAGTGGGCGCCTTTGGCGGCCTGGTCGGGAAGCGTGGCATCGTGATAGTCGCGCGCCGTGTCGGGGTCCAGCGAGAGATTGAACTGATCCTCCCACCGGAACTCAAACCGGGCTTGCGACAGGGCGTTGTCGCGTCGTTGCGCTCCCGGATGCCCTTTGGCCAGGTCCGCGGCATGTGCGGCGATTTTGTAGGCGATGACGCCGGCTTTGACATCTTCCCTGTTCGGCAGGCCCAGGTGTTCTTTGGGTGTCACGTAGCACAGCATGGCGCAGCCGTACCATCCGATCATGGCGGCGCCGATACCCGACGTCAGATGATCGTAGCCCGGTGCGATGTCCGTGGTGAGCGGCCCCAGCGTATAGAACGGCGCCTCATGGCATATCCGCAATTGCTTTTCCATGTTTTCGTGGATCATGTGCATCGGCACGTGTCCCGGCCCTTCAATCATGACTTGCACGTCGTGCTTCCAGGCGGCCGTGGTGAGTTCGCCCAGGGTATCCAGTTCCGCAAACTGTGCCGCGTCGTTGGCGTCCGCGATGGATCCGGGACGCAACCCGTCGCCCAGGCTGAATGACACATCGTAGGCTTTCATGATCTCGCAAATGTCTTCAAAGTGCGTGTACGTAAAATTTTCCTGATGATGCGCGAGACACCACTTGGCGTGAATGGAGCCGCCGCGCGACACAATGCCGGTCATGCGGTGTGCGGTGAGGGGCACGTAGGCCAGTTTGACCCCGGCGTGAATGGTGAAATAATCAACGCCCTGCTCCGCCTGCTCAATCAATGTGTCCCGATAGATTTCCCACGTCAGGTCTTCGGCTTTCCCGCCGACTTTTTCCAACGCCTGATAAATCGGGACGGTGCCGATGGGCACGGGTGAGTTGCGGATAATCCATTCCCGTGTTTCATGAATGTTCTTGCCGGTGGACAGATCCATGACGGTATCCGACCCCCACCGGATGGCCCAGATCATTTTTTCGACTTCTTCGTCAATGGACGACGCGACGGAGGAATTGCCGATGTTGGCGTTGATCTTCACCAGAAAATTGCGGCCGATAATCATAGGCTCAATTTCCGGATGGTTGATATTGGACGGAATAATCGCTCTCCCGCGCGCGACTTCGTCACGAACGAATTCCGGCGTGACCGTGTTCGGCAGTGTGGCGCCCCACGTTCGCCCCGGATGTTGCTCAACACCACAGGCCGTTCCGTTTGCCGGGCCGTTTGATGACCCGTTTGACGCGGTGTGCGCTTCCTTCCGTGCCTGCGTTTCACGGATGGCGATAAATTCCATTTCGGGCGTGATGATGCCTTGACGGGCATAATGCATTTGCGAGACGTTCGCCCCGGATTTGGCCCGCAATGGCTTGCGAACAGGGTGAAAGCGCAATGAGGCCAACTGCGGATCAACGGATCGTGCGCGCCCGTATTCGGATGAGATATCCGGCAGGGCTTCGACGTCCCGCCGACCAAGAATCCAGTCATGCCGCAACGCGGGAAGACCCTGCCGAATCTGAATGTCCCTTGAGGGGTCGGTGTAGGGGCCGGACGTGTCGTACACCAGCAGTGAGGGGACGGCGGCCGCACCATTGCCCGGCTCGGCGCCTTCCCGGCCATGCTGCGATGACGTGAGAGAAATTTCACGCATGGGCACGGCCACGTCGTGTTGCTTTCCTTTGATGTACACTTTTTTTGAGGCCGGAAGCGGGGTTGTGGTCACCGCCGATGCGGGGGTCTGATGAGTTTCTTGTCCGTTGGAAGTGTGTTGAGGGAGTTCAGGATGGTTCATACGGCAATCCTTTCACATGATAAAAAAACCGCTCTCCGGCTTCCGGAAGCGGCTGACACCAAGAAGGTTTTCCCGTATGTCCGCTTCCCTACGCTGGAATGACCCAGATCAGGTAATAAGGGTTGTCTCCGAACGAAGACTCTCAGCCGTCTGGCTCCCCCAGCTACTTGTCAGGCTTTCAATCCTACGCCCTGAACGGTGTGCTGTCAATTCGCCGCGTTGTTGATTGGAAAGTCGGCGATGCCTTCTGTGTTGCACGGGTCGGCGCAAGCGCGTCATGCGCTCCTGACGGGGTTTTCGTGTGCGGATGCGCGCAAAAAATCCTGATCAGGGCGGGCAGCAACACCAGCGCCGAGAGCGTGGCGGCGATCAGCCCCACGGTGGTAAACAGGGCGAATTTTATCAGCACGACAAGGCTGGATGAGCCAAACACCGCCAGCGCGGCGCAGAAAAGAAGACTGGTGAGCACAACGGGTCTGGCGACCAGGGAGAGACTGGCCCCAATGGCCTCTTCAAGATCCGCACCGCCGCGTCGCGCTTTTTGATAATGATGAAGAAAGTGGATGGAGTCGTCCACGCTCAACCCGAGCGTGACGCCGGCGATGAGAATCGTGGCGAAGTCAAATGGCACGTCCAGCAGCGCAATCATCCCCGTCGCGAGCAGCACGGGGAACATGTTGGCCATCAACCCCGCCATCCCCGTGCGCAGTCCGAACACCGCCAGAAACAGCGCGCCGATGACCGCGAACGTGAGCGCGAAACTCTGCGCTTGCGTTGACAGAACATAGCGGCTCAACTGGTGAACGTAAGCGCCGCTTCCGGTCACAAGTATCCGCGCGTCCGGGAAGATTGCCGACGACCGCGATTGCACGGCATCAATCAGGGAATCAAGATCGGATGAATTCAGATTGGGCGTTTGAGTTTCAATACGGGCGGTTGACGAATCAAAATTCAGATAGGGACCGACAAGGTCTTTGTCCCGTTCTCCGCGCGAGAGTTCAAGGAAAAAAAGCTCTTGCGCGAGTTCGTTGCCGTTGCGGGGCAACGCGGCGTCGCCGTGATTGGAAAGGGGGCGGTGGGTGATCTCAAGCGGAAGCAGATAACTGTTGGCATGGTTGACGTGCGGATTGGCATTGAGGTGCGCGACGAGTGTTTTGACGCGGTTGAACTGTTCCATCTTGCGAAACGACATCGCGCTTCCGCCTTCAGCCACCACGTCAACGGAACCCGAACCTCCGAGTTGGCTGTCCGCAAGGTCAAACGCCTTTGCGATGGGGCTTGATGTTTTGAACAGCACATTCAGGAAATTTGTTTCCGTTCGCGCATTGCTCAACGAAAAAGCCAGCAGAAGAGACGCGCCCCCGAACACCATCGCGGTTTTTCCCCCGTGCGCCGACAGTCCGTCGGACACGCGCAGAGTCAGTGCGGTGATGATCCCGCCGCCTTGTGGCGGGGGAGACGACAGGCGGGCGGGAAACAGCCAGAGCGCGCCCCATGCGGTGGACACCAGGAGCGGATAGCACAGAACAATCGCCGCAAGCGAGTCAATGCCGAAATGGCTGACGGGAATCAATTCACTCACGGAAAACGCGCCGAATCCGACCGCGCTGGTCGCATTGGCCGCAAGGCAGGGGAGCCAGGTGTTGCCGATGGTTGAGCGCAGAGGCGTGGCGGTTGCCGACGCGACTTCTCTGTCCCAGATGGCGAAAATATGCAGGCCGCCCGCAATCGCAATGACGGCGACCATGAGCGGCAGAGAAAGACTGACGGGAGTAAAACTGTGTCCGAGCAGGTTCACCGTCGCAAGACATTGCGCCACCGCCGCGATGAGGCAGGCCATCAGCGCCGCGACTTGAAACCGGTTTCGCAGACAGAGAAGCAGGAACACCGCCACCACGCCCGCCCCCGCGGCAAGCAGCCCGAACAGTTCATGTCTGACTGTGCCGTTGATGTCCGCGAACAGGGCCGCGTCTCCCGCCAGCGCGACGGTGGGCAGTGGCGATTGCCGAATTTCCCGTTCAACGGCTTCGACCAGATGGCTTCTGAACGCGGCGCGCCGGCGGGTGTCAACCCTCATGTGTATCGCCACGGTGTGTTCGTCTTCCGAGAGCAGTTTGCCGTGGTACGGGCTGGCGGAGAAGAGGGTGCGGAAGTGTTCGGCGTTTTTGATTGCGCCGGTTTCAAGGGCGTTTTGGAAGCTGCGTATTTGGAGCGAGCCGCCTCCCTGTATCACGATTTTCGCCGACACCGGGGAGCGCGTGGTGATGACGCCGGGAATCAGCGACAGCCGTTGTTCCAAACGGTCAATCGTGGAAAACAGGGCGGGGTCGGAGAAAAAGTTTTTCCCCGTTGAGACGATGACGGAAAGGGTTTCTCCCTCTTCAAACTCCTCATCAAGATAGTCAAGCTGCCGTTCAAGCGGATGGTCGCGTGAAAGCCACAGGTCGCTGTCAAACGTCAGGCCCGATGAGGCGGCCACGGCGGCGCCGACAACCGTCACCCATGCGAGGCAGGCAAGGCTTTTCCGCACATCAGAATTTCCAGATGATGCCGATACGCGGCGAGAATCCCAAGTCGTCATCAATGTCGTATTGTCCGTCGTCGCCGTCGTTTAAATCGCTCAATTGCGTGTCCGACTGATACTGGAGAGCGTCCAATCCGCCGATCAGTTGCAGTGTGCCGTATCCGAGATGCTCAAATTGCTCAAAGGTGCCGACCACGTACAGACTGCCACCGATGGCATACGCGCCGAGGAACCCGGCCGTCAGGCCGATGAACGTTTTCTTGTCTTCCGTGATGTAGTACGCGGCGTTCAGAAACGGGGCGGTTTGCAGCTCGGTCAGAGGCGGGTCATCGTATTGTGCAATGAGATTCGATAAGGTTTTCGCTTCTCCGGTGTACGTCTGATGAAAAAAGAATCCCGCCAGCTCGGCTTTCCATCGTTCCGCCTGATATTCAAAGCCGGCACCGCCAAACACGGTTTGGACATCGCCGTACAGGTTGCCGCCGTTGTGGTCCACCGCCCGTCTCCAATACGCAGCCTGGGGCGATCCGTCCTCGATGTCATTCGTGGATCGCACGCGATCCAAATCTCCCTGTGTCGTGATGAATGAGACCTCGCTTTTGATCGTCCATCGTCCTATCGGAATGGACGCTTCAACGGAATACGCTTCCAGTTTGGACAGCCCCGGTACGTCGTCACCATCAGGGGAGTCCGCATTGACCGTTTCCAGCCGGTTGATGAAGAAACTGTTTCGTCCATTTAAGTATGTCAGGCCGATGGTGCCCCAGTCCGGGTAGAACATAATGCGTCCGGCGTATTGGTTGTGGTTTTGCAAATCCTGCCTGGATATGCCGGGATTTGATTGCTGAATGCCGTCCACAAGCAACGGGTCAAGAAGGGTGTTCAGAAAAAAGTAGCCCTGTAGTTCAATGCGTTCGTGAGGCGTCAACGAAATCTGCACGTTGTCCTGGGGGAGTCCGAAATTCACTTTGGAGAAGTCTGTCCCGATATTCTGTGTCCGAAACGGCAGCGTGAAAAACACGGGCGAGAAAATATCAAATTGTCCCCAGACGACTTTGCGTCTTCCCGCTTTGATGTTGATTTGCGGGATCGGGGAAAAGGCGATATAGCCCTCGTTGAGTTCCACTTCGTCGCTGGTAATGCTCGTCGTTCTTTCGCAAGGGTTGTCAGGGGTATCGGAAGCGGGGTCACAGTTTTTTCTTGTCTGCCTGAAGTTAATCTCCTGTTGCCACGCCCTGCCTTCAAGATAGATTTGGAGGTTGTCCGACACCTGCCAATCCAGTCCCCCGTTTGTGATATACAGATTCCTTTTGTTCTGGCCGCTTGGGCTCCAGAACCCGCCGACCGTGAGGAACGTGGACTCTTTGAGGGACTTCGTGAGCGACTCCGTGAGGGAGTCAAGCATGTCGCCCTCTTCCGGTATGTCGAGTTCTTCAATAATCAGAAGGTCACCGTCGTCCAGCGCAAGGTCGTTGAGCGACTCCGTGAGGGGGTCAATCATGCCGCCTGCTTCCGGTGTGTTGATTTCTTCGATAATCAGACCGTCACCGTCGTCCCGCGCAAGGTCTGTGAGCGACTCCGTGAGGGGGTCAATCATGCCGCTCTCTTCCGGTGTGTTGATTTCTTCAATCAGCAGACCGTCACCGTTGTCCTGCGCAAAGGCCGGCGCGCTTCCAATGGTGGCAACGGCGATCAGGCAGAGTATCCGGACACCCGTGAGTCGTCCATGTCCGAAAATGGAACGTGCGATGTGCTGTGTGTGTTTGCTCAATGGGAATCTCCTCATCGGTTTTGAAGGCGCAACATGTTGACTTCGCTGGGTTGGATGGTGTCGAAATTCACGGATTGTTTCGTCATGACGGTTGACCCGCCGGTGCGATGATTTTCCATTTCCGCCCGCATGATGACGTACATCCCTTTGATGCCGGCGATTTTTCTGCTGTGCAGGGTTTTGAGAAGGTCGCCCGGTCGGTCGTAGAACTCCACTTTCTTCGGGACGTTGATTCTGTTGATGATGTGGCTTTCAATTTTGGAATAGGGATCCGTTGAGTGTTTGGGGATGCTCACGACCACCGACATGGTGTCATCCCGACGTACAAAGGTGTGCGTGTCGTCATCCGGTTTTCTGCCGGCGATGTCCGAGTTGGTGAAATCCGAGCCTACGAAACTCTGGTGCTTTTCTTCCGTTCCGAGTTTGTTCACGGTTCTGAACGCCGGGAAATAGATCCACTGGTCGGTCTCTTTGTCTTCCTGATCGTACACGATGTTGAACAGTCCGGTGCCTTTGATATCCGAAGGTTTGTAGAAACGCAGAAGATTTTTTGTCCGTCCGTCCGCAATGCGGTACAGCATTTTGAACTGGCGAACCCGCTTGCGTCCCCTGGAGTCCTGAATCAGAATCTCCATGTCCATCCGCTGGCTTGTATGTATGCGTCCCTGTTCGTACACCCGTCGCATCAGTTCACCGGCGTCGTCTTCCGCAAGGGAGGGAGGAGGCGACAACACCAGCATGGCAAGCGAGGCGGCAACGAAAATGGTCATGGGGGTCATCCTGCGTCCCTGTTGCATGTGCGGATTCAATGACGATGGCGGTTGCCCCGCGAGGGACAATGGGAAAAAAGGGAAAAATAGCTCAAATTTCGGGAAAAGGCAATGACCGAAAGCCGGGGGGCAGTGGGGCCTGTTTGTGCGAGTGGTCTCTCGTTGGCTTGCGGCCCGTGTCTGTTGCGGGACTGTTGCGGGACGTGTCAATCTGCTATAGTCATTGATTCGGAATCGTGGCGCTTTGTCCGGCGTCGGATGCAGCACGAGTCCTGTGGACGCAGTAGAGAAAGAGGTGCATGTGAATTGCGTTGAAACCGGAGCTTTCCCCATTGCCGATTACGCATCGGTCTCCGCCGAAGAACTGCGTGAACGGATCGTGGCCGCCAAACACACGCTGGGCGATCAGGTGCTTGTTCTGGGGCATAACTATCAGATGGATGAAGTCATCGCGCATGCCGATCTCCGGGGCGACTCCCTGTTGCTGTCCAAGTTGGCGGCGGAACGGTCGCAGCATCCCTACGTCATGTTTTGCGGCGTTCACTTTATGGCGGAAACGGCCGATATTGTGAGCCGATCCAATCAGACCGTGATGTTGCCGGATCTGGCCGCCGGGTGTTCCATGGCGGATATGGCGGCCATTGAGCAGGTGGATCAATGCTGGGAAGAACTGGGGCGTGTTCTGCGCGTGGAAGAAGAGGTCATGCCGGCGGTGTACGTGAACTCGGCCGCGATTCTCAAAGCCTTTTGCGGGGAGCATGGGGGCATTACCTGCACGTCGTCCAATGCCAAAGCTGTGATGGAATGGTGCTGGGCCAGACGGGGGAAAATTCTGTTCTTCCCCGACCAGCATCTTGGACGCAACGTGGCCAATGCCATGGGAATCCCGCGAGAACGGATGATTATATGGGATCCGTTTCTGCCATACGGGGGGAACACCAAAGACGCGATTCGGCAGGCCACGCTGATATTATGGAAGGGCCATTGCAGCGTCCATCAGATGTTTCAGCCCGCGCACGTCCAGTACTTTCGGAAAACCTACCCTGGCATTCAGGTCATCGTGCATCCCGAATGTCACGAAGACGTCGTCAATCAAGCCGACGTCGTGGGGTCCACCGAGTGTATTATTCGCACGGTGAAGGATGCGCGGCCAGGGACAGCGTGGGCCGTGGGGACGGAGCTGAATCTGGTCAACCGTCTGAAGCAGGAAGAAACGGACAAGCGGGTGTTTTTTCTTTCCTCCACGGTCTGCCGTTGCGCGACCATGTTTCGTATTGATGCCGCTCACCTCTGCTGGAGCATGGAGAATCTCGCGCACGGACACGTGGTGAACCGGATTTCCGTGCCGGACGACGACAAGGCCCTGGCCCGGATTGCGATTGATCGCATGATGGCGGTTAGCTGAACCGGTATGGCGTGTTGTCGCATCTCGTGGCCCATCCCTCCCGTCTTCCCGCACACGACCGTTTGACAGATGGATTATAAATCAACGCTCAACTTGCCCCGAACGGATTTCCCCATGAAGGGGAATCTGCCGACGCGAGAGCCGGAATTTGTGTCCCGGTGGACGGAGCAACGGCTCTATCAACGCATTCAGGAATCCGGGGCGGGGCGCCCACTGTATATTCTGCATGATGGGCCGCCCTACGCCAATGGCCACATTCACATTGGTCACGCGCTCAATAAAATCCTCAAAGACATTGTCGTCAAGTCCCGCACGATGGAAGGGTTTCGGGCGCCCTACGTGCCCGGGTGGGATTGCCACGGGTTGCCCATTGAACATCAGGTCACGAAGCAGCTTGGCGGGAAGAAACAAGACGTGAGCGCCACGGCATTGCGCCAACTGTGCCGCGAGTATGCCGGCAAGTTTGCCGATATCCAGCGAGAGGAGTTTCAACGGTTGGGTATCCTGGGTGATTGGGAACACCCCTACCTCACAATGGACAAGGCATACGAAGCGACCATCATTCGCGAGTTCGGAAAGTTTGTGGAGCGGGGCGGGGTGTATAAAGGGTTGAAGCCGGTGTTGTGGTGTACGCACGATCAGACCGCCCTGGCCGAAGCCGAGGTTGAATACGCGGATCATGACTCGCCGTCCGTGTATGTGAAATTTCCGTTCACGGCGAACCCGAAGGCGCGGTTTGGCCTGACCGGTCACGACGACGTTGAGACCGTCTCCATCGTCATTTGGACGACGACGCCGTGGACGTTGCCGGCTAATCAGGCCGTCGCCCTTCACCCGGACATTGATTATGCGTTTCTGCGCGTGGGCAACGAGGTGTTGGTCATGGCCGAGACGCGCATGGATCACGTGGCCGCCGTGTGTGGATTGAAAAACATTGATCTCCTGGGTACACGGAAAGGCGGGGATGGCTTTGAAGGCTTGTTCTGCCGACGTCCGCTCACCGACGGGCAGTCCCCGATTGTGCCGGCGGAGTTTGTGACGCTGGAACAGGGAACGGGGTGTGTGCATATTGCGCCGGGTCACGGGATGGAGGACTATCTTCTGGCGTTGCGCTATAACGCGCGCACGTCGGGCGGCGCGCCGCCGGAACCGTTGCAAGTGTACGTGCCGGTTGATGAGCGCGGATGTTTTACCGATGACGTGCCGGCGTTTGCCGGTCAACACGTCTTCAAAGCCGATCCGGAGATCGTTGAACAGCTTCGGCAACGTGACGTATTGATCGGCGAGGAACCGCTTCGACATTCCTACCCTCATTGCTGGCGCTGTAAAAAGCCCGTGATTTTCCGGGCCACGCAGCAATGGTTCGTGTCCATGGACAAAGGCGGTTTGCGTGAACGCGCGCTCGAAGAAATTGACCGCGTGCAATGGATTCCGGAACGGGGCCGTGATCGCATTCACGGCATGGTGGCGAATCGTCCCGACTGGTGTGTGTCGCGTCAACGCATTTGGGGAACGCCGATTCCGGTATTGACCTGCGCGCAATGCCAACGCCCGTTGGTGGACTCCGGCGTCATTGGCCATATTGCCGACCTGGTGAGTCAACATGGGGCGGATGTGTGGTTTGAGCGGTCGGCGCGCGAACTTGTGCCCACGGGGACTGCCTGTTCGTCATGCGGAGCCACGGAGTTGAACAAGGAGCGGGATATTCTGGACGTGTGGTTTGAGTCCGGCGTGAGTCACGCCGCCGTGGTGAAGCAACACGGTGAAGACTGGTGGCCGGCGAGTTTGTATCTGGAAGGGTCGGATCAGCATCGCGGGTGGTTCCACAGCGCCCTCCTGTCGTCCGTGACCACGGATGGGTGCGCGCCCTATCGGGCCGTGCTGACCCACGGGTTCGTCGTGGATGGTCACGGCAAAAAGATGTCCAAGTCGGCCGGCAACGTGGTGTCGCCTCAAGAAGTGAGCAAAGCGTATGGCGCGGAAGTGCTTCGCTTGTGGGTGGCGGCCCAGGATTATCAGGAAGACCTGCGCCTGTCGCCGCAAATCATCAAGCAACTGGTGGAAGCCTACCGGAAAATCCGGAATACCTGTCGGTATTTACTCGGCAATATCTACGACTTTGAGCCGGAGAATCCGGCCCATCAGGTTGACGTTGAACGCTTGCCGGAACTGGATCGCTGGGCGCTCATGCGATTCAACAACGTCATTCGCAACGTGCGGAAGGGATACGAGACATTTGATTTTCGGCAAATCATGCACGAACTGGACTACTTTTGTTCCGTGGACATGAGCGCCACCTATCTGGATATTCTGAAAGACCGGCTCTACACCTTTCCCAAAGACTCGCGTGAACGACGCGGATCGCAAATGGTTCTGTGCCGCATCGTTACGGGGTTGGCCCGGCTCATGGCGCCCATTTTGAGTTTTACGGCGGAAGACGTGTGGGACGTCCTGCCGAAACGTGACGCGACGTCGGCGGCGTCTGACTCGGTGCATCTTTCCACCTTTCCGGAGCCGAGTCCACTGGAGAACCAGAACGCGCTGGAGGATCGCTGGAAACAATTACTGGACATTCGCTCGCTTGTGCTGGGGACGCTTGAGCATCGGCGACAAGATAAATTCATCGGTTCTTCCCTGGAAGCCAAGGTGACGATCACCGTGGCGAAGCAAGACGCATTTGACCTGCTGCGTTCGTGTGAAGAGGATCTGCCGGCCCTGTTCATCGTGTCGCAAGTGAGACTGAAGTTTGATGAGAACGGGGGCGATATGCGCACAGAAGCAGATCAATCCACCGGTATCCTGACCAAAGTTGAACGAGCCGAAGGGGAAAAATGCGAGCGATGCTGGAAGTACCGTCCATCCGTCGGCGACGACACCCGTCATCCAACCTTGTGTGATCGTTGTCTGGAGGCCGTGGCATGAGCGAAGGCTTGCGACGATCCGGCGTGCTGATTGGTGTGGCGCTCATCATTGTGGTCCTGGATCAGGTCACGAAGAGCCTGGTGACGCAGACCATGCCATTGCATGATTCAATTCCCGTCATCTCCGGGTTTTTCAACCTGACCCATATTCGCAACCCCGGCGCGGCGTTTGGCATTTTTGCCACGACCAACAGCACGTTCCGGCTCATCTTTTTTGTCGGAACGTCCATCTTTGCCATGGGATTACTGTGGACGATTTTTTACCGCATGCATCCTGATGACTGGTGGGGCCAACTGACTGTCTCCGGTATTGTGGGCGGGGCAATCGGAAATTTGATTGACCGGTTGCACTATGGCGAAGTCGTGGACTTCCTGGATTTTTACGTGGCCGGCTATCACTGGCCGGCTTTTAACGTGGCGGATAGCGCCATTAGTGTCGGTGTCGTCTCTCTGCTTATCCTGTTCGCGTTGGAAAAAAAGCGCGACGTGGCATCATCTGCGTCACTGCCTCCGGACTCCAACCCCTGACCCGTTGCCTTGCCAGTCCGAAGCAAGCGCCTCTTTCACACCGGGGCGTTCCGACATTCCGCGATGTGTTCTGACAGCATGGTGGCCACCTTCCCAAGATCAAAGGGCCATGCGTAGGTCAGTGTCACATCCTGATAGCGTGTACGCAGTTCGGCCATGTCTTCGGGAATTTCATATTCCGAATGTGAGCCGCCGGGCGTGAACATGGTGGAGACGACGGTAATATCTGTCGCGCCGTCCGCGATTTGCCGTTCAATCGCCTCGCCAAGCGTGGGCGCGCAAAATTCGTTATACGCCGTGGAAAAATGCCCCTCCCCCAACAGCGGCTTGAGTTGCGCGGCCAGCCGTTCCAGCCCGGCCTGATACGGATCGGTGTCCGGCGTGCGCGGCCATTGCCTGATTTTCTGGTCAAGGTCGCACTCATCCCCGGACATCGGCGTGCCTGCCGCTCGTCGCTGCCCTTCCAGCCGTTTGAGTTTGGACACATCTTCCGAAGGATAGTCTTTGGGAATCCCGCCGTGTCCGACGAGTATCACGCCTCTGGTTGTTGCATCAGTCATCGTAACGTCTCCTTTTCGAGTTGCGATCAAAATAAGCCAACCGAAGTCTCACCTGTTATTCTGACGTGGTTCCCCAATCGTCGGATTTAGCGTTCTTCATGATTTCCAATATCGCCGGCACCAGCTTAGCCATGATGACTGTACCGTCTCCAAGCTGTTCTCGGCCTTTGCCTTTGAGAAAGGTGGTGCCGCCGTGGAAAATCTGATTGCGTAGCGTATACAGTCGCTTGAGGATTGTTTCGAGGACAAGTTTAGCCCTGCGTTCTTTATAGTACTTGGCGGCATGCTGATTCTCTCCGTCGAATTTCTTTTTCCAAGGCACTTTGCTCACCCTGCCACGAACCAATTGCCAGAATGGCTCAAACATGTATTTGTTCTGGATGATCCGACGGAACCGCTCAAGTGATATATTTTCGAAAAGAATTTTCTCGATGGATTTTTTGTTGTCCCTGTGCAGGATTTTCTCCAGAAATTTTCCAAAGACATTGGGTTCAGGGGTATCGCTTGGCTCACCGCCGTAAGCCGCATTGAACGCAATCCAGAGGAAGATAAATTTTTCGTCGTCGGAAGTGACGTTTTCGCTTTGCGCGAGCCAACTGTCTGCGCGCCGAAGACGATCTTGATTGTGGCTACTGATGCTCACCATGTTTTTCCTACGTCAGCGTTTCGGGAGACGGTGCCGGGGACATCTGATCCCCGTGGGATTGCCGTCGGTGATAGCCGAACACGCGCTCAAGAAACGATTCCCGAATGTCGCGATCACGGAGCCGCTGCTCATCTTCAATCGGTATCAGCGGGAACATGGTCCTGAATGTCTCGGCGAATAACCCCGTCCCGTTTCGGGACGGATGTCCTTCGCCGGTGAACACGGGCACGTGGCGGATTCCGCAGCTTGGGGAATCGGCTTTGAACACGTAGCCGGCAAGATTCAATGCACCTAACTCGCGCACCCGTTGTGCGGCGTATTCGCGCAGCCGTTCAGTGTGATCCGTGCGGGAATACACGGTGAGCAGTCGCGGCGCGGCCACGTCGCCGACCAGGTGCATGGCTTCTCTTGGAACCCCGAAACCGGCTTCCACTTCGGGACACACCGGCACCCATTCCACGTGTTGCCCGAGTACATCCGCCAGAAACGCCTCGCGTTGATGGCCGCCGTCGTACCGAACGGGCTGACCCAACAGGCATTGGCTGATGCCCACGCGGACGGGACAACCGGACGCCGCGTCGGCTTCCCCGTGCGTCACGAGTGGCGCTTGCCGGGGTGTGGCGTTTCTGTGTCGTTTGGGTTCATCAAGTTGTCCTCGCTGACGCGAACGATCTCCACTTCCCTGACCGTGGCCACGGTTTTGACCAGCAGTGTGACGGTCGTGCCGATGGCGCCCCGTATCATGGCGACGACCTCCCGGTACGTTTTGCCTGTGAGCGACTGGCCGTCAACGGCCAGAATTTCCTGCCCGTGCGTCAGCCCGGCCTTGACGGCCGGCCCCATGGGATGCGTGGCCCGGATAAACAGACCGGCGGGGCCGCCGACACGTTCGGCGGTCAGATGCAGCGCGATGCCGATGATGCCCGGCGGCGGGATCATGTCTGTCATGGCGTCTGACGAATCGCCGTGCGGATTGTGCTGTTGCGGCGCCACGTTCCGCGCGGGAATCGCCAGAGAGGTCACCGACAGCAGTGCGCGAGCGGCGTCCATGGCCGCCGTGACGTTGGGCAATTGACTCATCGGCACAATGTCAAGATACCGCACGACGTTGTGCGTATCGGTGACGATGACGGCTCGCTGCAAAATATGCCGCTCCGGATACAGCAGGCCGGTGCGTTCCCCAAAGTCAAGGCGGGGCGCGTCCGACAGAAACGTGATGTTGGTGATCCCGGATTTGTCCGCGAAGGCCGCCTGATCCTCGTGCGTGTTGGTGCTGATGGTGACGATCTCCAGAGCCGGCGGCATCTCCGCCTTGCGTTCGCTGAACCGGTGGGTCTGTTCGTCGCAGACCGGGGTGTTGAGTTGCGGGACGATACTGAAAATCCTGACGCGCCCTTCCAGGCCGCCCAGCGTCACGGCGGTGTTGTTCACGCCGACCAGCGTGGCGTCGGGAAGCGGTTGTCCGCGGGAAATGTTCGCCGGCATCGCCCATGCCACGGCGCACGGAAGCAGCGCAAGACAGACACCGACAAGAGTGAACGCGAGCAACCCGATACGCGAAGTCCGCAATGGAGAGAGTCCCATCATGCTCATGTCCTTTCAGGCGTTGGAAGAAAACGGGCGCACGACTGTTTGCAGTCGCGCGGGGCGTCGGAGATCACGCCGATGACGCAGGCCGTTCCCCGCTGTATCGCCGCGTCGGATCTTATCATATACGGCGCACGGCGAGGCCGGAACCCGTGGGGAATCGGCGCAACGAACGAAGGAGAACGGAGCAACCGGACGTGATTCAGGTGTTCGTTTCATCGGCGGGGGGAGGCTTCGCCGGGTTCCAGATATGGAGACGGTCAATCAGGGGTTTGGCTTCCGGGCTGGTGGGTTGCGAGGGTTCGCTGGGTTCGTGTTCCCACGTGAGTTGCGTATAGCCGTGATCCGTCAGCGTCGTGCGGATGACTTCAACGAGCGCTTCAAGTGTCACGTCGTCCCCCTGGCGCAGATCAAGCACGCGCAGGGCTTTGTCCGTGGGAGCGGGCGTCTCGTGGAGCAACGACCAGCACCGATCAAACACCGTGTCGCGCACGTCTTCGGGCACGTTCAGTGTGGGGATGTCCGACGTGCACAACGCCACCACCATCAGCGCAAACTGAAGGTCGGGGAGTTCGGGATCGTTGACAGTAAGTGTTTGCATGATCGGACTCTATCTTAATAAGACCACGACTCTTTTTCAATCCCCGGATTGCCGCATGGCCGGATTGCCGCTTACGCCGGTTCCCCGTCATCGCATTTCTTGCAATGGAGTCGTTGATTCAGGCGCTGTTCGCGTCCTTCACGGGTCATGACCCAGGGACGGTCGCTCCAGGGGGGATTGTGCCGTACATGTTGACCGTGCCCGCATTCAAGATCCGCCACCCAATCGCCATGGTCATCCTGGTGAAAACCGATGATGTGCTGTTCCATATTTTACGACCAGGACCATGTCGCCGCCCCCGGCCCGGACGGAGCCGTCAGGACTGGATGCGACTCGCACAGCATACCGTTCCGTGGAACGTGTGTTCAATATGGAATCGGCGGCCCCTTCCCATGCACGCCTCAACGAACATCCGTATCGGCGTGGGCGATTATGGCCTTCCATGTGCCGTTTGTGATACAACGATCCGCGAAAGGAGAGCGATGCGAGCCGTTGCGATTCAGAAATTTGGCGGGCGTGAGACCTTGCAGTTGTTGGATCTTCCCGTGCCGTCGGTGGGGGCGAACGACGTCCTGATTCAGATTAAGGCCGCGGGGGTGAATCCCGTGGATTGGAAAATCCGCGAAGGGTATTTGCGGGAGATGTTCCCGCACACCTTTCCTGTGATTCCAGGCTGGGACGTCGCGGGAATCGTCATGGAGATGGGGCCGCAGGTGACCCGGTTTGCCATTGGGGATCACGTGTATGCCTATTGCCGCCTGCCCACGGTTCATTGGGGGGGCTATGCCGAGTCTATCGCGTTGCCTCATGATCTGGTGTGTCGGAAGCCCGGAACGTTGTCGTTTGAGGAAGCCGCATCAATCCCCCTGTCGGCGTTGACCGCATATCAATCTCTGTTTGAGGCCGCCCGGCTTCGCGAGGGTGAGACGGTGCTGATTCATGCGGCGGCCGGTGGCGTGGGCGGCTTTGCCGTCCAGCTTGCCAAGTGGGCGGGAGCCACGGTCATTGGCACCGCACGTTCTGCCAATCATGCCTATCTTCACGAGCTTGGCGTTGACCGGGTGATTGATTACACCAGCCGGGATTTTCGGGAAGCGGTGCGAGCGTGGTATCCCGACGGTCTTGATGTGGTGTATGACTGTGTGGGCGGGACGGTCCTGGATCACAGCGTTGAAGCGCTGAAAGAGTCGGGGCGACTCGTGACCATTGTTGAGCGGGATCAAGCCGCCGCACTGAAAGCGCGCGGTCTGAACGCCGAGTATGTGTTTGTGGAACCCAATGCGGCGCACCTGGACACGCTCACCGCATTGGTTGAACAGGGCGTACTGAAAACTCATCTCGCGGGCGTGTTGCCATTGGAAGAGGCGGCGAAAGCGCATGAAATGCTGGAAGCCGGCCATGGGAAGGGCAAGCTCGTGTTAACCGTGTAAAGGCCCCGCTGTTGGTCCGAACACACCATCGTTCCCTCACCTGTGTACCCCGCCTTCACGCGCCTGCCATCCGCAGACGCCCACTGTGTCATGCTGCTTGCCGGTTGCCCGTCGGCGTACAGGGTTCACAAGAAGCGAGGGGTGACGCATGGCGCTGAAAGTCTTAATCGTTGACGATGAACAGGCGATCGTGGATCTGGTGCGGCATCACCTGGAAAAAGAGGGGTTGCAGTGCATTGAAGCGTCCGACGGAGACACGGCCCTGCACCTGGCCCGGACGGCGCACCCTGATTTGCTTGTGCTGGACCTCATGCTGCCCGGCATTGACGGGTTGGAAATTTGCCGGTTGCTTCGTCGTGAACGGAGTACGGCGAAGATCGCGATTATCATGCTGACGGCGAGAGCGGAGGAAGTGGACCGGGTAGTGGGGCTGGAAATGGGAGCGGACGATTACGTCGTCAAGCCGTTTAGCCCGCGTGAGTTGGTGGCGCGCGTCAAAGCGGTGTTGCGACGCGGACAGGAAGCCCCGAGCGAAGGCATCCGAAGAGTGGGCGCGCTTGAAGTTGATGAGGCCAAATATCAGGTCCGCGTGGCGGGACGGCTCGTGAAGTTCACGGTGAAAGAGTTTGATCTGCTCTGTGCGCTGATGCGGGCCGACGGGCGGGTGTTGAACCGGGAGCAAATTCTGGAAATGGTCTGGGGGTATGCCAATGCCGGGGAGATTGAATCAAGAACGGTGGATGTGCACGTCAGACGCCTCCGGGAAAAACTCGGCGAAGCCAGCCCCCGCATCGTGACTGTCCAGGGCGTGGGGTATCGCTTTGAGATTGAAGGATAACGAAGACGTGAGGGGACACCAATGCTGCATGGCCGTGTAATCTCCCGGTTCGGTGTGTCGTTGAGCGTGGTGACGGTGTCGGGTCTGGCGGCCACGTGGTGGCTGGCCTCGTCCGGGGCGACCGGCGGGGAGCGATGGGTCGGGGGGCTTGTGATTGTCGTTGCGGTCGTGGGCTGTGGGCTGTGGTTGGGAAGACGGATGTTGAGGCCGGTCTATGACATTCAGAGCGACGCGGAACGGCTGTTGCGGGGATGGGGCGACAGGCACACCGACGACGACGAATTTGGGGTATTGAAAACGGCCGTCAAGTACATCGCGTCTCATTCACTGGACAGACTGCTGGCTCTGGAAACCGAACGCGACAACGTCGTCGCCATTCTCGACAGCATGACGGAAGGCGTGATTGCCCTGGACGAGCCAAGCCGTATTGTGTTCATGAATCACGCCGCGCGAACCATGCTGGATTGTGCTCACGACCCGGTGGAAGGACGTGCGTTGCTGGAGGTCGTCAGAGATCGGGGATTGTCCGAACTGATTGAGTTGTGTCGCGTGTCGGACGCCGTGGAGCCGCGCAAGCGGGACGTTGAGCGTCACGTGCCCTCGCGGAAAATGATAGAGGTTCATGCCATGCCCGTGCCGTTTTCCGCACGGCCCAGCGGCACGCTCCTGGTCTTGCGCGACGTCACCGAACTGCGGCGTCTGGAAACGGTTCGCACGGAATTTGTGGTCAACGTCTCGCATGAGTTGCGAACCCCGCTGACGGCCATCAAGGGCTACATTGAGACCTTGCTTGACGAAGCCTCGCCGGAGTCGGCCACGCATCGCCGCTTTCTGGAAGTTGCCGGCATCCAGGTGGAACGGATGGGGCGGCTCATTGACGACCTTCGTCATCTTTCCGATATTGAAATGGGAAAAGTGGTGTTGAATCCTGTGCCCATTCACATTGGGGACGTGGTGAGCGAAGTCTCGGCCATGTTTGAGAAGGATGCCGCCAAAAAAGACGTGGAGCTTCTGAACCGTGTTCCCTCCCATTGCCGTGTGCGAGCCGACCGCGACCGGTTCGCGCAAATTCTGGTCAATCTCGTGGACAACGCGGTGAAGTACACCCCGAAAGGTGGAACCGTCACGTTTCAGGCGGAGAACGAAGACGACCATCACGTTCGCATCACGATCCGGGACACGGGACACGGGATTCCGCGCACGGATTTACCGCGTGTGACGGAACGATTTTACAGAGTTGAGAAAGCCCGTTCACGTGAGGCTGGCGGAACCGGGCTTGGTCTTGCCATTGTGAAACATCTGGTGCAACTGCATGGTGGGCTACTTCACATTGACAGTGAGTATGGGAAAGGGACGACGATTGGATTGCGGCTTCCTTCTGTGTAGAGACGCCCAATTTGGGCGTCTTTACAAAAACCTTGGTCGCGTTGGTCAGGCCGGCCTGGGGCGTTACCCGTGTAGAGACGCCCAATTTGGGCGTCTTTACAAAACCCCGTGCCGCATTGATACGCCAGCCTGGGGTGTTACCCGTGGAGACGCCCAAATTGGGCGTCCCTACAAAACCCCGTGCCGCGTTGATAGCCAGCCGGGGGCGTTACCCGTAAAGACGCCCAAATTGGGCGTCTCTACAACGATGGCCACCCTGGCCCGTTACCAGCCCCACTCAACCTTCAGCAGCACGCCATGATCCGCAGCCGCGCCAGGGGTCTCCCCGCGTCGGCTCTCAAGAGACAGATTCAGTCCTGACGCCAGAGTCAGGCGGCTCCCCAGCCGGTAATCCCGCGTCCCCGCACCCCACGTCAGTTTTCCATACGGCGTCAGCAGGCTCTGCCCGTCCGCAATGGCCAGCCCGTAGCCCACTTCCGCGTTCATCCTCTGCCCCACGGCCGCCGCATCAGTTCCGGTCAGGTTCGCCGCACTCTGATCCCACAGTTGCGCGGTGTTCGTCACGGTCTGGCCGTAGGTGGGCGATAGCCGCAGGGCCAGCCCTTCGCCGCCCTGGCCGGGGATGACCGTCAGTGCCGCCCCGATGCCCCAGTCCTCGTAGTTCGACGTATGCCCCAGCAGGACACGGCCCTGACCGGAAAGCGTGACGCCCTGGGCCGGGTGACGATACTGTACCCCGCCGCCCATTTCTGCGCCGGTGCCGGTTAGCCCGTCACCGCCGTCACGCCGTAGCCCGGCCTCCAACGTGCCGCCCAGCCGCCCGCCGCCGGCTAACTCGTACTCATGGCGCCCTTCTACTTGTAACCGCGCCCGCCGCGCTTCTACCGTCAACGCGCCAATTCTGTCGTGGCCGTCCAGATCCATGGAGGTCTGCATGAGTTCGCCTTTGACCCGCACCCGGCTGGTGCGCGTCTTCAGCACCTGCGCGCTGACGCCGCCGCCCACCATGACCGTCGTGGCATCGCTCGTCTGGAGTGCGTCCACGATGGTATCGGTGATGGACACCTCGCCCCAGCCGTAGCCCGCCGTGGCCCACACGTCCAGCCCGCCCGCCGGTACGACCGACCACCCGACATAGGGCGTGAGGCTGGTCATCCGCAGGGTATAGTCGCCGCCGCCGCCGGTGGGGTCGTCCGCCAGTGCGCCATACTCAAAGTCGCCCTGGGTCCAGGAGAGAGCCGCGCCGGTCAGCAGGTTGTTTCGCACACGGGCGTCCGCGCCCAGTCTGGCACTGAACAGGGCCCCGTCCCAGTCCGTGGCGTCGCCGTTCCCGCCGATGGCTCGGTAGTCGCCGCCGCCCCAGAGGGTCAGGCCCTGCACCAGGTCGCCGGCCTGATTGAGCGGCAGGACAAACGCGGAGCGGCCCACCATGTCGTGCAGGTTCAATGTGCCGTCGGCCAGCGCTTGTCCGCCGGTGGTCAGGATGTCGGCCAGGGTGGACTGGCCGCCGAGGGTGACGGAGCCGGATTCGTGGCTGTCGGCGCCGGCGTGATGAAGTCGTCGCGCGATGGCGCTGACGGTGGTGTCCGTGATGGCCCGTGCCACTTCCGGCAGGATGGTCCGGCTGATGGCGCTTAGCCGTGCGTCTTCAATTGTGCGTTCATAGCCCACCGCGAACGGCGAGAAGGTGGTGACCATCCCGCAGACAAAGCCGGCGCGAGTGGCAGTGTCGCGGCCGATTTCTTCCCAGCTTCCCGATGGGTAGTGGAACAGCACAGGATCGTTGCCCGCCGGGACGTCGGTGGTGGGCAGACAGACGGTTGCGGGTGGCGTCAGCGACAGGTCGGTGCCGGCGGCGTCCGTCAGTGCAATATCCACCGTCAGGCTGAACGAACTGCCGGACGGCGGGCTGTTGGCGGCGGCCTCAGCCGCTTGCTTTATTGACAGGGTGGCGGCAACCGGCAGCGTCACATAGCCGACTGCGCGGTTGGGCAGTGTAATTGCCTCCTCGGTCATGGCGGCGGCTTGGCCGGCCACGCTGATCTCCAGGGCGGGCGAAACGGCGGCATTGCCGGCCGCATCGGTGGCGATGGCGGTCAGGGTTACGAAGCCCGTGGGGAGGGAGTTAAGTTGCGTGGTGGTCAGCATAACACTCCAGGCCGTGGCGGTCACGGTGGCGGTGTAGTTGGTGCCGCCGGGGCAGGTGGTGTCGGTGGAGGTGGCGGTGGTGGGGTTGGAGCAGAGGGTGACCCGTGCATCGGCTTCATTCGTACCGGTGACGGTGACACCGTCGGCCAGCTCGGTGGCGTCGATTATGTTATCGCCGGTAACCGCGTCAATGGCCGGGGCGGTCGCCAGCGTGTCGTAGGCCCGGCTGGCTGTGGCGACCGGGGTGAGGCGGGCGGTGTCGGTGGGGGAGTGGGCCGCCTCGGCCAACAGCGTGACGGTCAGTGTGCCGCTGGTGTTGGTGGTCGGGGTCGCGAGCAAGGTAAAGGTGTTCGCCACCCCATATGTGGTCGTCTCAACGGGCGGCGGCGTAATCGCCCCCAGGCTGCCGCCGGTGACGGTGATGTCGCTTCTCTCAAAGCCGGTGACATCCTCGCTGAATACGAGCGTGAAGGTGAGCGCACCGTCTGCGATGTTGGCGGTGCCGGTGCCGATGGGGGTGATGGTTGCGGTCGGCACGTTGGAGACCATGACGCGGAGATAGTGCGTGAGGGACACGTTCCCGGCTTCGTCCGTGGCGGTGATGGTCAGGTTGTAGGTTGCCTCGTCGTTGAGGGTGGAGGCCGGGGTGAGGACTCCGGTGTTGGTGTCAAGCGAAAAGGAATCGGGGTCGGTGCCGGTGCCGCCCAATGTGTAGGTGATGCCGGTATCCGCCGTGCCGGCGTAATCTGTGGCTTGGGCGTTATAGACCTCGGTGGCGGTCGTGCTGCTGGTGGCGATTGTGGGAAGAACGAGGGGGTCGCTGCTGCTGGCGGCGTCGGGGAACACCGGCGCGGTGTTGTCTATCACCACATCCGAGGAGCCAGACAGCGAGTTCGCGGAGCCGACCGGCGGCAAGGTCAGGTCGGCGTCGAGGGTGCCTGTTTTGATTTCGCCGCCGATCTCCACTCCAAGTGCGGTTGTGTTGTTGTAGCGGAGGTTGCGGGTGCTGTCTGAGGCGCGCACGGTGTAGGTGAAGAGCAGAAATTCCGTGCCGCTACCACTGTCGTAGGTGGCTTCCGTACCAATGTCCCTTATGAACAGTGCCGCAGTACCGCTAGGAGAGGTGGTCACTGTGACCGCTTCGGAGAATTCGACGGTGATCGACAGGATGTCGCCGGTGTTGTAGAAGCCGGACGGTGCCGAGACCGAAACCACCGTCGCTGCGGTCTGCGCGTGGCTGGTCGGCGCCGCGAAAGCGCAGAGGGCGAAGATCAGCAGTGCGGCAAGGCGGGGTGCGCTAACCGGTTGTTTTAGCAGTAAATTTTCTGGGGGGGGGGGGGGGGGGTAGATGCGTACTATGCGATGAAGTAATTATGGCCATGCTGGTTTTCATTGTACGGCTTCTCCAGTGTGGGAATAGACGGTTATTGGCGACAGCGGAATCCGGCAAGCATACCTGAAACCACAGGCGTGTATCAACACCGGGAGAGATGCGGTAAAGACGCCCAAATTGGGCGTCCCTACAAACCTTGTCGCGTTTGAGGGTGCAGCGGGGGGGGATTGGATTCCTGCCGTGATGCCGTAAAGACGCCCAAATTGGGCGTCCCTACAAACCTTGTCGCGTTGAGGGTGCAGCGGGGGAATTGGATTCCTGCCGTGGCGCGGGAATAACAGATGGGGCGGGTTCCCGACCACGTGCCGTAGAGACGCCCAATTTGGGCGTCTGCAACCTTGCCGCATTGAAACCGTGGCGCCCCCCACCTCACCACAGGCGAGTTAACAATTTCGTAACCTGTTTTTTACGGCCCGGCAATATGCTGCTTCTACACTGACAAATCGGTGACAGGGACGTTCGCGCGGCATGGACGCGTGGCGCAAGAACCTGAAACGGGAGGCCAACGGCATGAGACTGTTCCGGCGTGCAGATTTCCACAATCCGTTGTGCGGGTTCTTTGGTCGGGGAGTGCGATGCCTGGTGGCGTTGCTGCTGTGCGGCGTGGGCGGCGTCTCGCAAGGTTGGGCGGCTGCCGACTCCATGGTGGATCCAAAATGGCAAGCCTACGTCCGCGTCAGCGGGGTGTCCGGGAATCTGAACAGTATCGGGTCCGATACCCTCAACAATCTTATGACGCTGTGGGCTGAAGGGTTCCGAAAGGAATACCCCAATGTGAAGATCCAGATTGAGGGCAAAGGCTCCGGCACCGCGATGCCGGCTCTGATTGAAGGGACGGCTCAATTAGGCCCGATGTCCCGATCCATGAAAGCGAAGGAAGTGGATAAGTTTGAGGCGAGATTCGGCTACGCGCCCACCAGCTTTCCCGTCGCCGCGGATGCCCTGGCTGTGTATGTGAACAAAGATAATCCGATCCGGTGCTTGAGTCTGGAACAGGTGGATGCCGTCTTTTCTAAAACCCGGAGACTTGGGCATCACGAAGATATTGATACGTGGGGGAAGGCGGGTCTTGATGGGCCGTGGGGCGCGACTCGGGTGAGTCTGTATGGCAGAAATTCCGCCTCGGGGACATACGGGTTTTTCAAGAAACAGGCGTTGAGGACGGGCGATTATAAAAATGAGGTCAAGGAACAACCCGGGTCGGCGTCGGTGGTGCAGGGCGTGTCCGAAGATCTGGGCGGGATTGGGTACAGCGGGATTGGCTATCGCACGTCGGGGGTGCGCGTGATTGATCTGTCGTCGGACGGGGGGACATCCTGCCACGCCCCGACGTTTGCCAATGTCGCTTCCGGAACATATCCGTTGGCCCGGTTTCTGCGGGTGTACGTGAATAAAATCCCCGGTAAGCCGTTGCCGCCTTTGGTGAAGGAATTTCTGACATATGTGTATAGCAGGGACGGTCAGCATGTGGTTATCAAGGATGGGTATTTTCCACTGCCGCAGAGTGTTATCAGTCGGCAAATGGTTGACGGGTCATAAACAGAGGCGGGCGCTTTGCAATCCATGAGTGACGATCAGACAAGAGCGGATGAGGCCATGATGCCCGCGTCTCCTGTGCCGTCGCGCCTTTCCGGCGGCCCCTCAATGACGATGCGGCGTTTGGTGGATCGTGTGGCGACGGGGGTTATTACCGTTGGCGGATGGACTGTCGTTATCAGTGTCCTGGGAATTTTTGCCTATCTGCTGATTGAGGTGATGCTTCTGTTTGCTCCGGCATCCTGGAGTGAATTGACATCTGTGCGGACTGATGCGTTTGAGCAGGCCCGTGACGCCCCGCAGCACGTCGGCGTGGGGATTGATGACTATCGGGAAGTCGGGTACGTGCTGCGACGGGGGGACATTGCTTTCCATGCGCTGCCGTCCGGCGACCCGATCCGCCTTGATGCCGTGCCGGATTTTGCGAACGAGGACGTTACCGCCGTGTCGCGCGTTCAGCATCGTGCGAAAGAAGCGGGAGACGCGATTGGTGCATTCACGATCGGGGCAGGCGCGGCGGTGGCGGGAGACGCGTATCTCCACGGATTGGGGACGGCCAACGGGCGCGTTATTCCCGTGCGTATCACGTATCGGGTCACGTTCAGTGACGGCGTGAGAACGATTGTCCCGGTCGTGACTTCCGCCGAACACATTGACGCGGTTCCCAACGCTGAACCCATTGCGCGGCTGGCTTACCGGGAAACCGACAGCGGCGCCATCGTGGCCGCGTTGACCGGGGCCGGTCGCTTATGGCTCACGAAGATTACGGAAACGGAAGCGGGGTTGTTTGCGCGTGAACGGACACGGGAGACCGTTCGGACTGAAATCACCGGTGAGGGGGTGGACGCCGTCGCCGCGCTGCTTCTGGACGGCGAGGGAGATACGCTTGTCGGGGGCACCACGGACGGACGGTTGCTGTATTGGGATATTCAGGATTTTCAACGTCCGCGATTGATGGAGACCCGTGCCGTCGGGGCGCCCGTGACTGCGCTGGCGTACCTCATCGGCGACCGATCCCTGGTGGTGGGGACAGCCGCCGGGACGGTCGCCGTCTGGATGCCAGTGACAGACCGTGACGCGGGGGGCGATCCGCATCTGCAAAAAATTCGTGATTTCAGGTCGCATGATGGAGCGGTGACGGCTATTTCGCCTTCGTTGCGGGATAAGGGTTTTCTCACGGCCGATGCCGCCGGCGGGGTGGCTATCCATTATTCAACGTCGCATCAGACGCTCGTCACGATTCCGGGAAACGGCTCCCCCGTGCTGGCGGCGACGTTTGCCCCAAAGACCGACGGGGCCATTGTGGTGCATGACGACGGACGACTGATCGCCTACGACGTGGACAACGAACATCCCGAAGTCACGTTTTCATCCCTGTTCCTTCCCGTGTTCTATGAGGGGTATGACGAACCACTGCCGATTTGGCAATCAACCGGCGGGTCTGACGCCTTTGAATCTAAATTCGGCCTGTGGCCGCTGATTTTCGGCACGCTGAAAGGCACGCTGTACGCGATGCTTCTGGCGACGCCCATCGCGGTGTTGGGAGCGATCTACACCGCGATGTTTATGACGCCCGCGATACGCGCGGTGGTGAAACCGGTCGTGGAGCTGATGGCGGCGTTCCCGACGGTGATCCTGGGATTTCTGGCGGGCTTGTGGCTGGCGCCGCTGTTGGAAGTTTTTTTCCCGGCCGTGGTCGTCATGTTCATCGCGGTGCCGCTGGCGATTGTGGCGGCATGGGTCGTCTGGCAACTGCTTCCATCAAGCCCGAAGCGACAATCGGGGACTGTGACGGAACTGGTGGCATGTGTCCTGGTTCTTGGCGGGACGGTGTGGGTCTGTCTGCAATTCAATCAGCAGATTGAAGCCCTGTTTTTTGATTCCAACTATGCGAACTGGCTGCGTTCAACGCTCGGCGTGGGGTACGATCAGCGCAACGCGCTGGTCATTGCCATTGCCATGGGCATGGCGGTCATTCCCACCATTTTCAGTATTTCCGAGGATTCTCTCGGCAATGTGCCTCGCCATTTGATTGCCGGATCGCTCGCCCTCGGCGCCACTTCGTGGCAGACACTGACCAAACTCGTCATCGTGTCGGCGAGTCCCGGAGTGTTTTCCGCGATCATGATCGGGTTGGGCCGGGTGGTTGGAGAAACCATGATCGTGCTGATGGCGACGGGCAATACTCCCGTGCTGGATCTGAATCTCTTCAATGGATTCCGAACACTCTCGGCGAACATTGCCGTTGAGATGCCCGAAGCCCCGCAGGGGGGAACATTGTATCGCCTGTTATTTTTAGCCGGTCTGATGTTGTTTGTGTTTACATTTCTGGTGAACACGCTCGCCGACATGGTGCGGCAGCGGCTTCGGCTTCGCTACGGCCAGTTTTAGACGTGACATGACTGACGGGATTCACAAATTCTTCGCTTCCGGGACGCTGTTCGTGTGGTTCTGCGGGGTGGCCGTGGCCGCCTCGCTGCTCATGGTCGGCGGCGTTCTTCTGTTGATTATGGTCAATGGCCTTGGGTTTTTCTGGCCGCATCCCCTTGTTGAGATGCAACTGAAGGATGGCACGAGCGTGCTGGGCGAACTCAAAAATGAAGAGGTCATCCCCCATTCCGTGACGCCGGAATTTCCCGAAGGGAAAACGCGGGTGAGGCTGAAAATCGGGAATCGCGATGTGTATGGTCTGGATTTCCGGTGGATTGATCGTGACCAAATCGTGTCGGCGGCGACGCCGCAACACGTGGTGGCCGTTGAGCGCAGGGAATGGGGGAATTTTTATGGCCGGCTTGGCCGGATTGAACACAATGGCCGCGTGGTGGCTTCGGGCAATGAAGAGGGATGGAAGGCGTTGCAGCCGCTGATTGATCGCGTCAACGTCCTGCATGACGACGTGGCGCATCTTCAACGAGACGTCATCGGCAACGTGCATTATGACATTGAAGACGCCCGGTTGGCCATTCGGGAATTGGAACTGGCGGGGCAGGGCCGGACCCGCGAGGCCGCCGCGCTCCACGCGACTGTGAAGCGGCTGGAACACCGGTACGGCACATTGGTTGAGTCGCTTCGGACGTTGAGCGACCGGCTCAATGAGTACGACGTTGTTTTGGTTGAAACCAATGGCCGCGAGCAACGTCTTTCGGTCGGGCAGATTGTGCAGGTTCGCCGTCCCAACGCGATGGGACTCGGTGAAAAAATGCTCGCGTATGTCGCCGGATTCTGGGCCGTGTTGAGCGATGAGCCACGGGAAGCCAACACCGAGGGGGGCATTTTTCCGGCGATTTTCGGCACCGTGATGATGGTGTTGATTATGAGCGTGGCCGTGGTGCCGTTCGGAGTCTTCGCCGCGTTCTACCTGCGGGAGTATGCGCGGCAGGGACTGATTGTCAGGATGGTGCGTATTGCGGTGAATAATCTGGCGGGCGTGCCGTCCATTGTGTTTGGCGTCTTTGGGTTGGGGTTTTTTGTCTATGCGGTTGGCGGGACCATTGATGATCTGTTCTATCCCGAAGCCCTGCCGACTCCGACGTTTGGCACGGGCGGGATGCTGTGGGCGTCGCTGACGCTGGCGCTCATGACGGTTCCCGTCGTGATTGTGGCGACGGAAGAGGGACTGGCCGCCGTGCCGCGCGAATACCGAGAAGGCTCACTGGCGCTGGGCGCGACGAAACTGGAAAGCATGATTCGCGTGATCCTGCCCTGCGCTCTGCCGGGCGTGTTGACCGGCGTCATTCTGGCGGTGGCGCGCGCGACCGGCGAAGTGGCTCCCCTGATGCTGACCGGCGTCGTCAAACTGGCTCCGGCGCTTCCGGTTGACGGGCATTTCCCCTTTCTCCATCTGGAACGCAAATTCATGCATCTGGGCTTTCACATCTTTGACGTGGGCTTTCAGTCGCCCAACGTGGAGGCTGCCAAACCCATGGTGTATGTCACCGCGTTTGTCCTGATTGTCGTGGTGATGACGCTCAATCTTGCCGCCATCGCGCTTCGGAATCACATGCGGAAGAAATTTCTCTCGCCTGCGGTGTGACCACGATGAGGATGGTTGTCCGAAAGCGTGACCGACGGTGTTCCGGCATGGCGTGGCGGTTCCGTGATTGACATTCGTTCACAATCTCCTCACACTATTTTGTTTCAGGCACAGAGAATTGAGACAGCCATGGCATCTTCCCCGCGTCTTCCGCACGGACAATCAGGCCCCAAAATCACGGTTGAGGACGCGGACTTTTTTTATGGCGACAAGCAGGTGCTGTTCAACGTCAATCTGGCCATCCCGGAACATCAGGTCACGGCGCTGATCGGGCCGTCCGGGTGCGGAAAATCAACACTGTTGCGTTGCTTTAACCGGCTGAACGATCTCATTGAAGGCGCGCGGCTGGCGGGAACGATTCGCCTGGACAATCTGGACATCCATGATCCATCGGTGGACGTCACGGATCTTCGCACCACGGTGGGCATGGTCTTTCAGAAGGTCAATCCGTTCCCCAAATCCATTTACCAGAACCTGGTGTACGGGCCGCAGTTGCACGGCATACGGCGCCGCGCTCTGTTGGATGACGTTGCGGAAAAGAGTCTGCGGGGCGCGGGGCTGTGGGAGGAAGTCAAAGACCGCCTGCATCAGAGCGCGTTCGGCCTGTCGGGAGGACAACAGCAGCGGCTGTGCATTGCGCGCGCGCTGGCCGTCAACCCCGACGTGCTGCTTATGGATGAACCCTGTTCGTCGCTTGACCCCATTTCCACGGCGAAGATTGAAGAGTTGCTGCGTTCCCTGCGGGAGCAGCTTACCGTGGTGATTGTGACGCATAATATGCAGCAGGCCGCCCGCATTTCCGATTTCACGGGATTTTTTCTGATGGGTGAAATCATTGAATACGACGAGACAAAACGAATTTTTACCAACCCGTCCGACCGGCGCACGGAAGATTACGTGACGGGCCGGTTCGGATGACGGGCCGGGTGTTCGGCGGTTATTGAGGGCGCGATGGAACGATATTTTGAAGAAGCGTTTGGCAAAGTCAAACACGCCATTCTCAAGATGGGCTCTCTGGTTGAAGACCAGATGCGGAACGCACTGAAGGCGCTCGTTGAGCGCGATGAGGCGTTGGCCCGCCGGGTGATTGAAAACGACCGAAGCGTGAACATGCTGGATCTGGAAATTGACGAGATGGCCGTTGAATGTCTGGCGCGCTACCAACCGGCCGCCAGAGACCTGCGCTTTCTGACCACCGCGATGAAAATTTCGTCGGAACTGGAGCGGATGAGCGATTTGGCGGAAAACATCTGCGAGCGCGCGATTGAGCTGAATGCGGAGCCTCAGCTTAAGCCGTACATTGACATTCCGTATATGGCCGAATGCGCGGGGCTGATGGTGCGGGAATCGCTGGATGCGTTTGTCAAAGCCGATGCGGATCTGGCGAGGAAAGTCATTGACGACGATGACGTGGTGGACAATCTGACGGAACAGCTTTTTCGGGAACTGCTGTCCTACATGATTGAGAATCCCAGGACCATTACACGGGCCATTCGTCTTTCCTTTATTTCCAAGTACATTGAAAGGGTTGCCGATCATGCCACGAATATCGCGGAACTGGTCGTGTATCTCGCCGAAGGCAAAATCATCCGCCACACGATTCCCCCTCATCGGACGTCGTGAAGACCGGGACGTTGGAACATCTTCTGGCCCTTGCCGTGCGGGCCGCGCAAACTCCGGCCGCGATGTTGCTTGAGCATTTTAGGCGTCGTGAGCTGTCCGTCGAACGAAAAGACGATGGCTCGCCGGTGACCGTGGCCGACCGCGAGGCGGAGACGGCGATTCGCGCCGTGTTGCGGCACGACCCGCTTGCGGCGGCGTATGACGTGCTGGGAGAAGAATTCGGCCAGCATGAACACAAGACCCGCTATCGCTGGCTGATAGACCCCATTGACGGCACGCGTTCCTTCGTGAACAACATCCCGCTGTTCGGCACCATCGTCGCGTTGGAGGATCGGGAAGAGGACAAGACCCTCATTGGCGTCATCCATCTGCCCGTGCTGAACGTGACCTGTGACGCGGCGCGAGGGATGGGATGCCGCCGCAACGGAACGTCCGTGTCGGTGTCCGATGACACGGACGTGGAGACAAGCATCATCGCGGCGGGAGACCCCGCTCAATTCATCGGCGCCGGGTGCGAAGCGATGTTGCCGCAACTCGCCGGCGCGTGCCGATACCTTCGTGGCTACACCGATTGCTTCGGCCATGCGCTGGTGGTCGGCGGCTCGGTCGGCGCCATGATTGATCCCGCGCTCAATCCCTGGGACGCCGCGGCCACCCGCGTTCTGGTTGAAGAAGCCGGCGGCACGGTCGTGACGCGCCCGTCCCTCGCGGACAACAAAATTGACACCGTGTTTGGAGCGCCGAAGCTCGTTGAACGCCTGGTGGCCCTCCTTCGCTTTGCATGATTCGGAAGAAGCCGGCGGCGAGATCAGCCTTGCGACGCTCTTGAGTGCATGATGCAAGCGGCGGTCGGTTCGGGAACCGTGACGCCATGGTGTCCCTTCCCTGTCGTTGCCGGACAAATGGCAATGGCCCGTTGAGATTTTGTCACACCAAAGGAGGCGATGATGTCACAACCCATTCAACCAAAAGCGTTGGGTCTGGCCTTGGGTATTCTGTGGTCGTTGGGGGTCTTGTTCACTTCCATTGTTGCGTTGTTCACGCACAGCTATTTGCACAACGTGACGGATTTTCTGGGCACGGTGTATCTCGGTTATTCGCTTGACAATGGCGGGATTATTCTTGGAATGACGTGGGCGTTTTTTGATGCCTTCATCGGCGGATTTCTTATTGCCTGGCTGTATAATAAACTTGTTTGACAACAGCCGCTGTGCGAGGCGGGTCTGGTTGGGATGTGGTTACCGGTGGGCCGGCGTGCTGAAGAATGCGGGCGGCAGCCACCATTGCAGCGTGCCGCATCCGGGTCGTGGCGTTCCGTCAAACCGGATGCGGCACACTCCTGATGTTGTGAACGACAGCCCCGTAACGGGCTGGCCCAGGAGCATGAGGCCGGCGGTCTGTCCCAGATGCGGTTCATGGCCCACACAGAACACGCACTCATCCCTGGCGTATGAGGTCAGCACGTTCAGAAAATCTTCCGGAGCCGCCTCTGAAAGCAGGGCAGGGCACGGGTGCGCGCGCTCGGAAACGCCCAGAATGTCCCGGACGATGTCGGCGGTTTGTCGTGTTCGGAGAAACGGGCTGCAGAGGATGCTGGTGGGAACGACGCCGAGCCGAACAAGTCCCTGCGTGACGTGGCGCGTGATCTCCACGCCCTCGCCGGTCAGGGGACGCGAGCGGTCGTCGCCTGTCCACTCGCCCCGGTCAACGGCAATGCCATGTCGGAATAAAATACAATCCATGCGGGAGACGTTCCAAACAGCCGTATGGTAACAGAGGACGTCGGTGGAGGACAATCACGAGGCCGGCACGGGAAGGCGTGGAACGAACGATGAAAAAATTGACCGGATCGGGATGCGGGATGCTCATGCTCCTGGCCGCCTGCGCCACGTCGGTGGCGCCGCCCACGGCGGTCTATGAGGACGCGAACCGTGTGGTCGGTCTTCAGGCGATTCCCGGCGGGCATGACGGGAAACCGTTTTCGCATCCGGCTGTTCTCAAGGAGGACGACGTAGCCGGCGTGTTGCGCGGGCTGTACGTTGAAACACGGGAGACGGCGTTCTCCCGGCTTGTGCCCGGCGGGGACGCACACCGTCGGCCGGCCTTCAGTCAAAATGAAATCGCGTTTTTTGCGCCGTTGTTCGTGAAGGGGCTTGGGCGGGCGAAGCCGGATGAGGCGGTCACCTTTTATGAGACCGCCGAGATTTCCGACATGCACGAAGTGACGACGTCCGGCGGGATTTTTATTCAGGGGAACGTGATGTATATCGTGTTGAGTAATCTTGGAGTCAGGACGGCAATCTGGCAGGACAACGAACAGTACCGTGCGCCCGTCAGAAACCGGCCGCTTGAGCCGATTGACCCGGAACCCGGCCGCCTGGTGTTTGAACCCGCCGAAGTGATGGTGCGGCCAACCGAAGACGTTCTCACAAAACTTCTTCGCGGAAAACCCTGGCAAATCGGAGTGCGCTTTCAGGAAATACCGTAACCGATCTCCCCCGTGCTTCGGAAACCCGTCATGCCGGTACGCCCTCCCATCATGGTCAGAAGGACACATCCCACTGCATGCGGATCCGTTGTTCAGTCAGGTCTTTCTCTTCCGCTTGCTCAAGTGTGAGGTGGGAGGCGTCAAGCGTCAGTTTGTTTTGATGCCCGGCAAAGAACCAGTTGAATCCGACGGTAAATTCCTGACGCCGATCCGCCGGTGCGCTGATATTCGGATTCACGTGCGCATAGCGAAACGCCGCTTCCAATGGTTTGGGCGCCGCCGGAATCAGATCGTGCGGGAACCAGCCCGCCTGAAAATAGCCGCCGAACAAATCCGTTTGTTGTGCGGGAACGGCGCCCCGCCCCGCGTCCCTGATCTGCTTCCAGTGCGTCTCATGCTGCCAGGCAAACCCGCGATACTTGAAGGCGCTCCCGACCTGAACCCCCTCAACGCGGAATTGGCCGTTGTCGGCATCAAAGCCACTCAATTTTCCGCATCCGTCTGACGACCATCTGGTACATTTGCCAATCGTCGTATAGCCGCCGGCCGAGACGCTCGCCGTCGGCCTTGTGTGAAACGTCGTGTCGCTTTGCCGCCATTGCAGTTCCCGTCCAAAGACGTTCCATTGCAACCGCCCCATATACATCATATGCGCGTCGTCGTTTCTCTCCAGGCCCCGACCGCCGCCGGAAAAGATCCCGGCGTAATAATTCACGTCCGCCGGGGTTCCGGGATTCAGGCGACCGTGCAGCATCACGCCGATTTGCCGGTCAAGGGTAAAGAGGCGATTCATGATTGAACGTTCCACAAACGTCTGTTGCCCCGACGAATCAACCCGCTCCCGGCTGTAATTGATTTTCCATTGTCCCAGACGGAGCATGGCCCATGGATATTTCTCCAGCATGATGCGCGAATCCAGCAGCCGGGTGTGCGAGGCCGATGCGTCATCATCAAAATCGCGTCCGGACTGAAGGTCAATTTCAAAGTAATATTTCAGCCACGGCTGATACCCGTGCCCCCCGACTTTCATCCGCACCCGCCGAAGTTCAAAAGAGCTTTCCGCGTGATCGGCGAACGCCTCCGGAACGCGCGGGTCGGATCGTTCAGGATACGTCCATCGGCCCTGAACCCGCCACTGCAACGTCGTTCTGAACAAGCCGTCACCGGTTGACAGTGAGAACCCCCTTTTCCCCCAGCCGACCTTGACCGATTGCGGCTCTTGTGTGTTGCGCTCCGCTTCGGCTTCCCGTTTTGCAACGATGTCCAAAATCATTTTTTCCGTGGCCTGTGTGTCCTCAACGGTCTGTGCGCCCCGCCGTTGTTCGGCGTTGTGGATTCGTCTCCAGTCTTCCTTCGTAATGATGCCCTTCTCCAGCAGGATGTCGTTCAGCCTGTCTCCCGCCATGGCGGCCGGCGCGATCGCGGCGAAGACAATCAACGCAAAAAACGTTGCCTGGCCGAAGTGTGATTGAGAGATGCTCATGTCATTCCTTCTCCCTTGCATGGTGAGACGAACCGGTGACGAGCGGATGCGACCAAGCGTAAGGGGGGCGTATTACAAAACCATGACAAAAAAATCAACAGACCGTAAATTCCCAAACCGCCCCCGCGTCCGCGGGCATGACGGCGGACAGACAAAACAGACGCAAGACGGGGACGCAGAGGCGCTATCCTCGCACGCCGTTGATATAGGCCGCGGTCAGCTCATGCACGGGATGATTGAACAGTTGAGCCGTTGGCCCGTGTTCAATGAGTTGACCGATGCCATCCCGGACCCAGAGCAGTGCGACGTGGTCGGCGATGCGCCGGGCCTGGGCGAGATTGTGGGTGACGATGGCAATGGTGTACTGCCGGCGCAACGCCGTGATGAGGTCCTCAACCCACCCGCTTGAAATCGGGTCCAGCGCGCTGCAAGGCTCGTCCATCAGCAGCACGTCCGGAGACAGAATCAGTGCGCGCGCGATACACAAGCGCTGTTGTTGTCCGCCGGACAGCGCGAGCGCGGCGGTCTCCAGCCGGTCGGACACTTCCTTCCAAAGCCCCACCTGCCGAAGGGCGGACTCAATGCGGGCGTCAATCTGGTGACCATCCGTGACGCCGTGTTCACGCAGGGGGCAGGCCAGATTGTGACGAATGGAAAACGGAAAGGGATTGGGCTTTTGGAAAATCATGCCGACGCGCCGTCGCAATTGCAGGACGTCGGTGTCGGGAGCGAACACATCAAACCCGGCGCAGTGAATTGAGCCGGTGACCCGACAGGACGGAATCAAATCCGTCAGCCGGTTCACGCAGGTCAACAAACTCGTTTTCCCGCTTCCTGACGGCCCGACCAGTGCGGTGATGCTTCCCCTGGCAACGGACAACGACACGTCCTTGAGGGCCTGACGCGCACCGTAGAAAATGTTGACCCGGTGCAAGGACAGAAGCTCGGCGCGCGCGGAGTCGGAGGATGGAGCCTCCGCCGGGCCGGAGGCGGAGGCGGACGAGGCGGGCGTGGCCTTGCGCCATGTCATGATAGCAGTATCCGTTTGGTCGCCAGGCGGTGGCCCACCCACGTGGAACCGGCGTTGATGACGAGGAGCAGCGCGATCAGCACAAGAGCCGACGAATAGGCGCGGGCGTCGCCGCCGGGGACATTCATGGAGAGATCGTAAATATGGATGGACAGGGCGCGTCCGGAATCCCAGAGCGACTCGGGCATGCGATCCACGTATCCGCTGGTAAAAATCAGCGCGGCCGTCTCGGCCATCGCCCGGCCGAGGCCAAGAATAAAGCCCGCGAGCAGCGCGGGGACGGCGGCCGGTATCAGCAATCGGAACACCGTTGAGGTTTGGGAAAACCCCAATGCCGCCGCCGCCAGCCGATACTCGTCCGGCACGGCGCGCAAGCCTTCCTCTGTGGAGCGAATCAGAATCGGCAGCACCATGCACGCCAGCGTCAGACCACCCGACACGATGGAAAAACCCAGTCCGAGCGTCACGCAGAACAGCGCGTTTCCGAACAAGCCGAAGACGATGGAAGGGACACCCGCCAGCACATCAAGGCTGTGGCGGACCATCGCCCCGGTTCGGCTCCGGTGATGAGTCATTTCCGCGAGCAGTACAGCAGTGCCGAGTCCGAACGGGATGGCGGTGAACAGACAGACGCCCAGGATCAGCCCCGTGGAAACCAGAATGGGCGCAATGCCTCCCTCCCGTCCCGCGTGGCTTGGCGGTGCCGTGAAAAATTCCCATGAGAGTCCGGCGACGCCGTGCCGGAGCAGATCCCCCAGCAGAAAGACAAAGAAGGCCAGCAGCGCAAGCGCCACGCCCCACGTCACCGCCGTGGCGCATCGTTCCTGACGGGATTGACGAAGACTAGACATGGCGGGGCGTCCGACTGACCCAGGTGGCCGAGCCGACAAGGATGATGACCAGCAGCAGCAGCAGCAGGCCGCTGACAAATAACACGGCCCGATGATGGCCCACCGCGTAGGTCATTTCCAACGCCACGTTGGCCGTGAGCGTGCGGATCGGATCAAAGACACTGGAAGGCATCTGCACCACGTTGCCGCAGACCATCAGGACGGCCATGGTTTCGCCCAGCGCCCGCCCGGCGGCCAGCAGTCCGGCGGTCATCAGCCCCGACCGGCAGGATGGAATCACCACGCGCCGAAGCATCCCCCATCGTCCAAACCCCAGGGCAGTGGCGGCCCGGATGGACTCCGGGGAGACCTGGGCCAGACTGGCCCGCGAGAGCAGCCCGGTTGTGGGAAGAATCATCATGGTCAAAATGAGAATGCCCGCCAGCAGGCTGGAGCCGGGCGGCTTCCATTGATTGATGAGCGGCACGAGTACCACGAGTCCCCAAAAGCCGAAGACCACGGATGGAACGCCGGCCAGCAGCTCAATAAACCGTTGGTAAGGGACGGCGAGCCACGCGGGCGCGTACCAGTGACAAAACACCGCCGAGCAGATCCCAAGCGGCGCCGCCAGCAGCAGGGCGCCGACCGTACTCAACAGAGTGCCCGCCAACATGGGCCACAGCGCGTAGGAGCCTTCGGTCGGATGCCAGGATGCGTCCGTGAAGAAGCGGCTCCACCCTGGCCGATGAAACGCGGGCAGCGATTCCAGAATCAGAAACGCCAGGATGCCGACCAGGATCAGCCCGGTGACGCTCGCGCAGCTCCACAGGAGCCAACGGAGCAGTTGGTCACGACGCGAGTGGGACAAAGTAATGTGCGGCAACCAGGTCATGAACGTGGGAAGACGAGGCAAAAGCGATAAAGGATTCAGCGAGAGCGAGCGGACGTCTGGTCGTGACCAGCGTGAGCGGGCGCGAGATGAACAACCGTCCCGTGTTCGCGGTGGCCGGCGACGCGGGCGCGGGGGTGAGTGACAGCAGTTTAATCGGCACGCCGTGACGGGCGGCGTAGTCGGCCGATCCAATGGACACGTAGCCGATGGCGTGGGGATTGCCCGCCACGACTTTCAACCCCTGTTCATTGTCGCCGATAATGACGTCCGCCCGAATCCCGGAATTGTTGAGATGGAAATAGTGCAGAAACACTTCAAGTGTGGCGCGGCCTTCCGCTTTGTTGACCACCACGACGGGCGCGTCCACGTCCGACACGGATCGCCAGTTGGTCACGTTCCCCGTGTACAGATCAACGACCTGTTGCATGGTCAGGCTGCCGACGGGATTGGTGGCGTGAACGATCAGCCCGATGCCGTCTCGCGCAACGGGTGTCCCGACCAGCGTGCGTTGTTCGCGTGTGTGTAACGCCCGCGAGACCATCCCGACGTGGGCCAGTCCCGATTGAAGGTCGGCCATCCCGCGTGAGGAGCCTCCGGTCTGGACGTCAACGCGGATGCCAGGGTGACGGGTTTCAAAGCGTTTCCCAATCGCGGCGATGAGCGGAGCCATGGTGCTTGAACCGGTCACGGACAATTTTGTGAGCGGGTGACTGGCCGGGGATTCGCGGCAACCCGTTGTGGGTGCGATCACCAGGAGCAGGAGCAGTGCGGCATGTCCGATTCTCATGCGCGCGGCCTTGAGGGTTTGCGGATTGGAAAACGCAATTGGCAGCAACCAAGATCAAAGCCTTTCCCGTTCGTCCTGCTTTTGACCCCGGTGGCCAGGCGATAGAGCACGGATTTCCCGTCCCGTGTGGCCCGGACCAGCCCCGCATCCCGTAACAATGCCAGATGGTGCGACAGCAGACTTTGTTCCACCCCGAGCAAGTCCATGAGTTCGTCAACGTGCCTGGGGCGATCCATCAGCGATTCCAGCGCGGCCAACCGGGTCGGGTCCGCCAGGATTTTCAGTCGTTCCACGCAGGAAGCGGAAGAAGAAGTCATGCGGATCACAGCGCCGAACCACGAACAATGTGCCGACATTCATATGAATAAAATTTCATATAACCTTGTATCCCGGCGGAACAGGGGAAGTCAAACGGGACACAAGACCGGACATGGAGGAATGACGCATGGCAATCAAGGGAATGAATGATAGAAGAGCGTTGACATGTCTTTCCCCGCACGCGGGACTCCATGGAATTTCTGTGATGGTCGCTTGCGGTTATAATATGTTGATACACGCCTGTGGTTTAAGGTATGTTCGCCGAATTACGCTGTCGCCAATAGCCGTATTCACGCACTGGAGGAAACGGAAAATGAAACAGGTCATGTCCATTGTTGCTTCATTGTGTAGTACGCATACCCCCCCCCCCCGAAAAATTTACTGCTAAAACAACCAGTTAGCGCGCGTCGCCACAGATGTGCAACACCGCTCGCGTGGCTGTTCACCGCCCTCGCGTTGTTATGCTTCGCGCCCGCACATGCGATTGCGCAGACGCCCGTCCTGGGCACCGATGACCTCGATTTAGGCACCGAATCCGACGTCAGGCTCAAGCTGATTCTCCCGAAGACCGCGGCGAACGGTAAAACCTATTATTACGTGGATGTGGATGTGAATGATGCTATCAATGGGGATGATGCCCTGAACCATAACAGACTGGATGACCTGTTCAATGGCGGCAGCGACACGATCGCAACGCAAGAAGGTGCGCACGTCGGCAACGATGACGAGCGTTCGGCGGTTGTCGGTGAGTACACCTTGATTTTACCGACCATAGCGGAGCAGCTTGTTTTTAGAAATGATCCGTCATATGCAACCCTTCCCGCTAACGCGCGGGCGGCTTCTGCTGGTAGTTGGACAGCCGATCGGGCTTCACTTGATAATCATATATTCCTGGATCCTTCAAGTATAACCATGCAGCCCCGATCCGATGCTGATGAGATCGTCGGCCTGTTCTTTCAGGTACTGCCCGCGCTCCCCTTCCGGCTCAACACCGCCAACCAGACCATCCTGCCGGAAGTGGCACGGGCCATCACGGACACCACCGTCAACGCCATCACGCAACGCCTTGAGCAAGCCGGCGCCGACAGCCAACAGCCCGGCGCCTTCACCCTCGCCGGCCAGTCCACACTGGCCGACATCCTGACCACCGGCGGACAGGCGCTGGCCGACGGCACGCTGGATATGCACGACATACTGGGTCACTCCGCGTTTGTCATGCCGCTCACCACGGGCGGCGGATTGGCCGAAGGTCTGACACTCTGGGGCGGCGGTGAATACCGCGAATTTGGCGGGAGTGGCGGCGCCACGGACTGGGACGGGGCACTGTTCAGCGCGCGACTGGGCGCGGACGCCCGTGTGTCGGACACCCTGCTGGCCGGGGCGGCTCTCTCCTGGACCGATGGCGACTTTGAGTATGGCGCGCTGGCGGGCGAACCCACATCAGGCGACGGTGACTATACCCTTGAGATGACCAGCATCGCGCCCTATGTGGGATGGTCGGTCTTGCCGGGGGGCCGGTTGAACCTCTGGGCCACGGCGGGCTACGGCTGGGGCGAAGTGGCCATCACCGATGCCGTCGCGCAGAATGCCGAGACCATTGAAGACACGCAGACCAGCGAGGCCACGCTCAAACTGGCCGGCGGCGGCGTCAGTGCGCGGGTGCTGGAGTCCAATCTGGGCCATGTGCGGCTGAAAGGCGAAATCATGCAGACCTCCATGGAATTGGAAGGCCGCGACTTCATAGAAGCGTTGACGGTTGAAGCCCGACGGGCGCGATTCAGCGTAGCCGCCGGCAAGACCTACACATCAGCGGACGGGGCGCGTCTGACGCCCACGGTGGAAGTGGGGCTACGGCATGACGCGGGCGACGGGCGCACCGGCACCGGCGCAGAAGTCGGCGGCGAGCTAAGCTACACCGACCCGTACAACTGGCTCACGCTGGACACCCAGGGCCGTGTGCTGTTGGGGCATAACGGCGGCTACGACGACTGGGGCATCGGAGCCATCTTCACGCTGAAACCAACACCGGGCGGGCAAGGGCTGGCCTTACGGCTGACGCCCACCTACGGGCAGACCGTGACGAACACCGCGCAACTGTGGGAACAGAGTGCGGCGGCCTTGACCGGCACGGATGCGGCGGCCCTGGGGCAGAGGATGAACGCGGAAGTGGGCTACGGGCTGGCCATGGCGGACGGGCAAAGTCTCCTGACGCCGTATGGCAATATGACGTGGGGCCAGAGGACGCGAGCCTACCGGCTGGGAAGCCGCCTGACCCTGGCATCGGGACTGAATCTGTCTCTTGAGAGCCGACGCGGGGAGACACTTGGCGCGGCTGTGGAGCATGGTGTGCTACTGAATGTTGAGTGGGGCTGGTAACGGGCCGGGTTGGCTATCAATGCGGCAAGGGGTTTTTTGTAGGGACGCCCAATTTGGGCGTCTTTACGGGTAACGCCCCAGGCCGGCCTGACCAACGCGGCAAGGGTTTTTGTAAAGACGCCCAAATTGGGCGTCTCTACGGGGTCGTGGTCGGAAACCCGCCTCATCTGTCATTCCCGCGTCCCGGCGGGAATCCATTCCCCCCCGCACCCTCAACGCAGCAAGCCACTGTCCGGCAGAAGCAACGCCTGGATTCCCCTGCGATAATATGTTGATACACGCCTGTGGTTTAAGGTATGTTTGCCGAATTACGCTGTCGCCAATAGCCGTATTCACGCACTGGAGGAAACGGAAAATGCAACCCATCATGTCCATTGTTGCTTCATTGTGTAGTACGCATACCCCCCCCCGAAAAATTTACCGCTAAATCAACAGGTTAGCGCGCCCCGCCTTGCCGCACTGCTGATCTTCGCCCTCTGCGCTTTCGCGGCGCCGACCAGCTACGCGCAGACCGCGGCGACGGTGGTTTCGGTCTCGGCGACGGATGGCTTCTACAACGCCGGCGACACCGTGTCGGTCGTCGTCACTTTCTCGGAAGAGGTCACCGTGTCGGGAGGGGGGGGACACAAGGCGGGGATGACTCTCCTAACCAACAAAGCCACCGGCACCACCCCCATCGCCAACTACTCTAGTACTGGCATGACCACGCTGATGACCTTCACCTACACCGTACGCACCGGAGACGACACCCGCGACCTCGACTACTCCCGCACAAGCGCGCTTTTCCTGTTTGGCGGTGCCGCCATCAGAACAGGCACCGTCGACGCCGACCTGACCTTGCCGGATGTCGGCTCCGAGATGTCGCTGTCCGGCACCTCGAATGTAGTACTGGACAGCGCCGTGCCGGTGTTCCCCGACGCCGCCATCAGCAGCAGCGACCCCCTCGTTCTCACCATCGCCACCGGCAGCACGACCGCCACCGTGGTCTATAACGCCGAAGCCACAGATAACGGCCGCACGGCGGATACCGGCATCACCTACGCATTGGGCGGCACCGGCGCCGCATCCTTTTCGCTTGCCCCCGCCACCGGAGTCCTCACCCCGGCGGCGACCGAATCCAGCCCGGCAACCTACACCCTGACCATCACCGCCACGGACGAAGCCGGCAACGAGTCCGCCACGCAATATCTCCGCGTCGTGGTCGCCGCATTGCCGGTCGTGACCATCACCAGCGAGACCGCCGGCACCGCCAACCTCGCAAGCGGCGCACTCACCTTCACGCTCTCTTTCAGCGAGGACGTCTTCGGGTTTGAACCTGGCGACATCGCCGTGACCGGCGGCAGTCTGCTCTCCACGACGCCGACCCCCGTTGCGGCGACCACCTATACGGGCAATCCGTCGCCGGACACCTTTACATTGCTCGCGACACCGCTCTCCGGCACCAACAGCGGCGTGCTGACCGTCACAGTGCGGGCCAATGCGGCCACGGCCGTGGTCGGCGGCGGCAGCCGCATGACCCTGGAAACCACCGCCACCCAGGCCTACGACACGCTGGCGACCGCCCCGACCATTGCCACACTGGTTGCCACCGACAACATCATTGACGCCACCGAGCGCGGCTCCGGTGTCCCCGTCACGGGTACGAATGAAGCCGGGACAACGAAGGTCATCCTCTGCTCCAGCCCCACCGACGCTACCGCCACCACCTGTAGCGGCACGTCCTACATGGCCGACGTGACCGCCACGGCCTGGAGTTTTACGCTGAACACAACGCAAATCACCGCCCTCACTCCGGGCATCGTGACACTGACCGCCATCGCCACCGATGCGGCCGGCAACATCGCCGTATCGCCCGTCCGCCGCATCAACGTGGACGCCTCGCTCACAGCCAGGACGGCAACGGATGTGACGCTGCCCGGTGGCCTCACCGGAAGAGTGACCGCGACCGCCGCCGGCGAGCTGCACGTCATGGAAGCCGCGGCGAACACCGCCGGCGAGCCATCGGATATTGTGTTCAGCCTGCTGACGGATATTTCAGTGCTATCCGCCAACGCTGCCGTGCCCTCAACCGTCTGCCTGCCGACCACCGGCGTGCCGACGGGCGTTGAGCCGATACTCTTCCACCTGCCCGACGCCGCTGCCGCCTGGGAAGAAATCGGCCGCGACACCGCCACCCACGCCGGCTTTGTCTGCGGCACGACCACCACCTTCTCGCCCTTCGCGGTGGGCTATGAACAACTCACCATTGAAGACGCACGGCTAAGCGCCATCAGCCGGACCATCCTGCCGGAAGTGGCACGGGCCATCACGGACACCACCGTCAGCGCCATCGCGCGACGACTTCATCACGCCGGCGCCGACAGCCGCGACTCCGGCTCCGTCACCCTCGGCGGCCAGTCCACCCTGGCCGACATCCTGACCACCGGCGGCCAGGCGCTGGCCGACGGCACATTGAACCTGCACGACATGGTGGGCCGCTCCGCGTTTGTCCTGCCGCTCAATCAGGCCGGCGACCTGGTGAAGGGCCTGACCCTCTGGGGCGGCGGCGACTACCGGGCCATCGGCGGGAACGGCGACGCCACGGACTGGGACGGGGCCCTGTTCAGCGCGCGCCTGGGCGCGGACGCCCGTGTGCGAGCTAACCTGCTGACCGGAGCGGCTCTCTCCTGGACCCAGGGCGACTTTGAGTATGGCGCACTGGCGGACGACCCCACCGCCGGCGGCGGCGACTATACCCTGCGGATGACCAGCCTCACGCCCTATGTCGGGTGGTCGGTCGTACCGGCGGGCGGGCTGGACGTGTGGGCCACGGCGGGCTACGGCTGGGGCGAGGTGTCCATCACCGATACCCTCGTGGACGCACGCCAGACGAGCGATGCCACGACGGTCATGGTGGGCGGCGGCGTCAGCGCGCAGGTGCTGAAAACGCGCACCAGCCGGGTGCGGGTCAAAGGCGAACTCATGCAGACCACCATGGATCTGGACGGCCACGACAGAATTGGCGCGTTGACGGTGGAAGCGCGGCGGGCGCGGTTACAAGTAGAAGGGCGCCATGAGTACGAGTTAGCCGGCGGCGGGCGGCTGGGCGGCACGCTGGAGGCCGGGCTACGGCGTGACGGCGGTGACGGGCTAACCGGCACCGGTGCAGAAATGGGCGGCGGGGTACAGTATCGTCACCCGGCCCAGGGCGTCACGCTTTCCGGTCAGGGCCGTGTCCTGCTGGGGCATACATCAAACTACGAGGACTGGGGCATCGGGGCGGCGCTGACGGTCATCCCCGGCCAGGGCGGCGAAGGGCTGGCCCTGCGGCTGTCGCCCACCTACGGCCAGACGGTGACGAACACCGCGCAACTGTGGGATCAGAGTGCGGCGAACCTGACCGGGACGGATGCGGCGGCCGTGGGCCGGAGGATGGACGCGGAAGTGGGCTACGGGCTGGTCATTGCGGACGGGCAGAGCCTGCTGACGCCGTATGGGAAACTGACGTGGGGCCAGGGGACGCGGGATTACCGGCTGGGGAGTCGTCTGACTCTGGCGTCGGGATTGAATCTGTCTCTTGAGAGCCGACGCGAGGAGACACCGGGCGCGGCTGTGGATCATGGTGTGCTGTTGAAGGTTGAATGGGGCTGGTAACGGGCCGGGTTGGCTTATCAATGCGGCACGGGGTTTTTTTTGTAGAGACGCCCAATTTGGGCGTCTTTACGGGTAACCCCAAGCTGGCCTGACCAACGCGGCACGGGGTTTTGTGGAGACGCCCAAATTGGGCGTCTCTACGGGGTCGTGGTCGGTGAACCCGTCCCCGCCGTCATTCCCACGCGCCCCGGCAGGAATCCAGTTCCCGCCCCCTCAAAATCAACGCGACAAGCCACTGTCCGGCAACAAGCCACGCCTGGATTCCCCTGCGATAATCTGTTGATACACGCCTGTGGTGTAAGGTATATTTACCGCCATTCCAATGGCACCGATAACCGTATATTCACGCACTGGAGGAACCGTACAGACTGACACCAGCTTGCTGAATATGTTCGTTTTGAGTTCCCTGGCCACCCCATGAGTACCACAACCCTGTACAAAGCCCTCATCCACGCCAATGCGCCGGAGGATCTGCAGAAAAGGCGGTCGAGAGCCTGCCACATGCGAATGAGATGCTCGCCAGGGCAGATCTCCAGTGGCGCAACCCAAAACGAATGAAGAGAATGCCCCGCACACATCCGGTCCGCACTTGTATATTCTGATACACTCCAGTAATCTGTCGCCATTATGAGTACCACCGCCCTGTACAAAGCTCTCATCCACGCCAATGTGCCGGAGGAACTGGCCGAAAAAGCGGTCGAGAGCCTGCCACATGCGAGCGAGATGCTCACCAAAGCCGACCTTAGGGACTTTGCCACCAAAGCCGACCTCAAGGACTTTGCCACCAAAGCTGACCTTGCCGAAATCAAAGCCGCCCTCAAGGACTTTGCCACCAAAGCCGACCTCAAGGACTTTGCCACCAAAGCTGACCTCAACCATTTTGCCACCAAAGCCGACCTTGCCGAGACCGAAGTGCGGCTGATCAAATGGATGGCTTGGTTGATGATTGGGATCGTTGGAGCGATGATCGCGCTGTTTGGGCTGTTTCTGGGCTAACGGGCGGGGACCAAAATCACGAAAGAACCAATGCGGCCAGGGTTTCTGTAAAGACGCCCCAATTGGGCGTCTCTACGGGGTCGTGGTCGGAAACCCGCCTCATCTGTCATTCCCGCGTCCCGGCGGGAATCTATTTCCCCCCGCACCCTCAACGCAACAAGCCACTGTCCGGCACAAGCGACGCCTGGATTCCCCTGCGATAATATGTTGATACACGCCTGTGGTTTAAGGTATGTTCGCCGAATTACGCTGTCGCCAATAGCCGTATTTACGCACTGGAGGAAACGGAAAATGAATCCCATCATGTCCATTGTTGCTTCATTGCGTAGTACGCATACCCCCCCCCCCCCCCCCCCCCCCCCCCCCCGAAAATTTCCCGCTAAATCAACCGGTTAGCGCGCGCCGGCGGTTTGCCGCGCTGCTGTTGATGTTGGCCGTTGGCACCTTCGCATCGCCCGCCGTTCACGCCCAAACCGGTCAGTCCGTCACCCAAAACTTCCCCCTCAAGCCGTCCGCAATTGCCGACGGCGGCAGGTTCCGGCTGCTGTTCCTGACCACCCAATCAAGCCCTGCCACATCTGATGACATCGCCACCTATAACACCTTCGTACAGACCAGCGCGGCCGGTGGCCATAGCGCCATTCAGCCCTTCAGCAGCGAATTCCGCGCGCTCATCTCCACCGTAGCCGTGGCTGCCCGCGACAACACCGCCACCAATAGCGACACTGGTACCGATATTGACGCTCCGATCTACTGGCTGGACGGCGAGAAAGTCGCCGATGACTACGACGATTTTTATGACAACAGTTGGAATTCGGTGGTCACCAAGGATCCGAATGGGGTTGACCGAGGCCAAAACGCAGCCAATAGCTATTGGACCGGATCAGAGAGTGACGGGACAGAAGGTATGGTCGGTGGCGTGAGCGCAGCGGCTGGTGAGGCTGACGTCCGTTTCGGGCGACCGGCGGCAGGGAGAGAAATCGCGGGTAACGCTGGCAGTCGACTGGCCCAGGCTTCTACCCAATCACTTCCTCTCTATGCCCTCTCCCCAATCTTCACAGTCGTGCCGGTTGATGTCAGCGGCGCCGGCGGCGGAACGGCGGCGGACTCGGGCGGTGGGATCGGGGCGAACGATGTCGCCGGCGAAGCCAACAACGATATGCGCCTGATCCTGCCCGAAGGCCACTCGGTGACCATGGTCACGGTGACCACCTACGATCTGTCAGCGGACACAGCGCCCCCGGTGCCGGATGGAGTCACCTTCAGCGGCGTGGCGATGGATATTGAACTCACCCCCACCGCCGACACATCCTTGCCGACGGGCACAACCGCGACCGTCTGCCTGTCCACCGCCGGCGTACCGGGGGGAAGCGCGGCGGTGTACCACTTGCCCCCCGCCACTGCGACCGAGTGGGAAGAAACCGGCCCCCCTGTTCGCACAATCCCCGGCTTCGTCTGCGGCGCGACCGCCACCTTCTCGCCATTCGCGGTCGGCTATAGCCAAATCCCCTCGCGGCTAAGCGCCATCAGCCAGACCATCCTGCCGGAAGTGGCACGGGCCATCACGGACACCACCGTCAACGCCATCACGCAACGCCTTGAGCAAGCCGGCGCCGACAGCCACCAGCCCGGCGCCTTCACCCTCGCCGGCCAGTCCACCCTGGCCGACATCCTGACCACCGGCGGGCAGTCACTGGCCGACGGCACACTGAACCTGCACGATGTGCTGGGCCGCTCCGCGTTTGTCATGCCGCTCAACCCGATCGGCGACCTGGCGAAGAACCTGACCCTCTGGGGCGGCGGCGAATACCGCGAATTTGGCGGGAGTGGCGGCGCCGTGGACTGGGACGGGGCACTGTTCAGCGCGCGACTGGGCGCGGACGCCCGTGTGTCGGACACCCTGCTGGCCGGGGCGGCTCTTTCCTGGACCGATGGCGACTTTGAGTATGGCGAGCTGGCGAATGAACCCGCATCAGGCGGCGGCGACTATACCCTTGAGATGACCAGCATCGCGCCCTATGTCGGGTGGTCGGTCTTGCCGGGGGGCCGGTTGAACCTCTGGGCCACGGCGGGCTACGGCTGGGGCGATGTGGCCATCACCGATGCCGTCACGCAGAATGCCGAGACCATTGAGGACACGCAGACCAGCGAGGCCACGCTCAAACTGGCGGGCGGCGGCGTCAGCGCGCGGATACTGGATTCCGGGATGGGCCATGTGCGGCTGAAAGGCGAAATCATGCAGACCTCCATGGAATTGGAAGGCCGCGACTTCATAGAAGCGCTGACGGTTGAAGCCCGACGGGCACGATTCAGCGTAGCCGCCGGCAGGACCTACACATCGGCGGACGGGGCGCGTTTGACGCCCACGGTTGAAGTGGGGCTGCGGCATGACGCGGGCGACGGGCGCACCGGCACCGGCGCAGAAGTCGGCGGCGAGCTAAGCTACTCCGACCCGTACAACTGGCTCACGCTGGACACCCAGGGCCGTGTGCTGCTGGGGCATAACGGCGGCTACGACGACTGGGGCATCGGGGCCATCTTCACGCTGAAACCAACACCGGGCGGGCAGGGACTGGCCTTACGGCTAACGCCCACCTACGGGCAGACCGTGACGAACACCGCGCAACTGTGGAACCAGAGTGCGGCGGCCTTGACCGGCACGGATGCGGCGGCCCTGGGGCAGAGGATGAACGCGGAAGTGGGCTACGGGCTGGCCATGGCGGACGGGCAAAGTCTCCTGACGCCGTATGGCAATATGACGTGGGGCCAGAGGACGCGAGCGTATCGGCTGGGAAGCCGCCTGACGCTGGCGTCGGGACTGACCATGAGCCTGGAGGGTGTGCGCGGGGAAGGGGCCGGGAGACCGTCGGAGCATCGGCTCCAGTGGCAGACCGCCTGGAACTGGTAAAATCTGAAGGAGGGGAGGCTTCCATCAAATCTATTCCAACGCCACGGTCGTGGACCAGATCAACCAGGAATGCCGCACGGCGAAGATCGGCTGCATTGACTGCAAGCGCTTTGTGGCGGACGACATCGTGGCCCAACTTTCCCCGATCTGGGAAGCCCGCCGTTCGCTCGAAGCCAACCCCAAACGCCTCGACGAGGTGACACAGGCCGGTCGCGCGCGCGCCACCGGCGTCGCGGCTCAAACCCTTGAAGAAGTTCGGCACGCCATGAAGCTCTAGCCGGCGGGACCGCCTTGCATGCGGAGTGGCGCAACCCAAAACGAATGAAGAGAATGCCCCGCACACATCCGGTCCGCGCTTGCATATTCTGATACATCCCAGTAGTCTGTCGCCATTATGAGTACCACCGCCCTGTACAAAGCTCTCATCCACGCCAATGTGCCGGAGGAACTGGCCGAAAAAGCGGTCGAGAGCCTGCCGCATGCGAACGAGATGCCCACCAAAACCGACCTTGCCGAACTCAAAGCCGAACTCAAAGCCGACCTCAAGGACTGTGCCACCAAAGCCGACCTTGCCGAACTCAAAGCCGAAATCAAAGCCGAACTCAAAGCCGAGCTCAAGTATTTTGCCACCAAAGCTGACCTTGCCGAGACCAAAGCCGAACTCAAAGCCGAGCTCAAGTATTTTGCCACCAAAGCTGACCTTGCCGAGACCAAAGCCGAACTCAAAGCCGACCTTGCCGGGACCGAAGTGCGGCTGATCAAATGGATGGTCGGTTTGATGATTGGGATCGTTGGAGCGATGTTCGCGATGTTTGGGCTGTTTCTGGGCTAACGGGCGGAAACCCGCCTCATCTGTCATTCCCGCGTCCCGGCGGGAATCTATTTCCCCCCGCACCCTCAACGCAACAAGCCACTGTCCGGCACAAGCGACGCTTGGATTCCCCCCCCCTTTTTTTTCTCTAGTCAGCACGGGCATCACGCTCCTGGGCACAGGCGGCGCGGAATGACGAACGATTGGATGTGGATGCGGCTCTTGTCAGTCGCGTGATGGGCTGGTGCGTTTCGGGTCGGCATCGGCTTGACCAACGCCCTGTTTGTAGATGAATTTCCGCCCAATCAGGATCAGGCCAAACGCAAGACCTAATGAAATGGGGACGAACAGACCCGAGGCCATCGCGTGGCTTTCAATCATGCCCATTCGTTCCATCGCCATGAACACGTAGCTTCCGAGGCCGCTTAGATAATACGAAATGACAATGACCGATAAGCCTTCGACCGTCCGCTGGAGAATGGCCTGACTGCGGGTCGTCTTGTCCACGCTGCGCAGGAGCTTCAGTGTCTGATCTTCCAGCACCAGATTCTGATGTTGCAGTTGGATCTCGACCTTGGTGCGGATCACCGCGATGGAGCCTTGAAAATCATTCACGAGTGCGCCGATGCGCTTGAGCAGTTGCTGGTATCCGTCGGCGACCCCGATGGTTTTTCCGTTCACGTATTCGGAAATCGGCAGGCAGCCCGCGATGGCCTGCTCCTGCAGCAACGCCACGTTGGCTCGAATGATGCGGTCGTATGGCACGGACGCCGACAGTTTGTACCGCATGGATTCGGCCATGCGACCGACGTGCATAAACTCCTGCGTCATCATGGTGAGCCAGTCCTGGAGTGTTGGCGGTGTGGCGGTCTCAATCTCTCTGGCGATGACTCCGCGTTGCCGCAGATGGTCCTGTTCGTGCTGATGCACCTGGTCCACGGCTCGCGCAAATGCCTGAAACGGGAAGAGGATCAGGTGCGTATAGTTTTCGACGGCCACGAGCGTATCAATGGTGCGGGCGAGGTGATTGAGCAGCGTGTCAAACGACGGCGACGTGATGAGATAGCGTTCGCGTTGATACTCATCCGGGGTGAACGTTGTCATGACGGAAATATCATGCCCGAAGATCCGGCTTCCGTAGAGTTGCGGCCCGGTCATGGTGTTTTTAACGTCGTCAATGGCCGGACTCACATGCGGCAGGACCAGCAAATCCAGCGCGTTGACGGACACGTCCAGGGGCGACAGGGGCATGACGTAGTCGGGAAACCCGAGCGGCCCGAACGCCAGCGGTTTGAGTTTGTCGTCGGGCATGTGCCACACTTGGTAGCTGTAGTATTCGGTGTGGGTTTCCCACGTGACGAGCAGCCGGTCGCCGTTGGGCGCCACTTTGGCCCCGTGGCCAAAATGGCCGTGAATGACCCAATGCTCTTCGGGGATGTCCAGGCATTGCAGAAGATGTTGAAACTCCTGGCGGCTTTGGGGGCGATCCGATGGCGGGTTTTTCATGCGATGGGCGACGTGATGAATGTGCGCCGGAAGGTCAAACCATTCCTCCAGATATTTTTTGGACGGTTGATGCAGTTGTCGGAGAAACCCTTGAGTTGACTCTGGACGTTTGTGAAGCATGGTGTGTGATCTGGGGTGAAGAGCCTCGGCCATTTCTCCGCAACGTTTTACCGAATTTTACGCGGATGAGCAAGGCGAACATGCCAACGCCGTTTCGCGCAACCCGTGGAATTGGCCTCGCCGGGCGTCATGGGCGACGGACGCATGTTGACTTGCGGCGTCGGTCTGACGGGGTGTGGCCTTGCCGGTCCACGGCACGAGGTTTGTGATGCCGTTCCAACGAAAGACACGAACGTCCATGCGCGATCCGTGGGATCGTCCCGCCGTATGTGCCACCGACTTCGCCGGCCTTGGCGAGAAGCGCCAGGGCAAAGTGCGGGATATCTACGATCTTGGTGATTGCCTGTTGCTTGTTGCCACCGACCGTATCTCGGCCTTTGACGTGGTGTTGCCGGAAGGTATTCCCGGCAAAGGCTGCGTGCTCACGCAACTGTCCAGATTCTGGTTTGATCGCCTGTGGCGGGCAGGGGACGACGATATCGTGCCGCACCATTTGCGGACGATGAATCCCGCCGAATTCCCCGATGCGTGCCAACCATACGCCGACGTGCTGGACGGTAGAAGCATGATTGTGGAGAAAGCCGACCCGTTGCCCGTGGAATGTATTGTGCGCGGGTATCTGGCCGGGTCGGCGTGGAAAGAATACCAAAGCCGGGGGACCGTCTGCGGACAGCCTCTGCCGCCGGGGATGCGGGAATCGGAGCCGTTCCCCGAACCGCTTTTCACGCCTTCGACAAAAGCCGTGGAAGGGCACGACGAAAATATTTCCTACGACACCATGAAGGGCCTGATCGGCGAGGATGCGGCTGAACGTGTTCGGCGGGTCAGCGTGACGCTGTATCGTCGCGCGGCCGCGTTGGCCGACGAGCGTGGTCTCATTATCGCCGATACGAAATTGGAATTCGGGCGGTATCGGGACACGGAGCGGCTGCTGGTCATTGATGAATTGCTCACGCCGGACTCGTCACGGTTCTGGCCGAAGGAGCGCTACGAACCCGGAAAGTCGCAGCCCAGTTTTGACAAACAATTTGTGCGAGACTATCTGGACTCGGTGGGCTGGGATCACACCCCGCCCCCGCCCCATCTGCCCGATGACGTGATCAAACAGACGAGCGCGAAGTACCGTGAAGCGCTGGAGCGGTTTACGGGTCGGTAGCGCCGCCGCAAAGGCCGCTGACGTTTTTCTTCTCGCTCAAGCCTCAATGGGCTTCATCGCGAACGTGGTGATTGTGGCTTGTCGATGTCTTGCCGATCCGATCCAACTCCATGCCGGGAGCGAGCGCCCCCAACACACCACCCGCTTCAGGAAATGGCTCCCGATGTCCCGAATTTTTCCGGGAGCTTTTTCAATACGACATGGCGAGCAATAAGTGAGACGACGTGGCTGGTGACAAAAAACTTTTTCAGTCGGATGCCGAGAAGTTCATCATTCTGGGAATACTGTGCGTGGTGACGCTGTGGACCATCAATCAAGCGTTCGCGCCCGATAAGCCCGGCGATCCTCCAACGCTTGAGGTGGCGGGTGATGTCACCATCGCCAACGTTCCGCTGGCCACGGGCAGGGAACCCATTGGGAAAATTTTTGTGCAGTCGGGGTGTTCCGTCTGTCACACGATTCCGGGTATTCGCGTTGCCAAAGGGCGGGAAGGGCCGAAGCTGGAACTGGGCACCAACGCCCGGAAGCGGTTGGCCGACTCGGCCTATCGGGGGAACGCCAGGACCGAGTGGGAGTACGTGCAGGAGTCCATTCTGAATCCGGGCGCCTATCTTGTGGAAGGCTATCCCGACCACGTGATGCCTCGGTGGTATGGCCGAAAATTGAGCGCCGATGCGCTGGAGAAGATGATCCGCTATTTGTTGAGGATTGAAGGCGTGCCATAAACAACGGGCGTTGCGTTCGGCTGGCTGTTAGATCACTCGCATGGCTTTTCCGCTCCGCCGCAACGCTTCGCATACCGCCTGCAACTGTTCTTTCGTATGTTCCGAACTTACGGTGAGGCGTAACCGGCTGCCGTGTTTGGGAACGGTGGGCGGGCGGATGGCGGGGACGTACACGCCGGCTTCGTACAGGGCCTGCGACATGCGTAGAGCCGTTTCCGGTGACTTGACGATGATTGGCAGGATGGGGCTTTGCGTGTCGGTGAGTTGAAAGCCCATGGCCTTGATCGCTGCATGAAGATACCGGCGGTTGTCCCACAGACGCGCACGGCGTTCGGGTTCGTTGTGTATGATCTGAAGCGCCGTTGTTGCGGCGGCTGCGATGGCCGGCGGCGGGGCGGTGGTGTAGATGAAGGTTGTTGAGGTGTTGATGAGATAGTCTTTGAGTGCCGTTGTTCCCGCCGCGTATCCTCCGCTGGTTCCTGTCGCTTTGCTCAATGTGCCCGTCTGAATCAGGTCACCGGGATGCACCCCGAAATGTTCAACCGTTCCGCGGCCTGTCGCCCCCATGACGCCCGTGCCGTGGGCGTCGTCAACGAGGAGTGTGGCGTCGTGCCGGCGACAGAGCGTCAGCAGGTCGGGGAGAGGCGCGAGGTCCCCGTCCATGCTGAACACGCCTTCGGTGACCACCAGTGTCGGCCCGGCTTGCCCGCGTTTTGTGAGCAGGGTTTCCAGATGTTCGACGTCATTGTGGCGAAACACGCGCCACGCGGCTCTTGACAGTCGGCAGGCCTGTATCAGGCTGGCATGGCAGGAGCGGTCGGCAAGGATGAGTCCGTGGTGGTCAATGAGGGCGGGGATGAGGCCCAGGTTTGTCGTGTAGCCAGTGGCAAAGGTCAGCGCGGCTTCGACATGTTTGAAGTGCGCGAGGGCCTGTTCCAGTTGTTCGTGCGGCGCCATGCTTCCGGACAGGAGGCGGGCGGCGCCGGCGCCGACGCCCCATTGTTCAATCGCATCCATGGCCGACTGTTTCACGGCGGGATGGTTGGCCAGTCCCAGGTAATTATTTGAGGCCACGGCAATGAAGGAGCGGCCCTTGATCGTGATGGTCGTCTCCGCGGGCGACTCCACGACGCACAGCCGCCGGCGCAGGTGTTGCGCTTCTGCATTGTGGAGCGCTTGTTCAAAATCGCGTAGCATAAAGGGGGTCGGGCACGGGTTGATTGAGGCATCGGTCTTTGGCGGGAAGGCGAAGCGTGTGCAAAGTCGGTGGTCGTCCGTCCGTGAGAATGAGCCGGTGAGAGTTGACTTGTGGATAACGCCGGTTTATCATGGCCCCTCGCAGCTTCCAACCGCCACAAACAAAGGGGTTTCAGGCCGTTGGAGACTGAAGCCACAGACACACATGTTTTGCACCGGACAGCTCATAATTCACAACGAGTGAGAGAAACCATGGCACAGCTTACAGGAGCCGAAATTTTTCTGGAAGCCTTAAAACGGGAGGGCGTGAAAACGGTCTTTGCGCTTCCCGGCGGGGTGGTGCTGAAAATTTTCGATGTGCTGCATCAGCAGCGGGACATCGAAATCATTTTGACTCGACATGAGCAGGCCGCCGGACATATGGCGGAAGGCTACGCGAAAGCCACGGGGAAACCCGGCGTGGCGTTGATCACGTCGGGTCCCGGTATGACCAACGTGATTACCGCGTTGGCCGATGCCTACATGGATTCCGTGCCCGTCGTGTGTTTTGCCGGCCAGGTCCCCACGGCGCTGATCGGGAATGACGCCTTTCAGGAAGCCGATAATATCGGGCTAAGCCGGCCCTGCACCAAGTATAACTTTCTGGTGAAGGACGTGAATGACCTGGCCCGGACGATTAAAGAAGCGTTTTACATCGCTTCCACCGGCAGACCCGGCCCCGTGCTGGTGGACATTCCCAAAGATGTTTCCATCGAGAAGGCCGAGTTCACCTATCCGGACTCCATCTCCATTCGCGGATACAACCCGACCTACGAAGGCAGCAAGTGGCAAATCAAACAGGCCGTTGACGCCATTATGAAGTCCCGCCGCCCCATCCTGTACGTCGGGGGCGGTGTGCAGTGGTCCGGCGCCGCCAAAGAGGTGCGCGAATTGGCCGAAACGACGCAGATCCCCGTGGACCAAACCCTGATGGCGTTGGGTTCGTTTCCCGGTGAACATCCGTTGGCCCTGGGGATGCTCGGCATGCACGGCACCTACGTGGCCAATATGGCCATGCATTATTCTGACCTGGTCATTGCGGTGGGCGCACGGTTTGACGACCGCGTCACCGGGCGGGTCTCCGAGTTTTGCCCGAAGGCCAAAGTCATTCATATTGACATTGATCCCACGTCCATCAGGAAGAACATTCACGTGGATATTCCCATCGTGGGTGATTGCAAGCGGGTGTTGCAGACATTGAACACGATGTTGCGCGCGACGGTGAATGGGGATCAACAGGCCCTGCGCAAGCCGTGGTGGGATCAACTGAATGAATGGAAGGCGGCCCATCCCCTCGGCTACCGTCAGGAAGCCGATCAATTGATTAAGCCGCAGTATGTGATTGATCGCCTCTACCAACTGACCAAAGATCGCGACCCGATTGTCTCCACCGACGTGGGCCAGCATCAAATGTGGACGGCGCAATACTTCCATTTGAGCCGCCCCCATACCTGGCTCACGTCGGGCGGTCTGGGGACGATGGGATTTGGGTTCCCCGCGGCGTTGGGGGCACAGGCGGCGTTTCGTGACCGACTGGTGTTGTGTATCGCGGGTGACGGAAGCATCCAGATGAACGTTCAGGAACTGGCGACGGCCGTGGTCGAAAAGCTGCCGGTCAAAGTGTTTATCATTAACAACCGGTTTCACGGCATGGTGCGGCAGTGGCAGGACCTGTTCTATGAGGGGCGCCATGCGTGCAGCTATCTGGACAAAACTCCGGATTTTGTGAAACTCGCGGAAGCCTACGGCGCGGCGGGTCTCCGGATTCAGAAAGTCGGGGACGTGGACGAGGGGATTCGTGAGGCGATGGCCATTGAGAAGCCGGTCTTCGTTGATGTCATGGTTGACCAGTTTGAGAATTGTTATCCCATGATCCCGGCCGGGGGATGCAACCATGAAATGTTGTTGGAAGATCCCCCGGAACTCCAAAAGCGGCAGTCCGCGGCGCCGACCGGAACCGAGGAAAGTCACGACGCCATTCTGACCGCCTAGACGGTCGCGGGCCACGCCGTCTGTGGCGTGCATGTTGCTCACAAAGACTCTTCCGAGAACGACCCGATCGGCCTTGATTGTCCCGTCGCCCGGCGGGCCTCTTGCACACGGCGCACACAAGTAGCGGCAACGCCGGAAAGGACCGTGTTTTCGTGGAACATATTATTGCGGTGACGTTGGAAAATAAATCCGGGTCCCTGTCCCGCGTCGCGGGCCTGTTCAGCGGGAGAGGATTTAATATCGAAAGTTTGTCGGTGGCGCCGACACTTGATCCGACGGTATCCATGATGACGATTGTCACGAGCGGGGACGAGCGCATCATTGAGCAAATTCTCAAACAACTGAATAAAATCATTGACGTGATCAAGGTGGTGGACCTCAATGAAAGCGACGCCGTCAGTCGTGAAACCGCCTTGATTAAAGTGCATACCCGGTCGGACGATCGGGACGAGGCCCTCCGGATTGCGGCGATCTTTCGAGCGAACGTGATTGATTCATCCCCGACGTCCTATACGATTGCAGTGACGGGTGATGTGCAAAAGATTCAGGCCATGATCCAGTTGCTCCAACCCCTTGGCATCAGGGAAATCGTCAGGACCGGCCGGATTGCCATTGCGCGAGAACCCATGCGCCCGGCGGCGAGTCAGTCGCGCCCGCTTGCCAAAGTCACCTGACGGCGTTCATTGATGTCCAACAGCCTGCGATACCGATAGTCTTACTTCCCCAAGGAGTTCGTCCATGAAGATTTTTTATGACAAAGATGCGGATGTGAAGAACATCATGAACAAGATGGTGGCGATCGTCGGATTTGGCAGTCAGGGCCACGCGCATGCCCTGAATTTGTCGGAGAGCGGCGCCAAGGTCGTCGTGGGGCTGCGGGAGGGATCGTCATGGAAGAAAGCCGACGCCGCGGGCCTCAAAGTGATGCCGGTGGCCGATGCCGTGAAACAGGCGGACGTGGTGATGATGCTGGCGCCAGACGAATCGCAGCCGGCCATTTACCGGGAGGCGATTGCTCCGCATATGAAACCGGGCGCGTATCTCGCCTTCGGTCACGGGTTTAACATTCATTTTGGACAAATCCAGCCATCGGACGGCGTGAATGTGTTTATGGTGGCGCCGAAAGGGCCGGGCCATCTGGTGCGCTCCGAATATATGAAGGGAAGCGGTGTGCCCTGTTTGCTGGCCGTGCATCAGGATCCGAGCGGAGATACCGCCCGCGTTGGGCTGGCCTATGCGTCGGCGATCGGAGGCGGTCGCGCCGGAGTCATTGAAACGAGTTTTCGCGAAGAAACCGAAACCGATTTGTTTGGCGAGCAGGTCGTGTTGTGCGGCGGCCTGACATCCCTGATTCAGGCGGGGTATGAAACATTGGTTGAAGCCGGATATTCCCCGGAAATGGCCTATTTTGAATGCCTGCATGAGGTGAAACTGATTGTGGACTTAATCTATCAGGGCGGGATCGCCAACATGCGGTACTCCATTAGCACCACCGCCAAGTATGGAGACGTGACCCGTGGCCCGCGCATCATTACGAACAAAACCAAGCAGACCATGAAACATATTCTTGGCGAAATTCAAAGCGGGCAGTTCGCTCGTGAATGGGTGCTGGAAAATCAGGCCAATCGTCCAGTGTATCATGCGTTGCTCAAGCGGGGTGAAACGCATCCCATCGAAAAAATCGGGAAAACCCTGCGAGGGATGATGCCCTGGTTGCAGCAGGATAAGCTTGTGGATCAGAAAAAGAATTAGAGGATTGACGGGGCACGGTGAGTCGGAATGGCGGATCGCGCACAGAGAATTCCCATCGCGAGAGAAGGTGTGCGTTTCCTCGCCGGCATGGCGGGTTTGACCGTCGTCGCCTGGGCATTGGGGTGGGAAACGGTCGCCCTTGTCTTTGGCGTCCTGGGAGGATGGATCGGGTGGTTTTTTCGAAATCCTTCCCGCACGATCCCGCCAGGCAAGAACCTGATTCTCGCGTCCGGCGACGGCAGGGTTGTCGCCGTTCAAGAAGAATTTGAACCGAGGTTTCTCAAAGATCGGAGTCTGCGGATCAGCGTCTTTCTCAATATTTTCGACGTGCATATCAATCGCATGCCGTGTGACGGAACCATCACAGACGTGGTGTATCAGTCGGGCCGGTTTCACAACGCGAGTCATCCCGAAGCCACGATGCACAACGAACACAACGCCCTGATGATTGAAACGCCCGCGCGGCACAAGGTGCTCTGCGTGCAAATTGCCGGGCTTATTGCCCGACGTATCGTGTGCTGGGTTCGGCCCGGCGATGCGGCGGTCATGGGAGAACGTTTCGGCCTGATTCAGTTCGGGTCCCGTGTTGACACGTATTGTCCCGCGGAGAGCCGGGTTCGCGTCGAGGTGGGGGACCGTGTCAAAGCCGGAGAGTCCATTCTCGCGGAGTTCGTATGAAAGGCCGTATGTTTGACAATCGCATGAAGGGACGGATCTTGCAGAATAAAGAAGGTCAACGGCGTCGGGGTGTCCATCTGATCCCCAATATCCTCACCACCGGCAATCTGTTCAGCGGACTGGCCTCGGTGGTGCTGGTGTTTCACGGTCGCTTTGAAATGGCGGCGATCGCGATCCTGATTGCGATGGTGTTTGACGTTCTGGACGGCACCTCCGCGCGTTTGACCGACAGCACGAGCGCGTTCGGGGTTGAATACGATTCCCTGTCGGATCTCATTTCCTTTGGACTGGCCCCGGGGATTTTGATGTATGCCTGGGCGTTGGGGTCTCCGGGGATGTTGGGGGCGGCCGTGATGTTTGCGTATGTGGCCTGTGGCGCGCTTCGACTGGCCCGGTTTAATGTCACCACGGGGAGCCACGTGGACAGCCGGTTTTTTACGGGGTTGCCCATTCCCGCGGCGGCCGGTGTGATCGCGACGTTCTGTATTTTTGACACCCATCTCGCACGTCTGCCGGAAAACGTCCTGCCCTTCGCGGTGATTGTTTTGAGTCTGGCGCTGTCGTTTCTCATGGTGAGTACGGTGAAGTACCGTAGCGTGAAACAGTTGAAGTTTCACGGACACCATCATTTTATGTATCTGGTCTGGACTGTCTTGACACTGGTCTCCGTTATCGCCTATCCTCAACTGATGCTGTTTTTGGCGTGTTTGGGCTATGCGGGTTCCGGTGTGTTGGAAAAAGGCTGGAACGTTGTGAAAGCGCCGACAAAACGGGACACGCCGGTCGGGATTCCCGTGCAGGATTCAAAGGATCTGTAACATGGATCAATGGCAGGGTAAAGAACGAGACATGCTTCTCTTGTGTGACGAGGGACGTGCATGGTTGGGTCTGCCAGATCCCCCGTGACGTGAGCATCATCCCCGAAACAGGTGGGCGGCCTTCACCTCATGGGGGTGAAGGCTTTTTTATTTTGGGGCACCGGGATGGCCGGGAAGACTTCGTTGAACGGACGGCGCTGAATCACCTTGTCAGAAGGAGGGGCCATGACGCGGCACATTAGAATTTTTGACACCACGTTGCGGGATGGAGAGCAGTCTCCGGGGGCCGGCATGAACGTGGAAGAGAAAGTGTTGGTCGCGAAACAGCTTGCTCGCTTGAACGTGGATATTATCGAAGCCGGGTTTGCCTTCAGTTCCCCCGGCGACTTCGAGGCGGTGCAACGTATTGGACGCGAGGTTGAGGGGCCGACCGTCTGTAGTCTGGCGCGCGCCAAACCCGAAGATATTGATGCGGCGTGGAAGGCGCTCAAAGGGGCGCCCAAACCGCGCATTCACACCTTTTTGTCCACGTCGGACATTCATCTGGAACGTCAGTTTCACATGACGAGAGCGGAAGCCCTCACGCGCGCGGTGGAAATGGTGACCCACGCGCGCGGCTGCGTTGATGACGTTGAATTTTCCCCGATGGACGCCACGCGGTCTGACGTCTCCTATCTGTGCGAGGTCGTGGAGGCGGTCATTGACGCCGGCGCAGGGACGGTGAATATTCCCGATACGGTGGGATATGCGACCCCGAAAGAGTTGGAAGCCGTCATTCGCGCGCTGCGGATGCGGGTGCGCGGCTGTGATCGGGCGATTCTTTCCGTCCATTGTCACAATGATCTGGGGTTGGCGGTCGCCAATTCCATGGCGGCCATTCACGCCGGGGCCGGACAGGTGGAATGTACCGTCAACGGTATTGGTGAACGGGCCGGCAATGCCTCATTGGAGGAAATCGTGATGGGGCTGCGGACGCGCAAGGATTTTTATGACGCGGACACCGGCATTTGCACGGAAGAAATTTCCAGAACCAGTCGGTTGGTCAGCAAGGTCACTGGCATGGTTGTCCAGCCCAATAAAGCCATCGTGGGGGCCAATGCGTTCGCCCATGCCTCCGGCATTCATCAGGACGGATTGCTGAAGGATGCACGCACGTATGAAATCATGCGGCCCGACTCCGTTGGCTTGACGCACAGCCGTTTCGTGATGGGGAAACTGTCGGGGCGCCATGCGTTTCGTGATGCACTGGAGAAGCTGGGTTACGCGCTCACGGATGAAGAAATCAGGACTGCGTTTGAGCGGTTCAAACATCTGGCGGACCAGAAGGAATTGTTTGAGGAAGACCTGGAGGCGATTGTGTCTGAAATCGTCGCCAAAGTTCCCGAACGGTATTCCCTGAAAGCCATGAATACGCGGAGCGGGATGAATCAGTCGCCGATGGCGACCGTGGCCCTGGAGATGGACGGACGCATGGTGGAGGAAAGCGGGACGGGAGACGGACCGGTTGATGCGGTCTATCGAACGATTGCCGGAATCACGCAAACGAAAAGTACATTGTTGTCCTATCGGGTGCAGGCCATCACCGGTGGAACGGATGCGCAGGGCGAGGTCTCGGTGCGTGTGCAACAGGACGGCGAAACCGTGGTCGGCAACGGCGCCAATACCGATATTATTGTGGCCTCGGCGCAGGCGTATATCAATGCGTTGAATAAACTGACCTTGCGGTTGGAGCGTCGGGCCAGCGCAGGCCCCAAAATCGGGCCGTGCTGACGAACGGGCCGGAGAGGCGGAGTGTGATGAAAAAAACCATAGCCGTACTGGCGGGAGATGGCGTTGGCCCGGAGATTATGCCCGTGGCCGTCGCGGTGTTGGAGGCCGTCGGTAAACACTGCGGCCATTCTTTGACGTTTCTTCCCGCCGCGGTCGGTGGCCGGGCCATTGATGACACGGGATGGCCGTTGCCGGACGAGACGTTGCATCTTGCCAAAACGAGTGACGCCGTCCTGTTGGGGGCGGTGGGCGGACCCCAATGGGAAGGCCTTGCCTATGAACGACGACCGGAACGGGCCTTGCTGGGTTTGCGGGAACAACTTGGGTTGTTTGCCAATCTCCGTCCGGCCAGACTCCATGCGGAATTGGCCGATGCCTCGACACTGAAACGCGATGTCATTGAAGGCATTGACATCCTGGTCGTGCGTGAACTGACGGGGGGGATTTATTTTGGGAAGCCCAGGGGCGTGGAGGCGACGCCGACGGGCCATCGTGGATTCAATACCGAGGTGTACACCACGGAAGAAATTACGCGGATTGCGAAGGTCGCCTTTGAAGCGGCTCGAACGCGACGGAAGCTGGTGACGTCCGTTGATAAGGCGAATGTGCTGGAATCCTCGGAATTGTGGCGGACGGTCGTCACGGAGGTTCACAAACATTATCAGGACGTGGAATTGCGGCACATGTACGTTGATAACTGCGCGATGCAATTGATTCGGAACCCCAGGCAATTTGACGTACTCCTGACGACGAATTTGTTTGGCGACATTTTAAGTGATGCCGCCGCCATGTTAACCGGCTCAATCGGGATGTTGCCTTCGGCCAGCGTTGGCGCGGCCACGGGCATGTATGAGCCGATTCACGGCAGTGCGCCGGATATTGCGGGACAGGATCGTGCGAACCCCATTGGCATGATTGCTTCGGGTGCGATGCTGTTTCGGTATGCGTGTGATCTGGAGAACGAGGCGGAACTCATCGAGCGCGCCATTCAGCATGTGTTGGCTCTGGGCTATCGCACCAGGGACATTGAAGCTCCGGGCACGAAACTTGTCGGCACTCGTGAGATGGGAGCCCGTATTCTTGAACAGATCGGTGGATGACAGGGACGGCGTGAAATGCTGAAGTCCATTCAACCCGGCACGATCATGACCATCGTCGGCGCGGGGGAACCCGGTTACGCCGGAGATGGCGGTCCGGCCGGCGCGGCTCTGTTAAACGAACCGAAACATCTTGCCCTTGATGTCGAGGGCAATCTCTACATCGCCGATTCTGAAAATCATCTGGTGCGAAAGGTTGACGCGCGAACCGGGATCATTACGACCATCGCGGGCATCTACGTTCAAGCCGATCCCATTGCCGCCCCCGTCAGTGAGCGTGTGGAAGACGGGGACGATCCTCTGGCGGATCCTGTGAGCACGGACGGGAATGCCTACGTTCAACAGCCGGATTTGAGTGGCATGATCCGTTATGTGAGCGGGGCACAGGAGAAAGAGCCGCGGTTTTCCGGGGATGGCGGCCCGGCGACACAGGCCGCGCTCAATTTCCCCTCGGCCGTGGCGGTGACCGATGATGGGACGGTGTACATTGCCGATACCTGGAATCATCGCATTCGCCGGGTTGATCCGCATACCGGGATCATCTCCACCATCGCCGGAACGGGCCGGGCGAAATGGTATGGCGATCACGGGCCTGCCGTCCGCGCGGCCCTGAATGAACCGGTGGCGTTGGCCCTTGATGGACGCCGTGCGTTGTATATCGCCGATCAAAGCAACAATCGAATCCGGAAGATTGATCTGGCCTCCGGCGATATGACGACGGTCGCGGGGACGGGAGAGTCGGGATATAACGGCGACGGCGCGCCCGGCCCCGACACGGCGCTGGCCGGTCCCAGTGGGTTGGCCGTTGATCAAGAAGGCAATGTGTACGTTGCCGATACGTTCAGCAGTCGGATTCGAAAGTTGGACAGACAGACCGGGGTGATGGATGCGGTGGTGGGAGGAACGGGGCCGTTTCAATTGATATCGGGTGAAAATGAATCCTCACCCAATCTGTCTCGACCCTATGCCATTGCCCTCCATCCCGACGGTCGCCTGTTCATGACGGACAACGATAACCACTTGATTCGGGTGTGGAATCTGCGGACACGGACCATGTCGTTGCTCGCCGGGAATGGGAAGGCCGGGTGTGCCGGCGACGGCGGGGATCCCATCCACGGTCGTTTGAACTACCCGTTCGGTGTCGCGCTGGACTCCCATGGGCACGTGTATATCGCGGATACCTTTAATCATCGTATTCGCGTGATTGGTCATGGCCTCGGATGTGGTAATTAACGGAGACGGACGGCATGGTGAAGGGTAAGGAATCGCCAAGATGCCTCTAACGTTTTTTCTAAAGAATCCTGACGTGAGGGATCGGTTTAAAGAACAATTCCCTGTTCCGAAAGTGAAGTTGCAAAGTATCATTCACGTTTCTCCGTCCAAAATTAACCCAGGGACTGTGGGGACGGCGTTTGATTATTTGTTGCGGTTCCATGTTGAGAGGATCAACAAGAATGTTGTTTCAAGCCAATGGGTTGCAGAGAATGCCTTGGAGAGCCTTGAGCCAAGGGAAAGAGAAATTGTCGAGCCTGTAGTTCTTGATGCAAGAAAGCATCATTCAAAGTTTATCAAGACAGGAAAATTAGAAGACAAATTAATAAAATCAACATTGGAACTTGCACGGTTGGATGTGGTGCAAAGAGTTGGACTGTCTCTGTTTGATATACTTGATGACATTCCGGATGAAAATGTTAAAGAAATCAGATCTCTTTATGATGTTGCCGTCAAATCAGAGATTTTTCAAAGCAGACGAAAGTGTTTTCTAAATCCGACGTTTGGCGAAGGATCCATCTTGATCGGAGGCGCTGATGCGGATTTAATCATTGGTGATACCTTGATTGATATCAAGACAGTAAAACACCTGAAATTTAATCAGGGTTTCTATAATCAAATATTGGGGTATTACTTGCTTTCAGAACTAGGCGGCCAACTGGCGAAAGTGAGGAATGTTGCCATTTATTTTTCCAGACATGGTGTCCTGTATTCCTTGCCCGTTGATAATCTCAAGAAAGAAAAAGGTTTTATTTCTTTCGTGAAGTGGTTTGTGGAGAGGGCAGAAAATGAAAGGCAAAAACAATTTTCGGTTCTTTCGGCTCTGGTCAAGAAAGATAAAATAGATGAAGCTAAAGAGAATTTTGCCAACGTGGTTACGGCAGTCAAGTTGCAAATTAAAAGAATGCAAAAGGAGATTGCAATAACAAACCGAAAGGAACGTGACTTGACGACTAACGGTCAACTGCGAGGCAGACAAAAACAAATTAAAAATAAAAAAACAGGAAAAGAATCATGAAGAAGCAATCCGCCTATACCGTCGCCATCGTGGGCGTCACCGGAGCCGTGGGAACGGAAATGCTCTCCGTTCTGGAAGAGCGAAAATTTCCCATTGACCGGATACTCCCGTTGGCGTCGTCCAGGTCGGCGGGCGAAGACGTGACGTTTCGCGGCCATGCCGTCACCGTGCAATCGCTCACCAAAGACTCGTTTCAGGGTGTGGACTTCGCGTTGTTTTCAGCCGGAGCCGAGGTGAGTAAAGAGTACGCGCCCCTTGCCGCCAAAGCCGGGGCTGTGGTCATTGACAATAGTTCGGCCTGGCGAATGGATCCGCAGGTTCCGTTGGTCGTTCCCGAAGTGAACCGGCACATGCTTGCCACTCACCAGGGTATTATTGCGAACCCGAATTGCTCCACCATTCAAATGGTGGTGGCGCTCAACCCGCTGCATGTCCACGCCGGCATCACGCGGATTGTGGTGTCAACCTATCAATCGGTTTCAGGGACAGGGAAGGACGCCGTTGATGAATTGGCGGAACAATGTCGGCGGCTGTTGAGCTTTGGCGACGTGAAGCCCGCCGTGTATCCGCACCAAATCGCGTTTAACTGCCTGCCGCATATTGATGCCTTTTTGCCATCGGGTTCGACCGGAGAAGAAATGAAGATGGTCAATGAGACGCGAAAGATTCTGGGGGATGCCTCAATTGGCATTTCCGCGACTGCGGTTCGGGTGCCGGTGTTGGTTGGTCATGCGGAATCCATCAATATCGAAACGAAAAAAAAAGTGTCGGCGGCGGAAACCAGAGCGATTCTCTCAACCGCCCCGGGTGTGCAGGTGTATGATGATCCCTCGCGAGCGTTGTATCCCATGCCCCTTCACGCGGTGGGAACCGATGCGGTGTTTGTCGGACGTATTCGTGAGGATGATTCCGTTCCCATGGGCCTTAATCTGTGGGTGGTGGCGGATAATTTGCGCAAAGGCGCCGCGCTCAACGCCGTACAGATTGCCGAAGCCCTGGTGGGGTGAGCCATGCCGGAATTCAATGATCCTGGAAAAATGCTCATCTTCCTGAGGGTGGGGTGTGTGGTGGCCGGCCTTGCCATCTCGCTGATCGGCAAATGGCCGAGCGAAGGCGGCCATGGGTCCGGCTGGCTGGGAACGTTGCCGGGCGATCTGCTCATCACACGCGATCGTTTCACCGTGTACATCCCCCTGGGCGTCAGCATCTTTGTGAGCGTCGTGGGAAGTGTGATCCTCTATTTCTTCATGAAACGGTGACGCATGTTTCACGCCCCCCTGATACATATTCTGCCTCTTCTCATGAGTGTCGGACTTGGTCTTTGGCTCACGCAGCCGGTCCACGCGGCGGATCGCGTTCGTGTCGCTCTTGCCGAAATGGCCAGCCGTGTCACGGTTGCGTCGGTCGGGGGGATTCGTCTTGACTCGCCTTCCGGCCATCAAGCGCAGTTCTCTTCCGAGGTCACGCTTGTCCGAAATGGCGGCGCGTGGCAAATCAACGGCGAACGAGTGCGGGAAAACCTGATTGCGTTTCTGGGAAACGGCAAGGAGTTGAACGTCACACTGCATGATGCCTCGGGACCGAAACCTCGACAGTGGGTGGTGAGCGGGAGCCTGGTGGTCAGTATACGGGACGCCCATCTTCTGGTCGTGAACCTGGTGGATCTTGAAGAATATGTCGCCGGCGTCGTGAGTGCGGAAGTCAGCCCCAGTTGGCATGGGGAAGTCTTAAAGACGCAGGCCGTTGCGGCGCGGACCTATGTGTTGCATAAGACACTCACCAACGTGAGCCGACCGTTTGACGTCCATGCCGGTGTCATGGATCAGGTCTATACGGGTCGTCAGAATGTCAATGACGCCGTACGCGATGCCGTGGATGCGACGCGGGGAGAAATCGTCACCTATAAAGGCCGTCCCATTTTCGCGGTCTATTCATCCACGTCCGCCGGCCCAACGGAAGACGCCATGAACGTCTGGGCCAAAGATGTGCCCTATCTCAAAGGCGTGGAATGTCCTTTTGATCAGGATGCGCCGCGATATCGGTGGCGCGTGGCCATCCCCTTTGACGTGGTTGAATCCCGATTCCGCGAAGCGGGCTATCCCATTGGCTGGCTTGCGACGCTCGCGCCCTACAGCATGACGAACGCCGACCGGGTCAACGAAGTGAGGATCCTGCATTCCAAAGGGACCTTCATGGTCACGGGGCAGGAGCTTCGACGCATCCTTGGTTATTCCAAAGTCTTCAGCACGAGGTTTCATATTGAGCGTATTGGGAAAGACGTGGTCTTTGTGGGACAGGGCGCCGGACATGGGGTTGGACTCTGTCAGTGGGGCGCCAAGGCCATGGCCGAGTTGGGTTACCGCTATCGTTCCATTCTGCGCTATTACTATCCGGGTACCGAGATTCTCCCGCGCGGTCAGGCGATGATGCGCCTCCCTTCCTGACAACGGCCGACGCGCTTCCGCATCCACCCGTTGTCGTCAGTCCGCGTTGAACCGACCAACCGCATCATCGTTGTCGGCATTGATATCCGCCATGCAACTCTCCGCGTTTAATTTTCCTTTTGATGATGCTCTCGTGGCCGAGTATCCGGTGTCTCCACGAGATCGTGCCCGATTGCTGGTCGTGCCGCGCGCGCGCGAATCCGCGTTTCAACATGCGTGCGTGAAAGACCTGCCGAATGTGTTGCGGTCCGGTGACGTGGTGGTGCTGAATGACACGAAGGTCATACCGGCCAGACTGCATGGCACGAAACAGCCAGGCGGCGGAGCGGTCGAGGTGTTACTGGTGCGGCCGTTGGAGGACACGATATGGGAAGCGTTGGTGAAAGGCCGAGTCAAGGTCGGGCAGAATGTACGATTTCACGATGAGGCGACCGCGGAGATACTGGAGCGGAGCCGGGAACGAACGGTCCTGCGCATCAACGCGAGAGGGTCAGTCAAAGACCTGCTCGACACAATGGGAGACGTGCCGCTTCCTCCCTATATCAAGCGTCCGGCGAATGAGCGGGACAGGGAAACCTATCAAACGGTCTTTGCCAAAGCAGAGGGGGCCGTCGCGGCGCCGACGGCGGGGCTGCATTTCACGGAACGATTATTATCGGACCTCGCGCATGCGGGTATTCACGTGGTGACCGTGACGCTGCACGTCGGTCCCGGCACGTTTCGTCCCGTCACCGTGGAGAACGTTGAAGACCATCGCATGGAGGCCGAGTGGTTTGAGATTCCCGTGGAAACGGCGACATCCGTCAACGCGGCCAAGGCGGAAGGTCGGCGAATCGTGGCGGTCGGCACGACGTCCGTCAGGACGCTGGAATCCGTCGTCAGCGACGCGGGCGTCATTCAGCCGGGTACGGGCGAAACACGACTGTTTATTACGCCAGGGTTTCCATTCAAAATCGTTGATGCCCTGCTAACCAATTTTCATCTGCCGCGCACGACTCTGCTCATGCTCGTCTCGGCCTTCGCCGGCCTCGACCGCACACGCGCGGCGTATGAAGAAGCCGTCAAAGCGCGGTACCGGTTGTACAGCTATGGTGACGCCATGCTGATACAATAACGAGACGTTTGTTTGGAGCGGAGACTGTATGGATTGCAGCGAAGAGCGCTTAGGAGAAATTTTTGAGCGTGATGCGCGGAAAGAACGCGGCAGGGAATTTCCGGCCCGCATATCCGATCTGTGCTACAGAAATTCGTTCCGAATCTCGACGTGCACCGTCTTGAGCAGGGCGGATTGAAAGGCTTGAAGGGCGCGCTGTTGCTTTTCGTTCAGGATTTGAAGCCGGGTGCGGGTTGTGATTGTTTCGACTTCCGTTTCGTCTTCCTCGGCGGTTTGTCGTGCGACGATCGCCTCAACTTCTTCCATCTCCGCCGGATTGAGGGTGGCCGCGTCTTGCAGAATGCGTTGGATTTTTTTCACGCGCAAGTCTTTGGTGAGCTGTCCTTCAAACTGTTTTGGCGTCATCCTGTTTTGAGCCAGCAGGCGGTGATAGACAGTCGGATCAAATGACCCGTCCTGTTCAAATTCTTTGCGCTCCATGATGGCCAGTCGCAGGGCGTCGGGATGGACGCTTACTTCGAAATCATCAGCGGCCAGAAGCCACAATTTCTGTCCGACCAACGTACTGATGACGTTCTGCTTGAGGTCGGCTTCCACGACGTCCTGCTTGAGGTCGTTTTGATAGAAGTCATAGGCATTGTTGTACGCCCGGCGGAATTCACGCGCCTCCACTTCGTACGGGCCAATCATGGCCACCACGTTGGGTTGTTGTGATGTTTCAAACCCGAACCAGCCCATCCCGATGACAAAGGTGACGGCGAGCACCAGCATGATGATCTTCAAAATCCAAGGGTGGTTTGCCGAGCCTTCGCGGATCAACTTAATCATGATTTGCCCCCTTCGTCGTGAACACCGGAGGGAAAATTCTACGCGGAGATGAGGCATGGACGCAAGGGGCCGTTGGCAGAGAGACCGGATCGTCCGCTCGTCATGCCCCGTGAGACGGTGTCACGCCCCCTCTATTTGTGGGGGCTTTCGGGATTTTGTTACACTGCGCGTTTGTCGGGTGTATCATTGGGAATGCGGAGGAGGAGCAACGTCATTGTGCGCAGACACGCAACCACATGTCTTCGTGGTCTTCTGACGGTGATGCTGACGGCGTGGTGTTGGGGAGACAGCCCGGTCCTCGGCGTGGGGCAGCCCATGATCGTGAATACGCCCGGCCAGGAAGCTGTGACGGTGACCGTTCAGATCAGGAGTCGCCGGTTTATTCCCCACGTGGTGCACATTCCGGTTGGACAACAAGTCCGTTTGATCCTCAAGAATCAGGACGCCGAGCTTCATGCGTTTGTCCCCGTGGATTTTTTGACTCGGACGAACGTTCAAGTCGCCGGCAACGGGGCGCCGCAGTTTGGCAAAGACGGATTCAGTCGGGTATTGATTCCGGCACAAGGCCGCGCCGAGCTGGTGTTTGCGTCGAGGAAGGCGGGTGCGTTCCCCTTTTTCTGTGATTTGCCCGGGCATCTCATGAACGGGACGATTGTGGTGGACGGTGAAGCGAATATGCTAGAGTGAGTGTCAGTCGTTGTGTCCAACGGGCGGCTGTGTGTGGATTCCAGCCCAATTCTGCAAGTTCTGATCCCGTCGATTCGCGTGGCCTGTTTCCGCCGGGAGCATCCCCGCTGTCCTCGTGCGGGGTGTGCGATCAATGAGTGCCACTGCCACTATGGAGAATCACATGAAACGGACGATTTGGATTAACGACGGCGCCTATCTTTTTAAAGCCTCGCCTGAACGGTTTGACTATCTCAACCTCAAGCACGAATTGGAAACCGGCGCCGGTGCGATGTTCACCGAGAGTTATTATTTTGGCGCCCAGTCCTCGCCGACGGCGGCGCAGGATTCGTTTCATAAATGGCTCAAGTGTGCGCCGCCGATCGGGCCGAAGATGGTGCTCAAACTGTACTCGCTCAAGGGTGTGCGCATGACCTGTCCGAACTGCGAAGTTGAGTACGAAAAGCACACGCAAAAAGGCGTGGACGTTGGCATCGTGACGACGATGCTCCAGCTCGCGGCGCAAGACCGTTACGATCAACTCGTGTTGACCTCCGGCGACGGTGACTTCGCCAACGCCGTGGAGTCTATCAAGCAGATGGGTAAAACGTTTTGCCTCGCCGGATTCAAAGATTCGGTCTCGCCCGATTTGCAATGCTTTGCCGACACTATGATGTGGCTGGACGATGTGTGGGACAGAGTCAGGAAAGTTCAAGGCAATGGCGAAAGGGAATCGGCGTTTTCCGGTTTTGGAAAGAGACGCGTTCATGAGGGACCTCCCGGTTAATGTTCAGCAAGACGGGGTGCGCTCCCGCGCGTCTCGTCGCGGTCAAGCCTGGATTGCGGGGATGTTTGGCATCGGGGCCATGCTTGTTGGCGTGCCGGGTGTCGGCCATCCTGCACGAGCGGCTGATTCTGTTCCGATTGCATCCCATTCGGATGCGGTGCGAACGGTTCAGGCTTACGCCCGTGCGGTGTCCGCCCGTGATGCGGCACAGGTGGCTCAAAACGATTTTGTCTGTCTGCTGAAGATGGTTGAGTCCGGCGCCATGACAAAAGAGGCCTTTCCGCCTGAATCTGATCCGGTGTATGCTTGGTGCCATGATCGGATCGCTCACGCGCATGAGGAAGTGATCGAAAGCCGCGACCGGGCCTTGGATGAGTTGTGGCCTGGCGTCGGGAAGCTGGTGAATTTTCGGGATTTCAAACGGTTCGAAATTGCGGAAACCCGCGCACGCCAGCGCGCTCCTTCATTTTTTGTGATGCCGGAAATCGGCGATCTGTCGGCGTCCCAGGGGTTTGCCATGGAAGTGCTCAATACCGAGCCGCTCCCGCACGCATCCTTTCAGGTGCCGGGATCCGATCACGTGGTGGCCGTGCCGACTACGTTGGTTCGGGTCCGCATTGTGTACCCCGATCCGATCACGTCCCCGGCGGCCAATGCTCCTGGTCAACAGGATTGGGCTGTGCCGTATAAAAAATCTATTCATCCAATCAAAGCCGTGACCGTCAAGTGGGTCGTGTTGTCGGGATTATTACAACATGGATTTCCCACGGATACGGCCGCACTCAATATCCCGATGGAATCTTCCATGGGGACGCCGATTCCTTTTGTGGTGGATGCGGGCGGGTTTGAGCAGAATTCGACGGAGTTCTGGAAACCGAATGAAGCGCAAGCGGCACTGGACGCCGGCGTCGAACGCGCGAAGACATTGCCGACCCGGCGGGAGCGGATTGCCATGTTCAACCGGGTTCTGGCGGTGAACCCTTCGCATCTGGAGGGGCTGCAAGCCGTTGTCTCCGAGCTGTACGGGGGACTGATGGACTTTGGGGCGCGGACGCATGGCGTGCGGGTGGAGCGCGGCCCGCTCTATCAGGAATTCAATGAATTATATTGGACGGTGCAGTCGCAAACCGACCGGATGGATATTTCCCTTCACATGGAAATGGGCGGAAAATCCGACCCGACGCCGGCTGATTACCTGTACCGATTGATTCCCGTCATGGAAAAACTGGTGACGCTGGAGCCTCTGGATGTTGAGACACGTCTGAAATTGAGCAGGGCGTATCTGTGGACGAACGATCAACTCACGGCCATCATGGTTCCGCAACGATTGCTTGCCGAAGTGCCGACGGATCAACCGCGCCTTCGCGCGCGGATTTTGACGACCCTGGCCTGGTCGCGCATCAGCAAGGTCGCGTGGAATCGGCATTTTGACGACCCCGACATTGTTCGGGGCTACGAAGAAGCGGACGAGGCTTTTCATTTATCCTCTGATCCGTTGATCAAATTCTCCGCCGCTTACGCGAAGGCGTACAGTCTGGCCTTTCGCCCCCAACGTGACAACCTGGCGATGTTCGAATTATTGAAGGAAGCCCGGCTCTGGTATCGGCAGATTCCGGGAGCCACGGACATGTCCTGGGTGTTTCTCCTCCAAAATGACACCTTGAAAGGATTGGTGGAAACCGATCCGACGTTTCACTCGCTGATGTCGGCCAATTTATAGGCGCATCGGTGTTCGTCTTGCATCGCGTCAATTGCGCAATTGTGTTGTGTGTCATTCCCGCAAAGGGTACGCGCAGTTTTTCCGTTTCATCCAAAGGAGGTTTGCCATGTTTCGTTTGATACGTTCAATGGGCTTCACCGGAGTGCTCGGCGTGTTCATCATCGGGTGTCTGACCACGCCCGCCATGAGCGAGGGCAATGGCCCGGCGGATGGTTTTGGTCTCCACGTTCAGGCGCCGCACATGATGACCGACGGGCAAATCGGTGGCCCCTACCATCATTACTGCAAGGGTATTGCGGATGGCATTCTCCAATGTCTTCTCTTCTCATCCACCGATCCCAAGGCTGCCTTGATTGGTGTGGAATATTTTGTTCCCAAAGACCTGGCCCGCAAGGAAGTTCCGTTGATCCAATGGAACAGAAATTTCCACGACCATGAAGTGGAAATTGCGACCGGTCGCGTGCATATTTTAGACATTGAAGACAAAAACAAGGTGGCGGAAATCGCCGCTGTGGCCTCCCAAACCGACGGCGTCATTTATCAGCTCTGGCAACCGGGACAGAAAATTCCCGATGGCACGGTGACCATTCCGAATTCAATCGGTCATACATTCCGAACCGAGTAACGTCATGCCGGTGCGGAGGTGCATGACTTTCGCACCGTATCACTGCGGAGCTTGATACGCGGCCCGGCATCTTTCCCGTCAGTGACAGTCCAGTCACGGGCCTTCACGGAAACGGCGCGATGAAACTGGCGGTCACCCACCTGGTCAATTATCTTGCGGTGTTCGTGTTGGCGGGGGAAGCGCTTGTCCTTGGGGCCGACCACGCCGTACTCAAGCCGCGCGTGCCGCCCGGACTGATTGAGCAAGCGAAAACCTGGCAGAACCCGTTTCCCGCCACACCCGAACGCCTTGAAAGAGGGAAAAAACTTTTTCATGGAAAGGGTTTTTGTGTGACGTGCCATGGACGGGATGGCAAAGGGTTGGGAAAGATTCCTGGACTGCGGGGCAAGCTGCCCAGAAATTTCACGGATCGGGTGTGGCAGGCGACGCGAACCGATGGCGAACTGTTTTGGATTTTGAAACATGGAAGTCCGGGCACGGACATGGCCTCGTTTATTCCGCTCGTGTTCACGGAGGAAGAAGCCTGGCATGTACTATTGTACGTCCGTTCGTTTGGCCGCATGTAACCATTGCCCCATGCTCCCCGCTTGCCATGGATCGTTTTTCCTCCCCTCCGCCACGCTGAACGGGATTCCCTGGGGTGTTCTGGTTGGGCGGGGGGAGAGGCGTCTCGTGGGCGGCCTGTCTAGCGTCTGAAGGATCGCGTGTCGCCCGTCTGTGGCCCTGCGGCGTCCGCATCATCTCCGTCACTTGCGCCGTTATTGCCGGTGAAACAGGGCAAAATACCGCTTGCATTATACTGTGGCGGATTCGCATCGGAAATCTGTATAATGTCGGCAGGCTTTTTCAGGAGGAACGGTAAACAATGAATTCAACCTTACATCGGGCGATTTCCAGCTTTTACAATCTGATCTATGAGGCACAGGCGTTTTCGACGACCATGTCCCGCATTGATTCCTCCGACCATGATCGCTATCTGGGGCAGGGCGAGGGGCTCAATTGGGTTCTTGATCGTTGTCAGGAGTTTGAAGACGTGGATCAGAATCTCACCACGGCTTCCCTTCACAAGCTGTTAGGCGACGTCAAATCGGATCTCGACCATGAGTTGTCCGTGCAGAGACGGGAAAAGGGAAGACGAGCGGACGGCAGGGAAGAAGCTCTGATCTTTGTCACGGATTATCTCGTCAGTCTGATGACGGCCACGGAAATTGAAGCGGCGAAAAGTCCCGTGTAGTTTTGTGCTGTACGGGTTGTCTCTGCGGAAATTTTTTACGATGCCGTCGTTGTCCGGTGGGCTGTCTCCGCCATGAGAGGATGTGCGAGTGTGACGTTTGCGGCAGGCAAAGCCCGGTCGAAGTGTGTCAAAGAGTGGATAATCTTTGCCCTCTGTCTTGGCCTGGGCGGGCATATCGCCTTGGCGCTTTTGTTGCACGCCCCGGAACAATGGCCCGCCGATACCCTGTGGATCTACGGCGTCTTACTCGCTCTCGCCGTCTATGTGTGTGTGCAGCTCCTTCGCTCGGTGTGGTGGTGGTGCAGAGGCGAGAGGTCGGAGCGGTTCTGAACGGAAACACGTCGGTCGCTTGAACGGCGCCGCCTGTTGGCCGACGGGAGACGGGAGCGCCCCTGCCTGCTACAACAGCCCTTCCAGTGCAATGCCTTCCTCAATGAGCATGAGAGGAATGGTATCCCTGATCGGATACAGCACCGTCTTGTCGCTTCGCAGCAGTCCGCCTTCAATCGGGTGTTGAACCATGGCGCCGCCTTTATTGCGCACTGCCCCGTCCGCAATTTTTTGATTGAGGACGGCAAGGGATTCGGCATCCATGGGCGTGAGAGCCTGTTTCGTTTCCGGGCAGCATAAAATTTTCCACAGATCGGGGTTGAGATTCATGGATGGGACTGTCTGGTCAGGACTCATGTCGCGCCTCCACCGCTTTCGATTTGTGTTCCCCGTCCGCCTTGCCTACACTAATCAATCGTGAGCGTAGCTGCAAGGAGACCGATGCGCGCATGAACGGGGAATCCAAGTCAGACTTCCATATTCGCGTGGCCCATGCCGGAGACCTTGAGGCGTTGGTCGCGTACAACACATCGCTCGCGTGGGAAACAGAGGGCCGTCAACTGGAGCGCGTCCGACTGCGCGCCGGTGTGGAATCCATCCTGTCCGACTCCGCCAGAGGGATGTACGTGGTGGCGGAGCGCCGGCCCGCTGACCAGGTGATCGGGCAACTGATGATCACCTTTGAATGGAGTGACTGGCGCAACGGATTTTTCTGGTGGCTGCAAAGTGTGTACGTTCACAAGGACTGGAGGCGACGGGGCGTGTGCAAACAATTGTACGGGCACGTGGTGCGGGAATCCGAACGCCGCGGCAACGTGGCGGGCATTCGTCTGTACGTGGAGCAGGACAACGCCATTGCCCAGACGGTGTACCGCCGCCTGGGGTTGTCCCCGCCGCCGTATCGCGTGTTCGAGAAAGATTTTGTCCTGCCGCCATTGTCTGGGGAATGAGGGGGATGGCGGCGGACAAGGAAACACTTCTCGCCACGAACCGGCTATGGGAATTTCAGCACTATTTGCCCTTGGATGCTAAAATGTTCTCGAATTCTGTCATGCCGTCGAGGGTTTCCGCCAACGTACACAATTGATCGGCTATTTCCTCAGCCATTTTTTCAGCCTGCTTTGTATCCATTGATTCACTGAAGAACTCTTTTGTATTCCAGTTTTTCAGATTACCGTCTAAAACCTTGTACGCGGGGCTTGATTCACCGCATTCTGTGAACCCCGATAAGGTTTTGGGTAGTTTTTTATTAAGCTTGTCCAAGAAGGGTTGTGTGAGATTCTTGTTGTACTTGGTGTGTGCGGCGACACAGAAGTAAACATGTTCCCAATTAGGGGCGTCTGTGTTGATGGCAGCGCCTGGTGCTGGCCAGCCATCTCCCTCTTCTTTTCCCTCCTTTGTAGCTTTATCGAACTTTCCCCAACTTTCCTTGTGTAGCACCACGTACGCTGCATTTCTCGCCATGTGTTCCTTGGGACACTTTGTCGTGCTAGAGACCATCCAGCCTTGCCCCTTCCTTTCCTTAATCCAGACTTTAAGCTTCTCCTCAATTATCGCAGTGAAATCTGTGAATATGCGTTTCCTGAAACCATCCATGGCCTTCTCAATATCCAAAGCCAACTTCACATTCTCGGGTTTATCCGTGATGAAATCCACGATTGTCTTTCCCACAATATCCTCCTTGCGTGCGACGCTTGGCGCGCCTTCTGATCGAAACTCCTCGCGAATATATCCGAGCAAATCTTTGAGAAACCAGCGCACAGGTTCAGCTTCACATGCTTGTAAACTTCGCTCAATCCAGTTTTCTATGGATGGATTCGCGCCGGTCTTTCGATACGGGACAGTTAAGCAGTCGGGGTTGCCTTTCGCAATTGAGGTGGGGTCGGGGTCGTTACCATCGCCACTGAAATAGCATATCTTCGCTTCCGGATCCTTGTTTTTTCGAAGATATTCAAGATAAGCGCCTACCTGATTTTCTGAATCAAGGGCCCAAGGCTTGTTTTCGATGCCGAGCCATAGAGTGGGCTTGGCGAATTTCAGCACGATGTCAATCCTTCCTTTTTTATCGGTGAAATGTTCGCAAGCGACCTCGCAGGCTTCCAGGGCTGACTTCCTGTATCTTTCGCTCCAGTCTTTCACTCTACATTCCAGTTCATCCAGAAAAAGCTGCAGAAAGAGATCCCCCTGACCGTGTGGCTTCGTCGGGTTGAGCAGATCAGCAAAAATGCGCGAAAGGTTGACTTCCTTGGTCTTGAGGTAATCAAAGACAGAAAAACCTGTTGCGTCTCGTTGGTCGTGTTCTGCCTGTTCCTTTTCGGCGAGAGCAACCACCGGTTTCAGGCAGGCTAAAAAATTCTTAATCTCCTCCATGTTCTCCGTTTCGTTCATCGGTTCTCCTTCCATGATGAGTGGACTGTCCTGCCTTTGCCTACCCCGAATGATGTCCCGCCAGGTCTTTGCACATTTTGGCCAGGTGTCGGCGGAGGCTGGCGGGTTGTTCAATGGTGACGGTGTCGCCCCACGTGACCAGATGCCAGCACATTTCGTTGATGCCGCCCGCTTTGAACCGCACAGTCAATGAGCCGTCTTCATTCGCTACGGTGGTCTGATCCGGATGAAAGAGACACGTGGCCGCATCGGGCGCGGCTACGGCGTTGAAGCGCAGCACAACCGCAATGGGTTGTTCCTGAAAGATTCCGAACGAACGTTTCGCATAGTCTTGCAGATTGAACGACGGGTCACGTTCAAACGGTTCGTCGGTTATCTCCGGGTCGCTGATGCTGGAGAGACGCCAGAGCCGCACGTTGTGGTCCCGCGCGGTTCGTCCCACCAGAAACGCCCTGTTGCCGTAGAGCAGGCCGTAGGGCCGGACGCGGCGCTGATTGCGTCGGTCGGTGGATTGCGAGCGATAACAAAATGTGACCACGCGACAGGCCTTGATGGCGTCGCGCAGGAGCGCGAGCAGACCCTCGGCGAGGCGGGGCCTTGGACCGGGGCGCGTGGCCAGGCCCTCGGCTTCCATGAGCGCTTCCCAATCCGTCTCAAGCCGCGTCATGGTTTTGGCGGGCAGATTGGCCCGCAGTTTGGCGGACAGGTCCCGGAGCAGTGCGGCGCGTTCCTTTAGGCCGGCCTGGTCCAACGCCTTCGCGGCGGATGAGAGTTCCGTCAATTCTTCCGCCGAGACCGACACAAAGTTGTGCAGGGAAAACGACTCAAGTCGCCAGGCCGTTTTTTTCGCGTCCCGAACCGGAATCAGCGATCCGAACGCCGCCTCGACCGCATCGCGCATCCGCTCCGCCGTCCTCCGACTGATGGAAAACTCGCGCTGCATCTCGTCAACGGTCATGCCTTCGCGCGTTCCCTGCAAGCGCATGGCCAACCGCACCAGGTCTTTCAATCGTTCGTAGCGCATCCCGATGTGTCCTTCGGTGAGTGTGTGTCAGGCCGTGGCGTTCCGGAAACGCGCGCGGCCGGTATCTTCGGCGTCTCCCTCGGTGTGTGCTTGCCGACGCATGGTAGTCTGCGCACCGTGACGCCCGCAAAGCCGTGGAAGACCGACCGGCCCGCGTGTCATGGCTACGGCTGAATGCGAATCTGCCGTTTTTGATCGGGTTTGGCGTCACATTCGGCGCGCAGCATGTCAACAAGCATCGGCGCGTCACGCAGGAGATGCAGGATTTCGGCCTTCCTGCGAACCACGGCGAAGTCGCCGGGGGTCAGCATCGTGAGATCCGCAAGCTCCTGTGTGGGTGCGATGTCAAAGTACGCGCGGAACACCATCGCCGCCTGCTCTGACGTCAGGTAGTCAAACGTGATTTTGAAGACGAAGCGGCGCAGCGAGGCCGGGTCAAGTCCTTCGCCGTTATTGGTCGTGCAGGCGAAGGGATAGGGATGACTTTCCATCCAGGTCAACATCTCGTTGACCTGACGGACTTCCCATGTTCGCGCGGCGTGACTCCGGTCGGCCAGCAGGGAATCGGCTTCGTCGAAAATGAGAAAGGATTGCGTGTCATGCGCTTCGGTAAAGGCCGCGGCAATGTTCCGTTCATTCTCTCCGACCCAGCAGGACAGCAGATCGGACGTTCGTTTCTGGATGACCTCCAGCCCCATGCGCTCGGCCAGGTGGCGGGCGAACGCGCTTTTGCCCGTGCCCGGCGGCCCCTGCAGGCAGAGAGAGAACCGTCGTTCTTCATGGTGCACAAGGCGGTCGGCGAGTCGGATCATGTCTTCGTCCGTTTGCAGGAACGCCGGATCAAACCGGGCCGGCGGCCGTTGGGGCGGTGTATGGCACGACAGGACACGGGACAGGTTGCGCACGCCGTGGCGTACCGTGGCGAGATCCCCTTTGATCAGTTGCGCGGCGACCGTGGCTCCGGCCGCCACGCCGGGCGTCGCGCGAAACTCCGTTGCCAGCATGAGTGCGTCGTCCGCACTTGCCTCAATACCGTGCCGCGTGAGTTGCCTGGCCCAGATACGCGCCCTGACTTTGGGGGTCGGGGTGCGCAGCTCCAGCACGAACGTCATGCGGCGAAGGATGACGGGGTCAATGTCGCCGCCGATGTTGGTGGTCCACAGAATGGGCGTCGTCGCCTGTTCGAGCAGTTGGTTCATGAACACTTTTGATTCGCCGCGCCGGAGACCGGAAGAGCGGAAGCCGAACAAGGCAACGCCATGCCCCTCTGTATGGGAAAGCAGGTCGTCCATCTCGTCAAAGAGCACAAGCGATTGCCGGTCATGACCAATGAGACATTGGGCCAGCTTCAGTTCGTTCAACCGTTCGCGCCGGCTCGGCTCTCTTTTTTCGTCATCGGACTCGCCGACGCCGTAGAGTGTGATGCCAAGCCGGTCGGCCATGACCTTGCAGAATTCGGTCTTGCCGGTTCCCGGCGGGCCGTACAGGAGAATGTTGACGCCTGTTGCGCCCGTTTGCATCGCGCCCTTCAGCAGTCGTTCGACGTGGTCGCGATCCTGCGCGATGTGGTCGAAGTCCGACCACGCGAGTTCGCTCGGCCCGGTGGTGTCCAGCAACAGATCCATCACGTCGTCAACGTTGTCGTCGGGGATGGCGGACAACCGCTCCAATAATCGGTCGCTGATCTCGAAGTCGTCTTTGCTCATGGACACAAGCCCGGCGCGCACGAGCGGCGCGTCCCGCATGAGGCGGCGGAGAATGGTGTTGATTGAGACGTCAAGGAAATACGACAGATGGTGTTCCGAGAGATGGTGGTTGTGGTAGCGGTGGAGGCGGTTCAGTACATTGTCAGATATGGATTCAATGATCGGCTGTGTCTTATAGCGCAACAGGAAATTGAGAATGGCCACGTCTGTTTCGGAAAGCCCCGTTTTGTGTCCAAGCATCCGGATGTTGTGTGCCGTCCGATCTTCCGGTGTGTTCTGTGTGGCCGCATATCCGGCTCGGAGATGGGTGACGAGATTTTTCCATTGGGGCCTGGATAACTTTTCTTCGCGTGATATGTCCATGATTCTGGGATCTTCCACGGGTGACAGGGAACCCTTCCGGAGCTTTTTCCCGTATGACGTTTCCATGTCTTCGCAACCCAGCACATGACTATGTTCAATCATCCAGTCCCACAGTTCCCGCGCACTTTTATCCGCGTACTTGAGTCGTGAGGCGAGATTCGTAAGATACTGGAGCAGGAGATGTTGTTCGTACGGTGTGGTCATGTCGGGGGATCCTTTCGCCTGATGTGTCTGTTCGCGGTGTGATTGTCGGGAAGCATGGCTCTCGCTTCTCCTGTACGATTCCGCACATTGCCACGCGGCTACGTCAGATTCGGACGTACTTCCGGTCTTGAGTGCGGGATGCGGGGTTCCCGGCCGGCGACGGCCACGCAGGAAGCCGTGGCCACGGGTGTTGTGTGAATCGTGGCAACCGGCCCCGTGTGTCCGGCGTCTTCCGGTGGACAGGCGGACGGATGTGCTGTTAAACTTTCCAGCTTGTGCGGATGGGGTGGGCATGGGGCAACGCGCGTTGACCCGGATGCGCCCCGTTCGCTGTTGTGTCTATTGATCGCATTTCAACGAAAGGAACGAGCGGACATGATGTGTCAAGCAATGCTGCGATGTGTGCTGGTTGGGTTGTTGGCTGTCGGGTGTGCGGGAACGGCTTTCGGGAAGGACTCTGAACCGGTCAAGACGTCTTCCGGGCTGCTCTATGTGGATCTCGTCAAAGGCTCCGGTCGTGAGGCGCATGCCGGAGAAACCGCGGTTGTGCATTATACGGGCTGGCTGAAGGATGGGACGAAGTTTGATAGCTCGGTGGATCGCGGGGAACCGTTTTCGTTTCGATTGGGCGCCGGTCAAGTCATCAAAGGGTGGGATGAGGGCGTCGTTGGGATGCGCATCGGGACGAAACGGAAGTTGACGATTCCGTCTGATCTTGGATACGGCTCTCGCGGTGCGGGCCAGGTCATTCCTCCAAATGCCACACTGATTTTTGAAGTGGAACTTCTGGATCTGCGGTAAGAAGCGGCATCTCCGCTGTTGCTCGTGACCGTCGGCTCAACCGCACGATGTTTGGTTTTCCGTCTCATGAAACACACGCCCCTGTACGAATCCCATGTGGCCCATAAGGCCAAAATCGTTGATTTTGCGGGGTGGGCCATGCCCGTTCAGTATGCGGGCGTTCTGGCGGAATATCACGCGGTTCGAACCAGCGCGGGGTTATTTGATGTGAGTCACATGGGGCGCCTTTGTATGGAAGGCCCCGGGGCCGTCGCGTTCCTCCAGCGCGTGGCCACCAATGATGTGCAACACATCAAGCCGATGAGTTCACATTACTCAATGATCTGCAATCCCGAAGGAGGCGTCAAAGACGATGTCTTCATGTCCAGGTTGGATGAAGAACGGTTTCTTGTGTGTGTGAATGCGTCCAATCTTGAAAAGATCAGAAACTGGTTTTCGCAGCAACAGCGTGAAGGGCGGGACGATGTCCGCATCGTTGATCAATCGGAGGATGTCTCCCAACTGGCGTTACAGGGTCCGGCGTCCAGGGCGCTGCTGGCCCGGCATGTGTCGTCATCGCTGGACGGGTTGAAGCCGCGACAGGGTCTTCGTGAGACCGTCTGCGGCGAGGAATGTCTGATTACGCGCACCGGATATACCGGAGAACTCGGTTATGAGTTATATGTGTCGGCGACCGGGGTTCGCCGGGTCTGGGATGGTCTGTTGCGGTCGGGTGAGACGCTTGGTTTGACGCCGGCCGGGTTGGGTGCGCGGGATTTGCTGCGGCTTGACATGGGATACTTGTTATACGGCCAGGATGTCACCGAAGCGATGACCCCCATTGAGGCCAACGCCGAATGGACGGTGAGTTTCACAAAGGGATCGTTTATCGGCGACGAGGCCCTCAAACGGCAAGTCGAGCGGGGGCCATCCAAACGCCTGGTGGCGTTTGAGTTACGGGAAAAAGCCGTGCCTCGTCACGGGATGAACGTGTTTGCCATGAATCGGGAGATCGGGGCGGTCACCAGCGGGAACCTTTCTCCAATTTTGCAAAAGGGCATTGGATTGGCCTGCGTGGATTCAGCCTATGCGGGATCCGGCACGGCGTTTGAAGTCGAGATTCGTGGCAGGCGGGTGCCGGCGCACGTGGTCGCGCTGCCCTTTTATAAAAAGCCGAAGCGGGGGCGTGATTGATGTCTTATGGAGTCGCGCATGGCGTTCACGTCGGGTCTCTGTGACGTCTCACCATGAAGAAACCTGTCTATCAAGGTAAGATTATTGACCTGTCCGTCGAGACGGTGACCTTGCCGAATGGCGCGACGACCGAGATGGAAATCATCGCCCATCCCGGGGCCGCCGCCGCTGTGCCGATGAAAGACGAACAGACGGTGGTCATGATTCGTCAATACCGCCACGCCGTGGGAGATTTTATCTATGAAATCCCCGCGGGCAAGCTGCATCCCGGTGAAGATCCGCGTGATTGTGCGCGGCGCGAAGTCGAAGAGGAAATCGGCTACAAGGCTGGTCGGTTGGAACCGCTCTTGAGTGTGTTGACGACGCCGGGCTTTACCAACGAAATCATTCACCTGTTTGTGGCGAGCGATCTTTCGCCCGGCAAGCAGGATCTGGGCGTGGATGAAGTCCTGGAAGTCGTGGAGATGCCCCTTGCCGCCGTCATTGAGCGCATCAAGAACGGCGACATCAAAGACGCCAAAACCATCATTGGTATCCAGGCTGTGTGTCTCCGGCGGAACGATCAAGGACAATCGTGGCCATGAATTTCTCGAAATCTTGTGCCGGGATCTAGCCGGTCACATCGGAAACCCTTCTCGTAACGGATCGTCAGGATCAATCACAAATTCGTGTCGCCCCGTCAGGTGCGCCCGGCCTTCGACTTCCGGAATAATCGCCGGATGGTTGCCTTGCCGGGCTTCCCCGACAATTTTCCCGTTGAACAGCGTACCCAGAATGCTTTCAAACCGTTGCGATTGTCCAACGCGAAGTTGGCCGTTGGCATGGAGGAGCGCCAGGTGTGCGCTGACGCCGGTTCCCGTGGGCGACCGATCCAACGCGCCATCGGCGAAAATGCACACCTGCCGAACGTGTCCTTCCGGCGTGTGAGGTGGGCTGACAAAGATCGTGCCATAGAGAAAGCTGAGATCGGGGGCCGTGGGGTGGGCAATGGCGCGCTCGGCCATGATGGCCCGTTTGATGGTCATGCCCAGATCGGTGAGGTGTTCGGCATGGTGAGTGTCGAGTGTGACACCGAGCGCCTCGGCGCGGCAAAAGGCATAGAAGGCTCCGCCAAAGGCCACATCGTAGCGAACCGAACCAAGACGGGGAAGATGAATCGTCTGCTCACGGTCAAGCACAAAGGAAGGCACATTGAGAAACGAGACGCGTCGGACTTTGTCCCCATCAATGGACGCTCGCGCCGTCACCAGACCGCTCGGCGTGTCGAATCGGATCGTGGTGGCGGGGGCGGACATGGGAAACAGCCGTGCCTCCAGCATGACCGTTGTCAGTCCGATGATGCCATGCCCGCACATCGTGCTGTAGCCTTCGTGATGAAAAAACAGCACACCGACATGAGCATCCGGGTTCGACGGTGTGACCAGCAGACACCCGTACATATTGCGATGGCCTCGAGGTTCCCACATGAGCGCCGTTCGGAGATGATCCAGATGCATCCGGCAGGAGCGGCGTTTTTCCATGATGGTGGCGCCGGAAGGTTCGGGGAATCCCGACGTCACCACGCGAAGCGCCTGGCCGGCCACATGGCAGTCAATGGTCTTGATGATGTGCATCGGAGCGAATCACGTGAGGGCGAGTCCGTCGCGATGCCGGGCGGCCCGCGGGGAACGTGTTGTTCTGTCAGGCGTGCTGTTCGGTCATGAACCAGCCCGCAACCGACTGTCGTTTGTGTTCGGCGGCAAGCGGGTCAACGCGACAGACGCGATGAAAGCGCGGCACGGTAAAGATGACAAGAGAACCCGGTTGCGGGGCAATGCACTGTGCCACGTTCAGCACGCGGTTGCCCTGTGAATCGCTTTGATCGTGGTAGAGAATCAGTTCCCCGCCCCAATCCGTGTGCCATTGGTGATGGACATAGGTGGCCACGGCCAGTCGTCGCAGCGGCGGCGGAGTGTGGTGGTGGGGAGAGCGATACGCGTCATCCGTATCGTCGTGCGTTGGAAGGCAGTCCCCCGCGCCATAGGAATAGTAATTGAAATTTATGTGTCGCTGTTTAATGTTTGGAAACGATTCAATGTATTCCGCAATGCAGGGCAGTGACAGTTTGTCGAGAAAGAGCCGTTGCTCTGCGTCCTCCATGTCGGTCTTCAGCCAGTTGCCCGCATTCGGAAACGCTTGAGAGACCGCGGGCATGTCCAACAATCCCGTCCAGGTCGCACGGCTCATGGCCGCTCGAAACGTTTCCATTTCCTGCGGTGTCCAGAAATTTTCCAATACCAGCACGGGGTCTTTGCGAAAAGAAAATTTTCCGGGATGAAATTGATGGAAGGATGTTTTCATGGATGCGAATCTACTGTTTCAATATCTTTTGCATTGTATCCAGTTTGCGATGATTGTTTTTTACGCGATCAGATAAATCCGAAACCATCTCATTCACTTTGTGGAAAATCATCCTTCCTGATAACTCTCGACAGACGGGCACGTGCAGACTAAATGGCGGTCGCCGTACGTACTGTCAATGCGAGAGACGGACGGCCAGAATTTGCGGTCCCGGAGCCAGGGGAGAGGAAAGGCGGCCTGTGCCCGGCTGTAGGGATGATTCCAGTTTTGGGTTGTGACATCGGCAATCGTATGCGGGGCGTTTTTCAGTGGATTGTCGTCTCGCGGGAGCCGCCCCTGTTCAATGGCGGCGATTTCCAGGCGAATGGTCAGCAAGGCGTCGCAATACCGGTCCAGTTCCGCTTTGGACTCGCTTTCCGTGGGTTCAATCATCATCGTGCCCGCCACGGGCCACGAAATGGTCGGTGCGTGGAAGCCAAAGTCCATGAGGCGTTTGGCGATATCTTCCACCTCGACATCGGCGGATTTTTTAAACGGCCGCACATCCACGATAAATTCATGGCCGCACCAGTTGCCCGTTCCGGTGTACAGAACCAGGAAGTCTTTTTCCAATCGCCTGGCCATGTAATTGGCGTTGAGCATGGCGATGGTTGTGGCATGAGTCAGCCCCTTGCCGCCCATGAGGGCAATGAACGCCCAGGAAATCGGCAGAATGCTCGGGCTTCCATACGGGGCGGCGGAGACCGGCCCAATGCCGTGCTGCCCGCCCGTGTCGCAGAGCGGATGGCCCGGCAGAAACGGAACAAGGTGAGGAGCCACGGCAATCGGCCCCATGCCCGGACCGCCACCGCCGTGAGGAATGCAAAAGGTTTTGTGTAAATTGAGATGACACACGTCGGCTCCGATGTCGCCAGGTCGGCACAGTCCAACCATCGCGTTCATGTTCGCGCCGTCCATATAGACCTGTCCGCCGTGCTCATGCACGATCTGACAGACGGTTTGAATCGTGGCTTCAAACGCCCCGTGTGTTGAAGGATAGGTGACCATAAGCGCCGCCAATGCGTCCTGGTGGTGGCGAGCCTTGGCGCGCACGTCGTCGAGATCAATGTTGCCCTGTTCGTCACAGGCGACGGGAACGACACGCAGTCCGGCAATCACGGCGCTGGCCGGGTTGGTCCCATGCGCGGAAATCGGAATGAGACAGATGTTCCGATGCGCCTGTCCCCGGCTTGCGTGCCAGGCTCGAATGACCATCAGCCCGGCATATTCCCCCTGGGAGCCGGCATTGGGCTGGAGGGAGACGGCGGCATATCCCGTGATTTCCGCAAGCCATGTCTCCAATTCCTTGAACAGTTGGGTGTATCCCTCCGTTTGTTCGGCGGGGGCAAACGGATGAAGGCGATTCCATTGCGGCCACGTTACGGGAAGCATTTCCACCGTTGCGTTGAGTTTCATGGTGCAGGAACCCAGGGGAATCATGGAATGTACCAGCGAGAGGTCTCGTGACTGAAGGCGATGCATATAGCGCAACAGCTCATGTTCAGAATGGTATTCCTGAAAGACGTCATGAATCAGAAAGGGGGTGGTGCGAGCCAGGTGGGCCGGCAACGAGACGGAGCGCGTGTCCGCCAGTTCTTGCGCCGTGAACCACAGCCGACCGTCTTTTGAGAAAATTTTCCATAGTGTTTCCACGTCGTCCATGGTCGTGGTTTCGTCCAACGAGATGCCAAAGGAGCCGTCTCCAAACAGGCGAAGGTTCAGACGGTGCTGCGTCGCCCGTTGGCGTATGACGTCCTCTTTGATCGCCTGGGTGGACACGCGCACCGTGTCAAAAAAGAGTTGGTCAGGAACGTGACATTCGAGACGGGTCAAGCCCTCGGCGAGGACAAGGGTCAACCCGTGGATGCGCTCGGCGATGCGTTGGAGCCCCCGTGGGCCGTGATACACGGCATACATGCCGGCAATATTGGCTAACAACACCTGGGCGGTACAGATGTTACTCGTCGCTCGGTCGCGACGAATGTGTTGCTCGCGGGTCTGCAGCGCGAGCCGGTACGCCGTGCGTCCGGTACGATCTTTCGACACGCCGACGATGCGCCCCGGTATGTGCCGCTTGTAGTCGTTGCGCGTCGCAAGGAACGCGGCATGCGGGCCTCCGAAGCCTAACGGGACCCCAAAGCGTTGGCTGGATCCCACGGCGATATCCGCGCCAAATTCTCCGGGGGGCTTGAACAGGGTGAGCGCGAGCAAATCGGTGGCCACCACGACCAGCGTATTCGCGTCATGGGCTCGCTGAATAAGATCATGGTAATCGTGAATCGCGCCGTCGGTGGTGGGATATTGGAGGAGGAGACCGCAATAGGACGTCTGTCTCCAGTTGATACTGTCAACCGTTCCGACATCCAGCCGGAGCCCTAACGATTGGGCTCTTGTCCCGACGACGGCCAGTGTTTGAGGGTGACAGCTTTGCGACGCGAAGAACGCCGGTTGATCCTGTTTGCTCAAGGTTTTGCACATGGCCATGGCTTCCGCCGCCGCCGTCCCTTCATCGAGAAGCGAGGCATTCGCCAGGGGAAGGCCGGTGAGATCGGCCACCATGGTTTGGAAATTGAGCAAGGCTTCCAGCCGTCCCTGGGCAATTTCCGCTTGATAGGGGGTGTACTGGGTGTACCATGCCGGATTTTCCAGAATGTTGCGGAGAATGACCGGGGGCGTGTGACAATCGTAATACCCCATGCCGATATAGGAACGGAACACGTGATTGGTGTCGGCCATACGCCGCAGATCGGATAAGACCTCCTGCTCGCTGCGCGCGGCCGGCAGGTTGAGCGGCGTATGGTAGCGAATGGTGTCAGGGACGGCGGTCTGGATCAATGCATCCAGCGAGGGCATACCGAGGACGTCCAACATTGCCTGAAGGTCGGCCTCCGTTGGCCCCACGTGGCGGTTTTGGAATATCTCCGTGGGGATGCGCCAGCTTTGTGCGGTGTGGTCAGACATGCAGAGAGGAACGGACGGTGTTCAGTCGGGCTTGAGGCAAAGCGCTCGTTGATGGTGTGTGGTTCAGTCTGGAGCCGGTTGAGTGAAACTGTGTCGCGAGACGGCACTGGGATTGAAACGTGTTCAACGAACCAGAGAGCGGTATGCGGTGATGCCTTGCGGTACTGTTCCGTGGCTGCGCGAATGTACGTTGTCACATCCAATGACAAGATTATCATGGTTTCGCGGATCCTGCCAAGTGGCGGTGGGCCATGCGGCGGGATGTGAGGGATTGTTGAAAATCCAGGCCACCAACGGTTGAAGCGTCGGGGGTGACGGCTGGCGCCTCAACCGGGGAGGCGCTCTCCTGTCGGCATCACGCGCGCGGCGGGGGATCGCATGAACGAGTGGATGTCCGAAAGGGCGGTGTGCGGCTTGTGAAAGTTTCGGGGTTGGGGTACAGAGTACGCGGGATGGAAAGCGTTTGGTTGCCGGAACAGGTCGCGCGATGATCGTTCTCTCCAATATCAAAAAATTGTATGACGGGACTTCAAACACCGCGGCGGCGGTTCACGAAGGGGTTGATGTGTGGATTGAGGAGGCAACAATCGCGGCGGTGAAACCTCATGAGTCGCGTCCTTCTCACGGCCCCGACGTTCGCCGCGTTGATTGTTCCTCGTTCACAGTGACGCCGGGGCTGATTGACTGCCACAGTCACGTCACCGTGTTGGGAGTGCGTGATGAAGATCTCGCAACGATGAATGGTCCAGCCAGCCTACTCCATACCGAGCGTATTTTATATGCCACGTTGGTCCATGGCGGCGTGACGACCGTTCGTGACGTGGGCGGCGCCACGCATACGGTGAAACGATTGGTTGATGACGGTCTTCTCATCGGGCCTCGATTGAAAATTGCCATTTGCATGTTGTCCACGACCGGAGGCCATGCGGATTTTCGGGGCACGGATCGGTGCCATGAGACGGTCTCACGGTTATGGCCCCCGGGGCCCGGTCGTCCGTCAAGCATTGTGGACGGGCCATGGGACTGTCGAAAACGTGTTCGTGAAATTGCCGCGTGCGGAGGGGACCTGGTGAAAATTTGTACGAGTCCAGGGGTCGTGTCGCCCTCGGATAAATTAGAGAATCGGGATTTTACCCAGCCGGAAATCGAAGCGATTTGTGACGAGGCGGCGGGGCGCGGCATGCCGGTCGCGGCGCATGCCCATAGTCGGCAGGGCATCGAATTGGCCATTACGTGCGGGGTGCGGGATATTCAGCATATCTCGTTTATGGATGAGACGTTGGCCGAAAAAGCTTACGCCAAAGGGTGCACGGTCACCCCAACGTCATGGATTACTCATGAGCTGCCACGGGTGGATGGTGTATCCGATTTTGTCGCCGGGAAAATCCGGCAGGTGGTGCAGGCCCATGCCGAGGCGGTGCGCATTGCTCATGCGGGTGGTCTGCGCATGATTACCGGAACGGATCCTATCCTTCCCCGTATGCACGGCCGAAATTATATGGAGATGGTCTCGCTGATTCAGGATGGTCTGGATTCGTTGTCGGCGTGGTATAGCGGGACGGGTCTCGCCGCCGAGTGCATTGGACAAGACGACGCCGGAAAATTACTCCCGGGTTATCGGGCCGATTTCCTGTTGAGCCGTGGTGACGTCATTGCGCAACCAGACTTGTTTGACCGAGGGGCGTTAGCGGAAGTGGTGAAAGACGGTGTCGGATATCGCGGGTGCTTGCCGGGCGTGCCTCAACGCACCTTTCGCTCCGGGGTGCATGATCTGCTCTTGGCGCCGCTTCCCGGCGAGCGTGCGGATGACGAAGAAGCTGTTTGCGGATGATTGTCTGTTGCCCTCGCATCGGCGTCCGTCCGGATGCCGCCATTGGCCGACCCCGTCAGTCTTCCGTTGTCGAGTGGGTCATGTCACTTATGATTGCATTGTCGGTCGGGAGAGATCTTGTTGCGTGGAGTCATCCTGCATATCCACGACGAGTTCCCCCTGGGGCGAGAAAAAACCCTGTCTGTCAATTTGCACGATGCCCGTACAGTTCTCCTGAAAGAATTCCAGGATCCAGCCATTAAAATCATAACCCTCCTCCGAGATGTCTTTTTTGAGGATTCGGGTCGCAAGAATAAAGTTGGCCCGAACCACAAATTCCTTCGCAAGCTCGGCCTCCACGTCACCAAAGGCGGACAGTTGTCTTGAAAAGCCCGTCTGCTCCTGTTCAAAGACGTCTTGATAGGTGCCGACATTGCGAATGCAAAACACCTGGACGGGTTTTTTCTCCCGATGGTAGCCCATGGCCATCTGGACCCATGAATAATCATTCAACGTTTCAGGATCCATTTGTGGTATAAGGGGCACTTGGCTTTTGGACTTTAAAAAATCCAACAGCAGGCGAAGAGGCGGAGGGTTTTTTCGCTGGCAAAAGACCCGTGAATAGATAAGCTCATTGCCCGCTTCATCAGATTGTGTCAGTGAAATGACGGATATTTCTTTTCCCACGGCATACCTCCCTTTGGACGATTCAGCACGTGTGCCACTTTACCGTGCTGTGCTTATGAGCTTCAAGGCAGTGAATCAGTTCGGCGCCGTTGGCGCCGGATTGGTGTTGCGCGAAGCCGTGTGCCGGAGATTGCAGGCCTGATGGACTGTCCGGCAGAACCCTGGTCCGGCATGACGGCATGGCATGCCCGCCTTCCGGGGGTGGCGCGCCAAAAGTTTTTGAGCATGTCCATGAAGCGTCTCACTCGTCAAGGACAATGCATGCGCCCTCTCCAGACGTTGGAATAAATAATACACTAGAGGTTTTGCAGGACGGTGGTAATTGACAAGGCATGACGCTTTGCGTACAATCAGCCGATTTTTTCGTGTAGCGGAGTGGGTCATTCAGGAAATGCCATTCGAATTTTTTTGCATTGATAGATGACAGTGATCCGAGCGTTGTTTGTGTGTTCCGCACATTTTATTCTGAGGAGGAGGGCAGCATGGGCAAATCAATGACTAAATCCAAGATCGTTGAGCAATTGGCTACAAAGTCAGGGGTCACCAAGAAAACCGTGAGTGAAATTCTTGAGAACCTGTCTGCCTTGGCTTACAAGGAAGCCAAAAACTCTTTTACCGTCCCTGGGCTTGGAAAGTTGGTCCTGTCGAACAGGAAAGCCCGCCTTGGAAGAAATCCGCAAACCGGCGAGCAGATTAAAATTCCGGCTAAGCGAGTGGTGAAATTCCGCGTTGCCAAAGTCGCGAAAGATTCCATTTTAGGCAGCAAGAAATAAGCGTTTTGTGGTGGGGCTGGGGGTCTTTCTCGTGGCAGTGTTTGGTTGTGGAGTTTAATAAAACGAAGACCCCAGCCCTTTGGTGCCCATTCCGTCGTGTGCCACGAGGCAGATCTCGTCACCATCGTGGATGTGCGTGTCTTCGCTCGCAACCCGTTGATTGACCGTCACCATCACCTTGTTTTCTCGCAAAAGTCTTGTCACCTGTCGAAGCGTGCGTCCCTGCCGTTTAATCAGTTGTTTCACTGAGAGGGGATCTTCCAGTTCACAGGCCAGACTCCGTTCCCCGTCATCTGTCTCCAGCGCTCCCATGAGAGTGATGGTCACCATCAACAATTCCTCGTTTTTCTCAACTCGTTGACGTGCGGAGCCTGTCTGTTCATCGGGAGGCTCCGTTGTCTGTTGCCCCATGTGTTGTGGCTGATTCCATACGTGGCCAGGGCCGGATGGGACCATGCATCACCCAAGACCGTCGGGCGCGGTCGTTTCTCCCACACCGCGTCCAGCCATGAGGCGAGAAGGTGTGCATGTGGCTGGCACCGATCAGGCCGTGGTATTGGCCAAAAGCGAAGAAACCGATATAGTGACATTTCTTCATCCTCTATGGGCATCCACTGCTGACGGCTCGAACCATGTGGCGTATCATTATCACCCTGATTCTTCTGATTGTTTTGTTTGTGATGATTCGGAAATCGTTTCGTGATTTCCGAAGCGGGAAATCCGTCAATCGGTCACTGCCCAAGGATACGATGGTGCAAGACCCCGTCTGCAAAATGTATATCGCCGCCGATTCCGCGGTGGTTGAAAAAATCGGAGGTCAGCGCTACTACTTTTGCAGCGATGAATGTGCATGCCAATTTAAAAGTTCTCGGTCCGGACAGGGTTGAAACAACAGACCACGCGCCGTCGAAACCCCACGAGCGAGTGGCGTATCAGGAGAGCGACCCATTGCAGGATGATCCCGCCCCCGCCGTGCATCCATAACAGTGTTGGCCGATGACGATGGAACGAGTGCGTAAGGTATCGGAATCAAAATCAGCGATGGTTTGCGGAAGACCGTGTTCAACGGGCAAATCAAGCATCTGATTAAAGTCGCAATCGTACAGTAGTCCATCCCACCCCACGCTGAGTAAGCTGCGACACATCACGTGCTCCACCGAGTGCGGGTTGAAATTCTCGAGAAGCAGGTTCAGGTACTGTTCATACTTGCCTTGTGCGTGCAGATCCTCCAGAAAGCGATTAATGGGCATATTGGTGATGCTGTACAATCGGTTAAATCGAATGCCAAAACGTGAGAGCAACTCGTCTCGGTAGGTTTCTTCCAACTCCTTTTGATCCGGCGGCAGGTGCGGTCCCACGGGATTGTAGACGAGATTCAACACCAGGTTCCCATCCTCCGTGCCGTATCCCAGCGCATTCAATTGCCGTATGGCGGTGAGACTCCGGCCGAAGACCCCCTTCCCACGTTGCTGGTTCACGTTTTCCTCCAGATAGCAGGGTAGGGAGGCGGTGATTTCCACGCGGTGCTCGGCCATAAATTCAGGGAGATGCGTTTTGCCTTTGACAAAGAAGACCGTCAAATTGCATCGATCAATGACGGTTCTTTCGAGTGCCCGACATTCCGATACCATATATTCAAAGTGTGGATTCATTTCCGGGGCGCCGCCGGTCAGGTCAACGGTGGCAATCTCCGGATGGCGTCGAAGAACCGCGAGGACGGCGTCCATCGTTTCGCGCGTCATAATTTCCGTTCGGGAAGGGCCGGCGTCAACGTGACAATGCTGACAGGTTTGGTTGCAGAGCTTGCCCAGATTCACTTGCAACGTGTGAATGGTCAGGGCGCGCATGGGGGGGAACCCATGTGCCGTCTGCTGTTGCAAAACGGGGTCGTTGAGCATGGGAATAATAGGTGGCATCACACGCGTCTTCTAGTTAGAGGGTTCTGACTGCGGACACGGGAGTATTGGTCTCGCGCGCCAGCCGGGTACGTCGCTTAGCAACATCCGCTTGCCGGTTGGCAGGTTTCTGTTTCATCGGAGACATGATGTTCGGCACGATTAAATGTTCCAAAATAGGGCGCGTAGAGCGCATGGTCAAGCACCTTCTTGGTTTTTGAGCAGATTTCCATTGGCGCATCACAGGAAAAGGTATGCCCATCGTCGTCCTGGACTTCAAGCAACGGTCCGGTGAGCAGGGCAAAATCACCCCTCCAGACGCAGGCCACCTCTTCGGGCAACACTGCTGTCCATCGCGGGTCATCGCGGGTGAACGCTGTGGACGTATCGGCAAAGTGAAAGAGTCCCGCATAGCAGGGCATCTGGAGCAAGGCCGCTGTCCGTGAATCAAGCCGTTCCGGAATCCCTCGTTGGTAGATGTGGCCCAGTTCGTCCTTCACCCGGCTGAAGGGTCCTTTCAATGTGGCAAATTGAAAGGTGGTCGGGGGTGTCCACGTCATCTTATACCCGGTCAGGGTTACCGAAAGGAAATGGAAGCCGTCAATCACGCGCCACGGTACAAGGTTGACCTGGTGAATATTCAAAAATCCCGCCGTGCGCAGACCACGCCAGTATTCGTGAAGCGGAAGAGACCCGGAGAGGCAATCGCCCCATTTCTCCCTGTCATGAATTAAGTATTGAGGCAGGGTTTGGTCCGCCACAATATCCGAAATGGAAAAACGGCCTCCGGGTTTGAGCACACGGAACATCTCGCGGAAGACCTTGTCTTTAGCCGGTGAGAGATTAATGACGCAATTGGACACAATCAGGTCAACGTTTTCATCCTCGACCGGCATGGTTTCAGCCTGTCCCTTGCGGAATTCGACATTGGATTGAGCATAACCAAGGTTCCCGGCCACCGTCGGAGCATGGGTTCGCGCGAGAGACAGCATTTCATCAGTCATATCAAGCCCGATGACTCGACCGCCCGCCCCCACGCGACGGGAGGCTTCAAAGCAATCAATCCCTCCGCCTGATCCAATGTCGAGCACGGTTTCACCGGGCTGAACAGTGGTGAGGCCAACGGGTGTGCCGCACCCGTAGGAGACCTTGAGAATCGGTTCGGGAATAAAGGTGCGCAGATCTTCATGATTGTATCCGGTGGGACAACACATTTCCTCGCCAGTGGTCACGGCGCGGGCGTATCGTTCGTTCACGGATTGAGTAATGACATGCGATTCCATCAGGGCCTCTCGGTGAAATGGGTCAATGGATTATAAAAGAAGCAAGAGGTTTTATAAAAGGCAATGCTTCCTGGATCAGTCCGTGCGTCAGGCTTGAAAAAGCACATCCCCACTATACTGAAAAATTTCAGGAAAAGCAGTAACACATTGCACGAAACCGGAAAATGGAACGGGACCGACCGCTGTTCAGCGTCCAGCACATGGCGTGATGTGTCTCAAAAAATGTCAACATACAGAGAGACGGGAAGCATGGCAAGGGCCGACCGAACGTCTGGCTAGTGCGGAAGGGCCAGTTCGCCGGCGGCATCCTGATTGACAAACCAGGTCAGTGCCCCTGGCTGCGGGCAAATGTGCTGGGAGGGGTAGGCGTCGGGTTGAAAAGGCCCTTCAATGACCGTGCGGAGCATAGGTGCTTTTTGCTGACCCTGGATGAGAAACGTCACGTGTCGGGCGTGATTGAGCAGCACGGGGGTCAAGGTGATTCGGGACGTTTGCAACGTTTCCACCCAGGGGGCGGCCACAAGCCGGTGCGGCTCGCGCATCACCTGTGTGCCCGGAAACAGCGAAGCGGTGTGACCATCCGGCCCCATGCCCAAAAGAATGTAATCAAACCGGGGAACGTCTGGTGCGGAGACGGCGAAGTGCCGACGAATCGTGTCTTCATAGCGGTCGGCGACCGTTCGGGCGTCCGGGAGTTCGCTCGGCATACGATGAACGTGATCCGACGCAACCGGCAGGTGTCTGATGAGAGCCTCATGGGCCATGCGATAATTACTCTCCTGATGATCAGGATGGACGTGACGTTCATCGCCCCAGAAAAAATGGATCTTTGTCCAATCAAGCTGCGTGAGGAAGGGCTGCGTGGCAAGCAACGCATAAAGGCTTTTCGGAGTGGAGCCTCCGGCAAGGGCGAAGGTAAACGTGTTTCGTGCTTTGATGGCCTGACACGCATGTTGAATGACGTGTTGAGCGGCGGCTTCCATCAACGATGGGGAAGTGGGGTAGATGCGGATGTCCGGGTGGGACGAAGACATGGGCGTGAGACGGGCTGAAGAATCCGGAATACAATCAGCAGCCGGACCAGACGGCTTCTTCGAGGGCGCCTTGTTGGTTAAAGTTTAAATAAATCTGGCATTCGTGTGGGGCACGATTGAAAAACGGTACGGAGGGGTTGCGTCCGTCAATGCGAAAATAGACCCAGGTTTCTCCCCCAAAAAACCGCTTTGATTTGGCGCGAGGCTCGCCCCAGCGTTCCGAAAACCAGGCGCGGGATTTTCCCGTCAGTTCAGCGGGCTGCAATGAAGTATCCCGAGAAGAAGTCGAGACACATCCACCGCAAGCCCAAACGAGTATGCCGAGAATCAGCACACGAAAGCCGACACCGGCCCTCCGACATTGTTTGGCCTGCAATCGCTTTGAAGGCATGACCAACGAACCTCTGTTCAGAGCAGGATAAGAGAGGACAGTATCAAAGGAGTCAAGGGGGCTTGTTGCGTGAGAACCGTCTCGGCACGTTCCCAAAATCGTACTCTTGAGGTTCCGTCCAGTCAAATGCCATGCATCATGGAGCCGGGATGTCCCCACGACCATGGTCAAGGAAGGTCGGGCGCTGGCCAAGATGCCCCCCAATGTCGTCGTGAAGTGCCCTTTGATTCCGGAAGGACTCAAAGCCACCAAACGGCTCGCCGGCGAGGGTATCGGGTGAATGTCACCTTGTGTTTTTCGCCCACGCAGGCCTTGCTGGTCGCTAAAGTCGGCGCGTGGTGTGTGTCGCCTTTTATTGGCCGATTGGACGACGTCAGCAGTAACGGCATGGAACTCATTCGGCAAATCGTGACCATTTTTCGCAATGACGATTTTCCCACACTGGTGCTGGTGGCCAGCGTGAGACATCCGCAGCACGTGGCGGAAGCCGCCCTGGCCGGTGGTCATATCTGCACCATGCCCTATGGCATTTTTCAACAACTGGTCAAGCATCCTCTCACGGACATTGTACTCAAAAAATTCCTGGCCGATTGGGAAGCCGGCAATGTTCCGAAACAGTAACCCCGTGTTTATCGGGGTCCGTCCAGGAGTTGGCGAGCGCGCCGAAATACGCTGTGAAACATGGGACGGGTGAGTTTCCCTGTAAACGTGTTTTGTTGGCTGGGGTGGAATGACCCCAGGAGCGTGATGCCCCAGGGCGTCAAACAGATGGAGCCGTGTCCAAATTTTGGGACGGGCGTGCCGACGGTGTGTCCCATCGCTCTGGAGGCTTTGAGATATTCATCGAAGGCGACTTTTCCCAGGGCCGCCACGACGGTGACCCGTTTCAACAAACGGAGTTCCGCGAGCACATAAGGCCGACATGTTTCAAACTCTTCTTTCGATGGCTTGTTTTCCGGAGGCGCGCAACGTACGGCTGCGGCCACATAGCAATCCGTCAACTGCAATCCGTCGCCCGGATGTGTTGACTCCGCCTGATTGGCAAAGCCGAATCGAAACAATGCCTCATAGAGCCAATCTCCGCTTCGATCACCAGTAAACACCCGTCCGGTTCGATTCCCGCCATGAGCGGCGGGGGCCAATCCAATGACGTAGAGTCTGGCGCGGGCATCTCCAAATCCCGGCACGGGCCGTCCCCAATATTCCCACTCCTGAAAACGTTTCACTTTGGCGGCGGCGATGGCTCGACGGTATGTGGTCAATCGTGGACACAATGTGCAATCGGCGATTGTCCTGTTCACAACGTTGAGGTTGCGCATCACGGAATCGTACCATACTTTTGGCATGAACACTGCACAATCCGGATCACGCAATGCACAATGCGTGGGGTCGGGATGGGCGCCGACGTGAACGATCGCTCTACTGATGCTGGTCGTCCAAACAGTTTTTGACCGAAAGGATGGAGCATGCACGAAGCGCAAACAATGGTTCGGGAGTTTCACAAAGTGTTTCATCTTCACAAGGCGGAGCGTCCTCGCGTGCCGGATGAGAAGACCGTGGCCTTGCGCGTGCGGCTTATTCAGGAAGAATTTGACGAGCTGCAAGAGGCCATGAAGGCGGAGCATCTTCCGCACATTGCCAAAGAACTCGCCGATCTTCTCTATGTCGTGTATGGCACAGCCGTCGCCTGCGGGATTGACATGGAGCCGGTGTTTCGTGAGGTGCAGCGCTCAAACATGAGCAAGGTGGGAGGGCATAAACGGGACGATGGGAAGTGGGTCAAGCCTCCAACTTATTCACCGGCCTGGATTGAGCCTATTCTCGAAAGACAAAACGCCGAGGAGGAGGAGGGGCGTTGAAGGCACACGCGCCTTCCCCGTCAGCCCGTTCGCAAACGTCTTCCGGCGGGACAAGACGCGAAGGTGACGGTTGCGTGCCGGGGGGCAATGCGTTTCGTGAGTCAGCAAGGCTTCTTTAATGGACAGTCCGCCGCCGTAGCCCACCAGTTTCCCATTGCTGCCGATGACGCGGTGGCAGGGCACGATGATGGAAAGGGGATTCCGGCCATTGGCGGCTCCAATGGCGCGCGCGGCCCTGGGGTTTCCAATGGCTTTGGCAATCTGTCCGTACGATGTCGTGTGTCCGTACGGTATGGTCCGAAGGGCCTGCCAGACTTTGAGTTGAAACGGGGTTCCCTTCGGAGCGAGTCTGATCTTGAACGTTTTCCGTTTTCCCGAAAAGTATTCTTTCAGTTGCCGAATGGGTTGCCGAAACGGCAGTTCGGAATAGATCCACCGGCGGTCGGGCTTGATCGGATGTCGGCCATCCTGAAACGAGATCTGCGTCAACGCTTGCGCGGTGCCTGCCAGTAACAATTTGCCAACGGGACTCTTCATCACACAATAGTACGCGGCATCCCGTCGAGAGCGGTCTTTCCCTGATGATGATTGTTGACGGTTGCCGGATACACGCATGTGTTTTCTCGGTGAATGAGTCAAGCGTCATCGCCCCGATCAGCCAATGAGATGTCAGCACGGATGCTCTGTTCCACCAACATGCCAAACGACCGGGAAGAAAAAAGACAAGCAGAGACGAATGGTTCGCCCAATAAAGGGCTTATCGTCGAATCTGAACGATGAGATTGTCAAGGAGCCGAATCGCCCCGAACCGGATGGCTCCCAGCAACACGACGGTTCCCCGAAGACGTGTCAGGGGTTCAAGTGTGTGTGCGTCGCAACACGCCAGGTAGTCAATGCCGTCAGGTTGTCCCGCGTGGATGAATTCGGCCATGGTCTTTTCCACCAGATGTGCGCGGCGTACCCCCCTGGCGATTGCGTCCTTCCCGCCCAGCAGCGCGCGATAGAGGACAAGCGTCCGTTGACGCTGCGAGGCGGTCAAGTATTGATTGCGCGAACTGCACGCGAATCCATCGGAGTCGCGAATGGTCGGGCAGAGGGTGACGCCTGTGTCCATCGCCATGTCCTTCACCAATTGCCGGATCACCAGACATTGCTGATAATCTTTTTGGCCCAGAAACGTCTGCGTGGGCCGGACCAGGTTTAACAGCATGGTCATAATCGTGGCCACACCCTGAAAATGCGTGGGCCGAAGTGCCCCTTCCCATCGCCGGGCAAGGGCCTCGACGGTCACGGCTGTTTGAAACGTGTGTGGGCAGAGCGTTTCCACTGTCGGCATAAAGAGGACGTCCGCGCGTTCTTCTCGACAGATCGCGAGATCGCCGGATGTGTCTCTCGGGTAGCGATTGTAGTCCTCGGTGGGACCGAATTGGAGCGGGTTCACAAAGATGCTGACCACGACCTCCCGGCACGTTCGGCGTGCCCGTTGCATCAGCGACCGATGGCCGGCATGTAACGCTCCCATGGTCGGAACAAACCCGATTGAGGTCCGGAGCGCATCCTGCCGGCGTCGCCAGGTTCGAAGGCCGCGAGTCGTGCGGATGATGCGCATGGTTTAGTTCGGGAGAGGGGAGGCGCCCGCCGGTCGGGTGGTGTAATGGGAACCGGGTATGATGTCCAGCTTGCGCACGTGATGGGAATCCGTCAGATCATCGAGCAAGGATTGCATCGTGCGGGCGTGTTGAGGATGTATCCAGTCCGGAGCGAGTTCGGCCATCGGCGCCAGGACAAATCGCCGTTGATGAAGACGGGGGTGTGGAATGGTGAGTCGCGGGGTCTCGACGTTGATGATCCGTCGCCCATAGAACAGCATATCCAAATCCATCGTGCGGGAGACGTTTTGCACAAGGGTCTCGCGTCCGAGGCCTCGTTCCGTTTCCTGACAAATGGCCAGCACGTGTTCCGGCGGGAGTTGGGTTTCAAGACGAACAACGCCGTTATAAAACCACGCGTGATCCTGACCGGGTTCCATGTTGACGGGTTCGGTTTCGTAATACGACGAGACGCCGGTGAGCGTGGAATGTGGAAGAAGCCCCATCAGAGCCACGGCCCGGTCGCAAAAGTCCCGCCGGTTGCCCTGGTTTGATCCAAAGGCGATAAAGACGGTTTCGCCGCTCACCCCTTCACCTTACCATCCGGTTTTTTTCATGCGCTCGACGGCTTCGGCCAGACGCGCTTTGGTTGTGGTGAGGGCCATGCGAATGTACCCCTCACCCGGCGCGCCAAAGCCGTTACCCGGCGTGGTCACAATGCCGGTCTTCTCCAGCAAATGCGCCGTAAAGGAAGCCGATGTGTAGCCGTCCGGCACCTCAATCCACACATAGAACGTCGCCGGGGGGATGTCAAACCGAAGCCCCAGACTGCGCAAGCCTGCGACCAGCACGTCACGGCGTTCCTGATACACGGCCCGGAGTCCGGCGGTCAATTGATCGTCGGATTCCAGCGCGGCAATCCCGGCTTCCTGAATCGCTTGAAATTGACCGGAATCCAGGTTGCTTTTCACCTGGCTCAAGCCCGCAATCACCTCTCTGCGGCCCACGGCAAATCCCAACCGCCAGCCCGTCATGTTAAACGTCTTGGACAACGAGTGAAATTCGATCCCCACGTCCAATGCCCCTTCCGCTTCCAGGAAACTCGACGGGCGTTTGCCATCGTAGAAAATTTCAGAATACGCCGCATCGTGGCACACAATGATGTGATGCTCCTTCGCAAAATCAACCACGCGTTGAAAAAACGCCACGTCCGCAATGACCGACGTCGGATTGTTCGGCGAATTCAAAAACATCAACCTGGCTTTTCGGGCGACGTCCGCGGGAATGGCCTTGAGATCGGGCAGGAATCCGTTGTGCTTCACAAGCGGCATCTCATAAACGGTGCCGCCGGCAAACTCGGCGGCCACGGGATACACGGGATACCCTGGGCTTGGCACAAGGACAACATCGCCGGGATCAATAAAGGCCATGGGCACGTGGCCGATGCCCTCCTTTGACCCAATGAGCGTGACGACTTCGGATGCGGGGTCGGCGGTCACGTGAAATCGCCGCTTGTACCAGTCGGCGACGGCGGTCCGAAACGACAACATCCCGCTTGAAGACGGGTATTGATGATGCCTGGGGTCCCTCACGGCCTCTTGCAGGCGTGTGATAATCGGCTCGGGCGTGGGCAGGTCGGGATCGCCAATGCCCAGATTGATGATATCCACACCGCGGCCCACGGCCCGTTGCTTCATCTCGTCAATGGCCGCAAAGAGATAGGGGGGTAACGTCTGGATGCGTTTCGCACAGGTGATAGGGAAACGGCTCATTCCTGTCTGCTCCTTGTTGAGTAATAATCGGGACAATGCCGAGGCGTTGTTTTCACAACCGGAAGTACGCACGTTACGTCACCGGCAGGGCGAGAATCAAGAACGGCTCACGAGGGTCGGCGACGCGGGCGGGTGTGACAGAGGCGGCAGATGATGAACCAGCTACACCAGCGCCATTTCCAGTTTATGCTTTCTTTGAATCCAGTCGGGCAGGGACCGATCCATCAATCGGTAAAATTCGGACCCATGATTGCGATGGACAAGATGGCAGAGTTCATGAATCACGACGTATTCAATGCACTCCCTCGGCGCTTTTATCAGTTCAGGATTGAGCGCAAGCACGCCGTTTTTTGACAGGCTTCCCCATCGTGTTTTCATCTTTCGTATTCTCGTGTCCGGCCTGGCAACGTCGTGGTGTTTGAATTGTTCCCAACAGAGATGAAAGACGGCATGAAAGCAGTCCAGGGCTTTTTGGCCATACCACTCTTCCATCAACGTTTGAATGGTGTCCGGGGAAGAGCCTGGAGATTGAATATGGAAATATCCGTTCTGTAACGAAACCCGCCGGGCTTTGGACTTCCGGATTTTCAACCGGTATTTTCGCCCAAGATACAGATGAGACTCGCCGCCAACATAGCGGCGTGGCGGGGTTCTCGGCTCAAACTGTTCAAAGTAGCGCATCTGCCGTGTGATCCATCCGGCGCGTTTCCGCACTCTGCGGATAACCTCTTCCGAATCGCTACCAAGCGGAGTTTTGACAACAACGGATTGGTCCGGGTGGACGGCAATCTCCGTGGTCTTTCTTGGAAGGCGGAGAAGTGCAAAGGCAATGGTTCCCCGTCCGTAAGCGATTGACTCAAGCCGGCGATTCATCTTCGCATCCTGTTACGGGCGATTCTCATGGTTCGGTCAATAATCTCATCCATCTGCGCGGTGTCCAGCGCCAGGCCTCTTTTTTTTGTCACGTTGTCATACAGGTAGTCCTCAATGCCGTTAATGGCATTGTTTCGGGCGTCCGGGTCATCCCAGAAATTTACTTTGCCGTGTTGTTCCACAATGTCATGGATGGCAAGCGCCGCATCGGCCGAGAAGTCGTCGCATGTGTCGCCGTTGCGGCCCGCCACGTCAAACACGGGTTTAATCACGCCGAAAAACGCGGCGGCGTTTCGATTATGGCGCAGTTTTTCCGGTATGTCCTCGTGCCCGCCGGCGTTAAAGGCCTTTTTAATGTCGGAAGCTTTGCGCAGATAATCCGCTCCGGAGAGACGCGCGTTTCGGAAATCGTCAATAGCTTCCTGAATCAGTCTTGAAAATTTTTCATAAAAAGCGGGGTCCCGTTCCATGTCTTCGTTGATGGTGCGCTTCATTCTGTGGGCGATTCTATCGGCGCGTGAGGCCTCGGTTGCACTTGTGTCGTTGTCTCCATATTCGGATTTTGGTTCCGCACCGAAGCTATCATCTCTTTCGGGACTCGTCATGGCGTCATAAATGTTCTTCGGTTTGTTGATCTGTGTCACCGAGTCGGCTTGAATGTGGGTGTCCAGCAGTTTTTTGATCTTCGGCTCATGCTCTCTGTAATCAACCTCGTCGGCGTAGCGCAGTTTCACAGACCGCCGTAGCTTTTCAAATCGCTTCAAATCCTCTTTATAAGACCGCAGGGTTTCCTCGTCGGTGTCCGTCAAAAAGATATGCGAAGAGAGCGCGACGACGAGGCTTTTGGCATATTCCGCGAGAAGGGCATAAAAGTCCTCTCGCCGCTTATCGTCGCCCAGAAGCCGCTCAAATTCTTCCTCATCGCCTTTGTTTTTTATTTCCTTGAACGCATCGCACAAGTCGGAATGTTTCTGTGGCAGTTTTGCAATGTGCTCATGAATGGAAACCAGTGTTGCTTCCAAATCGCTCTCTTCAAAACCCGTCAGCGCGTCATACATCGTCAACGCCGTATCCAGTTCGCCGAATATGCCTTCATAGTCCACGATATAGCCGAATTTCTTGCCTGTGTGCAGCCGGTTCACGCGCGCAATCGCCTGCAACAGCGTGTGTTCGCGCAGTGTTCTGCAAAGATACAGAACGGTGTTGACGGGCGCGTCAAAGCCGGTCAACAGTTTGTCCACCACAATGAGGATTTCAGGTTCCTCGGAGTTGTGCTTGAAACATGCAATGATGGTGTCGGTGTAGTTTTTTTCCGATCCGAAGCGCTGCATCATGCTGTCCCAGAACTTCCGAACCTCGGAGACTGGCTCGCCATCAGCCGTTTCAAACCCCTCCCGCATATCGGGCGGGGAGATGACGACTTCCGAAGAGACGTTTCCCATCTCTTGTAGAAACGCATGGTATTGGATGGCCGTGGCTTTGTCCGGCGCGACCAGTTGCGCCTTGAAACCCGTGCCCTGCCAGTGCGTGCGGTAATGTTCTCTGATGTCAAAGGCGCGCATATAGACAACCCGCTTCGCTTTGGTGATCGTCCCGGCTCTTGCATACTTTCTTTTCAAATCGGCTTTCTGATTTTCGTTGAGGTCGGCGGTATGGCGTTCAAACCACAGATCAACGGCGGCTTTATCCTGCTTCATGTCCACGTGCCGTCCTTCATACAGCAGCGGCACAATCGCCTCGTCCTCAAGCGCCTGCCGGTTGGAATAGGACGGCGCAATCAGTCCGCCGAATCTGGCAAAGTTGTTTTTCTGTTCTTTGGTCAGCGGCGTTCCCGTGAACCCGAGATAGCAGGCATTCGGCAGCATCTGCCGCATCCTGGCGGACACCATGCCGAACTGTGTCCGGTGACTTTCGTCAACGAGCACAAAAACGTTGTGGTCGTCATCAGGCGTATTGCGCACTTTCAACGCCTTATCAAATTTATGCACCAGCGTGGTGATAACGGGCGTTTTGGATTGAACCAGCTCCGCAAGCTCGCGCCCGGTGGCCGCGCGTTTCGGCTCAATGCCGCATTGCCGAAACACATTTTCAATCTGTTTGTCCAAGTCTATCCTGTCCGTGACCATAATGATGCGGGGATTTTTGATGGCTTCATCCATGACGAGCAGACGCGCAAGCCAGACCATGGTCAACGACTTGCCGGAACCCTGCGTATGCCAGATCATCCCGCCCGTACGCTGCCCTTCGTCGTCTATTCGTTTGACTCGCACTAGCGCGGAACGCACGACAAAGAACTGCTGGTAGCGCGCGATTTTCCTGGTATCCGCGTCGAAAATGGTGAACAGCCGCACAAGCTCCATCAGCCTTTCCGGGCGGCAGAGACTGTTCACGGCCCTGTCCTGTTCCGTGACGTGCCGCGTTCCCAGTTGCTCGAAGTGCCGGCGCGCGTGGACAAACTCACCGGAGAAAAGCGCGTCTTTCGTTTTTTCATCAAGCGGCTTATTGACAACCCGCTCCACGGCCTCTTCGCGTTCCTCTAATTCTCTCCAGAGACTCCAGAATTTGCTTTCCGTTCCAACCGTGGCGTAGCGGGCGTTGTTTTTATTGATGGACAGCAACACCTGGGCGTAGATAAACAGTCTTGGAATGTACTCGTTTCTCTGATTGCGGATGGTTTGCGAAATGCCTTCTTCCACGGGTTTGTCGGGGGCTTTACATTCAATCACGGCAAACGGAATGCCGTTCACAAGCAGCACAATATCCGGCCGGGCGGTTTCGGCGCCGTTCGTTCTCTCAACGGGAAACTCCGCCGTCACATGAAAGGCGTTATTGGACGGGTTTTTCCAGTCAACATAATTCAGGGTGAAACTCCTGGTGTTTCCTTCAATGGCCTGTTCCATTGCGGCGCCGAGCGTCAGCAGGTCATAGACGTCCTCGTTGGTTTTCAGCAGGCCGTCGTATCGTATGTTTTTGAGCTTCTGAATGGCGGCCTGCACATTCTCTTCGCTGAACAGATATTCGCCGCCTTTGTAGTTGATGCGGTTAATGTTCTTGATCTGCTCGCGCAGAATGTTTTCCAGGAGAACGTTGCCGAGTTTCTGCCCCCTTGCCTGATAGGCTTCATCTGGCGTGAGATATTCGTAGCCGAGGTTGATCAGTTGCTGTAAGGCCGGGATTTGGGAGAGGTGTTTTTCGCTGAATCGGAAGGTGGGCATTGGCTTGTGCTCATACGGTCGTGGCATGAGTCTCTAAGGTTTTGGGATTGCCAGATCTTTGAAAATCCGCCTTGCGAGGTTTTCGTCAATTTCGTTGTGTCTTGGAATGGTGGTAACTTTCTTTTTTGGACGGTTGACATAGACACTGTGATTGCCGCCTTCACGCAATAATTCACAACCCATTTTTTCAATATGGCTGATCAAAAACCGTCGTTTCATATGGAAACGCTGCCCAAAGCCTCTTTTACAACATGGGAGTTGCCCTCGGTTATCTCTTCTTCCGCTAACTGCCGGTTTGCTTGCAACACGAGTTGGGTGGCCTCCATCAGGTTTGTTTTCGTCTCCTCCAAAGTTTTGCCTTGTGTGTTGGCACCGGGGAGTTCCTCGACGTAGCCGATATATCCCTGTGGAGATTTCTCAAATACCGCCGTCAAAGTTTCTTTCATTGTGTACCTCCTCTATACGAAGCATTCAATTGTACGAATTCCTTATTTGGATTGCTTCTTCAATGGCATTAGCAAGATGCTCTGAAATCCAAGCATACTTTTCCTTGCTACTGTTTCCTTGAGGGTTATAGCACTCGACTCTTGAGGAGATGTTTTTGCAGTAGCCAAAGGGGTTTGCCCCTTTTTCGGATACATGGCCTTCTAAATTTTTTAAACCATGTATGTAGATACCGACAACGCCCATGCCACTATTCCATGATTTCTCTATTTCGTAATTAATCCATTTTCTATTTGCAGTATTACTCCCAACAAGTACAACAGTACACGATCTATACTTCATCTGGTTGTCTATCCAGTGCTTAATCGCGTTATCACCTCCCTTTGTAATCGTTTCCCATTCATTGTCAGAAACAGGATTGTTGCCTTCAAGGACTCCTATGTTGCGAACTTGTGATGCACGCGAGTTATCCGGTGCATAGTGAAAGCTGTAAAAAACTTGTCGTTTTGTGGTCATGATTGAATATCCTCCTAGGGTTTCCAAATTAAAAACGCGCCAACTGCCAGCGCAAATGCAATCTGAATTCCATAGAACAGAAATAACGTTTCTGAAAAAATGGAAGATCGTCGAGTGCAGTTTGGTTTATTTCTGTGCTTCATCATATTCATTGCAAAATCTGTGGTTTCTTGCTTTCTGATCTCGTTATAAACTTCCCGAAATAATCGTTCTTGCCAAAGAAAATAGCCATCCAAAACCCAGAAACCGATTACGGGAATGAGGAAAGTCAATAGGAGAAATCTGGATTGAATTCCACTTCTCGACATGAAAATTATTCCAGTAGCTAGGATGGTCATGCTCCAGCCCTTGACTAGAAAAGAGTCATGGCCCAAGCGGTTGACAACCCCTTGAATGATTTCCAGGTGTTTTACGATTTGTTCTCTGTCATTCATTTGATATTTCTCAAAAAATTATGCCTGTGGAACCAAATTTTACTTCTTATCTCGTGGTGGGAATGGATCGTTTCCATAACTGTTACCAGCTCTAATCTTTCCATCACGTCCGTGAATTTTGGTATCTGATCGCTGAATCCTTGCAATGTCTTCAGCTCTCTCAATTGCTTCCGCTTGAGTTTTAGTTACTATGGTCGGTCTGCTATTACCTGCTTCTCGGACAGCCCATCCGTCAGGATGTTTTACTACGTGTTGATTTTTGCCTTTTGCCATAACCAAGCCTCCTCATTTTGATTGGTGAATTTCGTTTATGACGCGCCATGCTCCTGTCAGCAATTTTTGCATCAACCCGAGTTTTTGTGTGCGGTGTTTTTCTGCGAGTTGGCTGAGCAGGTCTATTTCGTGTTGAGTGCTGTTGAGGATATTAGTGATTTCTTTTTGATCGTCCAAGGGCGGAATTGAGATTTGGAGCTTATATGCATCATTCCTGTTAAGCCCGGGTACGCCAGACTGCGCGATATTTTTGTTAAGTTGCAACAATATTAGCAGATAATACAAGAATCGTAGAAATATTCTCTCATCCTGTAGCTTTGCGTAGAAAGTTGTGTCAATCGGAAAGCCACTGCTTTGTGAATATTGAACCGAGCCCGCTGAACCTTTTCTCCCAATAATGATGAAAGGCCCATCTATAAAATACTCATCATGGTAGCCGACTATTCCATTCGAGCCGAATACGGGATACTGGTTTCCCTTTCTGCTTTCCTCTTTAAGTGGTTTGCCATATTCAAATGTGCAAACTTCTCCCAATTTCACCTTCCGCCATTCTGGATTGTCCTGCTGGTCGCTAATGAGCGTTTTCAGCAACCACTGAAATCGCTTTTCCTTCGCAGCAATCAGGGCTTCGGTTTTTTCAATGGCGGTGTCCCATTTTTGTAGTAAAGATGCAATGGCTTTTTGTTCGGGGAGTGGGGGTAGTGTTAACTGTATTGAGGAGACGCTTGCTTTTTTAAGATTACGAACCCCAGAGCCTGCGGAAAGAGTTTTGAATGTGTTTTGCACTCTGTTATCTAGCAAGGCGTAATAAAGGTATTCTTTGTGAACATTTTTTGAAATAGCCGATAAAACTAGCCAACCATCATGAACGCAAGATGTGATTTTCATAATGTAGGGTCGTCCGTAACTCATCGAGTTCGATAAAATAAATTCCCCCTCTTTTACCAAGACGCTTTTTCTTAATCCTTCTGGTTTTATCTTTTCTTTAGTTTTAGAAATGTATTTCGATTGAGGACCAACGTCACCAATCCGAAGCCAGTTAATGCCTTGCTCGCTCGTAGTGAGATACTTCTGAATTGGTCTTGGGGAGCCTCCTCTTTTGACAATGCAAACATCTCCCAACATTACTTCCTGCCACCCCTCCTGCAACGCCTGACCTTTAACCATTTTTCTATTCATCCCCACCTTCACCCCTGCCTTCCCTATCATCATCCGTATTGCCACGACGAATGACCGGAATGTTAAAGAGCAGATCAATCAGCCTGGCGTTGAGGTAATAACTTTCACGTCCCCATCTGGCTTTCGTCAAAATTCCAATATCGGCGAGTGTGTTCAGGTAACGGGTGGCGGTGGGCCGTGAGACGTCCAGGTCCTGCATCAGGAACTGGATTTTTGTGTAGGGGTTCTTGAAGAGGTTGTTGAGCAGGTCCTGGCTGTACATTTTGGGGAATTGTGAACGAATGTGTTGTTTCTGTTCCTGCAGGAGTTGTTTGATTTTTTGGATGAGGGCTATGGTGCTTTGCGCGGACAAAGAGATGCCCTCTAGCATGTACACCACCCACTTCTCCCATTGCTCCCTGTCGTCGCGTGTTACTTGCAGGAGGTGATAGTACTCTTCCCTGGTGTGATTGATGTAGCGGCTTAGATACAGGACGGGCGCGTTTAACAATTGATGCTGAACCAGATACAGGATATTGAGGATTCTGCCTGTTCTGCCATTGCCGTCATAAAAGGGATGGATGCTTTCAAACTGGTGATGAATCAACGTCATCTTGATCAGAGGGTCGAGGCGGGAAACTGACGGGTTGTTGATGAACATCTCCAGATCATTGAGCAGGGGCCGCACCTGCGACGGTTCAGGTGGAACATACACGGCTTCTCCTGTGCGTTCATTCACCAGCGCGGTGCCCGTTCGTTCTCTCAAGCCGGCATCATTGCCTGTGATGGTTTGCTGAATCGCGACAATGGTATTCATTGAGATGATGCCGTGTTGTTTCACCAGGGCAAATCCCGTTGCCAACGCCTCGGCGTAGTTGTGAACCTCCTTGGCGCTTGAATTCTTGTCTGTGGGATGCAGTCTGAATTTATAGAGCGAGTCCTGGGTGGTGATGATGTTTTCTATCGCCGAGCTGTCCTGTGATTCTTGCAGGTTCAAGGTGGAAATCAGGATATGCTCGTTGGGAATGCTGGCGGACACGCCTTTGAGTTCGCCCAGGTAACGATTGGCTTCGGCCAGGGCTTTGAGTATTGCCGGGGTCTCAAAGTCCGTCTCGCGGGTAATCTGTGGCAGGGTTGCGAACATGACAGTCCTTCAAAAAGTCATACTTTGTTGCTATGTATCGCCCTATCTTCTCATAAACAGGTATTTTTGAGAACAAAAAAGAGAAAATGTAAAGATTTTTGACATTTTCGTTATTTTCTCTTCTTGCCCCTGCGTACCCCTTGCAGCAGCGTGTTCATCTTGCCACGCACTTCGGCCAGTTCTTTTTCCAGTTGCTTGATTTCCTTTTGAACGACATCAATATCAATCTCTGCTTCCTCTTCAAATGTATCCACATAGCGCGGGATGTTCAGATTGAAGTCGTTTTCCTTAATCTCTTTCAGTTTGGCCGTATGCGCATATTTATCAAGGCGTTTCCGTGCTTGATAGATCCGAACAATTTTGTCCAGATGCTCATCCGTCAGTTTGTTCTGATTTTTCCCTGGCTCGTATTCTCTGCTGGCGTCAATGAACAGCACGTCCTTGCGCGCTTCATTGGCGCCGTCTTTCTCTCGGGAACGGTCAAAGACAAGGATGGCGACCGGTATTGAGGTCGTCGGGAACAGATTTCCAGGCAGGCCGATGACCGCATCCAGCAGGTTTTCCTCAATCAGTTTTTGCCGAATGCGCCCCTCCGCACCTCCACGGAACAGCACCCCATGCGGCACCACCACGGCCACTCGGCCTTTTTTCGCAACGGCGACCTCGATCATGTGGGTAATGAAGGCGTAATCCCCTTTGCTTTTTGGCGGCACGCCACGCCAGAAACGCTTGAAGCGGTCGTGTGCAGCGTTTTCCGCTCCCCATTTGTCCAGAGAAAACGGCGGATTGGCGACGATGTTGTCAAACTTCATCAGTTTGTCTTTTTCCAGCAACGTCGGGCCTGTGAGCGTGTCGCACCATTCAATCCGGGCGGCGTCTGCGCCGTGCAGAAACATGTTCATGCGGCACAAGGCCCAGGTGCCGCCGTTCGCTTCCATGCCGGACAGGGAAAAATTGTCGCTTCCCACCTGTTTTGCGGCTTCAATCAGCAGGCCGCCGGAGCCGCAGGACGGATCGCAAATTCTGGCGCCAGGTTTCGGCGCGCACAGTCGCGCCGCCAGTTCCGAGACCTTGTGTGGTGTGTAAAACTCTCCCGCCTTTTTCCCCGCATCCGAGGCAAACCGCTCAATCAGATAGATGTAGGTGTTGCCAATCACATCCTCCGAGACGCATTCGGGGCTTAGGTCAAGTTTCGGTTTGTGAAAATCTTCCAGCAGCGTTTTGAGACGGCGGTTGCGGTCTTTGGTCCTGCCGAGTTTCGCTTCGGAATTGAAATCAATGTTGCGGAACACGCCTTCCAGTTTTGTTCTGTTCTGGGTTTCAATGGACTCCAGCGCGCTGTTGATCAACTCGCCGATGTTGGCTTCGTTGCGCTTTTCGTGCAGGTCGTAGAACCCGGAGCCTTGTGGCAGGACAAAACGTTCGCGTTCCAGTCTGCGGCGGATCCTGGTGTCATCTCCGCCGAAGCGTTTCCGGTATGTCTCAAGATGGGCTTTCCATGTGTCCGATATGTATTTCACGAACAGCATGACCAGGATGTAGTCTTTGTAGTCCGTGGCGTCCATCACGCCCCGGAAGGTGTCACAGGCTTTCCACGCGGCGTTGTTCACGTCCTGTTGTTTGATTTTTTCTTTGCTCATTCCATATCCCTTGTTTCAGGCTTTGAAGCGGCCCGCATTAAAACAGTCTCCACATATTTCGACCGCTTCCGCTTTATCTCTTCACCCAGAGCGGTTTCTTTCCGCAGCAGGGTGTCTATTTGGATGATTGTGTCTTGTGTGCTTATGGATGGCGTTGGAATTTCCAATTCTCGCAAATGCCTGATGCTTATCATTTTCAAGGATGAACCTTCTGTTCGTTGGGCGAGAAATCTCTGCGCGGAGGTTTGGTTGATGTACCAGCACAGATACCCTGGCAGAACGGGGGCGTTCTCTTTTATACGGATAAGGAACAGAGGCGCGGACAGAACCGCCTTGCCCATGTTTTGCGGAACGGTCACCGCGGTTGTTGTGACGCCGCGTGATCTGAATATAATGTCTCCTGGTTTCAGAAGCGTGGTCTTGTGCGGAAGGGTCAAGTCCACTTTTGCCAGTGTCCCGGTATTCACGGATGTGCTACCCAGATCCCTCATCTGCACTACGGGGAGGCTGTTTGTAGCGGACGCCTCCTGGTGCGATTTGAGGGTTATGCCTATGCGCAGGTGCGCGAAATTTTCAAGTGTTGATTGCTTCTTCATATGGATCTGCTCTGTGTAGCATATCCAGCCCGCGAAAGAAACTATTTTTTTCTGTAAAGGAATTATAGCGTTAATAAAGGACAGGCAATTTCGAGGATTCTGGAGGCCGTTTGCGGGGTTTTGCTCTGTTACTATTGCGCAAGGTGGGCGATGAGCCTGTCGGCGAGTTGATGGGATTGAGGCAGAATGGCTGCCGCCGATTTCATGATCGCCTCCGCCGTGGTGTCTGCCCGTTGCACGTCCTGTGAACATTCGCGGCACAGGGTTTCGACTCCCTCCCGTTCCAGTTCCAGATGAAACAGGAGTCCGTAGGCTCGCTCTCCGTACCGAAAGGCCTGCACGGGATAGCGCTCGGATGAGGCGAGTGCCACCGCCTCCGGCGGAAGCGTCAGCCCCTCGCCATGCCACTGAAAGGCGGTGAAGGGGCGGGGGAATGTTCCAAAAACAGGGTCAATGTCTTCGTCCACGATGCACGTGACCGGCGTCGGCCCGATTTCCAGGGGGCCTGGCCTGACCTGCCCGCCCAGAGCCTTGGCGAGGAATTGTGCGCCCAGGCACACGCCGACAACCGGAATGCCCGCGTCAACGGCGCGTCGAATAAAACGCTGTTCTTCCTCAATCCAGGGGGCTGGATCATTCACGGACATAGGCCCTCCCATGACCAGTAGAAAATCCGGAAGCGATGCGGGCAGCCCCTGTCGGGGAACAAGCCGGGTGTTGAGCCGATAGTGACGTTGCTCCAGCGCGTGCCGAAACGCACCGGGGCCTTCAAAGGGAACGTGTTGAAGGCAGAGGGCCTGCTTCATGAGATGATGAACGGGATGGCGGGTGAGGGATTGAGAAAGCGTCGAGCGGATCGTCGCACTTACGAATGAGAATAGCCGTTTTTGGCATTCACGCATTCCACCAGGTACCAGTACCGGAAAGGATTCATTTTTTCCTTTTTGATCACCTGAAGGGTGGTGCCTTCCAGCACGTGGTGGAGGGATAAATCCGTGCGGAATCCAATCCGCTGGCACATGGGGGAAATCAGTTTTTCCACGGCGGCGATATATTTGTTGCCGTTGCTGAAATGGTTCAACATGACGACGCGACCTCCTGGGCGGCAGACGCGAATCATCTCCGACACCACTTTTCGATAATCCGGCACGGCGGTGACGACGTAGGCCGCCATCACCAGGTCGAAGCTATTGTCGTCAAACGACATGGCTCCCGCGTCCATGCGCTGAAGCGAGACGTGTTCAAGCTCATGTGTGGCGATGCGTTCCTCGGCTTTTTTCAACATGCCTTCCGAGAGATCAATGCCCACGATGCGGCAATGTTGGGGATACAGGGGCAGGGCCATGCCCGTGCCGACGCCAACCTCCAGCACGGTATCATTGGGCGAGAGCGAGAGACCTCTGACGACCGATTCCCGCGATTGATTGAAGGCTTTCCCGAACGTCTGGTCATAGACTGGAGAGTACTGGGTATAGACCCGTTCAAGCTTTTCGAGATTCATGGTCCGGTCTTGCTGATTCATACCATCTCCTGACCCCTGTTCATTTGAGCGTACCTCTGGCATGGTCAAACGAAGGAGGCGCAATAAGAATAAAAATCTCTTGTGATCACGGAGTCGTCGGATGGCAGATATTAGTCATCGTGCGATTAACGTGGCTAATCTAACACTACGTCCTATAATGAGTCAACCGGATGATTTCCCGCGTGTCTCACCCGTCGCGGATTGGCCTGATGCTCGTGGGGCGAACAGGCGTTGAAAACAGGACGAGCGGTTTCTTACAATTCCGCAGGCGCCGGCGATGCTCATTGTGCATCCACTCACGTATTCATTTCTCAACGAAAAGGAGAAACCGCATGAGCGCATACAGATTATCCAACCGTCCCCGCAAGGGACGAGGGTTCATGGTGCTGTGCCTGGTGGGAGGGATGGTGTCTCCGGCCTTGGCGATTGACGTCAATGTGACCGTTGAGGACGCCGGGCGGATCATGAGCGAGGCCCGAGGGCCTATGGAACAGGCCGCTTCCAATGATGAAATGTTTCAGATCATCCAGGCGGCGGATCAACAGTCCCGCATCGGAGACGACCCCGCCGTCAAACCCTGCGGAATCAGTGCGGTGCTGCGGACGAAAACTTACTGGCTTGGCTATTTTGGACGCGAAGAAGCCCGACGGTCCAAAGTGGCTCAGCGGGAAACCCGGATGCCCGAAGAGAAAATCAGGGAAATTTTGAATATGCCGAATCTTGAATTGGAGATTGGACTGTGCGGCCAGGAAGAATTTTTTGCCGAAGGCGCCGATGTCGCTCTGCAACAAGGGTCTCGTAACGTGATGGCCGTGGATAAAGGCAAGCCCAGCCGTGGACGGAACATTCCCGGATCCGAGATGGAGTACGTCTCGCGGTTTTCCGCCAGATTTGCCTATCAGGATTTTGACCCGCACGCCATGACGACAATTGTCATCTTTTTTCCGGATGGAAAGTTGATCAACCTTAAGACGGACTTTTCAGCCATCAGGTAATCGAAGCCCGCTCATCTGTGTATCGGCATGGGGGGCGGGTGTGTCCGTGTCCAGTTCCGCCATCAGGATGGTGTACAGGTGGCGGTACAGCCCATCCTGCCGCATCAGGGTTGTATGCGTGCCTTCCTCGACGATTCTGCCTTTGCTCAACACCACAATCCGGTCGGCTTCCTGAATGGTGGTGAGGCGATGGGCGATGACCACAGTGGTCCGTCCCGCCATGAGCCGTTGCAAAGCCTGCTGGACCAGCCTCTCGGATTCGGAATCAAGCGACGACGTCGCCTCGTCCAGAATGAGGAGCCGGGGATTTTTGAGGATGGCCCTGGCAATGGCGATGCGTTGACGTTGCCCGCCTGAAAAATTGACTCCCTTTTCCCCGACCGGCGTGGCGTATCCGTCTGGCAACGCCGTAATAAAGTCATGGGCATTGGCGGCCCGACTCGCCGAGATGACGTCCTGCTCCGAAGCGTCTTCTCGTCCATAGCGGATATTTTCCAGCACCGTGTCCCCGAACAGCACGGTTTCCTGGGGGACGAGGGCCATGTGTTGATACAGGCTGGCCAATTGCACGTGACGGAGATCATGGTTGTCAATCGTGATACGCCCCTCGACGGGATCATAAAACCGATGCAGGAGATTGACGATGGTGCTTTTCCCCGAACCGGTAGGCCCTACAATCGCCACCATTTCGCCCGGATGCACTTCAAAGGAGAGATCGGTGAGGACCGGACGACGTGGATCATAGGCAAAGCTCACGTGCGAGAAGGTGATGTGGCCTTGCATGTCGCGCAGCGCGCGCGCGTCCGGGGTATCCGTGATCTCGGGGGCGGTGTCGAGCAGTTCAAAGACGCGTTGCAGGGCGCCCTGTCCCTCCTTCATTTGAGAAAAGACTCGCGCGATGGATCCAAACGGGCCAATGAGAATCCCCGCAAACAACACGAAGGCGAAGAGGTCTCCAGGGGTCATGGTTCCATCAATCACTTGCGTGCCGCCATACCAGAAGACCATCCCCGCCATCGCGAATGTCAACAGGGTGATGGTGGGAATAAACACGGAGAGGATGGCGGCGCGACGCAATGTTCCGGCCACCAGGACGTGCAACGCCGCGCCGAATCGCCTGTCCTCTCTGGTCGTTCGGACAAAGGATTTCACCACGCGAATTCCGGAGACCACCTCTTCAATCAGCGTTGACAGCGAGGCGGTGTGATCCTGTATTTGCACGGACAGGGCCTGCAATCGCTTCCCGAACAACCGGCCCACGAGGACCAGGACCGGAATCAGCAGGACGATCAGCAGGCAGAGTGTCCAGTTCATGAACAGCAAAAACGCGATGCCGCCGATCAGCGTCACGATTTGTTTGGCGGCGTCAATGGGGGTGTCGGTCGCGAGTTTTTGAATAATGCCCACGTCGTTCATGAGCCGGGAAAGAATCTCTCCCGTTCGCCGTTTCGCAAAAAAATTCAGCGACAGCGTTTGCAAATGACGAAACAGATGCGTGCGAAAATCGGCGATGACCAGTTGCGAGAGACGGGTGGTCAGGTAGCTCTGCCCCATGGACAGGATACTTTGGATGACGGCGATTGCCAGAAAAATCGCAATGGTTCGGGTCATGAGTTCGGCGTTGCGTTGCACGGCGACCATGTCCCACAACGTGCCGGCGAGTTTCAGCAGGATCAGATTGAGCATCGCCACGCCCATAATCATGAGGCTGGCAAAGACCATGTGAGCGAGATAGGGGCGAAGAAAAGGGAACAGGCGGGAAAAGTGGCTCATGGCGGGAACAGCATAATCAGTCGCTGGTCAGTCAATCGGCAGCCACGTGGAGAAACCGTATGGGAAACCGGCAGCCATGCGCCGGAGCGGGTTCGGAAACCGGTTGTCAAAATGGAGGGCTATGCGAATGGAGCCACCGACGCGAGCAAACCGTTGTCACCAATCAGCAACCGTGTTGCGGAGGGCCGCCACGTTGGTCCGGTACTCGCTGTCCGGCTTCGTGATTGATAATGGGGGAATAAGCAAGACGCCATGGCCCACGATGGACGACACACGGGATGCTCTTCCGTGCGGGCCTGACCCGTATGGTCGTCTGTTGCCACGGGAGATATGCCATCCGCCCGGCGCCGGCATGATGAATGTCAGTTGCGCCGACGGACAAATTTCATGCGTCTCCGAAGCTTTTTATGCTTATGCTTCCGCATTTTTTTGCGTCGCTTTTTGACGACACTCGCCATTCACACTCCTTTTCTTCCGCAGAGGGGTTTTCATGGACAGCAAGCCCCCCTTCTCTCTCCGCAACGGGCGAGGGAGCATTCCCACGTAACACAGCGTTTCGTGGCGTGTCAAGACAATGAGATCAATCCGTTACCCGTGGCGTCGGGGTTGGTGGTGCATGATGCAGGGATGTCTGGATGGGGAATGCCATATTTCAAGAAACAAAAAAGAGCAAAAAAGCCTGTCAATCCAGTTGATCCTCAAAAGTTCCCTTCGGATGAGCGCGCGACCGGAAACTCTTGTCGAATTTTCAGGAGCGCCAGGGCGGTCACGGGCAAATGGATCAGACACCCCACCACGCCCAACAACGGTTCGCCGATCCAGAACGTGATGACCACATTGAACAGCAACACGCCATAATACAACCCGCAACCCGGCAGCACCGCGCGAGCGGGGATGGCATGGGGCAACACGGGCAGCAGCCCGGTGCGCCGATCAATCAACCGGTAGCCCGCCATCGCGATCACGCCTACCACAAACCACCCCGCAAAGTTGACGAGAGGAACGCCAAAATACACACCGGGATCGGGATACCCGTAAATCTGTCCCAAAAACCATCGTTCCCCCCGCAACGCCACCGGGTCAATCACCACATCAAGCAACATAAACAACAAACCGGTCAGGCCGATCACGGGCCAGGAGAGCGGCTCCCGCACCAGGAGAGACCGCCTCGACGAAGACGAAGAGGACTGAAACGGCAGGAAAAACCACAAGGCCAGCGTATAACTCGCATACAGCAAAAAGGTAAACGACAACGAATCCATGAACGGAACATTGGCGATATACAACTCCGCGCCCACGGTTGACGCCGTGTAATAGTAATCGCCAAAAGGAAATCCCACACGAGTGGAAAGCCATTCACAGACCAACGCGGTGAGCCACGTCGTCCCAAACAGCACGCCGGTGCGTTTCCATCCCAGCAACCGTGACGCACTGATGACCGACACGCCCAAAAAGAAAAAGACATAGGGCCGAAGCAGGAGGGTTTTGAGAAACAGAATGGGGATATCCATATCCATGGGCCTGTTTATGTCTCACGCCTACGCATAGCCATGCGCTCGAAACCACCTGACGGCTTTCTCCAACGCCGTCTCCACCGGGGTCTGCGGCAATCCCAGTTCCCGAATGGCTTTGGCGGAATCATAATGCATCACATGTTGCGCCATGCGGACACCCTCAAGCGGAATGCGTGGCGGGCGATGCGTCACGTAATCCGCCAGCCAGGTGTTGAGACGGGCCAGTGGCAGCACCACCCCGTGCGGCAGCTTCAGCGTTGGCGCGTTCACCCCCGTCAACGCGCTCAAGATCTCAAACACGTCTTTCAGCATCAAGTTGCGGCCACCGAGGATATACCGCGTGCCCACCTGTCCCCGTGCCATGGCGTGCAGGTGACCGACCGCCACGTCATCCACGTCAACGAGGTTCATGCCGGTCTCAATATAGGCCGGCATGCGCTGTTTCATAAAATCCACAATAATGCGACCGGTCGGGGTTGGTTTCACGTCGCCGACGCCCACCGGAGCCGATGGATTCACAATCACCACGGGCCATCCGGCGCGGGCCAGCTTCAGAACTTCCTGTTCGGCAAGATACTTGGAACGTTTATAATCTCCCGCCAAATGGGTCGGCGAAATGGGCGTGTCTTCAGTGCCCGCCCCGCCGCCTTCGGGCAACCCGATCGTCCCGATCGTACTCGTATAAACAATCCGTTCAACGTCCGCCTCCCGCGCCGCGGCCATGATCGCCTTGGTGCCCTCCACATTCACCGTGTAGAACACGGAGGGATCGCGTGCCCACAGGGCGTAATGCGCCGCCACGTGGTACAACTGCCGACAGCCGGTCAGCGCCGACCGAAGCGAGGCGGCATCGCCAAGATCCCCGGCCACGGGTTCAACCCGCAACCCATCCAGCGCGCGCAAATCCGCACCGGGTCGGACCAACCCTCGAACCTCCGTCCCGGCCTGCGTCAACGCACGAGCCACGGCGGACCCGATAAAGCCCGTCACCCCTGTGACCAGAACTTTCATAATGGAGAGCGCAACAGCAATGACGGCGCGACCTGTATCATCCACAATCCTTTAACGGGAGCATGACATCCTGCAACACACACCAAAAGCCGCCAATCAACAACCCCCCAGCCGCATGAGCCACCGGCCAATCCGAATGAACACACGGCGAAGCGTGGCAAGGAATCGTGTGCGGACCGAATAAGACGGGAGTTAATGGGTACGGCTGACAATATAGCGTGCAATCGCTCGCAACGGATCGGCCTTCTCATCAAAGCCGCCGAGTCGCCCATCGGCGCGGTCGGCACATTCCCGCGCCAGGCGTTGCGCGCCTTCAAGGCCGTAAACAGAGGGGTACGTCTGCTTGCCCCGTTCACCGTCCGTCTGGGCATCTTTACCCAATGCCTCGCGCGTACCCGTCACGTCCAGCACGTCATCCGTGATTTGAAACGCCAGGCCGATATCTTCGGCATAGCCCGTCAGTCGCTCACACTGCGTCATCGTCGCACCGGATAACAGCGCGCCAATCCGCACAGCGGCGCGAATCAGCCTTCCCGTTTTCTGCGCGTGCATATGTTGCAAGGCCGCCCAGGCAATCTTCTGATGTTCAGCTTGCAGATCCAGCGCCTGCCCGCCCACCATACCCGCCGTCCCGGCCCCCAGCGCGAGTTCCGCAATCACCCGCACCTGACATTCGGGATCCACGTCCGTCACGAGATCGGTCCGGCTGCACCATTCAAAAGCCAGGGTAAGCAACCCGTCGCCCGCCAGAATCGCAATCCCTTCCCCATACACCTTATGATTCGTGGCCTTCCCCCGGCGAAAATCATCGTTATCCATCGCCGGCAAATCATCGTGAATCAGCGAATACGTGTGGATCAATTCACACGCGCAAGCCGCGGGAAGCACGGCGGCGGGCGGAGGCCCAATCGCCTCGGCCGCAGCCATCGTCAGGATGGGACGAATACGCTTCCCGCCGGCCAGCAGGCTGTACTGCATCGCCTGGTGCAGGAGAGCGGGGGATGACTGCGGGGCCGGCAAGTGGGCTTCCAGATAGCGATCAACGATTGCCCGTTTCTGGTCAAGGTATTGCGCAATATCAACGGACACGGATAGCCTTTCTGAAACGAATTTTCGGGAAGCGAAAACCTGACACAAGCCCCGTGGGAGTGTCAAACCGTCACGCCTCCGTCATCCTCCCGGCCGGCGTCCCGACGCGCGACCCTCATTTGTCATCCCCGCGACCTCCCGGCTATACTGCCTCCCATGAGCATTCGGAAAGCCGCCGGTGAATGGGAACCCCTCCTGCTGGGCATTGAGCCTGAACACTGCGGAGTGTGCCGTCGAGTGCTGTCCCGTCGCACCACCCTGCTCCGGGGAGGATGGCAACGCTGTGCGGTGTGCCATCACTTCGTACACCATGCGTGTCTCATCGGTGGGAAAATCCCGTTCCTCAAACGACGACCCCGCGTGTGCCGCAACTGCGAGCACAGTCTCGGACAACCCTCACGGGCCGGGATGTGAGAGACCACAACCGTTGAATGGCGCCGCTCAAGAGGCTCAATCATCAGTCCGGACTGTGAATCGTGTGACAAAACACTTCCAACTTCGCGCGGACAGTCCATCGCGCGGACATGGAAACCCGCCCCTCCGTTATTCCAGCGCATCAGCGGGAATCCAGTCCCCGCACCCTCAACGCGACAAGCCACTGTCCGGCAGAAGCAACGCCTGGATTCCCCTGCGATAATATGTTGATACACGCCTGTGGTTTAAGGTATGTTCGTCGAATTCTGCTGTCGCCAATAGCCGTATTCGCGTACTGGAGGAAACGGAAAATGAAAACCAGCATGGACATTGTTGCTTCATCGTGTAGTAGGCATACCCCCCCCCCCCCGAAAATTTCCCGCTAAAACAACCAGTTAGTGCACACCGCCTTGCCGCACTGTTGCTCTTCGCCCTCTGCGCTTTCGTTGCGCCGACCAGCCACGCGCAAACCGCCCAAACGGTCCCGTCAAACTGGAGCCTGATACCCGACGGCATCAACCCAGGCGACAGTTTCCGCCTGCTGTTCGTGACCTCCGGCACCCGCAACGCCATGTCGTCCGACATCGGCGTTTACAACACCTTCGTACAAACCCAAGCCAACGCCGCCACCGGCGACGGCGCACCGATTGCCGACTTCAACACCAAGTTCCGCGCCGTCATCTCCACCTCCATCCCAGTGCACGCCCGCGACAACACCGCCACCAATCATGTCAAAACCTCCCCCGACACAGACGCGCCGATCTACTGGCTGAACGGCGACAAAATTGCCGACAACTACACAGGGTTTTATGACGGCACATGGGATTCTATCGTGCCAAGAAACCAAGATGGCGATACTTTTCTCTCTGCAATCGTGCGCATCTGGACCGGATCAAGCAACGAGGGGACAGAAGATGGCAGAGGGGCCGGGACTGATGATGTTGCGTCCGGGCGTTTATTCCCCGCCGATCCGGCTGACACCTTCGTATTCACGGTATCCACCTCTACAGCTTCGTCCACTTTATTGTCACTCTACGCCCTCTCTCCGCTGATCACAGTAGCACCTCCACCGACCTTTGGCGCCGACACCATTCCCAACCAGACCTACCTGGGTAGCACCAACGTCAACATCACCCTGCCGACTGCCAGAGACGGCACTGGTACGCTGTCATATACCTTGACCCCGGACCCATCCACGGTCGGGCTGACCTTCACCTCCACCTCCACCACCCGCACCCTGACCGGCACAACACCGACCAGGCCAGCCACCACCACCCTGACATACACCGCCACAGACACCGCCGCAGACGCTGTCTCTCTGGTGTTCACCGTCACGGTGGTGGCGGTTGATGTCAGCAACGCCGGCGGCGGAACGGCGGCTTACTCGGACGGCGCACTCGCGGTCAACGATGTCGGCGGTGCCAACAACGATATGCGCCTCATCCTGCCCGCCGTCGCGACCACGGTCACGGTGACGATCTACGACCCGTCAACGCCCACCGTGGCCGTGCCTGATGGCGTCATCTTCAGCGACGTGGCGATGGATATTGCGTTGAGCGGCACACTGACAACGGATGCAACCGTCTGCCTGTCCACCGTCGGCGCCACTGGTCGCACCGCGCTGTACCACCTCCCCACCTCCGCCACCGCCTGGGAAGCCATCGGCAGCGAGACCGGCAGATTCCCCGGTTTCGTCTGCGGCACAACCACCACCTTCTCGCCGTTTGCGGTCGGCTCTCTTGAAATTGAAGACGCACGGCTAAGCGCCATCAGCCGGACCATCCTGCCGGAAGTGGCACGGGCCATCACGGACACCACCGTCAGCGCCATCGCGCGACGACTTCATCACGCCGGCGCCGACAGCCACGAATCCGGCTCCGTCACCCTCGGCGGCCAGTCCACCCTGGCCGACATCCTGACCACCGGCGGACAGGCGCTGGCCGACGGCACATTGAACCTGCACAACATGGTGGGCCGCTCCGCGTTTGTCCTGCCGCTCAATCAGGCCGGCGACCTGGTGAAGGGCCTGACCCTCTGGGGCGGCGGCGACTACCGGGCCATCGGCGGGAACGGCGACGCCACGGACTGGGACGGGTCCCTGTTCAGCGCGCGCCTGGGCGCGGACGCCCGTGTGCGAGCGAACCTGCTGACCGGCGCGGCTCTCTCCTGGACCCAGGGCGACTTTGAGTATGGCGCACTGGCGGACGACCCCACCGCCGGCGGCGGCGACTATACCCTGCGGATGACCAGCCTCACGCCCTATGTCGGGTGGTCGGTCGTGCCGGCGGGCGGGCTGGACGTGTGGGCCACGGCAGGCTACGGCTGGGGCGAGGTGTCCATCACCGATACCATCGTGGACGCACTCCAGACGAGCGATGCCACGACGGTCATGGTGGGCGGCGGCGTCAGCGCGCAGGTGCTGAAGACGCGCACCAGCCGGGTACGGGTCAAAGGCGAACTCATGCAGACCTCCATGGATCTGGACGGCCACGACAGAATTGGCGCGTTGACGGTGGAAGCGCGGCGGGCGCGGCTACAGGTGGAAGGGCGCCATGAGTACGAGTTAGCCGGCGGCGGGCGGCTGGGCGGCACGCTGGAGGCCGGGCTACGGCGTGACGGCGGTGACGGGCTAACCGGCACCGGCGCGGAAATGGGCGGCGGGGTACAGTATCGTCACCCGACCCAGGGCGTCACGCTTTCCGGTCAGGGCCGTGTCCTGCTGGGGCATACGTCGAACTACGAGGACTGGGGCATCGGGGCCGCGCTGACGGTCATCCCCGGCCAGGGCGGCGAAGGGCTGGCCCTGCGGCTATCGCCCACCTACGGCCAGACGGTAACAAACACCGCGCAACTGTGGGATCAGAGTGCGGCGAACCTGACCGGCACGGATGCGGCGGTCGTGGGGCAGAGGATGGATGCGGAAGTGGGCTACGGGCTGGCCATTGCGGACGGGCAGAGTCTGCTGACGCCGTATGGGAAGCTGACGTGGGGTGCGGGGACGCGGGATTACCGGCTGGGAAGCCGTCTGACACTGGCGTCGGGACTGAATCTGTCTCTTGAGAGCCGACGCGGGGAAACCCCTGGCGCGGCTGCGGAGCATGGTGTGCTGCTGAAGGTTGTGTGGGGCTGGTAACGCCCCAAGCTGGCCCTCGTTGTAGAGACGCCCAAATTGGGCGTCTCTACGGGGTCGTGGTCGGAAACCCGCCTCATCTATCATTCCCGCACCCCGGCGGGAATCCATTTCCCCCCGCACACTCAACGCAGCAAGCCACTGTCCGGCACAAGCGACGCCTGGATTCCCGTTTTCACGGGAATGACGGAATTGTCCGGCAGTTTCCCCCTCCGTATTCATGGCCTTGACGGGTTCATTCTATGAGCTTATAATGAGCCGTTTGTAGAAATTCGTATTGCAAAATTACGACGTGTTCTTCTGGAATTTGCGCCCGCATTGATAGTGTAGCTCTCTTCGGCTTAATGGCGTTCCCGGTGAGCGGTGCATTCAGGCTTGGCGTTATTATTCCTGCCACCACAACGGGAGTCGCAGGTGAGCTTGGTTAAGGGAGTATCATCTTTTCGGGTTCCTTGCCAAATGCCAAACCGGATGTTGCATAGGCGGCATCGTGGTGTTGACGGGCACCATCGTTTTTTTGCTGTTCTCGCGACTCAAAAAATCCCGGTATGTGTTTTGGAAATTTGAAGCCATTGGCCTCAAAGTCTTAGCTGTCATCGGTGTCACGTTTGCGTATTGGCTGTTTGGATTCAACGTTGCCGTAAGAGTCGCCTGACTGCCTTCATCTGTGGATATTGACATGATGTGCTCGTCAAAGAGATCCAGGGCTCTTCCTGCCTTATCGAATTTGTTGTGAGAACCGTGTTGCTTTTCCAGGGATTTGACTCTCGTCGTGATCTTGAGTGAGAGGAAAGAAACTGCCAGCACATGATGTTGCTTTACGGGGCAGGTACCCGAGTGGACAAAGGGGGCAGACTGTAAATCTGCTGCCGTCGGCTTCCAAGGTTCGAATCCTTGCCTGCCCACCATAAGGAAGCGCGGTTGAGCGTCACAGGATCACCGGAAGACGCATTCAAGTCATAGCCTGTAACGTCGCAGACTGTCAGTAAATGAATGAGAAAAGTTTGAGGCGAACTGTTTGTGAGAAAATCGTGGCGGGCGTAACTCAGTGGTAGAGTTCCAGCCTTCCAAGCTGGCTGTCGCGGGTTCAAGTCCCGTCGCCCGCTCCATGCGCGCTGAGCATGAAATCAGCAAGGTAAAACGTTAGGTGTGAAGCGGTAAACGTGCAAAGTCCGGCAGGTGGGTGTCCACAACGCTTCACGTTTTCCCCTTGTGCGCATTGAGGCCCACGTAGCTCAGTTGGCAGAGCACGTCCTTGGTAAGGACGAGGTCACGCGTTCGATCCGCGTCGTGGGCTCCATTTTCTCAAGGCATTGCCGCTGAAATCTATTTAGAAGATGGCCTGTTGTCGGTTGTGTTTTGTGTGGGAACGCGAGGTTCCCATTGGACGAAATTTTCGAGGAGGGGCAGATGGGGAAGGCGAAATTTGATCGAAAGAAGCCGCATGTGAACGTGGGGACGATCGGGCATGTGGATCATGGGAAGACGACCTTGACATCGGCCTTGACGAAAGTGATGGGGCAACAGGGGATGGCGGAATATATCAGCTATGACGAAGTGGCCAAAGCGAGTGCGTCGCAGGGGCGGCGGGATCCGACAAAGATCGTGACCATCGCCATTGCGCATGTGGAATACGCAACAGCGAACCGGCATTACGCGCACGTGGACTGTCCGGGCCATGCGGACTACGTCAAAAACATGATCACGGGCGCGGCCCAGATGGACGGGGCCATTCTGGTGGTGTCGGCCTCGGATGGACCCATGCCGCAGACCCGTGAACATATCCTGCTGGCGCGGCAAGTGGGCGTTCCCTACATTGTGGTGTTTCTGAACAAAGCCGACAAAGTGGACGACCCGGAGCTACTGGAACTGGTGGAGTTGGAAGTGCGGGAATTACTCACCAAGTACCAATTTCCGGGAGAAGATATCCCGATCATCGTCGGGTCGGCCACCAAAGCGCTGGAAGGCGACGAGAGTCCCATGGGTGTGCCGTCCATCACCAAATTACTGGAAGCCGTGGACACCTACATTCCGACCCCGGAGCGGGCCATCACCAAGCCCTTTCTGATGCCGATAGAAGACGTCTTCACAATCAGTGGACGGGGGACAGTGGTCACGGGTCGGGTCGAGCGTGGGCAGGTCAAAGTAGGCGATGAGATTGAGATTGTCGGGTTGGGCGACACGCAACGCACGGTGGTCACGGGCGTGGAAATGTTTCGGAAAGTGCTGGACGAAGGGCAGGCAGGAGATAACATTGGGGCGTTATTGCGTGGGACGAAAAAAGAAGACGTCGAGCGTGGGATGGTGCTGGCGAAGCCGAAGAGCATCACGCCGCACACGAAATTCAAAGCGGAAGTATACGTCTTGACGAAAGAAGAAGGGGGACGGCACACGCCGTTTTTCAACGGCTATCGTCCGCAATTTTACTGTCGGACGACCGACGTGACAGGCGTGGTGCACCTGGGCGAAGGGGTGGAGATGGTGATGCCGGGGGACAATACGACCTTCACAGGGGAATTGATTGCGCCGATTGCGATGGAACAGGGGTTGCGGTTTGCGGTTCGGGAAGGGGGGCGGACGGTCGGGGCCGGAGTGGTCACCGAAATTCTCGCCTAGAGGAGGAGTCTGGTGGTTGTGAGTATGGATCAGCGTATTCGTATCCGGTTAAAAGGATTTGATTATCGAGTCCTTGATCAATCGATGCGAGAAATTGTGGAGAGCGTGAAGCAGACGGGTGCGCATGTTGCCGGGCCTATTCCGCTTCCCACGCGCATTGAAAAATTTACCATTCAGCGATCCACTCATGCGGATAAGAAGTCTCGTGAACAGTTTGAAATTCGAACGCATAAACGATTGTTGGATATTCTTGATCCCACGCCGGAAACAATGGACGCGCTCATGAAATTGAATTTAGCGGCGGGCGTGGGTGTGGAGATCGAGTCGTAATGGACCGGCATCATCGTATGTTGGCGTAGAGGGTGGGTGATGGTGACAGGATTGATGGGGAAGAAATTGGGCATGACGCAGATATTCGATGAACGTCGTCGTCTTCATCCTGTAACGGTGATTGAGGCTGGCCCCTGTCAAGTCACGGCTGTGAAGACCAAAGATCAACATGGGTATGACGCTTTGCAACTTGGGTATACGGAAGTCGCGGAGCGGAAGCTCACCAAGGCTCAAGTGGGGCATCTTCGTGCGTCCGGCCAGCAGAAGCTGTTTAAGCATTTATGGGAGGTTCGCGGTGTGTCGTCGGATTGTCATGTGGGCGATGCCGTGACCGCGGGGCTTTTTGAAAAAGGGGAGCGGGTGCATGTGCAGGGTACCTCCAAGGGCAAAGGATTTCAGGGTGTCATGAAACGACACAATTTCGCCGGCGGGCCGGCCAGTCACGGTTCCATGTTTCATCGTGCACCCGGTTCGGTTGGAAGCAGTTCGTATCCTTCTCGCGTGATGAAGAATAAAGCGTTGCCCGGGCAGATGGGGAATAAACGGGTTACGGTGCAAGGCTTACGCATTGTGGACATTCGACCGGAAGAGGATCTGGTCCTCATCGCCGGAGCGGTGCCTGGTCCCGTGGGCGGGCTGGTCTTTATCCGGAAGTCGGGGAGGCCATAATCATCATGGCTTCCTTCGCTGTCGTGGACCAGACCAAAAAATCCGTGGGTTTCATTGATGTCAGTGAAGACGTGTTTGGGGTGCAGCCGCATGCCGTGCTTGTGCATTCCGCAGTGGTCATGCAGCGCGCGTCACTTCGACAAGGTTCCGCCAGTACGAAGGGGCGTAGCGAAGTCAGTGGGACGGGAAAAAAACCGTGGAAACAAAAACATACTGGACGGGCGCGCGCGGGTTCGAATCGGTCGCCGCTGTGGCGTCATGGTGGGACGGTCTTTGGGCCTCGACCGCGACGATATACTTCCAGCCTGCCCAAGAAAATGTATCGAAAGGCCATGCAGAGCGCTCTGTCTTCGAAGAAGACATCAGGAGAGATTGTGATCCTTTCCGATTTGTCGCTTCCGGAACCAAAAACCAAATTGGCGGCGAAAATTTTCAGTCAATTGGGATTGCACGGCACGATACTTGTCGTGGTGGGGCAGGACCATCACGCCGTCTTTCGCGCGACGCGGAATTTGCCTCACGTGAAAACGGTATCGCCGCAAGCTCTGACGGTGTACGATGTGCTTCGACATGAGACGCTCGTGGTCGTGAAAGACGTATTGCCAACCGTCCAGGAGTTATGGTCGTGACTCGTGACCCGTTTGATATCTTGGTCAAACCGTTGTTGACCGAAAAAATCACAGGGTTGCAAGACCATGCCAACCGCGTGGCCTTTGTGGTGAGAAGTAACGCGAATCGCATTGAGGTTCGTCGGGCGGTGGAGGTGGCGCTCAAAGTGAAAGTGAAATCCGTGAACATCATGACGGTCAGAGGAAAGCCGAAACGTCAAGGCCGGTTTCTTGGAAAGCGACCGGATTGGAAGAAGGCCATCGTGACGTTGCATGAGGGAGAAAAGCTGGAGTTGTATGAAAGCGCGTAATCAGTCACGTGTGGCTACGCATTATTTGTACGCGATCACGCGAACGAAGAAGGGATGTGTGGGCGATGCCGAATAAACCGTATCGGCCAACGACGCCTGGGCGGCGTGGCATGACGAGCATCAAGGGTGAGGGCCTGTCGAAAGAACGGCCTGAAAAAAGTTTGACCACTTCCCTGTCTCGCTCCGGAGGTCGGAACAATGCGGGGCGCGTGACCGTTCGCTTTCGTGGTGGAGGGCACAAACGCCTCTATCGAGTCGTTGATTTTCGGAGAGATAAAGTGGGGGTGCCCGGGAATGTCGTTAGAGTGGAATATGATCCCAATCGCTCGGCTCGTCTTGCGTTAATTGCGTATGCCGATGGAGAAAAGCGGTATATTCTAGCTCCCGTCGGGTTGTCGGTCGGGGATGTCATTCAGGCCGGTCCTGACTCGGATATTCGTCCCGGCAATGCCCGGCCGTTGGCCTCAATGCCGCTTGGCACGACCATTCATAATATTGAACTCAAACCCGGGAAAGGCGCCCAATTGGCGCGGAGTGCTGGCGCGGCGTGTCAGGTGATGGGTCGGGAGGGGCATTATGTTCAGGTCCGCCTGGCTTCCGGGGAAATGCGTCGGATTCTGGGAACATGTATGGCAACTGTGGGACAAGTGGGGAATCTTGAGCACGAGAACGTCGTTGTGGGAAAAGCCGGTCGTTCCCGGGCGGTTGGTCGGCGACCCCACGTACGAGGAGTCGCGATGAATCCGGTTGATCATCCGCATGGCGGCGGGGAAGGGAAGTCCGGGCAAGGGAACCCGCATCCGGTGTCTCCATGGGGTCTGCCCACTAAAGGGTTTAAGACTCGAAAGAAGAAAAAACCATCATCGCGTTTTATTATTTCTCGTCGGACTTAATAAGGAAAGCGGAAGTCAACAATGCCTCGTTCAATTCGTAAAGGTCCCTTTGTGGATACGCATCTCATGGCAAAGCTGAATGCGGATATCGACTCTAAATTAATCAAGACTTGGTCGCGTCGTTCAACCGTCATTCCTGAAATGATTGGTCGCACGTTTGCGGTGCATAACGGGAAAAAATTTATTCCGGTCTACGTGACGGAAAATATGGTTGGGCATAAACTGGGAGAGTTTGCTCCCACCAGGTTTTTCAAAGGCCATGGGGCGGCTAAAACAGAAAAAGCCGTTCCGTTGAAATAGGGTAATGGACAGAAGAAAGACACACCGTGGCTGAAGCAAAAGCTGTCTTGCGATACGTCAGAATGTCCCCGCAGAAAATGCGTATGGTGATCAACGTCATTCGCGGGCGTGACGTGTCCGAGGCGTTAACGGTACTCAAGTACTTGCCGAGAGCCGCTGCCCCGGTCGTGGCAAAGGTGTTGCATTCCGCAGTGGCGAATGCGGGGCAACAGGAATTGGGTGATCCTGAATCTTTGAAAATCTCAAGAGCCTATGTGGATGGAGGTCCGGTTTTGAAACGATTTCAAGCCAGGGCCATGGGCAGGGCGAACCCCATCCATAAGCGAACCAGTCATGTGACCATTGTGGTTTCCCCTGCGGGAGAGCGTTCCTAGAGAGCGGATGTGCGAACCGATTCTATTCGTGTAGCGAGGTAAACTGGGATTATGGGGCACAAGACACACCCGTACGGTTTTCGGCTTGGATATACCCGGACGTGGAATTCCAGATGGTATGCCAAGAGAGATTTTGTAAAGTTGTTGCACGAGGATGTTGAAATTCGCGGGACGGTCAAGCGTCGCTTATTTCATGCCGGCATTGCACGCATAGAAATTGAACGTTCAGGGAATCAGATGAAGGTGATCATTCATACGGCCAGGCCCGGCATTATCATTGGAAGAAAAGGGGCGGAAGTTGACAAATTAAAGGCCATGTTGGAGCACCGATACGGTCGGGAAGTCTATGTGACGATCAAGGAAATAAAGAAGCCTGAACTGGAGGCGCAACTGGTGGCTGAAAATATTGCCCTGCAATTGGAGAAACGTGTCTCATTTCGTCGTGCCATGAAAAGAAGCGTGGCGTCAGCCCTACGGCTGGGTGCGCAGGGCATACGGGTGTCTTGTGCGGGACGGTTGGGCGGCAATGAAATTGCCAGAACGGAATGGTATCGGGAAGGCCGTGTGCCGCTTCATACGCTCAGGGCGGATGTGGATTATGGCTTTGCAGAGGCTCACACGACCATGGGCATCATTGGCGTGAAGGCTTGGATTTACAAGGGCGACGCCCAGTTGATGACGTCTGCTGCGCGGGAAGAGGCGTCTTTGGGCTTGCCGTAGGCGTGTTGGATCATGTGTTGGATCAATGGAACCCGTCGTGAGGTTTCGGGCACGACGGTGGATGGCACCCGAGTATGTTAGCCCCTAAAAAAGTTAAATTTCGGAAAGTGCACAAGGGCCGGATGCGGGGTAAGGCCTACCGTGGCGGTACGGTCTCATTCGGGCAATTTGGGCTCAAGGTGCTTGAACCCGGTCGGATTACGGCACGACAAATCGAGGCGGCGAGGATTGCGATGACGCGCCATGTGAAGCGTGGCGGTCGAATTTGGACTCGCATTTTCCCGGATAAGCCAATTACCAAAAAACCGGCGGAAGTGCGCATGGGAAAAGGAAAAGGCAATCCTGAGTTTTGGGTAGCAGTGGTCAAGCCCGGTCGCATTCTCTATGAAATGGATGACGTGCCGAGAAGCGTCGCTGAAGAGGCCTTTCGTTTGGCCGGTCATAAACTTCCATTGGCAACAAAGTTTGTGGTTCGAGGAATCTGTGCGGTCTGAGGCGTAATGATGGACGTCAAAGCATTGCGAGGCATGGAAGCCGAAGAGTTGATCGTGAAAGTGCACGAGTTGAAGCAGGAGCTGTTTCACTTGAGGTGCCAGCTCGCCCTTGGGCGCATTGAAAATCCGATGAAAATTTGCCAAGTTCGGAGAGCCGTGGCCAAGACCAAAACCGTGCTTCGCGAAAAGCAGCTCATGGATATTCGAAACACTATCCGGAACGTTTGAGGATTATGAACGATCAACAAAGACGGCAACGCGCATTGTATGGACGAGTGGTGAGTGATAAAATGGATAAAACGGTTGTCGTGGCCGTGACAAGACAGGTGCAGCATCCTTTGTACGGAAAAGTCATGCGACGGGTCACCAAGCTCAAAGCCCATGATGGAGCGAATGCGTCTCGTATCGGCGATCGTGTGAAAATTGTGGAGACAAAGCCTCTCAGTAAGGATAAACATTGGCGGGTGGCGATCATTGTTGAGCGTGGCGAGCACAATCCGTCGCCGTAATTCAGTACGGGAAATTGTATGTCGTGTGATGTGCGGAGTCTGAGCGGACCATGATTCAAAATCACAGCTATCTTGATGTCGCGGATAATTCCGGTGCGAAGCGCGTGCGATGTTTTCATGTGTTGGGAGGCACTCGTCAACGTTATGGAGGTATTGGCGATATCGTGGTGGTGTCGGTGCGAGAGGCGATCCCGAGGGCATCGGTCAAAAAAGGGGATGTGGTCAAAGCGGTGATTGTTCGGACCCGAAAGAGTCGGCGTCGTGAGGATGGATCTTCCATTCGATTTGATCGCAATGCCTGCGTGTTGGTGAATAATCAAGGGGAGCCGGTGGGCACGAGAATCTTCGGTCCTGTCGCCCGAGAGTTGCGGAAAAAGAAGTTCATGAAAATTATTTCTCTGGCACCCGAGGTGGTCTAATCATCCATGGCGACTCGAAGGGCACAGAAAAACCTGACAGTGACCAAAACCCGTGTTCGAAAGGGTGACACGGTGGTCGTGGTCGCCGGACGGGAAAAGGGGAAAGTGGGTAAGGTGTTGCACGTCAATCCGCGAGAGAGTCGAGTGACGGTGGAAAAACTCAACATGGTCAAGCGACACACGAAACCTTCTCAAAAGATCAGACAGGGCGGCATTTTGGACAGGGAAGCTCCCATGCACATTTCGAATGTGATGTTGTATGCCCAAACCTTGGAGAAACCATCCAGGATCACGATCAAAACGCTGGAGGATGGGCGTCGGGTGCGGGTTTTGCAGAAGAGCCCGGATGACGTGCTGGATAAGGTGTGATGAGTGCCAAAAAAGTCACAGCGGTAAAGCCGGCAACAAAGCAAAAGGGGGCACTGGGGGGCGGAACCATGCCTCGCTTAAGAGTGCGCTATCAGAATGAGGTCATCCCCCTGATGATGAAAGAATTTTCTTATGCCAACCCGATGCAAGTGCCTCGTTTGGAGCAGGTGGTCATTAATGTTGGATTGGGAGAAGCCGTTCAGAATGTCAAGCTGTTGGATAGCGTCGTTTCGGAACTCGCGTTAATCACCGGTCAGAAGCCGGTCGTGACCCGAGCCAAAAAAGCTATTGCCGGATTTAAGTTACGGCAAGGGATGCCCATTGGTGCCAAGGTCACGCTACGTCGAAGCCGGATGTATGAATTTCTTGATCGCTTGCTGAATGTTGGATTGCCTCGGATTCGTGACTTTCGAGGCGTGTCGCCCAAGGCCTTTGACGGTCGAGGCAATTACACCCTTGGATTAAAAGAGCAGCTAACCTTTCCTGAAATCAAATATGACGATGTGGCGTTGCTCCACGGCATGGATATTACGATTGTGACGAATGCGCAACGAAATGATGAAGCCAAATCACTGTTGGCGAATTTAGGGATGCCGTTTCGTTGAAATCTTAACCGGCACAAGTGGGACGGAGATAATTGTGGCAAGAAAAGCGTTACGGAATAAAGCTGCGGCGGAACCCAAGTTTCCTGTCCGGCGATATAATCGATGTCCGCTCTGCGGTCGCGTGAGGTCCTTTTTGCGACGATTCCATATGTGTCGTATTTGTTTTCGACTGCACAGCCTCAACGGGAATATTCCCGGAGTGACGAAGTCAAGTTGGTAGCTTCGCACGACAGGCGATGGAGAGAATGAGGGTATGATGCTATGGCGATGACGGATCCTATTGCTGACCTTTTCGTTCGAATAATGAACGCGCTTCGTCGGGGCCATGCGACCGTGACGATGCCGGCATCCAAACTGAAAACCCACATTCTATCTGTCTTGAAGGCTGAAGGGTTTATTCAGGATTTTGGTCCGACCACGCTCAAGGGACATCCGGCCATTCAGGTGGCCTTGCGCTATATCCCTGGCAGACAACAGAAACCCGTCATTGAGGTTCTCAAGCGGATTAGCAAACCAGGCAAGCGGGTGTACGTTGACGTCTCGTCCATCCCGCGCGTGCGAGGCGGGTTGGGTGTGGCTATTCTTTCGACATCGAAAGGGATCATGACTGATCGGCAAGCCCGGCACAATCGAATGGGTGGAGAAGTTTTGTGTCATGTGTGGTAGGCATGAACGAATTCGCGCACTGAAACAGGAAGGCACAGCAAGCAATGTCCAGAATCGGGATCCAACCTATTGCCCTTGCCCCCGGAGTTGAGGTGAATGTCGAAGATCGTTCTGTCTCCGTGAAGGGCCCCTTGGGCCAATTACGCTGGGCACTCAACGAAGGGATTGATGTGGACGTCAAAGAGGGGGTGGTGCATGTGCGAAGACATGGAGATTCTCCTCGCGCGAAAGCCCTCCACGGTCTGACACGGGTTGAACTGTCGAATTTGGTTGAGGGGGTGACCAAGGGGTTCCAGCGAACGCTGGAGTTGACGGGGGTGGGGTATCGAGCGCAGGCACAAGGGCAATCCATGACTCTGAATGTCGGGTTTTCTCATCCCGTAACCTTGTCAATTCCTCAGGGCGTTCAAACGTCAGTGGAGCGACAAACCGTGATCTCTGTCGCAGGTATTGATAAGCGTCTGGTGACGCAGACGGCAGCCAACATTCGACGTGTCCGTCCGCCCGACGTGTATAAACAAAAGGGCATCAAGTACGTGGGCGAAGTCTTACGCAAGAAAGCCGGCAAAGCCGGCAAGAAATAGTGTGCGCGTATGAATCAAAAGACAAAACGTCAACGAGCTGAACGGCGCAAATCTCGCGTCAGGAAAAAGGTTCAGGGAACACCGACTCGGCCGCGGCTGACGGTGTTTCGAAGCAATGCGCATATTTATGCCCAGGTGATTGACGATCAAGCGGGCCGAACCCTTGCGGCGGCGTCATCCAACGATCCGGGGCTTCGCAAAACGATGCCGTCGGGTTCATCGAAGGTGGCGGCCCAAGCCGTTGGGAAATTGTTGGCTGAACGGGCTACGGCTGCGAACGTGCTCAGCGTTGTGTTTGACCGGAACGGGCGACGGTACCATGGTCGGGTGAAAGCCGTGGCTGAGGCTTCCCGCGAGGGTGGGCTTACCTTTTAACCAGGGAGATGACATTCGGTGCACGTAAATCCTGAAGAATTGAATCTCAAGGATAAGTTGGTTTTGATCAACCGAGTGGCGAAGGTCGTCAAAGGTGGCAAACGTTTTTCCTTTAGTGCCTTGGTGGTGGTGGGCGATGGCGCGGGCTGGGTTGGTGTGGGCAAGGGAAAGGCGGCTGAGGTGCCGCCGGCGATTGCCCAGGCCGCCGGGCGGGCGAAGAAACAACTCATCCACGTTCCGTTAAGCAATGGCAGCATCCCGCACGATGTGCATGGGCGCTTTTGTGGAGAACACGTGTTCATGAAGCCGGCAAAAGAAGGGACAGGGATCATAGCGGGTGGGGCTGTCCGTGTGATTTTAGAAGTCCTCGGAGCCCACAATATTATTGCGAAGACCTTAGGCCGTGGCAATCCTTATAACGTGGTGCAAGCCACGTTGGCTGGATTGTCACAACTCAAAAGCCCGGAAGACGTGAGGCAGATCCGTCAGATTGATACCGGGGCGTAATCTTCATATGGCGAGGAACGTGTCGTGACGCAATCCCAAGACAATGATCAGCTTGTCCTGACGCTGAAGCATAGTCCCATCGGACGTCCTCCGAAGCAAAGGATCTATTTGCAGAGTCTGGGATTGCGCCGGTTGCATCAAACCGTGATACGTCCCAGAACGCCGCAAGTGTTAGGGTTGGTGGATAAGGTCAAGCATTTGATTGAGGTGAAGAGAACGTGAAACTCCACCAGTTACAACCCGCTCCGGGTTCCAGAAAATCGAGAAAACGTTTGGGACGAGGACCGGGCTCGGGTCGTGGAAAGACTTCCGGCAAAGGGCATAAAGGGATGCTGGCCCGCTCTGGAAGAGCGAATGCCGAGGGCTTTGAAGGTGGGCAAATGCCGCTCATCAGGCGAATGCCAAAGCGAGGATTCCATAATCCGTTTCGTATCGAGTTTTGCGTGGTCAACCTCAAAAGGCTTTCCGACCTTGACGAGGACACGCCGGTGACACCGAAGGTCTTATATGAGAAAGGGATTGTGAGGAAGCAGTCAAAGCCGATCAAAATTCTCGGCGAAGGAGCACTGAGTAAGCCCCTGAAGATTGAAGCGCATAAATTTAGTCAGTCAGCTCTTCAAAAAATTGAACAGGCGGGCGGGCAAGCCAAGGTCATCCTCCGTGCTTGAGCGGCTCATTACGAGCTTTCAGAACATCCTGAAAATTCCGGAGTTACGCAGCCGCGTGCTGTTCATGTTGGCGATGCTGGCTGTGTACCGGATTGGGGCTCATATCCCGACCCCTGGGATTAATAATGATGCGCTGGCGACATTCTTGTTGGACCGGGGCGGGGCGTTGCTCGGGTTTCTGGACATTTTTTCCGGAGGGGCACTCTCACGGCTAACAATTTTTGCTCTGGGCATCATGCCCTACATCAGTGCATCGATTATTATCCAATTATTAACCGTTGTTATTCCGCATTTATCGAAACTTGCCAAGGAGGGTGAACGAGGAAGAAAGACGATCATCCAATATACCCGCTACGGAACCATAGGCATTGCCTTGGTGCAGGGGTTTGGGATTGCGCTTGGGCTTGAAGGGATGAATCAAGGCCAGTTTGTGATGGAGCCGGGTTGGCCGTTTCGTTTCATGACGGTGATTACCCTGACTGCGGGAACGGCGTTTCTCATGTGGTTGGGTGAGCAAATTACCGAGCGGGGGGTTGGAAACGGCATCTCTCTTATTATTTTTGCGGGGATTGTCGCGCGCCTTCCAAGCGCGGTGGCGCAAACCTTTGAAATGTATAGAGTGGGGGAGTTGAGTCTTCTCTTCCTGATTCTGTTAGGCATGGTCATGATGGGCGTGGTCACCGCCATTGTGTTTTTGGAGAGCGGGAGACGAAAGGTTCCGGTTCAATATGCCAAACGAGTCGTCGGTCGTCGCGTGTATGGAGGGCAAAGCACTCACATTCCACTGAAAATTAATACGGCGGGGGTCATTCCGCCCATCTTTGCGTCGTCCATTATTGCCTTTCCTGCCACCATGACGTCATTTATTCAGGTGCCATGGGTTCAGGCGATGGGGGCGCAATTGGCTCCCGGGTCATTCATCTATACGTCGTTATACGTTGGTCTGATTGTTTTCTTCTGTTTTTTCTACACGGCAGTTGTGTTAAATCCGGTTGATATGTCGGACAACATGAAGAAGCATGGAGGATTTATTCCAGGCATTAGGCCTGGCCAGCGAACGGCAGATTATATTTACACAGTGCTCACTCGCATCACGTTTGCCGGAGCGCTGTACTTAGCTGTAGTCTGCGTCATTCCGGAATTGTTGATTTATCAATTGAATGTGCCCTTTTATTTTGGGGGGACATCGTTGTTGATTGTCGTTGGTGTAGGGTTGGATACCGCACAGCAGATTGAATCGCATATGCTGATGCGGAATTATGAAGGATTTTTATCCAAGGGGCGATTAAAAGGTCGGAACGGATAGCCGGGCTATGCAATTGATTTTTCTTGGTGCGCCTGGGGTGGGAAAGGGCACACAGGCTGAGCATGTGTCAGCCAAACTGAACGTTGCCAAAATTTCCACCGGGGATTTATTGCGGGCTGGCGTGGATGCGAAGACCCCTCTGGGTCTGGAAGCCCAACGCTATATGGATCGAGGAGACCTCGTGCCGGATAACGTGGCGGTCGGTCTGGTGGACGAAAAAATCAGTTCTCCTGAATGTCAAAAAGGGTTTATTCTTGATGGATTTCCTCGAACCGTTCCTCAAGCTGATTCCTTGTCCGACATTCTGCGGAAGCGGCATTTGGTTCTGGACCGAGTCATTCATTTCGTGATGCCACGCGAGGAAATGGTCAAACGGTTGACGGGGCGGCGAAGTTGCCCACAGTGTTCCTCGGTGTATCACCTTGACTACCGTCCATCAAAGCAGGCAGGACTCTGTGACGCATGTGGAGCGGCGCTTGTGCAACGCAGTGATGATAAAAAAGAAACGGTGGAATTACGACTCACGGTGTATGCAGAACAAACTTCTCCGTTGATTGCCTATTACAGGAAATCCAATGTGCTGGCTGAATTAGATGGGATGGGTTCCGTGGATGATGTGCACGCGCGACTGCTGGCTTTGTTGCCGAGGTCTTGACCTGTTATGATCATGCTCAAAACCGAGGAAGAAATTGCGCTGATGGAGCAAGCGGCGAAGCTTGTGGCGGAGGCGCATCAGGTGCTCCGACAAGAGGTCAAACCTGGTGTCACCACCTTGCATTTGGACACAATAGCGGAGACGTTTATTCGGGATCACGGCGGGATTCCAGCCTTTAAGGGGTATCGCGATTTCCCGAACACCCTGTGCGCATCGGTGAACCAGGAAGTGGTCCATGGCATTCCTTCCAACCGGGAATTGCACGAGGGGGATATTGTCGGGCTTGACTTGGGGGCGATTGTTCATGGATTTTATGGCGATGGGGCTGTCACTGTCCCCGTCGGCCCCGTTGCCAGCCAGGTTGAACTCCTGCTCAAGGTGACAGAAGAATCGATGCATAAAGGGATTGAGCAAGCCCGGGCAGGGAACCGGCTGTCGGATATCGGTCATACGATTCAACGCCATGTGGAATCGTATGGGTTTTCCGTTGTGCGGGATTTTGTCGGGCATGGGATTGGCCGGCAGTTGCATGAGGATCCGCAGGTGCCCAATTATGGGCGTCCCGGTCAAGGCTCACGTCTTCAGTTTGGGCTGGTGTTGGCGATTGAGCCTATGGTGAATGTTGGTGGTCCGCAGGTGCAGGTGTTAGACGATCATTGGACCGCTGTCACCAGGGATGGCAGCATGTCGGCGCATTTTGAGCATACCGTCGCCATACAGCCTGTGGGGCCGCCGAAGATTCTGACGATGACAATGGAGCGGGTTAGCGTCAATTGATATTGGCGTACTGCGAACTGATGTCAAAAGAAGACGCGATCGAAATACAAGGGGTGGTCAAGGAAACGTTGCCCAATGCCATGTTTCGAGTCGAATTAGAGGGCGGGCATAAAATTTTGGCACATATTTCGGGGAAGATGCGCATGCATTTTATTCGCATTCTTCCAGGCGACAGGGTGACCTTGGAATTGTCTCCGTATGATCTGACACGGGGACGGATCACCTATCGATTTAAGTAAGGAAAGGGACTGGTTTATGAAAGTCAAATCGTCCGTCAAACCTATTTGTTCAAAATGTGTTGTGTTTCGACGACGGAGAATTGTTCGAGTCCGCTGTAGCAACCCCCGACACAAGCAGCGGCAGGGCTGATGACGGAACAACGGAGTCCATCATGCAGTTTTGACCGTGGATGTGTGCGGGGCGGAACGAAGGAGGGCGCATGGCACGGATAGCAGGCGTTGATCTTCCCGTTAGCAAGCGCATTGAGATCGGCTTGACCGCTATTTATGGAATCGGCCCTTGGCGTGCGAGGCAGATTTTACGCAAGACCGGTATCGATCGTGCTGTGCTCGTCAAAGACCTTCGCGAAGAAGACATTGTCAAGCTGCGTGAGACGATTGATAAAGACTACGCAGTGGAAGGGGATCTCAGGAAAGAGGTGACCCTCAGCATTAAACGCCTCATTGATGCAGGGACATACCGTGGTCTTCGTCATCGCAGAGGGCTCCCGGTTCGTGGGCAGCGGACCAAAACAAATTCACGAACGAGAAAAGGAAAACGGGCCTCGATTGGCAGGGTCAGGGCCAAAAAATAGGGGATGCAACTGGAACCATGAATACCAAAAAAGGTCGCAAAAAAGAGAAAAAAGTTGTGCAAATGGGCATTGCCCATATTCAAGCCTCCTTTAACAACACGCTAGTGACCATTACGGATATGAGTGGAAATACCGTTTCGTGGTCGAGTGCGGGAGGGTTGGGTTTCAAAGGTTCCAGAAAAAGCACCCCTTTCGCGGCGACGCGCGCGGGGGAGTCGGCGGGACGAAAGGCCATGGAACATGGCATGCGCCAAATTAGCGTCTATATCAACGGGCCGGGGTCTGGACGTGAATCGGCGGTGCGTGCGCTCCAATCTGCGGGCTTGCGCGTGAATGTGATTCGCGATGTGACCCCCATTCCTCATAATGGTTGCCGACCGCCTAAACGACGCAGAGTGTAAGAGGTCATTCGATCAATGTTCAGACCGTGAAGACGCCAACGCACGGTGTGAGGTATTGCAACTGAAAGGCTAAAGACGTGGCAAATTATCGTGGGCCGGTGTGCAGGATTTGTCGAAGAGAGGGCGTCAAGCTGTTCCTCAAGGGAACGCGGTGTATGACTGCCAAATGCGCGATTGAACGTCGCAGTTATCCCCCCGGGCAACACGGGCAGGCTCGAACACGTCGTGCGTCGGATTATAGTCTTCAGCTTCGTGAAAAGCAGAAATTGCGTCGCATGTATGGCATTCAAGAGCGTCAATTTCGCGGCATCTTTAAGCGAGCGGAACGTCAAGCCGGTGTCACGGGCGAAAACCTTTTGGCTCTGCTTGAACAACGCCTGGATAACGTCGTCTACCGGATTGGGTTGGCTTTTTCGCGCAGGCAGGCCCAGCAATTAGTGAGTCATGGGCATATTTTGGTCAATGACAAAAAGATGGATATCCCATCGTATACCGCATCTGTGGGAGATGTCATTCAGGTGAGACCGCGGAGCCGTGAACTGCTGGCGATTAAGGCTGCCGTTGAGGTGGCCGAGAGTCACTCATCTGTGGCATGGATCGACTGTGAATTTGCGGCGTTGAAGGCGACCATTCGGGCGCTGCCGACGAAGGAAGACATTGGGGCTCCCGTGAATGAACAAATTATTGTGGAATTGTATTCTCGCTAAACGTTGAAAAATTTGCAGTCACATGTTGGCCACTATTTCGGTTGTGCAAGATGGGGTGAAGGGGAGGACGTAATGAGCAAAGGGATACATGATTTTCAGCTGCCGTTGCGGCTGGAGTTGGAAAATGAAACGGCCTCGCCTCTCTACGGGAGGTTTACGGCGGAGCCATTTGAGCGTGGCTTTGGGACAACAATTGGCAACTCCCTTCGACGCGTGTTGTTATCATCGTTGCATGGCGCGGCGGTGACCTCCGTGAAGATAGAAGGGGCGTTTCATGAATTCTCCACAATCCCCAGTGTCACGGAAGATGTGACGATTATCATTTTGAACATCAAAAATCTGCGCATCAAACTCCATACCACTAAATCCAAAGTGCTACGATTGAAGAAAAAAGGACCGGGTGTAGCCCGTGCTTCTGACATTCAACATGACGCGGACCTGACGATCTTAAATGCTGATCTGCCTATCGCCACCTTGGACAAAAATGGAGTGATTGACATTGAGTTGATTGTGAAACCGGGACGGGGCTATGTCCCGGCTGAACGCAATAAAGAAGAAGGGTTGCCCATTGGCGTGATTCCGGTTGATTCGATTTTTTCTCCGGTGAGGCGGGTGAACTTTCATGTGGAGAATGCCCGTGTGGGGCGCGTGACGGATTATGACAAATTGAATCTTGAGGTTTGGACGGATGGAAGCATTACGCCGCAAGAGGCGGTTTCCTCGTCGGCGTCTATTCTCCGAGAGCATTTAAACATTTGCATTCCCAGTGAAGAAACCGAGGAAGCGGAGCATGATGCGGCGCACAAGGAAACGCAAGTCGAGTTGAATAAACATCTGGCTCGAAGCGTGAACGAACTTGAACTTTCCGTACGTGCGGCGAATTGTCTCAAAAATGCGAATATTAAAACCATTGAAGATCTCGTCCAGAGAACCGAAATGGAGATGCTGAAAACCAAAAACTTTGGAAAGAAATCTCTCAATGAAATCAAAGAAGTGTTAGACGAGATGGGTTTGGGCCTGGGGCTGAAAAGAAGCATCGTTGGAAAGGCCAATCAGCAATCGAATTAATATACTGACGAGGGTCGCATTATGCGTCATAGAAAGAAAGGCAGACAATTAGGGCGAGATACGAAACATCGGCTCGCGATGTTTCGTAACCTGGTCACTTCATTACTGGAACACGAACGTATTGAGACCACAAAGGCCAAAGCCAAAGAACTCCGCGGGATTGCAGATGCCATGATTACCTTGGGGAAGGATGGCTCTCTTCATGCTCGAAGGCGTGCCCTGAGTTTTATCCGGGCAAAGGATGTTGTGTCTAAGTTGTTTAGCAACATCGCAGGGCGCTTTCGTAGCCGCGCAGGTGGCTACACCAGGATCATTCCCACAAGACGACGTCCTGGAGATGCTGCGGAACTTGTGATGGTGGAGTTGACCGAAGGTGCGGAAGTTGTGGATGCTGACGTTCCTTCACCCGCCGAGGAAGATGCCGAGAAGGCGTCATAAGCTTCTCACGATTTTCTTCCCTACTTGCGCCTCGTATGTGGCGCCCGGCGCTTCGCCTTCAGGCTTCCGACCCGTTGACTTTGCTTGTTGACTGCCCCTGTTGTCGGGCCTCTCTCTTTGAGCTGTGAGTTTACTTAGTCGGGTGTGTGTGATAGCCTGTTCATGGGTTTTTCAAACTCAATCATGCGTATGTCTCACTCATTGGTTCGATGGGTTTCTGGAGGAATTGTTCTTGGCATGGTGGGGTTTCTTGGGTCCGTGCTGACACAGCATGTGCAGTCCAATCGTCCCCCCTCCGTGCTGACGGCGCCGGTTTCTGAAAATGTCGATGCCGATATCGAAGGCTTCGTCTATCGTCAAACTAAAGAAGGGGAAGTGCAATGGGAGGTGAAAGCCCAAAAAGCCAGGGTTGACGAATCTCAACATCGCGCGATTCTTGAAGGCGTTCATCTGCGGTTACTTGGCAAAAACGGTCAGAAAATGGAACTGAAAGCTGAAGAAGGAACAATTGATATCGACACCAGTAATATTGATCTTCAAAATCGTCACAGCTTGATTGAAATTGCATTAGCCAATGGCTATACGATCCTGAGTCCGCATATTCACTGGGAGGATGAGGATTACGTCATACGTACCCATAAACCGGTCACCATACATGGGGACGGATTGACCATTACGGGTATTGGCTTGCTGGGTACGTTGACTACGGAAACATTGACTGTTTTGGATGATGTGCGGGTTCGCATTGCCTCCTCAATCTAGTCACCTGATCCTCGCCACGATGCTGTTCTGTGGCCTCGTCTGGGCACAGGACACGCCATGTAGCTTTGCCGCCGAAGGCGATTCCACCACGATTACTTCACAGACGATGACCGCCGAAGGCAACTCTCGACGGGTAATTTTTAAAGGAACGGTGGTTCTCACAAAAGGGGACTTCGTCATGCGGTCCGATTCTATGATCGTGATGTTTGATGAAGACACCCACAATCAAAGTCGTCCCATGGAGGATGAGCCGTTGAGTCAAAAGATTGAACAGATTGAGGCTACGGGCAACGTGGTGTTTGAGCGGTTGAATGGGAAGGCTACGAGTGGACGGGCCGTCTATTATAAAGACGAAGAAAAGGTCATCCTTACTGAGTCGCCGGTGGCTTGGCAGAATGGGGCGAAGGTGACGGGATCCCGGATGACCATCTTTTTAAAGGAAGAGCGCAGCATCGTCGAAGGAGAATCGCAAGTGACGATCTTCGATGATCAGGGGCAGTAAGGCCAGAGTCGCTGTGGATCATTTACAACCGGTCACTGAATATTCTCGTCTTTGCGCCACGGAACTACGAAAAAGTTTCAGAGGACGGGAGGTCGTTCGGGGTGTCTCGTTAGAAGTCGAATCGGGAAACATTGTGGGGTTATTGGGGCCGAATGGAGCGGGAAAAACGACCATTTTTAACATGATGGTCGGTCGTTGCCAATCGGACCATGGGCAGATTCGCTTAAATCAAGATTCCATTACCGCCTTGCCAATGTACCAGAGGGCTCGTCGTGGCATTGGGTATCTTCCGCAAGAAGCCTCTGTGTTTCGGCGATTATCCGTTGGAGATAATATTGACGCCGTCCTGGAAATCATGAAGCTTGCCCCGCCGGAGCGTCGGGAACGGCTGGGAAGCTTACTGGGTGAGCTTGGGTTGGCTCATCTTCGGCACAACATGGCCTACACGCTGTCTGGTGGTGAGCGTCGTCGGTTGGAAATCGCGAGGGCGCTTGCGACAACCCCTCGTTTTTTATTGTTGGATGAGCCGTTTGCCGGGATTGATCCCATTGCGGTTGCCGACATCCAAAACATCATTCAATCCTTGAAGGGAAAAAACATGGGTCTGTTGATCACAGATCATAACGTTCAAGAAACCCTGGCCATAACGGATCATGCGTATATCATTAATGAAGGAAAAATTCTGGAAGCCGGAACGCCAGAAGTCATTGTGAAGAGCCAGAAGGCCAGAGAAATCTATTTAGGAGAACGTTTCACCCTGTGAAGGTTCGTAGCCTTTCCGTGTTGCCGAGATGGAACTAAAACTCGATCCGCGGCTGAGTCAGAAGTTGGCGATGACGCCCCAACTTCAACAAGCCATCAAATTGTTACAGTTCTCCAGACTGGAATTACAGCAGGCGCTCGCTCAACAGTTGATGGAAAACCCGCTTCTCGAAGAAGTCAATGCTGATGTGGACGAGGGGGATGGTGTCACATCCGAGGAGCCAGCTTCCGGTATCAAGGAGGAAGTCGTTGGCGAGGGTGATGCCGATGGTGAGGGTGGTGGGGAAGAACCCAAAGAGTTTTCCGAGCCTCTCTCGCCGGATGGGTGGGAAGATTATTATGAAAGTGACTGGCCTTCTGGAAGTGGTGGTTCCCAGGCTCTGGTCGGCGACTTCCCTGCTTACGAACAGACCGTGGAGAACCCGACAACGCTTGAAGGCCACTTGCTCTGGCAGTTGCGGCTTTCTTCTGAAGACGAGGAAGAAAAAGCGATCGGTCTGATGTTGATTGGCAATCTTGATGAAGATGGGTATCTGCGAGCGTCAATAGAAGAAATTGCCGAAGAGGCCAGGGTCTCCGTCAAAAAAGTGGATTCTGTTTTATCCTTAATACAGACCTTTGATCCCGTCGGCGTGGCTGCCAGAGATCTTCGAGAATGTTTGTCGATTCAACTCCGGCATCTTCATAAAATGCCCATTGGCAATGAATATACTCATGGTAGCAGTCACCATGACTCCCTGCTTGCACTGATTATTAAAGATCATCTGCAAGACCTTCAGAAAAAACGATACGCCAAGGTTGCCAAAGAGGTTGGAAGACCCATTCAAGAGATTTATGAGGCGGTGCGTGTGATTGAAGGCTTGGAACCCAAACCGGGACGGCCCTATGGTTCGGATGTCAACCAAATCATTGTGCCCGATGTCTTTGTGCGTAAAGACGAGGGAGCATGGCAGGTGTTTCTCAATGAAGAGGGGATGCCTCGCGTGCGGATTAGTCACGATTATGAGCGGATGTTGGGAAACAAGAACGGAGATGGTCATGCCACGAAGACTTACCTGGAAGACAAATTACGAGGGGCCCGGTGGATCATTCGCAGTCTTGAGCAACGCAATAGAACGATTCTGACTGTGGTAAGAAGCTTAATCAAATTTCAGGAACGTTTTTTTGAGAAAGGCATTCGGCACATGAAACCATGTGCGCTCAAGCAAGTGGCTGAAGATGTGGGGATGCACGCATCGACCATCAGTCGGGTGACGAGGAATAAATATATGCATTGCCCCCAGGGGTTGCTGGAACTCAAGTTTTTCTTTAACGCGGGGATTGAACGCACGGGTCCGGAGGGTGAAGTGGTATCTTCGCCGGCCGTTCGCGAGTTGATTCGTGAAATGGTGAGACAGGAAGACCGCCGCAAACCGTTGGAAGATCGAGAAATTGCGTCGAAGTTGCGAGACCGTGGGCTTGTCATTGCGAATCGAAGTGTCACCAGATACAGGGCTGAACTTCGTCTCGCACCGGCCATCCAGCGGAAACAAATCAACCCCAATCCGTTGTCTCTGGCCGGGACGGCGGCATCTGGCGCGAGGAAACACAAAAAAGAAAAGACAAAGTTGGGATTAAAGCTCGAAGAAATTTTGCGAGCGCAAGGCATGGGCCGCAAAGCCTTCATGGATGCTGTCAAAACCAATCAGTCGGGTATGTCATATTTGCTGAGGCAGCCAGTTTGGAAAGCGAGAACGTTGGAGCGCGTCTCTGTATGTCTGAATGTTCCCAAAGCGACGTTCCTTGCATGTTACGGAGAACGGGACGGTGCCCACGCACAGGTAAAAAATCTGATCAGGGTACTGGATAAGGAAAACATGACGCTTGCGGAGTTGGCCGGAAAAATCGGGGTCCCCATGCCGATCATGAATGAGTACATGAAGACACGCAAGATGCAAAAGCGGACACTGGAACGTGTTGCCATGATTCTTGGTGTGAGCCCTGAAGCATTAACGACATGGAAAGAGGAGCCATTGGCGCGTCACGAGCCACGGGCAACTCGTGATCCGAGGAAGACGAACGGGGTGCCATTGAAAGGCCCGATCAAGCATTTCAGCGTTTGAGGTATGGCCAGACTTGAGGATGTTTTCGAATAATGGGACGATTCAGGCAATGGATGCGTGTGCTGTCAAGACCGCAAACGTATGTGGGATTGGACATTGGTTCGTTCGCGATCAAGATCGTTCAGCTTGAACGGCGGGGCACCCGTTATCGTATCCAACGATTTGGATGGCGAGGCCTTGACCCGGAAATTGTTGATGGTGTCCCCGGTCACAATCCCCGTCGGCTCAAAGCCACGCTCATTGATCTGATTCGGGAGCTGGAGCTGTTGGGTCGTCCCGTTGCCATGTCTGTCTCCGGGCCGTCCGTCATGGTCAAGCGGGTACGTTTGTCTGGTGTCAAGAAAGATGCTCTCGATGAATATCTGACGTGGGAGGGCCAGCAATACATTCCCTATGCCATGCGTGATATTTATTTTGATTATTGGATACTGCCTCCATCCCGGCACGGATCGGCGCCAACCGATATTGAATTGCTGCTTGTTGCGGCCAAGCAACAGGTGGTGGAAAACCAGAAAACACTCCTGGAAGAGATCGGGGTACACCCGATTGTGTGCGACGTTGATGGTCTCGCGTTGATGAATATGGTGATGGGGAAAAGCCGTGCTCTCCGTGGGCAGTCGTTCGGCATCGTCAACGTGGGAGCCAACGGAATGAATATTGCGTTTGTGGGAGATGAAACCCCTCTTCTGGTGCGGGATGTGAGCTTTGAAGAAGTCTGTCCCGTCCATGCAGCCGACTCGCAGACGTTACCCGTAGAAGACGATCCGGTGCACCATGCCCCGCAAAGAGGGCCCACGGATCCTTGTACGCCACCGGTTTTGGAGGGCGTCGTCAAAGAAGTGCAATATTGTTTGGAATCCATCCTGGAACGGTACCCGGAATCGAGTATGGAGAAGATTTTTCTTTGTGGCGGACAATCGAAAAATGAACGACTGCAAAGTGCGTTACAAAAAGCGTTGTCACTTCCCACCATAGCCCTGAATCCTTTTGACGAAATCGAATATAAGGCGCATCGTACAGCGATGGACGACTGGTCAGAGTCGGCCCATCTCGGAGGAGTGGCGTTAGGGTTGGCCCTCCGTCAGGATTGCCATGGTGATCATTAATTTACTGAAAAACCAACGGCAATCTGAACGCCAGGCTCGTCGTCGCCCCACGTCAGAATTGTTTGTTGGGGCATTCGTCCTGGCGATCATCTTTGTGGGTTGGGGATGGGTGGCCGTTGATGGAAGTCAAGCCATACAACGGCTTGAACAGGAAATACAGGACAAGCAGGCCCGTCTTGCGTTGATGGCACAACGTCAGGACTTGGTTCTGACACGTCAGGAACAACGCAACGCCATTGTCACTGAACACGACACACTCGAAGCGTTGACGCAGGATCTTGAGAGACCCACACGTCTGTTGTCAGTGATCAGTCGGGTCGTTGGCCCATTGGATGTATGGTTGCGTCAGCTTCAGGCCAATGAGGAGAAGGTTACGTTGTCCGGTGTCGCTCTTTCCCATGAAAGCATTTTGAAACTGGCGAAGGATTTGGAAAACGCTGACATGCTTGGCCCGGTCGACGTTTTTGAGATTCAGGTCCATGTGGCGCAACCGGAGCTTTTTCGATTTTCAATGAACGTCTTCATGGACTCTGTGGATCATGGTTGACAGCCTTCTTGATTGGGTGGAAGACACGGGTATGGCCCCCAAGCTCGCCATGCTTCTGCTATTGGCTGTGTTCGCGTCCCTCATCGTGTTTCAATTCGTTGTTGCTCCTCAACATCAACGTGCCAGGGCGTTTCAACAGACCCTGCAATCACTGGACCATCGGCTGGCCGAGATGAAGCAACAGAGCGCTCCATTGGAGCGTCTCAACGGTGAAATGGACGTTCTGACTCCAAAAGTTGCAGCGCAAAAAAAGTTATTGGGGATTCATATCCCCGTCGGTCACATGCTGCCGGATATCGTTGATACGGCTCAATCTGTTGGTGTGACGCTGACATCCTGGCAACCAGAAGAACCCCGATTGATTCCGAAAACGAATTTAGATCGCGTCATGTTTCGTCTTGATGCGGAAGGACGATATCAGGCCCTTGCGCACTTTCTCGAAGCCTTGCAACGATTGCCTAAAGTGTTGATTGTGCGGTCAATGGATTATCGAGTTCGGGCTGCGGAGGCAGCAGATCAAGCGATCAACATTCACGCCTCATTTGAACTGATAGGATTTCAGGCGACGGCGTCTGCGCAGATCGGGCAACGTGCTCCCGATCAGGCCATAACAAGCTAAACGATGATGAAGGAAGCCCACGATGTCTGTCTTTTTATCAATGGTCATCATGATCTTCGCGTTGTTGTGCTGGGAGTACCCACGGTTCTTCTTGATCCACGTGTATGCTGAGCAGCGTGATGCGTCCGGGGATTCGTTGTTGTCACATACTCAATTGAACAAGACGAATCGCGCGTTGAAGGATCGTGCCGACCGCTATCGAGATCCCTTTGTGCCGAAATCAGTTGTCCGGAAAACAATGCGTTCTCCCGTGCCAAAGCAAACCCTTGACCGCCATCTCCCCTCGCCGAAGCAAGAACCTGTCCGTCAAAACGTGCGGGTGAGGGGAATCGTTTCCTCCCCTCAAGGTCGTTGGGCTTTTTTGGAATTTGAGAACGGGGAGCGACTGATCGTCATGGTGGGGCAGGTCATTGCGGCGTCTTCCCAAGTCGTCACGCGTATCACGGATCAAGGAGTGACCTTGGCATCCCTGGAGGGCAAGGCGGAGGGCAAGGCTCAACCGGACAGGACATATTTGTTGGACAACTAAACAGGATTGGTGCACCACCTTCCGATTGCACGATGCGGTCCTCGGAAGATCCGAAGACAGGCCAGCAGGTTTTTCACCGCCTGATGAAGGGATATGATGTTACGGTATTTGAATGCCGGTGAATCACATGGACGAGGGTTGATGGCTGTTGTGGAGGGACTCCCCGCAGGGCTTCCTCTCACCGCAGACATCATCAATCATGATTTGGCGAGACGGCAGGCTGGGTATGGCCGTGGAGGCCGAATGCGCATTGAAAAGGATCAGGTTGAATTCTACTGCGGAGTCCGTAACGGGAAAGCCTTAGGGAATCCGTTGGGATTATTGATTGGCAATCGGGATTGGGAAAATTGGAAAGAAATTATGGCTGTTGAACCTGGTCCTCCCTCAACGGAACGAGTTGTGACTCGTCCACGACCCGGCCACGCCGATCTGGTTGGTGCGATTAAATATGGACATCGCGACATTCGCAACGTGCTTGAAAAAGCGAGTGCGAGAGAAACGGCGATCCGAGTGGCCGTCGGCGCCGTGGCCAAGGCATTATTGGCGCAATTTGACGTGCGGGTGGTGAGTTATACGACCAGCATTGGATCAGTGGTTGCCCCGCCGGTTGATGATTATGTGGCGGCCTATGAACGGACCGCGCAGTCTCAAGTTCGGTGTCCCGATACAGAGGCCAGTGAAAAGATGATTGAGCACATCCGTTCGGCGAAACGCAAAGGTGACTCCCTGGGCGGTATCTTCGAGGTTGTGGTGATCAATCCTCCCATTGGGTTGGGAAGTTACGTCCAGTGGGATCGGCGCTTGAGCGCACGACTCGCCATGGCGGCGATGAGTATCCAGGCGATGAAGGGTGTGGAAATTGGCATGGGGTTTGAGTCGGCTCGTCGGTTTGGTTCGGAAGTGCATGACGATATTTATCCCAGTGAGTCCAAACCTGGATTTGCGCGAAAGACCAATCGCGCAGGGGGGATAGAGGGCGGCATCACCAATGGGCAACCCATCGTCTTGCGGGTGGCCATGAAACCGATTGCCACGTTGTATCAACCCAAGCAGAGCGTGGATATTCAAACGAAGGAACCATTTTCAGCCACGGTGGAACGTTCTGATATCTGTACGGTGCCCGCCGCCGGCGTGGTGGGGGAGGCGGTGATTGCCTATGAAATGGCCAACGCCATGTTGGAAAAATTCAGTGGAGATACCTTGGACGAAATGAGACGAAATTTCGATGCCTACCAAGCGTACGTGAAGAATTTTTAAGCCTCCGGTGTCTGGGTACCAGTCTTGTCTGCAGGGGACGTGAATCACGTTCAGTGATTGTTCGAGCATATTGAGAACAGGGTTCGTCATGGGTCAACGTCACACACGACACACGATCAAAGTCGGCCTCGGTAAGTCACGTTATGATGTCGTGATTGGGCCAGGTGGCATGCAACAGATTGGTCGGCATTTACAAGCATTGGGCTGTTCCGGTCACGTCGGTGTCGTGACCAATGCGACCATTCAACGTTTCCATGGGGCCTCACTCCGAAAGGCGATTGTGCAAGCCGGATTCACATGTCACGTGTTCCGCATTCCTGATGGCGAATCGGCCAAAACGCTTCGGTGGGTGTCGTACATTCTGGATGAGTTGATCAAGCATCGCTTTGAACGCCGGTCGGTGCTCGTGGCCCTGGGTGGAGGGGTCATTGGAGATCTCACAGGATTTGTTGCGTCAATCTATCTTCGCGGCATCCCGTTTGTTCAGGTGCCCACGACGCTTGTGGCACAAGTGGATTCCAGTGTGGGTGGGAAAACCGGAGTCAACCATCCCCTGGGAAAGAATTTGATTGGTGCGTATTACCAACCCGCCCTCGTGCTGTCCGACACGAACACGTTACAAACGCTTCCCGGACGGGAATGGCTGGCAGGGTTGGCCGAAGTGATTAAATATGGAGTCATTGCCGACACAAGGTTTTTTGCATTTTTAGAGGAACGCATGGAACAGATTCTCGCCATGAGGGATGAGGATGTTCAAACAGTGGTCAGGCGGTGTTGCGAGATTAAAGCCCGGGTGGTGACCAAAGATGAACGAGAAGCGGGCCTGCGCCGCATTTTGAATTATGGGCATACCATCGGGCATGCGTTGGAATCTCTCGGACGGTATCGAAAATATATTCACGGCGAAGCCGTCGCCATAGGCATGATGTATGAAGCCATGCTTGCCAATCATTTGCAGTTATGCACGCAGGGGGTCGTGAACCGGCAACGTGCCTTGCTCAAGCGAGCGGGCCTTCCCGTGCGAATGCCATCCCACAGTTTTTCGACATTCTGGGAGGCTCTGCGTCATGACAAAAAGGTGATTCAGGGAACCGTCTATTGTGTGCTTCCCACGTCAATTGGCAAAGTTCAGGTCGCGTCTCTGGATCAACGCGCCGTGAAAGAGTGGTATGCGCATTGTCATACGCAGTGTCATACACCCTCTTGAGGCACAACCATTTTTCTGGCATGGGGTACATGAGTCCGATTCCAAAACTTCGCAAGCGGGCCGCACAAGACATCAAGTCTGTTCTTCGTGAAAGAACACGAGAAGTCGAGGTGCTGTATCGTATTAGTGAATCAATCAGCGGCACCCTCGATTTAGAATCAGTCCTCAAGCACATCGTAGAAGTGGTCGTCAACGTGATGAAGGCCGATTCCTGTTTGCTGTATCTTGTCTCCGCGAATCGGGACGAACTTGTTTTGCGATCATCTAAAAATCCTCATCCCAGGCTCATCGGCCGGGTCTCCCTGGGGTTGGGGGAAGGCATTACGGGATGGGTGGCACAAGAAAAGGTGCCGGTTGTGATTCTTCGTAACGCGAGTGATGATCCACGGTTCAAATTTTTTCACAATTTGCCCGAGGACCGATACCAGGCTTTTGTCTCGCTTCCCATTGTGACGAAGGGCGACGTGATCGGGGTCATCAATGTGCAGCACAAACGGGCGAAGCGTTACCAGGATGCCGAGCTTGCTCTTTTGTCGACGATTGCGAACCAGGTGGGGGGGGCAATTGAAAACGCCAGCTTGTATGAAGCCATGAGTCGGCAGGCGTTGCAACTCGATACGCTTTCTCAAGTGTCTGAAACGGTGGCTTCCAACCGAATGATTGATGATGTGCTCCGTCTGATTGTGACGACGACCGCTCAGATGCTGGATTCAACGATCTGTTCGCTGATGTTGGTTGACGAGGCGGGAGGGACATTGCGTATTGCGGCGACGCAGAGTTTGAGCGAATCGTATTGCCGGAAGCCTCCGTTACAAATCGGGCAAAGTATCAGCGGGCGTGCCGTGAAAGAACAACGGCCGATTTACGTTCCTGACGTGAAGAAAGAGCAAGAGTTTTTTTACCGGGATTTAGCCAGGCGGGAATCGTTGTGCTCGTTGCTTTCGATACCAATGATGATCAAGGAAAAGGTCATTGGTGTGATCAATACCTATACCTCGACCATGCATACATTTGATGACAAGGAAATCAGGATCATGCAAGCCATTGCGAATCAAGCGGCAGTCGCCATTGAAAATACTCGTCTCATGGAACAGTCCTTTGAAATGAAGGAAGCCTTAACCGTGAGAAAACTCGTTGAACGAGCCAAGGGCTATCTCATGCATTCTCGAAAATTATCGGAAGCTGAAGCCTTCAGGGTGATGCAACGTCAAAGTATGAATATGCGAAAATCCATGAGGGATATTGCCGAGGCCATTATTCTGGCCGCGGAGTTGGATGGCCAGTCAACCAAGCGATAACGCGGGAAGGTCTTCACGGGTGAGCCGTCGTCTCCCTGTTGGCGAAGAGGGTGTGGTGTTGTGATGAAGACCTGCCGCATTGCCATGGTCCAAATGAACCCCATCGTAGGGGACGTGGATGGGAATGTGCACGCGATGATCAAATGGGTCAAGCAGGCACGGCAGGCCGGGGCAGAGATTGCGGTGTTTCCAGAATTGGCGATCACGGGCTATCCCCCTGAAGATCTGGTCTTACGGACGAGTTTTCTCAAAGCCACGCGTGACGCTCTGAAACAGTTCACCGGGCATTGTCGCGGCATGACCGTCGTCGTCGGATATATTGAAGAAGGCAAGGCTCTGCGTGTGCGGGATTCAACGCCCGTGGTTGTTCCGGCCGGAACTCGTCGCGTGTTTAATGCGGCGGCTGTGATTCATGACCGGCAACTTGTGGCGACCTGCCACAAAACGTTCCTGCCGAATTATGGCGTATTTGATGAAAGTCGGTATTTTTCTCCGGGCCAAAAGACGTTGGTGTGCCAAGTCCAGGGGGTGCGGTTTGGCGTCAATATCTGCGAGGACATCTGGTATGCCGATGGGCCCACCCGTGATCAGGCGGCCATCGGTCGGGCACAGCTTATTCTGAACATCAATGCCTCGCCTTACCACATTGGAAAGGCAAGAACGCGCGCGCGCATATTGGCGAAACGCGCTCGGGAGAATGGCGTGATGGTAAGTTATACGAACATGGTTGGCGGACAGGATGAGGTGGTCTTTGACGGCAACAGCATGATCGTTGATCAAATGGGAAAGGTCATCGCGCGTGCCAGGGCTTTCGAAGAAGATCTGCTTGTGGCTGATTTGTCTTTCGGTCGTGCACGAGAAACGCGCGTTGCCAGTCGAACGAAGACGACAACGCAACGGTATCCCGTCAGGCGAGTGACGCTTGCACCCGTTGGCCGACGGAAATCGAAACAACCTCTTGCCGTCCATGCTTCCGCTTTTCTAAGCGATGTCGAGGAGATTTACCTGGCTTTGGTGACAGGCGTGCGCGACTATGTCAGGAAAAATCATTTTCGGCGAGTCTTAATCGGTATCAGCGGAGGCATTGACTCGGCCCTGACCGCCGTGATTGCCGCCGATGCGCTTGGACCGGACCGGGTGACGGGGGTGTTCATGCCCTCGCCTTTTACCTCGAGAGAGAGCGGGGTTGACGCCAACGCGTTGATGAAGGCGCTGAACGTTCGTTTATGGACATTCCCGATCACGGCCCTCTGGAAGCAGTACCTGAAGATCGTCTCTTCGATATTTGGACGACGCGCGCCGGATGTCGCGGAAGAAAATCTGCAAGCTCGTATTCGCGGAACCATTGCCATGTTCCTCTCCAACAAATTTGGCCATTTGGTATTGACGACTGGGAACAAAAGCGAAATGAGTGTCGGCTATGCCACGCTGTATGGAGACATGGCTGGTGGTTTTGCCGTGATTAAAGATGTGCCAAAAACCTTAGTCTATGATCTGGCTCGCCACCGAAATCTCAAAGCCGTTCACGACAGTGGTGTGGGCGTGATCCCTCAACGGATGATCGACCGGGTCCCGTCGGCTGAACTCAAACCCAATCAAACGGATCAAGATCTCCTGCCGCCCTACGAAGTCCTCGACCCCATTATGAAGGCGTATGTCGAACAGGACCGTTCCCTGCAGGACATTGTTGAAATGGGATTTCCGGCTCGAATCGTCAAGCGCGTCATGTTCATGGTGGACCGTAGCGAATATAAACGCCGTCAGGCTCCGATTGGGGTAAAAATCACGCAAAGGAATCTGGGAAAAGATCGCCGTGTGCCGATCACGAATCAATATGTCAAATATTGACAGGCCATGTTATGACGATGACGATCAGGTTCCTCATTGGAATGACTGAAGACTGTACCAACGTCGCAGAAGAGGATTGATGAAGCAGAGTGTTGTCAAACAAGCCGTGCCTTCGTCTGAAGTTGGCACATCCGCAGCCCAGGCGGTGTTGGAAGAACGACGCCAGAGTCTTTTCCAACGATTGCGGCATGGAGCCACCGGGTTGGAAGTCGTGTCTGGCTTTACGGATCTTGTCGATGAAGTCCTGGTATGGCGATATCGAAACGTGGTCAGCCAGCGAGGGCGTGACGTGTCCGAGGGCATGCAGCATTGTTGTCTTGTCGCTGTGGGTGGGTATGGTCGGCGTGAACTCGCGCCCCATTCCGACATTGATGTCATGATGCTCTATCGTACGGGCGGCGAAGCCGTGGTCAAAGATCTCTCAATGCAGGTCTTTAACCATTTGTGGGATTTGGGGTTTCAGGTGGGACATAGCGTTCGTTCGATTGCTGACTGCATGGTGTTTGCAGAGGAAGATTTGCGAATCAAAACCTCACTCATGGAATCACGATTTTTAGTCGGCAGTCCGTCGGTCTTTCAAGAGTTTCAGCAACGGTTTGTCAAGCGCGTTATGGGAAAACGAGTGGATGAGTTTATCAGTCAGAAGCTTGATGAGCGACAGCGTGACTACGAGAAGTTTGGCGAGACGGTGTTTCTCCTGGAGCCGAATATTAAAAAAGCCAAAGGTGGGTTGAGAGATCTACATTTACTCCAATGGGTTGGTATGGCCCGTTATCGAGCGACTACGTTGAAGCATATCGCCAATCTCGGCATGTTGGCATACCAGGAGTATATGGTGTTGCTTGAAGCTCGAGAGTTCTTATGGAAGGTGCGGGCCTTGCTGCATGTACAGGCTGGTCGTGCCCAGGAATTATTATTGTTCGATGAACAGGTGCGATTGGCTGAAGAATTTGGCTACCGGGACCAGCCGCATATCCTGGCCGTCGAGCAGTTTATGCAGCAATATTATCGTCTGACCACGGAAATTCATAATTGTGCGATGCGTTTTGTGGATCGTGCGCGTGCCGTGTCTTTCTGGACTCGCGTCAGCAATTACTGGCCTTCTCCTTTGATTGATGGACTGTTTCGGGTATCTGATGGCCGGCTGTCTATACCCGGGGCAAAACTCGTTCAGGTTCTGGAGGATCCCGAGCATGTCGTGACCTTCTTTCATATTGCCCAAAGACGGGGCCTGCGGATCGACGCGCGGGTGATTGAAGCGATGTACTGTCATATGCAAGACGTGCCCGACCATACGTTTGCCACACCGGATGTGAGTCGGCGATTTCTGGCATTATTGGCGGGACCCGGGTCTGTTGCCGAGACCTTGACCTTGATGCATCAGGCCCTCGTTTTGGAAAAGCTGGTCCCGGCCTTCGGTCGCGTGCGGGGGCTCATGCAATTCAATCAATACCACAAATACACGGTTGATGAGCATAGCCTGTTGGCCGTGCGAGAAGTTGAACGCCTGGGAAAGAAGCCAGGGTTGTTGGGAAAGATCTACCATGAAATTCAACGGAAGGACATTCTGCATTTGGCCGTTCTTCTCCATGATGTGGGAAAAGGCTTACCTGAAGATCACAGTGAAGTCGGCAAAAGCATTGCTCAAGACATGGCGTGCCGATTGGAGCTTGACCCGCAAGAATCGGCCACCCTGCAATTTCTTGTGTATGAACATCTGATGATGGCGAAGACCGCCTTCCGACGGGATCACCAGGATGAAAAGGTGCTGCTGACCTTTGCCAGGCAAGTGGGCACTCCTGATCGATTAAACAACCTCTTTCTCCTGACGGTTGCGGACATTGCGGCCGTTGGGCCTGGCACGTTGACAGAATGGAAAGAGTCGTTGCTGAGCGAATTATATTCCCTGTCCATTCAGCGGGTTTCCGGACAGAGCGGCAATGTGGCATCCACGATTGATATCGAGCATGTCACCGACGACGTCCTGGATGTCTGGACGTCTCACGTGCGACAAGGTGAAGGACGGGCGCATGCACTGCCGTCCCGTGCATGGATCAAAGAGCAGTTGGGAACCTTTCCGTTGCGTTACCTTGCCGGAACGGCCAGGAATCGCATGGTTGTGCATCTTTCTGCCATTCAATGCCTGACCCGCGATCGTCCCATTGTCGAGTCCACGTTTCATGCGGAACTCCACGTGTGTGAGTACACATTGATTGCGTTTGATTCCGTGTCGTCCGGGATCTTTATGAAGATTACGGGTGTGTTGATTGCGAAAGGCTTGAGCATTTTCGACGCTCAGATTGTGACGAGACCTGACGGCATTGTGGTGGATACGTTTTTGGTGAAGGATCTTGATTTTGAAGGGGCCCCGACGCCGGCACGGATGCACAACGTCGGGAAAGCGCTGGTCAGTGTGTTAAAGGGGGAAACCCAGATTGATGATTTTCTGGCACAGAATCAACGTGTGTCATCGGGGAGAGAAGTGCCGCTTCGGAACCTTCGTACGGAAGTCACCCTTCACAATGACATGTCGGAACAGTTTACCGTTATTGACGTGTTTGCCGATGCCCAGCAGGGTATCCTGCACAGGATAGCCAAAACGGTGTATGAACTGGGTCTCTCCATTCATGTGGCCAAAATCTCAACGCAACTCGATCAAGTGGTTGCCGTGTTCCACGTGACCGAACAGACCGGCAAAAAAATCGAAGATTCCCGGACGTGTGACTCCGTTCAAAAAACATTGCGTGAAGATGTTGAACGGTTTGTACACAACGAGAAGCCTGGTCCGCCGATTGCCAACGCCGATGTTGTGAATCCGTCAACCCTTCTGGCGGGAGGCCAGGATGAGGCAAGCCCGCCTTCCGCCGGCGGGTGAGCGGGATGTGTTCCGCTGCATTCCTGGACAGAGACGCAACAGCCAAGCCCATGAACGCACGAAGTCTTTCCTGACTCTCGACGGACTGTTTCTGGCCTCATCAATGCTGCGTTACGCATCGTCCTGCTTTTTTGAATCTCCTCGCATCATGAATGGATGGTTCAGTATCCACATTTCGTACATGGGAATCATAAACATGATGCAAAATGTCACGAGCATGAGCACGTCCCCGGTCAACATGGTGAGCACAAAAAGAGGGGACACATAGGTGATGAGCCACGGCGAGACGAGATCTAACGTCACGCCCGCAAAGGCGCCCCATGTGGTCAGTACTTTCAACGTGGAACTGGCCATGGTGAGATACAGCACATGAACCATAATCATAAAGACGACGGGCATGGTGAACAGGTGAAAGTGCGTCGTTTCGGCGAGTTGACCAAACGACATCGCTTCGCCGAAATTTTCATCCGATCCGCGATAATGCTCGACAATGCCGTTTGGCGTCAGGTCCGTCATGCTGTGAACCCAGACAATGGTGAAGGCAAATCCCGCCACCATACAAAGCAGGAACCATGTATAGACCAAACGGATATGCCGGTCGGTGTCACGCAGTCGAAACCGAGTATTGAAATTCCGCATCGCAATGGAAGGTACGCTAGAGTCCCAGGATGGACTCCCAAAAGCCTTTTTCTTTGTTGCCCGCCATGATGGTGTTGGCGCCGAGTCCTCGAGGTTGCAAATAGAACTCATTCACCAGGACCATGGCGCGTTTGACCCCGGCGCTGGCGGAGCGAACCGACATTGTGGCGCCGGTGATATTAATGATGTCGCGATTAATCCGAACGGGGTCTTGAACGGTTTTTCCCTGATATTGATAATTGAAACGCTTGGTGGCGATCTCATTGCCTCTGGCTTCCCGGTAAACCAGCACTTCAAAGTTTGTGACGGCGCCCTCTGAATTCATGCCCACCATGTACGTAATGGGACGATGCTTGCCGATGGTATTCTGCACGATCGCATACCCGTCAATGGCGCCCCGTGTCTTGCCGATATAGACGTGAAACACTGTTTCCGGAAATTTCCATCCGATAAGATGTTCAACGCGGGATTTTTGTTCCGTGGTTAATGATAACATGGCTTGTTGAATGGTTTCCGAAGATGGAAACATGATTTTCGCGGCTTCCTCCTCGGTAAAATAAATTTCCAAATGTCCCAGTTCAGACGGCGTCAGCCATCGGTTGAGTTCATGGTCCCAGATTTTTTCCTGAGAAGGCGTCGCGGCAAGCCCCCAGGACGACGAACTCGCGATCAGGACACCGCACATGGCAAGCATGCCCAGCGTTGTCCGCATTACTTGAGAATTGCGCATCCCTTGTCCTTCAGGCGGTTGGATAGTTGTTGAACCAGACGTTGTTCTTCTTCGGCGAGGGGAGGGATGCGTCGCCATCGCGTGGACTGTGACTGCACGCCCATTGGAGAAAAATATTCCCTGACCTGGCGAACGGAGATGGCGACGGTCTCCCTGTCCGGTTCGAGATTGAGAAAAAACCGTGCGCGTTCCCGATTGGCCTCGCGGCCAAACGCGCCGGCTTTTTGCCCGGATGTCATGGTCGTCCACTCAGTCGCAATGACCCCTTTCTCTTGATCTGTGTGGCGAAACGTCAGGTGCTTCACGCTTTCAAGAGAGGCGTCCCATGCCTGTGCAGGCGAACAGGACGTGGTCACGGTGAGGGGTGCGCGTCCAAACGTCGCACACCCCGCCGTGGCTATTGCGAGAACAAGAAAACATATAAAACGTGTCATCATGCAATCGGCCATGCTCTTCCGTTAGAAGTACGTGGCGGCCGAGATCTGCCACCCGTCGGTATCGCGCGTCAATTCAGTGCTATGATCCTCATTCCATGTGTAGCTGAACTTCAGGGCCGAATCCTCTGTTGGCCGATAATTGAGTCCCAGAGTCAGACGGTCAACCTCACTCCTGTCCGCGATGTTTGTGCGGCTGGTGTTGGTATCCACCTGTCCCCAGCGCAACACACCCGTAAACGTAGAAGCATCGCTGAAGTACGTCGGAGCGGCCCTCCTGAACGTTTCCGGCAGGAAATGGTAATTCAACTGCACGTAATAGCCGCGCATATTGCTGGGAATGCGAGGAATGGTTTCCGTACTATCCACAAACATCGGCGTTGCGCCTGTGCAACCCGGAGGGGAACCCGCACCTGTACAGTCCGTAAGCGTTCGAATTTCTCGCGTATCTGGTCCGGGTCCCTGAATGTCGGCCCAGGCGGCTTCGCCCTGCAGTTCAAACGGTCCCCGTTGCAGGTTGCCGTCAACGGCCAACAGCGTTAAGTCATGCTTGCTGGCCTTGTCCCATGTTCCGTGGTGCATGGAGCCGGCCACCTCGACGCCGAGGAAGGGGCTGACCGAAATGCGGCTGACAATGGCCTTGTTGCCGTTGTTGTCCTTTTTGAAACTCCCGCGCGCGCTTCGCAACCCTCCGCCTTCCGTAATGTTGTCATCGCCCAGAAAGCCCTGCGTGACGTAGAATTCATAGTCAACCTTGGAAAGCTGTGTGGGGTAGATCGTGCCGAAAAATCCAACTCCCGATTCGGCGAACGTGGAAGGCAGGATCAGCCGGCTGACCAGGGGACGAAGGGGAAGGTCGTTGAGCGGGGAGTCGTGGACCAGATTGAACCGGCCCATGGGAATCAGAATGATGCCGCCACGGGTGTTGAACCAGTCTGTGAACCGGTAATCCATGGTGGCGAATTCAATTTTGACGTCCCCGTCATCCTGGTTGCCTTGAGGCCCGCCGTGTTCAATCTCAACTTCGGCGGCCACGCTCAGCCGGTCGGTGACCTGGGAATAAAAGAACGGCACAAAACGTTCCTGGTCAAATTCCAATCCTTTGCTGCAATCCCGTGAGCGTTGATCGCAGTCCGTGATCGTAAAATCAATGTAGCCCCCGACGATGGTTTTCGGGGCTCTGACAAATGGTTTGGCATAAATGGTTCGTCCGCCCTGTAGCGTGCTGCCACCGGAGAAACCCTGCCCATACCGTGGTTTGGTCCGTGTGGTATCTCCCAGGGTCGGAATGTCCGAACCCGACGATGGTGGGACGCCCATGGGTCTCCCCCCGTCCATCTTTTGTTGCGTTGACCACTCTTCAAACATTTTTTGTATCTGTTTGAGTTGAGCCGGCGTGAATGTCGCTTCTTCTGCCCAGCCCTGTGTCTGTGATACAATCATGAGAGCCGCAAGTGCCCCTGCTATCAACAATCGTCGCATGACGACCTCCTTGTTGTTGGGACTCTGTCGGTCCTCCTGGTTATGAAAGGGACGCTTGCGGTCCTCGGTGTTACTGTCCGTACTTCGTGGATTGCAAGACCTCGTTTGGCTCAAAGGTCATCATCCGAACTGATGGAACGTGAATCCGGTCATGTTGCTTCACTACGATCCGCAGAGCGTGATGCATGTGGCTCGCTCCGTGATGTTGGCACAGGAAATCGAAACAAGGCGTTTGCAGCGTTTGCATTTGAGTTCGAGATTGCCCCCTAGAATTTTTGCGACGAGATGACCGCATGTACATCTGGCTTCACCCGGCTGACCGTGCTCTTGTGGCAATGGAGGGGTGTGTTCGTTGCCTATGCGGGATGGCAATGTGTTTCGGATGCTGTTCGGCATGAACCAAATATCTACTATGATAATCGTTATCATTAAATATGATTCTGATTTTGAGAATTAAAATTATATAAAATTCATTTGGCCCTGTCAACCTTCCGTTGAGAAGGAGAAAAAGAGGATGACGTTGGCTGTTTTCGGGTGTGCCGACAGGGGAAACGCCGCGTTAAAACGTGACAAAATAGGCCTCAATCAGGATGAGAATGAGGCCGGGGAGCGGTAGATGAAACCATTGATTCGTCTTCTTTGTTGTCGGGGTGTGAACGGTATTTCAATCGCATCGTTTGCCCATATGCAGACGATGATGAAACACGTTGCTACGGTCATGCGTCCATACGTGGGGGGCTTCTTGACATGCGTGGTGGCGTTGGGACTGATGGGATGCGGTGTCTCGCCCCATATGGTCAAGCGTGGACAGATGCACATGGGGACCCTGGTCTTTCTGACCGCGTTGGCTCCGGATGAGCGGGTGGCCCATGACGCCGTGCGCAAGGGCTTTGCTGAAATTCACCGATTGGAAGAAATCCTGAGCACGTGGATTCCCGACAGTGAGCTGTCGCGTGTCAATGCTGCGGCCGGACAACAACCCATCCACGTCAGCCCGGAAACGATAGAGGTTCTGGAGCGGGCTGTCGCCGTGGCGCAGATGACCGATGGCGGATTCAACGTGGTCATTGGTCCGGCCGTGGAGGCATGGAATATCAATCGTCAAGGGCGTCTCCCGACTCACAACGAATTGGATGCCGTGCGTCCCTTCCTGGATCTTGCCAATCTTCACATACACAAGGATGCGGCCACGGTGTATCTGGCTCGTGCCGGGATGCGGGTGGATGTCGGCGGTATCGCCAAGGGCTATGCCGCTGATTTAGCGGCCCTTGTGATGCAGGAAGCCGGCGCCTCGGCGGGGGTGGTTGCCATTTCCGGAGATATCAAAACCTTTGGACGCCTGCCGGATGGTGAACAGTTTGTGTTCGGCATTCAACATCCTCGACACGAGACCGGCATCATGATTGGCCAACTGGCGCTCGAAGATGCGGCCGTTTCCACGGCTGGTGATTATCAACGGTATTTCATGCAAGACGGCATTCGCTATCATCACATTCTTGATCCTCGCACGCTGCAACCGGCCCGACTCGCCCGGAGTGTCACCATTGTGGCCGGGACCGGTGTGCTCGCCGATGGGCTGGATACTGGAATTTTTGTGATGGGTCAGGAAAAAGGCATGGCGTTGATTGAACGCCTGCCCGGAGTTGAGGGCGTGATTATTGGTGCGGATGGAACCGTGTCCGTGTCGTCAGGATTACACGACAGGTTGCAGATGTCGCCGAGGCTGTAACAGGCGAGGGCGCCGCATCAGCGGGCCAGTGACTCGGCCCGTTGATGCGAAAAGGTGTGATCTGTGTACTACGCGCTATTTCCGCCCATGCTCTTTGTGTTTCTTATACCCTGAATGATCGCCTTGAGGCGCCATCGTGTCGCTATGGGACTTGATGCGTTCGTGAATTTTCCCCATGCGTGATTGTTGTTCCTCGGAAAGCACGGCGTTGGCATCGCGTCTGGCTTTGATTGACGCCATGTAGAGCTTGGTTTTCATGGCATGCATGGCGTGCAATTTTGCTTCAATATCCGCAAGGCTCGCCTTCTCATCTTTCACGATTTCATGCAAATCAACATTGGCTAATTTGACGTCGGCCTTCATGGTGATCCGGGTTTTCTTGTAATTCGTCTTCAACGCACGAAGTTGTTGCATCTGATCGTCCGTCAAGCTCATCCCTTCTTGAAATTGCATAATATGGTCAATGAATTTCATCACATTCTGGTGGGTGTCGGAATGCTTCCCCTGACGACCATGCTTGCCATGCCCTTTGGCGTGATGTCCATGGCCCGATGAATGCATGGCATGATTGTCTCCGCCATGTTTCGTATCCACGCCGCCATGATGGCCGTCATGCGTGGTGGAACCGGCGTGCGCATAACCCGACTCTCCCTGCGCCCCGTGATGGGCGGAAAATTTTCCGCATGCCGTGGTGGACAGCAGGCCGGCAATGAGCAACAGGGAAACGGGCACACACGCGAAAGAGACGGTTGCGGTCTTCATGTTGGATTCCTCCTTTAAACGGTCAGTTGAGATGGCCTCGGGTTTGTCAGTTCGGTCACAAGTCTCGGCGGCGGCGCCTGACCAATTATACCTTCCACCTGGCTTCAATTGCGAATGTCGCCGCAGCGCGCGGTTCGCGGGACTGTTTCACAAGTCGCGCATGATGAACATACGTCAGAGATGATCGGTGTTCCTGTCAAATAAGACCGTGTGGGTGGCCTTGATGTGCAATGCCACCTGTGCGTCAAGTGGGAAGAACTGTGTTGAAGACGCGCTACTGTGGACGATGTCGCCGGAAGCGAGGAGGATGCCATACAGCGTCTCTGAACCTCGAAACTGCCGGGATTGAATGGTGCCGGCTCCATTCCCGTTTCCGCCAATGTGAACGTCATCCGGCCGAATCATGACCACGACATTCGGGCCGCCCCGATAGCCCTGTGGGACGGGGAAGTCACCGAGTGGCGTCCTGACGACGGCATCGTGAATGGTTCCGGGAATAAAATCAGCCTGTCCCACAAACTCCGCGACAAAGGGCGAAGCCGGAAGATGGTACATGGTTTCCGGGGGCGCGAATTGTTCGAGTCGCCCGTGACGCAAGACGGCCACGGCATCGGCCATCCCCAGGGCCTCTTCGTGATCATGCGTCACAAGAATGGCGGTGGTATGGGTGGCTTTCAGCAAGCGGAGCAGTTCCTTGCGCATACGGTACGTCATATCGGGATCCAGATTGCTGAACGGTTCATCCAAAAGAAGCAGGACCGGTTTGGGGGCAAGGGCGCGCGCCAAGGCCACGCGTTGTTGCTGGCCTCCTGACAGCGCATGAGGGTATCGCCGAGCCAGTTCGGACAGGCCGGTGAGTGTCAGCATCTCGTCAATGCGGCGGCGGCGTTCGCTGGCCGGTCCATGCCTCAACCCAAATCCCACGTTGTCCTGGACGGTCATGTGAGGAAAGAGGGCATAGTCCTGAAAGACCATGCCGACGTGTCGTTGTTCAGGCGGGACGTGCCGATGAACGGTCGCAACAGGTTCACCATTGAGCCTGATTTCACCTGCGGAAACCGACTCCAATCCCGCAATGGCCCGAAGGGTGGTGGTCTTCCCGCATCCTGATGGGCCCAGCAACGCAATGATGTCGCCTGTCTGTGCCGAAAAGGAAATGCCCTCAATGGCCGCGCGTCCGGCTTCGTATGCGCAGGCGACGTTTTGCAATTCAAGAATCATGGATGCGTCTTTATGGGCCGTGGCGTCATGCGTGTCTGACAAGAGCCGAGATGCGCGAGCCGCGAGAGGGGTTACGTGTGTCACTCATTGCGCATCAAGAGTAGCACGACCGGAATGGTCATGACCACGATCAGCAAAGCCGGAGGGGCGGCTAATTGATACAATTCCTCGCTGGCCTCAAGCCAAATTCTGACGGCGAGTGTGTCGAATCCCGCGGGGCGCAGCAGCAGTGACGCCGGTAATTCCTTCATGCATTGGATAAAGACCAGGATCCAGGCGCTTAGCAATCCGCCCCGCACCAGCGGCAGAGTCACGGAACAAAAGGTTTGAACGGGACGCGCGCCCAGGCTTCGCGCCGCTTCTTCCAGATTCGGGGTGATCTGTTGAAGGGTGGACTCCATGCTTTGCAGCGCGACCGGGAGAAAATGAATCAGGTATGCCAACAGCAAGATGAGAATCGTGCCATACAGTTGTGGAATGAGTTGCGAGACAACGACGAGCACGGCGAGAGCGGCGACCGGTCCGGGGAGGACGTATCCGGCATACGCTCCCTGCACGCACACGATGCCGGCCCAGGTCCGACGCCGTGTTGCCACATACGCGAGGGGGATGCCGCAGACGATGCTCACGGTGGCCGTCAGACTTGAAAGCGCGAGGCTGTTCCACATGTATCCCACAAACGCATGGGAAATATCACCCGCAGAAAAGGCGTGGGTTGTCCATTGAATAAGCAGCATCCCAGGGATACCAAATGCGGCCACGAAGACGAGAAGGAGATAGCCTGTCATCAGGCAAGCCGTGAGGGGCTTGCAGGGTTGAGGGATGGGTTGTTGATACCGACTGGTTGTCTGGTAAAACCGGCTTCGCCGCCGGAACCAACGTTCGCTAAAGAGAACAACACATGCGCAGGCGACCAACACCAGGCTCAAGCAGGAGGCCGCGGCGTTGTCGAATCGCCCGGTCATTTGCTGATACACCGCATACGTAAAAGTCTGAAAACGCAACAGAGACACCGCGCCAAAATCCGATGCGACGTAGAGCATCGCCAAAAAAAGTCCGGCGATCAATGATGGACGGATTAAGGGAAGCGACACGCGGAAAAACGTGGTCATGCGACTGGCTCCGGTCGTGCGGGCGGCTTCTTCAAAGGCGACGTTGACATTTCTGAACGCCGACCGGGCCAACAGGTACACCAAAGGAAAGGTGTTCAATGCGAGCACAAGCACGGCGCCCATGAAACTGAACGGTGAAAACAGTGTGGCGTCCGGGCCGGCCACGCTTTGCCATATGTGTTCCAGCGTGCCGCCTCGTTTCAGCAGATATGTATAGGTGTAGGCCAGAACGTATGAAGGGATGGACAAGGGTAAAATCAACAACCATTCCCATGTTCTGGATCCTGGAAAACGATAGCGAGTCACAATCCATGCCAGCGAAACCCCCAGTATCAGATCAATGACGGCGACGCCAATTGATAAGGAGAGCGTGTTCATGAGCAGTTCCGGTATCCGCGTGGTCCAGAGTCTTCTCCAGACCGCAAAGTCTGTTGTCACGGCGGACACGACCACGGAGAGCAATGGCAGCATGAGGGCAAGAGCCAGACAGAAGCCGAGCAGAAGAAGCGGGGCAGGGAAGCGAAAGCGGAGCGACGGTGAGAGAAACGGTTTAACGGAGTCCAACGTTTTCAATGACGGTCATCGTGGGATCACGGAGTTGAGCCAGGCGGCTTAACCGGACACTCGCAATCTGAAAACTTTCCATCGGCAACAGTTCAGTCGCGGCGGGCACGCGAAGATTCAGAGGGTATTCTTTGTTCACGTGCGCGAAGAGGTGTTGCCCCCTGGGAGCAATCAGAAATCGGACCAGGCTCTGCGCGTGGGCAAGGCGTCCGGTGTGTGCGGTGATGCCCACCCCCGCGACGTTGAGAATCATGCCCATGCCCTGCTCCTCTTGATCGGTGAGCTGTACGGCAATGGGCGCATCGGGGTGTGTGTCCAGATGGCGGTTGACATAGTAATGATTGACCAGGCCGACAGCGACGTCGCCGCGCGCCACGGCCGCCACAATTTGACGATTTTTCCCATACACGAATGAGCCGGCGTTCTTCTTTAAGCCCCGAAGGAACCGGGTGGTCACCGCCTCACCGTTGATCTCGTGAATCACCGACACGCCAGTCTGTAAATAGACGCTGCCCGAACTGGGGATGGCGACTTTGCCTCGCCATTGTGCGTCGCCGAGATCCAAAATGGAGGACACCTCGCCGGGGTTGACCAGCGTGGTGTTATACACGACCACCCAAATGCGGCCCGATAACCCAATCCAACTATTATCCGGCGCCCGGAATCGGCCGGGAATGGCGTCCTCAAGGCCGGGGATGGTGTTGGCACGGAGCAAGTGTAATTCACGCGCGCGTTCCAGCGTGCCGGCGTCATTGGTGATGAGGACATCAGCCGACGTGCGCGCCCCTTCAATCTCAAGCCGGTTGATCAACGCTGTGCTGTCCGCGGTCAAGAGCTGAACGGTAATGCCCGATTCGGCTTGAAAAGCGTCAATCACCGGTTGAAGAAACCGCTCGGCCCGCCCCGAATACACGACAAGCCCGTCCCCGGCATGGCCGGCGAACGGCATCGCCAGGGTCGCCGCCAGAACACACACGACGACCGGCGCCGAAAAACCACCGCGATGGGTGCGAATCCATTGTCTCAACGCAACGTCGTCCTTGTGTGGTCGGTCAAATCCCGTCCGCAATTCTTGCATGTCCCATCAGGCAACTGAATGGGAGCGCCGTACAGCTCCAGCTTATGGGTGTGAATCGTGAACCCGTTTTTTCTGGCGACTTCGTCCTGCAAGGTTTCAATCTGACAATTTTCGAACTCAATAATTTTCTCGCACCGTGTACAGATGAGATGGTCATGATGTCCCTTGTGCGCCACATTATCAAACTGCGTCTGCGTGCCAAAATGCTGCTCTTGCGCCAGGCCGGTTTCGCAGAGGAGTTTCAATGTGCGGTACACCGTGGCCAGGCCAATATGCGGGTCCTTTTTGGAGAGCAGCCGATACATGTGTTCGGCCGTCACGTGTTCCATTTTCAAAAATGTCGTGAGGATATTCTCACGTTGGCGGGTCAGCTTGAGACCGTTTTTCGAAAGGTGCTGTTTGAGAATTTCGAGTTCTTTGGTGGGTTTTGCCATACAAGACGGATCCCTGTGCGCAAGGAATCTTATTAAAACCGAAATGCGACGAAGGGTCAAGCAGGAATCCATGATTTGGAGGTGAGCGTCTCACAAGCTGTCGCAAGGCGATGGGCGTCGCGTGCATTGTCGTGGTGTGTTGGCGTGCGTATGACAGGCTTGCCGTGTTGCCGTGCTGCGTCCATCTGATCCATCCATCCGTCATGCCCGTGAAAACGGGAATCCAGACGTCGCCTGGTGCCGGACAGTGACTTGCTGTGTTTGAAAAAAGAAGGTGCGGGGAGACAGGATTCCCGCCGGGTCGCGGGAATGACGGATGAGGCGGGTTCCCGACCACGACAGGCAGGTTCCCGACCACGACAGGCAGATACCGCGTAGAGACGCCCAATTTGGGCGTCTCTACAAAAACCCCTGGCCGCGTTGATAGCCAACCTGGCCCGTTACCAGCCCCACACAACATTCAACAGCACACCATGATCCGTAGCCGCGCCAGGGGTTTCTCCGCGTCGGCTCTCAAGAGACAGATTCAGTCCCGACGCCAGTGTCAGACGGCTTCCCAGCCGGTAATCCCGCGTCCCCTGGCCCCACGTCAGTTTCCCATACGGCGTCAGCAGGCTCTGCCCGTCCGCAATGGCCAGCCCGTAGCCCACTTCCGCGTTCATCCTCCGGCCCACGACCGCCGCATCAGTGCCGGTCAGGTTCGCCGCACTCTGATCCCACAGTTGCGCAGTGTTCGTCACGGTCTGCCCGTAGGTGGGCGACAGCCGCAGGGCCAGCCCTTCGCCGCCCTGGCCGGGGATGACCGTCAGCACCGCCCCGATGCCCCAGTCCTCGTAGTTTGACGTATGCCCCAGCAGGACACGGCCCTGACCGGAAAGCGTGACGCCCTGGGCCGGGTGACGATACTGTACCCCGCCGCCCATTTCCGCGCCGGTGCCGGTTAGCCCGTCACCGCCGTCACGCCGTAGCCCGGCCTCCAACGTGCCGCCCAGCCGCCCGCCACCGGCTAACTCGTACTCATGGCGCCCTTCCACTTGTAGCCGCGCCCGCCGCGCTTCCACCGTCAACGCGCCAATTCTGTCGTGGCCGTCCAGATCCATGGAGGTCTGCATGAGTTCGCCTTTGACCCGCACCCGGCTGGTGCGCGTCTTCAACACCTGCGCGCTGACGCCGCCGCCCACCATGACCGTTGTGGCATCGCTCGTCTGGAGTGCGTCCACGATGGTATCGGTGATGGACACCTCGCCCCAGCCGTAGCCCGCCGTGGCCCACACGTCCAGCCCGCCCGCCGGCACGACCGACCACCCGACATAGGGCGTGAGGCTGGTCATCCGCAGGGTATAGTCGCCGCCGCCGGCGGTGGGGTCGTCCGCCAGTGCGCCATACTCAAAGTCGCCCTGGGTCCAGGAGAGAGCCGCCCCGGTCAGCAGGTTCGCTCGCACACGGGCGTCCGCGCCCAGGCGCGCGCTGAACAGCGCCCCGTCCCAGTCCGTGGCGTCGCCGTTCCCGCCGATGGCTCGGTAGTCGCCGCCGCCCCAGAGGGTCAGGCCCTTCACCAGGTCGCCGGCCTGATTGAGCGGCAGGACAAACGCGGAGCGGCCCACCATGTCGTGCAGGTTCAATGTGCCGTTGGCCAGCGCCTGGCCGCCGGTGGTCAGGATGTCGGCCAGGGTGGACTGGCCGCCGAGGGTGACGGAGCCGGAGTCGCGGCTGTCGTCGCCGGCGTGATGAAGTCGGCGCGCGATGGCGCTGACGGTGGTGTCCGTGATGGCCCGTGCCACTTCCGGCAGGATGGTCCGGCTGATGGCGCTTAGCCGTGCGTCTTCAATTTCAAGAGAGCCAACCGCGAACGGCGAGAATGCGGTGGTTGTGCCGCAGACGAAGCCGGGGAATCTGCCGGTCTCGCTACCGATGACTTCCCAGGCGGTGGCGGAGAGGTGGTACAGCGCGGTGCGACCAGTGGCGCCGACGGTGGACAGGCAGACGGTCGCGGTTGTGCTCGTCGGCAAGGCAGGGTTCAGGGCAATATCCATCGCCACGTCGCTGAAGATGACTCCATCAGGCACGGCCACGGTGGACGTTGACGGGTCGTAGGTCCTCACCGTGACCGTGGTCGCGACGGCAGGCAGGATGAGGCGCATATCGTTGTTGTCACCGCCGACATTGTTCACCGCGAGTGCGCCGTCCGAGTAAGCCGCCATTCCGTCGCCGGTGACTGCCACCACCGTGACGGTGAACACCAGAGAGGCAGTGTCCAGGTCGGCGTCTGTGACGGTGTAGGTCAGGGTGGTGGTGGCTGGCGTGGTCGGTGTTGTGCCGGTCAGTGTGCGGGTGGTGGAGGTGGAGGTGGAGGTGAAGGCCAGCTCGACCGTGGATGCGTCCGTCAGTGTGTATGACAGCGTACCAGTGCCGCCGCTGGCGTCCGGCAGGGTGAGGTTGACGGTGGCGCTAACCAGGTAGGTTTGGTTGGGAATGGTGTCTGCACCAAAGGTCGGGGGAGGTGCTACTGTGAAGATTGGGGAGAGGGCGTAGAGGTTGAGCAGGGTGCGCTGTCCTGAAAAGCCGTTTGGTGCTGTAAATATATCGGTATCTCTCGGACTGGCGGGGGCGAAATTCGCGCGCGCAACAAAAGCATCCCCGGCCGCTCTGCTTGTACCAGACGTAAGATTTGCTACCCCTTCGTTACTTGATCCGGTCCAGATTCTTTGGTTGGTAGCATCACTGCCATCCTGGTTCGTTGGAGCGACAGAATCCCAGGTGCCGTCATAAAACCCTTCGTAGTTGTCGGCGATTTTGTCGCCGTTCAGCCAGTAGATCGGCGCGTCTGTGTCGGAGGAGGTGACACGATTGGTGGCGGTGTTGTCGCGGGCATCCACCGCAGTGGTGGAAATGAGGGCGCGGAACTCGGTGTTGAAGGCGGTAATCGGCTCGTTGTTGCCGGTGGCTGTGTTGGCTTGCATTTGTACGAAGGTGTTGTAAACGCCGATGTCGGTCGAGGTGGCGTCGTGGGTGCCGGAGGTCACGAATAGCAGGCGGAAACTGTCGCCTACTGTGAGGCCGGCGGGTATCAGGCTCCAGTTTGACGGGACCGTTTGGGCGGTTTGCGCGTGGCTGGTCGGCGCAACGAAAGCGCAGAGGACGAAGATCAGCAGTGCGGTAAGGCGGGGCGCCCTAACTGGTTGTTTTAGCGGGAAATTTTCGGGGGGGGGGGGGGGGGGGGTAGCTTTTTGCAGTCCGCGATACGCAGACATTGTTTCACGACTCGCTGTTTGCGTGGCGTCGGATACTCTATGTGATGGGTTCATGGCTTGTTCTCCGGCGGTTGATTCTCAAGCGCTGTTGCCTGACAGAAAGCATTGAAATGACACGCTGGTTTTTTGCTGGTGAATGAGATGGTATCGGGAATCAAAACGAGGGGGAATGATGGAGATTTTGGGTGTTGGTGTCAACCAGCCCGCCGGCCCATTTCAGGTTGCCCCTGTTGTGGATGAATCACAGCAGTGGTGAAGAGACGCCCACATTGCGCCCCGACGCGCGTGTTCTGTGGAATGTGGGTTGGCTCTGCCGGTTCCCGCTGGATTCTTGTCGGTGTAGAGACGCCCAATTTTGGCGTCTCTACGGCTCTCAACCCAATGACAGATTCACAATCAACCCAATAGCAGCCACCACCACCCCAAGCATGACGGCCATCCATCTGAGCAAATCCACCTTTAACTCGGCACTGTCCTTCTTCGTTTCCGTTCTTAACTGATTAAGCGCCGCCGTCGTTGACGCTTCTGACCGCTCAATGTCCTTCTTTAACCCGGCGATGTCCGCCTTCGTTGACGCTTCTGACCGCTCAATAGCCGCCTGTAACCCGGTGACGTCTGCTTTTGTTGCTGCATCATCAGCCGACGGCAAAACCGCGCGCGCCGCCAATGTCGCTTTCTCCTCGGAAGTCCCGGCCTCCATGAACGCATCGTAAATCGGCTTGTTGATTGCGGTTTGTGCCATAACAAGTACTCGTTGAACAAGAATTAAACGGTCATCCTACGCGATCGCCGTGTGATTTGTCAGGGTACGCGATACAAAAGCATTCCCCAAACTTGCCGCTATTCTGCGCATCACAACTTCACAATCAACCCAATGGCAGCCACCGCCAGCCCGAGCATGATGGCCATCCATTTGAGCAAATCCACCTTTAACTCGGCACTGTCCTTCTTCGTTTCCGCTTTTAACTGACTAATAGCCGCCTTCGTCTCTGTTCCTAACCTCTCAATAGCCGCCTTCATTGACGCTTCTAATCGCTCAATATCCGCCTTTGTTGCCGCCTCATCAGCTGACGGCAAAACCGCGCGCGCCGCCAATGTTGCTTTCTCCTCGGAAGCCCCGGCCTCCATGAACGCATCGTAAATCGGCTTGTTGATTGCGGTTTGTGCCATAACAAGTACTCGTTGAACAAGAAGTTAAGCGGTCATCCTACACGATCGCCGTGTGATGTGTCAGGGTACGCGATACAAAAACATTCATCAGGCTTGCCGCTACTCTGCGCATCACAACTTCACAATCAACCCAATGGCAGCCACCGCCACCCCAAGCATGATGGCCATCCATCTGAGCATATCCACCTTTAGCTCGGCGATGTCCACCTTCGTCACCGCTTCTAACCGCTCAATATCCGCCTTTAGCCCGGCACTGTCTGCTTTCGTTGACGCTTCTAACCGCTCAATATCCGCCTTCGTTGACGCTTCCAACCGCTCAATATCCGCCTTCGTCTCCGTTCCTAACCGCTCAATATCCGCCTTCGTTGACGCTTCCAACCGCTCAATATCCGCCTTCGTCTCCGTTCCTAACCGCTCAATATCCGCCTTCGTCTCCGTTCCTAACCGCTCAATAGCTGCCTTCGTCTCCGTTCCTAACCGCTCAATATCCGCCTTCGTCTCCGTTCCTAACCGCTCAATAGCCGCCTTCGTTGACGCTTCCAACCGCTCACTATCCGCTTTCGTTGCCGCCTCATCAGCCGACGGCAAAACTGCGCGCGCCGCCAACGTCGCTTTTTCCTCGGAAGCCCCGGCCTCCATGAACGCATCGTAAATCGGCTTGTTGATTGCGGTTTGTGCCATGACAAATACTCCTGGAACAAGAATCAGGGGGAGCCTATACCTGTTTCACTTCTCATGCAACGCCTCAATCCGCCCAAAAATACATCACGCGATTGTCGCGGGCATCCACGGCTGCCAGTGGAGATGGGTGCGCGATGTGACGGCGCTCTGGTTGTGCGCGTTCATTTTGTGTGCCTGGATTCCCGCCGGGACACGGATGGCGGTGTGAAGAATGATGACCGTTGACACGTGCTTGTCGTGATTGCCGTCCATGCCATGCGGGCCTCGCGTTGACGCTTCTTCTTCTGGCTCGTTAGGATAATCCGCCTGTCGGGGCGAGATTGAATGCGAACACCTCACGATATGACGATTGATCGGACGCTGCTGGTCTATGTGCTGCATGTCGTCCAGGAAAAAGAATGGCCCGTGGTCAGCGACGTGAAGGTGCAACAGTTGATCTTTCTGGCCGAATTGCAAATGCTCGGCAAGGGCCTCCGCGGGCTGCATTATGAATTTATGCGGTTTCCCTATGGAGCGTTCGGCAAGGACCTTGATAATGACTTGCTGGCGCTGCGCAAGAAAGGACGGTTGCAGAATTTTGACGTTGTGGGGCGGGCAGAAGAATGTCTCCCCTTCCTGTCGGACAAGGCGATTGCCGGAGACGAGTCGAATGAGCGGATTATGGAAATTCTGAACACCGTCGTGGAGACATATGGGCCGCAAGATGTGGGTGAGATCACGAAATCCGTGGAGGACGTTGAAATCAGCGCGGTGGATCGGCCCGAAGAGAAGTTATGCGTTCGTGACATTCCGTTTCATGCCATCATGCTTGTCCCTTCCCGCATTGAAGTCACCGGAGAATTTTCCGTTCCTTCCAAAACCGTCCCCAAGCTGAATGCGGCGCTTGGTTCCTGAATTCTCCATCCCATCGTGACGACGGCCAAAGAGGCCACTCCGCCTCTCTCCATGGCTCATATCTTGAGCGCGACGCAGGGATTTTGCGGGGAAAACGGGAGTCTGCCAATGAAGAAGACCGGAGAGTGTTCGGGGAGATGTCAAGAGGGGCGGAGCCGAATCATACCGACCCGGCTCCACCGAACCATCGTGGCGTGACCTTCGTTTGCACGACCTGTCATGTTGCTCTCAATCCAGGTGGCAGCAGAACAGGACACGGTTCTTTTACTTGGACATGTGCGTTTCGGTGTCGGTCCCTATCGTCATGTGTGCCTTCATCTTCGCCATGGTCTGCTTCCCAATGCCTTTGACCATCGCTACATCCTGTACGCTTTTGAAATCGCCATTGGTGGTTCGGTAGTCAACGATTCGCTTTGCCAGCTCCTTGCCAATCCCGGGCAATTTTTCCATCTGTTTTGCTGTGGCGGTGTTGATGTTGGTCATGCCCATGCCCATCATTTTGTCTTTGGCCATGCCCTTGTCCATCATCTTGTCTTTGGTCATGTCCATGTCCATCATCTTATCTTTGGCCATGCCCTTGCTCATGTCATCCGCGAACGCCACGACGGAAAAACCGGCGAGGAGCGTCAGCGTGAGCATACCGAGCGCCACGTAAGACCGCGTGAGTAATTGAAAACGTTTCATGAAAACCCTCCCTTGGAAATGGTAAGTGATTGCAAAAAACTTAACGATGACACGTTCGCTTCAGGCATATCCCATGCCGAAAAAGACGAACTGGGAACTTATACAGAACGGTTTGATTCAACGTCAACACGACGGTTCATTCCGTTGCCGTACAGGATGCGCGGCGTTTGCCCGGAATGTTGCGAGGCGATTTCTCCGGGATCGTCCCGCACGGGCGAAAGAGTCCGGGCCTGATGTGATGGCGATGCGGCGTGGAAACGGGAGCGGAAAACGGAGTCGGGATGAGCGAAGAGGCCAACGCGACAGGTGCGACCGGCCGTGTCACGGCGAAGCGGTGAAGCCGTAAAGCTCCCCGATTTTGGTCCGGATGTATGATAAAAACGGCTCAACGTTGAGCGTCTGTCCGGTGATGCGGTGAAGAAGCTCGGCGGATGAATAGTGACGTCCATGTTGGTGGATATTCCGGTTGAGCCAGGCGTGGAGTGAAAGCAAATTCCCCTGTTGGATGTCAGTGTCCAGCGTCGGGATGTCCTGGTGGGCCTGGCTGAAAAACATCGCGGCGTAGAGGTTGCCCAGCGTATAGGTGGGAAAATAGCCGAACGCCCCGAGCGACCAATGGACGTCCTGGAGTACGCCCTCGGCGTCTTGTTCGGGGACAATCCCAAGATAGTCCCGCATGTGCTCCCGCCACAGCGTCGGCAGATCCTCGACGTCAATGCGCTGTTCAATTAAGGCCAATTCAATGTCAAACCGCACCATGATGTGCAGGTTGTACGTGACTTCATCCGCCTCTACCCGAACCAGAGAGGGGTGGACAGTATTCATGGCGGCGTATAAGTCGTCCAGTGAGACCGCCCCGAGTTGTGCAGGAAAGTGTTGTTGCAGGAGAGGGAAAAAGTGAGTCCAAAAGGCTTTTGAGCGCCCGACGTTATTCTCCCATAACCGTGATTGGCTTTCATGAATGCCAAGCGAAAGGGGTTGGCCCAATGGGGTGCCGTAATGTTCAGAGGGCAGGCCTTGTTCGTAGAGACCATGTCCGCCCTCATGAATGCAGCTCAAGAGGCAGGAGGAGAGAGACTTTTCAAGAACGCGGGTTGTCACGCGTACATCGGTAGGGTGAAAGGCGGCGGTGAAGGGGTGAGCCGAAAGATCCAATCGCCCCCGCTGAAAGTCATACCCCATGGCGCGTAGAACCAGTTTGCCAAACTCAATTTGCTGCGTGTGATCGTAGGACTGAAACAATATCGCATCATCCGGCGGCGATGAGGAGGCCCGAATGTCTTGCAGAAGCGCAACCAGCCCGTCACGAAGGGTGGCAAACAGCGGTTGCAGTTGTGCGGCGGTGGCCCCTGGCTCGTAGGTGTCCAAGAGCGCGTCGTATGGGGAATCGGCGTAGCCCATGTAATCAATTTCTTCCAATTTCAAGGCCACGATCGTCCGAAGATGGGGAAGGAACTGCGCGAAGTCATTGTGTTGCCGCGCCGAGGCCCACGCCTGCCGGGCGAGGGAACAGGCGCCTTCCAGGCGCGTCACGAAATCGGACGGGAGTTTTTTGGCTCTGCTGAAGTCGCGCCAGATTTCACGAAGCAGGGCACGGGAGGCGTCGTCCAGCTCTGCGGCTTTGCCGGTTGCCAACCCGGTCGTTGGATCAATATGGTGCAGCAGGAGATTTTCAGTGTCGGCGGCCACCAGTTTGTCGTGGGCAAGGGTCTGCAATGCGGCCAGTTGCGCGGCGCGGTTGTGACCGCTGCCGGCCGGCATGGATGTTTCCTGATCCCATGACAGCAGACCGGCGGCATCGCTGATGTGTTGAATCTCCAGGAATTTGGCCTTTAAGGCATCAAGTGTGTGTGTGGGGTGTGGCATAAACGTCTGTGCTCCCGCCTTGACACCATGTGGAATATGGCTGGCGCTGATGGGACTGTACAAAGCGGCAGGATTGAATGCAAGAGAAGCGGGGGTCGTACTGATAGTGGCGGCATGTCCTGATGGCGTCAGCGAGTCAACCATGAAGGAGACGCAACCATGAAAAATTTGGTCGCCTCGGACATTGAAGCCTACGCGGAGGCACATTCAATTCCTGAATCCGACGTCTGTCGTCAACTCCGGGAGGCCACCTGGCGTTCCGTGGAATGTCCCCAAATGGTGGTGGGCCCGTTGGAGGGGGCGTTGTTGAAAATGATGACGCACATGGTCGCGGCCAAACGGGTGCTGGAAATCGGCACCTTTACCGGGTATAGCGCGCTGTGCTTTGCCGAGGCTCTGCCCGAGGATGGAACCGTACTCACATGTGATATCAACGCCGACACCACTGAATTTGCCAAACGGTATTGGGCCAAGAGTCCCGTTAGAAATAAAATTGAGTCGCGGCTTGGGCCGGCTCTTGAGACGCTGCAATCGGTTGAAGCGCTGTTTGATGTGGTGTTTATTGACGCGGATAAAACCAATTACGTGAAATATTATCAGCGCGGGTTGGAATTGCTATCTCTCACAGGCGTCATGCTTATTGATAACGTACTCTGGAGCGGGAGGGTGATCGAGAACCCGCCGCCGGATCATGACACGGCAGCCATTCAGGAAGTGAACCGCGTCGTGGCCGCCGATTCCCGCGTGACGGGGGTGTTGTTGACCGTTCGGGACGGCGTGTTGGTCATCCGACGCAACCAGGCGACCCCGCACTAAGCCGCCACTCACCTCACGCACATCGGTCTGCATGTGTCCGTGCAGGATGTCGTCGTTCATGAACATGGGCGTGCATCATGTGGTTGATAAAACCGTACCACAACCCGGTTACGTACCATCCCGCACGTGTCTTCCTCACCATAGATTTTGTGGCACATTTTTTTGCACCACAATGCCTTCAAAATAGGCAGACTGGTATATCATCTCTTCTACGCTTTGCGATGTTTCTTTATACAAAAACAATCCACAACCTTTTCCCCATTTTTCGTGGATGAAGCATGTCAATTTGAGATGTGTAGCAAATTCAAACAGATGTGAATCTTGCTCAATGTAAGTCATCGTCAATTGTTGTGAATGGCCGGGAGATCGCGGCGCGGATCCAGGAATAACCGGGCGAGTATCCTGCGAAGAATGGAGAGACGCTCGCTTTCCATGGGGCGCGGCGGATGGAGCGTGGAGGAGAAGGGCGGCTGGCGGTACGATGGTGTCGCTCATGCATTGCGACAGGACGGCCGGGCGTCAAGACTGGCAACGTGCCAGAGTGTCCGCCGAACGTATTTCCGGCCAGGTTACGTCGGGGAACCGGGTACGGGCTTGATCACGCGCCGTCCCAACTCCTGTGTGAGATGCGCATCACTTGAGAATGGGGAGTTGACAATCCAACAATTTTCGGAGTTCAAACTCGGCGCCTTCTCGAAATCGTTCGGCTTCGTGCTCATCCGGAAATGGGCCGTACACTCGCGGTTCGAGAAAATTACAGGTGACCCGAACAAACCATTGCGCGTCGCCTTTCGTTCGTCGTTGTGCAAAGACCATCGTTTCTTTGTGCTCAATGGTGGCTTGACTGGTCATCACGCGCCTCCCCTTGGTATGGAAACAGCGACTCTCCCTTTCACGCTTACTCCATGGCATCCGGCGTGATTGGTGCGTGGGCCTGATTGAACCATTTTCCGATGCTACCTTGCTTTTCGCCTGCGTGCGTCACTGCGCGATGGAAACAAACGACCGATCCGGCATGTGTTGCGAAGCCTCTACTCCATATCCTGTATAGAGGATCTGGAGCTACCACAATATATTGAATGAGTTTGTTTTTTGCAAGAGATTTCATGGTGTCGTGGCGATCCAACGGGTCTCAAGCCGTAAACGTTATGGTCAACAGCGCCCACGAGGAGATGATGACCGTCGGGACAGAATTGGGGATCATGGTTGCCTGCGGTCTGAAGATGAACAAGGCTCTTTACGAGCGATGTGGCGGCAAGGTGGAAACGGGGCGGCGGCGCTTGCGTAGCATGGGGTGTCGGAAGCAATTGGTCGTATGATCATTGACCATCCCGATGGCCTGCATGAATGCGTAACAAATCGTCGGACCGACAAAGGCAAACCCTCGGCGTTTCAGATCCCGGCTCATGGCCTCGGCGATTGGCGTGAAACAGGGAACCTCTTGTGGCGTGTTCCAGCGATGCTGGATCGTCCGGCCTTTGACCATTGCCCACACATACGCATCAAAACTTCCAAACGTTTTCTGCACGGCAAGAAAGGCTTGCGCATTCGCAATGGTCGCCTGGATTTTGAGGCGATTCCGGATGATGCCCGGATTGTTCAGCAGTCGCCGAACGCGGCGGGCGTCATAGCCGGCGATGGACGTCGCGTCAAAGTGATCAAAGGCTTCCCGGAATGCGTCGCGTTTTTGCAGGATCGTGTGCCAACTTAGCCCGGCCTGCGCGCCCTCAAGGATGAGAAATTCCAATAAGCGGCGATCGTCGTGCACGGGAACGCCCCATTCGCGATCATGGTACTGAATCAGGAGATCGTTGGTGGCCCAGGAACATCGGATACGGCGGGCGGACGGGGTGGACGACGAGCGTGTCATGGGTGCGGGTCCCTGTCGTGGTTGTGGATTTCGAAGATCACCGGACAATGATCGGATAGGCGTTGATAGGCCAATGGATACTCGCCCGGAATCCGACGACATGCGGCCATGGCGCAATACCCGGTGACCCGAGCCGACCTGGCGCTGACTTCGGCCATGTCTTGTGAGACCATCACGTGATCCAGCCGCTTTCCGCGACCCCGGAAATAATGCGAGCATGGCGGTTCCAGGCGAAGGTCCCGAAAGCCGGGCGTTGCTTTGGCCACCATGCGCCGCAGGTGTTTCAATTCAGATCGGTGAGAATGCGTGTCTCCGGCGCCCATGGTGTTGAAATCCCCCAGGATGACCACGTCCCGGTCGGTGTCCAAAAAAGGCGCGACGGCGTCGCCAAGACGATTCAATGCGCGGTGCCGTTCTTCGACCGCGGCAACAGTGGCCCCTGACTTGAGGTGCAGGCCGATCAGATGAAAGTCAACGCCCGATGGATGGCGTGACCGGACATGTGCATAGTGGCCGGGATGGCGTCCGCCTCCGCACGGGTTCCTGTCGCTTCCGGCTTGCGTGTTGAAGCGCCAGAGGCTCTGCATGTCGGAAAGCGTCGCCCGATGTGCGTTCCACAGCACGCCTATGTGATGCCTGTCGGGTTTCCCGCAGAGTTGGACCGACCACTGCCACGGGTCGCCCGTTTGTTGTTCAAGCGCCCGCAGCATCTGTGTCCACGAGTCCCGCGCCTTGCCGGTTGTCAGGATTTCCTGGACAACCAGAATATCCGGCCGCATCCACGCAAGGGCGCACGTCAGCCATTCCAGGTCGGTTGGCCTGTTGAGCAGATTCCTTCGGTCCGGCGACCGGCCACGGGGAAACCAGCGAATGTTCCACGTCCCGACACGCAGCACATCGGGCGAGCGCAGGGCCATGTGGCCGCCGTTCCGCACCACGCGTTCGCAGTGTTCCGGCGATTGCCATACAAGGGCTTCTTCGTCGGAAGAACTGATATGCGGAGCTGTCGCCCACGCCGCAGGAAGCGCGACGGCGAATGTGACGATCAACAGGCTGAAACCAACAACGCGCGTTCGGAACAATGTCTTATCGCAGACGTGTCGCAATGCCCGCATCACTTCCGTAACGTGTCCAGGAAAACCCAATCACCGGGAGCGCGCTCGCAGCGCCAAAATTTCCAGCCGTTGCTGTTTCGCCGCTTGCAGGCTTTGGCAGCCGCCGAAGGTGAGATATAGTCTGTGCCCTGAAAGCGAATCTTCCCGTTTTTGGTCACCTTGGCTCGCACGGTCTCCAGTGCCCTCCGGGAAATGTTTTCGAGAAACGCAGAGATCAGCGGTGCGCGTTTGGCCATAAGCCGAATCCCTTTCCATAGGTTAAGGTGTGCTATGATGCCACTTTAAGATTTGCGATGTCCAAATTTATCCTGGAATCAGAATTTTCACCCAAGGGCGATCAGTGCAAAGCCATCACCGCACTGACCGAAGGGGTGAACGGCGGCATGAAGCACCAGGTGTTGCTGGGTGTCACGGGGTCAGGGAAGACGTTTACCATGGCCAACGTGATTGCCTCGGTGCAGAAGCCGACGCTGGTGGTCGTCCATAACAAAACACTGGCGGCGCAGTTGTATCAGGAGTTCAAGAGTTTTTTCCCGCACAATGCGGTGGAGTATTTCGTCAGTTATTACGACTATTACCAGCCCGAAGCCTATCTGCCTTCCACCGACACGTATATCGCCAAAGACGCTTCAATTAACGATACCATTGATCAGATGCGGCACGCGGCCACGTCGTCGCTGCTGGAGCGCGACGACATTCTTATTGTGGCCTCGGTGTCCTGCATTTACGGTCTGGGCTCGCCGGAAGTCTATCATGGCATGTTGCTGTACCTTGAAGAAGGCATGGAGATTCGGCGGGACGCCATGCTCGCCAAGCTGGTCGAGATTCAATATTCCCGCAATGACGTCGAGTTGCAGCGCGGCACCTTTCGGGCGCGCGGGGACGTCATTGAGATTTTCCCCGCAGCCTCGCATTCGAATACCATCCGCGTGGAATTATTCGGCGATACCGTTGACGCGATTGCTGAAATTGATCCATTGACGGGCCGGGTGCTGGGGCGACTGTCCAAGGTGCCCATTTATCCCAAGAGTCATTATGTGATTGCGCCCGACCGCTACAACCGGGCGTTACGGGAGATTGAAGAAGAGCTGGACGGGCAGATGGTCCGTTTCCGGGAACACGGGCAACTTCTTGAAGCGCAGCGCGTGGATCAGCGGACGAAGTTCGATCTCGAAATGATTCGGGCGATGGGCTATTGCCACGGCATTGAAAATTATTCGCGGCATTTGAGCGGCCGCGCACCGGGAGAGCCGCCGCCGACATTGTTGGACTATTTCCCCAAAGACTGGCTGCTTATCGTGGATGAATCACATGTGACGATTCCTCAATTTGGCGGGATGTACGAAGGCGATCGCTCTCGCAAGAACACGCTCGTGGCGTACGGCTTTCGTCTGCCGTCGGCTTTGGATAATCGTCCGCTGAAATTTCAGGAATTTGAAGGATGCATGCAACAGGTCGTGTACGTATCGGCCACGCCCGGCCCGTATGAGTTGGAACGGGCCGGCCCGCACGTGGTGGAGCAAATTATTCGGCCGACGGGCCTGATGGATCCGGTGATCAAGGTCAAGCCGGCGAAGGGGCAGGTGGAGGATTTATTGCAGGAAGTGAAGACGGTCGTCGCCAGGGGCTTTCGGGTGTTGGTGACAACCTTGACCAAGCGCATGGCCGAGGACTTGACCGAGTACTATCATGATCTGGGGGTGAAGGTCAGGTATTTGCACGCCGATATTCAGACACTTGAACGGGCGGAGATTATTCGTGATCTTCGCAGGGGCGTGTTTGATGTGCTGGTGGGCATCAATCTGTTGCGTGAGGGGCTGGATCTTCCGGAAGTGACGCTGGTCGCCATTCTGGACGCGGACAAAGAAGGGTTTTTGCGCGGCCATCGCGCGTTGATTCAAACGGTTGGGCGGGCTGCGCGGAACAGCGAGGGCACCGTCATTCTCTACGGAGACAGGATCACCGATTCCATGAGAGTCACGATGGAAGAAACCACTCGGCGGCGTCAGATCCAAGCCGCGTACAATCGCGAGCATGGCATTACGCCGGCGACCATCAGGAAGCGCATTCATGGGTTGGACTATCACATCGCCGAGGCGGATTCTTGCGAAGTGGACATCGCGGCGGAGGAGGAAGCCGTCTATGCCACCGAAGCCGACATGGAGAAAACGATTGCGTCTCTGGAAAAAGAGATGAAGGCTGCGGCGAAAGCGCTGGAGTTTGAGCGTGCCGCGAAGTTGCGTGACCGGATTCGGGTACTACGGGAGAAGGAACTTCAGTTGGGCGGGTCCGCGCACTAGAGATTTTTGTCGAGATAGAGGCCGAGAAACATCCCCAAAATTGTGAGCAGGTTGATTTTGAAGAGCACTCCCATGGTGATTTTGATGAAGATGACGTCAAGGACAAGGGGGGGGTCTATGGCCAGGGCAACCGATTCCAGGAAAAGGGTTTGAACCGGTCCGGCTGGCGTCAATGCTCTGAGAACTTCACTCAACACCGCGCCCAACAGACCGCCCATCGCGATCAGTATCCCCATCACCCAACCGGATTTTTTCATGTTTGTGCTTCTCGAAATCGTCGCATGCGAGGATATGTTGCCAAGGAAGCGATAGGCCAGCACGGAGAAAGTAGGACAACCGTTATCGCGAAGTCAAGCCTGCATTTCTTGACAGGCTTTCAGTGTCACAATTAGACTGAAAAATCTTTTTTCGTATGGTCGAAGCGTGAGAAGTGGTGGCATGTTTCGTTTCCAGTGTTCACAAGGAACTCACCCGGACCATTGACGGCACGCTCACGAAACTCCGGGGAGCCGGCGTGTTGAAAGGACAGGATGTTGCCGAGATGTTGCAAACCATCCGCTCTGGCGTTGCTTGAAGCGGCACGCAGCATGATGCGGTCACTGTCAGTGGAATGCCGGGAAAACCGCGAAACGCGCGAAAATTGAAGAAACGTGGAACGCTGATTCGTGCCCTTCAGTCGGGCCGGGGTGTATTTCTGAGCGTAAACCAAGTATAGTGCAACACCACATCGTGGTTGGATCAATTTTGCTTTCACAGGCTTACTTCACAGGAGGTGGATACTCGTGGCGGTACATTTACGGTTAACACGGGGGGGGCGACACAAACGGCCGTTTTATCGAGTCATTGCGGTGGATTCCCGAGCGCCTCGGGATGGGAAATGCCTTGAGATTTTAGGCACGTACGATCCTTTAAAAGAACCGGCGGTCACTACGTTTAAAGCGGATCGTGTGTTGGACTGGCTTGGGAAAGGGGCGCAGCCTTCGGTGACGGTTCGAACACTCCTTCGACGGTCAGGCATTTGGGCGACATTCGAGGAATCGAAAAAACCGATAAACGTCTGATGGCGTTGATCGAGGTGGTTTGCCTGTTCCCATCGCGTTGGCGGTGCGTACGGTGAACGGATTGCCCAATCCATCGGTGATGATTCCGCCGAACGTTGACGGAGAGGATGCCGCGAAGTCGGCGGGACACATGGTTGTCGTGGGGAAGCTGGTGAAACCGTTTGGGGTCAGGGGTCAGGTCCGGGTACTTTCACTCACGGACGTTCCGAATCGGTTTGAGAATCTGAAGGAAGTGACACTGGAGTCGCCCACGGGGACAACTCTGGTGACGACGGTGACCAATGTCCGGACGGATGGCCGATCATATCTCGTGCGCTTTGCGGCCTTTTCAACACCGGAGGCGGCGAGGGACTATAACGGGGCATGGCTGAAAATTCCCCAAGAGCACGTTCCGCCCGCTCCGGAAGGCCATCATTATCAGTTTGAATTGATTGGGCTGACGGTGCAAGACGTGTCGGGCACCGTGCTGGGGACGTTGGAAGAAGTGGTGGAAGTCTCGCACCGGCATCTCTTTGTGATTCGTGGAGACGGCAAAGAATATCTCTTGCCCGCTTTGCGAAAATGGATTGTTTGCGTTGATGTCGGCGCCGGTGTCATGACCGTGGCGTCAACGGCGGAATGGGTGGGTGACGATGCAGTGTGATCTGCTGACTTTGTTTCCTGACATGGTGGAGAACGTCGTGTCCTACTCCATGGTGGGGCGCGCGCGCGCCAAAGGGTTGGTGGCGATTCGTGTTCATAATATTCGGGACTTTAGCGAGGATCGGCATCGGGTGGCCGATGATACGTCCTACGGCGGCGGAGCGGGCATGGTGATGAAGGCCGAGCCCATTTTTAGGGCGATTGACGCATTGGGTCAGGAACGCAGTCGCTTGCGGATTATCGCGCCTTCACCGCAAGGGGTCCCCTTTACGCAACGGCTGGCCAGGGAATTGAGTCACGACTCTCGGCGGCTGGTGTGGATCTGTGGGCATTATGAAGGCATTGATGAACGCGTGAAGAGCGGGCTGGAGCCGGAAGAAATATCGCTTGGTGATTATGTGCTGACGGGTGGGGAACTGTCAGCCCTGGTCATGCTTGATGCGGCTGCCCGATTGGTTGCCGGCGTGGTGGGTGATCCTGATTCGGTGGAACAGGATTCCTTTTCCGGGCCCCTGTTGGATTTTCCTCATTACACCAAACCTCATACGGTTCGCGGGTATCAGGTTCCCAAGGTCTTGCTGTCGGGCAATCATGCGGCGGTCCGACTGTGGCGTCGCAAAGAAGCCTTGCGGAATACCTATTACAAACGGCCTGATTTGTTGCGAGGGGAGTCGTTAACCAGAGAAGACCAGGAATTGTTATCTGATATTTCCCAGGAATGTGAACACAAAACGTCAGTGCGTGAGAGGGGAGGATTTCAATCATGAATCGGCTTCAACGGCTTGAGCAGACCTTTCCGACAAATTCCGTCCCTGATTTTGAAATTGGAGACACTGTTCGTGTGCATGTGAAAGTGATCGAGGGCGAGAAAGAACGGGTCCAGATTTTTGAAGGCGTGGTGCTTGCCCGCAAAGGCAAGAGAATCAGCGAGACGTTCACCGTTCGTAAAATCTCCTATGGGGTGGGGGTGGAACGGGTGTTTCCCGTCCATTCGCCCAGCTTGGCGAAGATTGATGTGGTGCGCAAGGGGAAAGTGCGGCGAGCGAAGTTGTACTATCTTCGAGAGAAAAAAGGGAAGCACGCCAAAGTCGCCGAACGGGAATTCTCCAGAACCGCGAGGAAACCCAAGGCCTCGAAATCTGAACCTGTGGCGACGGCAACCCCGGAAAAGAAGACGGCGCCGAATCATCCGACGTGATGCTCTGTTGGTCTTGTGACCTTGACCAGGGACGCCATAGGATTGGGATCTCCGGGCCCCACGTGTGTTTTTGAAGAGGACACGCGTACCTGTGGCTATCGGCATATAGCCGGACTTGACGAGGCTGGACGTGGGCCGTTGGCCGGCCCGGTGGTCGGTGCGGCGGTGATTATGCCTCGCCGGTTTTCATTGCCGAGTCTCGATGATTCCAAAAGGGTGAATCCAACCGAACGCGAAACTCTCTTTGCCCTCATCACGCAATGCGCGCGCGCCTGGGGTATTGGTATCGCGTCTGCAGCCGAAATAGACGCGCTCAACATTCTCCAGGCGACTCGTTTGGCGTGGTGGCGGGCCGTCAATCAACTGGCTGTCTTCCCGGATTTCTTATTGATTGATGGACATCTCGGCGCTGATTTTCCCATTCCGCATCGGTTCGTGATTCAAGGCGACCGGCTTTCCTGTTCCATTGCGGCGGCGTCCATTCTTGCCAAGGTCTTCCGTGATCGTATGATGTGCGCCTATCATCAATGTGATCCTCGGTATCAGTTTCACAGGCATAAAGGGTATCCCACGCCGGACCATCTCCGACTGCTCCGGCGGTTTGGCCCCAGTCCTGTCCATCGGCGCTTCTTTGGTCCGGTGCGGCGGTATCTGGCAGGGCATCGGGAGGACACATGAGCCTCACCACGCAACTCCTTGGCAAGGAAGCCGAGGCCGCCGCCGAGCGATTGCTTCGCGGGAAAGGCTATACGATTCTGGATCGCAACATCCGATTCGGGCGCGGAGAATTGGACCTTGTCGCCCGGGTTGGGGAGATGCTGATCTTTGTTGAAGTCAAAGCGCGCCGCACGGGTCACTTCGGCGGAGCGTCCCACGCGGTGACGGCACACAAAGAGCGACAAATCATTCATTTGGCCGCTCAATACCTTGCGCATCATCAATTGGAACATCATCTGTGTCGGTTTGACGTGCTCCTCTATCATGCCAAGGCGTCCGGCGTTCCGGTTCTGGAGCACATCGAACATGCGTTTGAGGTTTCCGGTGATGATTTGCGTTGGTAACAGCACGGCACATCGTCGGGATGGCTGATGCACCATGTGATACGGTTGAGTGGTTGTTTGCATGATTCGCTTGTTCCACGTCTCCAAATTCTTTGATCGCTGTTCGGCGCTTCATGACGTCACGTTTCAAATCGACAGAGGCGAATGTGTCATTCTGGCGGGGGCAAGTGGCGCGGGGAAGACCACCCTTCTCCGGGTGATCTTTGGAGCCGACATTCCGGATGAAGGGCAAATTCTTGTTCAAAACCGCAACATTGCTCGATTACATGGAAGCGATATTCCCTATCTGCGTCGCACGATGGGCTTTGTCCCGCAAAACTTTCGGTTGCTTCCCGGGAAAACCGTGTATGAGAACGTGATCTTGCCCCTCATTATTCAAGGCGTGAAAAGGAACGAAGCGCGGAAACGTGTGGGAGCCACCTTAAAGGCGGTTGGCATTGCTCACAAACAGGCGATACGCGCCGGCGTCCTCTCGGCCGGAGAGCAACAACGAGTCTGTATCGCACGGGCCATTGTCAACAGGCCCATGATTTTATTGGCCGATGAACCGACGGGAAATTTAGACGAAGAATTGGCGGATGAAATCGTGGCATTGTTTAAAACCATTCATGCGCAGGGAACGACGGTTCTCCTGGCCACTCATAATCAACGGGTGATCGTGCAGATGCAGGGCCGGGTCTTGCATTTGCGAGCAGGGCAGCTTGCCTCTGACAAGAGTACGGTGACGTAGTGCGGCTGTGGTATGTCTTGCGGGAAACTCTGACCAATCTCCGCGTGTATCGTGGAGACGTGCTGATTGGTATTGTCACGACAGCCTTCGCCCTCGCCTGCTTCGGGGTGTTTTTGTTGCTGTACCTGAATCTCAACAATCTTGCCGGAAGCCTTGAGCGCGGCATTGAAGTGATGGTGTATGTAGATCCTGATGCCTCGGAACGCGTGGTGTCCGGGATCCAGCAACGTCTTCAGAATGAACAGGCGGCCGTGACATTCAACATGGTGTCAAAGGAACAGGCGCTTCGAGATTTTCGTGAACAATTTCCGGATGACGCCCTCTTCCTGGGAGAGATGGGAGACAATCCGTTACCCGCGTCGTTTGCTGTCAATGTGGCTCCGCGATTTCAGGACCCCGAATCCGTGAGTGCGTTTGTGGAACGCGTCAAAGGGTTTCCGGGCGTGATGCATGTACGGTACAGTCAGGACTGGATTGATACGCTGGCCTTGCTGGTCAGTTACTTTGAATTCGGCGCCGTGGTGATCGGGACGATTCTGGCCGTGGCCACGGTGACGATTATTGGGAATACGGTTCATTTGTCCTTGCACGCCAGAAAAGAAGAAATTGAAATTCTTCGGCTGATTGGCGCCACGGGGGGCTTGATCGCGATTCCCCATGTGATTGAAGGAGCCATTCTGGGTGCCGTCGGTGGCGGTCTGTCCCTGGTGTTGCTGAAAGGCGCGTTTACATTTTTGCAATTTGAACTGCATGCGTCGGGTTGGTTTGACGGGCTGGACCGTATTCTGACGTTTTTCCCCGCGCAGGTTTCTCTGCTGTTGGTGCTTGCCGGCATGGTGCTGGGATGCGGGAGTAGTTTGTTCTCGGTCATGGGTTTGATCAAAACGAGGAATTGATGCGACGCTTCGTGTTCACCGTGGTGCTTGCGCTGTCATTCGGCCTCGCGGTCGCCGTGCCGTCATGGGCGAGCGCGGTCCAGGAAAAAATTGACAAGGCCAAACAGACCCTTGAACAACTGAAGCAGTCAATCAAGACAACCCAGAAACAGCGCGATCAGTCACGGAAAAAACATGGCACGGTCCTGCAATCCATTGAGCGCCTTGATCGCCAATTGCACAAGGAGCGGGACGAAGCCGACGCCATCAATCGGGACATCACACGACTGGGTCGGGCGCTGGCAACCATCGGCAAGGAGCTGTCCGGCCTTCGGTTGCAGATGAACAATCGGAAAGCCGTGCTGGCGAATCGGGTGAGACGACTCTATATGGAGGGACGAGCCGCCTGGTTTCGTCCGTTATTGGCGGCAGAGTCGTACACGCAGTTTCAACGTCGCGGCATGTCTCTGTTCACTCTTGCCGAGTGGGAGAGTCGAGGGATTAAGGCGCACCGGCGAGACTTGGAACGCACAGAACACCTGCATGCGAAACAGGCGAAAGCGCGTCACGCCTTGTTGACCAGGAAGGGCCAGGTTGACAAAAAATTACGGGCGATGAAAGAGGTCAAGTCCGAAAAAAAAATCGTCCTGGCCGGCTTTGCAAAACAGACGGAATCCCACGAGGAAAGACTTGCCGCGCTCCGGCAATCTGAAAACCGGAAAGAGGCCTTGCTCAATGCACTGCACCGGCGGGGGCGCATGCCCGATGCGGACGTCAAGAAACGCGCGGCGGGCTTGTTTCGGAAAGGGACGTTGTTGTGGCCCGCCGATGGGAAGCTGGTGGGCGCTTTCGGTCGGCAGAAGCACCCGACGTTTGATACCTACGTTGAGCGGAAAGGGATTGAAATTGCCACGAGCAAAGGCATGGACATTCGGGCCGTTTCGGACGGGGACGTGGTGTATGCCGATTGGCTCAAAGGCTATGGGCTTGTCGTCATTCTGGATCACGGCGAGAAGTACTTTACGTTCTACGCCCATGCCTCCAGGTTGTCGGTCAAAGAAGGCGAAGCGGTTGTCAAAGGCGCCGTGCTTGGGAAAACCGGAGCGTCCGGATTGACCGATCGCGTCGTCTTGTATTTTGAGTTACGGAAAGGCACCAAGCCGGTGAACCCGTTGGGGTGGTTTGCCAAACGGTGAGAGCGAATACTCACGCGACGGCGTTGCCGTCGGGAGGTGCCATTTTTTTAGCGAGTTAGGATACCACTATGGACAAGGAACGTTCTTCACGTACGTGGGGTTGGGGATTCATGGTGCTGGGTGCGCTCCTGCTGGGGTTGCTGGTTGGGAAGGGCGTGGAAAAAACGGGCTATGCCAGCGAATCCTACGAAGAGCTCAAAATTTTTGCAGAGGTCCTGACGCAGGTGAAGCAACACTACGTGGAAACGCTTCAGACCCAGGATCTTGTGCATGGAGCCGTGCGTGGTTTGCTCAAAACGCTGGATCCGCATTCTTCGTATATGACCCCGGAGATGTATCGGGAAATCCAGGTTGAAACCAAGGGAGCCTTTGGAGGCCTGGGTGTCCAGATCGGGATCAAGGATCATCGTATCACCGTCATTGCGCCCATCGAAGGCACCCCCGCGCATGAAGCGGGCATCAAAGCCGGCGACGTGATCTCGACCGTTGATGGTGCGCCGATGGCGGATCTCACGCTGATGGAAGCGGTGCAACGCATGCGAGGTCCCAAGGGGACGCGAGTCACGATTACGGTTGCGCGAGAAGGGGCGCCGGAGCCGCTGACGTTCACCGTGATCCGGGACATCATCAAGATTCACAGTGTCCGATCCCGGGTCATTGACGATCGGATCGGTTACGTCAGGATCTCGCAGTTCCAGGAAGCCACGCCCAACGATCTCGGCCGTGAATTGGCCACGTTGCGCGAGAAGGGCATCCGTGGGCTGATTGTGGATTTACGCAATAACCCGGGAGGGTTGTTGTCCGCCGCGGTCGGGGTCTCCGATCAATTTCTGGACGACGATATTCTGGTCGTCTCAATCAAGGGGCGGGATGGGCTTGAAGATGAGTATCGCACCCGTCTGGCGACCGAGTCGTCTGACTACCCCCTCATTATCCTGGTGAACCATGGCTCGGCCAGCGCATCGGAAATCGTTGCGGCCGCGATGCAGGATTGGGAGAAAGCCGTCATTGTCGGGACGACAACCTTTGGCAAAGGCTCCGTGCAGACGATTCTTCCGTTGTCGGACGGGTCGGGACTCCGGCTGACGACGGCCAAATACTATACACCGAGTGGAAAATCAATCCATGACATCGGCGTGCAGCCGGATATCGTGGTTGAAGCGAGAAAGCCGGATGCCGTGAATCAGAATGCCGACGTCGCTTCGATCAATGACAGGTCGGACGGCGATCATGCTGCCAGTCAAAAAGATCGTGAAACGGCATTAATGGCCCAGGACACGCAGCTTCAAAAGGCGATTGAATTGATCAAAACCTGGAATGTCTTCCGGGATCTGAAATCTCTGTGATCAGCCTGGAGAGGGCGTTGCCAGGTTTGAGGTAAGGGGCATCAAGGCACGCGAGAAAGTCAGCCATGCGATTGTCGGTCGGATCAACGCCGGCGTCATCCGACAACAGATCGCCGCATGGAGTCCGCTTGCAAACTGCGGGAATGACGCGAACATGCGTTGCCGAGTGACGTGATAAAAAGGCATCGCGAATCCGACCTGCGACTCAACCGCCATCGGCTCGTAACATCGGATTGCCCCGGCTTGCAATCTCTGACTCACTCTCCTGCCGAACAGCATCTGGTCGCCAACGAAAACGGCCTGATAGCAATTGCGAACCATGTCCGTCTTGAGGTATATTGACGCCCCATGAGTACCACAGCCCTGTATAAAGCCCTCATCCATGCTCAAGTACCGGAGGAACTGGCCGAAAAAGCGGTCGAGAGCCTGCCACATGCGAATGATATGCTCACCAAGGCGGGAATCCAGTCCCCCCCCACCGTAATCGTTTTTGGCTGACACCTTCTTCATCCTTCATTCCCGCGCCCCGGCTGGAATCCAGTCCCTCGGCACATTCAACGTGGCAAGGCCAGTGTCCGGCACCGGCGGCGCCTGGATTCCCGTTTTCACGGGAATGACGAGGGTGTTGAGCCGTGGGTCAGGGGGCGGTGGCTGTTATCACGTACCCCGGCCTGCGCGACTGGTGTGTTCGTGTCATTCCATGGATCGTCAAGTGGATAAAGCCCCCCCCCGACCTGAAAGTTCCCATCTTTGCATTGTTCGTTCCGCTTTCGAGAAACGTCAGCTTTGTGTGTGCAGATAGAGCGTGGAAAAGAACGATGGATTGTTGAAGAAAACGATCGTGCGGAAATTCAGGCTGACGAACAAACCGGCGCCACTGCTACTATTCAAGTTGAGTCTATGCGCAACCGTTGAATGGCCTCAATCAGTTCTTCCGCAGTCACGGTGACGCCGGGGCGCGTGCGCAACATGTGGGAGCGGGCGAGCGTTTCCAGATCATCCAGTGTCTGAATACCCAGCCGGCAGTACAAATCATGCACAATGGGATCGGAGAGACCGGGGAGGCGAACCCATTGACGAACGTCCGGCGGCAGAGGTGTTTTGAGTTTTTCATACGCTTGAATGGCGCCCGTGTTCAGATATTCGCGGATTTTTTCCGCAAGGTCTTTTCCAATGCCGGGAAGGGTTCGGATGTCTCCCGTCTGATTGAGGTCGGTAATGGGAGATTCCAAGTGGGCCAGTGTGTCGGCGGCTCGTGTGTAGGCACGAATCCGATAAGGGTTTTCTCCCTGTTCCCGTAGCAATGCCGCCATGGACAGGAAGATGTTGGCGATGTTGTTGTTGACGTCGTGCACGGTTGGCATGTCGTTCGATCGTGTGAGCGTATGAAACGTTTCCGGCGTCACAGCCAGTCTGAACAGTATCCCTCGCGCTGTCAGTCCCCGTCTCCCCCGCGCCGCTCCAAAGGCCGTGCTTCAAAATTGACAAGGCTGGAGAGGCTCTCGTAGGATGTCACCGGATGACCCGATACGGCGTCATCGTCCATAGGGCAAACAGGCAAACCGCATTCGGCCGATCAGGCGTAGCACGGCTCACGTTTTTGAAAAGTTCCACGCATGCACATTCAAGTCAATGGTGATCCGCTGGACGTGTGTGAGGATATGACTGTGCGTGGCCTGCTCCAGGATTTACAACTGAATGTGGCGCAAGTAGCCGTGGAAATCAACCTTGAAATACTCGATCAACGGGACTTTGAAGCCCGAAGGCTTCATGCCGGCGACCATATTGAGATTGTGAGTTTTATCGGAGGAGGCGCTTCTCGTTGCCGGCCGTGACTTTGTGTGAACATTCAAACGATGCCGCAGACATCGGGAATCGGCGTGAAGGGATGGAAAGAGCATATGAGTGATGATCGGTTGGTCATAGCCGGGCGGGAGTTTCGATCCCGCTTGTGGGTGGGGACGGGCAAATACAAGGACTTTGTTGAAACGCGCAACGCCATTGAAGCGTCCGGCGCCGACGTTGTCACGGTGGCCGTGCGCCGGGTCAATATCACGGATCGCAATGCGGAGAATCTGCTGGATTATCTTGATCCCAAACAGTACACGATTCTTCCCAATACCGCCGGGTGCTATACCGTGGACGATGCCGTGCGCTATGCGCGGCTGGCGCGCGCGGCCGGCGTGTCTGATGTGGTGAAACTTGAAGTGCTTGGCGATGAGCGGACGTTGTTTCCCGATACCGCCGGGCTTCTTGAAGCGGCCAGGATCCTGATCAAGGAGGGATTCGTGGTGTTGCCCTATACCAACGATGATCCCGTGGTGGCGAAAAAGCTCGTTGATATTGGATGCCCGGCGGTCATGCCCCTGGCGGCGCCCATTGGTTCCGGTCTGGGCATACGCAATCCCTACAATTTGAAAATCATCATGGAAACCGTGAAGGTGCCCGTGATCGTTGACGCGGGCGTTGGGACTGCTTCCGATGCGGCGCTGGCGATGGAATACGGGGCAGACGCAGTGTTGATGAATACCGCGATTGCCGGCGCCGGCGACCCGATTGCCATGGCCGAGGCGATGAAGTACGCCGTCTTCGCCGGGCGGTTGGCGTACAAAGCCGGTCGCATTCCCCGGAAACTCTATGCCACGGCGAGCAGCTCGATTGAGGGTATGTTGTAAGCCGGTGTTGAACGCATCCGGCGCACCCCGGGGAGAGTGTGCTACGTATCCAAGGGAGAGAGTAATGATATTTTATGTTCTTGTGAATGAAGGCATGTCTGGATTTGTGAAAATAGGACAAACTTCGGATCTTCAACAAAGAATGAAGGAATTGTACTCAACCGGAGTTCCATTTCCTTTTATATGTAAATATGCGGTTAGAGTGGATGACAATGACGCAAAGAACTATGAGAAACTGATTCATAACGGACTGAGAGAAATGAGAGTCAATCCCAAGCGGGAATTCTTTGAGGTTTCTTCTGACTGCGCTGTTAGTTTGCTGCAAATGATAAGAGGTGAGGATGTAACGCCGAAAGATGAAAGTGAAAATTTTGACTTGGATGAGTTAGAAGCTGTTGAAAAGCATAAAAAAAGGAGACCACCTTTCCGGTTTAGCCATGTCAGGATAAACAAAGGAGAGACTTTAACTTTTTCAAAGGACGACTCAATAACAGCCGAAGTTATAAGTGATAGGCAAATAAAGTTTGAAGACACTGAAACCAGTTTGAGTGCGTCTGCTCACAAAATCTTGGAGCGAATGGGTTACAGGCCCGTGGCTACTCCAGGACCTGATTACTGGAGATATAAAGATGAGTCTTTGTCTGAAAGGCGTCGCAAAATTGAAGAAGAAATCTCCGAAGACGAGACTGAATAATTTTTCTCAACAATTTTCGCACTTTTGCCTTCTTTGAGTGGCTTTCCCTTCCTGTGGCACCAATCGCTCTTCCTCCCTTATACGTGATCACCGACCGGTGTCATACCGGAGAGGACAGGTTGTTGCAGATCCTCAAGGACATTATCCCTGAACAGGGCATGATGATCCAAATTCGTGAAAAAGCGCTTGGCACCCGTGAACTGCTGCGGTTCGTGAACGCGATTCATCAATTGGCGCGTCCTTTTCGCGTGCCGTGTTTAATCAACGACCGCGTGGATCTGGTCCTCGCCACACATGCGGCAGGCGTGCATCTTCGATCGGACAGCCTGTCGGTCAAGGAGGCCAGGGCCTGTCTGGGCGCCGACTATCTCATTGGGAAATCGGTCCATTCCTCAAGCGAGGCGCTCCAAAGTGAGCAAGACGGCGCGGACTTCGTGGTACTCGGACCGGTGTATGATACGCCGTCAAAACGGGAGTACGGCGCCCCGTTGGGCGTCGGCGCGTTTCTCGAAGCCCGTCAACAGTGTCACATTCCATTATATGCGATTGGCGGGGTCACGCCTTCTCGCGTGGAGTGCGTGATGAAAGCCGGAGCCTTTGGTGTGGCGGCACTGTCGTCCATCGTCAACGCCTTGTCCCCACGGGATGCCGTCAAGCAGTATGCCGAGCAGTTTCGCGTCTGTGGCACGCGGTAAAGGAGGCGTCGTTATATTGACCCTTTCAGAAAACCAGTGCTAGTATTCTTTCGGGGACGCAGAGTCACGATCGGCTGTCACGAGTTGCTCCTGTCCGGGCAACGGTTTCCGAGGCGGAACAGTCCCTGTCGCCTGTCGTGTGTGTGGGCATAGAGTCTTCCGTTCCATCAACGATCCTGCGGGGAACATCCTATGGGATTGAGAAAGCACGATGATCAGAATCTGGAGCTGGAGAAGTTGCGAGAGGAACTCCAATCCCTGGAACATGAAGTGCGGAATGTCTATGAGACCAGGATCAGCTTGCAGCAATCCCAGAAACACAACGAACGGTTGAAGGCCAGCCTCCAGGAAGCCAAAGCCCACATCGAAATCCTCCGTACCGAAATCGTCAAGCTGACAGCCCCGCCGTCGTCCTACGCATGCTTCTGCAGTCTGAACGATGATCACAGTGCCAACGTCTATGTCTCTGGCCGGAAAATGCGCGTCAGTGTGCATCATGCGGTGGACGGCGCGGCGTTGCGAAAAGGGCAGGAAGTGATTGTGAATGAAGCCCTGAACGTCATTGAGGCACGGGCCTTTGATCCCCAGGGACAAGTGGTGAGGTTCAAGGATCGTCTGGATGAAACGCGGGTCGTGATTCAATTGCATCATGATGAAGAGCGAGTCGTCGAGCTGGGCGAGCCGTTACTCGCCGAGCGTCTCAGCGTCGGCGATCATCTCCTGTATGACGTTCGGTCGGGATACGTCATTGAGAGAATTCCCAAATCCGAAATCGAAGAGTTTGTGATTGAAGAAATTCCGGACGTGCATTATGACGACGTCGGTGGGTTGGCCGGGGAAGTTGAACGGGTGACCGACGCCGTGGAATTGCCCTTTTTACACCCCGAGCTTTTTCGGGAGTATCACCTCACGCCGCCCAAAGGCATTCTGTTATACGGGCCTCCGGGGTGTGGCAAGACGATGATCGCCAAAGCGGTGGCCAATGCCATTTCGCAAAAATTGCGACACTTGTCCGGCAAGGAAATACGCAGTTACTTCCTGCACGTGAAGGGGCCTGAACTGTTGAACAAATACGTTGGCGAATCTGAACGATACATCCGTGAAGTCTTCGCCAGGGCACGCGAAAAAGCGGCAATGGGGAATCCGGTGATCGTGTTTTTTGACGAGATGGACGCCTTGTTCCGTACCCGCGGATCGGGGATTTCCTCCGATATTGAATCCACCATCGTCCCGCAGTTTCTGGCCGAAATTGATGGTGTGGAAAGACTCAACAACGTCATCGTCATCGGGGCCAGCAATCGCCAGGATCTTATTGACCCGGCGGTCTTGCGACCGGGGCGATTGGACGTGAAGGTCAAAATTCCCAGACCGGAGAAGGCGAGCGCCCGTGATATTTTTGCCAAATATCTCATCGGCGATCTGCCGTTTGCCAAAGAGGAACTTGCCCGGCATGGGCAGGATCGGGAGGCGGTTGCCGCGCACCTGATTGACGTCACGGTGGAGGCGATGTATGCCACATCGGAAGCCAACAGGTTTCTTGAAGTGACGTATGCCACCGGCGAAAAAGACATCCTGCATTTCAAGGACTTTTCCAGCGGCGCATTGATTGAAGGCGTGGTCTCACGAGCCAAAAAGTCCGCGGTCAAGCGAGCCATTCACACGGGGGAAACGGGCTTGCGGGAAGAAGACTTTTTGTGTGCCATTCGGGAAGAATTCAAGGAGCATGAAGATCTCCCCAATACGACCAATCCTGATGATTGGGCCCGTATTGCCGGGAAAAAGGGCGAAAAAATTGTCCACGTTCGAACCCTGACTTCCGGTTCCGAAGACACGCGCGACATTGAAGTCGTCAACGCCGGGCATTACTTTTAATGCGCCGTCTCACCCTGGATTGAGGAGTCTGTGCAACGTATTATCGGGACGGAAACTGAATTTGGCGTGGCCTCACGTCGGTTCCCGGCGTCCGACCCCGTTGAGAATTCCCTCCACTTGGTCAGCGGGTATCCGTCGCTCCCTGCGCCACGGGCGTTGTGGGATTACGAACACGAAAACCCTCTGCGCGACGCGCGAGGGTTTGAAGTGGAGGGTGAACGTGAACGGCCGGGTCCCGAGTATAATCGTGCGCTTAATAAGCTGTTGCCGAATGCCGGCCGGCTGTACGTTGATGGCGCGCATCCGGAGTATGCCACGCCGGAATGCGCGACGGCTCGTGACCTGGTCGCGTATGAACGTGCGGGCGAACGCATTCTCGCCAAATGCCTGGAGACCCTCAATCGTCAGGCGGGCGGAAACGGGTACGTGGTGTATAAGAATAACTCCGATGGCAAAGGGAACAGTTACGGGTACCATGAAAATTATTTAATGTCCCGTGCCGTGCCATTCGATACCATTGCGCGGACGCTGCTGCCTTTCTTTGTGTCACGTCCCATTTTCGCGGGGGCGGGCAAAGTCGGGTCGGAGAATGGCACCGCGCCCGCACAGTATCAACTCTCTCAACGCGCCGACTTTTTTGAATGTCTGGTTGACCTGAACACCATGGTCAAACGACCCATCATCAATACACGTGACGAGCCTCATGCCGACGACGCGCGGTTTCGACGCTTGCACGTGATTGTCGGTGACGCCAATATGGCGGAACTGCCCACGTATTTAAAAGTGGGCACGACGGCGATTGTCACGCATATGCTGGACGAGGGCGCGGCATGTCCCTCATGTGCGCTGGAGAATCCCGTGGACGCGATCAAGATTGTCTCACGCGATCTTACCGTGAAGGCCGATCTGAAGCTGGCTGACGGAGGCGTGACCAACGCACTCGCCATCCAACGGGCCTATCTCATGGCCGCGCATGATTTTTACGCCTGCCGCGAGTTGTCCCCTGCGACCAAGGATATTCTGGTGAGATGGGAAACCGTTCTGGATAAACTCGAACAGGATCCGTGGCAATTGGCGAGTGAACTTGACTGGGTGGCGAAACGACACATGATTGAATCGTATCTGGACCGGAAAGGCTATGGATGGGAGAGTCCGCAAGTCGCCTTGCTGGACCTGCAATACCATGACATTCGACCTGAAAAGGGATTGTATTACGCGCTTGAACGGAACCGACGCATTGAGCGGTTGCTGGATGATGAGGACATTGCCGGTGCGGAATTTCATGCTCCGCGAGACACGCGCGCATATTTCCGTGGGGCCTGCCTTCGGAAATTTCCACGCCAGATCTACGGTGCGAGTTGGACGTCCGTACTCTTTGACGTGGGAGAGTCCTCCGTGAAACGGGTCCCGTTAATGGATCCCCTGCGCGGAACGCAGGAGATGACCGATGAGCTGTTTGACGGAGTGGAGACTCCACGGGAACTCCTTGAACGATTGGCGTTGTAAGCGGAGAATGTGAGAATGCGCAACGGGAATCCGGTTTCGATCGCACGGTGACGTATGGAATGGATGAGGTCAAACATGCCTGTCGGTCAGTGTTCGAGTTTTTTTGATTTTCTTCAGCAGGTCAAACCCGAACTGACACCGGCGGTGCGTTGGGGAACCGGCGCTCACCCGCCGGTTTCAGCGGCGGTTCCGACTGATGAGATGCAACGGAACATCCTGGCCAATCTCTCCCACGGCACGACCGTCCTGGCCGTCAAATATGATCAGGGTGCGATCATTGTCGGCGACCGACGCGCGGTGGAAGGGTATCAAGTCGCGGCCCGGCGCATGGAAAAAGTCTTCAAAACAGACAGCCATTCCGCCATTGCCATTGCGGGCGCCGCCGGACCATGTCTTGAAATGGCCACGTTGTTCAGCATTGAACTGGAACATTATGAAAAACTGGATGGCGTGCTGTTGTCCTGCGAAGGCAAGGCGAATCGTCTGGGGCATATGGTGAAAGCGAATTTGCCGATGGTCATGCAGGGGTTGGTGGTGATTCCGTTGTTTGTGGGTTTTGACGTGAAACAGGGCCGGGGCCGGATTTTTAAATACGACATCACGGGCGGGAAATATGAGGAAACGGATTATCACGCCGTAGGCTCCGGCGGCAAAGATGCCCGCGTGACCGTCAAAGAACGGTTTCGCAGAAATCTGTCCGAGCAGGACGTACTCTCCCTGGCGCTGGAGGCTCTCTTGAGCGCGGCGGAAGAGGACGTGGGAACGGGGGGGCCTGATGTGTTCCGCGGAATTTATCCCACCATGAAACTGGTCACCGCCCGTGGCGTGGCTGACGTGGACGAGACCGACGTTGCGCGCCTGTGCGACCAGTTGGCTCGCGTACGGTCGGAGCGGGAAACCCGATGACGCTTCCGTTTTACGTCTCCCCGGAACAGCTTATGCAGGATAAGGCCGAGTATGCCCAAAAAGGCATTGCCAAAGGCCGATCCATTGTCGCCATTGAATACCGCGACGGTGTGCTGTTCGTGGCGGATAATCCCAGCACGTCATTGTTCAAGATCTCGGAAATTTACGACAATATCGCCTTTTCGGGGGCGGGCAAGTACAGTGAATTTGAAAGTTTGCGCAAAGCGGGCATTCAGCACGCCGATTTAAAAGGGTTTATGTACAGTCGCGAGGACGTGACGGCGCGTGCGCTGGCCAATGGGTATTCGCAAACGCTGGGCACGATTTTCAGTCAGGAATTGAAACCCTTTGAAGTGGAAATTCTGTTGGCCCAGATCGGAGACGGTCCTGAAAATACGGAATTCTACCGCATCGCGTTTGATGGAACGATTGTGCACGAAAAGCAATTTATCGCCATCGGGGGACGATCCGATGTCCTGACTTCCGCCCTGCGCGCGAGTGATTTGGAAGCCGTGTTGGATCTGAAAACGGCGATCACCCGGTGCATGAACGCCATCGAAACCGCGACAGAGCAGACCGTGTCGCTTCATGCGCTTGAAATTGCCGTACTCGACCGTACCCGTCCCGGGCGCAGGTTTCGTCGCGTGGCCTTCGACGAAGCCGAGACTCTTCTTGCCTGACCCGCGCAGGTTGTTTCCTGTTCCTATCCGGTTGAAGCCCGCGGAATGTGGGTGTACTCCCGGCGAGTTGTGTCGGATATGACCACCGTCATCCGCAAGGATATACCCTGCATGAACGTGAAAGAAAAACGTTTTCTGGACGCACTCGAATCCCTGTTCACCGGCGCCGAGGTGGACGGCGACTCCGGTTTCGTCAACCTGATGCGCATGAAGCGCGCCTACTTCCGCTCCATCCGCCCGAAGTTGATGGAGCGGATTGACGCGTGCGCCGAAAAGGATTCATCGTTTCGTGAAGAACTCTTTGACAAGCTCCACACCTTCTTCCACCGCTACTTTTGCGAAAGCGGTTCCATCTACTTCCGCCATCTTCCGGCGTTCTCCAAAACCTATGAGCGGGTCTATGCAGACGGGCAGGATGTCGCCCTGTCGTGGAAGACGCAGATGCTCTACTATGTCAAATCCGAAGTGCTGGTGCGCTCAATGCCGGTTGAGTTGAACGAGGAGGGGAAACCGCAAAACACAAGGCGGTTTTACTTTGACGCTTCGCAAGTGGAGCATAAAAAGAACAACGAACGTAAGGAGTTCATTTTTACTCCTGGTGAAGCGAAAAGAGAAAGAGAAGGCAAAGTTGTCCATCTCAAGGTTTCTTATTCGCAAAAAGGCACTACCACAAAATCCGATAAGATTGTCAAAGCCGCCCGCAAAGCCGGCATTGCGCTCACCGAGGAGCAACTGCAAAAAGCCATCGGCGTCTTCCGCCGCCAGACCGAAGCGGATTTTTTCATCAACAAAGACGCAAAAGGGTTTCTGCGCGAACAGTTTGACCTGTGGGTCTATCAATACATCTTTCAGGAAGAGACCATCTTTGAGGAAAAAAGAATCAAACAGATCCAGGCGATTAAAAATACCGCCTACAACATCATCGACTTCATCGCCCAGTTTGAAGACGAACTGCGCAGAGTATGGGAAAAGCCGAAGTTTGTGCGGAATGTGAATTATGTCGTTACTCTGGACAAACTGACCGACGGGGTTCTGAAAAAGATCATCAAGCATAACGGCGCAAAAGTGCAGATAAAGGAATGGCAGGCACTGGGGATGGCTGATGATAAGTTTTCAATGAAAGGAATTTTCAACGGGCAGAAAAGCACGGACGATAAAAATGGCGCAAGCGGCGATTGGAAGTTTCTGCCGTTGGATACAAAGCACTTCAAGGATTTGGAGTTGGAAATTCTTGACGGTCTGGGGAATTTGGACGAGGCGCTGGACGGTGAGTTGGTGCATAGCGAGAACTGGCAGGCGTTGAATAGTTTGCAGCGGCGGTATCGAGAGAGGGTGAAGTGTATTTATATTGATCCGCCTTACAATACTGATTCGTCAGCGATTCTTTACAGGAATAATTACAAGGATTCGTCATGGCTTTCTTTAATGGAGAATAGGCTACAAATATCTCGTCATATTTTGAAGAAGGAAGGAATTTTGGTTGCCGCGATAGACGATGTAGAGCAGGCTAATCTCAGAATTCTTTTAGAAGGGATTTATGGTAATGACTCAATTTTAGGAACCGCGACTGTTCGTAGTAATCCAGCCGGTCGCTCTACAGGAAAAGGTTTTTCGCCGTCACATGAGTATGCTTTGTTTGCTGAAAAATCTAATGAAGCAGGAGTAGGTCGTCTCAGTCATACTGAAGAACAATCTGGTCGCTATAAAGAGGAAGACGAAGTCGGAAATTTTGAGTGGGTCAATTTCCGTAAGCATGGAGGATTTAACGCTTACAGAACTGCGCGCCCCAAGCTTTTTTATCCCTTTTATGTGGATGGTGACAAAATTCGTATTCCCAATATGACCTGGATAGATTCAAAGAGAAAATGGGAAATAGAAGACGATTTACTGGAAAGGGAGGTTGCTGTTTGGCCTGTCAACGACAAAAAAGAAGAAAAAACATGGAAATGGGGAGGAGAAACGGTAAAAAATAGATTGTCAGAATTAAAGTCAAAGACTAACGGCAAGAATTCGTTTGGTATCTATGTAAAATCTCGAATGAATAGTCAAGGTACTTTGCCAACCACATGGTGGGATAAAAAAGAGTATTCCGCTGCTGAACACGGAACAAGAATCATTGCTAATTTATTTGGAGACGCGCGTTGTTTTCCCTTTCCTAAATCGCCGTATTTGGTTGCTAACTGTCTTGTCGTTTGCTCACTGCAAGACAAAAATACTGTGCTGGACTTTTTTGGGGGCTCCGGCACCACCGCCCACGCCGTCATCAACCTAAACCGTGAAGATGATGGCAAGCGAAAATATCTACTCATCGAAATGGGAGAGTATTTTCATACTGTCCTGCTCCCCCGCATAAAGAAGGTGATCTATTCCAAAGACTGGAGAGACGGAACCCCCGTTTCCCGTGAAGGCAGTAGCCACTTCTTCAAGTATTACACCTTGGAACAATACGAAGAGACCCTGAAAAACGTCCGCTACGAAGACGGTGAACAACTGGAACTGGACAGCGCCAGAACCCCCTTTGAGCAATACGTCTTCTTCGGTGATGCCAAACTCGCCCACGCCGTCAAACCGTCAAAAAACGGCAAACTAAACATCAACCTGCACAATCTCTACCCCGATATAGACATTCCCGAATCCCTTGCCAACATCCTCGGCAAACAAATCCGCAAACGCACAGCCGACAGCGTAACCTTTGCCGACAACACCACCGAGAAAACAGACCCGGCAAAAATGACCGAAGAGGAAAAGCGGCACTTCGTATCTCTAATCAAACCCTATTTGTGGTGGGGGGAGTGATGAGCCAATCGAATTTTTCATCAAATTCCTGGGATTTTGGAACGGAAACAGAGGGCCTCATACATCGAATCCATAGTTACCCAGCGAAATTTCCCGGCTTTATAACTACAAAAGCCTTGCAATATGCCAAAAAAAAAGGTGTAGAAGTTAAGACTGTTGCGGATGTTTTTTGTGGTTGTGGTACGACTGCGGTTGAGGCAAAAAAGAACGGTAAAAATTTCTGGGGGTGCGATATCAACCCAGTCGCTACGTTAATTGCCCAGGTTAAAACTAAACAGTATGACGATACTGTTTTAGAAAAACACATGTCGGTGATTGCCAAGAAGTTTGATTCAATAAAAATAAAGCAAGCAGAGTTTGCTGATGTTAATGACAGAATAAGATATTGGTATAACGAAAAAAATATAGAAGATTTATTGAAATTGAAGAAAACAATTATGCTAGAAATTTCCAATCACAGTCGATATAGAAAATTCTTTCTTTGTGCTTTTTCTAATATCTTGAGGCCGACATCTAATTGGTTGACAAAATCAATTAAACCTCAAATTGATCCAAATAAGTCACCAAGTGATGTTATGGAAGCATTTGAAAAGCAGTTTAACTTTATGAGGAAGGCCAACAAGGAAAATTTCTTCCTCAAGTCGAGCAAGGTAGACATTCAAATAATGCGGAAAAATTTTCTTGCTCTTAAATCAGCTAAATACAAAGCTGATTTAATTGTTACAAGTCCGCCCTATGTTACTTCGTATGATTATGCCGATATCCATCAACTGTCGGCTCTTTGGCTTGGGCTGTGTTCCGATTACCGAAATTTGAGAAAAAACATGGTAGGAAACAATTACAAAATGCGAATCCTTTCCGCAGAGGCTATAGAATCTCTGCCTTGTATCGGGAAGAGAATTTATAGAAGCCTTTTACAAGAACATAAGACTAAAGCGATTTCCACGGCAAGATATTTTATAGACATCGATAAAGCTGTTTCAAAATGTCATGGCGTTCTCAATAAAAACGGAATGGCTGTATTTGTAATAGGTAATACGAGCTATGGAGGGGTACAGATAGATAACACCAGGTTTCTAAAGCAGTGCATGAAAAACGTCGGCTTCAGAGAAATTGACATCATTACTCGTAAAATATCATTAAAAATATTGACACCGTATAGAGATATCAAAGGACGTTTTACCAGGAGTATAAATTGCAGAGAAGTTTACAAGAATGAATTCGTGGTGATAGGTAGAAAAACATGAAACGAGAAAGACTATCCATTCGCCCTTACGCCAGACTCTTGACGATGTTGGGAGAACAACTCATTAAGAATGAGCGAGTTGCCTTGGTGGAGCTTATTAAGAATTCTTATGATGCAGATGCTGACTGGGTCAAAGTGAATTTTGAAAATTTCAACGATGATATGTCTGCTAAAAAAAATTCCAAGATTGTAGTGGAAGACAATGGAAGTGGAATGACTCGTGAAGATATACGCAATGCCTGGATGAATCCGGCTACTCCGCAAAAATATATCAGAAAAAAAGAAGGCAAAAGAGAAACGCCTGAGAAGAAGAGAGTTATGCAAGGTGAAAAAGGTATTGGACGCTTTGCTATTCTCAAATTAGGGAAAAAGATAACGATAACAACTAGGACTAGAAATTCAGAATTTGAATCAGTTCTTGAATACGATTTTTGGAAATTTGATGATGATTTTACTTCGGAAAACGGGGAAACAAAGGAAATATTTTTGGATCAAATTAAAATAGATTACTTGGAATTTTCTCCCGTTAAGTTAATAAAAGAATCCCGAGGAACCGTAATAGAAATACGAAAATTGAAAGGGATATGGAATCAAAACATCATAAAAAATTTGCACAGAGATGTCGCCAACTTAACTGATCCCATTTCAAGAATTACCGGACGAAAAGCAGCAGATAATTTCCAGATATCTCTTGTCTGTAATGGAAAACATCAACCGACAGAAGATAGAAGTATGGAAGAGATTAAAGGGCTAATAGAAAATAAGTCTGTGCTGAAAATACACGGAAAATTCAATTCCAGAAGGAATGCTTTTATATTCACGGAAGATAAAAGTACAAGTAGCAAGTCAAACATTGAACTGAACGATCCGAAAATAAAAGGGTTATGGCTATGGAGGCAGCGCCTTAAACGAAATGGAGATAAAGAGAACGAGATTTACAAGTGCGGTAGCTTCGGGTTTCATTTCTATGTTTTTGATTTTTCGCGTGGCATAACCGGAAGGTATGAACTCAACCAGAAAGAGAAAAATATGCTTAAGGAGCATAGAATTTATCTTTACAGGGACGGTGTGCGAGTTTATCCCTACGGTGACCCCGATGATGACTGGCTGAACATAGATGTAACCAGGGGGACAGGGAGAGCCGGGGACTTTTTCAGCAACGATCAGGTGATTGGCTGGATTGATATTTCTTATGAGAAAAATCCGCAACTGAGGGATAAAACCAATCGGGAAGGTCTGATAGAAAAAGGAAACGCGGTCAACGACTTCTTGTTCCTGATATCAACTTTTTTATCTTATATTAAACAATATCGATATTCACGGTATGAACAAAATAAAAGAGACAGAAATGTGGCTGAAATTGTGCGCAGTGAAATCGTCGCTAATCATCTGTCAGATTTAAAAGCGGTTCTTGGCAAGCGGGAAGATGCAGCGGGGGTTCGTCAGGTCAACAAAATAGAGAAGGAATACAAGCGAGAAAAAGATTATCTTGTTCAGCGGGCAGAAATAACCGAAGATCTTGCAGGCGTAGGCCTGTCGGTTGAGATGACTTCCCATGACATTATGCTGATGATGGGTAGGGCAAGAGATATAGGTAAAACAATTGCTTCTTTGTCTAGACGTTCTGGAGATGAACAAATCCAAGAACAGTCCGAAAGATTAGTTGGCGTTTTGGGCCAGGTCAGTGAAGGAATGCAGGATGTTCAGAGTCTTTTTAGGTCATCCAAGAGGCGAAGAAAGTCGTTAAAAATTGTGCCAATTTTAGACAAAATTTTTCAATTGTATGAAGGCTTATTGAAAAAGAAAAATATTTGCTATGAAAAGGTTGCTTCTCGAGGTTCTTCGTTGGTTGCTGATACCACCGACGGTGTTGTTATGCAGGTATTGATAAACCTTTTTGACAATGCTTCGTATTGGTTGGATACCTTAGAGATGAAGAATAAAGCAATCATTGTTACGGTAGATGGTGACAACGGGGAGTTGATTTTTTCAGATAATGGCCCGGGCATAGATAAAGAAGATGAACCGTATATTTTTGAACCTTTCTATTCCGGCAAGGGGCAGGAAGGTAGAGGGCTTGGTCTTTACATCGCTCATCAGTTGCTGGAAAGGCACGACTACCAAATATCTATTGCTCCCAAGCATCAAAGAAAGCTGAAAGGTGCTAATTTCGTGGTTAGTTTTGTGAAAAATGAGGACTTATAATGGACATTAAAAACCTTATGTCGGGGATTGGTGTTGCTATTGACGATGCTTTTGCGCACTCGGATGAGCATGACGACAAAATTTTTAAGTTAGTAGAATATTTAGAAAACGAATGGAATATACCTTTCTACAAAAACCATAAAATCCCATCCGATGACGTCTGTAAAAACTTTCTTCAATCTGCAAGTTTTATATTATTGGATTGGAAATTGTGGCTAAGCAACGCATCCAATTTGGAAACAGATGGAATTGAAAATAACAAAAAATTTCTTAAACAAGCGAAGGAGTATTTTGTTCCTGTTTTTATATTTACAAATGAGAATCCTGCAGACATCATAAATGAAATTTCTCCGCTTGGTTTTTATGATGAGCAAAAAACCGGAAAGAATTTTATCTTTATCGAAAATAAAAACACCATCACGCGTGCCCAGCTTTCTAGTTCTATCAAAAATTGGGTGGGTAGAAATGCTTCTGTTTATACATTGAAAGCCTGGGAGCAAGCATTCTACAAATCAAAAAATAATCTTTTTAGCTCAATGTATGAAAGGAGTCCCGGTTGGCCTAGGGTGTTCTGGGAGTCTTATAAAAAGGATGGCACTGACCCAAGTTCATCTATGGTTAATCTTATTAATAACAATATACTAGCGCGTATGGAAGCCCGCATTTTTGAGAGCACAGTATTGGATAGGAGACCGTATGCAATAGATAATGCGGATATTAAGTCTGTTTTGGAAGGAGCAAGTTTTATACCAAAGGGAAAATTAGCTAATGATCTAAAGGGCGGTGATATTTTTAAAGAAGGTAGAAGATATTTTCTCAACATTCGAGCAGATTGCGATTGTATTCCTGGAAGGAACGGTCAAAATATTAATGATATTGAGTTATTTTGTATTGAAGGAAAATCTATTAATAATAATCAAATCGAAAAACTATATAAAGATGGTCATTTTGATGAAAGAGTGTGGCAATCTATTGTGTTTGGGGTTGATCAAGGGAAAACAATACAGTTTGATTTTAGAAAGTTAATACAGAAACCATTTGGAGAAATGAAGGATAAACGCATTGGTCGTCTCATTCATCCCTACATCACTAGAATTCAACAACGCTATGCGTTTTATATTCAACGCCAAGGGCTTCCTCGAATACCAGAAAAAGCGATAAATATTGGCAATGAAAGATGACTTCCCCCATCCTCGAACCCATCACCCAATCCCTGAATTACAGCGACCTCCCTGAAACCTGGCGTGTTCCTGAAGTCGGCCAGTTTTCCGCGCAGAAGACACTATACGATTATCAGACGGATGCTTTGCGAAAAGCCGCGCGCTCTCTCTATCTCTATTACGGGCAGCAATACGATTATCAATCCACCGAACCACGAGATACCAACGACCAACGCAAGCAATTTTTAGAAAACTCATATCAACGCTCCGACCACCCGCTCGCCAGATTCGGCGTGAAAAAATACGAAAGCCTGGCGGACGAGGAGAATCAAAAGCAAAATCAGGTTTTCCGCATCCTGTCTGATTTTATTACTCCTCAAGGCGATTTGATTCCCTATTACAACCTCATTAACCGCATGTGTTTCTGGATGGCTACGGGAAGTGGGAAAACCCTTGTCATGGTGAAACTTATTGAATATCTGTATGCGTTAAAGCGTCACGGTGAAATTCCGCCCCATAATATTCTCATCCTTGCGCCGAGTGAACATCTCATCGGGCAGATACGGCGGACCATAGATGAATTCAACGAGACAGGTCTCTATATTGACCTTGTTCCGCTTCGCGAAATTAGCCGCAGGCGTCAGGGAATGTTGGGTGATACGACAACGGTTTATTATCACCGTAGCGACAACATTTCCGATGTTCAAAAAGATGCGCTGACCGATTACCGAGCCTATGAAAACGGCGGGAAGTGGTATGTGCTTCTGGATGAGGCGCACAAAGGTGGAAAAGAAGATTCCAAACGGCAGGCATATTATGCCTTGATGGCGCGCGAAGGATTTCTTTTTAATTTTTCCGCAACCTTTACAGACAAAGAGGACATCGTAACGACCGTTAAGAAATACAACCTGGAGGAGTTTATAAAAAACGGACATGGCAAGAGCATCTATTTGAATGAAAGGGAATACGATGCGTTCAGAAACAGAGAAGAAGAAGTCAGCCATGATGAAAGGCGAAAAATTGTCTTAAAGTCTCTTGTCACGCTTGCTTATGTGTCTATGCGGGTTGGTGAACTTCGGGAAAGTACCGGCTTGAAGAACCTGTATCATCTGCCGCTTATGCTGACGCTGGTGAATTCTGTTAATACCGATGTTGAAAACGAAAGAAACGATTTATGGGCGTTTTTTCAAACCCTGCGCGCAATTGCCACGGGAGAGATTGACGAATCGCTTTTTAAAGACTCCAAAGCCGAGCTGATTCGTGACTGGACAAACGCAAGCCTTCTTTTTGGAGAGGATGGCGGAGGTATTCTCGGGAGTGATGCAACTTCCATTAAAGCCATGAAAGTCACTGACTTGCGCGAAGCCGTTTTTCTTGGCCGTGGAAAGGGAGCATTGCAATTTATTCGCAGTGGTGACAACAAGGAACTGGCGTTTCAAATGAAAAATTCCGATTCTCCTTTTGCGTTGATACGCATAGGAGATACTTCAAAATGGCGCAAAGAGCTTCTTGCCGGCTATGAGGAAACAACCGCATTGCAGGAGAAATCGTTTTTTGACGGGTTGGAGCAAAGCCCAATTACCATTCTGATGGGGTCCCGTTCATTCTTTGAGAGTTGGGATTCCAACCGTCCCAATGTCATCAATTTCATAAACATCGGCGGAAGCGAAGCGAAAAAGTTTGTCGTGCAATCCGTCGGGCGCGGTGTGCGTATAGAGCCCCTTCCCGGCAAACGTCGCCGCCTTTCCCGTCTCACTTTGGAAGGCAAAGAAAGGTTGGCTATGGATGAATGCCATGACCTTGTGCAGCCGCCGGAAACATTGTTTCTCTTTGCCACGAATCGCAGTGCCATCGAATCGGTGCTGAAAGGCTTGGAAACGGAACAAGTATCCGTCTTTGAAAGGCTGGAAGGTTTTGATAGAGCGCAAAGACCAAAGATTAACGGCGCCGATATGCCTCTGCTGGTTCCCGAATACAGAGATGAGCAAGACGACACGGTGCAGGTGCCCTTTGCCATGAGCGACGAGACGCGGCAAAGATTCAAGGCATGGCTTCAACAAACGTCCGATTCGGTTTTGACCGTCAGGGACGCGATGACAACGCGGCAAATCAGCGGCCTTCGCGCTATGGTGAAGTCGCAGGGAAAGATTCAGTCTGAGCCAGGCAAGGATTATGCCGCCCTTCCCTTTCTTCAACGCCGGCTTGTATCCCATTTTTCCCTCGCTTCAAAAGTACCCGACAGAGTCAGGGAACTGGATGAAAGCACGGATATTGTTCATTTCCGAGAGATTCGCACCAGACCTGAATATGTTGCAGACCTTCAGGAAAAGATCAGACATGTCATGAGCGGAGAAGTGTCCAATGAGGAAATCGGCATATTAAGCGGGCAACTTTCCAGAGGGGAAATCATGCGGGAGGATTTTCAAATCCGTGTTGCCGGAACGTCTCAAGAATCCTTCAAAGAACTGACAATCAAACAGCTTGCCCAGCACTACTACCTGCCCGTCATTTTGGGGAAAGAAACAACCAATTACATACAGCACATAGTCAAGATGGATAGCGAAGTCACCTTTCTTAACGCACTGGAAGAATGGATTAAGAAAAATTCCATAAAATGGGACGCTTGGATGTTCAGCAAGATAGACGAATCCCTGGATAAGATTCATATTCCCTACTACGATATCTTGGTGAACGAATACCGCCGTTTTCTGCCAGATTTTGTGTTCTGGATGTGCCGAAACAAAGAATACCGGATTGTATTTGTTGACCCGAAAGGAACCGAATACGCTTCGGCCTATCGTAAAATTGACGGCTATAAAAAGCTGTTCATACAAAACGGCGAAGCCCGTCGGTTCACATACCGGTCGAATTGGCGGGTTTCAGTGCACCTTTTGCTCTACAATCGCAATCCTGACAGACAATCAGCACAGGCTTACGAACAATACTGGATCAGCGATCCCGGGCGTATCTTCATGTAAAGTGTGCCGCAACATAGCGATGCGTGAACCCGGCCCCAAACAGATGCACCCATGAAACGAATTTTTGGACTTGAATGTGAATACGGGCTGACGTTCGCTCCCCATGGCCGCGTGTACCTGCCTGTTGAAAAAATTCTGGGGTATATTTTTGAAGGATTGATTCCGAACAGTTGGCCGTCCAACGCGTTCCTGACGAATGGGGCGAGATTTTATCAGGATACCGGGTGCCACCCTGAATATTCCACGCCGGAATGTGACGATATTTTGGAACTGGTGATGCATGAAAAAGCCGGGGAGCGGATTCTCGAATCCTGTTTGCCGCTTGCCGAAGAACGTCTGCGGGAGGAAGGACTCTCCGGAGATATTTATATTTTCAAAAATAATACCGATTCCATGGGGAATACCTATGGATGCCATGAAAATTTCCTGATGCGGCGTGATGTTGATTTTTGGAAAGTGGCCGAGCAGCTCATTCCTTTTTTTGTGACGAGACAAATTTTTTCCGGAACGGGCAAAGTGCTTAAGGTGTCGGGGAAGCCGCACTATTTCCTGTCTCAACGTGCGCAGCATATTCACGAAAAAACCTCTTCCTCCACCACGTCCTCACGAAGCATTATCAACACGCGCGATGAGCCTCATGCCGATGCCGAACGGTATCGGCGCCTTCATATTATTCTTGGCGATTCCAATATGTCGGAGTTTGCCGTGTACCTGAAGGTCGGTACGGCGGATCTCATTCTGTCCATGATTGAGGAAGACTGCGTGGTCCGGGGCCTGACCTTGGAAGACCCCGTGAAGGCCCTTAGAGACATTTCCCGCGATTCCACGTTGCGGAAAAAAGTGAGGCTGGATGACGGACGGGAGTTTTCCGCGTTGGAAATTCAACGGATGTATCTGGAAAAAGCCGCGGAATTTCTCCGTTCACGCCCCGATGACACACTCAAGGCGGACGTGTTTAACGAATGGGAGCGCGTCTTGAATACGTTGGAGGATGACCCCATGCGGTTGGTGCGCGAGATTGATTGGGTGACAAAAAAATGGTTGATCCAATCGTATGTTGACCGAAAAGGGTGCGGGTGGGATGACCCTCGAGTCGCGATGATGGATTTGCAATATCATGATGTGAATCGTAAACGCGGGTTATATTATCTGTTGCAGGCTCACGACAAAACGGTGAGGATGGTGGATGAGCGGGCGGTTGAACGCGCCATGTCTGTGCCCCCCCAGTCCACCCGTGCCAAGGTTCGAGGTGACTTTATTCGCTTTGCCCGAGCCAAAAATCGATCCTATACGGTGGATTGGACGTATCTGAAATTAAATGGATATTGGGAAGAAACCATCTTGTGCATGGATCCCTATTGCGCGTTTAACCGACGAGTCAATGAATTGCTGGCACATGTGCCGGCCGCTTCCCTGTAGATATGAACTTTTTTTCTTTGGATTCCTCTTCACGTCCCCGCATCGTCACCGGTCCATGGCTCATCGCGCTTGCGGTGGCGCTGGTGAGCCTGGCGTCCGTCAGGCTTTGTTTCGGGGAAGCGCCCGGGCTATCCGTGAATCCCGGTGAATCGTTACGGGGAAAACAGGGGGACGTGCTGTTTGTGACGATCCCCGTCCAGGGCCGGCCGGATCGCATCACTGGGAAATTTTTACAACGAACGCTGACGTTGTTTCCTTTCAGGGAACAGGTGTACGCCGGACTGCTGGGGTTGGATATTGACGATCGTCCCGGTCAGTATGAACTGACGATTGAAGTCATCTATCCGCAACGCACGACACGACGTCGTCTCCCCGTGACTGTGCTCAAGGCAGACTATCCCGTGCAACGATTGACGCTGCCTTCTGCCATGGTGGATCTCGATGCGCCCACATTGGTGCGGGTCAGGGCCGAAGCCAAGGTTGTCCGCCAGGCCTTTGGCGGCGTGGTGCCGCATCCGTTGTGGAAGGAAACCTTTCGTGTGCCGGTCACGGGCAAACCTTCCGGGCGATTTGGCAGTCGCCGGGTGATTAACGGACAGCCGAAAAAGCCGCATAGCGGGGAAGATATTGCGGCGCCCGAAGGCACGCCCGTGTCCATCATGAATGATGGCATCGTGCGACTCACCATGGATCATTTTTTTACGGGGCAGGGGGTCATCGTGGACCATGGGCTTGGTCTGTTCTCCATGTATTTTCACCTGTCCCGTGTGGACGTGGAGCAGGGCCAGACGATTTCCAAAGGCCACGTGATCGGAAAGGTGGGATCCACCGGGCGCGCAACAGGCCCGCATCTGCATTGGGGGGTTCGACTCAATGGAGCAAGGGTTGATCCCTACTCGCTGCTGGCGCTGACGTTTGACGAACAATCCGGGTCTCCGGATTAGTACGCGGGCGGCCGTGAGAGTGGACGACTCGTGACCAATTCCACGACCCGCAGATTATCAAACGCAAAGATGCCGTCTCCGGTGGTCATGAATCCAATGCGGCCGGTATGGAACGTGGAGTCATCAACGGACAGGAAAAACTGGTTATCAAACGCGATTTCCAGAAACTCTTTGCTCATGATCGTGTTTCTCTGGATGCGGAGGAAATGCCACGGCGTTCTTTTTTTGGGAAGGATCGGATGTTCTTTGATCAGGATGGGTATGCCATTTGAAAAACGCCACGCCTTGACGGTATTGCTTGCCGGATACACGAGGACGGCATAGAAATTTTTGATGTCCTGCATCCCCAACACCAAACCGGCCGCCGAGGTCGGTGTACCGAACTTCGAGAGGATGCCCACTGACAAGTCAACGTATTCCATGCGAAGGTTTTCCCGGATGAGCAGTTGGTAGCAGCTTGGATCCGGGCATGGAGTTGACTGTAGCAGCGCATGGGTCCGACTCGGAGCGTTTTCCTCTGTCACCACGGTCCATTGTCCCGGATGACCATGCCCCAGGGTATGCGTGGAAAATCCTGGGAGAAGGTCGGGATCCAGATTTGTTTCAAAATTCCATTCCTCAAACAATGGGGGAGTATGTCGTAAAACGGCTCGTGGAAGTTCTTTCAGGGGCGAGGTATCTTCTGCGAACAGGGTGGGGATTCCCGTACCGGAGAGTACAACCCCCAGGCAGGTCAGGCCCAGACACAATCCACGGGCGATGGGATTGCGGGGATTGAAAGCGGCGATATTCCGCACGAATGTCTTCAGCTTGTACATGGTTGCGAATGTCCTTCCACGGAATCATAAGCAAAAGAAATCATCTGCCGCAAGGAGACAACGTCGTGGGATTCACCAGTCTCCTTTCCCGCATCGCCTTCGCCGGGCAAGGTTGGGATGCAGACAGGCTCCCGGCTCGCAGGGAATCTTGAGTCATCATTCATGACCGCATCGCATGAACGCGCGTCCTGGTTGGCGCTCATTCCAATCTGCCTGACGGGATTCTTTTACCTGCTTCCCTCTTCGCATCAGCAAAATCCGCTCCTTCAATTTTTGCCGCAACTGTCCGGATATGGCGCGCTGGCCGTCTGGTGGAAATACAATGACCATGCGCTGACCAGTCTGGGACTCTCCCGTGGCCGTCTGAATCGTGGTCTTCTGTGGGGGCTTTGTACGGGATGCGTTCTGGGAGTGGTCAACACGACCGTCATACTTTGGGCGGTGCCGACGCTTGGGGGCGAGATCACGTTTTTGCTTGACACGCCTCATGCGAAGGTTCCCATGCTTGTGATGATTCCGTGGTTGACGGTCGTGATTGCGGCCGGTGTCGAATTACACTTTCGGGGGTTTCTCCTGGGACGACTGGAAAGCGCGTGTCGTCAATGGATTCCTGAATCGTGCGTCGGCGGTCTCCCGTTGTGTTCGCTTGCGGCCATGCTCATGTCCGCGCTGGCTTTTGCGTGGGACCCTTTTATGGTCATGACATTTCGTCATCTGCACTGGATAGCCGTCTGGGACGGATTGCTGTGGGCGGCCATCTTTCTGCGGTGGCGCAATCTCCTGGCCGTGATTGTGGCCCATGCCGTGGAGGTGATCATCATGTATCTTAGCATCAAAGCGGCGTTCACGTGATCCCGTCTTTTCCGAACGTGGCAGCCTCTCGCCATTCTCCCCGCTGATCAAAGAAGCCAGGGATCCATCGTGCCCCGTTCTCACGTGACCGTGGGCGCGTCGGTCATGGACTGTGTCTGTCGAACGTCGCAGTGACTTGCTTGACTTTTATCAGGCCGGACTTATCTAAAAAGACAGAGGCGCTTCAAGAAAAAAGGGAGTCGGATTGTGCAACGGTCAACCTGACAGACTTGTCAGAAGGAGGTGTCACATGAGGAAATTTGATCTGTTGAAAGAGTTGGATGTGTGGGGCTTGCAGCCGTTTCGTCGTTCGTATTGGGATTGGGATGATCCGGGTATGCAAGCGGTGAATTGGGTTCCACCGGTCAATGTTTACGAAGACAAAGACAATGTGTACGTGGAAGCGCAAGTGCCGGGCATGAACATGGAAGACGTGAAGCTGTCCGTGACCGACCATACGTTGCTTCTTCAGGGAGAACGGAAATGCGAACACACGGAGAACGACGAAAGCTATCATTTCCGTGAAGTGCAGTACGGGTCTTTTGCCAGAAGTTTTCGCCTTCCCGCCTACGTGAAACCGGATGCAACGGCGGCGACGTATGACAAAGGTGTCTTGACGGTGAAAGTGCCCAAGGCGGAAGAAGCCAAGCCCAAATTGATTCCAGTCGGATCCAGGTAAGGGCTTGACGCGCCCCCAATGCGCGCCTTGAAGGTGACGGAGCGAGGACGGTTTTCTGAAACGAAACACCTCGCTCCGTCACGTTCAGGCTTGCCCCTGTCTCTTCCCCCGTTCACGCCTTCCTTCGTTCCGCCGCCGCCTTCGTTGTTCCGGCGGCCCTCTGCTTGTGAAACATGGCTGTGTCGTTTACTTTATGTCCTCTGAATGCGGAGCGACCGCCGGGATCAACGCTGACGAGACGCACGTGCTTCCAATAACGGCCAAACTGTCCATTCCAGAACGGGAACTTCAATTTCGCGCGTCGCGCAGCAGCGGGCCGGGGGGCCAACACGTCAATAAAGTGAGTACACGAGTGACGCTTTCTTTTGACATTGCGGGTTCTCCGTCGTTGACGGCGCCGCAAAAACGACGGATTTGCGACATGCTCGGCACCCGGATCAACAAAGAGGGGATCTTGTCTTTGTCCGCACAGCGATCCTGCCGTCAGACGGTGAATCGCGCCGATGCGCTTGAAAAATTTTGTCGGCTGCTTCGCGAAGCTCTCACGCCGCGCGCAGTCCGAAAAACCCTCCGCACGCCTCGTCGTTCCATTGAACAGCGCCTGGATCAGAAAAGACAACGAAGACAGGTCAAGCAACTGCGCATTCGTCCGACCGGGAAAGAGGAGTAACTCCTCGCGGGCTTGAGGTCGGTTTAAACGGAGTCACGTGTGCCATCACCCAACCAGCATGTGCCTGGAGGATCAATGAATCCTCCTCTCGCCGCCAGGCTTCCCACGACCATGGAACAACACGGCCATGTGCGCGTGGATGATTATTATTGGTTGCGCGAACGTGACAATCCCGACGTCCTGGCCTATCTCAAAGAAGAAAATGATTATGCCCGTGGAGTGATGGCCCATCGGTCACAGTTCGAGGACACCCTGTTTGCGGAGATCAAGGGGAGAATCAAGCAAACCGACTCGTCTGTGCCCTTCAAGCTGGACGACTACCACTATTACACGAGATATGAAGAGGGGAAAGAATATCCGGTGTGCTGCAGAAAGTGGAAAACGGTCACGGCCAGCGAAGAAGTGATGCTGGACGTGAATGTGTTGGCTGAAGGCTATGAATTTTTTGCCATTGGCGAAATGGCCATGAGTGTTGACCATGCGCTGCTTGCGTATTCGTTTGATACGCAAGGGAGACGCCTGCATACGATTCGATTCAAGCATGTGGCCACCGGTGAGCTGTTGGACGACCGTCTGGAAAACGTGACCGGAAACATGGCATGGGCGAATGACAACAAGACGCTGTTTTACAGCAAACAAGACCCGGAGACACTGCGCGCCGCTCAAATTTTTCGACATACGTTGGGCGATCCCCCGTCTTCCGACGTGCTGGTGTTTGAAGAAGAGGACGAAACGTTTTCCACGATGGTATCCAAGACCAAATCAAAACAATATATCCTGATTGCGTCACATCAAACCGTCAGCTCCGAGTATCACTATCTTTCCGCGGATCAGCCCGACGGAACATTGTCGGTGGTGGTCCCTCGTCAGCGGTTTCATGAATATGATGTCGATCATTATCGGGACACGTTTTATATTCGCACGAATTGGGACGCGAAGAATTTTCGCCTCATGAAGACGCCTGTTCATCAAACAGACCAGTCGTCATGGGAAGAAGTCCTGCCGCATCGTGACGATGTCCTGCTTGAATCCTTTGAGTTATTTCAGGACTTTCTCGTCGCGGAAGAGCGGCATCAGGGCCTGATCCGGCTGCGCATTATTCCGTGGAACGGGGACGGTGAGCATGAAGTGGAGATCGGTGAGCCGACGTATATGGCGGCGTTGGGAGACAATCCGGAGTGTGACACCTCCATTGTGCGGTATGTCTATACATCCATGACGACGCCGCATTCAGTGTATGACTATGATATGAAAACCAGAAAAAAGGTGTTGCGCAAACAGGAAGAAATTCTGGGCGGGTTTCTGGCTTCCCGGTACTCGACTGAACGAACGTGGGCCACGGCGTCGGATGGGAAACAGATCCCGATTTCGCTGGTGTACCGGACCGACCTCCGACAACCGGCCGGCAATCCTCTCCTGCTGTATGGCTACGGCTCCTATGGGATGAGTCTGGACGCGACCTTCAGTTCGCCGCGTTTAAGTCTGCTTGATCGCGGGTTCACGTTTGCCATTGCGCACGTTCGAGGGGGGGAAGAGTTGGGGCGTGAATGGTATGAGGCCGGAAAACTTCTGCGCAAGAAAACGACGTTTACGGATTTTATCGCCTGCGCCGAACACCTCATCAGGGAGGGCCATACAAGCAGGGAGCAAGTCTATGCGATGGGAGGGAGCGCCGGTGGCCTGCTCATGGGGGCGGTGATCAATATGCGGCCAGACTTGTTTCACGGCGTGGTGGCGCAAGTTCCGTTTGTTGATATCATGACCACCATGCTGGACCCGACGCTTCCTCTGACCACGGGCGAGTACGATGAATGGGGCGACCCCAACCAAAAAGAGTATTACGAGTACATGGTCTCCTATTCCCCGTATGATCGTGTCGCGGAATGCGCGTACCCTCATTTGCTGGTCACCACCGGACTCCACGATTCCCAGGTGCAATACTGGGAGCCGGCAAAGTGGGTGGCCAAATTGCGTCGTGTGAAAACCGACCGGAACAGGTTGCTCCTCAAAACCAACATGGATGCGGGCCATGGAGGAGCCTCGGGCCGGTTTCATCGCTATCAGGAATTGGCGTTCATCTACACCTTCCTCCTTGACCTGGCGAACCTGACGGACTGTCGGGACGTCCCCTAACACATCTCGGCCAGTTGCGCTTTCATTGCCGGCTCGCGAAGTTTTTTGAAAGCCATCACCTCAATTTGTCGAATCCGCTCGCGCGTCACGTGCATGATGGCGCCCACCTCCTCCAGCGTGCGCGGGTATTCGTTGCCAATGCCAAAGCGTAACCGCAGCACTTGTTCTTCACGCGGGGGCAGGACTCCAAGCATACGATGGAGTTGGGCCTTCTGTTGTTCGTCTTGCATGTGTGCGTCCGGAGGCACGGCATGGGTATCGGGGAGACAGTCTCCCAGCAATTTCTCCCCTTCGGTTTTGGCATGATCCAAAGAAACCGGTTCTAAAAACGCCTGTGTCGTGTGCCGCACTCGTTCGGGACTGATGGCTAACGTCCGGGCGATTTCCTCGTGGCGTGGCTCGCGGCCAAGCTGTTGAGTCAAACGACGGGAGATCTTGATCATGCGCTGCCAGGCTTCGGTGGCATGCACCGGAACGCGAATGGTTCGGACCTGATCGGCGATGGCGCGTAAAATCGCCTGGCGCACCCACCACGTGGCATAGGTGCTGAATTTGAAGCCTTTGCGGTATTGGAAGCGTTCCGCCGCGCGCATCAATCCAATGTTCCCTTCTTGAATGAGATCCATCAAACTCATCCCGCGTCCCGTAAAGCGTTTGGCAATACCAACGACAAGGCGGAGATTCCGTTGCACCAACACATCTTTGGCCTGTTCCAATTCAACGCGGTTCGTGGCCAGCTCCCGTTGTAGCCTTGCCAGATATTTTCGAAGCGCACGATCGTTCATGTCCCGTGTCGTCAGGGCGTCTCGGAGTTCCGACAATCGCGCGTGAGCCTCACCCACAGCCGGAGACGATAAACCGCTCAAATCCCGAATGCCGGCCAGCGCGTGCAACGCATCTTGAACCTGCGGGTTGTGGCCATGATGGCTCAAGGATTCCATGGCCCTGGTGAGCGTGTCCCGAATGCGCTCGCTGCTTTCGTCAATACGTTTGGCCAGTTCCAATTCCTCCGGTCTGTCCAGCAGGGGACGGAACAAAAAGGTGCGGAAATAGGCGGATTCAAGCGAGGCGCTTTGCATGGTTGGCTTTTCCTTGTCAGAGCGATGGTTCCCCGCACAATCCGGGATGGCCCTGTGACCAGACCCATCGGTGGCAAGGTCATAGCCTGTTGCGGCCTGTTGATTCACTCGCCTGGCGCCGTTGTATGTATGGTGTGCGATCATGGTGTTCTTCATCAGTCTCTCCCGTTTTGCCACAAGGCGATTGGATGAGCCGAAGGGATGGTTCCCCCCGCCTTGCCAGGCCATTGCGGTTTGTCTGCGTCACCGATGTCTTGCGATTCATCCTCCCACGGGTTGTTCATACCTTCACCGTGAGAAAAAGGGACGTTCCCTGACGATGGATAAACAACAAAACCGGTTGATCGTTCGGCAAGGCTCTCACGGCTTGCTGAAAGGTGTTCAATGATTGCACCGGTTGATGGTTGATCTCACGAATGATGTCACCTTGCGCGAGTCCGGCTTCTTCGACCCGGCTGCCGACACGAATGTCGGTGACCATCACGCCCGTCATGCGGTCATCAACGCCGAACCGTTGGGCCATGCGCGAAGTGAGATCTTCCACGACCAGCCCCGCCAGATGGGACTCGGCGCCGGGCTGTTGCGTGGCGGCGCTGTGTTGACTCATCGGATGTTCCATGATCGTCGCGTGCAATGTCCGTTGTTCTCTGTCACGCACGATGACGATCGTGACGTCCGTTCCAACGGGGGTGGTCGTCACCGCGCGTTGTAAATCCCGTGGTGTGGCGACAGGCTGTTCGCGGTAGTGAATGATGGTGTCTCCCCGTTGAAGTCCGGCGCGCTCCGCCGGGCTTGCGTTACGGACATCGGTCACGATGGCTCCCGTGGAGTGATCCAATTGAAACGACCGCGCGAGGTCGGGGGTGACGGCTTGAATCCCGACGCCCAGAAACCCGCGAGAGATTGTTCCAGTCGCCACCAGGCTTGTATAGGCATGTTGCCCGATGCTGGACGGCACGGCGAATCCCACGCCCTGGTAGCCGCCCGTTCGTGAGAGAATGGCGGTGTTGATGCCGACCAGTTCACCACGCATGTTGACCAGCGCTCCGCCGGAATTTCCCGGATTGATCGCGGCGTCGGTTTGAATGAAGTCTTCATACTGCGTGATGCCCATGCCGCCGCGGCCCTTGGCGCTCACGATGCCTTGCGTCACGGTTGAGTGCAGGCCAAAGGGACTCCCGATCGCGAGGACGTAATCACCAACTTCAAGAGAGGATGAATCGCCCCAGGGGACGAAGGGCAGGTCCTGGCCCTGAATTTTAATCACAGCCAAATCTGTTTGTGGGTCGCTTCCCACAAGTGTCCCGGCAAACGTTCTTTTATCAAGCAAGGTGACGGTCACGGTTTTCGCTCCGGCGATGACGTGGTGGTTGGTGGTCACGTATCCGTCCGGACTCACGATGACCCCGGATCCCATACCCATCCCACGCGGTTCGTGCCTCGGGGCGGGGGAAGGAGGCATCTCGAAAAAAGGCCCGCCGCGCGGGCTTTGGCCGAACCACCTGGGGCGGCCGTACAAAGGCGTCTCCGCTGAACCGGCGTTCATGACTCTGGAGACGGTGATATTGACGACGGCGGGCCGAACCGTTTTGACAAGCTGCGCGAATCCTGACCGCATAGGCGCGTCGGGGTGGCTGATCTGCGGCGTCGCAACATTGGACGACGCCGGGGATCCGACCGCGCCGGCCGAAAAGGCGGCGAGCAGGACTCCCGAAAGTGTGACGCACACCGCAAGGCCGGTCATGACCCTGGATGTGCCCCGTTTCATGGTGGTGGACGTGGGCGATGAACTGCGCAACGGTTGTTCCATGATTGCCTCCTTTACGTCGTAACTGTGCAACGTTCATTCATGTCTTGAACAATGTGTAACACGGGTAGATGAAAAGAAAATTAGCCACGGATTAAAAAATTCTAACCCGGAAGAAACAGGACGGGAATGTGCGGTTCAGGGAACACCCGCGCCCGGCGGGCGGTTGGGGGATTCGGCGTTTCGGTTCAGCAGGGTCGGCGTGGCGCTGAAAATGGTTGCCCCGGTGGCCGTTGATGGAGCGGGAGAGGCGAGTGTCCGATTCAGTCAACGCGGGTCATCGTGTCATGGCATCGAAACGCGCGGACGTCGTCAGGTGGTGGACAGGAGGGGAAGGGAAATCGTAAAGCGGGCGCCCTGGCCAAAGACACTCTCAACGGCGATGGCGCCGTGGTGCGCTTCCACAATCCATTTGCAGATAGCGAGGCCAAGCCCCGTGCCTTTTTGCGCGTGCGCCCGTGCCGAGTTGGTTCGATAAAACCGGTCAAAGATGAGGCGTTGTTCGTCCGGCGAAATGCCAATGCCATGATCCTGGACAATAATCCGAGCCTGGTCTGTGGTTGTGATGACGCGAAGTTGAACGGTTCCCCCGTGCGGCGAATATTTCACGGCGTTGTCAACGACGTTGAGGATAAGCTCTCGAAGTCGCCATTCATCTCCCAGCACCCGGACGGGTTCAACGTGTTCCAGTGTCGTTTCGACGCGGCGTTCCTGTCCGAGCACCATGGCCTGCAAGTGAATTTCCTGCACCAACGCATCAAGCTGCACGGGATCCGAAGCCATCGTCACCTCTCCGAGATCAGCCCGCGAGAGAAACAGAAGCTCTTCCACAATACGGCTCATCCGGTCAATTTCTTCCAGATTACTGTCCAGAACCTCTCGGTACACGTCAGGAGAGCGAGGCTTGCGCAAAGCCAGTTCGGCTTCGCCTTTGATAATCGTCAACGGGGTGCGTAATTCGTGCGACGCATCGGCGCTGAACTGGCGGGTTTGCCGGATGGAGGCTTCAAGCCTGGCGATCATGTCGTTGAACGTGGAGGCCAGGCGGCCGATTTCGTCTTGTGATGTCGTGTGAATGCGCTGGGTGAGATCGCCTCCTGTAATGCGTTGGGCGGCCAGCGTCATGGAGTCAACCGGTCGCAAGGCGCGCCCCGCCAGAAACCAGCCGCCCAACACGCTCACGGCCACGGCCAGGGGAGAGCCGATGAGCAAGACAAACACCAGACGAGACAGCATATCTTCACCGGGCTGGAGGGACGTGCCGACGCGCAAAATGTTAACAAGCCTGTCTCCATGTCGAATGGGATAGGATAACAATCGGATCGGAATTTCCTCGTGGGACCGGATGGTTTCAAACGTGGCGTGGCTCTGAAGGGCGGAGTCCATAGCCGTTTGACTCAAGGGAATGTTGCGCGTTGAGATATTGGCGGACTGGAGCGTGATTTGCCCTTGAGGCCCGAAAATCTGGAAGAACTTGTCGATGAGGGCGAGTCTGGGAAACGAATGTGTCAGATCGTCCAACAGCAGAAACGGGCCGAGTCGGTGTTCTTCAAGGGAGCGCACGGCGGCAACGGCCGCTTCCTCCAGTGAGCGGTCAACGTGATCCTGCATCGCTCGTGCCATCACGACGTACAACGCGCTCGCGAAGAGCAGCATGATCAACGCCAGCCCGCCGCCGTACCAGATCGTCAACCGCACGCGGAAGGATGTGTTAGCCATTGGCCGCCTTCAATGTGTATCCGCTGCCCCTGACGGTATGAATGAGTCCGTGTTCACGGTGTCGGTCAATCTTGTTCCGAAGATAACTGATATAGACATCAATGACGTTCGTGAATGTGTCAAAATCAAGATCCCACACGTGCTCGGCGATCATGGGGCGCGTGAGCACACGTCCCGCGTTCCGCATCATGTATTCCAGCAGCGCGTATTCTTTTGATGTCAGCTCAATCCGCTGCCCGCCTCGCGTGACGTCGCGGGTCATGGGGTTCAGGATCAAGTCGTCAATTTGCAAAATGCCCGTCGTGTCCCCGCTGGCACGACGCAACAACGCCCGGACTCTGGCCAGCAATTCTTCAATGGCAAAGGGTTTGGTGAGATAGTCATCCGCGCCGGCATCAAGTCCCTTCACGCGCTGTTCCACTTTCGAACGAGCGGTCAAAATGAGAATCGGCGCGTTGACTCTCGCGTGTCTCATGGCTTGCAGCACGTCCATGCCGGCAAGGCCGGGGAGCAGGAGATCAAGCAGAATCAGATCATAGTTGATTTCCGAGGCCATATCCCGCCCCTGAATGCCATCGGAACACACGTCCACGGCGTAACTTTCTTCTTCCAGCGCCCGGCGAATGAACGAGGCGACCTTGGGTTCATCTTCAACAACGAGGATACGCACAATGTCCCAATTATAACATGGAGCAGTCACCGAACGGGGAGTCCAGGAAAACGGTGACGGAGTGGATGACGGTTGTTCCGAGACGCCCGATGGCGGATCAGGTGACAACACGAAAAAAGTCCGGGGTCATTCAACCGTCTTCAAACGGAACCCATACCTCCGGCTTGTCAGCGCGACCATCTTCCCGGTCCGTTGATCATAGTAGGCCGCCTGCCACGTGGGTTGTCCCCGGTCGTCAATCGTTCTCGCGGCGCAACGGACAACGGCATCAAGCGTACGTTTGTCGGCGAGCGGGAGCGCGTGCCATCGAGGACCAACGTGAACCCACAACAGGTTTGACAGACTCGGCGGACGGTTTGCGCCGTGGATACCCAGGTCGGCGGAATGGGCCAATGCGGTTTCAGCTTCTTGCGGGTCACAAGACGGCGACCACGACATGGTCATCCAGATGGCCGCGAGCAACAGGCTCACGGCGGCAAGGCCGACCGGCAGAATCCGGCCGGGCGTTCGGAGAGACGAACCCGTCACCGGAATAATCGCTTGAGAACATGGTTCAGTGGAATCATGTTCCTCTATGTGCCAGTTTTTGACGATGGCGATCAAGTAAGTCTCATCAGGCTCATCGTCAACACTGTGCGGGCAAAGCCAGCGGCGAACGTTTCGTGGGAACGGAGTCCGACTGCGCGCGGCAGGTCTTGCCATGGGACATGAGGCTGTGTATTTTGAGACTCGTCACTTTGCTGAACACATCAAACAATCAGATCGTCAGTCCGGCAATTTCCTCTCCGGATCTGATCCATGCGGGGGTGGATTGACATGAAAAAAAAAGCGAGTCGCCAATTGAATACCGTGACGCATTCGGGAGACGCCGGAACGTGGTGAACAATCCGCTGCACGTTGACCTGCTGTGTATCGGCAGTGGCCCGGCGGGCCAGCGGGCCGCGGTGCAGGCGGCGAAACTGGGCCGGCGGGTCGCGGTGATTGAAAAACGCCGGGTGGTCGGCGGAGTCTGTCTGGATACGGGAACCATTCCCAGTAAAACATTTCGGGAAGCCGTCGTCGCGTTTGGCCGGCACGCGGAGCAATTTCGCACCCGTCACGGCTTCACCGGTTCGTCCCGCCCCACCGTTGAGCAGTTGTTTTCGCGAGTGCATGAGGTGATTGAACAAGAAGGGCGGGTCGTGGAACAGCAACTGCGGCGCAATGATATCGTGATGATTCGCGGTGAGGCGTCATTCGTGGACGCGCACACGGTGCACGTGAGCGGAGACGGAGCCGCGCAGCGGATTCATGCGCAACACATCCTCATTGCCGTGGGAACCGTGCCATCTCCTCCCATCGGGATTCACCGCAGCCAGAATCTGATTATCACCAGTGACGAAGTGATGAATCTGTCGTACATTCCGCGAACCATGGTGATCGTTGGAGCGGGCGTGATTGGACTTGAATATGCCTCAATGTTTTCCTCTCTGTCGGGCGTTGAGGTGACGTTGGTGGACAAACGCCGGCGGCCATTGGAATTTCTGGACACCGAAATCGTTGACGAACTCATCCATCAAATGCGGAACCAGGATGTGACCTTTCGACTCGGTGAAACGGTTGACCGGATGGACGTGTCCGAAGGCAATCCCCGGAAGGCCGTCATTCATCTGGAATCGGGCAAAAAGCTCGTGTCCGATCTCGTGTTGTTTGCGGTGGGCCGGGTTGGGGCCACGGAATCCCTGAACCTGTCGGCGGTGGGACTTGAAGCGGACGCCCGTGGACGGTTGACGGTGGATGAGTGTTTTCGCACGGCCGTCCCGCATATTTTTGCGGCCGGTGACGTGATCGGCTACCCCAGTCTGGCGGCCACCTCGTCCGAGCAGGGTCGTCTCGCGGCCTGCTACGCCTTTCAAGTCAAGGCGACTCCCATGGCGAGTCATTTCCCCATCGGCATTTATGCCATTCCGGAAATTTCCATGGTTGGCGCGACGGAGCAGGAACTTACCGAGGGGAAGATTCCGTATGAAACAGGCATGGCCCGCTATCGGGAGATTGCCCGCGGGCAGATCATGGGTGACGATTCCGGCATGATGAAATTATTATTTCACCGCGACACGCGCCATCTGCTCGGCGTCCACGTGATTGGGTCGGGCGCCACCGAGCTTGTACACGTGGGCCAGGCGGTGTTGGGATTAGGAGGCGGGTTGGATTATTTCATGTCCACCGTTTTCAACTATCCCACGATGGCCGAATGTTACAAAGTCGCGGCGCTGGATGCGTTTAATAAGTTGGCGCAGTGACGGCGGGAAGAATTTACAAACAGATCCGGCTACGGTAGATAATGATTGGTACAAGGAGGCGTCAGGATGAAAAAAGAAACCAAACAACAGAAACGCCGCATGGACAAAGCCGCCGAGACCATGGATAGACTGGCGAACAAATTCGGCAAGTGGGACGGGGTGGGGATCATCCGCCGGTTGCGTGATGAACGAACCTGGGCGAAGTGATGGTATCCACGTATCATGATGGCTACGTGGTGGATCGGGTGCCACCGAGCTAGTGTAGGTGGGCCAGGCGGGGGGGGGGCGGGTTGGATTATTTCATGTCCACAGTTTTCAACTATCCCACGATGGCCGAATGTTACAAGGTCGCGGCGCTGGATGCGTTTAATAAGTTGGCGGAGTAATAATATGCCTATCGCCCACTCAAAGAACACCCATGGTCAACAGCACGACTTGATTGAGCATCTGTACTGTGTCGCGGAATCGGCAAAAAAATTCGCGACAAAGTTCGGCGCCGGAGATTTGGCCTACTGGGCTGGCATTTGGCACGATGTGGGCAAAGTTCACCCTCGCTTTCAGCAATATCTTCACGACTGCGAGATTCATCCAGACCAACATCGACGTGGGCCTGACCATAAGCTGGCAGGCTCACTCATTGCTGCTGATCAAAATCACCCTATCCTTGCATTCCTGATTGCTGGCCACCACGGCGGTCTCCCAAGCAGAACCGAACTCAAGGAATTTCTCCGAGACAAAACAAAGAAACAATTAGCCGAAGAAGCTCTCAATCTTGTTGGTCAGCATTGTGATGAAATAAAGCCTCCAAAGCCTTTAGAAGTTCCCTCTTGCTTCGCATCAGAGCTTGAGGTTGAATTCTTCATTCGGATGCTCTTCTCATCCTTAGTTGATGCAGATTTTCTTGATACTGAACGCCACTTCAATAGGGAAAAGGCAGAAAGCCGAGGAGGAAAGCCAACTCTCACTGAACTTTGGCAAGACTTCGAGAAAGACCAGGCAGGATTCACAAGAAATCCAGGAAGTCACATCAACACCATCCGTCAGGAAGTTTACTTGGCTTGCCTCCAGGCAGCAGACCAACCGCAGGGAATTTTTCGACTCACCGTACCGACTGGCGGTGGTAAAACACGATCAGGGATGGCCTTTGCGCTTCAACATGCACTGCGTCACAGCTTGGACCGTGTAATTGTCGCAATTCCCTACACAAGTATCATTGATCAAACGGTTGACGTGTATCGTCAGATTTTTAGAGCAGGCGTGCTTGAGCATCACAGTGCTGTTGCCTCTCAGGAAGAGCAGCCCGATCCAGTTTCTCTGAACGATGTATGGTCACGTCTGGCTGCGGAAAACTGGGACGCACCAATTGTCGTAACGACTACTGTCCAGATGTTCGAGAGTTTATTTCACCGCAAGACGACGGCGTGTCGCAAACTCCATAATATCGCTCGCAGTGTCATTATATTGGATGAGGTACAGACACTTCCAATGCGTGTCTTGGAACCGATTCTCGACGTTCTGAACCAGCTTGTTGCTCACTATAACGTTACCGTGGTTCTGTGTACTGCTACCCAGCCTGCGCTCGACAATAGCCCTTATCTGAGAGGTTTGGAAAACGTCCGAGAGATCGTTCCTGAACCGGCCCGCCTCTTCTCAGCATTAAAGCGTGTTTCGTATGAATGGCCCCGTGCAGGAGAAAAATGGTCATGGCAGCGAGTGGCTGGTGAAATGCAAACGGTTGAGCGAGTGCTCGCTGTCGTGAACACGAAATGTGACGCCATTCTTTTGTGGAAGGCTCTACAAGACGAGGAAGCATTTCACCTCTCGACTCTCTTGTGCGGGGCACATCGACGGGCTGTCCTCCTGGAGGTCAGACAACGTCTCACGCAAGGACTGTCATGCCGTCTGGTTTCCACGCAGGTTGTTGAGGCTGGTGTTGATCTCGATTTCCCGATGGTTTTACGTGCTTTAGGGCCCTTGGATCGTATTGTTCAGGCCGCCGGGCGATGCAACAGGGAAGGGAAATTAGCGAGTGGTCGGGTTGTCGTCTTCGATCCTGAAGACGGGAAGCTGCCGTCTGGTGAGTATCGTTCTGCAACAGATGAATGTTGTAAGCTATTGCATCAACCTGATTTTGATTTCAACGATCCTGGCTTCTATCGGGTATATTTCCAGTCTCTTTATCAGGATGTGGCCACCGATGCAGACAATATCCAATCACATAGAAAGCAGCTTGACTACCGAACCGTAGCTGAGAAATTTCGCATGATCCAAGATAACTCTGTTCCTGTCGTCGTCCGTTATCGAGGACAAGATGGTTCTGACAATACCCCCGACAGCCTAGTCTCCTCCATCACGAATCAGACGGAAAATATTTCCCGCGAGCTTCTCCGATGTCTCCAGCCGTATCTTGTCAACGTGAGAAGGCATCTTGTCGATAACTATCAGCAGGAAGGTCTTATTAGAGAACTCAAGCCAGGACTATACGAATGGCTTGGGAAATATGATGGCAAGATGGGGATCACTGACGAAAATCGTGATCCAAACGATTTAATTCTGTAAAATCAATTGTTTATGATATTTTAATCTTCTGAAATATCGTCCGCTATTGACTTTTCTTCTGTAAAATGTTTATTAAGATATGGATGGTTAGATTTTTGAAAATCAATCAATATGAAACAGTAATGGTTTGAAGGATAACTTGAAAGGAGGACATATGCGACAAGCATCAGACTATCCACTCTTGGAAGTGAAGGTATGGGGAGGGCTTGCGTGTTTTACCAGGCCTGAAATGAAGGTTGAACGCGTTTCTTATGATGTGATGACGCCTTCAGCGGCACGGGGCGTGCTGGAGGCAATTTTTTGGAAACCTGAGTTCAGTTGGCAGTTGAGAGAGATATGGGTGCTTAATCCCATTCGCCATTTCTCAATGTTGCGCAATGAAGTGAACAGTAAGGCTGTTATCTCAACAGCACAAAAATGGGTGCAAAGCGGCGGGAGTTATTTTGCCGAAGACGACCGTGCCCAACGACATACGCTTGCTCTGCGAGAGGTCTCGTATTTGATCAAAGCCGAAGTTGTTCTCAAATCGCACGCAACCGACGACGTTGCCAAGTACCGTGATCAATTCCGTCGCCGTGTCGAGCGTGGTCAATGTCACCATATTCCCTACTTGGGCTGTCGGGAGTTTTCCGCCTATTTTGCCCCTCCCAACGGAAGCGAGCAAGCGCTGTCTCGCACAGATGATCTCGGACAAATACTGTTTGACCTTGACTATGCTTCTGATAAGTCAGGACGCGGAACGCCACGGTTTTTCCCTGCACGTCTTGAAAAGGGTGTGTTGAAAATTCCTACAAAACTATATCAACGGGGGGAATGACAATGTTGTTGGAAAAATTGCGGCATTATGCAGACCGACTCAATCTTTCTCCGCCAATGTACCAGAAAACGTCCATTCGCTGGCTTATAGACCTTGATCAGTCTGGGAATTTGGTGGGGGATGGCTTCGTCATGACAACTAGTGGAAGGCAAGGGAAGATCGACAGAGGAAAGGAATGCGAAGCCCCGCACATTGGTCGTTCTGCCGTGCGAGCCAAGTTGCTTGCAGATACTGGGGAATATGTCCTGGGAGTTGCTCGCGACGAAAAAAAGCAGAGCGATACTGACAAACGTCATAGAGCCTTTATTGATCAGATCCGAGCGTGTGCGGCGGAAACCGAAGAATCGTCCGTGCTTTCTGTCCTCAGCTTTCTGGAGAATCTTGATCGTGACTCACTTTCTCTCCCAAACGATTTCGATCCTCGCCAGGTTCTGACTTTTCGAGTTAGCGGCCAACTTCCCATCGCGTTGCCATCGGTGCAGGAGTACTGGGCATCTGCGGCTCGCAAAGATTCTGACAGGAGGCAAAAAGACAACAAAGAGGAGATGCAATGTTTAATTTGCGGTCAGTTCCGTCCCCCGGTTAAACGGCTTCCATTCAAAATCAAGCGCATTCCTGGAGGTCAGTCTTCCGGCACAGCACTTATCTCGGCGAATAAACCGGCCTTTGAATCATATGGGCTGGAAGCCTCACTCATCGCGCCTACCTGTCAAGACTGCGGTGAGCGGTTCAGCAAAGCTATCAATGCGCTTATTGAAGGAAAGGATACCCATATTACCATCGGTCAACTTGTATATCTTTTCTGGACAAAAGATGAAGTCCCTTTTTCTGTTGAGTCACTTTTGTCTCGACCTGATGCAGACGAAGTACGGGCTTTGATTGCATCGGTATTTGGAGGACGCCAAGCGGCGATAGAGATTAATAATTCTCCATTCTATGCCACGGCACTTTCGGCAAGTGGCGGACGAACGGTTGTCCGTGACTGGCTGGAGACGACAGTTCGGCACGTCCAGAAAAATCTTGCTCGCTACTTCGCCTTGCAGCAGATCGTAGAGAGGGATGGAAGTGTCGGTAACCCATGTGGTTTGTATGTTCTCAGTGCATCGACTGTCCGCGATGCCAACAAAGAACTCTTACCAAATACCACTCAAGTGCTGCTTCGCATGGCGCTAAACGGTGGTTCTTTGCCTCTCTGGCTGCTTTTCCAAGCGGTCAAAAGAAATCGGGCCGAGCAGAAAATCACCCGTCCTCGGGCGGCTCTTATTAAAATGGTTCTACTCTCGCAGTCAGAACTTACCAAGGAGGACACTATGGTTCAGCTTGATCTGAGGAATGACAACCCTGCCTATCTATGCGGGCGCTTGCTCGCGGTTTTTGAGGCGATTCAACGTGCGGCACTCGGTCAAAAAATCAACTCAACAATCACAGACCGTTTTTTTGGCACGGCATCGTCCGCACCTGCCTTGGTGTTTGGTCGGTTAATCCGAGGAAGCCAAGCGCATCTTGGCAAACTCCGCAAGGAAAAGCTTAATGCCTACAAAGCCCTCCAGCGTCAGATTGAAGAAGTCCTGGCCAGGTTAGACGCTTTTCCCAAAACCTTGACCTTGAAAGATCAAGGGCTTTTCGGCCTTGGCTATTACCACCAACATGCAGCAGATGCAGCAGATCGAGCCGTAGCGATTGCGAATAAGAAAGCCCGCGATGACGAAAACGATGATTCTGGAGAGCATTCAGACTAACAAAGGAGGAACCTTACAATGAGTAACGAAATTTACAACGACCCAACGAAGCGCCATGATTTTGTCCTTCTTTTTGACGTGACGGACGGCAATCCAAATGGTGATCCTGATGCAGGGAATCTTCCCGAGTAGACCCGGAAACGATGCAGGGTATGGTGACTGATGTGTGTCTCAAGCGGAAAGTTCGGAATTGGATAGACGCAACCCGCGGGCAAGAAGAGCGGTACAAAATTTTTGTTGAAAATAGAGGCTATCTCGTTGACCATAAGAAACGGGCATATGAAGCCGTGGGAGCCAAGAAAGGAGACGGGGCGAAAGCAGATCAAGCCCGCGCTTGGATGTGCCAGAATTATTATGATGTTCGCATGTTTGGCGCTGTCCTTGTTGGCAAGAAGGGGGAAGGCTATAACTGTGGTCAAGTTCGCGGTCCTGTCCAGCTAACGTTTGCCCGTTCTATTAGTCCCGTGGTTCCATTGGACCTTTCCATTACGCGAGTTGCTTTGGAGAATCCTGGTGAGAAGCCTCGTGAAGATGACGACGAAAAAGCTGCAACAGGGACAATGGGACGAAAAACTTTGCTTCCGTACGGTCTCTACCGAGGGTTTGGATTTGTCACTCCTCATTTCGCACAGAATACAGGGGTGAACGAAGAAGACCTCTCTCTTTTCTGGCAAGCACTCCAGCAGATGTGGGATCTTGACCATTCGGCCAGTCGGGGTCTCATGGCCTGTCGTGGTCTCTATATCTTTAGTCACGATAACAACTTGGGGAATGCTCCAGCGCACACCCTGTTCGATAAATTCACGGTCAAGCTAAACGATGGGATAGAGGCACCGCGCCAGTTGAGGGATTATAGCGTCACAATCCAAGGGGATAACTTGCCCAAGGGGATCACCTTGACTCGACTCGCTGTGTAAACGCATGGCATCAGGTCTCCTGATGATGCGCCAGTCTCCGCAAGCTGGTGAGGATTGAAAACTGTAGAATGTTTATTGAACGAGCATAGTTAATACTACGCCGGCCTTAACGGGCCGGCGTAGTACTATGGGGAATGAGAAGCAAGGAGACAGGTCGTGAACGATGAGGACTTCATCATGGTTTCTGCCTTGAGACACTATAGCTATTGCAAGCGCTCGTGCGCACTTATTCACGTGGATCAGATCTTTGAAGAAAATCTGTACACCATGCGAGGCCGGGTGGTTCATAAGGTTGTTGATGAAGTCGAAACTGAAATACAGGACGATGTTCGTATTGAATATGCGCTTCCGCTTTGGTCAAAAAATCTCGGACTGATCGGGAAGGCGGATGTGGTGGAATTCCATGGAAATATCCCTTATCCAGTGGAATACAAACATGGCCCGCGTCGCCAGCGCGAAAATGAAGATCTCCAACTCTGCGCGCAAGCCCTGTGCTTGGAAGAAATGATGGGCCAAGCCGTACCGCGTGGTGCGATTTTTCATCACAGCTCTCGTCGCCGCAGGGAAGTACTCTTTACCCCAAACCTGAGAAATCAGGTCGAAGAGACTGTTGCGGCCGTTCGGACATTATTGGCCAGCAAGCAGCTCCCCCCGCCGGTTCACGATCAGCGATGTGAAAAGTGTTCTCTCAAGGAAGCGTGCATGCCCCAAGTGAGTGATGGGCGGAACCGTGAAAACATGTTGCTTGCCAAACTGTTTGATGTCGAAAGTTAGAGAAATTTCATGCATCAACTGTTGAATACGCTTTATGTTACTACGGAAGGCGCTTATATCCGTGCTGACCACGAAACGTTAAAAGTCATAGTTGAAAAAGAAACGAAGCTACAGGTGCCGCTTCACCATCTCGGCAGTGTCGTGTGTTTCGGAGACGTGTTGATAAGTCCGGCGGCTATTCATCGGTGTGCGGCTGAAGGACGCTCCATCGTCTGGCTTGGCCGCAATGGTCGTTTTAAGGCGCGCGTGGAAGGCCCGGTATCGGGAAACGTCCTGTTGCGTCGCGCTCAATATGAAGCCTCGTTAAGCCCGGAAATGACGCTGTCCATTGCGAGAAATATGGTTGCAGGCAAGGTCCAAAACGCTCGTCAGGTTATGCTTCGAGGGGCACGGGAAGATACAGGCAAAGAAGATGGTGACAAGTTGCGAGGCACGGCTGAAGCGTTAGCCAGAACTATTCAGCGCTTGCCTGCCTGTGAAAATCTGGATACCTTGAGGGGGCTTGAGGGTGATGCGGCTCGTGTGTATTTCTCGACACTGGATCGGCTGGTTTCAGTTGGGCGTGAAACTTTCACGATGCATGGTCGGAGCCGCCGGCCGCCGTTGGATCCCTTGAATTCCCTCTTGTCCTTTCTCTATGCCTTATTGATGAATGACTGTGTGGCGGCGGCTGAAGGTGTGGGGCTTGATCCGCAGGTAGGCTTTCTTCATGCCATCCGGCCCGGGCGGGCCGCGCTTGCTTTGGACTTAATGGAAGAATTTCGAAGTGTCCTGGCGGACCGGCTGGCGTTGACGTTGATCAACCGGCGGCAAATTACGGCGCAGGATTTTCTGGTACGGCCGGGTGGAGCCGTGCATTTGCACGATGATGGCCGTAAGGCTGTCGTGGTGGCGTACCAGAAACGTAAGCAAGAGGAAATCACGCATTCTGTATTGGACCAAAAAATGCCGTTGGGGATAGTTCCGCATGTGCAGGCTCGGTTGCTGGCGCGGACGCTTAGAAAGGATATGGCGGCTTATATTGCATTTACCCTCCGGTAAGGACGACTGCCATGCATATTCTGGTTGCCTATGATGTTTCGACAGAGACAGCCGCTGGGAAAAAGCGGCTACGGAAGATTGCCGAGGCATGTCAGAATTTTGGGCAACGTGTGCAAAAATCCGTGTTTGAATGTGTGGTCAATGAAATGCAGCACGAGGAATTGGTTCGGCGATTAGTCAAACTCATGAATGAAAAAGAGGATAGCTTGCGGTTCTATCGGCTTGCGCATCCCAAGGAGCAGTACATGAAAATTTACGGCATTGATACCGCTGTGGATTTTCAGGGGCCATTGGTGTTGTAACCGCGAACCTGAAGCGATGGCAATATCTCGTGAGGTTCGCGCGCGGGAAAACATGTTGATTTCACTAGGATTTTTGGTATTGGGTCGCGCACAGGATACAGACTGTCAAGTCTGCAAAGGAGGTTCGCCGGATGAATGTGCTAACTATCTGAAAATCAAGCAAATTTTAGTGATGCAGTAGCGCCCACCTATAAAGGTGGGCGAGGATTGAAACACAAACTCGCGTGGGATCACGCGATACGACACGCGTAGCGCCCACCTATAAAGGTGGGCGAGGATTGAAACGATTCAGGACAGTCACCCACAGCACGGCGTCACTCGTAGCGCCCACCTATAAAGGTGGGCGAGGATTGAAACGCTGAACGCAATGGTCTGCCATCCCAGTGGGTGGAAGTAGCGCCCACCTATAAAGGTGGGCGAGGATTGAAACGCTGACGTACTCCTCATGCGGCACCGCCTTGATCCAGCGTAGCGCCCACCTATAAAGGTGGGCGAGGATTGAAACTGGTGCTCCGTACAAGACATTGGACGGCAACACCATGTAGCGCCCACCTATAAAGGTGGGCGAGGATTGAAACCACGACTTCCCATCCGATCCGGAAGGTGTACGCGGTAGCGCCCACCTATAAAGGTGGGCGAGGATTGAAACGACAAGTGTCTTGATCGTGTCGCACAGCGCTTGGACCGTAGCGCCCACCTATAAAGGTGGGCGAGGATTGAAACTCTTGGCCGGAGCCTGATGCGCAGCAAGCCAGTCGTAGCGCCCACCTATAAAGGTGGGCGAGGATTGAAACTTGTTTAGTTGCAACAAAGTCGCCTCCACCCACACGTAGCGCCCACCTATAAAGGTGGGCGAGGATTGAAACGTAAACCAGGCGATCAGCCCGAACAACAGGGCCGCGTAGCGCCCACCTATAAAGGTGGGCGAGGATTGAAACATCCAAGACCACAAAATCCTAATGACCGGAGTTGTAGTAGCGCCCACCTATAAAGGTGGGCGAGGATTGAAACAGATGGGAAGATTCGCAACACGCGGAATTCCAACGAGTAGCGCCCACCTATAAAGGTGGGCGAGGATTGAAACGATATCATTCCCTCTATTACCCACACCTTAACCTAGTAGCGCCCACCTATAAAGGTGGGCGAGGATTGAAACAAGACAGAGCGGCAGCGCGAGTTTTTCGCTCGCCGGTAGCGCCCACCTATAAAGGTGGGCGAGGATTGAAACTCTGTTACCCCGATTCGCCGCCGAAACGCGCAAGGTAGCGCCCACCTATAAAGGTGGGCGAGGATTGAAACACGATCATCGGTACACTGATGGGGTGGTCACGTGGTAGCGCCCACCTATAAAGGTGGGCGAGGATTGAAACCGTCTCTTCGGGCGTCAAAAACCTCAAGCCTAATTGTAGCGCCCACCTATAAAGGTGGGCGAGGATTGAAACCCTGGGGATCACCCTATATGACACGGATACGATGGTAGCGCCCACCTATAAAGGTGGGCGAGGATTGAAACCGAACGCACCCCGCGCGCGACCGTGAAATGCGCCAGTAGCGCCCACCTATAAAGGTGGGCGAGGATTGAAACGATCACGACAATATTGCATATACCGGTACTACGCGTAGCGCCCACCTATAAAGGTGGGCGAGGATTGAAACAACAACGCCCGGATCCCATACACGGATCGAGGGATGTAGCGCCCACCTATAAAGGTGGGCGAGGATTGAAACGTTCCCCCTGCGTTTATCAACGGCTTTGCCAACAGTAGCGCCCACCTATAAAGGTGGGCGAGGATTGAAACCGCCAGCGCCGCCTTCCCATGTCCCTGCTCCGAGTAGCGCCCACCTATAAAGGTGGGCGAGGATTGAAACCGGCGTCGGTCACATTCATGCGCATGGCAACCATCGTAGCGCCCACCTATAAAGGTGGGCGAGGATTGAAACCCTGGGAGGCTACGTTGCTTGATCTCAAGAATCAGGTAGCGCCCACCTATAAAGGTGGGCGAGGATTGAAACGTTCACGACTACGTTTACAAACAAACAGCACAACCTGTAGCGCCCACCTATAAAGGTGGGCGAGGATTCTAATCTTCTCGCTATCCCGGTCAACGATGTTTGAATTGAGGGGAGACGGTTCTATCTCTTAAACCAGCACGTTCACTGGTTGAAGGATGCACATCGCCAGCAAAAGGCCGAACCCTGCCTCGCCTACTCCCCCGCCTTTTCCCTGAACTCCAGCGACAGCGAATTGATGCAGAAGCGTTGTCCCGTCTCCGGCGGGCCGTCGTCGAAGACGTGGCCGAGGTGGGCGTCGCAACTGTTGCATGTGACTTCCGCGCGCGTCATGCCGTGGCTGTGGTCGGCCGTGGTGTCCATGGCTTTCGCATTCGCAGGTTGAGTGAAACTTGGCCAGCCTGTGCCGGATTCAAATTTATCACTTGAGAGGAACAGGGGATTGCCGCAGCACTGACAATGATACGTCCCCGTGGCTTTGTGGTGGCAGTAGGCGCCGCTGAAGGCCGGCTCTGTGCCTTGCCGGCGCGTCACGGCGTATTGGTCAGGGGTGAGTTGTTGTTTCCATTCGTCGTCGGATTTGCGGATTTTCTCCGTCATGTTGGACTCCTTTGTCAGCGGATGGAACTCCGGGCCGACGACGCGAAGCGTGGCGCCTTGTGCCGGGTTACATTTGTTTGTTAGCGGAAAGCAGATTACGAGGCTTTGTTCCGCACGGCTTCCAGGATCATGTCATCGTTCATGTCGGCTTGCCATACGACGTTTAGAAATTCCGCCGGCTCCATGTTCACGTTCCGCAAAAACGGCCGGTCGGCGCCGCAATCAAACATCATATCCGGCGACAGTTCCCCGCGAAGTTTTGCGCGGGCTTTGGCGATAATGCGGGGGAGCCACCGATACCCGCCCAGTTCGGCGTAACCGGATGGAAGGGTCGCCGACGGAACTTTCACGGGAGAGGGTTTTCCTTCCTGCACCGTTAAAAAATACGCTCGCCGGACTTCGGTGATGGCCGCGACTGTGTCGAAATCCGGCTCGCCTTCTTCAACCCGGTCTTCGACAAAATCGTACAGTTCCTGGGCGGATGTGCCAATGGCATCAAGCAGCGCCAGGGCTTCCCGGCCAATGACCTGTTCGGGGCCGCGCTGTCCGCGTTCAAACTGGCTCACGGCCTGGTCGTAATACGCTTGAAATTGTGATAGCCAGTTTTGGGCATGGGGGGCGTCTGTTGGTGTTGTGTTTTTCATGGGTCTATTGTGTGTGTGAAGCGGGAGCTTCGTCAAGACCCGCAAGACCTGGCCGGCCTGAAGACTCGGCATGGTACGCGCATCCCGTCTTTGCCGTCCCTTGTTCCTGTTGATGTCGCCCGGTAAACTGGCTGGATTATCCGGGGGCGCTCTATGTCATTTATCGCCGATCTTCATGTTCATTCGCGCTACTCGCGTGCCGCCTCTTATGTTGATTCATCCATGAGTTTCAACGCCAACCTTGTTTTGCAGAACCTCAACGTCCGGCAGTGGGAAGCCGTGTCGGCACGAGATGGCGGGAACATTCGGACATTGATGGTCGCACCCGGAACTAGACACGGAACAGCGTTCGTTGTGACAGGTGCGGCCTGTCTTTGGCGTGTTTGATGTCGGGCGTGATGTGTGAAAAGTTTCTTGCCGTTCTCAATTCGGTTCCCTAGACTGTTCTCATGTTTGACACGCCTGATTTGGTTTCCGGCCCTCTGTGTTGTCGTCGCCCACGATTCACCAGACCATTCGGGAAAGCTGACGGAAGAGCATGTGCCGCCGGATCGGTGAATTGTTAATGGCCGTTCACGATCAGAGTCCCGGCGTCTTGCCCCTTCGGGGGCTGCTGATCGCCCAGTTCTTTGGGGCGTTCAATGACAATGCCTGGAAGTTGATGGTGGCATTGCTGGCCATCAAGCAGTTGGCCTCGCAGATGGGGGCTGGCCCGGAATTGGAAGCCGCTTCCCAGGCTCAAACGACCCTCACCTTTGTTGTCTTTACCCTGCCGCTTGTTCTGGTGTCCGTCTTTGCCGGTGTCTTTTCGGACCGGTTCAGCAAGCGTTCCGTTATTGTGGTGATGAAGGCGGTGGAAGTGGTGTTGATGGCCCTGGGCGCTTTGGCGCTCTACGGCAATCCATCGGGGGGGATCCTGCCGCTGATTGTGTTGGCCGGCATGGGGGTTCAAAGCGCGCTCTTTAGTCCGGCGAAGTATGGGATTTTGCCGGAGCTGCTCCCTCACGAACGGTTGGCGATCGGGAATGGACAACTCGAACTCTGGACCTTTCTCGCCATTATTGGCGGAACGGGGCTGGGGGGAGTCTTGCTCCAGTTATCGGGGACGTCTCCCTGGCTGGCGACCATGGTGCTTCTGCTGTTCTCTGTTGTGGGGTTTGCGGCGTCGTTTCTGATTCCGGCCGTTCCTCGCGCGCGGGCGACGGGAGGGCTTGGTTCCACGTTGCGCGGAGCCTGGGCGGCGGTTCAAGCGGACCGGCCCCTCCGATTGGGGATTGCGGGCAACGTGGCGTATTGGACAATTGCCAGTTTGGTGGGACAGGATATTCTGGTGTATGCGAAGGCGGTGCTGGGATTGTCCGATTCGTTATCCGGCGTGCCGTTGGCCACATTTGGGATTGGCGTGGGCATTGGCTCGGTGGTGGCGGGAAAACTTTCTTACTCCAAAGTGGAGGTGGGACATATCCCTCTCGGTGCGATTGGATTAACGTCGGGACTCTTTTTCCTTGGCGCCGTGAGTCCCGGATTGATGGGGACGGTGTGCGGAATGGGATGGCTGGGCGTGTCCAGCGGGTTTATCGTGGTGCCGCTGAACGCGCTTATTCAATGGCGCGCTCCGGAAGATCGCCGCGGCGCCGTCATCGCGTTTAGTAACATGTTTGTGTTTGGCGGCGTGCTGTTTGGATCACTGGCTGCCTGGGGCCTGTCGGTGATGGGTTTCAACTCCAGTGACATTTTGATCGTGTCGGGGCTTGTCACGGCCGCCTTGACGACGTGGTCCGTGCGGGTGATGCCGGAGACGTTTCTTCGCATGACGCTCTTTCTCTGCACCCATACGATGTATCGTCTGCGCGTGGTGGGACGGGAGCACGTGCCTGAACGGGGAGGCGCGTTATTGTTGCCGAATCACGTGTCGTTTGTGGACGGGTTGTTGTTGTTGGCGAGTGTTGATCGTCCCATTCGCTTTCTTATTGACCGGCGTTATTATGAACGTCCGCTCTTGCATTGCTTCGCGCGGATTCTGGGCGCGATTCCGATTGCGTCCCGCGGATCCTCTCGTGAGATTCTCCATGCACTGCGTGAAGCCGGACGACGATTGGACGAAGGGGAATTGGTCTGCGTGTTTCCCGAAGGACAAATTACGCGCACGGGCGGTTTGTTGTCGTTTCGCCGGGGGGTTGAGCGCATCGTCAAAGGGCGGGAGACGCCCGTGATCCCCGTGTATCTCGACCGGGTCTGGGGCAGCATCTTCAGCTTCATTGGCGGAAAATTTCTGATGAAGTGGCCGGAACGCATTCCCTATCCCGTGACCGTTTCCTATGGCGCGCCCATGCCGTCCACCACGACGGCCGCCGAAGCGCGGCAACGAGTCCAGGAATTGGGCGAGGAGACCTGGCATTGTCGCAAACCCGACCGGCGACCGCTCCATCATTCTTTTGTTCGCGAGGCTCGCCGTCATCCTTTTCGCGTCGCGTTTGCCGATGCGACCCGGCCGAAAGTCACGTGTCTGGAATCGCTTGTTGGCGCCATCGCGTTGGCGCGCGCGCTCCGGCCTCACTGGAGGCGTCAGCGCGTCGTGGGTATCGTGTTGCCGCCCAGTATCGGCGGGGTGTTGGTCAATCTTGCGGCCACGCTGTCGGGGCGGACAACCGTGAATCTCAATTACACGACCGGGCGCGCCGGGATGGAGTCGGCCGCGAAGGAAGCCGGTCTCGAAACGATTGTGGCCAGTCGCGTGTTTATGGAGAAAGCGAATCTTGACGTTCCCGAAGGCGTCACAATCATCTGGATTGACGACGTTCGCAACACCATCGGGATGGCCGGGCGGTTGACGGCGTGTGCGCTGGCGCTCGTTGCGCCCATTGGCATGTTGGAGCGATGCGCCGGGGCGGTCGGTTGTTCGCAGATGGATGATCTCGCGACCATTCTTTTCAGCAGCGGCAGCACGGGAGAGCCAAAGGGGGTGATGCTTAGTCACTTCAACATTGATTCCAACGTTGAGGGGGTGGCGCAGGTCTTTCACCTGGGGCCGGGCGATCGGTTGTTGGGGGTCCTGCCGTTCTTTCATTCCTTTGGCTATCTTGCGACGATTTGGCTGGCCGTCAATCATGGCGTGGGGGTGGTGTATCATCCCACGCCGCTGGACGCGGGAGCCATTGGCGAACTCATTCATACGCGCCGCGTCACCATCCTCATTACGACGCCAACCTTTTTGCAGTTGTATTGGCGACGATGCACGCCGGAGCAATTGAGTTCGCTTCGCATTGTGCTGACCGGAGCCGAGAAATTGCCGGGGCGTCTTGTCCGCGCGTTTGAAGACAAGTTTGGGATTCGTCCCGTTGAAGGGTACGGGGTGACGGAATGTTCCCCCGTGATTTCCGTCAATTGTCCCGACTTTCGCGCGGCGGGTTATTACCAACCGGCTTCGCGTCGTGAAACAGTCGGTCGGCCCTTGCCGGGCGTGTCTGTCCGCATTGTTGATCCCGATTCGTTTGCCCCGTTGCCTGCCGGAACTGCCGGGATGCTGATTGTGAAGGGGCCAAATGTGGTGCGGGGCTACCTGAACCGTCCGGATCTGACGGCCAGGGCCATGTGGAACGGCTGGTATGTGACGGGGGATATTGCCGTCCTTGATGAAGACGGGTTCCTCGCCATCACTGACCGGCTTTCCCGCTTTGCCAAAATCGGCGGCGAGATGGTGCCGCACGGAAAAGTCGAAGAGGTCTTGCATCACGCTGCCGACGCCGACACACAAGTGTTTGCCGTGACGTCCGTCCCGGATGACAAGAGAGGTGAACACCTGGCGGTCCTGCACACGTGTGACGCAGACGCCATTCCCGCTTTGCTGGACACCGTCGCCGCGAGCGGGTTGCCGAATTTATTCATCCCGCGAAAAGACGCGTTCATCAAGGTTGATCACATTCCGGTGCTGGGAACCGGAAAGTTGGACCTTCGCGCAATCAAGCGCGTGGCATGTGAGCATTTCGCGGGCGGACAGACCTCCCCGCGTTCAGCACCCTGATGACGCCTGATGGTTGATCCGTCCAAGGCAACGCCTTCTTTTCATCGCATCGTTGCTCCGGACTCTTTGTGTGAATCATACACATCAGGCGGAGCGGTCACGCCCGCACTTCCAACACGCCGTAAAAGTTTTCCCATGCGCTTCTCCGCAGCCGGAGCAGGTCCAGCCCGTGGATTCCGAGGGTGCGGCGGTGTGCCAGGATTCTAAAAATTCACGAGCGTCGGCTTCGTCGGCATCGTCCAGAATCCAGAGTTCGGGAAAGACTTCCGCGAAGGGCACTTCGCCGGCCAGAGAGGAGCCTCGCTGGTTCTTGATCCACGCGCGAATGCCCGCCTGCTCCAGCAGTGCCTTCAGCGATTCGACTTCTATGAGGTTGGGCGAGACAAATAATTTCCGCATCATTGGCCTCTTGAAACGGTGAGAACGGCACGGCCTGCCTTCTTCGTCCCGCCGTGGGTGGTGTTCGGCGGCATCGGAGCGATGGATCAGGCGAAAAACATGATGACGAGTCCGATCAGCGACAGCAGGAACGCGACTATGCCGATGACCAGCGTCCAGCGAAGAATCGTCCGGACAGATTCGCCTTGTCTCGTCAGTGTCTCAATGCATTCACGCTGTCGAGCAAGTTTATAATCAATTTCCGTCATGCGTTCTTCGACCGTCTCTCCGCGAGTCCGGCGCGTGTCAGGTTGCTGTTTGATGGTCGAGATGGTGGAGACGATTTCGGGAATGCTGGGCGCGACCACTTTCAGCAAAAATTTTGCGATGGGCAGGATAGGGAGCATGTCTGATCTTATCGTTTCTTGAGAAAAAAGAGAAGCATGTTTATGGGTGCTTCGTCAGTCGTTCAACCAGCCGGCGTTCGTCCGTTTTGGTTTTCACGGTTCCGTTGAGTCGCGCGTCACAAAGCCGGTCCAGTACCGTTTTATACAGAGGCCCTGGTTTGAGGCCCATGGCTTTCAAGTCTTCTCCGGTGAAGAGCGGCGTCGCGTGGTGAGAGTCGGCGAGCAGGGCGGAGAGCGTTCGTGTGACCGTTTCCGACCGGGTTTTGGCCAGAAGAAAGACTATCGTCTCACTTGGAAGAGTGCGGAGCAAGCGGCATGTCTCGTGTGAGCCGCCGCGTTGCTGTTGGCTCAATGTCCGAAGCAGGCTCTTGCCCTCTTGTCTGACCCATCGAATAGATCGGGCCTGACGCCGGGGAAATGTGAACCGGGCAAGGGTGGCTTCGACGTCCGGGCTGGGCAGGGTATCCATCAGGGCCATGCCGGAGACGACCCAGCGTTGCAGGGAACGATCGGGATTGAATCGGATAGACCGCTCTATGGCTTGTTCGGTTTTTTTCAGCAGTCGAGCCAGTCCGGGCGACCATTTCAGTTGTGGGTGAATGAATTGAAGCAGCTTGTAGTCCGCGAGTCTGGCAAGGACGTTTCCGGGTTCACGTTCCGATAACACCTGGAGGATGGCATCAGAAAGTCGAGCCGGAGAGAGTTGCCGAAAGATGTGTTCTTGCACCGCCTCCCGTATCAGGAGCGTGGTGTCCCGGCTTAGTCGAAACCCCAGGCGTTGCTCAAATCGAATGGCTCGAAACACACGGGTGGGGTCTTCGATAAAACTGCGGTCGTGCAACACGCGGATGGTGTTGTCATCCAGGTCTCGTTGTCCGCCGCAGCTATCCACCAATTCACCGAAGCGAGTGGTATTGAGCCTGACGGCCATGGCGTTGATCGTGAAATCCCGCCGGCGTAAATCGTTCGTGATGTCGCTTGGTTCCACCGTCGGGAGCGCGGCCGGCTGTGCGTAATATTCCTTTCGAGCCGTGGCAATGTCGAGTTTCTGCCCATCCGCGAACGTCACGGTGGCTGTGCCAAACCGTTCATGCGTTGTGACGCGAGCCTTGTGTTGTTGCGCGAAGGTTTTCGCGAAATGAATTCCCCGGCCTTCCACGACCAGATCCACGTCACACGTTGGTGTGGCGAGCAACAGGTCGCGGACAGAGCCGCCGACCGCATAAACGGGCACTCGCTGCCGTTCGGCCGCTTCCCCCGCTTGTTGCAGGAGCCTGAAGAGGCGGGACGGCAATCGGGCCTTCATGAGGGAACGAAGATTGCGATGTTGCGTGACGGGTTCCTGGCGTTTCGTGTCGGGCCGTGCGGATTGCCGGATAGCCCGGCGAGGGGGGGTCGGAAGGTCTGTCCGCGTTCCGGCGTCCATCATGGAGCCTTGAAGGGCCGATTCCGGTACGCAATGATTGAAGACGTGGAGAAGGGTGTCATCAGTGGGACAAGTCGTGAACGCGAATCGGGTGATCCCATGATGTCAGCTCCGATGACCCAAGACCCTGTCCAGGTTAAACGCGGCGCTGATTAACGCCAAATGTGTAAAGGCTTGCGGGAAATTGCCAAGCCCTTCTCCATGCTGTCCGGTCTCTTCGGCGTAGAGTCCAAGGTGATTGGCGTAGCCGAGCATTTGTTCAAACATGAGTCGTGCTTGATCCAGTTGCCCCGATCTGGTGAGCGCTTCGACCAACCAAAACGTGCAAATGTTGAAGGTGCCTTCGTTGCCGTCAAGCCCGTCCTGTGTTTCGTGTTGGTTGTACCGGTACACCAATGCGTTGGCGACCAATCCGCCCTTCTTCGGCGGTTGAAGAATCGCCTCCAGCGTCTGGATCATCCGGGGGTCGGTCGGGGAGACAAAAAAGACCAGGGGCATCATCAGTGTGGCCGCATCAAGGGTGTCGCCGCCGTAGTGCTGGACGAAGGCTTTTCGTTTCTCGTTCCATCCTTTCGACATAATCTCTTCGTAAATCGTATCGCGCACGTCCAACCACCGATTGCGATCGGCGGGAAAGGAACGCCGGTCGGCCAGACGCAGGCCCCGGTCAATGGCAACCCAGCACATGAGTTTTGAATACAGGAAATGTTGTTGGCCGCTGCGCACTTCCCAGACGCCTTCGTCGGGCTTCGTCCAGTTGTCACACACCCAGTTGACCAAACGGCGCAGGTGTCTCCAGAGATCATAGGAAATCGGCGCGCCGTATTTGTTGTAGAGATACACCGAATCCAGCAATTCGCCGTAAATATCCAATTGCAGTTGATTGTAGGCGCCATTGCCGACGCGCACGGGACGCGATCCTTGATAGCCGTCCAGATGGGACAACGTGTGTTCCTGTAAGGCATGCCGGCCATCAATGCCGTACATAATTTGCAACGAGCCATCGGGGTTGAGTTCATGACAGCGCGCTTCGAGCCAATGCATGAATTGCTCGGCTTCCCCGGTGAATCCAATGCGCAAGAGGCCATAGATGGTAAACGCCGCGTCACGAATCCAGGTGTAGCGATAGTCCCAATTGCGGTTGCCCCCGATGGATTCCGGCAGGCTGCACGTCGGAGCGGCGACAATCGCTCCGGTTGGTTCAAAGGTGAGGAGTTTGAGGGTCAGGGCCGAGCGTTGCACCACTTCGCGCCAACGACCTCGATAGCTACATTGGGAAAGCCACCGTCGCCAGTAGGTCACGGTCTGGTGAAACAGTTCATCGGCCTGTTCGTGGGATATGACCCCACAATGTGTGTTGGTCCGATCAATTTCCTGAAACGAAAAACTTGCCTCATCCCCTTCCTTCATCGCAAAGTCGGCGACCACACCGTTGTTTTCCTGTTGCAGGGGAATGGTTGATCCCAAACACAGGCACAGATCCGTGGTGTCGAAACGCGCGCCGTTGCCGGTCAGGGTTGTGCTGTGGGAGTCTTGCGCGTAATTGAATGCCGGGAAACATTCCAGGCGAAAGGTCACGGTGCCGCGAATGGCCTGGACTCGTCGAATGATTCCATGATAGCCCGTCTCCGTTTTCTTCAGGCCGACCGGCATAAAGTCAACGATTTGTCCCACACCGTCTTTCGAAAGAAACCGGGTGACCAGCACGTTGGTGTCGGGCCAGTAGTATTGTTTGTGTTTCTTCGCATTGTCCCGAGTCGCAATCTTGAACCGCCCGCCTTTGCGATCATCCAGCACGGCGCCAAACACGCTTGGCGAATCGAAGTGGGGAAAACAGAACCAATCAATGGAGCCATTCATGCCAACCAGCGCGCTGGTTCGCATGTTGCCGATTAAGCCGTAATTTTCAATGGGTTGGTAGGGCATTCATGACTCCTGGTGATGATGTGTGCGGGACGTCCGTCCGTTGATTGTCGTACTGTAACACGCTGATGACGTAGAGTCGTCGTCGCGTCCTCTGTGTTGTTAGCCGGTTTACCGAAGCCGTCACCGTGTCGTCAAGCGGCAAGCCGGATTTTTTCGCTCTGGCGGGGTATTGGCCAGGGCGCCGCCTCCGTGGTTTCTTCACCAATGATCGGTTCGGAGTCGGGAACCCCCATGCTCCTTTGCGTCATCCGACAGTCTGGGGTAAGCTTTTTTCAACGGGATGGCGAATCAGTGTGCAGGATGGATGATGAAACAGTCACGGGAAAAGCCGACATCATTGATTGTCACCGCGCGGTATAAAGCCCCGCCGACGCGCCGAGCCTTTTTGGTCGGGGCCACGTCGGTGTTGGGAGCGGCTGCGGCACATGTCTTGCTGATGCCATTTCTGGGAAAGGCGGCGGATGTTCCGAAAGATCCCACCCGTGTGCCCGGTGCGCCGGCGACCGAATACGGGCGCCGCTCGCGCTTTGAACGCGCCGGACGGTTGACGAAGGCACAGCGGTCAAGAACGCCCTTGCAGGACTTGCACGGCATCGTGACCCCTTCGGCCCTGCATTTTGAACGCCATCACAACGGCGTGCCGCTCATTGATCCTGTGAGGCATCGCCTTCTGATCCATGGTCTGGTGGGACGGCCATTGATCTTGACCATGGATGAGTTGAAGCGGTTTCCTGCGACCTCACGGATTGCCTTTGTGGAGTGTTCGGGAAATAGCGGGAAAGAATGGAAAGGGCCGCATGGCAGAACGGTTCAGGATATTCATGGACTCACCAGCACCAGTGAATGGACCGGGGTTCGACTCGCGACGGTGATAGGGGAAGCCGGGCTTGCCCCCGAAGCGGCCTGGATGCTCGCCGAGGGCAGCGATGCCGCCGCGATGACGCGCAGTGTTCCGTTGGATCGGGTGATGGACGATGCGTTGTTGTGCTACGCGCAAAACGGAGAACCGCTCCGTCCGGAGCAAGGATATCCCCTGCGGTTGTTGCTACCGGGGTGCGAAGGCAGTACGTGCATTAAATGGTTGCGACGGCTGAAACTTGTTTCCGCACCGTTGATGACGCGCGAGGAAACCTCGAAATATACCGACCTGATGCCGGATGGGACCGCGCGTCAATTCACCTTTGACATGGACGCGAAGTCGGTGATTACGGCGCCGTCCGGTGGGCAACACCTGCGCGAACCCGGGTACGTTGAAATCCGGGGGTTGGCGTGGAGTGGAAGAGGACGAGTCGGAAAAGTGGAAGTGAGTGTTGATGGCGGACAAAGTTGGCGAATCGCAACGTTGCAAGCCCCTGTTTTGCCGGCCTGCCACACCCGGTTTCGCATTGATTGGTGGTGGGATGGCCAGGAAGCCATTCTCCAAAGCCGCTGCACCGATGAAACCGGTTATCGGCAGCCCACGCGCCAGGCGTTGGTCAACGTTCGTGGGATCAATTCGTACTATCACTACAATGCCATCCAAAGCTGGAAGATTGATGAGAAAGGGGACGTGCATAATGTCCAGGTGTGACCGTCTTCTGCCGTGGTGTTTTCTCTTTGTTCTTCTGGGAATGCCGTCGGCTGTTGCGTGGAGCGGGGCGGAGCGGGAGGCTTTTGACGTTGGACGGGTGGCGACGGATGACACGATCAGGGCCTGGGATATTGACGTGGCGCCGGATGGCGAAGGGTTGCCGGTTGGCAGGGGGACGGTTGAGGAGGGAGCCGTGGTCTATGCCGAACGTTGTGCGAGTTGTCATGGCGAGACCGGCGTGGAAGGGCCTCTGTCCAGGCTGGTCGGCGGGCAGGGCACGCTGGCGACCGCTCACCCGCTGAAAACCGTTGGCAGTTACTGGCCGTATGCGACGACGTTGTTTGACTATATTTATCGGGCCATGCCATTGAACGCGCCGCAGTCCCTGACGCCCAATCAGGTGTATGCCGTGGCCGCCTGGATTTTGTTTCGAAATGGACTGCTGGAGAAAGAGGCCGTGCTGACTCGGAAGACGCTTCCCCTGGTTCGCATGTCGCACCGCGATGGGTTTGTATCCGATCCCCGTCCGGACGTGCAGTGAGCATGTCGGCACACGACACGATTCGCCTCATTCTTTCTTCATGGCCGCAATCCGCGTGTCGAGTGCCTTCGCTTCTTTTTCACGGTTGGTGTTTCTCAACAGCGCGACGTAGTTTTTCAGCGTGCGGGTGACGGTGGGGTGATCCGTTCCCAGGGTCTTTTCGTTGATGGCCAGGGCGCGCGTGAAGAGCGGTTCGGCTTTGGCATAGTGTTCCTGCGACAAGTAGATCAGCCCCAGATTGTTGGCCAGACTGGCGACCTTCTCGTCCTCCGGCCCGAATTTTTTTTCGTTAATTTCCAGGGCACGGATCAGCAAAGGCTCGGCATGATCAAATTGTCCACGGACGCGATACAGTTCGGCAAGCCTGGTCAGGCTGGGTACCAACCGGGGATTCTCCGAACCAAAAGATTGTTCATGCACGTGGACCGCGCGTTGCAGAAGCGTTTCGGCTTTGCCGTATGATCCCTGGGCCATGTGCAGAGAAGCGAGGTTGTTGAGACTGCCGTTCAGTCCCGGACTCTCGGCGCCAAGGATGTGTTCATTGATGTCAATCGCCCGTTGCAGCAACGGGACGGCTTTCTCGTAGTCTTCTTGTGCGCGGTACAGCAGCGCGAGATTATTGAGACTTTCCAGCAGCTCGGCGTCATGGGCCCCCGTGTGTTGTTCGGTGATGGCCAGGGCGCGCGTTAAATAGACCTCCGCCTGATCGTAGTGTTTCCGGGCGGCCAGCGCTCCCGCGAGATTTTTGAGATCAATCGCCAATTCACGATGATCGTTGCCAAGCGCCTGTTCGCGAATGCGCAAGGCCCGTTCAAAGAGCGACTGGGCTTTTTCAAAGTGCTGTTGGGCATAATGCAGGGCCGCGAGATTGCTCAAGCTGATGGCGAATTGCGGGTCGCTTTCTCCCAGTATGGTTGCATTCAGAGTGACGGCCCGACTTAAGAGCGGTTCGGCCAGTTCGTAGTTGCCCCGCGCGTCATAAAGGCCGGCCAGCCTGGTCAGCGTGCGAGGCAGCCGGGGGTCGCGTTCGCCAAAGGTTTCGGCTTCCTGGAGCGCCGAGTCATATTCGTCTTTGGCTTCCTCGAACCGTTCCTGTTGCATGAGACGATCACCACGGTTCACGTGTACGTCCCAGGATGTCTTCGAGTCCTCGCATCCCGCGAGGATGGCCAAGCCTGTCAACAACACCGCGATCGGTTTTTTCCAACGACCCTTCTGCATTGCATCACCTTTTTTCATGAACATGAGACATGCGAGTCTGCACGGGCATTCGGCATGCCAGGAACCCGGAGCGCCCTTTCCCCGATTGTAAAGCCGGAAGGCTCCCTCTGCCAACCCGGCAATGGACACGGGCGACGATGCGTGAGGGGGTGCGATTCACGCGGACGTTGGAGCCGGCCAGACAAGGGGGCGCCGAAGCCTCCAGGATGTCCGCCTGTGCCCGGGAATGCGGGTTCAGGGAAACAGCCTGCATTGCGCGGACGTTGGTCTGATGAAGGTGGCCGGAACGGTGTCATCTTGATCGCATCGCTGAAAGCCTTCCTTGCGGAAGGCCAAATCAAATAATTGTTTGATGGTCTGCCACATCGGGCCTTGTCCCCGATGGCGCGCAAAAAACCGTTTTTCTTCCATCGTGCCGCTTCTGGCTTCTTTCAGGCGGCTGACGATTTTCCCGATTCGGTCGGGAAAGGCTTCAGCCATGCGTGCCAGAAACACGGGTTTCACGTTGTCGTTGAGGCGTAAAAGCGTATAGGCCGCGTATGTGGCTCCGGCTTGTTTTGCGAGGTGCAGAATGCGAGGAATGTCCTGTTCGTTAAGCCCCGGGATGACAGGGCCAATCAACACGGCAGTGGGAATGCCGGCTGCGGAGAGGGCGGCCATGGCCTCCAGGCGTTTGCTGATGGATGGCGTTTGCGTCTCAACCTTGCGCGCCACGTCGTCGTCGGCAAAGGGCACACTGAAATACACCCGAATATACGCCTGTGCATTGAGTGTCCGCAAAAGTTCCAGATCTCGTTGAATGAGTGCGGCTTTGGTCACAATGGCGACGGGATTTCGAAATTCAGCGCAGACGGCCAGGCAGGCCCGTGTGAGTTCATACGTCGCTTCCAACGGTTGATAACAGTCCGTGTTGCCGGAAAAGACCACCAACTCGCCCTTCCACGATGGTTTCATAAACGCCGTTCGCAGTGCGTCGGCCGCATTGGGTTTCGCAATGAGTTTGGATTCAAAATCCGTCCCCGCGCCAAACCCCCAATATTGGTGACTCGGACGCGCATAGCAATAGGCGCATGCGTGAAAGCACCCGCGATACGGATTCACGCTCCACCGAAAGGGAAGGTCGGGACTGTCGTTTCGACTGATGATGGCGCTTGTGTCCTCTTCGAAAACCTGTGTGACAACGTGCGGTGCCGGTTCGAGTAATTCCCGGTGGTCGGATTCAAAGGGATTGGGCGGATTGGATATCTGCTTCATGGGTGAGGCCGTGGGCGGGGCGGACGTTGTGTGGATGGGCGACACAACGCGTTGTGGTCATTGACTTTGCTTGTCTCGCCCCGGTCGTTGCGGTACACTTCGGGGCCGTAAACATCCCTTCTGTCACACGCCTGTCCTTGGCCGCCCCCGTAGCTCAGTTGGATAGAGCAACGGTTTCCTAAACCGTAGGTCGGACGTTCAAATCGTCTCGGGGGCACCATGTTTCCCAATGTGCAAGCAACTCGCAATTATGGCGATGGTTTTTGGAAATCCGATGTCTGGATTTCATGGGTGGGTTGAATAGTGATTCGTTCTCCAAAGGTGTCAAGAGTTCCGATCCCGTAGTGGGGGTTGTCGGTCATCGTGGTGTGAGCCATACGACGATCCACGGCCTTTTCAAATTCAAACCGGACGTGGAGGGTGTCGTCCGCAATGACCACGGCTCGCATATCCAAAAAGCCTCCCATGCCCGGGTGCCAGACCGTGAGTGTGTACACCCCTTCAGGAATATCGGAGATGGTGAAATGGCCACGGGCATCCGTCATCGCATAGTAAGGATTCGTCACGGCCATGCCCCATGTCTGCATGAATTCGTGGAATCCGCATTCCAGATAAAAGACGCGCCGGTTTTTGGTGAAGACAATCGTATCAACGAGCGGAACGCCAGGGAGATGGTCGTGCGTCCCGGCCGTGTTGTTGGCGTGATGGGGATTCATGCGCAGTGGGCGATGCAGCACAACCTCGGACCCAAATGGCGCCACTTCGTACACTTGGATATCGTGGATAATGGGATCCATGTTCACGATGTGGATGGTCTGGGGGTTCCGTACGGCCAGCACAGGAGGCGTCAGATGACAGTCCCTGGCTTCTATGGTGGGTGGGGCGGCGGGAGGAAACGGTTTTCCTCGGTGAACGTCCTCCACCATCACGACGGCATGTTGCAGGCCTCCATCGGAAGCGACATGAATCTGCTCAAGAAGACGCCATGCGTTTCCGGTGGAAATACGTCCGCAAAATACGGGTTCGGGATACGTAATAAGATTAAAGGCTTTTGGAGAAGGCGCTGGCCCTTGCAGTGTGACTATCCCGGAAATGTGACCGCCATTGGTCACGGAATCTTCGGTATAGGCCCAGGCAGGAGTCGTCGGTGGCCAGGGCATGAATCCGACCAGGGGGCCAATCAGAAGTCCGATCAGTACATGAACGGGTTTCATCGGGAAGATTCTTTCCCCACCTTCCGGTGCGTCGCAGGAAAAGGTGGGATATGAGGAGACTCGGTGGTTGACACGGATAGATCACAACCTGTCGGACTGGCTGACTGGTTGTCTGAAAAGACTGGGGTCAGGCGGAGAGCGGGGTGGGGTTCCACTTCATCTGGCGAGGGACACTATGTCCCGCACCGGTCGTCACGTGCCGGATTTCATCGGCAGTGACAAGGCGTCACTTCACGCTGACCCGCAGGGCGTCTTTTTTTGGTCGTCCCTGTTTGGTTCGGGTCCGTCCACGAGTGCTGATGGTCGTCTCGTCCGTCAGGTAAAAAAACTGATCATCCACCGATAACTTGTCCGACCAGGCCCGACAGGCGTCGCACATCCTGATTTTGCGTCGGTCAGGACTCCAAAACCGTTTTTCGCAATGACAGGCTTTTCCACAGAGACAGTTCACCAGGCCGGCATAGGGAGAAGGCAGGGGTTCGGGAATATCCTGTTGATCCATCAGCTCCCGCGCCTTTTCAACGGCACGCGCCCACGATCCCCAATGCCGAACAAAAAATTGCACCGAATACGCTTTCTCCTCGGCGAGATCATATTCCAACTGGGTCAGATGGGCGCGACCCTCCTGTCCCATAAATCGGGCTAATTCCTGCAGGGCCTGGTGCCGTTTCCATGTGCTGAGTGGTTCCAGAGACCCTCTTTCCCCAATGTTATTTTTGTTTTTTGCCATTGCCATAACCCCTTTATGTATCTTCACGTACATTGAAGCTCATCCCAATATGCGCCAGGACAATCCTCTTGTCTCACCGACATCTGTCGCAAAGAAAATGCGAATCTGTAGATTTCCTCACACTGTCATACACATACACGGCCTTTTGTGGCCTCGTCTCAATATGGCACGGAAAAGAGACAGTTAAACAGTGTACCATAGATTTTCAGAGAAGGCCAGCCAAATGTTAGGACGCCGGGCTGGATGCGGCGAAACACCTGCGGCGGGGTCTCAAACGGCACGGCCTTTCCATCGGCCTGACCGCATGACGAATCGGGTATCGGTCGAGGTCTTGAGAACAGGGCAAGACAGCCGGAAACGTGGCGACAGGGGACAGTGCGAGAGCAGACCGGACGTTCTTCACCGTGGTGACCGCTTCAGTTTGTCGGCGAACTGCTGCGAGAATTTGGCCATCTTGGGAGCAATGAGGAAGGCGCAATAGGGTTGAGTCGGATGACGTGCGAAGTATTCCTGATGGTCGTCCTCTGCCATGTACAGCGTGCGTGCGGGGGAGACTTCCGTCATGATTGGACCCTCAAAATGTTTGCTTGACGCGAGGGTGGCCATGACGTCTTTCGCGATGGCCTCCTGTTCGGGAGAGTGATAAAAAATCACGGACCGATATTGGGTCCCGACGTCGTTGCCCTGGCGGTTGAGTGTCGTGGGGTCATGAACGGAGAAAAAGATTTCAAGCAATTCGCGGTAAGAAACAATGGTGGGGTCAAACGTCACCTGTACGACTTCGGCATGGCCGGTCCGACCGGTGCAGACGGCTTCATACGACGGGTTGGGTTGCTGCCCGCCCATATAGCCTGATTCCACGGACGCCACGCCCCGGAGCTGATCAAACACGGCTTCAATGCACCAAAAGCATCCTCCCCCGAAGGTGGCGATTTCTTTTCCAGTATCGGCTGTGCCGGTCATCGGGGAGACTTCATGATCCGCATCTCGCCCTTGTGGCCCGGCTTCCGGGGTGACTTCATCTTGCATTGGATTACACCTTTCTCTATGTTACCGCCCTGACGGTCACAGGCCGCTGGAAGCGAACCCCGTTCATCTGCGGGTCATTGGGGCCGCAAGGAAGGAATCATTGTGCGCGCATCATTGCTCCGATTATATCACATGCTGGTTATTGATCGGCCGGTCGTGGCCCTGGGGCTGGTCTGCGTCCTGGTGGCGTTCTTCGCCTTTGAATCCCGGCATTTTCGATTGGAAGCGTCGCCTGAAGCGATTATCCTGGAAAACGATCAGTCGCTGAAATATTATCGCGCCAGCCGGGACATCTACGGCTCGGACGATTTTCTCATCGTCACCTATACGCCTTCTGACGATTTGTGGTCTCCCTCCTCCATTGAACGGATCAAGCAACTCCGTGAGGACTTACTCCGGCTCGACTCGGTCAACACGGTCGTCTCTATTTTGGACGTGCCGTTGGTGAACAGTCCCAAAGTCTCCTTTGCGGAATTGAGTGGTGAAGGGGTGGCGCGGACGTTTCTGACTCCGGGTACCGATAAGGAACTTGCCCGAAAAGAATTTCTGGAAAGCCCCATCTATCAAAACAATCTTGTCAGCCCGGATGGCCGCACCACGGCACTCCAGGTTTTTTTCAAAGAAGACAAGACCTATACGACGTTGCTGAACGAACGGAATCGCTTGAGAGAGCAACAAACCGGGAGAGAACGCACGCACCAGGAAGAGGAGGCATGGCACACGGCGGAGCGGGCCTTTCAGGTCTATCATGCCGCCGCCATTGAAGCCGAACGGAAGGATATCGAGGTCATTCGCGGGATTCTCGACCGCTATCGGGAGCACGCGCAGGTGTATCTGGGCGGGGTCCGCATGATCATCGCCGACATGATGAGTTTCATCGAACACGACCTTGTGGTGTTTGGCGTCGGCGTCATCGGGTTTTTAATCGCGGCGCTGGTCTATTTTTTTCGCAAGCTGCGATGGGTGCTGTTGCCCATGTCCTGCTGTCTGATTTCGGTCAGCGTGCTGGTGGGCTATCTGGGCTTTCTGGATTGGCCCGTGACGGTCGTTTCCTCAAACTTTGTCTCGTTGTTACTCATCATCACCCTCTCTCTCACCATCCATTTGATTGTGCGTTACCGCATCCTGAATGAACAATGTCCGGGCAGTGACCAGAAAACCTTAGTCCGTGAAACGATGCGAGACATGGTCAAGCCCTGTTTTTATACGGCCGTGACGACGATTGTCGCGTTCGGTTCCCTGATGGTCAGCGACATTCGGCCAGTGATTGATTTTGGCTGGATGATGACGATAGGGATTGTGTTTGCGTTCGGGCTGAATTTCATCTATTTCCCGGCGGTGCTGGTGTTGCTCAAGCCGGAGAACGCCGTGTGGCGCCCGGATGCCACTCAATCATTCACCAGAGGGTTGGCTGGATTCACGATCAACCACGCCAAGCCGATCCTGGTGGCCTGTGTGCTGGTGGCCGTGCTGGGTGGCATAGGGATCGCGCAACTGGAAGTGGAAAACCGGTTTATCGATCATTTCAAAAGCACGACGGAGATTTACCGGGGGATGGAATTGATTGATACGAAATTAGGCGGGACCATGCCGCTGGATTTTGTGCTTGATGCGGATGACCGGTTTTCCGCCTTGTCTGACAAGACGCAAGACGTGGACGATCCTTTTGATGATCCGTTCAGCGGGGAGGATGCCGACGAATCCATTTCCTATTGGTTCAACGGGTATCAGTTGGGGCAGATTGAAGCCATTCACGATTACCTGGAATCCTTGCCGGAAGTCGGCAAAGTCTTGTCCCTGGCCACGGGACTGAAAGTCTTGCGGCAGTTGAATGATGGACGGATGCCGGAAGACTATGAACTGGCTTTTGTGAGCAAGGCCATGCCCGATGCCGTGAAGGCCGCGCTGATTGATCCGTACCTGTCTGCCGATGGCCGGCATACGCGTGTGACCATGCGACTGATTGAATCCGCGCCGACGCTCAAACGAAAAGAGTTAATCGAACACATTCGGACGTATCTGGTCGAGAAACGGGATGGTATCGAGGCGAACGTGCATCCAACGGGCATGGCGGTACTCTATAACAATTTGCTCCAAAGTTTATTCGAGTCCCAGATTCTGACGATCGGCGCGGTCTTTGTGAGTATTTTCGTGATGTTTATGGTGTTTTTTCGCAGTGTGGTCTTGGCGATTCTGGCGATGGCGCCCAACGTGCTGGCGGCTTCGTCGGTTCTTGGATTCATGGGCTGGTGGGGGATTCCACTGGACATCATGACCATTACGATTGCGGCGATCACGGTGGGCATCGCCGTTGATGACGCCATTCACTATGTGCATCGGTTTCAAGTGGAATTTGCGAAATGTCGAACGTACAGGGAAACGATTCTGGCGTGCCACGGGAGCATCGGCCGCGCCATATATTACACGTCGCTTACGGTGACCGTGGGGTTTAGTATTCTGGCCTTCTCCAGTTTTATTCCAACCATCTACTTTGGCGTCCTGACGGGGCTTGCCATGATGGTGGCTTTGATGGGCAATCTCACACTGTTGGCCGCGCTGATTATGCTCGTGAAGCCGTTGGGCCCAGAGCGGGCACGAGAGGCGGTCGTCGGCATCGGCTGACGAGAACGCTGAACGGTGTGAATCGTGACAGGCGGGCCGATCAGCCCTTGCTGATAAGCGAGGCGATGACAAGCATCGTCAACGTCACGATCACGGTCGCGTACACGGTCACGCTTCGGTCACTCAACCAGGCGGTTTGCCACTCTTTTGGGTATAAGGCTTTTCCCACCAGATAGAGTTCCCCTTCATACAGTCCCAGCACCTGTTCCATTTCAATCAGCGTTTGTTTGGCGACGCGGTGGCGGTTGCGTTGTTGCAGAATGAGATAAATAAACAATGCCGAGAACAGGGCGGTGCCGGTCATGGCAAAGATTTTGATCGGGGGATCAATGGGAGACGAAGGCGCGAGCGCGACAATCGTGATGAGGAGAAGAAGCAAAAAGGCGCTGCCAAAAGCCGTGAGGCGCATCATTTGTTCCCGACGACGGAACACCTCTTCTTTGTACCAGGGGTAGAGAACCCGAAAGATGGCAAGTTGTTCCTCGTTTAACTTGACGGCGGTCTTGGTCATATCCGGCTCCGGGTCAACGGTCGGGCGTGTTGTGCAAGACGGGTATGCTGTCCGGTTCGCTCACTGCGGGGCCATTGTGACAACAATCTTCAGGTTTTCCAAAGGGTGGTCGGCCTCGTGGAGTCGCACGATTGCCTGGTTGCCGGGTACGGTGTGCCGGCATCGGTCACCGATGGAAGAGCACAACCCACCGGCGCCGGCGGTGACGTTCAGGAAAGAAAATAGAAATGATTGGTCGGCCCCCGTCCCCGACCAATCGCCAGACTGTGACGAATGGCGGACGTGACGTACTGTTTGGCCGTGTCAACTGCGTCGGGGATGGATTTGCCCACAGCCAGGTGAGCGGCAAGCGCGGCGGCGAAGGTACACCCCGTTCCGTGGGTGTGGGGCGTGTCAATCCATTCTCCCTGATACAGAGTAAAAAACCGGCCATCGTACAAAAGATCCATGGCCGGACGGTCGAACGCATGACCGCCTTTGATCAGCACGTGTTGGCACCCCAACTGATGGAGCGCTTTGGCGGCCTGTCGCGCGTCGGCCAGCGACCGAATCGTGAGGCCGGTCAACCGTTCAGCTTCAGGGATATTGGGCGTGAGGACAGAGGCCAGCGGAATGAGTTCGTGCTTGACGGCGTCAATGGCGTCGGATTGCAAAAGATCCTGTCCGCTTTTTGACACCATGACGGGATCAACGACGAGATGAGGCACGCGGTGGTGGCGCAATGCGCGGCTGACCAGTGAGACGATTGAGGCGGAAGACAGCATCCCGGTTTTGACTGCGGCCACGTCAAAATCGTTAAAAACAGCGTCAATCTGCGCTTCGACGATGGTTGCGGGCAGATCATGAATGGCCGTGATGCCCTGGGTGTTTTGTGCGGTCACCGCGGTAATCACAGACATGGCATACGTGCCATTTGCGGACATGGCTTTGATGTCAGCCTGGATCCCGGCGCCCCCTCCTGAATCGGAACCGGCAATGGTCAAGACTTGTTTGAGCATGGGTTGAGGAAAATGTCAGACACGTTGGCGCGGTGGAACGTGTCCGGATTCTAGCATGGGGCATGGAAGTGGGCAAACGTGGACCGTGGTGAATGGGGATACGTCAGGGAAACCGTGGGAGGCTTTTCCAGACAAGATCATGCTGGACGGGTTGTATGGTTTATGGTATGTTTGTCCGCAAATTACAGCTTCCAAAAAACAAGGCCATGTCTGCCACCAGTCGGCGGGTCAGGGCGTTGTGTCACAGCAAAGGGGGATTCCATGAAACGCGTACCGCATGTTGTATTACTGCTCATGTTAGCTTTCGTGTTCGGTTGTGATGGGGGGTATGATAAGGAGACGTCGAAGTCGGATGAGATGTCATCGGACGAGATGTCAATGGACGAGATGTCAATGGACAAGATGTCAATGGATGCGAAGTCCGAAGCCCTGCTCGCCTCCGCAGGGGTTGGCGGAGCCGAGGCCAACAATGAAGGGGTCAGTCACTATCAACAGGGTCATTGGGATGTCGCGCAGGAACATTTCCAAAAGGCCGTCTCGGCCAACGCCGACCTTGCGGAGGCGCACTATAATTTGGCCTTAACGCTGGACAAAATGGGCAATCATGGTGATGCGACAAAGCATTTTCAAATGGCGATGGATCATGGTTCCGATAATCCCGGCATCAAGGATTCCGGAATTTTGAAGGCGCATCTGGGAATGTAAGCGGACGAGAGACAGGAGGGGGGAGTGACTCGTCAATGACGGACGTCATTCCCTTCGTTCCTGTGTGCTGGGGCTTGCAGGAACATTGATACAGGGAGGCAACCGTGTGGCGGTTGGTCCGTGTCTTTTGTTCGGGAATTCTGTCTCCTGGCTTCAGAGACATCTATCGCCAGAGTGTCGTGACTCTGTTCTCTGTTTCGACAGTTCCCCCTCGCGGGAAGCCTTACCTGAAAGGCTACTCCTTCCCCGATGACAACGAACACTGGCAGGCTGAAAATACTGGCAAGCTGGCCGCTAAACCAACCGTGGAGCAAAATCACTAAAACAATGGAGCTTCGCAGAAGCAAGCAGACATGAAGATCAATCTGGCAGAGGGCCAGCTTCATTGATGCTCACTGGCGTATTTCATTCAGCATGAATTTTTGAGCCACCCCATGGCTAGTCACCCAACATAAAATCAACGACTGTGTCAGGGCAATGATTATGCGAGTTGCCGTCACAATAACGATCGCCTTCGTGCTCGGCTTGGGTCTGCCAACTATCGGTGCTGTTGCATTTGCGGACGAAAGCCGCCTCACCTCGCTCACCCACTCATTCATCTCCAAGTGCGCCAGCGCCATGGAAAATGGCTTCAATCAGTCAACCACTTGCGTGATAGACCGCGCGCTGGACCGCGCCCTGCCGGCGGCGCTGGATCTCATGGAATCATCCGGCGCCCAGGCGTTCGGCGACCGCTTCAGCATCACCGACCGTCTCTCGTACAGCTATGACGGCGGCCTGCGAGGAGAATTTGATGTGATTTTACCCCTGGCCGGCGGGCAAAGCGGGTACGCCTATGATGACGGCAAGGCGACCCTCCAACCACAACACGCCGGCGCATTGTTCATGCAGCAAGGCGCGTCTATCTGGGTGGATGAAGACGGGTACAAGCGCCACGACCTTAGAGTCGGCCTGGTGCGCAGATTCCAGCCGACCCGACATCGCGCCGACCTTCTCGGCCTTTCGCTGTTCCAACAGCACAACATGGAGTATGGCCACAGCCGAAGCGTCATCGGGATGGACTATGTGACCGGCCCGTCCTCGGAAGCCGCATTGCATTATTACCTGCCGACCAGCGGCTGGCTGAACACCGTCCCCGGCTATGAAGAACACGCCATGCAAGGCGCGGAAGCGTCCGCCAGCCTTGACTTGCCGCTGTCACTGAAAATGCGCGGCGCCATCGGCCAATGGCAGGTACCCGGTGAGCCGATTCATTCCCGGACCAGCGAACTGGGCTTATCGTGGACTTACAATCGCTGGACCGAGCTTAGCACCAACTGGCGTGAATCGGAGGTTGAAGACAGCGGCTCCAGCGGCTTCAGTGTGAATCTCAAAATCAACATCCCTTTGGGGGGCGGCGGCGATTCGTCTCCGGGCGCGATCAAAGATTTATTCCGGCATGCCGCAACGCGCGTTGCGGCGGGTGCGCGCCAGAGCGCATCGAATCTGCAGGACAAAGCCTGGCGTCCGTCGAAACACAAAGGGGAGATTTTGTATGTCCGCCGGGCCATTGTCGAGGTGGATGCGCCCCAGGCTGAAGTCCTCAAGGCTGAATTCGTGCAGGATATGGCGCGCACCGGCAATAGCGTCAGGGTCAAGGTGTCCATCCCCGAGGCCGCGTCGGAAGACCAGCGGTACCTGCTTCGCCTGCATCCCGGCGCCGGGGACAACCCGGCGGTGGAAGGAGAAGATTTTCATGATGAGCCGATTGTCGTGCAGATTAACCAGGGCGAACGCGAGACGTTCACCGCCGTCCGCCTTCTCCTCAACAGCGCCATGCAGACGCCGCGCAGCTTGGATGTGAGCATTGCCCCGTGGTTTGAAGCCTCGCTCGCACTGGCGGCGCAGTAGCGATCTGACTTGCAGACAGACAGCGAAGACCATGCTCGTGATGCCAACCAACGGCCACCCAAAAGCCGGTCGCACGCCGTTCCGCGTTCTTGCCTGGGTCTTGCTGTGCGTCGCGGCGCTGACGTTTCTGCATGCCTGTGGCGGCGGTGGTGGTGACGACGGTGGCGGCGGTGGTGGTGGTGGCGGTGATTTGACGATTCTGCCGAATGTGAGTCCTGGTTCTGGGGCATGCAGCAGTAGAGATTTGAGCAGCGTTAATCCTGACGGTTCCTACAGTGTATTTAACTGTCATGCCGTGACGGCCGAAGACGCACTCGGCTATGAGGTGGCCGTGACGAATCCCGCCGCCACCGCCACATCCAGTATTTTCAGGAACGTTTACGACAGCCACCCTGTTTTGACGGCGATGCCTTCGTGGTGGCAGGCGTGAGAGGGATGAGCGCGTTGTGCCGGGTTACACGATACAACGCCATCACAACCCGACCCTGCCACCCGGCACTGTAGTTCTGTTTGCGAAGTACAAGATCGGATTCCCTTCCGTTCTGCCTTGACACCCTTGGGGTTTGTTGTTACGTTCCAGCCTTGATTTATTGGATGTATGGTTCGATGATCTGTCGCGCTGACAGGTCGAAATGGGCCGCGAGGACCAGCGGCAAATCCGCCTGTGACCGTTCAGAATCTTATCCTCTCTCTGCATCAGTTTTGGGCCACCCGACGCTGTATCATTTGCCAGTCGTATGATCTGGAAAAAGGTGCCGGCACCTTTAACCCGGCCACGTTTTTGCGCGTTCTGGGTCCGGAACCATGGCGGGCGGCGTATGTCGAACCGTGTCGCCGTCCCACTGACGGTCGGTATGGAGACAATCCCAATCGGTTACAGCATTATTACCAGTATCAGGTGGTCATCAAGCCTTGCGTGGACAATATCCAAACGCTGTATCTGGACAGTCTGACCATGCTGGGGGTTGATCTGCGAAAGCATGATGTCCGGTTTGTGCAGGATGATTGGGAATCGCCGACTCTGGGGGCGTGGGGGTGTGGGTGGGAAGTGCGGCTTGATGGCATGGAAATCACCCAATTCACCTATTTTCAGGAAGCCGGCGGGCAATCCCTTGATCCGGTGACGGTGGAGCTGACCTATGGCACTGAACGGATTGCGATGTATTTGCAAGGCGTTGATAGTGTGTACGATTTGCAGTGGTCCGAAGATGTCACCTACGGAGATTTGTTCCACGATGCCGAAGTCCAGTTTTCCCGGTACAATTTCGAGGCTGCGGATATTGCCATGATCCGGACGATGTTTACGGCACGAGAGGAAGAATGTCGCACCCTGTTGGAGCAGGAACTGGTGTTGCCGGCCTACGATGCGTGTATGCAAACCTCTCATTTGTTCAATGTGCTTGAGGCGCGTGGCGCGTTGAGTGTGGCTGAACGAACGGGGTATATCGGACAGGTGCGCGGACTCGCCAAGGGGTGCGCGGACGCCTACGTCGCAAGACGAGCCAGTCTGGGGTTTCCATTACTGCGTCACGCCACGTCCACGCCGGTCTTCGCCGGCGTCTCATCACCGAAACGACAACGAAGGCGTGTTCGGTCCTGATTGTCCCGCGTCCGATACATGAAAGCCCGACGGTTCACTCACTCCCGCGTGTCGAAGAAAAAGCCCGGACGCCCTCGCTCCTCCACGACATCCTTTCTCCTGGAAATCGGCTCCGAAGAGCTGCCATGGCAGGTGATTCAACCGGCCATGCGTCGCCTGGCCAGTCTGATGGAAGGCTTTCTGGCGGATCAACGCCTGTCCCATGACGGTATCCGAACATATGGCACCCCTCGGCGGCTCGCCGTCATCGTGACGGGATTGGCCGCGACGCAATCCCCGCTTGTGCGGGAAGCGCTGGGTCCTTCCGCTGCGGTGGCGTTTAATGACCAGGGCCGGCCAACCAAAGCCGCAGAAGGATTTGCGAAATCTCAAGGGGTGGACGTCGCGCAACTGGAAACACGGGAGACGCCCAAAGGCGCCTATCTGTGCGCGGTCAAAAGGGAAAAGGGGCTGCCCGTCGCCAAGGTCTTCACCGCGCATCTTTCCGGTCTGCTTCAGCAACTCACGTTTCCAAAAACCATGCGATGGAATGCATCGGGAGTCCGGTATCCCCGTCCGATTCGGTGGTTGGTCGCGATGGTGGGCACAAAGCCTTGCGCTCTTGAATTTGCTGGAGTGCGGTCGGGGTCTCGTTCATGGGGACATCGTTTCTGGTCAGGTGGCCGCGCCGCCGTTGCGAGCAAGGGCGTGCGCATCATGCGGCCGGAAGCGTATAAAAACGCGTTGGAACGCGCGGGCGTGATGGTTGATCCGGTTCGTCGTCTGGCCGTACTGGGCCAACGACTCACCCGCCTTGCCCGTTCGGCCAATGGACAGGTGTACCCGGACAATCGGGAAGCCCTGCTTGAGCAAGCGGTCTTTTCGTTGGAGTGGCCCAACCTGCTGTGTGGAACCTTTGATGAACGCTATCTGGCGTTGCCGCCGGAAGTGCTGATGACTTCCATGCAGGAGCATCAAGGGTTTTTTTCGGTCGTGAATCAGCGCGACGAATTGCTCCCCCTGTTTTTCGCTCCCATCAATATGAACGTCAACAATATGGAGCTGATCAAGGTCGGCAATGAACGGGTGTTGGCCGCGCGTCTGGCGGACGCCCGGTATTTCTTTCATGAAGATCGCAAGATGAAACTGGCCGACCGGGTGCCACAACTCCATGGCGTGGTGTTTCATACACAACTGGGGTCCCTGTATCAAAAAACCGAACGCATGATCGCGCTGGCCGGCGCGTTGGCCGTTGCTGCCGGGGTCCCGGAGACGAAGGAGGCGTGTCAGCGCGCCGCGTTCTTGAGCAAGGCCGATCTGGTGACGGGGATGGTCGGAGAATTTCCCACGCTCCAGGGTGTGATGGGGGGGAAATATGCCGCGCATGATGGGGAACCCGGCCATGTCTGCGAAGCCCTGGGGGAATACTACCAACCTCGAACGCCGGATGATGCCCTTCCCGTGACGACGGTGGGCCGATTGCTGTCACTCGCCGACCGGGTGGATACCCTCGCGGCTTTTTTCTATGCGGGCATTATCCCGTCGGGGTCGGAAGATCCCTATGGCCTTCGCCGTCATGCGTTTGGCCTGATTCGCATTGCGAGTGAAGCCGGGTTCAGCATCAATGTCGGGACTTGCTTGCGGCAGGCGGAACAGATGCTGGCCGAGCAGGGAGTCAAAGCCGCGCCGCCTCCACAAGGTGAAACGGCGGAACACCATACCCCGCTGCGGCTCTTGTTTGGATTTCTGGAGGATCGGCTCCGCTCGTATGGGCGTCTCGTGTGTGGCTATCGTGAAGATGTGATGGCCAGTGTTCTGGCGCGTCAGAAGAACGCCGATCTTGATATCCGGGATGTCTTGTTGCGTATGGAGGCCCTGCAAGCCATCACGAGCCGGCCGGAGTTTGATGGTCTCATGGCCGGATTTAAGCGAGCGCACCGCATTGTGGCCAAAGAAGCATGGATGTCGGATGACGTCATGGTTGACCTGTTGACCCACTCGACGGAGTCCGGCTTGCATCAGGCCGTGGAAACGGCCACACGCGCCGTTGAGGACGCGCTGGCGTCGAGTGATTATCACGCCATGCTGCAAGGTCTCATGGCGCTCCATGGCCCCATAGACCGGTTCTTTGACGGCGTGCTGGTGAATGCGCCGGAATCCGGGATTCGCGCGAATCGGTTGTCGTTATTGCGACGGGTTGATGATCTGTTCTCCGCCTTTGGCGATCTGTCTCGTATGCAGTCGCAGGGGTAAGTGCCGGGCCGGGAAGGGAGCCGTTCCTGTCATGATCCCGATGATTCCCCAGACGTCGGATCGCGCATGATCTTTTCCGAAGCCGGATTCCCATGGTTTCGCCGCGGGATCACGCTGGTTCTGATCGTGGTTTGTAATCTGGCGCTGTTAGGGGCGTTGTGGGTGAGCGGGCTGAATTTGGATGATGTGCTGACCAATGCCGCGCTCTATGACCCGCAGGCCGGCCCCTGTCTTCGGGTGGCCTGGGTGGATGTTGCCGGAGTCAAAGACCCGATTCGGGTCTGTTCGGAGTGGCTGGACGTGGCCGACCAGACCGGCCTGGTCCATGCCCTGAAAGAAGGCGAACCGCTGGCCATGAGCGTTGACGGGAATCTGTATTATACAAACGCCGGACATGCGGATCGTCTGCTCCTGGGGCTTCTGATCTTTGCCGGAGCGGTCATCTATCTGGGCATGAGGACCAAACGCCGTCTGTTGACGTGGTATGAGACGCATCTCCGAGAGAATCAGCCGTCACCGGACGCCTGACCGCGCGGAACAGCCGGGGAGCTGTCTCCGGAAGTCCGCTCCGTAAGCATGTGCGGGCGCTTTCTGGACGGTGTTGTGAAAACCAGGCCCGCCGTGAATAAACTTTTTTGAGAAATCAGCAATTTGTGGTAAATTTCCATTCCGGTTCTTGATTCGAAACGACGAATATACCGGTCGGCTCCCGCGCGAGTCGCCAGAGGGACCCCAACACCATGCGGAACAGGAAGTACGTCTATTACTTTGGCGATGGCAAAGCCGAAGGCAAGGGCGGCATGAAAGAGCTGCTTGGCGGAAAAGGCGCCGGCCTCGCGGAAATGACGAACTTACAAATCCGCGTCCCCCCGGGATTTACCATCACGACAGAAGCCTGCCTCGCGTATTTTCAATCCAGAGGTGCGTATCCGAAAGGCATGTGGGATCAGACGCTGCAAGGGCTGAAGCGGGTTGAACGATCCATGAACGCCGGATTTGGCGACCCGAACAACCCGTTGCTCGTCGCCGTGCGATCCGGTGCGCGCGCATCCATGCCCGGCATGATGGATACGGTTTTAAACCTGGGTCTGAACTCGGACACCGTCCAGGGGTTGGCCCGCAAAACGGGGAATGAACGGTTTGCTCTGGATTCGTACCGTCGTTTTATCACGGTGTTCGGCTCCGTGGTGATGAATGTGCCCAGGGAAAAATTTGACGCGATTCTCGAACGGAAAAAGAAACAGATGGGGGTGGCGGCCGATACCGCACTGACCCCCGGCGCTCTCGGCGATGTGATCGCGGAGTATCAGGCAGTCGTCAAGCGGGAAACCGGACATGCGATCCCGGAGGATCCGTTCGCGCAACTCAAGATGGCGACCAACGCGATCTTTGCGTCCTGGTTTGGGGATCGGGCGGTGGCCTATCGAAAAATTTATGACATCCCGGATACGTGGGGCACCGCGGTCAACGTGGTGGCCATGGTGTTCGGGAACATGGGGGAGACGAGCGGCACGGGCGTGGCGTTTTCCAGGGATCCGTCCACGGGGGCGCGAACGTTTTTTGGGGAATGGTTGTTAAACGCCCAGGGCGAAGACGTCGTTGCGGGCGTTCGCACGCCTCTTCCCATCTCCGCTCTGAAGAGCCAATTGCCCGCCGCCTATCGCTCCCTCATGACCACCCAACGCATTTTGGAAAAACATTATCAGGATATGCAGGACATGGAGTTTACGATTCAGGAAGGCCGGCTCTACATGCTGCAAACGCGGGTGGGGAAGAGAACGGGCATTGCCGCTGTTCGGATTGCCGTGGATATGGTGAAAGAAGGGCTGATTGATAAGAACGAAGCCGTGTGCCGCGTGGAACCGGGGCAATTGTCGCAGTATCTCTATCCCGTTTTTGAACAGAACGAAGAAGCGAAATGCCAACAGATTGGAAAAGGGTTGCCGGCCGGTCCCGGCGCCGCATGTGGGAAAATTGTCTTAACCCCGAATCGGGCCGTGGCGCTGAAGGCTCGCGGAGAACGGGCCGTGCTCGTCCGTAAAGAAACCAGCCCCGATGACATCCACGGCATGTATGCCTCGGAAGGGTTTTTGACGGCCACGGGAGGCATGACCTCCCATGCCGCGGTGGTGGCGCGACAAATGGGGAAGGTCTGCGTCGCCGGGTGTGAGGATATTGAAGTCTTTGAGGATGAAGCCAAAGTGCGGATTGGACCGTCGGTGTTCAAAGAAGGGGAGTATCTTTCCATTAACGGATTTTCCGGTCTGGTGTACGGCGGGGTGCTGTCCGTGGTCGAGTCGGAAGTGGTTCAGGTGATCCAGGGCGCGCTGCCCGCGGCTCGTTCCGAAAAGTTCCGCTATTTTTCCACGATTTTGAAATGGGCTGACGCGGTACGACGCCTCAAGGTTCGGGCCAACGCCGACGACCCGGGACAAGCCCACATTGCGCGTGGATTTGGCGCAGAAGGCATTGGTCTCTGTCGAACGGAACACATGTTTTTTGCGGAAAACCGTGCGCCGCTTATGCAGGCCATGATTCTGGCTTCAACCCGAAACGAACGAGAGCGGTATCTTGAGCAACTGCTTCCCCTTCAGAAAAAGGATTTCATGGGGCTGTATCGGGAAATGAAAGGGTACCCGGTCACCATTCGGCTTCTGGATCCGCCCTTGCACGAGTTCTTGCCGAAACGCGAACAACTCATGGTGGAAGTCGCGCGGGCCGAGGTGGCGAAAGTGGATCCATCCGAGATTCAGGAAACGCGCACCATGCTGGCACGCGTTGAAGAGCTGCATGAATTCAATCCCATGCTTGGTCTGCGGGGATGCCGTCTGGGTATTACGATGCCGGAAATCACCAGGATGCAAGTGTGCGCGATTATGGAAGCCGCGTGCGAAATGGCCAAAGAGGGCACGAAAATCGTCCCGGAAATCATGATTCCGCTGGTGGGCATGTCATCGGAAATGAAAGCGCAAAAAGCCCTGATCAAGAAAGTCGCCGAAGAAACCATGAAACGGTGCGGGAAAAAATTGACGTATCTGGTCGGGACCATGATTGAGTTGCCACGGGCGGCGGTGACGGCGGGACGGATTGCCGAAGACGCGGAATTCTTTTCTTTCGGCACGAACGACCTGACCCAGACCACCTACGGATTCTCCAGGGATGACGCGGCCAAGTTCACGGGGTTTTATCGCGACCACGGTCTGCTGGAGTTTGATCCCTTTGCCGTGCTGGATCAGGAAGGCGTGGGGGCGGTCATGCGGTTGGCCATGCGTGAAGGGCGTGCGACGCGTCCGGCGCTGAAACTTGGTATCTGCGGGGAACATGGCGGGGAACCCAGCTCCGTTGAATTTTGCCACACCCTTGGTCTTGACTACGTGAGTTGTTCTCCGTATCGGGTGCCCATTGCCAGGCTGGCCGCCGCGCAAGCCGCGCTGAAGGAGGCAGGCGAGCGGAAGCGAGCCGTCAGGCCAAAGACAAAAGCCGCGAAGTCCGGGGCGACCACCGCCCGTGCCGCCCGTGCGCGTCGCGCGACGTCCACGACATCCTCACCGAAGGCCGGGACGCGGCCACGCAAACCGCGCACTCGTCCGTGAACGACGTCAAGCAAGACATCCACTTCATGAAACAGGCTCTCACGCTCGGCGCCCGCGGGCGGGGGACAACCAGCCCGAATCCCATGGTCGGCGCGGTGGTGGTCGCGAGAGGGCGCGTCGTTGGGCGCGGCTATCACGCGCAAGCCGGCGGGCCTCATGCCGAAATTGTGGCATTGCGGCGCGCCCAATCCCATGCCCGTCGCGCCACCCTCTACACCACACTGGAACCCTGTTGCCATACCGAAAAACGCACACCGCCCTGCGTGCCGGCCATTATTGCGTCGGGCGTGCGTCGCGTCGTGGTGGCGATGCTCGACCCCAATCCGCTGGTGGCCGGCCGCGGCATTCAACAACTCCGGCGGGCGAAGGTTGTCGTGGACGTCGGGTGTCTGAAGCAGGACGCGGCGAAGCTCAACGAGGCGTACAGCCATTGGGTGCAAACCGGCCGACCCTTTGTCATGCTGAAAGCGGCGATGACCCTGGACGGCAAAATTGCCACGGCAACGGGCGCCTCGCGGTGGATAACCGGAGCCACGGCAAGAGCGCATGTTCATCAACTGCGGAGCCGGATGGACGCGATTGCCGTGGGTGTGAACACGGTGCTTCACGATGACCCCCGGTTAACCGTGAGAATCCCGGCGGACACACGACGTGCGTCTGTCGCCCGCTCACCGATCAGGATTATCTTTGACAGTCGTCTTAGGATACCCCTTCCGGCGCGTGTGTTGCGTGGGATGAAACGCGTTCCGACTGTTGTGGCCACCACGAAACTGGCCAATCACGGAAAAATTGAACGGTTGCGAACCATGGGCGCGGACGTCCTGACGCTCGCTCAAAAAGGCGCTCATGTCTCCATTCGCCGATGCCTTCGGGAGCTTGGGAAACGGGGTGTGACCAGTCTGCTGGTGGAAGGGGGCGGTGAGTTGAACGCCGGTTTTCTACGTGAGGGTCTGGTGAATCAGGTGTATCTGTACGTGGCTCCGACGCTGATGGGCGGGCACAATGCCGTGGGTATGTTGAGTGGTCTCTCGCCCCGGAGCCTGGCCGATACGGTGGCGGTGTCCAATGTGCGGCTCCGATTTCTTGGAGAGGACGTGTTGATCACCGGCGACTTGTCGCCCAGGCCGTAAGTGGAGCAGACTTTCACGGATTGGCACAAACGAAAACGTCATGGTGGCATGATCGCAGGGGTATGGAGCCGCGTGTGCGCAACGTCGGGGAGGGCATGATGAAAAATATTGCGGTCATTCTATCGGGTTGCGGGTTTCTGGATGGGTCGGAGATCACCGAAGCGATTAGTACATTGGTGGCGATTGGACAACGGGGTGCGGCGTATCGGTGTTTTGCGCCGAATCGGGATGTGCCAGAGACGAATCATCTGACGCAACAACCGACCGGACACAAGAGAAACGTGTTGCAAGAGTCCGCCCGTATCGCGCGGGGCGAAGTCCGCCCGCTTGAAGACCTTGTGGCGAAGGACTTTGACGCGCTGGCCATGCCCGGCGGGTACGGCGCGGCGCTCCATTTGTGTGATTTTGCGAAACAGGGAAGCGGGGGAACCATTGATCCGGAGGTGCTTCGTATTGTAAAAGAATTTCACGCCGCGCGTAAACCCATTGCCGCGATTTGTATTGCGCCGACCATTATGGCTCTGGCCTTTGGCAAGCAGGGCGTCAAGGTTACGATTGGCGACGATCAGGGCACCGCGTCGGAAATCGAAAAAACCGGCGCCACGCATACGAGTTGCGCGGTGGAAAACTTTGTCGTGGATGATGCCAATAAAGTGATTACCACACCGGCCTACATGTACGGGACTGCGAAACCGCATCAGATTTTTGAAGGCATCGGCGGCGCGATTGACGCATTGCTGAAGATGGCGTGAGGAGGTTGACAATGCATACCAAATTATGTTACCCCCCCCCCCCCCCCCCCCCCCCCCCCCCCCCCCCCCCCCCCCACGAAAATTTTGGGAGCGGGCAACAACGTGGTCTTCACCCAAAGATCATGAAGTCTTTCATTCCCATTGTTTCCATGGTGTGTGTCATGGCCTTTCCATATCTCTCAATGGGCACGGAGAAGCCGCGACTGGAGAAAGATTATCAGGTTCCGATCTGTGAAGTATGGGGAGGAGAGACGGAGGTTCCATTGCTGTATGGAACGCGCGTTGACTGTCTGTTACCCGAATACGCGATTGAGTTTGATTTTGCGGGCAAGTGGGCGGAGGCCATCGGTCAATCCCTGTTCTATGCGGCGGTCACGCAACGGAAGCCGGGGATTGTGCTCATCGGGAAGAGCATGGATGGAAAGGATCTGGAAAGAGCGGTGGCAAAGATTCGGATAGCCAATGCACGAGTGTCCGACAACCTTGTGGACTTTCTCTATTGTGTCCGCCCCGGGACATTGACGCCGTTTGAATGTTCCCGGAGTGAAGAACGGTAATCCAACGGAAACGATTGACGGTGAGCCATGTGAAGAGCATGGCGGTGCGGGGATGATTGAACGTATGCCGATTTCGTTGTGGACAAAAGCGTTTGCCGCCGTCGTGCTTGTTGCCGTGTGCGCGGTTGCCGTCGCTGGCGATGAGACTCCGACGACCGCGCCTGATGTGTCACTGGCGAATACGTATCGGCCCGGCGATGAGACGGTCAGGCTCGCCGAGTACTGGATGAGTGAAAAATACGACGGTGTGCGCGCGCTGTGGGATGGCCGGCTGCTGCGCTCGCGTGGCGGCAAAACATTCGCCGTGCCGGCGTGGTTTGTTGACGGCTTGCCCGCCGCCACGTTGGATGGTGAATTATGGCTGGGACGCGGGCGCTTTGAAGTCACCACGTCCGTCGTGCGCCGTAGTCGTCCGCATGACGGATGGCGCGACGTTCAATACATGGTGTTTGATTTGCCCGAACATGACGGGGTGTTCCGCGAACGATACGCCGCGCTGGTCGCACTGGCGGCGGGGCATCCCAGCCCCTGGTGGCGTGTGGCGCCGCATGAGCCGATTGCGTCGCGCGCGGCGCTGGATCAACGCTTTGCCGACGTGACCAGCGGCGGCGGCGAAGGCTTGATGTTGCGACGGGCCGCATCGCGTCATCGCGGCGGCCGCAACGACGATTTGCTCAAGTACAAACCGTTTGATGATGCGGACGCCGTCGTCATTAGTCACAATCCCGGCAAGGGCAAATACGAGGGGCAGGTTGGCTCGTTGCGTGTGCGCGCCCACGACGGCACGGTGTTCAGCGTCGGGAGCGGTTTGTCCGACGCCCTGCGCCGCGACCCGCCGCCCGTCGGCGCGACCATTACCTACAAACATCAGGGACTGACCGGAAACGGCCTTCCGCGTTTCCCTGTGTTTCTGCGTCTGCGCCACGACGTGCCTGAAGACGTCGGCACGGAGATGCCATGAGCGTGCGAGTCCGCCGCGTCCATTCGTCCCGCCCTCTGTGCCCCGTATGCAAATCTCCCCTGACGAAATGCGGCTGTTGGTGATGCCTATGACGATACGTATCTGGCTCGTCGGGATTGTGATGGCCGGGAGTCTGTCGGCCTGTTCCGGCGTGTGGGAACAGATGACACCGACCATGTCCGCCCGGCTGTCCGGCGCGCCCCTGGCCACACTCATCAATCGCTATCTTGAGACAGCGGATCACGCCCTGGCGGAACCGATTCTGCAGGCGGTTCTGGCACATCCCGATGCGCGTCTGGAGCGCGTCAGTCACCTGCTTCGGACACATCTGACTTATGGCCCCGCTCCGGTGGGTATGTTGCCGAGTCAGCCGGTTCAGGTTCGCGGGAAAACATATTCGTATGGGTTGTTTGTGCCGCCTTCCCATGACGCCGCTGTGGCGCTGCCGCTGGTCGTCTGTCTGCACGGCGCCGGGTTTACGGGCGATGCCTATCTGGAGCGATGGGCCTCGCGATTGGGCGACGACGCGATTCTGGCCTGTCCCACGTCCGTGATGGGGGCATGGTGGACCCGTACCGGCGAAGATCTGGCGCTGGCCACCATCAACGATGTGCGCGCGACGTATCGCATTGATCCCGACCGGATCTATCTGACGGGTATGTCGAATGGCGGCATCGGCGCGTGGATGATCGGGATGCATGACGCGCCGTTGTTCGCCGCGGTGGCGCCCATGGCCGGCGGCATTGACGACGTGTTGTTTCCCTTTCTGGAGAATCTTCGGCAGACGCCGGTGTACGTGATTCACGGGAGCAGGGATTCCATCATGCCCGTCCGGTTGAGTCGGGACATCACGAACGAGTTGGCGCGCCTGGGGATTGCCCACACGTATCGCGAACATGGCAGGTCGCATCCGCATGCCGGCGGACATTTTTTCCCACGACAGGAACTGCCGGCCCTGGTGGAATGGTTGGGGAGGCAGCGCCGGAATCCGTATCCGCGACGATTAACGGTGGTGCGGGACGCGAGTCATTTGACGGATTTCGGCTGGGTGCGGATTGATGCCACCGACCGCATTGCCGGGTTTTCGGAGCAGGTGACGGATCATGCGGACGAGCTGATCCAAAACAGGATCTATGCCACGCTGGACGTGACGATCACGCGCCCCAATCATTTTGACGTGCGCACCGAACGTGTCCGTCGTTATACGCTGCTGTTGAATGAGTCGCTGGTGGATTTTGCTCAACCCGTGACCGTGGTGACCAATGGCCGCACGACGTTTGAAGGCCGGGTGTCTCCGCACGTGGACCTGCTGTTGCGCGATGCGCGGCGACGCGGGAACGTGGACCGGCTTTTTCCCGCCCGATTGACGATTGCTGTGCCGTTGTAACAGTTTTGGTTCGCCGTTCATCGCACGCTGGATTTGCTGGCGCCGCGCGACGTGTCCGATTCCGAACAGGTGACCCGACGACTCGCGTCGGCGCTTGATCGCTGGGCGGATCACGTTGAGCGGCATGTTGACGTGCAGACCATCTTTGAATCGCTGCGCCCGTCCATTGCTTGACAACCGACATCGGGTGTCCTACTGTCCCCGCAGTTGAAAGATGAGAGGCACGGGTACAGGGAAGAAGGTGTGATTCCTTCGCGGTCCCGCCGCTGTAACCGGACACGAAACCCGCATACGCCACTGTCACATTTGGTGATGGGAAGGCTTGGGAAGTAGGTTAGAATCCGGAAGCCAGAAGACCGACCCGTGTTGGAATTTCGTTTTCGCTGTTCTCGTTCCATGAGGCCGGCGAACGGGATTCACGACCTTCGAACCCTCGTGGGCTGGGGAGCGGGTGAGGATCAAGTGGCGGCGCCATCCTCAAGGTCGTTCAGGCCTTGGGGATTTTTATTGTGATGGGTGTTCAGCGTTGCCGGCGCGCCCGTGGCGCACGGGAGAGAAAGCGGCGACATCGCCTGTCTCGTGTGGGCGTCGCCGTTCTGGCCCTTCTGCTCTGTGACCCGCTTGTCGGTTTCTCCGACCACTCCGCGATCATGAAACGTCGTCAACAGGGAATTCTGACGGGGATGCCCTTTATGGCCAACGTGGCCCCGCGGACGTTTGTTGATGACATCGGTCAAAAACTCTATCTGTCTCAAATTCCGAAGCGGGTGGTGTCACTCGCGCCCAATATCACGGAAATGCTGTTTGCCATTGGTGCGGGCGACTCGGTCGTCGGTGTGACGGACTGGTGCGATTACCCGCCAGAAGCGCGGACCAGAACACGGGTGGGGGATGCCAGCCCGAACCTTGAAGCCATCCTGGCGCTCCGTCCGGATCTCGTGCTGGGGGTTGCGACGGTGCGGGATGACACGCTGGAGACGTTGCGGCGGCTGAAGATTCCCCTGTTCACCATGGAAGCCCGGTCGCTGGAGCGTGTCTATGCGCATATGCAGACGCTGGGCCGGATGCTTGACCGCGTGCGGGAAGCCAATGTGCTGGTCTCCGCCATGCGCGCGGACGTTCAGGCCATTGTTGAGAAAACCGGATCGGTTCCCAAACCCCGTGTCTTGTATGTGTTGTACCGTCAGCCGTTTATCACCGTCGGGCCGGGGAGTTTTATTCATCAACTGCTTGAGCTGTCAGGAGCGGACAACGTCGCGAAGGATGCGGACGACCCCTATCCACGGTTGAGCATGGAAGTCGTGTTGCGGAAGGATCCGGAAATTCTTCTGTTTCCCTCGGTGGGCGGGACAGGGTCTCCGGAATCCGAGCTTGCGGAATGGACGCAATGGAACACGATTTCGGCGGTGAAAAATAATCGCCTGCATTTTGTTCCCTGGACGTTGGTGAGTCGCCCCGGCCCGCGAATCGTACAAGGTCTTTCAGCCCTGGCCCGCGTCATTCATCCCGAAGTGTTTGAGGGCGTTGAGCCGTGAGCGACGGTCAATGGAACGCCCCGTTTCCCGGCCGGACGGTCGAGACGCTTCCGGTGTCCGGCACGGGGTATCCGCCCATCGCCTTCGGCTATCTTTCGGCGTTTCGCTGGGTGGCCAGTCTATCTGGTTTGGTCGTGTTGAGCCTGTTGGTCGGGGTGGGATGTCTGGCCGTTGGAGCCGAATCTCTGGCCTTTGGTACCGTGCTGCGGATTATGGGCTATGCGTTGCTGGGAGACAGCGCATCGCTTGAATCACTCGGCGCCGCCGGTCTCATCCTGTTGCAGGTTCGCCTGCCGCGCCTTGTTCTGGCGTTTTGCGTGGGTGGGTCGCTGGCCGCCGTGGGAGTGGCGTTGCAGGCCCTTCTTCGGAATCCTTTGGCCGAGCCGTATGTGTTGGGCATTTCCAGCGGAGCCGCCTTTGGCGCCACGCTGGGGATGCTGTTGGGGATCGGCGGCACGGTTCTGGGTTTGGCGATGCTTCAGGCATGGGCGTTTCTCGGAGGTCTGCTGTCCATTATGGTGGTGTACCGGATCAGCGTGGCGTATCGCACGTTATCGGTGCATACGCTGTTACTGGCCGGCGTCATTCTCAACTCGCTGTTTTCGGCGCTGATGATGTTTTCGGTCGCGCTGGCCGATCCCGTTCGGGCGTTTCAGATGATGATGTGGTTGATGGGCACGATCAGTGCGCCGGCTTATTCCACGCTACTCTGGCTCGTGGTGTTCCTGGGTGCGGGCGTCACAGTGTTGTTCTGGCTGGCTCGTTCGCTCAACGTGCTGACCATGGGCGAAGAAACCGCCAGGGCGTTGGGCGTTGAGGTTGAACGAGTCAAACAACTCATTTTTGTCGTGGCGGCTCTGATGACCGGCGCCGTCGTGTCGCTGTCCGGTCTCATCGGTTTCGTCGGCATGGTCGTGCCTCATGCGGTCCGAATGATCGCCGGCGCGGACCACCGCCTTCTGTTGCCGGCGTCCGCTCTGGTGGGCGGCGCGTTTCTCATGGTGGCCGACACCATCGCCCGTACGGTGTTGTCGCCGACTGAATTGCCGGTGGGTGTGGTGACGGCTCTCACCGGAGGCCCCATCTTCATTTACCTGTTGGTGAAACGTCGGGCCGGAGTCGCGTTATGACGGAGACCACGACCACCTCCACGGCGTTTGATGTGCGGGCCTTGTCGTTCCGATACGACCATGCGCCGGCTCGCGGCTGGGCGCTTCGCCATTTCAATTATGCCGTCAAGGCCGGCACGATTGTCGGCATCATCGGCCCGAATGGGTCGGGGAAAACGTCCCTGCTCAAATTGTTGATGAGGCTGTTGCGTCCGGAGTCCGGCGAGATTCATTTCTTCGGGCGCGACATCACCACGCTGTCGTCGGTCGCGCTCGCCCAACGGATCGCGTTCGTGCCGCAAGAGACGCCACACCTGTTTCCATTCACGCTGGGGGAGCTGGTGTTGATGGGGCGATTTCCCTTTCATCAGCAGTTTTCGGGATGGGGATGGGATGCGGACGATGACGTTCGGCGCGCGACCCGGGCGATGCGCGGCATGGAGATTGACACGCTGGCCGACCGCATGATGTCGGATGTGTCGGGCGGCGAACGGCAGCGGGCGATGATTGCGCGGGCGTTGACGCAGGATCCCGACGTGTTGCTTCTGGACGAACCCACCGCGTTTCTGGATCTGCACCACCAGCTTGATATTGCCCGGAAACTTCGGCAACTGAATCGGGAACGGGGCCTGACCGTGGTGATGGTCTCCCATGATTTGAATCTGGCGAGTCAATGTTGCGATCAACTGCTGCTCCTGCATGAGGGAGAAATTGCCAGTCAGGGATGTCCGGCTGACGTGATTCGCCCCGAGGTGCTGGAACCGGTGTATCGTTGTGAAGTGATCGTGGATGAACATCCCCGGTCGCATGTGCCACGGGTCGCGTTACCCGTCTAAAGTCCCTTGTGCCGCAGCCAGGCCGGGGGAACGTCAGGTGAGGGGGCCGGCGGCTCTCTTGCACTGTTCAACCATTCACAAAAGGAACGGGATAGAGGAACCAGTACGGTATGTGTCGGGGAAGATGGTGCAAATCCATCACGGTGCCGCCACTGTAAGCGGGGAATAACGCTGCGACAAGGCCACTGGCCGGCGACGCGATGTGCGAGTTGAGATGCTCAATATCGCGGAGCGGACGGGAAGGCGCAGCGAAGTGATGATCCGCAAGTCAGGAGACCCAGCTTGCCGTTTGAACTTCTCAACCCACCCTTCGAGCCAAAGGGAGGCGTGTCATGGTGTGTCGTCTGTCATGGTGTCTGTGTCTTGCGGTGTTGCCCGCCGTGCTGTTGTTCCCGTCAGTGTCATGCAGTCAGGAATCTTCCGACGAGTCGGACGTGCAGGAGCTGGACCGGGTCGTCGTGAGCGCCACCAAAACGCCGATTCCCATTCATCAGGTCACCAGTGCGGTTGAGGTGTGGACCGAAGAAGATTTTCAGCGCCGAAAGATCAAGACGGTGGTGGAAGCGTTGCGTCTGTCGCAGGGCACGGCGGTGTTCCAAAGCGGCGGGCCGGGCACGGCGTCCAGCGTGCGGATTCGGGGGGGCGATGCCGAGCAGACACTCGTCCTGATTGACGGCGCCATTGTGAACAGCGCGACGCTTGGCACATTTAACTTCGGCCATCTCACCGTGGATAACATCGAAAAAATTGAAATCGTTCGGGGAGCGCAGAGTACATTGTGGGGCGCCGACGCGATGGGCGGCGTCATTGCGATCACGACGAAACGTGGCCGCGGCCCTCTGAAGGCGGGCGGCTTTTTTGAATATGGAGCGTTCAACACGGTTCGGGAGGGCGGGACCTTGTCCGGCCGGAAGGGGCCGCTTGATGTGTCTCTCGCGCTTTCCCGCTGGGATACCACGGGCATTTCAGCGATTAATTATCGCCGGGGGGCGTCCGAACGCGATGCGTATCGGAACTGGCAGGGGTCGGCCCGGTTCGGTCTCGCGTTGCCCGCCGACGGACGGTTTGATTTCAGTTTCAGATGGGTGGATGGTTCGCTGGATGTTGACAGTAGTTTTGGCCCCTCGGATGTCTCTGAAGCCACAAACGACAGCCGGCAATTTATCTTCAGTGGAAGATGGCGGCAACCGCTGGCCGACTGGTGGACCCATGTGTTGACGCTGTCCCGCTCCCAGGAGACGAGCTTCTTCCACCCGGGAATTTCGCAGCGTAATCTGTCAAGTGGCGTGGTCAGTGTCCCCTTTGGCAATCCGGATGAAACGCGCGTGCTGGCGAACCGGATAGAGAGCCAACATGATTTTCGCCTCAATCAATACGTCACCGTCACGATGGGTTATCAATTTCGCGAGCAGCAGGGAGAAAACGACTCCGGTTTATCAAGGAAAATCACGGCTTCCCATGGCGGCTTTGGTCAGGCGCAGTTCAATCTGTTTGACCGACTCTTTGCCACCGCAGGAGTCCGGCATGATCACTTCAACACCTTTGGAGATGCGACGACGTACCGTGTGACCGGGGGCTATCTGGTGAAGGCTGTCAAGACGAAAATACGCGGCAGCTACGCGACGGGATTCCGCGCTCCGAACATCAACGAATTGTTTTTCCCGGATTTTGGCAATCCCAACGTGCAGCCGGAGAAAAGTCAGAGTTTTGACGTGGGCGTGGATCAGCCCTTGTTCAATGAACGCGTGACCGTCAGTGGCGGCTATTTCTGGAATCGGTATCGCAATCTCATTCAGACTCTTCAGAGTGCGGCGATGTGCGGAACAGGGAGGTACGGCGCCAACTATTGTCCTGTCAACGCGGCATTGGCCAAGTCCCAGGGGTGGGAGGGGGCAATCAACATGGTCGTGATGCGGGATCGTCCCTGGGCGAAACGCCTGGAATGGCAATGGCAATACACCGCGACACTGACGCGCGACTTGATAACGGGGGAACGGTTCATACGATGGCCCGTCCATCAGTCCGGCGTCAGTGTGATGTATCAGCCGGGTGAGCCATTCACCGTCACGCTTGATGTGCGTTTTTCGGACTCGAAATTAGCCGCTGATAAATCGCGCATTGACTCGTTCACGGTGGTCAATCTGGCGGCGACGTATGAGCTTTCCAAACAGACCCAGGCCTACGTTCGCGTGGACAATCTTTTTGACGAAGCCTATGAAGAAGTATTAAATTTCGGAACACCCGGGCTTTCAGTGTTCGGCGGACTTCGCATGAATTTTGAGTTGCCCGCTTTGTAAAGATCGGGGATCAGGCCGGGCGAATCGCCCGCGCTCACAATCCGCTCCGGCGTCCGAAGTGTCGGAGCGGTTGTTGATGAGGGGAACACCATGAGAATTTCCAAAGTCTATACGAAAACCGGCGACGGCGGACGCACGCGATTGGCCGGCGGCGAACAGGTTGAGAAAGACACCGTTCGGGTGGAGGCCTACGGGACGGTTGATGAACTCAATGCGGTCATCGGGTTGGTGCGTGCGTTTAATGATCCCCAGCGGGGTGATGCGCCCCGTCAATTGGAAGAGGAGATGAAATGGGTGCAGCATAAATTGTTCGACGTGGGTGGACTGCTCGCCACCGCTCCGGGGCGGCAGTTTCCAAACATGCCGACGGTGACTCCTCGTGACGTCGAACGATTGGAGCAATGGATTGACCGGTGCCAGGAAGACCTCGCGCCGTTAAAGGAATTTGTGTTGCCGGGAGGCGGGATTGTTCCCGGATTTCTCCATCAGGCCAGGACGGTGGCCCGTCGGGCCGAACGCCGGTGCGTGCGTCTCGCCCGTGAAGAAGACATTCCGCTTCAGGTGATTCCCTTTTTGAACCGTTTGAGCGACGCGCTGTTCGTGTCGGCGCGATGGATGGCCCACAAGGCCGGAGAACCGGAATTGTTATGGGAACGGTCAGTGTCAGAAGCGTCTTAGGCATTGGAGCGTTGGTACTCGTGGTCATCGCGGGGTTCGCGTTTTCCCGACCCGATGGGAGAACCCCCGATATTCCCGATGACGCCCAGGCTCGCGAAGCGTTGGAGTTGGTGCGGACTCATCACGCTCGCAACGCCCCCACGCTGGAACATGCGATTACCGCCTATGTTGAAGGGCTGAAAGCCCGTGACATTCCCTTTCATAAAGGTGAGTGGCAGGTTGGCAAAGAACACCCCGGTGTGTATGCCGTGAGAATGCTGGTTCGGGAAAAAGGCTCGCGGGAATGGATTGAACGGGAATTTGCGTGGCGCGTCACGTTAAAGGGCGCCACGGTTCGCGTGATTTCTCTGGCCGCCGTTCACTTTATGCCGTTTCATGAGTTGCCGCCGTTGCCTCATCAGGATCAAATATCCTGAACGATCATTCAGACGCTCTCTCTTCTGTTGTTGCGGGAACGGTTGCGGTCGGGTGTGGTTCGGGTGACCGTCTTTACGATGTCGGCGGAAAGGCGACCTGGATGATGCCATTTTCCACTCTGGTCTGGTGACAGTTGACCGACCAGGCCGGAACGGGGTTTTTTAAACATTGTCCGGTGCGCACGTTGAAGGTCCATCCATGCCACGGACATTGCACGATGTCTCCTTCCAGTGTCCCTTCCCCGAGCGGTCCACCGGCGTGCGGGCAGGTGTCCTGCATCGCCAGAATTTCTCCATCCACGTTGCACACCGCCACGTCGCAATGCCCTTTGACTGCAAACGAACGGCACGTTCCGGGTTTCACGTCTGTGATATGCGCCACGTCAATATAGTGCATCATGACCATCCAGGATGAAAGGGAGCGAATCCTACCAAGGTGTCGAGACCGTCGCAAGCGACGGAAAGGCGCGTGTTGCGTCACGGTCGCTCCTGCTGTTATACACGCTTAGAACCGGCCAAATCCATGTGTGACACTCGGGACGCGGTTGATGACGTTATTGTTGAATGCGACATATGAGCCGTTGCGGGTCGTGCAATGGCAGAAGGCCGTGACCCTGCTGTGTCAGGGGAAAGTTGAAGTCCTCGAATGCTATGACCGGGAAATTCGAGGGATCACGATTTGCTTGAAGCTCCCCTCGGTCATGCGCCTCCTGAAAGTCGTCCGGCTGAAATCCACGCATCGGGCGGTCAAGTTTTCGCGGATTAACATTTTTACGCGCGATAAATATACGTGCCAGTACTGCTGCAAACGGTTCCGAACCGAGGAACTCACCTTTGACCACGTCGTGCCGATTGCCAACGGCGGGAAGAAGACCTGGGGCAATATCGTGACGGCGTGCTGGCGTTGTAATAATAGAAAGAGCGGGAGGACCCCGGCGGAAGCCCGGATGCGCTTAATGAAAAAACCGGAAAAGCCGCGATGGAATCCCACCATCACCATCATGATTGGCATTCGGAACGCGCCGGACAGTTGGCGCGATTATCTCTATTGGCACGTGGCGCTGGACTCCGATGAGTAACCGCCGTTTCCACTCGCTCGCTTCGGCCCGTTGCTGTCGCCCCGTTTGTGTGTGCGGGGAAGGCGTCGGCCCATGTCGGGTGTCGGGTGTCACGGGCCGAATGTCCTCGGTGTCGCACGGAAGAAAGAATTGGCATGGCGAATAATTCTGGTTTCCAAATTTCTTTAAATCTTGAAGGCCGCTTCTGCGTGGTCATCGGAGGCGAAGACGAGGCATTGCACAAGATCTCGCTGCTGTTGGCCAGTGGAGCCAAAGTGGTTGTGGTGAACCCCACACTGAACGTGGCGCTTCGGACCCTCACGGCGTCCGGCAAGGTTCTTCATCGTGGACGACGCTTTCGGTCATCCGATACCCAGGGCGCCTTCATGATCCTCAATACGCTGCCGGACGATACGGATCTTGCGAAGTCGTTGCGGGTATTATCGGAGGACGAACGGTTTCTGGTGTGGTCGGTTGATCGGCCGGAGTTGTCGAACGTGATGATGCCGGCTGTGGTTCGACGAGGAGCGCTTCGTCTGGCGATTAGTACAAGCGGCGCGTCCCCTGCGCTGGCGAGCGCCCTGCGGCGGAACTGCGAAGAAATTTTTGATGAGGAATTTGGACAGTTTACGGATTGGCTGGGTACGGTGCGCGAAGACATCCAGGCCAATGAACCGGGTATAGAGAAACGGAAAGCGCGAGCCAAAGAGGCGGTGGCGGGTTTTCGATTGACGGGGAACGTTGAATATCCCCCGGCATGGATTGCTCACAGGCAATCTTCTGATTCATAATTTTCCGAAGGGTGGCGGCTATGGTGTTACTGGAGTTCAGTATGTCTCCTCTGGGCAAGGGGGAAAGCGTGGGGAAATACGTGTCCCGTTCGTTGCAGATTGTTGACAAAAGCGGAGTCGCGTATCGGCTGAATCCCATGGGGACGGTGTTGGAAGGAGAATGGGACGATGTGTTGGACGTGGTGCGTCAATGCTATGAGCGCATGAAGAAGGATTGTTCCCGCATCTCCTGTACGATGAAAGTTGATTATCGCAAAGGCCATCAGGGCCGCTTGAGCGGAAAAGTGGCCAGTGTGGAAAAGCGGCTGAAAAAGAAACTGAAGACGTGAATCGCCATCACGAACGCCTCGCGGGTCTCGCAGACCGCACGGCGCCCCCCTGTCACTCACGCCGGGATGACGTCTTATCCGGGAAGACTGCCCGTCAGCGGTTCATACACCCGTTGCGCGTGTGACCCAAGATTGCACAGCACTTCATAAGGAATGGAATCCTGCCAGGCAGCCAGATCCCAGGCGGTGATTTCCTGTGTTTTCGATTGACCCAGTACGATCACCTCGTCTCCCTGTTTGACACCGGGGGCATTCGTCACGTCCACCACGGTCATATCCATACAGATGCGTCCGACAATCGGGCAGCGTTGGTCCTGAATGATGACCGAGCCTTTGTTGGAGAGCCGGCGGTTATAGCCGTGGGCGTATCCGATGGGAAGGACGGCCAGCCGGGAATCACGCGTTGTGCGATAGCTGCCGCCGTAACTCACGGGTTCGTCTTTGGCGACCTGTTTGACGTGCGCGACTTTGGTTGTCAGTGTCATCACCGGTCGCAGGGAAACGGGGAGAGGGGTGTTCGGCGTCGGCGCGTACCCGTAGAGCAGCAATCCGGGGCGAACCATGTCCAGCCACGAGTGCGGGTGCCAAAGAATCCCCGCGGTGTTGGCGGCGTGAAGGCGGGGAGTCGGCGTCCCGGCGGTGCGGAGATCCGGAACGGCTTTTGCGAATTGGGCAAGCTGGTGGAGGGTAAAGGCCTGGTCCGCATTGTCGGCGTCGGCGAGATGGGTCATGAGGCCCTGACACGACAAGCTATGAGCAAACATGGGCGACCGCAGGAGCGCGCGCGCCTCCCCGGTGTTGAATCCCAGACGTCTCATGCCGGTATCCAGTTTGACGTGGACGGGGTAGGGACGCATCCGCTGTGACACCTGTTGACTGATGGCATGAGCCACGTCGGCGTTTGAGATCGTGGGAAGCAGGTTGGCCTTGATGAGCGCCTGGCAGTGCGAGGAGAAGATGCCGCCCATCACAAGAATGGTTCCGGCAACGCCGGCGTCCCGCAGGACAACGCCTTCCTGAACCGTGGCGACGCCGAAATGTTGAATGCCGAGTTGGGACAGGGTTTCGGCCATGGGCAGGCACCCGTGACCATAGCCGTCGGCTTTGACCACCGCGATGATGTCGGTGCGTGACGGGAGAATGCGACGCAGTTCACCAACGTTGTGCGCGAGCGCGGAAAGACGAATGTGAGCCAGTGTCGGTGACAGTGAAGACGACGCGACGGAGGGGGGGGCGATGGAAGCAGGGGAAGACACGAGCGGGACGTTATATCTCTAAAATTTCCTCCTCTTTTTTCTGCAGGAGTTCATCGGATTTTTTAATCTTGCCATCCGTGACTTTCTGAACGGCGGCCTCGCTCCGTCGCACATCGTCCTCGGTGATTTCGCCGCTTTTGTGGAGGCGTTTGAGTTCGTCATTGGTCTCGCGACGGATACCTCGAATGTGGATTTTCGAGTCTTCCGCGTATTTCCGGCAGATTTTGACGAATTCCTTCCGACGTTCCTCGCTTAGCGAAGGAATGGGAATACGAACCGCTTTCCCGTCGTTGGCCGGATTGAGTCCGAGTTCGGATGCGCGAATGGCTTTTTCAATGTCCGGAATACTTGAGGGGTCCCATGGCTGGATGACGAATAACCGGCTGTCCGGCATGGAGATATTCCCCACCTGTTTCAGGGGGGTGGGTGTCCCGTAGTATGTGACGATCACGTGGTCCAGAAGCGACAGGGATGCCCGACCGCCCCGGAGTCCGGCGAGTTCTTTTTTGAGGTGCTCAATCGCCCCATCCATCTTGTGCGTCGTCTTTTCAAGAATGGGCAGGTTGGGCATGGGTTGCGAGCCTCGGTCAGGTTGAGGTGACGGTTTGTGTCACGAGGGTCCCGATTTTTTCCCCCATGACCACACGTTTGAGATTGCCCGGTTTGGTGACGTTAAACACGATCAACGGAAGTTGGTTGTCCATGCAGAGCGTAATGGCCGTGGCATCCATGACCTTCAGACTTTTGTTGAGGATGTCGAGGAACGACAGCGTGTCAAACATGGTGGCCGAAGGGTTCTTGACCGGATCCGAATCATAAATCCCGTTGACCTTGGTGCCCTTCAGAATCACGTCGGCCTGGATTTCCATGGCTCGCAACGCCGCGGCCGTGTCCGTGGTGAAATACGGGTTGCCCGTTCCGGCGGCAAAAATCACCACGCGCTTTTTTTCCAGGTGCCGAATGGCTCGCCGGCGGATGTACCCCTCCGCCAATTGCCGCATTTCTATGGCGGATAAGACGCGCGTGACCACCCCGGTTTTTTCGAGCGCGTTTTGCAGAGCGAGCGCGTTCAGCAGTGTGGCCAACATGCCCATGTAATCGGCCGATGCTCGTTCCATCCCGGCTTCGCTGGCGGCAATGCCCCGACAAATGTTTCCGCCGCCGACCACGAGCGCGATCTCAATGCTCATGTCAACGACCTCGCGAATTTCACTGGCAAGTGTGGCGAGTACCGAGTGGTTGATGCCGTAGTCCTGATCTCCCGCGAGCATTTCACCGCTGATTTTGAGGAGAATACGACGGCGCTGAACTGGCGTCATTCCGAGCCTAGCTGGTAACGTGTAAAGCGGGTAATGGTGATATTTTCACCGAGTTTGGCGATTTTTTCCGTGAGAATTTCTTTGATCGCGACGCTGGGATTTTTGATGAAACTTTGTTCCAGGAGGCATTGTTCCTGATAGAATTTTTCGAGTTTCCCCTGCACGATTTTTTCAAGCGCGGCCGCGGGCTTGCCAAGTTCTTTGGCCTGGGCCTGATAAATGGTCTTTTCACGGTCAACCTGTTCGGTCGGGACGTCTTCGCGTTTGACGTGCGCAGGATTGGCCGCGGCGATTTGCAGGGCGATGTCTTTGACCAGTGCCTGAAATTCGTCGTTGCGCGCGACGAAGTCCGTTTCGCAATTGATTTCCACGAGGACGCCGATTTTGCTCCCGGCGTGGATGTAGGACGAGATGACACCTTCCCTGGTTTCTCGTCCGGCTTTTTTTTGGGCCGCGGCCAGACCGCGTTGGCGAAGGAGATCAGTGGCTTTTTCCATATCCGAACGGGTTTCTTTGAGCGCGGTTTGACAATCAACGATACCGGCTCCCGTTTTTCCACGTAGTTCTTTCACCAAGTCGCGCATACTGGACATCGTAGAGAGTTCTCCCTTTTTTATGGGTGGGGTCAGGTGTCAAACGAACAGATGTTACGGGCGAACGTCGAACGTATCAGGAGGGCGTTGGAACGTTTGCTGCCTCATTCCCCGTGGAACGGGCAGAGATCATCTCCGCCATAATGCCGTCTTCTTTTCCTCCGGCGTTGGTCGGAGTCTCTTGTCCGGCCTGCAGGGCCTGGCCTTCCAGACAGGCATCCGCGATTTGCGCCGTAAAGAGTTTTAACGACCTGATGGCGTCGTCGTTGCCGGGGATGGGATAATCAATCCCGGAGGGGTCGCTATTGGTGTCCACGATGGCGACCACGGGGATTCCCAAACGATTCGCTTCCTTGACGGTAATGTGCTGAATGCGCGTATCAATCACATAGACGCATCCGGGCAAGCGTTCCATTTCCTTGATGCCGCTCAAAAATTTCTCCAGCTTGGCGCGTTCTTTTTCCATAAACAGGATTTCTTTTTTCTTGAGTCGGTCATGAGTCCCGTCGGTTTGGGCGGCTTCAAGTTTCTTGAGTTGGCCGATGCTTTTTCGAATCGTCTGGAAATTGGTGAGCATCCCGCCCAGCCAGCGTTGCGTGACGAAATACATGCCGCATCGCCTGGCTTCTTCTTCCACGATCTCGACGGCCTGACGTTTGTTGGTGCCCACGAAGAGGACCGATTCTCCCGCCGCGACGGTATCCCGTATGAAATGACAGGCGTCAAGAAACAGATCAACGGTTTGATGCAGATCAATAATATGAATGCCGTTTTTTTCCCCAAAAATATAGGTCTTCATTTTGGGGTTCCAGCGATTGACTTGATGTCCAAAATGGACGCCTGCTTCTAACAAGTTTTGAATGGATACCATGATGGGGAGTCACCTTCCTTCGGTCGGAACAGAGTCCACCGCGTGAACGGTTATTGTTTCCACAAAGGTTGAATCGCGATCGTCACGCGCGTCGCCGGTTTGGCTTTCCGCCTCACCATCTCCCGCGTGGTGACAGTATCAAATGGGCTTCGAAAATGTAGCATGTCGTATGTTTTTAATGCAAGGTTTATGGATGAATCCACCACAGTTGGTTTTCGGGATGACGTTGTGCGAGGAAATGTCCGGGAGATGAGATTGTCAATCAAAGGCTCTGGTGGGGAAGGCGGGATGTTGCTCCGTGGGTCAGCCGGGGACTGGATTCACGCCGGGGTGCGGGTTTCCGACTACGACAGTAGGGACGCCCAAATTGGGCGTCCCTACAACCGTGTCGCGTTGAGGGCCAGTGTAGGGCGTTACCAGCCCCACTCAACATTCACCAGCACACCATGATTCACAGCCGCGCCAGGGGTCTCCCCGCGTTGGCTCTCAAGAGACAGATTCAGTCCCGACGCCAGGGTCAGGCGGCTTCCCATCCGGTAGGCTCGCGTCCTCTGGCCCCACGTCATATTTCCATATGGCGTCAGGAGACTTTGCCCGTCCGCAAGGGCCAGCCCGTAGCCCACTTCCGCGTCCATCCGCCGGCCCAGGGCCGCCGCGTTCGTGCCGGACAGGGTCGCCGCATTCTGGTTCCACAGTTGCGCGGTGTTCGTGACGGTCTGCCCGTAGGTGGGCGTCAGCCGTAAGGCCAGTCCCTGCCCACTCGGCGCCGGATTCAGCGAGAAGATGGCCCCGATGCCCCAGTCGTCGTAGCCGCCGTTATGGCCCAGCAAGTACCGGCCTTGTGTGGCCGCCGTGAGCCTGTTGTGCGGGTCGGTGTAGGTGACACCGCCGCCGACTTCGGCGCCGGTGCCGGTGCGCCCGTCGTTGCCTTCGTCATGCCGCAGCCCCACTTCAATGGCGGGCGTCAGTTGCGCCCCGTTGCCGATGTCCAGGTCGTTGCCGGCGGCGACGCTGAATCGCGCCCGCCGGGCTTCAACCGTCATCTCGTGAATGAATTTTTGGCCTTCCACCTCCATGGATGTCTGCATGACTTCGCCTTTCAGCCGCAGATGGCCCATCTCGGAATCCAGCACCCGCGCGCTGACGCCGCCGCCCGCCAGCATGAGCGTGGCATCGCTGGTCTGCATGTCATCAATGCCACGGGTATTCTGCGCGACGATATCGGTGATGCCCACCTCGCCCCGGCCGTAGCCCACCGTGGCCCAGAGGTTCAACCGGCCCCCCGGCAAGACCGACCACCCGACATAGGGCGCGATGCTGGTCATCTCAAGGGTAGAGTTGCCGCCGCCTGATGTGGAGCTGTCTGCCAACGTGCCATAGTCAAAGTCGCCACTGGTCCAGGAGATGGCCGCCCCGGTCAGCAGGGTGTCAGACAGGCGGGCGTCCGCGCCCAGTCGGGCGCTGAACATGGACCCGTCCCAGTCCGTGCCGCCGCCGCTTCCGCCGATTTCGCGGTAGTCGCCGCCGCCCCAGAGGGTCAGGCTCTTCGCCATGTCGCTACCTGTGTTGAGCGGCATGACAAACGCGGAGCGACCCAGCATGTCGCGCAGATCCAGCGTGCCGTTGGCCAACGCCTTCCCGCCGGTGGTCAGGATGTCGGCCAGTGTGGACTGGCCGGCGAGGGTGAAGGCGCCGGGGGTGTGGCCCGTGGCGCCGGCTTGCTCAAGCCGTTGCGTGATGGCGTTGACGGTGGTGTCCGTGATGGCCCGTGCCGCTTCCGCCATGATGGTCTCGTTGACGGTGTTGAGCCGAGAGACGAGCGCGGGCTGGACTTCGAAGAATGCGAATCTAGGGATATTATCGGATTCTGCCTGAGGATACGGTATAGTGCGGGAGCCATCAAAGAGAGCTATCGTATGGTGACCAGGATTTGGGCCACCAACTGATAGACCTGCGTTGGCAGCTTCGCTGCCAACACCAACTATACCCAGATCGGCTGTCAGCATAGCACCCGATATAAGGGTGCGCACAGAGTTAACATCATTAAACTCTCCACCGGGAACGGTGTCGATGAATGACTGATCAGTTACGAGAACAAGCGCTTCAGCTTCGGTCGGTAAAATCAAGGTCCACTCACCGACAATCACCGAACGCTCGTCATCGACGCCGTTATGCGCACCTGCTTGCGTGGGGGTCGTGTCGTCGCCGTCATTGATGCCGAAGGCCCCACCACCTTCTTGTGTGGCGATCGTGTCGGCGCCGCCATTGAGTAGCGGAGCCAACATGTTATGGTTCACGTAATCCCAATCTAAGCCGCCTTGAACTCCGGCCCGGCCCCTTCCATTCTCATCATGATCCAGAAAATAATAGGTTTTACCGTCCGCCGTGGTCATCCGGTAAATCAGATTGAGTCTGATGCCTTGGACGGTGCCTAAATCGAGGGTATCGGGAAAGGTTGTCTGCGCACTCGCCTGTGCGGGCGCGAAGCATAACAGCGCAAGAGCGGCGAACAGCCACGCGAGTGGTCTTGTGCGCCGGCGACGGGGGGAGTTGTGACCACCGGCCTGCCCGAACATTCGGGGGGAGTGGGGAGAGGCAGATTGGCTGAACGATGAAGTGGCAGTGGTCAGACTATGGTGCATGTTACGCTCCCTCAATAAGGTTATGAGTGACATTGAAGTTTATGGACTATAGAGTAAACCATAGGCGTTTATCAATCTGTTTTTGCCGCAAGCGAGCATCGCGTGCCCTGGCGGGAACCCAGTCTCCCCCGGCACCCTTGATGCCGGAAGGCCAGTGTCTGACCCTGGCGCGCAGAATCTCCTGACCGTCAATCTTTGGGGCCGCGCCGACCCGAAAGCGTCCCGTGTGCGGACAGAGACAGACCCTTGACTTTTCCATGTATTGTCAGTAGCTTTTTTCCCTTCTGTCCGTGATCACGATGGAGTCTGTTGAAATATTTTCTTGCCGATGAGCGCTTGTCTTTTTCTTTCAAGGAGGCCGTTCCATGTTGCGTTGTAATCGTTTTTCCATGAAACACCGTGTCTTGCCCGGATGGAGGAGTCTCCTTGCCGTGGTGTTTCTTGCGGTTCCGTTTTCCAGTGCGGCAGCCGAAGAAGCTACGGAACACGATGGCCGATTGTTGGTTGACGCGACGGGGATGCAGCATCAGCACCCTCATCCTGCATGGGCGGAGCGCCTCAAAGGTCAGACGATTGTCGAAAATGCCAAGGAGGGGAGACCCGAGCGCGCCGCGCTTGTTGAACGGCAGCATGAACGCTTGATGCAGCAAATGGAGAAGGAAGCGACGGCCTCCGGTTCGGGAGGATTTGATGGGATGTCCATGATGCATCAATATGGCGCGGGGAAAGGGAATTACCTGCTGTCTTCCGATGCCGATGTTGAGCCGGTTGCCTTGACCGGCGGAGGGAAATGTCCGGCGTCGGTTCCCGTCCGTCAGTACGATGTGTCGGCGATCAATGTGGAAATCACGTTGAATCAATGGCTGGATTATTATCCCGGCTATATGTATGTGCTGACCGGGAATATCGAGAAGGTGCGCGAAGAAGAGGCGAAGAATGCCGAAGCGCGGGAGGCGGAGGAGCCTCCTCGTGCGGCTCCGGGCACGGATGCCGCCCATGCCACCGTGGGGAAGGGGGATAGCTATAGCGACCCCGGCGCCGTGAAAAATGGTATTCAGGGTCAATATATTCAGCCGCTGGTGATTCGCGCCAACCAGGGCGATTGCGTCAAGGTCACGTTGCGTAATGAGTTGGAATTCGGCGAAGACGTCAGTATTCATATCAATGGGTCCAGCATGGTGGTCAGCAAGACCGGTCGGCCCGCAACGACGACGAATCCCGACGCTATTGCTTATGGCGTTGACGAGGATTGTGAGGAAAATTGCAAGACGACGCCCGTGCATTTGGAGTGGTACATCCATCCCGCCACGCAGGAGGGCGGTCGGCAATTCCACAGCTATAGTAATGATCGTGAGCTGACGGTGATGGGTTTGTTCGGGGTGTTCGTGGTTGAACCGGCGGGTTCGGAATATCTGGATCCGCTTGGGATGGGGCCTGCCGGGAAGATGCCGAGTGGCTGGCAGGCGATTATTCAGAATGGCCAGGGGCCAGATTTTCGGGAATTTGTGTTGATTTATCATGAAGTGGGCGATGAAGCTTTCAGGCCAGTGAACCGACACGGGGATTTTCTTCCGCAGCGCGATCCATTGACTGATGCCTATCGGCCCGGGGCGAGGGCGCTGAATTATCGAAGCGAACCGTTTGGTATCAATAATATGCATGTGCAGCATGAGTATTTTGGTTTTGAAGACGAATCAATGGCGTACAGTTCGTACACGTTTGGGGACGCGGGGCCGACGATTCCACGGAGTTATCTGGGCGATCCGGCCAAGTTTCGTCTGGTACACGGTGGGTCCGAGGTGTTTCATTCCCATCATCCGCACGGCGGCGCCATTCGATGGGCCAGAAGCCCGCGAGCGGTTGATCAGATGCCTATGTGGCATAAGGGGCAGAATGGGCCTGTGAAGTATCCGCTTATTCGCGCCAAATCGGATCGGGTGGACGTGGAGGTGATTGGGCCGTCTGAAGCGATAGATTTGGAAACGGAGTGCGGGTCGGGGTTGTGTCAGTATCTGGCCGGTGACTTTTTGTTTCATTGTCACGTGGCGCATCATTATGTGGCCGGCATGTGGGGCTACTGGCGGGTGTATAACACGCTGCAAACCCCCGGTATCCAAAACGATGTGATGCCTCCGTTGCGCGAATTGCCGGATCGTCCGGGGCGTATTGCCAGGCCGGTGGAGTCGGACAAACTGGTGGGGACCACGGTTGACTGGTTTGGGAAACGGTTCACGATTGTCGAAAACAGCCAAAAAACCGATTGGAAAGCCGATCCGGCTGTGGTGCGGATTTATGACTGGGTGGAAATGCAATTGCCGACTCGCGGTCTTCCCGGTCACACGGAGGATGAAGTTGGTCAAATCAAATCGTATGACGCGACCGTGATTGACTGGGTTTGGGAGGGTGATCGTGCGATGAGTGAGAAAGAAAGCACAATCAAAAATCCCAAATACCATCCGGAATGGCAGGGGTATGAAGCCGGCAAACGACGGGCGATCTGGTTTGAGCCGCATACCGGAAAAGTCGCGTGGCCGTGGGTGACGCCGCACTTTGGAAAGCGGGTGCCGTTTTCGCCGGATCGGAATCCCGCTCCCTGGCTGGAAATGATCCATCTGGATGACGATGGCCAGCCGTCTGTGGAGCCGGCCCGGCCGGGTGAGAATGGCCGTTGGAGCTTGTGTCCGGATCGGGCGGGGTCGCAACGGTATAATGTCCATTTCATCAAACTTCCCATTGAGTTGTCGGCGGCCCAGGGAACCCAGGACGCTATTGTTGATCCGAACGGGTTGTTGTATGTGGTGCATGATGAAGAAGAGGCGGTTCGGAACAATAATGATCTGAAAGTGCCGCTGGTGTTTCGCGCGAACATTTATGATTGTATGGACTGGATTTTGACGAGCGAATGGCTTGACGATGACTTTACGAATTTCCAGTCTTCCAAGATTAATACGCATTTCCATTTTGTCCAATTTGATAATCAGGCATCCGATGGGGTGATTACCGGGTTCTCCTATGAGCAGTCGGTTCGGCCCTTTACCCAATTTGAGAAAACAACGGAGAAGGGGTTGCCGTTGCCCATGAACGCCAAATTCACCAAAGCGGCCCAGCCTGGCGATCTGACCATTCGGGTCACGAATGCCGGGCAGTATCACGTCGGGACCGTGCTGCTTGTCGGCGCCGATAACGTCGGAGGCTCGGAGGTGCAACGCATCACCGGCATTGATCCGAAGGCGCAGACGCTGACCTTCAAGTACCCACTGAAACATGCTCACCCCGTCGGGGATATCGTGACGGTTGAATTTGTGCGTCAGCGATTCTGGGCGGATGCGGACGTCGGGTCCGTGTTCTGCCATGACCATGCGTTTGGCGGAACGACGTGGCCGCACGGTGCGGTCTGTTCTTTCCTGATTGAGCCATTCGGATCCACGTGGCATGATCCGGCGACGGGTGAGGCCAAACGAACCGGCCCGGTGATGGATATTCATACGGTGGAGCCTGTGGGCTATGGTGTGAGCGGCAGTTTCCGTGAGTTGATGGTGCAGATCATGGATACCGTTCCTCATACGGTGAACGTGGTGACGGCCGGGAATCCTCCCGGTCAACCGATTGAAGTGGCGTTGGAGGCCGGACGGACGGTGTCTTTCCAAATGCCGCCGAACGAGTCCATTAAAATGACGCCGATGCCGTTCCTCAACGGCGGGACGCATACGACGGGCGGAGCCTTGAATTTCCGGGCCGAACCCTTTGCGCAACGGTTAGCCAATAATGCGGACCCTTCGCAGATTTTCAGCAGCGCAATCCACGGGGATCCGAGTACGGTCATGCTGCGGGCGTATCTGGGCGATGCCATTGTGTTTCGGTTGGTTGATGTGACGATGAACGAAAGCAACGTCTTTACCGTGTCGGGTCACAACTTCCTGACCGAACGGTATGCCGGCGACGCCAATCGTAAGAATTCCATTCATATCGGGATTGCCGAACGGTACGATCTGGTGGTTCCGCAGGCTGGCGGACCGAGATTGCAACCGGGGGATTACATGTATTTCAATGGCCGGAGTTCAAAGCTGTCCGAGGGGTCATGGGGTATGGTCCGGGTTCTGGAGAAACCGGTGCCCGATTTGCAACCCTTGCCAAATGCCGGTTTCGGCGGGCCTGGTCTGAAGAAGCCCCTGCCGCTGTGCCCTCCCGATGCTCCGGTGAAAAATTTCAACGTCGTGGCGATTGATTATCCGAACATGGCTTTCAATCCCAATGTGGAAGAAGCCATTGAGGTGGACTTTGAGCGAACGATTGCCGTGCGAAATCCGGATGCCAAAATTTACATCCTGGAGGAAGAAGCGGCCAAGGTCTCCGGAGAATTTCAGCCCATGCCGCTGACCTTGCGGGCGAATGTCGGGGATTGTCTGAAGGTGAGACTCACCAACAAAATGAAGGAGGGTCGGGCGTCTTTCTCTGCGTTCTCGCTGGCGTTTGATCCCACGGATTCTCAAGGCGTCAATCTTGGCAGGAATGCCGGCGATCAAACCGTGGCGCCAGGGAAAAGCCGGACCTACACCTATTATGCGGATCCGTTCACTGGCGAAACGCAATCTCTGGTGTGGGACTGGGGGAACGTGGCCATGAATCCGCGAAACGGGTTGTTTGGCGGGATTGTGATCGGTCCCAAGGGGTCGCAGTATCGTGACCCGAAGACCGGGGCCGATATTTCCCTGAAGAATAGCTGGATTGCCGACGTTATTGTGGACCGGACGATTCCCGGCAATGAGTCTCGTGCCAATTATCGTGACGTGTCCCTGTATTTCCAGGACGAAGACAACATTATTGGAACCAGCTTTATGCCATATGTCCAGAATGTGGCCGGACTCATCGGAATCAATTATCGAAACGAGCCGTATTTGTATCGTGAAGAACTCGGGTGTTCGCTGGGTCAGATGTTCCAACCTTGTCAGGTTGATGATCCGCAGGATCCGGTCACGCCGCTTATTGAGGCTCATGCGGGCGATCCGGTGAGGATTCATGTGTTTGGCGCCAGCAATGAACAGAATGGCATGTTTACGCTTGAAAAACATGAGTGGCCGATTGAACCGTTTATGGAGGGCGCCGACCAGATCAGCGTCGTGGAATTTTCCGGTTCTGAAGGTATTGACGTGTTTATCCCGGCGGCGGGTGGGCCGTATGCCCTGGCGGGTGATTACGTGTACAGCAATGCGCGCTTACCGTATTCACAGTCGGGACAGTGGGGATATTTCCGGGTTCTTTCCAAAAATGACCAGAGAATTCTTCCGCTTCGGGGCGTGGCTCCGGGCGTCAAAGAAGCACGGGTCCCCCGGTCTTCAGAGGGCAGCGTCAGGCCGACTTCGTTTTAGTCACGACCGGCTGGAGAAAGTCTTGCGGTGAGGAAACGGGGAAGTCGGCGATCGGCTTCCCCGTTTTTTCCATACGCCCGCTCGCATGAGGGGCGGGGATTGAGGTCTGTGAGTACACAATGATGAACAGGAGAACGTTGATGGCGAATGGGGGTCGGCCTGTTTTGACGGGTTGGATGTGGATAGGGTTTATCGGTCTTCTTTTGTCGGCCTCCACGGGATGGTCTTATGAGGAAATGTCGGTCCCTGATGGTGGGACGATTACGGGCGACGTCAGGATAGCGGGAGGAAAGCCAAGGGCCATGGCGTTTAATTTGGTGACGATTCCCGATGCCGAATATTGCGGCCGGATTTCCACGGGCACCGGATGGCGGATTGTCGAAGATTTTCTCGTTGGACCGGATGGGAGCCTGAAAGATGCCGTGGTTATGCTCAAGGGGATTGAGAAAGGGAAGCCTTTTGTCTTGCCCAAGGTGCGCATTGAGGCGCTGGACTGTGATTTTCTGCCGTTTGTGAACGTGTTGCGAGATCGGGATGAAATCACTGTGGTGAACATGGACCCCGTTGAGCACGATATTCAGGGCTATCAGACGGCTCGTGCGCGGGGCGCGCGGGTTCTGTTTAATCGCCCGTTGCCCATGAATCCGTTCCATAAGATGCTGGGGTTGATGAACAGCCATCGGCATTTACCCGGCACACCACTGGTTCAAGAGATTCAGCTTAAAAAAGGAAGAGACCTTTTTGTGATGCAATGCGGGTTTCATCCCTATATGTTTTCCTGGGGGGTCGTGGTTGATAATCCGTACTATTTCATCACCAGGGAAGATGGCGCGTTTGAAATGACGGATGTGCCTCCCGGAGAATATCTGTTGACCGTCTGGCACGCCGGTATGAAAACGTATCTGGAGCAGCCCGTTGTCGTGAAAGCGGGGCGAACGAGTACCGCGCATTTTGAATATGTGCCACTGACGGGACGCCGAAGCGTGCATGAAATCCAGAAAAATCCTCATTTTGGCCTGGAATTGCTGGGGGAAGGCGTTGAAATTATCCCTTCTGTTCGGTTGCAGCATCCTTAGCGGGGCACGTGTCATGATGCATGCGGCTGTCGCGGTTTTCCTGTCTGTCGTGCTGTTGACGGCGGATTGCGTGGTGTGGGGCTATGAGGTTCGCGAAGTCAACAATGGGGGACAGGTACAGGGAACGATCACGCTTGCCGGCCCCGTTCCGGATCCCAAGGCTTATAATCTGGTCACGTTTCCGAACCCTGAATACTGCGGACGCATATCCAACGGCAAGGGATGGCGACTGCTTCGGGATTTTTTCGTGAATGAGCAGGGGCAGGTCAGGGATGTCGTTGTCTTGCTGGAAGGTGTCAGTGCCGGCAAACCTTTTTCCGTGTCCGTTCCTCGTATTGAGGCGCGAGACTGTCGCTTCCTGCCGTTCACCACGGTTGTGAGAAGCGGGCACGGCGTTGAAGTGGTGAACATGGACCCCGTGATGCATGATATTCAGGCTTATGAAACATCGGCCGTCACGGGGACGCGCGTGCTGTTTAACTCCCCGCTTCCTTTTAACCGTGACCATCAGCGTGGCAATCTTCATGCGAGGCACGATCATCAGCCGGGTCCGTCCATGGTTCGACAATTCCAACTAAGCAAAAAACGCCGAACGTTCGTCATGCAGTGCGGCTTTCATGCCTATATGGAAAGCTGGGCTATCGCCGTGGAGAATCCGTATCATGTGTTGACGGATGAACACGGGCGATTTTCCATTGCCGATGTGCCTCCTGGCGATTATGACCTTCGTGCATGGCATCCGGGCATTAAGCGGGTCGTGAAGCAACACGTGACCATTGGGCCGGGTCGCACGCTCACGGCCGATTTTCAGCTTCCCGCACCCGGACGCCGCAAGACGGTGCTCACGGTGCGCACGCCTCCCCGGTTTACGCCCGCCGCGTTGGGGCGAGACGTGACCATCGTTCCTCTTCTTGAGTGACAGTGATCTGATGGCCGACCTCCCCCGTACAATCCAAACGGGGAGGCATGGATTGTTTCCCGTTTTCCCCTGCGTGTTATCCGTTCTGCTCGCCGGTTTTTCCGACGGGCCGGTGTTTGCCGTAGAACCTTCCGGCCTTCAGGCGGGAGACGTTCGGGACTTTTCAGCCCGTCTCATGTGGCGCACCGGCGGGAAAACTTCACGGGCGCAGATATTTGTGAAGGGTGATCGGTATCGCATCGAACATCGCGGGGGGATCAAAACGGATTTGGGCTATGCGACGGTCACGATTGTCCGGCTGGATCAACAATGCGTGTGGTACGTGATTTCGCAGCGACGTGTGGTTGTGGAGGTTCCGTTGACCCCGGACGATGTGTTGCCCCTGTCCGTGACTCTGGAGGGTGAGACGTCGAGGACGAAGATCGGCGATGCGTGGGTTGGCGACCGGGAGGCCGTGCTGTATGAAGTGGTCGTTGATCGTCACGGTCGTCGGGAGATGTATTATGAATGGGTTGATGAACCGCGGCGGTTGTTGCTCAAATTAGCGAGCCAGGACCGCGATTGGTCGGTGGAATATGATCGAGTCATTCTTTCCGGACAACCGGAGTATTTTTTTGAAACCCCGTTGGGCTATCGCACAGTCCAGGCGACCCTTAAAACAGATGAGTGAAGGCGCAAGAATGCCGTGGTGGATGTCGTGGGCGAGCGTGCTGGCGGGAATCGTCTGCGGCGTTGGGTTGTTGGGCGGGACCGTTGCCGTTGCGGCCGACACGTCTCCCGAACAGACGCTTGCTCTTGCGAAACAGGCGTTTTCGCAAGACGATTTTTCCAGGACGATGGCGCTGGTTGAACCGCTCCTGGACGATCCCGGATCTTTTCGAGCCTCACACCGGTTGCACATGTTGAGTGTGGTGCGTCTTGGAAAAACCACTGAAGGGTTTGACGCCTATGATCGCTTCGTTGACGCCACGGGCCGGGAGGATGACTCGCTCCTTCGGGAGCTTGCGCTGCACAGCATTCTGCCGTTGCGGTCGGATATGCGGGTCCAGGTGAGAGGGGCGGCCTACTCGGCGTTAAAAGAAGTGTCTTCCAATGATGTCGTTCCCTATTTTTACGAGGGGCTTAGCGACGGGGCAGGCATGGTTCGGATGTTGGTGGCCGAGGGTATGGGGAAATTCCCGATTGGGCGACAATCGGCACAGTTTCGCGGCGCCCTCAACGATCAGGCTGGGTTGGTGCAGGTGGCGGTTCTCAAAGCCTTCGGTCGGTCCGGCGATTCCACCGTTGTTCCCCTGATCACTCCGTTGCTCAAGGATGAGCAACCAATCGTCACAGTCGCGGCGGCGGCGGCGTTATATCGGCTTGGACACAAAGAACAATGGCAGAACGTGGAGCGGGCGGCCATGGTGGCCGAAGGGTATGAACGAGGGGCGGCGTTGCGCATGTTCGGCGAAATGGGGGATCCGAGAGGATTGCCTCTTCTCACGCGGGGGCTTCGAGATACACAGCCATCCATTCGAGCGGCGGCGGCGGCTTCGCTGGGAAAACTCGGTCTTGCGGAAGGTGTTCCGCCATTGATTGCCGCCCTGTCCGATCCCGTCCCGGCCGTCCGAAGCGTGGTGGCCGTGACGTTGGGCCGGCTCAAGGCCGAGCAGTCAGTGGAGGCATTGACGCTGGCCCTGCGTGACAACAATATGGGAGTGCGGGCGGCGGCCGTCGCGGGATTGCTGCAATTGGGCCGCCCGTTTCGTGTGGTGGTCGGGACAGTGCGGGAGTTAATGGAGCAGCAAAACCCCGGACTGCGATCATCCGTGGCGAAAGCGTTGGGCCATGGCCGCGCTCGCGACGTCGTGGCCCCTTTGCTGCTTTTGCTCAATGACCCCGTCTCCAAACCCCGCATTTCCGCCGCCAGATCACTTGGCCGGGTCGGCGGACGCGAGGTGATTCCGCGTCTCAAACGGCTCATGCGTGACGCCAATGAATCCGTGCGAGCCACCGCGGCGGGAGCGCTTGCGCGTGTCTTGTCCGTTCCGCCGGAGATCTGAACCCGCTCCGTGACCCGAACGTGTCTCATGTGAGTAGAGTGTCTGTCTTTCTTTGGAATGCGCGGCTATGCATCGTTCCGGTGTTCATGATTGTCGAGTGCAGCGAGTCCTCCGTGTGGTCTTGTGCGCGTGGCTGGCGGGCTGTGCGGTGATGTCGGCGCCGGTGCGCGCGGACACGGAATCGGTCGCGGCATCCTCAACGATCCAGTGGTTGCCATGGGGCGCCAGGGCGTTTGATCGGGCTCGCGCTGAAGACAAGCTGATCCTGCTTGATCTCACGGCGGTGTGGTGTCATGCCTGCCATGTGATGGATATGACCACGTACATTGATCCCCGCGTGGTGACCTTGCTGAATGACGAATTTATTCCTGTCAGAGTTGAAGCCGATCAACATCCGGACATTACGGTTCGGTACAAACACGGCGGTTGGCCAACCACCAGCATCCTGCTCCCCTCCGGGGAAAGCATGTTCCAGGCGAATTTCATGACTTCCGAGCATATCATTGAAGCGTTGCGCGCCTCCGATGAGGTGTATCGGGAAGACAAGGGAGGCATTGCTGAACGAGCCGCAGACGTGTGGGCACGGGTGGAATCTGCCAAGCGGGCGCGTACGCCGCATCGTGATCCCATTCAACCGGCGATGCTTGATCAGCTTCTCGACGTCATGAAGCGGCAGTACGACCGGGTGGATGGAGGCTTTGGGGGTGCCCCAAAATTTTTTGAGCCGGAGGCCGTCACGTTGGCCTTTACACATCATTTCTGGCATCAGGATCCCGAGTATCGGCAGATGGCGTTGTTTACGCTGGATCAACAATTGCAACTCTATGACCTGGTCTGGGGCGGATTTTTTCGCTACGCCGAGGAGTCGGATTGGTCACAGCCGCATTATGAAAAGATGCTGTATATTCAAGCGTCCAATGTGCTCAATTATCTTGAGGCGTATCAAAGCACTGGTCTGGCAACGTATCGCGAGGTGGTTGAGGGGACGATGCATTACGTGACACGGTTTCTGTCCGATCACACTCGCGGAGGCTTTTATGCCAGTCAGGATGCCGATGTTCGGCGAGGGGATGGTTCGGGCGCCGATGTGCTCGGGGACGAGTTTTTTGCCTTGAATGAATCACAGCGTCTGGTCATCGGCATCCCCACCGTTGACCGGACGATATTGACCGACTGGAATGGCATGATGGCCAAAGCGTTTCTTCGGGTCTCCCAGGCCCTGGGAAACGAGCCGGTCAGGGAGTTTGCCCTGACAACGCTTCGGCGGCTCTACAACGAACGCTATCAGCCTGGGCGTGGGCTGGCGCATTTCCTGCGCGATGGTCACGCGCGCCAATTCGGGTTGCTGGCCGACCAGGTCTTTTTTGCGGACGCCTTGATTGAAGCCTTTGTCACCACCGGCGAGTTGGTGTACCTCGCACAGGCTGAAACCGTCATGGCGGACTGCATCCGACTGCTTGAAGATGAGCAGGGAGGTGGGTATTTCGATCGAGTGCCGGCTGCTTCCGCTCTGGGATTATTGAAATTTCCCCATAAGGATCTTCAGGTCAATGCCGCCCTGTCCATGGTGTTTTCTGACCTGTTTTATCTCACCAGGAATCCTCTGTATCGCACGAAAGCCAGGGCGCTTCTTCAATTTATCGTCGGGTCCGCACCTTTGCCCGTTGCTCAAACGGGTCGCGCGCTCAATCGGTTTCTTCGCTATCCCGTGTCTATCGTCGTGGTGGGTGACAAATCCACGCTTGAGGCTCAACGCCTCTTTCGCCAGAGTTTGGCGGTGTATGTTCCCGGGAAGGTGGTTCGGTTTCTGGATCCCCACGTTGATGCGCTGTCCATTGGAGAGATCACGTTTCCCAACGTGGCGGGTCCTTTGGCCTACGTCTGCACCGACAGGTTCTGCTCCAGCCCCGTGACGCGGGCCGATGAGTTGACGGATCATTTCCGTGAAGTGTTCACGGCCGTGACGTCGTCGCAGACGGGCTTCTCGACGATGGGGGATGAGGCCCCGTTACAGGTTCGCTGAAGCACCGTCAGCGGAAAGCGTCCGGATTCATGGGATGCCGACAACCCATGCACTTGACACTCATCAGCATGTTATTATAAACAATGCGGATTGTGCTGAAAGGAATTGCGTGAGATGTTCCACTCGTGGCGCTGTGACGAATGTCAGACGAGGGAGCGATACGTTGCCGGATTGTCTTCCCGCGTGTCGGGCGGTGGGTCTTCTCGGAGATAGGGCACGCCCGGCATCATTTTTAAGGAGGAGAGATTATGAGTAATCGTTTATCGGGTATTTTTTCCGTGTTTCTTGGCGTGTTGTTGCTTGCGACGCCGTTGGTGGCACAGGCCGGCGGGACCATTTCGGGTAAGATCACGTATTCCGGCAAAGCGATTCCGCCAAAGGAATTTCCCTTTTCCAAATTTCCCAATCCTGATTTTTGCAAAAAAAATCCCAGCAAAAAAGGTGACGACACGCGGTTGTTGAAAGAGGTCGAAGTGGATGCGACTAAAGGCCTCAAAAATGCCATCGTGTCCGTTCGAGGCCTGAAAGACAAAGGCTTTCAGCATACGCCCAAAGTGATCGCCAAGTTGTGTGAGTTCCTGCCTTTTACGGGTGTGTTGGTGAACAAGGGAAGATTCATTGTGGAAAATGACGATGCGGATCTTGATGATCCCAAGTCCAAAGAAGGGGTGTTGCATAACCCGCACAGCTTTGACGTGCTTGGTGCGAAATCCTCGACGTTGTTCAATATCGGTTTGGCCAGAAAAGGCGACTCGCTTGATAAGAAAATCAAGATGCGTATGGCCAGAAAAGGTTCCGTTCTTCGCCTGCAATGTGACCAGCATGAATTTATGCAAGCCTGGTTTTTGCCCGTGAGCAATAGTCATTTCAGTCTGTCAGGCGGTGACGGATCGTTTGAAATTACAGATGTTCCCGCGGGCAAGCACAAAGTCCTGGCTTGGCATCCGGTGGCCGGGAACGTGACGATGGACGTGGAAGTCAAGGATGGCGCGACTGTGAAAGCCAACTTTGATATCAAAAAGAAAAACAAATTTAAGATGTGACGACGCAGAGACGTCAGTCATTTTTGAGACACAAACGGGCGGCAACGGTGAAACGTTGTCGCCCGTTTGTGCGTCAAGCGAGTCTCGTGTCCTTTCCTTGCGTTCGCACGGCACAGCCCGTTAGAATTGTGCGTCCAAACAGTCTTTGTGTCTCATCTTGACCATGCTGGGGATATGTCGTGCCTCGGGAGTTGTCTCTCGCCGAAATATTTCAGATCGGGTATTACTGGGAGACGAAAATTCTTCTCACGGCGGTGAAGCTGGATCTTTTTTCAGCCCTGGATGGTCGCGGTGATTCTCCCGCCGGCCTGGCCCGGCGATTAGCTCTCAATGAACGGGCGTTGAATCTGCTGGTCAATGCGTTGGTCGCCATGCGGGTTTTGACGGAACAGGATGGTCTGGTTGCGAATACCAGTGTCGCCCGGAAACATCTGATGAAAACAAGTCCGGACTACGTTGGCCACCTGCTGATTCTGCACGATTCGGAATGGGCGAACTGGGGAAGTCTGGAAGAGACCGTCCGAACGGGTATTGCTCCGGTGCGGCAACATCTGTTTGAAACCAATCCGGAAATGGGCGCCAACGTGCTGGCGGTGCTGGATCGCGTTGGTCGTGGAAGTGGCGTGAATCTTGCGAAGAGCCTCCAACTGGACGGGGGTGAACATGTGGTGGATGTCGGGGGTGGCGCGGGGACGAATGCGATTGCGTTTTGTCGCGCCTATCCTCATCTCACAGCCACCGTGTTTGATCTTCCTCAAACCCTGAAGGTGACGGAACGGTATATTCGGGAAGCCGGGTTGGAAGATCGTATTGCGTTAAAGCCGGGGAATTTTCACACGGATTCATGGGGCGGTTCCTACGATCTGGCGCTCTTGTCCGACGTACTCCATTACCAAAACCATCACGCCAACGCCCTGTTGGTGAAAAAATCTTTTTCGTCTTTAAAGCCAGCCGGTCGGTTGGTGATCAAAGATCGGTTTTTGGATCCTGGGCGAACGAGTCCGGCCTGGACCACGGCGTTTGCCGTGCATATCATGGTGAACACGGAAGAGGGAGAATGTTTCACGGCACAGGAAGCCATGGATTGGATGACGCAGGCTGGGTTTGAATCTGTCACGGAACTTGCTCCGCAGGCGATTATTCAGGGAATCAAACCGGGAGGAGACGAAGATGGCTGAATGGTTGCGAGATCCCGGGTTTGCCGGAACGCATGCGACAATGGGAGCCGATATCAGCCAGTTGATGGCGCTGGTGTTCACCGTGCTGTTCCTTGTCGGAGGGGTACAAGCCAAACGAGGCAAGGGGACCGGCCACCATTGGTTGATGCTGGGCGGCATGGTTGCCATGCTCGCGTTTTTCACGAGTTATTATCTGTTTCGCCAGTTGGGGGTGCTGGCTTTTGAAGGGAAAGAAGGGTTCGGCGGATCCCAGTCTCTGTATGAGAACGTTTTTATTCCTTTGTTGACGATTCACATTCTTCTGGTTGTGATCGGATTGATCATGGCGATGTATATGATTGTCCTGGGGTTTCGCTCTCAGACGTTTATTGACGGGCGTCGCAAGTTACAAGACGCCAGCCTGCAAACTACCTGGAAAAAAATCGGGACGATGTTTGGGATCGTGACGGCCATCGTGCTGCTGCTCTTTCTAAGCCGTGTTGTCACCGCCGGGTTTTCCATGGGCAAACTCGGCGTCTATGCCAGCCTTGTCATCCTTCTTGCCGTTGTGTTTGGTGTTGAGGTGACGATTCAACGAATATGGCCGAATGGCGCGCGTCGCCATCAAATTCTGGGCCGGGTGACCATCGTGGTGTATTGCATCCTGTTTGTCACCGGAAGCCTGACCTACGCCATGCTGTATATTCTGTATCCCGGAAGAATCGGGTAGGTCGTGATGACCTGTGCCTGTGGCTCCGATTTCCGATGTCGTGCCATTGAAGAATGGGATGAGCGGCGTTCATTGCTTTGTTACATCTGTCGGTCTTGCGGATTTCAGTTGGGGATTGAGGCGGACAATCAGGATGCGTCCCGTTTCTTTGAGCATCCGGTATGGACTGACGAGGCACAGCATCATTTAGACCGGTTGCCGCCCTACGCGGCGTGCCTTGTCCGGCAGGAGGTGGAAGCCTATGCCGGTCAACAACGTCGCACGCTGATTTCAACCGGCTTGATAGCGGAAGCCCGGCATCAAGGCCTGGTGTCCTGGCATCCCGACGCGGAACGTCGTTTGTCACGAATTCCTGACGCGGTTCGTGCCATGGCCCGTGTGGAATTGGAACGGACCGCTCAAGACCGAGAGATGCCGGAAGTGACGGTGGCCCTGATGGAAGAAATCAAAACGCGCTATTTCGGTATGGCGACGCCAACGTCATAAGGCGCCCAAGGTCATGCGCACAGGCTCAAGGGCATGCCGCTCGTGACCGTTTTCGCGTCCCGCGAGACGCTTCATGCCTTGTTGAGATTACGATGCTGCATCGCTTAGCGCTTCGGGTCATCCCTCAATTGCAGGCGGTTGTGACGGCCCCCGACATTCGAAAGCGGAAACGCTGGGTCATGGTCGCTCCGGGGATTGTGGCCTTTCTTCTCTACCGTCTCTTCACACATGCGCTTCCGCTCTCCGACCCTTTTTGGTTGTTGGCGATGAGCGGTCTGCTCTCGACGTTGACCGCGTATTGGTCTTATGCGATGGGGCGGCAGGAGTCGCCGGCCCGTATGGTGCATGAGGATGGACTCCGTCGTCTTCTCTGGGTGGGCGGATGGATCGGATTTGTCTATGGTGTGCAGCTTTCGCTGTTGGTATTGGCGCTGCTTGCGCTCTTTGTTGATTATCACTTTCTCTTGCATCCCGAAGGGCCGGCGATGATGGCCTTGATTATTCCCTGCACGGCGGTCGCGCGGGACGCCTTTGAAATCGGGCACGTCGTCCGCGTGGAATCGCATGGCACGCGGATGGTGACGTTTCCGGACGGCGGTTCGTTTCGTGCATTGCTTCGGCACGACGTGTTTCAACTGGCCCGCTGGTGTGGAACGGGATTGGTGGCCGGCGGAACGGTCGTTGCCGTGTCTCGCCTCGGCTGGACCGGAGCTGGGAGTGACATTGGGCAGGCGGCGGGGGTATGTGTGTTGGCGGCTTGTTGTGCGCATGGAGCATTTTTATCAGGGAGACACCCGTTCGTTCCCGCCTCTGATCGTCTGAAAACCCGGCCATGGTGGGACGTATGCCAATTTTGGATTTGGCCGTGTTTGACGTTTGCGTTGACGTACTATTTGGTGCAGATTGGCGTTGTCATGTTTGTGTTGCAGTGGAAGGGCATACCGCTTGTCCTGCACCTGATCATTGGCGGGGTCACAGGAGCGATGATGGCCGGGTATGGGTATGCGTTGGGGGCGCGAGTGCATGTTGAAGCGCAAACGCAGGGCGGCGTCCCGGAAGAGTTGAAACGGTGTCCCTTTGTGATGGAAATGTTCGCCAAAATAGGACAGAGGGCGAAGGCGTCAGGTTAGGCGAACATGCTTGCGGTGATTGTCCGGGGTCGCTCCAATCAGCCGTGAGAGAAAGACTTGCATGAGCATGGTTGCACGTTTTTTTCTTTTGCTTGTCCTTGGTGTTGCCCTTATCGCTCCCTCCACGTTGTGGGCTCGTTCGGATGCCTCTTCGCCGCATCGTCCGACCCAGGATGTCTATTATCAGACTGAAGGCATCCCGCAAAGCCTGCCCGCCGCAGCGGTTGAACCTGCCTATCCCCAGTGGCGTTATCTGGATAACCGGATTTTCATCTGGGTTGTTACGCAGCAGCATACCTATTTCGGGGGATTTGTCCTGGCGCTCCCGTTGTTTGCGTTGCTCCTTGAATTCATTGGTATGTCCCGTCGCGATGTTCAGGCGGCCAAACGCTACGATGGACTCGGTCGCGATGTGCTGCGCGTCGGCGTCCTCTCGATGACGGTGACGGCGCTCCTGGGGAGTGTGATGCTTGGTGCGTTTCTGACCCTCTATCCCGATTTTATGCAGTACATGGGGTCAACGTTTCAACACATGATGCCGGTGTATGCCGGGGTGTTTGTCGGTGAATCCTTTCTTCTCGTATTGTATTATTACAGTTGGACTCGTCTGGCTTCCGGGGCCTGGAAATGGATCCACATGTCTCTCGGAGTGCTGGCCAACGGCATGGGAGTGATGTTGCTCCTGCTGGCGAATGCCTGGGCGTCGTTTATGATGGCGCCGGCCGGGGTGAACGCCGAGGGACAGTTTTTGGGGAACGTCTGGCATCTGCTGCACTCGCCATTGTGGAATCCGTTAAATGCCCATCGTTTCCTGGCGGATATTATGTCGGGGGGGGCCGTGGTGGTGGCCTATGCGGCGTATCGGTTTTTGAAGACTCAACGCCGGGAAGAGCGAGCGTATTACGATTGGATGAGCTACGTGTTTATTGTCGTGATGGTGTGTGCCTTGCTCCCGATGCCGTTTGCCGGGTATTGGCTCATGCGTTCCGTCTTTACCTTCCGTCAGGAAATGGGTATGACCATGATGGGCGGGTTGCTGTCCTGGCTTTTCGTGGTTCAGGCGAGTACCATCGGCGCGTTGTTCCTGGGCATTAATTATTACATCTGGCAATCCCTGGGACGGCTGCGTGACGGGGCACGGTACCATCCCCATTTCAAATGTATCGTCGGCGGATTGATGCTGGCTTTTCTGGTCTGGTTTACCCCCCACACCATTGCCATGACTCCCGGTGAAATGAAAGCGATGGGTGCGGCGCAACATCCTGTTATTGGTCAATTCGGGGTGATGTCCGCCAAAAACGGGGCCATTAATATCATGGTGTGTCTGACAGCCTTGAGTTACCTTCTGTATCGCCGGGCCAATCGGGTCATCGCGGTGCCCTGGGCCAGGGCGGGCAATATTGCGATCGTGGTGTTGTTTGCCGCGGGCATGGCCAATATCATCTGGGTGGCCATTTACGGGTTTTATATTCCCGCCTATGTTCGTGTCGGGTTGTCCCTCCCGCAGGGTGTGACCACGGCGGGGGTCTTAATCGGCGGGTTGTTGATCAATCATTGGATGTTGAAGGGGAGTGAATGTCGTGGGCCTGTTGAATGGGGCAAGATCTCGGTGCGAGGGATGGTGGCGTTGTTCGGGGTCGCGGCGACGTTTTCCTGGGTGATGGGATTGATGGGGTACATTCGGTCGGCCGGACGGTTGGGCTGGCACGTGCATGAAGTGCTGGAGGATCTTTCCCCGTGGTCATTCACGCCCCAGCTTGCGTTTGCCGCGAAAATGGTGACCGTGAATATGGCAGTATTCTGGGTGTCGGTGTTTTGCCTGTTCTGGTTGTCCACGAGAGAGAGCATGTTCGTGGTGGAGGACGATCAGCCAACCGCCACCGACAGCGTGTCTTTTGCGCAGACGTTTTCGCGAAAGGAATCGGCGTGAGCGGGGGACGCCGTCGCCTTGTTCTCAAGGGGGTCATTGTCGTGCTGATGCTCGGCGTGCCTTTGGCCAGTGCTCCGGCTGGCTCAAGCGGGGCGATGCTCGAAGATTTTCGGAATCCCGATGAGGATGGATTCCCTCGCGGATGGGAAGGGTCACGCAGTACGGTCACGGCGAAAGAGGCGTATGCCATTCACAACGAGGGCGATACCGCGTTTCTGAAAGGCACGAGTGCGAACCAGCGTGTGTATACCAAACATATTGAGTGGAATCCCCAAACGCATCCCGTGTTGCGATGGCGGTGGCGTCTGCAATCGGTCCCGGAGCACGCCGATTTTGTTGTGGCGCTCTTTGCGAGTCTGGATACGGATTTGCTGTTTATTCCGGTTGCAACCAAGTATATTTGGAGTGCGTTGAAACGCAAAGGATCAGTCACGGATGGCGGATTATTTGGCGCGGCGGAGGTCGTGATTCGTTCGGGCCGGCAACCGTTGGGGATGTGGGTCACGGAGGAGGTCAATGCCTACAAAGACTTTCAGGAGATTCACCAGCATGACCCGGCACCTCTGGCGTGGGGGATTTCTCTGCAAAGCGGACCTGGCGTGGAGGTGGATTTTGGGACCATTGAAGTCAGCGCGGAATGACGCATGGCCGGTGACCGGTGACAAAGAGGTCTGCCATGTCTAAAGCCTGTGTGCTGGACGTGGTGCTGGGCGTCGTGGTCATGGGGACGGTCGGGGCACTCATTGGCATTCTTCTGGGCGGCGCCTTTCTCTATGTTGCGACAGGGATGGGGTTGCTTCTGGGGCTGGGAATCGGGCTCCTTGGGGGCCGCCGGCTTTTTGTCGGAATTTTTGTTGGAACGATGGGAGGCGGGGCCTTGGCCTGGGCGGTGTCCGGGTCTGATAATATTACGGTGGGCGCTGGTTCCGGTGCGGCGATGGGGGGATTTTTGAGCATATGGATTTCCATGTTGATGGACAGATTCTGGAGGCCACGCGCGACGTCCGTTCCTTCTTCCGATCCGGCGGGGTCGGCCGGGAGCCGGTGATGTCCCGCTGTTTGAAGAACATTCAACGCATGTGACGGCTGGAGACTTATGGAAAATCGCGGCGTGTTGATCGGCTCCATCGTCTTTGTGTTTGGCTCGTTTATCCTGATGATGGTGATGTTGGTCTATGAAACGTACAAAGGGCGGACAGAGCGGGGCCAGTTGGTCTCGATGTCTGAACGCACCGAACCACGGATCATTGAGCCGGTGAAGCTTCAGGATTTTTCCATGTATCGGACCATGGTCGGCAATGAAGGTCGTGACATGGTCGAAATCCCCGAAGGGCCTTTTACCATGGGGTATGAGCAGGGTGATCCGGATGAGGCTCCCGCCCATCCCGTGTATCTCAAGGCCTATTTTATTGATCTCAAGGAAGTCACGCAGTCGGAATACGATCGTTTTGTCAACATGACCAAACGGGACGCTCCACTGGTTCCGGTGTTCGAGGAAGATATTTCCAACCTCGTTGATCCGGACTTTCCCGTCGTGGGCATCGGGTGGAATGATGCCTTTGCCTATTGCCGGTGGGCGGGGAAACGCTTGCCCACGGAAGCCGAATGGGAAAAGGCGTCTCGCGGGGAAGGCCGACGACTGTATTCCTGGGGCAATGAGTTCAGCTATGCGTTTTCCAATCTTGACGGAGAAGACGACGGGGCGGGGTATCTGGCGCCTGTGGCATCGTATGAAGGTGGACGGAGTCCATACGGCGTCTATGACATGGTGGGGAACGTCGCGGAATGGGTGGCGGATACCTACGGCTCGCACTACTATCGGCAATCGCCGTTTCTCAATCCTCCCGGTCCGGACAGTACCGAGTTTAAGGTCATTCGCGGGGGAACCTGGCGCGATTCCAAACTCAACGCGAGAGTCACCAAACGGTTTTCAGCCAAAATGTGGCGCACCGATGCGACGATAGGATTCCGTTGCGCCCAGAACGTCGAGGCCGACGAACGGCAATCTTAGGAGAGGACAAATGCTGAAGCATATCTTGTAGATTTTTTGGGGCTATCTCTTGGCTGTCGTTCTGTCCTGCTGGCTACTCAGCTTTCTCGCTTTTCTCGTCTCTTGGAACTTCCTGGAGTTGCTTCCATGGATTGCAGGAGTTTGAGCAATAGTTGCAATTATTGAGTTTGTACGAGCTTTTCTGGCATGGAATGCTTAGAGCACTACACGGTATGGAGTGAGACAGTGAGAGCATGGAAGGGCGACTGAAACTGATTCTGCTTGCCGTGATTGTGTTTATGATCGGAATGCCGATATCAGGAATTTTGCGTGGCACCAAGCCGCCGCCACCTGATCCCGATCGTGTGACCATTGTCAATCCTGGTCAGGCGACACGGGCTTTCTCCTCTGAAAACCCACAGGTCATTGTCCAGGAAGCCATGGTGTTTGTCCCTCCCGGAGAGTTTATTCAAGGCACAACGCGGGGTGGGTTTAATGAACGCCCTGAACGTCTCGTGACCCTTCGGGGATTCTGGATTGATCGGCATGAGGTGACGAACCACCAGTACGGGAGATTTGTGGAGCAAACAGAGCATCGAAAGCCGGGACCTCCGTCCCGATACGCCAAACGGTTGTCCCAGTTGCGTGGGCCGAATCAGCCGGTGGCCTATGTCTCCTGGTACGATGCGAATGACTATTGTCACTGGAGAGGCATTCGGTTGCCGACAGAAGCGGAATGGGAGAAGGCGATGCGCGGGTTAGACGGACGGTTGTGGCCGTGGGGAAATTCTCCCAGGCCCGGCAAGGCGAATCTGGGAGGTGGCGAGGATGGATACGAAGCGACGGCCCCTGTGGGATCGTTTCCATTGGACAGAAGCCCCTATGGCGTCCATGATGGTTTTGGAAATCTGATGGAATGGGCTGCTGACTGGTACGAGGAGCAGTCCGGTGTTCATTCCGATGAATCCCGCACCACGAATTTTGCCGATCGTGGGGGGTATAAAACACTGCGAGGCGCGGGATATACGAGTCATGGAACAGATTTGAGAATTACGACCAGAAGCTTTATGGTTCCGGATTTTCGGGATGAAACCATAGGCTTTCGTTGTGCGAAGTCAGATCTTGAAAAAACATCGACACGGGGCGGGTTGGCTGGTCAAAAAATTCTGTCCCTGAAGGCTGTCAACATTACAGAAAATTAAAGTAGTACAGTATCAAAAAGACGGCCAAAAGAATGTTGACAACCATTCCGGCTAGCACTATAATGTCAAACAATTTCGCTTTGCTACGCATGTGTATCACCATGATTGAAGAAAAAATGGTTTTTGATTATCATATTTTGTGTGCAAACGTGTCAAGGGTATCCTAAGGCTCAACATCTAAGGACAAAAGGAAGAAGATGGCCCAATCTGATCCGGTTCCAATCAAGGTAGGCAAGGCGGTATTTTATGTGACCTGTGCCGTGAGCCTGTGGTTCTTCTACTGGTTTGCCGGCATGCAATGTCCTTGCTGAACAGGGTATTGAACTGAAGAGAGAAGAAGGAGGGGGTTGCACATGCAGACGGCTCTGTACGTCGTAATTTCGATTGTGATAGCAGTGGCGTATTTTCAGTTCCTTGACTGGTTTCTGATGGATATGCAGGGTTTGGATTATTTCTATATCCTGCGGTAAGCAACGTCTTCCGGTGGATTTTCAAGTCATGCAAAACACAGGCTCTGGTTGTTTGAAGCCTTTCCAATCCAAGAAGGAGGTTGGTCATGGGTCGCCTCATAAATAGACAGACCAGGAAAAACATCCTGGCGGTCACCGGTCTTTTTGCAATGGGAGTCATGTTGTTGCTCCCGATCCTTGTGGCGTTGCCTGCACTGGCCAGCGGTGGTGCATCGACAACGGGTGGGCCGCCTCCCGATGTTGTCGCCGCTCAGGAAGTCGCGGGGGAAGGCGAGGGGGAACAAGTCGAAGTCGGGAGGGATGTTTACTACAAAACAGAAGGACCTGCCGTTGGTATGCCGGCTCCGAAAACCGCGGACACGGAAGCCTTTTATCCGCGCTATAACTTTGAAAGCCGCGTCCTTATTTGGGTCGCCAATCAGCAGCATCTGTACTATGGCAGCTTTGTGTTGGCCGTCCCGATTTTCTGTATGTGTATCGAGTTTGCCGGGTTGATCACGAAAGACAAGGCCATGGCGAAGAAGTATGACCAACTGGCCTATGATTTTATCAAGATCAGCCTGACGGCGTACTCGCTGACGGCTATTCTCGGCGGTATCCTTATCTTCACGTTTCTGACGCTCTATCCTGCCTTTTTTGGGTATCTTTCCAGCATTTTCCGCCCTGTTATGCATATCTACGCCTTGATGTTCGTGGCGGAAAGCGGAACCCTCTACATTTACTACTATGGATGGGACAAGATGAGAGAGGGGTTGTTAAAATGGCTCCATGCCAGCATGTCGGTTGTCTTGAATGTGATTGGGACAGTGTTGATGTTCCTCGCCAATTCCTGGATTGGCTTTATGATGTCGCCCGCCGGTGTGGATGAACAGGGGCGCTATCTGGGGAATATCTGGCACGTCATTCATACGGCGCTCTGGAATCCGTTGAACGTGCACAGGATTCTCGGGAATATGGCCTTTGGCGGCGGTGTGGTGGCGGCCTATGCTGCCTACCGGTTTCTGTCGGCAAAGAATGATGAAGAGCGTGCGCATTACGACTGGATGGGGTATATCGCGATGTCTCTCGGTGTGGCCTTTTTGATCCCCTTGCCGTTTGCCGGATACTGGCTCATGCGCGAAGTGTATGCCTACCGTCAGCAAATGGGCATTACTCTGATGGGCGGACTGCTGGCCTGGTTGTTTATCATTCAGGCCACCATGATTGGCATCCTGTTTTTGACGACGAACTATTATCTCTGGCAGGCTTTGGGAAGAATGACCGGGGGAGAGAGGTTCCAGCGTTATATCAAGTATTTTGTGTTTATTCTGGTCGTAGGGCTGTTGGTGTTTATCACACCGCACACGATTGTGATGACGCCGGCTGAGTTAAAAGCCATGGGCGGTCAGCAGCATCCTGTGCTGGGGAACTATGGTGTGATGTCCGCAAAAAATGGCGGTATTAACGCGATTATTATGACCACGATCGCCAGCTTTATATGGTATCAGCGTGGCAATAGGGTACCGGCGGTGCAGTGGGCAAAGTTTGGCAATATCTTCCTGATTACGTTTTTTGTCGTGGCTCATCTCAATAACATTTGGGTCGCCTGTTATGGGTATTTCATCCCGGCCAACGTTCGCATAGGACTCTCCATTCCACAGGTCGCCGGAACGCTATCCTGTCTCTTTATTGGATCGGCGTTGAATCTGGCGATGTTGAGGAAGTCCAGGGAACTTGGGCCGATTCGATGGGGTCAGATTGCGCCCAGATCTCAATATGCCTTGATTATGTTGGCCACGGCTTTTACGTGGATGATGGGATTAATGGGTTATATCCGGTCATCGGTCAGGTTGTTTTGGCACGTCAATGAAATTATGCGTGACAATTCTCCCTGGGCCTATACCCATACCATCGGTTTTGGGGCGAATGTGATTTCCTTTAACGTGCTGTTCTTCTGGGTCACGATTCTCTTTGTCTTCTGGCTTGGAACACTGGGTGCCAAAAAAGCGCCCGTTCCGGCGACTCAACCTGTTCCGGGGGCTGCACCACAACCCGCCACCGGTCATTGATCGTTGCAACTGTACATGAACGGTACCGATTAGAGTGAAGCTGCCCTGATCTTGAACGTAAGGTCAGGGCTGTCTTCGTGATTGGAGGAGCAAGGTGGTTGAATTAATGACAGAAGCAATCTCGATTGGATGGCCTGCCTTTGCCTTTTTGCTAGGGGTCATGGTGTATGTCCAGTTCAAAATGACGGACCCGGTTCAAAGGAACAATGCCATCTTCAAGACGTGCATTGGCATGCTGTGTGCCTTTATGGCCTTTATGGCCATTGCGAATTACAAAAACAATTTTCACGGGGAAAGCCGTTTGCTCCCGGTGTCATTGGTGATGATTACCTTCTTGACGTACATTATGGGTATCTATTTCACCAATATCGGGGCCCTCATGAAAATTGGGGGGGCCATGTTCTTTGTGGCTGCTGCATTGTCCGGATATGGCAATTGGTTGCCTCAGGTTGAAGGCGGTTTTCCGCCGCCGGAAGTGAAATTGGACTTTCAAAGCATGACCCAGCAGCAATTGGCCGATGAGGGCGAAAAAATTATTTTTGGGGGTCTTGGGCAAAGCAAAGTTCAGGGAGCTATCGGGAAAGGCCAATGTCCACTGTGTCATGGCTTCAACAAGGGATTTTTAAGTGAACGCGCTCCGAATCTTTGGGGTATTCCCGACAGGAGTTCGGAACGTTTGCAGCACGATTTGTACCATATGAATGACCCTGCTGCTCGCAAGACGGAACAAAAAGAGGCGTTTGACGGGTCGGGGACGGCAACGAACGGGCAGGAATATATGGCGGAGTCTCATGCCTGTCCGAGTTGTTTTGTCGTGCCGGGTTTTGGCGTAAAAGGTACCAATGACACAGAAAGCCCGATGCCGAGAATTCACAAGCCGCCGATTTCGCTGACCCTTGGAGAGTTGGCCGCTGTGGATACTTGGCTGTATGTCCGTCAGGGACAGGAAGCGCCGACATATGACGAAATTCAGACCTCGTATGAGAAATTTATTCCAGAGGCTGACCGACCGCAGGCGAGTGAGGACGATGGGGCGGCTGCGGGAGGCGTGTTGGCGACCGGGGAGGAGCCTATTACTGATCTCTTCATGAAAGCGGGATGTCCCGCCTGTCACACGATTCCAGGCATTGAAGGTGCAACAGGGAAAGTTGGTCCCTTGCTGCTTGAAGGCAGTAATGCTCCTCAAAGGCTCAAGGATCCGACCTATAATGGACATGCGCAGTCGACCCGTGAATACATTACGGAGTCGATTTTGAATCCCAGCATGTATGTCGTGAAAGATTATCCTGATAACCAAATGCCAAAGGATTTTGGACAGAAATTAAGTGCTGGCGCTGTCAATAAAATCGTGGATTATCTGTCCAGCTTGAAACAGGGGCAGGCTCCGCCGGCATTGGAAGCGTTCAATTGATCACGCATGGCGAATCCTTAGACTCAGTCATTTTATAAAACGGGAGTGTAAAACGATGACTTGGTTCAAGTTGGTAGAAGGCTACATGCCGATGCAGATGATTTCGGAGTTTGGGTTGTCGATTTTGGTGTTTATCCTGGTCAATTGGGCACTCCATCGTTCAGGGATGGGGATTCCAAAATTTTGGGCGGGGGTGGGAGTATGGCTGTTCATTCAATTGTATTTAAAATATCGTATTTATCCACCCATTCCCTTTAGCGTGCGTGCGATTTACGGCACGGTGTCGGCATGCGGGATTTTTATGTGGGTTTCGGGGTCTGAGAAGGAGTGGCAGGAATTTAAGCGCCCAATTCTCAACGTTATGGATGGGGTCACCAGCTTCCATAAATCGGTCCGCACGGCCGCATTGTTCGTGATTCCACTGGCGTTAGGGGGGGCTGCATACAGCTCGTTCTTGCCGAGCTTTGAAGAGCCCATTGAATTGCGGACGGTGCATCCGGCGCCACCGGCGACCACCAAAGTGCATGGGAAGACATTCGTGTTGCAAGTGGTCGGAAACCCGTACCGGGTCAATGCGGATGGGAATTATGATCAAGGATACACCGACGCCAGGATTGTGGAGCAGTCCATGGGCCGGTTGATGAAGGATGTGAATGATCCGAATTACAATCCGTGGGATCCGAATGCGGATGGATACATCAAATACGTGCGGGAAGGCGGGGAGATATTTTTTCAGAATTGCCATTTCTGTCACGGGGATAATTTAAATGGTCGCGGGCTGTGGGCGTATGCGTTTAACCCGATTCCAGCGAACTTTACGGATGCGGGCACGATTGCGCAGTTGCAGGAGACGTTTGTGTTCTGGCGCGTGGCGAAGGGGGGGATCGGGTTGCCGGGCGAAGGCTTCCCCTGGGCATCGGTGATGCCGCCTTGGGAACAGCACCTGACTGTGGATGAAATCTGGAAGGTGGTCATGTTTGAATACTGGCATACGGGGTATTACCCCCGGACATGGGACTAAGCCGTGAACAGAGATCCACGGCAGTTTTCTAGTCTTCTACGCGGACTCGTAACCCAAAGAGGCAATCAATGATGAGTACGATGAAAATTGCAACGACTACAGCGAGATGCTGGGTGTTGTTTGTGGGTGTGAGTATGTTGCTGGGCGTGGCCGGAAGCGGTTGGGCGCAAGATGACATTCCTGAAGGGTTTGTCATGCAGGGACTGCCACCGGCGGTGGAGGCTGAAAGCATTGAAGCGGGCAAGCGCGTCTACTTCACGAAATGCGTCTGGTGTCATGGGGTCGAAGGCGCCGGTGATGGGCCGGGTGCGGCACGCTTGTGGCCTCGGCCACGGAATTTCAACGCCGGGACATTTAAGATTCGGCATACGGTGAGTGGACAGTTGCCGCTGATTGACGTGGACTTGTTCGATACGGTGACCCATGGGTTGCCGGGGTCGGCAATGCCACCATGGGAGGGCATTTTGACCGATCAGCAACGCAAAGATGTCCTTGCGTTTGTGACCACGCAGTTAGTCCAGGACCGGAGTTGGCAAGACGAAGAATTTGAAGAGTTTTTCGTGCTGGATTTGGAGTCGCTGTCCCCGAAGACGGCGACAGCGGAGTCCATCCAGCGGGGCTCGGAATTGGTGATGGAGAAAAAATGCGTAGAATGTCATGGTTTGGAAGGTCGGGGTGACGGCAATGCGTTTAATTTAAAAGACGACTGGGGCTTTCCCATTCAACCGGCAGATTGGCATAAATGTTGGAATTTTCGGGGGAGTCGCCAGGATCCATACAACGTGGAGAATATTTTCCGCACCTTCTCGACGGGGCTGAATGGCACACCTATGCCGTCGTTTGCCGATAACACGAGCGTGGATGAACGATGGGACATTGCCAACTATGTCAATGCGTTGTGCGAACGGGTCACGGACATCGCCGTTCCTGATGGGCAGGTTGTGGGGAATACGGCTCAACAGTTGGCGGAGAGTGTGGCATTGCCGATCGATCGGTTGACGGACAAACCCAAGAGTAATTTTGTTGTTCCGTCGAAATTTGTGGAAGGTGACTTGCCCACGGAGGCTGATGACGAACGGTGGAACATCGTCAAACGAAGGTGGATTGCAATGGGCGGGCAGATTACCCATAAACCGCGGAACTTTGTGAATCGGATTGACGATCTATGGGTTCGGGCCCTGTACAACGAGACGCATATTGAATTTTTGTTCCGCTGGAACGATCGGACCAGGAGCATTCAGGAAGGGGATGTGGACTGGGATCCGACGGAAGTGAATCTGAAGGATTACGGGGTGCAGGAGCAACCTCCCCATGGGACGAAGTTTGCCGAAGATCCTTTCCATAAAGAATCAATTGCCGCGAAACAGAATCAGTATGCGGTGTATAACGATGGCATTGCGTTCCAATTCCCGATCAAGTGGCAGGAGTTGCCCGCGCCGCGGAAACCACGGTATTTGTGGGGTGACGAGACGTTTCCTGCCGATATTACGAAATGGACGGCAGACGGGACAGTGTCGGTCTATGAAGGGACCGGCTGGGATGAAGATTTCATAGATGTGGACTTTACCGACGAGGTGGAAGTCGTTAAAGCCGAATGGTCGAACGGACGGTGGACCGTGATTCTGAAGCGGCCACTCAAAGGCGATTATGATGAAGTGGCGTATTTGGAAAGTGGCAAATATATCCCGATGGTGTTTTTTGCCTGGGATGGGCACAATGGAGATGTGGGTCGCAAGATGGCGGTCTCCGCGTTTTACTACCTGGTGATGGAGCCGCCGATTCAGACGACGACGTATATCTATCCGGCGTTCATCATGGTGGGGGTCATCATCGTGGAAGGCTGGGTGTTGGGCCGACGGGCGAACAGGCGGAAGGTCAGCGGTCAGGCCTAAGCGCCGGACACAGAGTCCGAGCCCGCGCGGTGCATGCCAATGTATCAATGGGGGGGTGGATGTCTCCACCCCCCTTTTTTATTATTTATATTTATTACGTGATCGCCCGACGATGCTTCAAGCAATTTCAGGTGTAGTCCTGGCTGGTGGAAAAAGCCAGAGAATGGGGAGGGATAAACGACAGGTCTTCGTTCATGGCAAGCCTTTGCTGGAGAGGGTTCTCTCCGTTTTCGTTGATCTCTTCCCGGAAGTGTTGCTTGTCTTGGCCGAAGAGGATATGCGAAGTCCGGACGAAAGAATTAAAATTGTCACCGATATTGTCCCGGGGTGTGCGGCCGTGGGTGGGCTGTACACAGGTCTGTGGCATGCCCGCTATCCTCGGATATTTGTCGCGGCCTGTGATATGCCGTTTCTGGACCCGGACGTCATTACGTATTTTGCGCAGGTCGCCCCGGACGCAGACGCTGTCCTGGTCAAACTCGGGCAGGGGCTTCAGCCTCTGCATGCCACGTATTCAAAAAAATGTGTTCCATTTTTAAAGGAGATGATTGATGCGCGGGATCTTTGCCTTCAACATCTTGCGGACCAGCACGGTCTCAATATCCATCGTCTTCCCGAATCAGAGATGAGACGGCTGAACCCACGGCTTCTTTCTTTTCTGAATTTGAATGCACCGGGTGACGTTGAATTTGCCCAAAGAATAGATCCCGTCTCTCGTGCCAGTTCATGAACGATGCATCAAAACGGCAACAGGTTTTGATCATCCATCCCGGAGCGTTAGGGGATGTGTTGCTGGCCCTGCCGGCGCTCAGAATGCTTCGGCGGATCTTTGCTTCTCATGAGATTGTTCTCATAGCTCAAAGTCAGCTTGGCCGTTTATTACAGATGTGCGGAGAAATCGATCAGGTGTGGAATATAGAAGGATCGATTTTGAGTGCATTGTATGGCGAACATCCCATCCTGCGGACTGCGATTCGGAGAGCGCTATCCCGAACGACACATGTGGTGGGATGGCTTTCGGACAGGGAAAACCGGCTGGCTCATAATTTGCGCAATCTTGGGGTTCGGCATGTGCGATTCATTTCACCCAAAGAGGCCATGTTGCGGTCACGCCATATGTCGGAACGATACGTGGAAACGCTCAAAGCATGGGCATGTCCTTTTGAGAACGGAAGAATGTCCTTCTCTCCTTTGAGGATGCATGGGGCAAGATACATTGAAGATGCTCGTGATGAACGTGGCACCCGCACCGTACTCATCCATCCTGGTAGCGGAAGTCCGCACAAATGTCTCCCATGCGAACCCCTGGGTCGCCTTGTGCGTGAAGTGGCCCGGGATCCCGCAATCAGGGTTGTGATCTGTGAGGGGCCCAATGATCGTGATGCTGTGGGGCGGCTTCTGGATGTCATTGGTGAGACACCCCATGAGAGGGTCCGAGGGAAAACGCTTGAAGAGATCTCTCGTCTTTTGATCCACTCGGCTGTGTTCCTTGGGCATGACTCCGGTTTGACGCATTTGGCCGCTGCGTGGGGTGTGCCCACTGTCGCGATCTTTGGTCCGACGGATCCTGAACAATGGCGTCCCCTTGGAGAGCATGTTGTCGTGCAACAAGGGCCCCTGTGTCGGTGCCGGATCTGGTCGGAAGTTCAGCAGTGCCGGGAGCGTACTTGCTTAACGCATTCCGTTGATGCGTTGTGTGGGGTTGTCAAAAAACAATTGACTTGTGTCAGCCATAGACATGGGCAATCCGTGCCGATGGAGCGGTTCACGACGCTCCCCGTTGTTTGTCAGGATTCGAGAGGCTATGTTAAATTCCAGTCCCGTCTCTCTCGTGCTTCCTGATTCTTTGCGATGAGCGAGCTATGTCCATTGGAATTGTTCAAGAACAGGTAACGGCTGCCATCGCCAGTGCCTTGATGCAGGCTCGGCAACGGGGGTTGTTACAATCACAACATTTCCCTCAGCCTTCGGTTGACTTTCCCAGGAAAGAAGCATGGGGAGATTTATCTTCCAGTGTGGCGATGGTTGTCGCGAAACAGGAAAAACGATCTCCGTTGGAAGTGGCACATGTGATCGCCGAGCAGCTCAAAACCGCTTGCCTTCTTCTGGATAAGGTATCGGTCGTCCCACCTGGATTTTTAAATCTCACGCTTCGCCCGGACTGTTGGTTTTCCGTGCTGAAGGCAATTGAACGCATGGGATGCCGATATGGGCACAGTGATGTCGGGCAGGGACAACGAGTCCTTCTGGAGTTTGTCAGTGCCAATCCCACCGGCCCACTCCATATGGGACATGGACGTGGGGCCGCCCTGGGTGAAGCCTTAGCCCGATTGCTGAAGTCGTCCGGTTATGCGGTGGATAAAGAATATTATATCAATGATGCCGGGCGTCAGATGAAGCTGTTGGCCGACTCCGTGTATGCGCGTTATCTTGCAATGCACGGTCGGGAGTTTGCGTTTCCCGAGGATGGCTATCATGGGGACTATATTGAGACCCTGACCCTGGCGGTGGTGCAGGAACAGGGTGAGCATCTGTTGACCCTCAGCTCCGAAGACGCCCAGCGAGCATGCGGCGAATTGGCCTCTCGAAAGCTTGTCCGAGAAATTCGGGAAGATCTTGTGCGATTCGGTGTGGAGTTTGAGACGTGGTACAGCGAAGCCACATTGTTTGCTTCGGGGAAAATACAGGAAGCCCTGGCTGATCTTACACAGCGGGATCTGGTGTTTACAAAGGATGGCGCGATGTGGTTCCGGTCTTCGCAATTTCAGGATGAAAAAGACCGCGTGGTCTGCAAACAGGATGGGCACTATACCTATTTGGCCTCAGACATTGCCTACCATTTTGACAAATTAAGTCGGCGATACGATTGGTTGATTAATATTTGGGGCGCGGATCATCACGGATACGTCCCGCGCATGGAAGCTGCGATTCAAGCCTTTGGCTATGCCAAAGAGCGCTTGCGGGTTGTCCTGGTCCAAATGGTGCGGTTGTTGCGTGATGGAAAAACAGTGGAAATGTCCAAACGGGCCGGTGAATTTGTGACACTCCATGATGTGGTTGATGAAGTGGGTGCCGATGCCGCGAAATTTTTTTTTCTGATGCGTCGGTCCGATACGCACCTTGAATTCGATCTGGAATTAGCGAAAAAACATTCCGCTGAAAACCCCGTGTATTATGTCCAGTACGCTCACGCCAGGCTTGCCAGTTTATTCCGAACCGCCCAGGAGCGAGGGGTGAAGGTTCCCCCTGTTTGCGAGGCCTCGCTGACCGCATTGACGCAGCCGGAAGAAATTCGGTTGATCAAGCATTTATCCGGTTTCCCTGGTGTGCTTGACACAAGTGCCAGGGAATTGGCGCCTCATCGCATCACGTTTTATTTGCAGGAACTTGCAGGATTGCTCCATGTGTTTTACTACAAACATCGAGTCCTCCCTCCACGGAGCGATGGCGTTGAAGAAACGGAATCCAAGGGACACGAGGCGTTCGGTGTATCACGTGAACGGGCACAGCCGGTCTTGTCTCAGGAATTGACGATTGCCAGATTGGTGCTTTTGAAACAAGTGCAAGTGGTGCTTCAGAATGGACTCTGGTTGTTGGGGGTGACGGCTTCTGAAAAAATGTAAGGTTCTTCCTGACCCAATGTCCTCCCGTGTGATTGCCGTGTGGCGCAACGTGCCTGGTAACCATTGATTGTGATTGCTTTCTCTGTCGTCCAGTATGACCCCGAATGCGCGGCTCGCTCCGCTGTCCTGTCTACCACTCGTGGGACTGTTGATACGCCGGCGTTTATGCCCGTCGGGACGCTGGGAACGGTCAAAGGGATCGCGCCGGATGAGTTGCAGGGTTTGGGGTTTGGGTTGATGTTAAGCAATGCCTATCATTTGTACTTGCGACCCGGTCATCACGTCATTCGAGAGCAAGGCGGGCTTCATCAATTTACCGGATGGAATGGTTCGATTTTAACGGATAGTGGCGGATTCCAATTGGTCAGTCTCGCAGCGTTGCGTACGATCACGGATGATGGTATTGCCTTTCAATCCCATTTGGATGGTTCAAAACACCATTGGACGCCGGAGTTGTGTATGGAAATCCAGATGGCTCTGGGAGCGGACATTATGATGGCCCTGGATGAATGCCCGCCCTCTGCCTGTTCAAGAGAGCAGGCCCAAACCGCGGTGGCGCGAACGACGAAGTGGGCGAAACGCTGTGTCCTGGCCTCGCATGGTCGTCAGCAGGCATTGTTTGGTATTGTGCAAGGGGCACTGGATGTCGGGCTCCGTCGCCAGTCCGCCCATGCGTTGGTTGAAATCGGGTTTGATGGGTATGCCATTGGCGGTTTATCGTTGGGAGAAGAGAAGTCCGCCCTGTTTGATATGGTTGAAGCTTCAGTTGCCGAACTTCCGCGTTCCCACCCGCGTTACCTGATGGGGGTCGGTCTGCCTGAAGACCTTGTTGAAGGCGTGATGCGCGGCATGGATTTGTTTGATTGTGTGATTCCGTCGCGACATGGGAGGACAGGATGGTTATTCACGAATCGGGGACGGGTCATGATCAAACAGGCTCAATATGCCAATGATGAATCTCCGATTGATGAACAGTGTGGCTGCTATGTCTGTCGGAAATATTCCCGAGCCTATTTGCGGCATTTGTATGTCTCAAATGAAATGTTGGGCGTACGACTTAACACCATTCATAATCTTTGGTATTATCAGACACTGATGGCCGCGATGCGTTCAGCGATTCAAGGCGGAGGCTTTCTCGCATTTCGTCGGCAGTTTTATGAGCAACGCCGTGACTGGACGCGCAGCGACACCTGTGCAGAACTGATGGATGTTGGTCATCGTTCCTGGCCGGCGGGATCCCAAACAGGAAAGGATTGCTAAATGGGAATAGCCTCAATCGCATGGGCACAGGCAGGCGGAGCCTCGGAGGGGACGGCCGGCTTGTTTTCGTTGTTGCCCTTTATTTTGATTTTTGTGGTGTTTTATGTTCTCTTAATCCTGCCGCAGCAGAGAAAGCAAAAACGGCAGAAAGAAATGTTGGGCACCTTAAAGAAGGGCGATAAAATTATTACGTCCTCCGGCATATGGGGTTCCATCACGCGGTTGGATAAAGAGACCGCCACTGTGCAAATTGATGATAATACGAAGGTAAAAATTCAGCGTGAGTATGTGGCTCGGTTACGGACGAATGATGAAGAGTAGCGCGCACGAGATGGAATAATGAAAAAAATTCGTAGCCGTCTGCTCTTTATCCTGTTCCTGGCCCTGGTGTCATTCTACCTGTTTATTCCCTCCTGGCCGGGACTGTATGACCGACTTCCGAGTATCGTGAAGTGGGCGGTGCCTTCTCGCGGCGTGTCGCTTGGTCTTGATTTGCAGGGCGGTATTCATTTGGTGTTGGAGGTGGAAGAGGATCGGGCCGTCGAGATTGCCGTTGACCGTGTCGCCAAATCAATGCGAGAGCTGTTCGCCGAGCAAGACGTTGCCTTTGTCACCATTGAAAGAGTCGGTGGTGTTCAGATTCAGCTTGAGCTGGCGGAAGAAGATCAGGTTGAAGAAGCGGCGGCGCTGCTTCGCGAGGAGTTCCCCTTGTATTTCCAAACGTCTATGGGCGATCGTGTGCTGGTCTTTGAGTTGCTCGAGACCGAAGTGGATCGTATTAAAACCTCGGCCATTAATCAATCGCTGGAAACGATTCGAAACCGAATCGATCAATTCGGTGTCACGGAACCGCTGTTGCAACGTCAGGGGAGAACGGAGATTGTCGTCCAGCTTCCCGGGGTCAGTGATCCCGAACGGGCGAAAAAATTGATCCAGAATACCGCCTTGCTGGAATTCAAGATGATTGATGAGGAGAATGAGGTCGTACTGGGGTTGCCCCGGCAGGTCAATCGAAGTGAAGAGCAACGTATTCTGGAGCAATTTGCGGACACGGTTCCCGAAGGGTCGGAAATTTTGTTTGAATCCATTTCGGATCGGCGGGAGGAGATTCCGGTGTTGAGTCGCCCGCGGCTTGTTCACAAAATGGCGGTCTTGACCGGAGATGTGCTGCAGGACGCACGTGTCAATTACACCGAATTTAATGAAACGTATGTTGGCATCAAGTTTGGCAGCAAGGGCGCAAAAGAATTCGGGCGTGTGACCACCGATAACGTGGGAAAATTTATGGCCATTGTTCTGGATGACACGATCTATTCAGCGCCACGTATTAACGAGCCGATACGCGGTGGACGAGCTCAGATCACCGGAAATTTCACCACGGACGAGGCGAATGATCTGGCTATTGTTCTGCGAGCGGGTGCGCTTCCCGCACCTATGAAAACGGTGCAGGATCTGACGGTCGGCCCTTCGTTGGGGCAAGACTCCATTGAGAAGGGCCTGAAGACCACCATGATTGCCGGCGTTATGGTGTTGATCTTTATGGTGCTCTACTACCGGGTGGCCGGCTTGATCGCCGATGCGGCACTGGCGTTGAATCTCCTCTGTTTGCTGGGTGCGCTATCGGGACTCAATGCCACGCTGACGTTGCCGGGTATCGCCGGTATTATTTTAACCATCGGGATGGGGGTGGACTCCAATATTTTAATCTTTGAACGCATTCGTGAAGAGCTTCGGCAGGGACGTCCCGTTCGATTGGCGGTCGATACCGGGTACGAGAAAGCCTTCTTAACCATTGTCGATTCTCACGTGACCATCTTGATTACCGGGCTGGCGCTGTTTTTATTCGGGACAGGGCCCATCAAAGGGTTTGCCGTGACCCTGTGTCTGGGGATTGGGATTAACCTTGTGACCGCATTGATAGGGACCAAGGTGGTCTTTGATTTCATCAATCGACGTAAACGTGAGCGGCTGAGCATTTAACATGTCTTGGGGATAACGATGCTTGAAATTGTTCGAAAAACGAACATTGATTTCATGGGGAAACGTCGCATTGCTTTTGGCGTCTCCAGTCTGTTGGTGCTGATCGGCCTCATGGCCGTTGTCCAGATTGGGAGAGGGGCGGCCAATCTTGGGATTGATTTTGCCGGTGGCACAGCCGTCCAATTAAAATTTGAGCAGACGATTGGGATTGAGCAAGCCCGTCAGGCTCTTGGAAAACATGGATTGGGTGACGCTGAACTCCAGGAATTCACCGAAGATAACACGCTCCTGATTCGTATGAAGACGGACAATACGCTTGAACAAAACATTGCGGAAAAAATTGTGCGGGCCTTCGAACAGGAATTCCAGCATAACAAATTTGTCATCGATTCCAGCATGGCCATTGGCCCGACGATCGGGAACCGTCTTCAGCAAGACGCGTTGCTGGCGATTGCCATTTCCCTCATTGGAATCATTCTCTATGTCGCGACTCGGTTCGAATTACGATTTGGCGTCGCCGCGGCCGTTGCGACCTTTCATGACGTGCTGACTGTCCTGGGCCTGTATTACCTGCTGGACAAAGAAATTACGATATTGGTCGTGACGGCTTTGCTGACCCTCGCTGGCTACTCTCTCACCGACTCAGTCGTTATCTTTGACCGCATTCGAGAAAATCTTCGCGGCCGTCGTCGTGATCCTATCGAGACGATTATTAATAATGGCATTAATCAAGTGCTCAGCCGAACGTTGGTCACGACTCTGACTATGGTGCTGGTCTTGGTCCCCTTGACCATCTTTGGGGGTGAGGTGCTCCACGATTTTTCTTTTGCGCTGTTATTGGGCGTGCTGGTCGGGACGTATTCCTCCGTGTTTGTGGCAAGTCCACTCCTGTGCGTATGGCCTGGTGGGACAGGGCGTTTGTTAAGTCGAGGCTCTTGATCCCTGGCTGCTCCCGTGTGACCCATTCTGGACAAAGACTGGGTGTTCCTGAAAGAATTTTCTTGAAAATGACCACGTCGGGAGCCGTCCATCTTTTTGGGTTATGACCAAAATGAAACGATGGATTTGGTCACAGAGTCTTCAGCGCAAAACTATTTTAGGCATGGTGCTGGTTGGGCTCCTCCCTCTGACTCTTTCGTTATGTCTCGCCTACGTAGAAGAGCGTCAGGCTCTTCGAGAAACCACGGGTTTAAACTTTAAGGGGATTGCGGTTGAAGTTGCGAGGAAAATTGAGACGCAAATCATGCGTGGCATTAATGAGGCTCAACAATTGGCCACCATTCCCTTTATTCGTGTAGCGGTGAAAGATGCCAATCGCAGTTACGAAGGGAGAGCGCCCGACTCCATCAAAGCCTTTATCGAAGAATGGGAAGAACGCTGGCGGTCACGAACCAATCCGCATGAATTTCCCGTTTTTGTAAACCGTATTGCGACAAATTATCTCATTGACTGGCATGCCGTCAGGAAATCCGACTATTTGGGTATTGTGGTGACCGATAGCCAGGGGGCGGTGGTCCTCAGTTCTTTGCCGCAAGTCAAATTTTATTATGGCGACTCGGAATGGTGGGCCGCGGCGTTTCATCAAGGCCAAGGTCAAATTTATGTGAGCGATCTCACCTTCGATCCTTCCTTTGGCACGCATGTGTTGAACGTGACTGTGCCGATGTTTGATCACACTCACCGGCAGACGTTAGGGACTGTGAGCATTATGTTGCGACGGGATTCGCTGTTCCGTTCGATTTCCGAAGTGGCAGTTGGCGTCACGGGTCATGCCATGCTCATGGATGCCGCCGGGATGCCCCTGCTGTGTCCGGTGTTATCGCTGGAGCAGCACTCCGTTCATCCGGACATGGTGGCCGCTATTAACAACGATCAGGCCGGATGGGTTCACGTGAATCGCGATACCCATGGAGCGCGGGATTCGCTGGTCGGGTATGCTCATGTACGGATTCCTGAAACGTTAGCGTCTGAAAGTTTTCGTGGCAGACAATGGTTGACGATTGTTCGTCAAAATCCGGAGGAGACATATGCTCCGTTACGGCACTTATTGGTGAGGGTCGCGACGTATGGCGTCATTGTTTTTGGCATTCTGTGGTTGGCGGGGCTCATTGTGGCTCGAAAAATTATGAGTCCGATTCGAACCCTGCATGAAGGCGTACAGCGGATTGGGAGTGGGAATCTGGAGCATCCCCTCGTTGTGAAGACCGGTGATGAAATTGAAGCGCTGGCCAACGCGTTCAATACCATGACAGCGAATCTGAAACAATCATTTTCGCAATTGAATACACGAATGGAAGAAATCCGTTGTCTGCAGGAACGGTATAGTGATCTCGTTGAAAATTCCCCGGAAATGATTCATCAAATCGACCAAAACGGGCGTTTTGTCCACGTGAACAAAACGGAGTTGGAAAAATTAGGCTACACATTGGACGAAATGCTCGTGATGCATCTATGGGATATTCTTCCGCCTGAGAAGAATGCCGATGCGCGCGACCATGTTCGGCGGTTACCCAGTCAGCCGAGAAGCACCATTGAAATGGTATTTCTCACACGAAACGGCACACCGATCGACGTGGAGATTCACTCCACGGCCTTGATTGATCCGGAAACGGGTGATTTGGTCTACGCGCGTGCGTTTGTGCGAGACGTCACCGAACGGAATGTTCTGCAACGACAAATTGATCGGCATACCGTGCAGTTAGAGCAGGAAGTCGCCGCCCAAACCAAACAACTCTCTGAATCGGAAAAGCGGTATCGCGTGCTCTTTGATCGATCGGCCGATTCGATCTTTATGGTTGATCCGTCAGGTGTCATTGTGGCGGTGAATGAGCGCGAACAGGAGGTGCTTGGCCATGCCCAGGCCGAGTTGCTTGCACAGCCCCTCCTGCATCTCGTGCCGGACTCCTGCATCGAGACGGTCAGGCGGTTATTGGAAACGGTGGTCTCGAACGAAGAGAGCATGCTCGCGACCGAAGTGGACGTCTTTGATGCCCGCCACACAGTACGGTCCATGGAAATGGACGTGATTCGTGTTGGAGAAGGTGCGACGCTTTCGGTGATGGTGCAGCTCCGCGATATCACCGAGCGCAAGCGATTGGAAGCGCAACTCCAGCGGCACAGTGAAGAGCTGGAGGCGAAGGTGCAGGACCGGACGCGCGAGATACAGGAAACGCAAAAATATCTGGAAAGTCTGCTGGAAAATGCCAACGATGTGATTTATACCCTTGATCGCGATCAACGGTTTACCTATGTGAACAGCAAGGTGAAGAATTGGGGGTATCGCAAAGATGATCTGCTGGGCCGGCCGTTCCTGACCCTGGTCGCGAAGCGCCAGCGCGGGCGTCGCTTGAAAGAGATTCTTGAAATGGGCGTCAAACAGGAATACGAAGTGGAAGTGATTAGTCAAACGGGAGAGTTACGGTCGGTGCTCGTCAGCGTCTCCCCGCTGGACAACGAGCGTCACGGTGTGGTTGGCGTTCTGGGCATTGCTCGAGATATTACGGAACGAAAGGTCATGGAGCAGCAATTTCGAAACACCGAGCGCCTTGTTTCGGTTGGGAAGCTGGCGGCTGGCGTGGCGCATGAAATTAATAATCCCCTGGGGGGCATTTTGAATTGTCTTTCCAATATTCGGAAGGGCATGCTGTCGCCGGAGCGCCAGGAAGAATATTTCATGTACATGGAAGATGGTCTTCGGCGCGCTCAAAAAATCATTCGTCAGTTGCTGGATTTTTCCCAACAACAGGAGCCCGAATTTTCCATGAATGATGTGAATGGATTGGTTGATCGTGTCCTGGCCCTGACGACCCATGCGATTGACCAGAAAGGTCTTCAGTTGCGCGAAACCGTTGCAAAAGACCTTCCGCCTTTATTTGTCGATCCGCAAATGATTGAACAGGTGTTAACCAATTTGCTTCTCAACGCCGTTCAGGCAACTAACGCAGGAGGATTGATCACTCTTCGAACCAGAAAGGTCAATGACCGCTGTGAGATTGACGTGATCGATACCGGGTCGGGCATCCCCGATGACGTACGCCCCCATATTTTTGATCCCTTTTTTACCACGAAGGGGACGGGCGAGGGGACGGGCCTGGGGTTGTCGGTGAGTTTGGGTATTGTTGAACGACATGGTGGGAATTTGACCGTGGAGAGTGAAGTTGGGAAGGGAACGGTCTTTACCGTGAGCCTTCCTCTCGCTGCAACACACGTGGCAATGGCGAAGGTCTCTGGATGACGCGATCGGTCTTAATCATTGATGATGAGCCACTCATGCGGTTGTCCATGCTGGATGCGCTCAGGGCTGAGGGGTACGAGACCCAGGAGGCGTCCAATGGCGAGGAAGGTCTCGAAAAAACCAAAGCGAGTCGCTACGATGTGGTGATTACCGACTTAAAAATGCCGGGGAGTGATGGCCTGCAAGTGGTGCGGATGTGTAAGGAGTATTCTCCTGAAACCGAAGTCATTGTGATGACCGCGCACGGCTCGGTTGATACGGCCGTGCAAGCCATGAAGCTTGGGGCTCATGATTATGTCACCAAGCCGTTTTCTGTGGATGAGTTATTGCTGACGGTGGGTCGGGCAACCGAGGTGCAGGCCTTGCGACAGGAAAACACGGTTCTTCGGCAGGAACTTGAGGACAAATTTAATTTTGACGGGATTGTCGGAAAAAACGAACAGATGCGTCAGATCGTGGAAAAAATCAAACTGGTGGCTGCGACGGATATAACGGTGTTGGTGTTGGGTGAAAGCGGCACAGGGAAAGAAGTTGTCGCCAAGGCCATCCATCGAAACAGTCCAAGGTGCGAGCAGGCCTTAATTACAGTCAGTTGCGCGGCGTTGCCGGAAACACTCTTGGAAACGGAATTATTCGGGCATGAGAAAGGCGCCTTTACCGGGGCCGTCAAGCAACGGCTCGGACGGTTTGAACTCGCCCATAGGGGCACCCTGTTTCTGGATGAAATCGGGGAAGTTTCCCCCATGGTGCAGGTCAAATTGCTACGGGTGCTGCAGGAACGTCAGTTTGAACGGGTCGGGGGGAACGAGACCATTGCCAGCGATGTGCGGCTGGTTTGTGCCACGCAAAAAGATCTTAAAAAAGAAGTCGAAGCGGGACGATTTCGTGAAGACTTGCTCCATCGTTTAAACGTCATGCGAGTGACATTGCCTCCCTTGCGGGACAGGAGAGAAGATATTCTCGTTTTAGCACAGCATCTTTTGCGTCGAAATGCGAGGCGGATTCCGCATGCCGTGAAACGGTTTTCTGCTCCGGCTCAGGAACTTCTGCTCCGGTATTCCTTCCCCGGGAACGTGCGTGAATTGGAAAATGCGATTGAGCGGGCGATGGTGTTCTCCCAGGAGCGGGACGAGATTCAGATTGCTGATCTTTGCGGACAGACCAATTGCCCTTCGCTTGGAGGAGTCCTGCAATCTGAATGTGGATTTTGTCAGGAAGGGTTATCGTCTTCCACGCGTTCTCAGGAGACCCTCGCTACCGTGCGAGAGCGTTGTGAAAAGGAGTATATCCTGTCGGTGTTGGCACGGGAAAAATGGAGTCGCTCCGCCACCGCGAAATCCCTGGGCCTTTCGCGGAAAGCCTTGTGGGAGAAATGTAAACGGTACGGCATTGTGACTCCGGACGTGGAGTCAAGTGACTGAAGGTGACGACAGGGGGCTTGGCGCACGGTTAGGTATCTGCGACGTCTCCGCCTTTCCACAGTTTCACCGTCCGGTCCCAAGAGGCGCTGGCGAGATACCGTCCGTCAAGAGAAAAGGCAATGCCCCGGACGGGCCCGTGGTGGTCTTTGATGACACGCACCTGCCGTTTGGTCTGAATGTCCCACATCTTGATAGTGTGGTCGTCACTACAGCTGACCAAGAGTGTTCCGTCCGGGGAGACCAGCAGACCGCGCACCCATTCGGAATGTCCTTTAATGGTTTGCAACTCTTTCATGTCGGGCATGGCAAAATATTTGATCGTGGCGTCTCGACTGCCCGTCATCATGATTTGTCCGTCCGGCGTAAACGCAATGGCTCCGATCCAGTATTCCATGGGTTTTTGAAACCCGCCCTGTTCATCAACAAAGAACCCCCGATATTCCGTTTCTTCATCGTTGGGCTCATCACGCCAATGGCCGTTATGCACACGTTTTTCTTCTCCGCTGGGCAGGACTTCGTACAGCTTTAATTTCCCAATGTCACTTCCGCCGACCAGATGGATGCCATCGGGAGAAAACGCCGTGCAGACGGTCCAATGATGGTCATATTGATCTTTGCCGAGGAGTGTCATTAATTCTGTCCCTGTGGTGATTTCCCAGATTTTAATGTCTTTATTCTGTCCGGCTCGCGCCAGCATTAAGCCATCCGGGGAAAACGACAGGCTACACACCGCATGATCATATTGGGTAAACAGTAGGCGAGTGGTCTCTCCTGTGTGCGGGTCCCAGAGTCGTATGGTGCGATCTTCGCTGCCAGTGGCGAGGGTTTGGCCATCGGGACTAAAGGCGACCTGGCGGATATCGTTGGTGTGTCCTTTCAGGGATTTGAGCAACCGACCCGTTTCAATTTCCCAGATTCGAACGAAGCGATCGGCGCCGACGCTGGCGAGCGTCAATCCATCGGGGGACAACGCCACATCCCAGACGCCATGAGAATGTCCCCGAAAGGCTCTGGTGGCGTGCGCGCCGGCTTTCCAGTATTCCAAGGCGTTCACCGGCGGCAGGGCCGATTGCGGTTCTTCCGGGAGGCTCGAGAGGCTGTTGTGCGGGGATGCGGTGTGCGGGTGATTCATGAAGTGACCATCGGTATCGGGCTTGCCGACATGCAAGACGCAACGTGCGATCTGTCATGGGGCCTTGCGTCTAAAAACCCCCTCCGCTTATAATTCACGAAGGCGTCTCGGGAACCGGATACTAGCCAGCCACGACATGCGTCGTCAAGGAGCGATGGTCCGTGGTATGAGATCTGCCCGGTTCCCCCCGCTGATGCTTTCGATTGGGGGCCGTTTCGGTAATGATGTTGCTAGACGTGAAGGGGTAGAAGTATGGACATCCGATTTCAACCGGCGTTGTTGCAAGAGGTCATTGATGCCTTTGCGGAAAAAACCGAGCGCGAAGGCGATCCCACCTACTACAACGAATTTCATGAATTGGCCGATCCGATTTACGAGAAATTTTCCCTGGATGATCGGGAGCCTGAATTTAAAAAACTCTATCAACATCTCTTTGCCAAGTGGGGCTTTGCCGACATTCTGCGAGGCGGGTTTCACGAGTTTGCCGACCTGCGAGAGAAGATCGGCATTGTACTCGTTCGCGGTGTGCTCAAGGAAGACCAGGAAGGCGTGGACATTCTCAGAAAATGGGGAACCGTTGAGGAGAAGCTGGCTCGTCAATTTGAAGAAAAGGGGCAAAAGGGCGTCGGGATCAAACTGATTCCGCGGCGGTTTTACGATCCGGCTATTAACCGGTATCTGCGCCACGAATTGACGCATGTTTCCGACATGCTCAATCCGGCTTTTGGGTACGATCCAGATACCAAAGTCGGAATGAATCCCGGCGAAGAGCATCTCATCCTGAATCGCTACCGGATTCTGTGGAGTTTGCACGTTGACAGTCGCATCGTGCGGTCAGGGAAAGAACCGATGTTTAGTCGGGAATACCGCTTGCGGGAGTTTCGCTCCTGGTACCGGAAGGTTCCGCCCACGCAGATTGAGTCCGTGTTCGAGGGGTTGTGGCAGACGGAGTATTTCACCAATGCCGAATTCGTCGAAATGGCTCAAGATACCATTCGGGTGATGGAACGCGCGGTCGAGGTCGAGGAAGGCGAGATCCCGGACGTTCCCACCAAGCCCATGTTGATGCCGGGGTTTCCCTGTCCGCTCTGTCGCTTTCCCACCTATTCCTGGGTTGAAGATATGGAAGAGAAAGTGGAGTCATACGTGCTGGATTACATCAGGGACAATCATCCGGGTTGGGACGTCGACTATGGGGCGTGCGACCGATGCGTGGAGGTGTACAGACTTCGCGCAGCCGGGGTTGTCTAAGAAGGCAAGGGGACCGGACTTCAGGATGTTCCACGTGTCGAGGCCCATCGGTAAAAAACGGCGCCCGGTATTCCGCGGACGAGCATGTTGCGAAGCCCGTGACCTCATAACATAACGGCCACGGATATGGCGCGATCATCCCAAGACCCCCCCAGCGAGTCCGCTCCTTCCTACGGACGACGAAATTTTCTGAAACAGAGCATGGTCTCCCTCGGTGTCACGGTGCATGAGTATGTCAAGCATCGGGATGCGGAAGTAAAGAAGGACGAGCAACCGGAGCGCATACGAACCGATTGGTTGCGGCCTCCCGGTGCGCTGGACGAAGCCCACTTCCTTGAGCATTGTACGGGGTGTGGCGATTGTGTCGCTGCCTGCCCGTACGGGAGTATTCGCGTTCTTAAAGAGAATGAGACTCCCGTCATCTATCCCGATGAAAAGCCGTGTTATCTCTGCGATGATTTTCCGTGTATTGCGGCCTGTGAACCGGAGGCGCTTCAGCCGGTTGGAGCTGTCAACGCTGTGGCTATGGGCATCGCCGTGGTGTCGCAACGGTTTTGCACGTCGGACCAGGGCTGTAACGCCTGTGTGGCACAATGCCCAACGCATGCCATTGACATGGACTTTGTCTCGATGAGCATTCGCGTGGACGGGGACATGTGTGTCGGGTGCGGGATGTGTGAACATACGTGCAAGACGGTCAACGATCAGATTGCGATCACCGTGTCTCCGTCAAGGATAGGTACATTGCCCTAGGCCAGCATGGCTATGTGTTGATATCCAAGAAAGGTCAGTGATCAAAGCGTTGCTAAAATCTTGACGGGTGATGCCCATTCCTGTTTTTTAGACCTTGACTTGGATTGACCATTTGGCCTATTATCAGACATCGTTCTTGGTAGAAGTGCCCAGAGGCCTAATCAGTACGGAACAGGAATCATAAGGAATTTTAATGTGGCGAAGGTAACGGAAGGTTCAAACGGGGTGGGAGTAAACGTTCAGGCGTCTTCTCCATCAGTTCGGGGCGTGAGTTCGTCCTTGAAGGATTCCCCGGCGGTTGAGCGTGCATTGTCAAGAAGCAAACTGTACCTTTTGCTGTCTTGGAGTTACCTGTATCCTGAAGACGATGAATTCCTGGATTATTTGCAAAGCGGTGAGTTGGTTGAGGATGGGCGAGCGGCTCTCAGCAGTTTGAGAGGTGCGTTACCCGCTCCCCTTGACGCCGACACGGAAGAGAGCTTGGATGCGATTGCCGACCGTTTCGATACGGTGGAAAATTGGGTGTCGTCGGAGGGCGTCAACTGGTCGCTTCAGGATCTTCGTGACGAACATCGTCGAGTGTTCAGCAATGTTATTGCGTTGGATTGCCCTCCCTATGAGACGCTGTTCGGGAACGACCACGTGTTTGGCCAATCCTACGTCATGGGCGATATTGCCGGATTCTATTCGGCGTTTGGTGTCCAGCTTTCCCAGGATATTCACGAACGATTGGACCATTTGAGTGTGGAGCTTGAATTTTTGCATTTTCTGGCTTACAAAGAGTCCTATGCGTTGTGTCACGATGGTCTGGAGAAACTCAAAACCGTTGTGGATGCCGAGAAGAAATTTGTCAAAGAACACGTGGGAAGATGGGTCCCGTTATTTTCCGGGATGCTGAAGAAAAAAGCAGAATATGGTTTTTATAAAGTCGTGGCAGATTTAACTTCCCAATGGGTTGCCTTTGAAGTTGCTCATTTAGGCGTGACCCCTCAACCGTACTCAGAAACAGACTATCGTCCGGCGAACCTCGTGTCTCCGGAAGGACAGTCCTTTGAGTGTGGGGCTCAGGATAAGGGCAATGAACTTAACCTTTTGATGAACGAGGTAGGAGCTCAAGAGTATCTGGAGAAAGAAAAGTCAGATTCATCAACAGGTCAGTCAGGTACAGCGTAGCCCTCACATCGCTGATGGACAACGGAAAAAGATGGTGTTTTTGAATTTGTGTATGAGGCGAAGTAGGATTCTTTGAGGGGTTAGTAGAGAGTTCGCAGTCATTTAGACTTAATCTTTATTAAAGGAGGATGCGTCATTATGAGAGTGGTGCAGACGCGTAACAAAGGATTAGTGTTCGGCATGCTTCTCTCCGCCTTCGTCGTTGGCGTCCTGTTGACGATGGGGCAGGTTCCTCTTGCCGTGAGTCAACCGGTGACGATTCCGGTGGGAAAAATTAGCGGGTCCATTCCGATGGACGCGGCCAATCCGGTGTGGGAAACGGTTCCTGGCATTGTGGTTCCGTTGAGTGGCCAAACCATTACCACCCCCATGCATCCCAATATCTCCGTGAATACCGTCATGGTGAAAATGGCTACGAACGGTAAGGAGATTGGTGTTTGGGCCAACTGGGGGGATCAAACTCTCAACAACACAACCATCGGTCCGCAGGATTTCCGGGACCAGATGGCGGTACAATTCCCCGTGCAAACCTCAGGGGCGCCGCCGTTCCAATGTATGGGACAGTCCGGGGGAACGGTCAACATCTGGCGATGGAATGCCGAATGGCAACGAGACATGGGAGCGGGTGTTGCCGGGATGTGGGATGTGGACCAACAGTATCCCTCAATTGCGTGGGACTTTTACTATGAAGAACCCGCTGGTGGCGTAACCTATCCGGATCGGATTGGTCGCAGTCTGGGGCCCTTCAACCCGGGCATTTGGTCAGGGAACATTATGTCAGATCCGGACATGCGGACGAGTTCAGTGGAAGATCTGAACGCCAATGGGTTCAGCACCTTAACGACCCAGGCGTCACAGGACGTGTTTGGTAATGGCCTGTGGGAGTCTTATGGTGCGTTAAAAGGCGGGTGTTGCAGTGGTCCCACTTGGCGCGTGGTGTTCAAACGGGCGGTGAGCACGAGTGATGTCAATGATGTGCAATTCCGCTCCGGCCAGAATATCCCTGTGGCGTTTGCAGTCTGGGATGGGCAGAACGTGGAACGGAACGGCATGAAGGGTATTTCCACTTGGTTTACCGCAAAGATGCCGTAATGATTCCCGAATAGATTTTTAGTACTAAGCGAAACCAAAAGAGACCCCTGAAGCTCCCATGATATGTGGGGTTTTGGGGGTCTCTTTTTGTTCAGGCTGAATTTTCCCTGTGATAAACGTGGCATTTGTTAAGAAGCCATCGCCTGCAAACCATTCGGTAAAACCTGGATGGAGAGCACTAACATGCGTGCAAAACGAGAAAGGTAGGTGTTTATAGAGGCGAACGTTCTGTTAGCGAGAAAAATTCAAGATATTCGTGCGGTATTTGATCGAGGCAGCAATGGATAAGCGATTCATGCGATCTAGTGAATTGGGGAACGTATTCGGGGCGCCACGGGGTGACCATTGCGGTTCCAGTGGCCATTATACGGGACTATTGGGAGAGTTCTGCATACAATCCCGCTGGCATTTTCTAAATAGCTTCATTGTCGATGTAAACGGTAAACCAACTGATGGATTTGCTCGGCATAGAACGTATGCAAATATGCCGTGTGGTGATATAGTCAGTCAGTGTTGAGCCCAGTGGCGCGTTTCTGGAATTCCAGACGAGACAAGAAGATTGAAAGGTATGGATGCAAAGGTGGATGCTTGCTTAAACAGGGACAAGGCGTCCTAACAAAAACTATAGATGGCTCTGCCAAAGCTTACGAAGCCAAAACGTCCAGACTGTCTTAGAGTTGCACAAATAAACCGATGCCGTGTATAAAACAACCGGACTTGGACGGTATGATTTCGCATGAGAAACAGGTGAAACATGATGAGTACATATCTTTGCAACCTGGCATTTTCAATCATGAAAAGGTTGCGTGAACCATTGCAAGAGGCCATGCCGTGAAAATTTCTCTGCTCTTTCCTCCGAGTTGGCATCCTTCACAGCCCTATTTGAGCTTGCCGTGTCTGTCGGCGTTTCTTGACCAGGCTGGAATCCGCGATCACTCGCAACGTGATCTGAACATTGAACTTCTTGATACCGTCCTGTCGAGGGCCTATGGCCTGGATGTGTATGAAATGCTTATTGCCAAGCTGAAGAAGCTGGAACATACCCGTGAAGGAGAGACGGGGCCGGGCAGTGATGAGCATTACAGTCGCATCGTGGCCTCCCTGGACCGATTCCCTCATTTAATTGACGATATTGAATCTGCAAAAGCGTCGCTGCGAGGAGAAGAGTTTTATGATATTGATCGCTATCGGGAATGTCTCTTTCTCATTGACCGATGGCTGGATGTGGTGTCTTCCATTTATTTTCCCACCCGCATCACCGTTGTCGACAACCAGTTTGCCTATTCCATTTATTCCTCCAGGGACATTTTAAAAGCGATTCACGATGAGGAACAAAATCCGTACATTGCCCTGTATCGGCGATATTTTCTTCCTTCCATTGTCAATGAAAATCCGGGTCTGATCGGGGTCTCGATCACGGCGACGTCCCAGATTGCTCCCGGTCTCACGCTCTGTCGGCTCATTAAAGAAGCGAATCCCGATATTCATGTGATCGTGGGGGGGAGTATCTTCACCAGACTAGTGGACAATCTTCGGCGATGTGAACGCCTGTTCCAAGTCACTGACGGCTTTATCGTCTTTGAAGGAGAAACGGCGTTACTGGAGTTGATCAATCAATTGGAGGGGAAAAAGGATTTTTCCAAGGTGCCGAATTTGATCTATCGTGACAACGGTAAGGTAATTGTGAACCAGCCGTTTTACTCGGAAAATCTGGCGCAGCACCCGGCTCCCAATTACGATGGATTTGCTCTCGACCGGTATCTGGCTCCGAAGACGGTGTTGCCGGTGCAATTTTCGCGAGGTTGCTACTACAAGGACTGTGCCTTTTGTGCCCTGACGCTGGATCATCAAAATTTTCGGCAAAAAGATCCCGTCAAGGTTGTAGACGAGCTACAAAGCCTTTCTCAAAAGTACGATACGCCCTTTTTCTTTTTCACAGACGAATGTCTGGCATTGTCACCCACCCGCCGGCTCTGTAAGGAAATCCTGAACCGACAATTTGATATTCAGTGGACAGCTGAACTTCGCTTTGAGAAAAATCTCTCGCGGGAACTCCTGTCGCTGATGCGCGACGCCGGGTGTCACAAGATTGTGTTTGGCCTGGAAACCTACAACCAGCGCATGATGGATTTTATGCAGAAAGGCATCACGCAGGAAAGCGTCCAGCGGATTTGTTCGGATTGTGTGGATCTGGGGATTGCCGTGCATTGTTATATTATTGTCGGTTTCCCGACGGAAACGGAAGACGAAGCGCTGGAAACCATGAATTTTGTGCTGGACACGAAAAAGCTGAATTCGTCCTACGGATTTTCCTGTCAGCCCTGTCTCTTTGATCTTGAAAAAGAAGCTCCCATTATGAACGATCCAGGAGGCTACGGGATTCAGCGTATTATGCGACCGGCCGCGGAAGATTTAAGCTTGGGATTTTTCTATGAAGTCAAGCATGGGATGACGCCCGAACAGGCCGAAAAACTCTATCAATCCGTGTATGAAAAAATAAGCGAAGTGGTCGTGGAATTACCGTTTAATTATTCAATGGCCGACGGGTTGTTGTATATCGCTCGACGTAATAAACGCCATGTGCCGGAATGTACCACCGTCTCGTAGTGGGGGAGCGGCCGTCTTGGCTTTCCTGTATCCGCGCTGACGGTCAAAGGGCAGAAAAAGACAGGATGTCGTTGTGGAGAGTATGAGCGCGACAGCATCGGATCTCCAGAGCAGACAATCTGAGACTCCGGGGATTCTTTTTGAATATGCGTTAAAGTTTCTCCTGCTTTCGGCATTTTTGGAACTTGTCCTGTACCGCTTGGTGTCCCGGTTGGGCATGCACATGGCCAAGCTGGCTGAAAAATCCGAAGCTGTGAGGATCGCGTTTCAAACGCTGTCTTCTCTGGGCTTTATTCTGCTCAATGTCACCGCGATTTTGTTGTTCCTGGTCTTGTCCATTTTGTTGATTCAAAAATTACAGCAATCGGCGTGGTCTGGGCACTATGATCGGTTGCTGGTTCCGGCTGTCTCATTGCTCGTTGCGTTGACGGTTGCCTATCTCATCGTGCCGCCCGCGATGCTTGGCGCGGTGATCTATAATACGGTGTCGGTCGCGATTTTTCTCATTCTCATGGCGGAATGTCTGAAGACGTATCACCGTTGGAGTCAGCGTGTCACGGTGGGATGTTTTGTGTTGGGCATTTCCGGATGGATCTATTACCAGACGGTGTCCACGACCTATGGGTTACTGGGCATTGTCAATCCGCCGCCTCTTGTGAATGAAGTGAGTCGGGGAGGGGAAGCCTTCATGGTACTGGCGAGTATCATGGTGCTGTGGTCTTACGGCAGCACGTCGCTCTTTACCAAAAACAAGACCCAGAGGAAATGGGCTTTGACTCTTCTTGTGAGTGGAGGAGTGGCCTTTGGTGCGTTGCTGTATATCGATTTTTTCCTGTCACTCTATAGTCCCGATCTTGCCGAGGACGCGAGACAGGCGGGGCAGGGGATTGGCTGGGTATTCCAAATGGGTATGGGATACACTTTTTATTTGCCCTTTGCGCTGTATCTCGCAGGTTTTACCTGTTGGGCGTACACTGTTGTTAAACTGGTGTTAATCGGCCGGTTGGCGGGTTATGGTTTAGGTTTGATGTTTATGGCAGGATACGCCCTTCAACTGTCGCATTTGACGCTCATGGTTGTTGTTGGGTTGATGTTGATGACGCTTGATAAGCGGGGAACATTGCGAAAATTGCGGGATAAAGCCGGCACGGTGCTGTCTCGCACGGTGACGCCCGCGTTGAGTGCAACACGTTGAGAGGATGTGTGGAATGACCATGGAACCTGACAATGTCGCCACGGAGCAAGAGGGCAAAGAGCCTGAATCTCAAACGCAAGCGCAGTCGTTCACTCCGGACGAAGAAATTGCGGAGATTGAAAAGTTGCTTAGTGAATCTCCTGACGATTTTCAAGCCCGTTGTCGGTTGGGGGAGCTGTATTTTGGCAAAGGAAAATTTGATGAAGCCCTGGCCGAAGTCAAAAAGGCCATAGAAATGGCCGAAGGGTTGAGGACGGAAATGGACCGCTCTCTGGCTATGTATTACTCAAATCTGGGAACCATCTATGGGACCAAGTCCATGATGGAGGATGCTCGGCCACAATTCGAGCGGGCGTTGGAGTTAAATAAGTATGACGTCCTGGCGTTGTTCAATCTGGGGAGACTCCATGGCGAGAAAAAAGAATATATGCAGGCCAAAGAGTACTTTGAGCGATTAATTGAAATTACCCCTGAAGATCCGATTGCGTGGTACAATTTAGCGGGTGTCTATGAACAATTAGATAATCCTCAAATATCAGATTACAATACTCTGGATATGGCGGTTCAGGCCTATATGAAAGTGTTGGAGTTTAATCCTGCGCATTTGGAATCGAGTTTTAAGCTCATGGATATTGCCTTCACGCTGAAAAAACACGATATGGCTGTGAAAATCATGGAAGAAGCCGTGATGCACAACCAGGACGAGCCGTTAGCGTACTACAATCTCATCAATACCTATGAAAAGTGTAAAATGTTTGAGCAGGCCGAGGAGGCGCGACAACGTTTAAAACAACGGTTTGCGAAGCGCACTCGTGAAGTAGCTTCGTCTTAATCGTTTTTGTCTCATTAAGGAGCAAGCCATCATGTTTGGGAGCTTGGGTTTTACCGAGTTGATTTTAATACTCTTCATTGTGCTGATTATTTTCGGCGCCGGCAAATTGCCTCAGCTTGGAGAGGGGGTCGGAAAGGCGATCAAGGGTTTCAAAAAATCCGTGCATGAAGCGAACGCCGTTGAGTCTGAAGCGCATCATGTGGACGAGCCTGTGACCCAGGCGCAGGTGGCTCCGCAATCTTCCGGCTTGGCGCCGGATTCAGATTCCGGACACGTTGCGTCACCCACGGCACCGACTGCACAACGCGATCAGGAGGGAGGCATGCCTTCAACGCAAGCCTCTCGACCAGAACCGGATCAGGCGTCAAAGCCCCAGGGCGGGCTCTGACTCCACAGAGAGAGGACGTGGTTGTATCCTTTCGGGATAGGAGTGTGACATGGAAACAAGCGTAGAAACATTGGTTGGAACAATCGAAACGTTTGCGGGGAATGGCAAATCCCGAAGTACTGGTCATGGGAAACGTGCGAAAAAAGCGGGGATTCCCTTGCCGAATCATGTGTGTGTGGACAGGGAGGGTCGGTGGCTCTATATCGCTGAAAACGGGTCAGATCGGGTGCGACGGGTGGAGTTGGAAACCGGGAGACTTCATGACTATGCGGGCATTGGGGAAACCTGTTACAGCGGTGACTATGGTCCGTGCGGGGAAGCCGGGCTGTACTTGCCGCTCAGTGTGGCGATTGATTCAAACAACGATTTGTATATTTGCGATTCGGGAAGTAACCGTGTTCGGAAAGTCGATCATAAGACCGACATGATTACGACGGTCGTGGGTTCTGGTGACTCGGGCTTTCGGGGTGACGGCCCCGCGCTGGAAGTCAACTTGAGCTACCCCGGCTCGATTGCATTTGACGCGGAAGACAATCTGTACATTGCGGACACCCAGGCCCACCGTATTCGGAAGTACGATTCTCGGACGGGTATGGTCACCACCCTCGCCGGGACATGGTCCAGAGAAGATGAAAATTGGATCAGTCCTTTGACCGCGCAAAATTTAGTGGTGCTCTCCGGTGACGCGATTGGTATTGATTTCACGGATGATCAAGGATGGCTTCGCCCCCAATGTTCGGATGAGTTGGATCTCTCCCCTTATCTTGATGATGGCCGCCCGGCGCTTGAAGCGAAACTGTGGGATATTGTGGCCATTGATGTGGATCGCGTCGGCAACGTGTTTCTCACGGATAAAGCGAGCAACCGCATTCGGAAGGTTGACGCGCAAACGGGCATTATTTCCACGATCGCCGGGGTCTGTCGCTATGGGTATGATGGAGATGGAAAACCCGCGGTCAAGTCCATGTTGAACGTGCCGGAGGCCGCCATTGTTGATCATGATGGCCACGTGTATATCGCGGATTCGATGAATCATCGTATCCGTAAAGTCGATGCCAACACGGGCCTCATCGAGACCATCGCGGGCAATGGTGACAGTGGATACGATGACAAAAATATGGGAGGCTGTGGAGCCGCACGGTTTGTGGCCAAAGAAGGCGCGGATATGCTGGCGCATGGCGACGGGAATTCGGCGGTCAACGCCGTGGTGAATGCCCCGTCAGGTCTGACCCTTGACGCGCAAGGCCATCTCTATATTTGCGAGCGCAATGAAAATAAAATTCGACGAGTCAAACTGTGGTAAGAACATCCGGTGTCAGGTGTGAGCTATCGTAGAGTCGGCGTCCATTTTTCACATCATGTCCCAATCAGGTTGAAGGAGTAGTTCCCGAACTCCGGAAGCGCATTGTGAAATCGAGACGAACACGTTCTCGCGCGGTTCTCGTCACAGGAGCCGCCGTGCTTTTGGCGACAGGGGTGTTGAGCTGGCTGGACATTCCCGTGGTCAGTTCTCAGGGGATTGTCCTCCGGTCACATTTTCTTGCAGGCGACATTCCAACCAGGCCTTCCGATACCGCATGGGAAACCATCGCGCCCATCCCCATTCCGCTTAGTGGTCAGATCATCACTCGGCCGGTCTGGCCCGAACCAAGCGCCAAAGTTATCTCGGTCCGTTCTGTCCATAACGGCAAAGACATTTCGTTTTTGGTGGAATGGCAGGATGCGACCAAAAACGAGCGACTGACTCCTGGAGTGTTTCGTGACGGGGTGGCTCTGGCTCTCCCCCTGGGCGATGCACCTGCATTTTTCTGTATGGGGCAGTTGGATCACTATGTGAACATTTGGCATTGGAAAGCGGATTGGCAAAGCGATGTGGACCGCAGAAAAGCCAGGGCCAAAGAAAAAAAACCGGGCAAAAGAGGCATTCGTCGCTTTGAAGTCATTCCTCGACGTCCTTCATCAATCGAAGATCTCATTGGGGGAGGATTTAGTACCCTGACGAGCAAAGTCCGCCAGGGCAAAATCAAAGGAGAAGCCGAGTGGAAAAACGGATTTTGGCGAGTAGTGATGAAGCGTCCCGTGACCCAATTAGGGGATGAGACGGAAAACGAGGCCATATTGGTGCCCGGCCGAATCCAGGCCGTATCTTTTGCCGTCTGGAACGGAGAAAATCAAGAGCGGAATGGACAAAAATCGGTGGCATCATGGCTCCAGCTACTGGTTGATCCCGTCGGTGTGTCAGAAACCTCTGCGAAATCATAAGTCATACTTCGGTAAAATTTTGCGTATGGAACGTGACCATTCTCATTTTGTGAAGCGCGTGCCACGACGAACATCCTGGATGATGAAATTACGCGTCGCGGGCATGATGACGATACTGCTCGGTAGCCCCGTGGCTGGTTGGACCGTCTCCACATTTGCCCAAGGCGTTGGAGCAGACATGACCGAGGAAAAAGCCTATGCCCTGGCTGAAGAATTTGGCGTGGAAGTTGGAGAAGTTGACGAGGAGATCAAAGAGATTCTCGGACTCACGAAGGCCGAAGGCGTGGTGGTCTTTGCGGTGATTGGCAATACGCCGGCGGAGCGTGCCGGTATCAAGGTAAAGGCCATTCTTGCAGAAGTGGACGGCAAAGCAATACGCAATTTGCTGGAATTGGGTCGAGCGCTTGAACAGGCGATGTTGACCCAGAATTTTTCGGTGGCAACATTTGAAGCGGCCGGTATTGATGATCAGGGAGTGAGTGGCGGATTAAACTTCCACTTCGTCCGCATTGAGAAGGGTTAGCTGAGGTCATGCCGTTTTTTTGCAGCTCCGGGCGTCATCACAAACTCCGTGGCGTGTCGGGATGGATCGCCATGGCGTTCCTGTCGGGAATCATGTGGGTGTTCCTGCCCTGTGCGTATGCCCAGAATCCGTCGGAAATTCCGGAAACCCATGCGTGGATCGAGGAAATTGAAAAAGTTTTTATCCCTTCCGATCAATGCAAACAATGCCATGATCGCCACTATGAGGAATGGAAAGGGATGCGCGAGCAAACCCCCGATCTCAAAACGTTTGGTCGCGTGGACGGGGCGCTGTTGCATGGGACCGCGCTGACGTCTCCCGTCTTCAAAACGGTGCTTGGTGTATGGTTGCAGACCAGTCCAACCGCGGACGAAAAACGCCGATGCCTGGCATGTCACGTGCCCGCCGTGACGGTGTTTCCTCAGCATACGGAAAAAATCATTGCACAAGTCCTGTCTGACAAGCCTGAACGACGGGGAAGAAAGGCCGAAAAAAAGCCTCGCGTCGAAGGGATTGGTTGTTCGTCCTGTCATCTTATTGATTCCGTCAAAGGCAATCCGACGGACTATCCCACGTTCCACATCAATCCCCAAAAGGCCATGTTCGGCCCCTATGCGGATGCCAAGGACAACCTTGTCCATCCCTCGAAACAGGCTGATGTGTATCGGGGGGCGCAATTCTGTGCCTCCTGTCATTTCAGCAAAGTGAAAGATGTGACCAGTGCCACGTTGCCGGGGCAAATTTTGCAGGGGACGATTTGTCAGGATTGCCACATGGAGCGGTCAACGGGCAGTTCCACTTCCAAGCGTGGGTCGTTGACGCGGCCTATTGGTCGGCATTGGTTTCAGGGGATTGTGATTCCTGGCATTATGATCAGTAATCGCAACCTGCAGGCGGAGTGGTTTTCCCGTGTGGATATTGACGTCCAGCAGTCTGGTCACAGCGTTGAGGGTACGGTGTTGGTCAGGAACGGGAGCCTGCCCCACATGTTTCCCGGAGGTGATCCCGCTCTCAAACAGTTTTTTGTGACGATCACAGTCAAAGATGCCGACGGGCACGTCCTTGGATCCAGAGAAGAACACTTTGGATTGCCGTTTGAAAAAATTCTTCGTGGCCCGATTCCGAACCCGCTTGTCAGCGGAGGCACAACGCGGAAAGTGCCTTTCGCGATACAGGTCGAAGCGGGGACCGCTCCGAGTTTCATCGAGGCCACGTTACGCTATGCCTTGATTCCTGAACCAGGCCAGGCGTTGCTTGCGAAATATCTTGCGACTTTGGAACACGAACAGGATCAAAAGAAAGCCAAAGCGATCATTGCGGATTATGCGTCGCAACGATTGCTCACGTTCCGAACGAAGTCTTTGCAATCCGAGTCCTGATGGCTCTGCCATGAGTACCAACGGGATGAATTGAGGTTGGCTCCATGAAAATTTTTTCCCAGGCGATGTGCCGGGTGGCCGGCGTGTTCATGGTGATCGTTGCGTTGATGCTGTTCGTTGATCTCTCCGGCACGGTCACGCTGGCCGACGAAAAAGAAGCCGGAAAATCTTTTGAGAAAGCCTTCCCCCATTCTCAGAAATGTAAGCGATGTCACTTACGCGTGTTTGAAGAATGGGAGGCTTCTGCCCAGTCTCGTTCCATTTTAAGTTCTCCGTTCCGTGCGTCGTTGGAGCGATACCGAAAAACATCCGGCGACGAAGACGGCAACATGTGTTTTCGATGCCATGCTCCGAGTGTGCTGGAATATCCGGATCATGCGAGTATCTATATCGGCGAAATTGCATCTGGTGACCCGGCCCTGGATGGGGTGGGGTGTTCGCAATGCCACTTGATCAACGACGTGGACCCGAAACAGCATCCTCCGCATCCCACGTATCAGCTCGGACGGGTCGTATTTGGCAGCTATAAAAATCCTGCGGACAATCTGGCTCATCAGTCTGCCCCGCTAGAGCTGTATGGCCAATCGCAGTACTGCGTGGCCTGTCACGAAAATTTGCCGGGGTACGAAAAACTTCCTGACCTCCTGGGCCCCTGGCAACGGACTGAAGCTCAAAAGAATGGTCAGAATTGCCAATCGTGTCATATGCCGGAGGCCTTTGGAGAATCAGCCAACGGGGAGCGTAACCGAAAAATCTCGAATCACAGTTTTCCGGGTCGCTTTGGAAAAGTTCGTGCTGATGCCGTGAAAATGGAAGTCGAGACCGAAGTGCGCGGGAAAGAATCTGAAGTCAAAGTCACGATTCGCAGTCTCGTCCCGCACAATCTTCCGTTGCCTCATCCGGGGTGGTCTCGCGTGGAGCTTGATGTCACGATTCTGGGAAAAAATTTGCGAAAAACGTATTCCGAACAACGCTACTATGAGCGCATCTTTGGTGATCAAAACGGAAAAGCCACGATCTTTGACTTTGAAGCCGTGCAAGTCCTGCAAGACAATGTGCTCAAGCCGGAGGAACAACGGGTTGAGAGATTTACCGTCCCGACTCCCGTGGATGCGCCGTCCATGGATGTGCTGGTCACCATGACCTACTCGCCGATTCATGGCCCGGAAGACTTTATCAAAGAAGTCGAACAAGGGGCCGCCCTGGGCAGAAAAGATCGTGCGTTCCAACCTGTCAGAATGATTCACTACAAAGAAAACATTCAATTAGGGAACAAACAGGAGTAAGTCTGGTTTGTGACCAGGCGGGCTGGCGCCCGCCACGGCTGTGTTCAGCCGTCTCGGGCAATCGCGCCGGGAGGCGCGCCCGCGATCTTACGAAGTGATCGCGCCCTTTGCCGCTGACCCGACACTCTTCGCGTATTTTGCAAATATCCCGCTGGTGTACTGTGGAGGACGAGCGGTCCACTGACGTAACCGGGTCTGCATTTCATCATTGGCAATAGCCAGATCAAGCCGCCGATTCGGAATATCAAGTGTAATGGTGTCCCCGTTTCTGACCGTGGCAATGGGACCGCCCTGTGCGGCTTCCGGCGTCACGTGTCCGGCCATCAATCCATGCGTGGCCCCGGAAAACCGGCCGTCCGTCAGCAGAGCCACGGTGTCTCCCAGTCCGGCGCCGACAAGCGCGCTGGTCACGCCCAGCATCTCCCGCATGCCAGGCCCCCCTTGAGGCCCCTCATAGCGAATCACGACGACGTCACCATCCACGATGTGTCCATCCCGCACTGCGGCGAAGGCGTCTTCTTCGCAATCAAACACCTTGGCCGGACCGGTATGGGTCAATTGCTCGTGCCCCGCCACTTTGACCACGCACCCGTCGGGAGCCAGGTTCCCGTGCAAAATCACCATGCCGCCCGTTGATTTGAGCGGCTCATCCATGCGACGGACGACGTGTTGTCCTGATGTTTCCACCGCTGTTTCGGCTTCTTCTTTGAGTGTGCGTCCCGTGACGGTGATGCACTCGCCTTTGAGCAGGTCGGCATCAATCAAGCGTTTAGCGACAAGACGAGTGCCCCCGGCCTGATACAAATCCGCGGCCATATATTGGCCGCCAGGCTTCAAATCAGCGATCAGCGGCGTTCGTTGATTGACGGTGTCGAAATCATCAATCTCCAACGCCACACCTATTTCGTGGGCCACGGCCAGCAGATGCAGCACGGCGTTGGTTGATCCGCCGGTTGAGGCCACTGCGGCAATCGCGTTTTCCAGAGCGTCTCGCGTGATGATGGCGTTGGGGCGCAGGTCGCGTTTCAGCAGATCCATAATGAGAGGCCCGCATTGGGTCGCGATGGATGCTTTCTTCGGATCCAAAGCCGGCACGCCATTAAACCCCATCGGAGACATTCCAAGAAATTCAAACGCAATGGCCATGGTATTCGCGGTAAATTGTCCGCCGCAGGCACCCGCGCCTGGACAGGCGGCACGCTCAAGGTCATGGAGCGTTGCCTCCGACATTTTGCCGCGAGCATGTGCTCCCACCGCCTCGAACACGTCCTGAATCGAAACCTGGTGCCCTTGAAACTGGCCGGGCATGATGGATCCCCCGTACAGCATGAGAGACGGAAGATTGAGCCGGGCCAGCGCCATGACCGTCCCCGGAATGGTTTTGTCACATCCGGAGAGCGCCACCACCGCATCAAACAAGTGACCGCGAACGACCAGCTCAATTGAATCGGCCACGACCTCACGGCTCATCAGCGAGGCTTTCATGCCCTCGGTGCCCATACTGATTCCGTCGGACACCACCACGCTGTTGAATTCAAGCGGCACCCCGCCGGCCTCGCGGATTCCCGCTTTGACAGATGCGGCCAGTTCACGCAGGTGCATATTGCATGGTGTGACCTCTGACCATGTATTGGCGACGGCGATGAGCGGCTTGGAAAAATCCTCATCCTGAAGTCCCACGGCACGCAACATGGCCCGCGCCGGCGCCCGTCCGGGGCCTTCGGTTAATTCACGACTTTTGTGTTTGAAATTTGATGCCATGTGTTACTCCTAATAGTTCTCCGCCGTATGAAAACGGCAGACGGAAAAAATGCCAAGCAAGACCGAAATGTGGCATAGTCAAAGAGGTTCGGTCAATGAAGCGGACGTTTGCGCAAGGGGGCTATCCCCTGATCTTGAAAATCCACTTTGCCGTTGGTATAGGTGAAGATGAAGGTCAAAGAATTCATAAAACTGATCGAGAGAGACGGATGGGTGCAAGTCAGAATACGTGGAGTCACTGGCAGTATAAACATCCGATACAATCCGGTGTCGTGACCGTGTCTGGAAAACCAAACGTGGATATTCCAGTGGGCACATTACATAGTGCGTTGAAGCAGGCGACTTACAATAGCGGAGTATGAACATGGAATACACGATCGTTCTTGAAGCAGGCGACTCCGGTTTCGGCGCTTTTGTTCCCGATCTTCCAGTGTGCATCGCTGTTGGTGAGACAAAAGAAGAGACGCTGATTCTCATTCAGGATGCGATTCAATTTCATATTGAAGGATTAAAAGAAGCGGGAGAACCGGTTGCTGTGCCACGTTGTGATTTTGTGCAGGTGGAAGTGGGAGAATGAAACCGGCGTCGCCTCCTGATGGGGCTTTGCGGAACTATGATTTTGAGGGAATCTGGCAAAGAGTGAATGTCGCCATAGGCGTTTTATTCGAACAGGATTCGTTTTTGCTGGAGAATGGGGCGAATGAGAGATCGGTTTCTCACAAATTTGCCGAATGTTTGCAGAAACAATTTCCAGATTGGAATGTGGACTGCGAATATAACAGAAAAGGAGAGAAGACAAAAAAAATGTGTGACGGTAAGAGACGCAGAATATATCCTGATATAATCATTCACAAACGAGGCAAAGAAAAAAATTTACTGGTCATAGAAATGAAAACCAAACCACGATATCATGAACGCGATAAAGAAAAATGCAAGAAGCTTACTTCTTCTAGTGGAGACCAGCTCGTCGCCACGGATGACCAGATAGGCTTCCAGCGTCAGGTTGAGCCGTTCCAGAAGCTGGTGGACGTGGAGGGGCCCTTTCACGGTAAGCTCTTTGTGCGGGTTGGTGACAATGACATTCATGGTTCAGGTATCATAGGGTTCGGGAAAGCTGATTTGCAATGAACAGCCGTCTCTCGTCTTGATGGCGTACGCTGATTTGGCAAAACCCCTTTCGGCGGGGTATCCTCCGGTTCACGATAGAGCGGTTGTAGCGGACATTCGGTCGGTTATTTATTGTCGGGTTTTCTATCAGGCGCTGCTCATCGTTGCACGAAAGGCATCATCCCATGTCCGGTCACCAATCCATAGAACAGCTTAGCATTAACACCATTCGCACGTTGGCGATGGATGCGGTGCAGGCCGCGAACTCCGGTCATCCCGGCACGCCGATGGCTTTGGCTCCTGTGGTGTATGGCCTCTGGAACCGGGTGTTGCGTTTTGATCCCGCCGATCCCCTGTGGCCAGACCGTGATCGCTTTGTGTTGTCGGTGGGCCATGCTTCCATGTTGCTGTATGCCATTCTCCATCTGTGTCAAATCAGGGACGTGGATGATGAGGGTCGTCCCACCAGCGATCCGGCGGTGCCTCTGGATGAGATCAAGCGGTTTCGGCAGTTGAACAGCAAATGTCCGGGGCATCCCGAATATCATTGGACGTCGGGCGTGGAAACTACGACCGGGCCGCTTGGACAGGGGTTGGCCAACAGCGTGGGTATGGCCATGGCTCAACGGTGGAAGGCTCGGTATTTCAATCGTCCCGGGTTTGATATTATCAAGTACGATATTTTTGCCTTCTGCGGCGATGGATGTTTTATGGAAGGCGTGTCCAGTGAAGCGGCCTCGCTGGCCGGTCATCTCAAGTTGTCGAATCTGTGCTGGGTGTACGATAGCAACCGCATTACCATTGAGGGAAAAACCTCCCTGGCCTTCAGCGAAGACGTGGCGGCGCGGTTTCGCGCCTATCACTGGAAAGTCGTTCACGTCACCGATGCCAACGATTTGAAATCGCTGGCCCGGGCGTTCAAGGCGTTCAGGAAGGAAACCGGCCAGCCGACGCTGATTATCGTTGACAGCCACATTGCGTTTGGGGCGCCCAATAAACAGGATACGCATCAGGCGCACGGCGAACCGCTGGGTGAAGAAGAAATCCGTCTGACGAAGCAACGCTACGGATGGCCTGAAGATGCAAAATTCCTGGTTCCAGATGAAGTGCTGGCGCATTTTCAATCAGGCATAGGAGAACGAGGCAAGGCCGAACGGGACGCCTGGACAACCGTCTTCCGGGCGTATCAGCAGAAGTATCCTGAACTGGCGGATCATCTGTCTGCCATGGAACGTCGGCAGCTTCCCGAAGGCTGGGATCAACAGGTTCAGGAATTTCCCGCGGACCCCAAAGGTCTGGCGACTCGTGAATCCTCCGGCAAAGTGCTCAATGCCATTGCCGTGAAAATCCCATGGCTCATGGGCGGCTCCGCCGATCTGACCCCCTCCACCAAGACGCGTCTGACGTTTGACGGGGCCGGAGATTTTCAGAGCGGGTCAGAAGGCGGACGCAATGTGCATTTTGGCGTGCGGGAACATGCGATGGGTGCGATCTTGAGCGGCATGGCGCTCTCAAAAGTTCGTCCCTATGGCTCCGGGTTTTTGATCTTCAGCGATTACGGTCGCCCGGCCATCCGCCTTGCGGCCATGATGAATCTTCCCGTGATTTATGTGTTCACCCATGATTCCATTGGCGTGGGTGAAGATGGCCCCACGCATCAACCCGTTGAACAGCTTGCGTCGTTACGCGCCATTCCCGGTCTCGTGACGATTCGGCCGGGAGATGCCAATGAAGTGGTGGAAGCCTGGCGCGTGATTATGCAACTGCAACAGGCCCCCGTGGTGCTGGCATTAACCCGGCAAGCCCTGCCGACGTTGGATCGGACATGCTATGCGTCAGCCAGCGGCCTCGCCCGTGGTGCGTATGTGTTGGCCGATGCCGGGAATGGCAAGCCGGACGTGCTGTTGCTGACATCCGGGAGCGAACTCCCTCTCTGCGTGCGGGCCTATGAAGCGCTCACAGAGCAGGGGATACGTGCCCGAGTTGTGAGTATGCCGTCCTGGGAACTCTTTGAGCGGCAAAGTCAGGGCTACCGGGACACTGTCCTGCCTCCCGACGTGACGGCACGGGTCTCCGTTGAACAAGCCACCACGTTTGGGTGGAGTCACTATGTGGGATTAACCGGAACCAGTCTTGGGATGACCACCTATGGGGCATCGGCGCCGCTGAAGGATTTACTCCCGCATTTTGGATTCACCGTTGATCGGGTTGTTGCCGCCGCCAAACAGCAGGTTGAGAAACAGGCGAACACTTCCGTTCATTAAGATTACACACAAAGGAGTCTGCCGTTGAATACAGCGTGTCACTGTGTTGCGCTCCGTCTCCGCTTCTTTGACTCACGAGGTGTTGGGTTATGAATCCTCTCGTTACATTACAACAAGCCGGACAGAGTCCCTGGTATGATGATCTTCGCCGGAATCTCATCACGTCGGGCGACTTGAAAACCATGATTGACGGGGACGGATTGATGGGGGTGACCTCCAATCCGTCTATTTTTGAAAAGGCGATTACCGGCAGCGCCGACTACGATCAAGAATTGAAACATGTCTCCGCCGGGATGACCAGCGTTAAACAGATTTATGAATCACTGGCTATTCACGATATCCAGGACGTCGCGGATTTGCTGCAACGCGTGTATCAAGCGACCAAAGGCCGTGATGGATACGTGAGTTTGGAGGTCTCGCCCGATTTGGCCTTCAAGACCGACGAGACGATTGAAGAAGCCTTACATCTGTGGCAGGCGGTCAAGCGGGACAACGTGATGATCAAAGTGCCGGGAACCACGGAAGGGTTGCCGGCCATTGAACGGTTGGTGGGACAAGGCGTGAATATCAATGTGACCCTGTTGTTCAGTGTGGACGTGTACGAGCAGGTCGCATGGGCGTATATCCGCGGTCTCGAAAAATTCGGCGCGAATGGCGGGGATCTGTCCAAAGTGGCGTCGGTGGCGAGCTTCTTTGTCAGTCGCATTGATACCATGGTGGATCAGCAGATTGATGCCGCGTTGAAACAAAAGCCTGCGGCAAAAATACGCGCCATGCTGGAGGGGCTGAAGGGGACCGTCGCGATTGCCAATGCCAAAGTGGCTTATCTGAAATATCAGGAGATCTTTGCGAGTCGCCACTTTCAGGCCATGACGCCACACGGCGCACGATCCCAGCGTCTGTTATGGGCCAGTACCGGGACGAAAAATCCGCAATACCCGGATACGTATTACGTGGATCGTCTGATTGGCCCCGACACGGTGAATACCATGCCCGCCGCAACCTTCAAGGCGTTTCGGGATCATGGAACGGTCACGACCACTCTCACGGAAGGCGTGGACGAGGCGCAGGCGATCATGAAACGGGCGGCCGAATGCGGCATTGATATGACAACGATCACCACGCGGTTGCGTCAGGATGGAGTGCGGATGTTTGCCGCATCCTATGAGCAACTCATGGGGGCGATCAGTCGAAGACGCCTTGAAATGCTTGGGTCGGAAATCAACTCCCAAACCTTGGCGGTGGGATCGTTCGATGCCGTCATCAACTCCACGCTCAAGACACTCCATGAGAAGAACGTTGTGCGCAGACTGTGGGCCGCCGATCCGACGCTCTGGCACCAGGATCCCGTGCATCAAGCCATCATTCGGAAAGCCCTTGGCTGGCTGTCCGTTTCCAAGCGGCAGGTTGCTCAAGCGTCCCGACTGCGGGCTTTCGCCGACGATGTCAGAGATGCCGGCTTTCAACATATCCTCTTATTGGGCATGGGCGGGAGCAGTCTCTGCCCGGAAGTCTGCCGCATGACGTTTGGGGTTCTCCCCGGCCGTCCTGAACTGCACGTGCTGGATAGCACGGTTCCTTCGCACGTGAAGCATGTTGAAGAACGTGTGAACCTTGAACGCACGCTGTGCATCGTGGCCAGCAAGTCCGGATCCACCACCGAACCATTGGTGTTCCAGAAATATTTCTTTGAACGGATACGGCAGGTGAAAGGTGACCGCGCCGGTGAGAATTTTATCGCCATTACCGATCCCGGTTCTCTCCTGGAGCAGGTGGCCAAAGAACTCAAGTTCCGGGAGATTTTCCCCGGTGTGCCGGAAATAGGAGGGCGTTATTCTGCCCTGTCCAACTTTGGGATCGTGCCGGCCGCTCTGATGGGCGTGAACGTTGACGCTCTGCTGTCCGGGGCCGAACGGATGCGCCACAGTTGCGATGCGTCCGTGCCGGCGGCGGACAATCCTGGTGTCGTGCTGGGCGCGACCCTGGGCGCACTGGCTCAAGCCGGCCGGGATAAGGTGACGTTTGTCATCTCTCCCGCCGTCAGCGCACTGGGCGGCTGGTTCGAACAATTGATTGCCGAAAGCACGGGGAAGGAAGATCGCGGCATCATTCCCGTTGATGATGAACCGTTGGGTGCGCCGCGCGTGTATGGCACGGATCGTGTGTTTGCGTATCTCCGCTATGCGGATGGAGCGGAGCCGGCGCAGGATGCTGCGGTTGCCGCCTTGCAATCGGCCGGGCATCCGGTCATCCGCATTGACGTGACGGATGTCATCAACATCGGACAGGAGTTTTTCCGGTGGGAGATTGCCGTGGCCACAGCAGGGTCGCTGCTGGGCATTAATGCGTTCGATCAACCCAATGTCCAGGAGAGCAAAGACTTCACCAAGGCCTATCTCGAAGAGTTTCAGAAGAACGGGCGACTCCCGGAAGAAGCGCCCATGGTGACGGATGGCGACATTCGTATCTTTGCCGATGCCGCAAATCAGCAAGCGTTACATGGCGTATCGTCGCTGGCCCAGGCCGTGGCCGCTCATCTGTCCCGTGTGCGGTCCGGGGATTATGTGGCGATCAACGCCTATGTCGAACGCACGCCGACGGTCCACGACATCTTCCGGCGTATTCGCACCGTCGTTCGTGACGCGAAACGGGTGGCCACGACGCTGGGCTATGGCCCGCGTTTTCTTCATTCAACCGGCCAACTGCACAAAGGGGGTCCCAATACGGGGGTGTTTATTCAGGTGACGACGGACGCGGAACCGGACCTGCCGATTCCCGGAGAGCCGTATTCATTTGGTGTCCTGGTTGCGGCACAGGCCCTGGGGGATATGAAGAGTCTTGCCACGCGCAACCGGCGGGTGATTCGGATTCATCTCGGACGTGATGTGGAAGGCGGGATCAAGCGCATTCAGAAGGCGGTGGAAGCGGCGATGCGTGGGGAAAAAACTTGAGCGTCTTGGTTTCAGATTTTTCTTCCCATGCACCGGCACTGAAATCCTGGCATCAATGCCAGGTTCTGGCGTAAATGTGATGGCTTCCGCATATCCGTTTTAATTCCCATTCCTTGTTTTCAAGCAGGAGGCAGAATCGTTTCCCGCTCACTGCCTTCAAACGGATATCTCCATCACCTTGTCCTTTGCGGATAGATCAATGTTCTGGACATCCACGGACAAACACCCTTCAACAGCCTCGTAGAGATTGCTAAGCAGTTCATCAAACGAATCGCCCTGTGTCGCACAACCGCGGATAGACGGCACTTCAGCCCAGTATCCACCTTCTTCCGCTTCATGTATCACGACTTTTAGCTTCATAAAACCTCCAGGAATGAGAGGGCTGACTTCGGCCGGTCTGTCGGTGAATCGTTTGAGGATTTCGCGGACGCGGTGTGTCTCGTCACACCACCCGCCACTTTCGGCCATCAGTTTCAATCAGCCTGTCCGCTTCAATTGGCCCCCAGTCGCCTGCGGGGTATTCCGGCAACCATCGGCTGCCATGGGTTTCCCAGCCGTTCAGAATATCCGTAATCCATGTCCATGAAGCTTCCACGGCGTCGCGTCGCATAAAGAGCGAGGCGTCGCCGCTCATGACGTCCAGCAACAATCGTTCATAGGCTTCCGGTGAAGGCGCGGAAAACGCGTCGCCATAGTTGAAGTTCATTTCAACGGGATGGGTGTCGATTTTGCTGCCGGGGATCTTGGACATGATTCTCAAGGCCATGCCCTCGTGCGGTTGAATGCGAAGCGTGAGCAGGTTGGGTGTCTGACGGGGAAGGGGGCTGGCGTTGAAAAGAATTTCCGGAATGTCTTTGAGCTGCACCGCGATTTCCGAGGCCCGGCGCGGCATGGCTTTTCCCGTGCGCAGATAAAAAGGCACGCCCGACCACCGCCAGTTTTCGATATAACATTTCAGCGCCACATACGTCTCCGTTGTGGAATCCGGCCGGACGCCGTCCTCTCGCCGGTACCCGGGAACCTCCTGCCCATTGATGGCCCCGTGGGCGTATTGGGCGCGAACGGTCAGTGTGTCCGCGTCTTTCCCACGGATGGGGTGGAGGCACCGGAGGACTTCCATGCGCGCATTGCGCACGACTTCCGAGTCCAATGAATAGGGCGGTTCCATGGCAATGAGGGCCAGCAACTGGAGGATATGATTTTGCACCATGTCGCGGAGCGCGCCCGCCTGCTCGTAATACCGCCCCCGTGTGCCGATGCCTTCCTCTTCGCTCACGGTAATTTGTACGTGATCAATATATTTATGATTCCAGATGGGTTCGAAAATGCCGTTGGCAAATCGGAGCACCATAATATTTTGAACCGTTTCTTTCCCAAGATAATGATCAATGCGGTAGATTTGCGATTCATGAAACACGTTGCCAATCGTCGCATTGATGTCTCTGGCTGACTCCAAATCATGACCAATGGGTTTTTCAACGATGACCCGTGATGAGCGATCAGGATGGTCGGGTGGATCAATCAACCCGACCTGCTGTAAGCCCTGGCAGGACGGCGCAAAGGCACTCGGGGGAATCGCCAGGTAGAAAATGCGATGGCCCGGCAAATGGAATTGGGCCTCGACGGTTTCGATGTGGCTGCGGAGTTCCTGACAGGCTTGAGGGTCGTCGCTGGACCCGGTGACGTAAGACAACCGTCTCGCAAAGTCCTCCCACGTGTCCTGCTGAATCGCCTGCCGGGAAAATTTCTCAATGCCCTCGCGCGCGAAGGTTTGGAACGCCTCATCGTTGTAGGATGCGCGTCCAAATCCAATCACGGCATAGTTGGACGGGAGAAGCCCGTCAAGCAACAGATTGTAGAGCGCCGGCAGGAGTTTGCGATGGGCGAGATCCCCGGATCCTCCAAAAATGACGAGGGTACACGGCTTGACCTCGACCCCGGAGCCGAGGCGTTGGACGGGAGGTTGCTCTTGCTTAGGCGTCATGGTTCGCTCGGCAGGTTCGGAGGCCATCTTACTTCCGTCTCACGCTGTGGCCGCCAAATGCCTGACGGAGAGCCGCCAACATTTTCTCTGCAAACGGCGCTTCCTGCCGCGAGCGGAATCGGGTAAAGAGGGCGGTGGACAAGGTGGGAACCGGCACGTCTTTGTCGAGGGCATCCATCAACATCCACCGACCTTCGCCGGAATCCTGAACGTATCCCGTTAATCCCTCAAGTTTTGGATCGGCTTTGAGCGCGCCGACTCCGAGTTCCAAAAGCCATGACCGCACCACGCTTCCGTGCATCCACAGATCCGCAATGTTGTGGAGATCAAGGTTGTAGTCGCTTTGTGACATCAATTCAAATCCTTCGGCATAGCTTTGCATCATGCTGTATTCAATGCCGTTATGCACCATTTTCACGTAATGTCCGGCTCCGTGACCGCCGACGTGCGCCCAGCCGTCTTTGGGGGCCAGTGTGGTCAAAATCGGCGCAAGCCGGTTGACCACGTCTTTGTCTCCGCCCACCATCAGACAGTACCCCACTTGTAATCCCCAAATGCCTCCGCTGGTTCCCGCGTCCACGTAATGAATCCGTTTGTTTTTCAAGGTTGCGGCCCGACGGACGTCGTCATGGAATTTGGTGTTGCCGCCGTCCACGATGACGTCATCGGGTTCCAGGATGTCCGCGAGGGTTTGAATGGTGTCTTCCGTCGGCGTTCCTGAAGGCACCATCACCCAGATGGTGCGTGGCCTGGCGAGTTTGGCAACGAGGTCTTGAAGCGAAGCGGCGCCGACCGCTCCGGTCTCTTCCGCTTTTGCGATCAGTTCCGGTATGCGATCGCAGGCCACCACGCGGTGTTCAGTGTGCCGCCGCAGGCGGGTCACCATATTCAGGCCCATTTTACCCAGTCCGACAAAGCCGATTTCCATAGCGGATCCTTTCCCTCGTAGCCTGTAACGCACTGCTCCGGGTCACGAGGTTGCCACCGTTACGCGGGAACCGTGGTGTGCCACCCTCTGGTTGTAGTCATCATAGCCTCCTTCGCGTGGCGTCTGTGCGAGGCGGAAACACAACAACGCCACCGCTCTTCCCACGTGCATGGAGGGATATACCTGCTTTCAGCATACCGCAAAAAGCCCGCAGATCAAAGCGGGAAATGATACGAAACTTGGGCAGTCTCTGATCTGAAGCGTCACACACGGGATCTCACGGGAGACATGTGTTGCTGTCCCCGGCTCTTCGCTCCCCCCCCTTTTGGTGGAGTGCCGTGTTTCTTCGGGGCGAGCCTCCAGCCACGTCTCGCAAGGTATCGGAAGGAATGATGCCAACGCGTTTTGACGCAGTGACAGAACCAGTGGGACCTCTTATAATAGTATGGCATGTGTCCTGAAGCCCTTTCTTTACCTCCCAGTCCGGACCCAATGTTGTTGGAAACGACGTTGCGTACCAGGTTGCCTTTTCATGGTGAGCTGGCTGATGTGACGTTGCTGGATGGGGATGCGTCGAATCGGCGGTACTATCGGCTTGGGTTGCAACACGGGCCGGTGTCCTCGCTGATTCTGATGCAGATCGCCGACCCTGAAGGCTTTAAGGCCTCGGAAGAAGCGGTGAGCGGAGAAGCCCCGGAGAGTCAGGAACTTCCGTTTCTGAATATTCTTCGGCCACTGGCTCAAGCCGGCATTGCCGTCCCCACGCCGTATTTTTATGACGAAGCGGCGGGCCTGCTGTATCTCGAAGATTTTGGAGATCTGACACTGTGGCATGCGTGCGTCGCGGGTGGGACGTCTGCCATTCGGCAACACTATCCTGTGGCTGTTGACACGTTGGTTCAGATGCAGCTTCAAATGATGGCATCCGGCAGTGACGCATGCCAGGCTTTCTCCCGATCGTTCGATGTGCCGCTCTTGCTGTGGGAGTTTGATCATTTTTTGGAATATGGTCTTTGGGCGAGGCGCGACAAAACGCCGATGTGTGCGGAGCACGAAAACGTGATTCGTGACGCCTTCGCCGGGATCGCCAACGTGATCGCCGATCAACCCCAGGTGTTTACGCATCGTGATTATCACTCGCGGAATCTGATGGTCGCCGGTGACCGGCTCGGGGTGATTGATTTTCAGGATGCGTTGCGAGGGCCGGCGACCTATGACCTGGCCTCTCTGCTTCGAGATTCTTATATCGCTCTGGATGAAGTGTTTATTGATGAGATGATTGATCGCTATCGCTCGGCCATGTGTGCCGGGTTGGATTCGGAGACACAGGCACGCCTGGGGTTGACGGATGGGGCGACGTTCCGGCGGCTGTTTGATTTGACGAGCATTCAGCGTAACCTGAAAGCGGTTGGCCGGTTTGTGTATATTGATCGGGTCAAAGGGAATCCCCGATTTCTTGCGGATATTCCCCGGACGCTGGGGTACGTGCGCCGGAACCTGGAAAAATACCCCGAGTTGGCGGCGCTGCTTCAGTGCCTGACGCCGTATATCCCTGAATGGCGGTGAAGAACTTTCCATGAAAGCCATGGTGTTGGCAGCGGGTCTCGGCACCCGGCTTCGTCCTCTGACGGCATCCCTTCCCAAGCCGCTTCTGCCGCTTGGCCCGCATCCGCTTCTTGTGTGGAACCTGCTCTTGTTGCGTCAGTACGGCATCAAGGATGTCATGATCAATCTCCACCATCTTGGTGAGCGCATCCGACAGGCCCTGGGCGATGGGTCGCAATGGCACATGCGCATTGTGTATTCTCACGAACCGGTGTTGCTGGGGACGGGAGGCGGTATCAAGCGCGTCGAAGAGTTTTTTCAAGACGGTCCGTTTCTTGTGTTAAACGGAGACACGGTTGCGACTCTTGATTTATCCCAACTGGTGGCCCATCATCACAGTGAGGGGGCGCTGGCCACCATGGTGTTGCGGGATGATCCAGAGGTCGAGCGATGGGGGGTGGTGGAGACGGATCACCACGATCGCGTGTTGCGCATTCATGGAAAAGGGCGTCCGGCGAAAGAGGGCGACGCGCCTCCGTTCCGACGGCTGTTTGCCGGGATCCATGTGCTGGATCCCCTGATGTTACGCGACGTTCCACGGGAGTGTTGTGCGTCCATTCTTGATGCGTACGTGGCGTGGCTGGAACGAGGGGCGACGATATCCGGATATGTTTTTTCAGGGTACTGGTCTGACGTGGGTACGCCCGAACGGTATGCGCAAGCGCAGCAAGACGTGGCGGCGGGCATGATCACCGTTCCCGAATAAGTTTTGGTAGCCATGGGTTCTCAATCTTCCCCAGCACGGATGTCCGTTCACTCCGACCAGGCCCTTCCTCCCGCATACCTTGACCCTGTTCAGGAAGATGTTCCTCCCGGCGGGCACTTTGTCACCGATTCCCACGGCGTCATTCAGTCAGCCGACCATGTGGCGGCGACCATGATGAAGCTGTCCCAACGGGATCTCGCGGGGCAAGTGTTGTCCGATGTGCTGGCTCCGGATGATCGTGCCATCCTTCACACACACCTTCGGAAGATTGAAAGCGGTGAGCTTGGTCTGGAATGGGAGATGACGCTGGCGCCGGGGGGGCGGAGTTTTTCCGCGTTGCTGACACTTGCCGCCTTGCGGGAACCCTCGGGACGGATTGCGTCGCTGCATTGGGTGATTCGAGATACGTCGGCCTGGAAGCGTTGGGCGGTGAGCGACCGGGTGCTCCACACCATGAGCGAACACCTGCGCAACGGTTGTTCGCTGCGTCACGTCCTGTCCCGGCTGTGTGAGCAGTTGATCCAACTGTTGCCCTATCCTCTGATTCAGGTGGCGATGCGAGAGGCCGGAGACATTGTCCTGTGTGCGCAAGCCGGCGCATCGCGGATGAACGGGGATCAGCCCCGTTGTGAATGGACGTCCGATGAACGGTGCAGGTTGGAATCCGTGCTGGATACGCGCGCGACTTTTCATCTTCAGGAGCCGCCCGGTCCGGCTGACAGGACAACAGCGGAGGGCGGACGGTACCCTTCACGGCTTCTGGTTCCTTTCGGCGCGAGTGATGGCGCGGTGGGCGTGCTGGTGATCCATGGCATGCATCACGAGACGTTTGATCTCCGCACCATTCAATGGTTCGAAAATGTGGCAAGGCAGGTGACGTATTATGTCACCGTTCATCAGGACAGGATGATTCGGGAGGAACGGGAAGCGCGGATTTCCCATCTTGCCCATCATGATTCGCTGACCGATTTGCCCAATCGGATTCTGTTTAACGACCGGCTCAATCAGGCGCTGGCCCAGGCGAGGCGGCATGATCGGGGAGTCGGGGTGCTCTTTGTTGATCTGGATCATTTCAAGGCGATCAATGATTCCCTGGGGCACGAGGCGGGCGATGCGTTGCTCAAAATCGTGGCGGATCGTCTGACGCGTTGTGTGCGCGCCACGGATACCGTCGCGCGGCTAAGCGGTGATGAATTTACCGTGCTTCTTCAGGATGTGCACCGGACACAGGACGCCTGGCACGTGGCGCACAACGTCCTGGACGCCATCATGCAACCCGCGATCCTGGGTTCGCAGCGTATGCATGTCTCGGCCAGCGTGGGGATTGCGGTCTATCCTTTCAATGCCGCCGACCCGGATTCCTTGATTGCGCAGGCCGATCGTGCGATGTATCGCGCAAAAGGAAAAGGCGGACAGTGCTGTCAATTTGTCTCCGATGACATGAACGTGCGCACAGCGGAACAGTTCATCGGCGGGGAGTCTTCAAAGTGTTCGGGAACGTGAGGACAGTGCGTGTCGTGATCGTGCTTTCAAAACGGCTATTGGAGGAAGCAGGAATGAGAGAACAGGCGTGAGCAGCGGGACTCCTCTTGGGAAATTTTTGCAGCGGGATCTCTGGCGTCAGGACTGGGGGGCGATCAAAGGCTTGACGGCGTGTTATGTCAAGCCCTTGCGGCTGGCTGTGGTGGCTATCTCGGATTTTCGGGATGGCGTGTTCAGTATCCGAGCGACCAGTCTTGTCTCCATGACACTGCTGTCGTTTATCCCCTTTCTGGCTGTGACGTTTTCCGTGCTCAAAGTGTTCGGCGTGCACCAACAGGTTGAACCCGTGCTGGTCCAGTTCCTGGAACCGTTGGGTGACAAAGGCCTGGACATCGCCGGTCGCATCGTTGAATTCGTCAATAATCTCAAAGTGGGCGCGTTGGGGGCCGTTGGTCTGGCCGGGCTGTTTTACACCACGTTTTCACTGATTGACGAAATCGAAAAAGCCATGAATCGTATCTGGCGTGTGCGTGACGCGCGCGCGTTTACGCGAAAAATCACCGACTATTTGAGCGTGATCCTGGCTGGCCCCGTGCTGGTGTTCTCGGCCATTGCCACCATTGTCTCGGCGCAAAGCCACTGGCTCGTGCAAACCATGTTGAAAATAGAGCCTCTGGGGGCGGCGGTGCAGTGGGCGACGGCTCTCATGCCGTTTGTGCTGATCTGTCTCGGGTTTACATTTTTGTACAAGTTCGTTCCTTATACCCGTGTCGGTTTCACGTCAGCCTTCATGGGAGGAGTGACAGCCGGCGTGCTGTGGAAAGTCGCCGGGGTGTTTTTTGCGTCTTTTGTCACGGAGGCGACGCGATACAGTGCGCTCTATTCCAGCTTTGCCATTTTAATTTTATTCCTCATCTGGCTCTACGTCGGCTGGCTTATTGTGTTGATCGGCGGACAGGTTGCCTACTATCATCAACATCCCGCCGCCTACAGGAACCGACTCCGATGGAAACAAACCACCGCCGCCTTCCGGGAATATCTGGCTTTGACCACACTGGTCCATCTCGCCCGGCAGTACAGGGTGGGAGCGCCTCCCTGTCATGTTCAGCAAGTGGCGAAGCAATTAGAGGTGCCTCTTTCCGCTCTGGAGGATATTGTCGAAGATTTCATTGACCACGGTCTGCTGTATCGAACAGCGAAGCCGCAAGGTCTCACGTTGGGACGATCACCGAAACAGATCACCGTGCTGGACGTGTTGCAGCTTGTCCGTCATCGGGAATGGACGCCAACCGACGTGGCGCAGACACGCCGCGACTCCGTGGGAACATTGCTGCGCCAACGTGATCAGTCGGTCAGTGAGGCCCTGGACGGTGTCACGCTCGCCATGCTTGCCGCCGAAGAACCCATCGTGCCGATTGCTCCAAAATCGCCCACTCTGCCTTGATCAGCCTGTATCATAAGGGTCCTGTTCGTCGGTCTTGCAAGACGCGCATCGTGTGTGTGAGAAGAACGTTGTGCAGGTGGCTGGCCGTTCGGTAGGTTCACGCCCCAATGAGTCCGAAACACAATCTTGGCATTGCTCTCATCCAAATGGCGTGTGACGCCGTTCCACGGGACAATCTCGCCTCTGCGCTTTCCAAAGTTGAAGAAGCGGCGCGGCAGGGCGCCGGGATTATCTGTTTGCCGGAACTGTTTCGTTCACCTTATTTTTGCCAAACAGAAGACCCGGCGCTGTTTGATTTGGCGGAGCCGGTGCCCGGGCCGTCAACGGAAGTCTTCGGCAAGGTTGCCGGCAAGCACAAGGTGGTGATTCTTGTCCCAATTTTTGAACGGCGGACGGCCGGGATCTATCACAATTCAGTGGTGGTGGTTGATAGCGATGGGTCTCTGGCGGGCCTCTACCGCAAGATGCACATTCCTGATGATCCGGCCTACTATGAGAAGTTTTATTTTACTCCGGGAGACACGGGCTTTCAGGCGATTCGCACGCATGTGGGCAAAATCGGCACGCTGATCTGTTGGGATCAATGGTATCCCGAAGCCGCTCGGCTCACGACGTTGCAAGGCGCGGAGATGTTGTTTTACCCCACGGCGATTGGGTGGCATCCGTCGGAAAAAAAACAGGAAGGCGAGACGCAACGCGGCGCGTGGCAGACCATGCAACGCAGTCATGCGATTGCGAATGGTGTGTTTGTTGCCGCCGTGAATCGAGTGGGGCACGAGCCATCCGCTGACGGAGGGGACGGCCTTGAATTTTGGGGGAGTTCGTTCATCTGCGACCCCTTCGGCGTTGTCCTGGCCGAAGCCTCGGTTGACAAAGAAGAGATCGTCTTCGCCGACATTGACTTGGGCCAGGTTGAAGAAGTCCGGCGTCATTGGCCGTTTCTCCGCGACCGCCGGATTGATGCGTATGGCGGGATCACCAGGCGGTTCCTGGACGGCGATGACGATGGCGAACGCTAGGACGATTTCAACTCCCGCTCAATCGGGCTTTCACATGCCGGCGGAATGGGAGCCGCATGAGGCCACCTGGCTGGGATGGCCTCACAACACCTCCGACTGGCCGGGGAAACTGGCCGCCGTTCGTTGGGTCTATGGGGAGATGGTTCGGAAGCTGGCGGAGGGAGAGCGAGTCCGTATTCTGGTCAATAGCCAGTCGCACGAAGACCGTGCGCGGAGTCTGTTATCGCGGGCCGGCGCCAATCTTTCCATGGTTGAGTTTTTCCAAATCCCCACGGATCGCAGTTGGACTCGTGACAGTGGTCCGATCTTTGTCACACGCCGTCATCCGTCCGCGGAAGTGGCCGTCGCGCGTTTTACCTTTACCGCCTGGGCACGCTATCCCGATTGGAAAAACGACAATCAGGTTCCGGCCAAAGTCGCGCGTCGGTTACGATGCCGGGTGTTTCCCGTCACGCACCAGGGACGCGGGGTGATTCTGGAAGGCGGCAGTCTTGACGTGAATGGAGCGGGGACCGCGTTGACCACCGAAGAATGTTTGCTTGATCCGAAGATCCAGGTACGCAATCCGGGATTTTCGCGTGATGTCTATGAACGGGTCCTGAAAGAATCTTTAGGCGTCACGAATCTGGTGTGGCTCAACAAAGGCATCGCCGGAGACGACACCCACGGGCACGTGGACGATGTCTGCCGGTTTGTGAACCCCACCACCGTGGTGTTGTGTCAGGAACCAAACGGCAACGATGACAATCATCGCGTGTTGGCTGAAAACCGGGAGCGGTTGACCCATGCGACGTTGGAAAACGGGGACAAAATGGAGATCGTGCCGTTGCCGATGCCCGCTCCGCTCTCTTTCCATGGTCAACGACTTCCGGCGAGTTATGCCAATTTCTATATCGGGAACGCGGCGGTGCTGGCGCCGACGTTCAACGACCCCAACGATCGTGTCGCGCTGGGCATTTTGAGCGAAGTGTTTCCCGGTCGTCCCGTGATCGGGATTCATGCGGTTGATCTTCTGTTGGGCCTGGGGACGCTGCATTGTCTGACGCAGCAGCAACCCGCGTTGCCCGCCGCCTAGACTGCGCTCTTGTGTCCGGCCCATGCCCGGTTTGTCGTCGTGTTCGCTTCTGCCTGGGCAACCTTCCGTGTCCCCCGTCCGTTGATATGTGTGCCGGGGTCGGGGTAGTATCCATTGCAAATTCAACCCCGTTCCCCACAGGAAGAACGATGACACGCATGATGCGTGTCCCTGGCCTCGGCGGGACATCGCACAAGAATCATCACCTCACAATCGCAGGGTCATTCCAATGCGCAACGCCACAATGCACAGGCTCTTCATCAAAAAAGAACCGGGCATGAAACCATGTGAACATCAACCCGTCGTGGCGAAGTCAGCCACGAAAGCCGCCCGGTGAAAGTCATCATCAACCAAACGCCACCATCAACGGGGAGGAATCCCCGTCGGCATACGAGGAGAACGACATGAAACATCGCTGTATCATCACCATCGTCCTGGCCGTCGCCGCTTCGCTGGCCGGCGGTACGTCGGGCGCCCAGGTTGTCTCGGATTTTGAGGAAGGGGCGCGTACATATCCGGTCGGCGATGACGCGACCGCATATCGCAATTTCAAGCTATCGGCCGGCGAGTTGGATGGATTGAACGAACCGGATGAATTGGACGATTTGCAAGTGGCGAAGGTGCAGGTTGCCCTTGCCAGGATGTATTTGAAGGGCCTGGGTGTGCCGAAAAATTATGCCAGGGCGATGAAATGGTTTCGTCGTGCCGCCGCGCAAGGGGATGCGCGGGCGCAGTTTCACCTTGGCTTGATGTATGACGTCGGCCTGGGTGTGCCGGAAAATTCCACCGAGGCGGTGAAATGGTTTCATCGTGCCGCCGAACAAGGGGATGCGCGGGCGCAGTCTCATCTTGGGGTGATGTATGCCGGCGGCCTGGGCGTGCCGGAAGATTATGCCGAGGCGGTGAAATGGTTTCATCGTGCCGCCGCACAAGGGGATGCGCGGGCGCAGCTTAACCTTGGGGTGCTGTATGGCATCGGCAGGGGTGTGCCGCGAGATGATGTGCAGGCTTATCGTTGGATTATTCTGGCGGGCGCACAAGGCGAAGTGGTCAAGACATCTAAAAACGTATTGCAAAAACGCATGATCCGCGCGCAAATCTCCGAAGCGCAAAAGTTAGCCCGCGATTTCCAACCGAAGAAAGAACGAAGAGCACACTGACCACGAGCGGCGGGTGTGAAGCCATTTGAACGTCAGCACATCGTGGCGAAGTCGGCCATGAAAACCGCCCGGTGAAAATCGTCGTTTATGAAACACCACCACCGGCGGGGAGGGACCCCCGCCGGCGCACGGGGAGAACGACATGAAACATTGCCGCATCATCGCCGCTTCGCTGGCTGGCGGTGTGTTGGGCGAATCGGATTTAGCTGAAGGTATGGACATTTTGAAGAAGGCTTTTACGGAGGGTTGGCGATGAAGGGCTGGTTGATTTTTGGGGTGGTTGTGGTTGGTATTTTGGCGGGGTGTTCTGCTGGGAAAGTGGCGATGGTTGAAGTGTCGCCGAAGTGTGGAGTGCCGACGATGGAAGGGGATGCGGCTTGTTGGATAGAAGTGGAGAATCATCAGGATTGTTATGTATGGAATGTGTCTCCTGGGACGAAGGAAAAATACACCTGGTCGGGTCAATGTAAGGCAGGGAAGGTGGATGGGCATGGTAAGGAGACTTGGAAATATGATGAGGGGCAGCAGACCGGTGTTGGCACTAACGTGGATGGCAAGCGGCATGGGGAGTGGGAGATCCGGTTGGCAGATGGTGGTGTGGAGAGGGGGCCTTTTGTGGATGGCAAGGAGCATGGGGAGTGGGAGTTCCGGTTGGCAGATGGTCGTGTGGGGAAGGGGCCTTATGTGGATGGCAAGCAGCATGGGGAGTGGGAGATCCCGCGGGCAGATGGTGGTGTGCAGAAGGGGCCTTATGTGAATGGCAAGCAGCATGGGGAGTGGGAGATCCGGTTGGCAGAGGGTCGTGTGGAGAAGGGGTCTTATGTGGATGACAAGAAGCATGGGGAGTGGGAGATCCGGTGGGCAGATGGTGATGTGGCGAAGGGGCCTTATGTGGATGGCAAGCAGCATGGGGAGTGGGAGATTCGGTCGGTAGATGGTCGTGTGGCGAAGGGGCCTATTGTGGATGGCAAGCTGCATGGGGAGTGGGAGAGCCGGTTGGCAGATGGTGGTGTGGAGAAGGGGCCTTATGTGGATGGCAAGCAGCATGGGGAGTGGGAGTTTCGGTCGGCAGGTGGTGATGTGGAGAAGGGGCCTTTTGTGGATGGCAAGCAGCATGGGGAGTGGGAGTTCTGGTTGGCAGATGGTGGTGTGCAGAAGGGGCCTTATGTGGATGGCAAGCGGCATGGGGAGTGGAAATTGCTGTATACAGATGGATCGAGTGAGATTATTAGGCTCCGCAATGGTGAACAGGTAAAGTAGCGTTAGGTTTAGGATGTTGCGACATAGCGAGTCCTTGATAGGGTGATGACTTCTTTTTATTAAGGTGACAACGATGGAGTGTGCGTGATGGAACCCGATCAATCTTCTTCGCAGCGAGCACGCCAGGACCTGATGATGGCCGAGGCGCCGACGGTGCGAGACCCGGTGTGCGGGATGATGGTGGACCCTCGTTCGGCGGCGGGACATTACGACTACAAGGGGACGACCTACTCGTTCTGTCATCCACGGTGCGAAGAACGGTTTCGCGGTGATCCGGAGGGGTATGTGAGCGGCGCGTACAATCAGTCCATGGACGAGGAGCCGGCCGTGCCGGGGGGCAAATATCTCTGCCCGATGTGTCCGGACGTGGAATCAGAAACCCCTGCGGCGTGTCCCTCTTGCGGCATGGCGCTTGAGTTGGAGGTCGTCACAGCAGAAGAAGAAGCGAATCCGGAACTCATTGACATGACACGACGGTTCTGGATCGGGTTGGCGCTGACTGTGCCGATCTTCACGCTGGCCATGTCCGATATGATCCCCGGTCAGCCATTGCAGGGGATCGTCTCCGTCAAGGTGTCAACCTGGTTGTCGTTTATCCTGACCACGCCTGTTGTGGCGTGGGTGGGGTGGCCGTTTTTTCAACGCGGGTGGGCGTCGCTCGTCAATCGTCGTCTGAATATGTTTACCCTGATTGCCCTGGGCACGGGAACGGCCTGGCTCTACAGCACGGTGGCCACGATTCGGCCAGGCATGTTGCCGGAGTCGTTTCGGACTCCGGGCGGCGACGTGCCTGTGTACTTTGAGTCCGCCGCCGTGATTATTGTGTTGGCGGCGTTGGGCCAGGTCCTGGAAATTCGGGCGCGCAGTCGAACCGTGAGCGCCATCAAAACCCTGCTTGGCTTGACGCCAAAAACCGCGCGCGTTGTGCGGGACGAAACCCACGAAGAGGATGTCCCGTTGGCACGGATTCCTGTCGGCGCACGTCTGCGCGTTCGTCCCGGCGAAACAATCCCCGTTGACGGCGAGGTGCTGGAAGGGGCGACATCGGTGAATGAATCCATGGTGACGGGCGAACCGATTCCGGTTGAAAAGCAGACGGGGAGTTGGGTGATCGGCGGTACGCTGAATGGGACGGGCGCCCTGTTGATGGAAGCTAAACGGGTCGGCCAGGAAACCATGCTGGCGCAGATCGTCAAGCTGGTGAGTGCGGCCCAACGCAGTCGTGCCCCCATCCAGCGGGTGGCTGATAGCGTGTCGGGTTATTTTGTCGCCGTTGTCGTGTTGGTTGCGGCCATCACCGTGGTGGTGTGGGCGAGTATCGGGCCGGAACCCCGCCTGGCCTATGCGCTGGTCAACGCCGTGGCGGTGCTCATTATTGCCTGCCCCTGTGCGATGGGGTTGGCCACACCGATGTCTATTATGGTGGGCACGGGACGAGGCGCCACGGCGGGCGTGCTGATCAAAGAGGCCGAAACCCTGGAGCGATTGGAAAAAGTGAACATGCTGGTCGTGGATAAAACCGGTACGTTGACCGAGGGCAGACCCGTGTTCCGGTCGGTCGTACCCGCGTCGGGATTCAACGGGACGGCGGTACTCCAATATGCGGCCAGTGTCGAGCGATCCAGCGAACATCCCCTGGCCTCGGCCATTGTGTCGGGCGCAGAGGAGCGGGAATTGACCTTCGGCGCTGTCCGGGATTTTCGTTCGCAAACGGGCGGGGGAGTTGAGGGCAAGGTGGATGGGACAAGCGTGGCATTGGGCAATCGGATATTTCTGGAACGTGAGATAGGTGTGCCGGCGAAGGCGTTTATTGAGCTTCACCAGCAAGGCGACATGCTGCGGGAAGACGGACAAACGGTGGTGTTTGTCGCCATTGACGGGCGTCTGGCGGGCATGATCGGCGTCAGTGATCCGATTAAATCCACCACAGCCGAGGCGATTCGGGCGTTGACGCGCGATGGCCTCACCATGGTGATGGTGACGGGTGACAATCGGCGGACCGCCGAAGCCGTGGGTCGGCAACTGGGGTTGACGCAGATTCAGGCTGAAGTCCTTCCTGAACACAAACACCGCATCGTGAAAGAATTCCGAAAGCAAGGCCACGTGGTGGCCATGGTCGGGGACGGCATCAATGATGCCCCGGCTCTTGCCGAAGCGGACGTCGGTATTGCCATGGGAACCGGGACCGATGTGGCCATTGAGAGTGCGGGGATTACGCTGGTGAAAGGCGATCTTCGTGGCGTGGTCTTCGCTCGAAACCTTAGCAAAGCCACGATGAAGAATATCCGACAAAACCTGTTCTTTGCCTTTGCGTACAACGCGCTCGGCGTCCCCATCGCCGCAGGGATTCTCTATCCGTTTTTTGGCATTCTTCTCAGTCCGATCATGGCCAGTGTGGCGATGACGTTCAGCTCGGTGTCGGTGATTATGAATGCGCTGCGGCTGCGAAGCGTGACGGTGTCATCCTGTGGTGCGAGACGCTGAAGAAAGGTCTCTGCGTGAAGCGCGCCGGATGTGCTCATCGTCTGCCCTCCCCCCGGTCGTCCCATCCGTGTGATGTGATTGGAGCGTGTCATGCGTTGTTGCAACTTATCCTCATATAATTTGTGGAAGGGTGGAGAGTCCATGCCCCGTTCCCTGCGGCGAGATGAGATGGTCATGTCGTATCGGGTGAGCCGCCTTGCTTGATCGGATTGGAAACGGCTATCAGCGTTTTCTGGTCTGGTTGGTGGAGCGATGTCGTCGAGCCGCCGTATGGGTGGTGATCGGATGCCTCGCCAGCGCGGGATTATCCGCGGCGTATGCGGTGACCAACCTGACGCTTGATACGGATCCCATGAATTTGCTGGATCCCGATCTTCCCTTCAGGCAACTGCAACGGGATTTTGAGGCGGCGTTTCCACAGCTTGATGATTTGATTGTGGTCGTTGTGGATCAAGGCGCCGCGGAACGCAGACGCGATGCGGTTCACGCATTGGCCGAACGCCTTGAACGGCAGCCGGCGTTCTTTTCCTCGGTATATCAACCCCAGCAGGATGATTTTTTTGATCGCTATGGATTGCTGTATTTTGATGTCGAGGAACTCTGGCAGCTTGATGAACGTCTGACGACGTGGGAGCCGTTTCTGGGGACGCTGGTCCATGATCCAAGTCTGCGTGGACTCTTCTCCATTCTGACGTCGGCGTTGGAAGAGGACCCGACACCCGAGCAACGGAAACGCCTTGCCACAATGTTCACATTACTGCGCGAGGCGATTGACGCGCAGCGACTTGGGCGGCCTCATGCCCTGGGCTGGAAGCAGGCCATGCTTGAAGACCTGACGGACAAGGGTGATCCCCTGCACGGGTTTCTTTTGGTGCAACCACGGCTTGATTATTCAAACCTGAAGGCGGCGGGGGAGCCGCTTGACGCGCTTCGCCGGCACGGTCGGGATCTTGCCGATCAATTCGACGTTCGGATTCGACTGACAGGCTCAATTCCCATTGAAGAGGAAGAGCGAGAAACCATTGCCGCAGGCGCCGGTGTGGCGGCGGGGTTGTCCCTGGGGTTGGTGTCATTCGTGTTGTTTGTCGGGCTGCGGTCCGTACGGCTCGTGATTGCGATGTTATGCACGCTTGTCGTGGGATTGCTTTGGACGGCCGCCTTTGCCGTGGTGACCATCGGCTCATTGAATTTTATTTCAGCGTCCGCGCCGGTGTTGTTCATTGGGTTGGGTGTGGATTTTGGGATTCAGTTCGGCATGCGGTACCGAGAGGAATGTCGTCGGGCCGGCAGCCATGAGGCGGCGTTGCGGTGCGCGGCCGCCGGCGTTGGCGGGGCGTTGACTCTCTCGGCGATTGCCGCCGCGCTTAGCTTTTTTGCTTTTCTCCCGACATCGTATCGAGGGTTTGCGGAACTGGGGCTGATTGCCGGTGGCGGTATGTTCATGGCCTTATTGGCAAACGTGACGGTGTTTCCCGCTCTGCTGACGTTATGGCCGCTTTCTTCCCGGATAGAAGCGCCCCTTGCCCCTCGCACTTCAACAGGTGGAACGTCTGAACGGTTGATTCCAACCATTCAATATCGGCGGGTGATTCTTGTTGTGGCGTCGTTCACGACGGTCGCGGCGATTGCCGCGTTGCCGCTGCTGCAATTTGATTTTAATCCTCTGCATCTTCGGGATGCTTCGACCGAAGGCGTATCCACCTTTCAGGAATTGCTGGCGGACCCGGCCACGTCCCCCTATGCCATCCAGGTGATTGCCGACAATGTCGCGGATGCCGATGCCGTGGCGGCACGTCTGCGGTTGTTGCCGGAGGTTGATCGAGTCGTCACGCTTTCGAGTCTTGTCCCCGTCGAACAGGAGGAAAAGTTAGCCATCATTGATGCGATGGCTGTGACGCTCGCCCCGCTCCTCACGCCGCAGGAACCGATCGAGCCTCCCACTGCGGAGGCGGAGGTGCGGGCCATGCGGGATTTTCGTGAGAGCATTGGTGTCCGTGCCGGCAGCGCCGTTCAGGATAATCATGAACTGCGCGCGTTACGGGATGCCATTGACAATGTGTTGAGCGATGCCGGCGACTCGTCCCTGTTTGTCCCCGCTCTTCGCGCGAGGATACTGAAAAATTTCCCGGCATGGCTTGATCGGTTGCGAGGGTTAATGTCTCCTGATGAGATGACGTTGGAGACGTTGCCGGAAAGCATGACGCGGCAGTATCGCGCTCAAGACGGTCGGGTCCGGGTCGAGGTGTTTCCGGCTCACAATCTCGAAAACAATCACGCGTTGCGTCAATTCGTGCATCACGTGCGGCAGGTTGCTCCGCAGGCGATCGGGTCGCCTGTGGGCATTTTGGAGGGAGGACAATCAATCATTGACGCCTGTATTCAGGCGACAGTGCTGGCCATCGTGATGTCCGCCTTGTTGTTGTTCGTGGTCCTTCGACGCATGGGAGAAGTGCTCCTCGTGCTTTTGCCCCTGGTCTTGACGATGGTGCTGACGGTGGCCGTCTGTTTGGCGTTGGGCATTCCGCTGAATCTGGCCAACGTGATTGCCGTGCCTCTGGTGCTTGGGCTGGGGGTTGCCTTTGGCATTTATCTGATTCTGCGGAATCGGGAAGGCGGGTCCATTGCCCATGTTTTACGGAGCAGTACGGCTCATGCCGTGCTTTTCAGCGCCCTCACCACGATGGCTTCTTTTGGATCGCTCGGGTTTTCGCACCATCAGGGCATGGCCAGTCTGGGGATCTTGCTGGTGGTCGTGTTGACGTTGGCCCTGGTGTGCGCGTTGGTGATTCTTCCGGCTCTGATGGCTGAATTGGCGCAGAGAGGGTGGTGGGTTGCGTCGGCACGGAGATGATTGCCGACTGCAACGGGGGCATGACTGAACGGACAGTGTGACTGACGAAGGAGTGTTGACCGGAGGGCCGTTTGAGAATGTCAGACGGTGTTCAATCGTTGCGTGCGAATGATCCGTTATCGTACGCCGCTGTCTTCCTGGAGCGGCTGGGTTTCGTCAGCGTCAGGCTCAAGCAGGGTTTCGTCAAACAGCACATCATCGTCAATGAACAGATGACCATTCCGGGTCAGGAACGTCCGATGTTGACGATAGGCTTCTCGCGTAAAGAGATACGGTTCAATTGCGGTCTCGTTTCGAAATTTGAGAGCTTCATCCGCCCGTGCCCGTTTATCAACGAATCCTAAAATGGCGACGGGAATGACATAAGGATTGCTCACATAGAACAGAATATTGGTGACGGTGCCGACACCTAAATCCGGAGCGTCTCTGATGGTGCTTGGCCCGAGCAAAGGCAGAACCAGGTAGGCGACCTCGTCCACCCCCCACGTGCTTAACGTCTGGCCGAAATCTTCGGAATGGGCTTGCAAGCCAAGGGGTGTCGCCATGTCCCAAATGCCAAAGAGTCCAAATGTTGAATTCACGAAAAACCGACGGAGATCATGAAAGCCCTGATGGGTCTTGCCCTGAAGAAAACTGTTTAAGATGGTGTTGGGGTATTTCACGTGATCAAAAAAATTCGACACGCTTTTCCTGACCGGCCGTGGGGTATATTTGATATAGGCCGTCGCGACCGGTTCACCAATGTTGCGGTCGATAAAATCATTGGCCGAATAGATCTGGCGATTCACCAATTCAAGCGGATCGGCGTCCGTCTCTTCGACTTCGGCGAGTCGAGTCGTCGCGCACCCCGTCATGAGGGCGACCATGGTCAACAGTACGATCAATGCCCGTACTGTGCCGATATTCACGTTCTTCCGGTGTGGTGATCTTGTTCTCATTGTGCGGTGGTGAACAATGCGTTCACGATTGGGAATCTAGAGTCCACGCGCATGGCTTTGAATCTGGTCCTGCAATCGTTGCAGTAACGTCGGGAGTCCGTCGTGTTTCAGCACCCCCCCGTATTCCGCGCGTTTCAAGGCCAAATCGCTGACGCCATTCACGCTGATGTTGAGAATTTTCCACTCGCGCTGAACCTGATGCACGATGTAGTGGAAGATGATGTGTTCCCCATCGGTTTTGACAAAATGGCTGACCACAAGTTTGCGCTTTCCTCTGGGTAGCGGCTGTTCCGAAATAATCATAAACCGCTCGCCCCCATAGTCCTTGAACCGCTTGGCATAGGTCGAAATACTCAAGTCACGGAAGGTGTGGACAAAGTCGGATCGTTGCGTCTCCGTGAGTCCTTTCCAATGTCTTCCGACGACCAGTCGCGCAATCGTGTCAAGATCGTGTGTCTTGTCAACAATGGGAGCGACTGCTTGATAACGACCCTCATAGCCGAGGGTGTGGCCTTCTTTCATAATGGCAATGAGCGAATCGTGAAGTTCGGTCACGACATGAGCGGCTTCGCCACCGGCGTCGTCGCCGGCGAAGGTCTGGACACGATCGCCCCACGCTATCAAGAACACAGTAACACACACAAGAGCGTACTTCAAAATTGCCATCATACCCGGTACATTCTACCCATAACGCAAGGTGTTGGCGGAGTCACTCTGTAACGTGGCCGGTTGATCTTCGCGGTGATGAAGCACGAGGGGGCCTGGAATGATGCGAAACCGGACTTCGTCCACGTGGGTATAGGCGGACGCTTCACCGCCGACAAACAACCCGCATCGGTGGATGCCGGGCATCCATCCCGTTTCCGGCGCGGACAGGACAAAGTAGCCGGACTGGTCACCCATGCCTGTCATGACGTGGTCCTGGGCGAAAGGGACGGGAGGCTCCATCGTAGCGGGCATGCCGGGCGTGGTGGACGTTTCAGGAAAGCATGTTGTGATGAGGGGCATTTCATCATAGGCGGCGATGACAAGGCCAAACACCAGATAAATCTTTTCCTGGGCGGTGGAGAAGGTATCGTGCGGTTCAATGGGGATAAAATCGTGGGTGCCGGTGGGTTGGTCATCCCGCATGACGCGATTGGCGGGAATCACGTATCGAAACATACTGAAATCCGCGTCGCGTCCCATCAACGCCCCTCGTGTGTCAATTGGGTGTGCGGGTTGGAGATTCGCTTCCGCGATGCGACGATAGAGTTCTTCCTCGGTCAGGGGGGGCGGGGTCGTCGGATCATTGGGATCGGGGGGAGCGGCCATCACGTCATCCTGCGGGTTGACCTGGTCGGGGATATGTTGTTTGGTCTTTGCGATCCACACCATCAGTTTTTGCTTATCCAGCACTCGCAGGTCGGCTTTGGGCGGCGCGTCTCTGGTCCGTTCTTCGAACTCAATGGCCGCGTCATAGAGGACTTCAAAATAGGGGAGGGCGTCAGCCCATCGTTCCAGTTTCACCAGACATTGACCGACGCGAAAAAACGCATCCGCATACACTTCGTTCGATGGCTTCATGGTGGACAGGGTTTCAAAAACCGCGATGGCATCCTTGCAGCGATTCAGCTTCAGCAACGTCATGCCCAATTCATGAGTGGCGCTGTAATCGCTGGGATTGAGTGTCAGGATTTTTCGATAGAGCGGTTCAACCTCTTCATAGTGACCGGCCTCAAAGAGTCTCCAGGCCTCTGCGCGAATGGCGGCCCATTCTTTACGTTCCCCCGCGGACCCTTCCGGAGTCAAAATGGGTTCAAAGCGACGACCGCGTTCTTTGGTGGCTCCATAGATGACCGACATCAGACTGCGGGCCGCCGCTTCTTCGGGAGAACCGGGTGTCGCCATGTTCAGGACGCGCGTCACTTCGTCTCGTGCCCCCGGACCGTCCAGAATATCAAACCGGGCGCGGGCGAGCGCCAACCGCCAACCGGGCATGTCCGGAACCATGTCCACCGCTTTTTCATACCACGTCAGTGATTCTTCCAGACGATCGAGCGTGCGGAGCGCTCGCGCCATCTGCAAGGGCAACAGGGGATTGTCGGCATCAAGTTCGGCAATGCGTTGCAAGGCGGCCACTGCTTGATCTTCCTGTCCCGAGCGCAGCAACACGCTCCATTGCGCCCATCGGACGTCCAGATCCCGTGGATTGTTTTTGAGCACCGTGGCATAGGCCTCAATGGCCTCTTGAGAACGACGGGACGTCGCGGCGAGGATATGACCACGCAAGGTGTGCAGCTTCAACGCATCCGGGTGCGCTTGAATCCCCTGGTCAAGGAGTTGCAACGCGCGCCGGGAGGCGCCGTCCAGCCATTCGGTTTCCGCGCGATTGGCGATGCTGTCCGTCGTGCGGATTTTTGACTCGTCGGCAACAGCCGGGGCGGCATGTGCCGCCGTCATGGCGATGAGCAGGACAAGCCGCGCGTTTCGCCGTATGGCCTTGCTATGCCATGAGTGCGGCGGTCGTTGGAAAGACGTCTTCATAACGGGAAGAATGTGCAGTCGGAACAGGCTCCATGCAGACAAACAGAGTGTACCATAGCGACGAGAGGGGATGAAAGGAAGCGGCGGGTTGAACAAAGGCAGACAAGGGCAATGTCGCGACAGGCATGGATGCCTGCCGGCGGTTGCAGGCTTTGCGATATCGGTGATTACCCCGCGAGCGTTTCGATGCGCGCGAGTTCCTCGTGAGTCAGTTCAAACGCGCCGATGCCCGCGTCTTCTTTCATGTGTTGCGTGTCGGTGGTGCCGGTCAAGGGAAGTATCCCCACCTGTTGAGCAAAGCGAAAAATGATTTGCGCCGGCCCCGTTTTGACACGGGTGGCCATGGCGCCGATCGTCGGGTCGCCCCACACCTCGCTGTTGGCGGTGAGGAGCGAAAACCCCTGGTAGATGATGTGATAGGTCTTGCAAATCGCTCTGACGTCCCGATCCCACCCCAACGCCGCATAGCAACGGTTCTGCACCACCATGGGCTTCACCGTGGCTTGCTCGCACAACCGTTGCAGTTGCATCGGTCGCACATTGCTGATCCCGATCACCTTGGTGCGCCCCGATTGATACAGGCGTTCCATCGTCGCCCAGATCTCCCAATCGTCCCGGTTGAGGCCCTCTCGCGCAGAAGGGCCGTGCAGGACGTAGGAATCAAGATACTCGGTCCGAAGATGTGCGAGTGAGCTGTCAAATGATTGTTCAACCTGTTGAGTGACGGAGGCTATGGGGTCATACGGCGTTCGATGGTCCTGGCCGGAGACGGACGTGAATTTGGTTTGGAGAAACAGTTGCTCGCGCGCGATGCCGTGTTGCGCCAGTGCGAGCAGGGCGTCTCCCACCAGCGCTTCGTCATAATGGATCATCTGGTTTGCCGTATCAATGGCCCGGAAGCCGGCCTGGACGGCGTCGCGGACATGGCGGGCCGTGTCCTGCTTTTTCCACGCTGTGCCGTACATAAAATTCGGAATGGGGACATTGTTGTGGGCGATCATCGTTTGCATGGATCCTCCAACGCGTTGTTCCTTGTGAGTGTGGACTTTTCTCGGCCGTGTTCAGGGTTCGGCTGGAGGCTTCTTCAAGTGTCGGCGTGTCGCCGTTAAAATCGTTCGGCTTGCAGCACGTCGGCGAGACTGTTGATATCGAGCCAGTGCCCGACCGTGTACAGCACCCGGATTGAATAGTTTCGTTTGCGTAATTCCTGAAACAATTGCGCCATGCCCGCTTTGTGATGAGCGGGATCGGCCAGCATCTCCACCAGAATGCCGTGCAAAACCTCGGCGGCGTTGGCCGACACCTTCAGCAATCCCATCCAGACGCCATGCCTGGCCGCGTGCGGAACGTCCCGGCCCAATTGGTTGAGGTGGATGGTGGCGTTGTAGGCTTCCCGCGAATTGGGGGCCGTGCATTCCGCAAACCCTCCGAGCCGCGTATAGGAGGTTTTCCCTTCCCACAAACTGTCAACCACAATCACCCAATCGTCGGGTTCTTGCATCATGATTTGCGGAATGTATTTGTTGAAGAGCAGGTCGCCGTACGAAATGATGGTGTCGTGCAATGTTCCCTGTGTGACCTGCAGGGCTTTGAGAAGAGAGACGAGTTCTCCGGTCTCCGCAAACTCGTCGTTATCAACGTAGGTGAGTTGGGGAAGCGCGACGGCTTCCTTTTTATAGCCACGGACGACGACAATGTGTTTGATGCCCACGGCATGATAGGTGTCCACAATATGCGAGAGGATCGGCCGGCCTTGAATCGGCACCATGGTTTTGGGTTTGTCTTCCGTGAATTCGCCCAATTCGTCACCGCGTGAAGCGGCCAGGACAATCGCCGTCACATGGTCACGAATGTGCGGCAGGTAGCGTTGTTCAGCCTGTTGGAGCGCCTCCGCGTTTTGCAGCCGGAAAATTTCAGCGACCGGCGCGATGTTGTCTTCAATGGAGAGCAGATGTTCGTTGGCCTTCACGATTCGCGCCGTGTTCTGCATGGCTGTCACCGCCGAGCGAAGCAGGTGATTGGCCCAGATCACCAGCGAAAAACCATATTGTCGAAAGACGTCGGTCGGCGTGGCGTAATACTTGGTCGGAACAATCACCACCGGGCATCGTGCCCCCCATTCCCGCTTGAAGCCGAGAATTTCATCGGGGGTCGCCAGGGCGCTGTGAATGAGGATGCCATCGGCTCCTGCCTGATGATAGGCTTCGGCCCGTCGCAAGGCTTCGGTCAATCCCCAACCGCAAATAAAGGCTTCCACTCTGGCGATAATGCAAAAATCGTCGTCGGTTTGCGCGTCTTTCCCGGCTTTGAGTTTCCCGCAGAATTCGTCAATGTCGGCCATGGGCTGGGTATCGCCTTTTAGAAAACTGTTCGTCTTCGGGAAACATTTATCTTCAATGCAGACGGCGGCGATCCGGCGTTGTTCCAGTTTTCCGATCAGGCGCTGCATGTTGTTGAAATTCCCGTATCCGGTATCGCCATCAAGCAGAATGGGAATCTGTGTGGCGTCGGACATGAATTCCAGATGGTCGAGAATTTGCGTCCAGCTTGCCTCGTTATTATCCCGGACGCCAAATTGAGCGGCCATGGTGAGACCGCTGGCCCAGATGCCTTTAAAGCCCGCTTCCTCCACGATTTTTGCGCTAAGGCCATTGTGGGCTTCGCAAAAAAATTCCACCTGATCGGACAGCAGGAGTTGTTTGAATTGTATGGTTTTCGAGGGATGCGGTGGCTGGTTTGTCATGATTCCATCAACTGGCAATTGCTGTGGGACCCGGATGGGATACCGTTGCCGGGACGCCGATGTATCACCGAACGATGTGTGCGGCGGCGTCCGATTACGAAGAGACAGATGACTAATTCATATTCGGATCAACTGGCATGTCGGTATATAACGCCACGGGCATGTTCGCGGACCACGGCAGGTCTTGTCCAAACGATTGCAGAATTTTCCCCCATAAGCGACGGTGGTCTGCCTCAAACATGGCGGTTGAGTCGGCTGGTTGCGTGAGCCACGATCCGGTTTGCATTTCATTTTCCAATTGGCCCGGAGCCCATCCCGAATACCCGATAAACGCCCGCATGTTGCCCAGGGAAGACGGATCTCGCAACAGATCCTCCATCTCCCTCACGTTGCCGCCCAGATAGACGCCATCAAAGACATGGTGGGAATCGGCCTGGCCTTCGGGCGTCCGATACAGGATCAGCAGGTTATTCTGCTGCACGGGGCCTCCCGCAAAGACCTTATGATTCTGGCCTTCAAGGATGGGAACCTGGGGGAGGACTTCGGTGATGGTGATTTGCGTCGGGCGATTGACCACAACCCCAAGGGCGCCTTCGGGGCCGTGGTCGCACAACAGGATCACGGTTTGCTGAAAATTGGGGTCGCGGAGGCTGGGGCTTGCAATGAGGAAGATGCCTTTGCCAAGTGGGGTCTTCATACGGCTATCCTACAAGGGAAAACGGCGTTCGACAAGAGCATACGAAATGTTCCATGAGCGAAGCCGGCATGAGAAGGCGTCAGGGAAGCAACGAGGCCGGCCCGATAATCGGGTCGCGGCCGCTGTGTGCGTTTCAGGTTCGATAATCTTTAAATTCCACATCGGCGTCGGGCAATTTTAAAAAGGCGCGCATTTGTTTTCGGAGCGTGGCACGGCCAGCCTCATCGCCAAGGTTCAGGTGATATTCATTGATGACCATCGTTTTGACCCCGCCGGGTTTATTCCATTCGGTCCAGCAGTTCTGGCAGGTGTTGCTTTTGATTTCTTCCTCCGTCTTTCCCAGAAAAAGCGGTTCGGTCATCTTCTCCGCTTTTTGTTCACACTTCAGACATTGAATCTCGGCCATAAAAATCCTCCCTCTTGTCTATTGACACGGATATGCTTCTGTTACCTTTGTCGTGATTCTACCATGCTCTGACCCGTACTGAAAAGAAGAAGTCCGTTGCCCGTTGTTTCTTCCCGCCCATGTTCAAACCTTTGGCGCGCCGAATCGGAAGGCGTGTCATGCCGCCATGCCTGTCCCTGATCGGGGGATTTTTCCAGGTTGCCGACAGGCGGGGGGGCGATACAGATGATAGCTTTTCACCGTCCTTCATGGTACAAATACGGTGTCAGGCAGTCTGTTTGCCCTTTCATGGTCGTGCGATGGTCAGCAGGGGCTTTGTGAGCAACACGGGGAACAAAACGGGAGTTACTTGCCGCAAATGAGCACACACGTGAGTCGGGAAGAAGTCGAACATGTGGCGGAACTGGCCAGGCTTCGATTGAGTCAGGAAGAACTGGAGCGGTTCAGCGGCCAACTTAGCCGTATTTTGACGTATGTGAAAGACGTGAATACGGTGGATACAACGGACATTCCGGCGACAGCCTCCATCGTGGCAGGCGATGCCAACGTGTTGCGTGAGGACGAGGTGCGTCCTTCGCTGTCCCTGGATCAGGCGGTGGGCAACGCGCCCGAGGCCGTGGATGGATTATTTCATGTTCCTCAAGTCATCAGTGACCGGTGAATCAAAGGAAACGAGGCGCCTATGTTACGTCAACTGTTGCGGTCAAAAATTCACCGGGCGGTGGTCACGGATGCCTGCCTGGAATATGAGGGCAGTCTGACGGTTGACGAGGATTTGCTGGATGCGGCCGGGATTGTGCCCTATGAACTCGTGATGGTCTCGAATTTACAGAATGGCGAACGGTTCACGACATACGCCATGAACGGCAAGCGCGGCTCCGGTGACGTGGTGTTGAACGGGCCTACGGCGCGCAAGGGCGTGATCGGGGACCAGGTCATCATTTTTTGTTATCACTATTACGATGAAGACGAAGTCAAGCATCACCATCCGACGGTGATTCAGGTGGACGAACACAACAGGATGCTCCCGCGCGGCTGATCGTCGTTCGCGGTGGAGGTGGTGATGAGTCACGGGCGCCGGCGTCCGCATCACCTGCATGACCCGACCATGTCGCTTGTCAAATGGACCCTGCATGAGCTTCAGGAACGACTGACGTGCGGCGACGTGAGCGCGACGGAGATTGTCCGCGCCTATTTTCTTCGGATCAGCGTGGTGGAACCCAAAGTGAACGCCTATATCACGTTGAATGCGCAAGAGGGCGTGCTGTCCGAGGCCAGGGCGTTGGATGACACGATGAAGAGTTGGAGAAAGACCCTGCCGATGATGGCGATGCCGATTGCCGTGAAGGACAATATTTGCACGGAAGGCGTGCGCACGACCGGCGGGTCGCGCATCCTTGAAGGCTTCATCCCGCCTTATAGCGCCACGGTGGTGAACACATTGCGGGAACACCGGTGTTTTCTGATGGGTAAAACCAATCTGGATGAATTCGGGATGGGCTCTTCCACAGAACATTCGGCGTTCGGCCCGAGTCACAATCCCTGGAAGCTCGCCTATGTGCCGGGCGGGTCAAGCGGAGGTTCCGCTGCCGCCGTGGCCGCCGACGAATGCGTTGCGGCTCTTGGGACGGATACCGGCGGGTCCATCCGCCAGCCGGCTGCCTGTTGCGGAGTGGTCGGTCTGAAACCCACCTATGGACGGGTGTCGCGGTATGGGCTTCTGGCCTTTGCCTCGTCGCTGGATCAAATCGGCCCCATCACCAAAGATGTCCAGGACGCCGCCCTGATGATGAACGTGCTCGCCGGCCATGATCCGCGGGATGCGACGTCGGCCGACGTCCCGGTTCCGGACTTTACACGGGCCTTCAAAAAGAAAGACGTCAAAAAGCTGAAGATCGGCGTCCCGCGTGAATTTTTCGCGGAGGGGTTGGATTCGGAAGTCAATGACGCCGTCTGCGAAGCCGTTGCCGTGCTTGAAGAGCTGGGCGGCACATTGCAAGAGGTGTCGCTTCCGCACACGGGCGTGGCGGTGGCGACCTATTATCTTGTGGCGACGGCGGAGGCGAGTTCCAACCTGGCTCGATACGATGGCGTGAAATACGGACGCCGGGCACAGGAATACGGCGATCTCATGGAGATGTACCGGGCCACCCGGCAGGAAGGATTTGGGCCGGAGGTGAAACGACGCATTATGCTGGGCACCTATGCCTTGAGCAGCGGATATTATGACGCCTATTATGCCAAGGCGCAGGCGGTGCGGACGCTCATTCGGCGCGATTTTGACAGGGTTTTTGAGGATGTGGACGTGCTTGTCACGCCGGTGATGCCGACCACCGTGTTTCAACTTGGTGAAAAAATCGAGGATCCGTTGCAAATGTATTTGTCGGATCTCTATACCGTCTCCGCCAGTTTGGCCGGGATGCCGGCCATGTCGTTGCCGTGCGGGTTCAGTCAACAGGGGCTGCCCATCGGGATGCAAATTGTAGGGCGGCCGTTTGAAGAAGACGTGATGCTTCGGGTGGCCCGTGCCTATGAATTAGCGACGAACTGGCGCAAGAAACGACCACTGATTCGATAAGGTCGCGGGCATTGGCCTGGCCCGCATTCCATGGGCCATCATTCAAAAGAGGGAAGGGGTCGCATGATGCAAGACATTGCCGTTATGGACGTGGCCATCATGGTCATTGTCGTCGCCGTGCTCGTGCTCACGGGCTATCTTGTCTCGGCTATGACGCGGATCAAAAGGGTTGCGGTTCAATCCGAACACTTGCTGTCGCAGGTGAATGATGCGTTGCCGGAGATCCTGCGGGATGTCAGACGGACGAGCGAAAACGTTCGTGTCGTGTCCGGTCTGGCCAGGGAAAGCATGGAGGAGGCTTCCGTATTGATGCATGCCATCAATGACGTGGGGCAAACCGTCAATCGCGTGCATGGCATTTTTCAGGAGAAAGGCGCGACATTTTTTACGCGCCTGATGCGGGTGGTGTCGGGTGTGCGGGCTGTGGCCGACACCATTAAGGGGCGTATGTACAAAGAAGGAGGGAACATCAATGAGAAATCATGATTCCGGCTCATCGTCCGGTAGCGTGCTGGCAGCTTTTTTGAGTGGGATGACGCTTGGCGCGGTGGCGGTGTTGCTTCTGGCTCCGCAAACCGGTCGGGAGTCACGGGAAACACTCGCTCGCATGGCGCGGCGGGTGAGCGATGACGTGCGGGATTTTTCGGAACAGGCCACGGGGACATGGGATGAAGTGGTGCACAAAGGCCGCGAGGTGCTGAATGAGGCCGGAGACATCGTCAAGGATGCGGTTGATGCCGGCCGGGATGCGATGCACCAGACTCGGCGGTCTTCTCCGGAGTCGTTCAACGCGAAATCGTGACCTTTGAAACCGTCATCGGCGTGGAAGTGCATGCGCAACTCCGCACGCAGTCGAAAATGTTTTGCGGCTGTGCGACGGAGTTCGGGTTACCCGCCAACACACAAACCTGTCCCGTGTGTTTGGGATTGCCGGGCGTGCTTCCGGTCGTCAATACGCGCGCGGTGGCCATGGCGATTCGGACGGGATTGGCGTTGCAATGCGCCGTGCGCCCGGTCAATCAATTTGCCCGGAAGCATTATTTTTACCCGGATTTGCCAAAAGGGTATCAAATTTCCCAATACGACCGGCCCATTTGTGAGCATGGACGGATTGATCTCACGGTCAACGGGGTCGCCAAAACGGTGAGTATCCGGCGCGCACATTTGGAAGAAGACGCGGGGAAAACCATGCACGCGAACGAGGGAACCGGGAGTTTTGTGGATCTCAATCGGGCGGGAACCCCATTGTTGGAAATCGTGACCGGGCCGGATATGCGGTCAGGCGAAGAAGTCGTCGCGTATGTGAAGTCCCTGCGTGACGTGTTGATGTATTTGGACGTCTGCGACGGCAACATGGAGCAGGGCAGTCTGCGATGCGAACCCAACCTGTCGTTGAGACCCGTGGGGTCGGACACGTTTGGCACCAAAGTGGAACTCAAAAATCTCAACTCGTTCAAGTTTGTCAAAGACGCCATTGCGTATGAAATCACGCGTCAGACCACCGTCCTCTCCGAGGGAGGAACGGTGCAACAGGAAACGCGCCTGTGGGACAGCGCCGCCGGCCATACCGTGGTCATGAGACGCAAGGAAGACGCGCATGACTACCGGTATTTCCCCGATCCGGATCTCGTCCCGCTTTTGATTTCCGAAGACTGGATTGAAGCATTGCGAACCACCATTCAGGAATTGCCGGAGGACCGGCGTCAACGATTCATGCGGGACTACGGCGTGCCGGCTTACGACGCCGGTGTGCTGACCGTCTCTCGCGCCCTGGCCGATTACTTTGAAGCCTGCGTCGCGTTGTTTGCGGAGCCTGCGATGGTCAGTCACTTTCTGATGGGCGAATTGTTACGGGAGCTGAATCAATCCGGCGTCACCGTTGACTCCTCTCCCGTGTCCCCGGAACGGTTGGTGGAATTACTGAAGCTGGTGCATGACGGCACCATCAGTTTGAAAGTGGCCAGGGATCTGTTTCCGGAATTCTACGCCACGACCAAATCGGCGGCTCAACTCGTGGATGAGAAGGGGATGCGGCAACTGTCCGATGACGGGGAGCTTCGCGTGCTGGTCACGGACATCATCGAGAAACATGCCGCCCAGGTTGCGCAATATCGGGAGGGAAAAGACGGCGTCCTTGGTTTTCTGGTCGGCCAGGCCATGAAGTCTTCCGGCGGCAAGGCCAATCCACGGAAGGTGCACGCATTATTCAAAACGCTTCTTTCGTGATCCGTCCGATTCCCGTTTTGATGCTCTTCCCGTCAATGGTGTGTGTGCCCGGAACATTGTCACGATGGCGAAAGTCTATCCTTTGCGATCTGATGCATCCGGCGGCGGCGGTTCGCGGCGAAAAGAGCCTTGCACGTGAGTAACATTCAGAACATCAAAGCGAGAACCATCCTGGATTCTCGAGGGTATCCGACGATTGAAGTGGATGTCTGTCTTATCGGCGGCGCATGGGGGCGCGCGGCGGTGCCGTCCGGCTCGTCAACGGGTACGCGGGAGGCGTGCGAATTGCGCGATCACGATCCGAAACAATGGATGGGCAAGGGCGTTGAGAAGGCCATTCACGGTATTACGAACACCCTGGCCCCCGCGCTGCGGGGGATGAACGCGCTGGAGCAGTCGGCGATTGATGCCGTGATGCTGGAGTTGGACGGGACGAACAACAAGTCACGTCTCGGTGCCAACGCCGTGTTGGGGATCTCGCTTGCCGTGGCCCGTGCCGCGTCGGCGGAAACACGGCAACCTCTGTATCGGTATCTCGGCGGCGCCGATGCCCGTGTCTTGCCGGTGCCCATGATGAATATTCTCAATGGCGGCGCCCACGCGAACAATGGATTGGATGTGCAGGAATTTATGATTGTGCCCGTCGGCGCCGCCAGCTTTCGTGACGGGCTGCGAATGGGTGCGGAGGTGTTTCACCACCTGCGGGCCGTCCTGCAAGCCAAAGGGTTGAGCACAGCGGTGGGCGATGAGGGCGGCTTTGCGCCGGCGCTTCCGTCGAATGACGATGCGTTGGTCATGATCAGCGAGGCGGTGGGCCGGGCGGGCTACCGCCTGGGACACGATATTGTGCTGGCGTTGGATGTCGCGGCAAGTGAATTCTATGAGAACGGCCGCTATGCTCTTCGCGCGGACCGGCGCGGGTCGCGTACGGCCGCCGAGATGATTGACTGGTACGAAGAGTTGAGCACGCGCTACCCCATTGCTTCCATTGAAGACGGGTTGCACGAAGACGACTGGACCGGATGGAGGCTGCTGACCGAGAGACTGGGCGACCGGGTGCAGTTGGTGGGAGATGACCTGTTTGTCACCAATGTTGACTGTCTGTCAAAGGGCATTCGTGAACATGCCGGAAACGCGATTTTGATTAAGGTCAATCAAATCGGCACCCTGACGGAAACTCTTGAAACAATCGCCATGGCAAAGAGTGCCGGGTTCGGCGTCGTGATCTCTCACCGCTCCGGAGAAACAGAAGACACGACGATTGCCGATCTGGCCGTGGCGGTGAATGCCGGACAGATTAAAACGGGTTCGCTGTCGCGGACAGACCGGTTGGCCAAATACAATCAACTGCTTAGAATTGAAGAAGAACTTGGTCGGGACGCCGTTTATCAGGGAAGCGCCGCGCTTCACACACGAAAGGCCGACGTCCGAGGAGAGCGCATGGAGAACCCATGACCAGGATGATCCAGGAGAATCGAAAAACCCGTGCGACGTTGCCAAAGTCGGGGTTCTTTTCGCGACCGAGGCGCTTCGTCCTGGCGCTAAGTTTGGGGGTCGGCCTGTGCATGGTGTGGATGCTGGAAGTCACGGGCGTGCCTCATTACTGGAAAATGACACAGGAACTTGAGCAGACGAAAGAAGACATTGCCGAACTGGAGCGGGGCAATGCCGCTTTTCGGGAAGAAATCCGTCTCGTGGAATCCGATCCGTTCACCCTGGAACAATTGGCAAGGGAGCGGCTGGGGTATGCGAAAGAGGGGGAGACGGTCTATCAATTTGTGGAGTCGCCATAAACGGTGGCCATACTCCGTATCTTCGCGCGTTCCCGCCGCCCGTCCCTCAACCGGTTGTGCCGCTTATGTCCCACCCCTTTCAGGATGAATCACTCATGAAATTCGGCACTGTAGCCATTCTGGGATGTCCCAACGTGGGAAAATCCACGCTGGTGAACACGTTGGTCCATCAAAAAATTGCCATTGTCTCGGACACGCCGCAGACGACTCGTTCCAGGATTTTAGGCGTGGCGCATTGTGCGCAAGGCCAGTTGGCGTTGCTGGATACGCCGGGGCTGCACAAACCATGGCATCGGCTGAACAAGCGAATGGTGCGCGCGGCGTTGAGCGCCGTTGACGACGCCGACGTACTCGCGGTCATGGTTGACGGCAGCCGCAGGCCCGGCACGGGTGATCGGTTTGTGGTTGATCAGCTTTTTTCCACGACCCGGCGACGCAGCGACGTGCCCGTGTTTTTGCTGGTGAACAAAATTGACGTGGTGAATAAAGTGAAACTGTTGCCGGTCCTGGAGGCCTATCAGGAGTTGGCGCCGTGGACGGAGACTGTGCCCATGTCGGCTCAAACCGGGCTGAACCTGGATCGTGTGCTCGCCCTGTTGTTTGAGCACATGGGTGAGCGGGATGCGGTGTTTGATGATGATTATGTCACGGATCAATCATGGCGCCATCTGGCGGCGGAGACCATACGGGAAAAAATCATTGACGCGACCACGGCGGAGTTGCCGTATGCCGTTGCCGTCAACGTGGATGAATTTCGGGAAGAAGGACGGCTGACCAGAATTACCGCGTCCATTTTCGTCGAGCGACCGGGGCAGAAAACGATTGTGATTGGCAAGGCCGGCGCCCGTCTGCGGGAGATTGGCACCGCCGCGCGGCTGGAGTTGTCGCGAGCCTTGTCGCGCAAGGTCTTTTTGCATTTGCACGTGAAAGTGAAAGCGGCCTGGTGCGAGGATGACCAGTTGCTGTTGGAGTTGGGATATTAGCATGGCCTTCGTGCGTTTGGAGAACACATGAAATGAGCGTCAACAATGACCCGGAACATGATTCCATGACAGAACAAACCGAAACAACGGACGACCCAGGGAGTACGCCAATATCCCAACCCGCGTCGCATGAGAGTGCCCTGAACGTGGTGCGGCTCTCGGCGAGTCGGCTTTTGCATCGGGGCGCGATTTCCAACCTGGCGAATCTGATCGCCCGCCTGCATCCCGCGGACGTGGCCCGCGTCATCATGCATCTGGACACGTCGCAGGAACGGCGGACGGTGTTTGAACTGGTCAGGGACGTGGCGGAACAGGGACAGGTCGTGAGCGAGCTGGACGCTGAAGTGACGCCGGAAGTCCTGGAAGATCGGCCCGCCGCCGACATTGCCTCAATGCTGCGAGCGGTGCCGGCGGATGATGCCGCCTATATTCTGGGCGTCCTGCCCGAAGACGTGGCGCAGAACGTGTTGCCGTTGATGCATGCCGACGAGTCGCAGGACGTGGCTCATCTGATGGGCTATCCCAAAGGCACGGCCGGCAGGATCATGACCACGAAGTTTTTTGCATTGCCCGAAACCGTCACGGCCCAGGAAGCGATTCAGCAACTTCGGCAGGCGACCAAAGCCGAGACCGTGTTTTACGTGTACGCCACGGATCATGAGGGACGGCTGACCGGCGTGGTCTCGTTGCGTGAGTTGCTGGCGGCGTCGCCGTCGGCGACGCTCGACAGTCTGCTGCTGCGAAACGTGATTGCGGTGCATGTGGACACCGACCAAAAGGATGTGGCCGGCCAGGTGGCGCATTACAACCTTCTGGCGATCCCGGTGGTGGACGCCGACCAGCGGCTGTTGGGGATTATCACCGTTGATGACGTGGTGGACGTCATTCGGGATCAAGACACCAAAGATATGCTCACCATGGCCGGGGCAGTTGAAGAAGACGTCCACATGTCAACGTCCAGTCTGTATGCGGCCGGTCTGCGGTTCCCCTGGCTGTTGACCAATTTGACCGGGAGTCTGATGTCGGGATTCATTCTGTGGTGGTTCCGATTCACGATTCAGGAGGTGGTGGCCATTGTGGCGTTTATTCCCGTGATCGCGGCGATGGGCGGCAATCTGGGATTGCAATCGTCCACGTTGATCATTCGCGGACTCGCCACGGGCCGCATTGAGTCGGGGAACATTTGGAAAGTGGTGTTTCGGGAATTGCGTATCGGCTTGATCCTGGGAATCATCTGCGGGAGTCTGCTCTTTCTGGCGGGATGGTGGTGGCAGCACAGCGGATTTTTGGGATTGGTCGTGGGCGGCTCCCTGCTGATCACGTTTATCCTGTCGGCGAGCATCGCGACGGTGACCCCCTTTCTGTTCAAAAAATTGAGGATTGATCCGGCGGTGGCGGCAGGCCCGTTTATCACCACGGTCATGGATATCATAGGGGTCAGCATCTATCTTGGATTCGCCACGTTGATGCTGGAGTCTCTGCGATGAATCCGCACTCCCGTCTCTCCGTCATCCCGGCGGAACCCGGCACCCAGACTCGTGAGCCTGGTCCCGGATGCGGCAACGCCGAAGCGGGAGTTGGCATCCGCTCGTGCGTGAATACCCAACGCAAGATGTGACATGGCGCTTGTGACGACAGAGGCGATTGTGCTCAAAAGCATACGCTGGGGAGAAGCCGACCGTATCCTCACGTTTTTTTCTCTGCGATTGGGCAAGGTGCGCGGGATTGCGCGCGGCGCGCGGCGGATGAAAAGCCGGTTCGGCGGGATGCTGGAACCGTTTTCATCCATCAACCTGACGCTCTTTGAAAAACGCCGCGATGATCTTGCCTCCGTCAGTCACGCCAACATCCTTGAACCGTTTTTCGCCGTGCGGGAATGTCTGGAACGCATCTCGGCGGCGTTCCGCATGGTCGCCCTGGTTGAAGGCATCACGGCGGACAGGGACCCCGGCCCGCCGATTTTTCACTTGCTGCTGGATGGGCTGCGGTCGTTGGTGCGGACGGATGATCCGGCATTACTCACGCTCATGTTTCAGATTCACGTGCTGGGGCAATCGGGTTTTCGGCCCCAGTTGGATCATTGTGTGGCGTGCCGTCGGGACGTGGGAGGGCGGTCATATGCGTTTTCTCCGGCCTCCGGCGGACTGTTGTGCGCCTCATGCGACCGAAGCCATTGGGACCACTGTCTGCCCATGTCTCCGGGCAGCGTGGCATTTCTTCAACGGGCCAGGCAGATGCCCTTTACGGTTTCAACGCGCCTGAAGGCCGCAGGTCAAGTGCGGAACGAGTTGGAAGACATGATTGACACCTACGCGAGGATCGTCGTGGGCAAGCGTCTGCCGGAGAAAAATTTCCTGACGGTCAACCCGTCATCGGCGCCCAAAGACGTTGTGCGGGGCTGACGCGATCAGGAGAGATGCCATTGCAACGGCGGAAACGCAAGCGAGGCAATCGTACGCATCATATTGATGGGCGAGATGGGACACACCACAGACAACGATGGAGGCACAGGCAAGGACATGAGTGATGACGCGATCCATCCAACAGACATGAATTGGCTTGAGAAGGGCGTGTTTGGCATTGAGTGGAGCGACGGCCATCACGCTGTCTATCCGATTCGCCATCTTCGTCTGCACTGTCCCTGCGCGGCCTGTACGGACGAATGGACCGGCGAGTTGAAACTGCGCCCCGACGACGTGCCGTTGCTCATCATGCTGAAGGACATTGAACCGGTCGGCCATTATGCGTTCCGCCTGCGCTGGAGCGACGGGCATGACACCGGCCTTTATGCCTTCAACAAACTGCGCCGGATGTGTCAATGCGATGTGTGTGAGCCGAATAAGGAATCGGAGTCAAAGAAAAAATCTTCGCGACGGTTGATGTAATGCGTAGTCACAGTCAATAACGGGAGGCGATTTTGATGAAAATGAATTGGTTTTGCCTGATAAACGTTGTTCTGATCGTGGCGATGGTGGCCGTTGCTGACGCGCAACTTTCGAGCGAACAAATTGAGACATTGCGCAAGGATGCGGAGCAGGGGGATGCGGAGGCGCAAGATGTTTTGGGCTGGGCATACGCCAATGGTGTAGGCGTTGCAAAAGATCAGCGCGAGGCAGTGCGTTGGTATCGCAAGGCGGCGGAGCAGGGGCATGCGCGGGCGCAATATAATTTGGGCGTTACATACGCCAAAGGCAAAGGCGTTGCCAAAGATCAACGCGAAGCGGTGAGTTGGTATCGCAAGGCGGCGGAGCAGGGGAATACGGAAGCGCAATATAGTTTGGGCGTTAGATACGTCAATGGCGAAGGCGTTGCCAAAGATCAACGCGAGGCGGTGCGTTGGTATCGCAAGGCGGCGGAGCAGGGGCATGCGTCGGCGCAAAATAATTTGGGCGTTAGATACGTCAATGGCGAAGGCGTTATCACGGACAAGCGCGAAGCGTATATCTGGTTTTCCATCGCCAAAGCAAATGGCCAAGAGAATGCGGCTAATAATCTGCGCGAGAATAATTGGCGCAATTACCTATCTCAAGCCGAAATCCGCTCGGCGCAAAAAGAAGCGGCGCGGCAACTGGAAGCTATTGAAAACCGAGAGGACACTCCTGCGGAAAGCCCCGCTATCGGCGGCAAGATCGCCATCGCTCCTATCCCCAAAGGATTGAATATCGCCGAACGGGTATTTGAAAACACATGGCGGTCGGTGGTGGTTATCATCAACGGCGATGGTCAGGGAAGCGGGGTCATCATTCGTCCCAACATCGTTGCAACCAACTGCCACGTGGTTAACGAAGGCGGCGCCATTGCCGTGTATAAATCCGACAACCGCCGCGCCGATACCGATACCGCATATCCCGCTGTCATCCGCCGTTCCGATACGGACAAGGATTTCTGCCTACTGGATGTGGGCGGGTTATGGGGAATTCCCGTGACGGTGCGCCGCTATGAGACTCTCAAGGTGGGCGAGGGTGTGTATGGCCTGGGTGCGCCGCAAGGTCTGGATTTATCCCTTTCGTCCGGGCTTGTCTCGCAACTGCGGATTATCGACGACATTCGCTATATCCAAACCGATGCCGCCCAATCGCCCGGCTCATCCGGCGGCGGGTTGTTCGACGGCGAAAGCAATCTGGTCGGCATTATGACCTGGAAAGTCGCCGATGAAAGCACCGAAGGCATCGGCTTCGCCATTCCCGCGGATTTGGCGTTGGAACATTAAGCCCTGCCTGCCGAACAGCGTCGTCCATTGTTATGGCAACACTGCTCATCACGCTGAAGGACATTGAACCGGTGGGACATTATGCGTTCCGTCTGTGCTGGAGCGACGGGCATGACATCGACCTCTACGCCTTCAACAAACTTCGCCGGATGTGTCAATGCGATGTGTGTGAGCCGAATAAGGAATCGGAGTCAAAGAAAAAATCTTCGCGACGGTTGATGTAATGCGTAGTCACAGTCAATAACGGGAGGCGATTTTGATGAAAACGAATTGGTTTTGCCTGATAAACGTTGTTCTGATCGTGGCGATGGTGGCCGTTGCTGACGCGCAACTTTCGAGCGAACAAATTGAGACATTGCGCAAGGATGCGGAGCAGGGGTATGCGGAGGCGCAAGATGTTTTGGGCTTGGCATACGCCAATGGTGTAGGCGTTGCAAAAGATCAGCGCGAGGCGGTGCGCTGGTGGCGCAAGGCGGCGGCGCAGGGATATGCGCAGGCGCAATTGAATTTGGGCTGGGCATACGCCACTGGCGCAGGTGTTGCCAAAGATCAACGCGAGGCGGTGAGTTGGTATCGCAAGGCGGCGGCGCAGGGATATGCGAAGGCGCAATTGAATTTGGGCGTTGCATACGCCACTGGCGCAGGTGTTGCCAAAGACATGCGCGAGGTTGTGCGCTGGTGGCGCAAGGCGGCGGAGCAGGGGCTTGCGGATGCGCAAACTGGTTTGGGCGCACTGTATTGGGATGGCGAAGGCATTATCACGGACAAGCGCGAAGCGTATATCTGGTTTTCCATCGCCAAAGCAAATGGTGATGAGTATGCGGCTAATAGTCTGCGCAAGAACAATTGGCGCAATTACCTATCGCAAGCCGAAATCCGCTCGGCACAAAAAGAAGCGGCGCGACGCATGGAAGCTATTGAAAACCGCGAGGACATCCCTGCGGAAAACCCCGCTATCGGCGGCAAGATCGCCATCGCTCCCATCCCCAAAGGATCGAATATCGCCGAACGGGTATTTGAAAACACATGGCGGTCGGTGGTGGTTATCATCAACGGCGATGGTCAGGGAAGCGGGGTCATCATTCGTCCCAACATCGTTGCAACCAACTGCCACGTGGTTAACGAAGGCGGCGCCATTGCCGTGTATAAATCCGACAACCGCCGCGCCGATACCGATACCGCCTTTCCCGTCGCCATTCGCCGTTTCGATACGGACAAGGATTTCTGCCTGCTGGATGTGGAGGGGTTATGGGGCATTCCCGCAACAGTTCGTAAGTTCGACACGCTGAAAATAGGGGAAGCGGTATATGTGTTATATGCGTCCAAGGGGTTGGATTTGTCGATGTCCGATGGGCTGATTACACAGTTTCGCGAAGACAACGGCAATCGGCTGATACAAACCACCGCGGCCATATCGCCAGGTTCATCCGGCGGCGGTTTATTTGATGTTGATGGTAATCTGGTAGGGATTGTGACGAAGAAAGTCACAGATGAAGGCACCGAAGGTATCGGCTTCGCCATTCCCGCGGATTTGACGTTGGAATATTAAGCCCCGCCCACCCGCTCGCACATCTCCGCCCGCCGTCATTGCAACCCGCAAGACCATCAATTCCAGGACAGCTTACGACCGCGGTCCCAGCGTGTGCTCTTCGTATTGTGTAAACAGGCGTTTGGTTTCGGGGTGAATGGACGGGGTTTTGTCACGGGCAATGTCGCGGGTGCGGAACATGGGCGCGAGCTTGCCGGAGGGGTCAAGATAGGCGGCGCGAAGGGGGACGGAACGGTTGCGGTGGTGGATGAGATGACAGGGCGTGGAACGAATGGAACTGATCCACGTGGCGATTTCTTCGGGGTTGCCGATGGAGGCCGAGAGTAGAAGCAGGCGCGTTTGCGCGGGACAAAAAATAATCGTTTCTTCCCATACCACGCCGCGTTCCGGGTCGGCGATAAATTGTGATTCATCCAGAATCACCAGGCCCAGCGTGTCCAGCCTCATGTCAATTTCACCGCCGCCGGCGTCGTACAGCAGGTTGCGCAAAATCTCGGTGGTCATAATCAGAATGGACGCATGAGGGTTGTCCCGCCGGTCACCGGTGAGAATGCCCACGTTCTCCGCTCCGAAAAGCTGCACGAACTCGGTGAGTTTGGTGTTGGATAGCGCCTTCAGCGGGGACGTGTAGATGATGGTTTGTTCGGCGGCGATGGCGTGTCGCATGGCTTCCACCGCGACGTAGGTTTTTCCGCTGCCCGTGGGCACGCTCAAGATCACGTTGCCCGTCTTCAGGAGGTCAACGGCTTCCTGTTGCCATGGGTCGGGGATAAATGGCTGCGGCGGAGGGACGCCGATGTCTTCCAGGAGCGCATCAATGGTGACGGGCGGCGCTTCCTCGGCGGCGGGGCGAGGCGGACGTGGTGGGGCCGGTGTCCGGTCTCCGTGTTCCTGTTCTGCTTTGGATGTCTCCGCAGATTGTGACGGCGGCGCGCCGGGCGAGGGAGGCGGGTCCGACAGGTGGGGAGGAGACTCGTGCTGGAGCGATGTCAGTTCAGCCTCAACTTGCGCGAGCTGGTCGGGCGGCAGAGCCAGAATCGTCTCAATCAAACGGGCTTTCCCCATGCGAAACGGTCGGGACGTTCGTCCCCTGGCCAGTCGGCGCAACAGGCTGCCCGGTAACGTGGCTAATTGTGTTGCTAATTCGTCGTTCGTCATGTGTCGCCTTCAGTTCCGGTTCGTTCCGGACGCACGTTTTGATTCATGTCTTATGGCAATTCCTGCAACACGTCCCGTCGCATGAGGTCCATGGCCTGAACGGCGACGCGGGCCAGCCCCGGATGGGTCGCTTTGAGTCCGTGGATTTGCGAGAGATATTCCAGCGACCGGGCCAGGAGGCGGTACACGTCTCCTTCCGCCATGGCCGTGGAGCGAATGAGTTCTTTCCAGGGCAACTCGGGGTTGGCGATCCACATCGCCGCCACTGCCGAGACGTCCGACCGTAACAGGGGAGGCTCTTCATAGGCGGACAGCGAATGGGCTATTTTCCGAACCTGTCCGAGTACCGAGGCGAGCGGCGCGTTGCGACGGGAAAACGCCACTGGACGGTCATCGTCGTGCGCGATGCCGGCCATCACGCCCGTCAGGAGCGACGGCTCAATCCCTTCAAACGCCTCCATTCGGATCAGCTCCGTAATCAGCAATGAATGGTTGATGCGGATCAATCGCGCCCAGTCCCCGTCGGCGGTGAGCTGGCCGGTCGGCGTCAGGTAGCCGAATGTCTCCAACACTTCCATGTGTTGCCGAAAGCGGTGCCAGAGTTCGGTGCGCAAGGTATGAATGGTTTTGGTGAAACGTTGATGGTCCTGTCGCAACCGCAGCGCTTTCGGATGATCCTTTTGGCACGCGGGACGGGACGGACACGCCGGACAGGGAAAATCTTCGCTTAACGTTTCCGTCAGAATCGGGCTGTCGGCCACGTTCTGCTCTACGCGAATGGGCAGGTGCCGCAGCCGTTCGGGAAGATTCTCCAGCGTGTCGCTTGCATGAGCCAGCCCATGGGATGTGCTCCATGGAAACCGCCTGGTCTCCGCCACGTCAATGACGGCATCCAGCACGGCGGTCACGGTGTTGACCGGATATTCCACAATGCGCCCGTGACTGCGCACCACGGTGACCATGGCGTGGCCGTGGCTGCGGCTGCGGTATTGTCTCAACACCACGCCGCGGTCTTTGGACAGTTCAACGAGCCGTCCCGGCGTGAGGAAGGGCAGGCGCGCGAGTACGTCCGGTGATTCGCGATGCGTTTTTTTCTTGCGGCCTTGCGAGCGGCGTTGTTTGGCCTGGTCAAACGACTGCCACATGGTAATCCAGTCGGCACATTCCCGTTGGCCGTAGGCCGTCAATTGTTCGTCCACCTTGTCCAGTTTTGTTTCATGGATGCTGGCGCGTTGATTGAGTTGAAATTGCGCGAAGCTCTTTTCCAGAATGGGCTGAATGTGATCAATGGCATGGGCTTTCAGCAGATTCAGCACCATGGGGTAGGAGAGTACGAATTGACTTTCCAACGGTTCCGGGTTGCTTGTGAATCCGCGGGCGATATGGCCGATGTCAATATACGGCGAGGGCGTGACCACCACGAAGCCGACGTAATCTTTGCCGCGTCGTCCGCCGCGACCCGCGAGTTGCTGAATTTCGCTCACGGACAATTCGGTAATATTCCGGCTTTTGCGGATGTGTGATTGGGTGACGACGACGGTGCGGGCGGGAAAGTCCACTCCCGCGGCCAGTGTGGTGGTGGCAAAGACGGCGTCCAGGCAGCCTTGACGCATGAGTTCTTCAATGGCGATTTTCCAGGACGGCAGATGTCCGGCGTGATGTGCGGCGACGCCGTATTGTCCCACGGTGGGAATCAGGGGGTGGTTGGTGATGCTGGGATAGTCGGCAATCATCGTGTCGAGGGTCTTCATGATCGCCGCCGACCGCGCCGCCGGAATGGGAACGTGTCGGTGTGCAAAGCTGTCAATGGCTTCATCGCAGGCTCGCCGGGATGTGAGAAACACAATGGCCGGGGTCAGGTTTCGGCGACGAAGGATCTCAAGCAGATCAACTGGGTGAATGGCAGGTGGCATGAATGAAGGACAGTGTAACAAGATCGGGTGGGAAGTACAAAGGCGACGGGCTGACGTGAGCTCTGTCGGTCATTCCCACGGCTTCGCGGGAATCTGGTCTCATAAGAATGGCATGGCGATGTGGTTTTCGTCCTGCGTGTTGGGCAGGTGGCGGAGAATGTGTTGCGGCGACGGGCGGTTATGACTTCAAGGAAGATTTCAGTCGCCGCGATAAATTGCGATGCCCATCAAAATGATCAACGGCACTGCTGCAACCAATACTCCTATCAAAAAGGAACTCATGGCGACCTCCTGATGACAGATGACGTAATCAATATCCCGCCGACAATGACGGCGATGGCCGTTTCGTACCCCATGACCGGCAGGCGATGTGATTTTCATCCTGCGCGTCGGGGCAGGTGGCGGAGAATGTGTTGCGGCGGCGGGCGGTTATGACTGCAAGGAAGATTTCAGTGGCCGCGATAAATTTCGATGCCCATCAAAATGAGCAACGGCACTGCGACAACCAATACTCCTATAAAAAAGGTACTCATGGCGACCTCCTGATGACAGATGATACAATCAACATCAAGCCGAAAACCAAGGTGCCGATCGTTTCATACCAACGCCCATCGGCAATGACTCCGTCCAGAAACCCACCGGCCACGACAACGACGCCGACATGAGATGCGGCATCCCGCAGTCTGTCTATGTCTAACGTCATGACACAAATATACCACGCGACCGATACTTTGTCACCGTTTGGCGGTCAGACGGGTTCTGTGATGCGCCGTATTTGTTCTCACGTTCGTCTTTGGCTTATAAGGGGCGAGTGATGGGTGCTGCGCTGTATGATTTCGCCGTGATGCCGTCGCGTTTCTGCGGCGCGTTCGTGAGGAACCAATGACCATCGTCCCGGCTTTTCTTCTCCTGTGCGTCGTGGGGTTTTTCGGCTTTATCAGCTACAACGTGGTGCGCATGCCGGCCCTGGCGTCGTTTGCCGGAACACTGGGGGCGGGTCCCGTGGCGGTGGGGTTCATTCTCGCCACTTCCACGATGACGGGCGTCTTTCTCAAGCTGCCGATTGGCACGCTGTCCGATGTGGTGAATCGGTCGCATTTGATGCTGATTGGTGCGCTGGCCTTTGCGTGGCCTCCGTTCGTCTATCCCCTGGTGTCTGACGTGGAGTCGCTCACGATGTTGCGGGTCGTGCATGGACTGGCGACCGCCGTGTTCATGCCGTTGGCGCTCGCCACGGTTGCGGAGATGTATCCCGCGACGAGGGGCGCGGCGCTGGGATGGTACACCGCCGCCGTCCAGGGCGGGGCGTTGCTGGGGCCGATGCTGGGCGGGCGGCTCGTTGACACGGTCGGGTATGCGAGCGCGTTTGTCGTGGGCGGGTGGTTCGGGGTCGCCGCGCTCGTGTTGTATCTGGTGTTCTGGTGGTATGCTCCCACACCGTCGGGCAGGAGGATGGCGGACGGGGAAAAGGCGGAGGCCACCATGGCACAGGTGTGGCAAGGTGCGCGGGCTGTGCTGGGACATCTTCAGATGGTGGCGACGAGTGTGGCCGAAGCCGTCAAGATGGTGGCCAACGGCGCACTGATGGCGTTTTTGCCGTTATACGGGTTGTCAATCGGGTTGAGTCTGGCGGAAAGCGGGTTGCTGTTCGGGATACAGGGATTCACGTCGTTTGTCTCCAAGCCCGTGATGGGGCGGGTCTCGGATCAAGTCGGACGACGGCCTCTGATCACCATGGGTCTCATCGTGTGCGGGGTGGCCATCATGGCGATTCCCCACACGACTCACCTGGGCTGGCTGTTGTTGTGTGCGGCGGGTTTTGGTTTTGGTGAAGCCGTTATTACGTCATCCTCCGCCGCGCTGATTGCGGATTTGGGGGACGGCAACATTGGCGCGGGCATGGGACTGCGCGGCACCGTCATGGATATTGGGCACGCCGCCGGCCCGATTCTGGCGGGTGTCCTTGTGGCGACCATCAGCTATACCGGCGCGTTTACCATTATAGGTTGTCTTCAATTTCTTGCGGCGATCGGCTTTTGGGTGTTGACCGGTCGCCGATCGGTCGCACAGCCGGCCTGACGTTGTGTCAGCGGCCGGGGAAGGGCGCAGACAAGGAGAGATGGACATGGAAACAGGGATCACCATGGGCGATGTCGTGATCGGTGTACTGGCCGCGGCGGGTGTGGGCGTGTTGATTGTGGTCTTTATCGTCGTGTGCCGCATGGTGTTTTTCAGCCGCGACGGGGAGACGCCCCCGGAAGATGATGTTTAGCGGGATCGTTGAAGAAATCGGCGTGGTCCGCTCCTTGACGCGCGGAACCGCAGGCGCGCGTCTGTCGCTGATGGCGCGGATTGTGCTGGATGAGTTGCATCCCGGTGACAGCGTGAGCGTCTCGGGGGCCTGTGTGACGGTCACCGACGTTGACGAGTCGGGTTTTGCGGTTGACGTGTCCACGGAAACCCTGACGGTCACCACGCTGGGTTCGCTTGCGGCCGGCTCTGCTGTCAACCTGGAACGGGCCTTGAAAGTGAACGACCGTCTTGGGGGGCATCTTGTGGCCGGGCATGTTGATGGAACCGGCATCCTGTGTGACCGTGTGCAACAGGGCAACACCGTGTTGCTGACGGTGGAAACGCCGGACTGCGTGTTGCCCTATTGCGTGCGCAAAGGCTCGCTCACGATGGATGGCGTGAGTCTGACGATCAATGCGGTGTCGGAGCCGCGCGTGTGTGTGGCGGTGATTCCCCATACGGCCACGGTGACCACGCTGGGGACTGTTCAGACCGGCAACGCCGTCAATCTGGAGTCGGACCTGATTGGGAAATATGTTGAACGCTTGCTCCTGAACAGCGGCAGATTCCCGGAACGACCGGCGCCGGTCATTGACCGCGACTATTTGCGCAAACACGGGCTGCTCTGATTACTGTCCGGCGTTGTGACCCCGCCCGCCGTATGACCATGATGAAACCACTTTCCATTCCCATGCGTGTCCTGTTGTTTGCCATGTGTGTGGCCACGGCGATTCCCTTGTTGCTGTGGTTGATTGTGCAGGGCTACGGATGGCTGTGCGGGACATGGATTGCGTGCGAAGGCGGCGAGCGGTGACGGACGGGTTGGTGGTTCGTCAGCCGTCCGGCGTCCGTTCGCATTGATCTTGAAGTTTCCGATACAGGTGGTCGGCAAGCGGCTCAAGATGGCGAACGTCCGCCTCGTTGTACACGCGCAGAGTCTCGCCCGCCTGATGGTCTCCGGCCTGCCAGTCATGCCATAAGGTCACGGCGTCCCCTCCGTCCAGACCCTGCACGTTCGTGGGGCGCGTCAGTCCGAGTTCGGCTTCAATTCGTTTCAGCCCGCCCCGCATGCCCAACCGTCTGGCGGCGAAGCACAGATCAAAATGCCCGTGGGTGAGATCCAGTTGCGGGTAGCTCGCGCGCAAATACGGCAGATCAAAGCCCGATCCGAAAAACGTGACAATCAGGTCGTAGCGCGACAGTTCCTCCTGCAAGCGTTCCGCTGTCAGGTTCTGATGCCGAGTCAGTGTGGTCATCGTGTGATTGCTGTACAGGCCCACCATGGTGATGACGCCGCGTCCGATGGGCTGGCCGTCGGTTTCAATGTCCAGAAACACGGTGCGCGCGCGAAACGCATCAAGGCATCGCCAATGATGTTTGGCGGTGAACCGTCGGGCAAGCCGTCGCCAGCGGGCACATTGGAAATCGTCCCAGGCGTCCCGGATGATGCGATCATAGTGCGCTTTTTGCGCGGGATGGATGGTGAGGACGTTGGAAGCGGCAAGAAAGTCCCGCCAGTGGGTTATGCCGTGAGACCACAGTCGCCGCTCCGTGGTTTCCCCGATGCCCTTGAGAAAAATAAACGAGCGTTCCAGCATGGAAGTGACCAATCTGTCCGTGTCCCTGTGCCGCAGATGGGAATACGGCATGATTCGTGTGGATGGACGCGAGGCGGCAAGCAACGTAGCAATGTCCGCCGCCGGATGTCCAGAGACGGAAGTCGCCGCCGGAGAGCAAGCCGACGTTTGCCCGTGGTGAGAGGGTGGTGCATAATGGCGCGCAGGCCGTCGCCGAACCGAACCGGCGCTGCAAAAGGAAATTTGATGGAAAGCCGTCACGGCTTTTGTCTCAAAATTTGCGGCCGGTACTGGACGAAGAGCCGACAAAATTTGTATCATTTGTATAGCGGGAAAGGGGTGCCATGTCAGCGTGTCGTGAATGGACATTGATAAAGACGCACCGGCCAGTTGGAAGGCCGGCGGCCATGGACAGGCTCCTGATCGCCTGCATGGCGATCGCCTTGTTGCTCATGACCGCCGTGGCGTCCGCCGAAGGAACCGCAACGCCGGAATGTCGTCCACAGGCAGTTCATGACGATGGTGAAGGGGCCTTGCTCACACGGGAAGAAAAAATTGCCCGAATGGATGAGGCGCTTCACGATTCGCTGGCCCGTTTTGAGCAATGCCGGCAGGGTGTGGCGTCGGACTCGGCCGGTGGCACGAGGCGTGGTGCGGCTGGCGGCGATGTGGCCGGTAACAGGACTCGTGCGGGCAGTCGTGCAAACGGTGCGGATCGTCAGGAGAATGGCGAGGGCGGGAGTCAGGCCGGCACCGCCATTGAATCCGTTGCGGCGTCCGGCATTCAGGGTACCGAAGTTCCGGCGCCGGACACACCGTCTTCCGGTATGACGACATCCGAAACGGAGCCGTTGGCAGGTGGGCAATCGGGGCCTGTTCCCAAAGATATTCTGGCCATGGGGCGCAATAGTGAGCTGGGTCCGGATAACGACAGCAAACTTGAAGCGCAAATCCGCCTGGCGGCGATGAACGAAACCGACCCGCAACAGAAAGCCCGACTCTGGAATGAGTACCGCCGGTACAAAGGCTTACCTCTCAAGCCCATGCGTAAACAAGGAGATGCTGATGCGCAAGAAGAATCTGAATAACATCATTTTTGCGGTCGTCATCATGATGCTGACCGGGTGTGCCGGTCTCTCGTCCGGGCCTGTGGTTGGCCCGCAAATTGATTCCTCCGACAGCGCACAGGCCAATCATCCCTACGATGGTGTCCGTCTTGATGTCATCGTGCCCGTTTTTGATCCCGGTATTCCCGAAGACCCTGATGACTACGAGGATGAAGGGGTCTGGCCGGAACTACGCCGGGCCGAGGCGAATCGCTTTGCCATCGTCCTCAAGAACGAACTTCAGAACACCAACGTGTTGGGCGATATCTATGTGACGCCCACGTCGTCGGCCACCGGGGATCTCTACGTCATCGGCAAAATTGTGCAATCAAACGGCGAAGATATTGAGATTGACGTGACCGTCGTGGACATCAGCGGCGAGCACTGGATGAACCGCAGTTACGAACATCGCGTGAAGGAACATTTCTCGCGGGATCTTCGCAGCAAAGGCAAGGATCCCTATCAGCCCGTGTTTCAGCGGGTGGCCGAAGACGTCGCGGCGATGATAAAGGATCGGCCGAATCGGGATCTGGCGACGCTTCGCCACATCGCCGAACTCCGGTTTGCCAGAACCTTCTCCGAGGAATCGTTCTCGGAGTACATTGAAGAAGATGGGCAGTCCGTCACGCTGATGGCGTTGCCGGACCGGGACGACCCGATGCTGGCTCGGACTCGCGCCATCCGCGTTCAGGACGGGTTGTTCATGGATCGGATACAGAGCCAGTACGCCGCATTCGCCCAGCGCACTGACTCGAGTTACGCCGCCTGGCAGGAACATGCCATGCTCGCCACCAAGGGCCGGCGAGAAGCGGATAGTGCCGCCCTCTGGGATGGCGTCATCGGCGCCGGACTGGCCGTTCTTGGGGTGGCGGCCATTGTGGCGAGTGTGTACACCAACTCGCCGGTCGCGAGCGTGGGGTCTGTTGTCGGCGGCACGGTTGCGGTCATCGGCGGCATTTCGCTTCTCGAAAAAAGTTTCAAAAACAGCGCCGAAGGAGAAGTCCATGCCGACGCGCTTTCTGAACTTGGGGAGTCGCTTAACATTGAAGTGGCGCCGCAGAACATTGAGCTTGAAGGGACGACCACGAAACTCACCGGCAATGCGAACGAGCAGTTCAGACAGTGGCGGGCGTTCCTTCGGAAGCTCTACGTCGCAGAACGCATCCCGGATACGAAGATAGATCTTCGCCCTGATACGAAGACAGATATCCGTCCTGATACGAAGACAGATCTCCGCCCCGATACGAAGACAGATCTCCGGTGAGCGAGGGACAGGAACAGAATGCGCTTCGGGATCAGATCGCTCATGTCCGTGCCCGGCGCGCGGCCGGTTGGCGATATCTCCTGCTGGGCGGTGGTGGGGTTCTGCTCCTTGCCGCCATCGGTGGCGGAGGGATATGGATCGGGGTTCTGCTGTCCAAGGATGCCCCGCCGGAAGAGTCGGCGCCGATAGCCGTGACGCAATCGGCAGAATCCGTCACCAGTCCATCTCCTGACACCACGCCCGCTTCTCCGTCTCCGGCCCCGCACACTCCATCTCCGGTCCAACACCTCGACGCCGTTGCGGCGGCCCGGCAGGGACAATTTCAGGCTGCGGTCCGTGATTTTGAACGCACGCGGGAATTTGAGCTTGCCCGGATCCAAAGCGCACATGTGCCCGGACCACGTGCCGCGCGTGCGCGGATTGCCTTGAACAAGGAGAAGGCCCTTTCCGCTTACGATGACGGTGACGTGGACTCGGCGATTCGGCTTCTGGACAACGCGAAGAGAGAAGCCGTGGATGTCCTGCGGGACGCGAAAGCCCACTATCAACGCCATGTCCAGGCGGCGAAAGCGGCCTATGCCGACGGGGACGCGAAGACCGCCCGCCTCCGTATCACTCAAGCACGGGAGCAGTGGCCCGATGGCAGGGACGCGAAGCAATGGGAAGCACGTATCGCGCAGCTTCCGGCGCTTCTGGCCGCACGCGGGAACGTGGCGGAGGCTCGCGAGGCGGAGGATATTCCTGCCGAGCAGACGGCGTTGCGGCGTCTTGCCGAACTGGATTCGTCGGACGCCAGCGTCATGTCGCGTCTTCAGGCCATTGACGGGCAACTGCGTGAGCAACAGTTTTTGCGGGCCATTGCCAGTGGGTGGAAGGCCGTTGATGACACCAGGGCGGAGCAGGCGATGCAAGCGTTTGCCGAAGCCGCACAGCAGCGGCCGCAACATGCGGAGACACTGCGACTCAAAACCGGCATTGACGCTCTTGTACGATCCCAGACCCGTGACCGGCATCTTGCCGCCGCCGCTCAAGCGGTGACCAGTGACGACTGGCCCGTCGCGTTGCGAGCGTTTGAAGAGGCCAAAGCGCTTGCGCCGACCCACAAGGACGCGGTGGATGGCAGTTTGCTCGCGGCTCGTATCACGGATGCGCAGAGGGCCATGGATGATTTTCTGTCTCGCCCCGAACGGCTTGCTTCACCCAGCATCGCCGAGGCGGCGCGTCAGACGCTGCGTGACGCGGAGCCGCTCGTGACACACAGTCCCCGGCTGACGGCCAGCAAGGCCACGCTCGCACGCGTCATTCAGGACCGGCAGACACAGGTGTCCGTTCGGGTCCTGTCGGATAATCAGACCGAGATTGGCATTCGGGGCGTCGGGACCATCGGGCGTCTCAAGGAGCGAGTCATTGAACTGCGTCCCGGCGCCTATGTCTTTGAAGGCAAGCGCAAGGGCTATCGTTCCAAGTTGCTGACCGTCAACGTTTCACACAAGAAAGGCGCGTCGGCGGAAGTCAGGGTTGTTTGCGATGAACGAATTTGAACGTGAACTGGCGCAGGCGAAGCATCGCCGGTGGCGAGGTGTTCGGACGATGGCGTTCGTGGCGCTTGTCGTGGCCGCTGTGGCCGGGGTAGGTGCGCTGGTCGCGGTGGGTGTGCACAGGATTGACGTGGTGATTGCTCCATCCGATGCCGCAGCGAACGCTGTCGTGACCATCATTCAGGGGATTGGCGTGGCCGTCAAGACGGATGTCTGGGCCTTGCATGGGCCGCTGGTGTTGCAGGTCGCCGCTGCCGGGTTTGCGTCCGAGACGATTACCGTCCCCGATGCAGCGAAAACCCGCGGGCGCGTTGACATCGTGTTGCGCGAACAGCTTGCCGCGCTTCACGCGACGACCGACGTGCATGAGGCGAAGACCCGATGGTTTCTTGATGGCAAGTTTGTTCTGGAAGGCGCGCGCTTTGATACCGAGCTTCGGGACGGCGAGTACATGCTGGAAGCGCGGCATCCTCATTATGCGTCCGCTTCGCAGAAGGTGACGGCGCGGCGCGGCGCGGACTATGCCGTCAGACTTTCGCTGGCGCCTGTCACGGGACGGATCACGCTCACCTCAAAGCCGGATGCGGCCATGGTGACGCGAAACGGTGAAGCGGTCGGGGCGACGCCTCTGGAGCTGGATGTTCCCGCCGGCGCCCATGAATTGCGCATTGCCCGTGATGGGTATGAGACTCGCACAGAGACGGTGCGGATCACGCATGATGCGCCAACGGCCACACGGCATTACCGGTTGGTCCGGGCGCGCGCCGGGGTCTCGTTCGTCCTGTCGCCCGACAAGGGCGTGCTCTCCGTCAATGGGCAAGTCGTGTCCAAGCCGGACAATCTGCGTTTGGCCGCCGGCATTGAGCATCGCGCTCGCTACACGCAGCCGGGGTATGCGCCGCTTGAAACCACGTTTATGCTGGAACCGGACGCGCATCGCACGGTTGAATTGACCCTTGTTCCCACGTTCGGCATGGTCCATGTGCATTCCGAGCCTGAAGCCGAGCTTTTCGTCAACGGCACATCCGTGGGCCGGACGCCGATGCGCCTGACGCTTCCACCCGTGTCACACACGATTCGCCTGACGCGCGACGGCTACCAGGATGTGACGCGGACCGTGACGCCCGAGCCGGATGCGGAGCAACGCCTGCGCGTGACGCTGATAACCGAAGCGCGTGCCAGACGCGAGACGGCGCCGCCGCAGTACGCCAACGGCATCGGAATCGCGCTGAAACTCTTCCGGAATCCGGGGACCATCATGCTGGGGACGCCGCGCGGGAAGCCTGGTCGGCGGGCCAATGAGTTTATGCGCGAAGTGCGGCTCACTCGGGCGTTCTACGCCGGGATTCATGAAGTGACGGTCGGCCAGTATCGGCAGTTTACCCACCCGAAACAGCCGCCGGTTGTCAATCGCCGTCCCGTCACCAACATCACATGGGAAGACGCCGCACGCTTTTGCAACTGGTTGAGTCGGCGGGAAGGGCTGAAGCCCGTGTATCAATTGACGGGCAAACGCCACGTCGGCAGTCACGCTGATGCGGATGGATACCGACTCCCGACCGAAGCCGAGTGGGAATGGCTGGCCCGCAAAGCCGGGCGTCGCGTCCAGACCCGCTTCCCGTGGGGCAACGAGACCCGCGTGCCGGAAGGAAGCGGCAATCTCGCCGACGAATCGGCAAAGGGAACCGTCCCCATCTATATCCCCCATTATCGTGACGGGTTCGTGCAGACAGCCGACGTCGGGACATTCACGGCCAACGCCTCGGGGCTTCATGATCTTGCCGGCAACGCGAGTGAGTGGGCGCACGATACGTACGATTTGCAGCCCCCGCCCGTCGGTCGCGTGGAGACCGATCCGCTGGATGTTGAGGCCGGCCATCAGCATACGGTCAAAGGCTCAAGCTGGCGTTCGGGCGATCTTGGCGAATTGCGCGCCGCCTACCGGGCCGGGAGTCGCGCCTCAAAACCTGAACTGGGGTTTCGTATTGTTCGATATCTTGACGGAGGATCATGACATGAGCGGAATGCAAAGACTTCGACGTATCCGGATCATCATTGGCCTGGCCGTGGCGCTGGGGCTGCTCGCCGCCGCCCTTCACGTGCCGCGTGAAGGGATGGCTCGCCAGGAGCGACAGACGGCGATCAGCCTGAACGCACCCACCAGTTTCCCGGTGGATATTTAACATGAGTGAATTGATGCGAGTCTTCGCCATCTTTGCCGTCGCCGGCGGCGGCATCCATCTGTTCTATGTCCAGGTCATCCGGCCCAAAGCCGAAGCCGCCCTTGATGCGGCGCGTCTGGCGGGGCAGTCCGCGCCGCGCGATTGGGTGGTGATTCTCAAGGACTGGGAGCAGGAAATCTGTCTGATCCTCATGGTGTTTTGCGCGGTCAGGATTCTGATGAAGATGTGGGCGTTGTCGTCGGAACAGTATCTCTTTGAGGTGGATGTCTTCAGGGATGCCGATGAAAGCCGCACCCCGTTGATCGAAACGCTCCACGCACTCGAAACGCTTCCCGATGAGATGAGTCGGTCGCACCTGATGGAGACGTTGACGGCGAGTCTCCGCCGTTACCAGATTACCGGGGATGTGCAAAACACCTCCGACGCCATTCAGACCAGTGTTGACGCGCTTGGGATGCGGCTTGAAGCCGACAACGCGATGATCCGGTACATCATCTGGGCCATCCCGTCCATTGGATTCATCGGGACCGTCCGGGGGATTGGACAAGCCCTGTCGCAGGCCGAAGAGGCGCTGGTCGGGGACATCGCGGGGATGACCTCGAGCCTGGGCACCGCGTTTAATTCCACCCTTGTGGCCCTTCTTGCGAGCATCCTGCTGATGCTGCTGTTGCATGTGATGCAGCGGGCGCAGGAGAAACGCCTGATTGACATTCAGGCTTATTGCGAAGAGTTTCTGCTCAAACGCATCAGTCGTTGACCCGGCCATGCGCATCAGACGACGAGAGCCGGGAAGCCAGATGGCGTTTCTTGACGTGATGGCGTGCGGGTTGGGCGCGACCATTCTGCTCTTCCTGATCGTGAAGCGCCATGTCGAGCTGATGGCCCAGCCCGTCGTCACCGAACACGTCGCGGTTGCCGTGAAGGACAACACCGTTGAGGCGTTGCGTCAGGAAGCCGCCATGCTCACCATGCGGATTGTGAAGGCGCGTCGGGAAATCCGGGAGCGACAGGTTCTCAAGACGCAATCCACCGCCAACCGGGTACGGCTCGCCGAGCTTGAGCGGGACATCGCACAGGCCACCGCCAGAAATGAGGCTCTGCGGAGTGAGGTGGAATCCATTGAGCCGGCGAAGGCCCAGGACGTTGTTGAGGATCTCCAGAATGACGAAGAAGCCTATCTGCTCGGCCTGAAGGTCGAAGGCCGACGTATCGCAATCCTGCTGGATCGTAGTGCGTCCATGACCGATGAGCGGCTCATTGACATCATCTCCAGGAAAATTCGCCCGGACGCCGAGAAGCGGAACGGGCCGAAGTGGCAACGCGCGCTCCGCACGGTTCGGTGGCTGCTGCACCGACTTCCCGAAGAGAGCCGGGTCGCCGTCGTGACCTTTAACGATCAGGCCAGGGCGCTCCACGGCGGACGCTGGGCCGAGGGTCGCGATGCCACGACGCTGAAGACGCTGTTCGGGGAACTGGACGACCTGATCCCAACCGGGCCGACCAATCTGGAGGCGGGGTTGCGGGCGATTGGCACGCTCTCGCCAGCCGTGACGGACCTGTATGTTGTGACTGACGGATTGCCCACGCAGAATCTGGCCTCGACGGGACTCCTGTCCCGTGGCTGCGGCGGGGCCACAACAGGGAAGGTGAGCGGCGCGTGCCGCAAGGAGCTGTTTTACGCAAGCCTCCGGCGGTCAGCACCGGCGGCCGGCAAAAAGGTGCACGTCATTCTGCTTCCGCTTGAAGGCGACCCGGAAGCGGCCTCGGCATACTGGATCTGGACCGCACAAGCCGGCGGGTTGCTGCTGGCACCCGCAGAGGGATGGCCGTGAAGCGACCCCGACCATCCGGTGACACGTCCAGTCTGGCGTTTCTCGACGTCATCACGTGCGGTTTTGGCGCGGTCATCCTGTTGCTGATTATTGCGAAACCCGGCCTGAACGAAGTTGAAGTGGCCGTCGCCGCACCCGTGCAGACACGGGTGTCGGACAATGCGCGGATCACGGAGATGGTCACCAGGCTGCGTGGGCGATGGGATGCCCTGCGTGCCCGTGAGGCGGCAAGTGCCGTGACGCCGGAGAACGATCAGTCGCTCCGTCAGGCCGTCAGCGGGGCCGATCAACGGCTGAAGGCGTTGCAGAGTAAAAACGAAGGGCTTGAACAGGTCAGGGAATCGCTCCAACGTGCCACGCTGCAAGTTCGCACTCCGGTTGTTCACGCGCGCGACCCTGCGGTTGGGGGGATTCCCGTGGACAGCGAATATGTCATTTTCATCATTGACACGTCCGGCAGCATGCAGGGGATTTGGCCACAGGTCATGGAGACGATGAGCAATGTGCTGGACATTCATCCAACCGTGCGTGGATTTCAGGTTCTGAACGACAACGGCGGTTACCTCATCAGCGCCTACGCAAAGAGATGGATTCCCGACACGCCGAGACGACGCAAGAGCATCATGAAGGTGATGCGGCACTGGAAGGTGTTTTCCAACAGCAGCCCCGTCGAGGGGTTGAAGGTGGCGCTCCGGGCCTACGCCAGACAGAAGGAAAAAGTGGCGATCTATGTTTTTGGCGACGATTACAACGGGAGCACCTACGACGAGGTGACGTCCGCGCTTCAGACGTTCAATACCGACCGCATCACCGGGAAGCCTAAAGTCCGTATCCATGCCGTGGGGTTTCTTTCTCCGAATACCGGCTTACGCTATGCGACGCTCATGCGCGCAGTGACGCGGATGAACAACGGGGCGTTTCTGGCGCTGCCCATACGGGACGCCCGTGGCAAGGTCGGCGTTGCGCAGCCGGTGTACGGGGAGGGGTTGAAAAGACCGGATCGTTAGGGAACGGGTTGCGCCCATCGTCCAACACGGGCCTTGTCCGCAATCGGATTCTTGATTTCGCGTTTGAGAACAGGCTACAGTCCGGTTCGGGGACGTTCTGGAATGCGGCAATCGTGAGGCATGGCATCGGGCGGATATGGAATTGGAACCAAAGCAGATTACTATTACGATTGGCGGCGTCACCGTGGAGGCCGAGTTGAAACCCACGCGCACGGCGGCCGGTATCTACGAGGCGTTGCCCGTTGAAGCGGCGTTGAATCAGTGGGGTGCGGAAGTGTATTGCCGCATTCCGGACATCAAAGATCATCGGGAAACGGCGACGACAAACGTCAAAGTCGGGGACGTCGCGTTGTGGGGGCCTGGCGGGATGCTGGCCGTGTTTTTGGGGCCGACCCCCATGAGTATCGGAGACGATCCCGTTCCCGCCGACCGAGTCAACGTGGTCGGACGATTGCTTGGCGATCCTGGGGCGCTTCGTCAGGCCGCCGGGGGCACCATGATGAAAATTGAAAAGAAGGCCTGACTGACGTGATGCCCATGACCATAGAACGTGCGCGAATACTGGCGACAAGCGTGGCGGAACGCCTGCGGGCGCATGGGTTGCTGGACGCCACCGTCTCGCAGGCGAGCCTTGTGGACGCGTTGGCCAAAGCCATGGATGAGGAATTGTCCGTGGAGTACAAGCTGAACGCCGAAATCCGGACGCTCCTCCAGGAACATGACGGGGCGTTGCGGCACCATCAGGCCGATTATCAGCAGGCGTTCGATTTGGTGAAAAAGAAGCTGGTGAAAGAGCGCGGGCTGGTGTTGTAGAGAAGCCGGTGTCCGCGTGTTCCTGTGCCCGTTGTCATTCCGTTGTGCTGACCATGGTCCCGTATGGGTTTATTCGGCTCTGAAGAAAAGCAGACCCATCTTGCGCATGTGATGCTTCAGGCTGCGCAACGGATGGGTGCGCTCCGTGGCGACGTCGAGCAGGCGTTGAAAGAAATTAAACACGTGCTCACGGACGCGGCGAAGGTCGAGGTCCTTGTTGGTCAACAGGTGCGGGCTCGTCTGGCATCATACACCCGTCGCGTTCCCGAGGGCTCCATGGCATGGGACGTGCTGTATCATAAGACGTATCGGGAAGAGCTTCGCAAGCGAAAACTTGACTAGAGGCTCAATCCAGCCCCGCCACAACCCTGGCCTGTTTGCTGACTGTGTGAGGAGTTCCCCGTGAGCGGTAGAGTGTTCTTCCAAAACAACACCCAAAACAGGGGACGCAGGATGGGTCACTTCCTGTTTCCGACCAGGATGCCGGCCTTTGTGCTGGCGAGCTTCTGTCTTGTCCTCAATGTCGGAATCCCGTTCGCATCCGTCTCGGCCGCGGAGAAAATCAAGGGGCGTCTGATTGTTGAGGACATCATGGCCAGACCCGGCACGTCTGTCACGCTGGAGGCTCTGTTGATTGAAGAGGGCATCCTTGGCGCCAAAGGACTGGGCGGGGAAATCGTGGCCTTTGTTGTGCAGGGCCGCCATGCCGGCACCGCGCTCACCGGCGGAGACGGGCGGGCCTTTCTGGAATTCAAGACCCGCATGAGGGGCAATCATCCTGTTGTCGCGGCAGTTGAAACCAGCTCGCGCGTGGAATCAGTGGAAGGCACCGGCAATCTGGCGTCCTGGGAACGTCGGCGCCCGATTCTCCTGGTTGATGTTGCCACCCTGTTTCAACACGACGATTCGGTCGTCAAGTCGTTGCCCGATCTCCCATTGCCGGACATCCCATTGCCCAACCTCCCGTTTGCCGAGTCCCTCATGGCGTTCGGCTCGCCTCGGGAGCATGCCAGACAGACCCTCTTCCAGTTGGCAGAATTTTATTACAACGTTCTGTATGTGCATCACCGTCGGGACACGGCTCTGCATGAGACCCGCGCCTGGCTGCGCCAGCATCAGTTTCCCGTGGGGATTGCCAAAACAGTGCCGCAGAACTCCAAGGCCCTGTTGGCGCTGATGGAAGAGTTGAAGGAGAACGGGTGGGATAATCTGGACGCCGGGATTGGACGGACGTGGGACTTTGCGCAGACGTTGGTGAAGCAGCGACTCAAAACCGTGGTTTTTCCTGATCCCACGGAACAAAGGAAATATCCGCACCGCGCCAAGGTGGTGCAGACGTGGAAAGACGTTCAACAGCACCTCTAATGGGGATGGGGCCGATGCGCCGGCCGCGCATTGTTGCGTATGAAATCCGGTAAAGCCCGCACGGTGTTTGCCTGCCAGGCATGTGGCTTCCAGACGCCGCGATGGGCGGGACGTTGCCCGGATTGCGGGCAATGGAACTCCCTGAAAGAGGAAGTCACCGTTCGACGCGGAGCCGACGTGCATGGCAAGCGGACGATTGAGGAACAGGCCGTCGCCATCCCGATCACCGAAGTGGCCATCACCGGAGATGTCCGCCTTGAAACGGGGTTGACCGAGTTTGATCGTGTCTTGGGGGGCGGGGTGGTGCCCGGCTCCATCGTGTTGGTGGGTGGCGACCCCGGCATTGGTAAAACCACACTCTTGCTTCAGGTGTTACCGGGGCTGGCAGTGGGCAATCGGCCGATCCTCTATGTCTCGGGTGAAGAATCCGCCCAGCAAATTAAAATGCGCGGGGATCGTCTGGGCATTGTGTCTCCCTCGCTGTACGTGCTGGCGGAAACGTCCCTTGAAGCCCTGCTCAAAGTCGCGGACACTCTGGAACCGGCGTCCCTGGTCGTGGATTCCATTCAGACTGTCTATACCGAACATGTCACGTCCGCGCCCGGAACGGTGAGTCAGGTGCAGGAAGTGGCGTGTCAGCTCATGCGGTATGCCAAGCAAACGGGTGTGCCGGTGTTTGTGATCGGCCATGTGACGAAAGAAGGCATGATTGCCGGCCCCAAACTGCTTGAGCACATTGTGGATACGGTTCTCTATTTTGAAGGCGACAAGAGCCACGCCTATCGCATTTTACGAGCCGTGAAAAACCGGTTCGGGGCGAGCAATGAAATCGGCGTGTTTGAAATGAACGAGAGCGGCTTGCAGGAAGTGGAGAATCCGTCCAAGCTGTTTTTGGCGGGACGGCCGGACGAAAGCGCCGGATCGGTTGTGGTGTCGAGCCTGGAGGGGAGTCGCCCGATTCTTGTTGAACTGCAAGCCCTGGTCACCTCGACGGGGTATGCGATGCCCAGGCGTATGGCAAACGGCGTGGAAATCAATCGCGTGGCCCTGTTGCTCGCCGTGCTGGAAAAACGATTGGGCCTGCAACTGTCCGGGCACGACGTGTACATCAACGTGGTGGGCGGTCTCCGCATTGACGAACCCGCCATTGACGTGGGGATCATTGCCGCGATCATCTCCAGTTTTCGAGACCACGTGCTTGACGGTCAGACATGCTGGCTCGGGGAAGTCGGTCTGGGAGGCGAGATCCGTCCCGTCAGTCAGGTGGACTTGAGGCTTCGCGAAGCCGTGAAGTTAGGCTTCGGGCGGTGCGTGTTGCCGCACGGGAACATCACCGAACAGTTGAACAACCCGGGGATTGCGCTCCATGGGATACGGGCCGTGGACGAAGTGTTGGATCATGTCATGACGCCAATCTCGTAATCGTGTGTGAGACGCGCCTTGAACCGTTGTGTCTGTCGTCAAAATCCGTTCTCTCCGTTGCGCCCGTTTCTCCTGTCGCTTGCCGTGGGGGCGTTGTGTCTCTGTCTTGAAGCCTGCGCCGGGAGTGCGTCGCCATCTTTCATCACGCCGGCCTTTCCGCGCACCACAGAAGAAGTGCTGGCGACCATCCACGCGCGTGAAGCGAGGATTCACACTCTCAAGGGGTTGTTTCAGGCCGATATCCGTGGCGCGTATCTTCCGTTTTCGCGCCGCATTCACGGGACGCTGTTCTACCAACGACCGCACTTGATTCGCGTGACCGGGTTGACGCGCGCCGGCGGCACGGTTTTTGATTTTGTGATGCGGGGACAATCGTACGCGTTTCGTGTGCCTGAACGCCGGAACATCATGATCGGGCGCGTGGCGGAGCTGGGTCGTCTGGGCGACATGAGCATGCCGATTCAGTTAAGTCTGCGCGCGGTGGAGCTGCTTCTTGGGAAAGCGCCCTGGGCTTCACGGTCTCCCGAAATGCGTGTTGAAGGAGATGCCTATCGCTATAGTGCCCCCGTGACGTTCCCGGACAGTCAGCATGACCCTTCCGGCGGTCGTCAGCATGTATGGGTGGATCGGTACTCGGCTCACATACACACCGTTGAATTTCGCACATCGGAAGAAGAAACTCGGCTGGCGCTCTCGGCGTCGGATTTTCGACCCGTTGACGATGGGCACGACAGGCAGGATGGCTCGCACGAGCATCAGACTGGATCGCACGAACAGGCGAGTGCGCTGGTGTTGCCGTTTGTGATCAACGCCACAGACTCCACGACGTCGGGATCGGTGGAATTGTCGTTCCTGGAACTGTCGGCCAACGTGTCCTTGCCCGAGCAGGCGTTTCGTATGCGGTGATCCGGTGACGATCCCGCCGCCCCTTGAGATGACGCGATGACAATCCTGGCCGTTGACACCTCCACGCGATGCCAAAGCGTGGCTCTCATGAATGAGACGGATGTCCTGGCTCATGACAGTCGCGACGACTGCGCTGGGCACTCCGGGTCTCTTGTGCCGACCATCCGCGCGCTGTTGCGGTCTCTGCACTACTCGTTGTCGGTCGTCGAGGGACTCGCCGTTTCCGTGGGCCCGGGGTCGTTTACGGGTTTGCGTGTGGGTCTTGCGACTATGATAGGATTGCGACTCGTCACGGGTCTGCCGCTGGTGACCGTGCCGACACTGGAAGCGATGGCATGGCGTCAGCGACCCGTCGGCTCTCTCGTGTCTTCTCCTCTGTGCCCGATGTTGACCGCCAGGGCCAAAGACGTGTACTGGGCGCGGTTTCAGTGGCGTGACGGGCGCCTGGTTCGCCTGACAGACGATCGGGTGGGAACGGTTCGGGATGTGGTTGAGGCTGTTCAGCAGCCGACGATCGTGTTTGGAGAGGGGTGGATTCGTCATCGGGACGCGTTCACGGAGGCGTTGGGGGATTTAGCCATTCGCGGCGTCTCGGAAGCCGGGTGTGTGTCTGCCGTTGAGGTCGGACTGGCCAGCAGGTCGTCTTTTCAGGCCGGCACATTCGCAGGGTTCCACGTCGCGCCGCATTACGGGCAACCGTCGGAGGCGGAAATTCAATGGGACTTGAAAACACGGCGTGCGTCAACCTGATGGCGTCGTCTTTCATGGTGCGCCAATGACGATCGGCGCTTTGTCAGGTGCGGCCTGTCTCGTGCAATCGCTGGGCTTCCGCGATTTGGATGACATTCTTGCCATTGAACGCGAATCGTTTACCACGCCATGGACTCCGGCGATGTTTGAAGCGGAATTAGGTGGCAATCCATTCTGTCGGTTCCTCGGAGCCGTTCTTCCGGGCGGCGGAGAACGGAGAGCCGACCTGCTCGGGTACGTCTGTTACTGGGTGGTCTTTGACGAGTTACGGCTGATGAATGTGGCGGTGCGACCGACGAATCGGCGCCAGGGCATCGCCAGGTGTCTGGTGCAACGCGCGTTGCGGGACGGGCATGCGCATGGAACGACGCGGGCGCTTCTGGAGGTTCGGGCGAGCAATGACACGGCACGGGCGTTGTATCAGACATTGGGTTTTCATCAGTACAGTCGTCGCAGGGCCTACTATATGAATCCGAACGAGGATGCTATTCTCATGCATCTGACACAACAGGAACGCGGGGAACGTCTCGAGGGAACGGAACCACCTTGACGACAGGAGAATCCTCATGCTGACTGATGAGCAAATCGCCGAACGGCTCCGTCAGACAAACCACGATTTTTGCGCATTGGAAAAGACGCATCATCGGTTGGATGCCGAACTTCGGGCATTAGTGAAACATCATACCCTCACGCCCAAGGAAGAGCGGTTGAAAAAACAGCTTCAGAAAGAAAAGTTGGACAAAAAAGATCAAATGGCGGAACGCATTCGCGACTATCGGAATACACAATCCGAGACCGCTGGGCCGTAACACGCGGTCGGCGATGACGGGTTTTTCCATTCCGTAACAACCCATGGCCCCATTCGCACATCCCCTGGCCCGCCATATCCGCGCGGTGAAGCGTCATCTCCTGATTGTCGGCGTGACGATTCTGGTGGCGTTCATGGCGATGTTTTCGATTTCCACCGACCTGATTGAATGGTTTAAGCGGCCATTTGCGGATGATTTATTGTTTTATGGCCCGGCCGAAGCCTTGTTCGCGTCCATCAAAATCTCTTTTCTGGCCGCGATGGTGATTAGTCTGCCGGTCATCCTTCATCAGTTTTGGCGGTTTGTGCAGCCGGCCCTGTTGCCCGGTGAGCAACGATGGGGGTTCCCGTTCTTTCTGCTCGCCACCGGGTTTTTTGCGTTGGGCCTGGCGTTTTGTAATATCGTGATCCTCCCGCTGGTGATTGATTTTTTTGTGTCCTTTGGCCTGGACCGCGATCTGAAACCAGAACTGGCCGTGGGGACCTACGTGGATTTCAACGTGAAGTTCCTGTTGGCGTTTGGGTTTGCGTTTGAAATTCCGCTGGCGCTCTCACTGCTGGCGCGGGCCGGTTTCGTGTCGTTTGAGTATTTGACTCGCTATCGGCGGCATGCGGCGATGATAGCGCTGATCCTGTCGGCGGTCATCACGCCAGACACCACGCTGTTTACGATGCTCTTAATGGCTGTCCCGCTCATTGTGCTCTATGAAATCGGCGTTTGGGGCGCCAGAATATTCGGACGGAAACGGACGATCCCGTCCGACGCGCCCGTTTGAAAACAGGCGCCATGGTCAATCGGTACCATTGGTGATGATGTGCCTGAATCAACATCATGTTCTGTGACGTGAGTCATCGCGCGGTGATGCGCCACGGGGTATTCGTGCGGATCGCCTTTGTCTTGTGCGCGACCCTTGTCCCGTGCGTGAGTAGCGGGTTTTCGGGCGATGACGCGCGAGGGCGACACCCCAATCCTCTTGAACGCGCCGCCGCCGTGTCGCCGAGCATTCAGGCGCTGGCGATGACCGATGCAGGGACGCTCTATGCCGGTTCGTTCGGGTTCGGGGTGTTTATTAGTCATGATCGGGGCGAGACTTGGGAGTCCATCAATGCCGGCCTGGATGATCGTTTCATGTTATGTTTGAGTACGGACCGGCACGGGACGGTGTACGCCGGGACCGTGCGGGGCGGCGTCTTTCGAACATTGGAAGACGGGAAAACATGGGAGCCGGTGAAGGCCGGATTGCGGGTGGTGGAGGTCAAAGCCCTGTTGGCGGGCCACGGGACCATGTATGCGGGGACAGGAAACGGCGTGTACCGATTTGACGAAGCCGCGCGACGCTGGGTCGTGGTGGCCACGGGTCTGGAGCAAACGTTGGTCACGAGTCTGGTGATGACGAACGATCTTCGCGTATTTGCCGGCACCGCGGGCAGGGGAGTGTATCGGATTGATACCGCCACTCCCGGCGCCGTCCAATGGGACAAAGTGGATGATCCGCTTGTGGATCCCAAAGAACATCTGCCCCAGACGTATATTCGCGTGATGGCCGTGAGCCGGGATCAACACTTGTATGCGGGCACATTTGACGGAGGGGTGTATCGTAGCCGGGATGCGGGGAAGACCTGGCGTCCGCTCGGCCGTTCGTTGCCCAATGATTCAATCCGGGGCATTGTCATCACGGAGACGGCGATCTATGCGGCCACCGGTCGGGGAATATTCAAACATGATTTTCAGAACGCCGAATGGGTGTCGGTGAACAACGGCTTGACGGAATTATCCGTGCAGGTGCTGATCGGTTCTTCGCGGGGCGATCTGTACGCCGGAACGAGCGCGGGAGCCTTTCGCAGTCAGGATGCCGGCGGCCATTGGGTGAACATTGGCGAAAACCTGGGTCGTTACCGGTCAATGCCGCGGCCCTATTGAAAGGAGACAGTATGTCCGACGGACCGATCGTGACCACAGAGACGAGAGCATCCATTACCGTCACCTCCGGCGGCGAATCCTGGGGGGACATTGTGCTGAAATTTTATCCGGACGTGGCGCCCAACCATGCCAGGAATTTTTGCAAACTTGCGTCGGAACAAGTTTACAACGGCACTACGTTTCATCGTGTCATCCCCGGTTTTATGATTCAGGGCGGTGATCCGAACAGTAAATCCGAGGATCGCTCCACGCATGGGACCGGCGGGCCGGGGTATCATGTAAAAGCGGAGTTCAACCAGAAACCGCATCGGCGCGGCGTGCTCTCGATGGCCCGTGCCCAGGACCCGGACAGCGCGGGCTCCCAGTTTTTTGTGTGTGTGGCGGATTCGGCGTTTCTGAATGGCCAGTATACGGCATTCGGGGAAGTGGTCAGCGGGATGGAAGTCGTGGATCGCGTGGTCAACGTTCAACGCGATGCGCGTGATAATCCGACCGAACGCATTGAGCTGACCGTAGTGATCGCGGGCTAGAAGGGCGATTCTGTCCGAATATCCCGCCGTGCCATTGACGTCTGTCGTTGCGCACGGTTGGAGCTGGCGAGAGGAATCGAACCTCCAACCTGCGGTTTACAAAACCGCTGCTCTGCCGATTGAGCTACGCCAGCCCGCCACGAAGTGCCAATATACCAGCCGGGTGGACAATCGGCCAAGCGTCAGCCGTTCCCTGCCTTGATTCGCGTCATGCGCTTCCATGGACATGCGAACCCGGAGGCTCACAGGCTCATGTCCAGGACGACCTTTAGCACGCCCGGTGTGGCGGCACAGGCCATGGCTTCTGTTCCCTGTTCAAGCGGAAAACGTTTCTGAAGCAGCGGCCGCACATCCACCGCCTGTTCGCGAAGCAATGCCAGCGCTGGCAGGAACGGGCCGCACCGCGATCCCACGACCTGCACCTCATTGATCACGAGCGCCGTCATATCAACGGATGTATGATGGCGATGCGTGGATTTAAGCACAATGATGCCCCGTGGACGGACGGATGCGCTGGCCCGGGCAAACCCGTCCGGCGTGCCGGTTGCCTCGACTACGACATCAAAGCCGGACGCGACGGTGTCGTGAGCCTGACAGGTTGATATGCCACGGTCGGCGAGAATCTTCAATTTGTCCCGATGCCGTCCCATGACTGTCACCCGGCATGGGGCATGGTGCAGAACCTGGGCGCACAGCAGTCCCAGTTTTCCATCGCCCATGACCAGTACCCGATCCGTCGGGCTGACGGAAACCTGTTCGAGAATTTGACATGCCGCGGCAAGGGGTTCCGCAAACACGGCTTGATCGTTGGTGATCTCATCGGGAAGGGGATGCAGATTGCAGGCGGGGAGACATAGAAAATCGGCAAAAGCGCCGTCGCGGCGATCAATGCCCAATGTCGTTCGATGAGGGCAATGGGTCGGTCTGCCGGCGCGGCACACGGGGCAGATCCGACAGGCCGCATTGATTTCACCCACGACGCGTGTGCCTTTGAGATACGCATCAGGGGCGTCTTCGACGATGCCGACGAATTCATGCCCCAGCACGCCCTGAAAGCCCATGTAGCCCTGCACAAGTTCCAGATCCGTGGCGCAGATACCCGCCTGGAGCACGCGCACGAGCGCTTCTCCTGGCGCCGGGGTCGGCACAGGATATTGGTTGCGATATTCCAGTGTGGTCGTGAACGTCAGCGCGCGCATGGATAATTTGCCTTTGCCGAGTTGCGGGGGATTAGTGTAGAATCATTCATGAGGAGCGTTGTTGTGGCCGTTTCCGTGAGATGGCTGGAGGCCATCATGGATTCATCCTTTACCGTTAGCAGGTCTTGTTGACCGAAGCCACTCACTCTAAAGGACACTTAGCTATGATTATGGAAATGTTACTCGGAAGTCGCAAGGAAAAAATTTCGATGGGGTTGTCCGCATTGTGCTTCATCGGAAGCCTGGTTGTGGTGACCGTCCAGCCAGCGTCGGCCACGGTCCCCGAGGCGTTCAGTCGGGGATTTTCCGAGATTGTGGCGAAAGTCCAACCTGCCGTGGTGAACGTCGCGGTTTCGGGAGCGGGCGATCAGAGCGCCCCCCGACGGTTGCCGCCGGGACCGTTTGGCGGCCCGCCTGGCCCTCCCATGCAACCCCCTCCCGGTCCCCCAAGACCGTTCGGTCCTCCCGGCATGAGCGCCGGTTCCGGGGTCATTATCAATTCGGAAGGCTACATTGTCACCAATAATCACGTGGTGGAAGACGGCAGCAAGCTGATGGTGACCACGTTTGACGGCAAGGAATTTCCGGCGGACATTATTGGAACGGATCCGAAAACTGACCTGGCCGTGATCAAAATCGAAGGCAATGGCTTGCCTTTTATTTCATGGAGCGTCACGGAGGCGAGCAGGGTGGGCGATGTTGTCCTGGCCGTTGGCAGCCCCTTTGGACTGAAATCATCCGTCACAATGGGCATTATCAGTGCGGTTGGTCGCGGCAACGTCGGGATTACGGAGTATGAGGATTTTATCCAGACCGATGCCCCGATTAACCCGGGAAATTCCGGGGGGCCGCTTGTCAATATGGCGGGAGAAATCGTGGGTATCAATACGGCCATTTTTTCCCGTACCGGCGGTTCAGAAGGGATCGGGTTTGCGATCCCCGTTGATATTGCCAGGGATATTGCGAACAGCCTCATCAAGACCGGACGGGTGGTGCGCGGGTGGATGGGGATTGCCATTCAGGAGTTAACGCCGGCACTGGCGCAGTCGTTTCAGTTGCCGGAGCTCCATACGGGCGGGGTGCTGATTAGCGAAGTGAATGAAAAAGGCCCATCCGCGGGAGGGATTTTGCAGCGGGGAGACGTGTTGCTTGAATACCGCGGGGAAAAGATTCGGGACATTAATCATCTCCGGCATATCGTGGCCCGGACGATGGTCGGGACGGGGGTCGAGATCTCTATTTTACGCGACGGTGAAATTCAGACGCTGACCATTGAGGTGGGAGAACGTCCAACGGATGAAATGCTGGCGCGCGGAGAATTGTCCTCGCCTCCGTTGGCCCTGGAGAAACTGGACAATGTGCTTGCGGGTCTGGACGTGGGGCCTGTGACACCGGAACGCAGGATGCAGCTCAACCTCTCCGACGAGATGGCTGGCGTCATCATTAATGAGGTGAAAGCCGGGAGCGAAGCGGAAGCGGCGGGCTTACAACAGGGGGATGTGATTCAGGAAGTGAATCGTGACCCGGTGCAAAGTATGGCCGATTATCAACAGGTGGCCGCGCAAATTACCAAAGAGGAACTGGTCGTACTGTTTATCAGCCGCAGAGGCAATAATCTGTTTGTCGCGGTGAATCCCCAATAACGGTCGTGGCGTGACGCGCACGGCATCGTTGAATCATTGAAAGCAGACATGGCGGACACGTCAACCTTGAAAACGTGGTTGCAGGACAAGGTGTTTAATCCTTTCGAGGATAAAAAAATGCCGGTCATGCAGCATTTGTTTGAGTTTCAGGCACGGCTGACCAAGGCTGTCATTGTCGTGGCCCTGTTGTTTGTCGGAACGTTTTTTTACGCCGATACCCTGGTGCAATGGTTACGGATTCCATTGCAAAATATGTTTGTCCCCGGCAGTCTGCACTGGGTCCCGACGGAGTTGCCGAAAATCCCGTTTGTGTTTCTGGCGCCCGCCGAAGCGTTGTGGCAAAACCTCAAGGTGGCGGCTCTGTTTTCGCTGGTGCTTGCGATGCCCTATCTCCTGTGGGAGATCTGGGCGTTTGTGGTGCCCGGTCTGCATGCGCAGGAACGCCGGTTCGTGGCGCCGTTTGTCGTGGTGAGCACCCTCGCGTTTTATTTGGGGCTGGCGTTTTCGTTCTTTTTTGTTCTGCCGTTCGCGCTCAATTTCCTGATTTCCTACGGCGTGCAGGCCGGGTTCATTCCGCAGTTGTCCATTGCCAGTTACGTGGGGTTTGCGCTGTGGTTTCTGTTGGTGTTTGGTTTGATTTTTGAAGTGCCGCTTGCGCTCACGCTGATGGCCAAATTGGGGTGGACCGACGCGCCCATTCTGAAACGATACCGAAAATGGGCGTTTTTGGGGTCGTTTCTGTTTGCCGCGCTCCTGACGCCGACCCCGGATCCATTTAATCAATGTCTCATGGCGCTACCCATGTATTTTTTCTACGAGGTCGGTATTATCAGCGCCGGGTTTTTCAAGAAAAAGCCGGCCGACGAGGAACATGACGCGGACACAGCCGACGCGAATCCGTCAACGGAACCTGGTGCGTTTCGTTCCAAGTCGTCACCAGGGTCCGGGGCAACAGGGTCGGGGGACGCGGCCGATGAGTACGTGGGTGTGCCTTGATGGTGCGGCATGTCCACGCGGTCAGGCCAGGCAGTCCGAAAGACGCGACAGACAATCTGTCAACCGTGTTCCCGATTCTTGAGTACGCCTTCGGGAAAATATCGGGGGTCGCTTCGGGGGAAAGCAAATAACATGAATAATTCTCCTCAGAGTAGAATTCCAATAACCATAAGAAACAATAAAGAAATTCGCCGACTATGGATGAGCTTTAAGGAGCATATGATTAACAGGGCAGAGTATAGCAAGGAAAATTGCAATAGACATCTAAATGGAGCCGGGAAGTTTGTGGATTTTTTATGTGGAATTGAATCGCAAAAGAACACTTCTTATATTCAATATACAGATGAAGATTGGCCATCAAAATGATGCACCATGTCTTGGTCAAAGCACAGTGGAAGACATAAAAGAATGACAGACGCGCAAAGATTTCCCGCTCTCCTGGCAGGCGGAAATGAAATATGACGAGGAGCAAGGACGGGTGATCTATCAGCTGGTAGCCATAGAGCCGCGTGTGTTGGTGCCATGCGCCATCAAAAACCAGTCGGCGAATAAATCAAGTGAGCGAACTAAACCATGAAGAAAAGACTACTGCATCAGAAACCCGCGATGCTTTTGCTGTTGGCTATTGCGATTGCCTCGTGTACCGTACCGCTACAGTCGGAAGGATCGCGTGGGAAGTATTGGCATTGCTTCACGTCATCGAGAGACCAGTCCGTGCCGATTATAAAAGCCTGGGCTGCTTCCCAGCCTTTGTCTGTTGGTGGAGGCACTTATAAAGGAACAATTCAAGTTGAAGGAATCGTTAAAGATGCTGCTTATTCTGCGGAAGGACTGACACACCGGTGGAACTTTGACCTGAATCAGGATAATGGAACGTACGCTGCTGCGTTCAGAATTGAACCAGACGGTACGGGGCTGTACTACTACTTCGGAAGCCAAGGGACAGCCAAACCAAGCATTATTGCAAAATGCAAGAAAACCAAATAGTGCAAGCTTAATAATTGACCGCGACCGACGCTGTGGAGGTATACATGAGCGCTGAATTGAAAATGATGGAATCGTCAACCACGAGCGATGCCTGTACGTATATGTGGGCCTGCGCTATTTGTGATGAGAATGAAACCTGTCAAAAAGACAAAGAAGGTCACAGCCGATGGCTGGTGGCGAAACGCATGGAGCGTATTGACTATAAGATTCTCGTCATGAGCAATAAAGGCGGGGTCGGGAAGAGTACCCTCTCCACGAATCTGGCCGTGAGTCTGGCCCTGAAGGGCTATGAAGTGGGGATCTGCGACATGGATATTCACGGCCCGAATATTCCCAAAATGGTGGGCGCCGAAGGGCAACGCCTCAAGATCAGCACGGGGGGCGGGATTATTCCCCATCAGGCCTACAACATGAAAATCGCCTCCATGTCTTTCCTGCTCCAGAATTCCGATGATCCCATTATCTGGCGCGACGCCTATAAGTTTGAGTTCATCAATCAATTGCTCGGCGGTGTGGAATGGCAGGATTTGAATTATCTCATTGTGGATTTGCCGCCCGGTACGGGCAATGAGTCGGTGACGACGATTGACCTGATTGGGGACGTCACGGGGTGCGTGATCGTGTCCACGCCGCAGGAAGTCGCGCTGCTCGACGCGCGCAAGTCCGTCACGTTTGTTCGGGACAGTGAATTGCCGATCATCGGCATTGTGGAAAATATGAGCGGCCTTGATTGTCCGCATTGCCATGAGCGCATTGAGGTCTTTCGGGCGGGTGGGGGCGAAGCGTCCGCCCGGGACATGAACGTGCCCTTTTTGGGACGCATTCCGCTGGATCCCGATGTGGTGCGGCAATGTGATTACGGCGAACCGTATGCGCTGTTCCATTCCGACTTGCCGACGGCCGACGCGTATCACGCCGTTGCCAATCAGGTGGACGATTTTTGCAAGAAAAAAGGCTCGCTGGTGTCCGTCGCAAGCAAAAGTCCGTTTAAGAAAAAATAGGACAATTGAATCCCATGGATACACTCACCGCGCTCACGGATGCGCAAGAGATTGTGCTGGATGCAACCGCCCGACTGGGGTGCGAGAAAGTCGGGTTGATGGACGCACTCGGCCGTGTTCTGGGCGAGGATATTGTGGCGACGAGAGATAATCCCCCATGGAACAATTCGGCCATGGACGGATTTGCCGTTCGGTGGGACGACATCAAGAAAGAGCACGAGGTCACCAAACCGGCGGAATTGACCATCATTGAAGACGTGCCGGCCGGACAGGCGGCCACGAAAACCGTGGGACCCGGCCAGGCCATTCGGATCATGACCGGCGCCCCGGTGCCCATGGGCGCCGATACCGTGGTGAGGGTCGAATTCACGGAATCGTCGGCCACAGGCGTTCGGGTGTTCCAACCGGAACCACGGCATGCCAATATCCGTTCCAGGGGAGAAGACGTCAGAGAAGGTGAATGTATCATGCCCAAAGGCACGTCGTTGCGTCCGGCGGAAATGGGCATGCTCGCGATTCTGGCGAAATCGTTTGTGTTGGCGTATCAACGTCCGCGTGTGGCTATTCTGGCCACTGGTGACGAACTCGCCGATCTGGATGAGAAATTTGATGAAAATAAAATCATCAATTCAAACAGCTATGGCCTGGCCGCGGCCGTTCAGGAAGCCGGCGGGATCCCGCTGTTGCTGGGCATTGCCAGGGATACGCCCGAGTCCCTCAAGGAGAAAATCGCGCAGGGATTGGGGTGCGACATCCTGGTGCTGTCGGGCGGCGTGTCCATGGGTGACTATGACTTTACCAAAGTCGTCTTCGCGGAACTGGGCGCCGACATGCATTTCTGGAAACTGGCGATCCGGCCCGGACAACCCTTGGCCTTCGGCACCATCCAGGGCACGTTGGCGTTTGGTTTGCCAGGGAACCCCGTATCGTCCATGATGACGTTTGAACAACTGGTGCGATTGGCGATCATGAAAATGGGAGGCCATCGGCAGTGGGCGCGCCCGGTGGTGCAAGCCGAATTTCAGGAGCAGTTTTCCAAGCGTCCAGGTCGCCGACATTTTCTTCGGGGAATCCTGGAATACCAACATGGGACACTGACCGTTCGGACCACCGGCCCGCAGGGTTCCGGGATCTTGACGTCCATGGTCAAAGCCAACGGGCTGATTGATATTCCGGAAGAAGTCGAAACCGTTCATCCCGGCGATACCGTCCATGTTCAGGTTCTGAGTAAAAATTTTTGAGACCCATGGCGCCTCCCATCCTTTCCTTTGTCGGGCGTTCGGATAGCGGAAAAACCACGTTGATTGAACGTGTCATTCCCGAATTAACCCGCATGGGGTATCGCGTGGCGACCGTCAAGCATGCGGGACACGGGTTTGATCTGGACACGGAAGGCAAAGACAGTTGGCGCCATAAACAGGCCGGCGCCAGCGCCGTCGTCGTGATTTCCAGGGGAAGTCTGGCCCTGTTTGCCGATGTCTCGGAAGAAATGAAAGTCGAAGAAGTCAGAGATCGGTTTTTGGACGGCCACGCGGATTTAATTATCGCGGAGGGGTGGAAAAGCGAAGGCTATCCGAAAATTGTCGTCGTGCGTGAACAGCTTGACGAAGTCAACGTCTCCGTTGACGGAGTGTTGGCCATCGTCTCGGTGAAACCCATCAAAGCTGCCGTGCCGTGCATTGATCGGGATAATATTCAGGCTCTTGTGCAGTTGATCGTTCGGCATTATCCCAGGACCGCCACGTCCGCGTAACATGAGTCGAAGGACCGTACCCATCATTCTGGTGGTTGTCGGTGTCCTTTTGGCGGCCAGTACGGTGGCGATTCCGCTCACCGACCATCCGCGATTGTGCGCCTCCTGCCATACCATTCGTCCGTCGGTGGAAAGCTGGGAAGCGTCATCTCATAAAGACGTGACCTGCGTGGAATGCCACGTGCGCCCCGGTCTGAAAGGGTGGATTGAAGATAAAGTGCTGGCGGGGCTGGGAGACGTGGCCATCACGTGGTTTGGGACGCCACCCGACCCGCACGACTTGCGCGCCCATGTGGGGTCGACCGTGTGTTTGCGTTGCCATCGCGCGATCTTCAAGGTCTCCGAAGTGTCAATGAGAGATTTGCCCGCTCCCGTCAAAGACATCGGATTGGTTATGAGCCACAGGAAACACATGGAGGCGTTTGATCAACGCGGTCAGGGAGAGGGATGCACCACCTGTCACGCGCGTGTGGTTCACGGCACACCGGTCAAAGGCTATCCCATTGTCATCCCGCGTGGTCACGTGACATTGGACACGAAGCCGCATTATCCCGATCATCCCGAGGGGTCGGCGTTACGGAAATCCGCATTGGCCGATTGCGTGCGGTGTCATGACAATCACACCGTGTTTGCGGGAACGGTGCTTCGCAAAGATTGCGACGTGTGCCATATCGAGAAACACATCAGGGACTTTTTGTTTTAACGCCACGGTCAACCATACCCATGTCCACCCCCGTTGTTCGCGTTCACGATTTGACGAAACGGTTTGGCGATTTTACAGCGGTGGATCACGTCTCGTTTGAGATCCAACCCGGAGAAACCGTTGGATTGCTTGGGCCCAACGGCGCGGGAAAAACCACAACGTTTCAAATGCTGCTGGGCGTGATTACCCCCACGCATGGCACGATCGAGATGTTCGGACTGAATCTGCTGGAACATCGGGAGACCATTCTCCGGCAGGTCAATTTTTCCTCGACCTACATCTCAATGCCCTACGCGCTGACCGTGGAAGAAAACCTCCACGTGGTCGGTCGGTTATACGGGTTGACGGACATCAAAAGACGCATTGACGACATGCTGAAAAAACTGGACATGGAGAGCATGCGCCATACCCTCACCCGTAAATTGTCATCCGGACAAATCACGAGGCTGACCCTGGCGAAGGCCGTCATGACCGAACCGAAAATCCTCTTTCTGGATGAACCCACGGCCAGTCTGGATCCGGACATTGCGCACAGGATCAAAGAGTTTTTAAAAGAATATCGTGAGACTTCGGGCTTGAGTATGCTGTACACCTCGCACAATATGCGTGAAATGGAAGAAATGTCCAACCGGATCATGTTTCTTCGAGGCGGGAAAATTATCGCGCAGGGCACCACCAAAGAAGTGGTGACTCAATATGGCGAACGTGATCTTGAACGGGTCTTCCTGAAAATTTCCCGTGGTCACTGATGAGGGTCGAATGCTTGATGAATCGCATGCTCCGAGGTTCGGGAAAGAGGAGACGGTTTTTGAAATCATGTTGACCTCACATGTTTCACCGGGCGGGGACGGAGCATGAACGTCGGTCGCATTGCGGCGCTTATTACGAGACATCTCTTTCTCTACCGCCGGAGTTTCCCTCGGTTGCTGGAGATCTTTTACTGGCCCTTGCTGGACCTGGTGGTGTGGGGATTTATTACGATGTATCTGGCGCAGGACGGGAAAGGGCTTCACGCCGCCGTGACGTTTTTTCTGGGTGCGCTCATTTTCTGGGATCTTCTTTTTCGTGCGCAACAGGGGATCACCATCTCGTTTCTTGAAGAAATCTGGTCGAGAAATCTCATGAATTTATTTGCCAGCCCTCTGACCGCAGGAGAATTTCTGGCGGCGACCATGGTCATGAGCGTTTTCAAGGTGGCCGCCGTGTTCATCATCATGACGTGTTTCGCCCTGTTTTTTTATTCGTACAACGTCTTTGTCATGGGCCTGTCTCTCCTGCCGTTTGTCCTGAATCTGATTGCCTCCGGGTGGCTCATCGGCATTGTCACCATGTCGGTGATTATGCGGTTCGGGCAACAGGCCGAAGTCCTGGCCTGGGGGTTGGTTTTTCTTTTTCAACCCATCTCCTGTGTGTTCTATCCTCTTTCCGTGCTTCCCGGTTGGCTGCAACCGTTGGCCCTGGCGAATCCCGCCGCGTACGTGTTTGAAGGCATGCGAGGGGTCTTGCTGCATCATGCGGTTCCCTGGAGCGATCTTGGGTGGGCGACGGGCCTGAACGTGTTGTATTTGTTCATCACAATCGCGATGTATCAATACACGTTTGCCGTCTGTAAAGACCGTGCCCTGCTGGTGCGGGTGGGGGAGTAGCCTGCCGCCGCATGTCTAGTAGCGCCGCAAGTTGAGACTGGCTGTTTTCCATACGTTCATTCGTGCGACGCTCCACATGTGTTCCATGATTGCGTTGAGATCGGGGGCGGTGCGTGCCACGACTTTGACGACCAGTCCCGGAACGGACGTTTCCGACACCCCTCCCAGAATGTGTCCGGGTCGCTGCTCCAGCACCGAGGCCAGCCCTTCCCTGGTGTGTTCCCATGCTGACAACGGAAGCGTCTCGTTCACGATGAACAGGGAGCCCACGTAATTCCATCCCTGGTCAAACGTCAGACATTCGTTGTCCCGTGTTGGCGCAATGGCATATCGTTCTTCAAGGGATCGTTGGTCCGAAAGCGTGATGGTGATCCGATTGCTGAAACTGGAAAATGCCCATCGTTCGCCTCTGGCAATGCGTCCCGCTGCCACGGCATCCCAGAGGAGAAGGGACGCGCCCGTCTCGAGTCGTACGGTGATGCATTGCTCAAAACGCGAACCGGCAAACGGAATGGTGAGTTCGGGGAGCCATTCCAGTATGGCATTGGGCCCGACGGTCACGTCGATGGATTGACGCACGGGGTGTCTGTCGGTTCGATAGACCCTGGTGGCCGAGGGCGTGGTGAAAAGCACGTGCGTGTCGCGTCTCAGCGTGGCCCGAAGCGAGCACGTATCTCCCCCGACGAATCCTCCCGACGGATTTCCGAGGAACGTCACGGCGCATCCCGTGTCGTCGAGATACAGGGGGGGGAAGGCATACCAGGGGTGCGACCATCGCGAATGCGTAGAGACGGTTTTGCCGTTCCGGTTTTCGTATTCCAGAACAAGTTCCCCCGTGCGGGTGGGGGGGGGCATGGTCTCGATGCACGGTGATTGCGGGACTGCCAGAGGATGCCGGGTCAATGAAGCCCGCGCGGTTGGCGCGCGTGCCTTCAGTTTTGGGGGCGTGTGCGAAGGCATCGTTCCACCCATTCCGTCACCTGGACGACGCCTTCACCTGTGAGGAGATTGGTCAAGATGAATGGTTGGTCTCCTCTCATGCGTCGGCTGTCCCTCTCCATAATTGACAGATCCGCGCCGACGTGTGGGGCCAGGTCGATTTTATTGATCACCAGAAGTCCCGACCGCGTGATCGCGGGACCGCCCTTCCGCGGAATTTTATCCCCCGCGGCGACATCAATCACGTAAATCACCTCGTCCACGAGTTCGGGACTGAAGGTGGCCGCCAGATTATCCCCGCCGCTTTCCAGAAAGACCAGCTCCAGACCGGGCACGCGGGCGATCAGTTCCCCAATAGCGTTCTGATTATGGGAGGCGTCTTCCCGCACGGCCGTGTGCGGGCAGCCTCCGGTTTCGACGCCGAGAATCCGTTCCGCGGGCAGCACGCCGCGGCGGGTCAGAAACTCGGCGTCTTCTTTTGTGAAAATATCGTTGGTGACGACAGCGAGCTGCACATGGGATTGCAGCGCGAGGGACAGGGCCTCGACCAACGCGGTTTTTCCGGATCCCACTGGCCCGCCGACGCCGATCACAGTGACGGCGGTGTGCTGCGTTCGTGTGATGGGTTCTCCGCCTCCGGGGAGATGCTCACTGACGTGCATGGTGGTTACGATCTGAACAATCTCATGGATAATCGGGCGTGCCGCATGGCGTAAATGTCCTGAACGGGCGCCCATGATGTCATCGGTGTGTTGGCGTCAATGGATTGGCTGAGTTCGACCATCAACGGGATCCATGCTTCCAGTAACCGTTGCCCTTCCCGCTGGCCGATGGACAACAGTTTATATGAAGCCGAGAGGAATCCGATTCCGGCCTGATACAGCAACCCGGCGACCGCGCATGGTTGATCCCACTCGGCCGTTTGCAGGTTGACGCCGAGGACCACGGCCCAATGTCCAGGGGAATGTCCCGAATCCACGGCCTCGCGAAATTTTTGGAGGATGCCGATTGCTTCACGGGATTCCCGCTTTCGCCGGAATGGCGGAGGGGAGGGGGTCATGGACGAAGGGGACGGGTTGGTGTTGTGTAACAGACTGCGTCCCATTTGCCGACTGGCCGTTCGTGTTTCCCGACACAATTTCATCGCCTCAAGTTCGTGATCGGCCTGGAGAACGCCTTCAAGATTGCGGGTGAAAGAGGCATGATGCCCGCGGGCCAACGCCACTGCTTCGCATCGGCCCAATCCCCACCGCAGGTAATCCGCGACGTACCGGTTCAGGTCTGCGGATGTTTGCACGTTCCCTTCCTGAACGGCGGTTTCCAAACCCGAAGAAAAGGCAAACCCGCCAGACGGGAAAAACGTGTCGAGATAGCGGAATCCGAGGAGCAACGAACGAGTATCCATCATGGCCGCACCGAGACGTTCGTCATGCACGGCCAGTGACATGCTAAAATAAAAAATAGCGCTGTGCCATCGGCAGTACGGCCAGAGGCTCGCAGGTCAACCGCTGACCGTCGGCCTTGACGACGTAGGTTTCAGCATCCACTTCTATGTGGGGAAGCGCGTCGTTGAGTTGCAAATCGCGTTTGCCGATATTTCGACAGTGCCGGACGGCCGTGACCCGTTTTTGCAGGCCCAGTTGCCCGGGAATGCCGCGGTCAATTCCCGCCTGTGAAAGAAAGGTCACGCTCGCGGTGAAGGGTGTCCGGCCAAAGGCTCCGAACATCCGACGACTCAACACCGGCTGCGGCGTGGGAATGGACGCATTGGGGTCGCCCATGGCGGCTTCGACCAGAACCCCTCCTTTGACGATCAGGGACGGCTTGACGCCGAAAAATGCCGGACGCCATATCACCAGGTCGGCCAGTTTTCCGACTTCCACCGATCCCACTTCATGCGCAATGCCGTGGGTGATGGCCGGGTTAATGGTGTATTTGGCCACGTAGCGTTTGGCCCGAAAATTATCGTGCCGTTCCACCGGGGTGTGCGTGCCGTCCTGGCGCAGGTGTCCGCGCTGAATTTTCATTTTATGGGCGGTCTGCCAGGTTCGCGTGATCACTTCGCCGATGCGTCCCATGGCTTGAGAATCCGACGACATGATGCTGATCGCGCCCATGTCATGCAGGATATCCTCCGCGGCGATGGTTTCCCCGCGAATACGGGACTCGGCGAAGGCAATGTCTTCCGGCACGCGCGGGTTTAAATGGTGACAGACCATGAGCATGTCCAGATGCTCGTCAATGGTATTGATTGTAAACGGCATGCTGGGGTTGGTTGAAGACGGCAGGACGTTTGATTCACCGCACACGCGAATGATATCCGGAGCATGGCCGCCTCCCGCGCCTTCGGTGTGAAAGGTGTGAATGGTTCGTCCGCCAAACGCCCGAATGCTGTCTTCCACAAAACCCGCTTCATTCAGCGTGTCGGTGTGAATCGCGACCTGAACGTCATAGTCGTCCGCGACATCGAGACACGTGGAGATGGCCGCGGGCGTCGTCCCCCAATCCTCGTGCAGCTTGAGGCCGATGGCGCCCGCTTCAACCTGTTCGACCAGCGCTTCGTGCCGCGACGAGTTGCCCTTTCCCAGAAAGCCAAGGTTCACCGGAAAACCATCCGCGGCTTCCAACATGCGGCCGATATGCCAGGCCCCCGGGGTGCATGTTGTGGCATTCGTGCCCGTTGCCGGTCCCGTGCCGCCGCCAAGCAGTGTGGTCATCCCTGCGGACAAGGCTTCGGGAATCAGTTGCGGACAAATGAAATGCACGTGACTTTCGACGCCGCCGGCAGTCACGATGTTTCCTTCGCCCGCGATGACCTCGGTCCCGGGGCCGATGTCCATCCCCGGCGTGACGCCCGCCATGAGGTCCGGGTTGCCGGCTTTCCCAATGGCGACAATGCGTCCGTCACGAATACCAATATCCGCTTTGACAATCCCCCAATAATCGAGAATCACGGCGTTCGTCACGACCGTATCCAACGCGCCGCTTGCGCGCGTGGCCGTGGGGGACTGTCCCATTCCATCCCGAATAACTTTCCCGCCGCCAAACTTGGCTTCCTCGCCGGGCGTGGTCAGATCGCGTTCCACTTCAATGATCAGATCGGTGTCGGCCAGGCGGATTCTGTCGCCCACGGTCGGACCGAACAAATCCACGTATTGACGGCGGGATATGTTCATCGGGCGGTTTCCTCTTCCAGAAATCCCCGTTCGGCGGCTCGCGTCAAGGCTTCCGCCTTAACACGAGGATCGTCGAGCGAGCCATTGGTCAATCCATTGATACCATAGGCCATGCGGTTTCCCCCGAAGGCGACAAGCGAGACACGTTTTTCTTCTCCCGGTTCAAATCTCACGGCGGTGCCCGAGGGAATTTTCAGTCGAAAACCAAACGCCTGTTCGCGGGGAAATCGCAACGCGCGATTTGTTTCAAAAAAATGACAATGCGAGCCGACTTGAATGGGCCGGTCGCCATGGTTGGCCACGGTCAGCACAATGGTCGGACGACCCGCAAACGCCACGATGTCGTCTTTGGCCAACAATATCTCTCCGGGAACGAGAGGGGCGTGTGTGTGTGGGCGAACCGCTTGCCGTTTGGGCTTGCCGGTGGGTTTCGAGGCTGTTGCCTTGACGGGAGAGGATGGTCGGGGCTTTTTCGGAGAAGGCGGCTGTGGCTTGTTTTGATGTTTTCCGGGCATGATAAACGTTCCGTGTTCAATGGTCGCGTTGGGTGATTCCCGCGTGACAACGCGTCAGAGAAGCCCCCGTCTCGTGTCGAACGCAGTGCGCGATCCATGACGTATCGCGCGCGCTTTCCCGAATCGGTGTGCGGCTGTTGTCTTGCGGCGGTCTCTAACTGCCGTCTTCACTCTCGTGACCCACATAACGTCCATCAGGGGTTATGTTGTAGTCGTCTCCTTCGACGTATTCCCCATCCGGCGTTATGGTGTAGGCAGGGCGCCCGATGTAGCTGCCGTCCGGAGCCATGGTGTACCCCTCTCCGCCAACGTATGATCCGTCCGGCGTTATTGTGTAGGTATCACCTCCTACATAGGATCCGTCCGGAGCCATTGTATAGGTATCGCCACGTACATAGGATCCATCCGGGGCCACTGTATATTCGTCAGCGAGAGCGCTCACGGGCATCGTCACCAGTAAGAACACATACACGTTCATGGCCATCGTGCATTGCATAGCCGTGTCTCCTTACGCCCAGTTTAAATGAACTGTGACCAGTTTTGTCCCATCAGGAAAAGTGCCTTCCACTTGAATCTCCGGCACGATTTCCGGCACACCAGACATCACGTCATGCCTGGTCAGAATGGTTGCCCCGTAACTCATCAGGTCCGAGACGGAGCGTCCGTCCCGAATGCCTTCCAGTATCGCGGCGGTGATATACGCCACCGCTTCGGGATGATTGAGCTTGAGCCCGCGGTTTTTACGGTCGGTGGCCAGTTGCGCCGCCACGTAGATGAGTAATTTTTCCTGTTCTCTCGGGCTGAGATGCATAATGTCACACGATCAGGTGTTGTTTGATTTGTTCCTCCGTCACGTTGGCGGCTGGGCCGGACGCCACCACGGCGCCTTTGTCCATAAGCACAAAAGTATCCGCCAGTCTGGACGCAAATTCAAAATATTGTTCGACCAACAAGATAGCGAATTGACGTTGTTTTTTAAAGTCCGCAATGACTCGCTCGATTTCAATGACAATTGACGGCTGAATGCCTTCCGTCGGTTCATCCAACAACAACAGCCTGGGTTGCGTCAACAGGGCTCTCCCGATTGCCACCTGTTGCTGCTGTCCGCCGCTTAAGACTCCTCCGGGTCGGTCCAGCAACGGGGGCAGGGCGGGGAAAATGGTGTAAATTTCTTCATAGGCCAACCGGGCTGTCTTGTGGTCTTTGGGCCCTTGACGCGCTTCAAACCCCAATCGGAGGTTTTCACCGACCGTCAACTGTGCAAACAGTTCGCGTCCCTGGGGCACGTACGCGATCCCATGTGCCACCCGCTGGTACGGAGGCCGCCCGGTGAGGTCTTCGTCATTGACGTACACGTGGCCGGTGCGCGGTGTGAGCAATCCCATGATGGTTTTTAACAGGGTGGTTTTTCCCACTCCGTTTCGACCCATGAGGCAGACGACCTGTCCTTCCCCGATGTGCAGGGACACATCCCGGAGGATATGGCTTTCTCCGTAAAAGACATTGAGAGTTTCACAGCGAAGCATGGGCTTTCCTTTGTCGTCCGAGATAAATTTCGATGACGCGAGGGTCGTTCTGGACGCGTTCGACGGGGCCTTCGCACAGCACGGTTCCCTCGTGCATGACCGTGACCGTCTTGGCAATCTGCCGGACAAATTTCATGTCATGCTCAATGACGATAATGGAATGCTTGTCGGTCAGCGACTGAAGCAGGTCGCCGGTTTTTTGGGTTTCCTGATCGGTCATTCCCGCGACAGGCTCATCAATGAGGAGGAGTTCAGGATCCTGCAGGAGAACCATGCCGATTTCCAGCCACTGTTTTTCTCCGTGTGACAGTTGGCCGGCAAGCAGATGAGCTTTCTTCTTCAGTCCGATGATGTTCAGTATCCGGGAGATTTTGTCTGATTCCTCGTCTTTCACCCTGGACCACAACGTGGCCCACACGCTTTTGCTGTTTCGGCGCAACGAGAGGTCGAGATTGTCCCACACGGGGAGGGTGGTGTACACCGAAGGCGTCTGGAACTTTCGGCCGATGCCCAACTCGGTGATCTCATGTTCTTGAAGGCCGATCAGATCCGTGGCCTGTCCGAACACGACGCGACCGGACACTGGCCGCACTTTTCCGGAGATCACGTCCAACAGCGTGCTTTTGCCGGCTCCGTTGGGGCCGATCACGACTCGAAGCTCGTGATAATTCACCACCAGGTTGAGCACGTTCAGGGCTTTAAACCCGTCAAATTCCACCGTGACGCCTTCAAGGTACATGATCGAATGTTGATGGCTGGATCCAATGATTTTTTGTCCGCTGAATCCTTCTCTTCCAGCCGAACCGGAGGCGATGTTATCCATGGCGGTCATTCATCTTTCACGTGAGTCGGTTGCCGATGCCGTCTCTGAATCCACGGTTTTGATTTTCGAAAGGTCATGGTCGCATGCGCCTTCCTGAACAGACCGACGATGCCCTGTGGGAACAACATGACGACGGCGATAAAAAGCCCGCCCAGGAACAACAGCCAGAGTTCGGGAAAGTGATTGGTCAAAAAACTTCGCATCCAGTTGACGCCGGTTGCTCCGATAATCGCGCCCGATAACGTCCCCCGTCCTCCCACGGCTACCCAGATAATCATCTCAATCGAAGGCAGGACGCCGATCTGGTTGGGTGTGATAATGCCGACCTGCGGAACGTAGAGCGCACCGGCGACGCCGGCTAATCCGGCTGAGATGACAAACACGAACAATTTATAATTGGCGGGTGAGTATCCCGAAAACAACACGCGTTGTTCGCAGTCTCGAATGGCGATCAAGACCCGTCCCGCCCGTGACAGGGTCACCCGGCGACAGAGCAGATAGGCCAACCCCAAACACAGGACGGTCAATGCGTACATCACGCGTTGCGTGCCGGGATCATTCAGTGAAAATCCCAGGATGTGTTTAAAGTCGGTCAATCCATTTGTGCCTCCCAGCTTTGTTTCATTGCGATTAAAGACAAGCCAGGCCACGAGCGCGAGCGCTTGCGTGATGATTGAAAAATACACGCCGCGAATTCTGCTGCGAAAGACAAAGAAACCAAAGAGGGCCGCGAAGGCCATTGGCACCAACACGACCGCGACCAATGAAAACCAAAAACTGTAAAACGGTGTCCAAAACCAGGGAAGCTCCTTGACCTGATTCCAGACCATGAAATCGGGGAGGGCGCTGCCGTAGATGCTTTCCGTGCCAATGTTCAGCATCAGGTGCATCCCCATGGCGTAGGCGCCTAATCCGAAAAAAACGCCGTGTCCGAGACTCAAGATACCGGTATAGCCCCAAATTAAATCAATGCCCAACGCTAAAATTGCAAAGGCAAAAAATTTCCCAAAGAGATTCAGGGTAAAATCAGAAATGTGAAACATGGAATCTTCCGGGAGGAGATTCAGAAGAGGGACGCCCACCAGCAAGACGAATCCCGCGATCCAAAACAACGGCCCCGCCACCGCGCGAGACGGCTCCATTGCCGTGCGTGCGGTTTCCTGATCGTTCTCAGGAATCAAGGTGTCGTCCCTTCAACGCAAACAGTCCCGATGGCCGGTACTGCAGGAACAGAATAATCAGGATCAAAATCGTGACTTTTCCATACACGGCCCCGAAGCTGGGTTCCAGCAGTTTATTCAGCGTGCCAATGCCCAGGGCGGCCGTAATCGTGCCGGCCAGCTTTCCCACTCCGCCGGTCACGACCACCATGAAAGAATCAACGATGTAATTCCGGCCAAGTTCGGGATCAACATTTCCCACCATCGTGAGGGCGCTGCCGGCTAATCCCGCCAGTCCGGAGCCGAACGCAAAGGTGTAGGCGTCCAGCTTTCTGGTCGGAATACCCAGGCAGGCGCTCATGTCGCGATTTTGCAGAACGGCCCGAATCCGAAGGCCGACGCGCGTTCGAAAGAGGAGGGCATAGATGCCGGCCACACAGAGGAACGCGAGCAGAATGATGAAAAGCCGGTTATGCGGAAACTGGACGCCGACCATCACCTGCACTCCGCCTTTGAGCCAGCTCGGCGCCTGCACCGCCGTGAGATCTCCAAAAATGATACGGGCGATCTGAATCAGGACAAGCCCGACTCCCCACGTGGCCAGAAGTGTTTCGAGTGGTCTTCCGTAGAGGAAGCGGATCAGTGTGCCTTCCATGATCCATCCGACAAATCCGGCGACCAGAAAGGCGCAGGGAAGAGCGAAGAAAAAATAATAATCAAAAAATTGCGCCCCGAGGCTGGCTTTAAATATTTCCTGGACGACATAGGTGGCATAGGCGCCGATCATCATCATCTCCCCATGCGCCATATTGATGACGCCCATGAGGCCGAACACAATGGCGAGCCCCAGCGCCATGAGGAGGAGTATGGAACTCAAGCTCAAGCCTTGCAGCAGAATCTCCACGCCGTGTGCGAGCTGGTGCCATTGTTGGATGCGGTGACCGGCTTCCACCGCCGAGCTGCGGAGCATGTGTTCTTCCGGGGTACGCACAGGCTGGTCGGCCAGCTCTTCCAAAACCGGCAGGGCGGCGGCGCTGCGCAGGTCCCCCAGCTTCTGAATCGCCGCAAGCCTGCCTTGCGGGTCCGCATACTCCAGGTTGAGTAAATTGATCGCTTCTTCCAGATCATATCTGACCCATTGGTCCTGCTCGTTGGACAAGGCGTTGCGCAGTGTTGGCAAAGCCTCCCGTATTCCTCGCACACCAAGATCCTTGGCGGCGCCGCGGCGGGTTTCCGGGTGTTGACTGGCCAGGCCGGCTTGATTCCGGATGAGATTGATGACCGGCTTGATCAGTCTGCGAACCCGTCGGTTGGACTGTGAGCGGAATGCTTCAAGTTGAGGGAGCAGGCTGGGATCACCATGTTCCAGCAGATACGTCGCGGCACGTTCTTTTTCAGGCCAGGCCCCTTCCATAAGAGCGGTCAGCGCCTCATGAATCCCAACTGCGTCGGACGACGTTGACGGCGGAGTCAGTTCTTGAGTCCATCCGGTGGTTTGAAGGCCAAACAGACACCAGAAAAAGACAACCATCAGGGGGAGACGCATAGACATAAACGATCGTGTCATTGGGTTTGTTTGAAGGAGGCAGTCGCATGGCCGTGTTGCGTTGACGGTGCCACGCGGCGTCAGGCGGGCCTGGGCGTCGGAAACGACACCCAGGCCCGCCACCGACGCTAGGTTTTTTTGTAGGTACCGTTGTGATTGACCCAATCACAACCCTTCTCCGGGTTGGTGTATTCACTCCAGGGTTCCGCCCGCACGAGTCCGGTTTTGGACAGAATCGAAAATTGTCCGTTTTCCTGAATCTCGCCGATGAGCACGGGTTTATAGGTGTGATGGTTGACCGCGTCCATTTTTTTCTTGCCGCCTGGCGCGTCGAATTCCAATCCGTACACGGCTTTCCGCACGGCGTCCACATTGGTCGTGCCGGCTTTTTCCACGGCCTGCTTCCAGACGTGAACCCCGAAATACGCGGCTTCAATTGGATCGTCGGTCACCCGTTTGTCGCCGCCGGGGAGGCCCTGGGTTTGACAATACTTCTTGAAGCGGGCCACGAACGCGTTGTTTGCGGGCGTCGCGAGGCTTTGAAAATAATTCCAGGCGGCCAGGTGGCCCACCATTGAGGTCGTGTCCATACTGCGGAGTTCATCTTCAGCCACGCTGAAGGCGATGATGGGCACGTCTTCGGAGCGAAGCCCCTGATTGGCGAATTCCTTGTAAAACGGCACGTTGCTGTCCCCGTTAATCGTACTGATCACCGCCGCGTCCCCCCGGCGGGAAAACTGTCGGATTGTGCCGACAATGGTTTGGTAATCCTGGTGATGAAACGGGGTATATTCTTCACCGATATTGGCAGCCGGCACGCCTTTGGCCAGCAGCATGGCGCGCAAAATTTTGTTCGTCGTTCGGGGATAGACGTAATCCGTTCCCAACAGATAGAACTTTTTGTATTCCCCGCCTTCCTCGCTCATCAGATATTCCGCCGCCGGGATGGCCTGCTGGTTGACGGCCGCTCCGGTGTAGAACACGTTGCGCGAACATTCTTCCCCTTCGTACTGCACGGGATAGAACAGCAGCCCGTTATGGCCTTCAAAGACGGGAAGCACGGATTTCCGACTCACGGAAGTCCAGCAGCCAAACACGGTGGCCACTTTATCAACCAGAAGCAGTTGTTTGGCCTTTTCCGCGAAGAGATCCCAGTTGGACGCGGGGTCCACCACGACCGGCTGAATCTGTCTGCCGAGCACGCCGCCCGCGGCGTTGATTTCGTTCACGGCCATCAGCACGACATCCCGCAGCGACACCTCGCTAATGGCCATCGTGCCGCTCAAGGAATGCAAGATGCCGATTTTCACCGGTTCCTTGTCAGCCGCGTATGAAAGCGCGTAATTCCCCAAATTCCCCAACAGCGCCGCCACGCCGAATCCCGTGGCCGCTTTGCCGACGTTCGTTAAAAATTCGCGCCGGTTTTTCCCGTCCGGTCGCTCAAAAGATGTCTCGTCCATATTGTGCTCATACTCTGGTTTCGGTGTCTTGTCCATTGTCTGTCTCTCCTTATCTAATGAAAGTGTTCTGATGGTGTGAGAGCCTATCGGTTGCCGGTCAGATCTGCCATTGAAGGGCCAGCTTCACCGTGCCGACTTCGTCGCCGGATTCATGTCCCCTCCATGCCCGTCCCTTTGTGGCGATATCGCCGTACTGGTAGAACAGCGAGACCCTGGCATTGTGTCCGTCAATGATGTAATTCGTCCCGATCTCAAATTCGTTCCGATAGGTGCTGTGACTGGGTCTGGTTTCCGTAAAACGAACATAGGGCTGCCACTGCCCAATCCCGGATTTTTCCGGGAAGAGATACAGAGCAGTCGCGGTCCATGAGTTGCCGTCAAACAGACAGAAACAATCGGTGCCAGTCTCAGCGATAACACCAGCATCGTCCCGGATGTTCCCTTTCAAAGCGTCCTCGTTTAAACCGGTTTCAAAGACCTTGTATTCTCCTTCCAGCGTCAGGACCCCTTTGTTCGGCAGTACTTTTTCCATCAGCAGGTCCGCGCTGTAGCCGCGAAAATCCGATTGATTGGTTGCTGTCCCGACACCGTCCTTGTGGTATTGCCCGGCAAGCGCGAGGGTCAGAATGTCTCCCTGGCCGCCGTAGTAGGTACTGCTGGTGTAATAGCCGGGATTCTGTTCCACGTTCCAGAAATTGTAGCTCACCCGGCCCGCCCAGAGCAGATTGTCTCTGGTGTTCGGGCGGTTCAGTTTCCCGCTGTCCACGCCATCAAAGACGCCCGCGACGTAGGTCAGGCGTTTATCCTCAAACAAGGCGCCCCAGACGTTCAGGCCATCATCGCGGCCAAACCGTCCGGCCACGAAGTTGCCGTGGTCCGACGGGTAAAACGGCGTCTTGTTGAAGTCAAACGTGTTTTGAAAATAGGGCCCGTCCAATTCAGCGCGGTCCGCAGGAACCAGGAGCCGGCCGGCCCAGACATTAAAGTATTGATTGAATTCCAGTTTCCCGATCGCATCAAGGATGATCATGGTCCCGCCGTCCGCACAATTGGTGCAGTCCGTGTTGAATTCAATCTTCAGGGATTCGTGAATCTGTCCGTTGACGTAGAGCCGCATGTTATCCAGTCTGAAATCGTTGGCTTCGCTCATCTTCTCATCGCCCGACCGCTCTCCTTGTACCGCGAAGCTGGTCTTCGCGCCGGCGCCGATGCTGATCCATTTGACCTTGTCTATTTCAAACGTTGCCCCTGCGAAGACGGGCGGCGCGGCCGCCATGAGTCCCGCAAAGAAGATCAGGCCTGTTGTGTGCGTCAATTTACCCATAACGAGGTTTCCTTTCCGGTCTCGGAACATATCCCACAACAATCCGTTTACCGTCTTTCGACGTGGACAACGGGCCAACGGTTTCCAGCTTCAGCGAATAACCCATTACGGGGAAAACCGTGTGGCTCTTTCTCCATGCTTCGGCAACCGGGGCAATACCCCTTGCTGCCCTGTCCGGAATGCCGGAGTTCAACGCGTTCCGATACCATTCGTAACGGGAATGGCGCAAAAAAAAACGCCCTCCCGGTTCTTGCCATGAACCAAAAGGACGTCGCTGTCCCTGCCTGTTTTTTGCCGGATTTTCCAGCGGCCCGAGAGAGGACATCTTCGTCCTCGTCACGTTTTGGACGCTTACTTTGGAGACTTATATATCAAGGGATTTACGATGTCAAGCCCGCGGTATTCGAGAAAGGCGCCGTTCAGGATGGAGCGAGCAACGGCATACGGGGAGCGTCTGCGGTTGTGCCGCGCCGGAAAATTGAGGATCAAAGTGGAACTACCGTGTGCTCTTGAGAGTTTGTCCCTTGACCTTGACGGCTCTCGTCACTTTCGTGAATCCCGCCTTCAGCGCTGAGTTGATGAGTGTCTCCATGTCGTGGTGATTGAAGAAGATTTCCTCGCTGGTTTCGCTGGTTCCAATCGTGACTCGCGTCGCGCTTCCATCGGCGACGTTGTGAATCGTGAATGCCATCGTCGCGTCAACTGCAAGGAGGGAGGACAGCGCTCTATTGAGATCAGTGACATTTGCGCTGAATTGTATGATGTCGGCCTCAATGCGGATGTCGGCGGACTTCATGTTCGTGGCGCCTGCGGCGGAAAATCCCGATTGATTCATGAAATGAATAAAGGAACGCGTGACAGCCTGGCTTAAGCTGGTGTCTCTCATGCTGAAATATTCTTTATTGTCTGTTTCATGGATATACACGCCCACGTATTCGGATGCGGGACGTTTGTCCTGAAATGGGGCCACCGCAATGGTAAGAGGGGATTCTTGCCTGGCCGGCGCCACTTCCATGTTCGGGAGACGTAAGGTGAGGGTGTTTCCATGACAGCTGGCAAGGAACAAACTTGCCGACAAAAATCCTATGGTGAGCAAGTGTTGCATGGGACGGCACTCCTTTTTCCGGTGAGTTGGATGTATGGTATCACGTTGATGACGGTCTCGTCTGCGTGAAGGCCCGTGCGGAACATTCCACGAGAAACGTAGAGAGGACGAAGTTATACAATCGAAAAAAAAAATTCAAGCTGTTGCGACGGTTCGCGCGGCCGGATTGCCAACCGGTACCGGGTGTGGCATTGGAATTTCCGTTGCCGCCCCGGCGGTCAATATGCAATCCGAACAGAGATGTTTGGCATGCACTCGGTTCCTCTTTCCGTCAATGTGGATGATCGTGAACGGTGACCACGAATAATGGGGGTATTTCAGGGGAGAAGATACCCCAATGGTTCGTGTATCTCGTCATGAGACCGGCAGGGGACGTGGTTGCGCGGGGGGCTTGATTTTTGAAATGCGGCTTGCCACAATAATGTCACATGCTGTAGGGGTTCCGTTATGACTGCCTGTATGTGGAATCAAAATTTTCTCTTTCGCGCTCACGAAGCCGTTCCGTTGCCGCAAACGGAAAATGAGGTATTTCACGAAACGTCCCCGGCGTTGGACAGTTCCGGATTGCACCTGGAGAAGTATATTTCGGTCTGGTTGCAAGGGGAAGGGGACGATGACGGACCTTCAGCTTATACCATGATGTACGTTCGAACAGCCACGCTTGACCCCGTCAAACAGGTTGGGTTTTTACAGCCTTTACAGGGTCGTACTCACCAGATCAGGCACATGCTCTCGCCTCAGCAAAAAGCATTTTTGAAAAATTGGCTGAAAACCACCAACCTCGATGCTTGGGAAAAAGCCGATGAATATTTTCAAAATATCTTTGAACACGAGTAGGCTGTTTCGTCTCTTGACATACCGAGACGGGAGCCGTCACGTCCACGAGGCCGTCCGAAGGCAAGGGCATCTTCATGACATGATGGACGGTGCACACCACACACATGCGGAACCGGTCTGTGCGATGGACTCGGTCCGCCCATCGGCCCATTATGGATCTTCACGTTGACGTTGTGGTGATTGGAGCCGGCGGCGGCGGAGCCGTTCTGGGCCTTGCGCTGTCCAGAAAAGGCATTCAAACCATTGTGCTTGAACGAGCCTCGGGGCCTCCCAGCGGCATACGCGGAGAAATTCTTCAGCCGAATGGGCAAAGGATTCTGGATGAACTGGGTCTGCTGGACCAACTGCCCAATCATGCGGTGCATCCCGTCAGACATTTTCATTTCCGGAAAATCGGCGGCGGTCGTCTCTGCTCAATTGACTATGATGCGTTGCCTCCCCCCTATAATCGCGCCCTGGTGACTCTCCCGCATGCCGTCCACAGTGCGGTGCTGGGGGCCTTGGAAAAACAGAATCCGGGAAGCCTGTGGTATGGCGCATCCTTTGTCGACGTCTTGCGACAGGACGGGAACGTCATCGGAGTGGAAGCCGAAGTTGAAGGAAAACCCTTGCGCATTGCCGCCAGATTAGTCGTCGGTGCGGACGGTCCCTTTTCCAAAGTTCGTGACGCGCTCAAGATTCCGACCACCCTGCACCGGTATGCCGAAAGCTATCTTGTGGCCATGTTGGATTGTCCCGAACGGTTGCATGAAGCGCAATACTTTCTTGGAAAAAAAGAAATTCTGGGGGTGTTCCCCGCCGTGGCGAACACCGTCTATCTTCTCTACATGATCAACGCTGAATCCGAACGCGCGATACAAGCGGCTGGAGTCGAATCTCTTCAACGCAAGTGGTCTGCGATTTATCCGGAGTTGTCGGCGACGTTTAAGGGGTTTACGAATTGGAATCAGTCGGCGGTCATGCCCACGGGTCGAGCCCGCGCAAAAACCTGGGTCGCCAACGGGGCTGCGCTGATCGGAGACGCCGCTCACGGGATGAATCCTCATGCCTCGCAAGGGCGCATGCAGGCCATGGTTGACGCCGTGTCCCTGGCGGACATGGTGCCGTCGTGTTTAGCCGAAGACAATTTTTCAGAAAAAAAGCTGCGTGTGTACGAAACACGGCGTCGCCCGACCGTTGACATGCTGCAACGGCTGGCAGATGAAGAAGTGTTTTTTTGGAACACGGGCAACCCGTTGATCGTGTGGCTTCGTAATCGTGTTTTTTCCACCATTGATCGCAATCAACGACTGAAATACCGAATGTTGACCGTGAAGTCAGGATTACGGGACACCGCGCCATTTGTTGGGATCATGGATCGCCTACAGGCCACGGGATTTCTGCCGGATCCCCGTGCCAACCAGCCACTGCCGAATACTCTTTCAAGGCCATCCGGATGAACATCGCTGAGAGAGCCAGCATCCTGTGGCATGACGATCCATGGCACAGGACCTGCATCCACAACAGAGGCATCGGTTGTCGCCTCGGCGCTATGGTGAATACTTGAGACACCGGGCCACACATATTGTCATTGGCATGACTTCCAGCTATCCCCACGACACGACTCAAGAAAAGGCGGTGAAGCGGTCCGCCTGTCTGCGTGGGGGAGTGCTGACGGCGTTGGCGCTGATCGGCTTGTTGGCTGCGCCGGCGGCCTCCGCGCAGACCACCGCCCCGGAGGCGAATGCCGACTTGTCGGCGCTTCATCTTTCCCAGGGCTCGCTGATTCCGGCATTTGTGCCGGATATTACCGAATACCGCGCGAATGTTTTCAATGGCGCAAACAGTCTCACTGTGACGCCGACCTCGGCCGATAGCACCGCCGAGATCCACATCGCCAACGCCAGAGTCGCCAACGGCACCCCCAGCATCACGATTGAGCTGACCCCTGACAGCGTTACGTCCATCCCGGTGGTGGTCATCAACGGCAGCGTGAGCAAAACCTACACCATCAGGGTGACCCATCGCAGCCCGCTCCCGTCTACACCGCTGCAACATGAAGTTCCGTTCGGCTGGAGTTTGATTCCGCCCGGCCTGGGCGGCGGCGATACCTTCCGCCTGCTGTTTGTTACCAACGGCTCGGTGTCAGGCAGTCTCACCTGCAATGTGCCGGAAGGCTATATCAGCCACGTGGTCGAGCACGCGCAGAGTGGTCACAGCGCCATTGGCCAGCTCGATGCGCTCACTCCGGATAATCTGTTGAGCGCCAAGTTCCGTCCGTTGGCGTCGATGGGCGATCGTTTCTTTGACACGTGCAACGGCAGCATCGTCGCGATCACTGCGCGCCAGCTCACCAACACCGACCCGCAGCTTGATGCCGCGACCGACAGCCCGATTTATTGGCTGGGCGGCGAAAAAGTGGCGGATGATTATGCCGATCTCTACGATGGCGGTTGGGATTCGCGTGCCGGTACGCATGAAACCGGCGCGGCGGTCAGTCACTCGCTGCTCATCTGGACCGGCACGACCGCGGAGGGAATGATATCGCCGCGCACCAAGGAGCCTCGTAGATTCACAAAGCTGCACGGAATGGGGGGGCAGGAGCCGACCTTCGGGCAGCTCGACCAGGGCGGCGGCAAGGAGTTGAGTGCCGGCTATCGTTTTCAAAGCGAAACTCATCCGATGTACGCGCTCTCGCCGATGTTGCGGGTGCAGCCGCCGCTCGGCAACCAGGCGACCTTGGTCGGCCTGCAACTCACGAACATCAACGGCGCGGTCGCGCTGACCCCGGCGTTCAACCGCGACCGCCGCAACTTCCGCACGACCGTGCAGCCCGCGGCGTTGTCTATGCAGGTCACGCCGACGGCCATTGATAGCGCCGCCACCATCCGCGTGAACGGCGTGGTGACGCCCAGCGGCGTTGGCACGCAGGTTGCCCTCGCCAGCGGCCAGCACACCACCATCACCATCGAGGTCACCTCGGCGGATGAAAGCGCCGTGTTCAACTACCAGGTGGTGGTCACCAGCCTGGCGGTCATACCGCCGGCGCCGGCCATTCAGGTGCTGGCAGCCGATAGCGCCCTGAAGCCGGACGATATCGATCCCGGCGAGTTGTTCCGCCTGATGTATGTGTCCGACAATTTTGTGAGCGGGCGCAACCCCAATTACGGCCATTACAACACACGCGCGCGCGAGTCGGCACTCGCCGGTCATGCCGAAATCCGCGCGTTCAGCGCTCAATTCCGTGCGCTGGTGTCAACCGAGTTCATCCATGCGCACGCGCATACCGACACCGCGACGAACCGCGCCAGCTCGCCGCCGATCTACTGGCTCGGCGGCGGCAGGGTGGCCGATGACTATTTTGATTTTTACGACGGCAGGTGGGATTCGCGCGCCGCCACCGACCACAACGGCGATGGCATCGCCACCACCAATGTGTACATCATGACCGGTTCGACTTCGGAAGGCGCGCGCGATCCGGGCTTTGAAGTCGGCGGCCCCAGCGGCGCGATTCGCGCCGGGCGCCTCGACCGCGGGCACAGAATCGAAATCAACAGCGCCGCCACCGTGGGCCGCAATGACGCCGCCCGCATGTATGTGCTGTCGCCGCAGTTGCGAACCATGCCGCGCGTTGACGATGCCAGCCTCGGGCAATTGCGCCTGTTGGGGCTGTCGAGCGATGGCAACGACGACATTCCGCTGTCGCCGCAATTCAACTCCGCTAACACCGCGTATACCGCCCTGGCCGAAAATGATGTCGCGACCGCGCAGTTGACGGTGCGCGCCCGCGCCTACTTCCTCGACCCCAGTCCGACCATCCGCATCAGCATAGACGGCGAGGAAGGCAGCGCCAGCAGCGCCAACAATGTCACCAAATTGGTGAATTTGGAGGTCGGCGACCATCGCATCGATATCAAGGTCACCGCGTCCGACGGCAGTACCACCAAGACCTACACGCTGGTGGTCACCCGTGTCGGACGTAGCGGCGGCGTCGGCCCCCTCGGCGGGCCGGTTGACACGAGCGACTCCAACAGCGCGCTGAGTGCGATGAGCCTGTCGCACGGCGTACTCAATCCCAGTTTTGATCGCGACACGCTCACGTATATGGCGCGCGTGGCCAACGACGTCGCCGGCATCACCATCACGCCGAGCGTGGAGTCGCCTACTGCCACAGCGCATGTCGCCGGCGAACTGGTCGCGCCAGGCGACAGCAGCGCCACCATCGCCCTCGAGGCCGGCGTGGCCAAAGATATTTTGGTCGTGGGAACCGCCGAAAACAATTCCACCACCAACTATACGCTCCGCGTCACGCGCGCCGCCGCGAACACCAGCGCGAACGCCAATTTGAGCAGCCTGTCGGCGTCGACGTTGCCGCAGACCCCCTCTATCGCGTTGTCGCTTACCCCGGTGTTTGCCGTTAACACCCTCAACTACACTATTGATGTGCTCAACGAAGTGACCCGCATCACCCTCTTCCCGAGCGTCGCCGATGACGATGCCGTGATCACGATTGATGGCGTGGTGGTGCCGAGCAGCGGCGGAATTCAGGTCGAGTTGGGAGAGGGCAGCAACCGCGTCGATATGCTGGTCACAGCCGCCGATGCCGTCACCACCAGGACCTACACGGTGATCACCACGCGCGCCTCCATCAATGCCGATTCCGATGCCAGGCTAAACGATTTAAGCCTGTCGAACGGCACCCTCACCCCGGCCTTTCATATCGCCGGCACCAGTTACACCGCCACCGTGGCGGCCGCCATCGGCACGGTCACGGTCACCCCGACAGCCGTGTTCGCCGGCGCCACCATCACGGTGAACAGCGCTACGGTCGCCAGCGCCGCCGCCAGTGCGGCGATTACGCTGACGTCCGGCGCCAACTCGGTGACCATTCAGGTACGATCTGCGGATGGCACTGCCACCCGGCTCTATACCGTCACGGTCATCAGCAACCGCGCGCCCACCAGTAACTTGAGCCCGTCACAAACCGCCACAGCCAACACCGCCTTCACTTACACCTTCGCCGCGTTCAGCGATGTCGACGGCCATGCACTGAGCTACACCGCTGACAATCTGCCCGGCTGGCTTACCTTCGACGGCCCGAGCCGCACCTTCTCCGGCATCCCGTCCACCGCCGACGTCACCACCTCGCTGGTGCCCAACTATCGGGAGCTGACGGTCACGGCCAGCGATGGCTTCGACAGCGCGTCCGGCACCTTCCGCCTGCGAGTCGAGCAGGGGCCGCCGCTACCGCCGACCGGGGTCACCGCCGTGCCCGGCCCAACGGATGAAGACCAGATTACCGTCTCGTGGACGCAGGTGCCGGTCGAACAAAATGGCGCCATCCCGGTGACTCTCTACGCCGCCACTGCGGTTGACACGACCAACCGGGCCAATACCTTCGACTGCACCGTCGGCGGCCCGGCCGCCACGACCTGCTCCATCTACGGCCTGACCACCGGCGACGAGTACAGTATCAGCGTGACCGCCTTCAATGGTTTAGCCAGTGCGCCCTCCAGCCCGGCGGTGCTCGCCACACCGAACGCACGGCCCAGTGTGGCCAATGATGTTGCCGTTCAAATCGCCACTGTCGACACGCCGTTCAGTTTTACCCTGCCGTCCGACACCTTTATGGATGACGGCCCGGGCACCCTGACCTACAGTTCAAGCGGCGAGCCGGCGTGGTTCGCGTTTGACGGCATTGATACCTGGAGTGGTACGCCGGATGCGGTTGACAATGCGGGCGTGCGCATCACTGTGACCGCCACCGACGGCGTGTTTGATGAGACCGAGAGATTCCGCATCCGGGTGGTCCCGGCGCCTGCTTTTACACAGGCGGTGGCCAACGCGCAGTACTTCACCAACGCGGTCATTCCCGCCTTGAGCCTGCCGCCGGCCGACAGCATCCTGCCGCTGACCTATACCCTGCATCCGACCGCCAGCGAGGTGCCGGCGAACAGTGACGGCACCCTCACGCCGGTAGCCGGGCTGATCTTCGACCCGGTTACGAGCATCTTGTCGGGGACGCCGCCCACCGCCGGAATCACCCCGTTGCGCTACACCGCCACCGATGTCAACAGCGCTGCCGCCGGCCTGACTTTTACGGTCACCGTGACCACCAACACCGCACCCACCGACATTATCCTCTTCCCAACCGCGATTGACGAAAATGTGGCGGTCAATACGAGAGTCGGCACACTTAGCGTGACCGATATCACACCGACCGGGGTGGAGGTCTATACCCTGGTGGCGGGGGCGGGCGCTAGCGACAATGACGCTTTCACCATCACAGGCGACATGCTTACCATCAACGCGTCACCGGACTATGAAACCCAGACCAGTTACAGCATCCGCATCCAGGTCACGGACGGGGCGCTGACGTACACGAAAGCCTTGACCATCACCGTCACCGACGAGACCGACACCGGGGCGCTAAGCATGGCTGATGTTCAGGTCGGCGAAGGCGGCGTCGCCACCATCAGCGTGAGTTTGGACCTTAGGGTGCAAGGCGGCTTCATGGTGGACGCCACCACCGGCGACGGCACCGCGATGGCGGTCCAGGACTACACCGCCGTCACCAGCCAGACCCTGACCTTTGACGGCGACGCCGGCGAGACCCGGGACTTTATGGTCACCATTGCCGACGATGCCGTGGCCGAAGGCGATGAGACCCTGATGGTCTTGTTGGACAATCTGGCCGCCTCGGCGGTGTCGATCGCGTTGCCGGACGCGGCCACGGTTACCATCACGGATGACGACACCGAGGTGGCGTTGAGCATGGTGGATGTCATCGTGGCCGAAGACGCAGGCACGGCCACCGTCAGCGTGAGTTTGGACATTGCGGTGCAAGGCGGCTTCATGGTGGACGCCACCACCGGCGACGGCACCGCGATGGCGGTCCAGGACTACATCGCCGTCGCCAGCCAGACCCTGACCTTCGCCGGCGACGCCGGCGAGACCCAGGACTTTATAGTCACCCTTACCGACAATGACGTGGCCGAAGTTGATGAGACCCTGATGGTCTCGTTGGACAATCTGGACGGCGCGGTGGTGGCGGTCACCTTGCCGGACGCGGCCATGGTCACCATCACCGATGACGACACCGCCGTCCTCACGCTGACGCCGGATGTCCTGACCGTGACCGAAGACGGCACCGCCACCTTCACCGTGAGTCTGAATAACGATGTGCAAGACATCTTCACCGTGGCCGCCTCGACCGCCGCCGTCACCGCCACCGCGGGCGAAGACTACATCGCCGTCATCAGCCAGACCCTGACCTTCACCGGCGCCGCCGGCGAGACCCGGAGCTTTATGGTCACCTTTACCGACGATCTCGTGGCCGAAGGCGACGAGACCCTGACGGTCTCGTTGGCCGACCTGCAAGACACCACAGCGAATGTCAGGTTGCCGGCCGCGGCCATGGTCACCATCACGGATGACGATACCTCTGTGGCATTGGGCATGATGGACGTCATCGTGGAGGAAAGCGCAGGCATGGCCGCCGTCGCCGTGAGTTTAGACACTGCGGTGCAGGGCGGCTTCAGAGTGGACGTCACCACCCGCGACGGCACCGCGATGGTGAACCAGGACTACACCGCCATCACCAGGGAGACCATGACCTTCCTCGGCTCCGTCAGCGAGACTCAAACCTTTATGCTCGCTCTCATTGACGACAGCATCGCCGAAGAGGTCGAGACCATGACTGTCGCGCTGACCAACCTGCAAAGCATCACCATGGTGGATATTAGAGCCACCGCCACGGTGACAATCACGGACACCGACACGCTCTTGGCCTCCCGGACGGATCTCGTCTACAGGCTGCTGCCGGAAGTGGCCCGGGCCATCACGGACAGCACGGTGACCGCCATCACGCAGCGTTTAGATCAGGCCCGTACCGGCCCCGCGTCCGCCAGCCTGGTGCTCGGGGGCCAAGGCACCCTGGCGGATGTGCTGACCACCGGCGGGCGGATGCTGGTCGCGGGCGACACGCTGGACATAACCGACGTATTGAGTCAATCCGAATTTGTCCTTCCACTGCACATGCAAAATCGGAACCTGAAGCGCCTGACGTTCTGGGGCGGCGGTGACTTCCGCACCATCGGCGGCACGGACAATGACACCGTGGACTGGGGTGGGGATTTGTTCAGCGCGCACGTGGGTGCGGATGCCATGGTGTCGGACCACATCCTGGCCGGGGCGGCCGTCTCTTGGAGCGATGGCGCCTTTGACTATCGTGCGCTGGCCGAAAACTCCCAGGCGGCCGGCGACTCTACGATTGAGCTAATCAGCGTGCATCCCTATCTGGGTTGGACCACACGGGACGAGCGGCTGGCCCTGTGGGCCACTGCCGGGTACGGCTGGGGCGATCTGACGATCACCCCCTATCTGGCCGACCAGCCCGATGCGCCGCTGACCAGCGAAGTCACGTTGCGCACCTTGGGCGGCGGCATCAGCGGCCAAGTGCTGGAGACCACCACCGGGCAGATACGGCTCAACGCCGAAGTCGTGCAGACCGAGTTGAACGTGATCGGCAGCGCCGACCTGCCGGCGTTGCCGGTTGAAGCGCGGCGGGCGCGGCTTAGCCTGGAATCCAGCACAACCCACACATGGGAGAACGGGTCGCACTTGATCCCCACCGTTGAAGTGGGCGTACGGCAGGATGCGGGTGACGGGCGCACCGGCGTCGGGGCGGAAGTGGGCGGCGGGCTGCGCTACACCCACTCGGCCCAGGGCGTCACGCTGGCCAGTCAAGGCCGGACATTGCTGGGGCATACAGGGGATTACGAGGACTGGGGCGTTGGGGTCGTGCTGACGCTGGCCGCCAGCCCGGGCGGGCAGGGGCTGGCCCTCCGGCTGGCGCCCACCTACGGGCAGACCGCGACGAACACCGCGCAACTGTGGGACCAGGGCGCAATGGACCTGGCCGGGACTGACGCGGCGGCCATGGGCCAGCGGTTGGACGCGGAAATAGCCTATGGTCTGGCCACATCGGACGGGCGGAGCCTTCTGACGCCGTATGGGCAGTTGACGTGGGGCCAGCAAGGGACGCGGAATTACCGGCTGGGCAGCCGCCTGGCTCTGTCCTCGTGGCTGAATCTGTCTCTGGATGGCATGCGCGGGGAGATGGCAGGGGCCAGGGCGGAGCATCGGCTCCAGTTGCGTATCGAGTGGCGTTATTAGATCATTGTGCCGCCACTCACAATCGCGGCGAAACCGCTTACAGGGAGAGCCGCAGTCATTGCCGTCCTATGGCATCAGCGCGTTGCTTCACCATCTCCGGGTTTTGAAACTTTTTCGCACACTCGTTACATTGGCTGTCACCCGGTGTGCCGAAGGGTTCACTGCCCTGGGTTCGTACGCCAAATAATATTGTCTGACCGGTTTTCAATCCATCACGAAACAGAATAGACGTTTTTGCACCCGTGCCCGCTTCGATTTTTCCAGCGCGGCATACCTGTATGACAGACGAGACGTTGCCGGATAGGATTCCCGCTTTTGCGGAGATGACCACGGATGCGGGAACGGCATCGGTGGAAGAAAAAGGATTCGTGCATGAAACACCGCAAGAAGCATGTCGGGGTACGGTCGCGCATGGCTGACCTGGCCGATCCCCATGCCCTGTATGAAAAAAGCGTGCAAAGTCCGGACCATGACGTGCCGTTTCTCGCGTCGTATTTTCAGGGCTGTACCGGACGCCCCCTTCGTGTGTTGCGTGAAGACTTCTGCGGCACTGCCGCGTTCTCCGCGTATTTCGTGAAGGCGCATCCCAGGAACCGGGCCGTCGGCATTGATCTGGACGAGGCCACGCTTCAGTGGGGCCGTACGCATCATGTGTCACACCTGACCGCCGGTCAGCGACGACGCCTGACCCTCGTCCATGGCAACGTGTTGGACATGCATCCCACGAAGGTGCAACTGATCGTGGCCATGAATTTCAGCTATATGGTGTTGCGAGACCGGCGTATGCTGCTTCGGTATTGCAAGCGAGGGAAGGCATCCCTCCGGCCCGGAGGCATGCTGATGTTGGACATCTGGGGGGGGAGTGAAAGCCAGGTGTTGCAGGAGGAAGCCCGTGAGATCGAAAACCACGATGACGACGGCATTGGCAATTTTACGTTTATCTGGGACCAGGACACTTTTGATCCGGTTACATATTTTTGCACCACCCGCATCCATTTCAGGTTTCGGGATGGCAGTCGCATACGCAATGCCTTCGTGTATGAATGGCGGATGTGGACGATTCCCGAAGTCATGGAGGTCATGAAGCAGGCCGGGTTTCGGGACGTGCATGTGCTGTGGGACTGCGCCGACCCCACAACCGGCGACGACACCTGGCGGCGCGCGGAAAAAGGCGAAGCTGATCGGGCGTGGATTGCGTATGTGGTCGGCGTCAATCCCGATTAACGCCGACACGACCTGCGTGTCGCCCGCAAAGTCTTTATGAGGAAAACAGGACAGGTCACGCAACGAAAAATCCTGGAAATCGAAGGCGATGTCCCAGCCGGCGATTTTCGCTTTGTTTCTTTCAACGTATCGCCTGGTTGGTCGTTTTGATGGATTCTTGCCCCCTTCGCAGGCTGTGCGGAATATTTATTCTTTAAGTTTTACTTTAAGTTTCTAATCATGCCGAACTCGCAGACTGACATGACGCCAGAGGTCATTGAGCAGCATGGGCTGACGGAGGAAGAATATGGGAAAATTCTTGTCCACATGGGTCGCGCGCCCAATCTGACGGAGCTGGGGATTTTTTCCGTGATGTGGAGCGAGCATTGTTCGTATAAAAGTTCGCGAATCCACTTGAAGCGGCTCCCCACGGAAGGGGAGCGGGTCGTCCAGGGTCCTGGAGAGAATGCCGGCGCCGTGGATATTGGCGATGGACTGTCAGCTGTGTTTAAGATGGAGTCTCACAATCATCCATCGTTTATTGAACCATTTCAGGGGGCGGCGACCGGGGTCGGTGGCATCCTGCGAGACATTTTTACGATGGGCGCGCGGCCTATTGCGCTGCTGGATTCCCTTCGATTCGGCGAATTGGATCTGCCCCGTAATCGTCATCTTGTCGAAGGCGTGGTGTCGGGTATTGCCTGGTACGGTAACTGTATCGGCGTGCCGACGGTCGGTGGCGAAATGGTCTGTCACGATATCTACGCCCGGAACCCCCTGGTGAATGTGTTCTGTCTGGGGTTGGTTCGCACCGGGCAATTGCTTCGGGGGGAAGCGAAAGGCGTCGGCAACCCGGTGTTGTATATTGGCGCGAAAACCGGTCGGGATGGGATCCACGGCGCCACGATGGCCTCGGACAGTTTTGATGACGCATCGGAACAGAAACGGCCACAGGTGCAGGTCGGCGACCCGTTTTTGGAAAAACTGCTTCTGGAAGCCTGTCTGGAGTTTTTAGAGCAGGATCTGTTGGCCGGCATTCAGGATCTCGGGGCCGGCGGCCTCACGAGTTCGGCTTGCGAAATGGCCTCGCGCGCGGGAACGGGCATTGAACTGGAATTGGCCGATGTGCCGCGTCGCGAGCCGAATATGACGCCCTATGAACTCATGCTCTCGGAATCCCAGGAACGCATGTTGCTCGTGGCCAAAGCCGGAAAAGAAGCGCGGGTCATCGAGATTTGCGAAAAATGGGGGATTGATGCGGCGGTGATCGGGCGGGTGACGGATGACGGCAGTCTCCGCATTAAAGAGCAGGGCAGTGTGGTGGCGGACATTTCGGCCAGGGCGCTGACGGACGAGAGTCCCAAATATGAGCGTCCGGCCGCGCCGCCAGCCTGGCAGGAGATTCTGCAATCCTTCGCGGTTGAGACGCTGCCCGATGTCACGGATGCGGAGGACGTGCTGCTCCGGTTGCTTGACTCGCCGGTGATTGCCAGCAAAGCCTGGGTCTGGCGGCAATATGACCATATGGTGGGCATCAATACGCTCGTGCGTCCGGGATCGGACGCGGCCGTGGTGCGCATCAAGGGCACGAACAAGGCTCTGGCCATGACGACGGACGGCAATAGCCGCTATTGCCTCCTGAATCCATACGTGGGCGGGATGCTGACCGTTGCGGAAGCGGCCCGTAATGTTGTGTGCTCCGGCGCGCGCCCCATTGGCGTGACGGATTGCCTGAATTTCGGCAACCCCGAGCGTCCGGACGTGATGTGGCAGTTGACCCTGGCGATTGAAGGCATTGCCGACGCCTGCCGGGCTTTTGGTGTTCCCGTTGTCAGCGGCAACGTCAGCCTGTATAACGAAACCAACGGTCTGTCTATTTACCCCACGCCGATTATCGGCATGGTGGGACTCATTGAACCGGCCGACCGCGTCACCACGCAATGGTTTCAACGTGCCGGTGATCGGATTATTCTGTTGGGAGAGACGAGGGACGATCTGGGCGGAACCGAATATCTGAAAGTCGTGCATCATCGGGAACAGGGAGCCCCTCCGTGGCTGAACCTTGAGACGGAGAAAGCCCTGCAGGATTGCGTGCTGCGGTTGATTGCGGAAGGTCTGGTGCAATCGGCGCATGATTGTTCGGAAGGTGGATTGGCGGTGACGGTGGCGGAATGTTGTTTTGCTCCGCAGATTGCCGATGGCACACCGGTCGGCGCGATGATTCAGCTTGACGCGAACGGGCTTCGTCTGGATGCCGTGTTGTTCGGCGAGAGTCCTTCCCGTGTCGTGCTTTCGGTCTCACCCGACCATGCCGAGCGAACGCTGGCGATTGCCGAAGAATGCGGCGTGCCCGCCGAGGACATTGGCCACGTGGGCGGCGAAGATCTGGTGATTCGGATTCGGGGGCGCGTTGACGGACAATCCGGTGGGGCAGAGGAGGCGATCCATGTGCCGGTGACAACGTTGCATGAGTCCTGGAGCCAAAGCCTGGAACGCAAACTCGGGCGGGCCTAAGACGAGACTGTTGACGATGACAACACGCGCCCTTCAACTCTTTTCCCCTGATCTGTTGCCATGAAACACACGAAGTCGCTTCGCCCACATCCACCGCTTGCCATGATGCCCTCCGATAAATTTCATGATGAGTGCGCGGTGTTTGGCATTTCCGGGCATCGGGAAGCCGCCAACTTCACGTACCTGGGGTTGTACGCGCTCCAGCATCGCGGGCAGGAAGGCGCGGGGATCGTGTCTTCGGACGGCCAGAATTTCCACGTGGAAAAAGGCATGGGACTCGTCGCGGATATTTTCGCCAAAAAAGACATCCGCCGTCTCCGCGGCGACAAAGCCATCGGCCACAATCGCTATTCCACGGCAGGAGAGAGCCTGCTCCGCAACGTCCAGCCGCTCACCGTCAATTTTGCTTTCGGGAATCTGGCCGTGGCGCACAACGGGAATCTCACGAACGCCTCCATGCTTCGCAGCGAGCTTGAAGCCTATGGCTCCATTTTTCAATCCGACTCCGACACGGAAGTGATCATCCATCTGATGGCCCATTCCAGAGGGGATACGTTGCTCGAACGGGTGATTGAGGCGCTGTCCCTGGTGCGCGGGGCGTATTCGCTGGTGATGCTGACCGACCACGACCTGATCGCGGCGCGGGACCCGTACGGCTTTCGGCCCCTGTGCCTTGGCAAGTTCAAGCATGCGTGGGTCGTGGCGTCGGAAACCTGTGCGTTTGATCTCATGGGGGCCGAGTTCGTGCGGGAGGTTGAGCCGGGGGAAGTCATCGTCATCAATGACAAGGGGGTAACCGCTCATCGTCCCTTTGCCCTTCCCGACAGGCCCGCAAAGTGCGTGTTTGAATACGTCTATTTCGCGCGTCCTGATTCCCGGATTTTTGGGGATGATGCCGTGTATTCCATTCGCAAAGCGCTGGGCCGTCAGTTGGCCAAAGAAGCGTACGTGCCCGCCGACATGGTGATTCCCGTTCCGGACTCCGGCGTGCCGGCGGCCATGGGGTATGCGGAAGGGACCGGTGTGCCATTTGAAATCGGGTTGACGCGGAATCATTACGTCGGACGAACGTTTATCGAACCGGAACAGGCCATTCGTCACTTTGGCGTGAAGCTGAAGTTGAACGTCGTGCCCGGTGTGCTGACCGGCCGTCGCGTGGTGGTCGTGGATGATTCCCTTGTGCGCGGCACGACAAGTCAGAAAATTATCAAAATGATCCGCCAGGCCGGTGCCAAAGAAGTGCACATGCGCATTAGTTCTCCGCCGACGATTTCCCCGTGTTTTTACGGTATTGATACGCCCACGCAAAAAGAACTGATCGGGTTCAGGCATTCCGTCGAGGAAATCCGCAAATACATCACCGCCGACAGTCTCCATTACTTGAGCCTGGAAGGCATGCTGAATGCCGTGCCGGGCCGAAACGATCACTATTGCCACGCCTGCTTCTCCGAACAATATCCCATCGCCATGACCAAAGCCGAAGAAATTCAGCTTGGCCTGTTTGATGGCAACGCACCCACGCAGTCGTCGTGAACACTCCGGTCACGGCAGAGTCATTGACCAACAACGGTGAGAGAGCGAACACCTGACAAACAACCTTTCAGCGTGATTTGATACGACTTGTGGTATTGACAAACCCAATTCCCCATGCGCCGAAGCGCATTCACTTCGCAAGAAATGAAAACCGTCGTCAAAAATATCAAAGAGACAATGGAAAACCGTTTCGGCAAACTTATCGACGCCGGTGACGGTCGTTCGTTGTTCCACATCCCTGCAATTAACGCGTTTGTCTACTTTCGTTACAGCAAGATTTTTAAGGGTGCCCGCCCGAGCGCGTTTTTTGGTCTGCGCAAAAAAGACATTGGACTCGCGCGCGGCAACAACCTCTACGTTTGCCTTGTTACCGATGACCCGGACGAGGTGTTTTTGTTTCCTTTCGCCGACTTTGAGATGTGCTACGACTACATTGATGTCGGGGACGACGGCCAGTATAAAACAATGTTGTTCTTCAAAGAGAAGGCAACCGACTTGTACATCCCCAAAAGTGGCAGGTTTGCCGCGGATTCCTATCGCGGACTGAACGGCTTGATGGACAAGCGGGACGCGCCGGCACCGGCGGCGTTAAGCCATTCAGCTGTGCAGGGTTTGGTCGGTGCCATCGGGACACTCAAAGGACACCTCATTTGGTTCCCAAGGAATGACTTGGAAAAAATTGACCGCAGCTTCATGGATTTTTCACGCTTGTGCAAAAAGTTGCCAGCCTATGGCGCGGCGGTTGATTCGGCGTTTGAGGAAATAGACGTCATATGGGTTAGCGACAACAAACCGGTTGCGTTGTTTGAGGTGGAACATAGCACGCCGATTTACTCGGGGCTGTTGCGCATGAACGACGTTCTTGTTTCATCCGCCGGTGCAATTGATGCTAAAATCGTCGCGGAACAATCCCGGCGCGACGCCTTTCAACGGCAAATCCGCCGGCCAACTTTCAGCGCGCACAACCTTGAGGAAAAGGTTTCCTTTATTTCCTACGACAACGTGTGGCACTGGCATGAAACCCTGAAGGGGGGGCAACCGATGAGCCGCAAGACCACATCATGAATCAACGCGACCGACTTATCGCATGTATGGATTATGAGTGTCGGCTCATCCATCCTTGCTGCCTTGCTGCATCAAAGAAAGGGCTATGGATGCGACATTGTTTCGGAATATGTGGATATTGCATGGAAACGGGTCAGAGCCTTCCATGAAGTAGTATTAGCTACACGACCAAAAGACAGGCCATCTATGAACCGCCACGTCGTTATGGAACTTCTCTGCAGTGCGAATTGCTGAACGCTACTCTCATTTGAATGGGTTGGAGTTTTTGCTTGTTCATCAACCTGCAATATGGAAAGAAATTCAGCAGATTATTCTGTCTGTTGATCCAACTAAAATGAAAACGAAACGATCCAAAGAACGTACAATAAAAGGAAAAATGTTGTATTCTCCGAAAGCGATGAACTTGGCCATCAAAGATGGATTGAAAGCTTATGGCTGGACGCAATCACGAACAGATTATTGGGTTACGCGAGACGCAAAATTAATTCGGAAAATTATTGGAATGAGCCAAGACAAGCAACGACACACTATAGAAAATGCGGGGCAAGAGGCAATAAATTCCTATAACCAGACGGATTTTGTAAAAAGTCGGGTTGCAGTTGAAGGGCAATTTGGGAGATATGACTTTGTGGCCTCTGATCTCTTTGTGAAGCATTTGGCTTTTTATATCGGTGATATCATTGACATTGGCGTGGAAATTCTTCCCATGAAGTTATTACAAGCAGAAATGTCCAGTGGGCCATCCTATTACGAGCGAGAACTGTATAACTTAATTCGAGAAGGACGGGGTGTGCCGGGTGTGCCCCTCGTGTTGATTGGCGTTGCTCCTTGAATGTTGCTCGCGAAAAAGGAACATCCCAAAACCGTCAACGGGTATCATGGCTCCAAGGCAGGCAGGTGAATGCCATGTCACGCCTTTCCTTCCGCCGTTCCTCCGCCTTGAGTAAAGAGCGGGAAGACGTGCCAATTTTTCGACCGCAATATCCCGCCTTGATTGCCTCCCCTGAAAAGCATGTGGTAAAGTTTTGAACAGATGTGATGGTTTCCGACCGGGAGCCGTGACTGCTTCCGGTCGCCGCGTCACAGTGGAGGATCCTATGAAACATCAACGTATCGGGTTGGTCGGTCTTGCGCTGCTTCTTGTCGTCGTTCCAGTGGTCGGGGCCGGAGGATTTTTCAAGGTTGGTGAGCCGGCGCCGACATTTTCGCTTACGTCAATCACGGGTCAAACCCTTTCGTTGCAGGACTTGCGGGGCCGTGTCGTCGTACTCGGCCTGTTTCATATTTGCGAACCCTGCCGAATACAGAGCACGAATTTACAAAAAGTTCATGAGGCCACGCGGGGACACAACGTCTCCGTGGTCGGAGTGAATTCCTCGGGCGATGCCCAGGCCGACGTGCGGGAATTTCTTGACACGTTTCCCGTGAACGTCACGTATCCGTATCTCACGGACCCCGAGCGCGTCACGGATACCTTGTACGGCGGCGGCCGGTTCATTCCAAACGTGTACGTGCTGGATCAGGACGGCGTCATTCGGTGGCAACGCGTCGGCAACATGGCGCTGGCGGATCATACGGCCATCCTTGAAGTCGTCAACGGCCTGCTGGCCGGCGGGGAATCCACGCCGTCAACAGCGTCCATTGGTTTGTAAACTGTTTCCCGTGCGGGTCGGTCGCCATTGATTCTTTGAACGATGCGGATGGGAAGGTCGGGGGATTTCTCGAATGGGGAGAGACGTCATGGAAGATTTTGAAGAGGGGAAAGTGAAGTTTCTTGCGGTGGTGAAGGACATTGACGCCGAGGTGGCGGTGGTCATTCCCACCGTGCCGTCCAATAGTCAGTTTTTGATTTCTCTGACGAAAGGGGCCAGCCGGAAATTTCTGACGGTACCCGAAGACGATATTCTCGATCTGCCTTCCGAAGAGGATGTACTCTCCAAAACAACAGTCATGCTGCGGGAGGCGATTGCCGCGTTATGAAACCCGTGCTTCCCGGCATCGCGACGTGGTCGTGGTTTTCCGAAGACAAGCAGATTGATTTTAACGGCCATCTCCTGGACGTTGGCGAACATCGCATCCTGGTTGACCCTCCGCCTCTCCCCGATGCCGATCTGTCGCAGCTCAAAGCCGCCGGTCGCGTGGATTACATCCTGCTCACCAATCGGGACCATGAACGCGAAACCGCGCGGTATCGGGACGAGTTGGGCACTCGCGTGTATGTTCCGCACATGGACGCCCCGGAAATGTCGGTGACTCCCGATAAGACCTTTGTTGACGGAGAACTGCTGCCCGGCGGCATTTGGGTCATCCACCTGTCCGATCAAAAGTCACCCGGCGAGTCGGCCCTGTTTCTCCAGCAGGGGCGAGGCGTGTTGCTTGTCGGTGACGCCCTGATTGGCAAACCCGCGGGGTCGTTGAGTCCGCTGCCAGACGCCAAATACGCCGATCCTGCCAAAGCGCGCGACGGGTTGCGTCGTTTGCTCAAATACAAGTTTGATTCGCTTCTGGTCGGTGACGGGACATCCATCATGACCGGCGCCAAAGCCGTGGTTGAGCGGGCGTTGCAGTAGGCGATGCATACGGACGGTCCATCGCCCGGTGTGTTCTGTCCGCACCATCACGGCGCAGTCCGTACAATCGAGACATCAACCCGCGCGAGATTGTTCGTTCCGGGCAAGGCGACGAGCGGGCGCGCGAGGAGCCGGCGCCGCATGGACGGCGCCATACACGCGACATGCGACACTTTCATTCATCGCAACTGAACCGGCAGGGGAACGCGTTTTTTTCCCGTGGATTGTACACGGAAGCGTATCGGTGTTATGCCGAGGCGTTGGAAGCTGACCGGACAAGCGGTGACCCGTGGACGCTGGCGGTGACGCTGGGCAACCTCGGAAACATCTGTGCGGTCAGCGGACAACGCGAACAGGCCCAACGGTATTATCGGGAAACGCTGGAGCTGCAAAAGATCGTCGGCGACGACAGTGGGATGAGTGCGACGCTGGTCAATCTCGGCAACGTCCACGTGGACGCCGGCGAATGGGAACGGGGCCGCGCGTACTATCTGGAAGCCCTGGACATGATGGAACGTTTCCAAAACGATGCCGCCAAGGCGGTGTTGCTTTCCGATTTGGGTTTGGTGGCAAAAGAAACCGGGCAGTTTACGCAGGCCCTGGACTATTATTACCGGTCCGGCACACTGATGAGGCGGGTCGGGAATCAAGCCGGATCCGCCGATGTCTTCAAGATGATGGCGCGGATGTACCTGGCATGGGAACGGTCTGACGACGCCGTGGCCTGCGCACAAACGAGTCTGGCCATTGCCGAGCGCCTTGGGGATGCCTTGCGCATGGGGGGAGCCTGGTACGTGCTGGCCGACTGTCATGAAGCCGCGGGACGCGATGCGGAGGCCGCGAGGTATCTGGAGCGCGTGGTTCGTGTTGATCGAAAATACGGCTTGCCGAAGCTGGAAGAAAATACCCGCCGCCTTCAGGCGTTGCGGCAGCGATTGGCGGGCAAAGAGTATCTGCCGCAACAAACATGCGAGTCAGTCGAGAAAGGCACGACGTCATGACCGCGCCATCGCGCATTCGTACCATGGATCAATTCAGGGATGCGTTGTATGCGTTTCGTTTGCCCGGCGTGCTGGCTTCGGCGCTTGATCTGGATGTGTTTACCCTGATGGGGACAAAGTCGTGGACTCCCAAAGCGTTGGCCGGAGCGTTGAAGGCCGATGAACGCGCGGTTGAGATTCTCCTTCGCAACCTGGACACTGTCGGCCTGGTGCGCAAACGAGGCGCCGCCTATGGCGTCGGCGTCCTGGGGCGCACCTGCCTGAACCGGCACAGTCCGGACTATCAGGGGGCGTATCTCAACCTTCTCACACATCAGTGGGAACATTGGGCCGGGTTGACGAAGAGCATACGAACGGGAAAGCCCGTTGAGAAGAACGGGTCGGACGATCCCGCATCCCGTCGCTCCTTTACCTGGGCGATGCACCAACGGTCACTGAAAGCCGCGAAAGAGGTTGCCGCGCAACTGAATCTGAAAAACGTGAAGTCGCTTCTGGACGTGGGAGGAGGCCCCGGCACCTATGCGCTGGAGTTTTTGAGGAAACATTCCCGGTTGCGCGCGGGTGTCTGGGATCGCGAGGCCGCCCTTGAAGTCGCCCGACAAATCGCCAAACCGTTACGGCACGGCAGGCGATTGTCCTGTTATCCCGGTGACCTGTTTGACAGTCCGGTTCCCGGCACATTTGACGTGATGTGGGTATCAAATGTGATGCACATGTTTTCGCCGGCTGACAATCAAACCCTGTTTCGTAAATTCAAACGCGCGCTCAACCCTGGCGGACGTCTGCTTATTCAGGACACCTTTCTCATGGACAAACCGGGGTTTGACGTCATGGAAACCAACCTGTTTGCCGTCACGATGCTCTTGTACACACCGGCGGGAAATACCTATTGCGCCCGGGAAGTGCAACAATGGCTGAAGACCTGCGGATTCCAGCGCGCCCGGTGTCTGCAATTGAAAAAAGGAACCGGCGATTGGGACGGCGTCATCATCGAAGCCGTTCGGCGTTAATGGAGGTGTTCGTGCGTACTCCGGATCACGCACCCATCGGGCGGGCGCTGCCCCGATTAGACGCCTGGACGGCCAGTCTCCGAGAAGCCGGTCCTCGTGATGCGCTTGCCAGAACAGTGTTGTCCGGCTGTTGAACGCCGGCTGAAATTTTTCCTCAATTCGAGTCGCGTGACCGAATCATCCCGCGAGGTTTGACATTTGCGACATATTATGTGACGGTTATGTTTCCGTCACGTCATTCATCCCCACCCCCTGAAATGTATTCAATTGCATTGTGGTGCATGGTTTGCCGGATGAAGTTTCTCGTGATATCTTAATCGTCCCGTGCTGTTCAAACTGACCGGTCTTTGCCGTCGCCGACGGCATACAGGGTCTTTCGAATGTCATAGAGAAAGAATCCTAAAACCATGCGATTAGAAAGGGACTGATGACGGAAATTTTGCCCGCAACTGATACAATGGCCGTCAACAAGGCTGTCGAGTTGCTCAACATGGGTGATGTGGTGGTGTTTCCCACCGATACGATTTACGGAATAGCCGCAAGCATCACGACGAAATCCGGCGTGGATAAAATTTATGACGTGAAATCGCGCAGCCGGGACAAACCAATCATGATTTATGTCACGTGCTTGAAACAATTTGGACAGGTTGTCAGCGGTGTTTGCAGCAGTACACTACGCGCTCTGCAACAAATCTGGCCCGGCGCCATGGCCGGGATCTTTATCAAAAATGATGACGTTGTTCCTGATTATGTGACTTCAGGCAAGAAAACAGTGGCGGTGCGCATTCCCGACCATCCGTTTTGTTTGGATCTGGTTGGACGGGTAGGTCATCCGGTTGTTGTGACGAGTGCGAATGTGTCCGGGATGGAGACACGTCAAACCGCTCATGGTGTCGCGGAACAACTGGGGAAGCGGGTTCCACTTGTGCTGGACGGTGGTCCAAGCCGGGGTAACGACTCCTCCACATTGGTTGATTTTACAGGGACAACCCCGACTCTGTTACGAAAAGGTGCACTGTCTTTTTCGCAGCTCCAGCAGTTCCTGCCCGATCTCGAGCGGTTATCTGAAAACTAGATCTCCAAACCTGATACTGAGAGGTGTACTGGGTGAATATTCAACCATTGCCGATGACGACAAACGACGAGACACAGCGGTATTCGACCTTGCGCCAGCAAGACCATGAGATTTTTTCCGTTCTCAAGCGTGAAAGCCGACGGCGACAGGACAGTATTGAAATGATCGCGTCGGCGAACATTGTCAGCCCCGGCGTACTTGAGGCCATGGGCTCCTACTTCACTGACAACGTGGTTGAAGGGTATCCGGGGCAGCGCTATTTTAGCGGTTGCGACGAGATGGACAAGATTGAAAACCTGGCCATGGATCGTGCCAAGCGATTATTCGGCGCGGCACATGCCAACGTTCAACCGTACTCTTGCTCACAGGCCAATCAAGCGGTGTGCCTGTGCAATTTGCAACCGGGTGACGTCCTTCTGGGAATGGCTCTGAAGCACGGCGGGCATTTAACCCACGGTGCGAAAGGCACCATGATGGCACGCCACTATACCAGCCATTCATATAACGTGAGCCAGGACAACGGGCGAATTGATTATGATCAGATCCTCGCCCAGGCGAAAGAAGTGCGCCCCAAGGTCATTATCGCCGGGGCCAGCGCCTATCCACGAATCATTGATTTTAAACGTTTTCGCGAAATTGCCGATGAAGTCGGGGCCTTCCTTCTGGGTGACATGGCCCATATCGCAGGATTGGTTGCGACAGGCTTGCATCCCTCTCCCGTGCCCTATGCGCATTTCGTAACGACGAGCACACAAAAAACCTTACGCGGCCCGCGTGGCGGGATGATTTTGCTCGGTGAAGAGACAGCAGGGGAGTTTGCGCAACGAATTGACAAGGCTCTTTTCCCCGGAGCCCAGGGCGCCGCGCATATGCATACCATTGCAGCCAAGGCCGTGGCCCTGGGAGAGGCCTTGCAGCCCGATTTTGTCACCTATCAACGCGGCGTGATCAATAACGCCAAAACATTGGCAGAGGCTCTGATGCAATGCGGCTTTCAACTGATCACCGGAGGAACGGATAATCATCTTATGGTTCTGGATTTGCGTCGGCAAAACATCACCGGGGCGGAGGCTGAAAATCGGCTGGCAAGCGTGAACATCACAGTGAACAAGAATTTGATTCCTTACGACGACCAACCCTCACGGGTGTGTAGCGGCATTCGCATAGGCACCGCTGCGATGACTTCCCGCGGATACGGCCAGGAGGAGATGCACCGCATCGCGGTCATCATAGACAAGATGCTGAGTAGTGACCCAACAGCCCAGACCATCCAGGCTGTGCGCAAAGAAGTCGCCGCTTTTTGTTTTCGTCACCAGATGGGTCGCCACCCGATCAAGAAGAACAGCCATGTCGTGGCTGTTCCGTCTGAAACCTTAATGGAAGTTTGTGAATAAAATGAATGAGACCAACAAGATTCATGCCGCCACGGAGCAGGCACGTCAACATTACAACAGCAAAGACGCGCAGAATCTGTACGATTTTGTCATTGGCAGCGAAACGCTCAATCTTGGCTTGTATGATGACCCGCCCAAACGGACCATTGCGCAGGCGATGCAAAAAACCACCGAGTGGATGGCGCAAAAGGCAAAGGGACTGAATGCCGATTGCCGAGTCCTGGACATCGGCGCAGGCTATGGGCCCGCGGCCCGTTATTTGGCCCGGACATACGGCTGTCGTGTCACCTGTCTCAACATCAGCGAAGAGCAGAACACGAGAAATCAAGCGTTCAATCGCCAGCAGGGCCTTGAACATCTTATTGACGTCGTGCCCGGCAACTTCAAAGCCATGCCTCTGGATGACGCCGGCTTTGATGTGGCCTGGACCCAGGATGCCTTGTTTCACACCGATGATCCGAGTCGGGTATTGTCGGAAACCTATCGAGTGCTGAAGCCGGGCGGACAATTTCTCCTTATGGATATTTTGCAATCGGATCATTGCCCTGACGGCGCGCTGAAGACAGCGCTGAGCCGGGTCAATATCCACCACGCGCGAATTGGCTCCTTCCGCCATTACAAGGAGATAGCGGAGGTGGTCGGATTTGAATGTCGCGAGACGGTAGATTTGTCCGGTCATCTGTTGACCCACTACAGTAAATGGAAAGAGGCTGTGACTGATCATTACGCTCAATTGAGCGAACGCTGTTCGACTGAATTTTTAGAGTTGACGAAGATCGGATTCACGCACTGGGTGGAAGCTGCCGAACAGGGGTTATTTCAATGGGGCTTGCTTGACTTTCGTCGTCCGGAAAAAGCCGATGGATGATGCCCGCTTAGAAGCACGGCACCGCCGGGACAGTGACACAACAGGCGTCGCCTCCAGGATCATGACCCAGGAAGAGAACTCCAATGAATGACGCCGGCATTGTGCAAGCCCATCGTGATCATGTTTTTTATCCATGGGTGGCCCAGAGCAGTGTCCGAAATCCCATCGTCATGGCCCGCGCCGAGGGCGTGTACTTCTGGGACAACGCGGGTAAACGCTATCTCGACTTTTCCAGTCAGGCTGTCAATATGAATATCGGTCACAGCCATCCCAGGCTGCTGACAGCGTTACAACAGCAGGCGCAGCAGCTTTCCTATGCGCATTCCGGTACGGCGACTGATATCAGAGCGAAAGCAGCGGCCAAACTGGCTGCCATCGCGCCGGGCGATCTGAACAAAACCCTGTTCACCCTCGGAGGCGGCGAAGCGGTTGAGAATGCCATTAAAATAGCCCGTCAATACACCGGGCGACAGAAGATCGTCACTCGCTATCGCAGCTATCACGGTGCGTCTCTCGGCGCGGGGACGGCGACGGGCGATCCGCGGCGCCTCTACAGTGAAATGGGGGTGAGTGGCTTTGTTCGTGTGCATGATCCCTATGCCTATCGCTGTCCATTTGGGTACGCCCCGGAAGGCAATCCCCAAGTGTACATTGATCATGTGATCCAGACCATTGAGTTGGAAGGCCCGCAAACCGTCGCGGCTGTTTTGATGGAAAGCATTACCGGCTTCAACGGGGTGATTATTCCCCCCGACGGTTATTGGCAGGCTCTAAGAGAATATACGGACCAACACGGCATTCTGCTGATCTGCGACGAAATCCTGACCGGTTTTGGACGCACGGGAAAAATGTTTGCCATTGAGCATTATGACGTTGTGCCGGATATCATGACGCTGGCCAAAGGTCTGACCTGTGGTTACGTTCCTTTGGGGGCCGTCATGGTCAGACAGCATATCGCTGACTACTTCGATGAGATTCCTCTTGGCTGTGGGCTGACCTTCAGCGGTTATCCCCTGGGCTGTGCCGCCGCCCTGGCCACCATGACCATCTATGAGGAAGAAAATCTGGTGGAGAACAGCCGTGTTCAAGGTGAATATATGGCTGAGTGGCTTCAGCAAATGAAGGCCAAACATCCTTCTGTTGGAGATGTGCGCAGTCTGGGACTCTATGGCGTGATTGAATGCGTGAAAGATCGAGACACTCGTGAACCGTTGGTGCCGTGGAATGCCAAACCGGAAGCCATGGGGCCGATGAACACCATCAGCTCCTTTCTTCTGCAACGGGGACTGCACACTCTGTTGCGCTGGAACTGGCTTTTCATGTCGCCGCCTCTCTGCATTACCAGGACGCAACTTGACGAAGGCTTTGCCGTCATTGACGAGGCACTGGCAATAGCCGATGCGGCCTATGAAGGTTCGACGGTCTTCACGTCTGTTGCGACTTCCTCGCCAAGCGCCTCCGCAAACGCGATTGCGCCGGCCATGCCCGCCACAGAGGCCCTTCATGTCGGCATCATCGGCCTTGGCAATATAGGCGGCAACATGGCCGCCAACCTCCTCAAACACAAATTTACCCTCTCCGCTTACGATAGTGACACAACCAAGGCGGGCGCGATAACCGCCGCCGGCGCCATTTGGCGGGATTCGGCGCGAACCGTGGCACGTCATGCCGATGTCATCATCACCTGTCTTCCGGGACCGCAACATCTGGAGGATGTGATGTTGGGGGAGTCCGGGGTGTTGGCCCATGCCAGGCCGGGAACCATTTGGCTTGATACTGGCACCAACTCCATCGAAACCATGTCGGCGATTTCGGCTCGCGCCGGCGAACTCGGAATTGAATCGATTGCTGCCCCCGTGTCGGGTGGGGTGCAAGCCGCCAAGATGGGCACGCTCTCCATTTTTGTCGGCGGCAATGCAGAGTCATTCGAGAAAATCAAGGGTGTTCTGGGAGCGGTGGGCGAGCAAATTCATTACGTCGGAAAATTTGCAAACGCTTCCATCTTGAAGCTGTTGATCAATTATCTGTGCTTCGTCAATGCAAAAGCCATCGGAGAAGTCTTGGCTGTGGGGGCTGAAGCTGACTTTGATCTCCATCAATTAGCGACGATGATTCAGTCAAGCGCCGGGAATAGCTGGGTCATGGAAAAATTAGTTCCCTCGTTACTCAATGGAAAGCCCGGACCCGGCTTTACGTTGGATTTGGCATATAAAGATGCCCGTTTAATCAATGAACTGAATACACTCTTTGCAACCCCCCTTGAATCCAGCGAACGTCTGTGTAAGGTGTTCGAGCAAGCTCTTTCCAAACATGACGGCAGCACAAGTTTTGCCCAAATTATACATGCCGAACCCCTTTGCAGTGATAGAGATGCACGATAAAGCAATGATGACAAACCATCATGACCTCGCATTCCGGCACACGAATGAACAGCGCCGATAGAGTCGGTGTTTCCATCTTTCAGGTTCCAACCCACCAGCGTGCGCAACCCCACTGTGCTTGACCGGTAAGACCATGACGGCAGTTGGCGCCGTGCAACGTTCAGCGTGCGGGCAGTTGTAACACGACAAAAAACGGTTTTGCCCCTCGAACGATTCGGAGCAGGATGGTCTCTCCCGGGTTGATGGATTCCAGCGTTTGGCGAAATTCACGAATGGTGGAAACGCTGACGCGATTGACTTCCTGAACCACGTCGCCTTTACGTATGCCCTCCGCGTACGCGACGCCTTCCTTGTCCACGTGCACCACCAGAATGCCTGTGTCCTGCGTCAGTGCAAACTGTCTGACCCACTCCTCGGTGATGGGGGATACGTCAAGACCCAAGTCAATTTCAGCGGCGGTGGAGGGACGCGAGGATGCGAAGAGCGTCTCTTTTTTGATTCCCAGCAAAACGGGGAGTTGAAAATATTTCCCGTCTCGCATGACGTGGACCAACACCGTTTCGCCTGGCGTAAAACTTGCGACCACGCGGGATAACTGACTGGTTGACGTCAGTCGTTCGTTCCCGATTTTCGTGATAATATCCCCGGACTGTATGCCTGCCTGGGCCGCAGGCTCGTTGGCAAACACTTCATTGACCAAAACGCCCAGGCCGTCCGGGACATTGAATGTGTCCGCAAGCTGCGGGGGCAGCGGCTGAATGCCAACCCCAAGCCACCCCCGAACCACTCGGCCGCCCGTTTTGAGCTGCCGGATAATACGGTGTGTCATATTTGAGGGAATCGCGAATCCGATGCCTTGAGCAAAGCTGATAATGGCCGTATTGATCCCGATGACTTCGCCCCGTAAATTGAAAAGCGGCCCGCCGGAATTGCCGGGATTGATTGACGCATCGGTTTGAATGAAGTTTTCGTAACGGGATACGTTCATGTTTTCCCGACCAATTCCGCTGACGATTCCCAGTGTGACGGTTTGGTCCAATCCAAACGGATTGCCCACGGCCAGAACCCATTGCCCGATTTTGACCATGCCGGAATCTCCGAACGTGGCGCTTGGAAGTTTATGGTCCGCGTGGACTTTCAGGAGCGCGAGATCGGTGTCGGGATCCCGGCCGATGATGTTCGCAATGAGCGTGGAGCGATCGGGGAAATGGATTTCCGCTTGCATGCCGTTGCCAATGACGTGGTTGTTGGTGACGATATAGCCATCTTCGTGGATCACCACGCCTGAACCGGACCCCGGGATATGCGTGTCGTCCTGACGCGTTGAGGCACCGGGCCGGGACAGTTTTTTGATGGTTGAGACCCCAACGACGGTGGGGGTGACGTGTTCGACTAACTGCGTAATCGTTTCCTGAATTTCTTCCAGCACCCGGAGCCCGTGAGACTCCTCAAGCAGTTTGGAATCAAAACCTTGAGCCGAATCCGGCACACAGAGAGCGACCAGGACGAGACACAGTGGAATCTTGTCTTTGAACAGCCCCTTGAGCGACATTTGGTTTGAGTGGCGTTTGCCTATCAGGGATATGCGGGTAGCAAGGCCAAACACGCATTGACCGATGAAATGGCTTGAATATCGGAGAATCACTGGATTTCGCGCAAAATCACTAATGTCGGATAAGAAGTATTATGTCAAATAGAAAGTTTACCAAGGAATGGTCACACCCGTAACTCTTCCCCTTTGATCAGCCGCAGGATATTGCTTTTATGCCTGAAAAGAACCAGTAAGCCGAGCAAAACACTGAAGACGGTAAATTCCACATCAAACGTCATGAACCAGCTCAACACCGGGAATGCCCCAAAGGCCACGAGCGCTCCGCTGGAAGAATATTTCCACACGCCCACGGCCGCCGCCCACAGCGTCACCAGCAGAATCCCCAGTGTCAGGTCCAGCCCCGCAATACCACCCAGCCCCGTGGCGACGCCCTTTCCCCCGCGAAATTTGATAAAAATCGGAAAGAGATGGCCCAGCACCACGGCGAAGACGGCCATGAGTGCCCACGGCCTCGGCATCAGCGCAACACTCACGCCCCAACCAACCAGCCAGCCTTTTCCCATGTCACCGATGAGCGTCAGAATCCCCACCGTCTTCCCCGATATGCGTAATATATTCGTGAAGCCGATATTGCGACTGCCTGCCTGTCGAGGGTCCGGTGTCCCGAAGACGCGCGAAAAGACGATACCAAAGGGAATTGATCCGATCAGGTAGGCTGCGAGACACACCAGAGATCCCTGAATTTCAGGCGACATGGACAATCAGGCCGGTGCCCTTTTTCTGAAAAATCCGCTCCAGGCAGCACGCATGTATTGTCCGGCGGAGATGAGAGACAATACCAATGCCGCATAGAGTGCCGCTGTGCCGGCTTGATGGAGATTGAATATGAGGAAGACCGGCAAGGAAAACGCTCCTTCCAGCGTCAACAACATGATCGCCGTCATTTGAAGCACCACTTTATATTTTCCCAACGTGCCGACGGCAATGACGAGGCCATGACTGGCGGTCGCGGCCCGGATGCCGGTCATTGCCAGTTCGCGCACAATGAGCGTGATGGCCAGCCATGCTTCCACTCGCTGGAATTGGACAAGGAGGATCAAGCCGGCGATCACAAGACATTTATCGGCAATGGGGTCGAACAGGCGGCCGATTTTGGTAACTTGCGCGCGTTGTCTGGCGATATATCCATCCAGCAAGTCTGTGAGCGCCGCCAGACCGAAAACCGCGGCCGCGACAATAGACCGACTCGCCGTTGGCGTGGAAAAGCATCCAACGTACACCGGAATCATCAGAATGCGTAGGAACGTCAGCACGTTGGGAAGATTGAGCATCTGCTCACCGCCGGGTTCTTGCGAGGCCGATTCTGGTTGGAGTGGACTCATTGTGACCGGGGATATGGCCTCCGACATGGGATAACAGGACGTGACATACGATGCTCTGGGAGTACGTGTTACAGCGTGATAGCTGACCCTTTGCCGGATGCCAGACAGACCTGCTTCAATTCTTGAAGTAATGCTTTCAATTTATGAAGCGGGACCATGTTGGGTCCGTCCGACAGGGCGTTGTCCGGATCGGGGTGGACTTCCATGAAAAATCCATCGCAACCCGCGGCGGCGGCCGCACGGGCCAACGGCGCAATAAACTCCCGTTGTCCGGATGAGGCTCTGCCCAGCCCTCCGGGCAGTTGCACACTGTGCGTGGCATCAAAGATCACGGGATAGCCCAATCCGCGCATGATCGGAAGTGATCGCATATCAACGGTTAAATTATTGTAGCCAAATGAAAACCCTCTTTCCGTGAGCAGGATGCTCTGCGTTCCGCTTTCCTCCAGCTTATTGACGACATTGCTCATGTCCCAGGGAGAAAGAAACTGCCCCTTTTTGACGTTGACGGTTTTGCCGGTGTGCGCCGCGGCAATGAGGAGATCGGTCTGTCTGCACAGGAACGCGGGAATCTGGACAACGTCCACGACCTGTCCGGCCTGCCGAACATCCTCCACGCTATGCACGTCGGTGAGGACAGGGACACCCACGGTGTCTTTCACTGTCTGCAGGACGGCCAGGCCCTCTTGAATACCCGGTCCTCGGTATGAATCAATGGCGCTTCGGTTCGCTTTATCGTAAGACGATTTGAAGACATAGGGAAAGCCGACCTCCCGGGCAATCTCGACAATGGCAAACGCAGTCTCCACAGCCATGTCTTTGCTCTCAATCACGCACGGCCCCGCAATCAGGACATGCGGGTGGAGTTCTCCAAGCCGTACCGCTCCCATTGAGACGTCCCGTGTCATAGGTGACGATGCGTCCTTTCTCTGCCCGTGGTCATCCTCGTGTCTCCCCACGCACCGTTATCGCCCAACTTTGCGTTTCAGTGCGGCCTGAATGAACGCGCAAAACACCGGATGAGGGGCATGAGGTCGTGAATGGTACTCGGGATGAAACTGGGTCCCTACAAACCAGGGATGGTTTTTCAATTCAATCACTTCAACCAGTTGTCCATCCGGTGACAGGCCGCTCAAGACCAAATCGCCCGTGGCTAACGTCTCGCGGAACTCATTGTTGAATTCGTAACGATGCCGATGTCGTTCCTGAATATCAGTGGTCCCATAGATTTGATGGACAAGCGAGCCTTCCCGCAGACGGCACGGATAGGCGCCGCGTCGCATGGACCCGCCTTTGTCCTTGACGGTGCGTTGTTCGGGAAGAAGATCAATCACGTTGTATGGCGTGTCCGCGTCAAATTCAGCGCTGTTGGCGCCGTGAAGTCCCGCCACGTGACGGGCCCATTCAATGACCGCGCATTGCATCCCCAAACAGAGGCCGAGAAAAGGAACCTTCGCTTCTCTGGCATATTGAATGGTGGCCACCTTGCCTTCAATGCCGCGGGTGCCAAAGCCGCCAGGGATCAAAATGCCGTCGGATTCACTCAAGAATTGCTCCGCGCCGGATCGCTCGAGCGTCTCGGATTCAATCCATTGAAGGTTGATGCCGGTATCGTTGGACAGCCCGCCGTGCGTGAGCGCCTCCGACAAACTTTTGTAGGATTCTTTGGACTCCATGTATTTCCCGACCATCGTAATGGTGACTTCGTGTGTTGGACGTTTGAGTTTCTGGACCATGGCATCCCACTGACGGAGGTTGGGCGGACCGGCTTCCAGGTGCAGGAAGCTCACGATCAGTTCATCAAGCCCTTCTTTGCGGAGCACGATGGGGACTTCGTAAATGCAGTCCACGTTTTTCGCGGTGATCACCGCGCCTTTGTCCACGTTGCAAAACAGCGCGATTTTTTCTTTCAGCGCCGGCGACAGGGGTCGGTCGGTTCGGCACAGCAGGATATGGGGCTGGATGCCGATTTCGCGAAGTTTGTTGACGGAATGCTGCGTGGGTTTGGTCTTCAACTCTCCGGCGGTTTCAATAAACGGCACAAGTGTGAGGTGAACATACAGGATGTTTTCGCGACCCACGTCAAACGGCATTTGCCTGATGGCTTCCAGGAACGGCAGGCTTTCAATGTCGCCAACCGTCCCCCCTATTTCCACAACCACCACATCCGTGCCGTGTGCCACGTTGACAATCCTGCGTTTAATTTCATCCGTAATATGCGGGACGACCTGAACGGTGGCTCCCAGATAATCGCCGTGGCGTTCTTTTTTGATCACCGAATCGTAAATGCGGCCGGTCGTGCAATTATTTTCCTGGGAGAGCGTGAGGTTCGTAAACCGTTCATAATGTCCAAGGTCCAGGTCCGTCTCCGCCCCGTCGTCCGTGACGTACACTTCTCCGTGCTGATAGGGATTCATGGTTCCGGGATCCACGTTGATATAGGGATCAAGTTTGAGAAAAGACAGCGTGAGCCCCCGGCTTTCCAGGAGATGTCCAATGGACGCGGACGCCAACCCTTTCCCCAGGGATGACACCACACCGCCGGTCACGAAAATGAATTTATTCATGTGCGTCATCCACGTTCACGGAGTCGCCTCGTGTCCCCTGTTCCGTCATGAGCCTGACGCTTCCAGCGTCTCCCTGGCCGTTTTCAAATCCTCCGGCGTATCAATCCGCAACGACGTCTGTGCGGTGTCCCACACGTGAATGGGAATCCCATGTTCCAGCGCCCGTAATTGCTCAAGATTTTCCGCCTGTTCCAACGGGCCGCTCGGCAACGCGGCGAAGCGATGCACGGTGTCCCGCCGGAAAATATACACGCCCACGTGCAGAGAGGCAAAGGGCGGCACGGACAGTCCGGGGGGCTGATCCCGCACGTATGGGATCGGGGATCGGGAAAAGTACAAGGCTCTTCCGCGCTGATCCGTGACCACCTTCACAACTGAAGGATGAGCACATTCAGCATGGACGTTTGACGGACGACACAAGGTGCCCATTTCCGCGTCACTGGCGAGAAACGGATTGATGAGATCCGTGACAAGATCCGGGGACGCAGGAATTTCATCGGCCTGAAGGTTGACGACCACGTCGCAGGGAACATCCTGGATGGCCCTGGCGACACGATCCGTTCCGGTTCGACATGGTTCGACAATCATCGTGGAATGGCCGCCGAAGTGTTGGACGGTCTCGTGAATGCGCGCGTCATCCGTCGCCACAAGCACACGGGCCACGCCGGGGACCCGTGCAGCCCGCTCATAGACGTGATGAATAAGGGGCTTGCCCGCCAGGAGCGCCAGCGGTTTGCCGGGAAATCTGGAGGACGCATGGCGGGCCGGAATGATGATGACGATAGCAGGCGGGTTAGTTACCGGCACGTCGCAGGGCCTCTTTCAGTTGTGTGGTGGTGATGGTTGCGGTGCCCAGCATGCCCACGACCACTCCGGCGGCATGGTTGGCGATGATCGCGCTTTCCCGGATGGAGGCTCCCGCGCTCATGGCCAGCGCCAGTGTGCCCACCAGGGTATCCCCGGCGCCCGTGACATCGTACACTTCCTGGGCCATGGCCATGATGTGCCAGCTTTTGCCCGTGGATTCACACAGGCTGATCCCCTGCCCGCCCCTGGTCACCAACACGGCGTCACAGCCAAGCTGTTTGCGTAATTGATGTCCGATGTCATGAATGGACTCATCGTCACGCGCGACACGGCCGGAAGCCTGCCCGGCTTCCAAATGATTGGGCGTGATGATGGTGACGCCGGCGTAATACGGCATATGGGCGACTTTGGGATCAACAAGAACAGGAATGTGTTGTGTGCGAGCCAGCCTGATAAGCCGGGCCATCAGCGTTGGCGTGACGACGCCCTTGCAATAATCGGACACCACGATACAGGAAAGTGACGAGAGCTGCGTTTCAATGTATTTCAACATTGCACGGGTTAATGCGGGCGGCACGTCGTGATGGTGTTCCACGTCGTAGCGAACAACGTGCTGGCGATGGGCGACCACTCTGGTTTTTTTTGTCGTGGGCCGCGTCGGGTCAACCAGAATCCCCGGATGGTTTTTTCTGTTCAGGCGCAAGGCCTTGTTCAGCGACTGTCCGGCGGCGTCGGCGCCAATAACGCCGCAGAGCAAGGCCCGGCCTCCCAGGGACAGAATGTTGTTATACACATTGGCCGCGCCGCCGGGCTGCAAAGATTCCCGCTCCACATGCACCACAGGCACGGGAGCCTCCGGAGAAATCCGGTTTGTGTCGCCCCAGATGTAGTGATCAACCATGAGGTCGCCGAGAACCAGCACGTTTCCCCGCGAAAACCGGCGCAAGTGGCGTTCCAGCGAAGCCGGGGCAATGGCCTGTCCCGCCGTGTCGCAATCAGGGCTTGTGCGGCGAGAAACATGTGCGCGTTTGGCTGGCAAGGGTTCCACCTGTCCTGCGGGTCTTACTCAATGTTTTTCCCAATGCGATTCCATCGCACCCATTCCGTCCACGCGCCGCGGCCATCCCACGACCAATAGACGAGAAACGCGCGACCTTTGATTTTATGCTGTTGAACGTATCCCCAGAAACGACTGTCCAGACTCTGGTCGCGGTTGTCACCCATGACAAAATAGGACTTTTCCGGCACCGTTCGGCTCCCGAAGTTATCGCGGGGATTGATCCGGCCATCAATCACGCCGGGATCCACGCGTTGGGTGAACGGGGCGTCCTGAAACGGCTCGCCATTGATATAGACGATTTTGTTTTCAAGGCGAATGGTATCTCCGGGCAAGCCGATGATGCGTTTAATAAAATCTTTCTGTTCGTCTTCCGGATACCGGAACACAATAATGTCTCCCCGTTCGGGCCCGTCAAATTCAATCAGCGCGTTGGATGTATAGCAGGTGAAGGGAGGGAACGAGATCTCAAATTCGCAATCCCCCGGAATTTGCAGGCCATAGGAGAGTTTATTGACCAGAATATGATCGCCGATCAACAAACTGGGAATCATGGACCCGGACGGAATCTTGAAGGCCTGGACCACAAACGCGCGGACGGTCAACGCCAGGATCACGGCGACAATCATGGCTTCGGCATATTCCCGCCACAGCGATTTTTCCCGTGTGGCCTTACCGAGTCCGCCCTCTTCGCCGGAAGAAGAAAGACCGGTGTCCGCGTCGGTGGACGTGGAAGCGGGATCAGGATCAGGCTCGGAGGCAGGGTGCGGTGTAGAATCGGTCATGCATCGTCTCCAATTTTCAGCAGCGCCAAAAAGGCTTCTTGAGGGACCTCCACGCGCCCGAGTTGCTTCATCCGTTTCTTGCCTTCCTTTTGTTTTTCCCAGAGCTTCCGTTTTCGCGTGATGTCCCCTCCGTAGCACTTCGCGGTGACGTTTTTCTTGATGGCGGACACCGTCTCACGCGCGATAACGCGGTTGCCGATCGCGGCCTGAATGGCGACTTCAAACATTTGCCTGGGGATCAGCTCTTTCATTTTTTCCACCAACTGACGACCACGGGAAGCGGATTTTGCTTTGTGCGTGATAAAAGACAGGGCGTCAATGGTTTCACCGTTCAGCAGCAAATCAAGTTTCACCAGTTCCGATTCCCGGTAATCGGCAAGCTCGTAATCCAGCGAGGCGTACCCCTGGGTGCGGGATTTAAGTTTGTCGTAAAAATCCAGCACCATTTCGTTCAGCGGCAGATCGTAGCTCAACATGATGCGAGTGGGATCAAGATACTGCATACTTTTCTGGATGCCCCGCCGCTCCTGGCAGAGGGAGATAATGTTGCCGGCATACCGTTCCGGAGCAAAAATCGTGGCCAGGATAAAGGGTTCTTCCGTGGCCGCGATGGTCTCGGGTTCCGGAAAGTTGGCGGGATTGTCAATATTCAGCGTGTCCCCGTTGCTGGTTCTAACCCGGTAAATCACGGTGGGCGCCGTGCTGATAAGCGCCAGGTCATATTCACGATGCAGGCGTTCACGAATAATTTCCATATGCAGCAGACCCAGAAAGCCGCACCGGAAGCCGAAGCCCAGCGCCAGCGACGATTCCGGTTCGTACACAAACGAAGAATCGTTGAGCCGGAGTTTATCCAGTGAATCCCGAAGGCTTTCATAATCCGCATGGTCCAGAGTATAAAGCCCGCAGAAGACCATAGGCTTGACTTCGCGATAGCCCGGCAACGGCGTCTCCGTCGGGCGGTCGGCCTGGGTCATCGTGTCCCCGATTTTGGTATCGGACACGTCTCTCATGCCGGCAACAACGTAGCCCACCGCGCCGACCGTCAACTCCCTGATTTTGGTGCGTTTGGGAGCGAACACCCCGACTTCCGAGACTTCAAATGTCCGTTGTGTGGACATGAACTTGACTGTCATTCCCGGTTTGACCGCGCCGTTGATAATGCGAACCAGCACAATCGCGCCCTGATAACTGTCAAACCAGGAATCAAACACCAGCGCCTTGAGCGAGGCGTTGACGGTTCCCGAAGGCGGAGGCACGAGCCGAACCACGGCATCCAGTACTTCGTCCACCCCAATCCCCTGCTTTGCGCTGACGAGAAGCGGCTCCTTCACCTCCAGGCTCAAGACCTCATCAATTTGTTTCCGGACGCCTTCAATATCCGCGCTGGCCAGATCAATCTTATTAATCACGGGAAGAATCAAGAGATCGTTGGCCATGGCGAGGTACACGTTGGCGATAGTCTGGGCTTCCACGCCCTGTGTGGCGTCAACCAGCAGCAAGGCTCCCTCGCAGGCCGCCAGACTGCGCGAGACTTCATAAGTAAAGTCCACGTGCCCCGGGGTGTCAATGAGATTCAATTGATAGGTCTGTCCGTCATGGGCTTTGTACGACGTGGTAACGGCGCGGGCTTTAATGGTAATGCCGCGTTCGCGTTCCAGTTCCATATCATCCAGGATTTGCTCGCGAAATTCCCGTGGCGTAATAGCGCCGGTCAACTCCAGGAACCGGTCGGCGAGGGTGGATTTCCCGTGATCAATATGGGCGATGATGGAAAAATTACGGATAGCGGAGACGTTGTTCATGATGACCGGGGGCTGATGCCGTGGTGACCACGGAGACTGACGCGGTTGTGATGATGAGGGCACGGAGACAATCCTGTAATTCTATTGCGGTTTTGACGTTTTGTCAAAGACAGCCCCGTCATGAACAGACCATTGCGCGGCCACTCGCTCCGTCCTTTCGGCTTTCTGCCGTGGCTCGGAAAGCCGCGCCTTCTGCCAGGCCCGACTGACTCCCCGCCTGTTCTTGACACCAACAGGGCAATAGCTACAATGCCCGTTATGGAGAACACGCCCCCGCCAAACCACACCACCACAGTCCCAGCGGTCTCCCCGTCAACAGAGTTAGCCTTGCATCGCGCAAAAACCATGCTCGCCTTAACCGACAGCATCCTGGGCGGCAATCGCTTGATGGTCTCGGATGCGTGGCTGGATGAACTGATTGCCTGGGCTGACGCCGCTGGGATTTCTGAAGAAAAGTTTCCTAGAGACAAGAAGAAGATTCTTGCGTTGACCGAGTTGGACTTGTGGGGCAACCAGTTGACGACCTTGCCAGCTTCGTTGGGCAATCTGACGAACCTGACAGAGTTGCACTTGGAGAACAACCAGTTGACGACCTTGCCGGTTTCGCTGGGCAACCTGACGAACATGATCAAGTTAAAATTGACGTTTAACCAGTTGACGACCTTGCCAGCTTCGCTAGGTAACCTGACGAACCTGACTTGGTTGTTCTTGGGGGGCAACCAGTTGACGACCTTGCCGGCTTCGCTGGGCAATCTGACAAACCTGACTTGGTTGAAATTGGGGAGCAACCAGTTGACGACCTTGCCAGCTTGGCTGGGCAACCTGACGAACCTGACTCGGTTGGGCTTGGCGAGCAACCAGTTAACGACCTTGCCAGATTCGCTGGGCAATCTGACGAACCTGACTAGGTTGAACTTGGAGCGCAACCAGTTGACGACCTTGCCAGCTTGGCTGGGCAACCTGACGAACCTGACCACGTTGGGCTTGGGGGGCAACCAGTTAACGACCTTGCCAGATTCGCTGGGCAATCTGACGAACCTGACTAGGTTGAACTTGAAGCGCAACCAGTTGACGACCTTGCCGGATTCGCTGGGCAATCTGACAAACCTGACTTGGTTGCACTTGTGGGGCAACCAGTTGACAACCTTGCCAGCTTGGCTGGGCAACCTGAGGAAGCTGACCACGTTGAGCGTGGGGAGCAACCAGTTAGCGACCTTGCCAGATTCGCTGGGCAATCTGACGAACCTGACCGAGTTGAACTTGGAGCGCAACCAGTTGACGACCTTGCCAGATTGGCTGGGCAACCTGACGAACCTGACCACGTTGGGCTTGGGGGACAACCAGTGGACGACCTTGCCAGATTGGCTGGGCAACCTGACGAACCTGACCACGTTGGGCTTGGGGGGCAACCAGTTGACGACCTTGCCAGCTTGGCTGGGTAACCTGACAAACCTGACCACGTTGGAATTGGGAGGCAACCAGTTGACGACCTTGCCAGCCTTTCTGGGCAATCTGACGAGCCTGACCACGTTGGACTTGCGGCGCAGCCCGTTGACGACCTTGCCGGTTTTTCTGGGTAACCTGACGAATTTGGAAACAATATATCTTTCCCGCGACCAGCATCTTCCATCGGCTCTCAATCATTTAAAACCCATCATCAAATACTTGGACTCGTAAACCATGTCCGACTTGCTGAAACGGTTCAACATTATTCAGGACGCCATTGCGCTGGGCGATGAGGACGTGACGGCGGTGCAGTGTGCGCGGCTACTCTCCCGTCCTTCCCGCTTTCCGCCGTGGCCCGGAAAGCCGTGCCGCGTCCCAGTCCGACCGACTCCCCGCCTGTTGTTGACACCAACAGGGCAATAGCTACAATGCCCGTCATGGAGAACAAGCCCCCGCCAAACCACGCACACACTGTCCCCGCGGTCTCCCCGTCAACGGAGTTAGCCTTGCATCGTGCAAAAACCATGCTCGCCTTAACCGACGGCATCCTGGGCGGCAATCGCTCGATGGTCTCGGATGCGTGGCTGGATGAATTGATTGCCTGGGCGGATGCCACTGGAATTTCCGAAGAATCGCTTCCTAGAGACAAGCAGAAGATTCTTGCGTTGACCGAGTTGTGGTTGGGGTTCAACCGTTTGACGACCTTGCCGGCTTCGCTGGGCAATCTGACGAACCTGATCTACTTGGACTTAAGAGGCAACCACTTGACGACCTTGCCGGCTTCGTTGGGCAATCTGACGAACCTGACCGCGTTGTGCTTGGATGGCAACCAGTTGACAGCCTTGCCGGCTTCGCTGGGCAATCTGACGAACCTGACTTTGTTGGGCTTGGGGGTTAACCAGTTGACGACCTTGCCAGCTTCGCTGGGCAACCTGACAAACCTGACTTGGTTGAGCTTGGGGTGCAACCCATTGACAACCTTGCCGACTTTTCTAGGTAATCTGACGAATTTGGAAAGCTTATCTCTTTCCCGCGACCAGCATCTTCCGTCGGCTCTCCATCATTTAAAACCCATCATCCGTTATTATGCGGAATTCTAAACCATGTCCGACCTGCTGAAACGATTCAACATTATTCAGGACGCCATTGCGCTGGGCGATGAGGACGTGGCGGCGATGCAGGGGGCGCGGCTGCCGCCGGAAATGGGCGAATTAGCCGGGCATCTTGCCGGCCAACGATATGCCGATGCGATGGTGTGGATTGACGAGTACCGCAAACAACATTTGATGCTGGCCGAATATACCGACCCGGAGATTGCAGGATTGCAGAGGGAGTTGGCGCGGGCGGAAGCATCGCTGGCGGAACTGCTGACGGAGAAAAACGAATGTCTGCGCACCATCAATGCGTTCAATGCCGCATATATGGCCGGGGTGGGCGAATTGCTGGAGGAGATTCTGCGGAGACGACAGGAACGAGAAGAGTCGCGCACCTCGGATGAAACGGACGAAGACCTGAACAATGCGCGCCGCGAATATAAGGAGTTCCGGCAACAACAGGCCGAGACGCCGCAGACAACGCCGTTGAACGTTGACGAGCAGGCCGAACTCAAAACGCTCTTCAGGCAGGCGGCGAAAAAATGTCATCCCGATCACTTGCCGGATGAGAAGAAGGAAGAGGGCGCGCGCATGTTTCAGGAACTGGAGGCCGCGTACCGCGAACAGGATCTGGCGCGTGTGCGCGAGTTGTGGCAGAAGCTGCAAGCTGGCGACTGGACGTCTGACGCGGCAACGGTGACCGACAAGGCTATTCTGCGGCAGCGGATCAATACGCTCCGCGTACGCATCCGGGACGTGCAGGATGAAATCAGAGCGATTCATGAAGACGACATTTGGCAGCGCATCATGTCGCTTGCCGCCGAAGGTGTGGAGTGGGACAGATATTTTGCAGACACCAGAACCGGACTTGAAGCGAAACTCGCCGAGATGATCCGGCAGGAGCATCCAGTCGGATGAAATCATCACCGCACCATGTGCCGCGCAAGAAACCGCGCCGGGCCGGTCGTGCCGCCGGGCAGGACAGGCCGTCAACGCTGGCACGGTGGGACAGGCAATATGTCTGGCACCCGTTTACGCAGATGAAAGAATGGGCGGACAACGACCCGCTCATCATTGAGCAAGCCAAAGGCTCCTGGCTCTACGATGACCACGGCAACAAATATCTGGACGGCACCTCGTCCATTTGGGTCAATCTGCACGGACATCGGCATCGCACCATTGACACGGCCATTCGGCGGCAACTTGATAAAGTGGCTCACAGCACGTTGCTGGGCGCGGCCAGCCCGCCTTCCATTCTGCTGGCCAGGGCACTCGTCAAGCTGGCCCCGAAAGGACTGACGCGCGTCTTTTACTCGGACAATGGTTCCACGGCCGTTGAAGTGGCACTGAAAATGGCCGTGCAGTACTGGCAGCAGCAACGCCCGCCACGGACGCAGCGCAAGGAATTTATCCGTCTGGATGCCGCCTACCACGGCGATACCGTGGGAAGCATGAGCGTGGGCGGCTTGGATCTTTTTCATCGGCGCTTTCAGCCGCTACTCTTTCCCACGCACTCCGTTGACGCCCCCTACTGTTATCGCTGTCCCCTGCACTTGCGGTTCCCTTCCTGCGGGACGGCTTGCCTTGAGCCGCTGGAACGGATATTGAAACGGCGACGCGCGCAGATCGCCGGGGTGATTGTCGAGCCGATGGTGCAGGCGGTCGCGGGCATGATTACGCAGCCGCCGGGTTGGCTTTCCCGCGTTCGGGCGTTATGCACGCAATACGACGTCCTGCTGATTGTGGATGAAGTCGCCACGGGTTTTGGCCGGACCGGCGCCATGTTTGCCTGTGAGCATGAACGTGTCACGCCGGATCTGCTGTGTCTGGCCAAGGGATGCACCGGCGGATATTTGCCGCTCGGCGCCACGCTCGCCACGGACAAAATTTACAAGGCGTTTCTTGGAGAACACGCCGACCGTAGAACGTTTTTTCACGGCCACAGTTATACGGGCAATGCGTTGGGCTGTGCCGCGGCTCTGGCGAACCTTGAGGTGTTCAAAAAAGAGAAGACGCTGGCCAACGTCAGGAAACGCGCAACGTTGCTTCGTACGCTTCTGCTTCCCCTGGCGGCGGCGCCGATTGTGGGAGACATCCGTCAGTGCGGGCTGATGGCGGGCATTGAACTGGTCGCAGACAAAATCACCCGTGATCCTTTCCCCTTTTCCGCGCGCATGGGCGATCGCGTGGCCGTGGAATGTCGTCGTCGCGGCCTGTTGATTCGACCTATTGGGAACGTGGTGGTACTGGTTCCCCCGCTGGCCGCGTCGGAGCGGGAGTTGCGCCGGATGGCGACGATCCTGATCGCGTCCTGCCGGCACGTGTGGACGACACAGGAGGTGGATGAGCGATGAATTTTGATCCCGCAGTTACGGCTCGCGATGCCCTGACACGGGCCTGTGCCCATGACGAGCTTGGTGACGCTGGCACAGCCATTGAGGAAGCGGAGGACGTGTTTTCCTCCGAGACGGGCGCGGAGGCGAAGCGCGCGTATGAAACCCTGCTGGCTATTGGCGAGCGCTTGCCACAGGCGCAGGCGTTTCAGGAATTTTTGATTTTTGCCACGTGGCAACAGGTCACGGAGGAAACCATCCCCCAGCATTTTCGGATGGGTGTGCGACTGACCCGGCAGTTTCTTGAGCGGTTCGGCGAGCACATTAAAGGAACCGACATGCATGAGCGCGTCACGGCGATTCAGGAATCGTTCCAGGGCGGGCTGGGCGGTGAGGTTGACGAGATTCAGGACGAGTACGACAGGGATGCCTTGCAGGGAGGTGATTAAGGGAAGTCCGATGGGGGACGAACGTTCAGGGTTGCGCGAGCGTTCCGTCCGGATTCAGCTTCTCTGCTGACGGGACGAGGACACGCGCAGGACGGGAATTGACAAACTGACTATACTGGTGGCAGGATAAACCATGCCCGTTTCTATCATCCGACAGCTTGAGTCCGCCGGTTTCACGCCAACCCAGGCCGAAGCCATAGATGCCGTTGTTGATTTTAAACTCCATGACGGCCAGGACAGTGTGGCCACCAAAGCCGACCTTATTCTCTTGCAGACCACCACCAAAGCCGACCTTGACATCTTGCGGGCCACCACCAGGGCCGACTTGTATCGCGCCCTCTGGTTGCACGGTGCCGGCGTCGTCACCATCCTCGGTGTGCTTCTTACCCTGCTGAAAACTGTTTGAACGTGACCCTCCCGCGTGAATGTTTCGTCCGTGTCAGGGCTTTCCGGCGTCACCGTCCATCGGCGTCGCTGTCTGGGTTTATGGTCATGGCACATGCCATGAAGTAACAACCTTCGTTCAAGTCGCTTTCCCACGTTCCCATGCTTTCCCTTCGGCTCGGTTGGATTCCACGGACTCCCCGCCGGGTCGGTCAAGCCATTGGCCGGGCTTCGGGCAACAGGTCGCGAAGGCTGCTCACTCTCCGCTTTCCGACTTGCGGCTGAACGGCCGTTATCGCAGGGCGACCGGATTGCCTGTTGTGACATGTAACGCGCGCGCGGCGTGGGTTTCTTTCATAAACACTTCAAGATGCCCGTTGCTGTTGATCAGCGCTTCCGGTGTGTCGGACGATCCCTGCGCGTAATGCGTTTTCAGATTGTCAATCGTCACGTTGCCGATGGTAATCGTCATGCCCTGTCGCTCGCCGCCGGACTGCCCTGCCTGCCACGTCCGCCAGGCTTGTATGTCGCCGGTCGTGATGTCGGTGATCACGTTGCCGAAATGATCAATGTAGGCGACACGGCCATGCAGGACGCCGTCCCGTATCTCCGGTTTGGGAATCTGTAACTTGTGGTAGTCGGACACCAGACGGCCATAGGCTCCGGATGTTTGCCCCCGTGTCAGCCAGGCAGCCGACGGGGCGAAGACATCCCGCCCCTCAAACGTGGCGCCTTCCGCATCCAGGCGAAATTGACGATTTTCGATTTGCCGAACCTCCACGGATTGTTCGTTGTCAAAAATATGCGTCAGCACTCCGTTGTCGGGCGCGATGAAAAAATAGCGTGACGTGGTGACAAGCAACCCGCGTCGGGATGAACCCACGCCCGGATCCACGACCACAATATGCACGGTGCCGTCGGGAAAATAATGATAGCAGGCATTCAGAATAAAAGCGGCTTCTTCAACGGCGTGCGGGGTGACTGTGTGTGAGATGTCCACGACACGCACCTGATTGTTGATGCCCAGGATGACCCCTTTCATGCCGGCTACAAAGTGATCCCTGTTGCCGAAATCAGTCAGGAGCGTTACGACGGAGATGGCGGATGGCATGGCGGGTTATTTCTGGAAAAAGATGGCCTGAATTTCGTACTCAATCGGCCCCGCCGGCCGGTTGACCTGCACCACGTCTCCCACGCGACGCCCGATGAGTTGGCGTCCGAGCGGCGATTGCACAGAGATTGAGCCGAGTTTGACGTCGGCCTCTTCCTGGCCAATCAGTGTGTAGGTTTGTTCTTCTTCCGATGCCACGTCAAGAATGCGGACGGTTGCGCCAAACACCACTGTGTTGCCGTCGCCGGCGCCGATTTCAATGACCTCCGCCTGTCCCAGTTTCTCTTCAAGTTCCTGGATGCGTGTGTCGAGAAATGCCTGGTGTTCCTTGGCCGCTTTGAATTCGGCGTTTTCCCGCAAATCGCCGTGTTCCCGCGCCTCGGCGATGTCCCGAATGTTTTTCGGGCGATCCACTTTTCGAATTTTCCCCAATTCGGCCTTGAGGGCCTCGTAGCCTTTTTTCGTTATGGGAATGCTCATGGGTTACTCCATCGTGACTATTGTCCTGCTCAAAGTCATATCGCACATTAGCCGACTAACGCACGACATGAAACGTGTCATCCTGTGCAACCTTTGGTTCCTCTTTCGCGCCACCCTCGTCATATCCCACAATCTGGAAAACGCCTCGTTGCTTCATGGTTGCTCCTTCTTGTTGAACAAAGTTTCAGGTTACACCACAACCCGAAACGTCAGGTTAATACGCGGCTCCATGGGTTGTTTGCTTTTGGGGATCTGGTGAAGCCAATGATGCTGCGTGGGGCCTTTCATGAGCAGATAGCTGCCATGTGCCAGCATGATTGGCGACGCAGGCCTGAGCGGTGTTCGCTTTTCGTTCACTTTGGTTTTGTGTTTCATTTGGAATTCGCGTGTCGCTCCAAGACTCACAGAGCCAATGACGGGATTGTTCCCAAGTTCCGGTTCGTCATCGCTGTGCCATGACACACTGTCGGCTTCGTTTTGGTACAAGTTCAGCAACACACTGTTGAAGGTAATCTCCGACACCGCTTCTATGTCTTTCTTGATCGTCCGCAGTGTCGGCGTCCACTCACTGGATTCGACTTTGATGCCGGAATAGATGTAGGTCTTGTCCGGCTCACCGTACCAGGCTGTCAATCTGGGAATCTTATGCACTTTCCCGTACAGTTTTATCGTTTCCTGTTTCCAGTTAATTTCCCCGGCTTCCGGTTTCAATGCGGCAAACAGAGTGTCGGCATCCCGTGGCGAAAACAGAGATGGGTAGAGCCGGACTTCGGCATCGGGGATGTTGATGTCGTTTTTTTCACGCTCGCCAGGCGATGTCTCGAGAAAATTCTGTTGCATGCCGATCACCACAGGCCCTTCTCCAATGTCAGCCGTACCATGAAATGCCGAAAGGCATGATGGCCACAATGCACAGAATTATAGCACATTCGGCGGTTCACTTCGCATGATACGCCTGCAACGGTTTGATCGTCAGTGGCGATTTCCGCATGGCTTCAATTGCCGTGACGGCGGCTCGAATGCCCTGGATCGTCGTGAAGTAGGGAATGTTCTGCTGGATGGCCTCCCGGCGGATGGACAACGAATCGTGATGCGAGGAGGCGGATCCCACGGTATTGACGACCATGCGCGCCTGACGGTTTTTGATGGCATCCACCAGATGCGGTCGGCCTTCTTTGACTTTGTTGACGGGTTCAACGATCAGACCGTGCTCGCGCAGATACGACGCCGTGCCCCGCGTGGCCAGGATTTTGAATCCCATCGCCTGTAAGTGTCCGGCGACGGGAACGGTGCCGGCTTTGTCCGCGTCTTTCATGCTCATGATGACGGTGCCCGTGGGGGGCAAACTCAACCCCGCGGCGGCCTGCGCTTTGGCAAACGCCCATCCAAAATCCCGATCAATCCCCATCACCTCCCCCGTTGAACGCATTTCGGGGCCTAACAGAACATCCACGTTCCCGAATTTGGTAAAGGGGAACACCGATTCCTTGACCGCGATATGCGACACCGTCGGCACGGTGGTGAAATTCAACTCCCGCAGCGAATGCCCCACCATGACTTTCATGGCGAGCTTGGCCAGGGGGACGCCGATGGTCTTGCTGACAAACGGGACGGTGCGTGACGCCCGCGGATTGACCTCCAGGATGGAAATATCGTGACCCTGTACGGCAAATTGCACGTTCATCAGCCCCACCACGCGCAGGTGGTGCGCCAGGATGACGGTCTGTTCCCGAATGCGGTCAACCACGTCCGCGGCGAGAGAATACGGCGGCAGGGAGCAGGCGGAATCGCCGGAATGAATGCCGGCTTCTTCCACGTGCTCCATCACGCCGGCCACGACGACGTCGGTTCCGTCGGCGACCGCATCCACGTCCACTTCCACGGCATTGGTCAGATACTGGTCTATGAGCAGCGGATAGTGGGCGGTCGTCAACACGTGACGCGCGATGTAGAGACGAAGCGCGTCTTCATCATAGACGATTTGCATGGCGCGTCCGCCCAGCACGTAGGACGGGCGCACCATGACCGGATAGCCGATCCGCGCGGCAATGGCGTGGGCTTCGTCGTCGGATCGCGCGGTGCCGTTCCGGGGTTGCCGAAGACCCAACGTCGTGATGAGTTCGCTGAACCGTTCGCGATCTTCGGCTCGATCAATCGCGTCGGGCGTCGTGCCTAAAATCGGGATCCCCGCCCGCTCCAGGGGCAACGCCAGTTTGAGCGGCGTTTGTCCGCCAAACTGCACGACGACGCCCATGGGCCGTTCAACGTCCATGACGTTGAGCACGTCTTCCTCGGTCAACGGTTCAAAGTAGAGCCGGTCGGACGTGTCATAATCCGTACTGACGGTTTCGGGGTTGCAATTCACCATGATCGTTTCAATGCCCAGTTCCCGCAGGGCCAGCGTGGCGTGGACGCAGCAGTAATCAAATTCAATCCCCTGCCCGATCCGATTCGGTCCGCCGCCCAGGATCACGACTTTGTCCCGGTTCGTCGGGCGCGATTCACAGTCCCGGCCGTAGGTGGAATACAAATAGGGAGTCAGGGCTTCAAACTCGGCGGCACAGGTATCCACTCGTGAATACGTCACGTGGTGAGCGGACAGGTGGGTGTTGCGGAACGTGCGTATGGCCTCCGCCGTGGTCTGAAGCAACTGGCCCAGCCGCTGATCCGCAAACCCCAGACGCTTGGCCTCCTTGAGCAGTTCGTGCGATTCAGGGTCACGAAACAGTGCGGTTGGCCGACGCCCCTCCCCGTCCGCCTTGTCGTCGGCGGGTTGCGGGAGAGCCGAACGTGCGTGAGCCAGCAATGCTTGTTCACACTGCACGAGTTCTTCCATTTGGTCGAGAAACCAGGGATCAATGTGCGTCGCCGCCGCGATGTCCTGGATGGGAAGGTTGATCCGCAGCCCGTCCGCGATATGCCAGGGACGATCGGGATGGGCCTCTTGAAGGGCCGCGCGAATCCGTTCCGGAACATCCGGTTCAATCGCGTCTCCCGGAAGATACCGGTCCAATCCGTGAAGGGACGTCAATCCGCAACGGCCTGTTTCCAGTGACCGCAGGGCTTTGTGAAACGCTTCCTTAAACGTGCGTCCCAGGGCCATGGCTTCGCCAACGGATTTCATTTGCGTCGTGAGCGTGGCGTTTGAGCCGTGGAATTTTTCAAAGTCAAAGCGCGGGATTTTGACGACCACGTAATCAAGAGTGGGTTCAAAGGAGGCCGTCGTCACACGGGTAATGTCGTTGACCAGCTCATTCAGTGTGTAGCCCACGGCCAATTGAGCCGCGATTTTCGCGATGGGAAATCCCGTGGCCTTTGAGGCCAGCGCCGAACTCCGCGACACGCGCGGGTTCATCTCAATCACGATCATCTCCCCGTTGTCCGGATTGAGGGCAAATTGAATGTTTGACCCGCCGGTATCAATGCCGATTTCCCGGATAATACGAATGGCCGCATCCCTCATGCGTTGATATTCTTTATCCGTCAGGGTCATGGCCGGCGCGACTGTGATGCTGTCCCCGGTATGCACGCCCATGGCGTCCACGTTTTCAATGGGACAGACAATGACGACGTTGTCATTCCTGTCACGCATGACTTCCAGTTCGTATTCTTTCCACCCAATCAATGACCGTTCAATCAGGACCTCCCCAACCGGACTGGTGAGCAAGGCCCAATCCACGTCGCGTTCAAATTCCTCGCGAGTGCGGGCGATGTTCCCGCCGGCGCCGCCCATGGTGAAGGAAGGACGGACAATGGCGGGAAAGCCGACGGTGTCCAGAACGCGGAAGGCTTCTTCGCGGGTGCGGATGAGCTGACTGTGCGGCGTGAGCACGCCGATTTTCTTCATGGCCCGCTTAAAGGCTTCACGATCTTCGGCTTTGTGAATGGCCTCGTAGCCGGCCCCGATGAGCCGCACGTTGTAGTGCGCAAGGATGCCCTGCTTATACAGATCAACGGACACGTTCAACGCCGTTTGTCCTCCCATGGTGGGCAGCAGCGCGTCGGGACGTTCGCGATCAAGAATGCGTTCCACGACTTCAACGGTGATGGGTTCAATGTACGTGCAATCCGCCACGTCGGGATCGGTCATGATTGTGGCGGGATTACTGTTCAGGAGCACCACTTCATACCCTTCCCGCTTGAGCGCCGTGCAGGCCTGGGTGCCGGAATAATCGAATTCGCACGCCTGACCGATCACAATAGGTCCGGAGCCAATCAGGAGAATGCGCCGTAAGTCGTCCCGTCTCGGCATGTGGCGTCAGTTGATTTCCGTGTTCGGGGGAAGGGGCGGAAGCAAGAGCGGCGACGGCGGGATCATGGCCCGTTCGGCGTCGTCAAGTTCCGGTTGGTAATGCTGCATGGCATTCGGAAGCCATTCTTCAATGCTTTGAATCCGCATGATGTCGGACGGATGTGTGGAAAGAAATTCGGGGACGGCCGCATTGGACCGGAAACAGAATTTTCCGATCATCTGTTTGGGACACCCGCTCATTCGCTCCCAAAAATTCACGGCCTCGTGAGGGTCGTACCCGGCTTTCGCCATCAGTTGCAGACCAATGTAGTCCGCTTCCGATTCCTGTCGCCGACTATGCGGCAAGGTGACGCCCACGCCGTACGCGCTCATGGCGCCGAGGGCCAGCTCGGGATTCACCACGCCGGTGGCGGCGCCGGCAATCGCGCCGACCTGGGCGATTTTATCGAGAATACCCCGGCTCATGCGTTCCACACCATGCCGCTGCAGCGCGTGCGCCACTTCATGCGCCATGACCGTGGCCAGCCCGGCTTCATTTTTCGTGTGCTTCAGAATACCCGTGTAAATGGCGACTTTTCCACCCGGAAGGGCGAAGGCGTTGATCATGGCGTCATCTTCAATCACGACAAATTCCCAATGGTATTCCGGCTTGTCCACCACGGATGCAATGCGTTGCCCCACGCGGTTTACCATTTCATTGATTTCGGGATTGGCGCTTAGCCGGGCATGGAGAAGCACCGTGCGAAAGGCATCGGTTCCCAGGGCCAGTTCTTTTTCCTCCGAGATGAAAATCACCTGGTCGCGCGCCGTCCCGGGGGCCTTGATGCAGCCGACCAACATCAGGAGTCCGCACATGACCAGGGCGAATCCGAATACGGGTCGGATACCGGGTTGTGATTTAGTGTTTTTCATGAGTGGTGATGGCATCCTCTCCGTGCGTTCCGTTCATGGTTCCTACGGCAGCCAAAGGTAGAGAAACGCCGGAGTGCCGCCCGCGAAGAGCGTCGTCAGCGACGCGGCATTGAGTTTGGGAAATCCCCAACCCGTCTCCACCGGCGCTCCGGACCATTGAGCGTACATATTCGGGCGGTAGCCTCCGGCCCGCTGATAGACGACAACCTGGGCGTCCTCAATGTTCGCTTCCTGTTTGGCCAGCGCAACGGCATCGTCCAGATAGCCGATTGCGTCAATCAATCCATGGGCTTTGGCCTGCTCCGCCGAATAAATTCGACCATCCGCCAGCGCGCGAATGGTGTCGGGGGTCAGCTTCGGCCGTCCCCGTTCAATCACGCGCAGAAACCGTTCGTAGAATGAATCAATCACGCTTTGGAAAATTTCGCGATCCTGAACGGTCATCGTGCGGAACGGCGACCCCATGTCCTTGTGAGGCCCCGACGTCACCGCATTCGCCCGAAGGCCGATTTTTTCCATGAGGCCCGACGCATTGAGTGTCAGCATAATCACGCCGAGACTGCCCGTGACCGACGAGGGATGCGCCATGATTCGGTCGGCTCCCATCGCCACGTAGTAGCCGCCCGACGTGCCCAGGTCCATGATCGCCGCAATCACCGGGATGGGGCGTTTCTTTTTCAATTCCAGAATTTCATGATGCACAATATCCGAAGCCGTGACCGTGCCTCCCGGCGTATTGATCCGCAGCACGATGGCTTTGACGCGCTCATCGGCGGCGGCGCGCGTCAACTCCTCCCTGAATCGCGTCGGTAAACTGGGACGATCAGTCAATTGAGACAGCACGTCGTCGGGTTTGGACGATGTGATCATCCCGGAAATATCAACCAGCAGCACTTTATCGCGCCCGTGGCCTGACAGCACGGTTTCCTCCAGCGGCCCCGTCGCGGGGAACAACACCTGGGGCACACATCCCGTGGAGAGCAGCATCACCAGGCCAAGCCGGAGGAGACTAGTCATGGGCAGACTCCATCATACGTCGAAATTGACCAAACAGGCGGGACGCATCATGAGGACCGGGAGAGGCTTCCGGATGATATTGGACAGAGAGAACCGAGGCGGAGGCGCCAACCAGCCCTTCCATGCAATCATCGTTGAGACTCACGTGTGTCGGTTCAAACAGGCCCCATGGGGTCTCCATGCCGCCCCCGGCCCGTTCCGCCGCCGTCATCTTCACCGCAAAATTATGATTGTGCGAGGTGATCTCCACTGTTCCGGATCGGACATTCATCACCGGATGGTTGGCGCCATGATGTCCAAATTTTAATTTATAGGTGGAGAGTCCAAGCGCCAGTCCCAGGATTTGATGACCAAGGCAAATGCCCATGATGGGCCGCCACCCGATCAGCGTCTGAATGTGCGGCACCGCATACGACGCCCCCTGGGGGTCGCCGGGGCCATTGGACAACAGGATGCCGTCCGGGTTCATCGTTTGAACGGTCTGCGCCGTGGTTGACGCCGGAACCACGGTCACGGCACACCCTTCATCCGCCAACCGCCGCAGAATATTTTGCTTGACGCCAAAGTCATACACCACAACCCGGAACGGTGTCGTCGAAACCGGCGCGGGGCGCCCGTTGGCGCCGAGACTCTGGAGCCAGTCCCCGGTGCCTTCGTTCCATTCGTAGGCCGACTCGCACGTCACGCTCCCGACCAGATCCCGGCCGGTCATGGAAGGCAGCGCCCTGGCTTTCGCAACCAGATGGTCGGGGTTGCCGTCAACGTGGGAGATCACGCCGGCTTGCGAGCCGTGACTGCGCAAATGCCGCGTGAGATACCGTGTGTCAATTCCCGCAATGCCCACAATGCGATGTGTCGTCAAATAGTCGTGCAACGAAAGGTCCGAGCGCCAGTTGCTGGGACGACGACAGGCCTCATGGACAATGAAACCCTCGGCCCACGCGCGTCGGGATTCGGCATCGTCCGGCGACAGGCCGTAATTGCCGATATGGGGACAGGTCATCAACACCATCTGCCCTTTGTAGGAGGGGTCCGTGAGGATTTCCTGGTATCCCGTCATCGCGGTGTTGAAGACGACTTCTCCGGCGGTTTCACCCGTCAATCCCAACGCCCGTCCTTCCATGACCGTGCCGTCGGCCAGAGCAAGCAGCGCCGTCTTCATTGCCGTGGCACCCATTGTCTGAATTTCACCGCGAGCAGGCTTACGGCGATCCCGACGTTGATCACATGCAGCGCGCGCACAATCATATGGAGTTGAAAAAACGCATCAAAGGCCGCCTGTTTCGCTTCCTGCGACTCCGCCGCAAACGCGGCCTCCTGCAACCTGACGGTCTGTGGCCCCAGCACCCCCACAATCACGCACGTCACGAGCGCCAATGTTATGACCAGACCGATTTCAGATCGTGTCGGCGGCGGAGTCCGTTCCGGTTCCCGGCGATATTGCCGGTAGCGAAAGATGGTCGTGCCGATGAACACGATGACGATGCCGCCGGTCAGGGTATGATAGCCATCAAAGACGCGACGCAAAAACCGCCCGCCAGTTTCCATGTCCAGGGTATTGAACACGGCCGGCACCACCATCGTGAGAATCGCCGTAAACCCCCCAATCCACATCATGAGGCCAAGGAATTCCAGCAATGAACAGGACCGTTGCCATCCCGATGTGCGTTGCGTCATGCCATCATACTCCCGCTGTGCCGCGTGTCACGGGCGCGGCGTCATCTCATGCGACGGGCCGGAAACGCCCGCGCCGTTCTACGTGTCATGGAGAACGCTGGTCGCATCATACACGACTTCCCCGCCCACCAACGTTGTGACGACCTGCCCCTTCATCGTCCACCCGGCAAACGGCGTGTTGCGGCTAAGTGAATGCAGCCGCGCGGGATCCACCACCCACTCGGCAGTCGGATTGAACAGCGTGACATCGGCGGCGACTCCCGGTGCGAGCGTGCCGTGGGGCAAGCGAAACACGCGCGCGGGTTCACTCGTCAGTTTGGCGATGGCCTGCTCCAGGGTTAAGACGCCGTCTTCGACAAGATTCAGCGTGAGCGGGAGGGCCGTTTCCAACCCGACGATGCCAAAAGGCGCCGCGTCAAATTCCAGTTGCTTTTCATGGGCCGCATGAGGCGCGTGATCGGTGGCCACGACGTCAATGGTGTGATCGCGCAATCCGTCTTTGACGGCCTGAACGTCCTCGTCGGTTCGCAGCGGAGGATTCATTTTGGCATGGGTGTCAAACGACCGAGCCGCCTCATCCGTGAGCGAGAAATGATGCGGACAGGCTTCGGCGGTCACGGGTATCCCGCGCGCCTTGGCCTCTCGAACCAGACGGACGGACCCGGACGTGCTGACGTGCGGCAGGTGTAATCGGGCGCCGGTTAACTCGGCGAGGGCGATATTCCGGGCGACCATGACTTCTTCGGCGGCTTTCGGGATCCCCTGAATGCCCAGTTCAGTGGACACCGCACCCTCGTGCATACTGCCGCCGCCGGAGAGATGACAATCTTCGCAATGATCAATCACCGGAAGATGAAAGGCCGAGGCATACTCCATGGCCCGGCGCATGACCAGGCTGTTCATGACCGGCGCACCGTCGTCGGAAATCGCCACGCAGCCGGCATCGTATAATTCTCCGATTTCCGCCAGCTCCTTCCCTTGCGATCCTTTGGTAATGGCGCCGATGGGGAAGACGCGCGCGTTCCGGGCCGCCGCCGCACGGGCAAGAATAAATTCCGTGACGGCGCGGGAGTCGTTGACGGGCCGCGTGTTGGGCATACAGCACACCGACGTAAACCCGCCGGCCACGGCCGCCGCGCCGCCGGTGGCGATTGTTTCTTTATATTCAAAACCCGGTTCCCGAAAGTGGACGTGCAAATCCACAAAGCCGGGGCAGACGATCAAGCCACGGGCGTTGATTGTCCGTGACAGCGTCGGCGAGTGCATGGTGTGATGCAGGTTGGGTTCCACGGCGACGATGCGCCCGTCCTCAATCAACACATCGGCCACGCCGTTCCGGCGGCCGGGATCAATGACGTGGCCTCCGATGATCAGGGTTTTTATGCCATTTTCCATGGTGGTCTCCATCACGCGCGTTGCGGCGGTGGCCCGCCTGGCGCGGTCACGTCACGACGCATTCCGTTGCGCCAGCAAATACATCAGTCCCATACGCACGGCCATGCCGTTGGAGACCTGATCCAGAATCACGGCGGCCCCGCTGTCGGCGACGTCATGGGAAAGTTCAATGCCCCGATTCACCGGGCCGGGGTGCATGACCATCACGTCCCTGGCCGCCAGCTTCACACGTTCGGCCGTCAGGCCGTACAAACGGGCGTATTCCCGGATGGAGGGAAAGAGCGAACGCCCCTGACGTTCAAGCTGGAGGCGCAGCGCGATGATGACGTCAACGCCGGCAAGCGCCTCGTCCAGATTATAAAACACCTCAACCCCAAACCGATGCAGAAACGGCGGCATCATGGTGGGCGGGCCGACAACGCGCACGTTCGCGCCCATTTTTGTCAGGGCGTACATGTTGGACCTCGCCACCCGGCTATGGGCGATATCGCCGACAATCGCCACGCGCAAATGACGGATGTGCCCTTTGTGTTCCTGAATCGTCAACAGGTCCAGGAGCGCCTGCGTGGGATGCTCGTGCCATCCGTCGCCGGCGTTGATGACGGACGGACGAATCCGCCCGGCCAGAGTTTCCGCCGCGCCTGCCGAAGGATGTCGGAGCACAAGAATGTCGGCCTGCATGGATTCAATGGTTCTGGCGGTATCCAGCAGCGTCTCCCCTTTGGCCATGCTGCTTGACGACGGCGACACGTTCACCACGTCGGCGCTCAAGCGTTTGGCGGCCAGTTCAAACGACATGCGGGTTCGCGTGCTGGGTTCAAAAAACACATTCACCACGGTTTTCCCCCGAAGCGCCGGAACTTTTTTGATCTCTCGTCCGCCGATTTCCTTGAAGGATTCCGCGGCTTCCAGAATCAGCGAAATTTCTTCGGGGGAGAGCGAGGCAAGCCCGAGCAGGTCTTTGCGTTTGAAGCTCATGACGGATCGTTCCGCCGCGTCAGTTTGATCACGCGATCCAGCTCGCCCGATTCTTCAAAGAACACTTGAATCGTTTCGTCTTTGGTCGTTGGAATGTTTTTGCCCACGTAATTGGCTCGAATGGGCAGTTGCCGATGTCCTCGATCAACCAACACCGCCAACTGGATTTCCGACGGACGACCTAGGTCCGCGAGTCCGTCCATGGCCGCGCGAATGGTTCGTCCGGTGAAGAACACGTCGTCCACCAGGACCACGTTGAGATTCCGGATATCAAACGCAATATTCGTTTTTTTCAGCACGGGTTGATCCTTGCGAATGGCCAGATCATCGCGATAGAGCGTGATGTCCAGTTCCCCCAGCAAGACGTTCGTGTGTTCAATCTGCCCGATCAATCGTTGTAATCGTTGAGCCAGATAGATGCCGCCGGTACGAATGCCGACCAGGGCCAGATCCTGACACCCTTTGTTCCGCTCCAGAATTTCATGGGCGATTCTCGTCAGGGTACGCGCCATTTCATGCTCGTCCATGACAACCAATTCGCGATTGAGTCGAGGCTGTGTCATTGCTCACCGAGGTCAAAAAAAAACCTTCTCCACGATCAGGGGAGAAGGTGACCTGCATTACGGGCGGGACCCGCCCAAAGCGTTCATCATAAGGTATGCCCTTTCCTCACCTCACCGGATGAGTCGTAAAGGTTTAGCTATCCTACGGAGTGTAAGCGTGGCGAGTCAAGCGCCGGGATTCAGTCCTCCGCCTTTGTCGCCATGGTTGGTGTGACGGGCGGGCATCAGCGTTTGGTGAGAATCCATGAATGCAGACGCGGATGCAGCGTGGCCCTGGGCAAAATGGCTTTGTGCAGACGAAAGGGCTGCAACGTTGACACCGGCTCCCCTCCCGCAATGTCCAGTGGCAACCCGGCAATGAGGGAGGGCAGCGAATCCGGCCCGGCGAGCCACGCCAGCCCGTTGCGCCGGAGCGCCCCGTTGATGCGTTGCACATGCTCCAGGAGCGCCGCCGTCTCATCGTAGGCGGCAAACGGCAACCAGACGTACATGAGATCATACGTGGCCCGATAGACGGCATGGCGGCCAGCTTCGTCGCTCACAAAGCGGCAGGCATTCTGCCAGTCCGTCCAGTCCTGATGACGGCGCCGGGTGCATTGATTCCAGAGGCTCTGGGCCTGTTTCTGTGCGTGGGCGCCGTGGGTATAGACCATCGTCGCCGATTGAGGATTGTGGAACGACAAGGCGCCGATACAGGAGTCAAACCCGTGAATGAGCACGTGGGCGGCCTGTCTAACGTGGATGGCCAGGGAGTGATCGTGTTCAATGAGGTCGTTCCAGAAATCCGCCACAAACGGTTGGCTCGCGAGGTCGTCAATCACCGTCTCGTCTTCGGGATAGAGCAGGATGGCCGAACAGGCTTCACGAGGCGAGACGGCGGGTGTTCCATCGGGGAACAGGTCTTCCCATGAATGTTCGCGCCGACTCCCCGTCCCCGATGCCGTTCCGGCGTCCATCTGTTGCGTGACGCCCCAGTCCGGCTCCAGAGGAATCTCGCGCGAAATGCTGCGGTCGGCAAGCCACAGTCGCCCGTCGCGCACGGCCATCTGTTTCCCGCAGGGCGCGAAGCCCTGTTGGTTCGGGGGCACAAACGGGAGACCGCTGGTGTCATCCATCCCGGTCACCTTGCGCACGTGTCCATGTTTGACCGTCAGACAGATCCGATGATGAGGCGCCACGTAGCGCACCGGCGGATGCGGAGCCGGCAGCCATTCCACTTCATGCGACCGCGGGACATCCATGAACACGGCAAAAGGCTCCTCCGCCCCCCGGTGCGTGGCCGTAAAAAAATTGCTGAACAAGCCAAAGGCGGCTTCCGATGGATACGTGGGAATGCCCCGATAACGCAAAGGTCGCGGGTTCAGACGGTTTTGATCGTCGTACAACCCGCGTATGAATTCAAACATGGCGCTGCCCGTTCCGGGCAATAACGACTGAAAGAGTTCCACGACCGGCAGGTAATCAATGGATGACCAATGCATCGCGCTCAAACAGGACATGAAACGCGCGCGCGCAAACGTGCCGTCCTCCAACACGTACAGCGCGTCTTTGCGTTGCCGAATCGTGGCGTGCCCGGTGGACGTGAGCACCAGATCGTCGTCGTCGTAAAAAAATTCGACGGCGTCCAGAGGGACGCGCATGACGCGGGCGGCCATGATGCGAAGATCCTGCCGGGTCAGCGACTGCCACCCCGAACGCGTCGTCAAATTCAACGTCATCGTATTCACCAATCCGCCGGGTTTCAGCCCCACCCATTGTCCCCAGTCCAGATACAATCTGGCCGACACAAGACGAACCGTCCCGTCGGAATGTTTCTCCCATTCGCATTCATGCAGCGGGTGACCGTCGGGATCGGTCAGCAGGATGCGGCGTCCCAGTGGGCCGTCAAACACCAGATGACCGGTGGCGAGCCGGCGATACGCGACGCCGCCGGATAATCGCGCGTCTGCGAGCGGCCGGTTGCCCGGTAACATCAGCGTGCCAGGAGTCTGGAGAATGGACGAATACCATGAGGAAGGATGGTTCAACCGTTTACCCGTGCGCAGTCGCCGGCGTGACTTCCCTGCGAAGCGGGCCGCGTATGGGGCGAGGGATCAACAGCCCAAAGACGACATCGGGTCGGCTCACTCCCGAATCTGTCCCGATCCATAGACCACGTACTTGGAGCAGGTCAGGTCTTCCAGCCCCATGGGGCCTCTGGCGTGAATCGGGGCGGTGCTGATGCCGATTTCCGCGCCCAGGCCAAACTCGCGGCCATCATTGAGGCGGGACGAGGCGTTAATCATCACCGCGCCGGCATCCACTTCCCGCAGGAACCGCATGGCCCGACCGTAGTCCCCGGTGACAATGACTTCGGTATGACGGGAGCCGTACAGGTGGATATGATGCATGGCTTCGTCCATGTCTTTGACCACTTTGACGGCCAGAATCAGCGCGAGAAATTCCCGGCCGTAATCGTCGTCGGTCGCCGCGCGCGCGTCGGGAAGATAGTGACGGGTTTTGTCGCAGCCGCGAATGTCCACGCCAGCGTCGGTCAGGCGTTTCCCGATCAGCGGCAAAAACTTTCTGGCGATACTCTGATGCACCAGCAGGGTTTCCATCGCGTTGCACGTCGCGGGCCGTTGGGTTTTGGCATTGACGCTAATGGCTTCGGCCATCGTGAGGTTCGCGTCAATGTCAATATAGGTGTGGCACACCCCGTGGTCGTGTTTCAGAACCGGGATGGTCGAATGGGTGTTGATCGTCTGCATGAGGGAAGCGCCGCCCCTCGGAATAATCAAGTCGATAAACCGGTCCTGCTTCAGCAGCTCAATCACCGCTTCCCGTTCGGTGCGTTCCACCATGGAAATGGTGCCTTCAGGAATCCCGGCTTTTTGAACGGCTTCGGAGACGATGCGGGCAATGGCCATGTTGGAATGGATGGCTTCGGAGCCGCCCCGAAGCACGCAGACGTTCCCGGATTTGAGACATAACGCCGCCGCGTCGGCCGTGACGTTTGGCCGGGATTCGTAAATAATGCCAATGACTCCAATGGGAACGCGAACCCGCCCAACCCGCATACCATTGGGGCGTTCTTTCATGCCGGATGACTGGCCAACGGGATCGCGTAATGTCGCAATCTCACGTATGCCGTCCGCCATGGCCTGAATGCGCTCCGGGGTGAGCGTGAGCCTGTCCGCCATGGCTTCTCGTCCGTTGTCGGCATCAAAGGCGTCGAGATCTTTCGCGTTTTCTTCAAGAAGCATGTCGGTGGCCGCTTCCAACCCAGAGGCCATGGCTGTCAGCGCGTTGTTTTTGACCGATGTCGTCAAGCTGCCGACAATGCGGGACGCGGATTGCGCCTGTTCAAGAAGCGTCTGGAGATACACCGGAATTTCAACGAGTTCTTCCTGATCCTTTTCTTTGGCGTCGGGGGTTCCGGCGGACTCCTTCAAGCTGTTCTCCTTCGGCTTTTTCTCGATTTTTTCCGTACTCATGCAGGGGTGTCTTTCAGTGTTGCCTGTTGGATCGGCGGATGGGTGTTCTGCGTCAAATTGAGAATACCCATGCGCGGCAAACAAGGTCAAGCAACGCCGGCCGATTGTGCGTGATGAATGTTCGGCACGGATGGCAAAGCCCGTCTCCGCGTTATCCACCTTGATTTTCCTTGAGCAATCCTGCTACATCCTGTCACGTGATATGAAGCCGGTTCGGCTTCAGCAACCCGGACAGTGTCATCTTCCCCGTCACGATTGTGCCATGTGTGCCGAGGTAGCTCAGTTGGCAGAGCACAGCCCTGAAAAGGCTGGTGTCGGCAGTTCGATTCTGCCCCTCGGCACCATCTTTTGAGCCAATCAGCCGTCCATAATCCCCGTGGGTTTGTGCCGAAAGCCCGGCTTGCCCACATCCTTGATCCTTCCATCCATGACTCTCAAGTCCTGTCCCGGCATAGCCCCCCCCGTCTGTTTTCACGGTACTCCTGGGATTCAGTCGCGCGTTTTCCGATCTCCCGCCCCTCTGCCACGTGACTTTCTGCCTCATGGACGCACAGGCAGCGGCGTGCCGGACGTCACTTGAAAAGCTCAAGTGAATTTAAAGTTGGCTTGAAGCCACACCAAAGAAGGGTTCTGGCTGTTGCTGGGAGCAATGGGGAAGTGTAAGCCGGGCCGCCATGGTCTCTCGTCGAGAAAGTGAAGGACGGAGGGTGGCCCCTACTCTGCGACTGATTGAGGCGCGGCCACAGCCTCAATCATGGAGCGAAACAGAGGGATGCCGTCCTGATTGTTGAAAATGGATTCCGCGCAACGTTCGGGATGCGGCATGAGACCCAGAACGTTACCCGCCGCATTCCGAATCCCGGCGATATTATCAAGCGAGCCATTGGGGTTGGCGGCTTCCGTCACCAGGCCGTCTGCCTGACAGTAACGGAACACGATTTGGGCATTGGCCCGCAGCGAGGAGAGGGTGACCGGGTCGGTGTGGTAATTGCCTTTGGCGTGAGCGATGGGCAGTCGGATCACCTGCCCGGCTTCATAGGTTCGGGTAAACGGAGTCGCGACGTTTTCCAGCCTCACCCGGATGTCCGAACAAATAAAGGAAAGTCCGCGGTTCGGCAGCATGGCTCCGGGCAGGAGTCCGGACTCAAGCAAAATTTGAAAGCCGTTGCAGATGCCGAGAACAAGCCCGCCCTCCAGGGCAAAGGCTTTGACGGCTTTCATAATGGGCGACAATTGCGCCATGGCGCCGGTGCGGAGGTAATCCCCGTACGAAAAGCCTCCGGGAATCACGACGGCGTCCACCCCGCCCAGAGCGGTTTCGCCGTGCCACACAAGGTCAACACTTTGCCCCAGCACATCCGACAGGACATGCGCGCAATCGCGGTCGCAATTGGAACCGGGAAAAACCAGCACGCCCCATTTCATGACGGCGGCGCCAACGGGTGCGGTTCCAGTTCGTAACGATAGTCTTCAATGACCGGGTTGGCGAGCAGCGCTTCACACATGGCTTTCACCCGCTCTTCGGCTTGAGCCGAATCCCGCTCGTCTAATTCAATTTCCAAAAATTTTCCCACCCGGACGTCGTTCACCAGAGAGAATCCCAGCGTTTCCAGTGAATGCCGGATCGCGCGGCCCTGGGGATCCAGAATGCCCGGTTTCAGTGTGACATGAACTTTGGCCCTGATCATGAGGATTTCCCCCGTGTGCGCTGACCCCGTTGTTGGCGAGAACGGCGTGGTGGAGAGACGGCTTGCGAACCAAAGACCCGACGGTACACCTGGTTGATGTGGCGGCAGTACCATTGGGGGTTAAAACAGGCGCGGATCACCTTGCGCGTCAGTGTCCTGGCGATCATCGGGTCTTCGGACACGAGGTCTTGAAACGCGCCGTCTCCCTTCCAGGCCTTCATGGCGTTGCGCTGCACCATTTCATACGCGACGGTGCGTTCCAGGCCGCGATTCACCAACTCCAGCAGCAGACGCTGGGAGTACACCAGTCCGCCCGTCAGGTCTAAATTTTTCAGCATCTGATCCGGATACACCACCAATGTGTCAAGAAGACTGGTCAGTCGCACCAGCATATAGTCAATCAGAATCGCACTGTCCGGAATGATCACGCGCTCAACCGAGGAGTGGCTGATGTCGCGTTCATGCCACAGCGCGACGTTTTCCATCGCGGCGAGACTGTTGGCTCTGATGATGCGCGCGAGACCGCAGAGATTTTCCGACCCCACCGGATTGCGTTTGTGAGGCATGGCGGAGGATCCCTTTTGTCCGGCGCTGAAATATTCCTCGACTTCCCGGACTTCGGTTCGTTGAAGGTGGCGAATCTCGGTCGCCACTTTTTCAACGCTTGCGGCAAGAAGGGCCAGCGCGGTCATAAACGCGGCATGACGGTCACGCTGAATCACCTGATTGGAGACGGACGCCGGGTGTAACCCCAGCTTCGCGCACGCGGCTTTTTCAACGTGCGGCGGCAGGTGCGCAAACGTGCCCATGGCCCCGGACAGTTTTCCCACGGCCATCTCCTCTCCCGCGGCGATCAGGCGTTTGCGCTGGCGCGTGAATTCCGTGTACCACAGGGCAAATTTCAAGCCCAGCGACATGGGTTCGCCATGCACACCGTGGGAGCGTCCCACCATCATGGTGTCTTTGTGTCGAAAGGCCCGTGTGCGCAGAACCGACAGGACGGCATCGAGATCTTCCAGGATAATGGCCGTCGCTTCGGCCAGTTGGAGAGCCAGTCCGGTATCAAGCACGTCGGAGGACGTCAGTCCCATGTGTACATACCGCGCTTGCGGTCCCGCCTGCTCGGCCACGGATTCCAGGAACGCAATCACGTCATGTTTGGTTGTGCGTTCAATCTTCTCGATGCGGTCAGGATTGAGGGTGACGGTTCGTTTGATCCGTCGGGCCACGCCTTTCGGGACCCGGCCTCTTTCTTCGAGCGTCTCGCAGACGGCCAGTTCGACCTGGAGCCACGCCGCGTATTTTCGTCCAAGCGTCCAGACCGCACCCATGCGGGGCAAGGTGTAGCGTTCAATCATCGGCGGAGTCTCTGTGTGGGAAACGTCGCGATCCCATGGGGCCAAACGAAGCCGTGCATGGTTCGCGGACTAATGGGCCAGCGCGATGCGTTTGGGTTCAAGCCGCGTGTCGTGTTTGATAAGTTGATCCAGCACCCCGTTCACAAATCGTCGGGTCTCGTCGTCCGCAAAACTTTTGGCTAACTGAAGGGCTTCGTCCACCGTCACTTTTGCCGGCACATCGGCGACCCAGAGCAATTCATAGATTGATTGTCGCAGAATGTTTCGATCCACCACCGGCATGCGATCAATCGTCCAGTTTCTGGCATAGGTTCCAATGAGCGCATCGAGTTCAACGTGATGGGTTTGGACGCCGGTCACCAACTCTGTCACAAATTCCCGAATGGATGGTGCGTGGGGCCGACGCGACCAGAAGTCTTCCAGATCGAAGTCCGTTGAGCCATGAAAGTCCCATTGAAAAAGAATCTGGAGCGTCAATTCGCGAGCGTCGTGCCGCGTGGAACCACGAGGGACGTTCGGCAATATATCATGCGATTTTTCCGTGGAGTCTTCCTGTGTGGTCATGGCGGTCGTCTTCATAATCTCGTCTGAATCAGGGTTGCCGAAAGCCCGTTGGTTTGTGACTGCGTTCATGTAACGCCTTCATGAGTGTGGCCATTTCAACGGCCGTGTGCGCGGTTTCCGCACCCCGGTTGACGCCGGTCACGCCCGACCGGGCCAATGCCTCTTCCTCGGTATTCGTCGTCAACACGCCAAACGCGACGGGAATGCCGGCGTCCCGCGAGGCCTGGGCAATGCCCCTGCTCATTTCCGCGCTGATGAAGTCAAAATGCGGGGTATCTCCCCGAATCACCGCTCCCAGACAAATCACGGCGTCATACTGTCCGGATTTGGCCAGGTGCCGCGCCACCAAAGGGATTTCAAACGCTCCGGGTACGCGAACAAGCTGAATGTTTTCCTCCAGTGCCCCGTGACGTTTTAATGTTTCCAGCGCACCGGTTTCCAGGCGACCGGTGACCGAGGCATTAAATTTACTCACCACGACGCCAAATCGCAGATCGCGGGCGTTTGCATTTCCTTCGATGGGTTGCACGGCGGATTCCGATGGGTAAGAGTCAATGCCCGGTTGATTAGACGTTGTTCAAAATGTGCCCGAGCTTGGATTTTTTCGTTTGAAGATAACGGACATTCGATTCCTGGGGAGTGATTTCGATGGGAACGCGCTCGACCACCTTGAGTCCATAACCCTCAATCCCAACGATTTTTCGCGGGTTGTTCGTCATGAGGCGGATGTGCTTTAAGCCCAGATTCACCAGAATTTGCGCGCCGATGCCGTAATCCCTCAAGTCGGGTTTCAAGCCAAGCTGCAAGTTGGCCTCCACGGTGTCGCTCCCTTGGTCCTGCAGGTGATAGGCTTTGATTTTATTGAGCAACCCGATGCCCCGCCCCTCTTGATTCAAATACAGCAGGACTCCCCTTCCGGCTTTTTCAATCATGTCCATCGCTCGATGAAGCTGTTCCCGACAGTCGCAACGCAACGAGCCGAAGACATCCGACGTGAGACACCCCGAGTGCACGCGCACGAAGGTTGGCGATTCGTCAATGCGGCCTTTGACCAGGGCGATGTGTGTTCCACTGTCCAGTTCATTCTCAAAGACCTGGACTTCAAAAGATCCGAAGACGGTCGGCAACTTGGCGCTCACGGATTTTTTCACAAAGGTTTCACGGAGTAACCGATAGTGAATAAGATCTTTAATGGTAATGATCTTCATCGCGTGTTGCGCGGCAACTTTCATGAGGTCCGGAATCCTGGCCATCGTGCCGTCGTCATTCATAATCTCACAAATGACCCCGGCCGGATCCATGCCGGCCAGCCGCGCCAGATCCACGGATCCCTCGGTTTGACCAGCCCGTTTGAGGACGCCTCCGTCATGGGCACGCAGAGGAAAGACGTGGCCCGGCCTGGTAAAATCGGAGGGAGTGCAGGATGGGTTCACGGCCATGCGGATTGTCGTGGCGCGGTCGGCGGCTGAAATGCCCGTGGTGATATCCCGCGACGCATCAATGGATACGGTAAAGGCGGTTCCGAACGGAGCGGTATTGTCCGCAGTCTGCGGATGCAAATGGAGCCGGTCGGCCCGGTCGGACGTGAGCGTCAGACAGATAAGACCGCGGGCATGTTTGGCCATGAAGTTGATGGCTTCGGGTGTGACGGCTTCGGCGGCGATCACCAGGTCGCCTTCGTTTTCACGATCTTCGTCGTCCACCAGGATGACAAATTTCCCGGCACGAACGTCGTCAAGGGCTTCGTCAATGGTATGAAAAGCATTCATCGTTCACATGTCCTCGTGGAAGGTTATATGAGGTTCCTGCTCGCCTGTCAATGGAAGGGATACGCGGAACAGCTTGCATGAAGGCAAGCCGGCGTCTCCCTGTTGTTGTTTCCATGTGGCCGACACGCGAAATGCGCTCACGGCAACCACGGCAACAAAGATTCCAGGAATGCAACCCCAGGCATGCCTGTTCTTGATATCATCGCTTGCTTCCCGTACTCTGAAACATGGCCGTAGCGCAGGCTTGGCGCCCACAAACACGATCTTCCGAATGGTCGTCATGGTTGAACGAAGACGCGCCATGCGCAGATGGCACATGATCTTTCCGGCTTTTGACAGACTTCAAGGAAAGGAAACTGACATGAAAATCGCGAAGCAACGATTCGCCGTGATGGCGTTGGCCTCGCTGGTCGTCTGTGTGTTTGGCGCTGCGGTTCCGGGCGTCGCCACGGCATTGGCCAACGAAAAAGTCAAAGTGCTCTACCACGTGGATGGAAAAGACCTGGATGTGGCGAAATATGCCCTGGCGCTGATTCATAAGCATATCGAGGCCGAAGGTGGCCCCGACAACATTGACGTCACACTGGTCGTCCATGGCCCCGCGCTCCACCTGTTCAAAAAAGACTCTATTGATCCGGTGCTGAAGGCGAAACTGAAAACGGTCATTGATGAGGGTGTCAACGCTGAAATGTGTCAGGTGTCCATGAAGCTGTTTGGCACGCCCCTGGAAAAAATCGCCACGGGATTCAGGCCCACGGCACACCCTGTCGCCGTCAAACGCATCGCCGATCTCCAACGACAGGGGTACGTGTATATCAAACCATAATCGCGCCACCTGCGCGGGTTGTGACAATCGTGGTCGCTATGTCCTTGCAAACAGGGTATGCACACGGCTCGCCGCGAAGATGGCGAGTGCTGCAAACACCAGAAATCCGCTTGCGTACGTCTCTGTGGCATCCTTGAAGAGACCGAACCAGAACGGCAGAAAAAATCCGCCCAGGCTGCCGCTGGCTCCGATGAATCCCGACGCCGTGCCCATCACGTCCTGATATCGAAGCGAGACCATCTGAAAGATGACCCCGTTGCCAAAGCCCAGGAGCAACAGGGTTGCCAGCATGAACGGGACGGCCCAGAAAAGCGGCGGCAACCAGGCCAGAAAGACGCACAGTCCTCCGGCCAGCAGCAAGCCCCCACGCAGCAGATGCCGACCGCCGACCCGGTCGGCCATATGTCCGCCCACCGGTCGTGCGAGACTGCCGGCGAGTCCGCAACACGCCGTGATGGTCCCTGCCGTGATCATGTCAACGCCGTATTGATCGTGAAAAAAAATCGGCAGGAAACTGGAAAAGCCCACAAAGCCGCCAAAGGTGACGGCGTAGAAACAACACAGCCATCGCATGAATCGTTCCCGAAGAACCGTCAGGCCGGTTCTGCCAAGTGCCGGTTGCGGCACGGCACGGGGACGAACGATGACGGAAAAAATCAGCGCTGTGATCGCGACAGGACCGATCATCGCACCGAACACCCCATGCCATCCGATGACGTCGGCGAGACGCGGCGCGAAAAAAGTGGCCAGTAGCACCCCGCTGTTGCCGACTGCTGCGATCCCCATGGCCAGTCCCTGATGCCTCGGGGGATATGCGTGGCTCGCAATCGGCAACGCAATGGCAAAGCTGGCCCCCGCCGCCCCCATCACAAGACCGATGCCAAGCATTTGGGCGTAACTGTGACCAAACCGCCATCCCAACAGCAAAGCCGCCATTTCGATCCAGAGAATGCCAAGACCGACCTGCTTGGCACCCAACTGGTCAGTCAGCGCCCCGACCACCATGCGCAAGAGGGCTCCGCCCAGTAGCGGAATGGCGACCAGCACCCCCTTCTGCGTCGCGCTCAAGTCGAATTCCTGCGCAATGGCAATGCCTAACGCACCGATCAGAATCCAGACGACAAAACTCACTTCAAAGTGAAGCCAGGCGCCCAGCAAGGAAGGCCAGTGTCCGCTTGTGAGCGCGTGGCGTTTCATGGGGTCAGGGTAAAGCAAACGAATGAAACGGCGCGACGCGGGCGGCGACAAAACCGACGCGCGGGATGGCGGACATCTTCAGCATGATCGGCGGAATATACCATGTTCGTGACGATGAACACATCCAGCGCCGGGGCGCGCTTTTGTGATTCCCCATGAGAGAGTTTATACTTTCGAGGCTCTCCCGCAAATGACATGATCGCGTTCCCGAACAAGAGACGGCTACGGACCGCTCCCACAGAACATCATGGTGGATGTGGGCGGACGGCATGCACTTAAACGGGTTCCTGGAGCCGCCGGGTGGCTGCACGGTCTCGGAAAGAAAAAACCGGAACAGGATGAAGAAAAAACCGACGACTCTCTCTCAAGACGACGGTCAATTCGAAGGAGATGACGGCCTCGCCCCTCTTGACGCTGAATTTTCCTTTGACCCCGACGGGAAGAAAGAGGACGTGCCGGCTTACAGTGCATCCGGGCAGACGGGCCTCGTGCCCAGTACCACGCTGAATCGGTACCTCGCCGAAGTCCGACGCTATCCGTTTTTATCCAAAGAGGAAGAATTGCGGCTGTTTCACGAGTATCATGAAACAGGCAGTCGGGACGCGGCCGTAAAGTTGATTTTGGCCAATCTCCGCGTGGCGGTGGCCATTGCCTCGGAATATGCCCATACCGGCGCCGATCAGATGGACCTGATTCAGGAGGGAAACGTTGGGTTCATGCAGGCCATTAAAAAATTCGACGTCTCCCGGAACGTGCGTTTTTATGCCTACGCCGCCTGGTGGGTCCGGGCGTATATCCTCCGGTATCTGCTCAATTCCCATCGCCTGGTGAAAATTGGCACGACGCAGGAACAACGCAAGCTCTTTTATAACTTGAAAAAAGAAAAGGCCAAGCTGGAACGCCAGGGATTTGTGCCCGACGCCAAGCTCCTCGCCGACCGTCTCCAAGTGCGGGAACGGGACGTCCTGGAAATGGATCAACGACTGAACGGATGGGAATTGTCGCTGGATCAGCCCATCAGCCAGGAAGGGAACGGCGAGACGTTTCTTGATCTGCTCCCCTCCCAAACGTCCGGCATTGATGACTCGTTGGCCCAGGATGAATTGCGGCTCCTGTTTCGGAAAAAACTGGGGGAATTTTCACGGACACTGACGGAGCGGGATGAGGATGTTCTTCGGAACCGGCTGCTTTCGGAAACGCCGCTGACGCTGGAGGAAATCGGGCGCAAATATTCAATTACCAAAGAGCGATCCCGACAGATTGAGGCTAAAATTATCAAGAAATTACGGGCATTTATGAAAGCCGAGTTGCAGGATTTCGATGAATTACGGGGCTAGAGCCGATCCATACGCTCCGTCGGTCTCTCACGTCTTTCCGGGGTCGCCACATTTTTTCGTCCTCCCGCCTTGACTTCGGGAAAAGATGCCTTACCTTTTAGATGAATGAGTGTTGGGTAGCCTCACATCCGAGGCTTTCACACTATCCTATCAGCCAGCAGGTTCAGCCCTTTACCAAGCATTGATACCTGACGCTTGCAACCAAAGGAGGAAGTTGTCACATGGGCACAGAAACGAAGGAAAAAGCAACGGACAAGAAGGGGTCGGCGGCCAGAGGTTTTTTGCCCCTTGGCGACCGGATTTTCGTGGCGTACACAGAAGAACTCGAACGCACATCAGGGGGTATTTATGTCCCTGATTCCGCCAGAGAAAAACCGCAGCGTGGCACAGTTGAAGGCGTGGGGAAAGACGTTGAGACCCTGAAAGTCGGCGATCATGTCCTGTTTGATAAATATTCAGGCACAAAAATCAGAATCGGCAACGATGATTGTTTGATCCTGAAGGAAGAGGACATTCTGGGAGTGTTTATTGATTCCTGAACGCTGTCCCCGCCTGGGGAACACCGACAGGACGTGACGTTAAGAGCAAAGAAAACGACACTTTAATTTGAGGGAGGAATATTCATGGCAAAGCAAATCTTGTATAGCGACCAAGCCAGGACCGCGATTCTCCAAGGTGTGAATCAGCTGGCAAACGCCGTCAAAGCCACGTTGGGACCCAAGGGCCGGAACGCCATTTTAGACAAGAAATTCGGCGCCCCCACGATCACCAAGGACGGCGTCACCGTCGCGAAAGAAATCGAGCTGAAAGACCCCTACCAGAACATGGGCGCGCAGTTGGTGAAGGAAGTGGCCAGTAAAACCAGTGACGTGGCCGGTGACGGCACCACGACGGCCACCGTGCTGGCGCAAGCCATTTTTCGCGAAGGGGTGAGGCACCTCAGCGCCGGCGCGAATCCCATGGAGTTGAAACGCGGGATTGACAAAGCCGTTGAAACAGCCACGCAAACGCTGAAAGAACTCAGCAAACCCTGTCAGTCCAAGAAAGAAATCGGGCAAATCGGCGCGATTTCCGCCAACAACGATCCCACCATCGGCGACCTGATTGCAGAAGCCATGGACAAAGTCGGGAAGGATGGTGTCATTACCGTTGAAGAAGCCAAGTCCATGAGCACCTCACTGGACGTGGTTGAAGGCATGCAGTTTGATCGCGGATACATCTCCCCGTATTTCGTCACCAATGCGGAACGAATGGAAGCGGCCCTTGAAGACGCGTTCCTTCTGATCCACGAAAAGAAAATCAGCGCCATGAAAGATTTGCTTCCCATTCTGGAGCAAGTGGCCAAGATGGGCAAACCGCTGGTCATTATCGCCGAAGACGTTGAGGGCGAAGCGCTGGCGACTCTGGTGGTCAATAAATTACGCGGCACACTGAACATCGCGGCGGTCAAAGCCCCGGGGTTTGGCGACCGTCGGAAGGCCATGCTGGAAGATATTGCCATTCTCACCGGCGGGCAGGTCATTTCCGAAGAAGTTGGCGTCAAACTGGAGAACGTGAAGCTGACGGATCTTGGTCGCGCCAAGCGAGTGACGATTGACAAAGACAATACGACGATTGTGGAAGGCACCGGCGATGCCAAGCAAATTGAAGGCCGGGTGAAGCAAATCAAAGCGCAAGTCGAGGAAACCACGTCGGAGTATGATCGGGAAAAGCTTCAGGAGCGGTTGGCAAAAATCGTGGGCGGCGTGGCCGTTATCAACGTCGGCGCGGCGACCGAGACCGAAATGAAAGAAAAGAAAGCCCGCGTGGAAGACGCGTTGCATGCGACGAAAGCCGCTGTTGAAGAAGGGATTGTCCCTGGCGGTGGCGTGGCTCTTCTGCGAACCGTGCCTTCACTGGAACAGATGAAATTACAGGGCGATCAGCAATTTGGCGTCAACATTGTTCGACGGGCATGCGAAGAACCCATCCGGTTGATTTCGGAGAATGCCGGTGTTGAAGGTTCAATCGTCGTGGACAAAGTGCGCAAAGACAAAGCCAATCACGGGTACAACGCCGCTACGGACAAATACGTTGACATGGTTGAGGCTGGTGTCATTGATCCAACCAAAGTCACACGTTGCGCGTTGCAGAACGCCGCGAGCGTCGCAGGGCTGATGTTGACCACCGAGGTCACCGTGACCGATTTGCCCGAGGAGAAAAAAGAAGGCGGTATGGGTGGCGGCGGCCATGACCACATGGGTGGCATGGGCGGTATGGGCGGCATGATGTAACCACCGCGTCATTGGCCCGTCATTGGGCTATCGTCTGACGTTGAGAAGGCCCGGGAAGATACCGGGCCTTCTTTTTTTGATCCTCGGACGAGTCGGCGTTGGCTCCGGTCGGGGATGTTGTGTTACAGTACGAACGAAGGTGTTGTGCGAACGTGAACTTGCTCATCGGAAAGGACGGACAGGGTCTCATTGTGAAACTTCCCGTCACTGTCGCCATTGTCGTCGTTGGAATCCTGATTATGAGCAGTGCGGCGGTCGGATCGGAGCCTCGTACGGAATCCATTTGTACTTTGGGAATGGTCAAGGGAGACCAGGGCCGCAGTTGCGAAGTGCCCATACCGTCCGGTTGCCTGGTCGCAACGTTTCCAGGGTATGAAGCCCCGTGGATTGACGTCTCCAAAGGCGGAAAGACCACCTGTGAAATTGATAAAGAAAAAACCGACTGGACAAGCAGGATCGTTGGCTCCTGCGGTCCTTGCGGCACTGATAATTGTTCCGCCCGGTTTAGCGTGATGTTCACGTGCGAAGACAGCTCTCCCTCCGTCCAGCCAAGAAAAATCTATAAGGATTAACCGACGAGCGACCCGTTCGTCATCGCCACATCGCACGTCCCCACATTGTGTCCTCTGCAACCGATCGTATTAAACACGCCGCCCTGGATCTTGGGTTCCACGCTGTGGGCATTGCCCGTGTTCCATCAGGAGCATTGACCACGGACACCCGTCAGGCGGAGAACCGTTCTCATGAAGACCGGTTTGCGAATCTGGGACGTTGGCTGGCACAGGGGTATCATGGCGCCATGGAGTGGATGAACCGCAATCCGCATCGGCGTGCCAATCCCTCCGCTGTGTTGGCGAACTGCCGCTCCATCATCGCTGTCGGCATGAATTACCAGACGGACGTTTCCGCGGATGAACGACGGGGAAACGGACGGATTGCCCGGTATGCCTGGGGCCGTGATTACCATCGCGTGTTCGGGAAAAAACTCAAAAATCTTGAACGAAAGCTCAAGGACATTGAGCCGACCTGTCACACGCGCCGTTACGTGGATACCGGACCCGTGATGGAAAAATTCTGGGCTTGCCAGGCCGGATTGGGGTGGATCGGCAAGCATTCCAATCTCGTCTCCCCCACGTTCGGCTCATGGCTTCTTCTTGGAGAAATTTTAACGACGGCGGAATTGGAGGCCGACGCACCGGGGACTGATCAGTGCGGGACGTGTACCCTGTGTCTCCGAGCCTGTCCCACCGGAGCCATTGTCGAACCGTACGTCGTTGACGCCAGACTATGTATTTCGTATCTCACCATTGAATACCGCGGAGACAGACAAACGATTCCGCAAGAGGTTCAAACCCAAATCGGCAATCGCATCTTCGGCTGCGATGATTGTCTGGATGCATGTCCCTATAACGCTTTCGCTCCGCCGACCGACGAAGCGGCTTTTTATCCCAGCGATCTGACTCAAAGCCCTAACCTGTCTCAACTGTCGAAATTGAGCGAAGAGGAATTTGCCGACCGTTTTGAAGGCTCCCCCATTCGCCGCGCGAAATTTTCAGGATTTCAAGGCAATGTCGCCATTGCATTGACGAATGATACGCGGCACAATGATTTTGAAGCGGTGGATCGTGAGCATTAGGGCGTGCTCGTCATGGCTGAAGCTGGCCGACTTTTATACGAGATTGGATTTGCACTCATGACCCAGGATGAAGCCCGTTCCCACCTGAATTACCTCCTGACATTAAATCTTCGTCGTGAAGAGGCATTCGGCCCTTTGGCCATGACGTTTCTTCGCGAAGAGGACCTGATGGCGCTCGGTCTTTCTTCGGAGGAACAGTTTACGCTGATCCTTGCCACGACACAGGCGATTGCCGCGGAGCCGAAGCGATACTCGCTCAAACTGGAATTACTGCAGAAGGCTCGCCAACTGCTGCCGCAGACGCGGTTCCCTGATCCCGAGCTTGCGAGAGAACTGGATCAGGATATTCAGAAAACCAGGGCCGAGTTCGGCATTTATACCGACGCGATGAAATCAGACCGGCGTTCGCCCTCTGACCGCCACACGTTGTTTGTCGAGACGGATCTCCCCCATTATCATCTTGATTTGGCCCAAAAACACGCTGGCGCGTATTACCAAAGCAAGTACAAGCTGACAAAAGAAGCGAAAATCGCTCAGAATTTTGGCGGGCCGTCCAAGCGATTTGAACCCGATCATATGGCCATACACAAAGAATTTCCCGGCGCCTGCGCTCCCTTTATGGCCGTTCGGACCACCGGGTTTCATATGATGCTGCCGTTCGATTTAAAAATCAGCCGTCGTCCCGATGATCCGCTCGAAGCGGGTGTCAGAATTTTTTACGCCAAAATGGGGTTCTCCTATCCGCTTCGATATGAAATGGGGAAACTCTGCGGTTACCACGACGGGCAGGTCCAGGACATTGCGCTCGATGACCCTCATCTCCTGTTTGTGTCCGTATCCGGCGTGAAAGATGCGGCGTTTCTCGCCAAGGCGGCGCCATCTTCCGGCGACGTGCCTCCGGAATATGCTTATCCTCTCGACGTGCTTGAACATATCGGCAGTCTGGGGCCATTTATTCAGGTGAGCTGCAAATTTAAAATCTGGTTTGACGCCTCGCGGGTTTCCATCCTGATACAGGGCGCCCCGGACCTGGCTGAATATGGGCTTCAGGGCGGCGCCGGGCTGATGACTCGATCCTATGCCTCGGATAAGGTCCAGGCGTATGCGGAAGCACAATCGCAACCCTGGCAGGAGGGGTTGAACTTCAATTTTGTCAATTTACATTTGACGCTGAATCCGGGAACGGAAACCGGCGTTGTTCCCCACAGCACTCCCATCTTTACGCTGTTCCCCGTGTTGAGTAAATCATGCTATCTGTTTGAGCCGGTACCCATTCAGAATGAACGTTCATAACCGATTGATACATTACAGTTCTCATGGCCTGGAGCGTCCCGCCGCCGATGTCCGACCGAGAGAGACTTCCAGGCGGTCAGGGTTCGGATGGGTGCTTTTGATCGCACCGTTTGACGAATCAGGTTGAAAGGAAGAAAATCCTGTGCTAGGCTCATCACACTGATGGATGACGACAGTCCCAGACGAAGTTCTCGTTACCAGCTCAAGGATCTGCAACTACCCTTCCCGTTATTCTTGCGTCACTTTTCAATGTACGGTTGTCACAGATGAAGGAAAAGTCTTGCCGGTGGCTTCTTTTCTCCCGCCTTGGCATGGGGCGTCCGCCTCTAATCTGATTCCATGGAATTTGCCGCTATTCTAACTTGTTTACTCCTCTCCGGGTTCTTTTCCGGAGCGGAGATTGCGTTTTTCTCCATCACGGAAAGCCGTTTGCAAACCATGGTGGAGGAAAAATATCGGGCCGCCCGCACGGCTCTTCTGCTCAGACAAAACCCCCAACGGCTTCTTTCCACGATTCTCATTGGGAATAACGTGGTCAATCTGACGGCCTCGGCGTTGGTCTCCATCGTGGCCTTTGAACTGTTTGGATCCGAGGGGGTCGCGGTGGCCACAGGGCTTTTGACGATGGTGGTGCTGTTGTTTGGAGAAATTGTTCCAAAAACACTGTGTGCCAGGCATGCGGACTCGGCCGTCCGGATGTTTGCTCATCCAATCTATTGGATCGAGAAAATTTTCTCCCCGATTTTGTTTCTGCTGGAACCGCTGATTTTAAAATTGACCGGAGGACGGGGGCTGGCTGTGCCGTTTGTGACAGAAGCGGAGCTGATGATCATGCTTGAGGCCGGAGGCAAAGCCGGGGTCCTCGAAACAGACGAAGTAAAAATGATTAAAAACGTTTTTGAGTTCGGCGATCTGAAGGCCGAAGATGTCATGACCCCAAGAATCGATATGTTCCGCATGGACAGAAATCTCTCCCTGGGCGACGCCAAAGAGCAATTACTGCAAGCCAAATATTCGAGGATTCCCGTCTATGAAAGCAATCTCGATAATGTCACGGGGATTCTGTACCGTAATGATGCGTTGCGTGAACTGGCGAAGGGCAATCATGACAGCACGCTGAAAAGCCTGTCCAAGAAGCCCCTGATCATTCCGGGGGCCAAACCGGCGGATGATTTGTTGAAGCAGTTTCAGCGGCAGAAGCGGCATATCGCAATGGTCGTGAATGAATATGGCGAGGTGATGGGACTGGTCACCACAGAGGATCTTTTGGAAGAAGTGGTGGGCGAGATTCTCGACGAAACCGATATGACCGAGGAACGCATCACGCAGATCGGGACAAACAACATCCTGGTCAATGGACGAACGGAAGTTCGAAAAATCAATGCATATCTCAAAATCGAATTAGATGAAGAAGACCAAAACACCATCAGCGGCCTGATTCAGCAGAAACTTGGACACATTCCTTCGGTGGGAGAAAAACTGCGCGTGGACGGCTGTATGCTGACGGTCCGTGACGCCGATGAAAAATCCATTAAAAGTGTCCAGATCCACAGGGTGGAAGATGTCGCTCCCCAACAAGCGGAGTCGCTGGCCATGGTTCCTTCCGAATAAACCGCCCCTGACCGAGAGACCCCATTCATTGGACGGCGACGTTCCCGATAAGTTCAAACAATTGCGATTCGTCAAGGATCGAAACGCCCAACCGTTTGGCATCGTCCAATTTGCGTCCCGGATCATCCCCCACCACAACGTAATGTGTGTGTGCGCTGACGCTTGAAGTGACCCTTCCTCCCAGTTTTTCAATGCGTTGGACGGCCTCCCGTCTGCTCAAACGATCAAGCGAGCCGGTCAACACGAAAATTTTCCCGTTCAGTGACATTCCCTGCGCGTTCGTTTCGCGCGGAACGTTCCGAACATGGACGCCCAATGCCTTCATGCGTTCCAGCACACCCACGTTGCGTGGTTCGGCAAAAAAGTGCGCCACGCTCTCCGCGATTTCCGGCCCGATATCACGAATATCCAACAGACTGTCCCGTGTGGCGGTCATCAGCGTCTCCAACGAACCAAACTGACCGGCGAGAATATGAGCCACGTGTGCGCCAACCTGATGAATGCCAAGGCCAAACAGGAACCGCTCCAGAGAAGGCTGCTTGCTTTGCTCAATGGCCGCAAGGAGTTGCGTGGCTGATTTTTCGGCGAATCGCTCCAAGTGTAAAATTTGCTCCTTGCTCAAATGGTAGATCCCGGACAAGTCCTTCACGAGGTCCGCATCAACAAGCTGCGCGACGGTTTTCTCCCCCAACCCCTCGATGTTGAGGGCGCGCTTGGAAGCAAAATGTTCAATTCTCCCTTTAAGTTGCGCCAGGCATACCGTGTGTCCCGTACAATAATGCAGGGGGCCTTCCTTGACCACGGCCGACTGACACATCGGACAGTGATCCGGCGGCGCAAACGGGTCGGTGCGTGGCTCATCGGGAATCAGGACCCGTTCGACAATATCGGGGATCACGTCCCCGGCCCGCTCAACCCTGACCGTATCACCGACTCGCACGTCTTTGCGCGCGACTTCTTCCATGTTGTGCAGCGTGGCCCGGCTGATCGTGACGCCGCCGACATCCACCGGGGCCAATAAGGCAACAGGCGTCAGCGTCCCGGTGCGCCCGACGGACACCACAATATCCCGGACTTGCGTACATTCCTTGCGAGCGGCGAATTTCAAGGCAACGGCCCAGCGGGGGCTTCGGGACTTTTCGCCAAGCCGTTCCTGGGCGGCATGGGCATTGACCTTCACCACGATGCCGTCAATTTCAAAAGGTAAACGCTCCCGCTGCCGCAACATGCTTTGGTGAAAGGCCATCACGTGATCAAGACCCTGACAAGCCTGCCGCTGGGCGGGAATGGGTAAACCCCACGTCCCCAGCACGGCGAGGGTATCCCCATGCGTCGGTGGCAACGGATCGGAGGAAATCATCAGGTCATAGCAGGTCAGCGTCAGCGTTCTCGATGCGGTGATCCGGGAATCAAGCTGCCGAAGCGAACCGGATGCGGCGTTGCGAGGATTGGCAAACGTCTTGTCTCCCCTTTCGGTCAAGCGGCGGTTGAGCGCTTGAAAATCGGGAAGGCGCATATAGACCTCCCCTCGCACAACAACGTGCGCCGGCACCGGTGTGGCCGGAGCAAGGCGAGGCGGGAGAGAACGAATCGTTCGAAGATTCTCGGTAATATCTTCTCCGGTTTTCCCGTCACCGCGCGTCGCTCCGCGGGCAAAGACGCCGTCGTTGTACACGAGTTCAACGGACAGGCCGTCATATTTCGGTTCAACGGCGTATTCGATACAGTCGGCGGCAAGTTCTTTTTTCACACGTTTGTCAAAGGCATAGGCTTCTTCCGGGGCCACCACCGAATCCAGACTCAACAAATGCCGCTCATGGATCACTTTGGAAAATTGTTCAAGAGGGGCTCCCCCAACCCGCCGGGTTGGCGAATCCGGCGTCATCAGCGCCGGGTATCGGTCTTCCATGTCCTGAAGATCTTTGAACAATCTGTCGTATGCTGAATCGGAAATTTCCTGTTGACCCAGCACATGGTAGAGATGGTCATGGCGACGAATCGTTTCGCGCAATTTCGTCATATGCTCTTGCATGTCGTGTGGTGATGATTCGGATGACACCATGTGGGCACACATACTGAACGGCTTTAGACAATGATCTAATCTGTAACAGGCAGCGTCAGGCCGGATACGACGTCATGAAACCCCTTTGACCTCCGGTTTCCCTTCGTCCGGAATAGTTGAAATCTTCCACGGCCCGTTCCGCAAAAAGTGACGTTGTCGCTACGGGGAGAAAAAGCTAACACAGGCCATCTGGAGGGTCAATGAGACACTGCACGTTTCCACATTCCGTTGTGTCGGCACTTGACATTGACGGGCGTCTCCCTCTATCATTGTCCTCTGCACGTACTCACTCTGAGCTGATTTTGGGCCATATTCCAAACCAACGTCGGTCAACCATCACTGAAAGAATCTGATTATGACCAAACCCCAACGCGGTAAGCGACATCAACACGAACATGACCCCTCCTCAATGCGATGGACTGCTTGCGGGGCGATTCCCCGGCTGTTGAGCGCGGCCCTCTGCGCTGCCCTGTTCTCCGGATGTGTGAGTGTGGAAAAATATGAGGCGGAAAAAACCCGCACTCTGAACTTTCAACGCTTGCTGGCGCAAGAAGAAAATCGGGCCGGCGAGATCAATACCCAATTACAGGAAGCGAAAATCGAGATTGAGTCATTGGGATCGCAAAAAGATGAGCTGACTCTTCAGCTTGCTTCCCTGCAAGATCAAGCCGGTCATCAGCAAACAGGCGACCCATCCGGAAGCCACACTGCCCTGCCCGGCTCCACCGGCAAATCTGACAATTTTTCCCAAACCTCGCTTTCAGAACTTGGGTTGCCGGATCTTTCTTTTGAGGAATCTGGTTTTCAGGACTTTGATGATGGAATCACCGGAGAAGCGACGTATCACACCGTTCAGGGTGGTGAAACCCTGTACCGTTTGTCTCGCAACTACGGTGTGACGATTGCTCAATTGAAAGCATGGAACAACCTGACCGACGATACCATTTCCATCGGCCAACGGTTAATCGTTGGTACGCCCCGATGATGGTTTGCAACCAACGCAAACAGGGGTCTTCCGTGCTTCGGTCGTTCAATCTGCTCTCAATTCAACGTGTCGTTTGCATGTGGTCTCGTTAACCCTTCCGAGATGGTGGTCGTGGCGCAGCACACGGGTTGTCGACTGCAAATCCAACACACTTAATGGGCTTCCCCGGTTGATCGTTCGAAAAACGAAGGCGAGGAACCTTTCTCAGTGGAGTGTTCAAACTGATGCCCGTTGACCGTGACGTTCCAATTCCAGTATTCCCCGTTTTTGGTTGAGTACATTTCCGCCTCAATACGATTACCGCATTCCACGGAAACAGGTCGGTCAATCGGGAAAAAAGCCAGTCCCCAGTGAGAGGCTTGTTCCCGAGGACCATTCGAGATGTGAATCGTCGGTATCAATTCGGCGTTAAACCACCCGGCCAGACCATGCAACCACCCCCGGCGTTTGGCGGAGATGGAGAAACGGGTGCTGATCTCTGTTTGTGTCGTTTCCGGAAAATGTACGTCTTCCGCGCGGATGGGGTCGCCAAGAAACGCTCCTTCATGTAACTTCAACGGATGAAAATTGTTCACGGTCAGGGCGCGAACGGGTGAGAAGTCAAACCCTTGACAACGGTTCACCCAGAAATCAACGACGTGTTCGTAAAATTTCGGCAGTTCAACCGGCGCAAGAAATAATTCCAGGCGATGGGGAATGAGTGTCCCGCCCTGTTTGAGAAAACGAACACGCGCGTCGGTGAGCGACCCGATGATGCCTTCTTCAAAACCAAACGTGCCCATCGTCTCCGTCACGATCACGTCGGCGCGTTCGGGCAATTCGACGTTCAACGAACGATCATGGAAAAACGTGATTCGATCCTGAAACCCGTTGTGTGACGCCACAAGTTTGGCCACGTCAATGACGGCTTCGCTCTCAATGGCATACACGTGGCGCGCGCCGGCACGGCAAGCCAGAAAAGAGAGAATGCCCGACCCGCAACCCACGTCAACAACCACGTTGCCCGGTTGCACGATGCGGGAAAGAGCCTGTCGGTAGGCATTGGTCCGCGTCTCGTCAACCAGCATGGACAGATGGTAGTTGATAAAATCGGTGTACTTCGTCATCTGGTATCCTTCACGGCGATTCACGCTAACATATCCCGAAAAATGCGGACAACGTGGCGCGCAGGCATGTGAAGGTCACAGGCAGTTGCAGGAGTCTGGCCCGCCTCTTTAGTATATTCGTCAACATTCTGATGGTCTCACGCCGCTGGTATCGGTTGTGAAACAGAGGAGAAACCCGTTATGAAAATTCTGACACTGGCCCCGATGCTCGGCGTTGTCCTGACCGTCAGCGCATGTGTGGGGCAGACCCAACCACTCACACAGCGCAATTCCCATCTGACACAGGGAAGCGTCCAGATGAACCTGATCGTCGGACAGACAACGAAAGCCGATGTCCTGGAGACCTTTGGAGCGCCGAACATCACGACCCGTGACGGAGCGGAACGAGCAGTCTGGACCTACCAGCGGGCAGCGCAGGTCACGCAATCATCCCGTCAATCGGGATATTGGACCATTATCCTTGCCGGTCAGCGCGCGCGTTCATCCGGATTTGAAAGCAGCTCAAGCATGATCACGCTCATCATCAAATTCGACCGGAACGATATTGTGACGGACTTTCGCAGCAGAACATTCAATTTCTGATCCTCCGGCCCCGTCTTTTTCTCGCGCTCGGCACAAGGCTCCCGCCGGGCAAGACGCATGATAAGCGGAAAGCCATTGAGACAATGCCGCGCGTCGAACAGGATAAAAACGTGGGCGCCGAAAGCCAACAAAGCGGTCGTCGTTCCTTGCAGACTTTCTGGCACCGCCGCGTCATCACCATGTTGTTTCTCGGCTTCTCGGCCGGGATTCCCCTTCTGCTTATTTTCTCCTCGCTGTCTCTGTGGCTGCGTGAAGCCGGCGTCGAGCGGGCGACCGTCACCTTTTTCAGTTGGGCCGCACTGGGTTATTCATTCAAATTCGTATGGGCGCCGCTCGTTGATACATTGCCCATCCCCGTCTTGACACACATGTTGGGGCGGCGGCGCGGATGGATGCTGCTCGCGCAATGTTCCGTCATGGCTGCCATTCTCGCCATGGCTTGCATCAATCCCGCCGGCGGTCGGACCAGCCTCACGCTCATGGCCCTGGTCACCGTGCTGCTTGGGTTTTTCTCCGCGACTCAAGACATCGTGATTGACGCCTACCGCATCGAGTCAGCGCACATCTCGCTGCAAGCCATGATGTCGGCCACCTATATCGTGGGCTATCGTCTCGGGATGCTGGTTTCGGGAGCCGGCGCCCTGTTTCTGGCCAGCGCCTTCGGGTCGGTCAAAGGCGCCTATCATTATGAGGCCTGGCAGTGGTCCTATGGCATGATGGCCATGGTCATGCTGGTGGGCGTGATCACCACACTCGTGATTCCGGAACCGTGCACTGACGACACAAGCAGAACGCCCCGCCCGGTCAGAGAGTACGCCGGGGTTCTCCTCATGTTTATCGCCTCCGTCACCGGCTTTCTGGCGACCTTTTTCTCTACCGCCAAACTGGCGGATGACATGACCGCAACAATCACGGGGATATTTGGCGCCACACCGTTCGTCGGATTTGCGGTCGAAACGGCACGTTTGAGCCTGGGGATTCTCGTGGCAGGGTTGATCGCCGCACTCGCCATTCGAGGGGGTCTCGTCAACCGGGACATGATGCGGGACACCTATGGAGCCCCGGTCAAAGACTTCTTTGAGCGCTATGGTCTCAAGGCCGCTTTCCTGCTGTTGGCGCTGATTGGTGTGTACCGAATTTCCGATGTCGTCCTGGGTGTGATTGCCAACGTGTTTTACCAGGACATGGGCTTCACCAAACCGGAAATTGCCGGCGTCGTGAAGACGTTTGGATTATTCATGACCATCGCCGGCGGTTTTCTGGGAGGACTCCTTGCCGTCCGTTATGGCGTGATCCGCATCCTGTTCCTGGGCGCCGTCCTGTCGGCAATCACCAACCTCCTGTTTATGGCTCTGGTCTCCATGGGGCATGACATCGTCATGCTCTACCTGGTGATTGCAGCGGATAATGTGTCAGCCGGACTGGCCAGCGCCGCCTTTGTGGCGTTCCTTTCCAGCCTCACGAATATGCGGTTCACCGCAATGCAATATGCCGTTTTCAGTTCACTCATGACTCTGTTGCCAAAAATATTCGGCGGCTATTCCGGCGCCATTGTGGACAGCATCGGCTACACCCGTTTTTTCATCCTGACCACGTTACTCGGTCTTCCCGTACTCTTTCTCGTATGGCGCGCGTCGGCAATGCTGTCGAGATTCGGCAATCGGCCGAAGTTCTGAAAAGGGATTGATCCGGAGGGCGATCCTGCAATGTCCCGCGACTGATGTGTTCGTGTCATTCCAGGGATTCCCAAATGTATCAATCCCTCCACAGTCGTGGCCATTTCGCCCAGCCGTGTTTTTCAGTCTGTACATCCCGGCTTGAGTCACGCGCTCCCCGCCCGTCCTGTTGAAGACAGGCGCCGCCGCAGCAGGCCAGGCTGGTCACGAACGGGATTGGTCAATGCGCCGATGTGTTCGATTTCGACGGTGACCTGATCGCCGTCTTTGAGAAAGACCGGCGGCTGTTTTGCGAACCCGACTCCTTGCGGTGTGCCCGTCAAAATGACCGTCCCCGGCATCAGCGTGGTATCTTCACTAAGAAAGCTGATCAGTGTGGGGACGTCAAAGATCATATCAGCGGTGTTCCCATTCTGCATGATCTCGCCGTTGAGCGTGGTCTTTATTGTCAGATGATCGTGGTGCGGCACGTCATCCCGCGTGACGAGACACGGGCCGAGCGGGCAGAACGTGTCAAACGACTTTCCCCGGCACCATTGATGTCCCCCACCCTCTTTCTGCCAGCGACGCGCACTCACGTCATTGGCGCCGGTGTATCCCAGGACGTAATCAAGCGCCTGATTTCGTGCGATGTTTTTCCCCGCCTTGCCGATGACCACCGCCAGCTCGCATTCGTAATCAACCTGCCCCGGAGCCACAGCCGGAATGATGATGGGATCACCGGGATTGGTGAGCGCGCTCACGGCTTTGAGAAACAGCACAGGATAGTCCGGAATCTTCGCGCCGGTTTCTTCGGCATGTTGCCGGTAGTTGAGTCCGACACCAAGAATCATGGGAGGCACAATGGGAGCGAGCAGCTTGACAATTTCAACATCACGGTCAGTCACCGCATACTGGCCGAAGATGTTGCCTTCAATGAATCGAGCCGACGTGTTCGTTGTCCATTGACCATGGTGAATCACGCCGTCACGATCCTGAAATCTGACAATTTTCATCAACGGTCTTTCCTGAATCCGTGACGTTGACCCGTCCGTTTCATTCTTTCAGAGCATCGGCAAGGTTGCAGGGAGCCGGATTCACGCTTGCCGGACACTATCCTTGCCGCATCAATGCGAGGATTGCGTATCCCTGTCCCGATGAAGCGGGCGGCTCCCCCTGACTCCAATCCGGAGCCATCATCACATTAGTCACCCCGCACATGGCAAATCAAGCGTTGCCAGCTGTTGCACACGGAACGAAGATGGATGTCCTCACGCGTTCAGCCGCTGTATTCCCTACGATCACGCTGCGAAGTTTCATTGACTTGCCCGAAAGGCTCGTGGTACCGTTTAGATCATGAAAACGCCTTGTTATTCAACAGGTTTTGACGAATTTTGCCAATTGGCCAGGCAGGGGAATCTGGTGCCGGTGTATCGCGAAATTCTGGCGGATTTAGAGACGCCGGTGAGCGCGTTTTCCAAAATCAACACCGGCGAGACGGCCTTCCTGTTTGAAAGCATTGAAGGCGGCGAGAACTGGGCACGATATTCTTTTCTGGGAAGCAACGCCGAGCAGGTGTTGTGGGAAGACGGCGGCACACTCCATATGAAAAGAGGCCGCACAACGGAAACACGTCCGTTGGGCAATAACCCTTTGGATCACGTCCGGGCCATGATGAACGAATTTCAGCCGGTGCGGGTCGCCGGTCTCCCCCGATTCGCAGGCGGAGCCGTGGGCTATCTTGGGTATGACGTCGTTCGATTGTTTGAACCGATTCCCGAGACTCCCAAGGACGCCGCCCCATTCCCCCTGTTCGCCTTCTTTGTCACGGACACGTTGCTGATCTTTGATAACGTGATGCACACGATCAAAGTGGTGGCCAACGCCCACGTGCCGTCTTCCGCAACGTCGGATCTCCGCTCCGCGTACACGGGCGCGACGACCCGCATTGAGCGCATGATTGACAAGCTTAGAAAGCCGCTGCGGCGCCGACCGTCTTCCACCAGTCGGCGGGCCACCGACTTCACCTCCAACATGACGCAGTCCGATTTTGAAAAAATGGTGACGCGGACGAAGGACTATATTCGGGCCGGCGATATTGTGCAGGCGGTGGTGTCGCAGCGATGGCAGACCAGGATTCACGCGTCGCCACTGGAAATCTATCGCGCGTTGCGGGTGATTAATCCCTCACCGTACATGTTTTACCTTCGAGTGGCGGGCGTTGAACTCGTTGGGTCCTCACCGGAAATTCTGGTTCGGTGCGAAGAAAATCACATTGTGGTTCGGCCCATCGCGGGGACTCGACCACGCGGGGCCACGGTCGCGCAAGATCAGGCGTTGGCCGACGAACTGTTGGCCGATGAAAAGGAACGGGCCGAGCACGTGATGCTGGTTGATCTGGGACGAAACGACGTCGGACGCGTGGCGCAAACCGGCACGGTTTCGCTGGATCCGTTTATGACCATTGAACGCTATTCTCACGTCATGCACATTGTCTCGCAAGTGACGGGAACGTTACATCCGGAGCAGACCCCGTATGACACGATGAAGGCATGTTTCCCCGCCGGCACGGTCTCGGGCGCGCCGAAAATTCGGGCCATGCAGATCATCGAAGAGCTTGAACCCACCCGGCGGGGGCCGTATGCCGGCGCCGTTGGCTATTTCAGTTTTTCGGGCAACATGGATACCTGCATCAACATCCGAACGGTTGTCATTCGGGGCCGTGACGCCTTCATTCAAACCGGCGCCGGGATTGTCGCCGATTCTGATCCAACCAGAGAATATGAGGAAACCCGCAACAAAGCCCGCGCCATGATGCGGAGCATTGAAATGGCGGAACAGGGATTCGAGTAACCGGCCGGGGCGGGATTGATGCGTTGAACACGGGCCGGACACTCGCGCCCCGGTCTCTCCCCGGCGTCTCGCTTGACGGTCATTGTATGCTGCTTGTCATCGACAATTATGATTCCTTCACCTACAACCTGGTGCAATATCTGGGGGAGCTGGGCGCCGACATTCAGGTCCATCGCAACGATGCCATCACGATGGAAGCGATTGAACAACTGCGGCCGGAACGGATTGTGGTGTCTCCGGGGCCTTGCACCCCCAACGAAGCCGGCATTTCCGTGGAGGTGATTCGGCGTTTTGCCGAACGCATTCCGCTCCTGGGTGTCTGCCTCGGGCACCAGTCTCTGGCGGCGGCCTTTGGCGGAGAGATTGTCCGCGCCGGTCGTTTGATGCACGGCAAAACATCGCGGGTCAAACACGACGGCCGCACGCTGTTTGAGGGGCTGCCCAATCCGTTTGAAGCCACTCGGTATCATTCACTGATCGTCAACCGAGACACCTTGCCGCGTGAGTTTGAAATTTCGGCCACGACGGATGAGGGCGAAATTATGGGCATCCGGCATCTTCCGACCGGCGCGGAAGGCGTGCAGTTCCATCCGGAATCCATTCTCACGAAATCCGGCATGGCGTTGTTGCGTAATTTTCTCGCATGTGACTCGGGGCATGGGATCCCCCCTCCCGACAGGGCATAGAAGAGCGAACACAACACACCGTCATGATAAAAACCGCGCTCGAAAAACTGGTGGAACACATCAGCCTCACGGACGAAGAAGCCCATGCGGTGATGCGTGAGATCATGCAGGGCGCCGCCTCTGACTCGCAAATTGCCGCCTATCTCACGGCCCTTCGCATGAAGGGTGAGACGGTCGAGGAAATTACAGGCTCGGTGAAAGCCATGAATGAAATGGCCATCCGGATTTACGTGGGAGATCCCCAGGTCGTGGATACCTGCGGAACAGGCGGTGATCGTTCCAACACGTTTAACATTTCCACCGCGGCCGCGTTCGTGATTGCCGGAGGAGGCATGACCGTCGCCAAGCACGGGAACCGGTCGGTCTCTTCACGATCCGGGAGCGCGGATGTGCTGGCCGCCATGGACGTGAACATTGATCTTCCGCCGGAACGGGTCGAGGCCTGCGTCAATGAAATCGGGATCGGCTTTTTGTTCGCGCCGCTCTACCACGGGGCCATGAAACGTTGCGCCTCGCCTCGCGCTGAAATGGGAATACGGACATTGATGAATATCATGGGGCCTTTGTCCAACCCGGCCGGGGCAAGCATCCAAATCCTGGGCGTCTTCGATCGCACCTTAACGGAAACATTGGCCCACGTCCTCATGCGCCTGGGCATTCAACATGGTTTTGTCCTGCACGGCAGGGACGGATTGGATGAAATCACCTTGACCGATTGTACCGATGTTTCCGAGAGCAAGGCCGGACGGGTCTCCAACTATCATATTGCCCCGGAAGATTTTTCCTTGCCCCGCGTGCGTCCGCAGGATTTGCGGGGCGGGACTCCGCACGACAATGCGGCGATTATTCGTGACGTGCTCACGGGTCATCGCAACGCCAAACGGGACATCGTGCTCATGAATGCCGCCCCGGCCTTTGTGGCCTGCGAGAAAGCCAAAAGTCTGCAAGAAGGGTATGAGCAGGCCGCACACGTATTGGACAGCGGAGCGGCCTACGAGAAATATACCAAACTGGTCTCGTTTTCCAATCGGACAGCCGCATGATTCTTGATCGTATCCTGGAACACAAGACCGCGGAGATTCGTCGAAAAAAAACCCGCGGATATCTGATCAGTCTGAAAGCGAAAATCGCCGACCGGCCAAAGCCGATGGGGTTTCTCAACGCCGTGAAGGAAGCCTGGACCCCGGATTCCCCCACTCTGATTGCCGAAGTGAAAAAGGCCTCACCCAGCCAGGGGCTGATGCGTCCGGAGTTTCGCGACCGCTTTGATCCGGCCGCGATGGCCCTTACGTATAAAGAATACGGCGCCGCGGCGGTATCCGTGTTGACGGATCACGAATTCTTTCAAGGACAGTTGGACGACCTCGCCCTCGTCAAGGATCACGTGGGCCTGCCGGCGCTGAACAAGGAATTTATGGTTGACGAGATCCAATTTTACGAGGCGCGCGCGCACGGGGCGGACGCCGTCCTCCTTATCGTGGCCGCGTTGGACAGGATTCAACTTGAAGATTTCCATGCGGTCGCCGAAGGCCTGGCGCTGGACGTCCTGTTTGAAACACATCATGAACGAGAAGTTGACGTCGTCCTGGAACGCATTCCTGACGCCGTGCTGATTGGCATCAATAACCGTGACCTTCAAACCTTCTCCACTGATCTGACGACGACCGCCAGACTTGCCCGGAGGATTCCTTCCGATAAAATCATTGTGAGCGAAAGCGGAATCCACGAGCGAGACGACGTGCTGCAAATTCTGGAAGCCGGCGCCAGAGCGATGCTTGTCGGTGAATCGCTGATTCGAGCGAATGACGTCGGCGCAACAATTCTGGCCTTGCGCGGAGTGACCATGGAAACACACGAAGCGCGGCAGGTCGCCCAGGACACATGCCGGAGCTAGCCGCCGACATTCCCGTCATGCCAATGCCTCAAATCAAAATCTGCGGGATTACAAATACGATTGACGCCCTGCAGGCGGTTGATGCCGGCGCCGATGCGCTCGGCTTCGTTTTTTACAAACACAGCCCGCGTCACGTGAGTCCAAACGTCGTCAAATCCATCGTGGTTGATTTACCGCCGTTTGTGCTGCCCATTGGGGTGTTCGTCAATGAAGAACCGGAGAAAGTTCAAACAATCATGAATGAATGCGGATTGGCGCTGGCCCAAATTCATGGGGACGAATCGGCCGGTTATTGCGAATCGCTTGGACGTCCCGTGATCCGGGGGATCAGACTTCGTGACCGCAACACCCTGGTCGCCATGGCGGAGTATAAGGGCCGGGCGCGTGTTCGGGGCTTCGTCCTGGATACCTTTTCAGACGCCGCCTACGGTGGGACGGGGAAAACCGCCGACTGGACACTTGCCGCCGAAGCGGCGCGGTCTTTTTCTTTTTTGCTGGCCGGAGGGCTGACGCCAGGGAACGTCCAGGACGCGATTCGAACCGTTCAGCCGTACGGCGTGGATGTCAGCAGCGGCGTTGAAGCCGCACCGGGCAAGAAAGACCCGGTCAAAGTGAAAGCCTTTATCCAGGCGGTGCAACGGTGCAATTGAGTCTTCATACGCCAACCCGATATGCTGCGTCTCGCTAACGATATCCACACTCTGTCCTGTGTGTCCCTGGAATGCGGGAAGCACGGAGACCGCCTTGCGCATCTTTTCATGCACCCGTTGCAAAACTGAAGCCACCTTCCATGACATCTGTTCCGGATAAGCGCGGCCGTTTCGGCAAATATGGGGGGCAATACGTTCCCGAAACCCTCATGCCGGCCATTCTTGAACTGGAATCCGCCTACGCCACACTTCGCAAGGACAGACGTTTTCAGCAAGAATATCAGGAGTGTTTGAAACGATACGTGGGACGTCCCACTCCTCTCTATTTTGCCAAACGCCTCACCAAAACCCTGGGCGGACCAAAAATCTACCTGAAACGCGAGGACCTTTGTCACACCGGCGCGCACAAAATCAACAATGCCGTTGGCCAGGCGTTGCTGGCCCGACGCATGAACAAACGCCGAATCATCGCGGAAACCGGCGCCGGGCAACACGGCGTCGCGGTGGCGACCGTGGCGGCCGTGTTTGACATGGAAGCGGAAATTTACATGGGGACTGAAGACATGGAGCGGCAGGCGCTGAACGTCTTTCGGATGCGATTACTCGGAGCGAAAGTCACCGGGGTGAACGCGGGCAGCCGGACACTGAAAGACGCCATCAGTGAAGCGATGCGTGACTGGACCACCAACGTGCGAACCACGCATTACCTGCTCGGCTCCGTGTTGGGCGCGCACCCCTACCCGATGATTATTCGTGATTTTCAATCGGTGATCGGCCGTGAAACGCGACGACAAATTCTGACGGCGGAGAGGCGACTCCCTCATTGTCTGGTCGCCTGCGTGGGAGGCGGAAGCAACAGTATCGGGTTGTTCTATCCGTTTATCAAAGATCCGCGGATTGAAATGGTGGGGGTCGAAGCCGGAGGACTGGGCTTGGCCGGCGGACAACATGCCGCCAGGTTTTCCGGAGGAGCGCCGGGGGTGCTGCAGGGCACGATGACCTACGTGTTGCAGGATCGGCATGGACAAATCAATGCGACACATTCGGTTTCAGCCGGGCTTGATTATCCCGCGGTTGGCCCCGAACACGCCATGCACCATGACTCGGGTCGCATTCAGTACACATCGGCGACGGATCAGGAAGCGTTGCAAGCCTTTGATTTGTTATCACGCGAAGAAGGGATTATCCCCGCCCTGGAAAGCGCACATGCCGTTGCGGAAGTCGTCAAACGCGCACCCGGGATGAAGAAAAGCCACATCCTGATCGTCAATCTGTCGGGACGAGGTGACAAAGACGTCACGCACATTGCCCGAATGCGTGGGGCCGAATTCTAAATCATGCCCACGCCCGCCAATCGTATTGCCGCCACGTTTGCCCGGCTCCGCCAACGGGATGAGAAAGCCCTGATTCCCTATATCATGGCCGGCGATCCCTCATTGGCCGACACAGAAACGTTGGTCCTGGCTTTGGAACGGGCCGGAGCCGATCTGATTGAAATCGGCGTCCCGTTTTCTGATCCCATCGCCGATGGCCCCGTGATTCAACGCGCGGCTGAACGGGCGTTGCGAGCGGACGCCTCGCTGCCAAGCATTTTGCGTATGGTCAAATCCTTACGAACACAAACACAAGTGCCGCTGATACTCATGACCTACTACAACACCGTCATGGCCATCGGGGAACAACGGTTTTGTCAGGAAGCGGTTGAAGTCGGAGTGGACGGAGTCATTGTTCCCGACATGCCACCGGAAGAAGCCGACGTGCTACAGACGGCCTCGGACGCGAGAGGCCCTTGTCTGATTTTTCTCCTGGCGCCAACGAGTACGCCCACACGACAAACCGACGTGATCAAACGAACCCATGGATTCATTTATTACGTGTCCATGACGGGAATCACCGGGGCAACGTTGCGAGACGTGGATTCCATTCAACGCAACGTCCGGACGCTTCAACGAAAATCACGAAAACCCGTGGCCGTGGGATTTGGCATTGCCACGCCCGATGAGGCGCGACAAATCGCGACCTTCGCCGATGGCGTCATCGTCGGCAGCGCTCTTGTCCGAACCATAGAAGAACACCGCCATTCCCGTGATTTCATTCAGGCAGCCGGCCACTTCACGGCCGAACTGAAAGCGGCGCTCTCTTTCAGGAATGCACGATAGCCTCTCCTCTCGCATGGCGTTCCCCGCATCGCGGGTCTGAAGGGAGAACGTGACGTTGCACCTCAATGACGTGGAAGATGTCCTTGCCGAAATGGCGCCGGTCTGCGTCGGCGGGCGTATTCAAACCATTCGGCAACCCACGCCTCATACGATCATTGTCTCGCTTCGCCGACCCCGGCAGACAGTGTCAATACTCATCTCTGCCCATGCCACGCACGGCCGGTTGCACGTCCTGCGCAAAAAAATACCCGGCTCTCCGACTCCCCCATCGTTTTGTCAATATTTGCGCGCCCACATCATGGGAGCAACGGTTCGTCGTCTCGTTCAAACGCCTCATGACCGCATTATCTGGATGGAGCTGAACAAGCATGACAACATGTTCTTTTTGGTTGCGGCCCTCACCGGACGTTCGGCCAATCTTTTCGTTCTGGATTCTCATGCCACGGTTTTGCGATCCTTAAAACCGGAACAATCCGACGGCCGGGTCGCGGGGCAATCCTTTGCGTTTTCCCCCATTCCACCGGTCGGCAACGCGCTTCAATCGGCGCAAGAATCTTCTTCGCATGGTCACGCCGCGCACAAAGCGGACTTTCCCGTTTCTCGACGGATTGAAGAAACGCATCTTGCGGCTCAACAAGACGAGCGTCGAGAAGACGAACGCCGCCAACACACAACCCGTTTACGAAAAGACATCGCGAAACTTCAGCGTCGAATCGAGAGGCTGACCGGCGATCTTGACAACGTCGTTCCCTACCGCGAGTATCAACGACGCGGCGAGTTATTGAAAAGTCAGCTCTCCTCGCTCAAGCCAAAGCAGGATCACATTGTCGTGGTTGATTATTTCGATGAAGCGTTCCCCACGCTCACCTTGCCGTTGGATCATACAAAAAACGGCCCGGAGAATCTTGCGGACTATTTCAGGAAATATCGAAAATTTACCGGCGCGCAAAAGCACCTGATTCCCCGCCTTGACGAGACAAAAAACACCATAGCCGCACTCCAACTCGAATTGCGCGACCTGGAAAATGGCACGACGCCGGAGCCAACCGGGCACACGGCCGAACCACTCACGAGCGTTCCACCGAACACAGTGCGACGAGTCACACCAACGACCGCTGCGGCCCACCGTCATTTTCTCTCTCATGACGGACATACCATTCTGGTTGGAAAAAACGCCGGCGATAACGATGTCTTAACGTTCAAAGACTCCAGGCCGGACGATCTCTGGCTGCACGCCAGCGGCTCTTCCGGGTCGCACGTGATCGTCAAACTGCGCAAACAACAGGCGGCCCCGCCGGAAACGCTGAAGGACGCCGCCACACTGGCGTTGTTTTACAGCAATTTACGAAAAAGCGGAAAAGGGGAAATCCTCTATACGCTGAAAAAACACGTGAAAAAACCCAAAGGGGCAAAGCCGGGATCCGTCACCGTGACCCGTGGAAAAACCGTGTGGGTCTCTGTGGACCAGGCACGCCTGGAACGGCTCAAGGTCTCCGATTGTTCCGCATCATTGCGCACCGGAGCGGGCTAAACATTGCCACAACCCCGTCTGCGCCATCCCGTCAGGTTGGGCAAGGGCGCTGAAGAAAGGAACATGGTATGGATGAGGCACTCACGGAAGAAGTGAAGGAACACCGAAAGGCGCGCTACGTCATTCATCCGCTTATTTTAAACCGATGGTCTCCTCGCGGCATGACCGGCGAGGAACTATCCGACGACGAACTCATGCCGCTCTTTGAAGCGGCGCGTTGGGCGCCATCGTCCAACAACGCGCAACTGTGGCGCTTTGTCTATGCCAAACGTGGTTCGACGTTCTGGAACACGTTTGTCGGTTTGCTTGTCGAAGGCAACAAAGCCTGGGCGCAACATGCCGCCGTGTTGATTGTCGTCACTTCCAGAAAGTTTTTTGAACATGATGACACCCCGTCTGTCACGCATGCCTTTGATGCGGGTGCGGCGTGGGAAAATTTGGCTTTGGAGGGAACGCAACGGGGACTTGTCGTCCACGGCATGCAGGGGTTTGATTATGACCAGGCCAGGCGCGCGCTCAACGTCCCGGAGAATTATGCGGTTCTTGCCATGGTCGCCATCGGCAAGCGAGCGCCCAAAGAATCTTTGCCGCCACGTCTTCTGAACCGGGAGTTTCCCAACAGCCGACGTTCCCTGGATGAGATCGTCCTGGAGGGGCGTTTCTGACAGAACGGCCCCATCCGCCCCGGTTCAGACTGTAAATTTTTCCGCAATCTGGTCCGGCGTAAACACGCCACGCTCGGTAATAATCGCGGTGATATACTCGGCGGGGGTCACATCAAAGGCCGGATTCAGGACATTGACGCCTTCCGGAGCAATGCATGATCCCCCGTGCCACGTGGTAATTTCACTGGCTGGGCGTTCTTCAATCGGAATAGATGCGCCGGATGGAGTCCGGACGTCAATGGTGGACGAAGGCGCCGCCACATAAAACGGGATACCATGCGCCCTGGCGAGAACCGCGACGGAATACGTGCCAATTTTATTTGCCACGTCTCCGTTGGCCGTGATCCGGTCCGCACCCACCACGCAGAGATCAATCCTGCCCTGTCGCATGACGGCTCCGGCCATATTATCCGTGATAAGGGTGACGGGAATGCCGTCTTCCATCAATTCCCAGGCCGTCAACCTGGCACCCTGCAGAACGGGGCGAGTTTCATCGGCAAAAACATGAATCTTTTTCCCCTGTTCCCACGCGGCCCGCACCACTCCCAGAGCCGTACCATATCCGGCTGTCGCCAACGCCCCCGCGTTGCAATGCGTTAAAATATTCTGCCCGTCCCTGACCAGAGCGGCCCCGTGCCGGCCCATGGCTTTACACATCGCAATATCTTCCCGTTGAATGGCCAACGCTTCTTCCACCAGCCGGGATTGAATCTCGCGCACCGTGCAATCACGACTTTTCCGCAAGACGCCTTTCATGCGTTCAATCGCCCAAAAAAGATTGACCGCCGTGGGTCGCGTTGCGGCCAATTGCTCACACACGGCCAGGACTGTTTTCGTCAAGGTCGGGACATCGGTCCCGACTGCGGCTTGCGCTCCCAGCGCGACTCCCATCGCCGCCGTGACGCCGATCGCCGGTGCCCCTCGCACCCGTAACTCACGAATAGCGGAGGCCACCGTCGCCACGTCTTTGCATTCAAGAATGATGGTGCGGCCGGGGAGCTGCGTTTGGTCAAGGAGACAAATCACCCCCTCTTTCCATTCAACGGTGGGAATCATGTCTGAAACCTCCAGCGGCTCGCCATCAAAATTCTTCCTCTTCATAAATGGAGTCGGCGGATTGAGACGCCGGGTCCGAGAGGGTCCCGGTGTCGAAAAATAATTTTTGCGGCAGGGTGATGGTCTTTTTCAACACACCAAACGCCAGCTCTCCAAATCGCGTTAATCCCGAGGAAAAAGATTCCAAAGGCATTGGCGTCACTTCGGGATCATGGAGCGACCCTTTGATTTCAAACAACGCCGATATCACTCCCACCTCGCTGTCGTCCATGAACATCTCGAATAACGGGATGTTCCGAAGAAAATTGAAATAGGGGCCAAACGGGCTGGCGGCCGCCACCATGTCCAAATCGTCGCGCATAAAATCATACTGTCCCGCGGCGGTCATTTTCAGAATCGGTCCATTCATGACAATGTCTTCCGACGTAATACGGCCGTTGGCGATGGTCAACGTGCCGGTTTGTTTGTCAAAGGGATATCCCTCCTTCTGGAGATCAACCTGTCCCTGCAACATGCTCGGAATATTCAAGATGGTTAATATTTTTGGCACCACCGTGCCTTTTTTAATGCGCCCATCCACGATGGAAAGTTCCATGTTTCCAGTGAGCGTCGGGAGCACCCCGCGCGCATCGTTTCCATGTCCCGCAAGCACGCCTTTGGCGGACGCCATACCCGTGATAAATCGTTCGTCAAGAGTCTTCATGTCGAGAAACGTTTGTTCCAGAGCCAACAGTGGAATGTTGCGCACATCAAACCAGGTTCGTACCGTGCCCGGCTGTTGGACCGGCAGGTGGGCCAACAGCCGTCCCTGAATCGTGCCATGTTCGGTCTTGCCATGAATCGCTTCAATACCGATTCGGCTGTTCCGAATCCAGAGCCGACCAGTCAACGGACTGAAAGACAATGCGTTATAGCTGGCACGATCAATCTGAAAATCTCCGGACACCGTGGCCGTCCGGGCGATATGTTCAAAAGCCTTTCGCACGAACGATCGCTCTCCACTGGGGATCAGACGAGCCAGATCAAATTGAGAGGCGGTCAATGCAAAAGTCATCTTTGGTTGACTGTCCCACTGTTGAACGACGCCGGTTATCCGCGCCAGGTTTTCTCCAATCTTCCAGCGCAGATGATTCAGATCAGCGGTATGCCCGTTCAATGTGGCCCGAAGAAACACGTGAGAAACCGGTGGCGTCATCCCGCCAATGTTGACGGTGCCGTTTGTGAACGTCACCCATCCCGACTTGTTCCACGACCGCCAATCACGTCCTGTTCCCTTCAGCGCCAACGCCATCTCCAGCTTCCCGGCTGACACCGTCTTGTCAAACACCAGAAGCCCGTCAGGCAGTGCGTCAAAGTGAATGGGATCAGCCGTGAATGAGGCGTGAATGGCCGGCGTTGGGCCATAACGAATGTGTCCCTGGCCCGCCAGAGCGACAGATGGAAAGGTCAGGGACACGTGCTTGAACGAAAGCTGACGAGTTTTGTCAACGCGAACGTTAAACGCAAGCTGTCCCTCAAGCGCCGGCGTTTTCTCTATCATCCCCGGCACAACAATGCCCAATCCCTGTAAATCAACGGCGCCTCGAATGATCGGGGTGTCCGGTTTGCCGGCGACCACGACCATGTAGTTGGCGGCCCCTGAAAGGATCTCCCGCTCCGGGACAGTCAAATCGGGAAACAGCGTGACAAGGTCATGGACGTGCATGCGTCCCTGAATGGTCACCTCGTCACTGGAAATCGGCTGGGCGAATTTCATCTTCCCTTCAAGGTGAAAGTCGCTCTTCCCGTACAGTCCTCTGACGTTCTCAAAACGAAGATCATCCTGCGAAAAAGCGAAGAGTCCGCTGACGTTGGTGACAGCCCCCTGCAACCCATGAAGTCGGAACTGCACCTGTTCCGGGCGATATTCCGCACTCCGGAACACGATGTGTTCAGGATGCAGAAGGGGCCCGCCGAAGCGGATCGTCATGGCCCCCTGGCCCGCCTGATCCTGCAAAGCCGGCGTTGTATAATGTCCGGCATCCCAAGCGCCTATCTTTTGGACGATATCGAACACTTGTGCCGGGGACACGTCTCCCGCCACTTCCGTCGTCAGCCAGGGGCCATGCTCGCTCAAAACAATTTCGCCCGTTGCCTCGGTGACGGGAATGTGACCGTAGAGACCATGAAAGTCCGACATCTGAATCCGGTCGGGCAGAACATGGATGACCCCTCCAACGTGTTCAGCCTTTCCCCACTTCTGTCCGAAGGTCACTGTCCCCTCCGATGCGTGAAATTCTCCACCCAGGGAATATCCCAACCCCTGACGGGCAGAGCCTGAAAACGTTGCCGACACGGCCTGGATCTTTCCACGACGGACTTGACGGACAGTCTTCTGATACAGATCGGAGGCAAGCCAGTCGTTCGGGAGCAATTGCGGCAAATGCTGAATGGCCAATGGCGAACTCGTCCATGTGCTGGATACGGTCCAAGGCTCGTGGTGGAATAAACCCGCCATGCTCATGTCCGCATTCAGGTCAACCACGTCCGTTAACACAACAAGATCGGATATCACCAGATCATATCCCCGCACACCGGGCGCAAAATGAATATGTCCTTGGGCACTGGTTTGTCCCTTGAACCCGGCGGGCACTTCGCCGATCCTGAACAATTCAGTCACTTCCCACAGCGTGCGGCGATCAAGTTCGACGCGTGTGCGCAGCGCAAGTTGCGGACGCAGGGCCGTCGGTTCCGTCCGTTCAAAATCCAGGAATGCGCCGATGTGTTCGATCGTGCCGTAGGACGACAGCAGGGAGTCTTTCTTCCGGTCAGAAAGTCGCGCGGAAAGAAACATGTCGGTTGACCCCTCCAGCGCCAATCGCTCAACCTGTAGTTCAATCGCTTCGGCGCGGACGCGCAGAGGAACCTCCCGGCGGAAACGATCCTCAACGTCTATTGATCCGTTGACCAATGCCAGCGAATACCCCGACAGCAAAACCCACAGCTTGCTGGGCGATCCATCGTGAAAGAGGTCTCGCCAGTTCCATCTCCCCTGTTGATCCCGTTCAAGATCAACACGCGCATTCTCAATGCTCAATTCATTTGGCGTCAGCGCATCCTGTCCCCACGAGAAAAAACGTATCCCCAGTCGAATATCCGAAGCCTGAAAAATCGGTGTGTCCCGACCAGGGTCACCGATGCTGACGTCCATGAGTTGTAACTCCGGACGGGGGAAGACCTCCACGCGAACGTGTCCAATGGTGACCTGTTCTCCCAGGGCGCCGGCGATGAGTTTTCGAGCCACGTTTTGCAAGACGTCTATCTGAAAGGTCACGACATACGCCACGCCCAACAGACACACACTCAAGATAACGCACAGAGTCACAATCCAGCGTTTTCGCCTGACAGTCACGCACACACTCCCGGTTGAATATTATGACGGCGTAGCGGCATGGAGGCCGGCCCCCAGACTGCCGTGAACACCACACATACCGTGCCCATCCCGCGCGCGCCTATCCATTCAGATACCCGTGCCGAGACTTTCATGTCACGCTCCCTCGCAATGTTTGATTGAGTGTTCTTGACACGCTGACGATGGTACCGCTAGGGTACACCCCATTTTAGCCGATGTTCACTTGCTATGCCATCATTAGTTTCCCGTCCTTCCAATCACCTTCAGAAACGATGGCCCGGTTCGCCGGCATCTCCCACCCTTCTTCTGCCGCAATCTTTGGTGAAAACGATCCTGCAATGCTACGACTATCCCCACCCTCTGAAACCCAATACCGTCATTAAAGGATATGACAAGGTTCATGCGTTGCGAACGGCAAAAATGTGCGCGGCCGTTTCCCAATACCTTGCCCATGAACCATCGCGACTCCGACAATTTCACATTGCCTGCCTGCTTCATGATTTGGGAAGGGCCGGGCTGGACCAGCGTCTCTTTGGACAAATATGGTCCTGGGCGCGCAAGCACAACGTGCCGACCAGGCCCGCCGAATGGCGGTTGCGACATCCCCATTCACGTGACGGCGGAGAGGTCAAAGCCTTTGTGAGGGCCTATGGTCAACAATTAGCCGACGAAGGCGTGCCCCTGACCGGATGGGCTTGCGAGCAGATTGAAATGCGGCTGGGCTTCGCTCGTCGCCATCGCCGTCAACTCAAACGAGTGACGCCAGCGTTGAAGAGCCTGGGCATTCACTGGCTGCCCTGGATGGAGCGCGTCACGTTGTATTACTATTATCCTGAAAAACTGGCGCAATCTCCGGGATGGGTCAGGGAACTGGGAGAAATCCTCGTTGCCTGTGAGCAATTGGAAGCCCATAGCAACCGACGGCGGGGCAACGATTACTATACGCGTGACCGGGAAAACTTTGCGGAGGCCTTCAACTACCTTGACTCACTGCAACGGCGGGGGCAATTAAGTGTTCGAGTGGTGAAAGCCGTTCGACAATTAACGGCCTCCGGGGTCTTTGATCCCATACTCAAAGCGGCGCGAGGGGGAACATTATCTCCCAACGAACAACGTTTTTTGCGATCACTCTAGCGGACAACCCGATGCCGGTTTTCACGCACACTGTTTCGGTGACCATGCAAGGCGATTCTCATATTGAGAATATTTCCGATGCGGTCAGGCAATGCCTTTCCGAAACACGCTTGCAGGCCGGGATTGTGACGGTCTTCGTAAAACATACCACCGCGTCGGTGTTAATTATCGAAGACGAACCGGGATTGCGAGCCGACACCAAAACACTCTGGGAACGCCTTGTGCCCGCCGACCCCGCGTGGCGGCATAACACCGTCAACCCCGGAGAAGATAACGGGCACAGTCATTTACGGGGACAAATCCAGGGCCAATCCCTCACGATTCCCTTCGCCGGGAAGCAGCTTCTTTTGGGAACCTGGCAGGAAATTGTTCTTCTTGATTTTGACACACGAGCGCGTTCCAGGGAGCTTGTTGTGCAAATCATGGGTGAATGACGGGAACCAGAACGACCTGATCGTTTTGACAATCAACCGTCACCGTGTCTCCGTCCGTCACTTCTCCTTTGATCAGCAACTTTGACAATGGCGTTTCCACGTCATGCTGGATCAGCCGTTTCAATGGCCGCGCGCCATACATGGGATTGTAGCCTCGCTTTCCCAAATTCAACAGAGCCGCGTTGGTCACTTCCAAATGAATTCTTCGATCTTTCAGCCTGTCCCGGACCCGCGTCAATTGAATGCCCACGATGTGACCAAGTTGATCTTCGTTCAATGGATGGAACACGACGGTTTCGTCAACCCGGTTGATAAATTCAGGACGGAAACAGCGCTTGATCTCGTTGAAGGCCAGCGCGTGCAATTGTTCATGGGTCTGTCCCCGTTGCTGGGCATCCAGGATTTCCTGACTGCCGATGTTTGACGTCATAATCAGCACCGTATTTTTGAAATCAACGGTTCGACCACGGGCGTCTGTCAGCCGGCCATCGTCCATGACTTGCAGCAGAACATTGAACACATCGTGATGAGCTTTTTCGATTTCGTCCAGCAGAATCACGCAAAACGGACGCCGACGAACCGCCTCGGTTAATTGCCCGCCTTCTTCATACCCAATGTAGCCCGGAGGGGCGCCAAGGAGTCGTGACACGGAATGTTTTTCCATGTATTCCGACATATCAAGTCGCACAAGATTCGCTTCGTCATCAAAAAGGGTTTGAGCCAGCGCCCGCGCCAATTCGGTTTTTCCCACTCCCGTCGGGCCGAGAAATAAAAACGATCCGATTGGGCGATTGGGATCCTTGATACCGGATCGTGCCCGAAGCACGGCGTCGGCCACCGCCCGGACGCCTTCATCCTGTCCCACGACGCACGTGTGAAGCACGTCCCCCAATTGCAGGAGCTTGTCCGTTTCTCCCTGGAGAAGCCGGTTGACAGGAATACCCGTCCACCGGCTGACGACTTCCGCAATGTCTTCTTCATCAACTTCCTCCTTGAGAAGACGCGGCTCCCCTTTTTTTCGATCAAGCTGTTCTTCCTCATCTTTCAGTTCTCGCTCAAGCCGGGGCATGGTCCCATATCGCAGTTCCGCCATGCGGTTCAGATCATATTCACGTTCGGCCTTTTCAATGTGAGGCTTGAGGTCTTCAATGCGCTGCCGGATTTGCTGCAATCGCCCAACGGCGGACTTCTCCGCTTCCCATTGTGTTTTCAATTCAGTCAGGATGCGCTGTTTGCTTTCAAGCTCACCCTCCAGCGTTGCCAATCTGGACTGGCTGCTCAAATCATCTTCTTTGTTCAAGGCTTCCCGTTCAATTTCCAGTTGCATGACCTTCCGTGACACCTCATCCAGCTCCGCGGGCAAGCTCTCTATTTCCGTGCGAAGTCGAGCCGCCGACTCATCAACCAGATCAATGGCTTTATCCGGAAGAAAGCGGTCGCCAATGTACCGATGAGACAACCGCGAGGCCGCCACCAGCGCGGCATCTTTAATCCGAACCCCATGATGAACCTCATAGCGTTCCCGCAGTCCTCGAAGAATTGAAATCGTATCATCCACGGACGGCTCTGCCACGACCACGGGTTGAAAACGACGCTCAAGCGCGGCGTCTTTTTCAATCTGCTTGCGATATTCATCCAACGTGGTCGCGCCGATCAGATGCAATTCGCCCCGTGCAAGCATGGGCTTGAGCAGATTGGCCGCGTCCATGGCTCCCTCCGCCGCTCCCGCGCCAACGACGGTGTGTAACTCATCAATAAAGAGCAGGATGCGACCGTGAGACGACTGGATTTCTTTCAACACGGCCTTCAACCGCTCTTCAAACTCCCCTCGAAATTTGGCCCCCGCCACCAACGCCCCCATGTCCAGGACCACCACGCGTTTCTGTTTTAAGCCTTCCGGAACGTCACCCTTAATAATCCGTTGGGCCAACCCTTCCACGATGGCCGTTTTGCCGACTCCCGGTTCGCCAATCAGCACAGGGTTGTTTTTTGTCCGTCTCGATAAAATCTGAATCGTCCGTCGAATTTCCTCGTCACGACCAATGACCGGATCCAGCTTTCCCTGCCCCGCCAGCAGAGTAAGATCCTTGCCATATTTTTCCAACGCCTGATACGTGCCTTCGGGATCCTGACTGGTGACTCGTTGATTACCGCGAACTTTTTGCAACCCGGCCAACAATGTTTCCCGCGTCACGCCCAGGGTTTTCAACACGCCGCCTTGCGCCACCATGGCCAGCAACAGATGTTCAACGCTCAAGTATTCATCCTTCAGGGATTGCTTTTCACTTTCCGCGAGGTCAAGAAGCGCCGCCATGCGCCGGGTCAGGCTCATCTGCCCGTGGACAGCGCCGGGCCCCTGCACGCGTGGAATCTTTTTCAGTTGCCGTTCCGCTTCAGTTTTCACGGCGGGAATAGAGACGCCCGCCCCTTCCAGGATTGGGCCGGACGCTCCATCCGACTGTTCCAGCAGCGCCATCAACACATGATCGGTGTCTATGCCTTGATGATGCCGCCCCATGGCCAGCGCGGAAGCCGATTGCAACGCCTCCTGGACTCGTAATGTCATTTGGTTCATATCAATCATCGCTGACTCCATTTCTCACGTTCCCGGCCCGCGCTCGTCTCTCCATCCAGAGATAACCACCGCCACGAAAAAATCAAGCAAGACGCAGACCGTCACAACGAGGGATGCGCTTCAAGACGACGCCCCGGGCCATGCGTCCCGCACCGCCGTGTTCGCGCGGACAAGGTCTGTTGGCGTGCGGAGTCGTCTGTGAAAAACCTGGCGTTGGCGGACAGTGACAGGCCGGCGGGACCATGCTCCGTTGAGGCGGGCTGTATGCGGGTCATGACGGGCCGTGGCGGAGAAGCAATCCGTCCGGCGCGGAAAGAAAATGATCTGTCTCTTCAGACGACCGGGCTACGGGACCGACGCATGACAGAAAGTCGCCGGCCCCCCTGGATCACAAGCCCATTGTTTCATGAATCCCTGTCTTTACAGGACGACAGGCCATCGCCTTAGATGTCATAGTACATGGAGAATTCATACGGATGGGGCCGCGTCCTGATCTGATCCACTTCCTTCTCCCGCTTATAGGCGATCCATGTTTCCACCAGATCTTTGCTGAAGACGTTGCCCTGTAACAGGAATTGATGATCCCGTTCCAGATTGTCCAGCGCCTCACCCAAATCCGACGGAAGCGTTGGAATTTTTTTCGCTTCCCTCGTCCCCAGATCATAGAGGTTTTTATCCACGGCTTCACCGGGATCAATCTTCTTCTGAATGCCGTCAAGGCCGGCCATCAACAGCGCACTGAATGCCAGATACATGTTGGCCGACGGATCGGGAAATCTCACCTCAATCCGTTTGGCTTTTGGGTTGGGAGAATACATGGGAATCCGAATCCCCGCCGAGCGATTCCGGCTGGAATAGGCCAGCAGGACCGGCGCTTCAAATCCCGGGGTCAACCGTTTGTAGGAATTGGTCGTGGGATTGGTCAAGGCCGCCAGGGCCGGGGCATGTTTCAGAATGCCGCCGATGTAATGCAAACAGATTTGGGACACGCCGGCGTATTCTTTTCCGGCAAACATCGGCTTCCCGTCTTTCCAGATACTTTGATGGGTATGCATCCCCGTTCCATTGTCCTGGAATAACGGTTTCGGCATAAACGTCGCGGTTTTGTTATGACGGCGAGCCACGTTTTTGACGATGTATTTATACAGCATCATTTTGTCGGCCATCTTCACTAAACTGTCAAAGCGAAGATCAATTTCAGCCTGGCCTCCGGTCGCCACTTCGTGGTGATGTTTTTCCACCCGAATCCCCGCCTTTTCCATTTCCCGGACCATTTCGGAACGGAGATCCTGTTGCGTATCCGTGGGGGGAACGGGGAAATAGCCTTCCTTGTGCCGGGGACGTGATCCTAAATTACGGCCTTCCTGTCCCGAATTCCAAATGCCTTCCTCCGAGTCAAGAAAATAATACCCGGACTGCGAATTCTGATCGTAGCTGGCATGATCAAACGTAAAGAATTCCGCTTCAGGCCCCCAATAGGAGACGTCCCCGATCCTGGTCTGCTTTAAATATTGCTCCGCCCGTTGAGCCACGCCACGCGGGTCACGCTCGTACACGGCGTGTGAAATCGGATCCTTGACGTTACAAATCAGACTAAGCGTGGGAATGGCGGTGAACGGATCCAGTATGGCGGTGGTGGGATCGGGAAAAACCAGCATGTCGCTGTTCTGAATCGCCTTCCAGCCGCGAATGGACGAACCATCAAACCCCGATCCGTCCTTAAAGACATCAAGCGTCAATTCGGACGTTGGAATAGAAAAATGCTGCCACGTCCCGATCAGGTCCACAAATTTCAAATCAACCATTTCCACCTTGCTTTTTTTCGCAAAATCCAACACTTCACGTGCAGTCATCTCATGCCTCCTTCTTCACACAGAATCGTTCCGGATCCGAAAAACACAGGTTGTGCCATGTCTCACATCTCACATTCATGAATACGCACGTTCGTTATGCTGACTCAAATCAAGACCGACGGTCTCCTCTTCCGGAGTCACCCGAAGACCCACAAGCGCATCAACGACTTTCAGGATAATATAGGTTCCCACGACGACAAAAATCAGCGTGACAACGGCCGCCATCAACTGAATGCCAAACTGGTCGGCATTGCCGAAAAAGAGTCCTTTGGCCCCGCCAACGGAAGCCAGGAGACCCACCGCCAACATGCCGGTAAATCCGCCCACTCCGTGAATACCCACCACATCAAGCGAGTCATCGTACCCAAGTCTGGTTTTCCAGACAACGGCGGCATAACACAACACACCGGCAAACAATCCCACAGCAAGAGCCGACATGGGGCCGAGAAATCCGGCTCCCGGAGTCACCGTGGCCAAACCGGCGATCACGCCACTGGCCACACCCAGGACGGTGGCTTTCCCGTTTCGTATCCATTCTGCGACCATCCAACCCAGCCCACCGGCACAGGCGGCGAGATGCGTCGCAACAAACGCGGACGCGGCCACACCGTTGGCGCCCAATGCGCTCCCCGCGTTGAACCCGAACCATCCAAACCACAACAGTCCCGTTCCAATGACCGTCATGGGAAGATTGTGCGGCGGCATAGGCTCCACTCCCAGACCGTGCCGTTTGCCAAGCACCAACGCGCACACCAACGCGCCAAACCCGGAGCTGATATGCACGACCGTCCCTCCGGCAAAGTCCAACGCGCCCATCTCCGCGAGCCATCCTCCACCCCACACCCAATGGGCAAGCGGCGAATAAATGCAGAGTGACCAGAGGACGCCAAACAGAAGCAGGGCCGAAAATTTCATCCGCTCGGCGAAACTGCCGGTAATCAGTGCCACGGTAATGGCGGCAAACATAAGCTGAAAGACCATAAAGACCAGATGAGGAATCTTCGTGCCGGGAAAGGCGTCTTCTCCAACGCCCGCCAAACCGAGAAATTCAAGACCGCCGATGAGGCCCCATCCCGTGTCGGTTCCAAAGGCCAGGGAATAACCCGCCAGCACCCACGTGACACTGATGAGACACAGGAGAATGAGTGTATGCATGATCGTTCCCAGCACATTTTTACTGCGGACAAGTCCCCCGTAAAACAACGCCAGCCCGGGCAGTGTCATACACAGGACGAAGGCGGAAGCAACCAGGACCCATGCGGTGTCTCCCGTGTCAATGGCGCCCGATGTGCCATCCTGCCCCCAGACGTTTGCGAGGCCGCATCCCAGGCTGACGAACGCAAACATGAACCATTTGAATAACAAGGCTGATTGCTTCACGATTCCACCTCAAATTAGAAGGTTCTCGTCACTGGTTTCATCGGTTCGTTGAACGGACACGATGCACGATCACACCGCCTAGAGTGCGCCGTCCCCTATCTCTCCGGTACGAATTCGGATCGCGCTGTTTAAATCCGAAACGAAAATTTTTCCATCACCGATACTGCCGCTTCGCGCGGCACGGGTCAGAGTCTCAATGACGCGCTGCTCCAGGTCATCGGGAATGGCGAGTTCAATCTTGATTTTCGGCACAAAATCAATTTGATACTCCGCCCCCCGGTAGGTTTCTTTATGGCCTTTCTGTCGCCCAAAGCCTTTCACTTCCGTCACGGTCATCCCCTGAAGCCCCAATTCAACCAGGGCTTCTTTCACTTCATCCAGCTTAAACGGCTTGATAATGGCTTCCACAAATTTCATGGGTCAATCCCCCTTTTCACAAGAAAAACGTGGGCAAAAAACATAAGCCTGGAACACTGTTCATCCCACACCCGTATGCCGTCGTCCATCATCCGCATCAGCGTGACGCACTAAAAAAGGTAGATCGCTTCCACGGCCAGCGTGGACTGGTGGTTCCCCAACCCCGCCCCGCCATGAAACGAATTCTTATCGGATTTATCGTACCGGTACTCCAGCCGCGTGATGAAATCCGACACCGGCTGATACTGAAGCGTCCACGTCGTTTCCCAGAGGGTTTGTGAGTCCGGGGGCAGGAAAATCTCATCTATCCCCAGATATCTGTTGGAAGTATCATCTACAATAGTAACCGGCACACGTCGGGGTGACGCGCAGACCAGCGCATTACCACCACCACCGGCACATGCGAAGGCGCCAGCCGCATCTTCAAAGACTTCGCCGCGAATCCGAACACTCCATGCGTCATTGAAGTCATACATGAAATACCCTGCGATGCCATTCCATCGGGCGTTTTCCACCCTGCTCGTGACCGTAAAAACATCATCCTCATCACTCAGCGTCTCATTCGCATCAATCATAAGGGATGTGCCCGTGGCATGACCCGCCTGATTGCCATAGTAACCTTCCACCACCACCTTGGCCTTATCGGTGACCTGCACATCAACAATGCCTCCGACCATCACGCGATCAGTCGCATCGTTGGTATTTCTCTCGCCTTCAGGTCCCCAGAACGCAAACAGTGAAAGGCCCAGGTTGTCCATGGGAGCATACGACAGCAACGCCTCAACCGACTTGCTGTTGTTGTTATCCGCCTGCAATCCCGTAAAGGAATTGATGGCGCTGACGGCAAACGAGACCTGGTCGGTGAAATCATACGAGGCCCGCAGCCCCGTCACGGTGAACGGTTCTCCCATGCCGAACAGAAATGACCGGGAGAAATTCGGGTTGAGAGGGCTTTCAATCACTTCATAGCCGATCAGCGTATTCATCCGCCCCGCCTGAAACATAACCCCGTTGCCGACCGGCGCGAAGAACTGGACATAGGATTCCTGAAAGTCAAAATCATCGTTGCCGCTGCCCCCCGTAAATTTGGCGTCTTCACCCACATTCAATTTGGCACGGAACCCCGTTCGCTCTCTCCAGCTTCCCTTGGCCTTCGCCACCCGTTCAAGGACAAACTGCGCCATATTGGGACGGAAGGAATTCGCGTCGCCGTCAAAACTCCGGAGGTTATTCGCACCTTCCGAAGGATTGTTGAAATTTTGCGTGTAAGAGACGTCCACGTATCCGGACAGCGAAATGTCCAGCTTTGTCCCCGGCAACAGCGCGCTTTCCTGTGCCATGACGTCGCGTTCAATCCCGGCGAACAGCAACGCACCGCAGAAGACTGTCGCGCTCAAAAACAAGCATGTTCTTGTCGAAATCAATTGAATCATAGCCGACTCCTCCTTCCTTGAAGGTGAGTGTCATAACCATCCAATACCATGCCGAGTTCTCTCCCCTGCGTGAGCGGGTATCATCCAAACCCGCCGGCCCGAATGGCAAAAAAAAATCCTCACGCCCCACGACGGGCTTGAGGACTCCATTGTCCAGGAAGACAGTTACCAGGACATCTTCGTCCTGGAACTTCCTCAATACTGCTATGACGCCATCATTGTCAAGGGCTATTCCCAAAAAAGTTTTCACAGACTCGAAAAATGTGCGGAGTGACACTCGTGCCCGACACGCTCCCCTTCAGGGCGAAGAGACCGTCGGGAGAATACGGCCCCACGTCAGACGCTGCCACAGGCGTTCGTGCCCCCAATACAGGACGACTTTGACCAACGCATCCATCAAGCCGACAAAAGCCGCCGCCGCCCACTCACCGGAATACAGGAATACCACGGTCATGGTCACACAGGTCGCCAGGATCCTCCAGCTAATGCCTTTGACCACGCTTCGAAAATGAGTATCCATGAGAGCCTGCTCCTTACTTGAAACCCGCCAGTGGCGCGTCAATCATGCCTGATCGGGCTGTCCCGGCGCCACGATTCACCCCTTCCACGCAATCAGACAACACTTTCAATATGTCCCCATCCAGGACGGTGACAATGGCATTTCTCACATCAAACATGACACGTTGAATCGGCCATGCCCGTTTCGTCGCATGAGAATACGGACATTCCTGACAGGCGGTCAGGCGCGCACAGGAACGTTGAGTACAATGATGAATGACAGGCGGGAAAAACGCCCATCCCCGGATTCCCGCGAGATGTGTCCGCAACCATATCCGGCATGACAGGCCCGCCGGATTCCGCCGCGTGGCGCCGAGTCCGTTGCGTTTCGCATCGCAACAGGTTTTGGTGGAGGGCAGGGGACTTGAACCCCCGACCCCAACGTTGCGAACGTTGTGCTCTCCCAACTGAGCTAGCCCCCCACGCTGTTCCACTCTATCAAAAGGGCCTCGGCCCCGCAATCAGGCCAATGATTCCCCGCGTATGTGAACGGCTCGTCCCGTGACGTGCAATCGTCCCTCCGCAAATAACCGGATCGCCTGGGGGAGCAGCCTGTGCTCTTCGTTGAGAATGCGTTCTGACAATGTTTCCACGGTATCCCCCGCATGAACCGGCACGGCCCCTTGCAGGATAACAGGCCCTTCATCCACGCCGTCCGTCACGAAATGCACCGTACAGCCGGAGATCCTCACCCCATGATCCAACGCCTGTTGCTGGGCGTGCAATCCGGGAAAACTCGGCAACAGCGAGGGATGGATATTCATCATGCGCGAGGCATACGCCTCAATGAGCGCCGGTGAGACGATACGCATATAGCCCGCCAGAATCACCAATTCAACCTGATGCTGACGCAGGATATCCAGGAGTTTCCGGTCATAGGTCTGCCGGGGATCCGCCATATCCATCACGGACTTCGGATCAAGAAAGACGGTCGTCAGGCCGTCACGTTCGGCGCGCTCCAGTGCGGGAGCGTTGTGTGTATTACTGATGACCACGGCGATGGTGGCCGGGACGCTCCCGTCCCGAATCCCGTCAATAACGGCCTGAAGATTGGATCCCCTCCCCGAAACAAGAATACCCAGTCTGGTCACGCCCATTGGAGTCTTCTCACCACGCAGGAACACCGCACGAGGACGACGTCATCGGCCAACCTGTTCCTCGTCTCATCATCACCGTGCCCATGGATGCGCTACCGTTCCGAGTGAAGTTCCACGTTCAGCAGTTTGATTTTGCGATACAAATGACTGCGTTCCACTTTCAGTGACTCGGCGGTTTTTGACATATTCCACCCGTTCTCCCGCAAACGGGCCGCAATATACTCACGTTCAAACACCTGCCGGGCCGCACGCAGAGAATCAGCCCTGTCCATCGTGCCGCCCCTGTTCGCCTCAAACCCCTTGGGCATGAACGACACCACGTCGTCAACACCAATGGTCGCGTGCGGGACCATAATCGTCATGCGTTCAATCTGGTTACGCAGTTCCCGAATGTTGCCCGGCCAGTCATGCCGCGCCAACACGTCCAACGCTTCGGGGGCGATCTCCTTGGGCTTCACCTTCTGCTCTTCCGCGTAAATCTTCAGAAAATACTGCGTGAGATCCGGGATATCTTCACGCCGGTCACGGAGCGGCGGAACCTCAATCGGCAGGACGTTGATACGATAAAACAAATCCTCCCGGAACGTCTTTTCCTCAATGGCCTGGCGAAGGTCTTTGTTGGATGCCGCGACCACACGGACATTGACCGACAACAGTTTCCCCCCCCCGACTCTGCTAAAGCGCTGCTCCTCCAACACGCGAAGGACTTTGGCCTGCGTAGCCGCGCTCATATCTCCAATTTCATCAAGAAACAATGTGCCGCCGTCCGCCAAATCAAATTTGCCACGCTTTTGCGACACGGCCCCGGTAAACGCGCCGCGTTCATGCCCGAATAATTCCGTCTCAATCAGTGTTTCGGGAATGGCCGCGCAATTAATTTCCACAAACGGATTCTTCTGTCTTGCGCTTTGCTGGTGAATGGCTCTGGCCACCAGTTCCTTCCCCGTCCCGTTTTCTCCGGAAATCAGCACCCGGCTATGCGCCGCCGCCGCCGCCGCAATTTGCTGCCGAAGGTTCTCCATGGCGGGCGACGCGCCAATCAATTTGGAATAGCGTGTCACCTGACTGCGAAGATTGAAATTTTCTTCCTCCAGCTTGTTTTGATACAAAGCGTTACGAACCAGAACCGTGACTTTTTCAAGATCCAACGGTTTTTCCATATAATCATACGCCCCGAGCTTCGTGGCTTTCACCGCGCTTTCAACGGATCCATGCCCGGACATCATAATCACCATCATATTCGGAAATTGCCGTTTCACGCGTTGCAGCACTTCCATACCGTCGGGTTTGGGCATCCAGATATCAAGAATCACCACGTCCGGGGATTCCGCCTGAATCACTTTCAGTGCGTCCCCGCCACCCTTCACCACCGTGACCTGATACCCTTCGTCAGTCAGAATCCCGCCCAGGGTATTCAGAATTTCTACTTCATCATCAACGATACAGACCGTGCCGGGCATCCATCTTCCTCCACATCACGCACATGACGCGAGAACGGCCAAAGCCGCTCCGCCAATGTCCCAACGCCGTCGCCTTGCAAAAGACTCAAGGGCAACGACCCGCTTCCGGCGACCATGCCGGGCCGCCCCCACGCCTATCCGGTAACGGGCAATTCAATCGTAAAGCTGGCCCCGGTGGGATGACGGTTGGCCACCTGAATCATCCCGTCATGATCCGTCACGATTCTATGGACAATCGCCAACCCGAGACCGGTTCCCATTTGCTTTCGCGAAAAATACGGCACAAACAATTTTTCTTGATCGTCTTGATGAATGCCTGGCCCCTCGTCGGCCACGGTAATGTGAACCCGTGTCCGCTTCCAATCCATTTCCGTGGCGACCCAGACCCGCCCCTTCTCCTCCATGGCCTGAATGGCATTATCAAACAAATTCACAAAGAGCCGCCGTATTTGCGCTCTATCCATATTGAAGAGCGGGACGGAGGAATCAAGCGCCGACAAAAACTCAACGTTATGATGCCCCCCCCGATACAGCGCAATCACGTTCTCAATGACATCGTGCAACGATTCACGGGCCATATGAGGCGTGGGCATTCTCGAAAATTTGGAAAATTCGTCAACCATGCGTTGCAAAATCCCCACCTCGTTCACAATCACATTCGTTGATTGATCAAAAATATCCTGAAAATCAGGCGCCTTCTCAAAAAACTTTTTCCGCAACCGCTGCGCCGCAAGTTTGATGGGCGTCAACGGGTTTTTGATTTCATGCGCAATCATCTGCGCCACTTCCTGCCACGCCGCGGTTTTTTGAGCCTTAATCAATTCGGAGCGATCTTCAAACACAAACACAAAACCCAAATCCTTCCCCGCGTCATTTTTCATCCTGGAAAGGTGCAAGCCCATGGTGAGGAGTTTCCCCTGTCGGGCAAGCTGTCCTTCAAGCGCGACCATTTCCCGGCCATCAATTAAAATGCGGTCATAAGCCTTTTCGAACAACGTGAACTGATGGGTTTTAAAAACGTCGGCCATTTGCTCCCCGCGAAAAGCGTTGGCGTTCACGCCCAAAATCCGTTCGGCGGAATGATTAAACGTCGTGATGGTGCCATGCGTATCCACGGACAACACACCGGACGCGATGGTATCCACCACTAATTCCGTGTACGCCCGCCGACGATCCGTCTCAATGTTTGATTGCGTGAGGGATTGATTGGCTTCTTCCAGTTTGGTTGTACTGTCCGACAAATCCGACGTCATGCGATTAAACGAATGAATCAACGTCCCAATTTCATCGGTGGCCTTGACCGTGATTCTCACGTCAAGATCTCCCATGGCGACGGCTTCCGTCCCCTGAACCAATTTCTGAATCGGCACAGTAATCCCCCTGGCAACGTAAAACCCAAACCAGGTCGCACTAAACAATAACAGCATCGTGATCATCGCAACGAACAGATAGGCCCCCGTTTTAATGGGATTTTCCATGGCCCTCATATGCCGGAATTCCTCATATTGTTTGGCAATGCCATCCATTTTTGTCAGGATTGATGCGGGGACATAGGTATTGACAATCACGACGCCGGCCAGGTCGCCGGGCCGGGCATGAGAGGCAATCGGGACGGCGGCACGAATCAGCCGTCCGGTCGGCGCGACTTGCACCGCCGTCATTTCCACGCCGGAATCCAGAACCTGCTGAACCAGTTGTCCAACCGGCAGATTCAACGCGCGGACGGGAACGTCCGGGGATGCCGTTTGCGCGAGCGCTTCCAGTTTGGGTGAAAAAATTTCCACGCCCGCCAGGTTGAATTCCGTGCGCTTTCTGGCCATGGCCGCCATCAGTAATTCATGACGACTCGGGCGCAAAAAATCTTCGCGATCAATTTCCTTGCTGATCGCCCACGCGCTCTTTGTGGCCAGAATCGTATGCCCCTCGTGATACAGCTTGGTCAATGTCTCGGCATCGCCGAGGACTTCCTCAATCTGATTATTAAACCAGACCTTCATCACTTCATTGATGACCCCGCTGGCCACAAACGCCAGCAGCACCGTCGGGACCAGAGAAAACCCGATAAAGGCGGCAATCAATTTGGTTCGAAACCCCGACCCCAACAGCCGATGCCGCCGCTCAAAATAGGCTTTGATTAAATTTCTGGACAAGAGCAGCGCCAGAACAACCAATCCGACGACGTCCAGATACAGCAGAAACAACACCAACGCATAGCTTGGGTTGGGAAGAAGCGAGTCCGGCTTCCCACTCTCCACCCAGCCATATTGCGCGTAATACACGGTGAGCAGCACACAGGGAACCAGGAGAAGCAGGACCGTCCAGATCGGCTTGAAATGCAGACCCCGCCCTTGAGGGCCGGGGCCATCATCGGAAATAAGCCGTTTCTTCGTCTTTGAGGAAGAGAGTAAACGCGAGGACAATTTCGAAGGAGTCGCCATCACCGGGTCAGAGAGATCATCCCGAACAGGGACACCCGCCCTATTCGTTGCTGAATGGAAACAACGGGGGTCGGCAAGCCGCCAGCAACCTGCCGGTTCCGATTATACGGAGGAACATCTGCGATTGACATGGTACATGGATCGTCACAAAAACCATGCGGCATGTGTGTGCGGCTCAATTCAGGAGGACGGAGGAGGACCGGAAGCGACTTCCACGTATTTCATCTGCAACGTGTACAGCAAATCGCGAACGATGGCCGTTTCGTCTTCGGTCTGATTTCCCTTTGTTTTTTCGTCCAACATGGCGAGAATGTCGATGATTTCTTTCGCTTGCGGGAGATTGCAGGCGGACGCCGGTTGATCGGGCGACAACTTTTCCCCCATCAGGATCAAGGATGACGTGCCCAGCGAGACAACAAAAGAGGCAAAAGAAAGTGGCGGCCCCGCCTGGTGCGGCGCAGAATCAGGCGATGGCGGCAATGTGGCCGACGGAGAAGCAGCCGCATCCCGAACAACCTCGTCGGATTGCTCTCGTGACTGGCCGCGTTTATCACGGACAACAAAGCCTGTTTCTTCAGTTTCATCCATAGCCGAGAGTTCGTCCGCCTCCTGCGTTTCAGGGAGAGACAATTACCACAATTCCAACAGGCCCGCAAGACGAGAAGCCGCCCACGCGCGAAGAAGTCCGTTGTAGCCGGACGGAAAACCGGTTATTCTGGTAGTCCGCAGCCGCAACCGGAACGGAGCAACCTGTTTCATGTCTCAAGCCTTCAACGATCTCGTCAACATCGTCGCACGGCTTCGCTCTCCAGGCGGCTGCCCGTGGGATCTAAAGCAAACCCACGACTCACTGAAACCCTTTCTCATTGAAGAAACCTACGAGGTTCTTGACGCGCTGGACCGCCGTGATCCGCAGCACGTGCGCGAAGAACTTGGCGATCTCCTTCTGCAAATCCTGCTGCATGCCCGCATTGAATCCGAGCAGAACGTCTTCAGCATTGATGACGTCATCGCCGACTTACAGGCCAAACTCATACGACGACACCCCCACGTCTTTACCTCCAACGCCCGGAAGCTCACAGCCGACCAGGTCGTGACTCAATGGGAGACCATCAAACAAGCCGAACGTGTGACACAACATGGCCCCGATTCAATCATGGCGGGAATCCCCGCCGCCCTCCCCGCCCTGCTACGGGCGCATCAAATGCAAAAACGGGCCTCACGCGCCGGGTTTGACTGGAACACTCCGGAACAGGCGACGGACAAGCTGAACGAAGAGCTGGAGGAACTGCGAGCGGAAACCGTTGACCTGACGCACATGGCCGAGTCCGAGCCTGCCGTTCCGCCACGGGAACCATCCGCGGCCATAGAACATGAGTTCGGGGATGTGTTATTTACCATGGCCAACATTGCGCGGTTTTTACACATCAACCCCGAAGAGGCCCTCCGCAAGGCCAACGAACGTTTTCTCGCGCGATTTCAGTACATGGAACGGCAGACGGCACAGGAAGGCAGGCAACTGAAAGAATTGACGGCGACAGAATGGGACGCATTATGGGAGGCGGCAAAACGTCAGGAATCCCAGTCTGCCTCACAAACGCAGACGCCCCCCCTCCCGGCAAATCAGGATCATGAATAATTCAGATCACAACGAAAAAAACAAGCGCGTGGGTCTGCATCCGGCGATTGTCATCTTTGGGATCATCATCGGACTCTGGATTTTCGTTCAGGCGATGATTCCACAATCCAAAAACATCCAGCCCCCGCAGGGCAATGAGGCACAATCGGGACACGTGGCCGCGTTACTCAAAGAAGCCGAATCAGCGCCGGCGCCTCTCTTTACCGTGACGGCCCACGTCAAGGCGAGCCATGCCGTCAGCCTGCTCGTGCCCGCACAAACCACTGACAGCCAAATCGTCGCCCTCATCCATCACATACGGGAATCCGGAAAAAATCACGCCCTGCCTTCGCACCTGCCGGCGACCACGCCGGGAAACGCGCGCGGCGATTTTTCCATTGCCGACGTCTATATTTTTTCGGACCCGGACTACGCGGTCACGGAGGCGATTCAGGTGTTATCCGGCGGCGCGCACATGCCGGGCGATTTCTACCAGAACGCCATTCCCTACGAACAAGCCATGGAACACGTTCGCGGCCATTACACCGTCAATCTCCACAACAGAAAACGACACGAACGCGCCTCCCTGGGCTTTGGAGAAGCCGCCACGGGGCTGTACGCAAAACGCTATCTGCCACTGTTTTAATCCGACGTGTCTCCGCTGCGACGAATCAGAACCTTACACTCCAACCTTCTCGGTAATATACCGGCGAAGGTTCTCGTGTTCCTGATCCATCCAGGATTCCAGTCGTGGGAAGAGGTGTGAAAAGGATTCAGTGAAGGGCGGAATCATAACGTCCCGCCGTTCATCAAACAAATGTTCGGCATTGGCGATAGCAAGTTTACAGTCCGCCATGGTCCGTCCCAGTATTTGATTGATACGAAGCTGCTGACCGGGCGTGCCCTGCGACACCAGCCCCATTTTGACCTTGAGCACGTCCAGTTCCTCCTGGAGACCGATCTTGACCCGCACACCCTGGGGCGTCGCCCACGTCTCGCGTTCAACCGAATAATCAAACGACAACGCCGGCTCTCTGGGTTCGCGATAAGGCCCCATCACCTTCATGATCGTATAGGGTTCAGCCATGAGGTGGGTCTTCCGCCGGCTCAACCGGCTCAACAGTGGAGAGAGCCGCCTGTGACTTCACGGTGGGTTGAATTTGCAGCAACGTCGCATTCCCCGCGCCAAGAACAGGCCCCGGCCAGTTCTGAAAACCATCGCGAATGTTGACAAGATTCATATACCCCCGCCGACTCAAAAAATCACACGCCAACCGGCTCCGTTCGCCCTGCGAACAATACACCAGCACCGTGGCGGCATCCCTGGGCACGTCACGCTGTCCGCGCGTTTCCAGTTCTTCAAGTGGGGCATGGATGGCTCCGGGGATATGACCCGCCAGAAACTCTTTATGACTGCGAACGTCCACAATGACAAGCTCCCCGTTCGTCGTCGCTGGTTGGGAAAGCGCCATCTGCCCGGCATCCTCCGCGCTAATATCACGATACAAACACCCCGACTCAACAAGCGCGCCATCCGGAGCATTCCCGGCCACCACCTGCGCGAGTTGCAACCGCAGAATAGTCAGCGCGTCAGACTGCTGGCGGGTGGTGTCCAGAAATTTGCTCTGATCGTAATACTGCCGGCGAGTGCATTCCCCGATTTTTTTCGTCAACGATTGCAGACGCCACCAGGCCCAGGCCGCGCATCCGGCCAGCAATCCGCCGACAATGATAATCCAGAAATCCATCAAGATGGGCCAGAGACGCACGGTGTCAGGTTTTTGGATACCCGTGGCCGTCACGACGGGGCAAGAACGGCTCGCAAGGCGTTGAAACAAAAGGCCGGCCACATTCATGACCGGCAGATAAAATGGTCGGGGCGAGAGGATTTGAACCTCCGACCCCCGCGACCCGAACGCGGTGCGCTACCGGTCTGCGCTACGCCCCGACACAATCAGTCGCCGGACTATAATCAGGCACACCAGCGTCGGTCAAGGCTGGCGTCGTCACCTGCGGCCCCAGAATCCGTGGAATCACTGGACACGGAAAAGCAGGCTCCTGTATGCTTTCCCTTACCGCGTTTCATATTTAAAAGCCAACGGGCGCGCCCGTGACCTGCGAATGAGCGAACTCAAGCATCACATTTTCATCTGCATCAACGAACGCCCCCCGCAAGACCCGCGAGGGTGTTGTGCCGCGAACGGGTCGGTGGAAATCCACGCGTTCTTCAAACAGGAAGTCCGGCGGCTTGGGCTGAAAGGCATGGTCCGCGCCAACAAGTCGGGGTGCCTGGATCATTGCGCCAATGGCCCCAGCATCGTCATTTACCCGGAAGGCGTCTGGTACAAAGTGGGGAATAAAACCGACGTCACCGAAATCATGGAACGCCACGTGGTCGGCGGCGAGTTGGTGGAACGCCTGCTCATGCCCGGACACGACCGGCCTCCCCGTCAACCGGAATCCCGTGCCGCGCAACCGTCTCACTAACCCCGCCATGCCCAGTCAGCGGAAAACCATGTAATGCGACGCCCGGAAAATATGCTGGACATGTTTTCAGGCGGCCTGTTTGAAGGAGTCAGCCCCATGATCGTCACTCGTGAACACCTCGTTCGTCATCCTGATCGCTGCACCAATCAGGCCGTCTGCATCCCCGTCTGCCCGACCGGGGCATGGCTCTCAACCCCCCCGTACAAATTTGACGAATCCCGGTGCGTGGAAACCTGCCGACTCTGCCTTGACGCCTGTCCCACGCAGTCTATTTATGTGGTGTTTCGGAAAGGCCAAAAACTCATCGGGCCTCAAACGACATAACCGCTTTGCCCAATGGCCTTCCGCAGATGCCCCCAATACGCCGTACCGGCATAGCCACAACCCCCGGTCAGCGTCGTCGTCGCCATAATCCGATAAATCGCCCCCCGCGACACCTTCAATTCCCGGCCGGGATCCAACACATTCCCGCACGTCGTCAGCAGACCCAACGTTTTCAACGCAATCAGAATCGGCCACATACAGGCCAGCCGAAGACGCACCTCGCGTCGCGGAATAGACAAACAGTACCGCCATCCCTGATCCAGATGGCCCAGCGTCACGCCCACCAACTGATGAAGCACAGGACTGAATTTCGGCATCGTGCGCTCATCCAGCAAATCCGCCGGCGTCAACCCCGCCCGCTCCAGACATTCCAACGGGATATAACACCGCCCCCGCCGTAAATCACGAGGTAAATCTCTCAACACATTCGTCAATTGCAGCCCCTTACCAAACCGCACCCCCGCCCGCACGCCGGCTTCCCGATCCCACCGTGACAAACCCGGCAAATGGGCGCACATAAGATTCGTCCAAAACTCGCCAACGCACCCGGCCACGCGATAAATATACATATCCAGATCATCCATGGAAGAAAGCGCGGCCAACCGGTCGCCGGACTCTCCGGGAAAACGTTCCAGATCCATTTCCATCCCGCTGACAAGAATCGGCAGGAGCCACCGGATTTTCTCCTGATCCTCCGGGCAACAGCCCGCATACACCCGAAAACACTCCTCCAGGTGTTCCATCAACATCCGTTCGCCGGGATGATGCTGTTGCGGAACCAGCACGTCCCGAATCGCCGCAATCTCTTCCCACTCCAACCGCTCACCAACAAATTGCAGCTTGAACCGCCGCAACAGCGCCCCCCGCTCATCCCTGTCCATCTCTCCCGCATCCGCAATCGTATCGGCCGCTCGCGCAAACAAATACGCCAGCCCGACTTGCCGTGCCACGCGAGAAGGCAACACCGCCAGCGTCAGATAAAACGACCGCGAGACACGCGGCAGCACATCCCGAAGCACAACCCGTTCAATGTCGCTCATCTGTCACCTCAAGCCGCCCCTCCATCCCCTTTTCGCGGTGGCTGGGAAAAAACAGCAACTGCTTATCGCAATAAAACGTGAACAGTCCCGGCGCCTCCGGCAGGAACCGCAAGGTCACGCTGTCCCCTGCGCTGACGTTCACCTTGCGCCGCATGGCCGTGACAGGGCTGTCAATAATAAAATTATGCGGAATCAAAAAACTCCGGTTTTCAAGACGCAATTCCACAGGGACGCCCACCGGAACACGAAAATAGCCGGGAGTAAACGCATAGCTGTCCAGCACAATCGCAACCCGCCGAACGCCGTCCCCGTCAGGTTCAGGCACAACGGGTTCGCCCTGTCCGAAAAGCATCCCCGGCACACTCATCACCATGCCGAAGGCCAAAGTCACCAACCACCACGCACCGACCGGCCAGTGGCAACCTCTCACCACAACCCAACTCGCCCTTGACCGTGAACTTGACCGTGAACGTGATTGATTCATACCCCGCCTTGACTTCCAAAAAGATGGTATCATATACCAAAGAATCATTGACCCATCCGACCGCGCAACCCGTTCAACCGCAACCCAACCAAACGCGACTCGTCTTTAAAAAGGAGACACGAATGAAAAAAATGAAAGGCATTGGCCTCCTGCTGATGGCCAATATCCTCATCTTCATCACCCTGTCCATCACCTTCACGCTGCTCTCTGATTTCATCCTGCCGGCGTTCGGGATTGATCTCCGTGGCTCCTTCGTTCAGCAAGACCTCTTATGGGCGTTCGTCCTCGGATTCGGCGGAGCCTTTGCCAGCCTCGCGTTTTCCAAAAAAATGGCCCGGATGATGCTGGATTGCCGACGGATTACCCGGCCGCAAACACAGGCCGAATCCGTGGTATTTGAAACCGTCGGGAAAATCGCCGGGCGACTCGGCCTCACCCCGCCGGAAGTCTGGATCTACGACTCACCCGACCCCAACGCCTTCGCAACGGGGCCGACAAAAAACAACTCCATGGTGGCCGTCTCAACCGGTTTACTGCAAAACCTCAACGAAAACGAAGTGCGGGCCGTCCTGGCCCATGAGATGGGGCACGTCTATAACGGCGACATGTTCACCACCACCGTCCTCGCCGGATTGATGAACACCTTTGTCTATTTCATCAGCCGCATGGTCTATCGCACCCTCGCGGAACGGAACCAGATGATGGCCCTTGGCGCGTACTTTTTCCTGCAAATCGTCTTATCCATTCTGGCGATGATTCCAATAAGCTGGTGGTCACGCCGGCGTGAATTCTCCGCCGACAAATTTGCGGCCAACACCGTGGGCAAAGAACACATGATCTCCGCCCTGCAATCCATCAATCAATGGGTCACGCAATCAAAGCATCAATACAAAACGGAAGACGCCCTGGCCACCATGAAAATTTCCGGCCGGTCACACAGCATCATGCACGTCTTCTCCACGCATCCGCCGATTGAGGCGCGCGTAGCCGCATTACAAAAGCTGTAAACACCAGTCGGCGGGGCAAACGGCAGATACGGCAACGCCCGCGCACGGCCATCACCATCGCGGGCGTTGCGTGACCGTGCTAAGAAGTCTTCGCGGGGAGTTTCCACACAAAATACCCGGCGGTCATCCCCAACAGCCCTCCGAGGGCCAACCCCGTAATAACATCCGTGGGATAATGTGCGCCAAGAAACACGCGCGAGAGGCCAATCAGCGCCATAAACGCGACCCCGACCCATCGCGTCGCCGGGAACAACACCCAAAGAAACGCCGCCGCCGTCGCGGCATTCAACGCATGATTGGAAGGCAAACTGAACGCGCCCCCGCAACTGGTCAACTCATTGACATTCACCAGAATCTGACACGGACGCGGGCGGGCCATCCATTCTTTCATCCGCGCGCCCAGAAAATCCCCCACGACAACCAGCACAGCCAGCGCCGACGCCACCCGCACCCCGTAACGCCAACGGCCCCACGTCTGCCAGGCGAGCCAGACCACCACCAGCGCGACCCCGTTTCGCGGCGACGAACACGCCAACATCAACCAGTCCAGCGCCGGCGATTGCCCGACCCACCCATTGACGATATGGAAAAACGTCGTATCCCAATTCACGGCCCGGAGACGCCTCCTGCGCTTCTCTGACACCCGACGATGTGCTAGAATCCGGCGACAGTCGCCAACACAAAGGAAATCCCTCTATGCTCATAGACAGCCACGTGCACCTGGATGATCGGCGGTACGATAGCGACCGTGATGCCGTTTTGCAACGCGCGCACGACGCCGGCATAGAAGCCTTCGTCACGATAGGCTGCGACCTCGTCACCAGCCAGTCCGCCGTGGCGTTGGCCCAGGCCCATCACAACGTCTTCGCCACCATAGGCACGCACCCGCACGAATCCGGCGCCCTCACCGCAGACTGGTATGAAACCTTCCGCGCATTGGCCCGGCAACCACGAGTCGTCGCCTACGGCGAAATCGGCCTGGACTACCACTACGACCATTCACCGCGAGCGATCCAGCGCCAGCGTTTTCGCGAACAAATCCAACTCGCGCGAGAATTACACCTTCCTCTCGTCATCCACACACGCGAAGCCCACGACGACACCATCACGATTTTACAGGAAGAACACGCCCAGGAAGTCGGCGGCGTCTTTCACTGCTTCTCCGGAGACGCCCGGCTGGCCAAAGAGGCCCTGGACATGGGCTTTTACATCTCCTTCTCCGGCGTATTAACGTTCAAAAATGCCGCCATGCTCCGTGAAATCGCCGGGACCGTTCCCCTTGACCGCATCATGATTGAAACGGACTCCCCCTATCTCACGCCCGTGCCCCATCGCGGCACGCGAAACGAACCCGCCCACGTGCGACACGTCGCGGACGTACTGGCCACCGTCCATGGCACAGGCCCGGCATCCCTGGAATCCATTGCAATGGCCACCGTGCGGAACACAAAACGTCTCTTCAACATCCCCTGACCCGGCGGCATCGCACCCGTACCCACCGGGGGCGCATACGGAAACGGCTTTCAAGACAACCATGAAACGCGCAACTCGTCTCTTCCCTCTTCTCGCATCCGGCGCCATCATCTTCGCGTTCGCGCCGGGGGCCTTCTCCGCGCAATCCCCTCCCCGCGATTCCGCCGACCACACAACATCCCCAACGCCAACGCATGTCGCAAAAGCGGACACCCCGTCCGCCCTGACCATCAACACCATCCGCTACCACGACCATGGCGCCTACACCCGCATCGTCCTGGTCATGACCGGCACCGCCGTCATCAAAGAAACCAAACACCAGGCCAGCGCCACCATCGCCCTGGCCAACACCACATTGAGCGCGCGCGCCCAACAACAAACCACGCGCAAAGACTTTCCACCCGCCATGACCATCTCCTCGCGAACATCACACACCGTCAACCTGACCCTCCGCATGGAGTCCCTCCGAACCTACAAACTCCTGACGCTCCGAAACCCCCATCGCGTAGTCGTGGACCTGTTTTACCCGCAACTCCGGATGGTCATTGACCCGGGACACGGCGGCAAAGACCCCGGCGCCATCGGACAAGGCGGCACGCAAGAAAAAACCATCGTCTTACAGGTGGCAAAAACCTTACGCGACATGCTCCAAAAACGCCTCAAGGCCGGCGTCTTTCTCACGCGCACAAAAGACAAGTTTCTCAACCTGCAACAACGCGTAAAATTTGCCGGAGAGAAAAAAGCCGATCTCTTCATTTCCATTCATGCGAACTCGCATCCCCAGCGTTCCATCCACGGCGTGGAAATCTACTATTTCGGCAAAGCCAGCGACCCACGCGCGCTGGCCGTGGCCGCACGGGAAAACGGCATCCCCTTAAAAGAAAACAACCCGCTGCAATTCATCATCGCCGACAAACTGCACGACCAGAAAATAGAAGAATCCCGCAACTTCGCATGGACCGTCAAAAAAACCCTCATCCCCGCATTACAAAAGGACTACGCCATCAAAGATCACGGCGTAAAAACCGCGCCCTTTCACGTCCTGCGCTCCACGCCCATGCCCGGCATCCTCGCCGAGATCGGCTTCATCTCCAACCCCACAGAAGAAAAACGTTTACGCGACAAAGCCTTCCAAAAAAAGCTGGCGGAAGGCATCTACCAAAGCATCCTGCAATGCACCCAATCATCCAAAGCGCCGTGCCTCCCGACCACCCAATCACCAAACAGCCAATAAAAAACCACCCCATCGCGTCCCGAACAACACAACGCGCCCCCCCCGCCAACCATCCACCACCACCCATGACCGCCTACAAGCTACGGATTCAATACGACGGCACCGCCTACGCCGGATGGCAGCGGCAACCGAACGCGCCGACAGTCCAGGCGGCAATAGAACACGCGCTGTCCCGCATCACCCAACGTCCGACGCGCACCGTGGCGGCCAGTCGCACAGATGCGGGCGTCCACGCCCTCGGGCAAATCGTCGGCTTTCACGCAGACCCATCATTATCGCCCGCCGAATGGACGCGCGCCCTCAACAGCCTCCTCCCCGCCGACATCGCCATCCTCCACACAGAAACCGTCAGCGACACCTTCCACGCCCGATACCACGCCCTCGCAAAAACCTACGACTATCACATCCTCAACCAGCCCACCCGTCCCGCGCTGGATCGTTTTCGAGTCTGGCACATCACCAAACCCCTTGACCTGAACCGCATGATCCACGCCACGCACCACCTGCCTGGCCGACATGACTGCACCTCATTTCAGGGGTCGCCGACCAGCGTACAAAACCCCGTCTGCCACATCCAACGGGCCGACTGGTCACAAGAAGGCCACCTGATACGGTTCACCATTCAGGCTGACCGGTTTCTCAAACACATGATTCGGGCGTTACTCGGCACACTCGTGGACATCGGCCACCACAAACGAACGCCCGACGACCTCCTCACCATCATAGCCACCAGAGATCGCCGGACAGCCGGCCCAACAGCGCCGCCGCAGGGCCTGTACCTGCAGACCGTCCATTACAACACACAGGACGCCGCAGGAGCACAACACGGGGCCACGCCGAACGTCACAGAACGTTGACGTGGAGCGGCGGAACACCGGCATGGCGCATCATAGCCGGACAGCACGCACACAGGAATCCGCCCCCCGCGCAACCCCCTCGTCATACCCGCGCATTGGCGGGCATCCAAATCATATCGGCCGGGCAGACAAAAAAATCCCAAACACCCCCGACCTGCCCTTGATTTTTCCCATGTTTTTTGTTCTACTCCCCACTTCACAAACAATGCAGACAGAAACCGTCATTTCCAGAATTCTCAATACAGTTCGCCCGTCGTCAACGCAAAGGATTCACCCAATGCAACCATCCAGAACAGACCCCGCCTTCACCACATCCACCCCGTCACCCCGCGTCCCGCGCAGGCCGATAACGCAGCAGCCTCGGCGACAGTGGCTGCCCGCCCTCCTCACCGCATTCGCCCTCCTCACCGCCGGCGGCGCGCATGCGCAGACGCTCACCTCGGCGACTCTGGATGCGGAAGCCGGCGATCTGACCCTCGTCTTCAGCGGCGACATCAGCGCCTTGATGGATGGCAGGATTCACATCCGGGAGGTCAACACCACCACTGACGGGGTCGTGCTGTCGGCGCAACGTGGAACACTCGCCGGCAACACGGTGGACTACGACTTAACCACCGCCAATATGGTGCTGGTGCAGGCAATGACCAAACCGCAACTCCAGTTTGACCTGGGTGCGATGACCCTGGCCGCCGAGCCGGGCGGCGGGGAGCCGGCCGGTTCGTTCCCGCGCGTGTTTGATGTGCGCGACGCGGTCTATAGCGATACCAACCTGGGCGTTACCGGTGTCGAGTTCAACCCGTCTCTCAGCCCGACCGGCATCGCGTTCAACACCACCGGCACGCCCGGCACGCTGATGTTCCTCACCGATTCAAACGGTGACAACGTCACTCGGTACACGCTCGGCACCGCCTTTGATATCAGCACGGCGTCACCGACCACGCAGAGTTTTAATGTCGGGGGCGCCGCCCTCGGCCTCGTGATTGTCCCGACCGACATAGCGTTTAACCCGGCCGGTACCAAGATGGTCGTCCCCGACCGGCAGGCCCCGATAGGCGCCAGCAACCGTCGCACGGTGAGCGAATACAGCTTGAGCACCGGCTACGACCTCACGAGCGCGACTTTCGACGGAAACCTTTCGTATAACTCAAATCTTGAATCTCAACCAGATTCCGTCCGCTTCAACGAAGACGGCACGCAGATGCTTATCGCCGGCAGAGGTACGGACAGGGTCATTGCGTGGCCCTTGTCCACCCCATACAGCTTCATCACCGCCGGCTCGGTGGGCACCCCCGTCCCTGCTACCACCTTCCCCAGTAGCGAAAACCCGATCGGTATCAGATTCAATGCGGACGGCACCAGGATGTATATCAGCAGTAACACGGGTGATATGGTGCGCCAGTATGACCTGACCACCGCCTATGACCCCAGCACGAGGGGGTCGGCCCATGTGGGAACGACGGTCGTCACCGCCACACAAATGAATCTCAACGATATTGCGTTTAATACGACAGGTGACCGCATGTTCACGATTGGCAACAGCCCGGCTCGCGTCCATCAATTCACACTGAACCCGCCGCGCGCGATCGATGTGGTTGACAACACTGCCCCGAACATCCTGAGCGCCATCACCGATGTTTCCGGCGTGAGCATCATCCTGACCTTCGACGAGCCGTTGATGACCAACTCTCCGCTCGCCAGCGAATTCAGCCTGGGCGGCACCACCGACGCCGTGGTGGTCGGCATCACCCACATCAACAACTCGGCAACGAGCTCGGCAGTGATGAGCTTACTCCTCACCCCGCCTATCCTGTTCGGCGAGAACGACATCACGCTCACGCGCACCGCAAATGCCACCATCACAGACGAGGCCGGCAACCTGTTGCCCACCCTCACCAATCACCCCGTCACCAACGGGATACCGACCGTGCCATTTGTGGTGTCGGTTTCGGGAACCGACGGCTTCTACAATCTTGACGATCCCCTGGCTGTCACCGTCCTATTCTCCGAACCGATCAACTTGAATGTTGGGACCGCGACACTGCATGTATTTACCCAACCTTCTTGCGGCCTCAACGGATGTGGTTTCACCGCCACCAACACCTCCCTCACCACCCAACTGAGCTTCAGATACGACGTCCTCCAGAACGACGACACCCGCGACCTCGCCTACACCGGCATAAACGCGCTTGTGCTTCAGGGCGGCGGCACCATCCGAAACGCCGCCAACAACATCGACGCCGACCTGACCCTGCCGGAGCCAGGCCAGGAGGGTTCGCTATCCGCCAACTCGGCGATAGTACTCGACACCTTCAAGCCGACATTCCCCGACCCCAGCACACCCACCAGCCCGCACGGAGTCACGGTCGGCACCAACACCGCGGCCACCAGCACGGTGTATAACGCCCAGGCCACCGACAACAGCCGAGGGGCGGATACCGGCATCACCTACGCATTGAGCGGCACCCATGCCGCCACCTTTGAGCTTGACACCGACCTCGGAGTACTCACCCCGATGGCGACCCTCACCGGCGTGGCAACCTACAGCGTGACCCTCACCGCCACAGACGAAGCCGACAACGTTTCCGACACCTTCTACCTTGAAATCACCGTCTCCGAATTGCCGACCGTGAACATCAGCAATAACATCGCCACGGGCACAGTCGCCAACCGCGCAGACGGCGACATCACCTTCATGCTCTGGTTCAGCGAGGATGTCACCGGGTTTGAGAGCACCGACGTCATGGTAAGTGGCGGCACACGGGGCGTGGTGACCTTGCCGGATGGGTCGCAGCCCAACCCGGCGACCACCTACGGGAGTGCCAACACCTTTACCTTCCTCGCCACCCCGACCACCAACACCGATGACGGCGTCCTCACCGTCACAGTGGCGGCCAATGCGGCCACCGCCGGCGCCGGCCGTGGCACCGTCGCCATCGAGCACATTCAGATGTATGACACGCTGGCGCCGGAACTGTCACTTGCGGACATCTACTACATCCTCAACGACTCGCCCACCGAGGCATTTGATGCCGACGCGACAGACGGCACCGGCGACGCCGATGCCGACATTACCTACAGCCTGGGCACCAGCGCCGATGACAATCTGTTCGACATTGACACCGACAGCGGCGTCGCCACCTACATGGCCACCCCGACTGACGGGGACACCCACGCCCCGACCGTCACCGCCACAGACGAAGCCGGCAACACCGCCATGAGTGCGGTCAACATCAGCGTCGTCAACCGCGCCACGGTGGAGTCGGTTTCGGGAGTGGACGGCTTTTACAAGGCGGGCGATGAGGTGCTCATCACCGTCACCTTCTCCGAAGCGGTCGTGGTGGCGAATAGTCCGTTACTGAGTTTGAATACCGGCGCTGCCGACGGCGCCCCCAACGCCGCCTTCCACAGCGGCGACGGCAGCAGCACGGCCGCCCTGACCTTCCTCTACACAGTAGAGGCCGACGACAACACCAGCGACCTCGCCTACGCCAGCGGCCCGAACCAAATCACCCTTCTCCCCTCTACCACCATCCGCAACGCCGACGCCGCCATCAACGCCAACCTGGCCCTGCCGGATCCCGGCACTGCGGGTTCGCTCTCCGCCAACTCGGCCATCGTGCTGGACACCGCCGCACCGGTGTTCACCTCCGGCCCCACCGGCGTGGTGGCGGTCAACTCGGCCACCTCGGTCATCGCCTACGACGCCCAGGCCGCCGACAACGCCGCCTCGGAAACCCCGGACGAAGGCGTGACATATACCCTGGGCGACAGCGGGGATAACCTCCTGTTCACCATTGACCCCGACGACGGCGAGGTCAGATACAACGACATCCAGACGACTGCCTCCGTCGACCACAGCATCATCATCACCGCCACCGACGTGGCCGGCAACGCCACCATGCACAACGTCAGCATTGGTGTGCGGGATGCGCCCGAGGTGAGGATTACCGACAGCGTCACCAGCACCTACACCAACGCCGCCGTCACCTTCACCATCCGCTTCACCGAGGCGGTCACCGGCTTTGAGGCGACCGATGTCACCGTGACCGGCAGCAGCACCTACACGCTGACAGAGACCCTCGATGCGGCGACCACCTATATGACAACGGACACCTTTACCTTAGTCGCCACCCCGCTCGCCAACACCAATGACGGCACCCTCACCGTCACAGTGGCGGCCAATGCGGTCATGGGCACGCAAACCTCGGCCGGCAACCCCTTGGCCACGGCGGAGCAACGATATGACACCATGGTGCCGGTCCTCCCGGAAGAAGAAGGCTTATACTTTCTCAATGACCCGCCCGCCGCGGCATTGGATCTCAACGGATATGATGTCAACGGCGACACCGATAGCGTCACCTACAGCTTTGGCGGCGGCACAAATGACAATCTGTTCACCCTTGACTCCGACACCGGCATGGTCCACTACATCAACCCCCCGGCTGACGGGGACATCCACTCCATCGACATCATCGCCACCGACAAAGGCGGCAACACCGCCATCCGCAGGAATCTCAATATCTTCGCCGTCACCCGCGCGACGGTGACTTCGGTCGGGGGAGTGGACGGCTTCTATAATGAAGGCGCCACCGTACCGGTCCTCGTCACTTTTGGCAGCCAGGTCGCCGTGACTGACACGCCGCAACTGACCTTGAACACCGGCAATATCAGCGTCGGCACAGCCATCTATTCCCCTTCCACCGGCACCAGCGACGTGCTGACCTTCACCTATACCGTGCGCGCCGGAGACAACACCTCCAACCTCGCCTACACCGGCACAGGCGCGCTGTCACTGAACGGCGGCCGCATCACCAACGGGGGCCGCGCCGCCAGACTGACCCTGCCGGGTGTCGGCGACACGAACTCGCTGTCCGGCTCCTCGGCAATCGTGCTGGACACCATCGCACCGGTCTTCCCCGCCCCCGGCGACGCCACCTCCGACAGCGACCCTCTGATGCTCGTGCTCGCCACCGGCGCCGCGGACACCACCGAAGTCCATAACGCCGAAGCCACCGACAACGGCGGCGCCTCGGAAACCGCGGACGACGGCATCACCTACGCATTGAGCGGCACCGGCACCGACGCTGACGCCTTTTCGTTTGACACCGCCACCGGAGTCCTCACCCCGGCGGCGAGCCCCACCGCAGCAGGAACCTACACCCTGACCATCACCGCCACGGACCAGGCCGGTAATGCCACCATTCAACATATCCGCGTTAATGTCGTCGCATTGCCGACCGTGAACATCACCGATACCATCACCGGCACCGCCAACCTCGCAGACGGCGACATCACCTTCATGCTCTGGTTCAGCGAGGATGTCACCGGGTTTGAGGCGAGCGACCTCACCGTGACCGGCCACTCCGGCACCACCCCCTCGCTGTCGCCGATGCCCAATATGGCGACCACCTACGGTACGGCAAACACCTTTACGCTGGTCGTGACACCGCTCTCCGGCACCGACAGCGGCGCACTGACCATCGCGGTGGCGGCCGATGCCGCCACCACCACCGACGGCACTAGTCGCATGACCGTAGGCATCTCGCACGAGCAGCCCTACGACACGCAGGCGCCGGACGCGCCGACGTTTAGCCCGATTGGTTCTTTTGCCCCCGGCTACCTCACTCTGAACAGAGCGGGCGACACAACTATCGGTGGCGGCGGCAGAGAAAGCGATGCCCCGGTCACCCTCTGCCTGGCCGACACCGCCGCCGGCACTGGCGAAGTGTGCGGCGGTGCCAGCAGTGGACGCACGACCCGCGTCACGATGCCTCTCGTCGGTGATGGATGGTCATATACTCTGACCACCGCTGACATCACCGCGATGGGCGAAGGCTCCGAGACCCTGTACGCCACCGCCACCGATGCGGCCGGCAACCCCTCCCCCGAGGCAAGCGTGGATATCACCGTCGACACCGTCGACCCGCCCGCCCCGAGCTTTGCCACCGACATCGCCACAGACCTCATCATCTCCGCCGACGAGCGAGACAACGGCGTCATCCTCACCGGTGCCACCAATAGCGCCGATACGACCACCGTCACCCTCTGCCTGGGTGCCGCCACTCTCACCGATGCCGCCTGCGCCACCGGCACCAGCCGCACCAGCGCCGATGGCGTCTCCGTGAGTAGCATGGTGTGGAGTTATACGCTGACCATCGCCGAAGTGAACGCGATGGACCAGGGCGATGAAATCCTGACCGCCATTGGCATAGACATCGCCGGCAACCCCAGTGTGGCCGGCGGCACAACCCTCAGCGTGGACACCACCGTACCGATGTTCACCTCCGGCGACACTGGCGTGGTGGGGATCAGCGCGCCGATCACGACGGTCGCCTACGACGCCCAGGCCACCGACAACGGCGGCGGCACGGACGACGGCGTGACCTATAGCTTGACCGGCGGCACCGATGTCGGCCTGTTCAACATTATGGACGCCGCCATCGGCGAGGTCAGATACAACGACATACAGTCCGCCCTCGTCAGCGCCCACAGCATCATCATCACCGCCACCGACGTGGCCGGCAACACCAACACGCAGTCAGTGACCATTTCTGTGCGGGAAGCGCCCGAAGTCATCATCACCGGCGGCACCAGCGGCTACGTCAACAGCGCCGTCACCTTCTTCTTCAGCTTCAGCGAGGATGTCACCGACTTTGCGCCGACCGGTGATGTCAGCGTGGACAACGGCAGCGGGGGAGCGATTTCGCCGCCGCCGGTTGCGACGGACACCTACGGGACAGCGAACACCTTTTCGCTAGTCGTCACCCCGACCACCAGCGACAATGACGGCGTCCTCACCGTCACGGTGAATGCCGGCGCCGTCATGCGCGCCGGGGGCACGGCCACCAACACCGTGGTTACGGCGACCCAGCAATATGACAACGTGGCGCCGCTCCTGGCACTTGACGACGTCAACTACATCATCGACGTATCGCCCCTCCTGATCCTTAATGCCGACGCGACAGACGGCGGCAACGTCGATGCCGGCATTACCTACAGCCTGGGCGGCGCCGATGCTCTCACCTTTATGATTGACGCGGACGACGGCATGGTCAGCTACCGCAACGCCCAGACCACCGCCGACACCCACAACATCAGCATCAGGGCCACCGACAAAGGCAACAACACCACCACCGCTGCGGTCGCCGTCAACGTCGCCAGACGCGCGACGGTGACCTCGGTCTCGGCGTCGCCTGTCGGCACCTTCTATGAAGGAATCTTAATTTCGATCATCGTCGCCTTCGATGAAGACATCACCCTGAACGGCCTCGTGAGCGACGTGCAACTGGAATTGAATACCGGCAATATCAGCGGCGTCGCCGTAGTCAACGCAGGTGGCGTCACGAACGGCAACGAGCTATTCTTCACCTACACCGTGCTCGACGGAGACAACACCAGCGCCCTCGCCTACACCAGCATAAACGCGCTGACCATCATGGGAAGCACCACCATCCAAACCCAGGGCGGCATTGATGTCACCCCGGCCCTGCCGATGCCCGGCTCCGCGATGTCGCTGTCCGGCGGTACCTCACCGACAGCGCTGGATGCCATCATACCGGTCTTCCCCGACGCCATGGATGCCGCCACCCCCCTCGTTCGCACCATCGCCACCAACAGCACAATCGGCACCCTGGTCTATGACGCCCAGGCCACCAACAACGGCGGCGCCTTGGAAACCCCGGACGACGGCGTGACCTACGCATTGGCCGGCACCCAAGCCGCACGCTTTTTGCTTGACACCGCGACCGGGGTACTCACCACGATGATGGAAGAAACCAGCCCGGCAACCTACATACTGACCATCACCGCCACGGACGAAGCCACCAATGTCGCCGAGGACACGTTCCTCAATGTCGCCACGCAACATCTCAGCGTCGTGGTCTCCGACGTGCCGACCGCAACCATCGCCCCCATCGGCACCGGCACCGCCAACATCGCAGACGGCGCGCTCACCTTCACGCTCTCCTTCAGCGAGTCGGTGACCGGCTTTGAAACCGGCGACCTCACCTTCGGCGGCGGCACGCTGAACTCGATTTCGCAGACCCCGGTCGCAGGGGATACCTATACGTCATCGGACCTCTTTACGATACTCGCGACTCCGGACTCCATCACCAACGACGGCACACTGACCGTCACGCTGTTGGCCAATGCGGCCCACTCCCCCACCGACACCGCCCGCCTCACCCCGATCGCCACAGCCAGCCGGATGTACGACACGCAGGCGCCGGGCGAGCCGACGTTTAGCGCCGCTAGCATAACCGCGCTTGAGGCCATCAACCGCGCCGAGGAAAACGCCGGTGTGCCCCTCAACGGCACCGTCGAGAGTGGCGTGCCGATGGTTCTTTTCTGCTTCAACGACGGCACCGGCAGCGTGTCCACCTGCACCGGCGGCCTGCCTGCATCCACCGTCTCCATCGGCACGACCTGGAGTTTCACCCTGACCAGCACCTCCATTGACACCATAGGGGAGGGCGCCGCGACCATGCGCGTCGTCGCCGCAGACGCGGCTGGCAACAACAGTACGGCGGTCAGCACCCCCATCTTCATTGACACCGTCCCCCCGGCCACCGCCCCACGCTTTAACCTCATCGCCGACGACAACACCATCAACATCGCCGAACGGGCCGCCGGCGTCACCGTCAGCGGCACCACGGCCACCGATGTGACCGCCGTCACCCTCTGCGCCGACGCCACCGATTTCACCGACGCCCTCTGCGTCGGCGGCACGACCTACACCACCAGCGTGAGCGCACCCACCTGGAGTTCCCGGCTGACCACCGCTGACATCACCGACGACTTGGCCGATGGTAGCATCGCGCTGACCGCCATCGCCACCGATATGGCCGGCAACCCCATCGTTTCAGACATCTACCCCATCACCGTGGACACCGTCGCACCGGTCTTCACCAACGGCGCCACCGGCACTGGCTCGGTGGCGGTCGGCTCAACCAGCGCCACAGCCACCGCCTACGACGCCGACGCCACCAACAACGGCGGCAACGCGGACACCGGCATCACCTACAGCCTGGGCGGCACCGATGCCGGCCAGTTCAGCATCGTCCCCGACACCGGCATCGTCATCTACAACAACGTCCAGAATACCGCCATTGAACACAGGATCACCATCACCGCCACCGACACGGCCGGCAACCCCGCCACGCAGGATGTGACCATTAATGTGCGGAATGTGCCCGTGGCCTTCATTACCGACAACTTCGCCGGCGAATACACCGCCAGCACCGTTACCTTCACCCTAAGCTTCAGCGAGGCGGTCACCGGGTTTGGTGACAGCTTCTCAGCGGCGGGCGGCGAGACGTCAACCATTACGCCGACACCCCTCATCGGGAACACCTATACATCAACCGACGTCTTCACCATCGTCTCGCCACTGACCATCAACACCAATAACGGCGAGCTGTCCGTCACGATTCCGGCAGACGAAGTCACGAGCGTGGCGACCGGCACCGGCAACGTGTTGACCGTGGCGACCCAGAAATATGACACCCTGGATCCGCAATTCCCCGCCAGCAGCCCCGTCATGGTTGACCATATCCTCAACGACCCGGGGACCACCAACGCGGTCTATGATGCCGACGCGGCAGACGGCACCGACGACGCCGATGCCGGCCTTAGCTATAGTCTGCTAGATGACACGCTGTTCAGCGTTGACCCCAACACCGGCATCGTCAGCTACCGCACCACCCCGGTCGACGGGGACAGCGGCAGTTTCACCATCGGCGCCACCGACAAAGCCGGCAACACCGCCGCCGCCATCATGGTCAACATCAGAGTCGCCGACCGCGCCACGGTGAGTTCGGTCAGGCTGGGCGATTCCGGTCCCTTCGCAGAACTCGCCGTAATCACGATCAGCGTTGATTTCTCCACAGAGCTGATCGCCGTGACGGGGACTCCGCAACTGACGTTGGATACCGGCAATACCAGCGACGGCACAGCCACCTACATTGGCCGCCTGAATAATGCGCTCTTCTTCGAATACACCGTGCGCGCCGGAGACAACACCCTGGACCTTGCCTACACCGGCACAGACGCGCTGACCCTGAACGGCGGCACCATCAGAGGAACAGGCGCAAACGACGGCATCGACGCCAACCTGACCTTGCCGGTGCCCGGCGCCGAGAACTCGCTGTCCGCAACCTCGGAGGCGGTACTGGACAACACCGGCCCGGTGTTCCCCGGCACCCCCACCACCAGCACCACCCCCATCATTCGCACCATCGCCACCGGCAGCGCGGTCGGCGTCACGGCATATGACGCCAACGCCACAGACAGGGGCCGCATGGCGGATGAAGGCATCAGCTACACGTTGGTCCCCACCCATACACGCTTTGCGATTGACTCCATGACCGGGATCATCACCACCACGATGGTCGAAGACGGCGTGACAAACTACAACCTGACCTTCACCGCCACGGACGAAGTCGGCAACGTGTCCGTCACGCGACATCTCCAGGTCAGTGTCGCCGATTTGCCGACCGTGACCATTGAACGCGTCGGCGACGACACCGTCAACGGCACCAGCGGCGCGCTCACCTACACGCTCGTCTTCAGCGAGGATGTCACCGGCTTTGAGAGAAGCGACATCACAGTCACCGGCGGCACGCTGGGGGCGATTACGCCGTCGCCCAACTCGGCGACCACCTATGGGCGGGCGAACACCTTTACGTTGCTCGTGACCCCGAACGCCGGCATCAACGCCGGCATGCTGACCATCACGGCGGTGGAGAATGCGGTCCTGGCCGTCTCCGGCACCGACCGCAACAGCGTAGAAGGCTCAAGCACCATCCTGAACTACGACACGCTGGCGATCATCCCGACCATTACCCCCCCGGTTGCCGAGGACGACATCATCAGCACTGCCGAGCGCAGCATCTCCGTCAGAGGAACGTGGGAAGACGGAACGCTGATCCTCTGCGCCAACCCCACCAACCCCGCCGCCACCACTTGCGCCGGCGGCAGAAGCCACGCCACCGCCACCACGAACGCCACGGATTGGACTGTTACGCTGGCCGCCACTGACATCAGAGCCATCACTCCGGGCATCGTGATCCTGACCGCCATCGCCACCGATATGGCCGGTAACATCGCCGTGTCACTCCCCCACAGCATCAGCATCGAAGCCTCGGTCACGCCCGGGGCTCCAGTGGCAGTGACGCTGCCCGGTGGCCTCACCGGCAGAGTGACCGCAACCGAAGCCGGCAGCCTGCGCGTCGAAGCCGCCACGAACACCGCCGCCGTGCCATCGGGTATTGTGTTCACCCTGGCGGCGGATATTTCAGTGACGAGCGCCACCGACGCCGACGTGCCCTCAACCGTCTGCCTGTCAACCACCGGCGTGCCGACGGGCGTCGAGCCGATACTCTTCCACCTGCCCGGCACCGCTGCCGACTGGGAAGAAATCGGCCGCGACACCGCCACCGCCGCTGGTTTCGTCTGCGGCGATGTCGCCACCTTCTCGCCATTCTCGGTGGGCTATGAAGAACAATTCCAACGGCTAAGCACCATCAGCCAGGTCATCCTGCCGGAAGTGGGCCGGGCCATCACGGACACCACACTGGACGCCATCACGCGGCGTTTTGAGCAAGCCGGAACCGGAAGCCAACCGACCGGCGCCGACAGCGCCTTCACCCTCGGCGGCCAATCCACGCTGGGCGACGTCCTGACCACCGGCGGACTGGCGCTGCTTGACGGCACATTGGATCTGTATGACGTGATGAGCCGCTCCTCGTTTGTCCTGCCGGTCAATTCGCTGACGAAGCGCCTGACCCTCTGGGGCGGCGGCAACTACCGCTCCATCGGCCATGACGGCGAGATCGCGAACTGGGACGGGGCTTTGTTCAGCGGGCAACTGGGCGTGGATGCTCTGGTGCGTGAGGATGTGCTGGCCGGGGCGGCTGTCGGCTGGACGAAGGGCGACTTTAGCTATGGCTCGTTGGCGGACAACCCCACAGAGGGCGGCGGCGACTATTCCATTGCGCTCACCAACGTCACCCCCTACGCCAAGTGGTCTGTCTTGCCGGGCGACCGTCTGTCCCTGTGGGGCACAGTGGGCTACGGCTGGGGCGAGGTGACCATTGACGATAGCGTGGTGGAGACGACCCAGACGAGCGATGTCACATTGCAAACGGCGGGCGGCGGCATCAGCGCGCAGGTGTTGAAGACTCCTTCAAGCCGGATTCGGGTGAAGGGCGAAATCATGCAGACGTCCATGGATCTGGAAGGCCAGGACAGCATTGCCGCGTTGACGGTGGAGTCCCGGCGGGTGCGGTTGGGTCTGGAAGGGAAATATCAAAGTGAGTTGGACCACGGCAGGCGGCTGGACACCACTATGGAGGCCGGGATGCGCTATGACGGTGGCGACGGACGCACTGGCACCGGCGCGGAAATCGGCGGCGGGGTCATCTACACCGACCCGGACAACTGGATTACGTTATCCAGTCAGGGCCGTGTCTTGCTGGGGCACACCGGGAATTACGACGACTGGGGCATTGGTGGCATTGTCACTGTGAAGCAAGCTGCGAGCGGGCAAGGGCTGGCCTTCCGCCTGGCGCCCACCTACGGCCAGACCGGAACGAACACCGCGCAACTATGGGATCAGGGCGCGATGGACATGGCCGGCACGAACGCGGCGGCTCTGGGCCGTCGGATGGATGCGGAAGTAGGCTACGGTCTGGCCATTGCGGACGGGCAAAACCTTCTGACGCCGTATGGGAATCTGACATGGGGCCAGGGTCAGCAGGATTACCGTCTGGGCAGCCGTCTGACCTTACATTCGGGCCTGACGATGAGTCTGTCGGGTGCGCGCGGGATTGCGAACGGGAGACCGGCGGAGCATAGGCTGGAGTGGCAAACCGGCTGGCGGTGGATTACTGCGTCACTACAGGCCTCCGGTCTGGAGCGCAGGCTTCAACTGAATGCCGCGTGGGAGTGGTAGAGCGGCACGGCTGGCAGGTGTATCGTCAACGTCCCTCAATCAATGAGGGATTGGCTAACGGGCGCAGCATGAACGCGATGCCTTGAAGTGGCGATCTGGTACCTGCTAAAGGGCGACATGGACACCGCAACCATCACCATCATTTTAGCAACCATCACCATCATTTTGACGATGATCGGAGGCGCCGCCGGCCTGCTGGTCTTCATTCGTTCTGACATTCGCGCCTTAAAAACAGACCTGCAAGGCGACATGGGCCAGCTAAAAGCAGATCTGCAAAGCCAAATGACCCAGCTAAAGACAGAGCTGCAAGGCGACATGGCCCAGCTAAAAGTAGATCTGCAAAGCCAAATGACCCAGCTAAAGACAGAGCTGCAAGGCGACATGACCCAGCTAAAGGCAGATCTGCAAGGCGACATGGCCCAGCTAAAGGCAGACTTGCAAGACCAAATGGACCGGCGGTTTGATGCCGTTGACAACCGATTCAACACCGTTGAAAACCGACTTGAAAAAATCGAAACGCGCATGGCCAACCTGGAACGGGAACAAAGCCACATGGCCGGCTCTTGGGAAGGTCTGAAAACCGCCCTGACTGTCAAAACCTGAACGCATCCCCACCCCGTCCGGCGCCACGACCAGCCGGAGACCCCACCTCGAAAACATAACCCACGACGAACGGCCACCGGACACTGGCCTTGCCGAGTTGAAGCGCCGAGAGGGATTGGCTAACGGCACGGCATGAACGCGATGCTTGAAGTGGCGATCTGATATCTGCTATAAAGGACAGCATGGACACCGCAACCATCACTATCATTTTAGCAACCATCACCATCATTTTGACGATGATCGGAGGCGCCGCTGGCCTGCTGGTCTTCATTCGTTCCGATATGCGCGCCTTAAAGACAGACCTGCAAAGTGAAATGAGCCAGCTAAAGGCAGACCTGCAAAGTGAAATGAGCCGGCGGTTTGATGCCGTTGAAAACCGACTCAACACCCTTGACAACCGACTTGAAAAACTAGAAACGCGCATGGCCAACCTGGAACGGGAACAAAGCCACATGGCTGGCTCCTGGGAAGGGCTGAAAACCGTCCTGTCTGTCAAAACCTGAACGCGCATCCCCACCCCGTCCGGCGCCACGACCAGCCGGAGACCCCACCTTGAATACATGACCCACGACGAGCGTCCGCCGAACACTGGCCTTGCCGCCTTAAAGCGCCGGGGGGATTGGCTAACGGACACGGCATGAACGCGATGCTTGAAGTGGCGATCTGATACCTGCTATAAAGGACGGCATGGACACCGCAACCATCACTATCATTTTAGCAACCATCACCATCATTTTGACGATGATCGGAGGCGCCGCCGGCCTGCTGGTCTTCATTCGTTCCGATATGCGCGCCTTAAAGGCTGACCTGCAAAGTGAAATGAGCCAGCTCAAGGCAGGCCTGCAAAGTGAAATGGGCCAGCTAAAAGGCGAAATGACCCGGCGGTTTGATGCCGTTGACAACCGATTCAACACCCTTGACAACCGACTTGAAAAACTAGAAACGCGCATGGCCAACCTGGAACGGGAACAAAGCCACATGGCTGGCTCCTGGGAAGGGCTGAAAACCGTCCTGTCTGTCAAAACCTGAACGCATCCCCACCCCGTCCGGCGCCACGACCAGCCGGAGACCCCACCTCGAATACATGACCCACGACGAGCGTCCGCCGGACACTGGCCTTGCCGCGTTGAAGCGCCGAGAGGGATTGGCTAACGGCACGGCATGAACGCGATGCTTGAAGTGGCGATCTGATACCTGCTATAAAGGACAGCATGGACACCGCAACCATCACCATCATTTTAGCAACCATCACCATCATGTTGACGATGATCGGAGGCGCCGCTGGCCTGCTGGTCTTCATTCGTTCCGATATGCGCGCCTTAAAGACAGACCTGCAAAGTGAAATGAGCCAGCTAAAGACAGACCTGCAAAGTGAAATGAGCCAGCTAAAGGCAGACCTGCAAAGTGAAATGAGCCAGCTAAAGGCAGACCTGCAAGGCGAAATGGCCCGGCGGTTTGATTCCGTTGAAAACCGATTCAACGCCGTTGAAAACCGACTCAACACCCTTGACAACCGACTTGAAAAAATAGAAACGCGTATGGCCAACCTGGAACGGGAACAAAGCCACATGGCTGGCTCCTGGGAAGGGCTGAAAACCGCCCTGACTGTCAAAACCTGAACGCATCCCCACCCCGTCCGGCGCCACGACCAGCCGGAGACCCCACCTTGAATACATGACCCACGACGAGCGTCCGCCGAACACTGGCCTTGCCGCCTTAAAGCGCCGGGGGGATTGGCTAACGGACGCAGCATGAACGCGATGCTTGAAGTGGCGATCTGGTACCTGCTATCAAGGACGGCATGGGCATCGCAACCATCACCATTATTTTAGCAACCATCACCATCGTTTTGACGATTATCGGAGGCGCCGCCGGCCTGCTGGTCTTCATTCGTTCCGATATGCGCGCCTTAAAGGCTGACCTGCAAGACGAAATAGGCCAGCTAAAAGGCGAAATAGCCCGGCGGTTTGATGCCGTTGAAAACCGACTCAACACCCTTGACAACCGACTTGGAAAAATCGAAACGCGCATGGGCAACCTGGAACGGGAACAAAGCCACATGGCCAGCTCCTGGGAAGGGCTGAAAACCGTCCTGTCTGTCAAAACCTGAACGCATCCCCACCCCATCCGGCGCCGTCACATGCCAGCCGATGCGCGGATGAAGGAATGACCCAACGCTATTGGGTCTGCCCCGCGTAAATTTTCATGCAGGTCTCCAAAAACGTCAGCGCGTCGGGCTTTGATCGCTGAAAAGAATTCCGGCCGATGATGGACCCAAAACCGCCGCCATCGCGAATCGCCCGCACCTCGTCAAACATCATCCTGTCTTCACCCTTCGCGCCACCGGAGAAAATGACGATCCGCCTTCCGTTGAACGAACTTTGCACCACGTGACGAATGCGGTCGACGGGAGTGGCAATCGGAATCTTCTCGGCGGCATAGACCTTTTTGGCTTCCGCCTGTTCAATGTGATCCGTGGGCACCTTGACCTTAATCACATGCGCGCCAAGCTGGGCCGCAATCTGCGCCCCGTAGCACACCACGTCAATCGCCGTTTCTCCCGCCTTGCTTAGCTGCCCGCCGCGAGGATAGGACCAGACAACCACGGCCAGCCCGACTGACTTCGCTTCCAGCGCGATCTCCCGTAACTGTTCATACATCTCCTGGCTGTACGCCGACCCGGGGTAGATGGTGTATCCGACCGCGCAACATCCCAAACGCAGCGCGTCCTGTACGTTGCCGGTGACGGCTTGATTGTAGTCATCGCCGACAGAGAGCGAATCGCTGTTATTCAGTTTGAGAATCAACGGGATTTGCCCGGCATAGTCCGCCGCACCGGCCTCCAGCAACCCCAACGGCGCGGCATAGGCGTTACAGCCGGCGTCAATGGCCAGGGCAAAATGGTAGTGCGGATCATAGCCCTGCGGATTGACGGCAAAGCTTCGGGCCGGCCCATGCTCAAACCCCTGATCCACCGGCAGAATCAGGAGCTTGCCGGTTCCCGCCAATCGGCCGCTCATGAGCAGCCTGGCCAGATTCATCCGGATGCCCGGCGCATCGCTGTGATAATACCCGAGGATTTCCTGAACGCGCCCGGTGATACGGAGACCTTCATTCACAAGCGATTCCTCCTGTGTGCAGGCGACCATGAGATGCGCCGATGTGTCCGGAAATCTAGCGCTGCACGTCGCCTTCCGCGTTGTCCAGTTTTTTTCGCAGATCAATCATGTCCCGCTCAATGGCTTCAACACGCTCCATGATCGGATCCGGAACATTCGCGTGATCCATGGCCTCTCCGGGCACACGAACACCGACCGACTTGATGACGCGGCCCGGAATGCCAATGACCGTGGCATTGGACGGGACCGATCGCAAGACCACCGAATTGGCTCCGATTTTCACAAAGTCGCCAATCCTGATATTCCCCAGCACGTTGGCGCCTGACCCCACGACCACGTGATTGCCCAACGTGGGGTGCCGCTTTCCTTTTTCTTTCCCCGTCCCGCCCAGCGTCACGCCTTGAAACACGGTGACGGAATCGCCGATTTCCGACGTTTCTCCAATCACCACGCCCATCCCGTGATCAATAAAAAATCCGCGCCCGATGCTCGCGCCGGGATGAATTTCCACACCCGTGACCCAACGGGCCGCCTGCGCAATCACGCGAGCGATTAATCGCATCCGCATCTTCCATAATCGGTGAGCCAGCCGATGGGCCAGCAGGGCCTGAAACCCCGCACAGGTCAAGAAGACCTCCAGCGTGTTTCTGGCGGCGGGATCACGGTCAAAGACGGCGTGAAGATCCTGTTGAATCATGTTAAACATTGCATCTCACGCCATGATACAACCCTGCACGATCATCCTATGGCTGATGAGCCAGAAGGCAGACCGCCTGGGCCGCAATCCCCTCTTCTCTTCCAATCGCACCGAGATAATCATGGCTTTTGACTTTGACGTGCACCAGCGACGGGTCAACCTGCAGGACGCCGGCCAACAGTTGGCCCATCGCCGCCACATGAAGGCTCAACCGTGGAGCCTGCGCCACCAGCACCGTATCCAGATTCACGAGACCCCATCCGACTCCCGCAAGTTTGACCCGCACATCCTTGAGCATTTCCAAACTGTCCATCCCGGCAAACCGGGGGTCGCTGCCTGGATAATACCGGCCTATATCGCCTTCTCCCATGGCCCCCAACAGCGCGTCACACACGGCATGGGTCAGCACATCCGCGTCTGAATGGCCGTCCAACCCATGGGTATGCGGAATGTGAACCCCTCCCAGCACCAGTGGGATGCCCTCTTTGAGCCGGTGAATGTCATACCCGATTCCAACGCGCATACGTCACCATGACGGTTGCTCTTCGTGATTACAGCGGACAGATTCCGCTGAAGATACAGGAAAGCGCCAATCGGTGAAAGGAGAAAAATGATTGACGGGGAAGGCTGTAGCCGGAAGGCGGTCCCGCCGTATTCCGCGACTGGCGTGTTCGCGTCCCTCCATGGGTCGTCACGTGTCTCAATACCTACGAGGCAGGAGGCCGCTCCCGTGCGGATAATATCGCTTCGCCCACCACCAGGTCTTCCGGACGAGTCATCTTCATGTTGTCCGTGCTTCCGTTCACGATGAAGACCGCATGACCCGATTGCTCAACCAGAAAGGCGTCATCCGTCGCCTCCACGTCACGCAGTCGGCCCAACCGGTGCGCGTCTCGCAAGACCTCAATTCTGAAAGCCTGCGGCGTCTGCGCCAACCAGAGGGCTTGCCGGTCAACCGTCGTTTCAATCATGCCGTTTGACGCGACCCGCTTCACCGTATCGCGGACGGGAACGGCCACCACAGCCGCGCCGTGGGTTCGCGCACCATCAACCACGTCCCGCACCATCGTCCCCGTCACGAATGGCCGGACGGCATCATGGACGACGACAATCCCGGCACGGGCATCCACCGCCTGGAGGCCGTTCCACACGGAATCACGCCGGGAGGCTCCGCCGCTCACCACCTGCCTGATTTTAGAAAAGGCAAACCGGGGCACGAGTTCGCGCTGACAATACACAACGTCGTCTTTGGGAACGACCATGACGATGGTATCAATGGCCGGACTGGCCTCAAGAACCCGAAGGGCATGCACGAGAAGCGGAACACCGCCGAATTGCAGAAACTGCTTGGGGACGCCGTGCCCCATCCTGGCCCCGCGGCCTCCGGCCGGGACCACCGCCGCGACCAACTCATCCACGCGCGAGACTCAATATATCCTGATCGGCCGGCTCTTTGAGGCGGGTAAAGATCATCCTGCCGGCGCTGGTTTGCAAGACGCTGGTGACAATCCCGTCAACGTTTTTGCCGATACAGTGTTTGGCGTGATCCACCACCACCATCGTCCCATCATCCAGATACGCCACGCCCTGACCGGCCTCTTTCCCCTCTTTCAACACAAAGACCCGGAGTGTTTCACCGGGCAGCACGACCGGCTTCAGCGCGTTGGACAATTGGTTGATATTCAACACCTGTACGCCTTGCAGCGCCGCGACCTTGTTCAGATTCACATCGTTGGTCAAAATTTTGGCGTTCAATTTCTTGCCTAATTCCACCAGCTTGGAGTCCACTTCTTTCACGTGGGGAAAATCATCCGCGACAATTTGCACTTCAACGTCATGGTTTGTCTGAATATGATGGAGAATATCCAGCCCCCGCCGCCCCCGCGTTCGGGTCAACGAATCGGACGAATCGGCGATATGTTGCAGCTCCTGCAAAATAAACTGCGGAACAATGAACTTGCCCTCAATAAAGCCGGTTTCGCAAAGGTCGGCAATGCGTCCGTCAATAATCACGCTGGTGTCCAGCAATTTCAGGATTGGAGGGTCTTCCCCGGAGTTTAAGCCGGTCAATGCCTTGTCACTTCTGCCGCTTTCTTCTCCATGGCGAACCCCCACAATCAGTCCGAGATAAGGAAAAATCAGGCAGACGGCCAACAGCACAAAGTGGGCGATCATGGATGATGCCGGGAGCAGATGGTTCACCGACATGGAGAGCAGCCCCGCGAGGACCACCCCAAGCCCAAGGCCAACCCCTCCCCCCACGGTGACAGGGGCCGGGAGATGTCGCAGGGATCTCTCCACGGACACCATCACGCCACCGAGGAAGGCCCCAAAGGCGGCGCCAACCGCCGCATAGACCTGGGGCGATGCTCCCGCCCCTTCTCCCGCGATGTATCCTGTCAGCAGCCCGGACAGCAGACTGATGATGACAAAAAGAGTTCTCAACACCATGTGCGACCGCCTCGCGGCCAATGTCCTCAAGGTGACTCATGCCTCACAGCCGGGAATCTTCCTCCTGACCGTTTCACCACCCGAACAATTCGCATACCGTCGCTCATTCCTTCAGGCGGCGCTCAACGAATTCCACGTCTTCGCGACTGCCGATGACCAAGGGAACACATTGATGGGGCGCCTGCGGCTGAATGGACGCAATCCGTTCTTCACCCGTGCTGCCAAGCCCTCCAGCCTGTTCAATGACGAAACTCAAGGGAGCCGCTTCATACATCAACCGCAGTTTTCCCGCAGGCTTGTTCACTTCGCCCGGATAGAGATAGAGGCCCCCTTTCCACATGATCCGATGCACGTCGGCCGCAAAACACCCGGAATACCGGGAGGCATAGGGGCGGCCGGTTGTGTCATCATCCATCTGAAAAGAATCCACCGCGCTTCTCATCTTGTCATGCCACCTGGATCGGTTTCCCATGTTGACGCTGTCAATTTTTCCGCGCGGCGGAACCTGAATCCGCGAACCGGACAGGAAAAATTCCCCGACCGCAGGGTCAAGCGTAAATTGATGCACCCCGTCTCCGCACGTCAGCACAAGCAATGTGGCGGCTCCATACAACAGATAGCCGCCAACCACCTGTTCGCGCCCCATCTTCAGGAAATTGCCGTCGTCATCCAGGCGATGGATGGAAAAAATCGAACCCAGCGGCGCATTGACATCAACATTGGAGGACCCGTCCAGCGGGTCCAGGAACACGGCATATGTTCCCGATGTGTCCGCACGTTGGACGATCAACGGCTCTTCCATTTCCTCGGAAATCACGATACGCACCACGTCGCTCTCTGCAAACACGTCCACAAAGGTCTGATTCGCGCGTTCATCCAGTTTTTGCACCTGCTCGCCATGCACGTTCGTTGTCCCGGTTGTCCCGAACGTGCCAAGCAGCCCCGCCCGATTCACATCCCTGGCAATCAGCTTCCCGCACAGGGCCATTTGGGTCATCATGACGGACAATGCCGCCGTGGGTTCGGCATGGAGCTGTTGCCGTTGAAGCATATGGTGAGTGAGGGAAATCATGCAGGCGACTCAAGGCTCTCCGCGAATTGTGAACCGTACATTATAAGCCGTTTGGCAAAAAAGTCGATGCTGATTCCGGGTTACGGCGCCCATCCTTCAAGCAAGGCTCTGACCGATCCGACAATCACACGGGCTTCCATCATCACGGGAATCCGCTCTTCCGTGTTCGTCAGCCAAAATCTGATGTTGCCTTCATTCAAAAAAATTCCGCGAAACGGCATGACCGCCAGTAACCGAACCGCCTCAACGCTTCCCCATGGACCTGTCACCTGTTCAACGGCTTCCACGTTGACCGTCACCCGGTAATTTTTTCGATCATGATAAATGTTCAGCGGCACCGACGAACCCGGTTCCAGCGTGGGCATCGTTCTCAAGAAATACAGGCACGATAAAATATCGTGGGTGTCCTGGAGAATGGAATAGACTGAACGTTCGCCGTTCTTCAGCACTGTCACCTGATTGGCGGTGTGATCAAACCGCACGTCAAAGTCTTCGTGGCGACGGCCTTCCCGACGCTGAAACAGCAGCCGATGCGGGAGCATGGTGTGGGTGTCTATGAGAGAGTCCACATGGTTCCTCACGGGGAAGAAGAGCGAAATGAAATCATTGGATCGCGCCGTGGTCACCAACCGCCGCAACGACGGTTGCTCCGCAGACGCCACTTCCTCAATGTTCATGGTCGCGTTCCCGGCCGGAATACCCCACAGTGAAATGGCATAGTGATGATGTTCTTCAGCCGGAGCGGCGAACGCGGTGGAGGCAAGGGCCAATCCAAAAAGGACGACCGTGAGCATCACACGGACAGGCGCGACAGGGTCAGACGGGGTTTCTTGAGTGGAACGCATAGGCGGATTGTACACGACACCACCACCAAAAAAAACGGGCATCTTCCCCGGCGGTTTCTTGATGCCGGCTGTCGGTGTCTGAATGGGGATTGAGGCGGCGGCCATCACGTGACGGATACGACGAGAAGACAGGCGCGGCGACAGGCGCGTTATAACGCCAGCGCCTGACGGCAGGCCGCCAGTTCCCGTTCCACATAGGTACGAAGAACGTGCAAACGTTCGGACGATACCGCCTCAAAGCGCAGGACCAACGCGGGCTGCGTGTTGGACGCGCGAATGAGTCCCCATCCTCCGTCAAATTGAACGCGAACGCCGTCAATCGTGATGATGTCGAGAATGCCAAGGCCCGTGGGGGCCGTGGCCTGCGGTTGGTTCGCCAGCGCAAGCATTCGCTTTTGCATCGCGTCAACGACCTGGAATTTCACGTTATCGGCGCAGTCAACGCGAATTTCCGGGGTCACCTCCGTGGATGGCAAATCAGCCAGAAAAGAAGAGAGGGGTTGCGGGGTGTTGGACAACATTTCAATCAACCGGCACGACGCATAGATGGCATCGTCATAGCCAAAATGCCGGTCGGCAAAAAACAGGTGCCCGGACAGCTCGCCCGCCATGACGGCGTTTTCTTCCTTCATTTTTTCCTTCAGGACGGAATGGCCCGTCTTCCACATGATGATGTTGCCCCCTCGCGCCCGAATGTCATCGTAAAGAAGATGGGTGGCTTTGACTTCGGAAATGAACGTGCTGCCGGGTTTGAGCCGCAAAATGTCCCGCGCAAAAATCAACATCAGGCGGTCGCCCCACAAAATATGGCCTTGTTCATCAACGGCGCCAATACGATCGGCGTCACCATCGTACGCAATGCCCACGTCGGCCCGCATGGTGCGCACCGCGTGGATCAGGTCCTGCAGATTGTCAACCACCGTCGGATCGGGATGATGGTTGGGGAACCGGCCGTCAAGGTCGTCATATAACGCCGTGACGCGACAGCCTAATTGTTCCAGTGCGTCTTTCGCCACCAAACTTGCCGCACCGTTTCCGCAATCAATCACCACGTGCAATCTCCCGGCCTGGACCCCGGCAAATTTCTCCTTGAGATCGCGCAGGTAGCCCGCCCTCACCGACGCCTCGGACACGGTTCCCGACCCGCACACATAGGCGTTGGAATCAATCATCTGTTTGAGCGCCTGAATCTCCTTGCCGTAGAACGCCGACTTCCCCACACAGATTTTGAAGCCGTTGTACTCGGCCGCATTATGGCTTCCGGTAATCATCACACCACCGTCAACCGGCAATTCAAATAACGCAAAATACAAGACGGGGGTCGGACAGACCCCGATATCCACGACGTTCACCCCCGAAGCCGTGATGCCGTTGACCAGACGATCCCGAAGCGCTTGAGACGTCAGTCGCCCATCGCGTCCCACGGCCACCGTCCGACATCCGCGTTGGTGAGCCACGGTGCCGTACGCACGGCCAATGGACTCCGCCACCTCAACCGTCAAGTCTTCTCCAACGACTCCGCGAACGTCATATTCACGAAAAATGCTCATGGAAGACCCTTCCTGGGAGAACGCGTTGCGCCGCGTCCATAATCATCGTGATACCGCACAATATCATCTTCGCCGACATAGGCGCCATTTTGGACTTCAATAATTTCGAGGGGAACCTTGCCGGGATTTTCCAATCGGTGCCTGGTCCGTTTCGGAATGAACGTATTGTCACCCTGGCCCACATCAAACACCGTCTTTCCACGAGTCACACGACCCGTCCCCGCAATCACCACCCAATGCTCACTGCGCTGGTGATGCATTTGAAGCGACAACCGCCGGCCGGGCAACACGCGAATGCGTTTAACCTTGTACCCCTGCCCCTCTTCAAGGACGGTATAGGTCCCCCAGGGACGAGACACCACCAGATGTTGTAGAAATTCAGGCGCCGCGCGTTTACGCAAAACCTCAACCAACGCTTTAATATCCTGCGAGCGGGACTTGGGGCACACCAAGGTCGCATCTGGCGTATCCACCACCACCATGTTGGAAAGTCCGATCGTCCCAACAAGCCGCTTACCGCCGAACAACACCGAGTTTTCGCTCTCCAGATCAACCACGTTCCCGGTCACCACGTTCCCCCGTTTATCGCGGGAAGCCACGCTGTCCATACTGCTCCACGTCCCGATGTCCGACCAGAAAAAATCAACCGGGATCACCGCGGCGCGCGCCGACTGTTCCATCACGCCATAATCAATGGAGACCGACTCCAGTCGTTGATAGCGCCTGGCAAGCCGGTCCGCCTGTTGTCCCGTTTCCATCATCCGGTCAATGGCCCGCAGCTCTTTCAGAAGCCCTGGCTGATGACGCGCGAATTCTTCTATCAGGTCGGCGGCACGCCACATGAACATTCCGCTGTTCCAGACATACCCGCCCGCCTTCAGGAATCGCCTGGCCTTTTTCAGGTCGGGCTTTTCCACAAAGTGCGCAACTCTATATCCGGAGAACGCGCCCAGACTGCCCAGACACGACCGTGTGTTCGGTTGAATATAGCCATACCCGGTGTCGGGGGTGGTGGGAACAATCCCAAACGTCACCAGCGCGCCCTGTTGCGCCAGTTGATACCCAAGGGAAACGGCTTGCCTGAATTTCTTCTCCCCTTTGACGACGTGGTCCGCCGGCAGAACCAACATCGTCGCATCGGCATCGCGGCGCAATAACCACAATGCGGCCAGGCCGATGGCCGGCGCGGTATTGCGACTTGCCGGCTCCGACAGAACATTGCCGGCCATGGCATCGTTCCAGTCGGACAATTGCAGCCTGACCGCGTCGGCTTGCGCGACAGTGGTCACGACACAGGTGTGCGTGGCGGAGACAACGTGTAACGCACGCCGGATCGTCTGCTGAAGAAGCGTCTCGCCCCCGCTCCCTCCAATCTGAAGCAACTGCTTGGGAAACAGCGCCCGGCTCAAAGGCCAAAACCGGGTCCCGCTTCCACCGGCAAGAATGACGGCGTACAGGTGGCGGCGACTCACGCGCGCCTCACAGGCACAATGAAGAATCCGATGACGATGGTGTCAGAGTGAGCCATGACTCTCTGGTTGCACGTTGAGCAGCAACACGTCGGCGATGGGTGATGGATGATAGGTGATGGGACTGCCAATCGCGTCACGAACTCGACCAGCCCGTGTCGGGGTTGAACCCCCGTGCCGACAGAATCAGGTCGGCCACTTCACGAACCGCCCCCTCGCCGCCTTTGGCTGTGCAGATATACTGAACCGCTTTCCGAACCGGGGCGCGTCCATTCGCGGGAGTCGCCGAAAACCCGACCGCACGAAGAGCGGGAATATCATTCAGGTCATCTCCCATATAGGCGATGTCCTCAAGCCCGATTCCATATTTGGCCGACAACATGTTCAAGACTTCCAGTTTATCCGACACGCCCTGATGAACTTCCATGATGCCAAGTTTTGCGGCCCGAAGGGGCACCAGATGGGTTTGGTCCAACGTCACAACGGCCGTCACCAGGCCGGCCTTCTGTAACATCGCCACACCAAGCCCGTCCCACGCATTAAACTTTTTGGCTTGTTCGCCGGAATTGGAATAGTAGAGACCGCCATCCGTCAGCACCCCATCAACGTCGGTCGCGAACAGCCGAATGCGTTTCAATATCCGGGCATGAGAAACGCGACGAGGTCGCATATGCGCGTGTTCCGTTCTGGTGTTCATCGCCGGTTCGTCTCCTCCAAATGAGTACCACGGGCACTTAACACACACATGGCCGTTTAAGCAAAGCACATCGCACATCGGCGCCGTGTTGGAACGTTCGTGGAGACGCCACCGGACCACGTTACCGTGCCCTGGAATCACGCACGAGGCCGGTCCTGTTCTCCGGAGCGGGTGGAAAAGCCGTGTGCGAGTCCGGCAGAGTCCGTGAGACACAATCGGGCCGCCGCGAAAGGCCATTTACAGTCTTCCGGTCATGTTATATGATGACAAGTTTACCGGCGTGACGGTGTGTGCTTCACGCTCTTTTTCGCAGCGCCATGATGACCATCCTTGATCGGTACATCTTTCGAGCAATTCTGACTCCCTTCTGGACCAGCCTCTCCGTCCTGTGTTTTATCGTGCTGACGAAAGAGATGCTGCGGCTGGTTGAGTTGTTGGTCAGCAAAGGGCTGGGACTGCCGGCCGTGCTGCAAATCATCACCTATCTCATGCCTTCTTTTTTGGTGCTCACGCTGCCGATGGCCTGTTTGATTTCCTCCATTGCCGCGTTCAGCCGCCTGTCGCTTGACGGTGAAATCGTCGCCATGCGAACAGCCGGTCTTAGCCTGTTCAGAATGACGGCGCCCGTCCTGGTCTTTTCCCTGCTCGTCTTCTTCGGCGCGTGGGGCCTGTCGCAATGGGGACAACCGTGGTCTTCAATTTCCCTGAAAAGACTGGCCATCAGCCTGATTCAGGACCAGGTGCAACTGGCCCTGGAGCATGGCACGTTTCAGGAACCCATGGATGGCATGATGCTGTTCGTTCCGAAGCCCGGGCCTGGGGAAGCGAGCAGGGGTATTTTCATCTCGGATCGCCGCGACCCGGACAGCCCGTTGATCATCACCGCCAAATCGTTCCACGTGCTCAACGACCCCAACCGCAAACAATTCGGTATCCGGCTGCATGAAGGCACGATTCACCAGGCGCCCCGAAACGTCGGGCGCTATCACCATATCTCGTTCACGACCTATGACATCAAAATGGATCTGTCCTCGACGTTCGGCGTGAAACAGCCCGCCCGCCCCGATTACCAACAGATTATGGCCGCACTGGAGCAATCCGGCTGGCAGGACAACGGCATGCTTCGCCGCCTCATGGAATACTACAAAGACATCGCGTTTCCCATGGCCACGCTCATTCTTGGGGTCATGGGCGTCCCGATCGGCATTGTCTCAAAGCGGTCGGGGCACATCGGCGGCTTTATTCAGGGTATGTTCATCATGGTGGGCTATTATTTGCTCAACGTCCTGGGGGAGTTTGGGGTCACGGCCCACGTCTTTCATCCGTTTGTCGGCGCCTGGTTTCCAAACGTCTGCCTCATCCTCATCACGGTTTTTTTATTCCATCGAGTGAGCCGGCACTAACATGGGTATTCTGTTCTGGTACATTGCCCGACATTACCTGAAAATTCTGACGCTGTGTCTTGTCGGATTGATTACCATTTACATGGTGGTTGATTTTTTTGAGCAAGTGCGAAGATTCCTCGGATACGACGCGGAATTGTCATCCCTCTTCATGTATTTTTTCTTTAGAATACCCGAAGTGACCTATACGGTCGCACCGCTTGCCATGTTGATGGCGTCACTCCTTTCCATCGGACTGCTCAACAAAAACCAGGAAATCAACGCGATGCGAAGCTGCGGGGCCAGTCTTCTGTCCGTGACAATGCCGTTTGTGGCGGTCGGAAGTCTCGCCACCGTCGTCCTGTTTTGGCTCACGGCGGTCGTCGTGCCCCTGGCCAACGCCAGGGCGGAATACATTAAAACAGTCGAAATCCGCCACCAACCGCAATCGTTGTCTTTCAGAACCGACAATCTGTGGCTGCGCTTTCAAACCGATTCCATCATGCACGTTCAGCGAGTTGATCCCGAGGGCGCCAGGCTGCACATGGTGACACTCTACCGGATGAACGACCGCTTTGATCTGTCCGAATTCACATCGGCGGCTGGCGCCACGTTCGCCGCGGGGCAATGGGTTCTGCAACAGGTGACGCAACGGGCGATTGGGCCGCATGGCAGGGTGCGGATGACGCAGACCCCTTCGTTGCCCTTGAACCTCTCCCTGACCCCCGACGACCTGAAGACGTGGATCTCTCTCGCGCCTGAACAGATGACACTTACCCGACTCGGCACACACATTGAACACTTGCGGCACGAGGGGCATAACACCGCAAAGCTGCTGACGGAGTATTGGGGGCGCGTGGCTTTTGCGTTTGTCACGTTGATCATGACCATGCTTGGCCTGGCCATTGGACTGCTGGACATTGACTCCCGCACGCCCGGCATGGCCAAAAACATCGGGAAAGCGCTGGGCATCGGTTTTGTGTTTTGGGCCGCGCATCTCTTGAGTATCGGGTTGGGAAGGAGCGGGGCGTTACTCCCCGTCGTTGCGGCATGGATCACGTGCGTGATGTTTCTTATTGTGTGTCTCAATTTGTTTCTGAAAGTGCGATACTAGGAACCCCGATGCGTTCCGGAACAACGCGCTTGCGGGTCGCGGTACAGATACGGCATTGTCCCCTTCCGGACTTTCCTGACCACACCCCGACCCTCTATGAACCACGGGCCATGAATGCCAGCCGGATGACTCTCCTCGCCAACCCGGCAGGGCCGGATACACGAACGGTCGCCATCGTCAATACGTGTCAGGTTGGCAACGAGAACGGCGTTTTGGTATGTAAACGACTGAACGCCCGGCGAACCAGCGTCTCACACCACTCACGACGCAGGGCTGCCGCCGGATCCAAAGGGGGAAGGTGATGACTCACCCGACAGTTGAAGGCTACCCGATCACTGAATTGGCCGACGCCATTGGCGCCCGGATTTACGGCCCGTCACAGATCCGCATTACCAGGGTCAACAGTCTCGAAGAAGCCGTATCGGGCGAGCTGGCCTTTCTCTCCGGCAAGCGGTTCACGGACACAGCCAGACGGTCGCGCGCCTCGGCGTTGATCGTGTCCACCCGCCACACTGATTGGGACGCGACCCAACTGGTTTCGACGCATCCGCATTTTGATTTTATCCGCCTGATCGCCCGTTTTTTCACACAGCGCGTTCCCCCCGCCGGGATCGCTCCAAACATCGTGCAAGGCGCGGACGTGCGCATTGGACGCGACATCTCCATTGGCCCATTCGTCACGATTGGAGATCGCACGACAATCGGAAGCCATGTGACGATTTACCCCGGGGTCTGTGTGGGCGATGATGTCACCATCGGCGACGAGACCGTGCTGTATCCCAACGTCAGCGTGCTGGACGAATGCCGGATCGGCAAGCGGGTGATCCTCCACGCCGGAACGGTGATCGGCAGTGACGGCTTTGGATACATTCAACACGAAGGCCGCCACCATAAAATTCCTCAACGCGGCATTGTGGTCATTGAAGACGACGTGGAAATCGGGGCCAATGTGACCGTTGATCGCGCGACGTTTGGACGCACCATCGTCAAGCAAGGTTCCAAAATAGACAACCTGGTGCAAATCGCCCATAACGTGACACTGGGAGAACACGGCATTGTCGTGGCGCAAGTCGGCATCGCGGGCAGCACGTCAATCGGGAAATACGTCATGATGGGCGGACAAGCCGGCCTGTTTGACCATCTCACCATTGGAGATTACGTGAGTATTGGGGCGGGCGCGGGCCTTGAAAAAAACGTGGAGTCCGGCACCAAAGTGTCGGGGCGGCCGGCCAAATTACATCACGCATCCCTCCGCAGACAAGTACTGGTGAACCGCCTTCCGGAGCTGTATCAACAGGTCGCCGCGCTGGAAAAACGTCTCGCCGGGATGGAACCCGGCCCCCGCACATCCAAACCTCGCAAAACCAAAAAGCCGCAATAGCGAAGCACGGCACAGGCATGCCGGCCTTACTTGTGACGAGGCACGGGAGGAATGATGGCGTGCCAGGTAAACAGTTTTCCCCAGAAAAACCCCGCCCACGGCAACGCAAAGGCGGCCATATAGTCCAGGGATCCGGAGCTGAAACTCCATATCGACAGTCCGATGACGCAGCCAATTCCCAGCACATAGGCCAAAGGAATCAAGGCCCGCCCCGCATGGTCCACCTCCACTTCCGTGGAAATTCTCTTGAATCGCCGCGCTCCCCGAACGCCGGACGCTCTCATGCGGCTCGCCCAGAATTCCGGAATGGTTCGGAACAGATACCGGTGATAGCGTGTCTGCACCCATCCAAACAGAATGCCAACCACGATCAACCCTGAACTTTTGCCAAACGTCCACACATCATACGTTTCCCAGAATAATTGATACACCAACGCCAGCATGCCGATCACCATGGCCAACAAACCCAACAGCCCCGATGGAAATAAAATGTAGGTGCGAATATAGTTTTCGGCGAGCTGCACCTCATTTTCTTTTCGCCTGACGGTAATGATTTTTCCCATAGGTCAACCGACCACTGACTGTTCCGAAATCCGGGCATCCGAGGCACACCAGCCCCCCGGATCAACGCGTTGACACCATTCCGTGGACAGACTCATGATGAGAAGTATAGCAGGACAACTCACGCCGGGGAAACAGCAGAACGCGAGGCGGCGTCACGTTCAGAAAATCAGAAGGCCCGGTTCCGGCAACCGTGTCACACGCAATCTTTCGGACAATGAACATTGCAAACACAAGAGAAGAAGTGTACAAACCCCGTAAGAACGCACACGATCCGGCGTGTCGGCAAATCCCCGTACCCCCGTCACCGATGAAGGAGTCGTCTTTCCATGAAAAACGTCCAGATTGTTTTTAATATCCAGGTTCCCGATCACGTCTCCGAAGAAGAAGTGAACAGTCGCTTGAACCAGGTGATCAGCGCCCTCATGGCCCAGGAATTCGGCGGCAATTCGTTCACGGATCACCCATCGGGCCTTCCACCTGACCGCCACGGACAAATTGGCCACGCATAACCCCGCTTTTTGTGCCGGCATACGCCTTCCCCTCTTGACGTTCACCAGCCTGTTGGAAAAAACCCCATGCCCGGCCTGCATCGGGCCTGTCGCGAGAAAACACATTCAAGCGGAATTGTTCGGGAATAATTGGAGCGGGTGAGGAGATTCGAACTCCCGACCAACGGCTTGGGAAGCCGTTGCGCTACCACTGCGCCACACCCGCTCACAATCGGTGCGGGACATTCATTTTAGGCGGGCCTGCCATGCGCGTCAAGGGAAGCCACGTCTGTATGACTCTCGGATTGACGCCGGATGTGTGCGAAGGTTGCAGACCGGGGCGCCGTGATGAGCGTTACCAGTTCAGCCCAACCTTCAGCCGCACACCATGCTCCATCGGTGTGACGACGGTCTCCCGCAGCAGACCTTCCAGGCTGAACGTCAGCTCATCGCTCATTCGCAACCGACTCCCCAGTCGGTAGAATCGCGTCCGCCCGTCCGTCAGCGTCAGCACGCCATAGGGGGTGACCAGCGTCTCGTCCCATCCCAGGCCGTAGCCAAGACGCATCTCCAGTCGTCCGCGAGGAGTCCGGTGCGTGCCCGTCATCGGAACAGCGGCGTGGTCTTGTGCCCACAACCGGAGTACGCGGCCGGCCGTGTCGCCCCAGGTCGGCTCCAGGCTGTAGAAAAGCCCGTGACCGATGGCGCCGGGATTCAGCGTGATGATGCCACCGAGACCCCAGTCCTCGTAGCCGCCGTTATGCCCCAGCAGCGCACGTCCCCGGCTTTCCAGCGTGAGGCTCCGGGCCGCGTCCGTGTAGCGCAACCCGCCACCAACTTCCGCACCGGTTCCGGTCCGGCCGTCGCCCGCGTCATGCCGCACCCCCACTTCCACTGTGGGCGCGAGCCGTGCCCCGTCAACCAACACATGCGTATGGGTCCCTTCCATGGTCATCCGCACCCGCCGGGCTTCCACCGTCATCGCCGTGATGTGATCGCCGCCTTCAACATCCATCTTCGTGTGCGAGACTTCGCCTTTGAGCCGCAGCGTGGTTGCATTCGTCTTCCACACATGGCCGCTCCCGCCCGCGCCCACGGTCTGCATCTCGACATCGCCGGCATACCGGCGTTCTGCATCATTGACAATCTCCATCTCGCCCCAGCCGTAGCCGGCAGTGACCCACACATCCAGCCGCTCGTCCGGCGTCATCCAGCTCACATAGGGATGAATGCCGGCGAGGGCCAGCTCATAGTCGCCGCGACGACCGCCGAAGAGGTAGTCAAATTCGCCCTGACTCCAGGAGACCGCCAGGCCGGCCAGCAGGTCGTTCCGCAGGCGGGTGTCCACACCAAGATGGGCGCTGAACAGATCACCGTCCCAGTCCACCGCGCCGCCGGAGCCGCCAAGTGAACGATAGTCGCCGCCGCCCCAGACAGCCACACGCCCGCCCGGTCCGCCGCCGTTGGTGAACGGCAGGACGAAGGATGAGTGGCCCGGCAGGGCGGACACGTCCACTGTGCCGGTTTCGGCCAATGTCCGCCCGCCGACGAGCAGCATGTCGGCCGGCGTGGATTGGCCGCCGAGGGTGAGGGCCGCGGTGTCGTGGCCGCTCTTCGCCTGATTCAACCGCCTGGTGATGGCGGTCACAGTGGTGTCGGCGATGGCGCGCGCCACTTCCGGCAGGATCACGCGGTTGAGTTGGGTGGTGAGAGCGGATTCTCCTTCAATGGTCACGGTGGTGGTCGCGGTCGTGGACGCGCCGTTGGCGGTGATGATGATGGTCTCAACCGGGTCGGCGATTTCATCGCGCAGCGCGGTCATGGTGAAGGTGGCGGTGGTCGCGCCGGCCGGGATGGTCACGCGGGCGGCGGAGGCGCGGTAGTCGTCTCCGCCGGCGGTGCCGCCGAAGGTCAGCGTGAGCGGCATCCCGCCGGCCGGCGCAGCCTCGGCGAGCGCGACGGTCACGGTGCTGGCGTCGCCTTCGGCGATGGTGGCCGGGGCGGCGGTGAGGCGCGGCAGCGCGGCGGTGGCCGCCTGGGTCACTGCGAAACTGAAGGTGCCGATATAGACGTTTTGGTTGGTTCCCTGCGTGAAATCCGTGGCGGTAGAGTCTGTGGTCAAGAGTTCAATGATGCCCTGCGGGTTGGTATCGGCGGTGCCGCTCAAAGAAAAATCCGTACCGTCTTCGGTGCCGGCGTCCCACACGACCAGGTTAACCGTCTTATCAACAAACTGGTTGCTGCCATCGCGCAAATCCTCGCCGGTGACCCCGACAAACCAGTCGTGGCTGGGCGCCACCATGGAGACGAACGTCACCAACGGGCAGTCCTGACTCACGCGGAAATTAATGCTTGTCGTGCCGGTGCTGCCGATGCCGCTGCCGGTGTACGACGTGGTTGGCGTGCGGGCGTTGATTTCGGCGACCAGTGTGCCTGTGCCGCCGACTTCCGCCATGCTCTCAATGCCGGAGCTTGCCCGATTATTGGGAGACCAGAACTCGTTGCCGCTGTCGTGTACCGCGCCGACCAGCGGCGAGAAATGCGCGCCGCCGGGGAAATTGGTGGGGAAAGTACTGCTGCTCCAGTTCGCCTGAAAGGTGAGGCGATACTGCGTTTCAGTGGGGTCGGTTGAGGTTGAGGTCGGGCAGGATACGGTTTGCGCGGATGGGGTCGGGCCACCGCCGCCACCACCACAAGATGTCACGCTCAAGCCGACAACGATGCACAGGATGGTGGCCGCCGCACGGCTCCGAGTGGCGGAGCGCCGCCACGCGCCGGCCTCGTGTGCGGCCTGGACGGCGGAGCGGAAGCGGCGCGGACGGCGAGCCGAGACGATCTCATTCAATGAGACTGTTTCCTCACGTGCGCCAGCGCGAATTTCCGTTTGCCGATTTGGATTTGACAGGATTCGCCCCATTGCAGGGGAAGCATCGCCCCGCTGTCCCGCTCATTCCGCCGGTTAATGACCACAGCGCCTTGAGCGATCAGTCGGCGCGCTTCCGCTTTGCTCGGCAACAACCCCGTGCGCATGAGAAGATCCACTAAGCCGATGCGGGGACAATCAGGGTCGGCAAAATCCTCCGCCGTCAAGACGATTGTCACGTCGGGGTCCTGGGGAAATTCTCGTTGGCGAAACTTCCGCTGAAAGACTTGCCTGGCCAGTTGCCCGGCTTCCGCCCCGTGATACCGGGCCGCCAGCGTTTCCGCCAGCGCCAGTTTCGCGTCCATGGGATGAAGACGCTTCACGTCATCAAGATCGTCGGCGGTGAGCAACTCATAATAGCGAAACATCAGTTCGTCGCTGATTGACATGACCTTGCCGAAGATGTCTTCGGGCGTATCGTCCATGGCAATGGCGTTGCCAAAACTTTTACTCATCTTCCGCACGCCGTCGGTCCCTTCCAGCAGCGGGATCGTCATGACAACTTGAGGGACCTGACCCCACGCACGCTGCAAATCCCGTCCCACAAGCAAGTTAAACTTCTGGTCGGTTCCGCCGATTTCAACGTCCGCCTTGAGGGCCACCGAGTCATAGCCCTGGATCAGCGGGTATAAAAATTCATGAATCCCGATGGGCTGTTGCGACTGGTAACGCCTGGAAAAATCATCGCGCTCCAACATCCGCGCCACGTTGTAGCGCGCGCACAACTCAATGACGTCATGGGCGCGCATATCCCGCATCCATCGGCTGTTATATTCCACGCGCGTGGTTTCGGGGTCCAGCGTTTTGAAAATCTGCCGCTCGTAGGTTTTGGCATTGTCCGAGACTTGTTCCCTGGTCAGGGATTTTCTCGTTTCGGAGACGCCGGTGGGATCACCAATCATCCCGGTGAAGTCCCCGATCAAAAATATCACCTGATGCCCAAGTTCCTGAAAGTGCCGAAGTTTCTGGATCAGGACGGCGTGACCGAGGTGCAGATCGGGCGCCGTGGGATCAAAGCCGGCTTTCACCCGCAACGGCCTCCCCTCCCGCAACGCGGCCCGCACGCGCTCATCAAAATCATGCCGTGGAATAATCTCAACGGCGCCGCGCGTGAGAAGGTCAATCTGTCGCTGCCATTCCTGATCCGCCGCTGCCATCAGCCCGTCCCGCGTTCTGACGCCCCGCCGGTCAACACGCGAGTCTTCTCCGTCCGATGAAGACTCCGGGAATCGCCAACGTGAATGAGTGGCCGCAGCCGTTTCACCCGCTTCACACCAATCCCTTTCACGCGCCGCAACTCATTCGCTGACGCAAAATGCCCGTGGTCGCGGCGATATCGCACGATGCGTTCAGCCAGAACCGGGCCGATAGTCGGCAACGTTTCCAGTTCCGCCGGCGAACCATGATTGATATTCACACGAACCGCGCGAGTGGAGTGAGCGGGCGGCGTTTCAAGACGAGGAGCCGGCGGGGCCGGTGGCACAGCCGTCACGTACAGCAACCCCATGGTGCCGCCAAGAAGAACAAGTTTCACTCCCCATGCCTGCAACCCGGAACACGTCTCAACACACCACCCTGTCATCACAATCGTTTCCCGGCCAGATGAATCGCCATGCCATTGACGTCTTCAGCCGCTTCCATCAGGGCTTCAACATGAGTGGGATGCGCGTGAATCATGTCGGCCACCTGCGACGCCGTGGCATTCAATTGCATGGCCAACGCCGCTTCATGCACCAGGTCCGCCGCATGTGACCCTACAAAATGAGCGCCCAGCACACGATCCGTTTGAGGGTCGGCCAGCACTTTCACCAGCCCAACCAGATCGCCGACCGCATGAGCTTTTCCCAGCCCGCCATACCGATATTGACCAATCCTTGGAGAGATACCCTGTGCGCGAATTTGCCGTTCGGTCAATCCGACACGGCCAATCTCCGGCAACGTAAAAATCCCCGCCGGCACCACGTCGTACCGCATGGTTCTCGCGCGTCCGACAAGGTTGTCCACGGCCACTTTGCCCTGTGCCGAAGCCACATGCGCCAGCATGAGTCCACCCACCACATCGCCAATGGCATACACGCCGGGCACATTTGTTTGCAGGCGTTCGTTGACGGCAATCCCGCCTGTGTCACCAAGCCTCACGCCCACCTCTTCCAATCCAATTCCCCTTGTATTCGGGCGCCGCCCCACCGAGACCAGCACCCCGTCACACACCACGCGCTCCCCATCGGCCAGGCTCACACTGATTCCCGAAGCCGTCTTTTCAACGTGCGTCACGGAATTTCCGACCACGCTTCGCACGCGGCGTTTTTTCAGTTCGCGTTCAAGCAAAGCCGACACGTCGTCATCTTCCGTGGGCAGCAGGCGGGGCATCATTTCCACAATGGTCACCTGTGACCCCAACCCCGCATAGAGGGACGCACATTCACAGCCTTCCACTCCACCGCCAATGATGAGCAATCGTTCGGGTATTCGCGGAATCTCCAACGCCTCCTTGCTCGTCATCACGTCAACGCCATCCACGGGACACATCGGCAATGACTGCGGCGAGGACCCCGTGGCGAGAATAATGCCATCAGCCTGAATCGTGGTTTCAGAACCGTCAGCACGGGACACGCGAATACTATGGTCATTCACAAGTCGTCCCGTCCCCTGGACATACGAGACGCCCCAACTCTTCAACAGCGCGGCAATACCCTTCGCCAGTCCGCCGACAATGCGATTTTTTCTCGCCACCATCCGCACGGGGTCATAGGTGGGCGGTTGAGAAAGCTGCAAGCCAAGCTCGTGAGCCTTCTTCAGTTTTTCTCCCAGTTCAACGACCGCCAACAGCGCCTTGCTGGGGATACACCCCCAATGAAGGCACACGCCGCCCGGAGCCTGTTGTTCAATCACCGTGACTCCGGCGCCCAGTTGCGCCGCTCGAATCGCGGCGACGTATCCGCCGGGGCCCGCGCCAAGAATGGCGATATGTCGTTGGGAAGACATTAACGTTGCGAGGAAAGAAATGCCTCGTACTGCGAAGCCGTCATCAGCGCTTCAACGTCGGCGGGATTGCGTAATTCAATAACCGCGATCCATCCCTTTCCATAGGGATCCTGATTCAGATATTCAGGATGGTCATGTAAGTCATTGTTGACTTCCAGGATGGTTCCGCTCACGGGTGAGTGCAGACTGGATGTCGCTTTGGTTGATTCCACTTCGCCAATTTCCTGATCCACGCTCACCGTGGCATTCACTTTCGGCAGATCCACAAACACGACATCGCCCAGGGCGTCCTGGGCAAAATCGCTGATCCCCAGCGTCACGCGCCGGTCGTCAAGCCGCACCCATTCATGCTCTTTGTGATACCGCAAATCTTCAGGAATCAACTCACGTTCCCTCACTGGTATTCATCGGATAGCACACCGCTCAAAAAGGCGTTCTTAAAGAAGGAGCGGGCGTTTGTCAAGGCACCGCACGGTAGTCGTAGAGACGTCTCACGCCTTCGGGAAGCATTTGGGCCAGGCCGGGCGTCTGCAATGCCCGGCGAGGCAAAATGGTCCAGACGGTTTCAGCCGTCCCCAGGGATTGCACCATGCGCAACACGGGACCCGCCCATCCCTCCGACTCTCCCACGGCAACATCCCGACCTGCGGCCGACCCACGGGATGCGGCACGGGGCAACGCGGGACTCGTGTCTTTGATCGTCGTCAGAAACACATCAAACGGCCCGCGCGCCATATCAGCCCAGTCTTCGGCAAAGTGCAACAACCCCCGCAAGGGGGCGACGACACTTTGACTCTGCACTTCAAGCCCGAATTGAAGGTGAGGAAGATGAACGCGCAAAGCGTCAACCAGGCCCCGAAGAGTCCGAAGCCGTTCCCGTGCTTTCCACCCGGCCCATTTCCAAAACACATCGGGCAGGTGGACGTCGGCATCGGAACTCGTTGCGGATATCGGCCCATAGTCGTTCAAGACACGAACCGGATCAAAAGTCACGCCAAATTCGCGCTCAAACGCTTTCAGGGCCAACGGGGTGAACCCTTCATCCATTCCCGAAGGCGCTTCGGAGCGAAACACCAGCCCCGTGAGCGGAAGGCTGCGAAGTTGAGAGAGCCAGTCAACCAGAAATTCCCGGTAGCCCCCAAATCTCAATGAGTAGTAGGGTGAACGCCGCAGCGCTCCCGACGTTGAGGCCGTTTGCAGCTCTGATGACGGGGTATAGTCCCGGTCGTGCCAACGTTCCGGCGTGCCGTGTTGAGCGTCCGCCACGTGTCCCAAACATCTTAGGGTAACGCCGAGATAGACCGCCGCCCCTTGACTATGCAGACGACGAATGACGGAATCCATCGCACGAAGAGACAACGGCTGTCCGTTGCGTAACACCTTCCCGTCCAACCCGCACGGGACATCCAGAAGCACGGTGGCCCCTTTGATGGTGTGCTTGTCCGCGATGCCGGACACCGGATCATCCGACATGGGAAGCGAGTCAAACGAAACCAGGATCCCGTTCACCGGGCCGCCCGTCGTCGGCTTCTCCATCAGATCCTCAATCTGTGCGGCGCGAACCAGGGCTTCGGCCCGATATGGATTCGGCGTCCGCACGTCGGCCAACAGGCGAAAATGTTTGGCGGCGGAAGACAGGTTTCGCGATTCCTGGTATGACCGGGCCAACCACCATCGCGCTTCCAGTGATCGGGAAGAATGCGGATGTGTGCGCACAAACCGGCCCAGCAGGAGAATCGCATCCGCATAGTCGGCCCGAACAAACGCCAACGTCGCGTCACGCAGCAACTGCCTCTCAACCTGGTCATCCACCCCCCGCACTCTCTGGTCAGGACCGGTTGATCGAACACACCCGCTCAACAGAAGGGAGAGAGAAAGCGTGACGACGATCAATGGGCAGTATGAATCAAGACGCGGCATGTGGTGAAGCGCGATCTCCTGAATACGGCATTCCCGTGGCGGGATTGTCAGCCGAACAGGTCAAGCACGGTGTGATTACACATGACAAACCATATCCGGGAAAAAATATTCCATCTCGGCTTTGGCCGTTTCAGGAGAATCCGATCCATGCACCGCATTGGCTTCAATGGATGTCCCATGCACCGCTCGAATCGTTCCCGACTTTGCTTTGAGAGGATCCGTCGCGCCCATCAGTTCCCTGTTGACGGTGACGGCATCTTTACCTTCAAGCACGAGCACAACGACAGGGCCTGAAGACATATACGCGGTCAACGCTTCAAAGAACGGGCGGTCACGGTGTACCGCATAAAACCCTTCGGCAACCGCTTTCGACATGCTTGGCATCCTGACCGCAACGGGATTGAGACCGGCGGCTTCGTATCGTTGGATAATATCGCCAATCACCCGTTTTTGCACGGCATCGGGTTTGATAATGGCTAACGTTCTTTCCGCCATCCTTCGTGATCCTTTCTTCGTGTTGTTGTCGAACCGTTGACGAGGACGCCACCATGGGTCCGGCCCACGATGTGTTCCACGACCACGCACAGGGTTGTAACACAAGTCTCAAATGAGGCCAACATGTTTCTTTGTCGTTTCCGTATCGCGTTGGCGTCGGCGCAACAATGCGAAATGTCCCGCATACAAAACGAAAAAACGCTTGCAATATCGGCGCGATCTATGCAAGCATCCCGTTCAGGTGACCGTCTTCACTCTGCGTCGCCCACCTTCCCTCAAAAAAACACGATGAAGATGCCCCCCTTCATGCCACCCTGCCGGATTCGTACTATCCGCTCCCGCTTGAGGACAACGTCCGTCACGGCCCTGAACCTGACAACGGGCGTGGCCCTCCTTCTCCTGATCACCCTGGCGTGGTGGAACGTCCCACTGACCAACTCACCGGCCCAGAGCGTCAGATACACGCTTGATCCAGTGGAGCCAGACCTTGCATGGTGGGAAGTGCGCCGCTTCAAGCATCATGCTGAAACACGCTTGCCGCTGTATCGCCGGCAATTTGAAGAAGCCGCTCAAATCCATGGGATTCCCTGGACGTTACTGGCCGCTCAAGCCTATCAGGAATCACGCTGGGATCGGCACGCCGTCAGTCCGACCGGCGTTCGTGGCCTCATGATGCTGACTCGTAACACCGCCTCCTCTTTGGGCATTCAGAACCGAACGGATCCCGATAAAAGCATTGAAGGAGGGGCGCGTTATCTTGCAGACATGGAACGACAAATCTCGGTTCACAGTAGAGCATCGGAGCGGCTCTTGATTGCCCTTGCGGCGTATAACGTGGGAATGGGGCACGTGAAAGACGCGCAACAACTGGCCAGCCAAAGAGGGGAAAACCCCCATTCATGGGAAGCGATCAAAGCCGTTCTCCCACTCGTGTCCCAAAAAAAATATTACCAAACCTTGCGACATGGCTACGCCCGAGGTTGGGAACCCGTCCAGTACGTCAAACGTATCCGCGCCTATCACGCATTACTTGAACAACATCTCCGCGAGATTTAAATCCCGAAAGCGGTCTGTTCGGGATTCCACCCCACCGCTTCTCACTCGGGTTTTTCCGTCAGATGCCGTCAACCACGATTGCGTCGGGAACCAGAAGGATTACCCATGAACGTCTCGGCCATGATTCGGGAACTGAAGACACGGCTTGACCGGTCCTCCGCCATCACGATCCTGACCGGAGCCGGCATTTCCGCGGATAGCGGTGTCCCGACGTTTCGCGGCAAGGAAGGTCTCTGGAACAACTATCGCCCCGAGGAATTGGCCTCGCCCGAAGCCTTTGATCGTGACCCGCGTCTCGTGTGGCAATGGTATAACTGGCGCCGCGAACTGCTCGCAACCAAGCAACCGAATCCGGCCCACCACGCCCTTGTGGCACTGGAACAGAGAGGGGGCGATTTCCGGCTCATCACCCAAAACGTTGACGGATTGCATGCGTTGGCGGGGTCGCAACACATGCTGGAGATGCATGGCAACATCTGGAAGGTCCGTTGTGTGCCATGCGGTCAGGTCACAGTAAACCGCGATGTGCCAATCGCCATCCCGCCGCACTGCCCAACCTGTCAGGGGCTGCTTCGCCCGCACATCGTCTGGTTTGGAGAATCGCTGGACCCGGTGGTTCTGCAAAAGAGTACTGAAGCGCTGCGCCAATGCGAGGTCTTGCTGATTATCGGCACATCCGGAGTGGTCTATCCGGCTGCGTCCTTTGGCGAAGTGGCCAAAGAACACGGGGCCTTCGTGGCGGAATTGAATCTGGATCCGACACCCCATTCAGATTTCGTTGATCTGGCCATCCACGGTTCCGCCAAAGATCTCGTCCCTCAACTTCTTTTGTAAGCCCTTGTAACTTCACATTTTCTTGACGAGATTAGCGGCGGTTTGTTAGCGTTACCGTGTTCCGCGCAAACCAGTTACGGTTGAGAGAACCATGCAAATCACCATTAATGGTAAACCCGAAGAGCTTCCGGCCGGCACCGTGATGGACGTCCTGAAACACAAAGCCATTGCCCCGCACATGGTGGCCGTCGAACTCAACACCCACATTGTGGAACGCACCCAACTTGAGACCACAGCCGTGAAGGACGGCGACCACGTGGAATTCCTGTTCTATATGGGCGGCGGCGCATGACCACCGGATATTTGGCAAACGTGACGGAGGGGATTGGCAACACCCCGTTGGTTCACCTGCCTCGCCTTTCCCCGAAAGGCGGCGCCTCCATTTTTGGAAAAGTGGAGTTTGCCAATCCCGGCGGGAGCGTCAAAGACCGGATCTGCCTCAACATGATCAACGAGGCGGAAGGCGCCGGCACCCTCAAGCCTGGAGGCACCATCGTTGAGCCGACCAGCGGGAACACGGGTATCGGGCTTGCGTTGGTGGCTGCGGTGCGCGGGTACAAACTGATTCTCGTGATGCCGGAAAGCATGAGCCTTGAACGGGCCAGTCTCCTGTCATCCTATGGCGCACAACTAATCCTGACCCCGGCATGGGAGGGCATGAAGGGGGCGATTAAAGAGGCGCAAAGCATTGTGGGCCAGAATCCCGAGTATTTCATGCCCGACCAGTTTTCAAACCCGGCGAATCCCGCAACACACAGAAAAACCACCGCGGTGGAAATCTGGGATGCGCTGGACGGCAACATCGCCGCGTTTGTCGCAGCCGTCGGGACCGGCGGAACCATTACCGGTTGCGGGGAAGTGCTGAAAGAACGCGCGCCGGCCACCCAGGTCATCGCCGTCGAACCGGCGGGTTCTCCCGTGCTCTCCGGAGGAGAACCGGGGCCGCATAAAATTCAGGGCATCGGAGCGGGGTTTGTGCCAAACGTCCTGAATCGTTCCATCATTGATGATATTATTCGCGTCACTGACGACCAGGCCTATCAAACCACGAAGGGACTGGCGAAAAAAGAGGGGTTGCTTGTGGGCATTTCCGCCGGGGCCAACGTCTTTGCCGCCCAGCAAGTGGCGGAAGGACTGAAGCCCGATCAAAACGTGGTGACGGTCTTGTGCGATACGGGCGAGCGATACTTGAGCATCGAAAAATACTTTCACATCTGACGCGCTCATTCATCAGGGTCAGCATGAATTTCTCGGAAGAACAAATCACCCGATACAGCCGGCACATCCTTCTTCCCGAAGTGGGCGGAAAAGGGCAAAAGAAAATCTCCCAGGCGAAAGTGTTGGTGGTCGGCGCGGGAGGTCTTGGCTCGCCGGCGGCGTTGTATCTGGCCGCGGCTGGCGTCGGGACCATTGGCCTGATTGATTACGACGTGGTGGACAGATCCAATCTCCAACGACAGATACTCCACCACACGCCAGACATCGGACGGGTCAAGGTTGAATCCGCGAAAGAAAAAATCGGCCTGCTGAATCCCGATGTCACGGTCACAACGTATCAAGACCGCCTGAACGCCCACAACGCGTTTGACTATATCAACCCCTACGACGTGGTGCTTGACGGGGTGGATAATTTCCCCGCCAAATTTCTCCTCAATGACGCCTGTTATTTTGCGAACACACCGCTCATCCACGGCGGCATTCTCCGCTTTGAGGGCCGAGTGTTTTCCATTCTGCCCAAACAGTCGGCGTGCTATCGCTGCATTTTCAACCAGCCGCCGCCGCCCGGACTCGTCCCCAGTTGCCAGGAGGCGGGCATCATCGGTGTGGTCGCCGGCATCATCGGCACCATTCAGGCGACGGAAGTGCTCAAACTGATTCTTGGGATCGGCCATCCGCTCACCGACCGCATCCTTGACTTTGACTCGCGCACCACCGTCTTTCGTGAAATACGGATAAAACGCAACCCCAGGTGCCCCTTGTGCGGCACAGACCCGACGATCACCACATTGGTTGAACACGAGCAGGAAACGTGCCAAATCCAACCACGCGGGGCGGTCGGAGTACGCTAGAGAAGCCCATGGCGACGATGCAAGCCCTCATGTGCCGGGAATGCGGGAAAGAATATCCGATGGAAGCCCTTCACGTCTGCGAACTGTGTTTTGGGCCGCTGGAGGTCAAATACGATTACGACGACATCAAGAGCAGGATGTCGAGGGCCTCAATTCAGGACGGCCCCAAATCGCTGTGGCGATACAAAGAACTGCTGCCGATTGAAGGCCGTCCAACGATTGGTCTGCATGCCGGCATGACCCCGCTGGTGCACGCAAAAAATCTGGGAGCCTTTTTGGGACTTGATGAACTCTACATTAAAAATGACTGCGTCAATCATCCGACCTTATCGTTTAAGGATCGCGTGGTGGCCGTGGCCCTGACTCGCGCCAGAGAATTGGGATACGAAACCGTGGCCTGCGCGTCCACCGGCAATCTGGCCAATTCCGTCGCGGCTCACGCGGCGCAGGCCGGCATGCAATGTTACGTGTTTATTCCCAGCGACCTTGAAGCCGCGAAAGTCCTGGGCAATTTAATCTTCCGCCCCAAAGTGGTGGAAATCGAAGGCACCTATGACGACGTCAATCGCTTATGTAGCGAGATTGCAGGCGAACGGAGATGGGCCTTTGTCAACGTGAACATCCGTCCCTACTATGCCGAGGGATCGAAAACCCTGGCCTTTGAAGTGGCGGAGCAGTTGGGATGGCGCGCGCCCGACCAGGTCGTGGTTCCCATGGCGTCGGGTTCGTTGTTGACGAAAATCTGGAAGGGACTGCGCGAATTTCAAACCATCGGGATTCTCAAAAACGTGCAGACAAAGATGAATGGCGCCCAGGCCGAAGGCTGCTCCCCGATTGCAACGGCCTTCAAGGAGGGACGGGATTTCTTTAAACCGGTCAAGCCGAACACCATTGCAAAATCCCTGGCCATTGGGAATCCCGCCGATGGATACTACGCGCTCAAAACAACCACGGAAAGCGGGGGGGCCATGGAATCCGTCACCGACGATGAAGTCCGGGACGGCATTAAATTGCTGGCCCAGACTGAAGGAATTTTTGCGGAAACAGCGGGAGGCGTGACCATCGGCGTCCTCCAAAAACTCGCGAAGCAGGGCACGATCAGGAAAAGCGACGTGACGGTCGCCTACATCACCGGCAACGGATTGAAAACACAGGAAGCGGTGATGGATTCCATCGGGCGTCCATTCCGCATTCCGCCAAGTCTCGTCAAATTTGAACAAATGTTTGGACAACAGGGGGCGGCATGATCACGATACGGATACCCACTCCTCTTCGCTCCATGACCGGGGGCAAGGGCGAGATTGAAGGACAGGGCGCCAGCATCGCTGAAGTGATTGAACAGATGAACGTCGCGTACCCCGGGATCAAAGACCGGATCTGCGATGAGCGGGGGGAACTCCGCCGGTTCATCAATATCTACCTGAATGAAGAAGATATTCGCTTTCTGACGGGCAAAGACACACCCGTCAAGGATGGAGACGCGGTGTCCATTGTTCCCGCCATTGCCGGTGGAAGCCATGACTAAATTGCGATTTCATATTCGCTTTCCCGAAGAAAAAATTCCCGAACCCATCGTGTATCACATCGGGCATGAATACCGGGTCGTGACCAGCATCCGCCGGGCCGACGTGCGCGAAACCACCGGCTGGATGGATATTGAATTGGCGGGTGAAATCGAAGAAATCGAACGCGCCGTTGACGGGCTGCGCAACAAAGGCATCTCCGTGGATCCCATTGAATTGAACGTGGTGGAATAAAAACTGATGGATTTTACCGAAGAACAACTGGAACGATACAGCCGACAGATTATCCTGAAGGAAGTCGGCGGCAAAGGCCAGCACAAGCTGGGACAGGCCCGCGTACTCGTGATCGGCGCCGGCGGCCTTGGCTCCCCGGCCGCCCTGTATCTCGGAGCGGCGGGCATTGGCGTGGTGGGCTTGATTGACGGCGACGTGGTTGATCTTTCCAATCTGCAACGACAGGTGCTCCACACCACGCCGCACGTGGGCATGCCGAAGGTTGAGTCCGGGCGTCTGTTGCTGGAAGCCCTGAATCCCCACGTCCAGGTGAAGACGTATCAGGAACAGATCAGCGCCGAGAACATTATGTCGCTCTTGCCGGAATACGATCTGGTCCTGGATGGTTCGGATAACTTCGGCACACGGTTTCTCGTCAACGACGCCTGTTTCTTCGCCCGAAAAACACTGATATCCGGAAGCATTTTCCGTTTTGAAGGGCAACTCGCCACGATCAAATCGCACGAAGGCTATCCCTGCTATCGCTGTCTCTACCATGAACCGCCTCCGGCCGGCATGGTGCCCAATTGCCAGGAAGCGGGTGTGCTGGGCGCACTGGCGGGAACAATCGGCACACTCCAGGCCAACGAAGCCGTGAAGGAAATTCTACAGATCGGCGACACCCTTGCGGATCGTTTGCTCATCTACGACGCGCTGGACATGACATTCCGCAACGTCGGTCGTCCCAAAGACCCCCAATGCCCGCTCTGCGGCGTTGCCCCGACCATCACCACGCTGGAAGCGCATCACGTCTCCTGCAGTATCTAATCCGCATGCTCATCATCCCTTCAGACATCTGGGAAGACATGATCGCCCATGCCCGCGGCCTTGACCCCCGCGAGTGCTGTGGTCTGTTGGCCGGCCGGGACGACCGCGTGACGCGGCAGTATCGGATTACCAACATTCTGGCGAAGTTAAGCGAGGACGAACTGGCCCAATTCGATCAGGTCAAGCTGGCCGACCTCAAACAGCTTTCTCCGGAAGAACGAGCCGACATTGCGTTCCAGATGGACGCACGGGAATTATCCGAAGCCCAAAAGGACATTCGACGGCAGGACATCACGCTCAAAGCCTTTTACCATTCCCACACCGCAAGCCCGGCCCGTCCGTCCGCCACGGACATTACCATCGCCATGGAATTTGAAACCTACCGCACCGTGCTCAACCTTCCCCAACCCCTGCACGTGATTCTCTCGCTTGAAGACAAAAACAGGCCCGTCATACGCGCCTACAGTATCCAGGATTCGCGCGCCACGGAAGTCCCGGTGCAACGGCTGTAGCATCCCTGTCCGCCCCTCCCGTTTTCCGACATCCCTTTCGGTGACCGTCATCATGGCAGTCCGTTTTTTCTCCCCTTGACCGGGAGACCCGCCATGGGTTCCCGTCATCACGAACTCAACGCCACGGCCTTGAAAGAGGCATGGACCCGTTGGCCAATTTTCAGATTCAAGCGCTGAAAAGATTTTCTGGTAATCATGGCCAACAGGGGGCAGCCCGCATCCAGCTTGACTTCGACGGCATACCCGTTGCGGGCGGACTGACCCAACTCCACGATCACGGCTTCCAGAACGTTCAGCACACTGCTGGACGCAGGCGGAGGCTCCGTCGTCAAGCTGACGTCGCAAGCCGGAATCTGGATTCGCAGGGACGCCCCAATGGGAAGATCCTGTTGAGGGAGAAACAGCGACCGTCCCAACAATTCAACCCGCGTCAATCCAAACTGCGGTTCATGTTCGGCAATCCGGGTTTCAAGCACGGCGCCGACCACGTTCGATTCGACCAACTCCGGCAGATCCAGTCGGCTGAACACATCCTGAATCGGTCCGACGGCGACAATGCGCCCCTGTTTCATCAGGACCATGTGCCTGGCGAGCTGTAAAATTTCGTTGAGGTCATGGGTCACGTACACCACCGGGATTTCCAATTCCTGGTTCAGCCGCTTGATGAACGGAAAAATTTCTCTCTTGCGCTCCTGGTCAAGGGAGGCCAGGGGTTCGTCCATCAACAGCAGTTGCGGACTGGTCAACAGCGCCCGCCCAATCGCCACGCGCCGATGCTCACCGCCCGATAATTGATGCGGGCGACGCTTCAGCAACGCCGCAAGCCCCAACAGATCGCTCACCCGATCAAAGGCAATGCGTCGCTGGGACGGAGGTGTGCGCTTCATGCCATACGTCAGATTGTGTTCCACGTTGAGATGCGGAAACAGGCAATCGTCCTGAAAGACGACCCCCACGCGTCGTCGTTCAATTGGAACAAACGTCTTCCGTGAATCGTCCTGCCAGATTTCCCGTCCACACGCGAGAAAGCCCGACGCCACGGGAGGCAGGCCGGCGATACACCGCAACAACGTGGTCTTGCCACTCCCCGACTCGCCAAACAACGCAACAGTCCCGGTAAGCGGCAGCGCACATTCAACGTCCAATCGAAAGCCGGGGTAGTCAAGGCGGAATCGTGCGTTGAGGTGATTCATACAACATGCACGGGCAGGCGGCGATTGACCGTATAGACAACCGTGAGAATGAGAAAACTCACGATCAGGAGCGTGGCCGACAGCACGTGGGCCTGGGTATATTCGAGTACCTCGACGTGATCATAGATGGCAATGGACAGCACCTTGGTCACGCCAGGGATGTTGCCTCCCACCATCAGCACCACGCCGAATTCACCAAGGGTATGGGCGAAACCCAGCACGAGAGCGCTCACGTAGCCTCGAAGCGCCATGGGTGACGCAACGGTGAAAAAGGCATCCAGCCTTGAGGCGCGCAGCGACCGGGCGACTTCCATCGGCTTGATCCCCACAGACTCAAAGGCCACCTGCAGGGGTTGAACCACAAAGGGAAGCGAATAGAACGTCGAAGCGATGACCAACCCCGTAAAGGTAAACGAGAGCGACGATCCGGTCAGTTCCTTCCACGGGCCGCCAATCGGGCCATGGGGACCGAGCGCAACCAGCAAATAAAACCCGAGGACGGTCGGCGGAAGCACAATGGGGAGCGCCACCATCGCTTCCACCAGAGTCCTGATTCGTGATCTCGTGAAGGCCAGCCACCACGCCAGCGGCGTGCCGATCAACAGCAACACGGCGACGGTCACGCCCGCCAGTTGCATGGTCAGCCACAACGGCCCCCAGTCCATTTCGAGCAGATTCATCGCCCATCCATCCGGCGTTGCCTATTCCAGCCCATAGCCGAACCGTGCCATGATCGTTCCGGCTTTCTCCCCTTGCACATACTCCAGCAAGGCATGTGCGGCTTTATTGGTTTGCCCGCCGACCAGCAACACCGCTTGCTGGTGCAGGGGGTCGTACAGATTCGTCGGCACGTCCCATCGGCTTCCCGCCCCATTGATAGAGGGATCCAGAACTTGAGAAAGCGCCACAAACCCCAATCGGACGTTTTGCGAGAAAATGAACTGGAAGGTTTGCCCGATATTCTCTCCCTGGACAATGCGACCCTGCATCGGATTCCACAGCCCCATGGCTTGCAGTGTTTGTTTGGCGGCAACGCCATACGGCGCGGTCCTGGGGTTGGCCATGGCCAGATATTCAACGTTGCCGGACAGCGCGGACCGGCCGTCATCCTTGACCACCTCGGGATCCGCACTCCACAACGTCAATCGTCCCACCGCGTAGGTGATCCGACTCCCGCGAACCGCGAGGTCTTCCTCTTCCAACACCTTCGGACGTGCAACGTCGGCGGAAAAAAACACGTCGAACGGGGCGCCATGTTTGATCTGCGCATAGAGTGTTCCGCTGGACCCCGAACTGACCACGGCAGCATGTCCCGTGTCCCGCTCAAAGCCGGCGACAATCTCACGAAGCGTCGCCGCAAAATTCGACGCCACGGCAATGCGGACATCTTCGGCGGCGGTGAGAGGCGGCAAGCAGACCTGACAAAGGAGAACGAGCAAACAGCCGGACATTATCCTGACAGCGCGCGCGCGCCACCGGAACTCTCTTGCCCCCATCATCATGCCCGCAGGCCCCGGTGTTGATACCAAAAAGTGGCTCGCCCGCAAGGTGGATACAAAGCGATAATCGTCCATACTGTACTCTATTTTGCGAAAAATACCCACAGCCGCATTTTCTCACGAACACCCGATGCGCCCAATCATCTCACGCAAACCTGCGCGTGACGTTCCTTGATTTGGAGACCGTTGTTGCGTTAGCTTGTTCCAACGCTTGCATGTGACCCCTGATCGCGGGATCGGAATTTTTGAACAATGGAGAACGAGCAGATGCCGGAAATCGCTTATGTGCTCATCAACGTCCTGCCCGGGCAAATCGTCAAGGTGAAGAATTTGCTGTCGGAGATTGCGGAAATTAAAACGATTGACGCCTGCTGGGGGAAACCCGATATTTTCGTCAAAGTGGAAGTGCCCAGTCAGGAAGTCCTGACCCAGCTAATCCTCACCAGAATTCATGCCATTGAGGGCGTCGCCCAAACCGACACCCACCTCGTCTATACACTTCAGCAATAAGCCACTCGGTCATTGAACAACGGTGACGACACGTGCCGTGCAACACGGGTATGTCAGAAAATGCCCGCCTCGCGTTGTAACCATCGCACATAGGGGATGATCGTCGCGATGACGTCTGGCGCGGCTTCCGGCACGTTGGGCATATCTCCAAAGTCCCAATGGTGAGCGCGAACACCTTCCCTGGCCGCTCGCACGAACGCAAAGTCTGCATGATGCGAGGGCTTATAAATTGCATGCACTAATGGCGGTCCCGCATGTGTTCCGACCCCCGCCCCGCCATGACAACGGGCACAGAGCGACTCAAACCGTTTCCTGCCTTCCTGATATTCCTCCGGCGCCGCCCGTGGCGCACCAGGAGACACGGATGCTGCCTGCCTGTCGGCGCCGTGATCGGCGTCCGTCGCGCTCATGTCCCCCTGTTCCTGCGAACAACCGGCCACGCACAGCACTATCCCGAACAACAACACACCGGTCATCGTTTGTCTCCCGAAACGCGGAAGTCTGTCAGTTTCAAGCATGGTCATGGCAACACTCCTCTCTCGCACCTCACAGGTCACTGACTTGAGACGTTCGACACATACGGCGCCGGATCCCGCAATCCGGCCTCTCGAAAGCCCCGCAAGCGAATCACGCAACTGTCACATTGCCCGCAAGCCAGACCGCCCTCCTGCGGGTCATAACAACTATGGGTCAACTCAAAGGGCACACCAAACGCCTGTCCACGATGAATAATCTGGCTTTTACTCAACAACAGGAGAGGAGCCTTAATCTGCAATGTCCCGCCACCCACGCCCTGTTTTGTGCCGAGCCGAGCCACGTTTTCAAACGCGCGCAAAAACTCGGGGCGACAATCCGGGTATCCGGAATAATCCAGGACATTGGCTCCGATGAAAATGCAGGAGGCATCCACAGTTTCGGCATAGGCCAACGCCAACGACAGGAATATCGTGTTGCGCGCCGGGACATACGTTGACGGAATGTCAGTGTGTCGTTCGTGATCCGACCGATTGCGGGGAACGTCCCCCGAACCGACCAACGATGAGCCGCCAAAATCGCGCAGATCCAATTGGAAAATTTTCTGTTCCGCGACCTGAAACCATGCTGCGATACGTTGCGCCTTTTGTATTTCAATCTGATGACGCTGGCCATACCCGACCGTCAGAAAATACAGCTTGTACCCTTCGTCACGCGCAATCGCGGCCGTCACGGTTGAATCAAGTCCCCCGCTGGCTAACACCACGGCCTTCATCGCGTACAGCACGACCTTTCCCGGAGAAACAACCCTGCCGCTTTCCCGTCACCCATGTCTGACAAGACGCCCTTATTCCGGAGACAGCATACGGTCACCTGTCCGCCCTCGCAACGACCGACCACGGGACACGCCCGTTCAACAGCCATGTCGTGACAGTCCGTATCGGGTATGGATCAGGAAAAACGATGCGTACAAAGGCCGGGAAGTGAGGACAAAACACGCGGCGGGAGATCGTCCATGACACAGTGAGCAAGCAGGGCGCGACGGGTCAGCTACGTTGTTCACCTCGTTCGATTTTCTCGAATAATTCCGCTTTGGCCTGACAGGCGATACACAGCCTCGTGAACGGCATGACGGCCAGTCGTTTTTCGTTAATTTGCGTGCCGCACTCAACGCATACGCCATACGTCCCTTCTTCCAGGCTCACCAACGATTCGTCAATCATTTGGCGTTCACGATTCCGCTTCTCCTGAAGAGAAATGTCCAGCTCGCGCTCAAGATCCAACAAGGCCTGGTCTCCCGTGTCCATGGCGGAGTCAAACCGCCGTTGCTGCTCTTCCGTCAACGCCTGACCAAGCTGGTCCTGAATGTCCTTCATCAGCTTGACCCGCCTCTCCAGCATGATTTTTTTCAACTTCGCGGATCGTGCGGAAAGAGGCTTCTTTGGGGAGGGGGGAACGGCTTGAAGGTGGACGACGTTACGGGGAGCGGCTTGCCCGTGAACAAGCCCTTTGGTCGCGGTTTTTTTCTGAACGACTTTTCCACCGACGGCTTTGATGCTGCCCGAACGCGAAGCCGACTGCCTCGTCCGGCGATTGGAAGAGGACGACGCAGACGATTCCTTCAGCCTTTTGGATGAATGCCCTGCGACATTCCCGGTGGTTTTCTTTGCTGATTTTCCTGCCATCACGTCCCTCTTTCCAACCCCATGACATACGAAAAATGGCGATCCTCCCGGCACCGCAAGGGTCACGGGGGGGAGACTGTAGCAGGTCATGAATAAGTCATCAAGGAATGAATCTCGCACCCCTCGATTTTTTGACGTCCTCCCAAAAACAGCAATTCAATCGCAAACGCACACCCGACAATGTCCGCCCCGGCTTGCCGCAACAACTGCACGGTAGCAGCCGCAGTCCCACCGGTGGCCAGAAGATCATCAACCACCAGCACACGTTCTCCTTTCGCCACGGCATCCTGATGAATCGCCAACGAGTTTGATCCGTATTCCAGATCGTATTGCAACTCAAACGTCTCGGCGGGCAGTTTGCCCGGTTTGCGGATCGGCACAAATCCCACTCCCAGGTTGTACGCCAACGGACATCCCAGGATAAACCCACGGGACTCAATGCCCGCAATCTTGCTGATCCGCTCATCCCGATAGCGCTCCGTGAGATCGTGAATCATCCGGCCATACCCTTTGGCATCTTTCAGCAATGTCGTAATGTCATAAAACAGAATACCGGGTTTGGGAAAATCCGGAACCTCGCGAATCAATGTTTTATAATCCATAGCTCAATCCTTCATCCTTGTGTGGCCATTCCACTCCGTGGCGTGTCGGCCGTCAATCGAGAATTTCAAAGGCTGAATCCCGCGCATTCGGAGCCAGCCATTCAATCCGCACATCCTGAACGTGAGCGAAGGCAGGCCCATGCCGGAGAGTCCCGATGAAGGCATCCACGAGCACGCGCTCCCCTTCAACCTCGGTTTCGACTCCACCATCCGGCAGATTTTTGACCCACCCCTTCAACCCGCGGCACACAGCTTGAGACTGCGTGAACGCGCGAAACCCGACTCCCTGAACACGGCCCCGAATCATGACGGAAGCCCGAACACAATGCCCGTTTTCCATGACCGCCTCATCCCGCATCGTTTGCACACACCCGACAGCATCATGACGATGCCCATAAAAACGCGCTTAACGCTTGAGACGTGTTTCCCGCGTCGCGAATACAATCCGGAATGCCGATGCCTTCATATGCCGCCCCCGTCAGATACAACCCGGGATACCGGGCGACACCCTGGCGAATGCGGCGCACACGATCCCGATGCCCGCAGACATACTGCGGCATGGCCCGATGCCACCGATACACTGCCACGTGAAAAGGCCGACTGCGAATCCCCACCATCGCTTCCAACTCCCGACATGCGTGGTTCGTCAGTTCGGCATCGTCCAACTCCAACATGTGTTCCCGGCCACGACCTCCCATATAACACCGAATCAGGCATTGCCCGGACGGCGCGCGACCCGCCCATTTCATTGATGACCACGTGGCCGCAATCAGCCCGCGATTTTCAATGCGCGGCACCACAAATCCATATCCACGAAGCCGGCTTTTCATCTCCGATTCAGCATACGCCATGGAGATGGTGATGGTGGAGGCATAAGGAATCTGGTCGAGCAACGTCGCGGATTCGCGATCAATGGATTGCAGCAACCCCGCAGACACATACGCGGGCGTCGCAAGCACCACGGCCTCCGCCTCCAGCGTTTCCCCCTCTTCCAATTGAAGCCGATACGGATGAGCGGGTGAAGCCTCCCGTGGCGCATGCACCGTCAGCACCTTCGCGCCACGGCGAAGAGCCACGCCGGCCTCCGACAGTCTGTCCAGCAACCGCGTGACGACATCACCCAATCCGCCTTGCAGACTCGTGAAAAGCGTACGGGCCGGGGTCGTATCCCGCCGATGCGCGCGCCGTGTCCGCTGCATGGCCAACGCCCCCTTGAGGAGACTGCCATGCCTGCGCTCCCATTCAATGAAGTGAGGAAACGTTGCCGCCGCACTCAACTCATTCGCGTCACCGGCATAAATCCCCGCGACAAACGGTTCAATCAGGCGATGAAACGCCTCCGCACCGAGACGCCGACTGAAAAACCCGGCCAGAGTCTCATCCTCGCCGGTATCACGTCGAGCGGGGACCCACCACTCCGCTCCCATTCGCGCAATCCCGGCCCAGGACATCACCCCGCTCCGAAACAGGGAACCCAGTTGTGTGGGAACCATGGAAATCAGACCTTGGGGAAACTCGCGCAACCGCCCTTTTGACCAGGTCAATGCCTGGCCGTTCCCTGATTGGTATTGATCAACTGCGACGTCAGCCCCAGCCTGTCGCATAGATCAAGAGCCGCGGGCTTCGTCGTGAGGAATGAATCAGGGCCTCCCTCCACGACCAGGCCCTGAACGTGGTGTGTCACAATTTTCCCGCCAAAAGCCGAATGCCCTTCCAGCACGGTACAATGAAGCGGTTTCCCCATCGCTTGTGTCCGTTCCGTTAACGCAAAAGCGGTGGAAAGGCCCGCAATCCCCCCGCCCACGATCACGACTCGTTTAGGAACAGCCATGCCACCTCATGCGGTCGGGGCCATGCACGTGAACGGACAAGGCATCCGTCACAAGCGGCCCGTGAATCCATTCCATCGCACGGATCATATGGCACAGTGGATCATGAACAGCGAGCCGGGGTTCAACGAGCGTGATAGGCGTGGACATATTCAATGGCGGCCTCAACATGCTCAACGGGCGTATGAGGAAGAATCCCATGCCCAAGATTGAAAATATGCCCCGCCCTGTTTCCGGCTCTTTCCAGAATGTCTTTGACGCGGCGTTCAAGTTCCGGCAGAGGCGCAAACAATGTCACGGGATCAAGGTTGCCCTGAACGGCGACATCAAACCCGACCCTGGCCCAGGCTTCATCCAGTTCCACGTGCCAATCCAGCCCCAGGACGTCGCTGCCGGCGCTTCGCATCAGGGGCAGGAGCGTGGATGTCCCCGTTCCAAAATAGATAATCGGAACACCCTCTGGCTTCAGGCGAGCAATCAACGACGTAACATGCGGGAGAACATATTCCTGATAGTCACCCGGAGACAGGCACCCCACCCAACTGTCAAAAATTTGAATGGCCTGCGCGCCCGCCCGGATTTGATTCTGTAAATACGCGGCAACCGCGTCCGAAAATTTTTCGAGCAGGTCATGCCACTGATCGGGGTGGGCAAACATCAATTGCTTGGTGGTGAGATAGTTTCGTGAACTCCCGCCCTCAATCGCATAACTGGCCAGGGTAAAGGGAGCACCGGCAAATCCGATGAGCGGGACACGTCCATCCAGCATTTTTTTCGCCAGGCTCACGGCGTCAAATGAGAACCGGAAGGCATCACCATCCACGCGACGCAATCGCGCAATGTCACCCGGATCCCTCACCGGATTGAGAATGACCGGCCCCTTATTTTCATGAAAGGTCAGATCCAGCCCCATCGGCTCCAGCACCAGAAGAATATCCGCAAAAATAATCGCGGCATCCAGTGCAAAACGTTCAATGGGCTGTAACGTGACTTCCGCGGCTAATTCCGGGGTTTTACAGACATCAAGGATGCTGTGCTTCGCGCGAATCCGTTGATAGTCCTTCATATACCGCCCGGCCTGCCTCATAAACCAGACGGGCGTCCGGTCCACAGGCTCGCGACGACAGGCTTTCAGAAAACGATCATTAGTCATAAGGGGATGGATTGTACGGATGGGAGAAAAGCGCTGTCAATGAGGAATGGGCACGAAAAGTGTTCCGCAGAGCCGGAAGAAAAACCGTCACGTCCATGGCTCATGGCGCAGACTAGAACCATTCTTCCCCGGCAGGCTCCGGCGTGGCCGGAGGCTGAACGTCCAGGGCGGCGTAGGCGTCCCTGATCTTCGCACTGGCCTCCGCATAACGCGATGCCTCGGCCGGATCAAGCAGACGCGCGTCGCCTTCCCGCAATTCAATCCGGTAATGATCCCCATTCCGGGCAAACCATTCAATATAGGGATGCGGTTCAAGAAGCGGATGCGGATCAAAGGAAATTGAGCTGACGGCGCCGGTCTGGAAAAGGCCCAGGTCCATCAAGCGTGACGCGGCGGGATCATCGGAAAATTGCGAATTCACAAAAGAAAAAATCCGGCCGGCAATGTCGGGCTTGAAATCGCCGGTCAAATAAAAATCCACCGGGCCAATGGCGGCAAAGATCATGGTCCCCACCACGCCCCCTGGCGTCCGGTTATCAAGATAGCCGGACTTGACCCACCGATATCCGCCAAATTTTTCAGCCATAGGCTTGCACCGGAGATGTCGCGCCACGGAACGGCGGCCTGCAACATGGTCACGAATGGGGAAAAGAACGGGCGGGAAAGGTGAACCTTCAGGGCTTACACATCTGACACTTCAACTGACGCGTCACGCCGGATTCTTCAAGGGCATCAAGGGCCGTCTCTTTGTCGGGATATTCAAACCAGCCGCCTTCCCAGAAATCAGACTTCATGGGCACGGAAGGCACTTCAATGCACCGTTCTCTATGCAGAACGGACTCATTGAGCGACCGCCGGATGTTGACCCAGACAGCCATCCTACCAACCCGCTCCGGCCCTGCCCCGGACTACGGAAGCCGGGCGGCAATCAGTCCTGCAAAAGTTGCCACTCATCTTTTTCAATTTTGACTCTTACTCCTGTCTGAATTTTTTTCAGATCGTCACGATCAAACAGTTTCATGTACCGTTCAATACGATCCGGATCATCAATCCGTTCTTCCTGCTGCAACCCGCTCGCCAACCGATACGTTCTCAACAAAACAGACATGTCCCCTCCCGGCACGTGAGTAATGAGCAAAAAACCCGTGAAACATTCGGATTCTAAAGGAGAAAAATCCAATCCGTCAAGACTCGGCTCCTTCCGGCCTTTCATGACAGCTTGTGATGGTCAGAGACCGTTTCAATCCTGTATAATAGATTCTTCGTAACGACCGATATGAATCCCCAACACAGGGAGTGACCAACACCATGCCTGTCTATGAATATCAATGCACCGCCTGCGACTACAAATTTGAATTACTCCAATCCATCAGTGCGAGGCAGGAAGACACCGCCTGTCCCCAATGCCATGGTGTCGGCGCCCATCGTCTCATGTCCGCTTTCGCGTCCCAGGTCAAAGGGGAACAGAAACCAGGATTCGGTGAGATGAAGGCCAGATCCATGTATAACGAGCGCATGGACAAGTTTAGAAAACTTCCCCCGATCATGGGCGCACGGGCCGCGCCCGAGGCTTCCAGCATGATACCCCCATCAGATTCCGGTTCCGAGGGAAGTTAGGACCCACCCGGTTCACCCGCAGACGTTGCCATTCGGTGATTCCCCCCACGACTCATAGAGCATCAATGCCCAGCCCTGTACGGAACACGCCATGCTGACGAAGCCTCGCATCGTCTCTCTCCTGTCCGTCCTGTTGCTGTTCGGTCTCCCCGTGGCCGGTTCCACCGATGAGCTTACTGGCGCCGCCCTCATCGTCGGCAATGGTCCGGAACGGTACGCGATTGAGGCGCTGGCACAACAATTTGAAACACGACATCCCCAAACGTCCATTGATTTTTTCTGGCACCAAAACGCCAGGCCGGTTGAAGAAGTTCGGCATGGCGGCGCCGATATTGCGATTACCGGTCAGGCGGAACCCGACCTCCCTTCCACCACTGTGGCATGGGATGGCATCGCCGTGGTCATCAATTTTGCCAATACGCTGAACGGCCTCACGCAAGCAGAATTGGCGAAAATTTTTACGGGAGAATTCACCGTATGGTCGCACGTGTACGAGGAAGGGCCGGAGGCCGGCATTTCGCCGGTGCAACGGACGTGGAACCAGAATATTCGACAATCGTTTGAAGCCCTCCTGGGCATCCCGTCGCAGACAAACATCCGGGCGCAAATCGTCGAAAAAGAGAGCGACACCTTTAAGGCCATCAATGGCGACACCTATGCCATTGCGTATGTGTCAATGGGCCCCGCATTGCAGGCGCGCAAAGACGGGTACGGCGTCACCCTCTTATTCATTGATGACATTGAGCCGGAATACCAGACCGTCCTTGACGGCACCTGGCCACTGCGCCGCCCGGTGGTCTTTGTCATGAACCCCAACGCCTCTCCGGTTGCCCGGACCTTTCTGGAATACGTGCTGTCTCCCGTCGGACAACGCGCCATCAAGGCGGGCGCCAGCGGTCTGTTCCATGACAAGACCAGTTCTGTCGTTCACTATTACCCCCTCAACGTGGAGCCATCACCACGGAACGCGCCGCCCCCCTCTTGACAGACTCCTCACTTGCCATGGTACACAGATCTCACCTCACAGACCCAGACACCTCCGGTCGCGAGTCTCACGGGAGCCACGCGGCACACCGGGGCATTCTCCAAAGGTAACCAGGTTTCGCAGGTTTCCCGACACAATCACAGGTCAGCCCATGTTTAAAAAAATCCTTGTGGCCAATCGCGGCGAGATCGCCATGCGGGTCATCCGCGCCTGTCGCGAACTCACCATAGACACCGTCGCCATTTACGCCGAATGTGACGCCACCGCGATCTACGTCAAAAAAGCCAATGAAGCGTATTTAGTGGGTCCCGGTCCTGTCCAGGGATATCTGGACGCCAGGCAAATTGTGGACCTGGCCAAACGCATCAACGTTGACGCGATTCATCCGGGCTATGGGTTTCTCGCGGAAAACGCCGAATTTTCCCGTTTATGCCGGGACGCCGGCATCGCGTTTATCGGGCCTCCACCCGAAGCCCTGGAACTGCTGGGAGACAAAATCCAGGCCCGTGCGCTGGCCAAACGCATTGGCGTTCCGGTCATTCCAGGGACGGAAGGCCGGATACAAAACCCGGAAGAAGCACGTCAATTGGCGCAATCCATCGGCTATCCGGTCATGATCAAGGCCAGCGCCGGAGGAGGCGGGCGCGGGCTGCGCATCGTGCGGTCAGAAGAAGGGCTGCAAGAGGCCATGGAGTCCAGCGCGCGTGAGGCGCTGGCCGCGTTTGGCAACGACGATCTGTTTATCGAAAAATATCTTGAGCGCACCCACCATATTGAATTTCAACTGCTCGCCGACAAGGAGGGCTACATCGTCCATCTGGGCGAACGCGACTGTTCCATCCAGCGGCGCCATCAAAAAATAGTCGAAATTGCCCCATCCCTGATCTTGAGCCTGCATATGAGAGCCGAAATGGGCGAAGCCGCGATTGCCATCGCCCGTGCCGCCCAATTCCAAAACGCCGGCACGGTTGAATTCCTGGTGGATCAGGACGGACGGTACTTTTTTATCGAAATGAATCCAAGAATCCAGGTTGAACATACGGTCACGGAACAAATCACCACCATTGATATCGTGCAAAACCAAATTTTGATTGCCGAGGGACGTCCGCTCGTCTTTGGACAACATGAGGTGAATATGCAAGGCTATGCGATTCAATGCCGGATTAACGCCGAAGACCCGAAAAACGGGTTTCTCCCCTCGTCGGGCAAAATCACGGCGTACCTGTCTCCCGGCGGAATCGGGGTTCGGATTGACGGCGTTGTTTACAAAGACTGCACCGTCCCCCCATACTATGACGCGCTGTTGGCCAAAATGACGGTGCAAGGCCGGACCTGGAACGAAACCGTTCGGCGCACCCACAGATCCCTGGAAGAATTTGTGCTGCGGGGAGTCAAAACGACCATTCCTTTTATGAAGAAAATCATGGAAGAACCCGATTTCCGCGCGGGACGATTTGATACATCGTACCTGGCCTCCCATCCTGAACTGGCCGACTACGACCACGTCCTGGAATCGGAGGATCTGGTGCTGGCGCTCTCGGCCGCCATCGCGGCCTACGAAGGGCTGTAGCCCGCATAACGAGGAAGCGGGCAACACCTGCCTGAACGCAAAGGTCTCTATGGCAAAACCATCACCATCCCGAAGCAAGGCCAAAAAACCCGCCGTGGCGCGGGGCGCAAAGCCGGCACAGGTCACACGCCCGGAAACGCCCGACATCAAAGCCTCGCGCGGACGACAGATTCACCTGACGGATGTCACGTTGCGCGACGGGCATCAATCCCTGCTGGCGACTCGCATGAGAACGGAAGACCTGATTCCCGCCGCCGAACAGATGGACAAGGTGGGGTTCTGGTCGCTGGAAGTCTGGGGGGGGGCGACATTCGACACCTGTTTGCGATTCCTGAAAGAAGATCCATGGGAACGCTTGAAGGCGTTCCGCCAGGCCGCCCCGAAAACCAGATTGCAAATGCTGCTTCGCGGGCAAAATCTGGTGGGCTACCGGCATTATGCCGACGATGTTCTGGAACGATTCATCGTCAAATCGGCGGAACACGGCATTGACGTGTTTCGCATTTTCGACGCCCTGAATGACATTCGCAATCTGAAGCACTCCATCAAGGTGGTCCGGGAATGCCACAAGCACGTGGAAGCCACGATTTGCTATACCAGCAGTCCGGTACACCACCTGAATCACTTTGTGGAGCAGGCGAAAAAACTGGAAGACCTTGGCGCCGATAGCATTTGCCTCAAAGATATGGCCGGCCTCTTACCGCCGTTTGAATCCTATCACCTGATTCGACACATGAAGGCGGCCGTTCGTGTTCCCATCCATCTGCATACGCATTACACATCGGGCATGGCTTCCATGTCCGCGTTGATGGCGATTATCGCCGGCCTGGATATTCTGGATACGGCCATGTCTCCGCTGTCCGGCGGCACGTCGCATCCTCCCACGGAAAGCTGTATCGCGGCCCTGCGCGGCACCCCGTATGACACCGGCCTGGATTTATCCCGGCTCAAGCCCGTTGCGGAACAACTGCGAGCGGCCAGAAAGAAGTATCATCAATTTGAAAGCGAATTCACCGGCGTGGATACGGACGTGCTGTTATCGCAGGTTCCGGGAGGCATGACCTCAAACCTGGCCTCACAGTTGGCGGAACAAAACGCCATTGAGAAAATTCAGGCTGTGATGGAAGAAATCCCCCGCGTGCGCAAAGACATGGGCTACCCCCCGCTGGTGACGCCCGCGAGTCAAATCGTCGGCACGCAAGCCACACTGAACGTGATGACCGGCGAACGGTACAAAGTCATCACCACCGAAGCCAAAAATTACTTCCTGGGACTCTACGGCAAACCGCCCGGCCCCCTTCATGCGGCCACCAAACAGAAAGCCATCGCCGGAGAGAGTCCCATCACCAACAGACCGGCGGACAATCTGGACCCCGAATTGAAAGCCGCCAAAAAAGAATTGCGCGGGCATACCGTCTCCGAAGAAGACGTGTTGTCGTATGCCCTGTTCCCCGCCATTGCCCTGGAATTTATCAATGATCGCGAAAGCGGGACACTGAAACCCAACTCGCTTGAGCCGCATATCCAGGGAGACAAGGGCGCGCCACCGGCCCATGGTCTGCATCTCGCACCGGTGGAATTTAACGTCATGCTCCACGGCGAAACGTATCACGTGCGGGTATCAGGCTCCGGGCAAACCATTGCAGGGAAAAAGCCCTACTACATCAAAGTGGACGACAAACTTGAAGAAGTGTACCTGGAGCCGCTGCAGGAAGTGCTCGCTGGCGGACTGGAGGCGCCCGTGTCAACCGGCGCCGCCAAAGGCGCCCGCCCCAAACCGGCCGGCCCTGGAGACGTCACCACGCCCATGCCGGGCCGCGTGGTGAAAATCCTCGTCACGGAGGGGGCCAAAGTCGCCGCCGGCGACCTCTTGCTGGTGGTGGAAGCGATGAAAATGGAAAACCGCGTGGACGCGCCCGTGCAAGGCACGGTCAAAGCCATCCACGTCAAAGAAGGCGATCAGGTCAACGCCGACGAGACGCTGATACACATTGAATAGACAAGAGACTTGGCGATTCCACAAGGAACATCGCCCTGCGCCGCCGCCATCACGAGTCTGCGTATCGTGACACACCCCGCATCATCCTCTGCGCCTCCGCCGCCGATTCCCGCACGCATCACCCTGTTTCAACGGCACAGGGTCCGCACGCGCACGGTGAATGGACACCGCCTCGCCTGGCTGGACAACGGAGAAGGCCCGCCCGTGATTCTGCTCCACGGCCTGGGAGGCTCCATGTGGCACTGGGAACATCAGCAATACGCACTGGCCCGCTCGCATCGTGTGTTGACGCTTGACATGCCGGGCGCGGGACTGTCCGACAAACCCGCTCTGGAGTATTCGCCGACCTTTCTCCTCGACACCCTCCGCGCCTTCATGGACACCCTTCACATTCAACAAGCCGCATTCATCGGCAATTCCCTGGGCGCCGGTCTCGCCATCGGCATGAGCCTGACGCATCCCGAACGCGTGAACGCGCTCGTGCTGATTGCGGGCTTACCCGCCAACCTGCTGGACAACATGGACTCTTCGGCGTACAAACACTGCATCCAAACGCGACTGCCTCGCTGGCTCATCACGTGGAGCGCGTGGAGCGGCGGACGATGGTCCTCGCGGAGGATACTCAAAGAGATGCTGCACGACCACACCCTGATTACGCCGCTCGTGGCGGAACGCGCGTACCGCAACCGCTTCCGATACGGCGTCATGCGGGCCATCTATTCGCAGATGGCGCAGATCCCGACGTGGGAAACGACCTTCGCGCCCCGGCTGGCGGATATCCCGCACCCCGCACTCATTCTCTGGGGGGCGTGCGATAAAATTTTTCCGCCTTCAGTGGGACGCGCCATGCAGGGCATGATACCCGGCGGCGAATTTCTGGAAATCCCCGATGCCGGGCACGTCCCGCAATGGGAACAACCCGACGTCGTCAACCCCGCCATCCTGCGGTTTCTCGCCGACCATACGCCGCACCCGCATTCATCCGCCGACACACAGACCGAGGGAATCGGCGCCGCATGAGCCGGACGGCACACAGACGGCGGGCGGCCACACCGAACGCGGGATGCCCGTTGGCCTTTCCATTGATGCCCAGTTGATATATATTGCGCGTGTGAGGACGCTGGAATAATTCAATGCGGATACTCAAAACACTCGGCCTTGCGAACACGGCGCTGCTGGCCTTCGTCATCGTGTGCGGAGACACACTGGCGCAGACCTCAAACCCGGAACCTCTTCGGCAAGCCGCCGACCAGGGCGATGCGGACGCCCAATTCAAACTCGGCTGGAACTATGCCACCGGCAATGGCATCCCGCAGGACTTCCACAAAGCCACGAAGTGGTATCAGTTGGCCGCCGACCAGGGCCATGCAAAAGCCCAATTCAACCTCGGCGTGAGCTATGCCACAAACAGAGGCATCACGCAGGACTTCCACGAAGCCACGAAGTGGTTCCGGTTGGCCGCCGACCAGGGAGTCGCGCAGGCCCAATACAACCTCGGCGTGAGCTATCACACCGGCAGGGGCGTCACGCAGGACCACCGCAAAGCCGTGACATGGTATCGGTTGGCCGCCGACCAGGGAGTCACGCAGGCCCAATTCAACCTCGGCGCGAGCTATCACACCGGCAAGGGCGTCCCGCAGGATTTCGATAAAGCCGTGACATGGTATCGGTTGGCCGCCGACCAGGGCCATGCGAAGGCCCAATTCAACCTCGGCTGGATCTATGACACCGGCGAAGGCGTCCCGCAGGATTTCGACGAAGCCGTGAAGTGGTTCCGGCTGGCCGCCGACCAGGGCCATGCGGAGGCTCAATTCGACCTCGGCGTGAGCTATCACACCGGCGAGGGCGTCCCGCAGGACTTCCACGAAGCCACGAAGTGGTTCCGGTTGGCCGCCGACCAGGGACGCGCGGAGGCGCAATACAACCTCGGCGTGAGCTATGTCACTGGCGAAGGCGTCCCGCAGGACTTCCACAAAGCCGTGACATGGTATCGGTTGGCCGCCGACCAGGGCCATGCGGAGGCTCAATACAACCTTGGCGTGAGCTATCTCACCGGCGAAGGCGTCCTTCAAGACAACCGCGAGGCCTATATCTGGTTTTCAATCGCGGCAATGCAGGAAGACGAACGCTTCATACAAGCCCGCGACTTCAGCGCGGAACCGCTATCTTCCGGCGAACGCCGCGCGGCACAAGCCGAAGTGACACGGCGGCTGGAAGCCATTGACGCGCGACAGGCGGGCAAGGCGGACGCCACGTAACACACTGCGGTCTCCCGTGCCTTCTCCCCGTTCGCGTCACCCGCAAGGCCTGTCCAACGAAAAAGCCGGCATGACGGATGGAGAACAGTCTGCCCCATGAAAAGCATGGAATTCGCACTGCTGGCGGTTGGGGCCATTCTGGGGGCCTGCCTACGATATAAAATGACGGAGACCCCGTTCGTCTTCAATACCCTGCCGCTGAACATCCTGATCGTCAACGTCCTTGGCGCGTTTATCCTCGGCGTCTTTATCGTCCTGTTTCAGCAATGGAACATGGATGCCCGCTATGCGCTGATGGTGGCCGTCGGATTTTGCGGGTCACTGACCACCATGTCGTCGTTTGCCCTGGAGTCCGCCGACCTGCTGGACAGCGCGCGATATCTCACGTGGGCCATGCACATCCTGACCAACGTCGGACTGTCCATCGGCGCGCTGATTGGCGGGAAAGCGCTCACGCAGGCGATGCTTGCGAATTAAACCAACCACGGAACCATGGCCACACCATTGTTTGTTTGAAAACGTCTGTATGCAGGGGGGACGCGATGAAAGAGACTGGCGTGTCCGGCAGGCGGGATTCAAACAGCACACGCCGGAATTCCGCCTACCTGCCTTCCGAGGCAAGAAACAGCGATTGCCGGAGCAGCTTGAAAAATGTCTGATAGACCTTGGGGTCGTCAATCGCATTCATGTCGTATTGAATACTGGCTCGCACAAGAAGCTGGCCCTCCCCGCGCGGGCGAACCGTGACGGTCATGCGCGTCAGATCCTCCCTGTGCCTGAACGGCCCTTCCGTCCGGTAGATGGAAGAAAAAATCATCAACGCATCCGTTTGATAGTTGTAATACGAAGCATTGTTTTTCCATCCGCCCTTCCTGCCGTAGAATTTCTTGCCCGAGACGACTCCCAGTTCCTCATCCAGCACATCAACATGAAAAAACAGGTCCTGCATGACATTGAGCGCCGCTTTCAGCACCTGTGACTTGTCCGGCGTGTCAAACACCAGGGTCTGGACGGATCGCAACTTCACCTGACTGGCTTCGGACATCAGAATATGATCTTTGGCATCCCAGTAAACATTCGCACATCCCGATACACACGCCACCGCACCGAGCAGGAACGGAAGCGTGAGACGCGCGGCCCACAGCGTGCATGGCACATGACTTGAAAGATGTCCGGCTTCGGTATTCACCATGTCTGATCAGACCCTGTTAACTCGGATTCGCGAAAGATCTCTGCAAAACAGCGAAGAAGTTTTGGTAAACTTTGGGATCGTCAATCTGTTGCTTATTATGGGTCGCACTCACCCGTACTTCTGTCTGCATCTCGCTCTTGCTATTCACGATTGACGTCAATTCGATAACACTGGTTCCGCTAAATTTCCCGGCAGTAACCAAACCCATTGGGCCATTGACACGTTCAACAATGAACCCCAAATCCAGCAATGCGCGAATGACCCCGCGAAGCGCTTGTTCCCGGTCACCAACCTCAAATGTCCTGACCTGATAGCTTCTGATTTTACTTTGCGCGTCCGTCAGAGACAGCAAGTCCGAAGGCGGCGGCGGCGCGGAACTGCCGGCACAGGCATGAAGCAGGAGCAAGGACACCACTATGCACAGCCTGACAAAGGTCTTCACCATGTGTTCTCCTTAAATCTGATGCGCTTCAAGAAAGATCGCCTTGGACAGTTTGGAAAAAAACTGTTGATAGATCCCGGCGTCATAAATCATTTCCATCCTTTGTGCCCCGGGCGGAATCTTCCGTTTTTCAGTCCCCCCACTACCTTCCCAAATTTTTCTATAGAAGACAATACGAACCTGGTAACGAGTCGCCTGCCCTTCCACGGGGCTGATCGAGAGCATCGTCGTAATTTGTTGATGCATATCAACAGGAATACCATAAGGTGCCCTGACCAATGCAGTCAGAAGAATCATCAACGCACGACCTATTTCCTGGAGATATTCCCTGGCCCAGCGCTCTTTTGCGGCAAAAAGGAAGCCTGTCTCGCGCGCAACCTCTTCAATCTGAAACCCAAGATCCTGAAGGACACCCGTGGAGGCGGAAAGCAATTCCCTGTCGTTTGATGTGTCAAAGAGACGGGTTTGCAGGGCCTTGTATTGGTTGGAGGAAGGGCTTAACAGGACAAACTCCGCAGACTCCGTGCGAAGAGCCGGGCGATCATCCACAAGAAGAAACGCGGCAGGGCCTAACAAGATAAGCTCCGCAGGCCCAGGCCCCGCACTCCCTCCCCTTGCACACCCCGCCAGAAGCAGGCCAACCAGAATCACCATCACAGGGCGCGTCCATGAGACGTGGAGCAGGGGCTTTATCAACATGTCCGGCAGACTAGAATTGCGTGGAGTTGTAAGAAAAATCACGCACGGTTTTGTTTTCGTCAAACTTGATGATGATCGTCAGCGTCCTCTGCGTACTCGTGCTTTGCGATTGACCGGAACGGGCGCCCAGGATGAAGATTGATCCAAATGCAGAATTGCTTGTATCAACACTGTTGCTGGAGACCTTATCGTAAATCCAGACTTCACGCCGTTTCTCATCGGTCGTCACAATATTGGGCGAACCCAGGATCGTCGCCACTTCGGAAGCGGACATCCCCTCGCGAATTTCACCTTGCACCGTGCCAACGGTCAAATTCGTCGTATTGGGATGGGCATCCTGCGGATGCGACATACAGCCCGTCAACCACATCGGTAACAACAGCACACACCATGCAATTTTTTTCATCGGTTCCTCCATCAACGCTGACCGTGACCATGCACTTCCTGAATAAGCCGTTCATGTGTACCACGAGTCACATCCATACGCAACGCGTTCGTCACAGATTTACTCCCGCGCCGGCCCCAACGCCCCCAGGTAGGCAAACCCGCCGATGCGAAGTAGCGGAGAATCGGCTTTGAGTCTGTAATCCCCGCGCTCCGGCGCCACAAAACGCGGGGAGACATACACACCGGCAAACGCCTTGATATCCATGGCGGACGACGCAGGTTGGCCGTCAACCTGATAATTCACCTCGGTGTCATGCAAGCCGTTATGGGCAATAGTCACGGGATACCTGGCCGACCACGCGATACCCACCCCGGCCCCGTCAATGATATTCCCTTCCACCCGGCCCGCCGCCTTATCCCGAAACGTGACGCCGCCTCCATTGTTCACCAGCGTATTGTTCAACAACGTCGCCTGGCCGCTGTCCGTCGCCAGCACCGCTTCAAACAGGCTGCGCGTCACCACGTTCCGCTCCATCCGCACGGTTGAGGCTCCGCCGACGGACACGCCATGATCGTTATCGTGAATCAGATTGTCCGTCAATGTCACGTGAGAATCGGCAAAGGCGAGTCCGGTGGTTTCACTGCCGCCCACGACGCACTGTTCAATCCGCACGTCCCTGACCTGCTGCCCGAAAACCAGGCCCTTGATGTGCAGACCCTTGAGCGTAATCCCCTCCCCGTTGAACATTCCCACGCCCAGACCGCCATGCTGCTGAATGGTCAACCCGCTGATTTCCACGTCGGTGGCGCCATACGGCCATTTCCCGATATGCAGCGTCCCCACACGATTCAATCCCTCAATAAAGACCTTCTCCCGTCCCGCCCCGATAATGTTCAGACGCTCCTTGCTGTGAACAGTCACGTCTTCAATATAGCGCCCCGCCTGAATGAGAATGGTATCCCCGTCCTGCGCGTGATCAATGGTCTCCTGAATGGATGGAAAATGCCCGGACCCATCCGGCGCCACGTTCCACGTCGCCGCCGTCGCCGCACTCGCGCCGCACACGGCGACGAACACGCCCACGGCAAGCATCACGCGCACACGCGGCGGCATTGTACCTGACACGGTTCCTTCCATTACACTGTCCCATACGCACATACCACTGGCACATACAGGACGAGCGTTTCCCGGTCAAGAGGCGGGAGGCGGGCCGGTGTCTGTCTGGTTCACAAGACCCGCGACCGCGCACCCCGGCTTGCGCGACTGGCGTTCGCGTCATCCGTGAATCGCCCCATGCGAACCGTCCGACTTCGTGATTGGCGAAGATCATGAAAATTCCCTATACTGCAACGTAACGATGTTACAAGTGGGATTAACAGGCGGACTCGCGTCCGGCGCCACAACGGTGGCCGGACTCTTTCAGGAATGTGGCGCGCTGGTCATTCATGCCGATCAACTGGCTCGCACCGTCGTGGAACCGGACAAAGCGGCATGGAAAGACCTTGTCCGCACATTCGGCACGGGTATCCTGCGGGCTGACCGGAGAATTGACCGAAGCGCGCTGGCCCGAATCGTCTTTCACAACCCCGCGAAACTGGCGGCACTGAACCGCATTGTCCATCCCCGCATCGCACGGGAACAGACCCGGCAGGCGCAAGCCCTGATGCGCCGTCATCCCAACGCCGTCATCCTCTACGATGCGGCGTTGCTGTTTGAGGCGAACGCCCACCGGCGCATGGATCGGGTCATGGTGGTGACGGCCACGCAAGCCGTCCAGGTGGCGCGCGCGCGGCAGCGCGACGGCTTAACCAGAAAGGAAGCGTTGGGACGTATGCGCGGACAACTCCCCCTGGCCGTCAAACGCCGCATGGCGGACGACGTCCTGAACGGCATGGTGCCCGTCTCCCAACTCCGACCGCAGGTTCGACAGCTCTATCAGGAATTTCTTCAGAAAGCGGCCCCTCGGCGGCAGATCAAACCGCGAGTAACACGTCGCACGTAACCCGCGTGCGTTTGAACCATTATCTTTTTCTCACAAAGGATGAGCGCCATGCACAACGTTGTGATTGCGGGATCCGGTCCCGCCGGACTCACCGCCGCGATTTACACCGCCCGCGCGAATTTTGCCCCGCTGATGCTGGAAGGCTCGCAAGCCGGCGGTCAACTCACACTGACCACCGACGTGGAAAATTACCCCGGCTTCCCGGACGGCATCATGGGGCCTCAACTGATTCGTGATATGCGCGCGCAGGCGGAACGGTTTGGAACAATCTTTCGGGCGGTGGATGTCACCGGGGCCGACCTTCGTTCCAGGCCGTTTCAACTCATCCTGAACGACGAAGAAACCATTCAGGCGAAAACACTCATCATCGCCACCGGCGCCACGGCCAACCCGCTAGGCCTCCCTTCCGAGGCCCGGCTCCTGGGTCACGGCGTCTCCACCTGCGCCACCTGTGACGGATTTTTCTTCCGGGACCAACCCCTGGTCGTGGTCGGCGGAGGCGACAGCGCGCTGGAAGAAGCCATTTTCCTCACAAAATTCGCGAGCCACGTGCTGGTCATCCATCGCCGCGACACACTCCGGGCGTCAAAAATCATGCAGGATCGCGCGTTCAAGAACGAAAAAATCTCGTTTCAATGGAACGCCATCGTCGAAGAAATCCTGGGCGACGAAGTGGTCTCCGGCATACGACTCCGCGACAGACAGACCAACAACACACACACCATAGACTGCAAAGGCGTCTTTGTCGCCATTGGGCACACGCCCAACACCACGTTGTTTCAAGACCAGCTTGATTTGGATTCCAACGGGTATATCCAAACCACGCATGGCTCCACGACCAGCATTGCCGGGGTATTTGCATCCGGCGACGTTCAGGATCCTCATTACCGCCAGGCCATCACGGCCGCGGGGTCCGGCTGTATGGCCGCGCTGGACGCCGAACGGTTTTTGGAGGCCAATGGGTAATGCCGCAGGCCATCGTTCACTATCACGAGTTGGCGCTCAAGGGACGAAACCGGGGGCTGTTTCAACAACGCCTGATTCAGAATCTCCAAAATTCTCTCAAAATGGCGGACGTCACGGAGGTCAAATCGCTTCCCGGTCGTATCAGAATCACGTTTCAGCACGACACATCATGGGATGCCATTCGGGATCGTATTCGTCACACCTTTGGCGTGGCCAATTACTCACTGGCGGGGTCTCTCCCGATTGACTATCGCTCGCCCGACATCGCCCCCCTGTGCCGGGCCATTGAAACCGCGCTTCACGCAACGCCGTTTGAGACATTTCGCGTCACCACCAAACGGGGCGACAAACGGTTTGCCCAAACATCCCTTGAACTGAACAGAGCCATCGGCGCGCACCTGTGCCGCGTGACCGGCAAGCGCGTGAGCCTGAACGCGGCCGACATCACGATTGTCGTCGAAATCGTGCAGCACGCCGCATATTTTTCGCTGCTCAAACACCCCGGGCCGGGCGGACTCCCCACCGGCAGCGGCGGCAACGTCATCGGCCTCATTTCGGGAGGCATTGACTCACCGGTGGCGGCGTACCGGATGATGAAGCGGGGCTGCAAGGTCATCTTTCTTCATTTTCACAGCCGCCCGTATTTGTCGCGAACGTCCGAAGAAAAAGTCCGCGATCTCGTCTCCCATCTCACGGGCTATCAATTAAAAGCCCGGTTATACCTTGTGCCGTTTGGCGAGATTCAACGCAACATCGTCATGCACTCCCCCGCGCCGATTCGCGTCGTCCTGTACCGGCGGATGATGCTGCGCATTGCGGAACAACTGGCCGAACGGGAAGACGCCTGGGGATTGGTCACCGGCGACAGTCTCGGTCAAGTCGCCTCACAAACCGCGGAAAACATCCGGAGTGTGAGCGAGGCGGTTGACCTGCCCATTCTGCGACCGTTGATTGGGATGGATAAAATCGAAATTACCAATGAAGCGCAGCATCTCGGCACATTTGAAACGTCCATTGAACCGGATCAGGATTGCTGCACGCTGTTCGTCCCCCCGCATCCAAATACCCGAAGCCGCATTGACGACGTGCGACACGCCGAACGCCCGTTGCCCATAGAAGACATGGTCAAAGAAGGGCTGGACGCCGCCGAACTGGCGACGTTTGCGTTTGGCGCTTCCACAGCCCGATGATGCCCTCCCCGCCTTGCGGGCTTCGTTGACAAGCCCTGACCCGCCCGATATAGTCCCGCTCGTTCCCGCAACCATGTCTCTGCGTCATCTCGTCACACCGAACACCGCCATGCCGCATCACGTCACGCCCTTTACCATAGACCAGGTCGGCTATAAAGCCGTTCGTTTTTCCAGCAAAGGCATATTTTCAACACACAAAGACCACATGGTTGACCCCTACGCCGCCACCAGAATCCCCAAAGAACACCAGGTCCAGGGCTTTTACTATTGGCCGCAGAACACCGAGAAATGTCCATCCCTGGTTCTGCTTCACGACAAATGGGGGCTGACGCCGGATTCCAGGGACATGGCCATACGACTGGCATGTGAAGGCTACGTGGTCATGGTCCCGAACCTGTATGGCAGACAGGGCGGCATGGTCACGACCAGCGCGGAAGTGGCGGATGCCCTGGCGGAAAGAATGAACAACGAGACGGTCATTCAGGACATCAACGCCTCGTGCGAATTTCTGAATTCCAATATCACCGAAGATCCGGACATGGAATTAACGATACGCAATGCCCATGCCGTGATTGGGCTGGGTCTGGGCGGAACACTGGCCATCCTCTTTGCCCTCAAACGCAAACGGCTGCGGGCCGCTGTGTCCTTTTACGGCATATTGCCCGACCCCATTGACGTGATCGGCAATATGCACTGCCAACTCCTCTACCACGCGGCCGAAGCACATGACACCGTGACGGCTGCGGGGCTTGAACACATGGGGCACATCGCGCGGGAAGCCGGCAAAACCGTGGATGTGCGTCAATATCCCGGCACCAGCAATGGGTTTTGCGATCTCGTGCGAACCGACGTCTATAATGAATCGGCCGCCGGACAAGCCTGGAGAGAGACCATTACATTCCTCAACGAGCAGTTACCCGTTTCAGTAAACAACACCGCCGACTAGCTACCCCACCAGGTCATTTCCGTACTGTGTCGGGATACGCGACACACCGCCCTCGCCCACACGCCTGACTCCCCTCAACCCCCCTCGTCATTCCCGCGCACGCGGAAATCCAGTATCTGTCAGCCCGAATACGCGACACACCGCCCACCGCGACACACCCGCGACAGAATACCCGCTTCACAACCTGCGGAAATACCACGAATCATCGGAGCAGCGTGAAACTGGATTCCCGCCGGAAGGCGGGGGAATGACGGATGGGATGGAGAAGATCTGTGACGTTGCGGGAATGTCACGAATCATCGTGACAACGTAAGGCCGGAAAAACAAACAAGCCGACGATGTGTCCACCGTCGGCTTGTTTGTAGGGACGCCCCAATTGGGCGTCTCTACTTAATTTGTGCATCCGGCCCTCATTTGTAGGGACGCCCAATTTGGGCGTCTCTACGGCCCGGCCATGCACGACCGGTTATTCATAGGCCGGAATCTTTCGCTCGCGCAACTACCACTGCCACTCGGCCTTCAGTTGGAGGCGACGTTCCAGGCCGGAGGAATCCACGGATGCGGTGATCCACCGCCAGGCCGTCTGCCACTGAATCCGATACTCCGCCTGCGACCCGTCCGTCTCCCCTCGCACACCCTCCAGACTCATGGTCAGCCCCAGAGGTAACGCCAGTCGGCTCCCCAGCCGGTAATCCCGCGCGCCTGCGCCCCATGTCATTTTCCCATACGGCGTCAGAAGGCTCCGCCCGTCCGCAAGGGCCAGCCCGTAGCCCAATTCCGCGTCCACCCGTCGGCCCAGAGCCGAGGCATCCGTCCCGGCCAGGTCCATCGCGCCCTGTTGCAACAGTTGCGCGGTGTTCGTCGCAGTCTGTCCATAGGTAGGCGCCAGCCGGAAGGCCAGTCCACGCCCGGCCTGGTCAGGAACCACCCTCAAGCTGCCCCCAATGCCCCAGTCATCGTAGTCCCCGGTGTGCCCCAGCAACACCCTGACCTGACTGGCCATCATAATACCCTGGTCCTGGTTGTCGTAGCGCAACGCGCCGCCCACTTCCGCCCCGGTGCCGGTGCGCCCGTCGCCCCCGTCATGCCGCAGGCCCACTTCAAACTTGGGAGTCATATCCGCCCCGTGCGCCAGGGAGTAGGTCGCGGTGGATTCCAGGCTGACCCGCGCCCGTTGCGCTTCAACCCCCAGCGCTGCCAGGCTGTCGCCGCCGTCCAGTTCCAGACTGGTCTGCACGATTTCGCCTTTCAGCCGCAACTGGCCGTAACTGGAATCCAGCACATGCCCGTTGACACCGCCGCCCACCATGGTGAGCGTCGCGTCGCTGGTCTGGGCCGTCTCCACCACGGCATCGTTGATGGACACCTCGCCCCAGCCGTAGCCCACCGTGGCCCACACATTCAAGCGGTTTGATGGCAAGACAGACCACCCAACATAGGGCGAGAAGTTGGTCATTTCAATGTCATAGGAGCCGCCACCCTCTGTCGGGTCGTCCGCCAGTGCGCCGTAGTCAAAGGCGCCCTGTGTCCAGGAAATGGCCGCTCCGGCAAGAAGGTCGTCCCGCAGCTTGGCGTCCGCGCCCAGTTGCGCGTTGAACAGTTCCCCGTCCCAGTCCGTAGCGCCGCCTTTCCCGCCGAGCGCGCGATAGTTGCCGCCGCCCCAGAGTGTCAGGCTCTTCGCCAGACCGCTCTCCCCCATGTTGAGGGGCATGGCAAACGAGGAGCGACCCAGCATCCCCTGCAAGTCCAGTGTGCCATCAGCCAACGCCCGCCCGCCGGTGACCAGGACATCGGACAGGGTGGACTGGCCACCAAGGTTGAATGAGCCTGGGTCTTTTTCGGTGCCGGCTTGCTCAAGACGCTGCGCGATGGCGTTGATGGTGGTGTCCGTCATGGCCCGTGCCACTTCCGGCAGAATGGTCTCGCTGATGGCGGTGAGCCGCCCAACTTCTCTGGCATAGCCAACCGCGAACGGCGAGAAGCCTGTGGTTTCACCGCAGACAAAGCCGGCGCGGGTGGCGGTGTCGCGGCCAATTTCTTCCCAGACGGACGTAGCGTCGGGATAGTGGAAGAGTATCGGCTCGCGGCCCGACGGCACGTCGGCGGTCGGCAGACAGACTGTTGAAGCCACAGGCAAAGGCCCAACAGACCCAATCACCCCCTCCATGTCACTCCTCTCTTCACGCACTGCAATATCCGTCGTCAGGCTGAACAGAAAGCCCAACGGCGGGTTGTTTGCGGCGGCCTCGGACGGTTCGCTTAGAACGACCGTGACGACCGAGTGGTTGGTTGGCAGGGTCAGGATTCCGTTGCCGGAGTCGGGGCCGGTGGCGGCGTCTTCGCCGTTGTTGTCAACATCAAGCACAATTTCGTTAAGGGCGAAGTCGTTGGTACTTGTCTCACGCACGACCTTCACGACGAAGGTCAACGTGGTTGAGACCGGGAGATCGGCACTGTCGGTGACGGTGTAGGTCAGGGTTCGGGTCGTGAACCTGGTCGGCGTACCGGCGAGGGTGCTGGGGGAGCCGGGGGTAAACACCAGGCCCGCCGGGATGTCGGCTACCGGTGTCAGTGTGTAGTTCAGCGGAGCGATGCCGCCGGTGGCTACGGGCATGTCCAGATCGGTGGCGGTGTTGACGACGTAGCTCTGGTCCTCAAGCATGGGGTCAGTGCCGAATGTCAGGAGGGGCGTGCGGTCCAGGGTGATGATGTAGTCCATCGTATTGCCATTGGCGGCGGTGACCGTGACGGTGATGATGTTGTTGGGGCCGTCGACCAGGCCAGAGACTGTGGTGCCGTCGACGGTGGCGCCGCCGGTAACGGTGACAGCGACAGGGACAGTCATCGCGTCTGCGCGGGAGGTGGTGGTGGCGATGATGACGCTATCAACTTCCTGGATAACTCTGGCGGAGTAGCTCAAGGTGTCGGTGGCGAAGGCCGGGGACAGCGAGACGGGGGCGCCGGTGCTGGTGGTGACGGTCAGCGCCGACAGGTCGGAGTTGGGGCTTAAGGCAACGGGGACGTCGACCGTGATGGTGTCGGTATTGCCGCCTTTGTCTGTGGCGGTGATGACGATGGAGTGGTCAGTGTCGGGCACATCGGTCGGAGCGGTGATGTAGGTGACCGAACCGGTCTCGGAGTTGATGTTGAACAGATTGGCAGGGGTACTGCTCAAGCTGTAGCTGATGCCGGCATCGTTTGCGCCGCTGTCGTCCGTGGCTTGCGCGTTATAGATTTCCCCGCTGGGGTCGTTGATGACAACCGTCGTGGCCATGTCACCACTGGTGATCATCGGCGCCACGGCGTCATATCTCTGGAACGCCGTGGTCGCGGCGTTGCCGGTGCCGGTCGTCGTGCCCACAACCGCACCTTCTAGCACCGTGACGATGAGGACGCCGTCATTGATGCCGGTGGTCGGGGTCACGACCAAGGTAAAGGGGTCCGTTGCCGTGTAGGTGGTCGTCTCATTCGGCGTCGGCGAAATCGCCCCCCCGCTGCCGCCGGCCACACTGACATCGCCGGTCTCCTCCAAGTCGGTGACCGCCTCGGCGGCGAAGCTGAAGGTGAAGGTGATGTCGTCGCCGTTGGCGTATTCTTCGGTGACGCTGTCGGTAATGATTACCCCTGGCGCGTCCAGCACCGAGATGGTCACGTCCTGCGTGGCGGGGTTGCCGGCGGCATCGGTGGCGGTGATGACGATGTTGTGGTGAGGAGCGGTGGTGACGGTATTCTGGGTGTTTTGATAGCTAAGCACGCCGCTTTCAGCGACGAGGCTGAACAGGTTGGCGTGGGGGCCGCCCAGTGTGTAGCTGATACCGGCGTCCGCTGCGCCTTCGTTGTCGGTGGCGTTGGCGTCGTAGGCGGTGACCATGTTGCTGGTCGTGCCGACCCCAACCGCGCCCCTGCCACTGGCGCCGTTGCTGAAGACCGGGGCGGTGGTGTCCACGGTGATGTTTCTGCTGCCGGCCACACCGGTGTTGCCGGCGGTGTCTGTGGCGTAGGCGCGCAAGGTCTCGGCGCCCTCTTCCATCGCGGTGACATCGGCGACCACCAGCGGATAACTCCAGTTCGTGCCGGAGACGGTGGCGGCGAGGGCCCTGCCGCCGGTGCAGGTGGCGCCGGTGCCGGCGATGCAGACGGACACGCTGGCGGTGTCGGTTTCGGTCGTGCCGCTGATGACGCTGGTTTGTTCGGCGGCGTTGATGGTGTCATCGCCGGCAACCAGGCTAATGATCGGGGCGGCCGGCGCCATGGTGTCCACTCTGATGGGGTGGGTTCCTTGCGTGGTATTGCCGGCATCGTCGGCGGCGGTGACGCGCAAGAGCCTGTTTGTGCCCTGGCCTATCGCAGTGATGTCGGCGGGCATCATCAGCGTATAACTCCAGGTCGTGCCGGTGACGCTGATGCCGTCGGAGTCAGTGCGTTCTGTGCCGCCGGCGCAGGCAGAGTCGGTGCCGCCAAAGCACAGGGTCACGCGCGCGTCGGCTTCATTCGTGCCGGTCAGTTCGGTGGTTTGTTCGCCAGCGTTGATGATGTCGTCTGTGGCAACGATGTCAATGCCAGGCACAGCCGGCGCCACGGTGTCGTAGTCCTGCGTCCATTCGGTGACAAGGTTCGTGCGGCTCGTCGCAATGCTTTCGGCCGCACCAGCCGCCACCGTGATGGTCAGGACGCCGGCATCGGTGTTGGCGAGCGGGGTCGCCGTCAACGTATAGGTCAGGCCGGCGGCGAGCGTCGCAAACGCGCCTTTGCCGCCGCCGGCCACGCTAATGTCGTCCGCATCAAACCCGCTGACCGGCTCCTCGCCGAACGAGAAGGTGAAGGTAATCGCGCCGTCCGCGATGTTGGCGGTATCGGTGATGCGGCCGGTGGGGGTGCCGGCGGCGATGGTATCGGTGATGGTCACAACCGGAACCTCAACCACGTCCACCGTAAGATACTGCGTGGCGACATTGTTGACTTCGTCTGTGGCGGTGATTTCAATGCTAAAGGTGGTCGCAGTAGCGGGAAGGGTCCCCGTCGGGCTAAGCGCGCCGGTGGTGGGCACAATCGCAAAGGAACTCTCATCGGTGCCGGTCACGGCGTAGGAGATGCCGGTATCCGTCGTGCGGCCTCTGTCGTTGGCGTCGGCGTTGTAGAACACGACCCCGGCAACGGTGTCGGTGGCGACAGGGGCCGTGATGCGGCTGCCGGTGGCGCCGGTCTCGGTGAAGACCGGCTCGGCGTTATCCAGCACCACCGCCGAGGATTCGGACAGCGAGTTGAGCTCACCGGGCGCCGGCAAGGTCCGCGTGACGTCGACGCTGCCGACCTCATTCCGGATGGTGCCGCCGCTAAGCGCGTCTGTGCCGGTGTAGGAGAGGACGCCGGTGTTGCCGGTGTCGTCTCCGGCGCGCACGATGTAGCGGAAGATCAGCTCGGCATCGCCGGTGCCGCTAAAGTAGTCGGCGGTGCCGTCACCCAAGCTGTTGCCGGTGTCCAACGTCAGTTGCGCGCCGGAGGCCGTGACATCTTCGGAGAAGGCGATGGTAATCATCACGTTGTCGCTGTTTGCGCTTGAGTAGGCGCCGTCGGTCGCCGAGACCGAGGTGACCGTCGCCGGGCTGTAGTCCCCGCTCAAGCTGAACGCGGCGGTGATGACCGCGCCGTTGGCGTCTGTGACGGTGTAGGTCAGGGTGGTGCCGGTGCTTGCCTCGGTCGGCGTGCCAGACAGAGTGCGCGGGGTGGCGGTGGCGTCAAAGGCCAGCCCGGCCGGGATGGCGCCGTTCAGTGTGTAGCTCAACGGAGCGGTACCACCGCTGGCCGGCGGCAGGGTCAAGGTCGTGAAGGGCTGGTTGACGATGTAGGTATAGGCCGATTCAGGCAACGGAATGGAGCTGGTATCAAAGGTCGGCACGGCGTTGACCGTCACCATAAAGGTCAGGGTAGCGACCAGGTCGGTGCTGTCTGTGACGGTGTAGATCAGGCTGGCGGCGGTGGCGGTGGCCGCAGTCGGTGTGCCGTCGAGGAGACGGGTGGTGCCGTCATCGCTGAATGACAGCCCGGCCGGGATCGGCGTCAGTGTGTAGGACAGCGGGGCAAAGCCGCCGTCGGCAGTCGGCAGGGACAGCGAGACCGGCCGGCCGACGGTGTAGGTTTGCGCGTCAATCGTGTCGGCAAAGGTCGGGACAGAAGCCACACTGACGGTCAGTGTGTAGGTCTTGATGGTGGTGCCGTCCGGGGCGGTGACCTCAATGGTGATGGGGTTGTCGCCTTCGGTCAGGCCGGAGACTGTCCGGGTGCCGATGTTGTCGGGGGCAATGCCAGTGGGAATTTCGGCGGTGAGTGTAGAGCCGTCTTCGGCGGTGCCGCTGATCGCCACCATGCCATCTGTGGAGCGGACCGGGGGCGCGATCACGGTGACTTCGGCGACACCGACGCCGACATCGGCGATGTATATCGTGGTGGCCGCGTCAAAAGCCGGGGTAATCGGGATGAGAGTCATGATCTCGCCTGCGGACGTCAAGCCAGACGCGACCCGCAGATTCTCAAGGTTGGCGTCATCGCTGAACACGGTGGTGACGGTGACCGTGACGACGGCGGTGTTGCTACCCTTGTCTGTGGCGGTGATTTCGACAGCGTAGTCGGTCTCTGTGTTATCAATCGTGCTGATGTAGGTGACCTCACCGTTGTCGCCGTCAATCACGAACGGGACGGTCTCCGTGCCGCTCAAGGTGTAGGTGATGCCGTCATCGGCCATGCCAACGCCGTCTGTCGCGGCGGCGTTATACACCGCATCGGCCATCGGGGCGCCGAGGACAAGCGTGGCAGCGTCGATGGAGCCGACCGCGAACACCGGCAGCACCGAGTCATATCTCTGCGATACGCTGGTCTCGACATTGGCGTTGGTGGTGGCGTCGCTGGTCACCGCATTCGCCAGCACCGTCACAATGATCGTGCCGTCATTGTTGCTGTCCGGGGTGACTACCAGCGTATAAACCCGCCCGGCGGTGACGGTATCAAGCGTGGTGGCGGGCATGCCGCCCACTACATCAAGACCGACGAGGGTAAGGGCGGAGACATCCTCGTTGAAAGTGAAGGTGAAGGTCAGGGCGTCGCCGTTGACGAATCCCGGCACAGTACCGGTAATCCCAACCGTGGGGATATTCCTCACCGAGATGGTCACGGTACGCGGGTCGGAGGAGTTGCCGGCCGTGTCGGTGGCGATGATGGTGATGGTGTGGTCGTCCAGGCCAGTCTGGATGTCGTTGTATCTGACCTCGCCGTCGTCCTCGTCAATCATAAAGCTGAGAGCATCGGTGCCGCCCAGGGTGTAGGAGATGCCGGCGTCCGCAACCTCCGAGCCAAGACCGTTGTCGGTGGCCTCGGCGTCGTAGGCGACCGTCATGGTCGGCGCGTTTATCGCAATCACGCCGCTGTCGCCGCCGCTGAAGACCGGCAGGATGGTATCCACCATGAATTCTTTGCTGCCGGTCGCGCCGCTGTTGCCGGCGGCGTCTGTGGCGGTGGCGCGCACGATCCTGTTTGTGCCCTGCCCTATCGCTGTGTAGTCGGCATCCTCCAGCGTATAACTCCAGGCCGTGCCGCCGGTGGGGACATCGGCATCTTGCGTCATGCCGCCGGTGCAGGCGTCGTCCGTGCCGCCGAAGCAGAGCGACACGCTCGCGCCGGTTTCGCCGGCAGCCACTTCGCCGTTGATGGTGACGCCGGCGGTGCGCTCGGCGGCGGTGATGAGGTTGTCTCCGGCGATGAAGTCCTCAAAGGTCGGGGCGGCTGGTGCCACGGTGTCCACTGTGATGGGGCGGGTTCCTTCCCCGCTGTTGCCGGCCTCGTCTATGGCGGTGGCGCGCAGTACGATATTGTCGCCCTCGCCCAGTTCGTCAACATCGGCTTCCGTCAGGGTATAACTCCAGGCGAAGGTGGTCACCCCGGCGGTGGCGGTTGTGCCGCCGGTGCAGGCGGCGTCGGAGCCGCCGAAGCACAGGGTCACGAGCGTGCCGGTTTCGGAAATGGTACCGGTGATGGTGTCGGTTTGATCGTTGATGTTGATGACATCGTCTCCGGCCACCTGGGCGAACGATATCGTTGGCCGCAATCTGTCGTAGGCCTGCGTGTAGCTGGTTTCAGCGTTGGTGCGGCCGGTCAATGCGCCGGTGGCCTCACCCTCACCCACTGTGACGGTCATCACGCCGTCATTGATGTTGCTGGTCGGCGTCGCCGTCACCGTAAATGTCCGGCCGAGGACGAGCGTAACAAACGCGCCTGGGATGTCGTTGTCCTGGCTGGACACTGTGACGCTGTCCGCATCAAACCCGGTGACCATCTCGCTGAAAGTCAAGGTGAAGGTCACTCCGCTGTCTGCGAGGTAGAGGCTATCGGTGCGGCGGGTCGCGGGTGTGCCGGCTTCAATGCTATCGGTGATGGTCACGGTCGGGCGGTCAACCACGACCACCGAGAAATACTGCGTGGCGACATTGTTGACTTCGTCTGTGGCCGTAATCTCAAAGGTATAGGTGAACACCGTGTTGAGGGTCATCGCCGGGGTGAGCACGCCGTCGAGGTCAATCTCAAAGGTGCTCGCATGGGTGCCGGTCAATGCGTAGGTGATGCCTTCACCCGCCATGCGGCCACTGTCGGTGGCGACGGCGTTGTAGATTTCGCTGGTGGTATCGGAAGCAATGGCGACGAGTAGGCTGATGCGGTTGTCGGCGGCGCTGGCCGGAGTGAACACCGGCGCGGTGTTATCCAGCACCACCGTGGATGTGAACGACAGCGAGTTCGCGGTGCCGGGATCCGACAGCGTCAGGTCGGCGGCAACCGTGGCGGCGGCATTTTGGATGGCGCCGCCGTTCTCGCTAAGCGCGGTTATGCCGGCGTAGGCGAGGGCGCGGATGTTGTCTCCGGCGCGCACGCTATAGGTGAAGGTCAGCGCAGTGCCGCTGCCGCCGGTGTAGTCGGCGCGACCGTCGCCCTCGCTATTGCCAGTGGTCAACAACAGTCGCGGTGTGCCGCCGGTGGTGACCACTGTGACCGCTTCGGAGAAGGTGACGGTAATCGGCACGCGGCCGCCGTCTGTGTAGAAGCCGTCCGTCGCCATGACCGAGTCGACCACCGGGACGGTGACGGCGTTGATGGTGAGGCGAAGGGTCGCACTGCGGCCGGCCTTGTCTTCGCCGGTGATGACGATATCGTAGGTGACCCCGGCGGTCGGGGCAGCGTTGAAAGTGACCGAGCCGCTGCCGGGGTTGATGGTGAACAGGGCGGCATCGCCGCTGCTGTCCACGGCATCTGTCAGGCTGTAGCTGATGCCGTCATCGGCGGCGGCGCCGTCTGTGAACTCGGCGTTATACACTTCGGCGGTGGCGCCGCCGGTGACATCAAACGCGAGGGTGACGACGGAGAGGGCGTTGCTCAACGGACTCACGCTGTCATATTGCTGTCTGGCAGTGGCCTCAATGTTCCCGGCTGCGATGACCGTGCCGGTGACCGCATTGGCCGGCACGCGCACGGTGATGGTGCCATCGTTCGGGGTGGCGCCGCCATAGAACAACAGGTCTTGCGTATAAACCTGGCCGGCGGTGACTGCGGTGAAATTGCTTGCCTGGATGATGGCCCCCACGCTGTCGGCGGCAGGCTCAACCACGATGTCGTCTTCGGTAAATCCGGTGACCACCTCGCTGAAGGCAAAAGTGAAGGTAATGGCGGTAATCCCGGCCGTATAGTCACCGGCGAAGTTGTCGGTAATGGTCACCGTGGGCGCGTTCAGCACCGAGATGGTCACGACCCGCGTGGCGGTGTTGCCGGCCTCGTCTGTGGCGGTGATGGTGATGACGTGATGGGGGTCAATGGTGACACTGGTCCGGACGACTCCGTAGGTGACCTCGCCGCTGTCCGGGTCAATGTTGAACAGGCTCTCATCGTCGTCGCTACCCAGGGTGTAGGTAATCGCCTCATCCGCGACCTCCCCGTCGGCGCCGTTGTCGGTGGCCTCGGCGTCGTAGGCGATGACCGTGATGGCCGCGTTGACCCCGACCGAGCCGGTGGTGCCGGAGGTGAAGACCGGCGCGATGGTGTCCACGGTGATGGCGATACCGGGTGAGACTGTGGGGTTGCCGGCCGTATCGGTGGCGATGGCAGTCAGCGTCACGGTGCCCTGGGGGAGCGCGGTGAGTTCAGTGATGGCCAGATCATAACTCCAGGTCGCGCCGGTGACGGCGGTGTCGTAGGTCGTGCCGTCGCCGCAGTCGGCGTCGGTGGCGTCGGTGGCGCCGATGCAGAGGGTGACCAGCGCGTTGGCTTCATTCGTACCACCGACGGCGCGCGGCGCGACGGCGTTGATGCTGTCGCCGGCAACCGGGGCGTCAATCGCCGGGGCGGACGGGGCGACGGTGTCCACGGTGACCGATACGCCGGTTGAAACGGCGGCGTTGCCGGCGCCATCGGCGGCGATGGCGGTCAGCATCACGGTGCGGTCGCCAATCGCGCTGATGTCATCGGCGGTCAGCGTATAACTCCAGGTCGTGTTGCTGCTGGCGTCGGGCAATCTGACAAGGAATGTCGTGCCGCCGGCGCAGGTTGAATCGGTGACGGCGGTGGCGCCGGCGCAGAGGGCGATGCCCACTTCGTCTTCAGTTGTACCGCTCACCGGGACGCCGGTGTCTCGTTCGGCGATGTTGATGATGTTGTTGGTGGCAATCGTGGCGTCAATGCCAGGAACGGCCGGCGCCTGCGTGTCGTAGGCCTGCATGACGGTGGTCACGGCATTGACGGCACCGGTCGTTTCGCCGGTTGCCATGCCTGCCGCCACGGTCACGGTCAGCGTACCGTCATTCGTGGCGACGGTCGGGAGGGTCGCCACCAGCGTATAGGCTCTGCCACTTCCGGCGAACGCGCCTTTGTCGCCGCCGTCCACGGTGATGTCGCCCGTCACAAAGTCGGTGACATCCTCGCTGAAATTGAAACTGAAGGTGACATCGCCGGTGGCAATGTCGGCCGCAGTGGCGACATCATCGGTAATGGTGAGCGTGATGGTTCCATCAAGCACCGAGAGGGCGACCTCTTGCGTGGCGGTATTGCCGGCCAGGTCGGTCGCGGTGATGACGATGGTCTGGTCAACAACCGCGGTGGTCTGGACATTCTGGAAGGTGATCACGCCGGTGCCGCTATCAATGGCTAACTCGTTGGCGATGAATGTCAACGTGGCTAACTCGGCGGCGGTGTATGTCACCACAGGCGACGTCGTGGCACCCAGGGTATAGGCAATACCGTTATCCGTGACGCCGCCGTTATCTCTGGCGTTGGCGTCGTAGGCGATGACCGTGGTGGCCGAGTTGATCGCGACCGCGCCGCTGGCGCCGGAGATGAATACCGGGGCGACGGTGTCAATAATGAGGTCATAACTACCCTCGGCGGAGACATTGCCAGCCGCATCTGTGGCGAAGGCGGTCACGGTCTCGGCGCCCTCGCCCATCGCGGCGAGGTCAACAAGAGTCAGCGTATAAGACCACCTGACGCCGACCGTGGTGGCGGTGCGGAATGTGCGGCCCGTGCCGCACGAGGCGCCGGTGCCATCGCCGGAGCCGGCCAGGCAGAGGGTGACCGTGGCGCCCGCTTCCACAGAGCCGCCCCAGGGCACGCCATCACTGGACTGGAGCTTATCGGTCAGATCAACCGCGTTGAGTCGGTTGCTTCTCCCGGTCGTCGTGACGCCTTCCAGTTCGCCCACCGCGTCAAAGGTCGGGGCGGCCGGGGCGGCGTTGTCAAGCGCCACGTTGGAGGAGCCGGACAGCGAGTTGGCATCGCCCGGTGTCGGCAGGGTCAGGTTGATGGAGGTGGCGCTCCGGATGTTGCCGCTAAGCGCGCCGGTGCCGGTGTAGGCAAGGTCGCTGATGTTGTCGCCGGAGCGGACGCTGTAGGTGAAGGTCAGCGAGGTCGTGCCGCTGCCGCCGGTGTAGGGGGCGGCGGCGCCGGTATTCAATGCCAGTTGCGGTGTGCCGGTCACGGTGACCACATCCGAGAAGGTGACGGTGATCGGCACGCTCTCGCCGGCCGTATAGACGCCATTCGCCGCCGTGACATCCACCACCACGGTGGTGGAGGTTGAGACCGGCAGGCCGGTGAATGCGCTCATCTCATTGCCAACCACATCCGCAATGATGTCATCGGCGTCGGCGGTGCTGTAGGCGAGCGTCACGCGTGCGCCCGGCTGGATTGCCGAGTTGAGGCTCAAGGTCAGCGTGAGGCCGGAGTTGGAGATGCCGTTCACGGTCACACCCACAGCGCCGCTAAGGGTGAATTCGCTGCCGTCCACGCTATCAGTCAGCGCCACCGGCTCGGAGAGGGTCACGGCGATGCTCGTGCCGTCGGCGGTGGCGGCGGACACGGCGGTCGGGACGGCTACGGTGCCCAGGACCGGCAGGCCGGTGAAACCTGCCAGGGCATTTCCCTCCGCATCCTCAATGCTACTCTCGGAGTTGGTCGTGTAGTTGAGACTCACGGTTGAGTCCGGCTGTATTCTCGGGGAGACGGTCAAGGTCAGCGTGTCGCCGGAGACGGAGATGGCGGTCACGCTCGACCTGGCGCCTCGGAGGCTGAATCTGCTGTCCTGGCTACCGATGAGCGTCACCGGCTCGGAGAAGATGACGGCGATGCTCGTGCCGGCAGCGTTGGCGGCGGCGGAAACGGCGCCCGGGTCGGGGATGGAAGTCAAGACCGGCTCGTTGTTGAAATCCAGCATGGCGCTGGAATGAAAATTCCTGATGAAACTATTGCCGCGGCTGTCCCAGGAGAGCGTCACGGTGCCCGCTGTGAGTGCCGTGTCGAGGGTCAAGGTCAGCGTGTTGCCGATGAAGGAGATGGCGTTCACCACCGCGACATCGTTGACGCCGTCTCCTGTGATGGTGAATTGGCTACCGACCACGTCATCCTCCACTATCACCGGCTCGGAGAGGGTCACGAAGATGCGCGTGCCGGCGGCGTTGGCGGCGGCGGAAACGAAGCTCGGGCGGGTGGCAGCAGTGGAGAAGGGCAGGATCACGGTGACCACGACGCCGTCCGAAACGGCGGTGTTGCCGGCATCATCTTCTGCAATGGCGGTCAGCGTCACGGGGCCAAAGCCCAGCGCGTTGATGTGATCTCTGTTCAGAGAACTACTCCATCGATTGTTAAGGCCTCGGCTGATGTCGGCGAGTGGTCCTATGCCGCCGGCGCAGGTCGGGTCGGTGGCATTGGCGCAGAGGATTATGTTCTCGTCGTCTGTATAGTCACCGCGGATGACGATGCTGCGAGCGCGGCTATCGTCGTCGGTGGTGTCATCACCGATGATGATGTTGGAATCTCCGCGACTGTCACTGTCGATGGCCGTGTCAACCGCGTGGTTATCAATGACCGGCGCGACCGGGGGGGTGAGGTCCACGGTGATGGGTTTTCTTTCCCCGAGGATGCGCAAGTCCACCTCGCCTTCCCCCATCAAGTTGTAGTCGGCAGTGGTCAGCGTGTAACGCCAGGTCGTGGGGGTGTCGCCACTGAAGAAGGTGCGCACTTCGCCACCGGTGCAGGCGTCATCGCTACCGCGGATGCAGAGGGCGACCGTGGCATCCATGACTCGTGTGCCGGTGAGGGTCACGCCGGCGTTGCGCTCGGCGCGGTTGATGATGTCGTCGCCGGCAACCGGGTCAAAGTTCAAGGTGGGGGCGATGATGGGAATGGTGGGAATGGAGGGGTCAATGACCGTGATCGGCAGGCCGGTGAAATCACTCATCGGATTTCCAACCGCATCCTCAATGATAACTCCGTTTTGGGCGCTCCAGCCAAGCCTCACGGTATCGTCAATCTGGATTCCGTAGTTGGTGGTCAAGGTCAGCGTGTTGCCGACGGCGGCGAAGGCGGTCAGACTAACGGGGTCACCAGATTCGTAGGGGACGGGGAACCCGTCGCGTCTGTCGCCGGGCAGACCATTTGTGCCGGTGAGGATGAATGTGGGGACTCCCGTCGGCGGCTCCGGATTAAACGTGGTCAGCATCAGCTCCTCGGAGACGGTCACGACGATGCTCCTGCTGTTTGAGTTGACGCTGGCGGAATTGGCGGTCGGCGCGATGGTGTCCACGAAGATGTCATGGCCCGGTGAAACGCTGGCATTGCCGATGTTATCGGTGGCGATGGCGGTCAGCGTCACGTCACCCTCGCCTATCGCGGTGATGTCAGCGACATCCAGCGCATAATGCCAGGTCGTGTCGCGCGTGGCTTCGAAGGTCGTGCCGCCCGCGCAGTTCTGGTCGGCGGCATCGGTAGCGCCGGCGCACAGGGTGATGCGCGCGGCGTTGTCATGCGTACCGGTAATCAGGACGCCGTCCGCCGGCCTGCGCCCGCCGGTGGCGAGGGATCTGAAATCGCGCTCGGCGGCGTTGATGATATTGTCACCGGCAACCGGGCCGTCAATGCCCGGCACGATGGCATCCACGGTGATGTCCCGGCCCTGCGAAACGGCGGTGTTGCCGGCCGCATCGGTGGCGATGGCGGTCAGCGTCACGCCGCCGCCGCCTATATCGGTGATGTCAACGACATCCAGTTCATAACTCCAACTCCAGGCCGTGGTGAAGGTCGTGGCGCCGATGACGACCGCCTCGTAGGTCAGGCCGCCGGCGCACAGCGGGTCGGTGACGGTGGTGGCGCCGAAGCACAGGGTAATGCTTGAGCCGGCCTCATGGGTGCCTTCAATCGGCACGCCGTCAGCGGCATTGCGCTCGGCCACGCTGATGCGGTTGTCGCGGGCAAGGTTGCCGCCGGCAATCGGGTCGTCAATGACCGGCACGGCCGGGGCGATGGTGTCAATCACCACCGGGCCAAAGAAGTTGCCGCTTAGCGAATTCAGCGCGCCCGGCTCCGGCAGGGTCAGGTCGGCCGCCAGGGTGTCGGTGGCGGTACTCTGAATGCTGCCGCCGTTCAGGCTAAGGGCGTTGACCGAGGGATAGCCAAGCGCGGCGGTATTATGGCCCTCCGCCACGGTGTAGCGGAAGGTCAGTTCGGCGCCGGGAGAGCCGGAGAGATACAGCGCCGACCCTGCGGTGCCGCCGATATCCAGCGTCAACTGCGGGATGCCGATGACCGTGACCGAGGTGGTGAACGTCACGACGATATTCACCGCATCCCCGGCTTTATTCTGTATTGGGGCGAAGTCTGCCGGCGCCACCAATACCACCGCCGGCGCCTCCTCTTCGTTGGTGACGATCAAGCTGGTGATGTCGTCCAGCGCATTGCCGGCCGCATCGGTAATGCTGTCTCCGTCGTTGGTCCAGGCGAGGGTCACGGTTTCGCCCGGCAGGACTGTCGGGTCCTCCGGGTCAACCGGGGCATCCGGATCATACAGGTCATCCGGGTTATATGAGGGGACGGTCAGCACCAGCACCAGCATCTGCGTGTTGGGGGTGGCGATGATGTTTTGCACCGTGGCGGAGGTGCCGCTGCCGAGATCGAATTCGTTGCTTTCCAGGGCAGCTAAACTGGCCGGCGTCAGCACCTCGGAGAGGACAACATCAATGCGCGTACCGCCTGCGGTGACGCTGGCGGATATGGCGGTCGGCTCGTCGGTGTCCAGCACCACACTTGATGAGTGGGACAGCGAGTTGAGCGCACCGGGCGTCGGCAGGGTCAGGACGGCATCAAGGGCGGCGGTGGCCAGTTGGATGTTTCCGCCGTTCAGGTCAAGCGCGTCTGTGCCGGTGTAGGCAAGGTCGTCGAGGTAGGGGCCCTCTTCTAATGCGCGGAGGGCTAACGACTTGTCGAATTCAACATTGGCGCCTTCGCCGTGGAACTCGCCGATGTTATCGCCGTCGCGCACGGTGTAGGTGAAGGTCAGCTCGTCGGTGCCGGCGCCGCTTGTGTAGGCGGCTGTGCCGGTGCCGCCGCTATTGTCGGTGGTCAACATCAGTTGCGGTATGCCGCCGGTGATGTCCACCGTGACCGCTTCGGAGAAGGTGACGGTGATCGGTATGCTTTCGGTGGCCATATAAAAGCCGTCCGGCGCGGTGACCGAGGTGATGGTCGGGGTGGCGGTGGCGATGACGGTGACGGTGACGATGGCGGCGTTGCGGCCTTTGTCGGTGGCGGTGATCTCTATTTCGTGGGTGACCGGGGCGGTCGGGGCGGTGGTGTAGGTGACCTCGCCGTTGTCCGCGTCAATCGCAAAGGTGAGGGCATCGGTGCCGCCCAGTGCGTAGGAGAGGCCGTCATCGGCCATATCGCCGTCGTCTGTCGCGGCGGCATCATAGACGGTGGTGGCCGTGCCGCCGATGGTGAACAGGGCGGTATCCGTGGTGGCGGCGAATACCGGCACCACGGAGTCATACATCTGGCTAAAGGTGGCGCCGATGTTGCCGGTGCCGCCGGCGTTCATGGCCACACCGTTCGCCACCGTGACGGTGAAGGTGCCGTCGTTATTGGTCAAGTCGGTGATGATGGCTTCCTGCGTATAGACGCGGTCGGTGATGACTTCCATCAGCTCGCCCAGTGTGCCGTTGGCGGTGGCGCTGATGTCGCCGGTGGCGGTCATTTCATCAAAGGTAAATCCGGTGACCACCTCGCTGAAGGCGTAGGTCAAAGTCAGGGTTTCGTTGTTGCCGATGTAGTCAACGTCAGGGCTGCCGGTAATGGTCAGCGTGGGCACTACCGATACCGTGATGGCCACGGGCTGCGTGGCGGCATTGCCGGTCGTGTCGGTGGCGGTGATGATGATGTTGTGGGTGACCGGGTCGTTCTGGACAGCATTGTATCTGACCTCGCCGTTGTCCGGGTCAATCGTAAAGGTGAGAGCATCGTCGCCGCCCAGGGTGTAGCTGATGCCGGCGTCCGCAACATCCGATTCAAGACCGTTGTCAGTGGCCTCGGCATTGTAGGCGATGACCGTGTTGCTGGTCGCGCCGATCTCAACCGCGCCGCTGTCGCCGCTGCTGAAGACCGGGGCGGTGGTGTCCACCACCGAGATGGCGACGGTTTGCACGATGCGATTGCCGGCCAGGTCGGTCGCGACGATGTCAATGCCGTGGGTGGTCACGCTGGTCTGCACCTCTTTGTAGGTGACCTCGCCGTTGTCTTCATCAATGTCAAACACGGAAGCCCCAACCGTGATCACGTGTATTTCTATCGTTCTGTTCACAAAAGAGCCATCAACGAGGACCTGGCCTGTCTGCATAAACGTGAGCGTCGTGCCAACCCTGCTTGCACTCAAGCTATAGTTGATGCCGGTGTCCGCATCCTCCGATGCAAGACCGTTGTCGGTAGCCTCGGCATTGTAGGCGCTGACCGCGATGGCCGAGCCGACCTCAACCTCGCCGGTGGTACCGGAGCGGAACTCCGGGATGCCGGTGTCAACCGTGAGGTCGTAACTGCCCTCGGCGGAAGTGTTGCCGGCCACGTCTGTGGCGGTGGCGGTCACGGTCTCGGGGCCTTCGCCCATCTCGGCGATGTCATCCGGGGTCAGCATATAAGACCAACGCAGACGTTGGTCTTCGTCGGCGCCGGCGCGCAGTGTGCGGTCTGTGCCGCAGGAGGCTCCGGTGCCATCGCCGGCGCCGGCCAGGCACAGGGTCACCGTGGCATCTTCTTCCAGGCCGCCGCCCCACAGCACGCCGGCGAGGCTATCCGCCGCGTTCAGTCGGTCGCCGTTATTGGTCAGCGACGTGCTGGACGCACTCACCACGTCAAAGGTCGGGACGGGCGGGACGACGGTGTCCACGATGATGGTGTGGATGGCCACCAGGGGGGGGACCATACCGCTCGCGTCCGTAGCGGTGGCGGTGAAGGTCGTTGCGCCTTGCCCGGCAGCGGTGTAGTCGGCGGCGACCAGCGGATAACTCCAGGTCGTGGCGGTATCTTCAATGGTGGCGGGTTGTGTGCCGTCGGTGCAGGCGGCATCGCTGCCGGCGATGCACAGGGTCACCGTGGTCTCTGCGACTCGCGTACCGCGGATGGTCACGCCGTTGTTTTGCTCGGCGATGTTGATGGTGTTGTCGGTGGCCACCGCGTCAAAGGTCAGTCTGGGGCCATCTACCATGTCGGTCATGACGCGCAGGCTGTCGAAATCGCTCATGGGATTTCCAGCCGCATCCGCAATGATGTCGCCGGTACCGGCGGTCCAGGCAAGCCTCACGGCTTCAAGCGACTCTATTGCCGGGGAGACGGTTAACCGTAGCGTGTCGCTGATGATGGAGGGTCTGTTGGAGACGGCGGTCACCTGCGCGTTGGTGCCGCTAAGGGCGAATTCACCGCCGTCCAGGGTAGCGGTCACCGTCACCGGCTCGGAGAGGGTCACGGCGATGCTTGTGCCTTCGGTGTTGGTGACGACGGCGGAAACAGCGGTCGGCGCGACGGTGTCAAGTACCCCGCTGGTCAGGACGGTCAGGCTGTCAAAATCGCTCATGGGAGTTCCGGCCGCATCCGCAATGATGTCGCCGGTACCGGCGGTCCAGGCAAGCGTCACGTCTTCGCCCGGCAGTATTGCCGGGAAGACGGTTAACGTCAGCGTGGTGCCGGCGGTGGAAACCGCAGTCACCAGCGCGGAGGTGCCGCCGTCAAGGGTGAATTCGGTGCCGTCCAGTGTCGCCAGATTGGTCAGCGTCACCGGCTCGGAGACGGTCACGGCGATGCTCGTGCCGGCGGCGTTGGCGACGGCGGAATCGGCGGTCGGCGCGATGATGTTAATGGTGATGTCATGGCCCGGCGAAACGGCGGCGTTGCCGGCCGTATCGGTGGCGATGGCGGTCAGGGTCACAACACCATCGCCTATCTCGGTGATGTCGTCGTCAGCCAGTTCGTAACTCCAGAAGGTGAGGCCGGAAATGGTCGAGGCAATGTAGGTCAGGCCGCCGGCACAAAGCGGGTCGGTGACGTCCGTGGCGCCGGCGCAGAGAGTGATGATGGTGTCGGCCTCGTCGGCGTGGGTGCCGTAGATAGAGACCGGGGTATCGCTATCGCGCTCGGCGGCGGTGATGAGGTTGTCGTCGTCGGTAGCCGGGTCATCAATGGTCGGCACGGCCGGGATGATGGTGTCAATCACCACTGTCGGGGTAAAGAAGTTGCCGCTTAGCGAGTTGAACTCGCCCGGCGCCGGCAGGGTCAGGGTGGCGGCCGTCGCGGGGACGACGGTGCTTTGGATGCTCCCGCTGTTCAGGCCCAGGGCGTTGACATCGGGATAGGCAAGCGCGGCGGAATTATGGCCGTCCAGCACGTTGTAGCGGAAGATTTGCGCGGTTCCGGGCGCGCCGCCGGGGACATATTCGGCCATGCCATTGGGGCTGCTACCGGTAGCCAGCGTCAACTGCGGGACGCCGGTGACCGTGACCGAGGAAGAGAAAGAGACGATGATGTTCACGATATCCCCGGCCATATTATACGGTGTGGAGAAGGGGTCCACCGCCACGGCCACCACCACTGGCGCGACCGCACCTGTGTTGACGCTCAAGCTGGTGAAGTCGGGCAGGATGTTGCCGGCCAAATCCGCAATGATGTCGTTGTTGCCGGCGGTCCAGGCAAGCATCACGTTTGCTTCGCCCGGCTGGATTGGCGGGTCAACAACCAGCGTCAGCAGGGTGCCGAAGTTGAAGGCAAATTGGACCTCGGAGAAGGTGTTGGTGAGGATGAATTCGCCGCCGTCCAGGGAATCCAAATTGGTCAGCATCAGCATCTCGGAGGCGGTCACTTCAATGCTCGCACCGTCTGCGGAGGCCGCGGCGGAATCGGCGGTCGGCGCTATGGTGTCCAGCACCACATCCGAGGAGGAAGACAGCGAGCCGCCCTCACCGGGCACCGGCAGAGTCAGGTCGGCCTCAAGGCTTGCTTCTATGTTACTGCGGATGGTTCCGCCGTTCAGTGTGAGCGCGGTGGTACCGGTGTAGTCCAGGTCATTGAGGGAGACAGGCACATCAATGTTTGGATCATCCGGGTTGGTCTGCGGCGCGCCGATGTTATCGCCGTCGCGCACGCGGTAGGTGAAGGTCAGATCGGCGGTGCCGCTGCCGCTGGTGTAGGTACCGACACCAGCGCCGGCGGTGCCGGTGCTCAACGCCAGTTGCGGTGTGCCGGAGACCGTGACCGCCTCAAAGAAGGTGACGGTGATCGGCACAATGTCGTCTGCCTTATAGAAACCTCGCGGCGCCACGACTGCGGCGACCGTCGGACGGACAGCCTCGCCGGCCGCGAACGGTGAGAAGGTGGCGGTAGTGCCGCAGACGGCGTCTGTGCGGGTGGTGGTGTCCCTCCCGATTTCATTCCAGGTTGACGATGTGTAGTGGTAGAGCGCCGCCCGGCCGGTCGTGATGCCGGTGGTGGGCAGGCAGACGGTTGCCGTTTCGCCCCCCGGCAGGGTGGCGTTCAGGGCGATGTCGGTTGTCACGCCGAAGGACACGCCGGCGGGCGGGTTGCTGGTGGCCATCGCGGACGGCGTGCTGATGGTGACCAGTGTCACGGTGTGGCCGGCGGGCAGGGTCAGGAGTGCGTTGTCGCGGTCGCCGTCGGTGACGTCGCCGTCTCTGTCTATATCAAGCAGAATGGAGTCGGTACTGCCGGGTGTGACTATCGTCTCATCCGAAATAATCTCAATGGTCACGCGCTGCATGGCGCTATTGCCAGCCATGTCGGTGGCGGTGATGGTGATGCTGTGGCTGATGGCGGCAGTCGGGGCGCTCATGTAGGTGACCACGCCGGTGTCGCCCGCAATGGTGAACAGCCCGGAATCGGCGCCGCTATGGCTGTAGGTGACGCCGGCATCCTCGGTTTCCCTGGCGCCGCCGTTGTCGGTGGCGGCGGCGTTGTAGGCGGTGGCCGTGTTGACCGAGATATAGCTGGTGACGGTGTCGCCGTCGGTGAAGACCGGCGCGATGGTGTCCAGCACCACATCCGAGGAGGAAGACAGCGAGTTGCCCTCACCAGGCGTCGGCAGTGTCAGGACGGCGGCGATGCTTGCGACCAGGGTATTTTGGATGGTTCCGCCGTTCACGGTGAGCGCGGTGGGGCCGGTGTAGGCGAGGTCGCCGATGTTATCGCCGGCGCTCACGACGTAGGTGAAGATCAGATCGGCGGTGTCGGTGCCGCTTGCGTAGTTGGCCATGCCGGTGCCGCCGCTATCGTCGGTGGTCAACACCAGTTGCGGTACGCCGCCGGTGATGTCCACCGTGACCGCTTCGGAGAAGGTGACGGTGATCGGCACACTTTCGCCTTCCATGTAGAAACCATCCGTCGCCGAGACCAGGCCAACCGTCGGGGTGGCGGCGGCGGTGACGGTGACGGTGACCATGGCGGTGTTGCCGCCTTTGTCGGTGGCGGTGATGTCTATTTCGTGGACGACCGTGGTGGTCGGGGCGTTGGCGGTGCGATAGGTGACCTCGCCGTTGTCCGCGTCAATCGCAAAGGTGAGGGCATCGGTGCCGCCCAGGGTGTAGGTGAGGCCGGCATCGGCCATACCGCCGTCTGTCGCGGCGGCGTCATAGACGGTGGTGGCCGTGCCGCCGATAGTAAACAGGACGGTGTCCGTGGTGGCGGCGAACACCGGCGCCACGGTGTCATACATCTGGCTAAAGGTGGCGCCGATGTTGCCGCCGGCGGCGTTCATGGCCGCATTGTCCGCCACCGTGACGGTGAAGGTGCCGGCGTTATTGGTTGAGTCGGTGATGGTGACTGCCTGCGTATAGACCTGGCCGGCGGGGGATCCGTCAGCCAGCTCGCCCAGGCTGCCGTTGGCGGTGGCGGAGATGTCCTCAAAGGTAAATCCGGTGACCACCACGCCGAAGTCGTAGGTCAGTTCCAGGGACACGTTGTTGCCGATGTAGTCAACGTCAGGGCTGCCGGTAATGGTCAGCATGGGCGCGGCCAGCACCGAGATGGTCACAGGCTGCATGGTGGCATTGCCGGCCGTGTCGGTGGCGGTGATGATGATGCTGTGGGTGACCGGGGCGTTCTGGACAGCAGTGTATCTGACCTCGCCGTTGTCCGGGTCAAACGTAAAGGTGAGAGCATCGTCGCCGCCCAGGGTGTAGCTGATGCCGGTGTCCGCAGCCTCCGATTCAAGGCCGTTGTCGGTGGCCTCGGCATCGTAGGCGATGACCGTGTTGCTGGTCGCGCCGACCACAACCGCGCCACTGTTGCCGCTGCTGAAGACCGGGGCGGTGGTGTCCACCACCGAGATGGTGACGGTTTGCACGATGCGATTGCCGGCCAGGTCGGTCGCGACGATGTCAATGCCGTGGGTGGTCGCGCTGGTCTGCACATCTAAGTAGGTGACCTCGCCGTTGTCTTCATCAATATCAAACACGGAAGCCCCAACCGTGATCACGTGTACTTCTATTGTTCTGTTCACAAAAGAGCCATCTACGAGGACCTGGCCTGTCTGCATGACCGTGAACGTCGTGCCAACCCTGCTTGCACTCAAGCTGTAGTTGATGTTGGTGTCCGCATCCTCCGATGCAAGGCCGTTGTCGGTGGCCTCGGCGTTGTAGGCGGTGACCCCGATGGCCGAGCCGACCTCAACCTCGCCGGTGGTACCGGAGCGGAACTCCGGGATGCCGGTGTCAACCGTGAGGTCGTAACTGCCCTCGGCGGAAGTGTTGCCGGCCACGTCTGTGGCGGTGGCGGTCACGGTCTCGGCGCCTTCGTCCATCGCGGCGATGTCATCCGGGGTCAGCATATAAGACCAACGCAGACGTTGGTCTTCGTCGGCGCCGGCGCGCAGTGTGCGGTCTGTGCCGCAGGAGGCTCCGGTGCCATCGCCGGCGCCGGCCAGGCACAGGGTCACCGTGGCATCTTCTTCCAGGCCGCCGCCCCACAGCACGCCGGCGACGCTATCCGCCGCGTTCAGTCGGTCGCCGTTATTGGTCAGCGACGTGCTGGACGCACTCACCACGTCAAAGGTCGGGACGGGCGGGACGACGGTGTCCACGATGATGGTGTGGATGGCCACCAGGGGGGGGACCATACCGCTCGCGTCCGTAGCGGTGGCGGTGAAGGTCGTTGCGCCTTGCCCGGCCGCGGTGTAGTCGGCGGCGACCAGCGGATAACTCCAGGTCGTGGCGGTGTCTTCAATGGTGGCGGGTTGTGTGCCGCCGGTGCAGGCGGCATCGCTGCCGGCGATGCACAGGGTCACCGTGGTCTCTGCGACTCGCGTACCGCTGATGGTCACGCCGTTGTTTTGCTCGGCGATGTTGATGGTGTTGTCGGTGGCCACCGCGTCAAAGGTCAGTCTGGGGCCATCTATCATGTCGGTCATGACGCGCAGGCTGTCGAAATCGCTCATGGGATTTCCAGCCGCATCCGCAATGATGTCGCCGGGGCCGGCGGTCCAGGCAAGCGTCACTGTTCCGTCAACCGACCGTATTGGCGGGGAGACGGTTAACCTCAGCGTGGTGCCGACGATGGAGGCGACGGCGGTCACCTGCGCGGAGGTGCCGCCGTCAAGTCTGAATTCACCGCCGTCCAGTGTCGCCAGATTGGTCAGCACCACTGGCTCCGAGACGATCACGTCGATGCGCGTGCCGTCGGAGTTGGCGACGGCGGACACGGCGGTCGGCGCGACGGTGTCAAGTACCATGTCGGTCAGGACGGTCAGGCTATCAAAATCGCTCATGGGCGTTCCGGCCGCATCCGCAATGATGTCGCCGGTACCGGCGGTCCAGGCAAGCGTCACGTCTTCGCCCGACAGGATTGCCGGGGAGACGGTTAACGTCAGCGTGGTGCCGGCGGTGGAAACCGCAACCGCAGTCACCAGCGCGGATGTGCCACCGTCAAGTCTGAATTCACCGCCGTCCAGTGTCGCCAGATTGGTCAGCGTCACCGGCTCGGAGACGGTCACGGCGATGCTCGTGCCGTCGGCGTTGGCGACGGCGGGATCGGCGGTCGGCGCGACGAGGTCAACGATGATGTCAAGGCCCGGCGACGGCACGGAGGTGTTGCCGGCCGCATCGGTGGCGATGGCGGTCAGTGTCACAACACCCTCGCCTAGCGCGGTGATATCGTTGTCATCCAAGTCATAACTCCAGGTCGTGGCGAAGGTTGAACCGGAAAAGGCCGAGGCGAGGTAGGTTATGCCGCCTTCGCAGAGGATGTCGGTGACGTCCGTGGCGCCGAAGCAGAGGGTGATGGCGGTGCTGTCGGCCTTGGCGGGGTCGTGGGCGCCTGCAATAAAGACAGGGTCATCGGCATCGCGCTCGGCGGCGCTGATGATGTTGTCGCCGGCAACCGGGTCATGAATGCTCGGCACGGCCGGGATGATGGTGTCAATCACCACTGTCGGGGTAAAGAAGTTGCCGCTTAGCGAGTTGAACTCGCCCGGCGCCGGCAGGGTCAGGGTGGCGGCCGTCGCGGGGACGACGGTGCTTTGGATGCTCCCGCCGTTCAGGCCCAGGGCGTTGACATCGGGATAGGCAAGCGCGGCGGAATTATGGCCGTCCAGCACGCTGTAGCGGAAGATTTGCGCGGTTCCGGGCGCGCCGCCGGGGACATATTCGGCCATGCCATTGGGGCTGCTACCGGTAGCCAGCGTCAACTGCGGGACGCCGGTGACCGTGACCGAGGAAGAGAAAGAGACGATGATGTTCACGATATCCCCGGCCATATTATACGGTGTGGAGAAGGGGTCCACCGCCACGGCCACCACCACTGGCGCGACCGCACCTGTGTTGACGCTCAAGCTGGTGAAGTCGGGAAGGATGTTGCCGGCCAAATCCGCAATGATGTCGTTGCTGCCGGCGGTCCAGGCAAGCATCACGTTTGCTTCGCCCGGCTGGATTGGCGGGTCAACAACCAGCGTCAGCAGGGTGCCGAAGTTGAAGGCAACTCGGACCTCGGCGGGGGTGTTGGTGAGGATGAATTCGCCGCCGTCCAGGAAATCCAAATTGGTCAGCATCAGCATCTCGGAGGCGGTCACTTCAATGCTCGCACCGTCTGCGGAGGCCGCGGCGGAATCGGCGGTCGGCGCTATGGTGTCCAGCACCACATCCGAGGAGGAAGACAGCGAGCCGCCCTCACCGGGCACCGGCAGAGTCAGGTCGGCCTCAAGGCTTGCTTCTATGTTACTGCGGATGGTTCCGCCGTTCAGTGTGAGCGCGGTGGTACCGGTGTAGTCCAAGTCATTGAGGGAGACAGGCACATCAATGTTTGGATCATCCGGGTTGGTCTGCGGCGCGCCGATGTTATCGCCGTCGCGCACGCGGTAGGTGAAGGTCAGATCGGCGGTGCCGCTGCCGCTGGTGTAGGTACCGACACCAGCGCCGGCGTTGCCGGTGCTCAACGCCAGTTGCGGTGTGCCGGAGACCGTGACCGCCTCAAAGAAGGTGACGGTGATCGGCACAATGTCGTCTGCCTTATAGAAACCTCGCGGCGCCACGACTGCGGCGACCGTCGGACGGACAGCCTCGCCGGCCGCGAACGGTGAGAAGGTGGCGGTGGGGCCGCAGACGGCGTCTGTGCGGGTGGTGGTGTCTCTCCCGATTTCATTCCAGGTTGACGATGTGTAGTGGTAGAGCGCCGGCTGGCTGGTCGTGAGGCCGGTGGTGGGCAGGCAGACGGTTGCCGTTTCGCCCCCCGGCAGGGCGGCGTTCAGGGCGATGTCGGTTGACACGCCGAAGGCCACGCCGGTGGGCGGGTTGCCGGTGGCAATCGCGGGCGGCGTGCTGACGGTGACCTGGGTCACGGTGTGGCCGGCGGGCAGGGTCAGGAGTGCGTTGCCGGTGTCGCTTTCGGCGAGGTTGCCGTCTCTGTCTATGTCAAGCGGAATGGCGGCGGTACTGCCGGATGTGACCGTCGTATCATCCAAAATGATTTCTATGGTCACGTCCTGCGTGGCGCTATTGCCGACCGCATCGGTGGCGGTGATGGTGATGGTGTGGGAGACGGCGCCCATCGGGGCGGTCATGTAGGTGACCACGCCGGTCTTGCTCGCGATGGTGAACAGCCCGGCATGGGTGCCGCTATGGGTGTAGGTGACGCCGAAATCTTCTATTTCCCCGGCGACGCCATTGTCGCCGGCGGCGGCGTCGTAGGCGATGGGCGTGTTGACCGCGATATAGCTGGTGACGGTGTCGCCGGCGGTGAAGACCGGCACGAGGGTGTCCACGGTGACGGGGGTGGCGGTCGCCGTGCTGGGGTTGCCGGCAGCGTCTGTGCCGGTGGCGGTGAAGATGAGCGCGCCCTCGCCGAAGGCGGTGTAGTCGGTTTCCAGCAGGGTATAACTCCAGGCGGTGGCGCTGGTGATGCCGGCGTCTGCGGTGGCGCCGCAAGTGTCGCCGGTGGCGCCGAGGCAGAGGGTGACGGCGGCCACATCGGCGATCTTGTTCCCGCCGATGGTCACGCCGATGGCGCGCTCGGCGGCGGTGATGATGCCGTCTGTGGAAACGGCGTCAAAGGTCGGGGGGGTATCCGGGGCGATGGTGTCTATGGTCAAGAGTCCGATACCAGGGCGGCTGATGTTGCCGACAGCGTCTACGGCGAAAACAGCAATGGGGCTGGACTGCTCGCCGAAGAAGGTGTAGTCCTCATCCGTCATCATATAAGTCCAGGTCGTGTCGGACACGATGGCGAAGTTAAAATTGCCGGATTCGAAGCAGCTCTCTATATTGGAAGTGAAGCAGATGAACAACTGCGCAGAGTCGGCTTCGTTGGTGCCGGTGATGGTCACGCCGGCGTTTCGTTCGGCGGCGTTGATGGTGTTGTCTGTGGCTATGGCACTCACGAACGCGGGTCCCGGCGCCCGGGTGTCAATCTCCTGCGACTCCGAGACCGTTTGATTGCCGATGTTGGTCACCACACCGATGGCTCTGCCCTGCAACACCGCCACATCGATGCGGCCGCTATGGGTAACGTCCACGCCATCCCGGCGGAAGGTCCGGCCGGCCTCGACCAAGAAAGGGGCGTTGACGGCCAGAGTCCAGACCTGCCCGGTGGTGATTTCGGTGAACGCACCGATGCTACCGTCGAGGCTAGAGCTGGCGGCCTCCAGGCCGCTCACAATAATATCGTCCACGTCAAACCCGGTGACCCGCTCTGCAAAGCTGAAGGTGAAGGTGACGACTTTGGCTACAGGATCCACTACGGCACGACCGTCAATCAGGATGCCGGGGACATCATCGGTAATGGTGAGCATCGGCCCGGTCAGCACGCTGATGGTCACGGGATGCGGGGCGGAGGCGTTGCCGGCCGTGTCGGTGGCGGTGATGATGATGTTGTGGGTGACGGGGTCAGTCTGGACGGCCAGATAGGTCACCTCGCCGACGGCGTTGAAGGTGAACATGCCGGCATCGTCGCCGCTCAAGCTATAGGTGAGGCCGGTGTCCGCGGTTTCCGAGTCGCCGCCGTTGTCGGTGGCGTTGGCGTCGTAGGCGATGACATCAATGGCCGCGTTGACCCCGATCGCGCCGCTGTTGCCGGAGGTGAAGACCGGCACGAGGGTGTCCACGCTGATGTTGACAGAGGGCGCCGCGACGGCGTTGCCAGCCGCATCGGCGCCGATGACGATCAGGGTAGAGGTGCCCCCCTGGGTCAGGGCGGAGTTGTCCAGGAGGAAGGTTATGCGTTCGGGCGGCATCTCATAACGCCAGGTCGTGTCGGTGAGGACTTCGGCGGTGCGGAGGGTGCCGCCGCCGGTGCAACCCAGGGTTGTGCCGAGGACGGCGGTGCCGCCGAAGCAGACGCGGACGTCAACCACATCGGCGGTTTTTCCGCCGGTGAGGATGATGCCGTCGCTTTGCTCTTCCGCGTTGATGATGTCGTCGTCGGCAATCGGAATGTCAAGAGTCGGGACGGCCGGGACGGTGGTGTCCACTGTGACCCCCACGCTTCCCTCGGATGTGTTGCCGGCCGCATCGGTGGAGATGGCGATCAGTGTTTCGGGGCCTTCGCCCATCGCGGTGATGTCGGCGGTGGTTAGCCCATAAACCCAGGATGTTCCGAAAGCAAGCGCTTGGGTCAAGTATTCATCGCGGATCGTGCGTCCTTCGCCGCTTGTGCCGCACGAGACGCCGGTGCCATCGCCGGTCACGTCGCCGGCCAGGCAGAGGATGACTGTGGCGCCGTCTTCGTTTCCGCCGCCGATTATAAGGCCGTTGATCTGACTGGCCGCGTTGAGGCGCCCCACCGCATCAAAGGTCGGGACGCTCGGCGCCAGCGTGTCGTAGTCCTGCGTGACGGCGGCCGAGGCGACATTGCCGAGGGCGGAGGTTGCGCCGGTTGCCGCATCCGCCGGCACGGTCACGGTAATCGTGCCTTCATTCATGGCGTCGGTCGGGGTGACTGCCAGCATCCAGGTTCTGCCGGTGCCGCTCGGTGCGCCGGTGAAGGTGCCGCCGGTCACGTCAGCCGCCGCCAACGTAAACCCGGTGACCGCCTCGCTGAACATGAAGGTGAAGGTGATATCGCCGTCTGCTCTGTTGGCGATATCGTTGGCGCGGGTGGTGGGTTCGCCGGCTGCGATGTCGTCGGTGATGTCCACAGTCGGCGCGACAGCCTCGCCCACCACAGCCGTGGCGGCGCTGGCGGCGGTTTCTCCGAAGCCATCGTTATCGGTGAACGACACCATCACCAGGATGCGCCGGCCCACTTGAGCATTGGTCAGGACCAGGGTTTGAGCGGTGGCGACGGCAATGTCGGTATATCCGCCATCGGTGCCGTCCGCATCGCCCTCTTGCCATTGATACGAGAATGTCCCCACACCGTTGGGGTCCGTAATGGCGCTGGTGTCGGCGGTCAGCGTCTGGCCGGAGAGCGCCGTGCCGGTGATGGTCGGCTGGCCGGTGGCCACGACATTGACGGGCGCGGCGCGGGTCACGGTGAGGATGTAGTTCTTGATCGTGGTGGTGTCTTCGGCGGTGACGCTCACGGTGATTTCGGTTGCGCCCACATCCAACGCAATGGGGCTGGTCACTGCACCGCCGTCAACCAGAAGCACGATGGTGGCGCCGCTATGGGCCACGTCCGGCGCGACGGCCACTCTGGTCACGCCGTTGAGGACTGTGGCGGTGTAGGTGGTCACGGCCGCGTTAAAGGTCTCGGTCAGCGCAATCGTGGCGTCTCCGGCGTCGGGGTCGGTCAGGCTCAAGGCCATTAAGTCGGCGTTTGTGGAGAATGCCGCTTGCACCGCGTCTGTGCCGGCGCTGGTGCGGGTTTCGGCGTAGTCATCGTTATCGGTGAACGAGGCTATCACCCGGATGCGCCGGTTCAGATGGTCATCGGTCAGGGCTAAGGTCAAAGCGGTGGTGCCGGCAATGTCGGAGTACCCGCCATCCATGCCGTCAGCAGTGCCCTGTTGCCATTGATACGTGAGTGTCCCCACACCGTTGCCGTCCGCAATGTCGCCGGGGCCGGCGGTCAGCGTCTGGCCGGAGCGCACCGTGCCGGCGATGGTCGGCTGGCCGGTGGCCGGGATATTGACGGGCACGCTGCGGGTCACGGTGAGGCTGTAGTCCCTGGTCGTGGTGTCGTCTTCGGCGGTGACGCGCACGGTGATTTCGGTTGCGCCCACAGCCAACGCAATGGGGTTGGGCACTTCACTGCCGCCGACCAGCAGCACGGTGGTGGCGCCGCCATGGGCCATGTCCGGCGTGACGGTCACGCTCATCACCTCGTTGGCGACTGTGGCGGTGTAGGTGGTCACGGCCTCGTCAAAGGACTCGTTCAGCGCAATCGTGGCGCTGTCGGGGTCGGTCAGGCTCAAGCCCGCTAAGTTGGCGTTTGTGGATATTGGCGGGAGTACCGCGTCTGTGGCGACGCTGGTGACGGTTTCCCGGTAGTTATGGACATCGCGGAACGACACTGTCACCCGGATGCGCCGGCCCAGTTGGTCATCGGTCAGGACCAGGGTGTCAGCGGTGGCGGAGGCAATGTCGTTATATTCGCTCTCGGTGCCGTCCGATGCGCCCTGTTGCCATTGATACTCGAGGAACCCCACACCGTTGCCATCCATAATCGCGCTGGTGTCGGCAGTCAGCGTCTGGCCGGAGCGCACAATGCCGGTGATGGTCGGCTGGCCGGTGGCTATGACATTGGGGGGTGCGGCGCGGGTCACGATGAAGATGTGGCGAAGGCGCACCTCGCCGTTTGGGGAGGTGACGAACAGAGAGACCTCGGTTTGACCCACAGCCAACATAATGGGGTTGAACACTTCAATGTGATTGATCTCATACATGGTGGTGGCAGCAGGATCGGCCGTGGTCGGCATTATGGTCATGCTGGTCACGCCGCTGGCGACATTGGCGGTGTGCGACATAAGGAGATTGAACACACCAAAGGCCGGGTCCAGCGAAAGATCGACGCCGTCGGAGCCGACCAGGCGCACGGCCGATAATGCAGCGTTGGCGGATAATGCCGCATTCACCATGGCTGTGGGGGCGCTGGTGATCATTTCTCTGTAGAAATCGCCATCGGTGAACGACACTATCACCCGGACGAGCCGACCTATCTGAGCATTGGTCAGGAGCAAGGTGGGACTGGCGAAAGATGCGAGGGAGCCGTCGCCAAGGTCGCTATACCCACTATCGGTGCCGTCCGCAGCGCCATGTTGCCAGCGATATTCGAATGTCCCCAGACCGTTCTGGTCCATAATGTCATCGGTGTTAGCAGTCAGCGTCTCGCCGGAGTTCAACTTGCCGGTGATGACCGGCAGGCCGGTGGCATCCAAAGGGGCGGGCCGTCGCCGCACCACGGTGAGGACGTAGTCCTTCACGGTGCCATTTTCGGCGGTGACGCGCACGACGATGAAGGTGTTGCCATCGGGAGATATCAACGTAATGGGGTTGGTCGCCGCAATGGGGGTGCCGGAGTCAACGAAGTTGCCTGATGGAGATTCGCTGACCAGAAACTGGTAGGTTGCCGAGCCATCGGCCAGGGTCGGCACTACGGTCACTCTGCTCACCTCGTTTTCGACTTCGACGCTTTGGGTAAGCACGGCCGCGTCAAAGGGAGGGTCCAGCTCATGGGTGTCGCCGGTGTCGGGGTCCACCAGGCTCAAAGTCGCTAAGTCGGCGTTTGGGGATAATGGCAGCACCACGGCTGTGGGGTCGCTGCTGACGAATTCCTCGCGGCCACCGCCATCGGTGAAGATCACCACCACCTGGATGCGCTGGCCCACGTGAGCATCGGTCAGGAGCAGGGTTTGATCTGTGGCGCCGACAATCACGTCATAGTCGCTAACGGCGTAGGGCGCAACGCCCCGTTCCCATTCATACCGGAATTCCCCCAGACCGTTGCCGTCCGCAACGTCGCCGGGGCCGGCAGTCAGCGTCTGGCCGGAGCGCGCCATGCCGGTGATGGTCGGCTGGCCGGTGGGGAGGATATTGGGAGGCATGGGACGGAACGGGGTGATGTCGTACTCCCTCATCGTGGTGCCGTCTTCGGCGGTGACGCGCAAGATGATGAAGATTTGGCCAAAATCCACAGTAATGAGGGCGGTGGGGTCAGTGAGGGCGGTGGGGTTCTCATCATCTGGGTTGCTGGCGATCAGGAGCACGAAGGAGGCCCCGCTATCGGCCAGGGTCGGTATGACGGTTATGCCGGTCACGTCGCTGGGGAGTGTGAAGTTGAAGCTGTTATCGGTCGGTTCAAAGACCTCTGTCGCACCACGTATCATAACCTCGGCGCCGTCCTGGTCGGTGACAGCCAGGTTTGATAAGTCGGCGTTTGTGGATAATGCCGCCAGCACTGCGTCTGTGGCGGCGCTGGTGCGGGATTCTGCGTTGCCAGCGCTATCAGTGAACGACGCCGTCACCCGGATGCGCCGGTTCAGATGGTTATCGGTCAGGACCAAGGTCGAAGCGGTGGCGCTGGCAATGTCGGCATACCCGCCATCGGCGCCGTCATCAGTGCCCTGTTGCCATTGATACGCGAGTGTCCCCAGACCGTTGCCGTCCGCAATGTCGCCGGTGTCGGCGGTCAGCGTCTCGCCGGAGCGCGCCGTGCCGGTGATGTTCGGCTGGCCGGTGGCCGGGATATTGTCATCATCGGCGACCGTCACCTCAACCGACCCCACATTCGCGGTCAGTAGCCCCGTATAGCCGGTGACCGTGTGCCCCAAGGTCCGCGTGCCGCCAACCGCATCGGCATCATCGTCCGCCGTCACGGTGAAGCTTTGAGCAACGTTCCAGTCGCCCGGAGTAAAACTGCGGGAAAGCGGGGAAACCGTGACCGGTGCCGTCGTGCTGGCGTCCGGAGCAACGGTGACCGTCACGGTACCGTCCGGTATGGTGCCTAGCACGACCGTATAATCTGCCCCTGCCGCTACTCCCTCCGTGACCATCAGGGTGGGCGGAGAAACGATCACCTCGACCGTGTCGTCGTCGGTGACCGTCACCTCAACCGGACCAAACTCGCTGCCGAATATCCCCGTATAGCCGGTGACCGTGTGCCTCAAGGTCCGCGTGCCGCTAACCGCATCGCCATCCGAGTCGGCCGTCACGGTGACGCTTTGCTTCGTGTCCCAGTTCTCCAAAGTAAAAGTAAGGGAAGCCGGGGTCACCGTGATCGGTGCCGTCGTGCTGCTGCCCGGATTGACGGTGATCACCACATTCTGGCTCGGGATGGTGCGGAGATTGACCATGTAGCTTGCCCCCGCCGCCTCCTCCGTGACCGCCAGTCTGGTGGTCGAGAGGGTCACCCCGGTCGTGTCGTCGTCGGTGACCGTCACCTCAAACGAGTCAACGGTGACCGCCCCATAGCCGATGCCGGAGCCGCTGACCGTATGCGTCACGCGCGGACTGCCGCCATCCCCGTCACCATCCTGGGCGACCGTCACGGTGATGGTTCGAGGAGTGGCCCAGTGAGTGGCCCCGGCGGTCGAATTGAAAATTTGGGTCAAGGACTCGCTAATCTCCAAATCCGCCCTTCTACTCGCGCGCATATCGGGCACGACCTCAAGTGTGACCGTCACTTCCTCTACCGGGTCGCTGTTGAGCACGATCGTATAAGTCGCCGAGCTTCCCTCCCTAAGCGCCGAAGTGGTCGGCGAGATGGTCACCCCGGCCGTGTCGTCGTCGGTAATGGTCACATCGAGAATGTCACCGATACCAACCGGCACCGCATTGTCGCGCAGGGTGATCAGCGAAACCCTGAAGGTCTCCCCTGCCCCCTCGTCCACGCGGTCGGGAAGGATCGTCACCGTGAACGTCTCCTCCTCCCCTGCATCCCCGTCGAAAGTCAGCCGCGCCACTCCGGTCGCGGTGTAGTCCTCCCCTGCGACCGCCGTGCCATCACCGACCAGGACACCGACGCTGAAGCCTCCGGGGAGTGCGAGATCCACTGTCGCTGTCACCGTCACCGTGCCGCCGACGACAGATTCAGACACCGGATCGGCACTCAAGGTCACCGTCGGCGAGTCGTTGTCAAGGACCTGCAACGTCACCATATTAACGGGCAGGGTCGTCCTATCCGAGGTCGCCGTGCCCGAGACCGTCACGGTCTCCGTCCCTTCCGCCACCCTGTCGCCGACCACCGTCAGCGTGAGAGCCTCCGTCATGGTCCTATCACCCGCGGGGATGGTGATCGTGAGAGGGGTCTGGATGATGTCCGTTCCTGCGGCGGCGGGGGCCGTTCCCACGGTCGCCGGATCTGTGGCGCCGTCCGCCACCATGATCACAACCTCGGTCGGGGCGGCGAGGAGGCCGCTATCCGCAGGAATCAACGACGCCCTCAGCATAATCGTTCTCTCCGCATCCGCGTCCGTCTCCGCCACAACCGCTGTTGAGGGGACCAGCTCCAGGAGGACGCCCGTCGGGGCCTCCTCGTCGTCGGTGACCTGCACCGTAAACGGATCTGCGTTGGTGAACCCCAGATAGCCGATGATTCGATGCCCCACTGTCAGCGTGCCATCACTCGCATCGCCATCCTCTTCGGCCGTCACGGTGAAGGTTTGATCCGCATTCCAGTTGCCCGAATTAAACGCGTGGGAAGACGGAGAAACCGTGATCTTTGCCGATGGGCTGGCCCCCACAAGGGGCGTGACCGTCACGGGCGAGCGCAGTGCGTTTTGGAACCTGACCGAATAGTCCCCCGTCCTTCCCTCCATGACCGTCAGCGGGTCAGGCGTAATTCTCAAGCCGGGCGTTTCGTCGTCTATGACATTCACCTTTATATTCACCACGTCGGCGTTGGTCACGCCCGCATAGCCGGTGACCGTATGATCGTTGAACACCGTGTCGTCAACCGCGTCAGCATCATGGCGGGTCCTCGCGGAGACTACTCTAGGCCTGTCCCAGCGAGTGATACCGGTCGAAGTAAAAACGTTTCTAAAGACCCCGCCAAACGCCGAGAAACTGGTCGTGCCGGCCCTTGAAGCATGGATGACCTCCACGGTCACTCCCGGGCCCGGGTCACTATTGAGCACGATCGTGTACATCAGCGCCTCGCCCTCATCGACATTCACCTCGACCTCGCCCTCGACCTCATTGACAATCTCCCCGTTCGTCACCGCGATGGTCACGCCGGCCGTGTCATCATCTTCGATCGTCAGCGTCGTCGGCGTAATGGTACCACCATACCCTTCCGCCGTACCGGAAACCGTCAGGGTCCCATCCTCTTCATCCACACTGTCGCCGATCACCGTCAGTCTCAAAACACCCGTGCCGCTGTCATCGCCCCCAGGAATGGTGATCGTGAGACTTTCCGCGGTGAAATCCGCCGCCGTAGCCGCATTTGTGCCGTCACCGGCCACCGAGATCACAACATCCGTCGCGTCGGTGGGAGCGCTCCCCTGGTGCTCCGCGGTCACCGTAATCTCGGACACGACATCGGGGCCGTTTCCCTCGACCACAACCGTTTCACTAAGACTCAAGTCGATGCTCGCATCGTCATTGTCGCGGATCGTTATCCTCGCGGGTGTTACAGTTTGGCCAAGAAAAGTCCCCCCACTAATAGTGATCGTGAAGAACTCGCCTTCGTCATCGAGCGTATCTTCGAGTATGGCTACGCGTAGGATACCGGCAGCCGAGCTGCGGCCGCTCCCCGAGAACGCAGCATTCTGCCCCCCCCGACCATAATCCGTGTTAAAGGTCGCCGTGTCCCCGGAATTGTTCACACGGAATGAAGCATTAACGTGGGTAGCTTGTTCCGGAAACTGTATGTAAGCTCTGACATTGTTATTGTTGAGGGCATCGGCTGCGCTTTCGTCCACGATCATGGTGTTGTTATAGGTGTTGGGAAAGACACTCCTGTCGAGGATATAGACAGTATAGTTATCCAACCCCGGTACCTGCGCCCAGGATTGGCCGGATACCGCCAACAGCAACAGGGCAAACACCAGCGCACTTCCGATGCGCCCCGCTTGCCGGAAGCGGAATGTGCGGTTCAACGCAGCCGCAGTCAAAGTCTGCGCCTGCGCCACTGCGGTGGCGATGAGGATGGTGACTGCGGTGAGGATGGCGGACAGCCGGAGACGACGGACGGTGCGACAACGGCGCACGTATGACGGCATGAATGTACCAACGAGGACGGATAACATTTTTGCAGGATTCACAATAATGTTTACGACGCTTACTCGCGTTGCTCTGATGAAACGGTACTGACTGGGTAAAGGAGTTTGGATTTATACGTGATCTTTCGACGATGTGCAACACCTGAACGTGTGGCCATGTCTGATTGAACACCGGGGTATGAGAATGTTGAGACGGGCGTTTATCTTTCCGCCATCCGTCATTCCGTGAACACGCGAATCCATGCGCCACCGATGCCGGACACTGCCCTTGCCGCGTTGTGAGGATGCGGGGATCGGATTCCCGCCGTGGCGGGGGCATTGACGGATGAGGCGGAGAAGATCTGTCACGTTGCGGGACTGTCACGAATCATCGTGACAACGTAAGGCCGGAAGAACACACAAGCCGACGGTGTGTTCCACCGTCGGCTTGTTATCAGAAACCTCATTGTAGGGACGCCCAATTTGGGCGTCGCTACGGCCCGGCCATACACGACCGGTTAATTCACAGGCCGGAATTCTTAATTTGTGCATCCGGCGCCCTCATTGTAGGGACGCCCAATTTGGGCGTCGCTACGGCCTGGCCATGCGGAGGCTGGCCGACTACCCTACCACTGCCACTCGGCCTTCAGTTGGAGGCGACGTTCCAGGCCGGAGGAATCCACGGACGCGGTGATCCACCGCCAGGCCGTCTGCCACTGAATCCGATACTCCGCCTGCGACCCGTCCGTCTCCCCTCGCACACCCTCCAGACTCATGGTCAGCCCCAAAGGTAACACCAGTCGGCTCCCCAGCCGGTAATCCCGTGCGCCTGCGCCCCATGTCATTTTCCCATACGGCGTCAGCAGGCTCCGCCCGTCCGCAAGGGCCAGCCCGTAGCCCAATTCCGCGTCCACCCGGCGGCCCAGAGCCGAGGCGTCTGTCCCGGCCATGTCCACCGCGCCCTGTTGCCACAGTTGCGCGGTGTTCGTCGCGGTCTGTCCATAGGTGGGCGCCAGCCGGAAGGCCAGACCACGCCCGGCCTGGTCAGGCACCACCTTCATGACGCCCCCAATGCCCCAGTCATCGTAGTCCCCGGTGTGCCCCAGCAACACCCTGACCTGACTGGCCATCGTGATGCCCTTGTTCTGGTTGTCGTAGCGCAACGCGCCGCCCACTTCCGCCCCGGTGCCGGTGCGCCCGTCGCCCCCGTCACGCCGCAGGCCCACTTCAAACTTAGGCGTCATGTCCGCCCCGTGTTCCAGTGCGTAGGTCGTGCTGGATTCCAGACTGACCCGCACCCGCCGCGCTTCCACTCCCAGCGCCGACAGGCTGCCGCCGCCGTCCAGATCAAGATTGGTCTGCACGATTTCGCCTTTCAGCCGTAACTGGCCGTAACTGGAATCCAGCACATGCCCGTTGAAACCGCCGCCCACCATGGTGAGTGTCGCGGCGCTGGTCTCGTCCGTCTCCACCACGGCATCGGAGATGGACACCTCGCCCCAGCCGTAGCCCACCGTGCCCCACACATTCAAGCGGTTTGACGGCAAGACAGACCACCCCACATAGGGCGCGAAGTTGGTCATTTCAATGTCATAGGTGCCGCCGCCCGCTGTCGGGTCGTCCGCCAGTGCGCCGTAGTCAAAGGCGCCATGGGTCCAGGAGATGGCCGCTCCGGCAAGCACGTCATCCCCTAGCCGGGCGTCTGCGCCAAATTGCGCGCTGAACAGGTCCCCGTCCCAGTCCGCGGCGCCTTTCCCGCTAAGCGCGCGATAGTTGCCGCCGCCCCAGAGTGTCAGGCTCTTCGCCAGATCGCTCTCCCCCATGTTGAGGGGCATGGCAAACGAGGAACGACCCAGCATACCCTGTATGTCCAGTGTGCCATCGGCCAACGCCCGCCCGCCGGTGACCAGGACATCGGACAAGGTGGACTGGCCACCAAGGTTGAATGAGCCTGGGTCTTTTTCGGTGCCGGCTTGCTCAAGACGCTGCGTGATGGCGTTGATGGTGGTGTCCGTCATGGCCCGTGCCACTTCCGGCAGGATGGTCTGGCTGATGGCGCTTAGCCGCCCGACTTCTCTGGCATAGCCAACCGCGAACGGCGAGAAGCCTGTGGTTTCACCGCAGACAAAGCCGGCGCGGGTGGCGGTGTCGCGGCCAATTTCGTTCCAGGGACCGTCTGGGTCGGTGTAGTGGTACAGCACCGGCTCGCGGCCCGACGGCACGTCGGCGGTCGGCAGACAGACTGTTAAACCCTTAGGCAAAGCCACAACAGGCCCAATCACCCCCTCCGTGCCACTCTCTTCACGCACTGCAATATCCGTCGTCAGGCTGAACAGAAAGCCCGACGGCGGGTTGTTTGCGGCGGCCTCGGACGGTTCGCTTAGGACGACCGTGGCGACCGGGTGGTTGGTTGGCAGGGTCAGGATTCCGTTGCCGGGGTCGGTGGGGTCGTCGATGGCCCCGTCGTCGTTGTCCACATCAAGCGACAATTCTTGCATGCCGGAGGCATCATACTCACGCACGATCGTCACGGGGAAGGTCAACGTCTCTGTGACAGGGGTGGTGGCACTGTCGGTGACGGTGTAAACCAGGGTTTCGGTCGTGAACCTGGTCGGCGTACCGGAGAGGATGCGGGTCGCAGGGGCAAACGCCAGGCCCGCCGGGACAGGTGTCAGGGTATAGACGTAGCTCATCAGGGACGTGACGCGACCGCCGCTGGCTTCGGGCAGCGTCAGCGAGACCGACGGGGACTGGTTGACCCGGAAGATCTGGTCTGCAACGCTGGTGGGGGTAAATATCAGGTCCGGCGTGCGGGTCAGGGTGATGGTGTAGGCCATCATGGTGCCATCGGCGGCGGTGACCGTGACGGTGATGATGTTGTTGGCGCCGTCGGCCAGGCCAGAGACGGTGGAACCGGTAGCGGTGGCGCCGCCGGTGACGGTGACAGCGACAGGGACAGTCATCGCGTCTGCGCGGGAGGTGGTGGTGGCGATGATGACGCTATCAACTTCCTGGATAACTCTGGCGGAGTAGCTCAAGGTGTCGGTGGCGAAGGCCGGGGACAGCGCGACGGGGGCGCCGGTGCTGGTGGTGACGGTCAGCGCCGACAGGTCGTCATTGTCGCTGAAGGCAACGGGGACGTCGACCGTGATGGTGGCGGTATTGCCGCCTTTGTCTGTGGCGGTGATGACGATGGTGTGCTCGGGGTCGGGCACAGGCACAGCGGTCGGAGCGGTGATGTAGGTGACCGAACCGGTCTCGGAGTTGATGTTGAACAGATTGGCAGGGGTACTGCTCAAGCTGTAGCTGATGCCGGCATCGTTTGCGCCGCTGTCGTCCGTGGCTTGCGCGTTATAGATTTCCCCGATGGGGTCGTTGATGACAACCGTCGTGGCCGTGGCGGTCGTGCCAGCGGAGAACACCGGTGCCACGGTGTCATATCTCTGGGTCGCTATGGTCACGGCGTTGCCGGTCAAGGTCGTCGTGCCCATGACCGCATCTTCTTTCACACTGACGGTGAGGGTGCCGTCATTGGTGGGGGCGACCGGGGGAGTCGCCACCAACGTATAGCGCACGTCGGTGGTGATCGTCGTCAGCGTGGTGGCGGCGCTACCGCCTGTCACGGTGATGTCGTCAATGTCGAACCCGTCGGGTTCAATCCCTTCGCTGAAGGTGAAGGTGAAGGTGAGAGCGGCGGCGTCGGTGTAGAGGCTGGTGACGCTGTCGGTAATGAACACCGCGGGCGCGTCCAGCACCGAGATGGTCACGGTCTGCGTGGCGGCGTTGCCGGCGGCGTCGGTGGCGGTGATGTCGATGCGGTGATGGGGGGAGGTGGTGACGACAGTCTGGGTGTTTTGATAGCTAAGCACGCCGTTACCAGCATCAAGGCTGAACAGGTTGAAGTTGAGGCCGCCCAGGGTGTAGCTGATACCGGCGTCCGCTGCGCCGTCGTTGTCGGTGGCGTTGGCATCGTAGGCGGTGACCATGTTGCTGGTCGTGCCGACCGCAACCGCGCCCGCGCCACTGGCGCCGCTACTAAAGAGCGGGGCGGTGGTGTCCACGGTGATGTCTCTGGTGCCAGCCACACCGGTGTTGCCGGCGGTGTCTGTGGCGTAGGCGCGCAAGGTCTCGGCGCCCTCACCCATCCTGGTGACGTCGGTGGCCACCAGCGGATAACTCCAGTTCGTGCCGGAGAAGGTGGCGGCGCGGGGCGTGCCGTCGGTGCAGGCGGCGCTGGTGCCGTTGATGCAGACGGATACGCTGGCGGTGTCGGTTTCGGTCGTGCCGCTGATGACGCTGGTTTGTTCGGCGGCGTTGATGGTGTCATCGCCGGCAACCTGGTTAATGACCGGGGCGATCGGCTTGTCGGTGTCCACTCTGATGGGGCGGGTTCCTTCCGTGGTGTTGCCGGCGTCGTCGGCGGCGGTGGCGCGCAAGAGCCTGTTTCTGCCCTGGCCTATCGCAGTGATGTCGGCGGCCACCAGCGGATAACTCCAGGTCGTGGCGGTGACGCTGCTGCCGTCGGCGGCAGTGCGGGGCGTGCCGCCGGTGCAGGCAGAGTCGGTGCCGCCGAAGCACAGAGTCACGCTCGCGCCGGCTTCATTCGTGCCGGTGATGGCGCTGGTTTGTTCGGCGATGTTGATGATGTCGTCTGTGGCAACGATGTCAATGCCAGGCACAGCCGGCGCCACGGTGTCGTAGTCCTGCGTCCACCTGGTTATAAGGTTCGTGCGGGTCGGGGATGTCGTCGTGCTTTCGGCCACACCAGCCGCCACCGTGATGGTCAGGACGCCGGCATTGGTGTTGGCGAGCGGGGTCGCCGTCAACGTATAGGTCAGGCCGGTGGCGAGCGTATTAAACGCGCCTTTGTTGCCGCCGCCCACGGTAATGTCGTTCGTATCAAACCCGCTGACCGGCTCGCTGAACGCGAAGGTGAAGGTGAGCGGGCCGTCCGCGATGTTGGCGGTATCGGTGATGCGGCTGGCGCCGGCGGCAATAGTATCGCTGATGGTCACAACCGGAACCTCAACCACGTCCACCGTAAGATACTGCGTGGCGACATTGTTGACTTCGTCTGTGGCGGTAATCTCAATGGTAAAGGTGGTCGCAGCAGCGGCGAGGGTCACTGTCGGGCTAAGCGCGCCGGTGGTGGGAACAATCGCAAAGGAGCTCTCATCGGTGCCGGTCACGGCGTAGGTGATGCTGTCATCCGTCGGGCGGCCTCTGTCGTTGGCGTTGGCGTTGTAGAACACGAACGCGGCAACGGTGTTGGTGGCGACAGGGGCCGTGATGCGGCTGTCGGTGGCGCTGGTCTCGGTGAAGACCGGCACGGCGTTATCCAGCACCACCGCCGAGGAGACGGACAGCGAGCCTGCATCGCCGACCGCCGGCAATGTCCGTGTGACGGCGATGCTGCCGACCGCATTCCGGATGGTGCCGCCGCTAAGCGCGTCTGTGCCGGTGTAGGCGAGGACGCCGGCGTTGCCGGTGTCGTCTCCGGGGCGCACGGTATAGGTGAAGATCAGCTCGGCGCTGGCGGTGCCGCTAAGGTAGCTGGCGGTGCCTTCACCCAGGCTGTTGCCGGTGGTCAACGTCAGTTGCGGTGCGCCGGAGACCGTGACCGCTTCGTTGAAGGCGATGGTTATCAACACGCTGTTGCTGTTTGCGTTTGAGTAGGCGCCGTCGGTCGCCGAGACCGAGGTGACCGTCGCCGGGCTGAAGTCCCCGCTTATGTTGAACTCGGCGGTGATGGCCGCGCCGTTGGCGTCTGTGACGGTGTAGGTCAGGTCGGCGCCGGTGCTTGCCACGGTCGGCGTGCCGGCCAGTGTGCGCGCGGTGGCGGTGGCGTCAAAGGACAGCCCGGACGGGATGGCGCCGTTCAATGCGTAACTCAACGGAGCGGTCCCACCGCTGACCGGTGGCAGTGTCAAGGTCGTGAAGGGCTGGTTGACGATGTAGGTATAGGCCGATTCGGGCAACGAAATGGCGCTGACATCAAAGGTCGGCGCGGCGTTGACCGTCACCATGATGGTCAGGGTGGTGACCAGGCCGGTGCTGTCTGTGACGGCGTAGGTCAGGCTGGCGGTGGTTGGCGTGATCGGTGTGCCGGTGAGGAGACGGGTGGTGCCGTCATCGCTGAATGACAGCCCGGCCGGGGCGGTCGGCGTCAGTGTGTAGGACAGCGTGCCAAAGCCGCCGGTGGCAGTCGGCAGGGACAGCGAGACCGGCCGGCCGACGGTGTAGGTTTGCGCGTCAATCGTGCCGGCAAAGGTCAGGGCGGGGGCCACGTTGATGGTCAGGGTGTAGGTCTTTTGGGTGCCGTCGTTGGGGTTAATCGTAAAGCTGCCGTCCGGGGCGGTGACCACAATGGTGATGAGGTTGTCGCCTTCGGTCAGGCCGGAGATTGTCCGCGAGCCTAGGGGGCTAGTGCCACCGATAGCTACGATGGAAAGTCCGGAGCCGTCTTCGGCGGTGCCGGTGATCACCTCTACGCCACTCAGGTGGGCCGGGGTAGCGACAATGCCGAGCTGGGTGACACCGACACCGACATTGGCCATGTATGCCGTGGTGTCCGCGTCAAAAACCGGGGTAATCGGGATGATATCGGTTATTGAGTCCAGGCTTGACGCCACGCTTGGCGCGACCAGCAGACGCACAAGGTCGGCATTGCTGCTCAACACGGTGGTGATGGTGACCGTGATGACGGCGGTGTTGCGGCCCTTGTCGGTGGCGGTGATTTCAAGAACGTGGTCGGTCGCTATGTTAGAAAGCAGGCGATCGTAGGTGACCTCGCCGCTGTTGCCGTCAATCACGAACGAGCCGGTACCCCCGCTCAAGGTGTAGCTGATGCCGGCATCGGCCATGCCGCCGTCGTCTGTCGCGGCGGCGTCATACACCACATCGGCGATCGGGGCGCCGAGGGCAAGCGTGGCAGTGACGGGGGCGCCGACCGCGAACTCTGGCGTCACAGAGTCATATCTCTGCGATACGCTGGTACTGACATTGGCGTTGCTGGTGGCGTCGCTGGTCACCGCACCCGCGGTTACCGTCACGGTGACCGTGCCGTCATTGTCGGTGTCCGGGGTGACTCCCAGCGTATAAATCCGCTTGTCGGTGACGGGAACGAGCGTGGCGACAGAGCCGCCCCCTACATTAATATCGCCGATGGCAAAGTCGGAGACATCCTCGTTGAAAGTGAAGGTGAGGGTCAGGGCGTCGCCGTTGACGAATCCCGGCACAGTACCGCCAATCGTAACCGTGGGGATATTCCTCACATCAATGCTCACGGCATGCGGGGCGGAGGGGTTGCCGGCCGTGTCGGTGGCGATGATGGTGATGGTGTGGCTAATCTCGTCGGCCTGGCTGGCGACGTATCTGACCTCGCCGCTGTTCGGGTCAATGGTGAACAGGCCGTTATTCCCACCGACGCCCAGGGTGTAGGAGATACCAACATCCGCCAGCTCCGAGGCAAGGTTGTTGTTGGTGGCCTCGGCGTCGTAGGCGACCGTCGTGATCAGCGCGTTTATCGCAATCACGCCGCTGTTGCCGCTGCTGAAGACCGGCAGGATGGTATCCACCATGAAGCCTTTGCTGCCGGTCGTACCGATGTTGCCGGCGGCGTCTGTGGTGGTGGCGCGCACGATCCTGTTTGTGCCCTGCCCTATCGCTGTGTAGTCGTCACCCTCCAGCATATAACTCCAGGCCGTGCCGCCGGCGGGGACATCGGCATCTTTCGTTATGCCGCCGCCGCCGCAGGCGTCGTCCGTGCCGCCGAAGCAGAGCGACACGCTCGCGCCGGTTTCGCCGGTGCCCACGTCGCCGTTGATGGTGACGCCGGCTGTGCGCTCGGCGTCGGTGATGAGGTCGTCTCCGGTGATGTCCTCAAAGGTCGGGACGGCCGGCGCCACGGTGTCCACTGTGATGGGGCGGGTTCCTTCCCCGCTGTTGCCGGCCTCGTCTATGGCGGTGGCGCGCAGTACGATATTGTCGCCTTCGCCCAGTTCGTCAACGTCGGTTTCCGTCAGGGTATAACTCCAGGCGAAGGTGGTCACCCCGGCGGTGGCGGTTGTGCCGCCGGTGCAGGCGGCGTCGGTACCGCCGAAGCACAGGGTCACGAGCGTGCCGGTTTCAGAAATGGTGCCGGTGATGGTGTCGGTTTGCTCGTTGATGTTGATGACATCGTCTCCGGCCACCTGGTTGATCGTTAGAGTTGGCCGCAACCTGTCGTAGTTCTGCGTGTAGCTGGTTTCAGCGCTGGTGCGGCCGGTCACCATGCCGGTGGCCGCACCATCCCTCACGGTGACGATCAGCTCGCCGCCATTGATGTTGCTGGTCGGAGTCGCCACCACCGTATAGATCTGGCCGGGGTCGGTTCCGGTGAACGCGACTTTGGTGCCGCCGCCCACTGTAATGTCGCCCGTCTCAAAGTCGGTGACCATCTCGCTGAACGCCAGGGTGAAGGTCACTCCGCTGTCTGCGAGGCTGGCGGCATCGGTGCGGCGGGTCGCGGGTGTGCCGGTTTCAATGTTATCGGTGATGGTCACGGTCGGACGGTCAACCACGACCACCGAGAGATACTGCGTGGCGAGATTGTTGAGTTCGTCTGCGGCCGTCATCTCAAGGGTATAGGTGAACACCGTGTTGAGGGTCATCGCCGGGGTGAGTACGCCGCTGTTGAGGTCAATCGCAAAGGTACTCGCATGGGTGCCGACCAATGCGTAGGTGATGCCCTCATCTGCCGCGCGACCGCGGTCGGTGGCGGCGGCGTTGTAGATTTCGCTGGTGGCATCGGAATCAATGGCGACGAGTACGCGGATGCGGTTGTCGGCTGCGCTGGCCGAAGTGAACACCGGCGCGGTGTTATCCAGCACCACCGTAGAGGTAACCGACAGCGAGTTCGCGGTGCCGGGCATCGGCAGCGCCAAGTCGGCGGCGACCGTGGCGGCGGCATTTTGGATGGCGCCGCCGTTCTCGCTCAGCGCGATGATGCCGGTGTAGGCGAGGTCGCTGGTGTTGTCTCCGGCACGCACGCTATAGGTGAAGGTCAGCGTGGCGCTACCGCTGCCGCCGGTGTAGCTGGCGGCGTTGCCGGTGGTCAACGCCAGTTGCGGTGTGCCGCCGGTGGTGACCACCGTGACCGCTTCGGAGAAGGTGACGGTAATCGGCACGCGGCCGCCGTCTGTGTAGAAGCCATCCGTCGCCATGACCGAGTCGACCACCGGGACGGTGACGGCGTTGATGGTGAGGCGAAGGGTCGCACTGCGCCCGGCCTTGTCTGCGCCAGTGATGACGATTTCGTAGGTGACCCCGGCGGTCGGAGCGGCGTTGAAGGTGACCGAGCCGCTGCCGGGGTTGATGGTGAACAGGGCGGCATGGCCGCTGCTGTCCACGGCGTCTGTCAGGCTGTAGCTGATGCCGTCATCGGCGGCGGCGCCGTCTGTGAACGCGGCGTTATACACTTCGGTGGTGGCGCCGCCGGCGACATCAAACGCGAGGGTGACGACGGAGAGGGCGTTGCTCAACGGACTCACGCTGTCATATTGCTGGCTGGCCGTGGCTTCAAGGTTGCCGACTATGAGGACAGTGCCAGTGACCGCATCGGCCGGCACGCGCACGGTGACGGTGCCATCGTTCGGGTTGGCGCCGCCATAGAACAACAGGTCTTGCGTATAGACCTCGCCGGGGGTGACTTCGGCGAAATTGCTTGCCTGGATGATGGCCCCCACGCTGTCGGCGGCAGGCTCAACCACGATGTCGTCTTCGGTAAATCCGGTGACCGGCTCGCTGAAGGCAAAGGTGAAGGTAATGGCGGTAATCCCGGCCGTGTAGTCACCGGCGAAGTTGTCGGTAATGGTCACAGTGGGCGCGCTCCGCACAGAGATGGTCACGTCCCGCGTGGCGGTGTTGCCGGCGGCGTCGGTGGCGGTGATGGTGATGTCGTGGTCGTCCTCGGTGGTCTGGCTGACGTTGTATCGGACCTCGCCGTTGTCCGGGTCAATGTTGAACATGCCCGCAGCGGCGCCGCTCAAGGTGTAGGTGATACCGGCATCCACGGTTTCCCCGTCGGCGCCGTTGTCGGTGGCCTCGGCGTCGTAGGCGATGACCGTGATGGCCGCGTTGACCCCGACCGAGCCGGTGGTGCCGGAGGTGAAGACCGGCGCGATGGTGTCCACGGTGATGGCGATACCGGGTGAGACTGTGGGGTTGCCGGCCGTATCGGTGGCGATGGCAGTCAGCGTCACGGTGCCCTGGGGGAGCGCGGTGAGTTCAGTGATGGCCAGATCATAACTCCAGGTCGCGCCGGTGACGGTGGTGTCGTAGGTCGTGCCGTCGCCGCAGTCGGCGTCGGTGGCGTCGGTGGCGCCGATGCAGAGGGTGACCAGCGCGTTGGCTTCATTCGTACCACTGACGGTGAGCGGCGCGGCGGCGTTGATGCTGTCGCCGGCAACCGGGGCGACAATCGCCGGGGCGGACGGGGCGACGGTGTCCACGATGACCGATACGCCGGTTGAAACGGCGGCGTTGCCGGCGGCATTGGTGGCGATGGCGGTCAGCGTCACTTCGCGGTCGCCAATCGCGCTGATGTCATCGGCGGTCAGCGTATAACTCCAGGCCGTGTTGTTGCTGTCGCCGGGTGCCCTGACAGAGAATGTCGTGCCACCGTCGCAGGTCGTGTCGGTGACATCTGTTGCACCGGCGCACAGGGTTATGCCCGTTGCGGCTTCAGTTGTACCGCTCACATCAACGCCGGCGTCTCGTTCGGCGATGTTGATGATGTTGTCGGTGGCAATCGTGGCGTCAATGCCCGGAGCGGCCTGCGCCTGCGTGTCGTAGGCCTGCGTGGCGATGGTCTCGGCATTGAGGAGACCGGTCGTTTCGCCGGTTGCCGTGCCACTCTCCACGGTCACGCTCATTGTGCCGGCGGTATTGGGGGTCGGAGTGACCACTACTGTATAGATTTGGCCCGGGTCGTCTCCGGTGAACGCGCTTTTGGCGCCGCCGCCCACGGTGATGTCGGTCGTGTCAAAGTCGGCGACCATCTCGCTGAACGTGATGGTGAAGGTGACATCGCCGCCGGCAACGTCGGCCGCGTTGGTGACATCATCGGTAATGGTGAGCGTGACTCCGGTGACCACCGAGAGGGCGACCGCTTGCGTGGCGGTATTGCCGGCCAAGTCGGTCGCGGTGACGAAGATGGTGTTGGTCGCCGCGTCGGTCTGGACATTCTGGTAGGCGATCTCGCCGGTCGCGCTATCAATGGCTAACTCGTTGGCGATGAATGTCAACGTGGCTAACTCGGCGGCGGTGTATGACAACAGCTCGCGATGCATCTCATTATGCGTCTCACTGGCACCGGTGTCCGGATCGGTGGTGGTCACGGTGGTGGTCACGACGGTATAGGTGGGCGACATCGTGGCACCCAGGGTATAGGTAATATCGGCATCCGCGCCGCCGCCGCTGTCTCTGGCGTTGGCATCGTAGGCGATGACCGCGGTGGGCGAGTTGGCCGCGACATCGCCGCTGTCGCCGGAGATGAATACCGGGGCGACGGTGTCAATAATGAGGTCATAACTGCCCTCGCCGGAGACATTGCCAGCCGCATCTGTGGCGAAGGCGGTCACGGTCTCGGCGCCCTCGCCCATCGCGGCGAGGTCAACAAGAGTCAGCGTATAAGACCACCTGGCGCCGACCGTGGTGGCGGTGCGGAGTGCGCGGCCCGTGCCGCACGAGGCGCCGGTGCCATCGCCGGAGCCGGCCAGGCAGAGGGTGACCGTGGCGCCCGCTTCCACGGAGCCGCCCCAGGGCACGCCATCACTGGACTGGAGTTTATCGCTCAGATCAACCGCGTTGAGTCGGTTGCTTCTCCCGGTCGGGGCGCCTTCCAGATCGCCCACCGCGTCAAAGGTCGGGGCGGCCGGGGCGGTGTTGTCAAGCACCACGTTGGAGGAGCCGGACAGCGAGTTGGCATCGCCCGGTGTCGGCAGGGTCAGGTTGATGGAGGTGGCGCTCCGGATGTTGCCGCTAAGCGCGCCGGTGCCGGTGTAGGCAAGGTCGCTGATGTTGTCGCCGGAGCGGACGCTGTAGGTGAAGGTCAGCGAGGCCGTGCCGCTGCCGCCGGTGTAGGAGGCGGTGCCGGTGCCGGCGCCGCCGGTATTCAATGCCAGTTGCGGTGTGCCGGTCACGGTGACCACATCGGAGAAGGTGACGATAATCGGCACGCTGTCGCCGGACTGATAGGCGCGATTCGCCGCCGTGACATCCATCACCACGGTGGTGGAGGTTGAGACCGGCAGGCCGGTGAATGCGCTCATCTCATTGCCAACCACATCCGCAATGATGTCATCGGAGGCGGGAGCGTAGGCGAGCGTCATGCGTTGGCCCGACTGGATTGCCGGGGAGACGGTCAAGGTCAGCGTGAGGCCGGCGTTGGCGATGGCGGTCCCCCTCGCGGAGGCGCCGGTGCCGCTAAGGGTGAATTCGCTGCCGTCCACGCCAGAGGTCAGCGTCACCGGCTCGGAGATGGTCACCACGACGCTTGTGCCGTCGGCGGTGGCGGACACGGCGGTCGGGGCTGTCACGGCGACCAAGACCGGCCAGTTGGTGAAAGTTGCCAGGGTATTTCCATCCGCATCCGTAATGCTGTCATCGGTGCTGGCGGTCCAGGCGAGCCTCACTCTTGTGTCCGGCTGTATTGATGGGGCGACGCTCAAGGTCAGCGTGTCGCCGACGACGGAGACGGCGGTCACCTTCGCGAAGGTGTTGGAGTTGCCGCTGAGGGTGAATTCGCTGCCGTCCACGCTATCTGTCAGCGTCACCGACGCGGAGAGCATCACGGCGATGCTCGTGCCGGCGGAGTTGGCGGTGGCGGCAACGACGGCCAGATCGGTGGGGCTCAAGACTTGCGTGGAGAATGCGCGCAGGAAAAAGTCATCCGTAACACTCTTAATTGAGCCGGATGAAACACGGGAAAAGGAGAGCGTCACTGTGTCCGCTGTGAGTGCCATGTCGAGGGTCAAAGTCAGCGTGTTGCTGGTGGCAGAGACGGCGACCACCACCGCTTCGTCTTCCGGGATGGTGAAGTCTCTGGTGCCATCCACGACACCCTCCAGCCTCACAGGATCGGAGAGGGTCACGGTGATGCTCGTGCGGTCGGCGTTGGCGACGGCGGAAAAGGCGACCAGATCGGGGGCGTCGACGACGGGGGGAATCACGGTGACCACGACGCCTTCCGAAACGGCGGTGTTGCCGGCGGCATCTTTTGTGATGACGGTCAGCGTCACGGGGCCAAAGCCCAGCGCATTGATGTTATCGGAGATCAGTGTGTGTTCCCATTGCGTAGTATCACTGTTGGCAACGACGGCGAAGCGTGTGCCGCCGCAGGTCGGGTCGGTGGGGTCGGTGGCATCGGTGGCGCCGGCACAGAGGGTTATGCTCACGCCGAGCTCCGCTGAAGTACCGCTGATGGTGACGGCTGGAGCGCGACTTTTGGTGTCATCCAGAATACCATCGAAGGTAAAGGTAGTTGAAGATCCTGCCTTATAGCTGGAGGGTTCCAACTCATCATAACCGTCCTCTCCAGGCTGAAGGGTACCGGCCATTGGGTCAGTAAACAAACCGTTGACAGTGCAGCGTATTCTTTCTGGTAGTTCCGCGGTTGCCGCTATTCGTGTGCAGGCATTGTTGGAGTTATCACCGATGATGATGTTGTCGTCGGAAATCGGGGTGGCAATGCTCAACTCGCCCTGGGGGGGGGTGATGTCCACGGTGATCTCTTGGCTTATCGTGCCGGAGAGGCCCTCCACCACAGCGGTCGCGCGCAAGTTCACGCGGCCTTCCCCCATCAAGTTGTAGTCGGCATCGGTCAGCGTGTAACGCCAGGTCGTGGAGGTATCTTCGGTCGTGTCGCGCGTTGTGCCGCCGGTGCAGGCGTTATCGCTGCCGTTGATGCAGAGGGTGACACTGGCATCTCTTACTTGCGTGCCGGTGATGGTCACGCCGTCGGTGCGCTCGGCGAGGTTGATGCGGCCGTCGCCGGCAATCGGAGTGTCAAAGGCCGGGATGACGCTCATGATTGCGACGGACAGGTCGAAAGCCCCCAGGATGTTGCCGGCCGTATCGGCAATGATGTCTCCGGTGGGGGCATTCCAGGCGAGCATCACTGTCTCGCCCGACGGTATTGCCGTGTCAATGCTCAACCGCAACACGGTGCCGTCTGTGGAAACGGCGGTCACCACCGTGGTGGCGGTGGTGCCGCTAACGGTGAATTCATCGCCGTCCAGGCTGGCCAGATTGGTCAGCGCCAGCGGCTCGGAGACGGTCACGACGATATTCGTGCCGTCTGCGTTGACGCTGGCGGAATCGGCGATCGGCAGGACGACGTCCACTGTGACGTCAAGGACCGGCGAAACGGTGACACCGCCGAGGGTGTCAAAGGCGATGGCGGTCAGCGGGACGCTACCCTCGCCTGCCGCGGTGATGGCGGCGGTATCCAGTGCAACACTCCAGGTCGTGCCGATGGTCATGCCGACGTCAACGGGTGCGTCGACGACAAAGGTCGTGCCGAGACCGCCCTCGGCGGCGTAGGTCATGCCGCCTACGCAGAGCTGGTCGGAGAGGGACGAGCCCAGGAACTCCTTGAGCCGGGCGGGGAATGAGGCCAGGAACGCTGGGTTGTCCGGGTCGTCGTCGTCGTCAGTAGCGGTGTCCGCAGTGACGTCACCGCCGAAAAAGGATTTGGGGAGGGGGGTGGGGTCGTAGGTCCCGCCGACGCAGAGGACGACGGACAGGGCGGCGTCATGCGTGCCGGTGACCGTGATGCCGTTGGTGCGCTCGGTGGCGCTGATGAGGTTGTCGGTGGCAACCGGGTCGTCAATACCCGGCGGCTCCATCGCGTCCACGCTGATGAGGATGCCGGTTGAAACGGCGGTGTTGCCGGCCGCATCGGTGGCGATGGCGGTCAGCGTCACGGCGCCGCCACCTATCTCGGTGAGGTCAACGACGTCCAGTAGATAACTCCAGATTGTTGTGTCGACGACGACGGGATCAACCAAACCCCTGTCTTCAGTGAGGATGGGCACAGGGGCTATGGAAACGTAAGTCAGGCCGCCTTCGCACAGCGGGTCGGTGGGGTCGGTGGCGCCGAAGCACAGGACGATGGTTGAGCCGTCCTCATGGCTGCCGGTAATCAGCACGCCGTTATCGGCATTGCGCTCGGCGGCGGTGATGCGGTTGTCGCCGGCAATCGTGTCAATGACCGGCATGGCCGGGGCGATGGTGTCAATCACCACCGGGCCAAGGAAGTTGCCGCTTAGCGAGGTCGGCGCGCCCGGCTCCGGCAGGGTCAGGTCGGCCGCCAGGGTGGGTGTGGCAGTGCTCTGAATGCTGCCGCCGTTCAGACTAAGGGCGTTGACCGAGGGATAGCGAAGCGAGTCGGTATTCTGGCCGTCCACCACTGTGTAGCGGAAGCCCAGATCGGCACCGGGAGAGCCGGAGACATACTGCGCCACGCCCACGGTGCCGCCGATATCCAGCGTCAACTGCGGGATGCCGGTGACTGTGACCGAGGTGGTGAAAGGCACGACGATATTCACCGCATCCCCGGCTTTATGATATTGACCTAACGATGTCACCAATGCCACCACCGGCGCCTCCTCTTCGTTGGTGACGCTCAAGCTGGTGATGTCGGCCAGCACATTGCCGGCCGCATCGGTAATGGTGTCTCCGTCGTTGGTCCAGGCAAGCGTCACGGTTTCGCTCGGTTGGATGATCGCAACGTCCGGGTCGTCCGGGTCGGTCAGCACCAGTATCAACACCTGATAGGCTGGGTCAGTGATGATTTCCCGCACCACGGCGGATGTGCCGGTGGGGACGAATTCGGCGATGTCCAGGGCATCTAAACTGGCCGGCGTCAGCGCCTCGGAGAGGGCCACATCAATCCTGCCGCCTTGTGTGGTGACGGTGGCGGTCGGGGCGGTCGGCGGTACGGTGTCCAGCACCACATCCGAGGAGTGGGACAGCGAGTTGACCTCACCGGGCATCGGCAGGGTCAGGTCGGCATCAAGGGCGGCGGTGGCCAGTTGGATGGTTCCGCCGTTCGGATTGATCGCGTCTGTGCCGGTATAGGCGAGGTCGTTGAGGTAGGGGCCCGCTGCTAATATGCGGCGGTCGGATTCATCGTTGGCGCCTTCGCCGTGGTACTCGCCGATGTTATCGCCGTCGCGCACGGTGTAGGTGAAGGTCAGATCGACGGTGCCGGCGCCGCTTGTGTAGTCGGCTGTGCCGGTGCCACCGCTATTGTCGGTGGTCAACACCAGCCGCGGTATGCCGCCGGTGGTGTCCACCGTGACCGCATCGGAGAAGGTGACGGTGACCGGTACCATGTCGCCCATCTTGTAAAAGCCGTTCGGCGCAACGACCGAGGTGATGGTCGGGGGGGGGGCGACGACGATGTTGAGGGTGGTTCTGATCACGAGGCCGGCCTTGTCTTCGCCAGCGATGACTATATCGTAGGCGCCCTCGGTCGGGCTGTTGCGGAAGGTGACGACGCCGGTGGCGGGAACGATGTCGAACAGGCTGGCATCGTCTTTGAACGCCGGATCTGCCTCATCAAGAATGGTGTTGACCAGTGTGTAGGTGATGCCTTCATCGGCCGCGTCGCCGTCGTCTGTGAACTCGGCGTTATACACTTCGGTGATGGTGTCGCCGAGGCGAAACGCGAGGGGGACGCTGGCGGCGGCATTGGACACCGGGGATATGGTGTCATATTGCTGGCTCGCCGTGGCTACAATGTTGTTGGTATTGGTCAGCATGCCTCTGACCGCATTGGCCGGCATCGTGACGGTGACGGTGAAGTCGTTATCGTTACCGCTGGTCAGGATTCCGAACCTATAGACGTTGCCTGTCATGGTTCCGGTGCCTCTCGCTACTGTCGCAACCAGGCTGTCGGTGGTAAGCACAATGTCGTCTGCTGCGGTAAATCCGGTGACCGGTTCGCTGAACATGACGGTGTAGGTAAGGGCCATGACCGAGTTTGCGTAGTCACCGCCGAAGCTGTCGGTAATGGTCACCATCAGCGCGCTCAACACCGAGATGGACACGGGTTGCGTGGCGCTGTTGCCGACCGCGTCTGTCGCGGTGATGATGATTTCGTGGGTGATCTCGGCGCTCGGGACCAGTCTGTATCGCACCACGCCGCCGCCCTCTGTAATAGTGAACAGGGACTGATTGGCGCCGCCCAGTGTATAGCTGATGCCGGCATCCTCGGCGCCGCCGTTGTCGGTGGCGACGGCGTTGTACACGGTCGCCGTGCGCGACGCACCGATCGCGATCCCGCCGACGTTGCCGCTGCTGAAGGCCGGGGCGGTGGTGTCCACTGTGATATCCAGGCCGGTTGAAACGGCGGCGTTGCCGGCCGCATCGGCGGCGATGGCGGTCAGCGTCACGCGGCCCTGGCCGATGTCGTCGTCAAAGTCGCTTGCCACCAGCGTATAACTCCAGGTCGCGCCGGTCACGATGGCGACGTAGGTCGTGCCGCCGTCGCAGTCGGCATCGGTGGCGTCGGTGGCGCCGATGCAGAGGGTGACGGGTTCGCCGGCTTCATTGGTGCCGTTGACGATGACGTCGTTGTCTCGCTCGGCGGCGGTGACGATGTTGTCGTCGGCAACCGGGTCGTTAATCGCCGGGGCGGCCGGGGTGACGGTATCCACGGTGACGGTTCTGCCGACTGAAACGGCGGTGTTGCCGGCAGCATCGGTGGCGATGGCGGTCAGCGTCACGTCGCGGTCGCCGATCGTGCTGATGTCCTCGGCGGTCAGCGTATAACTCCAGGTCGTGTTGCCGCTGGCGCCGGGCGCTCTGACAGGGAATGTCGTGCCGCCGTCGCAGGTCGGGTCGGTGACGGTGGTGGCGCCGACGCAGAGGGTTATGCCCACTGCGGCTTCAGTTGTACCGCTTAGCAGGACGCCGGTGTCTCGTTCGGCGAGGTTGATGGTGTTGTCGCCGGCAATCATCGCGGCGTCAATGCCCGGAACGGCCGGCGCCAGCGTGTCGTAGTCCTGTGTGACGATGGTCTCGACGGTGCTGGTATCTGTGCCGTTTGCCGCCGCCACGGTCATGGTCAGCGTACCGTCATTGGTCGGGGTGGTCGGGAGGGTCGCCACGACCGTATAGATTCTGCCGGGGTCGGTTCCGGTGAACGCGCCTTTGATGTCGTTGTCGCCGCTGGACACGGTGACATCGTCCGTATCAAACCCGGTGACCTCCTCGCTGAACGCGAGGGTAAAGGTGACATCGCCGCCGGCGATGTTGGCCACGCCGGACGCGGTGGCGACATCATCGGTAATGGTGAGGGTGACTCCGGTGACCACCGAGAGGGCGACCGCTTGCGTGGCGGTATTGCCGGCCAGGTCGGTCGCGGTGATGACGATGTTGTTGATCGCCTCGGCGCTCTGGATATTGATGTATGTCACCACGCCGGTGGCTTTATCAAAGGCAAGCTCGGTGGCGGCGAATGACAAAGCGGCTAGAGTCGCGGCGCCCAGGGTATAGGTAATACCGTCATCCACGCCGCCGCCGTTATCAATGGCGTTGGCGTCGTAGGCGATGACCGTGGTGTCCGAGCCGACCGCGACATCGCCGCTGTCGCCGGAGATGAACATCGGGGCGGTGGTGTCGATAATCAGCTCATAACTGCCCGCGTCGGAGACATTGCCAAGCGCGTCTGTGGCAAAGGCGGTCACGGTCTCGGGGCCTTCGCCCATCGCGGCGAGGTCGGCAAGAGTCAGCGTATAAAGCCACGCGGTGCGGACAGTGGTGGTGGTGCGAAGCGTGCGGCCCTCGCCGTCCGTGCCGCACGAGGCACCGGTGCCGTCGCCGGCGCCGGCCAGGCAGAGGGTGACCGTGGCGCCCGCTTCCACGGTGCCGCCCCAGATCACGCCATTAAGTATCGCGGCCAGGGATAGATCGGCCGCGTTGAGTCGGTTGCTTCTCTCGGTCACCGGGGCGCCTTCCAGGCCGCCCACTGCGTCAAAGGTCGGGGGGGCCGGGGCGGTGGTGTCAAGCGCCACGTTGGAGGAGCCGGACAGCGAGTTGGCATCGCCCGGTGTCGGCAGTGTCAGGTTGACCCCCATGGCGCTTTGGATGTCCCCACTCAGTGCGCCGCTGCCGGTGTAGGCGAGATCGCCGATGTTGTCGCCGGCGCGGACGTTGTAGGTGAAGGCCAGCGAGGTCGTGCCGCTGCCGCCGGTGTAGGAGGCGGCGCCGTTGCCGGCGTTGCCGGTCGCCAATGCCAGTTCCGGTGTGCCGGTCACGGTGACTACATCGGAGAAGGTGACGGTGATCGGCACGTTGTCGCCGGCCGTATAGGTGCCACCTTCCGCGCTGACCTCAAGCACCACGGCCGTGGGTGTCACGACCAGCAGGTTGGTGAAAGGGCTCATCTCATTTCCAGCCGCATCGCTAATGATGTCACCAGCGCCGGGAGCGTAGGCGAGCGTCACGCGTTCGCCCTGCTGTATTGGCTGGGAGAGGCTCAAGGTCAGCGTGATGTTGTCGTCAAGGGAGACGGCGTTCACCTCCGCAAGTGTGCCACTAAGGGTGAATTCGGTGCCGTCCAGATTGAACAGCTGCACCGCCTGGGAGAGGGTCACGGTGATGCGCGTGCCGGCGGCGGTGGCGACGGCGGACTCGGCGACCGGCGCGAGGGTGTCGCCGGGGATGGCCACGAGGATGACGTGGCCGGCCGAAACGGCGGTGTTGCCGACCGCATCGGTGGCGATGACGGTCAGCGTCACGGCGCCAAAGTCCAGCATGTTGATGTTATCGGAGGTGAGCTTGCGACTCCATTGCATCGTCGCAACGGTGCGAGTGGTGCTGAAGATTGTGCCGCCGGCGCAGGTCGGGTCGGTGGCATCGGTGGCGCCGGCGCAGAAGGTTAAGCTCACGTCGGGGGTTTCCGGTGTATAGGTACCGTAGATGGTGACGGAGGGAGCGCGCATGGTGCCCGTGCCGCCGCCGGCATCGTCACCGATGATGATGTTGCTATCGCCGCTACCGTCGCTGTCCGTATCAACCGGGGGGTTATCCAGGGCCGGCACGCCCGGGGCGGTGATGTCCACGGTGATGGGTCTTGTTGCCGTGGAGACCGCACCATTCACCGTCGCGGTGGCGACCAAATCCCCACCTTCACCTATCATGCCGTAGTCGTCCCCTGTCAGCAGGTAACGCCAGGTCGTGAGCGTGTCGGCGATGGTGTCGCGCTGTGTGCCGCCGGTGCAGTTGGTATCGCTACCGCCGACGCAGAGGGTGACCGTGGAACTTAGTGGTCGCGTACCGGTGACGGTCACGCCCTCGTCGTGCTCGGCGATGTTGATGGTGTCGTCTCCGGCAACCTGGTCAATGGTCGTGCTGATGGTACTGACCGTGACGGCCAGGCCGGTGAAGTCGGCAAGGGCATTGCCGGCCGCATCCGCAATGATGTTTCCGTCGCCGGCGGCCCAGGCGAGTGACACGGCGCCCGTCGTCGTGATTGCCGTATCAAGGGTCAAGACCAGCGTGCCGCCGTCAAGGGTGTCGGCGCGGGAAACGGCGGTCACCTGCGCGGCGTCGCCGGTGAGGGTGAATGTGCCGCCGCCGCTGTTCAGTGTCGCCTGATTGGTCAGCGTCAACTCCTCGGAGGCGGTGACGAAGATGCTCGTGGAGCCTGTGTTGATGCTGGCGGATTGGGCCATCGGCACGGTGATGTCCACGCTGATGTTATGGCCCGGCGACACGATGACTGCGCCGGTGATATCGGTGGCGATGGCGGTCAGTGTCACTTCGCCCTCGCCCAGATCGTCCACGTCCGTGGGCCCCAGTGTCGCAAACCAGACCGAGGTGGCGAGGGTCTCGCCGGTACCTAGCACGGCGGCGTAGGTCGTGCCGCCCGCGCAACGTGAGTCGGCGGCGTCGGTGGCGCCGGCGCAGAGGGTGACGGTCACGGCGCTGTCATGGTTGCCGATGATGGTGACGCCTTCATCGCGCTCGCCGGCGTTGATGCGGTTGTCGTCGGCAACCGGGTCGTCAATGCCCGGCGCCGCGTTGGGGGCCACGGTGATGTCATGGCCCAGCGAAACGGTGGTGCGTCCAGCCGTATCGGTGGCGATGACGGTCAGCGTCACGTCGCCGACGCCTATCTCGATAATGTCATCGGTATCCAGTTGAACAAGCCATACCGTGCCGGTCGCGGCCGTGGCGATGTAGGTCAGGCCACCCGTGCAGAGCGGGTCGGTGGCGTCGGTGGCGCCGACGCAGAGGGTGAGGGTTGCGGTCAGGTCGCCGCCGTGATCATGGCTGCCGGTGATTTCGACACCGGCCTCGGCATTGCGCTCAATGGCGCTGATGTCATCGTCGCCGGCCACCGTATCAATGCCCGGCACGGCCGGGGGGTTGGCATCAACCACCACCGTGGGGGCAAAGAAGTTGCCGCTCAACGAGTTGAATGCGCGCGGCTCCGGCAGGGTCAGGTTGGCGGCCACGCTGGAGGCGACGGTGCTTTGGATCATCCCGCCATTCAGCCCCAGGGCGTTGATATCGGGATAGCCAAGCGGGTCGCCAGTATGGCCGTCCAGCACGGTGTAGGTGAAGAGCAGCGAGGTTCCGGGAGAGCCGGGGACATACTCTGCCACCCCATTGGTGGGTGTGCCGGTATCCAGCGTCAACTGCGGGGCGCCGGTGCCGGTGACCGTGACCGATGAAGAGAAAGTCACGATGATATTCACGACATCCCCGGCTACGTTATAGGGCAACGCAGAGGAGGCATCCACCGCCACATCTTCCACCACCGGCACGACCTCGTCTGTGGTGACGGTCAGTGTGAAGTCGGCAAGGACGTTGCCGGCCGGATCCGTCATGCTGTCTCCGGCGCCGGCGGCCCAGGCGAGCGTCACGGTTTCGCCCGGCTGGACTGGCGGGTCAAGCAACAGCGTCAGCATCGGGGTGGCGGAGACCAATTGCACCACGGCGTCGGTGCCGGTGAGGATGAATTCATCGCCGTCCAGGATATCCAAATTGGTCAGCGTCAGCGTCTCGGAGGTGAGCACTTCAATGGTCGTACCGTCTGCGGAGGCCACGGCGGAAATGGCGGTCGGCGCTGTGGTGTCCAGCACCGCATTTGAGGTGTAGGACAGCGAGTTCACCGCACCGGGCGCCGGCAGGGTCGGGTCGGCATTGATGCCGGTGTCGGCGCTTTGGATGGTTCCGCTGTTCAGTGTGAGCGCGGTGGTACCGGCGTAGCCCAGGTCGGCGAGGGATACAGGCACCTCAATGAGCGGATCATCCGGGTTGATCTGCGGCCCGCCGATGTTATCGCCGTCGCGCACGCTGTAGGTGAAGGTCAGCGCGGTGGTGCCGCTACCGCCGCTACCGCCGATGTAGTTGGCGATGCTGTCGCCGGTGTTGCCGGTGGTCAACGCCAGTTGTGGTGTGCCGCCGGTGGTGTTCACCGTGACCGCTTCGGAGAAGGTGACGGTGATCGGCACAGTGTCGCCTTCTTTGTAGAAACCTTGCGGCGCCACAACCGAGACGACCATCGGGGGGCCGGCGGCGGTGACGGTGACGGCGATCATGGCGGTGTTGCGGCCTTTGTCGTGGGCGATGATGGTGATTTCGTGGACGACCGGGGCGGTCGGGACGTTGGCGGCGACGTAGGTGACCATGCCGTCCACGTCAATCGCAAAAGTGAGGGCATCGGCGCCGCCCAGGGTGTAGGTGAGGCCGTCATCGGGGTCGCCGCCGAAGTCTGTCGCGTCGGCGTCATAGACGGTGGTGGTGAGCGGGTCGTCGCCGATGGTGAACAGAGCGGTGTCCGTGGTGGCGGCGAACACCGGCGCCACGATGTCATACATCTGGGCAAAGGTGGCGCCGATGTTACCGGTGGTGCCGTCGGCGTCGCTTGTGGCCACACCGTTCGCCACCGTGACGGTGAAGGTGCCGTCGCCATTGAGCGTGTCGTTGATGACGACATTCTGCGTAAAGACACTGGCGGCGATGCCTCCTGAAGGATCCAGTTCGTCTGTTGTGCCGTTGTTGGTGGCGGAGATGTCTCCGCTGGTAAATCCGGTGACCGCCTCGCTGAATTCGTAGGTCAAGATCAGGATTTCGTTGTTGCCGATGTAGTCAACGTCAGGGCTGCCGGTAATGGTCAGCACGGGCGCTATCGCTACCGTGATGGCCACATTATTGAGCGTGGCGGCGTTGCCAACCTCGTCGGTGGCGGTGATGGTGATGGTGTGGGTGATCTCGCCAGTCTGCACGGTGTTGTAGGTGACGATGCCGGTTTCCGGGACGATGGTGAACTCGCCAACGTCTGTGCCGCTCATGGTGTAGGTGATGCCTTCGTCGGTGCCGCGGCTGTTGTCTCTGGCGTTGGCGTCGTAGGCGGTGACATCAATGAGCGAGTTGATCGCGATCGTGTTGGCGGCGGCGGAGGTGAAGACCGGCGCGGTGGTGTCCACTTCGATGACGCGGCTTCCGTGCGCAGGGTTGCCGGCCGCGTCTCTGGCGGTGACGCGCAAGGTCACGTCTTCGCCCTGGCCTATAGCGGTGATGTCGGCGGCGCCGTTCAGGGGATAACTCCAGGTCGTGCCGGCGCCGACGGGGTCGATGACGCCATCGGCGGCGGTGCGGGAGGTGCCGCCGGCGCAGAGGTTGTCGGTGCCGCCGAAGCACAGGGCGATGGTGGTGTTGGCATCGGTCGTGCCGGCCAGGGTGGTGGTTTGTTCGGCGCCGCTGATGATGTTGTCTGCGGTCACATCGCCAATGGTTGGGATGGTCGGGGGCGTGGTGTCCACCATGAAGGGTTTGTCGGCTTCCGGGCCGGGGTTGCCGGCGGCGTCCGTGGCTTGTGCGCGCAGGGAGTAGTTGCCATCGCTGCCCAGCGCACTAATCGCGGCGCTGTCCAGTGGCGCATTCCATGTAGTGGTCGCGGCGGTGGCGGTTGGTGTCGTGCCGCCAGTGCAGGCGGCGACCGTGCCGGCGCCGTTGACGCAGACCGCCACGCTCGCGCCGTCCTCCACGCCGCCATCAAGGGTGATGCCGTCCGCGCTCTCGGTGACGTTGATGGTGTTGTCTGCGGTCACATCGTTAATGCTCGGGGCCGGCGGCACCAAGGTATCGTATGCCTGCGTGGCGCTGGCCACAGCATTGCCGGCGTTGGTCGTTTCGCCGGTTGCCGCATCCGCCTCCACGGTCACGGTCAGCACACCGTTATTCATACCGGAGGTCGGGGCCGCGACCAACGTAAACATGGTCGTAGCCGCATAGGTGGTCGCTGCGACGGGGGTCGGCGTCAGCGAGACCCGTGTGCCGCCTGTCACGGTGACTCTGTTGTCATCAAACCCGGCGACATCCTCGCTGAAACTGAAGATGAACGTGAAATTGCCGTCCGCGAGGTTGGCGGTCCCGGCTACGGGGCTGTCGGTGATGGTCACCGTGGGCACTGCCCGCACATCAATGCTCACGCTCTGCATGGCGGCATTGCCGGCCGCATCGGTGGCCTCAATGGTGATGTTGTGGGTGATGGCGGCGGTCGGGGCGGTGATGTAGGTGACCACGCCGGTTGTGCCGATGGTGAACTGCGCGGCATCGTCGCCGTCATGGGTGTACACGATGCCGATATCCGGGCCGGCGCCGTTGTCGGTGGCGGCGGCGTCGTAGGCGACAGCCGTGCCGATCGTGATCGTGACGGTGGCGGTGTCACCGTTGTCGAAGACCGGCGCGGTGGTGTCCACTGTGACCGGCTCGCTTCCCTCGGATGGGTTGCCGGCCGCGTCGGTGGAAATGGCAATCAGGGTTTCGGGGCCTTCGCCCATCGCGGCGACGTCGGCGGCGGTTAGCGCATAACGCCAGGACGTTCCGGTAGCAAGCGCTGCTCCTCCGGCCTGTTGGTCGCGGATCGTGCGTCCTTCGCCGCTTGTGCCGCACGAGACGCCGGTGTCATCGCCGGTGACGTCGCCGGCCAGGCAAAGGACGACGGTGGCGCCGTCTTCGTTTCCGCCGGTGATCTCCAAGCCATTCGCGTTGATGGGGCTCACCGGGTCAAAGGTCGGGACGCTCGGCGCCAGCGTGTCGTAGTCCTGCGTGGCGGTGGCCTCGACATTGCCGAGGGGGGAGGGTGGTACGCTGGTTACCGCACTCTCCTCCACGGTCACGCTGATCGTGCCTTCATTCATGGGGGTCGGGGTCGCGACCAACGTAAACATGGTCGCAGCCGGATAGATGGTCGTTGGGTCGGTCGGCGTCAGCGAGACCCGTGTGCCGTCTGCCACGGTGACTTTGCTGCGATCAAACCCGGTGACCTCCTCGCTGAAACTGAAGGTGAACGTGAGATTGCCGTCTGCGATGTTGGCGGTCTCGCCTGCGAAGCTGTCGGTGATGGTCACAATCGGACTGACAACCTCGCCGGCCGCGAACGGCGAGAAGGTGGCGGTGGTGCCGCAGACGGCGCCTGTGCGGGTGGTGAGGTCGTTCCCGATGACATTCCAGGTTGCCGATGTGTAGTGGTACAGCACCGCCTGGCCGGCCGTGAGGCCGGTGGTGGGCAGGCAGATGGTTGCCGTTTGGCCCCCCGTCAGGGCGGCGTTCAAGGCGATGTCGGTTGTCACGCCGAAGACCACGCCGGTGGGCGGGTTGTCGGTGGCACTCGTGGGCGGTGTGCTGACGAGTACCTGGGTCACGCTGTGGTTGGCGGGCAGGGTCAGGAGTGCGTTGTTGGAGTCGCCTGCGGTGGCATCGCCGTCTCCGTCTATGTCAAGCGGGATGGTGGTATCGGTGGATGTGACCGTCTCCCCGCCCGTCACTACGAGGCGGAAGGTCAGCGTGACCGATGCCGGAGATGTGGCGCCGTCGGTGGCGGTGTAGGTCAGGGTGACATCGCTTGCCGTGTCTGGTCTGCCGGAGAGAACGCGCGTGGTAGCGTCAAAGGCAAGCCCGTTCGGGATGTCCGCGCTCGGCGTCAGGGTGTAGCTCAATGTGCCGCTCCCGCCGGCGGCGATGGGCAGGGTCAGGTCGGGGATGGCTGCGTCAATCAGGTAGAACTGGTCGGCAATGCTCGCGCTGCTGCCAAAGGTCGGCGTGGCGGGGGGGGCTTCGTGCCCAAAACCAAAGACGGTGCTCGTGACGGCGCCGTTGGCGTCCAGCACACTGTAGCGCAGGTCTCTGGGGCCGAAACCGACGATCGGCAGGCCGCTAAGGGTGCGCGCTGTCGGGTTAAAGGCCAGATTTGCCGGGAACGGCACGGTGGTGTTGCCATCGACACGTGCCAGCGTGTAGCTCAACGTGGCGCGGCCACCGACACCTTCGGGTAGCGTCAACACGTACGGCAGGTTGATGATATATCTCTGTTGCGGCGCGACGGTGGCGGCAAGGGTCAGCGCTTCGTACACCGTGACCATGAAGGTGCCGGTGTCCGTGATGCCGTTGGCATCTGTGACGGTGTAGGTCAGGGGGGCGGCCACGCTTGCCATGGACGGGGCGCCGGAGAGGACGCGCGTGGTGGGGTGCAGGGTCAGCCCGTCCGGGGTCGGCGTCAGGGTGTAGGTCAGCGGGGCGGCGCCGCCGGTGGCCGCCTGCAGCGTCCGGGTGATGGTCGCACTGGCGGTGTAGTGCTGATCGTCAAGGGCCGGCAAGGTCGGAACGACGACCGTCTGCATCGTGAAGGGGATGACCAGGCTGCCGTCGTTGGCGTCAAACACCGTGTAGCGCAGATTGGCGGGGCCGTACACCGAGGTCGCCATGCCTCTGATGGTGCGCGCTATCGGGTCAAAGGCCAGCGCGGGCGCGGGCACCACCGTGGAGCCGGGGCGCGTCAGGGTGTAGGACAGCGGGTCGGTGCCCGTCGCTTCGGGCAGCGTCAGATCAACCATCAGGCCGGAGGTATAGATCTGGTCAGAGATGCCACCGTCGAAGGTCAGCGGATCGAACACCCTGGCCATGAAGGTGCGAACGGCTGTGATGTCGTTGGCATCTGTGACGGTGTAGGTCAGGACGGCGGCCGGGCCGGGCCTGGGCGGTGTGCCGGAGAGAATGCGCGTGGAGGCATTAAAGGCCAGCCCGTCCGGGATCGGCGTCAGTGTGTAGCTCAACTGGGGGGCACCGACGGTGGATGCCGGCAGGGTCACGGCGGTGATGGCCGTTTCGGCGATGAAGTTCTGATTGGGAATGCTCGCCAAAGTCGGCGCGCTGCGAGACTGCATCGTGAAGTCGACGGACACGCTGGCACCGTTGGCGTCAACCGCCGTGTAAACCAAATTGGCGGGGGTACTGCCGTACGCAGTGGCCACCGTGCCGCTGAGGGTGTGACTCTGCGTGTCAAAGTCCAGCCCGGGTGCCCAAATCGCCGCCGCGGCGGGGGTGTCGGGGCGCGTTATGGCGTAGGTGAACGGGCCGACACCGCCCATGGCTCCGGGCAGCGTCACATCAACCATCTGGGTGACGGTATAAACCTGTAAATTGGGTGTGATGGCATCAAGGGTCGGCGCACTGAATACCGTGACCTGGAAGGTCAGCATGGCCGATGCCGGAGGTATGGCGCTGTCGGTGGCGGTGTAGGTCAGGGCGACATCGCTTGCCATGTCTGGTGTGCCGGCGAGGTGGCGAGTGGTGCCGTCATCGCTGAAGGTCAGCCCGTCCGGGATCGGCGTCAGGGTGTAGCTCAACGGGGCGATGCCGCCGGTGGCTTGCGGCAGGGGCAAGGGCGTGATGGCGGCGGTGGCGGTGTAGCCTTGGGGGGCAATAGTCTCGCCAAAGACCAATGGCTCACTGAATACCGTGACCTGGAAGGTCAGCATGACCGATGCCGGAGATGCGGCGCTGTCGGTGGCGGTGTAGGTCAGGATGCCATCGCTTACCATGCCTGGTATGCCGGAGAGTACGCGCGTGGAGGCATTAAAGGCCAGCCCGTTCGGGATCGGCATCAGGGCGTGGATCACCGGGGCGATGCCGCCGGTGGCTTGCGGCAGGGTCAAGGGCGTGATGGCGGCGGTGGCGGCGTAACGTTGGGGGGCAATCGTCTCGCTCTCGCCAAAGGCCAATGGATCGGCGTCCGGATCAGTCACCAGGATGGCGACGGTTTGCACGACTCTATTGCCGGCCAGGTCGGTCGCGACGATGTCAACGCTGTGGGCGATCGCGATGGCCTGCATCTCTTTGTAGGTGACCTCGCCGTTGTCGTCATCAATATCAAACACGGCAGCCCCAACCGCAGTCAGAGAGTATGTTCTTGCCGAGCCGCCTGAATCCGTGACGACCCTCTCAATGGTCATGCCAGCCCTGGTTGCACTCAAGCTGTAGTTGATGTCGTCATCCGGGTCGCCACCGGTCTCGGCGGCATCGGCGTCGTACACGGTGACCGTGATGGCCGAGTTGACCGGGATATCGCCGCTGTTGCCGGACGTGAACGTCGGGGCGACGGTGTCAACCGTCAGGTCGTAACTGCCCTCGGCGGAGATGTTGCCGGCCTCGTCTGTGGCAGTGGCGGTCACGGTCTCGTCGCCTTCGCCCATCGCGGTGATGTCGTCCGGGGTCAGCGTATATACCCAACCTTCGGATCTGGGCAGACCAAGGGTGGCGCGGAACGTGCGACCGATACCGCACAAGTCGTCGCTGTCATCGTCGTCGCCTTCGCCTTCGCCATCACCTTCGCCTTCGCCTTCGCCTTCGTCTTCGTCGGCGACCTCGCCGGCCAGGCACAGGGTGACCGTGGCGCCTGATTCCACGCTGCCGCCCCACAGCACACCGGCACTTCTGTCGGCTGCGTTGAGTCGGTGGCCGTTGTCGGTCAACGAAGCGCTGGACGCACTCACCACGTCAAAGGTAAAGGTCGGGGCGATGGTGTCAAGCACCACGTTGGAGGAGCCGGACAGCGAGCTGGCCGCGCCCGGTGTCGGCAGAGTCAGGTTGATGCCGGCGGCGCTTTGGATGGTTCCGCTGTTCAGTGTGAGCGCGCCGGTGCCGGTGTAGGCAAGGTCGCCGATGTTGTCGTCGGCACGGACGCTGTAGGTGAAGGTCAGCGAGGCCGTGCCGCTGCCGCCGCCGGCGATGTAGGAGGCGGTGCCGGTGCCGGTGCCGCCGGTATTCAATGCCAGTTGCGGGGTGCCGGTCACGGTGACCACATCGGAGAAGGTGACGGTGATCGGCACGCTGTCGCCGAACTTATAGGCGCGATTCGCCGCTGTGACCTCCACCACCACGGCGGTGGACGTCGAGACCAGCAGGTCGGTGAAATCGCTCATGATATTTCCAACCACATCCGCAATGATGTCACCGTCGGCGGCGGCGTAGGCGAGCGTCACGCGTTCGTCCGCCGGAATTGCCGAGTCAAGGCTCAAGGTCAGCGTGACGCCGGCATTGGAGATGCCGTTCACCGTCGGGGAGGCGTCGGTGCTAGTGCTACTAAGGGTGAATTCGCTCCCGTCCACGCTCTCGGTCAGCGTCACCGGCTCGGAGAGGGTCACGGCGATGCTCGTGCCATCGGTGGCGGCGGCGGAAACGGCGGTCGGGGCGGTCACGACGACCATGATCGGCAGGCCGGTGAAATCTGCCAGGACATTTCCTTCCGCATCCGTAATGCTGTCATCGGTGCCGGCCGTGTAGCTAAGGCTCACGACCTGATTCGGCTGTATTGCCGGGGCGACGCTCAAGGTCAGCGTGTCGCCGGAGACGGAGATGGCGGTCACGCTCGTCGAAAAGGCACCTCTGATGCTGAATTCGCTGCCGTTCACGCTATCGCTTAGCGTCACCGGTTCGGAGAATAGCACGGCAATGCTCGTGCCGTCGGCGTTGGTGGCGGCGGAAACGGCACCCGGGTCGGGGATGGAAGTCAAGACCGGCCGGCCGGTGAAAGCTGCCATAGAGTTTCCGGCAAAACTCCTGATGTGACCATTTGGGTTGAGGGGGAGCCAGTCGAGTGTCACGGTGTCCGCTGTGAGTGCCGTGCCGAGGGTCAAGGTCAGCGTGTTGCTGGTGACGGAGATGGCGTCCGCCATCGCGTCATCTCCTTGGATGGTGAATTGGCTGGCGACCAGGTTTTCGCCCAGCCTCACCACCTCGGAGAGGGTCACGGCGATGCTCGTGCTGTCGGCGTTGGCGGCGGCGGAAACGAAGAACGGAGCGCCGACAACGGAGAAGGGCGGAATCACGGTGACCACGACGCCTTCCGAAACGGCGGCGTTGCCGGCCGTATTTTTGGTGATGACGGTCAGCGTCACGGGGCCAAAGCCCAGCGCGTTGATCTCCAACGTGCCCAGTGTTCTACTCCATGTAGATGTAACCATGGCTCTACTGGTGCTGCCGAAGGTTACGCCGCCGGCGCAGGTCGGGTCGGCGGCATCGGTGGCGCCGGCGCAGATGATTAAGCTCGTCACGGGGGGTGTATAGGTACCGCGGATGACGACGCTGTCAGCGCGCTCTTTGGTGTCATCCAGGACCCCATCGAAGATAATGGGTTGTGGGCCAAAATTGCTCTTCTCGCCGGCAATATTCCTCAAACCGTCCTCACCTTCGACGGTGCACCTTGTTCTTTCTGGTGTTGTCGCGGTTGCCGGTACTCGTGAGCAGAGTCCGTTGGCGTTATCACCGATGATGATGTTGGTATTTCCGGAGGTTGAGTCAACCGCGGGGTCATTCACGGTCGGCACGCCCGGGGCGATGGTCTCCACTACGATGTCGTGGTTTATCGTGACGGAGAGGCCCTCCACCGTAGCGGTCGCGCGCAAGGTCACGTCGTTTTGACCCATCAAGTCGTAGTCGTCATCGGTCAGCGCGTAACGCCAGGTCGTGGGGGTGTCGCCGATCATGGCGCGCTCTGCGTCAGCGATGCAGACGTCAGCGCTAACACGGAGGCAGAGGGTGACAGTGGTATCTCTTACTCGCGTGCCGGTGATGGTCACGCCGGCGTTGCGCTCGGCGAGCTTGATGGTGTTGTCGCCGGCAACCGGGTCAATGGCCGGGGTGATGTCGTCAATGATCCTGACGGTCACGCCGGCGAAAGCCACCAGGACGTTGCCGGCCGTATCCGCAATGATGTCTCCGGTGGGGGCATGCCATTGAATCGTCACGGTCTCGCCCGACTGTATTGCCGTGTCAAGGCTCAACCGCAACGCCGTGCCGTCTGTGGAGACGGCGGTCACCGCCGTGGCGGCGGTGGTGCCGCCAACGGTGAATTCATTGCCGTCCAGGCTGCCCAGATTGGTCAGCACCAGCGGCTCGGAGACGTTCACGACGATATTCGTGCCGCCTGCGATGGCGCTGGCGGTACCGGCGATCGGCGGGACGACGTCCACTGTGACGTCAATGACCGGCGAAACGGTGACACCGCCGAGGGTATCAAAGGCGATGGCGGTCAGCGGGACGCTACCCTCGCCTGCCGCGGTGATGGCGGCGGTATCCAGTTCAGCACTCCAGGCCCTGCCGACGGGCATGCCGACGATGCCCGTTATGGGGACCTCGGTTACGCCCTTATCGGTGCTGACGGGGACACTTTCGCCATCAAAGATCGTGCCGAGACCGCCCTCGGCGGCGTAGGTCGTGCCGCCTTCGCAGAGCCGGCCGGGGAGCGAGTCCAGGAACTCTTTGACGTTGAAGGGGCCGACGGCGGGGACTTCGGATGGCCTGGGGGGGGCGGGGATGAAGAATTTGGGGAGGGGGATGGGGTTGTAGGTACCGCCGACGCAGAGCATGACGGTCAAGGCGGCGTCATGCGTGCCGGTGACCGTGATGCCGTTGGTGCGCTCGGTGGCGTTGATGAGGTTGTCGCCGGTCACCGGGGCAATACCCGGCGGCTCAAGCGCGTCCACGCTGATGGGGATGCCGGTTGACACGGCGGTGTTGCCGGCCGCATCTGCGGCGATGGCGGTCAGCGTCACGGTGCCGCTGTTTATCCCGGCGATCTCGGTGATCTCAACGACATCCAGTAGATAACTCCAGATGGCTGCGTCGGCGACGACGAGACTGGCGACACCCCCGACTTCAGAGAGGATGGGAACAGGGGCTATGAAATCGTAAGTCCTGCCGCCTGCGCAGAGCGGGTCGGTGGGGTCGGTGGCACCGAAGCAGAGGGTGAGGGTCGTGTTGACATCGGCGTCACGGCTGCCGGTAATCAGAACGCCGCCATATACATTGCGCTCGTCAGCGGTGATGCGGTTGTCGCCGGTACCCGGTTCGCCGGTAACCGGGTCGCCGGTAACCGGGTCGTCAATGACCGGCATGGCCGGGGCGATGGTGTCAATCACCACCGGGCCAAAGAAGTTGCCGCTTAGCGAGTTCGGCGCGCCCGGCTCCGGCAGGGTCAGGTCGGCCGCCAGTGTGGCGGTGGCGGTGGCGGTGGGCGTGCGCTGAATGCTGACGCCCTGGGTAAGGGCGTTGACCGAGCTATAGGCAAGCGCGGCGGTGTTATGGCCGTCCGCCACGGTGTAGCGGAAGGTCAAATCGGCGCCGGGAGAACCGGCGACATACATCGCCGTGCTCACAGCCGATCCCTCGGCGCCGTCAACGTCCAGCGTCAACTGCGGGGTGCCGGTGACCGTGACCGAGGTGGTGAACGTCACGACGATATGCACATCATCCCCGGCTTTATGATATTGGGCGAAGTCTGCCGGTGTCACCAATGCCACCATCGGCATCTCTTCCTCGTTGGTGACGCTCACGTTGGTGAAGTCGTCCAGCACATTGCCGGCCGTATCGGTAATGCTGTCGCTGCTGGCCCAGGAGAGAAGCACGGTTTCGTTCGGTTGGATGATCGCAAGGGTCGGGGCTTCCGGGTCGGTCAGCACCAGTATCAGCACCGCCCTGTTGGGGTTGGTGACGACTTCCCGCACCATGGCGGTGGTGCCGTCAAGGGTGAATTCGGCGATGTCCAGGAAATCCAAACTGGCCGGCGTCAGCACCTCGGAGAGGACCACTTCAATGTTGGCGCCTCCCAGTGTGACGGTGGCGGACATGACCATCGGCGCCAGATTGTCCAGCACCACATTGGATGAGTGGGACAGCGAGTTGAGCGCACCGGGCGCCGGCAGGGTCAGGTCGGCATCAAGGGTGGGGGCGATCATTTGGATGGTTCCGCCGTTCCGGGTGAGCGCGGTGGCGCTGGTGTAGGCGAGGTCGTTCAGGTATGTCCCGGCGGCGAATGTCGTGTCGGGGAATTCCGAGGTGAATTCCGCATCGTCACGGAACTCGCCGATGTTATCGCCGGTGCGCACGGTGTAGGTGAAGGTCAGCTCGTCGGTGTCGGTGCCGGCGGTGTAGGTGGCGACGCCGGTGCCGCCGCTAGTGTCGGTGGTCAACATCAGTTCCGGTACGCCGCCGGCGATACCCACCGTGACCGCTTCGGAGAAGGTGACGGTGATCGGGACGAGGTCGCCCGCCTTGTAAGAGCCGTTCGGCGCGGCGACCGAGGTGACGATCGGGACGACGGCGGCTGTAGATGTGATGGTAAAGATGCCACTTGCCGGGCCTTCGTTGCCGGCGGTGTCTGCGACTGCGGCGGTATAATTCCGCGTAGTGCCGGGGGTGAGGGAGGCATCCGTATAACTCCAGCCGCCGTCGGCTGCGGCCATGACCGACCCCAGCAAGTCGGTACCATCATGGATATTCACCATGAGGTCCGTGGTGTCGCCCATGCCTGATAACGTCAGCGAGGTGGCAGCGGTGGTTCCGCCGGAGGTGACTGTGGCACCGCTGCCGGTTTCGGTGACGCTGGTAATGTCCGCTGTGACGGTCGGGAGGGTGGTGTCCGTGGAGATGGTGACGGATGCCGACATGGCGCGGTTGCCGGCCGCATCGGTGGCGATGATGATCATGGTAGAGGTGCTACCCTCGGTCAGAACACCACTGCCCAGAAATTCGGTTATGCGTATCGCGGACAGATCATAACTCCAAGTCGTGTTGGTGTCTTGGGCGGCGGTGCGGGTACCACCGCCATCGCAGCCCGGACTTCCGGTGGGGGCGAAGTCGGGTGTGCCGTTGAAGCAGATATGGACGGCGTCTACATCGGCGGCGGTGCCGCCGGTGAGGGTCAGGCCGGTGGCCCCTTCGTCCGCGTTGATGATGTTGTCGTCGCCGGCAACTGCTGTCGGGTCGGTAAAGGTCGGGATGGCCGGGGCGGTGGTGTCCACGGTGACTTCCACGGCTCCCTCGGCGGTATTGCCGGCCACATCGGTGGCGATGGCGATCAGGGTCTCGAGGCCTTCGCCCATCGCGGTGATGTCTGCCTGGGTCAGCGTATAACTCCACGTAGCCCCGAAAGCAATCAGCGTTAGTCCTCCTAAGTCGTGGGTGCGGGCCATGCGCCCTTCGCCCGATGGGCCGCACGAGTCGCCGCTACCGCCGACCAGGCAGAGGATGACCGTGGTGCCGTCTTCGGTTACGCCGCCGAGAGGAGTATTCACCTTGACGAATGTCGGCGAGGGAACAAAAGTCGGGGCGGGCGGGGCGATGCCGTCCACGATGACATCCGCGAAGGCGACCGGCGTCGGCAGGGTCAGGATTGCATCCGCGTCTTCGGCGAAGTTTAAGATCTCTCCTCCTACGTTGAGAGTTAACGCAGCGGTGCCGGCGTAGGAGAAAGCATCGGTGTCGTCGTTGGAGCGCACGGTGTAGCCGAAGGCGAGTGTCGTAGGGAGGGAGCTACCAGGCAGATAGGTCGCCGTGCCGCCAGTGCTCATACTCAAAGACGGACCGGGACCATCCACTATCGTCTCCCCGTTGAAGGTCACGGTGATAGCAACTACCTCACCAAGCCCATATGTGCCGGCGGTCGCAGTCACCGAGGTCACCATGGGGCCCTGCAATGCTACGGCGGCCACCGCGGCTGTGGCGACGCTGGTGACGGTTTCGGCGTTGCCATCGTTATCGGTGAACGAGACTATCACCAGGATGCGCCGGCCCACTTGAGTATCGGTCAGGACCAGCGTTTCAGTGGTGGCGGAGGCAATGTTGATATAGCCGCCATCGGCGCCGTCATCAGTGCCCTGTTGCCATAGATACGAGAATGTCCCCAGACCGTTGTCGTCCATAATGTCGGTGGTGGCGGCGGTCAACGTCTCGCCGGAACTCGCCGTGCCGGTGATGGTCGGCACGCCGGTGGCCGGGACATTGACGGGCGCGGCGCGGGTCACGGTGATGAGGTAGTTCTTGATCGTGGCGGTGTCTTCGGCGGTGACGCGCACGGTGATGGCGGTGTCGCCCACACTCAACGCAATGGGGTTGGTCACTGGACTGCCGCCGACCAGAAGTACGGTGGTGGCACCGCTATCCACGGTCGGCGTGACGGTCACGTTGGTCACGCTGTTGACGACTGTGGCGGTGTAGGTGCCCACGGCCGGGTCAAAGGTCTCGGCCAGCGGAATCGCGGCGCCGCCGGCGTCGGGGTCGGTCAGGCTCAAGCTCACTAAGTCGGCGTTTGTGGACGCATCATCATCTTCGATCGTCAGCGTAGCCGGCGTGACGGTGAAGCCAACCGGTGGATCCGGGCTGTAGAACTCCACAGTCTCGTCGGGTTCGCTGATCGCATCATTAACGAGAACGAATACAAAGGGACTCCCGCCCGAGGGAATCGTGCCGCTGGGACTGTTCGCCAGAATGACGATTGAGAAACCTTCCCGATGACTGTAATCATGGTTTATGGCCGCCGGATTTTCGCCGATGCCCCTCGCACGGAAAGGCACTATGGTATTTGTCGTCCGCGTTACGCCCACCGGAAACGCCGCCGTTATCATGAAGCTCCCTTCGGGAATATTTTCCCTCGCGGAGTCCGGGGTGATCCTCAATATGATCTCCGTCAAGGGGCCGATGTATAGAGTAAAGGCGGCGCTGGCCATACCTTCGTTGCCGGCGGGGTCTGCAACCACGGCGGTATAAGACGGCGCGTCGCCGGTCACGAGGCTGGTATCCGTCATAGTCCAGCTATTGAGGTCGCTTGCGAGCGTCGCTTGCCCCAGCAATTCGCTGCCATCATAGATATTCACCACCTCGCCCATAGGCAGGGGCACGGAGTCGAAACCGCCCGATAACATAATTGAGGTGAGTAAAGTGGAGCCGCCGGAGGTGAGTGCGGCACCGCCGACGGTCTCGATGACGCTGGTAATGGTCGCACTGGTGGTCGGGACGATGCCGTCCACTATGACGGGATCCGAGGTGTCGCTGATGGAGTTGTCCAATATGGACGGCAGGATCAGGCCTACGTTCGCTCCCCCGGTGCTTTGGATGGTGACAGTAGGAGTCGGCAGACGGAGCGCACTGGTGCCGTTGTAAACGACATTGTCGGAGCTGTCGCCTGCTTCCACGGTAAAGTCGAAGGTCAGCATGGCGCTGTTGCTACCGGCCGTATACAACGCTGCGGCTGTCGTCACGCGCATGGCAACATCGCTCTCGACTCTCAAGCGCAATTCCGGTGTGCCGGCCACGACCACCGTCTGGTCGAAGATGATGGTGATCGGTATGACGTCGCCCACCTTATAGAGGCCGTTCGGCGCCGTGACATCGGCCACGTTCTGCGCCTGCGCCCCGCCAGCGGCGAGGAGAAGGGTGACTGCGGTGAGAATGGCGGACAGCCGGAGACGACGGACGGTGCGACAGCGGTTCACGGATGAAGGCATGAATGTACCAACGAGGACGGATAACATTTTTGCAGGATGCATAGCGATTTTTCGACGCTTACTCGCGTTGCTCTGATGAAACAGTACGTCCCTGGCAAAAGTATGAGGACTTGTACGCGACCTTTCGACAAATTGCAACACTTAAGCGTGAGGCCATGCCTGATTGAACACAGGGTATGAGAATGTTGAGACGTGTTTTTGTCTTTCCGCCATCCGTCATTTTGTGAACACGCGAATCCAGGCGACACCGATGCCGGGGATTGTCAGGCGGATCCATTCCCCCACGGGGTTCAGGGGGAATCCTGGCTCTGTCTTGCTCTGTGATTTTCATGGCGCCCGACTGGCACATGATACGTCGGCGTGTCGCGCCGGCCGAGCATGACGGTTCCCCCTTGTATTTTGGCTTCTTCCAGTTCTTCGGTGATTTCTATCAGGAGTCCTTTCCCCTTCCCCGCCTTTGGAATCATTTGACGTTCAATATATTTGACCACTCCCAGACCTTTGACGAACCAGACGGTCATGGTGTCCGATCCATGGACTTCCGTGCCGTCGCGCGAGAGACGCACGAACAATTTCATGCGCGCCTCCAGACGAACCGCCTGATACGTGCCGAGCGGGACGGTCACGGTTTCCCGCCCCTGGGTGGTCACCGTCGCTTGAATGTCCACTGTTTCCGCTTTGTTGTCATGGTCAATATCCAAACCCAGATTCAGGTTTTTCCGGTCAAGTTGTTGAAAGGAGCCGGGGCGTTCAAGGGGGAATTTCACAATCTGGTAGGGGATCAATTGCCGTTCCAATACCGTCCCCGGCTTGGATCCATAGTAGCGAACACCTGCGGCATCCTGAAAATAGTAGCTCTCGGTCGGCCCACGGTCGCCGGGATTTGTATCGTGAAATACGACGGCCATGACGCCGTCTTTTTTTTCGCGCCCGGTCACTGTTGAGATATTCACGAAGGTGGTCTCGGTAATCCGATGGACGGCGCCTTCGGTGGTATGACCGCGATACCGCCATTCATTGCCCGGCTCATCGGGGAACCAGACGCCGGTTTCGTGCATGACTGCCGGCGTGACCCGCCCGCATCCGTGACCGAACAGCCCCACGATGAGGCCCACGACTACCAGCGCGGTTCTTGATGAGTGTGTTGCCGGGTGTTGACGCTGCAATGCGACCATGTTTTTTGTGTGCGAGGGTTCGCTATGGTTCGTGAAGATTTTGATTGGGCGACATCGTACCATATCCACGTGGAACGACAAAACGCAGATTCCGGGACTTCTTTCAATGAAGGGAGGTGTTGGGGCATTGTTGACGGGTTGTTGCCTGTTGAAGAATGTCATGCCACTCCCCTCTTGCTCTTTTGAGGGGCGCCTTGATACTTTTCCGTTCGTGAGCATCAGCCCGGCATGAGCCAAACACCCCGTTACCCAGCCCCAGCCCATGAGGATCAACGTTCCACGGATCGTGTTACCCCTATGGTGCTTGTCCTCGGAGGCTCCGGGGTGATTGGGTCCGCGGTCTGCCGACAGTTTGCCCGGCAGGGGTGGAATGTCGGCGTCCATTATCACACGAATCACGCTTCAGCCAACGCCACATTGCATACGATTGAACAATGCGGGGGGCAGGGCGGAGCTTTTCAGGCGGACATCGGCGACCTGACGCAGGTTCATGCCCTGTTTGACCGGGTGGACACCGCATGGCCCGGATTCAGGGCTTGCGTCTGGTCGGTGGGGCATACGGTGAATCGCGTCACCGTCCGGATTACGCCGTCGGAGTGGGAGCGGACGTTGCACATCAATCTCACCGGTTTGTTTTTTTCGCTGCAACTGGCTCTGCGGCTTTTTGCCGAACGGCGGGGGGGGGCGGTGACTGTCATCGGTTCGTTGAGCAGCGCACTGGGGCACGCGGGGCAAACGGCTTATGCCGCGTGTAAGGCCGGCGCGCTGGGATTTGTGAAGTCCGCGGCGCGAGAATTCGGAAGCGCCAACGTCCGCGTGAATGCGGTGTTCCCTGGCCGGCATCCTTCGCCGCTGGCGGGAGCCGTCTTCCCCGATCAGGATCAGCTTGGCGAGCACGTGCTGGGGAGAACGCCTTCGCTTGATGAAGTCGCTGACTGGATTTACCGCCTGACCGCCGCCGGGGATGTTTCTGGTCAAATCTATAATGTGGATAATCGGTTGTGGTGAAGACGACCGGGACGCCACCACGCCCTTCGCGCGCCACTCCGGGCGTGTTTCTGACCGGAACGGATACGAACGTGGGGAAAACGGTGGCGACTGCGGCGTTGGCGGTCGCGTTGCGACGGACCGGGGCCAACGTCGGCGTGATGAAGCCCGTTGAGACGGGAGCCGCGAGGGATGGCACGTCGTCCGTCTCCGATGCGCGACGCCTGCGGGAATGTTGCGCGCCGAACGAGAGCATGGAGCTGTTGAACCCGTACCGGTTTCCTTTGCCGGTGGCGCCGGCCGATGCCGCTCATCGCGCAGGCGCGCAGATTGAGCTGCCGACTATTCTCAAAGCCTACCGGGCGCTTGCGGGACGCCATGATTATATGTTGGTGGAAGGTGTCGGCGGCGTGCTTGTGCCGCTGACGCATACGGAGGACGTGCGCAGCCTGATTAAACTTCTGGAACTTCCCTGCCTGATTGTCAGTCGTACCGGCCTGGGCGCGGTCAATCACACGCGATTGACGCTGATGTGTCTTCGTGAGGCGGATATTCCCGTTGCCGGCGTTCTGCTCATTCATACCAGCGCGGACGCAGGCCGGGATGCGCGACTTCAAGCCGAGTCAACCGTCTCGTTGATCCGCACGTTGAGCGGGGTGCCGGTGTTTGGCCCACTCCCCTTTCAGGCGGATATGGCGTTGCATTGGGAGAAGGGCGTCAACGCGCTGGCCGATGATGCCGTGATGCGGGATGTGGCGAAGAGGGTGCGGAACAGCGACTGACCATGTCACGCATGGTCGGCTCCATCCGGGATGCGTCAAGCACGGCGGAGGCCACGGCCACGCCATCGGCGCCGGCGTCAATGATGCCACGAATGGCTTCCGGGGTCAGGCCGCCAATGGCAAACACCGGCAGCGATGTGAGGGGGCGAATCGCCCGCAAGCCGTCCAGCCCCACGACCGGCTCATGCGCGTCTTTGGTCGTTGATGGAAACAGCGGCCCGTATCCGATGTAGTCCGCGCCGCCTCTGGTCGCCGCTTTCACGTCTTCGGGGCCATGGGTGGAGATGCCGATGATTTTGCCGCGCCCCATGATTTGTCGAGCCAAATCCAGCGGAAGATCCTCTTGTCCAAGATGCACCCCGTCCGCTTTCACCGCGAGCGCGACGTCACACCGGTCATTGACAATGAACAGCGCACCGTGCCGCGAGGAGACTGCCCGCAATGCCGCGGCCCCGGCAAAGACGTCTCGCATGGATCCGGTTTTGTTGCGGTACTGAAATAGCCGTATGCCGCATCCCGCGGCCACCTCCAGCACATGACACAGGTCACGCCTGGAAGCCCAACGTTCATCCAGCAGCAGATAGACGCCTGAAAGGGATGGTTGCGACACGGGATACCGTGAACGGGTGAAACGCTATGGCGTCCGGCTGGCCAGCAGCCGATCCAGAAAACCCGTGGTGACGCCGCCTTGTTGAAAATCGGGATGGCCCAGGATGAGCCGATGCAGCGGAATCGTCGTGTTCACTCCTTCAATGACAAACTCGTCAAGTGCGCGTTTGGCGCGTGCAATGGCTTCTTCACGGTCACGCCCATGCGTAATCAGTTTGGCAATCAGTGAGTCATAATGGGGATAGACCGTGCCCATGGATTCCAGGGCCGTATCCACCCGAATCCCCGGCCCTCCGGGAATGTGAAAACGCGGCACCACGCCGGGACTCGGCCTGAACGTTTCCGAACATTCGGCGTTGATGCGACATTCCATGCTGTGGCCGTTGAAACAAATATCCTGCTGGCGAAATTGCAGCGGCAAGCCGGCCGCCACGCGGATTTGTTCTTTGATGAGATCCATCCCGGTGACCATCTCGGTGACCGGATGTTCCACCTGTATGCGTGTGTTGACTTCCATGAAATAAAATTTTTGCTTGTCGTCAAGCAGAAATTCCACGGTGCCGGCATTGCGGTATTGCACGGCTTTGACGACTTTGAGCGCCATTTTTCCCATGGCCTTCCGTAATGCGTCATCCACGGCGGGCGAGGGGGATTCTTCTATCAATTTCTGGTAGCGGCGCTGCACCGAGCACTCACGTTCCCCCAGATGCACCGCATGACCATGCGCGTCGGCCAGGATCTGGATCTCAACGTGCCGGGGGTCCACAAAATACTTTTCAAGATAGACGCCGTCATGGTGAAACGTCGCGCGCGCCTCAACCTGCGCCGCGAGAATGGCTTTCCCCAAATCCTCTTCGCGGCTCACGACACGCAGGCCCCGCCCCCCGCCTCCGGATGACGCCTTCACCATGACGGGATACCCGATTTTTCCGGCAATCCGCACGGCCTGCTCCAGACTGTGAATCTCGCCTTCGCTTCCGGGGATCACGGGAATCCCGTGCCGCAACATGGTTTCTCTCGCTTTGACCTTGTCGCCCAGCAGGGCAATATGCTCGGAGGCCGGCCCAATGAAGGTCATCCCGATGAGTTCGCAGACTTCGGCGAAATGCGTGTTCTCGGCAAGAAACCCATAGCCGGGATGGACGGCGTCGGCCCCGGTCATTTCCGCCGCGCTCAACACGTTGGGGATGTTGCGGTAGCTCAACGCATCGTCAGCCGGCCCAATGCACACGCGCTCGTCCGCGTAGCGCACGTGGAGGGATTGCTCGTCAACGTCGGAATAGACCGCGACCGTTTTGACGCCCATTTCGCGGCAGGCGCGGATAATACGCAGGGCAATTTCTCCACGATTCGCAATCAGGATTTTTTTGAACACGGCGTTGTCCTCGTGGAGTTTGTTGCGAAACGGATGGCGGCTCAAGCCACGGGGAGCGGCTCGATTAAAAACAGCAGTTGCCCGTATTCAATCCCCGCCCCATTCTCAACCAGCACCTTGGCAATGCGGCCGTCAGCCTCGGCTTCAATTTCATTCATCAGTTTCATGGCTTCAACCACACATAAGACCTGCCCTTTGCGAACCATGCCGCCTTCTTCAACGTAGCAATCGGCATCGGGTGACGGCGACCGGTAGAACGTCCCAACCATGGGCGAGACCACCGTCAGGAATTGAGATAAATCCACGTCTATGGATTCGGCGGCCGCATCAGGCGCGTGAGCGGACGGTGGGGCGGCGGGGTCGCCCGGCGGGTGTGCGGAGCGTGACACGACGGGAGATTCCCGTCTGATACGAATGCGGAAATCTTTTCGTTCAACCTCAATTTCGGTCAAATGCCGGTCGGTCAGAATCGTAATCAGTTCCTGGATTTCTTTTTGTTGTTCGCTGTCCATAGGGCGGCATCACGTTCTGACGCGTTCAACATATTCCCTGGTGCGCGTATCAATTTTAATCACTTCTCCGACTTCCATGTATAACGGCACCTTCACGGTGGCCCCCGTTTCAACCTCCGCCGGCTTGGTGCCGCCGGTGGCGGTATCGCCCCGAAAACCCGGGTCGGTTTTCACCACTTTCAGTTCCATAAACGTCGGCAGCACCATGGAGATGGGGGCGCCTTTGTAGAGCATCACGTTCACGTGTGTTTCTTCTTTGAGCAGGTCGGTCATGTCTCCAAGCTGGGTTTTTTCATAGGTGAATTGCTCGTAGGAAGACGTGTCCATAAAGGTGTATGACCCGCCGCCGGCGTAGAGAAACTGCAAGGTGCATTCATCAATGTCCGGCTCGTCAAATTTTTCACCAGACCGAAACGTCTTGTCCAGCACCTGTCCCGTTTTGACGTTTTTCAATTTGGTGCGAACAAACGCGCCACCTTTGCCGGGTTTCACGTGTTGAAATTCCACAATGGCATACGGCGTTTTGTCCAGTTCTATGCGGGTACCGTTCCGAAATTCCGCCGTTGAAATCACGATTCTGTTCTCCCTGTGTCGGCAACTGGCGACATCATTCAGACTTGTGCCGCCCGGACTTTGTTCAGATGGTCAATCGCCGCCCGAACCCCAAGATGATAACTCAACGCCCCAAACCCGCTGATTTGACCTATGGCCACACTCGCCAGATAGGAACGCCGGCGAAAGGCTTCGCGTTGATGGATATTGGACATATGGACTTCAACGGTCGGCAGGCCGACGCTCAAGACGGCGTCCCGAATGGCAATGCTGGTATGCGTATAGGCGGCGGGATTCATCACAATCGCGTCAAACCCGTTCCGGGCTTCCTGAATCCACGACACCAGTTCGCCTTCGTGGTTTGACTGCCGGGCTTCAAGGGTCGCGCCTTCGGCTTTCGCCAACGCCGCAAGCCGGTCATTGACGACTTGAAGGGACTCCGCCCCGTAATGCTCCTGCTCACGTATGCCGAGCATGTTCAGGTTAGGCCCATGTAAAACAAGGATTCGGATCATCAGCAGTTTTCGGTCGGTGCATGACCGCACAACACAGATTTCAGGCGATACAGCGACATGACCCGCCGCTCAATCGCCCGGCATTCACGTCATTGACAAGGAGCGAGAGTCTAACAAGGAGCGGTGATTCGGTCAATGCAAGAGTTGGCGGGAAGCCGTTTGTGCCACGTGGCCCTCATTGTGGAGACGCCCAAATTGGGCGTCCCTACGCGGCCCGGCCATGTGACAGGACGACGTCTGTCCGCTCTTTATCATGCGGCGCCGGGGGCCACAGACTGCACGGCACGAGACAGTACGCGCCGAAGTTCCACCATCCCCAGCGTGTCCCTGGCGCAATAGGCGTGTAGCGATTCGGCCACGCGCTGACGTTCAACCCAGTCTGTTTCGCACATCATTTTCCGGTACATCGTTGACGCCGTGGCGCCGTCCCGGATTTCCAGATCTTCATACGCCAGCGACGGCACCAGCGCGGGCAGGACGGATTTCATTGAGAATGATCCCTGAAAGTCCGGGTGGTAATAGTGCGTTTGCATGATCTCCAATAAGTCCCACAGGCGCGCCACGACTCGCAGCAGGTCTTGCTTCAAATGCGGCACGGCGTCGGCCAACGACTTCAGGATGTATTCTTCCGAATCGGAATAGACGCAGATGCTGCCTTCTTCGCCGACGGACTCCAGCAGACTCACCGCGATTTCTTCCCGTGGATCGCGCGGCGCCGTGCAGAGACAGGCGGTGTGACGCAACGACCCGTCGGCCATCTCCGTGTGATTGGACCATTGCATCGGCAGGGACTGATACGGACGGGTGCCGGCATATAACGGGACGGCGGGTTGAAAGGTCTCAAAATCCAGATGATGCACCGGGTAACGAACCGATTGCAGCGCCTCCGCCAACCGTGGCGAAATCCATTCAACGTTGTCCCGCACGCATCGCTGCGTCCGGGTCAGCGACGTTTGCGGCGGGATGTCGTCTATCGTTTCAATCCCCTGCTTCTTCAGGCGGCGCACGACTTTGCCGTCGCCGGGTAAATGATGGATCCATCGTTCCGGTTTGGACGCCGTGCAGTGCGCCCAGAACTGGCAGGCATGGGGAGAATGGCAATGACCGTCGGGTTCAACGTCGGGCGCCTGACTGTGACCAAGCATGGAGCGCATCTGCTCCAGACGGGCGGGAATATCGGGAAGCCGCTCCCCGACCGGTTCGGTGAGGTCTGCGAGGACGAACAGTTTTTCCGGCTCCAGGTCTCCGCCGGGATAGACGTACTGCCTGTTGACGTGCATCAGGAAGATGCCGGTCGGATCAATCCCGGTTCCACGAAGCACGTAGGTCTGGATGGCCAGATCGTCAAGATGGACGGATTTCACTCGCGCGGAGGCCTTGACCTCAATCAGCCGCCAGCCCTGTCCAACCCGTTCAAGCACGTCAGCACGAATCATGGTGCCCTCAAATTGAAACGCCCCCTCAAAAATGGCCGTCACCTGCTGGTCGGCCATCAGTGCGGCCGTTTTTTCCAACGCGGCCGAAGCCTGACGATGAGACTCGGTCACCAGCGTCCCGCCGGGAAAACACCGGTGCGCGACGTGACCAATTTCCTGCCCCATGCCCAGTATGTTCCGGAGCCGGTCATCGGGCGCCGTCGCCAACTGCGGGGCATGAATCTCCAAATACAACCGTTTCCGGCATTGGAGGCCGGAGAGAAATTTGGACTTGGAAAGACGAGGACGGTCAGGTGTTCTATCCATGGTGTTTCGGCGGACTCAACAGCCCGTGGGTTGAGGGGAACATGCGCGGCCATTGTTGTCTATGACGGCGAGAGCGGAAAAGGGGAAATTCATGCCAGGCCAAGGCCCTTTTTGGGGCAATGGATAACGCTGTGCAAAAATCCCGGCGACCCCTTGCCATAAAGGCCGGCGAATGCCGGTGGTCGCATTCTCCGCCACTGCAAAGCCTTTGCGACAATATACGCATGAAAAGGCTATGAAATAAGGGCGAAATGATTTTGTCTCATCTGAAAATTCAGTTTTTGGCATCATGGAATCCGTGCGGATTCCACTGTCACTTCTGTCCACAAATTTTGTGAAAAAGCTGTAGATAACCATGTCCATAATTATCCTTGATTCAGAAGCCATAGACCATCCAACACCATGCCTGTTTTGTATGCACCACGTTCCCATGCCCGTCGTTGATTCTGCCTCCGCACACACGTTTTTCAAGCCGGAGTTTTTCGCATGATCCGTCACGGAAGATGAGGGATATTCGGCCTCGTTTCAACATGAATCGGCAACGCGCGATTGCGGAAGAGCGGGCCGTGTCATGGTTGACGGCCCGGGTCAAGCGCCCGCTGGATGCAAATGGCCACACAGCCCAGTCCGCCGGTCGCCGGTCGCCGGTCGTACGCGCATCCACGATCCCCGGCACAGGCGACGATGAAGGGAATGATCGGGGTCACGTCAAGGTCTGCGAGCGTTGTGACTTGCAGGCGGCCATCGTCCAGCACCGAGACAATCAGCGCGCGGTTGTGGTGGTCATCTTCCAGAATGGCGGCTTTCGGTGAAGGCGCAATTTTGGCGCGCGCCGCCCGGATGGCCGGCGGCAACGTCACGACCTCATGCACCAGTCGCCGAGGCGGATGAATCGCCCGTTGGCTCAACCGGATATTCAACGATGTCAGATCAAGGAGGTCCGCGTCGGGGGCATCGGTTTGAGCCGGCGCGTCCGCGCGTTGTGTGACAAAAGGATGAGACAGGATGAGAAGACAGGTCAGCGCGCATCCCACGATCAGAAACCGCCACACCCCGCGAATCCGCATTGCGGCATTGTAGTGAACGATCCCTTCCATGTCCAGCAGTGACAACGATGCCCATCGTGGCGAGGCAGGTTCACAACAGCGCCACGGCGACGGTGTCGGCGTGACGTATGCCCCAATCGGTCAGCCTCACGGTTCCCCGCTCTTCAACCAGCAACCCTTCCGCCTGTAATTGATGAATCTTTTGATCCAGAACAGTCTGCGCGCCTTTCCCCTTGACGGCCAACCCGGTCGGCACTCCGGATACCATGCGCAACCCCATGATGACCCGCTCACGGTCTTTTTGTTCAGGCGATAAACAGACGAATTCATCCAGGGGCAGCCGGCCCTCCGCGATGGAATCGGTATAGTGTTGGAGATTCGCCATATTGCCGAACCGAATCCGGCCCAGATACGATTGCGCGCTCGGGCCAAGTCCAAGATAGGCCTGGCCGCGCCAATAGCGCATATTGTGCCGACATTCATGATGCGGGCGGCAATAATTGGAAATTTCATACCGCGTAAACCCCCCGGCGGACAGACGCGCGACGGCCATTTCTTCCAGGGTCACCTGCAACGCCTCGTCCGGCTCTCCTCCGTGTCCACGCACGAACTTTTGATACAGGGGCGAGCCTTCTTCCATCATGTACGCATAACAGGAAAGATGTTCGGGAGATAAGGCCATGGCCTCATCCAATGACCGTTGCCACGATGCTTCCGACTGTCCGGGAAATCCAAACATGAGATCCAGCGAAATGTTCGTAAAGCCGGCGTCCCTCGCCCACTGGATGGCTTGCCGGGTATCCGCGCCAAAAGTGCGCCCGCCCAATGTCAGCAGTTCATTCGCGTCAAACGATTGCCCTCCCACACTCAACCGGGTAAACCCGCTTTGCCGAAGCGCCTCAAAGCCATTGAATGTCATGGTCCCCGGATGCACTTCAATCGACACCTCGGCGTGATCGTCCACCACGAACGATTCGCGAATGGCGTTCAACACCCGACGGAGTTGCTGTGGGGTTAAGGTTGTGGGGGTGCCCCCGCCCAGATAAATCGTGTGAACCGGAATCTCACGAAACCCGGCGTCATTCGCATACAGACGGAGTTCCCGCTCCAAAGCCCGCAGGAACGCGCGCACGCGATGCTCGCGATGAATCTCCATATACAACGCACAAAACCGGCAACGGGTCCGGCAAAACGGCACGTGCACGTAGAGTCCGAGCGTGTCTGTCTGTATCCGCCCGACATGCTTTTTTAAATCAGACGGTGAGACCATCGTCATCCCCCACTCCGGCCCGCCGGGCCGCGTTTGACCGTTGCCGGTTTTGTACGGTACAACCAGCGGACTCGCCGGGTCGTCTTACGGTTCGCGCCATCATCATCCATGCGTAAGGCCCCGTCATCAACACGCCGTCATCTTGAGACAGATACATGACTCACCCCGCTTCCCCTGAAAAGATTATGCAATTGGGCATGGCGTTTTGGGGATCCAAGACGTTGTTAAGCGCAGTTGAGCTTCACGTGTTCACGATGTTAGCAAAAGGACCCAGGGATGCCCAGACTCTTGGTGACGCGCTTGGTCTGCACAGGCGAAGCGCCATGGATTTTTTTGACGCGCTGGTGGCGCTGGGCATGCTGGAGCGAGAGGACGGCCTCTATGCCAATACGCCGGAGACGGATTTTTATCTTGACCAGGCGAAGCCCTCGTATATTGGCGGTTTTCTGGAAATGGCCAACCGTCGGGTGTACCGATTCTGGGGATCACTGACCGAAGGATTGCGGACAGGCCAACCGCAAAACGAAACCAAAGAGGGTGGCAATTTTTTCAACACGCTCTATGGCGATCAGGCCGGGCTGAAAGAATTTCTGCAATCCATGACGGGCATCAGCATGGGCGCGAACATGGCCATTGCCCAAAAATTTCCGTGGAAGGATTATCACTCATTCGTTGACATCGGCTCGGCCCAGGGCGGTCTGGTGGTCCAGGTCGGCAACGCGCATGCTCATATCACCGGAGGCGGGTTTGACCTGCCGGCCACAGGGCCGATTTTTGAGGAGTACGTGGCCTCGTTCGGTTTGGGTGATCGTTTCAGGTTTATCCCCGGCGATTTCTTCAACGACCCGCTTCCTCATGCCGACGTGCTCTCCATGGGTCACATTCTGCACGATTGGGATTTGGATCAAAAAAAGCTGCTGCTCACCAAAGCCTATGACGCCCTGCCCGACGGCGGCGCCTGCCTGGTTTTTGAAGCGCTCATTGATGACGAACGACGCAAGAATGCGTTTGGTCTCTTGATGAGCCTCAATATGCTGATTGAGCTTCCGGGAGGGTTTGATTATACCGGGGCTGATTGTCGCGGGTGGATGCAGGAAGCCGGCTTCCGCGACATGCGGGTCCAACACCTGGCCGGCCCCGAGTCCATGGTCATCGGCATCAAGTAACGCCAGAAAGCCGGCGCCGTCCCGTCCCGAATCGAGACCCTCACCATCACCATACAGCGTCTGTCCGGTTGGCCACATGGCACTCCGGGGTTATCGTGTTGCCCGGCTCCGCATCCGGAAGGAACGACTTGTCTGAACGATGGATGAGATGGTGCTGGAGGCCGGACTTGAACCGGCACGCCTCTTACGAAGCACGGGATTTTAAGTCCCGGGTGTCTGCCTGTTCCACCACTCCAGCAAACCGGCCAGTATGGGCGACGGACTCTACCATCACACCATTGGAGTGGCAAGAACCGGCGCCGTGGCATGACATTCTCTCGCGCGTCGTTCTACGCATCCAACACGTTCTTTTTATACCAGAGCCAGAACCGATTGATGCCTTCGGGCACGGCCACGCGAGGCTGATACCCCAATAATGCCCGCGCTTTGGAAATATCGGCACAGGTGTACGCCATGTCCGCCTCCATCATCGGCGCGGAAACCAGACGGGCCTTGCGTCCGACACAGGCTTCAATCAACTGAATAAATTCTGCCAGCAGCACAGGCGCTCCCCTTCCGAGATTCACCACCTCGTATCCAAGCGGCCGGTCAATCGCATTGACCACGCCCTGGACAATATCCTCCACGAACGTCCAGTCCCGGTGCATCTGTCCGGCATGATACAGCGGGACCTCACGGTTGAAAAAAATATTGTCCAACACTTTGCAGGCCATCATGTCCGGGCGGCCCCGTGGGCCATAGACCGTGAAAAGCCGCAACGCCGTAAACGCCAACCCATACAGGTGATGGTATGAATACCCCAGCAGTTCTCCGGCTTTTTTGCTGGCCGCGTAAGGAGACAGCGGCCGGTCAGATGGATCATCTTCCTGAAACGGCCGGGGGGTCGTCACGCCGTACACAGAAGAGGTGGAAGCGAACACAAAGGTGGGCCATGAAGCACGCGGGGGGAGGCTCCCCGCTCTTCCGACGGCAGCCTCCAGCAGATTCAGCGTTCCCGTCACATTCACATCGCTATACCGTTGGGGATGCTCAATGGAGAACCGAACGCCGGCCATCGCCGCCAAATGCACAATCCCGTCAAACGCGCAGGTTGAAAAAATGTCCGCAACGGTTTGTCGGCTGCAAATGTCACCTTCAATAAACGTGAACGATTCCGACTGGTTATTTTGACGTAACGCCTCTTGGACTTCGCGGACATTCGCCCGTTTTCTTGCCGGGTCATAATACTCGTTCAGATTGTCCAGCCCCACAACCCGGTCCCCTCTCGTCGCCAGCGCCTGGACCGTATGGCTGCCGATAAATCCCGCGGCTCCCGTCACCAGAATGGTTTTACTCATCTTGCCCGCCTCGTGCGAAACCGCCCACGATTCGGGAGAGGAGGCCCATTGAGCCATGCGCCATCTCTTGGTATTATCACGGTATGGAAACACTCCCCGCGACAGAAGTCACAGAGGTGACGGAAGAAGAAACCAGAACGGGCGACGGTCTGGATTTCGAAGCTGAAGTCATCGTCTATAATTGCGATTGCCACACGTATCAACAAGTCATTGATCTGTTTTGCCGGCATATTCCCGGCATGACGTCAGCCAAAGCCTTTGAGTTGGCGTGGAGCATTGATCATCAGGGAAGCGCCAAGGTGTACCATGGCTCCAGACAATCGGCTGATGAGATCGCCAGGAGACTGGCCGGCGGCGGGTTGCGGGTGGAGGTTCGCTAACCGGTTTCGCTCAACGATGAAGGAGTGCTTGCTGCTCGCCACAACGTGCTGCGCAGAGTTGTCCCGCTTGCGAGCGACACACACATCACGACCTGCCTACGTTTGCATATAGGCTTCAAACTCGTCCCATGTTTTCCACAGTGGACTTTGTTGGTTCTTCGATTTCCAGCCAATTCTATTGCCTTTGATGCAAAGGGTTCCCACCAGGATCGTGCCACGCCATACCTGGAATTCTTGCGGCTTTTGCTTCACTGTCACTTCGGGGCCTACAGTAAAGACGATGGAAGACATGGCTCCTCTGGGCATACAGACACCTCCGTTTTATTGCCAAACTGAACAATGTCACTGATTGTTGAAGACGGTTGTGAAAAACGTATTGTCAGCGAGATCGTCCGGCTTTGGGTTTTGGAGTTGATCTGACTGCCTTGACCCGCGGGCCGGCTTTGACTCTCGTGCGCGGTTTGACTGTGATGCGAGACGCAGTTTTGACACGAGGCTTTGCCTTGATTCGTGGCTTTGCCTTGATTCGGGGTTTTGCCTTGATTCGGGGCTTTGCCTTGACACGGGGCTTTGCCTTGACGCGGGGCTTTGCCTTGACACGGGGCTTTGCCTTGACACGGGGCTTTGCCTTGACATGGGGCTTTGCCTTGACACGGGGCTTTGCCTTGACATGGGGCTTTGCCTTAACACGGGGCTTTGCCTTGACATGGGGCTTTGCCTTGACACGGGGCTTTGCCTTGACATGGGGCTTTGCCTTAACACGGGGCTTTGCCTTGACATGGGGCTTTGCCTTGACACGGGGCTTTGCCTTTGCCGGAGGGCTGGTTTTGACACGGGGCTTCGTTGTTGACCTGGCGGCTGACCGCACTTGTGATTGACGGCTGACTTTGCGCGCAGTTTTGGTTTTGGCCGCAGCTTTGCGGATGGTGCGTTTTGGAGACTGAACCTTTGATTTCGTCTTGCGGGAATCGCGTTTTTCTGAACGGGTGGCCGCACGGGTTGAGGCCACTTTGAGTTTGGGTTTTGCCTTGCGTGCGGATTGCGTTCGCACTTCCCGCGACACTTTCGCTTTCCCGCCGGTCCCACTCGGCGCTGGGCGCCTGGCTGTGGCCAACCCGGCGGATTTTCCCACTCCGGGGGCCACGTTGCCGTGACCCTTGACGGGTTTTGCTTGCGGCTTCTCAAAGGTACGCATTGACCTGGACTTTGACGCCGTTGCCGCCAGAAGCGATTGGCGAATTTTCAGCGATTTGATGCTGTCGCCGCTATACACCCGCACCTGGTATAATTCCATCAGTTCGTCGATGGCCTTGGTCACGCCTTTTCTCGCTTGCGCCAATAAAATGCGGCGCTGATTCATCTCTTCTTCTTCTGTATGGGATGTCACTCGCCTCTCCATCTTGACCTCTGTTCTGCCTCTGACGCGCGACCCCTCCGGCAAAAACCGCATCCTGCTGATAGACGATGCGGAGAAACGCGGCCCCGCCGGGAGACTTGAACGCGAGAAAGGATTCCGGTCAGTTAGTGTTTCTTGTTAAAAACCGTGGCATCGCACGAAAAATACTTTAATTGCTTCATGGGGACAATGATGACTTCTTTGGGAGTATCAATTTCCAGGATTTCCATATCATCACTGATGGTATGACGAAGGGCGTCATTGATCATCAGTTCCTCATTATCGGCCAACACCACTTTCACCCAATACGACACCGCAGACTCCTTTGTTCGTTGCCCACACTATGACGTTCAGCCCGCACAACACGGGAAAAACGCCGATGTCACCTTCCCTGTGCGGCTCACTTCACCGAAGACGTTGCGGGAGAGGGCATGGAAGCACAGGCTTGCTGTCCCAATTCCCTGCACCGCACCGTCGCGCTCTCAACGGCGCTCATCACCGTCCCGCGCAACCGCCCTTTCTCAAGCTCGTGCAACCCGGCAATGGTCGTCCCGCCCGGTGACGCGACCCGGTCTTTTAAAACCCCCGGATGCTCTGCTGTTTCCTTCACCATCTTTGCCGCCCCCAGCACTGTTTGCGCCGCCAGCAGTTGTGCGTGAGCGCGGGATAATCCCATTTTCACTCCGCCATCGGCCAGGGCTTCAATAAACGCATACACATACGCGACGCCCCCACCGCTCAAACCGGTCACCGCATCCAAATGCGACTCATGCACCACCACCACCTGCCCAACCGCCTCAAACACCGCTTGAGCAATCCGCATCTGTTCTTCCGTGACATCGGGGCCGCCGGCCAGGGCAGTCGCGCCTTCCAGCACACTGGACGCCGTGTTCGGCATGGCCCGCACCACGCGAACGTGCGGAGACAATCCCGCCATAATCGTGGCAATCGAAATCCCGGCCGCCACGGTAATGATGAATTGGTCGGGACGAGGCGAGAAATGCAGCCCGCTTAAAACGTCATCCATTACTTGAGGTTTGACCGCCAACAGCGTGATATCAGAGGATTGCGCGGCCTTTTGGTTGTCCTGACCAACCTGCACATCAAATGTCGCCTGAAAATGCGCGAGCCTTTGGGAATCCACATCCGTCACAATAATGTGCCCGGGGGTCACCGTCTTCTTTTTCAGCAGACCGGACACAATGGCTTCGGCCATGTTTCCGGCGCCGATGATGGCAATTTTTTTTCCTTTCAACATACGCGCGCGAGTATATCGTGAGCAGAGAGACCTTTCAACTTTAGATGCCCCGGACCCGTTCCGCGTACCCGAACGGAACAAGACACGACTGCGGGCTTGCCGTTTTTTTTCAGACCGGAGTATAAACCTATTCGACAAGACACACGAAGACAGACTCCAGTCTATCCCGCACCATCTCATGTCGGCGCGCACGATGGCGGAGGGAAGAATGCCCCAATCAGCCGACCTGAACGCACATGCGCGACATGCGAAAGGAGGCTCCCGATGAAAACCCTGATCTGCGTTCTCACGGTTTGCGCGATCATGAGCGTATCGGCGTTCCTTGTTCCTGAAAGCGCTGCCCGCCGCACGTACCTGACGCCGGAACAAAAACAACAACTGCACCAGGCCCGCACCGTCTTCGTGAACGCCCTGACTCTGACTGAAAAGGGCCGAACCGATCCCGCCAGGCTTCAGGCCCTCGTCTCCCAACGGCTGAAAGAAGTCGGTTTTCTGGTGGTCGGGGACAGAACACAAGCCCACGATGTCGAATTGAAAGTGAAGTGCGAGGAACGGAAAACATGGGTTGGCACCACGGCGGAAGGCGGAGACGCGGAACTGCCTGATGCGCCGTCACGGCTGTGGAAAGGGCCGGCCTGTTTGCTGACTTATGGCCTCCATGGCCGTAATCTCGGATGGTATAAGGAAGTCCGCACGACCTTCCAGGATGCCATGCAAGCCGCACAATCCGCCGGCGACAAAGACGCCGGGGACTATGCGCTGGCCCGATTGCTTGAACGCCTTACGCAATACGACTTTCCCGTTCTTCTGGCGGCGGAATGGGGACAACCCGGCCGCCTGATGACGTTGCTGGACCAGCCGGAGACGCCGAAAACCCGCAAGCTCTTTATTCTCTCAACCTTGAGCACCATGGAAGCCGAAGCCGCGCTGCCCCAATTAACCAAGTTGATGCGGGATAAAGACCTGGCGCAGGAAGCCGTGGAAGCGCTCACCGGCGTCGGAGAAAATTCCATTCCGTTTCTGACTGATTTATTTCACTCTTCCACCCAACCGGAGATCCAGGCGGCGGCGGCAAAGGCGTTGGGCGACGTGGCGGGAAGGAGCGGAAACCCCACGGCGATTCCCCCACTGCTGGCCTACCTCAAAAACATCCTGCCGACGTTCAAGACCTCGGCCGATATTAATTTCGCCGTGTTGACCGAAGTGGTCTGGAGTCTCGGCAAACTGCGGGATGAGGATTGCATTGAGCCGATGGATGAACTCAATCAAAGAGTCTGGCTCATCAACGATCGCTCAAAAGAGATGGCGGCGTTGCGGGAGGCGGCGAACTGGACGTACAAGCAGCTTGATCTGGACGGCCACGTGAGTTAGGCGGACCAAATAATGACAGGTTGACATGAACGGCCAAATCCTCAAAATGGTTATGGTGCGAATCGTTGATGGCAACGTTGATGCTTTCGGCAGGCCCAACGATATTTTACAGTGAAAAGAGTAACCTTTCTTTTTCAAGCGTATCACGATTCCCGTCTGGAGGATTCATGATGAAGCACGTATCCGGCATGCTCGTCTGCTTTTGTCTCGTGGCGCTTGCCGCCGATGGCTTGGCTCGTCGAGTCCATATCACCGACGAACAGCGGACACAGTTGGCGGGGATCAAGACCGTCTATCTCAACGTCATCGCCGTCACGGAACAGGGACGCGTTCCCCCGGACGATCTTCGGAAGACGGTCAAGACGCGGCTGGAGGACATTGGATATGCCGTTGTGACCGACAGGAAGGAAGCGCACGATGTGGAATTTCGGGTCAAATGCGAAGAACGGAAACGATGGTCCGGCACCACGCGATTCGGCGGAGACGCGGAGTTGGCCGACTCACCCGCCCGACTCTGGAAAGGGCCGGCCTGCCTCTTCGGGTATCGCCTCAACGGCCAGGATTTGGGATGGTATAAAGAAACGCGAACCGATTTCGCGGACGCCTATGCCGCGGCGCAACAGGCCAACGCCAAAGATTCCGGGCGCTATGCCATGGAACAGTTAAACCTGACATTACAGCAGTTTGATTTTCCGGTCATGGTCGCGACGGAATGGCGACATACCGACCGGTTGGCGCGACTCCTGGAACACCCGGAAACGGATAAACGCCGCAAACTTCATATTCTCGCCACATTGTCGCAGGTGGCATCAAAACAGGCATTTCCGCATTTGGTGAAATTGGCCGGCGATGAAAATGACGAGTATGCCGAAGAGGCGATCATCGCCCTGGCCGGCGTCGGCAGCTCGGCGACTCCCATCCTCACCGATATTTTTGTGACGACGAAAAATTCACACATTCAGGCCGCCGCCGCCAAGGGGTTGGGGCTGATTGGCGCGCACACCGGCGACCCCGATATTACCCCCCCGCTCCTGGAGTATCTCAATGCCAATCTGGAAACCATGGAGACCTCGTCGGACATTGATTTTCCCGTGCTCACCGAGGTGGTCTGGTCCATTGCCAAACTCCGCAATGAACACTCCATTCAGCCGATTGAACAGCTCAACATCAAAATCTGGCTCATTCGGGATACGTCGGAAGCCATGAAGAAACTTCGGGAGGCCGCCAATGTGGCCACCAAAATGGTGGATCTTGATTATCAAATCATGTAACCACGCTTGTGTCGCGGTCGGCGTTCTGGGAATGGCCGGAGACCCAATCCACCACACGTCATGCCGCGGCATGGCAGACACTCATTCCCGGATTCATTGATCGCGACGCGCCCATCCATACCGTTGCAAAGGAGGTTGACCGTGGCAGAAGTCAAAATTGAAGAGGGGATACTCAAGATCATTGCGCTGGATATTCAGGACCCGAAGGTGGTCAAAATCCTTGAGGAATATCCCCCTGAACGCCGGTGTGAAATCACGCGCCGCGCCGTAAAAATCGGCCTTGGATATTTGCAGGGAGGAGCGCAGGCATAGCGCGAGCATGGAAGGTATCCGACAGTGATGACGTTGATGACACCGCTCCCCTTTTCTGCAATGATATGCGACACCTTCGGGCGCATGATACACACACGACCTCCCCGCAATGCCAACCCACATGCGCCATTGAGGCGATGCTGACCGCGCAGGATCGCCGACAACTGAAGGAACATGGGACGTCCCTCCAGTCGCTGGAGGAAGACCTGGCAACCTTTCGACACGGTGTTCCTTTTACGCGGCTCACGCGACCCTGCCTGATTGACGATGGTATTCAACGCCTGAACCCATCGGACGTGCCAGCCTTGCTGGAACACTGTGAACAATCCAGAGCCGCCGGGCGCGTCACGCAGTTTGTCCCTGCGTCCGGTGTGGCCACTCGCATGTTTCACGCGTTGCAGGCCTGTCTCCTCGCAACGGATTCCACACGGGTGTCGGCATCGGACCAACAGGTCCTGAAGCAGTTTCTCTCCAATCTTCCGAAATTCGCCTTTTACGGGGATCTTGTGAACGTGCTGGATGGCCACCAGGGCTACCGGCTTGACCAATTACGTTTGAAGGGACACGACCGCCCTATCCTTGATGCACTGATGCACTCACCGGGACTGAATTATGCCAGGCTACCCAAGGGCCTGCTCGCGTTCCACAGATATCCCGCCTCAACACGCACGCCCATTGAAGAACATTTGGTCAACGCAGCGGCCTGCGCCAAAGATGACAGAGGCCGTGCCCGCCTCCACCTGACGGTGTCTCCGGAACACCGGGACGCCATCCAGCACCACGTTGAACAGGCCTGTCAGAGACTGGCTCGGCACGCCGAGGTCTGGGACGTGAGCTGTTCCATTCAACATGCTTCGACGGACACCATCGCCGTCACCATGGATAACCAACCGTTCCATGATTCCCAGGGGAATCTGCTGTTCCGGCCGGCGGGACATGGCGCCCTGCTTTCAAATCTCCACGAACTCGGCGGCGACATTGTGTGGATCAAGAACATTGATAACGTTGTCCCCGATCATCTGAAGCACACCACACAGCACTATCAAAAGGCGCTCTGTGGAGCGCTGGTCAGCCTGCAGAACACACTGTTTGCATTGCTGGCACAACTTGAATCCCGGTCACCATCATCCGCCATTCTCAAACACATCACGGAATGGGCACACCATACGCTGGCCATCCCCTTGCCCGAAGCGTGGAGTACTTTCACCGACGCTCAGCAAGCACGGTGGCTGTTCAAGTCGTTGAACCGTCCACTGCGAGTCTGCGGCATGGTCCCCAATACCGGAGAGCCTGGCGGCGGGCCTTTTTGGGTGGAACAACGGGACGGCGTCAGCGCGTTGCAAATCGTGGAAGACGTCCAGGTGGATCCTGATGCTCCGCACCAGCAAGACATCTTCACATCCTCAACGCACTTTAACCCCGTGGACATCGTGTGTGGTGTTCGAGATTACAAAGGGCGACTTTTTGACCTTCACCAATTCGCTGATCCCAACGCGAGATGGGTGTCGAAAAAATTCCATGAAGGGAGAACGTTGAAGACGCTGGAACGTTCGGGCCTCTGGAACGGGGCCATGGCCAAATGGCATTCCGTGTTCATTGAGGTACCTCGGGACACGTTCAATCCGGTCAAAACGGTTCTGGACCTGCTTCAGCCGGCCCATCAACCACCGGAACACCCGTGACGAAAGAGTCTTGCACCGGCATCTCAACACACGCATAATGCCTCCGTTGTCGGCGGCACATGCAATGTTTTTCCCCCCGCGCTTTGAGAGGACACAGCCATGGCAGAACACATTGAAACATTACTGAAAACGTCCGCCGTGTACCGTCCAACCGATCGCACAGTGGAACGGGCCTATATTCAGGACTATGACGCAGCCTATCAGGCATCCATTGCCGATCCTGAAAAATTCTGGGACGGCGTCGCCAAAGAACTGGAATGGTTCTCGCCGTGGCACACCGTTCTGGAATGGAAGTACCCATGGGCCAAGTGGTTTCTCGGCGGGACCTGTAACATCACCTACAACTGCCTGGACCGCCACGTGCAGTCGTGGCGAAGAAATAAAGTCGCGGTGATCTGGGTGGGAGAGCGGGGCGAGGAACGGATCTTCACCTACGCCGAGCTGTACCGTCAGGTCAACCGCTGCGCGAATGCCCTCAAGCGCCTTGGGATGAAACAGGGCGATCGTGTCACGATTTATCTTCCCAAAATTCCCGAACAAATCATCGCCATGCTGGCCTGCGCGCGACTCGGCCTGATTCATTCCGTCGTCTATTCAGGCTTCAGCGCACCCGCGCTGGAATCCCGCATCAAGGATGCCGAAGCCCGCCTCGCAATTACGGCGGACTATGGATACGACCGGGGCACGGCTATTCCACTGAAAACCGTGGTGAGTCACGCAGTGGCCCACTGCCCCACCATCGAGAAAACGATTGTGGTACGACGCGAAACACCGGGCATTGACCTGGACGCCAGCAAAGAACTCGACTGGAATGAATGGCTTGAAGGAGAATCCACCACCTGCGACGCAGAGCCTCTTGACGCCGAGGCCCCGCTCTATTTTCTCTATACATCGGGGACCACGGGCAAACCCAAAGGGGTGGTGCATGTGCATGGCGGGTACATGGTCGGAACCTACATCACCGCCAAATATGTCTTTGATCTGAAAGATGAAGACGTCTATTTCTGCGTGGCCGACCCGGGCTGGGTCACGGGTCACAGCTATATTGTGTATGGGCCGCTCCTCAATGGCGCCACCATCCTGACGGCGGAAGGGAAGCCGGATTACCCCACACCGGGGCGATGGTGGGAGCTGATTGAACAATACGGGGTGTCGATTTTCTACACCACCCCCACCGCCATTCGCCTCCTCATGAAGTACGGCGAAGACTGGCCACAAAAATATGACCTCTCAACCCTGCGCATCCTTGGCTCGGTCGGCGAACCCATCAACCCCGAAGCGTGGGAATGGTTCCATCGCGTCACCGGCGGCGATAAACCGATTATGGATACGTGGTGGCAAACGGAAACCGGTTCTATTCTGGTGACCCCCCTCCCGTGCGTCCCACTGAAACCGGGGTCTGCGACACGACCATTTTTAGGCATTGAAGCCGACGTCGTGGACAGACAGGGCCGCAGCATCGGGACCGGCGGCGGATTTGCGGTGATCAAAAAACCCTGGCCATCCATGATGCGGACCATCCACAACGATCCCGACCGTTACTTGAGTTACTGGAACACGATCCCGGGTTGCTACACCGCGGGGGACGTCTGTCACAAAGATGAAGACGGCTATTTCTGGTTCATGGGGCGGGCTGACGATGTGGTGAAGGTCGCGGGCAACCGTATCGGCACCGCCGAGGTGGAGAGCGCGCTGGTGAGTCATGAGGCCGTGGTCGAAGCAGCGGTCATCGGGAAACCGCATAAAACCGCCGGCGAGATGATCAAAGCCTTTGTGATCCTGAAGCAGGGACAGCCCGAAACGCCCGACCTGGTTGAACGCCTCATGCGGCACGTCCAGGCGGAGCTGGGAAAAATCGCGGTTCCAAGAGAAATTGAGGTGGTGACATCACTCCCCAAAACCCGTTCGGGGAAAATCATGCGCCGAGTGCTGAAAGCCAAAGAACTCGGCCAGGATCCAGGAGACATCTCCACACTGGAGGAATGATACCGTCATGCTTGAAACAACCGGGACGGACACAGCTTGCCGTTCCCAAAGAACAATTGAACCCTTGTCCCGCCACCGCTCATGACCGTCGTGGTCACGCATGTCGCAACGCACGACAGACCGCACTAGAGAGCCATCCACACTTCACGATACCGGCGAACCGCCGTATCCCAGGAAAAATTTTCCAGCATGTGAAATCCATTCGCGATCATATGCGCGTATTGTATCTGGTCGTTTTCGTAGAGTTCCACGGCATCCCGCAACGCCGTCGCCGCCTGCTCAACCATTGACTGAAAGACGGGAACGGATGAACGTTCAACCACGCGATCGGACCGCGGCCAATACCCGCAATCCAGAATCGTTCTCCAGTCATGTTCCGCTTTTTTCGCGTTCAACGTGTGTTCGTGGTAGAGAAACCCGGTCGGCGACGCCGACGCGTGATGGTACCGGCCGCTCAATTTTTTGACGAGACCGGTCAGGGATTTTGACGGGCAGGGAACAATTTGCTGCACCAGCCCGCCTGTCGCACGCGCCACCACCGGCGTGCCCGCCGCATACCCCTCCGTGGCAGACCCAAACGGTTCGTAGAACGAACACATCACCATGAATGACGCCCCGCACTGCAAGGCTCGATAGCCTTGCGCCATGCGGAACGGAAACACCGCGACCTCCCCCGCCCGTTCCTCGGCCAGCCTCTTGAGAAACGCCAGACCCTCCACGCCTTCTTCGCCGGGAATGGGCGTAAAAATGTACCGGGCGCGGCCTGCCGGAACGCGCCGAATGGCCGCTGCGGCCACATCGTACCCCTTTTGCCGGGGATCATCCCTGCCATAAAACAAAAAAACCGGCCCGGTAAAATCCATCAAATCCAAAGCGCCCCAGGCACGTCGCGACGCATAGGCTTGCAGGTGTTTCACCATGGCCCGCCGACGTTTGGCTTTTTCGTTGAGCAGAGGACGATACTGCCCGCGCGCCGCCCGATCTCGAGCCTCCCGTGGAAAATCCAGCGTGCCGAACATGCCATTATCAATTCCGCAAACCGTGTGTTTGCGAAACATGTTCTGCAAATGCGGCGCGAAAATTTTTCGTTGGACAGGATCCCGTTCCAGCTCATGGGCAAAATGTTGAGAAACGGTACAAATGGGACCATCCAGGAATGCCGCCATTTTCGTCAGAATCGTCCGACCCGAAAGGCGTTGGGCTGTCACGACTTTCAAATCCCTGGCCGATACCCGCCGGTCATACGAATTATGTAACGTGAGGACACACGAGACCGACGCCAGACGAGCATCCTGTTTGGCCGTCATCGCCACACAGGCGGTCTCCCAATCCTGGAGACAGAGCACGAGATCCTTTGTGAAGTGTAATGCGACTAACGCATGTGGGACAGCCGCGCAAAAAAACAGGGCATCGCGAAGAAGTTGAGAAGGGTTTGCCGGATCGAAATAGGGGTTGCACGGAGCCTCAATACCGGGCGGGTCACCACAATCGCATGGCGCGTTAAAAAATGCCTGTGAATCAATAAAATAGGTTGTAAAACCCTGTTCATTCTTGTGCTGCCATATCTCAATCGTATGTGCGGCTTTGCCAAATTTGAGTGAAAAAGTGATTCCGGTTGCCTCAATCGAGTCCAGAACGTCAGGGCGACATTTCACGATCTCACGAAAAAACGGGGTGATGGTGACACACGGACCGTTCCACTGTTCAGCCATGCGTTGAGGCAACACACGCATGACGGCCGCCAGCCCGCCAAGCGGGGCAAATTCGTTTTCAAAGGTCACGAACACACTGGTTTTCATACAGGCATCGTGTCGGTGACCTGCAAACGGAGCGGCTTGTCTGAAATGTGGATTGTTCGCCGAAGGGGGGAAATACACCGAGGGAAGAAGGGAAGGCCCGGTAAACTCATCGAACCCTCCCTTGAAACACTACCTGCGATACTCGCCGTCTTAGTTTTGCAACTGAAAATGTGCGCGCCGATTCTCTGCCCAGCAACTCGGTTCGGATGCCATGCAAAACGGCTTCTCTTTCCCATAGCTGACAATGCTGATTCTTACTTCCGGCACTCCCAGATCAACTAAATAATCTTTCACGGCCTGTGCCCGGCGTTTACCCAATTCCAGGTTATAATCCACGGTCCCACGTTCGTCACAATGCCCTTCAATCAGCACTCCGGCATCGCGATATTTGTTCCGGAGCATTCCGGCATTTTTTTGCAACACGCCGACCGCATCATCGCGAATCGCGTATCTGTCATAATCAAAAAAGACATGCGACAATTCAACACCCATCGCATCCTGCTCCATCTCGTCCATCATCGCGCGAGGATCCGGGTCCGTGACCGCCGCGTAATCGCGATCTTCCACGAGGTCGGAAGGCATCACCCCATCAAGGTCGCTATCCTTCATCATTGAGCCGATTTCTTCCTCTGAAACCTTCTCCATTTCACTCATCATCAAGGCATCATCCATGGGTTGTACGGCTTCTTCAGGTTCACTCATTTGAGCCTCTCCATGTAAAGACTCAGTACCCATGACTTCGGTCTGTTTTGTCGTCTGACATGCCGACAACATGACCAGAAGACACACGCCAACAAAAATATGGACCATGGAATCTTTGACCTTTACTCCTGACATGCAACTGCCTCCTTTCAACACACTTTCTCAACAAATTGAGATACGCGGTAATACATCTTAAGACTGTAGATCGTTACCCATCTCTGACGCACAAGGATCCCGACTCTGAAAATTTTCTGAAATCGAGAAAAGACACCAAATAACCAGAGGATAGAATTTCCAGCCTCGCCTACGACTGATGGAAACTAAACGAATCAGGGAACATTGTCAACCAAAATAGCCCTTTCTTCCCTCTCTCGCAGACGCAACGCATCCTGCCGTCATGAAGCTCTGTCACGCCGGGCTGGACCCAGCGCATATCATTCCATCATCGGCCCGGCGTCGCTCCGCCAATCGGATGTATCATTGCCCGCGCTTTGAGAGACATGGCCCGCAATTTCAGGCACGTTTCCTCGATTCGAGCGCCGCCGGCACATTGCCTTGACGAACGTTTTCTCCCGTCAGCATAATTATCTATCCCACACTGTGTCGCATCCTGAAGGTGGTACGATGATGGACCACGCACAAGAAGCGGGCGGCATGGTCGGAGCTTTTTGTTGCCGATCACTCCCGCTCATCCGAGGTCCTGCGCAACTTCCATGAGTCTGTCAATTTGATGATTACCGTCCAACACATTTCGAAACGCTACGGCGCCCACACGGCTCTTCATGACGTGAGCTTTCACGTCAACCAGGGTGAAATTCTGGCGTTCCTTGGTCCAAATGGCGCCGGGAAAACCACAACCATGCGCATCCTGGCCTGCTTTATGCCTCCCAGCGAAGGCATGGCCAGTGTCGCGGGGTTTGCTTGTCTGGAACAGCCCATGGAAGTTAAACAACGTCTCGGCTATTTGCCTGAAACCCCTCCCCTCTATCAGGAACTCACCGTTGATGAGTATTTAACGTTCGTGGGCCGGGTGAAGGGGTTGACGCCACAACGGGTGGTTTCACGGAAGGCCGATGTGATTGATCAGGTTGGACTGGGCCCCGTGCATCGTCGCGTGATTGGACATCTTTCCAGGGGCTATCGTCAGCGGGTCGGTCTGGCCCAGGCCCTGATCCATGATCCACCGGTGCTGATTCTGGATGAGCCAACCGTAGGGCTTGATCCCAAACAAATCATTGAAATACGAAAGCTGATCAAAAGTCTCTCCGGATCGCACACGATCATCTTGAGCACCCATGTCCTTCCAGAGGCCACGGCAGTCTGCGATCGCGTCGTCATTATTCACCAGGGTCGCATCGTGGCTGAAGATTCTCCGGAGCAATTATCTTCCCGGTTACGGCAATCCGTGAAGATGAGCCTCACCGTCAAACAGCCATCGCCGGACTGGCAAGAACATCTGAAAACGATTCCCGGCGTGCTCAACGTCTTCCCAGGCTCCACACCCAATACCTGCACAATAGACTGTCACAGGGAACGGGACATCAGGGAAGAACTCTCTCGATGCGTTGTGAGTCAGGGATACGGCCTTCTCGAACTCACGCCCCTTTCCCTGTCCCTGGAAGACGTGTTTCTCCAACTCACGCAACAGGATGACGCATCAGGGATACAGGCGCCCGGCCAGACTGTTGCTTCCTCACCGCCGGGCCAACGTGAGCGAGCATCGGCATGACTCCGTTTCACACCCTGCTGGCCAAAGAACTGCGGTGTATGTACGTGTCACCCGTTGTGTATGTCGTCGGAGCGATCTTCCTTTTTGTGTCCGGACTGGCCGCCCACCTCATGGTGGTGAGCGCGGGCCAGCAAGCGGTTCGGTTGTTACAAATTCAGAACACCTATGCCCAACTTAACCTGAATGCCCTGATCTTTCAGCCGCTGTTTTACAGCATGGAATTCGTTCTCATGTTTCTCCTCCCTGTTCTGACGATGCGATCGTTCGCGGAAGAACGGAAATTGCTCACGCTGGAGCTTCTCCTCACCTCCCCCATTGAGATCCACGACATTATTTCGGCCAAATACATGAGTGTGCTCCTGATCTATTTGAGCCTTCTTTCCCTGACGGGACTCACCCCGCTGCTGCTGTCCTTTTTCAGCGACTTTCATTGGGGGGGCATTGCCACCGGGTATCTGGCCCTGGCGTTACAGGGCGGACTGTTCCTGGCCTGCGGCATCCTGGCCTCTGCCATGACCGAAAACCAGGTGGTGGCGGCTTTCGTGAGTTTTGGAATGATTCTTGTCCTCTGGCTCATCGGTGAAATGGGTTCATTGTCAGGCGATACGGCAACAGGCAACATCTTGTCCTTTGTGTCTTTCCGCGAACATTATGACCGACTGGTTCGTGGCCTCGTGGAAGCCAGAGATGTTGTCTATTACCTGTCCGGCATCGTGCTGACGTTGTTTATTGCGCACCGAGTCGTTGATTCACATCGATGGCAATAAACCACCTCGTATCCATTCTTGGCATTGTGGGCGCCGGACTCGGTCTGGGAGGACTTGTCTTTTCGCAAATCAACCCTGGGCGGCCCGCCACCACCATGGTGTTGGAGGGAGCGGCCTTACTCTGCCTCACCGTGTACTTCGTGGGAAACTGGACGCGGCTCAAGACCTTTTCCAGTTCCCGAGCCACGCAACTTGGCTTCAACAATATCCTGGCCATTGTCCTCATGGCGGGCATTCTGATCATCATCAATTTTCTGACTGTTCAGCATGGCGGCCGGTGGGACTTCTCCGAAACGCAACATTTTTCATTGGCCCCGCAAACGCTGCAAGTGCTCGGACAGCTTGAACACGACGTTCGGATCACGGTCTTTTCTCATGAAGGCACGGAGGGCTTTCGAGCGTATCGGGATTTGTTGGAGAGTTACACGCATGCCACTCCGAGAATTTCCGTGACCTATGTTGATCCCGAAAGAGAACCCGCCAAGGCTCGTGAATATAAGATTTCCAAAATGAATACGGCCGTCTTTGAAGGCGGCAAGCAATCCGTCCGGATCACCACACCCGCGGAAACACATCTCACAAACGCGTTGATCCGCGTGACGAACGATCAATCCAAACGCCTTGTCTTTCTGGAAGGGCACGGCGAACGCCGCATCACGGACCAGGAACGGGGCGGACTCTCAATGGCCCGTGGAAAACTTGAGGATCAAGGGTACAGAATCGCGCGAGGCTCACTCCAACGCGACCCCAACCTTCTCAAGAACGCCGACGTGCTCATTCTTGCGGGACCTCGTGAATCCCCTGCCAAAGAAGAACTCCGGCCAATCACACAGTTTGTCGCTGATGGAGGACGACTCCTTGTCCTGCTGGATCCCCGTACCACAACCGGCCTTGACGAATGGATCGCCCAATGGGGAATCACATTCGGCCCTGGGATTGTGGTTGATCCGGAGGATCGTATGGCCCAGGGAAGTCCCACGGCCTTGCTTGTTCGACGGTTTACCGATCATCCAATCACCCGTGGGTTTACCACGCCGCTGTTGCTGCCCGTCACGCAATCAGTGTCGTTTGATCCATCATCCGCGACACATCGTACGTTTACATCTCTTGCGCAGTCATCGGAACACAGTTGGGCTGAAACGAATTTTGATCCGAACGCGACTCCGGATTATGAGGAAAGGCGGGACGTCAAAGGCCCGTTTGCCCTCGCCGGCGCATTGGCACGGAACGCTGACTCGGCAGAGTCACCCGTCACGCCTTTGATGGTGGTCATCGGCAATGCCGTGTTTGCCGGCAACACCTATATCATGTTTCCGGGCAACACCGATTTTTGGCTGAATGCCATCGCCTGGTTGGCGGATGAAAGCGCATTGATTGCGGTCAGCCCCAAAGCGTCTTCTTTCGCGCCATTTATTCCCAATCCCGCACAAGAGCACATGCTGTTTGCCGTGCAGGTTTTCTCGGTGCCGTTCCTCCTCCTTCTTTTCGGTCTCACGGTTTGGCGACGGCGACGCAACCTCTAGTCCGGATAATGTTTCCATGACAGGCTTTCGCACCACGATTTTCCTGGCGATTATTTTCCTGGCGCTTGTCGCCTACGTGTCAACCATCGAAATGCCCAACATGGAAGCAGACACGACGCAACGGGCCGAAGCCCGGCGCCTTCTTCGCTTTGATTACCGGAACGTGACGCACCTGGTCTATACCACGCAAACCGAACGCATCGAGATGAGCCGTGGCAAGCGAAATCGCTGGCGGATTGTCGAACCGATTATGGCCAGAGGCGATGCTCGCGCAATTGAAAACGTTTTGCGCGCCCTGGAAATCGGCAGGATCTCACGGGTGATTCAGGAAGAAGGCGCAACACCCGAACAATACGGGTTGGATTCACCCCGCGTGACCATGGCCATTACGGCGGAGGATTCCACCGAAACGCTGACGCTGGGCGACACGGGCCCCCTCTCATCCACCTTGTACGCGCAACGCGGATCAGATGAGAACATTGTGTTGACGACGCTCTCGGTCACGGATTTTCGAAAAAAAAACCTGCACGCGTTTCGCTTGAAAGACATTGTTCTGTTTAATCCCGCCGATGCCGAACGCATACAACTTCAGACGCCGGACCACACCATCATACTGCGGCGGGGAGCGGCTTTTCATGGCCCTGTTGCAACCTGGAACTTCACAGCTCCGATTCAAGCCCCGGCCGATAAAACCGCCGTCGGCATTTTACTCATGGCTCTCCGGGATTTAACCGCGACCGGTTTTGTCGATGCACTGGCCGACAAACACGCCCTGCTGAAGACGCTTCACACTCCATGGCTGAAGGCCGAGATCCAGACGAAGCGCAAGAGTCACTCCGTGGCGTTCTTTCCGTCGGCCACGGCTGATGACGATGCCTATGCCGTGACGTCGGCGAATGAGCCTGTGTATCGCATATCGTCCCAAACCCTCAAACGATTACCCCGTGAGGTGTTTCACCTGCAAGACAAACGTTTATTCGGCATGGAAAGCGGGGAGATTGCTCTGCTCACCGTGACAACCAACGCCTGGCGGTACACCCTGATCCAACAACATGGGGAATGGTTTCTTGAAGGCAAGGAATCACAGGACATCAACCAGCAAACAGTGTCGTTGTTTGTCAGCCGCCTTGCGGACCTTCCCGCGGAAGTCTTCGTCAGTCCGACGAGCAATCATCGGGAGCACGATGCCCTCGACTCGCCCGCTCTTGAGATCGTCGGCATTGACAGGCAGGGTCGTCAGCGCGGACATCTGGCATTGGGAACGCGGGAAAAGGGCCTGGTCTATGCCAGGGGATCCGGGTTACCCGGAATCTATCAAGCCCGCTCCATCATTTTGACACAGATCCCTTCTCCTGAATCCCTTCTCTCGGCTCACGAGTAAGCGAGGGAGCACGTCACCGACAGGCTTGTCCGCAGCAGCCCCCATGAGGATGCCAAACCGCGAATCACGGCGGACATTCGGAAGGAAGAATGCGGGATGAACGAGAAGACCGTGCGCCATGCGTGGTCAACAAGAGAGGGCATGACACGCTCGTTTCCCTTGCGTTGACAAACCATTGATGCCCGCATAGCATTGACACGCTGAAATTATGACAATCCATGACGAGATGTTCCATTAACCGACAAGGAGTACGGCATGCCCCATCAACGCAAAAACCTTTTTCTCATAGGCTTTGGAATCGCTCTTTTTCTGGGATTTCCTTTGTTCGGCCAGGCTGAACAGCCCGTCATCCAGGCCAAACTGGCGATGGCACCCCACGTCCCCGCCCCTCTTAACCGATCAACGTCGGCGAGAGTGGTTGTCCATTTTGAAGCTCGGGAATTTGTCGGCCCTCTTACGGATGAACAATCCTACAAATTCTGGAGTTTTAATGGAACGATTCCAGGGCCCATGGTTCGCGTTCGTGTGGGAGATACCGTGGAGTTCCACCTCAAAAACCATCAAGACAGCCGGTACACGCATAACATAGATATTCATGCGGTCAACGGCCCGGGCGGGGGTGCGGCGGTGAATCTTGTGGCTCCCGGCCAGGAAGCCGCTTTTGCCTTCAAAACGCTGAATCCCGGACTGTATATCTACCATTGCGCCTCGCCCGTTCCGAATATTCCGGCCCATATTGCGAATGGCATGTATGGGTTGATGTTGGTTGAACCCGCAGAGGGCATGCCTCACGCCGACAAGGAATACTACGTCCTGGAAAGCGAGTTTTTTACCACGCCATCGAGCGAAAAAAACATCCTGGAATTATCAATGGAAAAGGGACTGAATGAACACCCCGATTACGTGGTGTTTAATGGCCGCCCTGGAGCATTGACCGGAGAAGGAGCGCTCACGGCTGACGTCGGGGATACCGTCCGAATCTATTTTGGCAACATCGGACCGAATGGAACGTCCTCTTTTCATATCATCGGAGAAATTTTCGACACTGTTTACGTGGAAGGAGCCTTGGGGGGTACGGTGAATCACAACGTGCAAACGACACTGGTGCCTTCGGCGGGAGCTGTGATTGTGGACATGAAGATGGACGTCCCCGGAAATTATCTGTTGGTGGATCACAGCATCTTCCGGGTGGCCAAAGGAGCGGCCGGTGTTCTCTCGGTGACCGGGAAAGACAACACCGAAATTTTCCAAAGCATCCACACCGCCCGGTAACGGCCCGGCTTGAACCATCGTGCGATGACGTTCCACCCGGAAGCGCGCACTCCACCAGGAAAAAACACGTTTCGCCTTCTCCATGGACGGTTGACAGGCAAGTTCAGGTTCCAGAAGGATTCGGCGCCATAAAGACAAGGATCCGCAATCCGGTTCCGGAGTGATTGACAACGGCATGTTCTTCTCCGGCCGGCGCCAATGTCCCCTGTCCGGTACCCAGGACATGCTCCTGATCGCCGACGCGAAACGTGCCCTGGCCCTCCAACACAAAATACAGTTTGTCTTCGTTGGCGTGAACGTGTCCCGTTTGTGCCTGACCCGGTTCCAAACAGTACACGTCACAAAAAAATCTCGGCGTCGAGAACACAGAATGTTTTTGCATTTTTTCGACGGAAAACCCCTGGAAATCCGCCAAGCTGACGATCTTCATCCCTTCACCTCCCTTGTCTTTGACTCACGTGAGGGTTCCCCTCCGTTCCTCATGCACGGTCTTTACTTGATCCCACTGCAACGCCATACTCGAGCGACGACTCCATGACACCAATTTGACACGTGGAGTCTCCCGTGCCGATGCAAGTCTTGTCGTGATTTTGCCATAAGAATCCCCATCATGGTAGCGTAAGTGAATGACCTGCAACACGCGACACACGAAGCAGAAAGGCAACATCCTGACGATAATCCGTATGAGCCTTTTAGTCGGCGCGTTGGCGCTCCATCCGCTTGCAACAAGCACATGGGCGGTGGAGCCTTTGCCGGGTGAATATCTCATCCTGGAAGGTGAACCGTCTTTGCACAGTCCCGGCAAAGTCCTGCTTCTGGAATTCGTTGATTTTTATTGCCCGCATTGTCATCTTTTTGACCGTACCGTGGCGTCAACTCTACAAAAAGAATTTGGTGACCGCCTGGAAGTGCGCATCGTCGGTTTTCCCGTGATTCGCGGGACGCTTCCCACGGCCTTTGAAATGTACGAACAGGCCAGAGCGATGGGGCAGGGGGCCGCAATGAAGGACGTGCTGTTCCAAACGATTCATCAGGACAAAATCCGTGTTTTTGATAAAAGCCTGCGCGCGCTTCTGGTGAAGAACGTTGGGTTGAACAGCCAAACGTTCGAAACCGGACTGGCAAGCGGTCAGCCGTACCGGGCTGTTGAAAAAGGCAAAGCATGGGGGAAACGTATCGGCGTCACACACACACCGACCGTGGTTCTCGACGGCAACCTGAAAGTTGAAAATCTCGCCATTGACAATGTTCGCACAGTCATCAACGGCATTCTCGCTCACAACAACGCCCCTTAGACACCACCACGACTGCCGCAAAGACGGTGGCAAGCCGGGATGCCGTTCATCAAGACATCGGAGGCAAAACCAATGAGTAAAAAGAAATTGCCTAACGTTTCCTTTCCCGAAATGGAAGCCATACTTGAAGGCATGAACGCACTGCTCACTGATGAGTACGGCAATCCCCTTCCCCCCGAACATCCACGGGTGAAACAGCTCCAAAACATCGCCAAAAGTATTGGAGACGACACGGATTCCGCATCTGAAAACGAACAAGGGGAATCAGGCTCCGGACACGCCTGAACAGGATTCCTTCCTTGCCCCCCGTCGTGCCTGCCGTCCTCGCATTCCCGTGTTTTCACGACATGGAGAATCAGGCGCTCGCCACATACCACTTCATCGGATTGGCTTCTTTGGGATGAGCCACCAATCGGGATTTTCGGCTCCACAACAAACCGTTCACGTCTTCCATGGCCAGAAAATCGCATCTCCCAATCGGCGTCGCTGACCGCGCTCTTCTCCCGCAAAGCCGGCTACGTTTTTTGAGACGTCCGTTGAACAGCATACCATTGCACGGTTTTGTGTATCCCGGCTTCCAAGGTCTCCGACGGGGACCATCCCAACTCCCGTTGAATTTTGGCGGAGTCCATCGCGTACCGCCAATCATGGCCGGGACGGTCTTGCACAAACGTGATCAGATCGACAAACGATTGTATTGGCTCTCCATTCATCAGAGACATCGCCCGGCAGATCAGATGCACCACATCAAGATTTTTCCAACTGTCTCCGCCAACATTGTACGTTTCCCCGACGCGGCCCCGTCGAATGACCGCGTCAATCGCCGAGCAATGATCACGAGCATGGAGCCATTCACGGACATTCAATCCATCCCCGTACACGGGAATCGGAATTTTTTCCGCACATGAACGGATAATGGTGGGGAGAAACTTTTCGCCGTGTTGATACGGACCATAATTATTGGAACAATTCGTGATGGTCGTCGGAAGCCCGAATGTCCGATGATAGGCTCGCACCGCATGATCGGCGCCGGCCTTGCTCGCCGCATAGGGCGAATTGGGCGCATACGCCGTCGTCTCTGAAACCGGAGCATCATCCGGTCCCAGAGATCCATACACTTCATCCGTGGAGATGTGATGAAATCGGCAGGACTCGTTCATCCACCGTTGCTCCTCCAGCCAAAACAGGCGCGCTTCCTCCAACAGGGAACACGTTCCGTTGATGTTCGTTGCAAAAAACACGCCAGGATCCGCAATGGAACGATCAACATGAGACTCGGCGGCAAAATGGACAATGGTATCAATGCGATGCATGCGAAGCAGTTTTCGCACCAGATCCCTGTCGCAAATATCACCCTGCACAAACACATGCCGTTCAGTGTGGGACACCCCAGCCAGGTTCTCACGTGACCCGGCATAGGTGAGCAGATCAAGATTGACAACTCGCACGTGCGCATCCGTTTCCAGGATGTACCGGACAAAGTTTGAACCAATAAAACCCGCTCCTCCCGTGACTAAGACGTGACGGGGCGCAAAGTCTGACATACATACATCTCCCGAATACAGGTCACCAGACTGTCTTGCCACAATGGCGGAATCACACCAAACGTTGATCGAATTTTTTCACAACGCAAGACGGAATACGACGGACGAATCGCCGGCGCAGGCCAGGCCGCGGCGGAAATGGGGGTAATCTTTTTGACCGTCAGGGTCTCCAATCCCTCAACGTTCGAAAAAATTGTTTTTGCGAATTCATACCACGTGGTTTGTCCCGCGCCGCAGAAATGGAAAGTCCCCCAGGGAACGGAGCCATCTTGACGCTGCACGGCTTTGCAGAGCACGAGTAACGCCCGAGCCAAATCCTTTGTCCATGTCGGACATCCGTATCGGTCATTGATCACGCGAATCTCCTGTTTTGATTTCCCCAGACGCAGCATGGTGTTCAAAAAATTCGCGCCATGCCGACCATAGAGCCACGACGTCCGAACAATAAGATGCTGATCACAGACGGCTCGGATCGCTTCTTCACCCTCCCATTTACTCCGGCCGTACACATTGAGCGGCCCAGCCGGACTGTCTTCGGAAACCGGCTGCGTGCCTTGCCCGTCGAACACGTAATCCGTTGAGAGATGAATCAGCGGAACGTGGTTGCCTTGACAGGCTTCCGCCAACGACCGTGCGCCATCACGATTCGTCAAAAACGCCCGCTCCGGTTCCTGCTCGGCTTTATCCACGGCCGTATAGGCGCCGGTGTTAATCAACAGATCAGGCTCCACGACATGCAGCGCCTTCCGGATGCCGTTTGGGTCGTGAAGATCCAGCGCCGGTCGTCCCATGAACACCGCATCATGTTCGCTTTCATGCAAACAACCCGTCAGCTCCCGCGCCACCATGCCGGAACCGCCAACGACCAGAATTTTCATCCATCGTTCTCCCACACGGGTAACTGCTCACGAGGAATTGCGTCAAGAGTCGGGTGGTGGTGATCCTTGTCTGAAAGAAGAGGAGAAGCCGTCGGCCATTGAATCCCGATTGCCTGATCATTCCAATGCAGTCCGTATTCGTCACCCGGGGCGTAGCAGTCCGTGCACAGATAGACAAAATCCGCGGAATCCGATAACACGCAATACCCATGAGCGAAGCCGGGCGGAATATACAATTGACGATGATCCTCTTCGGAAAGCACTTCTCCAATCCATTGCCCAAACGTCGGCGACCCCAGACGAATGTCCACGGCCACGTCAAACACGCTCCCCCTCACCACCCAAAGCAATTTCCCCTGGGGGTGTTTCAACTGATAATGAAGACCGCGCAACACCCCCCGTTCCGATCGGGCAAAATTGGATTGAACAAACGGTCCGGGAATATCAGCCTTCGCATAGCGGTTGGCGTTCCACGTCTCCAGGAAATACCCGCGGGCATCCCTCATCATTCGCGGAACAATCAGTGAGACGCCGGGCAATGCTGTCGCTGTCACGTTCATACAGCGCGCCCGCGGTCATGCCGAAGCAGACTCAACAAATATTCGCCGTAGCGACTGTGCGGCATCGAGCCAACCAGCCGTTCCACCTGACAGGCGTCAATGTAGCGCATACGGTACGCCACTTCCTCGGGACAACCGATCTTGAGGCATTGCCGACTCTCCAGGACTTCAATAAAATTCGCGGCCTGCAACAGCGATTCATGTGTTCCCATGTCCAGCCACGCAATGCCCCGTCCCCATAGTTCCACTCTCAAAGCGTCCCGTTCCAGATAGGCCTGGTTCACGTCCGTGATTTCCAGTTCGCCTCGCCGGGAAGGCTGTAATTGAGCGGCAATATCCAGCACCTGGTTATCATAAAAATACAGGCCGGTCACGGCATAATGCGACCGGGGGATCGCGGGTTTTTCTTCCAGGCGCACCACGTGCCCTTCCGCATTCAATTCCACGGTTCCGTAACGTTCAGGATCGTGAACCTGATACCCAAAAATCGTTGCGCCGCTTTCGGAATTTGCCGCTCTCTGAAGGATCCGGGATACCCCCTGCCCATGAAAAATATTATCGCCCAACATCAGCGACACGGCATCCTGCCCGACAAATTTCCGGCCAATAATGAACGCCTGTGCGATCCCGCCCGGTTCGGGTTGTTCGGCATAGGACAATTGAATGCCCCATTGCCGGCCATCCCCCAGGAGCGTGCGAAATAACGGCAGGTGTTGCGGCGTTCCAATGATGAGAATATCCCGGATGCCGGCCAGCATGATCGTGGCAAGCGGATAATAAATCATCGGTTTGTCATAGACCGGCAGCATCTGTTTATTGACGGCCGCCGTGATCGGATACAGACGGGATCCGGATCCTCCGGCTAAAATGATACCTTTCATCCTTTCAACTCCGCTCGCATTGTGGGGGCATCACTTGAGCCAAAACAAACCATATCATATGCGGGCCGTGCGGGGCATCATGGCATGAACACAGCCCCGTCATGCTGATGATCCACGGTGTTTGATGAGGACAGACACCGACACATCATCAATCGGTGAGCGAACGCGCAGGAACAGGACACTTTCCATGCCCGCCGCAACGGACTCTTGAGGTTCTCCGATCAATCCGTTATAACCAGTCGTGAAATCATAACAAACCAAATTCGGAGAGGTGGCCGAGCGGCCGAAGGCAACGGTTTGCTAAACCGTCGTAGGCTAATCCCCTACCGCGGGTTCAAATCCCGCCCTCTCCGCCATCTTGGATCGCCCGGGAGAATCGGGTTCATTGCTCGTTTGAGCAACACGCTCTGTCTTTCGACCCTCGCTTCACACCCTTCCCTCGCGGACCATACCCACATGCAAGCCCGCCCGCTCAATACCTGTCGCCTCTTCCAACAGGATCACCGTCATGCGTGAACAACGGTGGGAATCTCGTCAAACGCTAAGCTTCCCTCAAGTACTCGGCGTGCTTGACCGGCTTCGCACCAACGGATTGCGTCCCGTTGATCCTGAAAAAGAAGGCATCTGTTATATCGAAGAATGGTCGGTGCCGTCTCCATCGGCCATTCAGCAACTGGATTACTGGACGCTTGAAGACGTGACCATGGTCCACGTCCTCGATACATGGAGCGGTGATTTTTTTCTTCTGGCCGGACGGTATCATTCCGTCTTCCAGCAATACCAATCCAGGGACACGTATTGTTCCATCAGCCACCCCTGGCGTCTTTCCGGCCATTGGGCCACACTGCATCCCCTTGCCATGTTCTGGATTGGATTTCGCCAAACGCATTCATTCATCAGAGTCCGACTGCACACCACTGAAGTCGTGACTCCGAGTGACAGCCACGCTTCCCACCAATCACCAATCTGGCTGAAGGAACGGCAATCGGCCTTTGAAGAAGCGATTGCGCTCCTCGACCTGCCGATCACCCTCTCGATTCACAAAGACCAGGTCGTGCTTCATAACGGACAGCCCGATGTGCCATTTTTTTGTTCCTGGCCCGACAGGTTTGGACCGTGCCAATTTGAATTTAACTCCCCTGACCCTTTCTCCTTTCTCGTGCCCGCCAGCGGACTGGCATTGACGCATCGCCTGCCGACCGCAAACATTCGAATGTATTTGACGGGATTTTCCGATGATGCCCTGCATGAGTTCAAAGCCATTGAACCCGATACCCGCACGATCTGCCGCTGCTCTGTCCATGCCTGTCTCACCGATCTCCCCGAACTGTCCACCCTCGTTGGACAAGGCGGCCGGCTATACACCACGGTTGCTGAATTTCACACGCAATCCATGCTCCCGCATCACCCGGACGCCGTCGTCGTCATTGGCATCGTGGGAACGGAAGATCGCTATCAGCTTGAAGTTCGGTTGAATATGATGCCCTTACCGATGGATGACATGACCCCCTGGCTTGAAGCGTTGTTCAGATATCCCATGATCTACGCGCCGCTTTCCCCCTTTCCGTAACCCATCATCCCGTGGCCGACAGCAACGCCTCCGCTTTCTCCATGACCTCTTCAACGGTAATCAATTTCATGCAGCTCTGCTCTCCGCGAGCGCAGCCGGAATCAAAGCACTCGCGACAATCGAGTCCTTTATAAATGGTGTTCACCTGATTGCCTCGCGGCCCCCAGACGGCCGGATTGGACGGACCAAAAAGGGCAACGACGGAACACCCGACGGCCGCGGCCATATGCATCGGGCCCGCATCGTTGCCGATAAAGAGACGGGACCGCTTCATCAGCGCCGCCAATTCCAAAAGGCTCGTGTGCCCAATCAGTGAAACGAAGGGATGATTCGCATACCGAAGAATCTCCGTTTCCAGTGACCGGTCATGCCGGCTTCCCACCAGGACGATCCGGAAACCTTTTTCATGCAACGCATCTCCCAGTGCCGCAAATCGTTCTGCGGGCCACGCCTTAAACCAATACCGAGCCGCAGGATGGATCATAATCCATGGTTGCCCGGATAATCCGGCGGTTTCCAACGTATGAAGCGCCGCGCGTTGCTCATCTTCCGACAAAAAAAGTTGAGGGTTGCCGGGAACGTCGCGTATGCCCAGAAACTCCAGGACCTTCGCCTGATACTCCACCATATGCATGGCGCCATAGAGTCCTTCCAGGCGATCCGTATAGCACCAGCGACGCCAGTGACGCCAACGACGCGCATGACTGAATCCCACACGAACAGGCGCGCCCGTCACGACGCTGATGAACGCCGAACGATCCCCGTCCGTCAGATCAATCACGCAGTCATAGCGCCGGGAACGCAGCATCCGAAGAAATTGGATCTGGCCCAGGAGGGAACCGCGAGCCAAGGCCATGACTTCTTGCAGCCCGGGGTCGTGAGCCAACACGGCTTCCGTGCCGGCATTGACAAGAAAGGAAATCCTGGCATGCGGAACATGCCGCCTTACAAGCGGAATGATCGGCGTCGAAAGAAGGACATCGCCAATGTACCGGAGTTTGATAATCAGAATATTCTGCATGTGCATTGTCTGCCGGGGAGTGGGGACAGGGCGGAAGAGACGATCACAGCAAGGATCCCTCCCATGAAACGGCGGAGGCAACCATCGCCTCCAGTGAGTCGTGCCGGGGCGGCCAGCCGATCGTCCAATGCAGGAAGCGACCTGGCACACACTGTCTCAAGCGGACTCAACCCTGACATCGCCTTGACGTCCCAAACGTGTTCGGCCATACTCCGCGAAGTTTGGTTTTGCGTCTTGCCATTTTCTTGCCATGCCTCGAATCAGCGTCATCATCCCCGTTTTCAATGGACGTTCACGCTTTCTCACGGATGCCATTCAGAGCGTCTTGACCCAAACCTTCGATGATTTTGAATTGATTCTCGTTGACGATGCCTCGACGGATCATACCCATGAGGTCGTCCCGAAGCATTCCAAAATAACATATTACCGACGGGATACAAACGGCGGACAAGCCGCGGCAAGAAACACAGGGGCGCACATGGCAAGCGGTGAATGTCTTGCCTTCCTGGATCAGGATGACCTGTGGGAACCCGCGTTTCTGGAAGACACCGTGCCGATGATGCAATCCATGGCCGATGTGGCGGTTGTGCATACCGACGGATATACCGTCAACGCCGGGAACGAAATTCTCAACTATGAACGAGCGATTGAACGCACCGACGGCATCGGGTATCTTTTACGCGGGGGTCATCTGCTGGATACTTCCGGATCTCTGTTCCGCACAACACATTTTGATGGCGTGAATGGCTACGACGAAAACCTGACGATCTGGGAAGATACCGATCTCGGGATTCGGTTATATCAAACCCATCGCCTTCAGCACATTCCGAAACCCTTGTACCGCCATCGCATTTACACTCACAACGTGTCTCGGGACATCTCCTCCGAACGCGCCCTTGCGGCCAGAAAATACTTTTTGGAAAAACACGCGCCATCCTGCCGGCTTGACCCTCACCTGCAACAGGCTCTTCGCCTGGAATGGGCCAGGTTTCACAGCGCCGTGGGGAAACATCACCTTTCCCACAACCAAAGCAAAAAAGCCCGCGAGTCGTTTCTGCAATCCTTACGGCACGATCCATTTTCACGAAAAACGATTCTTCGCTATCTGCGGTCGTGGGTGCCTTTCTGGACCGAAAGCCAGTATGCGCGCCACGTGAGACGCGCCGGGCAAAAATCCCGTCCGCGATAGACGTGCTGCGACGTTTCAACTCCAGGAACAGCGTTCGGGACTCTGTCGGTCAAGCGAATTGTTGATACACGTCTTCCAACTGTTTCATCATGCGTTGTTTGGTAAACAGCCGTTCCACGCGTTGTTTCCCCGCCTCCCCCATCCTGCTCCTTGCGTCAGGATCTTTGAGCAGATCCTGAACAGCCAACGCCAGTTCACGGGAATTTTCAGACGGGACGAGGTAGCCGGTCACCCCGGCCTCGACAGCTTCAGGAATCCCTCCCGTTTGGGTCGCGACGACCGGCTTCTTCATGGCCATCGCTTCAAGCAAAGCCAGAGGAAGCCCCTCCAAACGGGAAGGCAACACAAACACGTCAAAGGCTTCCAAAAAACCGGCAACATTCTCCTGAAATCCCGCAAAGGTGATATGGCGTTCCAGATGTTTGGCCTGAACGAGCCGTTGCAACTTCAAGAGATATCCTTTGTCCCCTTTCCCTACAAGAAAACAATGGATATCAGGAAACACGCTCTGGAGATGTTCCATGGCATGGATTAAAAATTCATGCCCTTTTCTGGGAAAAATGTTTGCAATGGTTCCGATCACCGGCTGATTCGGCCGCAACCCGTAGTCGTTCCGAACAAGGCTCGGTGCGGCCCGCAGAGAACCATCATCCCAATAGACCCCGCTATAGAGGACATCAATGGTTTCCGAAGGAAGCCCGCCTCTCACCAGCACGGTTTTAATGTTCATGGACACCGCCAGGAGTTTGTCAAATTTTTTCAGCCAGTATTGTCGTATGCGCTTTTCCTGTATTTCCTGACGTATATGGACAAGAATCGGGACGTTGATTCCGGCCAGACGACAGGCCAGAGAACAGAGCGGCCCCCACCAGTAATCGTTGACATGCACAAGGGACGGCTGACAGGAACGGAGAATGGCCATGAGCCGAACCAGGGCTCCGGGGATTGTGAACATGTGGTTCAGCTTTCTCCACGCGGGAAAATGCATGCCTCTTACGGGAATACCCATGGCCTGGATTGTCTCCGCCAGGGGGCTGTCTGGCGGACACACAACAACGGGACCAAAAACCGTTCGGTCAAGCGACGACAGGATAACAAGCAATTCCCGTTCCGCTCCGCCAATTTCTCCGATGCCATGGACATACAGAATTGTCAATGCCGTTTCCCCCGACTGTTCATGATTGTTCCCATGCGGTTACTGCGGATTCCGCCGGAGAACGGCGACACTGGAATCATGGTGACTGTCCTCCATGCGGCACACGTCACGATATACGTCCATGGTTTTTTGGGCCGATTCGGTCCACACAAACTGTTTGGCGCGCGCGATTCCCTTCTTTTCCAGAGTCGTTCGAAGGCCGGAATCCGCAAGGACGGTGTGCATGGCCTTCGCCAGTCCATCCACGTCTTGAGGATCAACATGCATGGCCGCATCTCCCGCCACCTCGGGCAACGCGCCGGCATTCGCAATAATCACGGGCGTCTTGCAGGCCATGGCTTCCAACACAGGCATGCCGAATCCTTCATACAGCGAAGGGAAGACAAACAGTTCTGCCAGATTATAGAAGTGCCGTAATGCCGACACGTCAACCTGCCCAACGCAGACCACACGATCCCGGACACCCAGCCCTTCGGCATTATCCATAATATTTTCAGATCGGTCATGAATCTGGCCAATCACCACCAGACAATGAGTCTTGAGAAGGCCGGGAGACCTGGCCAATGCGTTTAAAAGCAATCGGTGATTTTTTCTCGGACTGGCGCCTCCCACAAACAACACGAATCGGCGCGACGGCAATGGATAGCGCGCCAACGCCCGCCACGAAACGGCGGCATCCTCCTCCACGAAAAACTCCGGAGAGACACCGTTGGGAATCAACGCCACATGGTCTTCGGGTACTCCATAGAACTCACAGATATCGCCGGCGGTACACCGGGAAACGGCAACCACCCGCCTGGCTTTCCGAGCCGTGCGTCGCGTTCGAAAAAAAGAGGGCATCTGTCCAAACAATTTTTTGGAATGCCCGGGAAACCGATCAAGCCATAAATCATGCACGGTGACGATGCCGCCATACCTTCCCCGAATGGGCATCTTGAAATTCGTTCCGTGAAAAAGATCCAGCTCGGCGGATGTTCTGGTTCTCCACCGCCCCCATGAAATTTCCATTCTCGCCCATTGCAGTTTTCCCGACTGGATCCATGCCGCATAATTACCGGTTGGATGTTTCCCGCGAGGCAGATATCCCACAAACCGCACGTCGGATTGATCCAGCGCAAACAGCGAACGAAAAAGGTGATAGGTATGCCATTCAACCCCGCTGACGGGATTGAGGAGAGGGGAAGCGTCAAATCCGATCCGCAACATTCGTCCCGATGGCTCCGGATGGCTTCGTCTTCAACATTTCATACGCTTTTGCATACTTCAGGAAGGTGTAAAAACCCGCAAACATCGCCGCAATACATCCGTGAACTCCGTCTTTCCATCCTCGTCGAACGATCAGGGCCTTGAGCATGGTGCCAACGTCATGCCCCAGAAGCTGACGACAGGTGACCCGGCGAATCGTTTTTAATTTTTCGCGCGCGCCCAATGACGTATAGTCCATCATCTTCCGAACGTGATGCTGAATCGTGGGGATGGAATAATGGTCAAGCCACACGCCATGAAGATCCACAATGTCTCCGCGAAGCATGAGATTTTCATGCACGAACGTATTGTCATACCGGCCCATCTCCTTTCGAAAGAAGCGCATCTGATGGTCCGGAAACATTCCCCCATGCTGCATCCAGCGTCCATAAAAATAGTTTTTTCTGGGTATCCGATACCCGGAGATATGCGAATCCGGCTCATCTCGTAACAATCCACGAATGGTCTCCGCCAAACCATCCGTCACGCGCTCATCCGCATCCACGATCAAGATCCACTTTCCTTGAGCCTGTTCAATTGCAAAATTTTTTTGAGGGCCAAATCCGCTCCATGGCCGGATAAACACCTTCGGGGTATAGGCTTTCGCAAGCTCCGCCGTCTGATCGGCGCTACAGGCATCCACAACAATCACTTCATCGGCCCATGTCACCGATGCAAGACAGGCCGGGATGTTCCGTTCTTCGTTCTTCGTAATCACGACAACAGAGACCGTCATACATTCCTCACACCGCCAGGCATACGTCTCCGCGCTTACCCCTTAAAACCATGAGTCAACACTTCCTTGTAGAATCGGGGATTGAGCCACCGGTTGCGTCGCCGGCGAAAAGGCGCCGTTGAGTCTATCCGCATTTTCATGACACTGGGATGGGTCCCTCGATACTCCTTGAGAATGTCATACGTCGGATATTTGGAAGACAACGCGGCACGGCACGCCGCTTCCTCCGCGGACAGGTGTTCGCCTTCGTGCCGGCTGATCTGGTATTGCAACTTTTTTTTCAGGATCGCGGTGTCCCTGACCCAGCCATAATGAAACATTCTTGCCTTGATGCGTCGCCCATGGGGACCGCTCTTGATCATGCGGTCTGTGTCTTCAGGAAAAAAATCACAGCCATCGGTCGCGGAACGCACACCGCAATGATTGCGGACGATACGCGTGGCCTTTCTGTACATCCAGGGATCACGGCTCCAGTAGTCCCCCTTGAAATGCATCATGTTCAGTATCAATCCCAGCACGTCCGGCTGATGCCGATACTGTGCCATCGCGTTCTGAATTTCCGGGTAATCGTCTTCATGCAACACCTCATCGCCCTGAACCAGTATGGCCCAATCGCCGGTGCAATGCGACAGGGCGACGTCCTGCTGCATCCCGAATATTTTCCCGTCTTTGCGCATGGTGTCATCCCATTCGGTTTCAATAATTTTCATCTTCGGCGCTTCAATGGATTGAACGAGCGCCAACGTCCCGTCATCGGATTTCCCCACGTTGACGACGAATTCATCCACAATCGGCAGCACCGACGTGATGGCTTCAACGATTGGAAAATCAAATTGAATGGCGTTCCGAATAAATGTAAATCCGCTGACTCTCACGTGGCATCCTTTCGCCCGGACATGGACATTCGCACCACTGACCGATGTGCCGCAATCCGGAAACGGGCAGGCCGCAGTCTCCGGCGCGCGTCACACAACACGGGACGCAAGAAGGCTGTGATACAACTCCTCATTCTTCAGCACGGCACTGTGTTTGCTAAAAGACTGTTCGACCAGCTTGCGCCCTCTTTGCGCCATGCTCCTGGCCCGGTCACGGTTTTCCATCATGGCCACAATCTGTTCAGCCAGCGATGCGGCATCTCCGGGTGGAACAAGACAGCCCGTTTCCCCATGGCGCACGATATCGGGGATGCTCCCAACATTCGTGGCCACAACCGGAATTTCCATGGCCAACGCTTCGGGAATGGTTTGCGTCAACGTTTCGCAAAACAGTGAGGCAACAACAAACACATCCAACGCCGCCATCGCGCCGGGACCATCCGCATGATATCCAACCATCACCATGTTTTTTTCCAGACCCAACCTCGTGATCTGTTGGAAAAGCCGTTCCTGTTCCGGCCCCTCGCCGACGATGACAAAACGACAGTGCGGCATCCGTTTCAGGATCACGGAAGCCGCATCAACAAAATATTCCAGGCCTTTATAGCTTCGCAAAAAACACATCGTGCCGACCAGAAAGTCATCGCGCCCAACGCCAATCTCATCCCGAAATTTCGCGCCGTCAACAGTGGGAGAAAATTGTGTCAGGTCCGCACCCGGGGGTATGGCAACGACTTTGGTTTCATCAAATCCATGAGCATCAACAAGAGCCCTCCGGGCCATGTCCCCGCCTGTTGTGACGATGACATCCGCCAGAGCATGGTACAAGATATTATTCACACAGTTTTTGGAGATGGGCGTTGTTTTATGTCGTGTCAAAACCAGACGAGGCCGTTGCGAAGAACACCTGGCGGCCACTCCGCTGATCCAACTGTCGCGTGACCCATTCGTGTGAACGATGTCAATGTGATGGTTGGACAAGAGAGAAGCCAGCTTCGCAATAGCCCAGGGATACAGCGGCTTGCCCATCACAAGCAGATGGTGAGGCAGGCGGCGTTCACCGGCAATGCGCGCCAACGGGCTATGCGGCCGCACAACCAATGAGACGTCATGACCTCGTTCCAGCAATCCCTCCGTCAACGCCAACGTGGCCAATTCCTGCCCGCCGATTGACAGTGATGATTCGGTCTGAAGAATCCGGAGTGGCCTCACGCGCACCTCGTCGCTTCCCAGAGCTTCGCGTATTTGACAAAGACATAGTACGCATACAGGCCGGAAAGAATCAGCCCAGGTTTCCCGTCCAGGCATCCTCGCCGCATCACGTACATTTTGAAAAACGTAAACAGAGGGCGTGAGAACAATTGATGCAGGTGGAACCTTTGTCGCCGCTTGACCATTTCTTGCGCCATCAGCGTCGCATAGCGATCCATCTTCGTGAGACAATGATCAATGTCCCGAAAAGGATATTGGTCAACATGCGAACGCAAATAGCCGGATCGGCCATCCAGTTCGTAGGTTTCATGCACCAGGTCATGTTGATACCGCATGTGGCCTTTATGAAAAAATTGCGGTTGCCGGTAATCGGGATACCACCCGCATCGCTTGATCCGCCGGCCTAAAAAATAGTTCCGCCGGGGCACGAAAAAAGCCTGCGCGTCGGGGCCGCGTTCAAGTTGCAGGCGAATTTCTTCCCGAATGGCATCCGTCGCCCGTTCGTCGGTATCCAGGCTGAAGATCCAGTCATGCGTCGCATGCGCCACGGCGTCGTTGCGGAGTTTGCCAAAACCCGTAAAGTCATGCTGGAAGACGTGCTCGGTATATTCACGACTAATGGCCGCCGTGGCATCCGTACTGTGCGAATCCACGACAATCAATTCATCGGCCCATTTCACGCTCTCGAGACAAGCGCGCATATTGGGCTCATCGTTATACGCAATGATCACCGCAGAAACTTTGAGTGCCATAGCCCTCGCCAACGCGCCGGGGCGCATCATGCCTTTCCATCCCCGTGGGACATTGTACGCCGACCCGTGGCGTCACGGTCACCGGCGCGGCCGCGTCGGTTTCACGCGCGCGCCAACAGGTGGTTCGCCCAGCCCATCACTTCCTCAACCGTAATCGCCTTCATGCAGTCCAGATAATGAGGATTGTGGCATTGATAGACGCCGCAGGGACGACAGGGCGTTGTCTGACTGACCAGACTCACGTGGCCCGCACCATAGGGCGCAGCCGCTTGCGGATTCGTCGCGCCGAAACATGCGATAACGGGCACCCGACAGACGGCAGCCATATGAATCGGCCCTGAATCATTGCCAATACACAGGTGTATTTTATCAAAGACAAGACTCAACTGGCGAATCCGAGTTTTTCCAACCAGGTTGACCAGCTTGGGGCCGAGCGCGTCGGCAAACATGCTGGCGGTGGCATGGTCGTCCGGCGATCCGAGCAGAACAATTTTTCTATTCTTTTCTTGCGCCAGCAAGACGGCGACTTCAACAAACCGTTCCAGCGGCCAGTTTTTAACGAGTTGCCTTGATGTCGGAACGATGGCAACGAGCCGATCGCGCGCGTCCACTCCGGACTCTGCCAACAACTGATTGACCGCCGCTTGATCGTCCTCCCGCCTCGGCAGCCAAAACCTCGGGACGTCAGGAGAGGCCCCAAATAATCCGGCCACGGCAAGGTTGCGATCAACCATATGCGTATCCAGCAACCGCCAGTGCTGGCTGTCGTCATTCGGCAAGCGAACCCGATGAGTGTAGAACCATGGACTGCCTTCCCGCCCCCCGGCAAACCCCGCCCGAACCGGAGCGCCCGACAACCGGGCGATCAGACTGGATCGGAGCAGACCCTGTAAATCAACCACGCAATCAAAGGCGCGCGCGCGCACTGCGGCGATGATCGCCCGCCACGAACGAACCTCAAAATTCACAGAGATGATTTCGTGCAGATCGGGATGCCCTTCCAGCAATTCCGCCCATTCCGATTTGACCAACCATGAAATTTTTGCGTCGGGCCACGCCGTTCGCAACGCACTGACGAACGGCAGGGCATGGATAATATCGCCAAAAGAACTGGGCTTGATAATCAGGAGATTGTTCGGTTGGATCATATCACCCTGTCTTGCGACGAACGGGAGACCGTCACACTGCCTGGAGCGGACCGGGACGCGACGCCCTCGTCCAATCCTGAAGAATCCATGAGACGGCATCGGAAAAACCGGACGCAACGCAATGGATCGTGATGCGTTTCGTTTGGCAGATAGCCAATGATTCATGACTGCGAGGACCGGTCATGACCAGAATGCCTTTGGCCCCGACGCGATGCGCCAACTCGACATCATGGGGTTGGTCACCCACCACGTAACTTTTTGACACATCAATGGCATGACAGGCCGCGGCGCGCTCAATCATGCCGGGATTCGGCTTCCGGCACCGGCACCCGTCATCGGGATGATGCGGGCAGAAGAACACGTCATCCAGCCAGGCCCCTGACCGCGCGAGGCCGGACTGCAACTTCTCATGAATGGCTTCCATGTCCCCGTGAGAAAAATATCCGCGCGCGAGGCCGGATTGATTCGTGACCAGCATGACTTTCAACCCCGCGCGATTTAATCGCACAACGGACTCCGGCACCTGCGGAAAGAATTCAAACGCACCGGGAGACGACAGATAATGGACGTCGGGGTTCAATGTCCCGTCACGATCCACAAACACCGCCGGATGCGTTGCAGGCTTCGCCGGAGACTCCTTCACGTTCAACCGACTGTCAGCGCATGACTCGCTGTGCCAGGATCCCTTGTGCGGCCCGCACCACCTGATCCACCGACACGGACGTCATGCAACGATGATCAATGGGACATTCGCGAAGCAAACACGGGGAGCAATTCACGGGAGTGCGGACAACCGAGAACACCCCAGTGGAGGGCGCCGTGGCCACCGGATCCGTTGACCCGAACACCGCGACGACTGGCACGCCCAGCGCATTCGCCACGTGCATCGGCCCCGTATCGTTGGTCACGAACAGGCAACAGCGTTTCAGCACGGCCTTCAAGACCCGCAACGACGTTTGTCCCGACAAGACCACCGCGTTCGACAGCATTCGCCGCGCGATGGCCTCACCCAATGCCTCTTCCCCCGGACCTCCGAGAATCAGACATCGCACGGGATTCGGAGAGCGTTGACGGACGTCAACCATCAACCGGTCGGCCGCCGCGGCAAACCGTTCAGGCAACCAGCGCTTGGCCCCGCCGTACACGGATCCAGGATTCACGCCAATGAGCACATCCGCGGCCCGCACACCATGTTCCTGCAACAGCACGTTCGCCGCGGTCTCTTCCGCAGACGACACGTACAACACGGGCTTCGGGATGAGCGTCTCCGGCGCCACGTGGCGCAACATTTCCAGATAATACTGAACGTGGTGCAAGGCCCGTTTGGGATCCGGAGGCTCGACGGGATGCGTCAGCAGCCACCTTCGACCATCCGTGGCATATCCATATCGCAGAGCAATCCCGGCCAGCACACCCAGCAACGCCGCTTCAAAGGCATTTTGAAACAACACGACCAGATCATAACGTTCCCGTCGAAGGCTGCGCGCCAACCGGATCGTTCCCCACCAGCCCGCATGCGCCTCGCGATAATCATAGGTCACAACGCGATGCGCGCCAGGATGACCGACAAACAACTCGCCAATCACGGGACGAGCCAACACGGAGATTTCCGAATCCGGAAACGCGCGCCGCAGCGCCTCCAACGCCGGGAGGCACATCACGGCGTCGCCCACCCAATTCGGGGCGCGCACCAGAATTTTTTTTATTCTGTCCGGTTGGAATGTCAACGTTCTAACTGCCATGGCTGTGGGAAAATGTACGCCGGGGCTTTCGACGCCACTCAATCTCCAATGTCTGTTACAGACCCGACAACGATGCTTCCAGGCGATTCCGCCCATCCACAAACTCCACCGCAAGAGACACGGCAAAGACGGGAACGGCTATTGACCAACGTGATTGAACTTTCACCAGATCCTTTTCCGTCGTCAGCGCCACATCCGGCTGACTCCGTTCCACGCGCCGCGCAATTTCCTTGAGCGTCGAAGGGGCATACGCCACATGGTCACGAAACACACATTCGTCCACCACCTGAACACCGAGTGTGTCCGCCATCCGACGAAACTGCTTCGGGTTACCGACTCCGCTGAACAGAAGCGCGCGCTTCCCCCGGATCGTGGAAAGCGGCTGACACGCGGCGGTGTCCGACAGTCCCCTCAAGGCATGAGCCGTAAAGCGCGTGGGAATGGGATTGCACCTGAACCCCATGGCCGCCTCCAGTTCATCCACGACGCGAGGCACGGTTGAGGCATCATCCACACGGGTCAGGATAATCTCCGACGCTCGTTTGGCCGCTCCAGGCGGTTCCCGAAGCCGCCCCGCAGGAAACAACGCGCGCAGGCCATTGAGATCGGAACTGTCAATCAACAATAAATTCACGTCACGCTCAAGGCTCATATGCTGGAACCCGTCATCCAACACAAAACAGTCAACGGCCATCTTCCGCAACACCCAACGGCCCAGTTGATAGCGGTCGGCGCCGACCGCCACGACCACTCCCGGGCAGCGGCAGGCCATCAAATACGGCTCATCACCAGCCTCGCGAGGGCCGGCAAAGATGGAGTGTCCATCGGAAACCAGGACAAAGCGTTGCCGACGCGTTCGCCGGTAGCCCCGGCTGAGGATAGCCACTTTTTTTCCTCGTGCCACAAGCACGTTGGCCACCCACATGGCCACGGGTGTTTTGCCCGTCCCGCCCACCGTCAGATTGCCCACGCTGACCACCGGACGCGGCAACCGATGCCGCGGGATCCAGCCGTGTTCGTACAACCACGTGCGGGAACGTATCAGGCATTGATACGGGACGGCAATCAACAACTTCCATACATGAATCATTGGCGCATGAACGTCTGATGAGGACGAACGGACAACAGGCTCCCGTGACAACCGGAACGGTTATGGTCCGCGAAACCCGACAACCTGCTCAATCATCTGCATGTTTTTTTCAACAACGCCCTGATGGTCATCCATGACTTTCCGGGCACGTTGTCCGACATGAGCGACCCATGACCGATCCTGCATGCCGCGCAGAAACGTGTCGGTCAATTCCCGAACGTTACGAACCCGAATGCCGCCTCCGGCTTCAAGCAACAACTCCGCGATATCCTGACAGTGATCGGTGTGCGGGCCAAAACAGACCGGAGTGCCCCACGCCGCAGGCTCTAAAAGATTATGCCCTCCAATGGGCGCCAGCGTCCCTCCAACAAACGCCATCACGGCCAGCTTGTATATCCGGGCCAAGTCGCCGCGGGTGTCAAGAAGAATGACGCGAGGCTCTCCGGTGTCGGTGCGAGACCCGTCCTGGAGCAACTGGCTCCGTCTCACCACCGGAAACCCACAAGCCCGAATGGTGCGAACCAGCCTCTCGCTTCGCTCAATGTGTCGAGGCGCCAGGAGCAGGACCGCCCTGGGCGCCGAACCCAGCACTGCGCGGTAACTTTCCAAAAGCATGACTTCTTCGGAAGGATGGGTGCTGCCCGCGACAATCAGCCGTTCGTCTTCCAGAAGCCCCAATGCCGACCGCTCAATGACTCCCTGCTCGGCCATCGTGTCTTCCGTGCTCAAGTCAAACTTCATGTTCCCCGTGCTGTGCATCCGATCGGCGACGGCTCCCAACTCAACAAACCGATGTTCATCCCGCCGGGACTGTAGAAGCCCCAATGACACCGTGGCGAGCACGTGCCGCATAAAGGGCCGAATCCGTTGATAGCGGGCAAAGGAACGGGAGGACAATCGGCCATTCACGATAATGGACGGAATGCCGCGCCGATGGAGTGCGCGCAACACATTCGGCCACAGCTCGGTTTCAACGACACAAAACCCCATCGGACGCAGAGCCTCAATAAACCGGCGGACAATCCATGGATAGTCAAGCGGAAAAAAACAATGGGTCGCCATGCCCGCCAAGCGTTGTTCAACGACTTCTCGTCCGGTTTCCGTGACCGTTGAGACCACCAGACTGATCTCGGGATACCGACGATGCAGCACGGTGACAAACGGCACAATGGCGGAGACTTCGCCCAGGGACACGGCATGAATCCAGAGCACGCGTTCATCAGAGGACCTGCGAGGAGGCACGAGCCATCCCATCCTTTGCAACAGGCCGGACCGACATCGTTTTTTGCACAGCAGGGTGCCAAGCACAACGGGAAAACAGAGAATCAGAAGCGCATTATACAGACCATACCACATCTCGGTCGCCCATTCTTTCCCGGTGCATCACGAGGACAATCACGCTGCGCGCACTCAACGCAAGACGCCATGCCAGGCGGTCTCTAACAACGCGAGCCAACGTCTTGCAGGCCCTTCGGACGGCGCACCATCTCCTCGGCTTCAGACGACATGGTCATGAGGGCCGTCTCGACATCCCGCCGCGTGCGTTCCATGACCTCGGGGCCGGCGGATCGGTCAACCCAAATCGGCGTTCCCCACAGAAACATCCCGCGCGAAAACGGATACGGAACCACAAACCGGTCCCAACTTGAACAAGCTTTTTTTGATGAACACGCAAACGTCAGCGGGACAATCGGCATGCCCGTGGATTTGGCCAGGGCCATCACGCCAGGCTGCACAACATGCCTGGGCCCTCTTGGGCCATCGGGCGTGATGACAAGATCCACACCCTGTCGCCCCGCGCGAATGAGCTGACGCAACGCTTCCGACCCTCCTCTCGTCGTTGAGCCGCGGATCGTGCTAAACCCAAATTGCTTCACGACGCGCGTCGCGAACTCCCCGGCCCCGGAACGACTAATCAGAATCCTCGCGCCGGGACCCCGGTAGGCGAGCGGCATCATCAATTGCTGCCCGTGCCAAAACGCGATAATAATATGGCGGCCTTGACGATAGAGCCGATCAACGCGCTCAAAGCCATGCACGCGCCACGACATGGAGACCTCAAGTATCCGAATCACCCGGACGCAGACGAACGGGAGCAGATTCACGTACAGCCAGCGCCTCATGGAACACACCTCATGTTACGGTGACACCCGCACGGCGGATTCAGCCGGCACGTCACGCCATTGCGTTTCATGCAGACGCTTATACACTCCATTGCGACGAAGCAATTCATGATGGACTCCCACTTCCACAATGCGTCCCGCGTCCAGCACCACAATGCGATCGGCGCACTGCACCGTGGACAGACGATGGGCAATGACGAACGTCGTCCGATTGTGCATCAGTTCGGCCAGGGCCGCCTGAATATATTGTTCAGACTCGGTATCCAACGCGGACGTGGCTTCATCAAGAATCAACAGCGACGGATTGCGCAAGATCGCGCGCGCGATGGCCAACCGCTGGCGTTGCCCCCCGGAAAGCCTGACGCCGTTTTCTCCAATCAGCGTGTCGAGCTGATCCGGCAATTGCTCAATAAATTCCCAGGCATGTCCCGCCCAGGCCGCCCGGATGATGTCTTCTTCGCTGGCATCCGGTCGTCCGTATGCGATGTTCCCCCGCACGGTTTCCTCAAACAACACGGTCTCTTGAGAGACAATGGCAATCTGCGCGCGCAGAGAGGATAACGTGGCGTCACGGATATCCCCACCGTCAATGAGCAGTTGCCCTGCGGACGGATCATAAAATCTTGGGACCAAACTCAACAGGGTGGATTTCCCGCTCCCGCTTTTGCCGACCAACGCGATCACTTCGCCAAAGTTGACGGTGAGATTCACATGGTCAATCGCGGGATTGTCCTTCTCGTCGTAGCAAAAACGCACGTTCCGAAACTCAAGGGAACGCCAGACCTTCGGCAACGCCTTCCGCCCCCCGTCATGGACAAATTCATGCTCCTTATCCAACATGTCAAAGACGCGATTCGCCGCGGAAAGAGCTTGCTGAAGCGACGCATTGGCCCCCACCATTTTTTTCACCGGCGCATACGCCATCAACATCGCCGCCAAAAAGGAAAAGAATTCTCCGGGCTTGATTTGGTCGTCAATAACCAACAGTCCCCCGTACCAGATAATCACGGCAATCCCGCCAACCCCAATCACTTCCAACAGCGGCGAGGCGAAGGCCGTGAGTTGAGAAGACTTGATACAGGCCCGCATGAACGACGTATTGCTTTTGACAAAACGCGCTTGTTCAATAGGCTCCCCCCCAAAGGCTTTGACGATGCGAATCCCGACCAGGGCTTCTTTTAACACGGACGTCATGTCTCCTATGGACTCTTGTCCCCTGGTGGCCAATGTTCGTAACCGCAGGCTGATTTTCAGAATGGCATAGGTGGAAAACGGCATCACGAAGATGAGCATCGTCGCCAAACGCCAATTTTGATAAAACGCCACGCTCACCATCGCCACAAAGGTGAGACTTTCCTGAAACAAATTCTTCAGCACGCCGGGAATGGCGGAGGCCATTTCATTCACGTCACTAATCACTCTCGCAACCAGGCGGCCACTCGTATAGCGATGATGAAACGCCAACGACTGCCGGAGGAACTGCCTAAACAATCGCTCGCGAATGGTGGCAACGGTTCGATACCCCACATAACTCATCAAATAGGATTGCCCGTACGCCAAAAAGCCTTTCAGGGCGGCCACCCCCAGCAGGAAGAAGGGCAGGACCATGAGCAGCCACTCATCTTTCGCGATAAAGATCCCGTCCAGGACCGGCTGCACCATCCAGGCATACAGGGCCGACAGACCCGCCACGCCCGCCGAACACAAACAGGCCACCACCACCCGGAACACGTGCTCGCGGAAGCAAGACACAATTCTCAAAAAAATGGTCATGCCCGACATTCGGCCAATACCTCTTCCGCCGCCCGCAGGGAGGCCCCGGGCGGTCCAAGCTGTGCGCGAACGCACCCAAAATCTTCCCGCATGCGCTCATAATGCGTGCGATTCTTGAGCAACCGAAGAGCCTCTTCGCTAAGTCGTTCCGCCGTCACGTCCGCTTGCAACACTTCCGGGACCACACCGCGCCCGGCCACCAGATTGACCAACCCGACGTAGTGAACCTTCAGGATCATTCTGGCCAGAACATAGGTCAGCCATGACACCCGATACGCGAGGACCATCGGGGTGCCGATCAACGCCGCCTGCAAGGTGGCGGTCCCCGAGGCCACCAACAGCACATCGGCGGCGGCCATGACATCATTCGGTTGGTTCGGGATCACGGTCACGGGAATCGTCGTGTGGCGAAGCGCGTCGTGCAGCCAGTCATCGGGCACCGTGGGCGCTTGCCCGATCACGCAATGGAGGGCGGGAAACCATGCCTTGACTCGCAACGTCGCCTCCAGCATGACCGGCAGGAGCGACTGAATTTCAGCACGACGGCTTCCAGGAAGCACGCCAAGAATAACCCCCTCGCGTGGAAGCCCCAATTGTTTGCGCGAACGTGCCCTGTCATAGTCCGACGCCATGCCATCAAGCAACGGATGGCCCACAAAACGGCAGGGCACCCCGGCGTCCCGATACAGGAGTTCCTCAAACGGCAACACGACGATCATCCGACTGACCACACGTTGAATCACCGTGAGCCGTCGCCGTCCCCATGCCCAGAGTTGCGGAGCAATATAATAGATCACGCGATGGCCGCATCGAGCCGCAATTTTCGCCAAGCGAAGATTCACGGACGGATTATCAACAAAGACCACCCCATCCAGAGTTTCCCGCTTGAAAAACCGTTTGAGGATCGCAATGTTGGCAAGCCCCTTCCAAATCGTCGCCGGTCCCGGCACCCCGATGGTATCCAAACGATGTAACCCTTCCACCAACTCTATCCCCGCGGCTCGCATATGTTGCCCCCCCACCCCAATCAGCCTGACGTCCGGATGGAGGGTTTGTAACGCTTTGGCCAGACTGGCGCCATGAAGATCGCCCGACGCCTCACCCGCCACAATCATGATTGACAGACCCGTCACGTTGCACACACGACTACGGCATGGCCGTGGAAAGCCCGACCGGCGGACGCGTCGCGCCGCGGATGGAATGACCAATCGCGTGGACGACTTCCAGGGCGGCCAGGCCCTCTTCGCCGGAGACGCCACCCGGTGCGCCCGTTTGAACGGATTGCGCAAACGCTTCCAATTCCCGTTTCAGCGGTTCCGCATCCCCTCCCTGAATCACTTCCTCAACAACGGAATCGGGAGCCGCCAGTCCCGTCTGGCGAGACACCATGCCCCGGCGAGCCTGAAAATCAACGGAAAGGTACAGCATATCCTGCAAGAGACGCATCTTTCGCAAACGGCCCGTTGACAGTCGGCTCGCCGTAAAATTGACGAGACAGCCTCCGGAAAATTCCACGCGAGCATGGGCAAAATCAATCTGCGTGGAACGCGCCGAGATTCCCACGGCTTCCACTTTCTCCACCTCGCCCAACCCAAAAGACAAGACAAGATCCACGTCATGAATCATCAAATCCAACGCCACGTCAACGTCGGTTCCCCGTGTCTGAAAAGGCGCGAGACGATGACATTCGATAAAGTACGGATCCCGAATCATCGCCCGGACCAAATCGCTGACGGGATTAAACCGCTCCACATGCCCCACCTGCAAAACCAGCCCATTCTCCTTTGCGAGCCGGACCATCACCCGTCCCTCATCCGGTGTGACGGCAAGGGGTTTTTCAACCAGAACATGGACGCCGGCCGCCAGACAGGTCTGCACCACTTCCAGGTGCCGCACCGTGGGCACGGCGACACTGACCGCATCAACCCGGTGTAATAAGTCCCGGTACGAAGAAAACGTCGGCGCCCCGACCCGGTGGCCTATTTCGGCCAGTCGGGTGGCGTCACTATCCGCCACGCCGACTAACTGTGTCTGTGGCAATGCGGCATAGAGACGAGCATGATGCTGCCCAAGATGTCCGACGCCAATAACACCGACTTTCAATGTGGTTGCCATAAGGACTCTTCGTGAGCATGCCCCTCGTCCGGAGAACCCGTCCACGGGCGGTTTCACATCACCGGCATCATCCCCGGACCCCAAGAATCGCGATGCGGGCCTGATGAGCACGCTCCAGCATCTCCTCTCGATCAAGCATAACCGTCTTGTCGGCCTCAACGGCAAGGACGGAAGCCCTGACTTCCCGCATCACCTCAATGGTGCCGGGACCAATCGCGGGTAAATCAAAACGCAAATCCTGTTGAGGCTTGGAACGCTTGACCACCACCGCCCCTTGCCGAGCCAGTTGGCCTCCGCGCCGGATGGCGTCATCGGTCCCTTCAACCGCCTCAACGGCAACGATCACTTGATCCTTCACCACCACGCATTGACCAATATCCATTTGACCGACCTCTTTCGCCACACTCCACCCGCAGGCCACGTCCTCCCGTTCCTTCCCGGACGGATGACGCCGCGTCAACACACCTTCCGGAACCAGAATATTCGACAATCCAAAGGTGGATTCCCGAATCGTAATACCCTCTTCCTGAAATCCGTCGGCCAGCGCCCGGAGAATATAATCATCCTTCCACGACTTCAGTGAGGCGAGGAACGCCATGGCCCGGAAATCGGGACGCACGCCGGAAAAGAGCCGCGTTTTTTTCATCCCTCCAAGCATCACGGCTTGCTGAACGCCGTCCTCTTTCAACGCCTGAATGACCTTCCCGAACTGACCAAGACGCACCCAATGTATCCGGTCAACAACCTGCGCCAGCTCCGGCGCCGTCTCACCATGATGGGCGACGGCCGACACTCGCAACCCGATTTTTCTGGCGTTCTCGGCGAAAATGATGGGGAAACGGCCATCCCCGGCGATGAGACCGATCCATCCGCCGGGAACAGGAAGAGGAGATGCGGGAGATGAAGGTGCTTGAGTCGCCAAACGTGTCACCGCCTAAAAGTCTTCCTGATCGTCCCGACTTTTGCGCACGGGGCGACACGTTCCACGCGTTGAGGTTTCCAGAAACGTGAGCAGGACCAGGACATCCTGGCTATCCTGAAATTGATGACGCGCCACCTTAATCGCGTCGGCCAGGCGTGACCTTTTTCGGAAGAGCACATTATACGCCTGCTTCAACACCCGGATACGCGGCGCCGAAATCCCCTCCCGACGAAGGCCAATGGTATTCAACCCATACAGACTGGCCCGATTGCCGGCGGCGCGCATGAACGGAGGCACGTCCCTCGCCACGGCCGACCATCCGCCAATCATGGCATAATCCCCGATGCGCACGTATTGATGCACACCGACCAACCCGCCGATCACGGCGTAATTGCCAATGGAAACGTGGCCGGCAAGGGTTGTGCCATTCGCCATAATCACGTTATTGCCCACGTGACAATCATGCGCAACATGCGAGTACGCCATCAGAAAATTCTGCCGGCCAATCGTCGTGACGCCTTCACCAAACGCCGTTCCGCGGTTAATGGTGACGTACTCTCGCACAACATTGTCGTCGCCAATACACACCTGCGTCGGCTCGTCATGATATTGCAAATGCTGGGGAGGCGACCCGATGGACACATACGGAAACAGCCTGCATCGTTGACCGATTTCCGTGATGCCCTCGATGCACACGTGTGCGCGCAACTCGGTTCCCTTGCCAAGTTTCACGTGTTCACCAATCACGCAAAACGGACCAACGCGCACACCGTCGGCAAGTTCCGCCCCGGGATGCACGCATGCCGTCGGATGAATGGACGTGTCACCCATTCGCCGGACTCACCCCCAACCGATAGACGCTAACCCTTTTCAACATTCGTGGCCGCCTCGGCCTCCGACGACACCATCGCCGTGGATTCGGACTCACACACAAGTTTGGATCCCACAAAAGCCCGCCCTCGCATCTTCCAAAATTGCCCTCGGCGCCTGATCACTTCGACTTCCAGGCGTATTTGATCACCCGGAAGAACGGGTTTCCGAAATTTCGTTTTCTCAAGGCTTGCCAGATACATAATCGGCGAAGTGCCAGGCTCCGCCGAGCAAATGGCCAACACGCCACCCACCTGGGCAAGGGCTTCAACGATGAGCACACCGGGGAAGATCGGTCGGCCGGGAAAATGGCCCTGAAAGCACGGCTCATTGACCGTGACGTTTTTCAGCCCGACGGCCCGACGATCGCGTTCAAATTCCATCACGCAATCCACAAACAAAAACGGGTAACGATGCGGCAGGATCGCTTGCAGGGCAACAGCATCTATGACGGGTTCTGGTCCGGACATGGGCTTACTCATCCTCTACATTCTGAAAGAAAAACGTCACTCACCATTCCTGCACGGCATCACGCAAGCGCCGCAAAACCCGTTGCCCGTGCCTTACTGAACAAACATCTGATCCAGCGTTTCCAGCACCGCCGCCGACAGATCCAGGGCCGGTTCATAATAGTGGGTTGACGTATGCTGCCCTTTTTCCACGACCAGAACCACCCCCTGCAGCCGGGCGATTTGTTGCACCACCCCATCAACGTGGCCGCGAAATTCGTCTAACAGGTCGCCCCGTTTCGTTTGCAGCTCCCTGTTCATGTCCTCGACTTTTTGCTGATAATCCGCCATGCTCTGACGCAATTGCTTTTCTTTTTCCTGTCGGGCCGACAAACTCAAGACACCGCCGAGACGCACCAGTTCATTTTCCAGATTCCGCAGTTCGTCTTGCTCAAGCGCCATCAACGCCTGCCGATCCTTCATGAAATCATTGAGGTTTTCGGTGACTCGCCGTCCCATCTTCGACTCACTCAAGAGCCATTGCGTATCCACCACCGCGATGGGCGCCTGAATGGACGAACCGGCCAACACGGCTTGCCGTGACGTGCCGACGGTTTCCGGCGGCAACGTTTCGCACCCGGTCACAGACCCGCCAAGCAGGACCAGGCCGCCTGACGCCATCCATACGCGAAGCCTCCGCCCGTTTGTCCCGCCCAATGCCAACGCCATCTTCAACACCATCCGTCTTAAAAGACATTCCCGACCGAAAACTCAAACACCGATTCCTGCTCATGGGGTCGCTGATCCAAATTGAGACCCAATGCCGCACGCAAAGGCCCAAACGGCGAGATCCAACGCACTTCGATTCCGGCGGCGGAGCGCAAATCAAAATCCAGATCTTCATCACTCGCGAACCCCCTCCCATAATCAAAAAAGAGGACGCCATTCAACTTCGCGGCGGGCAACACCGGAAAAATCAGTTCGTTATTGAAAATCAACTGTTTCGTGGCGCCCTGCAGTGTTCCGGACTGGGTCACCGGCCCCGCCAGTCCGAATTGAAACCCGCGCATCGTGTTAATCCCGCCGACAAAGAACAGTTCCGACAAAGGCAGGGCGTCTCCCTGGTATCCCTGGCCTAATCCAAAACGGCCGTGAAACGCCGCCCGCAGATCCCCAAAGGGCAACGGGATATATTTCAGCCCGTCAAGATCAAACTTATAAAAATCATTGGTCCCCCCCAACTGCTCGGTTCCAACGCCGACGCGCACTCCTGTTCGCGACCCGCTGCGAGGATCCTGGAAATAGTCCCGCGTATCACGAAAAAGATTCGCGCGAAATCCCGTCGTGCTTTGCGTCCCCACCTGGTTACAAATGGCGTTCCGCGTCGTCGTTGTTCCAGTACAATTCAGCTCGGCGGACGGATTTTTAATATTCACCGTCTCCCCGACCAACGTCACACTCCCGGTAATAAACTCCGAAAAAGCTCGTCCAAATTGGAACGTGGTGCCCTTTCTTTCTTCTGCATACGTCAAAAAATTGGTTTCTGTGCTGAACCCGTCAAACTGAAAAGACGTGGGATTATCAAACAGGGCCGGATTGCGAAACGTGATGACCCCAATGGTTCGACGCGCGCCCAGTTGCCCTCTCACCGTAACCAGATATCCCCGGCCAAACAAATTGCCTTCCGAGATATTGGCAATCGCGGTCAACTGATCCAGCGTGCTGAATCCGCCCCCGACACTGAACTGCCCCGTGGCTTTCTCTTTGACCGTCACCGCAAGATCAACTTTGTCTTTTTCCACTTGCGTGGGCAGAATCTCGACGGTTTCAAAGAAATTCAGATTATTGAGCCGTTGAAAACTCCGCTCCAGTGCCACCGAATCAATGACTTCCTGTTCATTCACCCGCAACTCCCGCCGAATGACATTGTCACGCGTCTTGCTATTCCCGGAAATGTGAATTTCTTTCACGCGAATGAGCGAGCCTTCCTTCAGGGTAAACGTCACGTCGGTCGTGAGCGTGTCACTGCTCGGCGCCAAATCCGGCGTGACTTCCGCGAAGGAATACCCTTTTTTCCCGTACAGGTCGGTCACGCGGGTCACCTCGCTGCGAATCATCGTCCGCTGAAACACGTCATCGGCCCGGATAAACGAATGCTCCGCAAGCTCCTCATCGTCAAAGACCGCGTTGCCTTCATAGCGCACTCTGCGCACCGTATAGGGGTGGCCTTCAATGATCCGAAACGTCAACGTCACGGATTCTTTCTCTTCATTCAGGTCGAGACTGGGCGGACTGATCTTGACATCAAGATACCCCCTGTTGGAATAAAATTCCTTGATGCGTTCCACGTCATTGTCGAGTTCTTCCCTGTGTAAAATACCGGCGTCCGTAAAGAGCGAGAAAAAAGGACTCCATTCCCGATTGGCCATGACATCCAACAGGTCATCCCTTTCGAAAAGAGTCATCCCGACGAAACGAATGGATTCAACCCTGGCGCGCGCGCCTTCCTCAATAAAAAAGGTCACGCGATTGCGGCTCTCGCCCAACGCTTGCACAACCGGGATAATCTCCGACTTGTGATACCCGTCCTTTTCGTATTTCTCCCGAATCTTTTCCACGCTTGCCTTAATCGCCTGCTGGTCCAGAAACGCCTGATTCTCAAGCGTGACGACCTCTTGCAGTTGATCATCGGACAACGCATCGTTCCCGTCAAAAATAATCTCAACCACAAAGGGGGTTTCCTTCACCACAAAGACCACGTTGACGCCCCCAGGCGTCGTATCGGTTTCAACACTCACGTTTTCAAAAAAGCCCATGTCGTAAATCAGGCGGATCTGCTTGCTGACGGCCTCCTCTGTCAATCTGTCTCCCGGTTTCAGCGTCATTTTTCCGAGGATCGCCGTTGATTCAATGCGTTCATTCCCGCGCACGACCACGCTGTCCACCACCGCCGCCGCATCCTGCGTTTGAGTCCAGCCGGGTGACGTCACACCCATGACCATGACCGCGCACCACACCATCGCGCCGAATGTTCCAGAGCGTTTCCGCAACGCATGAAGTGTGGATGGCATGGCGGGAAACCGCCAGGGATCACTGTTCATATCACCGCCCATGTATCTGCGTGAAAACAACGACCGTCACAAGACAGGCAGGAGGCACGCACGCGAACAAATCTGACATCCTGAACAACGCACGACAAGCCTGACAGCTTCTGGTTGACGGGTCTGCTTCAGACAATCAAAAGATTGAAAGGAGGGCCAACCGACGACGATATTATAAATGGGAGAATTTCATACTTCAATAAGCAAAAAAGGCCCGCCAGTCCATCCCATGAGAGACGGCTGCGGAATCGGGGCAACAATCCGACCGAATGCGCCATGCTCACAGACCCCTGCGCCCCTTGCGTCATTCCCGTGCCGGCACAAGGCCGGGCGAGACTTACCGCCGAACATAGAGCAACTCACATGCCTCGCAATACCCGTCAACCCGACCCCGATGAAACGCCGCGTCCAGTTGCCGACCGACCCATTCCGCGCCCTCATCCCGGCCACCGCCCACGCCTTGAGACACCATCATCTGCGCGGCAATATCCAGCAGCCGATCTTTTCGTTCTTCCATGTGCGGCGTCACCAGTTCGGCGATCGTCGCGCCGGCGTGACGTTTCACGATCTCTTCGCGAAATTTATCATAGCCCAACGCCTCAACCGTGGCGTTCCGAATGTTCGCCAATTCCCGTTTCACGCGAGGAATATCCCGCAACAGTTTCCGAAAAATTTCCACTCTCCCTTCCTCCCACAACGTGCGCTCCATACTCTCCAGGATGACTCCCGGAGCAATCGTGTCGTCGGGCGCCTCATCGGCAAAATCCGTTTTCCGCCCGTGACCGCCGAACCGAATCCGTTCGTAGGATTGACGGGTTTCCGGATCACCCAGCACCTCATACGCCGCATTGATTTCCCGAATGGCTTCTTCGGCGCGCGTGCTGTTCTGATTGCGGTCGGGATGATATTTGAGGGCCAGCTTGCGATACGCGCGCTTGATCTCTTCATTGGATGCCTGCGGCGTCACGTCCAGCGTCGCGTAATAATCAAGATGGATGCGACTCATCGGCTCCCGTTCGCTCCCCGCCGTGTCCACGTTCCGTTGTTCATGCGAGCCGCATTGCGGATCGCCGTATCGCAAAGACGGGACGGTTCGACACCAGTGATCCCCCGCCCGCGACACGTGACGCTCAACCGGAGTATGGCACCAAAGGTGGAGACGGGACAAACAGAATGTGACGCCTGCCTGGCGTTGCGGAGCGCGAACAGGGAGCCAATCGTTGTCCGCCGACCTTCTCTTTCTGTATAATGTGCCGTCCAGAACGGAGCGTCCGGCATGGATCGCTTCCCCTCACACATACACAAATGTCTGTACTTCATGGCGACTCGCAACCAGCAACAACGGGCAACCCGCCTGATGCCATCCCCCCGGTGCGCCGCATGACCGGCCTCGCGCGACATGCGGCAAGACGTGTGTCCGTTTCGTGCGCGGTGGGCCTGATGATCGTCTGTGCCGGCGTTCTTGGAGGCTGTTCCGCCACCCGTCCCGCGTCTTCCGGATATTCCGGACCGGCGCTGTCGCCACCCCAGGCGGAAGTCGCGCGACACCTCTCTCTGGCGCTGGATGCGGCGCGCGAGCTGGGCCCAGGCAATCCCCTGCTTGTCAGCGCCCTGCACAGTTCCGCCGCATTTTATCGTGAACAACGCCGCTATGCGCACGCCGAAGCGCTGTATCGTGAACTGCTGCAAATCCAGGAAGCGCGCACGGGGGACCGTCATCCGGACGTGGCGCTGATTCTGGAGAAATACGCCGCGCTGTTGCGGGACGCCAACCGTCTCGAAGATGCCAAACGCCTTGTTGCGCGCGCACAACAGATCCGCGCCGAACACGAACGACGGGCCACGCCCGCGCCCTGACCTGTCTCGCGTCGGCAGACATTCCTGATCCGTGTTCCGGCGGGGACGTCACCACACTTCAGATCGAAAGCTCAACGGCTCCAGGCGGGCCTGCTCCAACCCCGACACAAGTTGATCCCGCGCCGTTGCGTTTCCGCAAAACCGAAGGTGGCATCGGTGCAGGTCGGGTTCCAACGCCATAAGCGGCGCGAGATTCACGCGCGTTGTCTCCGCACATTCTTGACCCGCCTGTGCCTCCTGCCGGATCTGCATGATGCGCCCGCGTGTCCGCGACCAGTCTTCCGGCCATTCCCGCGTCAGGACGGGATGATACGAAAACCGTTGAGGATATTCGGCGGCCAGATCAAGCAGAGCCTGATGCTCCATCAAGCGACGAGGGTTGCTCACGCTGACGATGAGGCTGAATCGCCCGCCCGCCGCATCATGTGTCCCGTGGGGAACGCCAAACGCATTGGCCCGCATAGACCAAACATGCGCCAAAAACGGCGTGATGCCCGTGGCAAGCGCCACCGCCACAATCCGCATGGACGGCCATTGACGATCCGATTCCAGAATCAGGTTGTGGCGTGCCTCGGTGTCATTGTTCTGATACACCACCAGCTCCGATTCTGCCGCATGATAGTCAACACGCACATCCAGCGACCCGCCCGTCCGCCACAAACCCTCCAGCTCTCCGGTTTGCCACCAGGGCGATGTATCGGCTTTCCCCGCATGCGTGTCATTGATGATGGTTTCCAACACACGCGGACTGTCGGCCGCGCAGTTGGATCGCGTGTACATTCTGCGCCGGTATTTTTGCGTCCGACTGCCGAACGGTTTGACCAGAAACGCCGCCCCGGGACACATGCGATCACACACCGGAAGAGATCGGCCCTCAATTTCAACCGTCTCCGGCAACGTGAATTCCACCTTGCGCACCTCACCCGCGTCATACGTCCACACGTTGGTAATCCGGGCGGGAATAAACATTTCACGCGGTTGACTCATCGCACCCATACCTTCTTCGTCCGCCATGCGCTTATTCGACTTCCCGTCGGCTTGCGCGATTGCGTCACTCTCATGGTTTCACCATACCCGGAAGCCGGTACATTCGCCAACCGTCACCGGCGAGCCACACGAGGCAACGCAACACGATCGTGAGCCTGGGCGACCATGTCGTTTCCCGCAGGGCGATTGCTTGCGGGAACCGGTGCCTTGCGGTATAAGACAAAAGATTGACGGAAGGAATCGGCCAATCACCACATGGGGCTGGCCCATGCGTTGCGCGGATCGTGTGTTGTATGCCGGAATCGCTGAATAATCGCCACATTGTTGACATCAAAGAGCTGGTGACGCCCCGGCAGATCAAAGAATCCCTGCCGATAACCGAGGCGGCGGAATCCACCATCATCCAGGCCCGCCACGCAATCCGTGACGTCCTCCACGGGCGGGATCGGCACCGGCTGCTCGTGGTCGTCGGGCCGTGTTCCATTCACGACCCGGATGCGGCCCATGCCTACGGGGCCTCGCTCAAGCGCGTGATTGACGACACGAAAGACCATCTTCTGCTCATCATGCGCACCTATTTTGAAAAGCCGCGCACGACCGTCGGATGGAAAGGGCTGATCAATGATCCGCATCTGGACGGCAGTTGCGACATTGCCGAGGGATTCCAACGCGCCCGCACCATTCTCCTCACACTGAACAATATGGGTGTGCCATGCGGCACCGAACTGCTGGATCCGGTGACCCCGCAGTACCTTGCCGACCTCATCAGTTGGTCGGCCATTGGCGCGCGCACCACCGAAAGCCAAACCCACCGGGAAATGGCCAGTGGCCTGTCCATGCCGGTCGGCTTCAAAAACGGCACAGACGGCAGTCTGCAAGTCGCCATCAACGCCATGGTCGCCGCTCGACAGACGCACAGCTTTGTCGGCATTAACAACCAGGGCGTGACATCCATTATCAAGACCAACGGAAACCCTGATCGTCACATTGTCCTGCGAGGCGGGGGCGGCAAAACCAACTACAGCCGGGATCACATCCGTCAGGCGCTGGAGGGGCTGGCCAACGAAGAGATTGAGCGGCCCATTATGGTGGATTGCTCGCACGGCAATTCGGACAAGGATCACATGCGTCAAATTCCCGTGGCCCATTCCGTGCTGAAACAGTATTGCGGGGAGCAGGCACGTATTCTGGGGTTGCTGCTGGAAAGCAATCTAAAAGCGGGCAAGCAATCCTGGGTCAGGGGCCACGCGCTGGACTACGGGGTGTCAATCACCGATGCCTGCATCGGCTGGGACGAGACGGAAACACTGTTGTACGAGCTGGCAAACGGTCTGGCGCACCATCAAGGGACACGCGCGTGATGCTTGCGCGGACATGACTGACTTCCCCTGCGATAATCTGTTGATACACGCCTGTGGTTTAAGGTATGTTTGCCAAATTCCAATGGCACCAATAACCGTATATTCACGCACTGGAGGAACCGTACAATGAAAACCAGCATGAACATTGGCGATTCATCATATACGCATTTACCCCCCCCCCCCCCCCCCCCCACGAATTTTCGGGCAGGTCGGTGGTCATGACCCCGCGCCGTCGCCAGTGCGCAACACCGCTCGCGTGGCTGTTCGCCGCCCTCTCGTTGTTATGCTTCGCGCCCGCCAATGCGATTGCGCAGACGCCCGTCTTAGGCACCGATAACATCGATTTAGGCACCGAATCCGGCGTCAGGCTCAAGCTGATTTTCCCGAAGACCACGGCGGACGGTAAAACCTATTATTACGTGGATGTGGATGAAGATGATGCTATCAGTATTGATGATGACCTAAACCATAACCTGCTGGATGCCCTGTTCAATGGCGGCACCGACACGACCGTCACGCAAGAAGGTGCGCACGACGGCACCGATGACGCGCGTTCGGCGCTTATCGGTGCGTACACCTTGATTTTACCGACCGAAGCGGAGCTGCTTGCTTTTATTGCTGATCCGTCATATGGAACCCTTCCCGATGGAGCGAGAAATGGTGCTGCTTTTAGTTGGACGGCCGATCTGACTTCGGCTGGTAATCATCAAGCCGTTGTTCCTTCAGATGGTTCCAGCTTGTCCCTTATCGATACTTCTACCAATGCCACCGTCCTATTCTTTCAGGTCCTGCCCTTGCCCGCCGCCCCGACCTTTGGCACCGCCACCATTCCCCACCAAATCTACCCGCGAGACACTCGCATTGACTTCACCCTGCCAACCGCCAGCGGTGGTATCAGCCCTCTGATCTACACGATGACGCGCACGGGTACTGCCACAGATTTGGTGCCGAGCGGGATGGCCCTTGCTCTAGGTCCGCCCACCATCATCAGCGGTACACCGAGCGTGCCGTTCGGCGGCACCCCCATCGCCGAACTGGTCTACACCGTCACAGACACCAGACCCGGCACCGCCACCGCAGGCACCGCATCCCTGACCTTCACTCTCCAGACGGTGTCGGTCACTGTTGACACCACCGCCGGCGAAACGGTGGATTACCTGGACGGCGCACTCGCGGCGCTCAATATCGGCGGTGGTACCGGCGGGAACAACAATAACGATATGCGCCTGCTCCTGCCCCCCATCAGCTCGGCGGCGCCCGTGCTCACGGTGACTGCCTACGACCCGTCAGCGGACACAGCTCCCCCGGCGCCGGATGGAGTCACCTTCAGCGACAAGGCAATGGATATTGCACTGACCGTCGGATCCTTGACGGCGGGCACAACCGCGACCGTCTGCCTGTCCACCGCCGGCGTGCCGGGGGGAAGCTCGGCGGTGTACCGCTACGACACGACCACCACTGCCTGGGAAGAAACCAGCCCCCCGGCCCGCACCATCCCCGGCTTCGTCTGCGGCGCGACCGACACATTCTCGCCATTCGCGGTCGGCTATAACCAAATCGCCGCCCGGCTAAGCGCCGTCAGCCAGACCATCCTGCCGGAAGTGGCACGGGCCATCACGGACACCACCGTCAACGCCATCACGCAACGGCTTGAGCAAGCCGGCGCCGACAGCCACCAGCCCGGCGCCTTCACCCTCGCCGGCCAGTCCACTCTGGCCGACATCCTGACCACCGGCGGACAGTCACTGGCCGCCGGCACACTGAACCTGCACGACGTGCTGGGTCGCTCCGCCTTTGTCCTGCCGCTCACCACAGGCGGCGACCTGGCGAAGAACCTGACCCTCTGGGGCGGCGGCGACTACCGAGAAATCGGCGGAAGCGGCGGCGCCGTGGACTGGGACGGGGCACTGTTCAGCGCGCGACTGGGCGCGGACGCCCGTGTGTCGGACACCCTGCTGGCCGGGGCGGCTCTCTCCTGGACCGATGGCGACTTTGAGTATGGCGCGCTGGCGGGCGAACCCACATCAGGCGGCGGCGACTATACCCTTGAGATGACCAGCATCGCGCCCTATGTGGGATGGTCGGTCTTGCCGGGGGGCCGGTTGAACCTCTGGGCCACGGCGGGCTACGGCTGGGGCGAAGTGGCCATCACCGATGCCGTCGCGCAGAATGCCGAGACCATTGAAGACACGCAGACCAGCGAGGCCACGCTCAAACTGGCGGGCGGCGGCGTCAGCGCGCGGATACTGGATTCCGGGATGGGCCATGTGCGGCTGAAAGGCGAAATCATGCAGACCTCCATGGAATTGGAAGGCCGCGACTTCATAGAAGCGCTGACGGTTGAAGCCCGACGGGCGCGATTCAGCGTAGCCGCCGGCAGGACCTACACATCGGCGGACGGGGCGCGTCTGACGCCCACGGTGGAAGTGGGGCTGCGGCATGACGCGGGCGACGGGCGCACCGGCACCGGCGCAGAAGTCGGCGGCGAGCTAAGCTACACCGACCCGTACAACTGGCTCACGCTGGACACCCAGGGCCGTGTGCTACTGGGACATAACGGCGGCTACGACGACTGGGGCATCGGGGCCATCTTCACGCTGAAACCAACACCGGGCGGGCAAGGGCTGGCCTTACGGCTGACGCCCACCTACGGGCAGACCGTGACGAACACCGCGCAACTGTGGGATCAGAATGCGGCGGCCTTGACCGGCACGGACGCGGCGGCCCTGGGGCAGAGGATGAACGCGGAAGTGGGCTACGGGCTGGCCATGGCGGACGGGCAAAGTCTCCTGACGCCATATGGCAATATGACGTGGGGCCAGAGAACGCGAGCCTACCGGCTGGGAAGCCGCCTGACCCTGGCATCGGGACTGAATCTGTCTCTTGAGAGCCGACGCGGGGAAACCCCTGGCGTGGCTGTGGAGCATGGTGTGCTAGTGAATGTTGAGTGGGGCTGGTAACGGCATACACTGGCCCTCGTTGTAGGGACGCCCAAATTGGGCGTCTCTACGGGTAACGCCCCAGACCGGCCCGACCAACGCGGCACGGGGTTTTGTAAAGACGCCCAAATTGGGCGTCTCTACGGGTAACGCCCCAGGCCAGCCTGACCAACTCGGCACGGGTTTTTGTAAAGACGCCCAAATTGGGCGTCTCTACGTGGTCGTGGTCGGAAACCCGTCCCCGCCGTCATTCCCGCGCGCCACGGCAGGAATCCAATCCCCCCGCACCCTCAACGCAACACGGTTTGTAGAGACGCCCAATTTGGGCGTCTTTACGGGGCATCTCCCTGTCGTGGTCGGAAACCCGTCCCATCCGTCATTCCCCCGCCCCCTCAAAATCAACGCGGCAAGCCACTGTCCGGCACAAGCCACGCATGGATTCCCCTGCGATAATATGTTGATACACGCCTGTGGTTTAAGGTATGTTTACCGCCATTCCAATGGTACCAATAACCGTATATTCCCACACTGGAGGAACCGTACAATGAAAACCAGCATGGACATTGTTGATTCATCATATACGCATTTACCCCCCCCCCCCCCCCCCGAAAAATTTACAGTTAAAACAACCGGTTAGCGCGCGTCGTCACAGGTGCGCAACACCGCTTGCGTGGCTGTTCACCGCCCTCGCGCTGTTATGCTTCGCACCCGCCAGTGCGATTGCGCAGGTGGACACCTTGCCCGACACCTTCACTTTTACCTTCGGCAACCACACTTCTTTCGGCCTGGATACCAAGATAACATCGAACGGTAAAACCTATTATCTGGTTGACCGTAGCGTTTTGGCTGATAATGAGGACCGCGATCACCTGGCGCATGACGACGGCATGATCGGCGGCATCGCGACAGACGGCCTGGATACGCTATTCGGTGACGGTGGCGAAACGGCGGCAACGCAACCCGACGGGCACGACGGTTCCGATGACGAGCGTTCGGCGATTGTCGATATCGCCGGCCGCATGTACACCTTGATTTTACCGACCATCGCTGAACTGGCCGAGTTTGGCGCCGATTCTTCCGCACGTAGCAGCCTCCCCGCTGGTACGACTAACTTCTTTGAGATTCCTGTTCACGCGGCCGATCTGCGGACCGGTGAAACAGCCCTGCATCAGGCCTATAATTTTAATATGTTGGAAGTCAACAATATGGTCGACGAAACTTCTAGAACCGTAACACTGCTTCAGGTACGGCTCGCCCCCACTCCCGTGACCTTTGGCGACGCCACCATTCCCCACCAAATCTACCCGCTAGCAACGCCAAACGTTGCCATCCCCTCCTTCACCCTGCCAACCGCCAGCGGTGCGTTGAGCTACACGCTGGCTCGCATCCCTTCCACATCCACACAGTTGGCAGCCGTTGGCCTGACCTTTGTCGAAACGACGCCCGCCATCATCGGTACGCCGACCACGACGTTCGGCCCCGCCAATATAGTCTACACCGCCCTCGACGGTCTCTCCTCACCGCAAACGACGGCCCTGACCTTCACTCTCCAGATAACGGAAGTCATCGCCACCAACGGGGAGGTGGCGTACTTGAACGAAGCGATCGCGGTCAACAATGTCGGCGGCGCCGACAACGATATGCGCCTGCTCCTGCCCTCCGACAACTCGGTGAACCCTGTCACGGTGACTACCTACGACCTGACAGCGGACGCAGTGCCCCCGGCACCGGATGGAGTCACCTTCAGCGGCGTGGCGATGGATATTGTGACGACCGGAGCCTTGGGGACGGACACAACCGCGACCGTCTGCCTGTCCACCGCCGGCGTACCGGGGGGAAGCGCGGCGGTGTACCGCTACGACACGACCACCACTGCCTGGCAAGAAACCGGCCCCCCGGTTCGCACCATCCCCGGCTTCGTCTGCGGCACCACCAGAGACTTCTCGCCATTCGCGGTCGGCTATAACCAAATCGCCTCGCGGCTCAGCGCCGTCAGCCAGACCATCCTGCCGGAAGTGGCACGGGCCATCACGGACACCACCGTCAACGCCATCACGCAACGCCTTGAGCAAGCCGGCGCCGACAGCCACCAGCCCGGCGCCTTCACCCTCGCCGGCCAGTCCACTCTGGCCGACATCCTGACCACCGGCGGACAGTCACTGGCCGCCGGCACACTGAACCTGCACGACGTGCTGGGTCGCTCCGCCTTTGTCCTGCCGCTCACCACAGGCGGCGACCTGGCGAAGAACCTGACCCTCTGGGGCGGCGGCGACTACCGAGAAATCGGCGGAAGCGGCGGCGCCGTGGACTGGGACGGGGCGCTGTTCAGCGCGCGATTGGGCGCGGACGCCCGTGTGTCGGACACCCTGCTGGCCGGGGCGGCGCTCTCCTGGACCGATGGCGACTTTGAGTATGGCGAGCTGGCGGGCGAACCCACATCAGGCGGCGGCGACTATAGCCTTGAGATGACCAGCATCGCGCCCTATGTCGGGTGGTCGGTCTTGCCCGGGGGCCGGTTGAACCTCTGGGCCACGGCGGGCTACGGCTGGGGCGAAGTGGCCATCACCGATACCGTCGCGCAGAATGCCGAAACCATTGAAGACACGCAGACCAGCGAGGCCACGCTCAAACTGGCCGGCGGCGGCGTCAGTGCGCGGGTGCTGGAATCCAATCTGGGCCATGTGCGGCTGAAAGGCGAAGTCATGCAGACCTCCATGGAATTGGAAGGCCGCGACTTCATAGAAGCGCTGACGGTTGAAGCCCGACGGGCACGATTCAGCGTCGCCGCCGGCAAGACCTACACATCGGCGGACGGGGCGCGGCTGACGCCCACGGTGGAAGTGGGGCTGCGGCATGACGCGGGCGACGGGCGCACCGGCACCGGCGCAGAAGTCGGCGGCGAGCTAAGCTACACCGACCCGTACAACTGGCTCACGCTGGACACCCAGGGCCGTGTGCTGCTGGGACATAACGGCGGCTACGACGACTGGGGCATCGGGGCCATCTTCACGCTGAAACCAACACCGAGCGGGCAGGGGCTGGCCTTACGGCTGACGCCCACCTACGGGCAGACCGTCACGAACACCGCGCAACTATGGGATCAGAGTGCGGCGACCCTGACCGGCACGGACGCGGCGGCCCTGGGCCAGAGGATGAACGCGGAAGTGGGCTACGGGCTGGCCATGGCGGACGGGCAAAGTCTCCTGACGCCGTATGGAAATATGACGTGGGGCCAGAGGACGCGAGCCTACCGGCTGGGAAGCCGCCTGACCCTGGCATCGGGACTGAATCTGTCTCTTGAGAGCCGACGCGGGGAGACACTTGGCGCGGCTGTGGATCATGGTGTGCTAGTGAATGTTGAGTGGGGCTGGTAACGCCACACACTGGCCCTCGTTGTAGGGACGCCCAATTTGGGCGTCTTTACGGGTAACGCCCCAGACCGGCCTGACCAATGCGGCACGGGGTTTTGTAGGGACGCCCAAATTGGGCGTCTCTACGGGGTCGTGGTCGGAAACCCGTCCCCGCCGTCATTCCCGCGCGCCCCGACGTGAATCCATTCCCCCGCACCCTCAACGCAACACGGTTTGTAGGGACGCCCAATTTGGGCGTCTTTACGAGGCATCTCCCTGTCGTGGTCGGGAACCCGTCCCATCCATCATTCCCGCGCCCCGGCAGGAATCCATCCCCCGCACCCTCAACGCGACACGGTTTGTAAAGACGCCCAAATTGGGCGTCTCTACGGCGTCTACGGCATCTCCCTGTCGTAGTCATCGTGAACAGATAGCCGTTCACATGGCAATGGAATGACACAAACCCTGGTCTGTCCCCTGCCGTCAACAAGGGGGGATCATCACCGAGGCGGAAGCGATTGAGATATTCAGCGTTTTGTGGGAAGAAGATGACGGTTGGCAACAATCACAGATGGCAGAACACGCATTACACACCCGCCGCCGGCGACGGAACGGGTTGATCGCCGTTCTCCTCGCCATTGTCATAACGGAGAGGCTGTTCATGACAGCCGTGACAACGACACAACGCCCGGTTCATCCAGCCGCCCCAGGCAATGCTTGACGCGCCGAGTAAGTCCCCGGCAATTTCTCCGGTTGAAGCCGGTTCCAGAAAGACCCGCACCAACAGCAGAATCACAAAACCGGCCACCGTCAACACCGCCGGACGACGGTCGCCATGCACGGGATAGGTCGCGAGGACGCCAAACCCGGCAATCACCACGATGACCCCCAGGAACACCCAGTCCGTCGCATGAGAAAACACCGCGCCGAACGAACCGGCCAACACCCCGCCGTATTGCGCCGCCAACAAGGGAAGCGCCAGCACCGCCACCGGCGTCAACGCACAATGCACCGCGCACACCAATGAGATGATGGAACCGGCCCTTGACAGTTTCACGCCCACGACGTTCCCCGCCACCCCGTCACGATTCCGGCGCAGGCCACGCCACGCCGCGTTTGACCCGTGGGACGCTATTGGCATTTGGGACACCAGCCACTCCATTCCAATGAATGATCGCCCACCACAAACCGGGTTTCCCGTTCAATCATCGCCGTCAGCTTTTTGAGCGGGCATAACAGCAAATCCACGATCCGCCCACAACTCCTGCACCGAATGTGATGGTGATGATCCCGGCCTTCTTTGATCTCATAACGAAACAGCCCCTCCTGATGCAGTTCAAGCTGCGCGATCAGCCCAAGTTCTTTTAATGCGGTCAGGTTGCGATAGACGGTGACCGGGTCAATGGCGACGTTCTTCTTCTTCAACCGCGCGTACAATTCCGCGGGGCTTAACGGATACCGCGTGGATTCAAGCACCGCGAGCACCGCCAGACGGGTCCTCGTCATGCGCTTCCCCGCCGCCCGAATCTCATCTTTCATGCTGACTTTCACGCCATGGTTCACGAGAGCGAGGGCACGGAGAGCGTCATGTGGTCGTTTTCTTTACTGCAAGACGTTTGCAAATACCATTACAAGCAAAAGATGTCAAGGCGATGGACGGGGGACTGACACACGGCAACACAGCGAACGATTGAGGACCGGGCAGGCTCACTTGACCACCACGACGGCCAGTCACTATTCTCGTCTTCCCTCTTGCGTGATGCCCGGCTATGGTCAACCGGCTCAATCGGCCTTGAAGGCACTGCACACCACGGAGCGCGTGATGACGGTTTCTCTCCCCTTTCGTACACCGCAGTTGGGACGCGATTACTGGATTGAGGACGACATACTTCCCCAGCCCCTTGACGTGGCGCGGCGTTGCATTGCGCGCCCTGCCTGGATATTGGGATCGCCGTGGCGTCCGGAACCATGGCCCGGAATGCGGGCGCCCAACGCTCTCACGCACGAGGAATTGCGTCGCGTTGAGGATTGCGTGAAACAACGACTCCACATCCCGGCCCTTCAACCGCAAACCGATTCGGACGCGGGCACATCCGGCCATAATCACATCCAAATCTGCGGGGGCGGCGAAGGCGTGGCGCGTCCTCACGTTGATTCCGCGTCCATCTGTGATTACGCGGCCGTACTCTACCTCCACCCCAACCCGCCGACCGCTCATGCCGGCACGTCGTTTTATCGGCTCCACCCACCCGGAGAAGAACCCGGCGGCAACGTCTGTCCGCGGGAATATGACAGTCTGCGAGATGTGCCAGGGATGCCACAGGAGATGGATCCGACGTGCTTTGAGGAAATTCTGGAAGTCCCCTACGTGTTTAATCGCCTGCTGGTGTATTCATCCGACCTGATTCATTCCGCCACGTCGTATTTCGGATGGGGCACGGAACTGGCCTCACGGCGTATGGCCGCGGTCTTTTTCTGGAAAGTCGCGTAAGGCAACCGCCGCGCACGGGCGTCCCCTCTCCATCAACGGTGCGGGATAAGCGGGCGCCACGCCGCAAGACGACGCCACGGCGAAGCGGACGTTCTAGTTTGCGGGGTTGAGCATTTCTCCGGCGGCCTTCTTGACCGTTTGCGTAATCGTCGCACCGCCCAACATGCGCGCAATCTCTTCTTCACGACCCTCGTCCGTCAGTCGCCGCACCGTGATCACGGTTCGCGTGTTCACGCGACCCTTTTCCACCAGATAATGATGGCGGGCCTGGGCCGCGATTTGCGGCAGATGGGTGATGCAGAACACCTGATGCGTCCGGCCCAGCGCGTTGAGGCGCTGTCCCACGGCCGCGGCCACGTTGCCCCCGATGCCCGTATCCACTTCGTCAAACACCAGGACCGGCACCTGATCCACGCCCGCCAACACCGTTTTCATCGCCAGCATCAGACGGGACAGTTCCCCGCCCGATGCCACGCGCGCCAACGGTTGCGCACGTTCTCCGGCATTGGCACACAGGACAAACCGGATCTGATCCATGCCGTGCTGGCCCATGCCGTCGTGTTGCGGAACCTCGGTCAGCTCCACGCTGAACACGGCCTGTTCCAGCTTGAGATGGGGCAGCTCGCCGGCAAGGCGTTTTTCCAGTTTCCTGGCCACGGCGTGACGGGACTTGGACAGCTTCCGCGCCAGGCTGTGCGCGTCCTCATGCGCCCGCGAGACATCCTGTTGAAGACGCTCCAGCCGCTCATCAAGGTTCGTCAATTCTTCCAATTCGGATTGCATCCGTGTTTGACGGGCGATTAACTCCTGCAACGACTCGCGGTATTTCTTCTTTAATCCCTGCAACAACGCCAGCCGTTCATCAATCCGCGCCAGCCGGGACGGGTCGTGATCAAACCCCTCCGTGTACTGCCGAATGGCCAACGCCAGTTCTTCAAGCTGGGCGATACCGCCGTCGGTCCACTCGTTCCACTGGCGCGTCGTGTCATCAATGGTCTCCAGCTCCTGCGCCAGTTTTTTGACTTCCGCCAATTGGGCAAGAATCGCTCCCTGATTCCGATACACCAGGTCATACGCCTGATTGGCGATTTCCATAATCCGGCCGCTGTTCCGCAGTGTGTGATGTTCCCGTATCAGCTCTTCGTCTTCACCGGGCCGGATACGCGCGTTCGTGAGTTCCTCGCATTGAAAACGCACCATGTCTTCGCGCTCGGCTCGCTCCGCCGCGCGGCGCGTCACCTCTTCCATGTCACGCGCCAGATCCTGCCAGTGTCGGTAACGCCCGGCGTACTCGTCGCGCAACGGCAACAGGCCGCCGAACGCATCCAGGAGGTGCATTTGCACTTTCGGCGAGAGCAACGATTGCTGATCGTGCTGCCCGTGAATATCCAACAGCCCCGCGCCCAGTTCCGCCATCTGGTGCAACGGAACCGGTGTGCCGTTCACGTACATCCGACTCCGCCCTTCCCCGGAAACAATCCGGCGAAGAAACAATTCATGCGTATCATCCGGCAGCAAATCCCATGCTTTCAATTTGGAGAGAATCGCGGGCTGTTCCACGGTGAACACCGCTTCCAGGATGGCTTCTTTCGCCCCCCGGCGAACGTGTTCACCGGAGGCGCGCCCGCCCAGCAACAGGATCAGCGCGTCAACAAGCAGGGATTTTCCGGCGCCGGTTTCTCCGGTGAACACCTGGAAACCCGGCGAACACTCAAGCACGAGGGAGTCAATCAGAGCGAAATGGGAAATGCGCAGTTCGGTGAGCATGATCTCGGCGCATCCGCCGCGCCCTAGGCTGGCGCGGAGTGCTGTGAGAGGAGAGTATCTATGACTTGCTTGAATTGCGGTTTGGGGCGCGCGCCCACAATTTTTTCAACCGGTTTCCCGTTTCTGAAGAAGAGAATCGTCGGAATACTCATAATCTGAAACTTGCTTGCCACTTCCGTGGCTTCATCGGTGTTGAGTTTCATGACCTTGATTTTTCCCGCGTATTCTTTGGCCAATTCTTCAACAATCGGGGCGACCATCTGACAAGGCCCGCACCAGACGGCCCAAAAATCCACCATGACGAGTTCATCGGTATTATCAACTTCGGCTTCCCAATTTTCGGTTGTGGCTACGGCAACAAGTTCAGACACGCTTTCCTCCTTTGCAGATCATCCATATCGGGCAAAACCATCATCGCGCACGTGACGGAAGAGCGAATCCTAAACCGGAGTCATACCCCTGTCAACAGACTGGGCGGGCGAGACTCGGCTTGGTGTATGGTCATGAGGAAGCGTGTCACTCGTTCCCCGTGGAGTGCGTCGGGTACGTATCAGGGGCGCATGGCCGCGTTGTTATCGGCTCACCACACCCATGCTTCAGGAACACCGGCCCACCAACGGTCGGGATACGTCTTTTCCCATGCCCGCACTTCCAGCCATAACCGGTCGGCATGCGCTCTATCCAGACGGTTGGCCTGGCCGGCCACCATGTCATAGTGTTGACGAATCCCCTCGCGTAATAATTCCCTCGCCATCCTCGGCATCATATCCGGCGGATCCACAAGATCCATGGCGCCACGGGTGAACAGGGAAAGCGACAACTGCCCCACCTTGACCCATTCATCCCGTTGAGCCAGCCACTCCGCATACCCGTCCAGGGCATGATATACGTACAGCAGGTACACGTAGCTTTCAACGGAGGGCGATTGATTAATCTGTATCTGGCAGGCTTCAATCGCACGACGGTAGTCCCCGGCGGCCAGATAGATTTTGGCGCGAGACAGCGGAGGCTGGAGCGTCGCACTGGCCGCCGACGAGACTTGCGCTCCCTGCACACACCACACCAACGCCAGAAGACTTGCGACAAGGCACGGGAGCATCGCCGGATGCCGATACCGCGCTGATGACACCTTCATGTCGTCCTCCCCGTTTGATACTGTTTGCTCATTCACACGGGCCTGTTTTGCACGGCATGGGCCGCACCGGACGCCGATTATACACCTTCATCACGGCATCGGGCAGACATTCCGAAGTCGTAGCCCCCGGACGCGCCACAGATGAACCCGGCGGGCTTTTGGAGAGAGACGCGGCAATCTGCTACACTTGGACAACAGTCGGATCGCCGTCACAGGCTATTCGCATTCGCACAACCAACCGCCCGCATGAAACAACACGGGCGTTCACCATGTCGCCCACGATGATGTGCCCCATGTTCAGACTCGTGCTGTTCGGATTGCTGTTGACGTCCTTCCCCGCTCATGCGGAAACGGAATCCTGGACCACACTTCATACCGCGGGCATGCTGGCCTACAAAAATCAGGATTTTGGCATGGCGAAAGCCATGTTTCATCGGGCGCTGGACGCGCTCAAGGCACAGACCGGGCAACGCGAACAGGAAGCATCCAGACCCCTCGTCGCCACCACACTGAATAATCTTGCCGCGACACACGAAGCGTTGGGAGAATATACACAGGCGGAACTCCGTTATCGCCACGCGCTCACCATCATTGAGGCGATTCAAGGCCCCGACCATCCGGACGTGGCGGCGGGATTACACAATCTGGCCTCGCTGTTTTTTTCGCAACGCGCGTTTGCCAGAGCGGAACCTCTTTGGCAGCGCAGTCTGTCCATCAGCGAACGTGCGTCCGGAGATCACCACCCCCATCTGGTCCCGGCCATCGTCACTCTGGGGATCGTGACCCAGGCGCAACACAAGTTTGAACAGGCGGAAACGTACTATGTGCGCGCCATCCGCATCGTGGAACAGGCGCTGGGCGCCGACCATCCCAATCTGATTCCCCTGTATGAACGCTACGCCGTCCTGCTCCGCCAGGATCGTCGCGCGGAAGAAGCGCAAGCCATTGAACAACGGATTGAAACGATACGCGCCAATCCGCAGACGTTCCAAAAGGGAATCATGGAGGAACGTTGACACCTCCTTCCGTCATGCCCATCCATCCGGGGACGTTGAGGCGTCAACGGCTATTGAATCGCACCCCGTGCCTGCGCGACTGGCGGACGTGCCCCACTCTTGACCCATGGGACACCCCCCGCTAGAATCCACTCATGGGCGTGTTCCGTTTGATCCTCGCACTTCAGGAATGTCGGAGAATGTCATGAGATGGCGTCGGCAACCCGGATCCGCCGATCCAACACGGATGCAGGCCCAGGCCAATCCCCCCGCCCAGTTTCGTTCACTGAATGCCTCCCTCCTGTTCTGTCCAACCTGCCGGAAGGCCACGCCGGCGCGTGAACGACTCCTTCTCGTCCTTCCGTCCGGCAACAAATATGAATATCGGTGTTCGCACTGCGGGACATCCACCGGCGAAAAAACAGATCAGGACCAGCGCGACGCCACACTCATCGTTCCCTAGCCTGTTCCCCCGCGACATCCCCGTCAGTCAGCGTTTTGTATCATGTCATCATGGGCCATGCCGTCTCACTGATGGCCGCTTGACAATGAAGGCGGGTCATCCTTGTGTTCCACGTATTCAATCAGCGCCTGATACGTCAGCGCGCGGATCACGGCTTTGGTCGCCGGCGTTCCCTCCACGTTGCGTATGAGCCAGACAGTATCCCGGACACGGGCATCCGCCTCATTGCACAGAGTCCACATGTGATGCAGAAATTCCACCGACAAACCCACCTGGACCCCTTCCGATTCAATGCGATCATCCAAAATGGCCAGCAGGTCTGAAATGGCCTGATCGGCACGATACGGCGCCGACGCATACCCGAACGACGCGGTGACGGCCTCGTCCTGTTTGGCCTGCTCCACCAGATCATGCATATACTCCTTCAGAAGCCCGATCTGTCGCCCTGACAAACGCATGGCATCACCGTGGTCTCCGGGCGCACCGTGCGCCGCCGGGGCAGAGGGCAAGGGCAAGAGAAACATCCTCCCGGCGCGCACGCGGGACGACCGGCGTTATCCCTTATGTTCCGGCGCGCTTCCCCACAACTCCGTCAGGCGGGCGTCGCGTCCGCAATTCCAGCGGTACAATTTATACCGCACGCTGCTTTTCATGTAAAAATTCTGATGGTATTCCTCCGCCGGATAAAATGCCGTCGCCTGTGTAATTTCCGTCACGATGGGCGCGTCAAACATCTTGGTGCGGTCAATGTCCTGCTTTGATTTTTCCGCCAATGTCCGCTGTTCGTCGTCGGCATAGAAAATCGCGGGACGATATTGATCCCCGTGATCGCAGAACTGCGCGTTGGGAGTCGTGGGATCCGTGTTTCGCCAATAGACGTCCAGCAACTCACGATAGCTGACCTTTGTCGAATCGTATGCCACCTGAACCACCTCGGCATGACCCGTGCCCCCGGCGGACACCTCTTTATACGTGGGATTGTCCGTCTTCCCGCCCGTGTACCCCGACGTCGTGGACAGCACGCCATCCAGTTCATCAAACGGCCCTTCCATGCACCAGAAGCACCCGCCGGCAAACGTGGCGACATCGTGATCTCCCTCCCGCATTTCACTCATTGACGGGCGACTCATGGCCAACAGTATCCCTCCCGCAACCACGAGCAGTAACATCATGGTGATGGTAATTCTGTGTCTGTTCATAACGGTTTCTCCCTGGTTTTCATGGTGGGTGTGATCTCAACATTCTACTCCACGTCCGGTGGATTGACCACTCTCTTGCAGAATCCTTCGCGCGTCGGCGTGACATCGGGAATGGAAAACCATTCACGGTCGGCGACAGGCAATGACGGCCCATGCCCCCAACAACCGGAAGACGTTGAGAACACACGGGGCTGAAGGTATCATCCACATTCAGGACGGGGCTTCCTGCCACGGTCTGACAGCCACCGACGATTCCGGCACATCATGTTGCACACCATCCTCAAAAGCGCACAAGGAGCGACCGGTCTGTGCCTGATTGGCGCGACGTGCCTGCTCCACGCTTCGCCGATTGTGGCGACGGGGTTCGCCGACTCATCGGACTTCGCCGAGGTCGTCCATCACGCCAGACAGGGCACCGTGGGCATTCTGGCGCAAGCCACATCGTCATTGGAATTCACCGGAGGGTTCTCGGTGAGAGCGACCGGCCTGTACCTTGGCAAAGGGTACGTTCTGACCGCCCGTCACGCGACGATTCGCCACAAAGGACGACGTGGCGGCGGGAACCCGGTTGACCCCCCGCACATCACCGTCGTGTCCAACGCATTGGAAGAAGTCTCCGCCGCGTTGGTCGGCGCCAATCATTTTCTGGACCTCGCCCTGTACCGCATCCCTCACGAAATAATCCCGCGCGGGCTTTCCGCACAACGATTCGCGCAGGCCGAGGCGTTGCCGGGCGAGCGCGTGTTCACGGTGGGCTACCCGCTCGGCTGGGGCCCCGCCGTGAGCTATGGACACATCGGCAACCCCAGGACGTTTCTGAAAACGGTTGAATCGCGCCTCGTGCAGGTTGATCTCTCCACATGCAGCGGCAATTCCGGCGGGGGTCTGTTCAACGCGCATGGAGAAATCGTGGGCGTCGTCCACGCCATCATTCAAACCGACACGAATCACGCGACACGGGGCGAACGCCGATGCAGCCGGTTCGCCTTTGCCGTCCCCGGCCCGTTCGCGCACACCATCGTGACGGCGTTGAAGCGGGGCACGCCGTTCCACTTTGCCACACTCGGCCTTCGTCTCACTGCCGTGAAAATCAACAATCAATGGCGGGTGGCCGTAGCCAAAGCCACGGGGCCGGCACAACACGCGGGCCTCCAAACGGGGGATGTGCTGCTGTCCATTGATGAGCGGCGGGTGAACTCGGCCAGCCAGTTGAAAAACTACGTCATTGAACAGACGCGCCCCTTTCAACCGGTCACCATGCGTATCCTGCGTGACGAGCAGGAACACGAGATCCGCGTCATACCGGGGCAAGCCCGCGACCCCGTTGCTCAAGCCCCGCGCCGCAAGACCCCGCCAACACAATGACCACACGCCGGAGGCAAGGATTCGGAAAGCCGAATGTTGCATACAAACGGGAATCCAGGCTCCGCCGATGCCGGACGCTGGTCTTGCCACGTTGAAGGTGCAGGGGGATTGGATACCCGCCGATGTGCGGGCATGACGATGGCGGTGTTTCCACCGCCGGTGTGTTGTCAGAAACTACCGGAGTTCGCTCGTGATGATAATGCCAGCCGACTACCCTACCACCGCCACTCGGCCTTCAGTCTAAGGCGGCGATCCAGTCCGGAGGACTCCAGTGACGCGGTGAGCCACCGCCAGGCGGTCTGCCACTGGAACCGATGCTTCGCCGGCGCCCCGGCCACCTCCCCGCGCACACCCTCCAGACTCATGGTCAATCCCAGAGGCAAAGCCAGGCGGCTCCCCATCCGGTAATCCCGCGCCCCGTCGCCCCACGTCAGTTTCCCATACGGCGTCAAGAGACTCTGCCCGCCCACAATGGCCAGCCCATAGCCCACTTCCGCCTCCATCCGATGACCCATGACCGCCGCGTCAGTCCCGTTCAGGTCACGCACGCCCTGATCCCACACTTGCCCGGTGCTCGTCGCGGTCTGCCCGTAGGTGGGCGCCAGCCGGAGGCCCAGCCCCTGCCCGCCGTCGCCGGGAACCAGCGCAAACACGGCCCCGACGCCCCAGTCATCGTAATCTCCGGTATGCCCAAGCAACACCCGGCCATGACTGTCCAGCGTGACGCCCTGGGTCGCATTGGCATAGCGCAACCCGCCGCCCACTTCCGCCCCGGAGCCGGTGCGCCCGTCACCCGCGTCCTGCCGCACGCCCACCTCAACGGTGGGGGTCAACTGCGCCCCGTTCGCCCAGGTGTGGGTCATGGTGGATTCCAGCCCAAGCCGCGCCCGCCGCGTTTCAATCTCCAGCATCGCCAGGTCGGCGCTGCCGTCCACGCCAAACGCCGTCTGCACGACTTCGGCCTTGAGCCGCATCTGCCCTGTTGTCCATTCCAGCACCTGGCCGCTGATGCCGCCGCCCACGGTACGCAGCGTGACTTCGCTGGTCAGCGTCCTCTCCGGCTGGCCCGTCTCCTTCGGCGTGATGGTCAGGTCGCCCCAGCCATACCCGGCGGTGCCCCACAGAGCCAGCCGCTTGTCCCGCGTGGTCCAGCCCAGATAGGGATGCACGCTGGTCAGATCAAGGATGGTCTTGCCGTCGCCCTCCTGGGCCTCGTCATCCAATGCGCGATAGTCAAACGCGCCGTGGCTCAAGGAGATGGCCGCCCCGGCCAGCAGGTTCTCCCGCACCATGGCGTCCGCGCCCATATGCGCGTTGAACAATGTCCCGTCCCAATCCATCACGTCGTCGGTCTTGCCGCCGATGACTCGGTAGTCACCGCCACCCCAAAGCGTCAGTCGCTTCAGGTGGAGATTTTCCGCGTTCAGCGGCAGAACAAATTCAGAGCGGCTTAGCACGTCGGTCAGGTCCAGCGTGCCCGCAGCCAGCGCCCGCCCGCCGGTGGTCAGCATATCCGCCAGCGTACTCTTGCCCCCAAGCACCAGGGAGCCGGACGCAGGGCCGGTACTGGCCCGCTTTAATCGCTGCGTGATGGCCGTCACCGTGCCGTCCGTGATGGCCCGTGCCACTTCCGGCAGAGCCTTATAGGCGAGCGGCTCGTCGGAGACATCAAGCACATCGTTGTCCAGCACAGTGACGGTCAGAGTAGCGGTGACCCCCGCGTAGCCGCCGTTCGCGGCGGTGTGTGTCAGCGTGGCGGTATTCTCGTCCCTGTCGTCATCTTCCACGGCGGTGAGCGTCACGATCTGCGCCGTATTCCAGTTGGCCGTGGTAAAGGTCAGGGGTGTCGTCGGGGTCGCGGTCACTTCCGGGGTGGCGACGATGGTGACCGTCACCGTAGCCGTGGGCTGGGCGTCCAGCACCACGCTGTAGGCGGTCGTGGCGCCCTCTTCCAGCGTCAGGGAGGCGGGCGCCAGCGTCAGGCCGGCGATATCGTCATCGTTGATGGTGACCGTGGCCGTGCCCGGCAGCGTGACCGTCGCCGTGGTCGCAGCCACGGTCGCCAGCGACACCGTCAGGGTTTCGGCGGCTTCAATCACGAAGTCGTCGGTGATGTCCACGTCAAACGACCGGGTCTCGCCGTTGTCGCCGTTGAAGGTCAGGATTTCGCCGGCGACGGCGGTGTAGTCTGCGCCCTCGGTGGCGGTGCCGGCGGTCGTTGAAGCGACCACCGTGAAGCCGCCTTGCACCCCGGCGGTCAAACGCACGATGACGGTGGCCGTGCCGGCGCCTTCGGTCACGGAGACGTCCGCCACGGTCAACGCGGCGGTGTCGTTGTCCGTAATGTTGACCATGGCGGTCGCGGTCATCGTGACCGGCACCGCCGCGCCTTGCAGGTCGGTCAGCGACACCGTCAGGGTTTCGGTGGCTTCGGCGACGGTATCGTCCTCGGTGGCGACCGTCAGGATTTGGGTCTCGCCGGGATCGCCGATGAAGGTCAGCCGGTCGGGGACGACGCGGTAGTCCTGGCCCACGGTGGCGGTGCCAGTGCCGGTCGTTGAGGGGGCGACCGAGAAGCCGCCCGGCACCGCAATATCCAAAGTCACGGTGAAGGTGGCGGTGCCGCCTTCGGCCACGGTCAGGGGGGTCGGCGTCAGCGTGAGGGCGGCGGCATCGTTATCCATGATGGTGACCATGGCCGCCGGGGCGGTCGGCAGCGTGACCGTCGCCATGGTCGCGCCCAGGTCGGTCAGCGACACCGTCAGTGTTTCGGCGACTTCGGAGACGGCATCGTCCAGGGTGGTGACCGTCACGGTTCGGGTCTCGCCGATGGTGCCGGCGAAGGTCAGCATTTGACTGTTGACGGCGGTGTAGTCTGCGCCCTCGGTGGCGGTGACGGCGGTGGTTGAGGCGGCCACCGTGAAGCCGCCTTGCACCGCAATATTCACACTCACGGTGAAGGTGGCGGTGCCGCCTTCGGTCACGGTTAGTGTGTCCGGCATCAGCGTGAGGACGGCGGTATCGTCGTCGTTGATGGTGACCGTGGCCGCGGCGGCCGGTAGCGTGACCGTCGCCGTGGTCGCAGCCACGGTAGCCAGCGACACCATCAGGGTTTCGGCGCCTTCGGCGACCGCATCATCGGTGATGGTGACCGTCAAGATTTGGGTCTCGCCGGGGGTGCCGGTGAAGGTCAGGAGTTGGCTGTTGACGGCTGTGTAGTCATCCACCGAGGTGGCGGTGCCGTCGGTGGTCGTGGAGGCGGCTACCGTGAAGCCGCCTTGCACCGCATTATTCACACTCACGGTGAAGGTGGCGGTGCCGTCGTCTTCGTTCACGGTCGGGTTGTCCGGCGTCAGCGTGAGGGCGGCGGTATCGTCGTCGTTGATGGTGACCGTGGCCGCGTCGGCCGGCAGCGTGACCGGCAGCGTGCTAACCACGTCGGCCAGCGACACCGTCAGGGTTTCGGCGCCTTCGGCGACGGCATCGTCCAGGGTGGTGACCGTAAAGGTTTGGGTCTCGCCGATGGTACCGTTGAAGTTCAGCACATGGTTGGTGACGGCGGTGTAGTCTGCGTCCGAGGTGGCGGTGACGGCGGTGGTTGAGGCGGTCACGGTGAAGCCGCCCAACACCGCAATATCCACACTCACGGTGAAGGTGGCGGTGCCGCCTTCGGTCACGGCCAGGGTGTCCGGCGGCGTCAGCATGAGGCTGGCGGCATCGTTATCCATGATGGTGACCCTGGCCGCGTCGGGCGGCAGCGTGACCGTCGCCATGGTCGCGCCCAGGTCGGTCAGCGACACCGTCAGTGTTTCGGCGACTTCGGCGACGGCATCGTCCAGGGTGGTGACCGTCACGGTTCGGGTCTCGCCGGCGTTGCCGGCGAAGGTCAGCAGTTGACCGTTGACGGCGGTGTAGTCGTCGCCCTCGGTGGCGGTGCCGTCGGTGGTCGTGGAGGCGGCGACCGTGAAGCCGCCTTGCACCGCATTATCCACACTCACGGTGAAGGTGGCGATGCCGCCTTCGGTCACGGTTAGTGTGTCCGGCGTCAGCGTGAGGGCGGCGGCATCGTTGTCGTTGATGGTGACCGTGGCCGTGCCCGCCGGCAGCGTGACCGTCGCCGTGGTCGCCGCCACGGTGGCCAGCGACACCATCAGCGTCTCGTCGCCTTCGGCGACCGCATCATCGGTGATGGTGACCGTCAAGATTTGGGTCTCGTCGGCGTTGCCGTCGAAGGTCAGCATTTGGCTGTTGACGGCGGTGTAGTCGTCCACCGAGGTGGCGGTGCCGTCGGTGGTCGTGGAGGCGGCGACCGTGAAGCCGCCTTGCACCGCATTATCCACACTCACGGTGAAGGTGGCGATGCCGCCTTCGGTCACGGTCAGGGTGGGCGGCGTCAGCGTGAGGGCGGCGGTATCGTTGTCGTTGATGGTGACCGTGGCCGGGGCGGTCGGCAGCGTGACCGGCAGCGTGCTGACCAGATCGGCCAGCGACACCATCAGCGTCTCGTCGCCCTCAACCACCGCATCATCGATGATGGGCACAGTGAAAGTGGCCTCGGTGGCGGTGCCGTCGAAGATCAGCATCTGGTTGGTGACGGCGGTGTAGTCCTGGGGCTCGGTGGCGGTGTCGTCGATCGTGGAGGCGTTCACGGTGAAGCCGCCGGCGACCGCCGGATCCACACTCACGATCACGGTGGCGACGCCGTCTCCTTCGCCCACGCTGATATTGTCGATACTCACGATCGGGTTCGTGGTCACCGTGACCATAAAGGTCAGCACCGTGCTGGTCGGCGTGGCCGCGCTGTCGGTGGCGGTATAGGTCAGGGTGACGGTGGTTGCCATGTCCGGCGTGCCGGTCAGGACGCGATCGGCGGCGTTAAAGGTCAGCCCGTTCGGGATGTCCGCGGTCGGCGTCAGCGTGTAACTCAACGGGTCGGTGGCGCCGAAGGCTTGGGGCAGCGTCAGCTCGACCTGCTGGCCGGCGGTATAGACCTGATCGGTGATGGTCTCCCTGAAAACCGGGGTGGATGACACAAAAGGCAGCACCTGAAAAGCCGTGGGGAGGGCGGTGTCGCTGGACATTGCCCTAAGCGCGTCTTCAAAGAAGGCCGGGGATAAAAAGTACTCTACAACTCCTATTGCGCCCTGATAACTGGCTGACCAGTAATCGTCGTCATTCACCCAACCTGGAGGTGCTACGCCGGAGAAGTCGGCGCGCAATGCTTGCAATTCGGCCCGAGTGGGTAAAATCAGGACATAATTACCGACAATCGCCGAGCGTGCGTCATCCCGTCCATCATGAGTGCGGAGGCCCTGGGTCTCCGCGGTCCGGATGCCCCCGTTGAGCAAGTCATTCAGGGCGTCATGCGTGACACCATCCCCGCCGGAGTCGCCATTCCCATTTTGATCCAGATGATAATACGTGATGCCTTCACCAACCGTGACCGGCAAAATCAAATCCAGGTTGATGCCGTTGCGGGTGCCTAATTCAAGCACATCGGTGGAGGCGTCGTTCGCCATGATCGTGATCGTGGCGCTGGCGCTGGTATCAATGCCCGCCAAGGGGGGTTGCAGGTTGTCCAGCAACACCGTCAGGGTCTCGTCGCCTTCGGTTGCCGAATCGTCGTTGATGGCGACCGTAAAGGTTTGAGTCTCGCCGGCCTCGCCGTTGAAGGCCAGCGTCCGGCTGGTGACGGCGGTGTAGTCCTGGGGCGCGGTGGCGGTGTCGTCGTCGGTGGAGACATCCACCGTGAAGCTGCCTTGCACCGCAGCATTCACACTCACGGTGAAGGTGGCGATGCCGCCTTCGGTCACGGTCAGGGTGGCCGGCGTCAGCGTGAGACTGGCGGTATCGTCGTCGTTGATGGTGACCGTGGCCGGGGCGGTCGGCAGCGTGACCGTCGTGCCGGTGACTTGCAGTAGCGACACCATCAGCGTCTCGGTGCCCTCAACCACCGCATCATTGATGATGGGCACATCGAAAGTGGCCGAGGTGGCGGTGTCGTCGAAGGTCAGCATCTGGTTGGTGACGGCGGTGTAGTCTTCGTCCAAGAAGGCGGTGTCGTTGGCGGTGGAGGCGTTCACGGTGAAGCCGCCGGCGACCGCAACATCCACACTCACGGTCACGGTGGCGGCGCCGGCTCCCTCGTCCACGGCGACATTGTCGATGCTCACGATCGGGTACGGGGGCACCGTGACCATAAAGGTCAGCGCCGCGCTGGTCGGCGTGTCCGAGCTGTCGGTGGCGGTATAGGTCAGGGTGACGGTGGTTGCCATGTCCGGCGTGCCGGTCAGGACGCGATCGGCGGCGTTAAAGGTCAGCCCGTTCGGGATGTCCGCGGTCGGCGTCAGGGTATAGGTCAGCGGGGTGGTGCGGCCGGTGTCGGCTTCGGGCAGCGTCAGCTCGACCATCTTGCCGATCGGGTAGATCTGGTTGGCGATGGTCTCGCTAAAAACCGGGATGGGCGACACATAAGGCAGCACCTGAAAAGCCGTGTCGCCGACGGAGGCGCGCGCGATACTAATAGAATTGCCGGAACCGACGCTATAGTATATAAAGTGATTGGCCAGTGTTCCGGGCGTAGATGCCCAGTATTGAGAGTTCCAACCAGATGGTACGCCGGGTCGGACGGCGTTACCCAATTGGCTGCTACGCAATGCCGTCAATTCTTCTTGAGTGGGCAAAATCACGACATAATTTTCAGCAATCACCGAGCGTGCGTCATCCCGTCCATCGTGCCCGTCGGGCAGGGTATCCTCGGTCGCATTGCCGCCGTTGAGCAAGTTATTCAGGGCGATATGCGTGACATCATCCTCGTCGTTGTCAGATAGGCCATTCCCATTTTGATCCAGATGATAATAGGTTTTGCCATCAAACGTGACCGGCAAAATCAAACGCAGGTTGATGCCGTGGGCGGAGCCTAAATCAAGCGAGTCGGAGGCAGCGGGGGCGTCGTTCGCCAATATCCTGATCGTGGCGCCGTCGCTGATATCAACTCCTCCTGTCAGTTCTGCAGGTTGCAGGTTGTCCAGCGACACCGTCAGGGTCTCGTCGTTTTCGGTTGCCGTATCGTCGTTGATGGTGACCGTAAAGGTTTGAGTCTCGCCGGCCTCGCCGTTGAAGACCAGCGTCTGGCTGTTGACGGCGGTGTAGTCCTGGCCGGCTCTGGCGGTGTCGTCGTCGGTGGAGGCGGCCACCATGAACCCGCCGGGCACCATATTATCCACACTCACGATCACGGTGGCGACGCCGTCTCCTTCGTTCACGTCAACATCCGCGATGCTCACCATTGCGGCCGGGGACACCGTGACCATAAAGGTCAGCGCCGTGCTGGTCGGCGTGTCCGCGCTGTCGGTGACGGTATAGGTCAGGGCGACGGTGGTGGTGACCGTGACCGCGGCCAGTGTGCCGGTCAGTGTGCGATCGGCGGCGTTAAAGGTCAGCCCGTCCGGGATGGACAGGGTCGGCGTCAGCGTGTAGCTCAACAGGCCGGTGCCGCCGAAGGCTTCGGGCAGCGTCAGCTCGACCTGCTGGCCGGCGGTATAGTCCTGATCGTTGATGGTCTCCCTGAAAACCGGGGTGGCCGACACAAAAGGCAGCACCTGAAAAGCCGTGGAGAGGGCTGTGCTGCGGCCCAATGTACGAATCTCACGATTAGACAAGTTCAGGGATAAAAAGGAACTTCCTTGAGGACTGGCTGACCAGTAAACGCCACTCACCCAACTTGGAGGTGCTGCCCTGGCGAAGAAGTCGTCGTGCAAGCTTAGCAATTCTTCCAGAGTGGGTAAAATCAGGACATAATTACCGACAATCACCGAGCGTGCATCATCCCGTCCATCATGAGTGCGGCGGCCCTGGGTGTTCGCGGTCGGGTTGCCGTCGTTGAGCAAGCGATTCAGGGCGTTATGCGAGACACCATCACCACCAGGATGCGCGCCGGATTCAGCGCTGCGATTCTGATTGTGATCCAGATGATAATACGTGACGCCACCAACCATGACCGGAAAAATCAAATCCAGGTTGATGCCGCTGTCGTCGTGGATGCCTAACTCGAGAAATTCGTCGGAGGGGTCGTTCTCCATGATCGTGATCGTGGCCCTGGCGCTGATATCAATGCCCGCCAAGGGGGGTTCCAGGTTGTCCAGCAACACCGTCAGGGTCTCGGCGCCTTCGGTTGCCATATCGTTTGTGATGGCGACCGTAAAGGTTTGAGGCTCGTCGGCGGTGCCGGTGAAGGTCAGCGTCCGGCTGGTGACGGCGGTGTAGTCCTGGGCCGAGGTGGCGGTGCCGTTGACGGTGGAGGCATCCACCATGAAGGCGCCTTGCACCGCAGCATTCACACTCACGGTGAAGGTGGCGATGCCGCCTTCGGTCACGGTCAGGGTGGCCGGCGTCAGCGTGAGACTGGCGGTATCGTCGTCGTTGATGGTGACCGTGGCCGGGGCGGTCGGCAGCGTGACCGTCGTGCCGGTGACTTGCAGTAGCGACACCATCAGCGTCTCGGTGCCCTCAACCACCGCATCATCAATGATGGGCACATCGAAAGTGACATCGGTGGCGGTGTCGTCGAAGGTCAGCATCTGGTTGGTGACGGCGGTGTAGTCTTCGTCCAAGAAGGCGGTGTCGTTGGCGGTGGAGGCGTTCACGGTGAAGCCGCCGGCGACCGCAACATCCACACTCACGGTCACGGTGGCGGCGCCGGCTCCCTCGTCCACGGCGACATTGTCGATGCTCACGATCGGGTACGGGGGCACCGTGACCATAAAGGTCAGCGCCGCGCTGGTCGGCGTGTCCGAGCTGTCGGTGGCGGTATAGGTCAGGGTGACGGTGGTTGCCATGTCCGGCGTGCCGGTCAGGACGCGATCGGCGGCGTTAAAGGTCAGCCCGTTCGGGATGTCCGCGGTCGGCGTCAGGGTATAGGTCAGCGGGGTGGTGCGGCCGGTGTCGGCTTCGGGCAGCGTCAGCTCGACCATCTTGCCGATCGGGTAGATCTGGTTGGCGATGGTCTCGCTAAAAACCGGGATGGACGACACATAAGGCAACACCTGAAAAACCGTGCTGCCGGGGAAGCCGCGCGCGAGACCAATCGCCGCGGCGCCACCTAGACTATGGTACACAAAGGTATTTGCTACTACTCCGGGCGTAGATGTCCAGTATTGAGAGTTCCAATCAGGGCGAGGTTTCCCCGGTGGTGATTGGCCGTTAGTCAATGCCCTGAATTCTTCTTCAGTGGGTAAAATCACGACATAATTTTCAGCAATCGCCGAGCGTGCGTCATCCCGTCCATCGTGCCCGCCGGGCAGGGTATCCTCGGTCGAGTTGCCGCCGTTGAGCAAGTTATTCAGAGCGATATGCGTGACATTATCCGCGCTGTTGTCAGAGAGGCCATTCGGATTGTGATCCAGATGATAATAGGTTTTGCCATCAAACGTGGCCGGAAAAATCAAACGCAGGTTGATGTCGCTGTGCCTGCCTAAATCAAGCACGTCGGAGGTAGCGGGGGCGTCGTTCGCCAATATCCTGATCGTGGCGCCGTCGCTGATATCAACTCCCCCTCCTGTCGGTTGTGGCTGTTCCAGGTTGTCCAGCGACACCGTCAGGGTCTCGTCGTTTTCGGTTGCCGAATCGTCGTTGATGGTGACCGTAAACGTTTGCATCTCGTTGTCGTCGGCGCTGTTGAAGGCCAGCGTCCGGCGGTTGACGGCGGTGTAGTCCAGGCCCGCGGTGGCGGTGCCGTCCTCGGTGGTGACATCCACGCTGAACCCGCCGGACACCGCATACCTCGAATTCACGATGACGACGGCGACGCCGTCTCCTTCGTTCACGACGACATCCTCAATGCTCAACACCGAGGCGTTGACCGCCACCGTAAAGGTCAGGCTGATGGCCACGGCGTTGGCATCTGTGATGGTGTAGGTCAGGTCGGTGGCCAGACTTCCCGTGCTCGGTGTCCCGGCCAGTGTGCGCTCGGAGGGGTCAAAGGCCAGCCCCTCCGGGATCGGTGTCAGGGACACGGTCAGCGGGCCGGTGCCGGTGTTGTTGGTGACCGGCGGCAGGAGCAAGGAGGTGATAGGCGTGCCTCTGGTGTAGATATCGTCCGCGGGCGCGGGAATGGTGTTGGTGTTAAAGGTCGGAAAGTTGTTGACGCGCAGCCTGAAGTCGGTGGACGCGACCGCGCCGTTGGCGTCTGTGGCGGTGTAGCGCAGGCCGGCGCTGCCGGTGGTGGCGAACCCCTGGGTTGACGCGCCGCTGATGGTGCGCTCCATCGGGTCCGCGTTAAAGGTCAGCCCGTCCGGCAGCTCCGGCCCGGGGTTGCCTAAGCGCGTCAGCGTGTAAGTCAACGGGGCGGTGCCGCCGAAGGCTTCGGGCAGCGTCAGCGCGACCTGCTGGCTGACGGTATAGACATAGAGCTGCCCCTCGATGGTCTCTCTAAAAACCGGGGTGGCCGACACAAAAGGCAGCACCTGAAAAGCCGTGAGGTGATCGTCCCCGGTGGGCCCTCCACCACCCGTGCCAAATGCATCAAATCTCAAGAAGAGAAAGCGAATGGCTGCGGTGATACTGGCTGTCCAGTAGAAATCATCCGACCAATTTAGAGGCGGTGCGCCGAGAGAGTAGGTACGCAATCCTTCCAATTCGGGGTCAGTGGGTAAAATCAGGACATAATTATCGACAATCGCCGAGCGTGCGTCATCCCGTCCATCATGAGTGCGGAGGCCCTGGGTGTTCGAGGTCGGGCTGCTCCCGTTGAGCAAGTCATTCAGGGCGTCATGCGTGACCTCATCACCACCCGTGCCGGCTTCAGCGCTGCCATTCTGATTGTGATCCAGATGATAATACGTGACGCCTTCAAACGTGACCGGAAAAATCAAATTCAGGTTGATGCCGCTGTGGCGGCCTAAAATAAGCGATTCGGCGGGGGGGTCGTTCGCCAGGATCGTGATCGTGGCGGTGGCGCTGATGTCAATGTTCGCCGAGGGGGGTTGCAGGTTGTCCAGCGACACCGTCAGGGTCTCGTCGTCTTCGGGTACCGCATCGTTTGTGATGGCGACCGTAAAGGTTTGCTCCTCGCCGACCTCGCCGGTGAAGGTCAGCGTCCGGCTGGTGACGGCGGTGTAGTCCTGGCCCGCGATGGCGGTGTCGGCGACGGTGGAGGCGGCGGAGGCGTCCACCATGAACCCGCCGAGCACCTCATTATCCACACTCACGATCACGGTGGCGACGCCGGCTCCTTCGTCCACGCTGACAGGGGCGATGCTCACTATTGCGGTCGGGGACACCGTGATCATAAACGTCAACGCTATGCTGGCCGGCGTGTCCGCGCTGTCGGTGACGGTGTACGTCAGGGCAACGGCGGTGGTGACCGTGACCGGGGCCGGTGTGCCGGAGAGGGTGAGATCGGCTGCGTCAAAGATCAGCCCGTCCGGGATGGACAAGGTCGGCGTCAGTGTGTAGGTCAACTGGCCGATGCCGTCGATGGCTTGCGGCAGGGACAAGAGGGTGATGGGTGTGCCGGCGGTGTAGGTCTGGTCGGCAATGTCGGTGGTGACAAACATCAGGGAGCTGATTTGTACTGGGCTGGAAGTGTATTCAAAGGTCAGGGCTTGCCCCAGCGTGTCCGTGGTGCCCGTGCCGACAATGACTCTATACAGACCTTCGTCCGCCGCGCCGATCGAATAGCGGCATTCCCACTGCGAGTTGAAGAAGGGATCGCCCTGGACGACAGCGGGGTCGCAGGTTCCGTGCGGCACTGTGGTGGAGGCGGCGACGGCCTGAAACGGCACCCGCGCAGCCGTGCCGAGTTGGTAGAAGACTTCCAGTGTCTCCGGGGGCACCGCCGCACCGGTGAATTGAATCACCGAGTAGATATCCCCGTCCGAGACCACGCCGCTAATGGGTATCGTCCCTGCGGTTTCCGCATAATGTATGATGGAATCCACCATAGGCGGAGCGGGGTTGTCCAGAAGGACGTCGTCCTGAACAGAGTCCGCCGCCAGGCTATGTCCGGCCAGGTCGCGCGTCTCCTGGAGTACCTCAACCCGGAAAGACTGTCGAAAAGTGCCCGTATTGATCCGGCAGAGATATTCGTCGGTGTCGGTGTCGGATGTGGAGCGGCAACTATTGTCGATGTCGCCAAAATCGGCGTCGTGCGCCAGGATGCCGTAGGTGGACATCTGTTCGCTGGTACCGAAGATGGAGAATGCCGCCACCCTTATATTCGGCAACCCGTTGACCGGGGCATTGATGTTTTGCATATTCTCGCTGAACCTGATCACCGCATAAATCACGCTGCCAACGAGCACATTCCCGGTGAGTTCGGTCTCGGGCGTCGGCGTGCTGTCCGAATAGTACCGCACCGACTCCACCTCCGGGCGCATGCCAATGAGCACGCCGGCATCCCCATTGTAAGCCGTCAGGGCCATGCCGCTCGCCAGGTCTGTGGTGGTCGCAGACACCGACACGGAATACAGGCCCGGGTCGTTTGCCGCCACGTTCGCGCCGCTGTCTGCGACGTCGTAGCGGCAGGTGTAGCGGCTGGTGTCGGTGGCAGACAACGCCTTACAGTCGCCGTTTTCCAGCGTGGCACCATGCGCGACAATGTCAAATGTCTCCGGGGCATCGTCACCGAGGGTATAGGCGATGGCTGGCCGGGCGGTTGTGTCCGATGCGTTCTCATTGCTCACATCGGCGCCGAACGCCACCACCGAATAGATCTCGCCGCTTGACACCACATCGGTGATGAGCGTGGCGGCGGCGGCGTCCGAGTAGTGTCTCACCGACCCCACGCCGGTGGCGGCCACCGTGACGCTGAAGGTCAGGCTCGCCATGGTGCTCTGGAACGCGACATTCATGTAACGCCGTTCGCCGCCAAAGGTGACGAAGTTTCTGCTGGTATAGGTCAGGGTGGCGGGCGTGGCCATGAGCGTGCCTGGCGTGCCGCTAAGCGTGCGCGTTGCCTCATGAAAGTTTAGCCCGTCCGGGAGCGGCATCAGGGAGTACTCCAGATGGTCAGGACTGGCGACGTCGGCGAGGATGGGGGTGGGCAGGATCACGGGGCTGATGGCCAGGTTGAGGACATAGACCTGGTCGGCAATCACGGCATCTCCAAATCCCACGAGGCCGCCGTCGCTGCGGAGAATGGTGACCGTGCCCATGGCGCTGATATCCACTTCCGCCTGCGTGTCTTTTTCCAGGTTGCTCAGTAACAGCGTGAAGGTCTCGTTGCGTTCCGGTATCCCGTCATTCATGAGAGGTATGCTCACAGTCTGTTCCTCGCCGGGGGTGCCGGCAAAGGTCAGGATCTGGCCGGTGATGGCGGTGTAGTCGCCGGGGGCGATGGCGGTGCCGTCCTCGGTCGCCACCACCACCGTGAAGCCGCCGGGCACCGCCTTGTCCAACCGCACCAAGACCATGGCGTTGGTGACGCTGCCGGTGAGGCTGCCGACGCCTTCTTGCACAGCGGCATTGACAATGCTCACCCTCGCAATGTCGTTGTCGTTGATGGTCAGCGTGGCCGCGTCCGGCAGCCCGACCGCCAGCGTGGCGACGCTCATGTTGCCCAACGACAGCATCAGCGTTTCCGGCCCTTCCGCCAGCTCGTCGTCGATGATGGTCACGCTGAAGGTCCGGGTATCGCCGGCGGTGCCGGCAAAGGCCAGGGTCTGGCCGGTGAAGGCGATGTAGTCCTCGCCGGCGGTGGCGGCGCCGGCGCCGGTGCCTTCCACGGTTGAGGCGTCCACACTGAACCCGCCCGGCACATCCACATTCAGCGTCACGGTGACAACGGCGGCGCCGACTCCTTCGTCCACGCTGACATCCGCGATGGACAACGGAGCGGTGCTGCTCAACACCACATCCGAGGTGTCGGAGAGCGAGCCGGGTGCGCCGACCACCGGCAGGGTCTGGAAGAGGGGGACTCTGAAGTTGCCGATGGTCTGCACAGATTCAATGCTTCCGCCGTTCGCCGTGAGCGCATCGGTTCCGGTGTAGGCGAGGTCCAGCGTGTTGTCGCCGGCGCGCACGCTGTAGGTGAAGGTCAGCGTGGTGGTGGTGATGCCGCTGCCGCCGGTGTAGGCGGCTATGCCGTCGCCCGCGCTGTTGCCGGTGGCAAGAGCCAGTTGCGGGGTGCCGCCGGTGGTGTTCACCGTGACCGCTTCGGAGAGGGTGATGGTGACCGGCACGAGGTTGCCGGCGGAGTAGAAGCCGTCCGGCGCCGCGACCGAGTTGACGGTCGGGGCGCTGTTGACGATGAAGATGTTGATGATGGCTCTGTCGGTGTTGCCGCCCTTGTCGGTGCCAACGAGGCGGAGACCAACGCGACGGTCCTCGGCGGGCGGCTCATTGGAGAAGCTGACGGAACCGCTGCCCGCGTCAACGGTAATATAGTCCATAACATAGCTGGAAAGGGGAGCGGGAGAGGCTTCGGTGCTGCTCAAGTCTTCCAGGCTGTAGGTGATGCCTACATCGGGATTGCCGCCGGCGTCTGTAAATTCGCCGTTATAGAACTCAACGGTGTCGTAGGAGACGCCTCCGCTTCGGATAAACACGGGCGAGACCCGGACGACCGCGTCCATCGGCTCCACGCTGTCATATTTCTGGAACGTCGCGGTTTCCATGTTGCCGACTCCGCTCCGCACGCTGACGGCCGCATCTTCCGGCACCGTGATGGTGAGGGTGCCGTCGTTGCCGTTGACAGGATCCTCAAAGGTGACTGTTTCCGTGTACACGCGGCCAGGGGTGACTACGCGATACTCGGAACGCATGATGTTGGCGCCTGTGGGGTTGGAGGTGAGCTGGATGTCATCTTCGGTAAAGCCGGCGACCACATCGCTGAAGGTGTAGGTGAACGTAGCGAAGCCGTCGTTCAAGCCCACGTATTCTTCGGGGCGGCTGTCGGTAATGGTCAGCATGAGGCCGGTGTCCACGGTGAGGTTGTCGCCGGAGGTGAAGCCGATGTTGCCGGCGTTATCAACGGCGAAGACCGTCAGCGTATTGGCATCGACGCCCTGGTCGAAATCGTTGTCAAAGTCCAGGGCCGACAGCGTATAACTCCAGTCCGTGCCGGTCACGGTGGCGGGGTAGCTCGTGCCGCCGGGGCAGGTGAAATCGCCGGAGCTGTCGGCGTTGACGCACAGGGTGACGCGCGAGACGTCTTTGGTCGTGCCGGTGACGGTGACACCGGCGTCGCGTTCGGCGGGGGTCACGATATTGTCGCCGGCAATCGGGGTGACAATGGTCGGGGCCACTGGCCGCCTGTCGTAGGCCTGCGTCACGAAGGTCTCAATGGTGGGGCGGCCGGTCGCCGTGCTGGTGGCGGCGCCGTCTCCCACCGTGACTTTAATCTCGTCGGCGACGGCGTCGAAGCCGAGGCCTGTGACCTCCAGCGTATAGACGCGGCCGGCGGTGACCGTGTCAAAGTCGCCTTGGCTGACGCCGCTGACGCCGCCGGTGACTCTGATGAAGCTCCTGTCAAACCCGCTGACCGGCTCGCTGAAGGTGAAGGTAAAGGTGATGCTGGAGCCGCCGTCTAAGTCGCCGATGCCGGCGGTATCGGTGAGGCGGTGGGCCGGCGTGCCCGCGATGATGCTATCGCTGATGACCACCACCGGGTAGTCAACCACTTCGACCATAAAACTCTGCGACAGGCTGGACGGCATGACCACGCTGCCGGTGGCGGTATAGGTCAGGGCGGTGGCCGTGCTTGTCATGGTCAACACGCCCATGAGAGTGCGCGTGGTCGCGTCAAACGTCAGCCCGTCCGGGATCGGCGTCAGGCTGTAGCTCAACCCGTCGCTGCCGCCGTTGGCGGCCGGCAGGGTCAGGGTGATTGGCTGGTTGACGGTATAGGTCTGGTCGGCAATGGCGGTGTCAAAGGCGAGCGCATCAAACACCCGCAGGGTGAAGTCAGCCTGCACGGAGGACAGGCCGGAGTCTGTGGCGGTGTAGCGCAGTGCGGCGCCGTCGAACGGGATGGCCGGCGTGCCGCTGATGGTGCGCGCGATGGGGTCAAAGATCAGCCCCAGCGGCAGCGTCGGCGAGTCGTCATCGGTGCGCATCAGCGTGTACACCACCGGTTCAAGGCCGTCTATCCCTTGCGGCAGCGTCAGCTCGACCGTCTGGCCGACCATGTAGAGCTGGTCGTCAATGCCGCCGTCAAGAACCAGGGCGGTGGCGTGCAGGACCAGGGGCAGGGCCACGGTCGCGCGGTTGGCGTCTTGCGCGGTGTAGGTATAGGTGACGCCGGCGGCGGCGGTTGGCGCGGTCGGCGCGCCGACCAGGGCGCGGACCGGCGGGTAAAAGGTCAGCCCGGGCAGCATGCTTGAGTCCGACGTCAGGGTGTATGACAGCGTGCCGACACCGCCGGTGGCTGTGGGCAGGATCAGGGGGGGTGAGATGTTGCCGATCAAGTAATTCTGGTTGGGCAGGCTGACGGTGTCGAAAGACAGGCTGGTGAGCACCCGCACCCTGAATTCCCGGCTGACGGAGACGAGGTTGGCGTCTATGGCGGTGTAGCGCAGGTGGGCGCCGGCGGGACCGCCGAACACTTCGTTCGGTATGCCGGTGATGGTGTGTGCGACCATATCAAAGTGCAGACCGCCCGCCAGCACCGGAAAGCCGTTGAGGCGTGTCAGCGTGTAGCTCAACGGGGCGGCGCCGCCGATGGGAGCGGGCAGGGTCACGAAGACGCTCTGATTAAGGGTGTACGTCTGGTCCGGGACGGGGGCTATCTCCATCAGCGCGGGGGCCACGGTGAGCGAGACGGTCAGAACACGGGAGGCGTGGTTGGCGTCTGTGACGGTATAGACCAGGACGGTGAGCGGGGTTGCCTCGGTCGGCATGCCGAACAGTTCGCGCGTGGACGGGGTAAAGGTCAGCCCGGCCGGGATGTCGCCGATCAGGGTGTAGCGTAAGGGCGTGCCGCCACCGGTGGCGCCCGGCAGGAAATAGCTGGCGGCTTCGTTGGCGGTGGCGGTGAAGGTCAGGTTGGGCGGGGGTTCCGTGCCGTCGCTGTTCTCAAACCGCAAGGCGGTGTCCACCGTGATGCTGAAGGTCAGCGTGGCGGTTATGCCGTCCGCGGCGGTGGCGGTGTAGGTCACGGCGGTGGCGGGCATGACCGCGGTCGGTGTGCCGACCAGCAGGGCGGCGACACCGGCGAGCGTGTTCGCGTCCGCGAGACGGAAGGCCAGCCCGGGCGGCAGCGGCGCCAGGTGGTAGGTCAGCGGCGCGGCGCCGCCGACGGCGGTCGGCAACGCCAGGGTGATGGCGGCGGCGGCGGTGTAGGTCTGATCGTCAATGCTCACGCCGACGGCAAACCGCAGGTTGCAGTTGCCGTCGGTATCGGCGCCGCCGTCTGCGATGGCCCATCTATTCGGCTCGCCGGTCAGGATGTCTTTGGCATCCTGATTGCAATACTGGCTGTTGCCGGCGCTGAAGTTGAGATCCGGTTGCAGGGTGTCAAGTGCGCTCCAGCCGGCCAGCAGGGAGTCGTAATTTTCGCGCGACAGGGTGACATTGTGGAACATATCCACCAGGCTGAACGCGCTACTGACATCCCAATCGCCGAGGTTCTGATCAAACGAGGTCGCGCCATTGAACATCCGGCTCAAGTTGGCGACGTTGCTGACATCCCACGCGCTCAAATCCTGATTGAACGAGCTGGCGTTCTGGAACATGCTCGCCATGTTGACCACATTATTGCCGATATCCCAATGGCCAATCGGCGAGTTGAAGCGGTGGGCGCCCTGGAACATGGAGCTCATACTATTGGCGACCGACAGGTCGGGCTTCCCGGCGGTCGGCGCGATGACGAAATTCTCGACCCCGGCAAAACTGTTCTGCATACTGACCCATCTCTGGTCGCCCCATTGCTCCACGCTGCGGATGAGGGCTTTGGCGGCGCCGCTGTTGATGAACAGATACGGGAAGTTGCCGGTGATGGTGACCGTATAGGTGCCGGCGTTGGTGTAGGTGTGGACGCCTTCGACGGAGTGGCCGATAGTGGCGCTACCGTCTCCCCAGTCAACGCTGTAGTCGTAGGCGGTAGAGGGGGAGAAGGCGGTCGGGAGGGTGAGGATTTCCCCCGCCGTGACCGCCCAGGTGGTCACGAACGCGCCCGGGAGCAGCGGACAATTCAGGCCGCGCCCGCCGTCCGTAATCGTCCAGCCATTTGTGCGCAATGCCTCCCTGGCGGTGTCCGCGCAGTAGCGGCTCCCGCCGGCGTCAAACGACACATTCTGCCGCAACGCGGTCTCGCCGCCGGTGACTTCAGTCCAGCCATTCAGCAGCGCGTCATAATTGGCGGTGGACAGCGTGACGCCTTGCAACATCTCGGCCATCGAGACCACATTGCCGACGTCCCACGCACCGAGATTCCGGTTGAACGCGGTCGCCTCGTTGAACATCGCCACCATCATGGTCGCGTCGCTGACAGTCCAGTCGCCGAGTGGCTGGTTGAACGCGCTGGCGCCGTTGAACATCCGGCTAAAGTCGATGACATTGCTGACCTCCCACGCGCTCAAATCCTGATTGAACGCGGTGCGCTGGAATATCTGCGCCATATCGGTCACATTGCTGACATCCCAATGGCCGATGGGCGAGTTGAACTTGGTCGCGCCCTGGAACATGGAGCGCAGACTGGTCACCGCCGATAAATTGGGGCGCCCGGCGTTGCCTTCAATGATGAGGTTGGTACAGCCGGCAAAACTGCCCACCATCCTCTGCCACACCTGCGGGCCCCATCGCCGGACGCTCCGAATTTTGGTTCTGTCGCCGCCGCCGTTGAAGTAGATCTGCGGGAAGGTGCCGGTGATGGAGACGGTATAGTCGCCGGGCGTGGCGTAGGTATGCGTGGCGTTGACGGTATGGGTGGTGGCGTCCGTGCTGCCGTCTCCCCAGTTGACGGCGTAGGCGTAGCTCAACGCGCCGTTGGTCGGGATGGTGATGGTTTCGTTGGCAACGGTGGTGCGCCAGGTGGTAATGAACGCATCCTGGTCAATACTCGCGCCGCTGGTCGGGACGAGGATGTAGTCGGGGCCGAGGCTGGTGGTGGCGGTAAAGCGGATATCGCTGACAGCGGAGGTGGGGCCGGTCTGGGCGGTCACTCTGATATTGAAGTGCGGCTGGCCATTGGTCAGGCCGCTGAGGGTGCAATTGGTCAGGACGGTGCGGCAACCGCCACTGTTGGTGACACCGGGTCCGTCGAGTGCTACCGCATATCTCACCCCTGGATACCCGCCTCTATCCGTCACCGCATCCCAGGTCACCACGATACTGCGGTTTCCGGCGGTCGCCCGCACATTAGCCGGCGCAAGCGGCGGCCCCAGCGCCACCGTAATCGTAAAAGTGTCGCTGACATCGGCGGTCGTCGAGTCGCCGTCGGCGGCGGTCACGGTGATGGCAAGCGGCGACTGATTGAACGCAGAGGTATCCGGCGTGCCGAAAAACCGGCGAGTCGCCGCGTCAAAGCTCAACCAGCCCGGCAGCCCGGACACGCTGTAGGTCAGCACATCGTTGTTGATGTAGTAAAAAGTATTCGCCGGAAAGATATACTCAAACGCCGCCCGCACACTCGTGCTCTGGTCGGGGATTGGATACGCCACCACCGGCGGATGCGGCGGCGGCGGCTGCAAGCCGTTGGCAATCACCGTCACCGCCGGCGACAGGCCGTACAGGTGAAACAAGGTATTGCCGGGGTTGCGGATCGGGCCGTCGTCTATCTCGTCGCCGGCGGACCCGTCCAACCGCCCGACGCGGATGCCGTTGCCGTTGCCGTTGCAGCAGTCGCCGAGGCGGGTGGTGGCTTGGCCGATGCCGTTCTCCAGCGAGCCGGTCATGATGGTCAGCCCGGTGGCATCCAGGGCGTTGCCTGAAGGGTCGCGTGCGGCGCGCGAATCCCAACTGTTGTCATAAAAGTCGGCGTAAGTATCCGCCACCTTGTCGCCGCCCAGCCAATAGATCGGCACATCGCCACTGCCAGGCCCACTGCGCGTGCCGGTGTTGTCGCGCGCATCCAGCGTGACGCTTGAGGCCAGCGCGCGGAACTGGCCGGCGAACGGGCGAATGTCGGCGACGCCGTTTCTGGCATTGTTGGCCACGATGGTGTTGTAAAAGCCGAGGTCGGCGTTTTGTGCCGTGGCGGTGTCGCCGACAAACAGCAGGCGGAATTGCGCCCCGACGGGCAATCCGGGCGGCACCAATGGCGACCCGGCCAGCATGGTGGCCATGGCATCCGGCACCAGCGGCGGCTCGCCGAGGCGGGTGACGGTCAGGGTGTAGGTGGTGGTGTCAGCCGAATTGAGGGTGGCGGTGACCACGATGCGGATGAGATTGACGCCTACGCCCAACGGGATGTTCCTGTCGTCACCGCTGGCAATGGGGAGCGTGTTCGCCGTGGTCTCGCCGGCAGAGGTGGCGCCGATGGTCGCGCTGGCGTTGGCGTGGCTCACGGTCGGCGTGAGGCGGATTTCGGTGATGTCGTGGGAGACGCTGGCGGCATAGCTGGTGGTGCCCGGTTGGAACGACGGAGCGATGTTGATGTTTTCCGTGCCGCCGTCGGGGCGCACGGCAAGGGATGACAAGGCGGTGTCGGCCACGACCACGTTGATCAGCGGCGACATCGCATACATCGGATAGAAGCCGTTGCGTGGGCGCGTTTCGGCGTGAATCTCCTTGCCCACGCCCTGGTCCAACCGCCCGACCCGGATGGGATTGCGGTTGATTTCAAAGCCGAAGTCGCCGCTGCCGTCCGCGTTGGAACCGGTCATCATGACGCGCTCGGCGGTGGTCAGGGGGTCGCCGTCTTCGTCGTGCGGGACGCGCGAGGCCCAACTGCCGTCGTAGAAATCGGCGTAATCGTCCGCCACTCTGGCGCCGCCCAGCCAGTAGATCGAGATGTCGTCGCCGGCGCCGGTGGTGGCGGTGTTCTCGCGCGCGTCCAGCCTGAAGGTTGAGAGGAGTGCGCGGAACTGGTTGCTGAACTCGCGGATGTCGGTGTGACCGCCGGCGGCGGTACTCTGCACGGTGCCGTTATAATGATTAATGTCGAGTTGTCTGCCGCTGACCGAGGAGATGTTGAGAAACATCAGGCGAAATTGCTCGCCGGCATTCAGTTCGGACGGCACCAATGGCGAGTTTTTCGGCAGGGTCTGGGTGACCGGCGTGGGCGGCGGCGTCGTGCGGCGTGAGAGGTTGACGGTGTAGGTGGTGGCGGTGCCGGACGCGGTGGAGGACACCGTGACGGTGATGGTGCTGTCGCCGTCAGGCACCTGGACGGTCGTTCCACTGCCGCCGCCGCCGCCGCTGCTGCCGACGATGTTGACAATAGCGGTGCCGTCATCATGCGCCGCTTCCGCGGTCACCCTGACCTCGTCCACGGTGCTGGCGACGGCGGCCTTGTAGGTGGTGACGGCGGTGCTGAAGGCCGGGGAAAGCGCGACCTCGGTGCCGTCTGCTTGCGTCAGGTTCAAGGAGTACAGGGTGTCGGCGTTCCCCACCACGAGGAGCGGCGAGAGGGCGTAGATAAAGTGGAGTCGGCCTGCGTCCTCGAACGGGAATCCTCTAGTTCGGAGTGCGTCATGGGTACTCGCGAGTCCTACCACGGGTTGACTGGTACCGACCTCATGCCCGATATCACCGGTGCCGTCCGTGTTGGAGCCGGTCCACATACCGATGTCGGTCCTTTGGAGGTCCCCGTTCCGATCTCTCAATTCCGCACTGTCCCAGGTTCCGTCATACAAATCGGCGTAATTGTCCGCGATTTTTTGGCCGCCCCCCCCGGCCAGCCAGTAGATCGGGGCGTCCGGGTCGTTGGCGGTGACGCGGTTGGTGCCGGTATTGTCGCGCATGTCCACCCCCTTGCTGGACACCATGGCGCGGAAACTGTCGGCGAACGGGCGAATCCGGCTGGCGCCATTGTTGGCTCCGTCCCGTGCATGCACGTTGTAGTCCGCATCAATATTGCCGGAGTACGCTTCTATTCCGCGGCCTTCTCTGGCGCCCGCAAACATCAACCGGAACACATCGCCCACGCCGAGGCCGGCGGGGATGATGAACGAGTCCGGCCGCAGCACATACCTGGCCGGCTGCGCCCGGAGCGGGTCGCGACGGTGCATGACGACCCTGTAGGTCCTGGTGCTGCTGCCGTTGGACGAGGTGACGGTGATGGCAAAGCTGTTGCTGCCGAGGGCGACGACGCGGTGGAATGAGCCGGCCGGCGGCGCCGGCGACGCGGCCGTTCCGCTGACGCTGACGTTGCTGTTGGTGCGCCCGATGGTCGGCGTGATGATCACAGAGCTTACGGTGTTGGGTACGCTGGCGAGGTAGTTGTTGGTGGCGGAGGCGGGTTGAACGCCGGGGTGAGTGTGCCTTCGGAAATCGTCAGCCCCACCAGGTCGGCGGATTCGGGGGGTTGGCGGGTCGCGGTCAGAGTATAGGTGGCCACTAGGACGTCGTTGGCGGCGGTCAGGACGACGGGGATGACGGTCTCGCCGCTGTCGGGGACGGCAATGGTGCCACTGGTGCCGGTGTTGGAGGGCAGCTCAACGCCATTCACGGTGACGGTAGAGAAGCCAGTGGAATCAAGCGCGCGCACGGTGATGTTGGTGCCCTGGCGCACGATCACGCGGTAATTGAAGATCGTGGGGGCAAAGGCGGGGATGAGTACGTTGTCCGCCGACGCAGGCCCGATTTCCAGCGTGGTCAGGGTGAGCCCCAGGGGCGGCACCACCGTGAACACCGGCGAGATGCCGTGGAAAGATGCAGCATTGTTGTCCCGAGGAATGTTGAATATACTGGAAATTTCCTTGCCGGGCAGATGTTCTCCAATTCGGACGCTAGCTTCGCCAGCCCGATGCGGCGCAACACCGGTGCCATCGGCATTGGAACCGCTCCATATTGCGAAGCTTCCGTTGGTACCGCTGCCTCTCTTTCTCTCCCCGCGCCAGTTCCTCACTTCATGGTTGTCCCAGTTGCCGTCATAGAAATCGGCGTAATTGTCCGCCACTTTGGCGCCGCGGATCCAGTAGATGGCGGCATCGGGATGGTTGGCGGTCACGCGGTTGGTGCTGGTATTGTCGCGCATGTCAATGTCCGGGGTGGAGATGAGTGTGCGGAACTCGTCCACGAAGGGGAGAAAGGCGGATTCGCGGCTGCGGACTTGGTTTTGCATGGCAGTGTTGTACACCGCAATGTCACCGGATCTCGCATTGCCGGCGAAATCGGTGACACCGATCAGGCGGAACGTGTCCCCGACCTGCAAGCCATCCGGTATCAAGCTCGAACCGAGCCGCATGATCTGCGTCTGCTGCGGCGGCGGCGGCGGCGGAATCGGGGCGCGGCGATTGACCGTGAGGGTATAGGTCTGCAACGAGATGCCATTCGCGGCGATGACCGTAAATCGAATGGAGTTGTCGCCGACTTTCAGCGGCACCGAGGCCGGGAGGATGCCGTTGACGGTGACGGTGGCGTCCGGGTGCGTGGTGGTCGGCCGCAGCGTGATGCTGCTCACGTCGTTGGCGACGCCGGCGCGGTATTCGGTGGTTTGTCCGACCCGTCCCGCGACGATGGGCGCGCCGGTTGAGGGCGCCAGCTCCACCGCCGACAGGGTGGTATCATCGGACGGGCGCGTCACCCGCAGCGTGTAGGACTGCGCGGGGGCGTCAATCGCGATCACCTTCACGCTGATGGTGTTGACGCCGACGTTCAGGGGAATGGACGCGACTGTGCCGCTTGCCAGCGTGGCGGCCGGCAGGGTGTCCACGCCGTCGTGGGTCGCGCTGATGGCGATGAGCTGATGATTGGTGCGGGCCGCCGATACGCTCGGCGTGAGCGTGAAGGTGGCCGTGGCGCTCGGCACCTCAACGTTGTACACCAGCGTGGCCGGGGCAAAGGGCGGCGACAGTTCGCCGACGGAGAGTGACAGGCCGTCCAGCACGGCGGCGATGGCGGCCTCGCCGGGCGCGGCCACCGTCAGCACCGGCGAGAGCGCGTATTGGGCGTTGAAGGTGCTGTTGGTCATGGCGCTGCGAATTTCGGCGCCTTCGCCCTGGTTCAACCGCCCGATGCGGTACGGGCCGCCGCCGCCGGGCAGGAACAGCAGGTCGCCGCTGCCGTCCGCATTGGTGCCGGTCAGGACGGTGGTCGCCACGCTCACGCCGTTGCCGAACCGGTTTCGCGGGTTGCGCGAATCCCAACTGCCGTCGTAGAAGTCGGCGTAATTGTCCGCCACCTTCTCGCCGTCCAGCCAGTAGATCGGCACGCCGTCGCCGGTGGTGGCGGTGTTGTCGCGCGCATCCACGGCGGCGGTGGACATGAGCGCGCGGAACTCACCGGCAAACCCACGAATAGAGGCGTGGCCGCCGCCGGCGCCACTCCTGTTGTTCTGCGAGTTGCCGTTATAAAACCCGATGTCGCCTCTTGTGCCCGCGACCCCGCCGGTGTTGAGAAACATCAGGCGGAACGGCTGACCGGCCGCCACGTCCGCCGGCTTGAGATCCCAGTCGGACGGCAGCACCTGCGGGATCGGCGCGTCCGTCACTGGCGCACGGATGTGCATATTGATGGTGTAGGTTTGGGTCGCGCCGCTTTCGGCGGTCACCACAATGGCGTAGGTGGCGATGCCGGAGGTGGGGAGTGGCTGGCTGTCCGATGTCAGGAAAAGAGTAAAGGGGCCTTGTTGCGCCCCGTTGGTTTCGAAGAAGCCGGGGCCCTCGCCCGGCAGCGTCAAGGTAAAGTCAAGGGTGGCGCCGCCGACGCGGAAGTCGTTCACGCGCGGATTCAGGAAGAGAGATCTGGCGCTGTTGGCGATGCTGGCTGTGTAGTCATACACATCGGGGCTGAACGCCGGCTGCATGGCAATCCCCTGCGAGGGGTCGAATCTCACATACTCAAGGGTGGCGTCTGCGTTGAGGAGCGGCGGGGTCTCTACTGTCAGCAACGGTGAGAGGATGTATAAACTGGCAAAGAAGTTGCTGTCGAAGGTATCTCCATGGAGTTCACTGCCGAGAGTCGCCAGGTTGCCGCCGCGGACCGTGCCGCCGCTGCCGGCTTGAAAGCCGCTCTCGCCGGTGCCGTTCTCCAGCGAGCCGGTCCACGCGATACTGGTGATGGTGTCGCCGTTTTCGTCGCGCCCTTCCAGGGAATCCCAACCCCCGTCATAAAAATCGGTGTAGGTAGCGGCGACTTGTGCGCCGTTCAGCCAGTAGATCGGGGCGTCTGTATGGTTGGCGGTTATGCGGTTGGTGCCGGTGTTGTCGCGCGCGTCCACGTCCACCGCACCGGTAGTAGAGATGAGGGCGCGAAATTTGGGGCTGAACGAGCTGGTGAGGCTGGCGGTATCAAGATCCTGTATCGCGCTGTGCCCGGCCGCCGCGGTATCCCGTGCGCGGTTGTTATAGGTGGCGATATTGCCGGAGGTGGCATTATTGGAGTTTGTCGTCCCCCGCAGAAACAACAGCCGGAACTGCTCGCCGGCGCCAAAGTCCGGCCCGGGCATCCCGTCCTGATCCGGAATCAACGGCCAGTTTTCCGGCACTTCGTGAGTCGTCTGCGCCCCCGCCGGAGCGGAAATCAACGCCAGCAGAACGGCCAGGGCGACGGCTGCCAACGGATGCAGGATTGTAAGCCTACGATGTTGCATGGTCATATCACTTCAACCATTCAGCGCACTCATCCTATCGCTCATCGTCAGGTCATCGCGCGAAGGCAGGTAATAACGCAAAATCAGGCATAACGCAAATTTTTTGTTTTGCTCGTCGCTCGCGCTCGTTCGTTCGTCGCACAATCATTGCGTCAGACATCCGGCAACGGGTATCATTCGCCTTATGTATCAGGCGTCAGAACCAACCACATTCCCCGCGAATCTGATGAGACGATGGTGACAGGTTCCACCCATCCTTTCCTTGACGGTTTCCCTCTCACACAGGCGCGACAGGCGCAACGGGCGGGCCATGGGCAAGCATAGGCCACGGCACACGGCTGATGGTGACAGCCGGAGCGCGATGCCTCCCCATCCCCTGCTCCGCGTCGCCCTGCTGACGCTGACGGGCGCCGGTATTCTCCTGACGGCGTACCTCGGCTATGCGACGTTGGTGGACACCTATCCCGCGTTCTGCGGCGAAGACTCGGGGTGCGATCTGGTGCAGCAGAGTCGTTGGGCGACGTTTCTGGGCATCCCGACGGCGACCTGGGGGATGCTCACCTATCTGGTCATGGCGGGACTGGCCTGGCGCACCAGAACCAGACCCGGCCGCGCGACCGCGCTGGTGTTTGTCGCGGTCGGCGGATTCGCCATCAGCGCGTATCTCACCGTGATTTCGGTGATGGTCATCAACGCGACCTGTGTCTGGTGTCTGGCCTCGTTCGGCCTTATCACCGTCATTATGATGCTCGCTTTCGCACAACGCCCTCCCGATTGGGGCGCGTCGGTCAAAGAAGCCGCCGTGGTCGCTGTCCTTCTTGTCGGCGCGCTCCATTTGCACTACAGCGGTGTGTTTGATGAAGCGGCCGGCCCGGAGGATCCGCAACTGCGGGCGCTGGCTCTCCATCTGACTGACACGGGCGCCGTGTTCTATGGCGCGCACTGGTGTCCGCGTTGCCAGGAGCAGAAGGCGGTGTTCAAGGCGTCGGCCAATCGGCTTCCTTATGTGGAGTGCAGTACCGGCGGTCGCGGCAGCCCATTCACTGCGCCATGCGTGGCCAACGACATTCGTCAATATCCCACGTGGGTTATCGGCGAGCAGCGTTATACGGGCTTGCGGTCGCCACGGGTCCTCGCCGGCGATTCCGGCTTCGCGTGGAAACGGAAACCCCGTGCTGATGCGGATGGCTCCGCTGAACGGGACACGCCCGTCGCGCGTCCATGACCACCAGACAATCTGAACGAGGCCGGGCGGTCGCGTTGGGGGCGTTCCTGTTGATGGGATGCGTCGTTGGCGGGGGACATGGTCTTGCCCAGGTTCACCCCCCGGCGTTCTCATTGGACGATCCCGACGTGGCGCCACGCGCGTCCGCAGGGACGGAGACGGCCAGCGGGACTGACGCGCCGGATTTGAGCGGAACGTGGGAAATCCAGGAAGAGGAGAGAACGTATATCGCCACGCTGGACGCGCAAGGCAACGGGCCGTACACCCATCAGGGCGGCTCGTTCACCACCACGGATGTCACGGGCCGCGTCTGGTCCGGAACGTGGATGCAAACCGGCAATGACCGGGAAGGCGGGTTTGAAGTGCGCCTCTCGGATGACGGGGCCACGGCTCAAGGACGCTGGTGGTACACCCGCGTTGGATTCTACGCCGGGATTCCGCCGGGATTCCGTGGCGGGGACTATGTGTTTCGGCGACTTCTCCCGGCCGACGCCACGCACGCGCACCCGTAACCTTCGCAAGGCCGCGACGGCGGCGGGGCCTTTGTTCAACGGCATCGTGCCGCGCGTTCGCTTGCACGGCGCGAGAGGCGGGGGCTAGAATTACGAGATCCGTGCGCGCAGATTCAACCATCATCCCATGATTCCCATGTCCCCACATCACTTCCGGCGGCGTCTCTTCGCGTTGTGCCTGTTCGCGCTGTGCTGTGTGCCCGCTCTCCGTGAGGCTCCCGTTGCCGCCGAAGGCATGGACCTTGCTTCGTTTGAGCCGCGCGTGACGGAACATACGCTCGCAAACGGATGGACGTTTCTTCTGGTCACGCGGCCCGTGTCTCCGGTGTTTGCTTTTATGACGGCCGTCAACGTGGGAGCGGCCCAGGAAGGCGCCGGCACGACGGGCCTCGCGCATATGTTTGAACATATGGCGTTCAAGGGCACTCCGCGCCTCGGCACCACGGATTACGATGCGGAGAAACAGGCGCTGGAGGATCTGGAACGGGCGTACCTCGCCTACCAGGACGCACGGTTGCGTACCGGGAAGGATACGGAGCGCGTTGCGCGTCTGCATGGCGTGTTTCAACGCACGCAGCGCACTGCGGCGACGTTTATTCAGAACAACGCTTTTGGGAACATCATTGAACGCGAAGGCGGCGTCAATCTTAACGCCTATACCAGCGCCGACGTGACCGGATATTTTTACGCATTGCCGGCCAATAAAATTGAGCTGTTTTGTTATCTGGAATCGGAACGATTCCTGCACCCCGTCTTTCGCGCGTTCTATGAAGAGCGGGACGTCGTCATGGAAGAACGGCGGATGCGAACGGAAAGCCGCCCCATGGGCCGGCTCTTTGAACAATTCACGGCTGCGGCCTTTACGGCGCACCCGTATCACCATCCGGTGATTGGGTACGCCAGCGACGTGCAATCCTACACGATGACCGACGCCAGACAGTTTTTTGAGACCTGGTACGTCCCGTCCAACATGGTCACGGCGATTGTCGGCGACATTCATCCGGAGACGCTCGTGCCGCTTCTGGAAACCTATTTTGGCCGGATTCCGGCGGGGTCGCCGCCGCCGCCGTTGCGAACCGTGGAACCGCCGTCCATCGCGGAAAAAGTGGTGACCCTCACGGATCCGTCTCAACCGTTTTATATGGAGGGCTACCACAAGCCGGCTGTCACCCATCCCGATCAAGCGGTGTTTGACGCCATTGACGATATTCTGACGAACGGACGGACGTCCCGTTTTTATCGCGCGCTGGTGCGGGATCAGCAAATCGCGGTCAGCGCCGGCTCTTATGGTTCGTACCCCGGCGAGAAATATCCGCACCTGTGGGTCGCCTATGCCGTCCCGGCTCGCGGAATGTCCAACCAGACGGTGCGGCACGCGCTTCACGAAGCCTTGCATCGTCTGACAACCGAGGACGTCACGGAGGAGGAGTTGGCCAGGTTCCGGCGGCGGGCCAGCGCTGATCTTCTCTATGCACTGAAAAGCAACCTGGGGTTGGCCATGAATCTCACGCATTATCAGACCATTTTTGGCGATTGGCGGGAACTGTTTTACGCGCCGGATCGTATTGACCGTGTCACCAGCGCGGATATTCGGCGTGTCGCCGGTCGCACGTTTACGGCATCCAATCGTGTCGTGGCGCAAATTGAAACCGTAGCGCCGCCGACGGATGCGCGCAGTGAACAGGGGCGGTGATTGACTCGCGCGCACGGAGAGAATCATCCATGGACGTGAAACTGTGAATCAGGAACATGACACGCCGCCACCGCATGAAATGATGGCGTTTTCCACTGCCGTCATGACGTGTTTTCAGAAGTATGCCGACTTCAAGGGTCGCGCCACCAGAGCGGAATTCTGGTGGTTTGAGTTGTTTATGTTTCTTGTCGGCGCCGGGGCGAGCTTCCTTGATGTCGCCTTCGGGACGGATTCCTCCGAGCCGGGGGTTTTGGAATTGCTCTGGTTGTTCGCCACCGCTCTCCCATCGCTTGCGGTGGGCGCAAGAAGACTGCACGACATCAATCATAGCGGCTGGTGGCAGCTCATGTCCTTGACCCTTATCGGCATCATCCCGCTGTTGATTATGTGGTGCCTGCGAAGCGCGCCCGAAGCCAACCGCTTCGGCAATCCGGCGTCACGCAACAGTGCATCGCCACGGAACCCCACCATGAACCCCCACACCCCAAACGCGAACGCGCAAGACGACGTTCCCGTGGACACGCGAATCCAGGCGGCGCCGTCGCCGGGGAGCGCACATCGCCCAATCAGCAACGCCGCCGTGGGCGCGATCATCGTCGGCGCGCTTGTCCTCGCACCGGCCGCCCGAACGATGGGTCAGGTTGACACGGTTGACCAACTGCGCTATCCGCCGCTCCCGGACATTCATATTCCCGAACCAACCCGCGTCGTGCTTGACAACGGCATGGTGGCGCTGTTCCTGGAAGATCACGAACTCCCGCTCGTCCACGTCTCCGCCCGCATCCGAACCGGCTCCCGCCTGGAACCCGCCGGGAAGGTGGGGCTGGCCGGACTGACCGGGACCGTTATGCGCAGCGGAGGCACGACCACGATGACCGGAGACCGGCTTGACGATTACCTTGAGAGCCGGGCCGCGTCCATTGAAACGGCGATTGGCGTGGCGGCGGGGTCGGCGGTGATGTCCTGTCTGCGTGAAGACTTTTCCGATGTGCTGACGATCTTCGGCGACGTCTTGCAACGCCCGCGGTTTGATCCGGACAAACTGGCCATCGCCAAAAATCTGATCGTGGCCGGGATTGCCAGACAAAATGACAACCCCCGTCAAATCATGGGTCGGGAATTTGCGAAGCTGATTTACGGCAAGGAGTCGCCCTATGCCCGAGTGGCGTCCTATGACACCATCAACAGCATTGTCCGGCAGGATCTTGTTGACTGGCACGCCGCCTATGCGCATCCCCAGCGCATTATCCTGGGTCTGGTTGGAGATTTTTCAACGGAGCGGGCGATGGAAATGGTCAAGCGGGTGTTTGGGACGTGGCCGCGAGGGCCGGCGGTTGACGATCCGGATGTGCCGTATCAAACAGCCACGACACGGGGCGTCTATTTTGCCGAGAAACACGACATGACCCAGGCCAACATCATCATCGGCCACATGGGATTGACTCGCAAACATCCGGACTATTATGCCGTGGTCATTCTCAATCAGATTTTGTCCGGCTCGTTCGGCTCACGGTTATTTTCCAACATTCGTTCCCAAAAAGGGCTGGCCTATGACGTGCATGGGGGTATCGGATTCGGGTGGGACGTCCCGAAGACGGCGCGTTTTTCCATGTCCACCAAACTGGAAACCACACAGGCCGGCATTGAAAGTCTGCTGGAAGAAATTCTGAAAATCATGGAGACCGCCCCTCCCACCGAAGAGGAGGTCAACAAGGCCAAAGCCAGTTTGCTGAATTCTTTTGTCTTTTCGGTTGATTCTCCGGGGAAAGTCCTTGAGAAGCTGCTGACCCATGCCTATTTTGGCTATCCGTCCGATTGGCTGGTCACATTCAGAGCGGGCATTGAACGCACCACCGTGCAGCAGGTCAGACAAGCCGGCCGCACACAACTCAAGCCGGAACAATTTGTCACGCTGCTCGTGGGGCCACGAGCCGGCACCGCCTCCGCCCTGGCGCGGTATGACACCGTGACGGAACTCAATATTGCCATCCCCGACCCGTCATTGTAGAATTTCCACGTGGCGTTCCATCCTTCAATCCCCGCCGTCATTCCCGTGAACACGGGCATCCGGATGTCGCCGGCGCCGGAGGGCGTCCCGCCGCCGCGTCGCGCTGCGGGCACCGCACGTTCCAGCACGCCATCCGCCATGCGCCACACCTGGCCGCTCCGCATTCTGATCCTGTCCGCGCTCCTCATGCACGTCGCGGGATGCGCGAGCAATCCCTATACACAACGGTCACAACTGCTGCTGCTCTCGGAGAACGAGGAAATCAGCATGGGCGAACAAACCTGGAACGACGTGCGGAACGACAAGAAGGTCGTCATCTCGCACACCCGCGCCGAGGTGGATCCTGTGCGGCGCGTCGCCGAACGGATTATCGCGGTGGCGAAACGCTCCCTCTATGCCGAGCGCGCGAAGTCGTTTGCGTGGGAGGTCACCGTCATCAAGGCGGACGACACCAAAAACGCCTGGGCGCTGCCCGGCGGCAAAATCGCAATCTATACGGGGATTTTCCCGGCGGCGTTCACCGAAAGCGGGCTGGCGGCCATCATGGGGCATGAAGTGGTGCATGCCCTGGCTCGACACGGCGCTGAACGGGCCAGCCAGGAAATGGCCGCCTCGCTGGGGCTGGGCGTGGCCTCCATCGCGCTGGGTATGACCCCTGCGGCCACTCAAGTGGCGGGTCTCGCGCTCAAGGGCGGGGTACTCCTGCCCTTCAGCCGAAGCCATGAATCCGAGGCGGATCACATCGGCTTGCTCCTGGCCGCCGAGGCCGGATACGATCCCAAGGACGCCGTGCGCGTCTGGGAACGCATGGCGGAATTTTCAGACGGCGGGCCGCCGGAATTTCTTTCAACCCATCCATCGCACAACACGCGCATTGCCAATCTCAAGAAATGGATGCCGAAGGCCATCGCCATCTATGACCAGTCGCACAAAGCGCCGGACTCACTCCTGCCGTTCATCGCGCCCTGACCCCGCACGGACGGAACGCGCTCCCCGTTTCCGCCCACCTCATTTCCTGTCGCCTTTATTCGCGCGGCTCGGCCTGTTCCTGCTGCTCGCGGGCTGCGGCGGCGGTGAAGCCGTCGTGGAAATTGCGCTCCACCCCACCAAGCCGCATCTGTTGTACGTCGCCACCAATGACTACATTTTCAAAACGCGCGATGCCGGGAGCACGTGGCACAACGTCTCAAAGGGGATGACCCATTCCCGCGTCATCGCCCTCGCGATTGATCCGCTGCTTCCCGCCAACGTGTACGCCGGCACCAAAGGCGACGCGATCTTTCGCAGTTTCAACGGGGGCCACCTGTGGCACTCGCAACGACACAACCTGGAAGACGTCACCATGACCTCGGTCGTCCATGGCATCACGTTCGTGCCAGGCTCCAGTCACCATCTGTTTGCCACCACGTCGCTGGGAGTGTTTGAAACGAAGGACGCCGGCGTCCATTGGACAAAACGCATGAACGGCATGGTTGAAGTCCTCATGGTCATCTGCATGGACATTGACCCCAACCAACCGCAAACCCTGTACGCCGGCACCAGCGGCGGCGTCTATCAATCGCTTGATGGAGCCGCGACATGGGCCAAGGTCAATCACGGCCTGGTGCCGCCGGAGGTACTGCAATCGTCTCGCGCGCTCAACGTGGTGAAAATCAAAATTGACCGGCACGTTCCCGGCGTCGTCTATGCGGCCACGTTGAAAGGATTGTATAAAACGACCGATGGCGGCGCGGTTTGGCGGCGGCGCGGCACGTCACTCCCCGACCAGTTTTTCAGCGGGCTGGCGCTTGATCCCGTGACCCCCGGCGTGGTCTTCGTGTCCAGCCGGGCCGGCGTCCATACCAGCCGTGACGGCGGAGACACCTGGGAAGCCGTGAATGACGGGCTGACCAATCTCAACATCCGCGCCATGGCAATCAGCCCGATCGAGTCTTCGACCCTGTACGTCGGCACCAATCGCGCCGGCCTGTTTCGCACGCGCGACGGAGGCCGGTTGTGGGAATCCGTCCCGTTGTCGGTTCGCTCTCAACCGTCTGTGTGATGTGTTCGCGCCGATGCGCGGGAATGACGGATAGCGCGAGACAGGAGTGGTGATGTGGTCAATCAGGCTGGCTTGTCATTCTCAAGCCTTGTGCCTGTCCGAAACTGAAATGGCTGCTGGTTGCCAGTGAAATGAGATCGTCTATCAGTGACCGCAACGAGATTCGGTGTTGTGCCTGCGGGGAATTGTCGGCAAGGTGGTTTTAGAGAAGATTTAATTTAGACAAAGCGACGATGGCTCCAAGGGCGACCAGCAACAAAGAGCCTAATTTTATCACCATCCTTTGCTCCAGTTCCTTCATGTCCCGCTTGATGTCCTTAATATCCTGCCTGACCGCCGCAAACTCCTGCTTGGTCTCCGCTTCCAGTCGATTAATATCCTGCTTGATCACCTCTTCCAGGCGATTCATGTCCTGCTTGGTCGTTTCTTTCAGTTCATTAATATCCCGGCTGGTCGCTTCTTTCAGGTCATTAATATCCCGGCTGGTCGCTTCTTTCAGGTCATTAATATCCCGGCTGGTCGCTTCTTTCAGTTCATTAATATCCCGGCTGGTCGTTTCTTTCAGTTCATTAATATCCCGGCTGGTCGTTTCTTTCAGTTCATTAATATCCCGCGCCAGGTTTTTAATATCCTGACTGGTTGCCGCTTCCAGTCGATGAATATCCTGACTGGTTGCCGCTTCCAGTCGATTAATATCCTGACTGGTTGCCGCCTCCAGTCGATTAATATCCTGTTTGGTCGCCAGATTGGACTCAACAATATCAGCGATCACCCGAATTTGCGCCTCCGCCTGTTTGTCAGGAACGCCAGCGCTTCGAAGCTCATCCACATATTTCAAGGCATTAAAATTCATGTCGCCACTGTAGCAGGAAATGACTGGATGGTAAAGACGCTGGATTGGTCAGGGTACACGATAAAAAAGCATCGGGGTTTTCTCCGTAGGGCCGGCGGTTGCCGAGGTGTGAATTTGCATGGCTTTCCCGGTGGTATGAAGTGCCATTTTTTGCGCGACATGCTTGACAAAAATACTTTAATCATGGAAGTAATTATGGCAGATATTCAATTCTACCGGAGGATGAAAAAATGCTGGATGATAAAAAATCAGGAATTGGCTTTGGCTGGCTCCCGGCGATAGGGCTGATTGTTATTTTTGGCGTAGCATCAGGTACTGCCTCAGCCCAGGCTGCCATAAAAATTGAACCGCTTAATGTCAATGGGACCATGTATGATTACACCCTGAATACAATCCTGATGAGGCCGGGAGAGACTTTTACCATATCCGCGCCGGTCAAAAACAAAAGCGAAGAGGCTTCACTGAAACTAAAAATGGTAGCTAAGATAGGCAAGCCCGGCGCATCTGACTTTGAATTCGTCAAACGGGTTGCTGTTGGCAGGATTCGTGCCGGAAAAACAAAAACAAAAGAAGTTTCCATACAAGCGCCATCAGAAATCGGGCGCTATACCTATCTGGTGTGTGTTTCACCCAAACCTAAACGTGATCAGGGGAACTCCTCCCAATCTGCTTGTGAAGCTACTCGTATCCATGTCTCTGAAAACGGTTTAGACGTGGTTGTGTCATCTCTTGTTTCAAATCCTTCCTCTGTAGAAATATATGACGAATTTGAGATAGTTATGACTCCTAAAAACATGGGTTGGGAGGCAGTAGGAGGATACGCAATACTTTCTCACCAACAGAAGACAAAACCTGGCAAAATAGACCGATATTTAGAGCAATTCCTTCTTCCTGCCCGCGACGGAATCGAGCCCGGAAAGTCTCGCGTTCCTCTTCTCCCCGCTCGTTTTCTAATAACGGCACCCTCAAGAGTCGGAGTTCATGAATATCAAGCCTGCGTTGGGGTCTTGGGCGAAGACAAAGAATATGACTCAAATAATAATTGCGCGGAACCCATTCTCGTGACTGTCTCTCTTCCTCCCTCTGTTGTTTCTGATGTGTTTTTTGACTCATTTATTGCAGATCCTCACCTTGTCAAATATAGGGACCAGACCCTTACGCTAACGGCATCATTCGGCAACCAGGGCAGAGAGCCTTCAGCGCAAGCGGTACTATATTTTTATCGCTCCACCGATCGCATAATCTCCCCGGAAGACAGCCAGTTGGGAGAACCAGTTTCTATCGGTACAATCCCCGCCGGAGGCACAATATCACGCAGCATGACCAGGAAACCAAACCCTCCGGATTTCGGACATTATTTTTATGGCACATGTATTGCGGTTGCCGGGGATGGCGTTGAAGAAAATAATTGCTCTTTCGGAACTCGCGTGGGGATAAAGAATCCTATCTTTTCTGAGCCGCACTAGCGACGGCATGTTGACCACGGGATGCACCGCCCACTTGCCCTGGCCTTCGAGGATATGGTCGGAGCGGTTGCCGACCCGACCTTAATCTTCGCCGCCCTGTCCATCTGGAACGGCCGCATTGATGAAGCACTCACCGAACACGACAACCTGTGCGCGGCCATCCTGCCGGCCGCCATCGCCGACAGCAACAACCTTACCCCGTCACTACAGACTGACCACGAAAACACCCTTCCCGGCCGCTACGCGCCGGCAACGATGCGGATGGCGCCGTTGCCAGCCTGTCGATATGGGGTGGTAGCGACCGCAATCTGGACGGCCAGCCGGCGCGCGCCGACCGACGCCATCCCGTGAATGCAGACGCCATGGATATCTCCCGTCGCACATTGTTTCAACTCGGCAGCCTGGGCGCTCTGACCGGTGTCGCCACCATCACCGGCGGGTGCGATCTGGGCGGTATGTTCGCCATCCAGCCGCGCGACACGCTGTACTTCACGCCAAACGACCAGTTTTACACCGTCAATTACATGGACTCGCCCTATCAGTTCACGCGCGATCTGGACCAGGAACAATGGCAGATGGTGGTGAAAGGCGCCGTGTCCAATCCCATGGCGCTGACGTGGCGGGATCTGCTGAATCGGCCCTCGTTTGACCAGGTGTCCACCCTCATCTGCATTGATACCCTGCCGGGCGGGACGAGTATCAGCAACGCCATCTGGCGGGGGATTTCGCTGAAAGACCTGTTGCTGGACGCGGGCGCCGACCCCGAAACGGCGCGGGACGTGATTGTCCGGGGAGCCGATGCGTATCATGACAGTATCCCCTTTGAACACGCCATGCGCGACGAGGTGATGTTGGCCTATCTGATGAATGGGGAAAAGCTCCCGAAGACCCACGGGTTTCCGTTGCGCCTCATTGTGCCGGGACTTTACGGCATTAAAAACGTGAAATGGATTACGGAAATTGAGGTGTATCACGGCGACTACCAGGGGTACTGGCAGCGCAAGGGGTGGACCGACGACGGGACGATTCACATGTTTTCCCGCATTGACAGCCCCGGCCATTATCAGACCGTCAGCAGGCCCGACGTCCATTTCCGTGGCATCGCGTTCGGCGGACCGCTCTCCATTGAGCGGGTGCAGTTGAGTTTCAATCAGGAGAAGACCTGGGTGGAAGCGGACGTGACGCCGCCGCAGTCGCCATGGTCATGGGTGATCTGGGATTATGACTACCGGGACATGCCGGCGGGCAAGACCATGGTCTCGGTCCGCGCGGTGGATACCGCCGGACAGGTGCAGACCTCGGAGATCACCCGCCCCCAACCCAACGGCGCCACCGGCCTGCACGGTATCGTGGTGAACGTGCTGGAGGCGTAGCGGTATAACGTCTCTTGAGGGCACAGTTGACTGTCCGGAATCCTGTTCGCGTCCAGGCAACGAAGGAAGAAGGTCATCACATGGAAAGCGTGTTTATTTCCTGGGACAACTCAAACATATTCCACGAGGCCCAGCGTTTGGCGGAGCAACGCGACAACAGTCCCGACGCTCGCTATCGTGTACGCATTCACTTTGACAACCTGTTGCGTTTAGCTCACGCCGACCGACCGGTCACGCGCGCGCAGGCGGCTGGTTCCGTGCCGCCGGAAATGCGGCAGTTATGGAACCGAATGGAATCCCATGGCATTCAGGTCAAGCTGTTTAACCGTGGCTTACCCGGCTCTGGCGAACAGGAAATGCCGGATTATTATTTGCAGAAATGTATGTTGGAAGATGCGTTGTACCACAACGGCGACCCCGGCATTGCCGTCATGCTGACTGGTGACGGCGCCGGATATGACGAGAGAGCGGGGTTTCACAGCACGTTGGAACTGATGCACAAGAAAAACTGGCGTATTGAAATCCTTTCATGGGCGCACTCCTGCAATCAGCGAATGCGGCAGTGGGCGCAACAGAACGGCAAGTTCATCGCGCTGGACGATTTCTATGACGCGGTGACGTTTTTGGAGCCATCCACTCCCGGCCACGAATTGGCGCCACCACGTTCTGCCACCCCGGTGGATTTGAGTCGCCGGCCAGTCTTATGATGATCAGGACATACCTGCACGGTATCGTGGTCAACGTGCTGGAGGCGTAGCGGTATAACGTCTCTTGAGGGCAACGTAAGGGGCAGAACAACCGCCGAGTCCATTCCGACACCCAACCAATGGGGGGCAAGATAATGAGTAACGAAAAAATCCAGCAAGAAGTTGATCAGAACTATGAGGCTTTCGAAAACCTTTTACCTGAACTCATACAGAACAGCCCGGGGAAGTGGGCCTTGCTGCATAGCAAGGAAGTTGAAGCCGTGTTTGATACGGCCATAGATGCCTGCATTGCGGGAGAAAAACTTCATCCTGATAAACTGTTTTCTGTTCAGGAAATCACTCATCACGTCGTTGACTTGGGATGGTACTCTCATGCCGTGTCTTAGCGGCACATATAACCAGAAACACGGGGTTATCCTGCAGGTTGGCATATGTCCGGGAGGAACGTTGGCAAACGCGAAAAACCAGAAACCCGGTCAGGCAATCAGCTCTGCTCAAGGTCATATGCTCAATGGTCTGGTAGATACCGGCGCAGACAAAACCTGTATTTCTTCCGTAGCGGCACAATCCATACAGCTTAATCCTGTTGGCAAGATATCCATGCAGGGAGCGACGGGCAGGAGTCATATGAATCAGTATCGAATAGATCTGCTTTTGCAATTTGGCAAACAATCACTGTTTATCTCAAACCTTCTCGCCATAGAACACTCTTCAACGTCTTCTCTTTTTGATGTCCTTATCGGACGCGATATTGTCTGCCTGGGTGTGCTGACGATGGATTTTGGCGGGCATTTTTCTTTTTCGATTTAGCCATTCCATTCCCTTCCTTTCCACCCGGCGTTGTTCTTTTGGCGGCAACGGCACGGCGTCTTGCTGACAGAAGTCGAATAAAAACACTACACGCGCTGATTCGTTGATACCGCCTGTGCCGGACACTGGCCTTGCCGCGTTGAGGTCGCCGGGGACTGGATTCCCGCCGATGCGCGGGACTGACGGCAGCTATACACCGTCCAGGCGCTTCAACGTGACACCCAGTTCTTTGAGCTGCGCCGGACTCACAGCCGACGGGGCTTCGGTCATGAGGCATTGGGTTTTTTGTGTTTTGGGGAAGGGAATCACGTCGCGGATGGACTCGGCTTTGCCCAGTAACATCACGAGACGATCCAGACCCAGAGCAATCCCGCCGTGAGGTGGAGCGCCGTAGTCCAGCGCGTCCAGTAAAAACCCGAATTGTTCGCGCGAGGTGTCTTTGGACATGCCTAACAGATCAAACATCTGTTGCTGGATGACACGCTGGTGGATGCGGATGCTACCTCCGCCCAGTTCAACGCCGTTGAGTACGATGTCGTAGGCCTGGGCGCGCGCACGTAATGGGGCGTCTTGCAGGTGGGGGACGTCGTCCGGGTGCGGGGCGGTGAAGGGGTGATGGAGCGCGACGTGCCGTTTGGCTTCCGCGTCGTATTCCAGGAGGGGGAAGTCGGTGACCCATACGGGTTCCCATGTGTCCCGGTTGATGAGACCCAGGTCGGCGCCCAGATGCAGACGTAGCCGGCCCAGCACGTCGTAGGTGATGGCCGGTTTGTCGGCGACGCAGAGCAGAAGGTCGCCGGGGCCGGCATCGGGCAGCGCACGGCGTAATGGGTCGGGGGTGAGAAATTTGGCGATGGCCGATTCCAGTTTCCATCCGTCAACGATTTTGACCCACGCCAGCCCTTTGGCACCGAAACTTTTGGCCAGATCTATGAGGCGGTCAATTTGATTGCGCGCCATGTCCGCGCCGCCTTTGACGACCAGCCCGGAGACTTGTCCGCCTCGCGTGACGGCGTCCCGAAAGACGGCAAATTCCATGTGCGTGGCGGCTTCGTTCAGGTCGTGTAGCTCCAGGGCAAAACGACGGTCGGGTTTGTCTGTCCCATATCGTGACATGGCGTCGTGCCAGGTGAGACGCGGGAACGGTGCGGGGAGGGTGATGCCGGCGGCGGTTTGGCAGACGATGGTGAGGAATTCTTCTGTGAGGGCGATGATGTCGTCGGGTTCTATGAACGACATTTCTATGTCAATTTGCGTGAATTCCGGTTGACGGTCATGCCGGAGGTCTTCGTCGCGGAAGCATCGGGCGATTTGGTAGTACCGGTCGGCGCCGCCGATCATGAGCATCTGTTTGAAGAGTTGCGGGGATTGCGGGAGGGCAAAACATTCGCCCTGGTTGACGCGGCTCGGCACCAGGTAGTCTCTCGCGCCTTCGGGGGTGCTTTTTGTGAGGATCGGCGTTTCTATTTCCAGAAAGCCCCGGTGGTGGAGGTGGTCTCTGATGCGGCGGACGACGTTATGACGCAGCGCGAGCAGCCGTTGCATGGGGGGACGGCGTAAGTCCAGATACCGATATTTGAGGCGCAGGGCTTCTGTGGCTTGCGCGTCGTCTTCTATGACGAACGGCGGTGTGTTGGCCCGGTTCAGGATGTCCAGCGCGTTGACTTGAATTTCGATATCTCCGGTTGCGATTTGCGGGTTGACGGATTCGTCGGGCCTGATACGCACCTGACCTGTCGCGGCGATGACGTATTCATTTCGCAGCGCGTCCGCGAGTTCGCGCACCGGCGCGCCGGTGTCGTCGTTGAAGACGAGTTGGGTGACGCCGCCCCGGTCGCGGATGTCCACGAATAACACGCCGCCGTGGTCACGACGGCCATGGACCCATCCCATGAGCGTGACGGTGTGACCGTCCTGCGCGCGCGTGAGTTCTCCGCAGTGGTGTGTGCGTTTCATCGTCGTTTGTTCCGTGTGGGAGGGCGGCGGCTTTTTGTCGGCGGCCGTCGGGGTGTGCGGGTTGTGCGGGTTGTGCGGGTCTTGCCGGCGGACGGGCGGCGCGTTCTTCTGTCCGCATCACGCCGTGCTGGTGACGCGGGTTTGCGTGACGGTGCGGGGAATGCGGGTGGCCGTGTACGCACGGATGACGCGGGCTTGCGTGACGGCGTGGGGAATGCGGGTGGCCGTGTACGCACGAACGACGCGGGTTTGCGTGACGGCGCGGGGAATGCGGGTGGCCGTGTACGCACGGATGATGCGGGTTTGCGTGACGGCGCGGGGAATGCGGGTTTGCGTGTACGCACGAACGGCGCAGGCTTGCGTGACGGATCGGGGAATGCGGGTTTGCGTGTACGCACGAACGGCGCGGGTTTGCGTGACGGATCGGGGAATGCGGGTTTGCGTGTACGCACGAACGGCGCAGGCTTGCGTGACGGATCGGGGAATGCGGGTTTGCGTGTACGCACGAACGGCGCGGGCTTGCGCGACGGATCGGGGAATGCGGGTGGCCGTGTACGCACGAACGGCGCGGGCTTGCGCGACGGATCGGGGAATGCGGGCTTGCGTGTACGCACGAACGGCGCGGGCTTGCGTGACGGATCGGGGAATGCGGGCTTGCGTGTACGCACGGATGGCGCGGGCTTGCGTGACGGATCGGGGAATGCAGGTGGCCGTGTACGCACAAACGGCGCAGGCTTGCGTGAATGTGTGGGTGACGCGGGTGGCCGTGTACGCACGGGCGGCGCGGCGCTTTTCGGACGCGGGGGACGCGGGGATACATTGACCCGTGAGGAGATATTCCGTGGACTGTTCCGCGACCTGGTCGGTGGCCGTAATAACGCGCGCAGGGCATTGGCTTCGGCATCGGTCGCAAACCGGCAGGTTCCGACGCGCAACGCTCCGAGCATCAGGGGGCCGAATCCGATTCGCTGGATGCGCCCGACACGATGACCAATGGCTTCAATCATGCGCTTGACTTGATGCGTTTTGCCTTCGTGAATCGTGATTTCCAGCCATGAATTGACTCTGGCTTTTCCGGATTTTTTGACCACGGCTGGCGCGGTGACGCCGTCATACAACGCGACGCCATTCTGAAGCGCCTGAATTTCTTCGTCCGTACACAATCCCGATACTTTCACCAGATAGGTCTTGGGCACGTGATGCCGGGGATGCAGACATGCCTGGGCCACCATGCCGTTGTTCGTCAGCAGCAGCAGTCCTTCTGCGTCATAGTCAAGCCGCCCCACCGGCACCACGCGCACTTTGATGCCGGCCAGTAAATCCGCGACCGTGTGCCGGCCATGGGGGTCGCTCATCGTCGTCACGTACCCGGCCGGCTTGTGCAACAACACAAAGACTTCGGGTTCGGCCTGCCGCACGTGACGGCCGTTGACTTTGACGTGATCCACGAACGGGTCCACGCGCGTGCCCAGCACACGCATGACGGCGCCGTTCACCGTGACTTCGCCGTTGCGAATCATGATTTCCGCGGCGCGACGTGACGCGATGCCGCTCGCGGCGATGAATTTTTGCAGACGAATCATCATCTAACAGATCTCAGGCAACGGACATGCCGATGCGTCGGCCATGTTCCTTGCACAAAAGCTTTGCTCATTATCCACAAACTCGTCACACGCAAGCGGATCACCCAGCACTACGAAGACCTATCGCCATGCTATCCAAAAACTGTTCGGTGCTACGATAACGTAGTCTACTGAGTATTTAAGAACACAGGGCAAACCCGGCAGGTGGTTTTCTGCAACCTGGAATCAAAAAATCCACCTCTCCAGGCTTCAGTGAATCATCCCCAAAGTGTGCCGTTTGCGTCCGGCAATCTGGAGAATCAGCGCGCATATATAATTTGCGCTTCGGCCATTGCATACGCAATACACCTTTTGTTATTGCCTTTGTTGTTTTCCTTGCATCTGTACGCACCCAAACTACACCTTTTGATTTAAGTAACTTGGCCGAAACGTCAAAGGCGGAAACCAACATCGTTTCATACGCACTCTTGCCAGATCTTTGAAAATCAGCTTTCCAATCTGGCAAAGCAGGACCTTCATTCAAGAGCCATAAGCGAATCCAACTGTCTTGACGATATTTGGTAACACCTAAATACGGCGGTGAGGTAAACAATAAATCAAACTTCTTCGAACAATAGCGAAAAAGCTCACCTTCTGCCGAACCCAAAATAATCTTTGCACCAAGGCGATTATCCACAACGCCATATCGGTAGCGCCATTCAATCCTTTTTCGCAGATAGTCCTGTGGGTCAATGTTTGGCGGATGCATATTCCGACTCTTCCACCACCGTACTGAATAATCAGGTCCCATCGCTCGCGCTTTATGCATCTGATTACTTAATCCGTCATTAATTTTGGCATGGACATGGACCAAGACAAAACCCATGAGAGTGCGGTCAGTGACGTTCTCGCGCCAATCCAAAATTCGCCGAGCAGCATTCAGGAATCCCAAAACATTGGGCGACCAAGCCCATTTTTGGAATTCATTTTCCGCACGTTTATCTCTTGCTCTGATTGCGCCACATACATCAGACAAACGACATCCCAGTTTTTGCGAATTTTTTTCTGGTGCAGTTTTGGATTTGGCAAATACCCATGCGGCAGGATTTATATCCACACCAACCGCTTCCCGCCCAGTCGCTTGCGCAACAAATGGCGCGGTGCCACGACCACAAAACGGATCTATGATTCGCCCTTTTTCCGGACACATGGTTTCTACGACATACTTGGCAAAATTGACTGGAAACATCGCGTAATACGGGCCGAATCCAGCCCATCGACCTGCCGCAGTACTGAATTTCCATGCTTGCATAGTCTTATTACTCTAGCAAACTTTCAATTATGTCAGAACCGCGTCGCAGGGGAATGGCAGCATTTGCATGGGCTCGTATCAACGGTAAAAATCCGTCACGGTAGAGGTAGGTCGCCAGTTGATCCATGACATCTAAAATGTCAGCTAGTCGAGGATAACACTCTGGAGCAGTATCGAGAAATTTTCCAGAGGCTTCGTTGAGCATGGCGATATTGAGAACTACATGTTCCCCCTTTTTGGTTTTATATAAAACGGCTCTGCCAAAATGCGTATCATCACCGAACGGCTTACCAGTCTTCCCGGGTTTGATATTTGCGCGAATGTACTCATCTCCAAGTGGAACAACTGCCCCGTTTGTGTATTGCGTACGTGGACCCTTTGTTTCGTTCCAGTCAATTTGTTCCCAGTGATCAAAAAACGCGCCGGTTTTCTCAATGCCAAACACTGCAATATCATTTCCAGTTTCTTTTCTCGCAATAGCATTCAACCGCAAAAATTCTGCACGAATGGGTCTTAGAATAGATGCGGGCGTGCCAAAAACAGCGAGCGGGCCGTCTAAGACAAAAGCACAATCAGCAAAAGACGTGGGGCGACGTTTGGCAAAATAGCGCAGGATATTCAGCAAGACCAAAATCTCCAGCGTCGATCGCAACCTCCCGTGCGCTTCCCCGCTAGTGCGCACACCATCAAAATACTCATGTAAACGTAGCATGTCTGTTTCAAATAGCGGAATCTTTCGCGTGCAAGCACAATGATATTTCCCTTCATCAAGCTTAAATTTTTCGCTACATCCTTGTGCGGGACACTCAAATTTAGGTTCGTGACCATGGGTAATCTCGCGCAAAGTTTCCAACAAAGTTTCTCGATTCCCAGCGATAGAGTCAGAAATGGTGTCAAAAACACTTTCCCGGAAAAAATCCACTGGCTCATCGTTTTCTACATCGCGTCGCACAACACCAATGCCAGGCAGTGCAGCCTCCGCAGTGGCAACGCTTTCCATGCTGTGAAAAACCGATGGTCTCGGTATTTGACCAACCGGAATATCGCGCAATTTGTCCAATTTGATACCCACCACCGAAATCATCAGTAGTCCCGCTTCTGCACCCGGGAATCCGTTGTTCACACGGCGGATGATGTTGGAGCCGTCAATCGAGAATACGCGCTTAGGCCACCAGTCGTTTCTTGAAACATCAAGCGTTGGCGGTGGTGGCGGCGGACTTTCATCACGTCGACGAATCACGCCGTTAAATTCCCGTAACGCCTTGCTGTTTTCAAGCCAAATCAGGCTTTCGCCACTCGCAATTTCTCCTTCGTATGCCATCACATCACTCCGTTTTCGTATCTAATTGGTCAACATTTTTGTTCGTAGGCGACACTTCAAATTTGTTTACTTGCACTGGCACAATATATGGATTGGACAGACAGCGCATTCTTAAGAAGCCCGTGTCGGGCACTTTGAGAATCTGTCCGACGAACATTTCAAAATCATAGTATTTTTTTAACTCGCGGGTTTCGTCCTGATTGTTCAGATGTGCCACAAACCAATTGTCCGTATTTTTGAGAATGTTGGACAAAATAGAACTTGGCTCTTGTGTAGAAAACACCAGTCCAATGCGGAACTTGGAGCCTTCTTTTGCGATACGTGGCCATACCGACTCTAAATCGGCATTCTGCGCAGGTAAAAGGTTATGCGCCTCTTCCACATAAACGATAATATCCGGTGGCGACTTAATATTGCCATTTTCATCCCGAATCAGTTGCCCGTTTTTGTCTTGAGGAGGGCTAATAAATACGCCTTTCTGGCAGTTGAAAAGTGCCCACATAATACGTTCAGCGGAGTGCTTTATCTCCAGTGGCGAACCTACAGATTGATCAACAATGACAAGTTTTCCATTAACTAATTCGTCAATAATTTCCGTTGAATAATCGGAACCAACTGCCGGGCTGTGCCTGTCCTGAAGTTCGCGTATCCGCGAAACCCCTCCAGCCCATTCCAACATGGACAGTAAACCGTTTAACATGTCATCATTCCATGGTTTGCCCTTGTTCTCTCGATATAGCTGATTAAAGGCGCGGAACTTTTCATGTCCGCCCCCCTGCCTTCCGCCGGTGATAAATTCCTGCAGGGACAAAAGAGCCGAGTGCAACTCGCTCCAAGAAACAGTTCCTTTATCGAAAATCAAAGCGGCCGTACGATATTCATTAACATTAGTGGATGCCATTGCTTCTCTTAAATCTTCTCCAAACAATCCCTTTATGTTGACTTGTGAAAGATCGGCATGTGGAGCGAAATTAGCCTTCGCGAGAATTGATCTATACACTGTTATGTTACGTCGATAGCGCGTTTGTGTACTCTTGTCCCATTCGTCCCTTGGCGGCTCCAGGCTTGTGCCAGTAAAACGCTTAACATATAGTGAGGCTCCATCTCGTAAATGATCGTTAATTACATCTTTCCCTGCATAAAGCATGGAGAGAGCAGAAGTGACAGTGTCCCGATCACCCCAATCATGGAACGCTTCTCCAAAAAAATTAATTTTGATCAGACGGCGACCTTCATCGTTGGGATGTACGAAAAGACCATAAGTCACAACATCGTTCTTGTCGGCATTGCCGGTGTCGCTCCAGACATTGCGTAGACAACCACTATCCTGTGGGTTGTCATTACAGTATTCCCCGTTGACATCAAAAATTAACTGTCCAACACGTCCATTCTCTCTGGCACGTGTGCGCAACTTAAAAATAGCAGTGGCAATGGTCTTGATGGTATTCGATTTCCCAGTCCTGCTCATTCCAAAAAGCGCTGTACGTCGCGCCAAAAGATCTGTCGGCTCCATCCCTACAGTTACATTATCACCGTCTGGGTCTATTGCCGTTTCACTGGAAGAATAGCGCAACCGCCCAATCTCTACAGGATATCCTGCCAATGGATGAGAGCCGCCCTGCGCTTTGGTAAAATTAACAATGCGCCGCAACGATACACCTCGTGGTTTGTACACTTTCATTCCCTGCCCAGAATAAAAGTTGGAAATATCTGCGCCGAAATTCAAGCGCCACCTGCCACCAGATTCAACCATTCGGAACGTGCCAAGGACACCACAACGCACACCAGCATGACGTAAGCGGTTAAGCGTGAACTGATCAGCCTTTGTAGCATCATCCCAATTTTCTGGCGTGTCTGTGGCGCGAAAACCTGCATCTAATCTGTGCAATGCCGTTTCTGAATCATTTGGCAAAGGAGCGCGCCCAATCACACGCAACAAAATCAAGACCGAATCCTCTACGGTAGCATTGACCTCTGCGTTCGGCGTCATACGTGTGGCAAACAACAGGCAACCCATCGGCAACCCACCAATTTTTTGCCGCAAAGCATCGTGAACCAAAATCGTTGCTTCGCTGTAATCTAAAGCAAGCAACTCTCCCGCCATCATATCTTCTGCGATTAGCGACGACAGTTTTGTGCCGGCATTTTTTGCATTGTCGGCATCCAATTCTTTCACTTCATTAGGTAATGACAACATGTGATTTCTCTTTCAAAAAGCAAAAGATTAACTTCGCATAGCCCTATTGCCAGAATTTCAAGACGTTACGTTATCCTTGCATTGACAAGGGTCGCAGTGTTCACAGCTTGTCCTCATTCCCATTCAATCGTGGCCGGCGGTTTGGAGCTGATGTCGTACACGACGCGATTCACGCCTTGCACTTCGTTGATGATGCGGTTCGCCGCCTGGCCCAGAAAGGCGTGCGGGAATGGCGTCCAGTCGGCGGTCATGCCGTCCGCACTGTTGACGGCCCGTAACGCGATGACGTGTTCGTAGGTGCGCTGGTCGCCCATGACGCCGACGGTTCTGATGGGCAGCAATACGGCAAAGGCTTGCCAGGTTTTTCGGTAGAGGCCGTGTGATTCCAGTTCGTCGAGAAAAATGGCGTCGGCGTCACGCAGCATCCGCAGACGCTCGGCGGTCACTTCGCCCAGGATGCGTATGGCCAAACCGGGGCCGGGAAAGGGGTGACGATGCAGGACATCGTCGGGTAATCCCAGTTCTTTGCCCAGCGCCCGCACTTCGTCTTTGAAGAGTTCACGGAGCGGCTCGACCAGTTTGAGACGCATCCTCGCGGGAAGTCCGCCGACGTTGTGGTGCGTTTTGATGGTCGCGGACGGGCCGGTGTGACTGACGCTTTCAATCACGTCGGGGTAGAGCGTGCCTTGCACCAGGTATCGCACGTTGCCGATTTTTTGCGCTTCGCCGTTGAAGATTTTGACGAATTGACGGCCAATGATGATGCGCTTTTTTTCAGGGTCGGTCGTGCGGCCCAGCGCGCGCAGAAATTGCGCGGAGGCATCCACCATGCGGTAGTTGAAATGATGAAACCGAAAGGCCTCGGCGAGCTGTTTTGCTTCGTGTTTCCGCAGGACGCCGTTGTCTATGCAGACACAGGTGAGTTGTTTGCCGACGGCCCGGTGGGTCATGGCGGCGGCCACCATGCTGTCCACGCCGCCGCTCAACGCGCAGAGAACGTGATCCCGTCCCACCCGTTGACGAATCCGGCCGATGGAGTCGTGCAGGAACGATCCCATGGTCCAGGTGGGGGCGGCTTCGCAAATGTGATGCACGAAGTTTTTGATGATCTGCGCGCCGTGTACCGTATGCGCGACTTCGGGGTGAAATTGCAGGCCGTAGAGCCGGTGGCGGCTGTTGACCAGTTTCATGGCCGCGACGGGGGAATTCTTTGTCCGCGCCATGGACCGGAATCCGGGCGGCAGTTTTTCAATCCGGTCGCCATGCGACATCCAGACGGAGAACGGGCCGGCTCCGTTGAGTCCGCGGAATACATCCGCTCCGTCCCGAACCCGCAATTCCGCACGGCCGAATTCCCGCCGCTTCGCGCCGCCGACACGCCCGCCCATTTCGTGCGCGATGACTTGCATGCCGTAGCAAATGCCCAGCACGGGCAGACCTTCGCCCAAAATGGCTTTGGCCCATTTCGGACGCCCGACGCTTGTCACGCTGGCAGGCCCTCCGGATAGCACGACGCCTTTGGGGTGATGCGAACGGATGGTCTCCAACGATGCGGTGGAGGACAGGATGACGGAATGGACGCGGGATTCACGAATCCGACGGGCGATGAGTTGGGTGTACTGCGACCCAAAATCAAGAACGACGATGGTATCGTGACGGGCCGGCATGGGCAATGACCTTGTTCTTCGCGGTGGGGTCCCGCCACAACGGACTCACGTTATTCCACGTCAGCCCTGTAGTTGGGAGCCTCCTTGGTAATCACCACGTCATGCACGTGGCCTTCACGGAAGCCGGCCTGGGTTAAACGAATGAACCGGGCATTGCGCTGCAATTCGGGAACGGACCGACAGCCGCAGTAGCCCATGCCGGCTTTGAGACCGCCGACCAGTTGGTACGCAGTGTGGGACAGCGCGCCTTTCGACGGGACGCGGCCTTCAATGCCCTCCGGCACCAGCTTGCCCGCGGCTTGCCCTTCCTGTTGATACCGGTCACGGCTTCCGCGTTCCAATGCTCCGAGCGACCCCATGCCGCGATATTCCTTGTAGGTGCGGCCCTGGTACAACACGGTTTCGCCCGGCGATTCTTCGGTGCCGGCAAACAGGGAGCCGATCATGACGGCGGCGGCTCCCGCGGCCAGCGCTTTGGAAATGTCGCCGGAATACTTAATGCCGCCGTCGGCGATGACCGGCACGCCTGTCCCTTCCAGAGCCTCGGCGCAATCGGCAATGGCGGTCAGTTGGGGCACTCCGGCGCCGGAGACAATCCGCGTCGTGCAAATTGAACCCGGCCCCACTCCGACCTTGACCGCGTCGGCGCCCGCGTCCACAAGGTCCCGAACCGCTTCCGCCGTGCCCACGTTTCCGGCCATCAGATCCGTTGACGGATAACACCGTTTGATCATCCTGACCGTCTCAAGGACGCTTTGGGAATGCCCATGGGCGGTATCCACGACGATCATGTCCACGCCGGCCCCGACCAGGCGTTCCACCCGTTCCGGCACGTCTTTCCCCACACCGACGGCGGCGGCGACACGCAACCGGCCATGGGCGTCTTTGCAGGCGTTCGGGTATTGAATTTGTTTTTGGATGTCTTTGATGGTGATCAGCCCTTTGAGTTCAAAACGGTCGTTCACCACCGGCAGTTTTTCAATGCGATGCTCGTGCAGGATTTCTCTGGCTTTGGCCAGACTCGTCCCCTCGGGCGCCGTGATGAGGTTCTCGCTCGTCATGACTTGCGACACCAACAGATCCGACCGGGTTTCAAATCGTAAGTCCCGATTGGTGAGAATCCCGACCAGTATGCCGTTCTGCGTCACCGGAACCCCGGAGATCCGGTACGTGGCCATGATGTCATGGGCATCACGAATCGTTTGCGTCGGCTCAATGGTCACGGGGTCCAAAATCATGCCGCTTTCGGATTTTTTCACCTTGTCCACTTCCATGGCCTGCGCTTCCGGCGACGCGGAGCGATGGAGTACCCCAAGGCCCCCTTCGCGCGCCAACGCAATGGCGAGACGACCTTCCGTCACGGTGTCCATCGCCGCGCTCAACAGAGGGATGCTGATGGTGATCCGGCGTGAGACGTGCGTGGAGCAATCCACTTCACTGGGCATCACCTCCGATTTGGCCGGGATGAGGACCACGTCGTCAAAGGTCAGCCCGATTCGCGTTTTGTCCCAGAGTGCCATGATTCCGTCGCCCCGCCTCCGCCCTGCCCGGATCCGTCGCCGGTCAGGTCAGCGCCAAACCGGTGATCCGTATTCGGTGAAACATTGTTATTGGAAAGCACGGGGCCTGACGCCCCTTCCGCACCGACACGCACGTTTCAGGATGACGTGACCATGCAGGAATTCCGGAGAGAGCCTCGAAAAAAGGCATAGACGCTCAAGACGATTGCCGCGCCGCAGATGTAGGTCATTTGCGGACCCGGAGGTAACGCCAGACCGGCCAGGTCAATAAAGATGAAATACCCAAAATCCGCCAGGCCGCCGACAAGCGCCGTGGCAAAAATCGCCATCACGTTCTGCTTCCAGATGTACCCGCCGCCGATCAGCGTCACCACGCCGAACCAGGCGAGATTCCACCCATGCTGCTGCATGATCGCTCCCACGGAAGCGGGATACGCCATCTGAAGCGTCGCCATATCCACGGCGGGGGTGATGCCATGAATGGCATCGGCAATCTGACCCACGCTCGTCTGCCACATGATCAGCATACCCACACCGACATGAACGAGGCCCCAGATACCCCAGAGGATGGCGGAGACTTTCAGCACATTGGCCGTTGCTTTTGGAGAGAGTCGGGTCATGATCGTCGGGCCTCCATCAGTTGCGTCGTGTCTGTCGTGCGGGCCAACTCGCCTGCGCGTTCCCCTGTGCCTCGCGGACGGACGCGCTTATTCGCCGCCTTCAAGCAGAGCCGCGACCGGCTCGTTTTCGTCCCGGAGAAAATCTTCCGCGTCGTCGGCGGGCATAAAGCGCTGCACCCTCATGTTGCCGCTGTCCACGGCGAAGACGTGCCCCTTCTGGTCAACTTCAATTCCGTAGGGAAAGTTAAATTGGCCTTCCGCGTTCCCAAACCCGCCCCATTGGGTGACGAAATTTCCGTCCCGGTCAAATTTCTGAATCCGCTGGTTGCCCGTGTCGGTCACGAACACGTCGCCCGATCCGTCCACGGCAATCCCCCAGGGCGACCGGAACTGTCCCGGTTCCTGGGCTTGCGCGCTGCTGGCATGACCCGGGCCGATTCCGCCGCCCCACCTGGCGACAAGCTGCGGGAGCACGTTGGTGCTGGTGTCAAATTTCTGGACGCGATGATTCCCCATGTCAATGACGTACACCATCCCGTCCTGCTGGTCCACCGCAAGACCGCGCGCAAAATAGAACTGCCCGTCGTTATTCCCGAAACTGCCCCACTGCATGACGAATTCGCCATCCATGTCAAATTTCTGGACGCGGAAATTGGCGCTGTCCACGACGTAGATGTACCCGCGCGTCCGATCAACCGCGACGTCCCACGGCGCATTAAACTGGCCTTCGCCATTCCCGCGCCCGCCGATTTTCATGAGGTAGTGGCCCAGTTTGCCGTCAAATTTCTGCACGCGATGGTTGTTGGTGTCGCACACGTACACGTCGCCTTTGCCGTCGCAGGCCAGGCCCGTGGGGTTGTTGAAATTCCCGTTGGCCGTGCCGAAGTTTCCCCACAGCAGAATGAAGTTGCCGTTGGGATCGAATTTCTGGACGCGATTGTTGCCGTTATCCACGACAAACAGTGACCCCTGACGATCAATCGTCAATCCGTATAACGGCGCCATGAATTCGCCGCCGTGCAGCAGTGACGCGCCGCGACCGGGTTTGCCCCATTTCGCCGTACACACGTACCCCGACGTGTTCAGCAGAATGTTCCCGCTGGCCGGCACCGAGATATTGTTGCCGACGTCCTTGAACCAGACGTAGATCGTTTTGGGGCCGTCCCCCGGAGAGAGTGTGACGGGAATCGTGGCGCCGAACCGATGTTCCGGTTCCACCTCAATCCATCCCGGCAACGTCGCGCCGGGGGACATGGGATTTTCAGACACGAAATAGCCCGAGACGCCGGTGTCAACATCCTTGGCCGAAATGGTCGCCGCCACGTCCGGAGTGTTCGACATGTAGGCCCCGTGATTGAGCACAATATCCGGATTCTGCGGAGCCGCCACGTCAATCAGCACGGGAGTCACTTCCCGTTCTTCGGACAGGGAACTCTCGGCCTCGCGCTCGTCCACGCTCGTGACTGCGTAATAATAGGTGGCATTGTTCGTCAATCCGGTATGGGTATAGGGACTGGTCACGCCTTCAATGCGCGTCGCCGTCTCTTTCGTCACACCGGGGGCGGTGTCAAAATAGAGGCTGTAGGAAACGGCTTCCGGCACGTCCATCCAGCTCAACATGACTTCGGTGTCCCCCGGCTTGGCCACCAGCGTCACTGTCGGCAGATGCGCGCCCTTCGCCGCGTCACCTTCCGCTCTTTCTCGGCCTCTGGCGAGTTCTTCTTCCGTGGGCGCAAACTTGATGATCCGGTGATTCCCGCTGTCCACCACATAGACGCACCCGTCCTTGTCCACGGCCAGGCCGGACGGGAAATTGACCTGGGCCTCGGTCAGCCCACGATTGCCCCAGGAACACAGGTAGGTGCCGTTGGAATCAAATTTCTGAATCCGGTGGTTCCGGCTGTCCACGACGTACACGCTGCCCAGCGCGTCGCAGGCCACGCCCCATGGCGAGTGAAACTGGCCGTGGCCATTGCCCTCACGTCCCCATTTCGCCAGAAAATGCCCGCGGGAATCGAATTTCTGCACGCGATGATTGCCCTCATCGGCAATATAAATATGACCGGCAAAGTCCACGGTCACGCCGCGCGGATAGAAAAACGCCCCGTCAAAACTGCCGTCCTTGCCCCATTTCATCAGGGGCGTGCCATCCGGCTGGAATTTTTGTATGCGCGAGTTGCTCGTATCCGAGACGTAGAGATTCCCCTGCTGATCGGTGGCGACGCCCCATGGCACGTCAAATTTTCCGGCCTCGGCGCCGCGCCAGGCAAAGCCAAACTGGCCCCAGGCCGCCAGCAGATTCCCGTCGGGATCAAATTTCTGGACGCGGTTGTTGCCGCTGTCCGCCACGTACACCTCGCCCGTCGGCGCCGTCGCCAGGCCTCTCGGATAATAAAATTTGCCTTCTTCCGAATCGGCTTCATCGCCCCATCGCGCGAGAAACGTGCCGTGTTTATCGAACTTCTGGACGCAATGGTTGTCGGTATCCGCCACGTACACGTTGCCCTCGCCATCAAGGGCAATGCCGGTGGGCGAACGAAATTCACCGTCGTCAACGCCTTCCGTTCCAAACTGCATCACCGGCAGATACGGCGAGGGAATGGTCATCACTTCGTCGGATTCACGGCTCTCTCCCTCGGCGGTGACGACGGTGACCACGTAGTGATAACAGAGGCCGTTGGCAAGGTCCTGATGTTCGTATGGCGAGGACGGCCCTTCAATGCACGTCCCTTTTTCTTTGGTCACGCCGATGACGGGATTGAAATCATCCCGCCCCGCGATTGGACGGGTCAGTTCATTCGGTTTGATGGAGACGCCCTTCGTGGTCTGATAGTAGATGTTGTAATACATCGCGTCGGGTGCGGGGTCCCAACTCACGGTAATAAACCCGTTGCCTGACAAGGCTTTGACGCCGGTGGGCGGATCTATCGGCTTTTCCTGTTCGTCACCTTCGCCCGCGCCCCAGTCCTCTTCAAGACCGTCGGCGCCGGTCACGCGAACCCCCTGCCGGCTCCACCACGGGAGACCATCGCTGACACTGTTCAGAAAATTCTTCATCGCACTCCTCGCAATATACGCCAGACGAACGGTTGACCGGACAATCCGGACGATGCCGCCCGGCCCGCATTGACCTCATTGACGTAATGATAAAATTGCTCAAACAAAACAGTAGGCTTGGCGTGAAAATCTAGCAGGCGATACGTGGGGGGGTCAAGGAAGGCGGGGGAAGAGGGATGCCGTGATTGTCCGCCGGTTCTCTGTTTCTGTATATTACGCATAATCTTCATTATCCTGTTTGCGGGGATTTCTCCATGAATCCAGAATACAGCCCCTTTACACCACACCATCCCGTCAATGCGGCGCTCTTTAGAGGGCGGAAAGATCAGATTGATGAACTTCTCGTAACGGTTCGCAAGGCGGCACAAGGAAACTTGCAGATCGGCTGGATTTCAGGAGAGCGGGGTATCGGCAAAAGCTCTCTCGCTTCTTTTGTCGGTTTTCTGGCGGAACGCGACGAACAGGCACTCACCGCGCATGTCCATCTTGGTGGTGTTGACGAACTACAGGACATGGTCAGAGAAGCCCATTTGAGCCTGCTGAAAGACAACCAAAGCAAGTCATGGGGGCAAAATCTGTGGAGCCTGTTCGGGACAAGAATCAAAAAAATTGGTCTTTACGGGATTGATATTCAGCTTGACCTGTCCAGGGAAGAATTGGACGCAACGGCAAACAGCTTCGCCGCGTCACTCGGCCACATTGTCCAAAAGGCCGGCAATGACAGAAGAGTACTTTTCCTGATCTTTGATGACATCAACGAATTGGCAGACACCCCCCGGTTTGCCCATTGGCTCAAAAGCATGGTGGACGGCGCAGCAACAAGCAAAACAGTAGCTCCCGTGTGTCTCATTTTTGTCGGTCTGGAAGAACGTCTGGACACGATGATGCAAAACAATCCATCTGTCGGAAGAGTGTTCAGACCCCTGATGACAATTGAACCATGGACGCAATCAGAAGGAGAGGATTTTTTTCGTAACGCTTTCGATAATCATAATGTTCGCATAGAGAAAGAAGAAGTCGAGATTCTTGTCCGTTACTCCGGAGGTCTTCCAACCGTCGCCCATGAAATTGGAGATGCCGTCTGGCGGATAGCGGAAGACGACACGATAACGGAAGACGATTGTCTCAAAGGCATCTTTTATGCGGCGGATTCCATTGGAAATCGTTTCATAGAAAAAAACGTGATTCAGGCACTACAAAGCAGCCAATACCGTTCTATTCTTGGGAAAATAGCGGATGATCGTGTTGGTAGCCTTGAGTTTTCCAAAAAAGATTTGCGGTCTTTGGAAACATTAACACCGGCGGAGAGGAAAGCGCTTGATAATTTCCTGATACGAATGAGGAGCCTGGGAGGCATTATGCCCGGCAAAGACGGAGAGCGTGGCACATATCGCTTCCCCACACACATGCACGCAATTTATTTCTTTCTAAGAAGAGCCAAATTGCAGAAGTCTCAAACGGCTAATCCGCAAGTCTGACAATCTAAACGGCATTACACCCCCGCCAGGCAATTTTCCAAACTGGTTAACCTGCTTTTGCGATAGAAGATGCAATGTTCGGATTGTTTGGATTGACAATAACTTCGCGTGTTTTCGGCACGACCACCAAATCCATATCTTCCATTGGAATCGCCCCCAACAGCGGTTGATCACCCATGACAAGCGCACCGGCAAAACCAATCCTGTTTTTATAGCGCAGTTCAATCGGCCCGACGTAAGGCACAAGCGTTCTGCTCCCGTCCGCCAACGTCACTTCTTTCGTGTCAATTTCTTCAAGTTTCAACTGAAGCTGTATATGTGACGGAATGCACAAATGAACTGATCCGGTATCCGCCAACGCGTCAATTTGCACGGGATCAAGTTCGGGAAGTCGGGGATTTCTCAAAAGAATATTGGCATTGGTTAAACCCATTTCTGTTTCCCCGGTGTAGATTGAAAGAGTGAATGCCCGACCCTGGGGGCAGGCTCAAGGCTATTCTGCTGTTACCGGCTTACCTTGCTTTTTCTGCTCCTGCTCCCACGCACGAGCGGCATCACGGGTGGTACGGAAACCCACTTGTTCGCTATGCCCTTTGCTCCATCACGGCTCACTCCGGCTCTTGATCTCGCATCGGTCTATATCGTGGGCAATCCCCGTATGGACGATTTTGTTGCCTTTCTTGAAATGGTATTTGTGGGTGGTTCTATTTGTCGGCATGGTCGCCATCCGCAAAAGCATTTATCAAATCATCGGTTATTCCCACGAATTTGATTATATCTATCTGTGCGCGAAGTTATCTTTCATGTTTGCCTCTTACGGTAATTCTGTCAGCATAATATGCTGGCCTGATCGTTGCCTTGGCTTCCACCTTGTAAGGCAATATCTCTTTGGCATGAATGACAGAATTACAAGCCTGCCTGAATTATAAATCGAGAAGACTGAAAGGAATTGGCTGTTGCCGACTCGGTTTTGGATCTTCGTATTGGGGGCTGGTGTCAATGCCAGCGGCTTCGAGTTCCGCGTTTTTTCTTTGCCATTGGCGAAAGCAACTCAAATCTATTTGCGGATTTTGCGCAATGATTTCATCCATAGTAGGGAATTTTTGAGATGATGGTTTGTTCATAGAAAGCTCCTGGTGTGGATGAGTGAAGAACTTTGAGTCTGCATGCAATACTCCCGGAGGGGCCAGAAATACTGCCAGATTCTTTGTTTCAATTCAGGGTCATCGCTGTAGTCATCAATCTTGAGTTTCAAGTCTTTCTCCAGGACATCTTTATGGATACCATATCCATGAGTATACCATTTTTGGTGGTCATTCAACTTGTCGGCGATTTCCTCGGCGCGCTTTTTCTTTGTCTCTATAGCTACAGGCACGTTCTTCTTTCTCCAATCTTTGAATTTGTATGTTGACAACCACTCATGGATTAGTGATTTGGATAATTCTGCCGCCAACTCTATTTGATGAAGTTCAGCCAGGTCCAGTTTGTTCAGGAGAGCGAACTCTGCTGTGGTTAAGTTCTGTCCTGAGGCGGCTTTCTCCACAAAGCGTTGGTATTGGCGCAGATAAGAAAGGCCAGGTACCACGCGACCATCACTGCGTTGAATCTGCGGGTCAATGGGGCCGAGGCAAGAAAAATAATCCATGTAGATGGCGTCGCCCGACATCACCAGCACGGTGCCTGCCGACATGGCGCGCTCCGGAACTAGAAAATGTACGATTTTGTAGAAGTGGCGAAGTGTTTTCACGATCCTTTGCACTACTTCCACCAAGCCGCCCGGGGTATCCAAAATAACAAGCAAAGTTTTCCGACGACTGTCCAATCTCTCCAGTGCAAGGCGTATGCGAATATCGATGCTGGGTTCAATTTGCCCATATACAGCAAGAACATCTTTATTTACTGCTTGTTCTATAGCACTGAGACTTGAGTTTAGCCATGTTCTTGAAATGTCATTTAGAGAAGTCGGCAATGGTGTTATAGTTAGTGTTTCCTTTTTGTTTTCAGCCATTTTAGATGCCTCCGATTGAGCTGTTGAGGGTGTGCATTATAGTGCGCAAACTGAATATTTCATATGACATTAATCACAGCTTCAAATCATCCTGCTTTTTCTCAGGCGTTTCCATTGGGTCATTTCTCATGACGGGACCACAGGCGGTGTTCATCCGCCCAATCCCATCCGGTATTTAATATCGTAGTTGACAATGTCATCCAGTTCTTCTTCGATCAAGCCGTAGTGTTTAGCAAAGATGCTATCTATCCGGTCAATAATAGATTTGGATTTCTTCATACCCTATGTCGACATTCCAACACTCCCTGCCGTTCTAGCCGTTTTGGGGGAAATAAAAACAAGAGGCATTTCATCCCAGTGTTTACCTCTGTACTTCCGTCCATTTGCTTTCTTGTTACGCTGAACGCCGTCAGCACCCCACGCACCCCACTGCTTAAAGAAAAATCTAACCTTAGCGGCGACACATTGCTTTTTTACATTGCTCACCCACACCGTACGCATTGGACGTGCGCCCTTTCCGCTTTCGCCACCAACAATAACCCAATGAATACCCTTTAAGTTGATTTTGCCAATGTCTTCCAACAATGGTTCAACAGATAAAAAACGCACGGCGGCATTTATTTTTTTCAATTCCTTAATGCGTGGCACCCCCTGTTTCTTATTTTCCACTGACACGCCGAGCCAAGCGTTTTCTGGTGCTTTTCTCTCATGAAAATACTGCGCCATTCTCCCCGGCCGTTTTGTCAGAATTTGATATGTGTGCTGCGGCGTTTGCTCGATAATTTTCATCACGTCATCAATAAATCCAAACGGCACTTTGGCATGAAATAAATCGGACATAGAGTTGACAAACCATACGGTCGGCTTTTTACGCCGCAAGGGAATGTCCAACCGGTCACGATGAACTGCAACAGCGAATCCGTTTTCATATCCCCTGACGCCCATCAAAGCGAGACGATGCGATAGCGTTTCAGCATAACAATGCTTGCAACCATCTGACACCTTGGTGCAACCGGTCACTGGATTCCATGTGGATTCTGTCCATTCAATTTGCGATGCGCCGTTCATGTTTTGTCAATAATTTGTTTGGCAATCCTTAGGGCTATTGGCTTACCTTTTTCGTTGCCTACGGCGAAGCATAAGGAAAAAAGCGGATTTCCCCTCGAATTTTTCAGCATCAGGGGTTTTTCTATAACACCGGCGAAAACGGTTTTCAACCGTTTTACAAAATAATCGGCAATCTTCGTGAAAGATGCAATTTTCTGCGGATTATCGGGCGCCTCGTCTCCAAATAGATCCGGTTGGTCAGTCGCGGATTCGTAAAAATGCTCGCGCCAATCTTTGGTACCAAACATGTCGTTCAATTTTTCCTGCCATGGTAGCGGAATGATGCCGTCTGTAGTCAACATACGGTTCACAGCCACGCCCAAAGGGAACAACACCCACAAGTCCATGGCTTTAGTTTTTGCTATGGCCTCTATAGTTTGCCAATGCACCTCCGTGCCAAACGGGTCAAGGAATGTCACGGCCCGCGATGACTTCCAGTCAATCGCACGACACAATTCCAGCACTACAGTATTGGCATCTCCTTGTATAAGCTCTATCTTGTCTAATTTGTCGCCGTGCTTTTCGCACACCGCATTTTGCAAATTATCAATATAACCCTTGTTATTATCTATGAAATAAAATTTATTAAAGGTGCGCTTTGAGCTCCCTCCACTCATCGCTTCCAACGCGATCAATGGCGAGCCTTTCTTATATTCATCATACTCTGGCACATCAAACAATTGCCCGTGAACAACATTGTCGTGTCCCCACAAGCCTGGCCCGGCGAAAGCGTCAACATACAAAAGTGAAAATGGTTGTTTTTGCAATACGGTAAGATACGCCCCCAGATAGGAGCGCAATGCTGCAAGTTTCTGTGCAGTCCATGGTCCACCGTAACTGTCGGATTTAGTCATTTACTGTAGCCTTCGTTCGTTCTGATTATGTGCAAAAGTGGGCAGACGCAGAAGCGTCTCCCATGAAAACCTCACCAACCCCATTATATCACTGGACGGTCAGCAACGGTGATGACGTTAATCATTTATCTATCTCCTGCATTTTTTCAATCGTAAAGGCAATCACGTTGGCGGTTTTTTGTATCGTTTCGGTTTCGGCCAGAGTGAGCGTTCGGCCTTTGCGGGATTTCAGGTATTTGTCCAGGGGTTGGTAGCCGCCGATTTGGAAGTTGAAAACTTGCGGCGGGATGGGGGCGAAGTATTCGTCTTTGTTGAAATATAGTCGCTCCGTTTTTTCGTTGTAGCGGATTTTTTCTACTTTGTGGGAAGTGCCGGTGCCATCGTGTTGCGCTAAACCGCCGGAGCAGTTGGAGCGCAAAAGATGGGCGTCGATTAAGTCTCTACCGATGGCGGAGAGGCGTGTAAATTCTATGTCATTGGCGGGAAATGGAATGCGTGGAAAGTCTGTGCGCAGAAAATCGGCATAACGTTTTCGATAATCAGGAGAGTGCAGGATGGCGTAGATGCAGCCGAGGATGTCTTCGGGGGTGTGGGCTTTGCCGTAGCGGTTGTCAATCCATTGGCGGAAGTCCGGGTTTAGGTTTTCTGTGCGGATGGTTGTGCCGAATTGGTTGTCGTAGCGGTAGAGCGGGAAGAGATAAGTTGTTGTTTTGGGCGACACAACCGGGTGTGTAGCGATTACATCCGTTACCAGCGCGTGCGCCCATCCTCCTTGAAGTTCTTCTCTTTTATTGGTTAGCAACCCGATATTTTCCCCCGCCAGCATGTGGCGCATAACCTCAGGGCGATGGCGTTCCATCGTTTCTCCGCCGTAATAACACCAGCGAATGTCAAAAGGCCGATACAGACACGGCTTAAGAAATTCATCAAAAGAATAACCGCCTATGAGTGATTTACGTGTGGATTCAAAACTCCAGCCCTGCGTATCTTCAAGGTTGTAGATTTCGCGTAAATTTTCCGTGCTGATATTAGGGTCAATCATTTTTTTAATGCGCGCCTTGATTTCTCCAGCATCAAAAGCAAACGCAAAATGGTCACGATGAGATTTTATACCCGTGCTTTGCGTTATGAATATATTTTCGACCGAATAATATTTTTCATACTCTTTCGCGGCTTTTTCATTGCGCGGGATAAATAGATAAAACGGCGAAGCGGGTGTTATGGCTTTCCATTTTATCGTTTCAATATCTTGTTCCAGACAGGCAGTATATTTATCGTTGCGCTTGCCATATAAATTGGCATGAAAAATGCCTTTCTGCTTTGCTTGTGGATTCTTAACCAGCAGGCTGATGGCTACCCCTTGCCGTATGTCAAAAACATTTTCATCTTTGCCGCCATCGGGCGCGGTTTCTTTTTTGTTGGCGTTGCCGTGCAGGTCGAGGAAATAGAGCGCATCAAAAGTATCGTGCAGGCTTTTCCGCATGCCGCGGAAGGTCGGGTTGTCCAAGAAGCCGTGATTGGTGATGATGGCGACAATGCCGCGTTCCACTTGTTCCATTTTCCACTGGGCGAAGCGGATGAACTTCACATAATCATCGAGAAGAACTTTTAAGTTGCTTTCTTTCAGTTTTTTTCCGTCTATGGCTTTGTAAGCCTCAATCAAACCGACAATCCATTCGCCTGTATTTTGAGACACAACCGAATACGGCGGATTGCCACAAATCACCAGCACCGGCGAGTCCTTTATTTTCTGCGCGCGGTTCGCCTCTTCTGCCAGTTTGGGCATCATCGACAGTTGAATCTGCTCACTTAGTCGTTCCAGTGTGTTGGTCAGAAAGATGTTGATGCGCTCATCCTCTTTTAATGGCACGTTGTTATCCAGCAGAAACTGCGACAGCTTCAGATGGGCAATGGCGTAGGGCGCCATCAGCAACTCAAAGCCGTAAAAGTTTTTCAGAATGTGGCCGTGCGTAAGCATGTCACGCCGTGCCGGCGCTGCGCCCGATAACACGGTGCGGATCATTTCCAGCATAAACGTGCCGGTACCGGCGGCAAAATCCAGCGCGGTCACGGCATCAGTTTCGGCAAGGCCGTTAGGCAAATCAAAATCTCGGCGCAACAGATCATCCACCGCGCGCACAATGAACTTGACCACCGGCGGCGGGGTGTAATAGACGCCGCGACATTCGCGCTGTTTGGCATCGTAGGCGGCGAGAAAGTTTTCATAGAAATAGATGTACGGGTCGTCGGCATCATCGAAACCTGTGCCGCCGTTGCCCGCGTTGGCATAAGACATGGATTCGGCCACCGCCGCCGCGTCCATGGCGTTCACCGTTGCCAGAATGTCATCCACGACCCAGGCGATGTCTTTATATTGCAAGTCGCGCAATCCTTGCGAAAAAATGGTTACATCGCGGATGACGGCAAAGTTCGCGGGGATGTGGCGGTTGATGTTGTATAGGTCGAGGGCGGCGCCGGCCGGGGCTTTGAGTTTTGCCAGCAGCAGGCTATAGACCAGCGTTTGCGCGAAGGTGTCGGCGAATTGGGCAAAGCTTAGTTCTGCGTCCAGGGCGGTGCGGAAGTCTTCAAGCACACCGTGCAGGCGTGATTGCGCCGGGTCGTCGTTTTCATGGGCTTCGAGTCCCTCGCGCAATATCGCGCACCGTCTTGCCAATGCTTCCGCCAGCCGCTTGGCATCGCCGATTTTCTCCGCTTCCGCTTCCATGAACGTGCGGAGCATGGCCGTGAATTCGGCTTTTGTTTGCGCGGCGGGTTTTTCGGTCAGCGTGATGTCTTTGATTTTTTTGCCGTCCCGCAAAAGCAGCCAACGCCAGGAATCGGTGAGCAGGATGTTGCCTGACAGGGCGCGATATTTTTCCAGTTGCGATTTGGTAGTCAGTTTTTGCAGGTCGGCGCCGGGCTTTTTGCATTCCACATAGCCGATTACACCGCCGCCTTTGGCACTGATACGAAAATCCGGCGCGCCGATATTTTTGACGCGACCCGGCTCCTGCAGAATGACGACGTCAATGCCAAACTCGACTACCGCCGCTTGCAACATGTTTTCTATGGGCGTGCGGTAGGACAATTCAGTGGCGTCGCCGTCCGTGGCAAGTGTGGCGATTTCTTTCAGGTACGTGTTCATTGGGTTCGTCATATTTCTGCGACAGGGTTGCTTATACAGGCCTGGCTTCCATCAATGGCTTGTTGAGACTTGCCTTGCAACCGACGACCACGTTTGACATCAAAATCAACTTATATCTACAGTCTGACCGAGGTCATGACTATGGTCATATTTATCGAAAGTGAGAAAAAATGCTTTCCATATCAAAAAGTAAATTGAAAACCAATATGCTTCGTATCTTTCGAAACATTGAGGAAACCGGCGAAGAATTGATCGTCACCGACCACAATCGTCCTATGTTGCGCATTCAGCCGATTGCGTCAAAAAAGACCATAGAAGAGGTGTTCGGCGCCGTTCAGGGCAAAGTCATCTACCACGAAGATGTCAACAGACCGACCACGGGCGAATGGTAACCATCACGACAACTGCCGAAGCAGTGGCAACATTTCCCCAAGATGCTTGATACAGGGAATCTTGTCGTCCTTCACCGTCCCGTCCCTGTCAAGCAGCACGCTTGCCAACCCGGCGCCGGTGGCGCCTTCGTAGTCTTCCAGTTGCCGGTCGCCTACGTGCAGGGCTTCTGCCGGGTCCATGACGTGCTGGGCTAAAGCCTGTTGGAAAATTTTCGGGGACGGTTTGACCGCACCCGCGGTACATGACACCGTGACGGAATCAAACCAGCGTTCCAGCCCCAGCGCGCGGAAAATGGGGAAAAACCGCGTGTCGAAGTTGGAGATCACGCCCAGTTCGTACCCGCGAGCTTTGACGGTTTCCAGCACCTCGGGCACTTCGGGATACACTTCCCACACATCCGCCGTGCCAAAAGCGGCGTGAACTTCTTCGAAATAGTCGTCAAATCCGTCAAACATTCCCACGCGATAAAATACCGCATGCACGATGTCGAACCACCAGAGTCGTTCGCATTGCTTCAGTTTTTCCGGCTGGGTCACGGCAAACACCGACGGGGGGGCCTGGATGAACGCCTCGCGAAACGCCTGATTCAGTTTCTCCACCATCCCGGCGGATTGTGGGACGCCGTACTTCTCGGCGTAACGAAGGTAGATTTCCCCCACCGATCCTTTGACGTGAAAGAGTGTGCCAGCCGCGTCGAAAAACACGACTGTGATTGGTGATTCCGACATATGAACCAGGGGGAAGTGAAACGGGACAACAGAAACGATGGGCCGGCGGAACGGGGGCGTCACCGATACCCGGCGACGGTGAACGACAGTGACAAACAGAGGGCATGACCCCAACATGCGGGATCACACGGGGACAACGCGGAACAAAACGGCGTTTACTTTTTGGCGCCGGCCTTGCGTTGCGCCCGGTCAAGCGCTTTGATGCGCTCCTGATTTTTTCGGTGTCTGCGTCGCTTCTCGCGATCTTTTTCCCGACCTCGTGGCATCGTGTGTTCTCCTCGATGTTTCCTCGCATCAGCCTCGGCGAATCCGTCTGATTCCCGCCGGAACTCCGCATGGACATAGCTTCCGCTTGTAGCACACTCGTCCCCATGCGCACAAGACGGGCGGCGGCGTAAGTCAACCCTTTGGCGCCGACACCGGAAAGAGCGGGGCGGCATTGCGGAAAGACACAGACGCCGGATTCCCGCGCGCACGGGAATGACGGAGGGGCGGAATGCCGGGCGGCGGGGATGACGGCGTGTTGCGGGAACACACCTCTCATGCTAGGGTAACGTCCCTTTAGCGCACGTTTCATGGCTTCCCGACAATTAGAGAAAATCTACGAACCGCGAGCCGTTGAGGCCCGTTGGGGACAGTACTGGATTGATCAAGGCTCCTTCACCGCCGACGCGGACGCACAGGGGCAACCTTACTCCATCGTTATCCCGCCTCCCAACGTCACAGGCTCCCTCCATATCGGTCACGCGCTGAATACGACGCTCCAGGATATCCTGATTCGCTGGCACCGGATGCAGGGGCGGAATACCCTCTGGCTTCCGGGCACCGACCACGCCGGTATCGCCACACAGAACGTGGTGGAACGGCAACTCATGGCTGAACAGACCAATCGGGAACAACTGGGACGGGAGGCGTTTGTTGAGCGGATCCGGACGTGGAAGCAGCAGTCCGGCGATACGATTCTTGGACAATTGAAACAACTCGGGGCGTCCTGCGACTGGTCCCGGCTGCGCTTTACCATGGATGACGGATTGTCCGGGGCCGTCCGGGACGTCTTCGTGCGACTGCATCGGGACGGACTGATTTATCGCGGGGAACGACTCATCAACTGGTGCCCGCGCTGCCTCACCGCCCTGTCGGATATTGAGGTTGAACATGAGACCGTGAAAGGGATGCTGTACCACATTCGGTATCCGCTGGCCGACGATCCCCGCACCGGCCTCGTCATCGCCACGACCAGACCGGAAACGTTGCTCGGCGATACCGCCGTGGCCGTGCATCCCGACGATCCCCGCCATAATCGGCATATCGGGCGCTCCCTTCGGCTGCCGCTCACCGGGCGCACGATTCCGATTGTGGGCGATACCATTCTGGTTGATCGGGAATTCGGAACGGGCGCCGTCAAAATCACCCCGGCGCATGACTTCAACGATTTTGAGGCTGGCGAACGACACCACCTGCCCCGCCTGTCCCTGCTGACCCCTCGTGGCCTCCTGAACGCCGACACACTTCTGGAAGCCGACGTGGAGCCGGCCTTGCGTGACACCCTCGCCAACCTCCCGGTCGCCAAAGCCCGGCCCCTTGTCGTGGACGCGCTGAAACGCCTGGGAGCGCTGACCCGCGTTGACGATCACACCATGGCCCTGGGGAAGTGCTATCGTTGCAAAACCGTGGTGGAGCCGTTCCTCTCGCCGCAATGGTTTGTGAACGTGCAGCCGCTGGCCGGCCCGGCCATTGCGGCGGTGGAACAGGGGCACATTCGCATTCTTCCGGAAGGATGGACGAACAACTATCTGGGCTGGATGCGCGGGATCAAAGACTGGTGCATCTCCCGGCAAATCTGGTGGGGGCATCGCATCCCGGCCTGGTACTGCGCCACCTGCGACCCCGACGTGCGCGAGGTGCTCAACGGCGCGGGCAGCGGCAGCATCCCGACACAGGCCACGCCGATTGTCTCCACCACGCCGCCACGCGACTGTCCGACCTGTCACCATGACCAATTCGTGCAGGACCCCGACGTGCTTGATACCTGGTTTTCGTCGGCGCTCTGGCCGTTTTCCACGATGGGATGGCCTGACGACACCAAAGATTTTCAGACCTGGTACCCGACGTCAACGCTGGTCACGGGGTTGGACATTCTGTTCTTCTGGGTCGCGCGCATGATTATGCTGGGCCTCCGATTCACCGGCAAACCTCCGTTCCGCGACGTCTATATTCACGCGCTGGTGCGCGACGCCGAAGGCCGGAAAATGAGCAAGTCCAAAGGCAACGTCATTGATCCGCTGACCAAGATGTCCCAATACGGGACCGACGCGCTGCGCTTCACGCTGGCCTCCATGGCGTCGCCGGGCCGGGATATTCGCCTCTCCGAAGACCGCATTGCCGGCTATCGCAATTTTGCCAACAAAATCTGGAACGCGGCGCGGTTTATTCTCATGCACACCGACGGCCCGATTCATACAACACCTCCCGCCGACAGACCGTTCGCGGATCAATGGATTGTGAGCCGCCTCAACCGCGTGACCGACGCCGTCAACGGCTGCCTGCGGGAGTACCGGTTCGATCAGGCCGCCGGGCATCTCTATCATTTTATCTGGCATGAATACTGCGACTGGTACCTGGAACTCATCAAACCGTCGTTGCAGGAGGGGGACACCGCCGCCGCCCGATCCGCGCGCGCCACGCTGCTACACACCTTTGAACGGCTCCAGCGTTTACTCCATCCCTTCATGCCGTTTTTGACGGAAGAAATCTGGCAGGCGTTGCCGCACAGTGGCGACAGCATCGTCAGGCAGCCGTTTCCCGAGGCCGAGGCGGACAGTGAGCACGCCGGCGCGGAACGGTCCTTCGCCATCGTTGAGCAATGTGTCACCACGGTCAGAACCGGCCGCGCGCTGCTGGATTACGGGCCGTCAACGGTGCTGACAATCCTGATCGCGGCGCATGACCCGGACGATGTCGCGCGTCTGCGCGATGTGCGACATCACATTGCGCATCTCGGTCGCGGGACGGTCTCCATCCTCGCGCAGGGGGAATGGCCGACCGGCCGCGTGTTGCGTCTCGTGGTCGGTCGCGTGACTGTCGGCATGACGATTGAGGGCGACGTGGATCTCAAAAAAGCGTTGGCGCGCATCCACAAACAGACGCAGGCCAAACAACAGGAAGCCGATCGTCTCGAACGCCGTCTGGCGTCACCGGACTTTGCGGCCAAGGCGTCGCCGGAGGTTATTCAGGAATCCGGGGAGCGGCTGGCCCTGCTGACCGCCGAACTGTCGCTGTATTCCAGCAGCAACCGCCAGCTACAAGACATGATGCCTTGAGACCTATGCCACTCGCCCCGCCTTCGCCGTCTGAACTTGACTCGCTGGTTGCGGCCACGCTCCGGGAAGACGCGCCCCATGGCGACGTCACCACGGAAGCGCTAATCGCGCCCACGCTGCGCGCGCAGGCCGACCTGGTGACCAGACAACGTCTGACCCTCGCGGGCCTCACGACGCTGCATGCCGTGTATCGGGTGTTGGATCCCGCAGTCGTGGTGACGGCCGCATACGAGGACGGCGCATCCGTGGAAGCGGGACAGACGTTCGCCACGCTGCGGGGACCGGCCCGTTCCATTTTGACGGGAGAACGCGTCGCGTTGAATTTCCTGCAACATCTTTCCGGCATTGCCACGTTGACCGCACGCTTTTGTGACGCCGTGCGTCCGTTACCCGTCACGCTGCTTGATACCCGTAAAACCATTCCCGGTCTGCGACGACTTGAAAAATGGGCGGTCTCGCTGGGCGGCGGCGTCAATCACCGCCTGTCGCTAAGCGACGGTCTGCTTATCAAGGATAATCACATCGTCCTGCTGGAAGCCCGTGGCGCCACGCTGGCGGAGGCCTGCCGCGAGGCCAGGGAACGAGGCCCGCGAGACCTGCCTGTGTGCGTGGAGGTGTCAACGCTTGAACAGGTTGAGCAGGCCCTGGACGGTCAAGCCGACGTGCTGCTCCTGGACAACATGACGCCGGCCCTTGTGCGGGACGCCGTGGCCTTCGTCAAAGGGCGGGCGCGCACCGAGGCATCGGGAGGGATGACACTTGTGAACGTGCGTGACTACGCCGCCACGGGCGTGGACGCGATTTCAATCGGCGCGCTCACCCATTCCGCCCCCGCTGTTGATATGAGTCTGGACATGAGGCCCGGACTTTCTCCATAGAGACGCGCATTGTCCGTCGCCATGCCGACTCCATTCATCCCACTCAAGACTGAAGACGTGCAACGCGGGTTGACCACCCGACACCTGGGCCGCCCCTTGCATCTGTTTGAAGAAGTCGCCTCAACCAACGCCACGGCCTTCACGCTGGCCCGTTCCGGCGCGACCCATGGCACGACGGTCCTCGCCGAATCGCAAACCGCGGGGACTGGCCGGTTGGGCCGACAATGGATCTCGCCGCCCCGCGTTAATCTCACCTGTTCCGTGATCCTCACCACGCCCGCCTTGCTGGACAACGCATCATGGATCCCGCTTGTCACGGGACTCGCCCTTGTCGAAGCCATGCAACGGGCCATCGGCCTGGCCCTGTCGTTAAAATGGCCCAACGACCTGCTGTGCGCCGACAAAAAAACAGGCGGCGTGTTGTGTGAACGCGCCGGGCACGGCCTCCAACTCCCCGTCTGCGTCATGGGATTCGGCGTCAACGTCAATGGCCGGGTGACGGATTTCCCGCAGGCGTTTCGCTCACTCGCCACTTCTCTGTATGAAGAGACGCAACAATGCCACGACCGCAATCCGCTGCTCGCCAACGTGCTGAACCGTTTGGAATACTGGTATGATCGCATGGAGTCGGGACACTTCGACCACATTCGACAAGCCTATGCCGCATCCTGCGGGACACTGGGACGGGACGTGCGCATTTCCTGTCTTGACGGGCGGCCCATTCAGGGAACGGCTGTTGACATCGGCGACGACGGGGCTTTATTGGTCTCCACCATGCAAGGGGGAGAGCCGCGCACCATGGCCATTCGCTCCGCGGATGTTGACCATCTTCGGTAACGCGCGCGTCCCGCGTATCGGACGATTCGTATTGCGGCGGGCACGCAGGCCGTCCCGCACCATCCAGACAGACAGGTGAGACATATGCTCCTGGCCATTGACATCGGCAACAGTCAGATCGTCTGCGGAGTGTTTGCGGGGCAATCGCTTCAACGTTCCTGGCGACTGGCCACGGATCACACGAAAACGACGGATGAATACGGCATGGTGATCACGTCGCTGCTGCGGGAATCCGGGATCATGCCCGTGGACATCCAGGCCAGCATTCTGTCGAGCGTCGTGCCGCCCATCACCCCCACGCTGGAATCCATGGTGGAAACATTTTTTCATCATGCCGCGCTCGTCGTGTCCTCCGACTTCCCCTTCGGCCTGGTCATTGACTATCCCAATGTTCAGGAAATCGGCACCGACCGCCTGGTGAATGCGGCGGCGGCGTTTGAACGTTATCGCACGCACCTCATCATTGTGGATTTCGGAACGGCCACCACGTTCTGCACCGTCACCAAAGACGGACATTATCTGGGCGGAGCCATTGCCCCGGGGTTGCAAAGCTCGGCGGACGCCCTGCACACCCATACGGCCAAATTGCCCAATGTGGACCTGACCCGTCCGAAAAGCGTGATCGGGACCGATACGATCAGCAGTGTGCAATCCGGATTGATTTTCGGGCATGCCGGGTTGGTGGATGAACTGGTGACCCGCATTCAACAGGAAACCGGCCAATCCGCACATGTGGTCGCCACGGGCGGCCTGGCCACGACTCTTGCGCCGGTGTCCCGCACCATTCGGGACATCCGGCCGATGCTCACACTGGAGGGCCTGGAATTGCTCTTTCGCCGGCGGGCCGAAGGGGGCAACCAGGGCTGACGGTCGGGGGGCGGCGGGCGGTGTGGTGTTCCACAATCTGCCCGACACGCGCAATTTCCTTCTTTTCCCCTTATTTCCTGCTTATTTTCCACTTCTTTCCCGCCTGATTCTTTTCCATGTTTTTTTCACGCCTTGGGTTGACTTACCCCCCTTTCGGTGACTATCTGGAAAGGATACCGAGAGGAGCCGTATGGGAACACACGATCAACTACAGGAAGAAGTCCGGGATGATGACCCGACGATTGACACGCCCGCCATGCGCCCTGAAACCGACGATGTTCCACACGGAGAAGACGACAATCCTGACCATGCGCCACCGCCTGACGATGTGGCGGCGATCAACGAGCTGCTGCTCTCAAAAACCGAGGAATTGTACGCGCTGAATGATAAATATCTGCGCATGGCCGCGGAATTTGAGAATTACAAGCGGCGGGCGCAGCGCGATCACAGGCAGGCGGTTCAATTCGCGAATGAGTCGCTGTTGCGGGACATCCTCCCCACGCTGGACAACCTGGAACGGGCCATTCAATCCTGGCAGCCGGGACAGGATGGCGGCAACATTGAGGGACTGCTGGAAGGCGTGAATCTCACGTATAAACATTTTCTCGACACCCTGAACAAAAGGGGCATGACACAATTCTCCTGCAAGGGAGAAACGTTTGATCCGACCCGCCATCAGGCCGTGGGGCAAGTCGAAACCGCGGATGCCCCTGAACACACGGTCGTTGATGAACATCAAAAAGGTTATGTTCTCCACGACCGAATCGTACGGCCGGCGATGGTGACCGTCGCACAGCCACCGAAAGAAGGAGCTGAATCATGAGTAAGATTATTGGCATTGATCTTGGAACGACAAACTCGTGCATTTCAATCATGAGCAACGGGGAACCGACCGTGGTGCCCAATTCGGAAGGCGGCCGCACCACGCCGTCCGTGGTGGCTATCACGGACAAGGCAGAGCGACTGGTCGGCCAGATCGCCAAGCGGCAGTCCATTATGAACCCCGAACACACCGTCTTTTCCGTCAAACGGCTGATGGGAAGAAAATTCAACTCCAGAGAAGTCAAAGACGCGATCAAGCGGTTGCCCTATACCATCAGTGAAGCCTCAAACGGGGACATTCACGTGGAAATTCGCGGCAAACAGTACAGCCCCCCGGAAGTCTCCGCCATGATTCTTCAGAAAATCAAACAGACCGCCGAAGATTATCTGGGCGAAAAAGTGACCGACGCGGTGATTACCGTGCCCGCATACTTTGACGACAGCCAGCGTCAGGCCACAAAGGACGCCGGTCAAATCGCGGGGCTGAACGTGCGCCGCATTATCAACGAACCCACGGCGGCCTCGCTGGCGTACGGGCTGGACGCCAAGAAAGAAGAACGCATCGCCGTGTACGACCTGGGCGGCGGCACGTTTGACATTTCCATTCTGGAAATCGGGGACGGCGTGTTTGAAGTGAAAGCCACCAACGGCGACACCTTCCTGGGCGGCGACGATTTTGATCTTCGCGTCATTGACTGGATGGTGGAGGAATTTAAAAAAGATCAGGGCATTGATCTCAAAAACGACCGCACGGCGTTGCAGCGGCTGAAGGAAGCGGCCGAACGGGCCAAAATTGAACTGTCGTCGGCACAGGAAACGGAGATCAACCTTCCCTTTGTCACGGCTGACGCCAACGGGCCTAAACATCTGGTGCTGAAACTCACCCGTGCCAAATTCGAGCAACTGGTTGACGACTTGATCACCCGCTCCATTGAACCCTGCAAAAAAGCCCTGGCCGACTCCGGCATTGCCGCACGGGACGTGAATGAAGTGGTACTCGTCGGCGGGATGACACGGATGCCGAAAGTCATCCAGCGGGTCAAAGAATTTTTTGGGAAGGAGCCGCACAAGGGGGTCAATCCCGATGAAGTCGTGGCGATTGGCGCCGCCATCCAGGGCGGAGTGCTTCAGGGCGACGTCAAAGACGTGCTGCTGCTTGACGTGACTCCCCTCTCGCTGGGGATTGAAACGCTGGGGGGCGTCTTCACGCGGCTGATTGACCGCAACACCACGATTCCCACGAAGAAGAGCCAGATTTTCTCCACCGCCGCCGACAGCCAGACGGCTGTCACCATCCGGGTCTTTCAGGGCGAGCGGGAAATGGCCGGCGACAATAAACTGCTTGGCCAGTTTGACCTGGTGGGGATTCCGCCCGCGCCGCGTGGGATGCCGCAAATTGAAGTGACGTTTGACATTGACGCGAACGGCATCGTCCACGTGTCGGCCAAAGACATGGCCACGCAAAAGGAACAGTCCATCAAGATCACGGCGTCAAGCGGGTTGAGCAAGGAAGAAGTCGAACAACTCGTGAAGGATGCCGAGGCGCATTCCGAAGAGGACAAAAAACGGCGCGAACTCGTCGAAATCCGCAACCAGGCGGATTCCCTGTTGTACGGGACGGAAAAGAATCTCACAGATCATGGAGACAAAATCTCCGAGGAAGACAAAACCAGCATTCAAGGCGCGATTGACGGCATGAAACAGGCCATGGCCGGGGACGACATCGAAGCCATCAAAACGGCGATGCAGACCCTCACCACCGCGTCGCACAAACTCGCGGAAGAGATGTACAAAAAGACGTCGGCGGACGCGACTCCCGGAGACGGAGACGGCGGCGGGACAGAGGACGGATCCGGCAACGGAGCCGCACAGGACACCGACGAAAAAGTGGTGGATGCGGAATTTGAGGAAGTGGAGAAGGAGAAGTAAGGGACAGAATGTTGTACTCCTTGGATTCTGAACGCTGCATTGAGGCTATTCCACATCTCGGATAAAGCCGCCCAGGTGAGCAATGGCACGATGACACATTCCGAGACGAAAAGATGGCGACTGTGACGAAACGGGATTACTACGAAGTCCTCGGCGTGGGCCGGGAGGCCGACGACGACGATATCAAGAAGGCCTTTCGGAAGGTCGCCCGCCAATACCATCCCGACTTGCAGACGGATCAGAAGGAAAAGAAAAAATCAGAAGAGAAATTCAAGGAAGCCAACGAAGCCTATGAGGTGTTGAGCAATCAGGAGGCGCGGAAGCGATATGACATGTTCGGCCACGCGGGGCCGCAGGGATTCGGCGGCGGCCAGGGGCCTGAATTCAGCGGGGGCTTCGGCGACGTGTTCAGCGATATTTTTGGCGACTTTTTCGGAGGGGGCCGGGGCGGGCGCGAGCGGGCGCAACAGGGCAACGATCTGCAATACAATCTGGGACTGTCCTTTGAAGAAGCCGTTGACGGCAAGGAAGCCAAACTCAAAATCCCACGATGGGAAGGCTGTGAAACCTGCCGCGGCACCGGAGCGAAATCGTCCAGCGGTACCAAACTCTGCCCCGGCTGTCAGGGCACCGGGCAGATTCGACTCCAGCAGGGGTTTTTCAGCATCAATCGGACATGCGGGCAGTGTCAGGGAGCCGGGCAGATCATTGCCGAGCCGTGCCTGACGTGCCACGGCCAGAAACGCGTGTATCGGGAACGGGCGTTATCGGTCACGATTCCCGCGGGCATTGAAACCGGTATGCGCCTTCGCCTGGCCCATGAAGGCGAGCATGGCGTGAACGGCGGCCCGCCGGGTGATCTGTATGTCGCGATCACAGTCAAAACCCACCCGATCTTTACCCGCAAAGGACAGGATATTGTCGTTGAGTTGTCCATTGACATGGTCACGGCAGCCCTGGGCGGAAAGGTTGACGTGCAGACGTTAAAAGGGAAAACCAGCGTCAAAATTCCCGAAGGCACCCAGCACGATCGGTTGCTTCGACTCAAAGGCATGGGGGCGCCTTCCCTGAAACGGAACACCACCGGCGACCAGCTTGTGCGAATCAAAGTGACGATTCCCACCAAATTGTCCGCGCGACAACGGGAACTGCTGACGGCGTTTGCCAAAGAACACGGGGCATCAATGGCCGGCGGGGCGCCATCCGGCCGTTCGGGAGACGGGTTGTTTGAGAAAGTCAAAACCATCTTTGAGTAAATTGCGAATCCTCCGCGTTCCCGCCCGCGTGCTGTAACGTGCCGGTTTTCTTCATCCAGTCCCGCCAGATTGCCGACGACACCGTGACGATTGAGCCTCCGCTCCGTTTTCACCTTGCCAAAAGCCTCCGCGTTCGGAAAGGCGAGTGTATTTGGGTCGGAGACGAGCGACGCATTCGCTATCGCGTTCGGATAGACCGCCTTGACGCACAGTCCATTCGCGCGTCCATTCTTGAAACGGTACACGCCCCCCCGCCCCCATCGGCGTCAGTCACGCTGGCACAGGCCGTGCTCAAAGGGGATCGGATGAACTGGGTGATGCAAAAAGCCACGGAACTCGGCGCCGCCGCCATTCTGCCTTTACTGACCGCACGGGTCATCGTGCGCCCGCCGGAGAATCGAATCCGCGCGATACAGGAGCGATGGCAGCGCATCGCGACTGACGCGGCCGAGCAATCGGAGCAGTGGTCTTCCCCTCGCGTCACCGAACCCATGATCCTGCCGGCATTGTTCGCGCACACGGACAACGCGGCGCTTCGATGCGCGTTGATCGCACGAGACGCGACGCACAGCCTCGGCTCGCTTCCCCTTGATCGCACATTTCACGGGACCATTGTGTTGGCCGTCGGACCGGAAGGCGGATGGACCACGGAGGAGATCCTGGCCTTCCAGGAACAACGGTTTCACTCCGTCTCACTCGGCGACGGCATACTCCGAAGCGAAACCGCCCCGCTGGCGGCTCTGACGATCCTGCAACATCGTTTGGGAAATTTGGGGTAGGGAAGACGTTACGGTGACGGCGCGACAATTTTCATGATGGTTCCGCCCTGACCCACGGCCCACCCGACGCCGGGATCGGGAAAGGACAGACCGTACAGGCTCAACGGTTCGGGAAGCTCCGGCTCCTGCCACGTGAGGCCGGCGTCGGTCGTGTGAAGAAACGCGCCCTGCTCGCCAATGATCCATCCCGTGCGAAACCCCGCAAAGCTGACTTTCAAAAAATCCGGCGGTCTGATACACGGCGACCCGCATTTCAGCGTGCGATCAACCCATTCCGCCCCACCCGTGATCGTTTGAAACATGGCGCTCTGCGAGCCGACAACCCAACCACTCCGCGCGTCCATCACGTGCAGATCGAAAAACGTCGTGGCGCTCTCGACGGGCTGTTGCGTCCAATGGGCGCCTCCGTCCCGCGTGATCAGAATCGTCCCCAGCGCGCCGACCGCCCACCCCGTGCGCGCGTTCAGGAATTGCACTCCGAATAAATCCGCCGACGTTGAACTGTCTTGATCCTCCCACGTCGTTCCGCCGTCCGCGGTATGCAGGATGGTTCCACGACCGCCGACAATCCATCCCAGGGAGGAGTCGAAGAACGACACGTCATACAGCGTGGCGCTGACGCCGGCTTCCTGACGGCGCCAGTGTTTCCCCTGATCGTTTGTGTGGAGAATGGTCCCGTTGTGTCCGACGATCCACCCGTGCGACGCATCCGCAAACGCGAGACTCGTGAGGAGGGCCGTCGTCCGGCGAGCGGTCTCCCGCCAGGTTTCGCCGCCGTCTTCCGTCTGTAACATCATGCCCCCGGCGCCGACCACCCAGCCTTCGCGCGGGCTGACAAAAAATGTGTCAAGGAGCGTGGCCCCGGTTCCGCTGTGCTGCATGACGGGCGGGCGCGTTTCCATGTCGGCCCGCACATCGGCACAACAGACAAGTCCGGCAAGAATCAGAGAAGGCAGAGCAGACCACCGGAACCATGCGGGCGATTGAACGAACAAGGAAGGCGGAGAAGAGACAACGGACACAGGTTAATTATCCTGCGTGTAATCGTGGAAATATTCTTTGTGCGGCAACCCTCGCGGGAGAATTTTAAATTCCCCGGCCACCGCGCTCAACCAGCGCTTCTGCGAACAACACCGGCCATTGTCGAGCATGTCCCAGGATCCGCGACGCACGACCAGTTCCCCTTTGGTGGGATCCGCATAAAACCCTTCGGGATGTCCAAACCCGAACACGTGGCGCCGCGGCACACGAACGGTGATTTCCGTCTCCGTCCAGGACAGAACAATGGCCGCCATCCCGTTGACCAGGACTTCCGTTCGGGACACGTCAGCCCCCAGGCGGTAGCTTTTCCAGTCATGGGCGTCGGTATTCAGTTCCAGACGCGTCGCCTCCGCGATTTTCAGAAACTCGCCGAACCCGTCACCCTGAATGGTTACGATTTCGTCAATCCCGGCTTCGGCGGGCGCATAGGATGTCACGCGGGGCATCGTCACGGTAAACGAACCCGCTTCAAAAGCCATGATGCCGCGTTGCCGACAACAGGTTCCGTCGGGATTGGGAATCGTGGCGCCCCGCTTCACCACAACGGGCCCGGATTTGGCGCTGTAGGGCACCCACACGTTGATTTCATCATCCTGCCATCGGTGGATAATGGCGGGCACTCCGCCGATTTCCACCCGATTCTGGCCCGGATCAAAATCAAACGCATACGCCGTACTTCCCGATTCGGAAAACACGCCGAAATGCTTTCCCTGAAGGCGCACCAGTGTTCCGATGGGACCATGGCTGGGCGTTGACCGCTCAAATCGCGGCTCCACCACCTCAAAGCGCCCCACGTCTCTCGTGCGGCCGTCCCGATGCAGCGTCACGGGACCGCTTGTCGCGTTTAAGGGCACATGCGCCACAATGGTGCGTGGAGACCATTGCACGATCGTCATCGGTTTGCCCCCGATGGCCATGCCGTCGTCCCGCCCCCTGGCGTCGCCAAACAGTTGGCCGCTTAGCACAATCTTGGTTCCCACAGGGCCCTTCTCCGGAGCAAACGACACGCTGGGAATCAGGGAAATCGGCATGGGATTACTTTCAGCATAGTCAACCGGCGCGCAGCACGATCCGTCCGGCAGCGGATCGGAGGAGGCGAGTTGCACCACCACGTCGCCCGATTCGGCGTTCGCCGGAATGACCACTTCAAGCCTTGTATTCCGCCATTTCCTGATTTCGGCCACAATACCGCTGACGACCACGCGGTTCACCCCGAACATGGTATTTGGCTCACGGGACCCCGCCGTGTTGCCGAAATGCTCGCCCTCAATGACGAGCGTTGATCCGGGTTCGGCCTCCGGCGGAATCAGCCCGGTAATCTTCAGCCGTTGAACGGCAAACCGGCCGGCAACCGTGGCGCCGCGAAGGCCCGTCACCGTCACGTCGCCGTCTTGCGCCCGCAGAGGGATTTTAACCATCACCAGATCGGGTTCCCAGAGTTGAATGAGCGCGGACGCCCCGTTGAATTCCACGCGATTCTCCGCGGTCGAAACAAAGGGGCCAAAGTCGCCCCCCCCAATGGTCACCGTGGCGCCCGGCGGCCCCGCGTCCGGGAATAATTCGGCCTGCGCTGGGGAAGCCGCGCCGCAGCACCACACAAACGCAAGCACAACATGGATGGCAACAGGCCGCATCTTCATTCCCGATTCAGAACTGATATTTCATGTTGAGGCTCGCGCCCCAGAATTTGATGTCATCGGTCGTGAACGAGTATCGCACACGAGCGCTGCGGGGATCAGACGCATCGGGAGAATTGGTGGAGTCGTGACTGCGAAGCTGGCGATACTCGGCGCCGTCTTCAAATTCGCCAAACTCCGCCCATCGGAGTTTGAGTCCGATGGTGACCGGCTCGCTGACCTGATAATCCACACCGGCCATCGCCTGCCACCCGAACAACGTATCAGAGAGCCTGTCCGAGGCGACGGTGGTCGTGCCCGCCAATCTGCGATTCCGGTCATTAACGGTATCTCCGAACGTCTTGATGTTCACGGGGTCACTGGACCGGGTAAAGCGATTTGAGTAATCAACCGAGACGAGCGCAAGCCCCACGCCAGCCCCCAGATAGGGCGTCCATTTTGAATCCGAGGTAAAATCATAGTACAGGTTGGCGAAGAAGTTGTGCGACAACACGTCACCAATCGCCTCCACGGATTCGCTGATTTCCTGACTGTCTTTCAAGAGCGTCGCGCCGGAAAACACCGGTTCGCTCTCGCGGTTATACGATGTGCCGCGATAGAAATATTCTCCCTCAAACCTGTAGTTTCCATAGCGATACCCCATCGCCACCCCGCTCAACACTCCGACGCCTCCATCAAATGCATTCGTCCATGACTCCCCGGATGGACAAGTACTCACGTCCTGATCGCCCGGGTTAATGAACTCGTCGCATATGGTCGGATAATCATTATCCAATGTGGCCGTGTCCGGACCTGGAGCGAGAGACACGCCCAGATCCATTCCCAGATACACCCCGTCCCCGGCCAGGACCTGACCGGGGGCGAGCAGGAACACCACGCCAACCAGCAGGCACGCACACCTCTCACGTCTTTGATGTCGCATCGTTTCCTCCATCATGAGCGGCCACGGGATGACGTACAAAACCGTCCACGCAAGGCATGACCATCCCTGACGTGAAGCCGGAACTTAACAAGGCGTTTTTTCACTGTCAACGACGGCGTGCCCGCAAACGCTCATGGAAACAGTTGGACGATCAATTCAAGCTCAATGGGAACTCCCATGGGCAATGCGGCCACACCCACGGCCACACGAGCATGGCGGCCGGCCTCGCCGAAGATCCTGACCAGCAAATCGGAGGCGCCGTTGACGACGCCGGGTTGATCAACAAACCCTTCATGGGACGCCACGTATCCCGTCATCTTGACGATGCGCCGCACACGATTGAGAGAACCCGCGGCGTGACGAATCACAGCCAGCGCATTGAGCAACGCACATTGCGCGGCTTCATACCCTTCTTCTCCTGACACGTCACGACCCAACGTGCCCCGAAAGACAGGGACCCCGTCACGATTGGGGATCACCCCGCTAAGAAACAACAGGTCGCCAACCTGCACGGAGGGCACATACGTGGCGACCGGGTTGGGAGGGTCGGGCACGGTGAAGCCCAGTTCTCTGATGCGTTGTTCAAAGGACATACCGCCGGAAGATTACGAGGAACGACGATGTGGACGCAACTGATATTTCTCCACGGCGTTCCTGTGCTCGGCAAGCGTGGCGGAGAATTCATGGCTGCCGTCATTGCGGGAGACGAAATACAAATAATCGGTGTTCGCGGGATAGAGGGCCGCACGAATCGAGGCCGCTCCCGGATTCGCAATGGGACCGTAAGGCAAACCGGTGACGTGGTAGGTGTTGTACGGGCTGTCACGCAACAGGTCTTTTTTGCGCAGATTGCCGTCAAATTCGTGGAACGAATAGATCACGGTGGGATCGCTTTGCAACGGAATGTTTTGCCGGAGCCGATTATGAAAAACGCCGGAAATCAGGGCGCGCTCCTCGGCCATGGCCGTTTCTTTTTCAATCACCGACGCCAACGTCAGCACTTGATACATGGTGAACCCCAGTGCCCTGGCGCGCGCGTCATCTTCCTCCGTCACGATCTGCCTGAACCGCGCGACCATCGTTTGAATGATCCGTTCCGGTTCCATGTGGCGGGGAAACCGATAGGTATCCGGAAAGAGATAGCCCTCCAGATCATCAACGGGCAGAGACAACGTGCGAATAAAATCCAAATCCACGGTCAACCGCATATAGTCCAGGGGATCCTCCACCAGTTGGTTCTCGTACAGCAAATCGGCAATCTGCTGCGACGAAAACCCTTCCGGAATCGTGACGGTGTAGAATGTGACATCGCCCCTGGTGATCTTGCCCAGGATGGTCACGGGCCACATGCCTCCGTGCAAGGCATATTCTCCCTGAATGATGTTCCGATCCAATCCTCCCAGGCGACCCATCCACACGAACATCCATTCGTTCTTAATCAGACGATGCGCATGAAGGCGTCGCGCCACTTCGGAAAAGGACTCGCCTCCGGCAATCTCCAACACGACCTGCGAGTCGGTGCCAACCGGTCGCAGTTGACCCAGACATGCCAGGAAACCTCCAAGCCCGAGCAGGAGCATTCCCGACACCACGATGCGGCGCATGACCGGCCCCGGACAATTCATGACATCCGCGCCTCAACCAAATGAAATACTTTTTCAAGAGCCTGCTCCAGGTTGTCGGGATTGTTCCCGCCGGCTTGCGCCATGTCGGCGCGTCCCCCACCAGACCCATTGACTTCACTGGCCATTTCCTTAATCAACGCACCGGCCTGCAATCGCCCGGTCAGGTCTTTGGACACGATCACCAGCAACGACACTTTCCCGTCCACCGCCGAGCCTAACGCGATCACGCCATTGGGCGTTTTACTCCGCACTTTGTCGGACAACAGCCGCAGTTCCTGCATGGACAACCCCTGCACCCGCTGAACGTGCACATGCACGCCGTGAATCGTTCGAACACGGGCGTCACCGCCCCCGCCCTGCTCCAGCATGGTCAGTTTGAGCCGCTCGATTTCGCGTTCCTTTTCCTTCAACGCGGCGACCAGTTTCCGGGTTTTCGGCACGACGTCCGATGGACTGCTTTTCAACAACCCGGCCAGGGTTTTGACCTGGTCTTCGGCCCGTCTCCCGTACTCCAACGCCCCGGTTCCGGTCATCGCCTCCACGCGCCGCACTCCGGCCGCGACCCCGCCTTCGGACACAATGCGAAACGAACCGATCTCTCCCGTCTGCCGGCAATGCGTTCCTCCGCAGAGTTCCTTGCTGAACTCACCGATACCCACGACCCGCACCCGTTCACCATACTTATCGCCGAAAAACGCCAGCGCACCGGCCCGTATCGCCTCCTGGATCTCCATGTCGCTGGTATGCACGCGCTGGTTTTCCAACACATGCAGGTTGACCAGCGATTCCACGTCTTCCAGATCCCGGACCCCCAACGGCTTAAAATGCGAAAAGTCAAAACGCAATCGGTTCGGGGCAACCAACGAACCATATTGTTTGACGTGCGGTCCCAACACTTCGCGAAGCGCCGCGTGCAGCAGATGGGTGGCGGTATGGTTTCGAGCCGCGCCGTGACGAGTCACGGCATTCACCGTCGCCACCATCGGTTCGCCCGTTCGGACGCGACCGGCGATCACCGTGCCTTTATGCAGCACAACCTTCCCGCTCACCTTGACGGTTTCATGAATGCGAATCCGGCCGTCAGGCCCCGCAAACGCGCCCTGATCCCCCACCTGCCCGCCGCCTTCAGGATAGAACGGGGTCGCGTTGACCACCAGTTCCACGTCATCCCCTTCAACCACTTCCTCCGTCAGGCGTTGGTCTTTGAGCATCGCCTGGACCACGCTCTCCGCGTGCAACGTCTGATACCCGACAAACTCCGTGGCGGGAATCCGTTGCGCGAGTTCGGCGATGACGGGCTGCTCGCCTTCCACGGCGAACGAGGCGGACTTTCGCGCCCGGTCACGTTGTGCGTCCAGCGCGCGATGAAAGCCCTCAAGGTCGGCGCCCAACCCGTGTTCACGCGCGGTTTCTTCGATGAGATCCAATGGGAAGCCATACGTGTCGTACAGCTTGAAGACACTCGCCCCGTCCAACGACCCGCGAAGGTCGGCTTTGGCGTCACTCACCATGCCGTGCAGAATCGGCAGTCCCTGGTCCAACGTGCCGATAAAGCGTTCTTCCTCGCCCTCAACCGCCTTGCGAAGCACCTCGGCCGCATGCGTCAGTTCGGGATAGACGCCCCCCATCCGGGTCACCACGGCATGGGTCAAGTCATACAGAAACGGCTCGGTCACGCCCAGGAGCCGGCCATGCCGCGACGCCCTCCGTATGATACGTCGCAACACGTACCCCCGACCTTCATTGGAGGGAAGAATCCCATCCGCAATCATAAACGTCATCGCGCGCAGATGGTCGGCAATCACCCGCACCGAACGATCAGAGGCCATCTCGTTGCCGTACGCGCAGCCCGCGCGGTCGGCGATCACGGAGATCAACGGCAGAAACAAATCGGTCGCATAGTTGCTGTCCACGCCCTGCACCGCGGCGGCCAGACGCTCAAGGCCCATGCCGGTGTCAATGCTGGGTTTGGGAAGAGGATGCAGACGACCTTCCGCGTCGCGATCAAACTGCATGAACACCAGATTCCAAATTTCCATATACCGGTCGCAGTCACACCCCACCGCGCAGCCGGCTCGTCCGCAGCCGAGCGCCGCGCCCTGATCAAGGTAAATTTCCGAACAGGGACCGCACGGCCCCGTCTCGCCCATTTGCCAGAAATTTTCCTTGTGGCCGAGCCGAACGATTCGGGCCGAGGGCAGGCCAATTTTTTTCTCCCACAGGGCAAAGGCTTCGTCGTCTTCCTGAAACACCGTCACCCACAATCGGTCGGCGGGCAGGCCGAGCGTCTTTGTCAGATAGTCCCAGCCGTACCGGATGGCGTCTTCTTTGAAGTAGTCGCCGAACGAGAAATTTCCAAGCATTTCAAAGAAGGTATGATGACGACGGGTATAGCCGACGTTTTCCAAATCGTTGTGTTTGCCCCCGGCCCTTACGCATCGCTGCACGGACACCGCTCTGGAATAGGAACGCCGCTCTTCCCCCAGAAACACCCGTTTAAATTGATTCATGCCCGCGTTGGTGAAGAGAAGCGTGGGATCGGCCTGGGGAATCAGGGACGCGCTGGACACCACGGTGTGGTCATGTTCCCTGAAAAAATCGAGAAACGACTGGCGAAGTTCATGCGTACGTAAAGGCATGGGGAATCTGCATTTCCGGCTATTGAGAATGGACTCAATCCAATGTGTTCTCACGCTCCCTGGAATCTTGTGCTGTGAGCGCCACCTGTCTGAACACCGACTCCACAGTCACGGCGAAAGCCAACTCGTAAACTTCGTGCGCGGGATTGGATGATCCATCCACGATGTATCGGGGCAGGGCGCATTGAGGAGATCACGGACTTGATGCAATGCAGGCATCGGTTCAAACGAAGACGAGCCAGTCTTTGTCACCCACTTCACACTGCCTGTTGCTTTGATGTGTTTCACGCATTGATTGGTCAGGCAACAATCCATCGCAACATAATCCAATACGTTTTGGTAATTTCCTCGCGCCCATTCTTTGGGGGCTTCAGAAGACTCCATGAGCTTTCTTTCAGAAACACCAAACCCCTCGGCTACCTTCGCAAGCCCAACAGGAAACCCTCGTTGGACGAAAAACTGAAACATTGGATCGTAGAGATCAAGCGCGATGGCTGTTGCCAATGACACATCGTTTGCCGCCACTCCAAGCCAGCGCAAATCAAAAGAAAGCCCGTTCCATGCAAACAGGTGCGCACCCTCAAGCTGCCATTTCCGGAGCCGGTGCAACATATCATGCGCGGTCACGGCATCCAGACACCGCACCGGACGCCCGGCGTGGTCCTTCGTCACCCAAAGATCCGTGTGACCTTCGTCATGAACCGCCGCCGCGCAAGAGATGTCAAAAGGACCGTATGCGTCCAAATCTTCTCCCGGCGACAGCTCAAAAACATTGGCAATTTCAATGTCAAAGGCAATGCACTGCGGGGACGATTCAGGCGTCATTGATTTTCCTGGCTACACCTTTGCCCACGGCCGGCTTTGGGGCCTCGGGCGCTTTCGCCGTCTCTGTCGTCCTGTTCGCATGAGTCCCCGAGGCATGCAGCCCCGCCTGCTCACGAACCTTGCGTTCAATGGTCATGGCAAGGTCGGGAGTGTTCCGTAGAAACGTTTTGACGGCCTCACGGCCCTGGCCAAGCCGCTCATCGTTAAACGAATACCATGCGCCGGCTTTATTGATGATTTTCTTGTCAACCCCCAGATCCACCAGCTCGCCGACTTTGGACACGCCCTCGGAAAACATGATGTCAAACTCGGCTTGCCTGAACGGCGGCGCGGTTTTGTTTTTGACCACCTTGACGCGCACCCGGCTCCCGGTCACCTCCTGCCCGTCTTTGATGGTCTCAATGCGCCGAATGTCCAACCGCACCGAGGAATAAAACTTCAGGGCGTTCCCGCCCGTGGTGGTTTCGGGATTGCCGAACATCACCCCGATTTTCATCCGAATCTGATTGATGAACATCACCGTGGTCATGGATTTGGAAATGGCCCCGGTTAATTTGCGAAGCGCCTGGGACATCAGGCGGGCCTGAAGGCCCATGTGTGAATCACCCATTTCCCCTTCAATTTCGGCGCGGGGGACCAACGCGGCGACGGAGTCCACGACGACCAGATCAAGCGCGCCGCTTCTGACCAGCGTCTCGACAATCTCCAGGGCCTGTTCCCCCGTATCGGGTTGGGCCACCAGCAAATCGTCGGTGCGCACCCCCAGTTTTTGGGCATAGGACACGTCCAGCGCATGTTCCGCGTCAACGAACGCCGCGGACCCGCCGGCTTTCTGCGCTTCCGCGATGGCATGGAGGCACAACGTCGTTTTCCCGGAGGATTCCGGACCGAAAATTTCCACCACGCGACCACGCGGCAACCCGCCAACCCCCAGGGCGATATCCAGGGACAACGACCCCGTGGAGACCACCTGGATATCCGCCGGCTGGTCTTCCAGGCCCAATGTCATGATTGAGCCTTTGCCAAATTGCTTTTCAATCTGGGTCACGGCCAGTTCCAGCGCTTTCTTTTTCCCCTCGTTATCCCCGCCTCGTTCACTCATAATGCCTCCTCACGACTGGCAACCATGACACGTTTCCCGTGATTGACCAACCTCATACAGAACAGATTGTCGTTCCTCTTCGCGTTGCGCATTGCGTTGCCGGGACGCCTCATCCTCATGAGACGCAACATGGCCTGTCAATCACCGACGCCCCGATCGTCTTTTGCAACGTGCTTTCCCAACATCATGCTCATCGTAGCTGAAAACCCGCCATCAGGCCACCATTTTTTGCCACAGGCTTTCCGGAAACAGGGAAATCGCGCGCCCGCATCTCCCGCTCACGCATCCAATGCCACGTCCCATAATTTGACATAGACCGATCCGCCGGGTTGGCGATCGCTTTTGAACAGGGCGACCCGTTCAACGGAGACCCGACCACAGGCAACAGGGGTCGTGAAGATTTCCGAAACGCCGAGTGTTCGCCCAACGTCGCGGTACGCGCTTTTGACGCGCGCCACGGTCAAATGCGGGTGAAACGGTTTCTCCTCTTGCGGAAACCCCAACGGGACAACCGCCGCCGCCACGCACCCGGCCAACGCGGTGAGGGCGTCCACGTCCCCGCCGACACCGGCCCATAACACGCGGGGAGCGTCCAGAGTCGGAAACGCGCCAAACCCCTTGATCTCAATGCCAAAGGATGGCCGTGTCGAAACCGCCCGCTCAACCGCCTGCCGAATCCCGTCAACCTGGCGCCCGGACGTCTCGCCGAAAAACTTCACGGTCACGTGCAGATTGGCAGGCTGAACCCATGAGAGCACATCCGGACAGGCGGCAAGCGCTTGCGTGACCCGTTGTGCCTGTTGGGCGATGGCCACTCGCACGGCAGCCGACAACTCAACCGCCAGAAACGTGCGTAACGCCACGGACGTACCCCGCGAAGGTCTCTCAATCATCGTCAACCGGAAGGTCGTACAACCATCGCCGCAACACATCCAGCGCCCCTTGCGACGACCGCAGCGTAATGGCTTGCCGATCCCCGTAAAAGCGGTAGCGTTTTGTCAGGGAGCGCTTCGGCGTGGCCAGCCCAACGTACACCAACCCGACGGGCTTGCGCGATGTCCCGCCTGTTGGCCCGGCAAGACCCGTCACGCTCAACCCGATGTCCGCCCGGCTTCTCGTTCGTATCCCTTCGGCCATGGCCCTGGCCACCTGCGCACTCACGGCTCCATGGCGTTTCAACGCCGATTCAGCCACCCCCAGCAGATCGCTCTTCGCGCCATTGCTGTAGCACACCACACCACGATCCACATAGGCTGAACTGCCGGCCACCGAGGTGAGACGATGCCCGATCAGTCCGCCGGTACAACTCTCGGCCACGGCAATGGTGAATCCCCGTTCCCGCAGACCCCGCCCCACAATCGTTTCCATGGATTGTCCGTTGTCGGAAACGACATGGTGGCCCAACGCGCCAATCACGTCATCCACCACCGTCTTGAGTGAAACCCGTGGCTTGACCATGTGGGATGTCTCCGAACGAGCGGAGCGCGCGTCCCGGCGAATCTTTGATGACCGCACGGACGTGAGCGATACCGACACGCCAAGCGGGGACGCCTGCAGGCCGAGATGAAACGGGTCGCCGACAGACGCAATCCCCCGGAGCCGCATGTCAACATCTCCTTCCATCAGCCCAAAGGTCTGAATCGTCTTGATCTGAAGAGGCGGCCCCAACAGACCGTCCCGACGGAGAATCGGCAACACCGCCGCCGTCACCATCTTGCGGGTCTCATGACTCACCCCCGGAAGGCACACGATGCGACAGCGTTTCCATTGCAACGAAAAGCCGGGCGCCGTTCCGGCGAGATTGTGCAGCAGGTCGGATCCGACCGGCAGGAACGCCTGCCGTCGCTGGTTTGCGGAGATGGGCCGTGCGGCCGATTGCAAGCGGGCTTTGACCGCGTGGAGCGCCTGCGGGCGAAGGCGTAACGGCTTGCCGGTGACGGCGGCCACGGCTTCACGAGTGACGTCATCAACGGTCGGGCCAAGGCCGCCGGTCATCAGCACAAGCCGCGCCTCTTCGGCGGCATGGGCCACGGCAACGCCTATGTCGTCCACGTCATCCCCCACCACGGACTTGAACCGGACGGCAATCCCGCACCCGGCCAACCACTCGGCCAGGAACAGGGAATTGGTATCCACTCGTCCGCCAAGCAGCAGTTCAGACCCGACCGCAATGATCGAAGCCGTAATCATTGAGCGCATACCAGGGAAGCCACACGACCGCCGAAGGCGGGATCGCCGCCACCGCCGCCGAATGGGTTGATTCCTCGTCGTGTACTACAGGCAACCCCCATGCACTCATCCGTTGTCCGAAGGCCCGGCGCTCTAGAAATGATGCTTCAGGCTCACGCTGAACCCGAAAAATTCGATATCGTCGGTCGTGATCGTGCCATAGACCGGATGGCTTCCGTCGCGTCGCAGATTTGGCTGATGCCCGCGCAGTGGATCCCAAATGACATTATCCTCAAAGGTACTGTATTTGACCCAACGACCCTTGAGACCCAGCGATGTGGCATCCGTCAGCAGATAATCCACGCCGACGAGCACCTGGAACCCAAACAGCACATCCTCCAACGTGGTGTTGGCTACGCTGGATGTTCCGGCAAGGTTCTGCTTGAAATCAGACGCAGTGCCATCCTGGGGGAGGCCGCTGTCGCCCGTGGTGATCGTTGTTACATCAAACCTTCTCTGCCAGAGCGAGCTCCAGTCCGCTTTCGTAAACCCCACGCCAACGCCACCCCCGACATACGGGATGAACGGACTGTTATTGAAGAAATCGTAATACAGGTTTCCGAACAGATTGTGGGAGCTGATGGCGCCGATGCGCTCTGCCACCCGCGCAAGTTCCGTACTGTCCTTATCCGCGCTAATACCGCTGGAGAAGGTCGGAGTCGCCGTATCCTCATGGTCCGAGTTCCGGAAAAAATATTCCAGCTCAAGGCGCAACCCGCGCACATAGGGATTATGCGGAAAATGATTCTGGAAGCTGTAGCCCGCCGCCATTCCAGCCAGTATGCCCAGTCCGCCGTCAAATGTGTCATTCCAATCCTTGACAAAAGGCTGGGACTCCGGGCAGTCACCGCTGGTAATAAGATCGGCGAAATTCGCATTCAAGTACTCGTCGCAGTAGCTGGCGCCGTCGTTGCTCCCTCCAACCGTCCCCACTTCGGAAGCGACGTTGAATCCCATCTCGCTACTCACATAGAACCCGGATCCGGCATGCGCCACGCCTGACGCGAACGCGGATACCGCCATGACAACCGTCAGAACTGCAACCGCATGTCTCATAGGCCGTACCTTTCAATATCCGTCACAGAACGATCATGACAGCACAGAGCAAGAAAGCTCCTGTACCATACATGGTGCGGCAGTCTCAACCAACCATGTGCCTATGCACCATGGCAATCAACGGCCCACCAGGCCCCTCGTTCACCCGCGCACACCCCGCGTATGGCGTGTGACGCCGATCCAAAGCTCATGCCGCCGGAACGGGCTGATTGCCGAATCCGTCCGCTCCGCCTCCCGGCATGGCGGACGCCATGGCAGCGTCTTCCGCGTTCAGTCCCCCATTTCGTTGACAACCCCGCCTGAAAATTGATAAATAAGCGCGTCCACGACCCTTGGTTCATAAGCCTGTCACGGAGGAATTCATGGCTGAAGAAACCCAACCAGCCAAACGTCAGTTCGTCAATTTCAATTTTTTCAAGGTGGATGCCGCGTGGCGGCGGCTCCCCGCTGCGGAACGGCAAGCCGGCAAGCAGGAATTTGCCCGGGCCATTGAGGAATTTACGGGCAAAATCATCATTGTGCCCTACACAACCGTTGGCATCCGCGGCGACTGCGATTTTGTGCTCTGGCGCATTGCCTACGATCTCGAACTCTTTCAGGAGCAAATGTCCAAGGCCCTGGCCACCGGGCTTGGGCAGTATCTGACAAACCCCTATTCGTATCTCTCAATGACAAAACGCTCGGTGTACGTGGACCAACACGTGCATGAAGGCCAGGAAAGCCGCCGGCTGAAAATTATGCCCGGGCGCAGCAAGTACATTTTCATCTATCCCTTTGAGAAAACCCGCGAGTGGTATCTCCTGACCAAGGCCGCCCGACAGGGGATGATGGATGAACACATTGAGATCGGCCACAAGTATCCCTCGGTGAAACTCAACACGACCTACTCCTTCGGCCTGGACGATCAGGAATTCGTGGTGGCGTTTGAAACCGACCATCCCGAAGATTTTCTTGATCTTGTCATGCACCTCCGCGAGGCGGAAGGCAGCCGGTACACAAAGCGGGACATCCCCATCTTTACCTGCATCATGAAGAGCCTCAAGGAAACACTGGATACCCTCGGCGGGTAATCCTGGCCGGGACATTCCGACGACTTCCTTCCAAGGCGGCGGTTCGCGTGCGCATACGGCAATGGGTATGCTTTGGAAAGCCACGATGAGAACGGGGTGTGTTCTGGCATGGGTTGTCCTGTCGGCATTGCCCGCCACGCCGGCTTCTCATGAAGCCGGCGGGAACCCCGTCACCCCTTCGTTCGTTTCTTTAGAACACGCTTCCCTGGAAGACCAGCTCAACGAGTATTGTCACACGTACCTGCTGGCTTTGGCGACACTCTATGGAACGGAAACCCCTCCGGCCGGTCAGATGTTTCGTGTGAATGGATTAGACAAGAACAGTTCCCTGACAATCTGGCTTTCCAATGTGTTTCAGCCCACTGATTCTCGATTCCATTCCAATTATACGTGCCGGTTTCACATTCACGTTCGGGGGAAAGAGCATCCAGGCTCTTTGCAGCTTTTGCTGGTTCGGAACAGGGCGTTTGCCGAGCATACCCAGTGGAAGCGTATTCAAATCATCAATCATGGCGAGGTGGTGGATTCCAAAGGTGACCGGTATTACGTTGTGGTGAAGTACCTGGAGGTGGATGACCGGTTCCTGCATGTGCACAAGAATCCCGACAGTCCTTTTTTCACGAAACCATGAACGCCGGTCTTTCGGGAGCCATGACTCGTTGAGACATCCTTGCCGCATCACAGTGAGCAACAGAAGAGACGGGTCCCGGTGTCATACAACATTTACTTGTTCCCACCACGATTGAGCGCCGCGACCCGGCACAATCCCGGCAACACCCCTCGCGGCCATGGGACAGAAAATTTTGACGAGGGTTTCCCGATGCGGGTACAGTCCATCCGCGTGTTGAGCAGACGACAACCCGGACCACGCGCGACAGGTCGCAAAGGAAGACGGACAAATGGTTGACATTCCAATCAAGCTGTATATGCAAGGTCTTGCAAAGCAGGCCAACGCCGCGGCTCGCCCTTTAGCGTTGATGACCAGCCATGGTCGCACCCTGGCCCTTCTGGCCATGGCGGACAGGCTGGAAGGCAGCGTGGAGGATGTGCTGGCGGCCAACGCACAGGATCTTGACGACATTCCCAGGGACTGGTCAACGGATGACTATCGGAAGGCCAGAGAACAAATTTCCGTGACCGAAGAACACGTTGTGGCGATGGGCGCCTTCCTGCGCCGGATGGCCGGTGAGCCTGACCCCACCGGGGAGATGTCTCAAGGATGGATGACGCAAGACGGGCTTTGCCTGCGTCGGGTCCGCGTGCCAATCGGTGTCATCGCCGTGATTTCCGAATTTGGCCCGGACGTGACGGCTGAATCAATCGCCATGTGTCTCCGGTCGGGAAACGTCTGCATGCTGCGGGGCGGGAAAGAATGGTTCCGGACCAATGCCACAGTGGCGCGGGTCCTGCGTGAGACGGCCGAAGCCCACGGCGTGCCTTCGGGGGCGGTCATGTTTGTGGATCGTCCCGACCGTGAAGGGGTGCTGGAACTGACCCGGTTGCGCAATCTGGTCCACGGCGTTGTACCCAGAGGCAATGCCGGTTTACGCAAAGCGGTGATGGAGCAGTCACGGGTCCCCGTCCTGGGGTACGACGGCGGCCTGTGTCACGTGTACGTTGATAAAGAGACGGACGTGCCGTTGGCGCAGAGTGTGGTGGTGAATTCCAAAATCCAGGATCCGCTTGCCACCAATGCGTTGGACGTGTTGATGGTCCATCAAGCCGTCTCGCAACAGTTGCTTCCGGGCCTTCTGCGCCGGCTGCTCAGTGAATTTATCGTTGATCTCGTTGGGTGTCCCAAAACCATTTCCATGATGGGCATCATGGAAATGACCGGGCACAGAGGTATTCGGCCGGCCACCGACGACGATTGGGAACAGAAGAGACAGTCGTTGACGCTGGGCGTGAAAATTGTCAAAGATCTGGACGAAGCCATTCAGCACATTGCGGCCGTCGGGCCGGGCCATACCGATACCATCGTCACCCGTAATTATGAAACCGCCATGCGTTTTGTCCGGGAAGTGGATTCCAGCGCGGTGCTGGTGAACGCCTCAACCCGGCTGCACGCGGGCACGCAAATGGATCTGGGCGAAGAACTGGGCGTGAACATCTCGCATCTCCCCGTGCGAGGGCCGCTCACCCTCCAGGCCCTGACGGCGGAGAAATACGTGGGGTTCGGGACAGGTCAGTTACGGGAGCCGCATCCCGTCCCTCAAGCGTATCAGGACGCCATGATGTTGTCCGCGAAATTTTAGGCGACCGCTTGTGTTCTCCATGCCTTGCTCTTCCCATCGTACGCACGATTCCGCCTGTCCCGTATCCCACCGTCCGTCCGACCCATGTCCGCATTGACCATTGAACGGCATCTGGCGCAATGGGGACTGCGCCAATGGCCCGATGCAGCCTCCTATGATGTCTGGCAACGGCAATCCCTCGCCGGCGACCGTCTGCGACAGCTTCAACGCGCGGCGCAACAACGACACGAAGGAGGAGAGTCCCGCACGGCTCTGGAATTGTATGATCTGGCGGCGGCGCCCGACATCCTGCCCGTGTTACACAGCCAGCGATACGGCTATTACCGGATGCTGGCGCCCATGATTGCACACGTGCTGGAGGGTGCGCGGCGCGTGCTGGACGTGGGGTGCGGGGTGGGTATTCTCACGACCTGGTACGCCGCCCGTTTCCCGGACTGCGCCTTTCTGGGCCTTGATCGGTCTCCGCAATCGCTTGAAGCGGCGCGGCGGTTCGCGCAATCGGCGCAGCTCAAGAACGTGAGTTTTCAGCAGTGCGACGTGTCGCAACAGGAAATGCCCGAAGGCTTCGACACCATCGTGGCCACGCAGGCCCTGTTCCAATCGGAATCCGACCCCGGGCTTCCGAGCCGGAGCTGGTCAACCTTTGAACGCGACCGGGATCCACAACAACAGCGGCGACTGGAACAACAGACGGGCATCGGGTCTCGCATGGATCATGTGTCGCGGGCGTTGGCGCCTTCTGGCAGAGTCGTCCTCTTTGAAAAAGCGGTGCACATGGGGAGACGGGTGTTGTTCCAGCGCGCCATGGGCGCGAGAGGTTTGGTTCCCATCGAACAACCGAGGTTGCTGACGTATGCCGAACTTGGGGAATCGGTGGAAGAAGGGCCGTTGTACGTGATGCAGAGCGGTTCAGCATGTCCGTCTTCGGTGTTCGACGAAGACGTGAAGCCGGATCCTCAAGAGGGCCTGTACCGTTGCCATGAACAAGCGTTGGCGGATTTTGTGTATGCCAGGCTGCCGAAAGACGACGTGCGTCCGGGCGCCCTGGACGTAAACGCGAGGGAAGATGACGCGCGGTACGAAACGGGTCGAACGGGCGGGGGGTTATGCTACGTGCGACTCATGCTTCACGGAATCTGTGAGGGGCTGCTGCTTGGCGTGCAGGCGCTCCAGCCGTTCATGATTGAGCTGGCGAGGCATGAGCTGCGGGAGAGACAATCCGTCCGGTCCCCGGCGTCTCCGGAGAACCGACTCGCACATGTCCCGCCGGAACCGGCGAGCGGTGCGCCGGAACAGACTCCCGTGTATGAACACCATGGGCCAGCCGCCGAGCACGTGTGGCGAACACTCCCGGAACGTGTGGTCGTGCGAGAAAAGACTGACGAGGAAGCGGACGGGCGACAACGTCACATTGAATACGGACGCTGCGCCGGCAATTTCCGGTATCTGTACTGGGCAAACACCTACGATCAACGTCAGATTGTGATGATGGATTATGACCGGCGCGCCCTGCTGGAGGCCTACTACGCGGAATCAACCGGCGAGGAATAGAGAGCAATCCGGCGGCGGATGTGTTGGAACGGGTGCGCGACGCGCAACAAGGAGAGAAGAGACGGTCTCCGCCGTGGAAAAATGGTGGCGGTGAAGGGTCTCGAACCCCCGGCCCGCGGCTTATGAGTCCGCTGCTCTACCACCTGAGCTACACCGCCACGTGTTCCGTTGCCTCTCGCACAGCAAATGGTGCGTCGTCACCCGCCTGCCACCCATCATGGCGTGCAACCCCGTCCGGGAAACGCTCCCGAAGACTCTTACGTGCGCTTGTCGTCAATCTCGCCGGAAAAGGCATTCAGCACGCCCATGGCCTGTTCGCTAAGTTCGGATGCGCCATCGCCGGGTTGATGGGCCGGGAGGTCCTCATCTTTGGACTTCGGCTTCGTGGCGTTGAGGAGCGTCTCTTCAAGGTCATCCAGCGTGGGTTCGGAATCGGCTTGAATCGCGAAGAGCCGCTGAAGGGCAAAGATGGCTCTGGCGTGGTTGTTCCAGGGGCCGCTGTGCTCGCTGTCGTGAATGCGAGTGATTAATTGCCAAAAGTTTGACTCCACCGCCTCGGGCATGGACCCGTCCGCAAACGTCGCGAGTTTGTCGAGCAAGGCTTCTTCCGTTCGTTCAATGCCGGGAATAAAGCCGACCACCGAACGGTGGCAGGGCTTTTTAAACAGGACGCGAATCGTTTCTCTCCAGAGGTCTTGATCGCCGCGCGGAGGATCGGATGGCCCTCGCTCCCGATCAAGTTGTGCCTGCATCGCGGTCAGGTAGTGCGTGAGCGCCTTGACTTTTCGTGCGGACAGGCTGCCCATCGGGATGCCCCAGATATGGGCGACTTCGTGATCCTGCAACGGGGAAAGACCCGACCGTTCAAATTCCAGGTCGGCGTTGTCGCCTCGCCGCCGCTGTTTTTCCCGTCGCCGGAGCAGGGCCTGATATTCAAAAAGCAATCGTTGCCGATGATACTCGTCTTCCGCGATTGTTTCCTCTTCCCATGCGCGTTCCAACCGCCGGATTTCCGGCTTCAGTAGCGCGGCCATGGCGGTTTTCCTGTATTCCTCTATCACGGACGGCTCCACGTGAAACTTGGAAGTCAGCAGTCCCTCGGCGGCGGTAATGGTGAGATCGGCCAACGCCATCTGCTTTTTCAGACATTCAATCTGGAGCCACGGCCGTTCTCGTTTTTGACGAAAAAACTGGCCGTACTGTGCGATGCGGTTCGTGACCTCAAGCACGGCGGCGATTGAATGCCGTACTTTCAGGGGTTGTCCGCCGGCCAGAAAGCGGGAGTCCGGCTGATCGTCCGCGATAAAGTGAATGTCATCTTGAGACACTTCAAGGTACTGAAGCAGCAGCAGACGGATCATCACCCGGCTTTGGACCGGAAGACTTTCCACCACCGATTCAATGCGTTCGGACGTCAGAGGAGAGTGACTGGTGACTGCGGTCGTCATCGGGGCCTTCAACGGTTACGAGGGTTGTTCGTCGCGCTCCTCAAGGTATTGCGCCACGTATTCGCGGATGTCCTGGATCGTCCCTTCGGCGTACAGCGTTCGAGGAATGGCCACCTCGTACAGATCTTCCGGTTTCATGCCCCGCTCAATGGCCCATTCCGTATCTGAATAAAGCGTGACCGCGCCATCGGGATGGCGATAGACGAACAGGATGTCATTTTCTTGATCGCCGGCGTGTTCCATGGGCCTCAACGCTGGGCGTGGGATACCATACCGGACTCCACGCTGTCAAAAACATGCGACGGGTCAACACCGCATCATGACGCCGCGGCGCGACGAACGGGAGGGAAAAGGCGATGCGAATCAGAAAGAATGCTCGTGTCTCGCCGATGACGATTGGACCGGCTATGACAACACAGTCGTCACGGTCACGCACACCGTTCCCGCCCGGTCACGTGTGCGTCTCTACAACCAATTCGCCACCGCACACGTTAGCGCACACCACCATCGGCTCGCAACACCTCATCATTGCACGACTTGCAAATCTTTGATATATTTCTTGAACAGTGCCTGACTCGCAAAAGAAAACAGACTGCCACACCAGTCTTGCAAATATTCAGTAGTATTGAGTATCCTGTTGCCCCATGAGTACCACAGCCCTATACAAAGCCCTCATCCACGCCAATGTGCCGGAGGAACTGGCCGAAAAAGCGGTCGAGAGCCTGCCACATGCGAATGATATGCTCGCCAGGGCGGATCTCAAGGACTTTGCCACCAAAACCGACCTTGCCGCCACCAAAGCCGACCTCAAAGCCGACCTCAAAAACTTTGCCACCAAAGCCGACCTCAAAGCCGGCCTTGCCGAGACCGAAGTGCGGCTGATCAAATGGATGGTCGGGGTCACGATTGGTATCGTTGGAGCGATGATTGCGCTGTTTGGTCTTTTTCTGGGCTAACGGGCGATATCTACAAGAAATACACGGCGAAGAGGAATGACAAAAACCATGAAGAAGACCGTGAACCAGCCGATGAACGATTTCCTGACTCAACTCAACCAGTGGCGCAACCCACAACGAATGAAGAGAATACCCTGCGCACATCCGGCCCGCGCCTGGAATGCGCTACACTCCTGGAGCCTGCCGCCGTTATGAGTACCACAGCCCTGTACAAAGCCCTCATCCACGCCAATGTGCCGGAGGAGCTGGCCGAAAAAGCGGTCGAGAGCCTGCCCCATGCGAATGATATGCTCACCAGGGCGGATCTCAAGGACTTCGCCACCAAAGCCGACCTTGCCGCCACCAAAGCCGAACTCAAAGCCGACCTTGCCGCCACCAAAGCCGAACTCAAAGCCGAACTCAAAAACTTTGCCACCAAAGCCGAACTGGCCGCCACCAAAGCCGAACTCAAAGCCGACCTTGCCGCCATCAAAGCCGAACTCAAAAACTTTGCCACCAAAGCCGACCTTGCCGAGACCGAAGTGCGGCTGATCAAATGGATGGTCGGGTCAATGGTCGGGTTGATGCTTGGGATCGTTGGAGCGATGATCGCGCTGTTTGGTCTTTTTATGGGCTAACGGGCGGGGACACATCACACAAGAACTCATGAGGAGAATGACGAGGCCATGAAGAAGACTGTCAACCAGCCGATGAACGATTTCCTGACGAAACTACACCAGTGGTGCGAACCAAAACGGATGAATACCATGACCCGCGCGCAGTACGCATCTACCCCCCCCCCCCCCCCGAAAATTTCCCACTAAAACAACCAGTTAGTGCGCCACGCCTTGCCGCACTGCTGCTCTTCGCCCTCTGCGCTTTCGCGGCGCCGACCAGCCACGCGCAAACCGCCCAAACAGTCCCGGCAAACTCGAGCCTGATACCCGCCGGCCTCACAGCAGGCGGCAGTTTCCGCCTGCTGTTCGTGACCTCCGGCACCCGCGACGCCACCTCGTCCGACATCACCGACTACAACACCTTCGTACAAAATCAAGCCAACGCCGCCACCGGCGACAACGCACCGATTGCCGCCTTCAACACCGAGTTCCGCGCCCTCACCTCCACCACTGCGGTGGACGCCCGCGACAACACCGCCACCAATCGTGTCACCTCCTCCGACACAGACGCGCCGATCTACTGGCTGAACGGCGAAAAAATCGCCGACAACTACGAAGGGTTTTATGACGGCACCTGGGATTCTACCGTTCCAACGAGCCAGGATGGCGGCACTGTTAGCAACCGAGATATCTTTACCGGATCAAACAACGAGGGGATAGAACATATTTTTGCTGGGCTAAGCAGAGCGGTCGGTGAGACTTCTGTTGCGTTCGCGGGTTTAAACGGCACGTCGTCTTCTAACCTATTTACGCGAGCAAACGCCTTTGCAGGACAGTCCCAGGCGGGCCACTTCTACGCCCTCTCCCCAATCATCACAGCAGAAGTATCTAATCCCCCGACCTTTGGCGCCGCCACCATTCCCAACCAAATCTACCCGCAAGACACTGCCATCTCCTTCGCCCTGCCAACCGCCAGCGGTGGTAACAGCCCTCTGACCTACACGCTGACGCGCGATGCTGGCAGCCAGGTGTTGCCGACCGGGATGAGCTTTGTCGCAGGTACTACGCCCACCATCAGCGGTAGGCCGACCGCGACGTTCTTCGACCCCGGCGAAACCGCCGCCGAACTGGTTTACACCGTCAGAGACGCCATATCGCAAACTGACGCCCTGACTTTCACCGTCAAGACGGTGGCGGTCACTGTTGCCGATGGAACGGTGGATTACCTGGGCGACGCACTCGCGGCGATCAATGTCGGCGGTAACAGCAACAACGATATGCGTCTGACCCTGCCCCCCGGCAACTCGGTGAGCGATGTCGCGGTGACTTTCTACGACCCGTCAACGTCCACCGTTGCCGTGCCGGATGGCGTCATCTTCAGCGGCGTGGCGATGGATATTGCACTGACCCCCGCCGGCGCCACATCCTTGCCGACGAGCACAACCGCGACCGTCTGCCTGTCCACCGTCGGCGCCACTGGTCGCACCGCGCTGTACCACCTCCCCACCTCCGCCACCGCCTGGGAAGCCATCGGCAGCGAGACCGGCAGATTCCCCGGCTTCGTCTGCGGCGCCACCACCGCATTCTCGCCGTTCGCGGTCGGCTCTCTTGAAATTGAAGACGCACGGCTAAGCGCCATCAGCCGGACCATCCTGCCGGAAGTGGCACGGGCCATCACGGACACCACCGTCAGCGCCATCGCGCGACGACTTCATCACGCCGGCGCCGACAGCCACGAATCCGGCTCCGTCACCCTCGCCGGCCAGTCCACCCTGGCCGACATCCTGACCACCGGCGGACAGGCGCTGGCCGACGGCACATTGAACCTGCACGACATGGTGGGCCGCTCCGCGTTTGTCCTGCCGCTCAATCAGGCCGGTGACCTGGTGAAGGGCCTGACCCTCTGGGGCGGCGGCGACTACCGAGCCATCGGCGGGAGCGGCGACGCCACGGACTGGGACGGTGCCCTGTTCAGTGCCCGACTTGGCGCGGACGCCCGTGTGCGAGCTAACCTGCTGACCGGAGCGGCTCTCTCCTGGACCCAGGGCGACTTTGAGTATGGCGCACTGGCGGACGACCCCACCGGCGGCGGCGGCGACTATACCCTGCGGATGACCAGCCTCACGCCCTATGTCGGGTGGTCGGTCGTACCGGCGGGCGGGCTGGACGTGTGGGCCACGGCGGGCTACGGCTGGGGCGAGGTGTCCATCACCGATACCATCGTGGACGCACGCCAGACGAGCGATGCCACGACGGTCATGGTGGGCGGCGGCGTCAGCGCGCAGGTGCTGAAGACGCGCACCAGCCGGGTGCGGGTCAAAGGCGAACTCATGCAGACCTCCATGGATCTGGACGGCCACGACAGAATTGGCGCGTTGACGGTGGAAGCGCGGCGGGCGCGGTTACAAGTGGAAGGGCGCCATGAGTACGAGTTAGCCGGCGGCGGGCGGCTGGGCGGCACGTTGGAGGCCGGGCTACGGCGTGACGGCGGTGACGGGCTAACCGGCACCGGCGCGGAAATGGGCGGCGGGGTACAGTATCGTCACCCGGCCCAGGGCGTCACGCTCTCCGGTCAGGGCCGTGTGCTACTGGGGCATACGTCGAACTACGAGGACTGGGGCATCGGGGCGGCGCTGACGGTCATCCCCGGCCAGGGCGGCGAAGGGCTGGCCCTTCGGCTATCGCCCACCTACGGCCAGACCGTGACGAACACCGCGCAACTGTGGGATCAGAGTGCGGCGAACCTGACCGGCACGGATGCGGCGGCTGTGGGCCGGAGGATGGATGCGGAGGTGGGTTATGGGCTGGCCATTGCGGACGGGCAGAACCTGCTGACGCCGTATGGGAAGCTGACGTGGGGCCAGGGGACGCGGAATTACCGGCTGGGAAGCCGTCTGACACTGGCGTCGGGATTGAATCTGTCTCTTGAGAGCCGACGCGGGGAGACCCCTGGCGCGGCTACGGATCATGGTGTGCTGTTGAATGTTGTGTGGGGCTGGTAACGGGCCGGGTTGGCTATCAACGCGGCACGGGGTTGTTTGTAGAGACGCCCAATTTGGGCGTCTTTACACGCGGTATCTGCCTGTCGTGGTCGGGAACCCGCCTCATCCGTCATTCCCGCATCCCGGCGGGAATCCAATTTTGTTCGCAAACGTGCGATGATTGCTCCACCGGATCACAATGATTCTGCAATGACACATTGCGAACATTGAGCCATGGTGATTTTGGCCACAGGACACACGAGCTTGCCTTGCGGTCTGCCAGGCCCCATCGTCCATCCTTGACATTCTTTTTTTTCTTCCCCTACTATCGGAGCCGTTCCTGCCGGGAACACGTCCCGGACACACCCGGTAGCCACAACCCGCACGGATCAACGAGACACGATTCATTGTGTGGCGGCCTGTCTCTCGGCCCCGCACGCCTTGTCTTTGCGTTCCGCGTCTCCAGACCACGATCATAAAAGAAAAGCGTCGCACGTCTCGATGAATCAAGATTTCCAACCGCCTCCAGACACCCCTGACGTTCCCGATCATTTGCCGTTGATCCCCGTCAGGGATATCGTCGTGTTTCCGTCTATGGTCCTCCCCCTGTTTGTCGGACGCGCCATGTCCATTCACGCAATTGAGACAGCTCTTGCCGGGAATAAAATGGTGTTGCTGGCGACACAGAAAGCCCACGACACGGAAGATCCACGACCTGAAGATATTTTCGAAATCGGAACGGTGGGCATCATCCGACGTATGTTGAAGCTCCCGGATGAACGGGTCAAAATTCTGATTCAAGGTCTGGCCAGAGCGAAAATCGTCGCCTATACGCAGTCCAAACCGTTTTATTCCGTTCGGATTCACACGACGCCGGCTCCCGAAGAAACAGGGCCATCCCTCGAAACCGAAGCGCTGATTCGCACCACCAAAGAACGGGTGGATCGCATCGCCGGCCTGGGGAAAGTCTTCATGCCGGACGTGATGACGGTCATCGAAAACGTTGAGGAACCCGGCCGCCTGGCGGACGTGATCATCTCGAACCTCGGGCTGAAAGTGGAACCCGCCCAGACCATTCTGGAAATGGACGATCCGGTGACCCGATTACAGCGCGTGAGCGAGATGATCTCGCAGGAGATTGAAGTCCTGTCCATGCAACAAAAAATCCACGCCGACGCCAAGGATGAAATTGACAAAACGCAGCGCGAATATTTCCTCCGCGAACAGGCGAAAGCGATTCAGAAAGAGCTGGGGGAATTGGATGATCGCGCCGAAGAGGTGGCGGAATTTCGGAAACAGATTGAAGCCGCCAACATGCCGGACAAGGTCATGAAAGAGGTGGACAAACAACTGAAGCGGCTGGAAAAAATGCACCCGGATACCGCCGAAGCGGCGACGGTGCGCACCTACATGGAATGGATGGTCGAAATTCCCTGGAGTCACGCCTCCACGGACAATCTGGACATTCAGGCCGCCCACACGGTCCTCAACGAAGACCACTATGATTTGGAAAAAGTCAAAGAACGGATCCTTGAGTATCTGGCCGTGCGCAAACTGAAGGACAAACTCAAAGGCCCGATTCTGTGCTTTGTCGGCCCGCCCGGCGTGGGGAAAACGTCGCTGGGGAAATCCATTGCGCGGGCGCTGGGTCGGGAATGCGTCCGCATGAGTCTCGGCGGCGTGCGGGATGAAGCCGAAATCCGGGGACACCGCCGGACCTACGTCGGCGCCCTGCCCGGTCGTATCATCCAAGGCATCAAACAGGCGGGAACCAACAATCCCGTCTTCATGCTGGATGAAGTTGATAAAGTCGGGATGGATTTTCGAGGCGATCCGTCAGCCGCCCTTCTGGAGGTCCTGGATCCCGAGCAGAACCACGCGTTCACGGATCATTATCTGGGGGTTCCGTTTGACTTGAGCAACGTGATGTTCGTCACGACGGCGAATCTCATTGATCCCATCCTGTCGGCGCTCCGGGATCGCATGGAGATTATTGACATTCCGGGATATACCGAGGAAGAAAAACTGGGGATTGCCAGACGCTATTTAATCCCGCGACAACTGGAAGCGCATGGGATCTCCGAGAAACACTTTCGCATTACCGATGCCGCCATTCAGCGCATCATCACCCATTATACGCGCGAGGCCGGCGTCCGAAACCTGGAACGGGAAATCGCCAACACCATGCGAAAAGTGGCCCGGCGGGTTGCCGAGGGCAAACCAAAATTGTCCGTCCTCACGCCCCAGTCGCTCCAGCCCTATCTGGGAGTGCCCAAACATCTGCCGGAAATTGAAAAGGAAAAAGATCAGGTCGGGCTGGCGACCGGACTCGCGTGGACGGAAACCGGCGGCGAGACGCTGCACGTCGAAGCCACTCGCATGAAGGGGAAAGGCACCCTGACCTTAACCGGCCATCTGGGTGACGTCATGAAAGAATCCGCCCAGGCCGCGTTGAGCTACGTCCGCACCCAGGCCGAAGCGCTCGGCATCAATCAGGACGACTTTGCCGAGACCGACATCCACGTCCACGTTCCAGCGGGAGCGATCCCCAAGGATGGCCCCTCGGCGGGGATCACCATCGCCACGGCCATCGCCTCGGCGTTGGCGAACCTTCCCGTGCGCCACAACCTGGCCATGACGGGAGAAATTACGCTGCGTGGCCGCATCCTCCCCGTCGGCGGATTGAAAGAAAAATTACTGGCGACGAAGCGCGCCGCCATCCCAACCGTCATTCTCCCCAAACATAACGAAAAAGATTTGGAAGAAATCCCGAAACATTTGCTGAAAAACATGAAGATTATTTTTGCGGAAACCGTGGATCAAGTCTTTGCCTCGGCGCTTCATTTACCACCCCGCATGCGCCTTGCTCTGAAAACGTCAAAAGTCACGCCCGCCAAAACAGGGTTGCCGAATCGAAAAAAACGGGTGGCGGCGCCATCCGCGAACAAGGCCGGGCGGCGGCCACCCTCCACGGCGGCGGCCGTTCTTCATGACGCATGAGTACGGCCCCCGGACGCCATTCCCTCGAAACGGTTGGAGAGTTCGGCCTGATCCGACGGCTGAAACGACAGTGGCCAACGTCTTCGCCGCTGGTGCTGAAGGGCATTGGAGACGACGCCGCCATTCTGAAGACGCCACCGGGCCAGCAGCTTCTTTTGAGTACCGACGCCTTCATTGAAGGCGTACATTTTGACCGCGCGTTTCACACCTTGAGCGACGTGGGCTTTCGAGCGGGGGTGGCCAACCTTAGCGACATTGCGGCGATGGGAGGGCGACCGCTGTATCTGCTTGTCTCAATGGCCGTTCCCGCCCACGTGTCCGCTCAACACATTCGAGTCCTCTATCAAGGGATCCGTGACGCCTGCGGTTCCGACATGGTTGAGCTGATCGGCGGCGACACCTCATCGTCTCCCCACACCCTCTTTCTTAGCCTGACAATCGCCGGCGCCATTCCATCGAATCGTGCGCTCACCAGAAGCGGCGCGAACGTGGGCGACCATCTGTACGTGACCGGCACACTGGGTGACGCGCGCGCCGGGCTTCACATCCTGCAAACACGGGCACGGCGCCGTCACCAATCCAGACCGTCCGTGATTGAAAAATTTTTAATCCAACGCCATATACGGCCCACTCCACGGCTTGCCATCGGGCAAATCCTGGCCACTCGTGGCATGGCGCACGCCGCCATTGATCTCTCCGACGGGCTGTCTGGCGACGCCGGACACATTTGCGAGAACAGTCACGTGGGCATTGAAATCTGGGCGAACTCCCTGCCCCTCTCCCCGCAACTTCACGCCTTTGCCCGCCACCATCAGATGGACCCTTTCGCATTCGCGCTGCAAGGCGGAGAAGATTTTGAGCTTCTGTTTACCGCCCACGCCAAACACCACAAAACCGTGCTGGGCCTTGCCAAACGGACCGGGGTGCCCATTGCCTGGATTGGGACAATCAAACCGACACAATCCGGCCGGAGACTGATGCTTCCAGGGGGCCGTTCCCGAACACTCTTTCAGGAAAGCTATCGCCACTTTGCCACACCCAACAACTCCCGCTCGCCAATGCCATCGTTGTGATCTCCCTCGAAACCATGCGCGCGAAAATGCGGGAGGCTCTGGCTCTTCCCCACACGCCTCATCAAACGGCCCTGGCGTTCTCCCTCGGAGTCTTTATTGCGTTCTCGCCGACCTACGGACTGCATTTTGCCAGCGTGGCCTTCCTGGCCTGGATGTTCCGTCTGAATTTTCCCGCTCTCCTGGTGGGTTCACTCACGAATAATCCCTGGACCGTGGCCCCGATTCTGGCCGCCACGATGTGGACGGGCTTTTGTCTTGTCGGGATGCCGGACGCTCCGGACTTTCCCTGGGAACACTTTTCCCTCCACGGGTTCTATGAATGGATCATTCCCCTCCTCCTGCCCTTTACCCTGGGAGCGCTCACCCTTGGCGTCATTGGCGCCCTTCTTGCCTACCCCGTCGGCCTGCTCCTGGCGACGCGTTATTCCAAACGGCGCCCCGGCCCATCCGGCACATCCACGTAACGACACCGGAACGCGCGGCCCGGCACAGAGCAGACGCTCACACGCCTTCGGCACGCCAACCCAAAGGAGACGCGCCGTGCCGCCATGTGTCGAATCCCGGAATCGGCGGCGGACAGCACCATACCGTTGTTCGCGCCACTCGGCTCCGGTACAATCCGCACGGATACTCCTCTATCTTCTGACTTGATACATCATGTCTAAACACGCGCCTCATGGCGTTTCTCTCATTGCCGACCCTATTCATCACTACATTCAATTTACCGTTCCCGGTCCATCCTCCGACGCGAACGAAATCACGGAAAAAGATTTAATTGATTCTCCCTGGGTCCAGCGTCTTCGATCCATCTATCAACTGCAAAGCGCGCGGTGGGTCTATCCCGCGGCGGAGCACAGCCGGTTCCAACACGTGCTGGGCGCCATGCACCTTGCAGGGCAATACGCCCGGCACGTGTATCCCTCCCTCGCCCGAACCATTCGGGACGTTCCGACGCTCCCCTACATTGAAGCGGTGCTTAGGGTCACCGCGCTGCTCCACGACGTGGGACACGGACCGTTCTGTCATTTTTTTGACTGGCATTTTCTTCAACGGTACGGCTTGTCCCATGAACGCCTGGGACAAGTCATTATTCGCGACCAACTCGGTCATCTGATTCAACGAGTGCGACGAAGCCCATCCGGCGAGTTTGCCACGGGTGAAGCGCTCAACCCCGATCATATCGCCTCGCTGATTGTGAAAGATCCCGACACACCGGGTCGGCGTTATCCCCGATGGCTTCGGCTCCTCCAACCGTTAATCGGGGGGCTGTTTACGGCGGATAATTTCGATTACGTCCTGCGCGACTCCTACATGTGCGGCGTCTCGGTCGGCCCGGTGGATATTCCCCGACTGATGCATTACACGATGATCACGCCGAAGGGGCCGGCCCTCCACACAAACGGTCTGCCGGCCCTGCAAATGTTTCTCAACGCGAGACTCTATCTGTATTCCAACGTCTATTTTCATCGCACGTCGCGGGCGATTGATCTTCACATCCTGGAAATTTTCCGCGAGACCATGGAGCGCATCTTCCCCCATAACCCGCTTCACCACCTGGATCAGTATCGGCGGTTGACGGACTGGTCCCTGCTGGAAACCGTCCGCACATGGGAATCATCATCAAATCGGAACACACAGCGGATCGGCAAGGAATGGAGTCTCGTGCTGGGGCGCCACGTCAAATGGAAAACGGCGTACAGCAAAGCCCTGGCGATTCGTGATTGCCCTCCACGGAGATCCGCGATGACCCCCGCCGCGCTTGAAAAACGTATTCGTCAGGCATTGCCTCGCCGACTGAAAGACCTGACGTTTCGCGTGGACATGGCCAGCAAAGACACGCGCCCCCTCAACGTGCTCAACATGGGGCAGTTTCAGTTTTATCTCTATGACCCGGCGACGCAATCCGTCGAAAAAGAAACGCTGCGGGAACTCTTTGAGTTTTTACCCTCGCGGATCGTGCAGCTCCGAATTTTTGCCGAAGATCATCACGCCGATTCGGCGTTAGCCAGGGCAACGGAACAGATTCTCCGCGCTGAATGGTGACGGGAAGGCGGATCGCCGCACGTCGGTCGCGTTGTTCGTCTCAACGCGGCGCCCACGGCAGACCGGGTTCGCCTTGCAACAGAGGACCCAAAATATTCTGCATGACCCGCGTGCCTGATCCAATCGTTGCCCCCACGCCACGCAACGTGAGCACGACATTGAACTGATTCCGTTCAGGAAGATCGGCGCCCGCCCCCAGGCGAATATGATACAGGCCAATTGACCAACATTTGCAAGGGTTTTGATACAAAGCGACGACATTCCATTCCGGCGTATTCCCCGTGGCAAAATCGAGATAGGCCCTGGTCCCAACCGTCCATCCCCCCGGCAGACGGACGGCTCCGCCACCGGTGAAAAAGCGAATTTTCGATTCAGCATCCAGCACTTCATTGAAGGATAACGGATTCCAGATGTCGCCGCGGCGTGGAACGGCTCCGTTCCGTGTGTGGCGATAACCCAGTTCCACATACGCCTGTTGATGCACCCACGCGGCGACATGCGAATTCAACTGCGTGAATACGTGATCGCCCGGGGCATAGAACGCGTCAACGCTCAAGCGCAATTGACTGAACATGCTCGACCAATGCGTCACGGGAGCGTCAATGGCCGTCCTGGCCCACACGTCGGAAAACCTGTTCGCCAGGCCCGGCGCGTCGCCGGGATGATAACTTTGAGCCACCTCGAAATCCGCAATCGTCATGGACGGTGCGCCGCTCCATACATCCTTCAACCCGGTGCGCATGGAATACGTCAACAAGTGTTTCTTCGGCAAATTATCAACGGCATCAATCCTGGGCAGGTCGGATTGCCGGGAAGCCGGCACATATTCATAGAACAGACGCGGGGTCATCGTATGGCGAAGCCGATGTCCCTCGCCCAACCTAAAATCGCGTGACAGGTTCGTGACGGCCTCAAGGCCAAGCCAAAACGTCCCGCGGGCGCGGGCGGCACCCGGCACATCCTCTTCCATGGATTGGGAGGCGACACTCCGGGAATAGACGACTTCCCGGATCATGAACTGCGGGCGAAGACTCATCATGTGCCCAAGATGCAACCCCTGAACGGAAACGGCGGGCACGATGTCAAAACGGCTGACGCTGAACCCTTGCTCACGAACAAAGTGAATAAACGTCGAATCCATGCCAACGTCAAGCGTGACCGTTTCTCCCGCCGGGATCACGCGGCGATACCGATGCCCGATTTCCGGCAACCGCTGAAATGTTTCCCGCCCCCCGGAGTCCAACGGCTGCAAATACTGGGCCTTGAGATACGCGCCGCCACCCGCCAATCGCCACGTGACGTTCAGCACGGATTCCTGGCTCGGCAAGGCCCGAAACGTTCCGGAGGCGCTCAAGTCCCGCAGGAACGTCCGATCCGTCGCGTAGTTGACGTTGGCTTGCACCCGCAGATCATCGTTCACATGGTGCACGTGGGCGCCGGTTATTTGCGCACGAAGTTTTTCCTCTTCGGTATCATGAAACGCATTGAACAACCACTTTCCACGCGACAGCCGATCCAGCACGTAACGATAGCCGACTTCCCCGCCTTGTCCCCGTTTGGATAACAGTTGCGGCGTCACGGTCAGGTCCTGACTGGGAGAAACGGCCCAATAAAACCCCTGCCGGTATTGCACGCCAAACACGTCGTCGAACCCGACAGTGGGGACCAGCAATCCGGTTTGTCTGGCGCCGGGCGCCGGATAGCGCAACAGAGGCAAAGGCACAATCGGGTAACGACCGATGTTCAGCCAGACATTGCTGGCAAAAAGGCTGTCGCCCTGCTCCAGATCCAGATCATGAAACGAAAAACTCCAATCGGGAATGTCCCCGTCGTCCGCGTCGCAATTCGTAAACATGCCGTCCTTCACGCGATAATGCATTTCGGAAAACCGTTGGAACAGACGACCGCGAATCCAGGTATTGGTGTGCGGCACAAACATCTTGCCGTTCGTGATTGTCACGGATTCCGTGTTCGCGTTGACGGTCATCTCATCCGCCCATGCGTCGCTCACGCCGTCGGTCACATGCACGCGACCTTTGGCCGTTAAGCGGCCGGAACGTTTGTGAAGCGTGGCCTGATCCGCGGTCAACCGCACGTTGCCACGTTGCGCCACCACCGCATCCAGGGCCTGCAATTCCTCTGTGACATGATCAAATGCGATTCGTTCGCACGTGAGGCGAAAGGGGGGGGCGGCACGCGATCCCGACAACTCCACCGAGGCGGGCGTCGGCTGCGCCTGCACGGGACGCACAACGGGGGTCACAACCTGACTGACCAGCAACAGGCCCAACAACAGCCCATGGGTCACCCAACGGGCATGGATCGCCGGTCGGCTATCCAACGACGGGGTCATAGCGCTTTCCCGCCAGGAGACTTTTTACGCACCCGACAAGAAACAACGATCCCGTCACACAGACCAGATCGTTCTCGCCGCTCAAGCCCATGGCCAGGTCCATGGCCGTTTGGGGAACGTCGCGTTCGTACACAGGGACATCCGTGTCCGGCAAAGCCCGTTTCAGGACACTCATGGCGGCCGAGCGGGGAGAATCAATTTGCGTCACAATCACCGCATCCGCCAGCGGGACCAGCGTGCGCAAAAACACCGCGTGGTTTTTGTCCTCCATCATCCCGACGACCAGCTTGAGGCGACACCCGTTCCGTTCGGACATGATCCGTTGCAGACTGCGTTTGAGGCATTCCGCCGCGGCCGGATTATGCGCTCCATCGCAGAGCACCAGAGGATGATTCCCAAGTCGTTCAAGCCGACCAGGCCAGGAAACGCGCTCCAGACCGCGTCGAATGGCCGACTCGGGAATCGTGATCCGGGGCATCACGCCGGATTCAAGGACGGCCAGGGCGCAACCCGCATTCACAACCTGATGTTGCCCCTCAAGCGCGCACTGAAGATTGCGGTAGTCGCCGCGCATCCCACGAAAATCGAATGTTCCTGACGCATGCGCGGTACTCATAAATTCATGGCCAAAGGTACGCATCGGGGCCTGCACGTGTCGCGCATGTTCCCGCAAGACACGGTCAGGGGATGGCTCGACCGGCCCAATGACCACCGGGACGTGTTGTTTCATAATCCCCGCCTTCTCAAACGCAATGGCGGGAAGGGACGATCCCAGATACCGCTCATGGTCAAACGTCACATTCGTAATCACCGTGCCGACGGAACGACACACGTTCGTCGCGTCGAATCTCCCCCCCATCCCCACTTCGATCACGGCAAGCTCAATCCGTTCTTCGGCAAAGTATTGAAAGGCCATGGCGGTTGTCGCTTCAAAAAACGTCGGCGGCGTGACACAGGACGGGAGGGTCTGAAGGCGGGCAAACAGATCCACCACACGATCTTCGGGAATGTTCATCCCCTGAACCTGAATGCGTTCACGAAAATCAAGCAGATGAGGAGAGGTATAAAGCCCAACCCGAACACCGGCGGCCCGAAGGATCGCATCCAGCATCGCGGCCACGGACCCTTTGCCGTTGGTCCCGGCCACGTGAAGAGCCGGAAAACACCGGTGGGGATTCCCCCAGTCCGACAGTAACGCGGAAATCGTTTCCAACCCCAGCTTCACGCCGAATCGCTGCAACTCGTAGAGACGCCGTCGCGTCGCGTCGTAGGAACGCACCATAAGCCACGATCCCCATGGTTGGTCCGTCAGTGGTCCGGGCGCCGACCGACTGACGCGCCGGGCATGAGATGTCGCAACACCGTATGGATGGTCTCTCGAAGATGCGGACGACTCACAATGGCGTCAATCATCCCATGTTCAAGTAAAAACTCCGCGCGTTGAAACCCGTCCGGCAGACGCTCTTTGATGGTTTGCTCGATGACACGCGGCCCGGCAAAGCCGATCAGGGCTTTCGGTTCGGCCAGGATGACATCCCCCAACATCGCCACACTCGCGGTGACGCCGCCAAAGGTTGGATCGGTGAGCAACGTGATGAACGGAACGCCGGCTTCATGGAGCCGCGCCACGGCCGCAGCGGTCTTGGCCATTTGCATCAGCGCGAGGATCCCTTCCTGCATTCTCGCTCCGCCCGACGTCGTCACGAGCAACAATGGACGGCGGCTTTCCACAGCTCGCCCGGCGGCACGACAGATTTTTTCTCCAACCACGGATCCCATGCTGCCGCCCATAAATCCAAAATCAAAGATCCCCAGAACAATCGGGCGATGATGCAGCGCCCCTTCGCCCGTGACAATCGCGTCGCGGTGTCCGGTCTTGGTCTGACAGGCCTCAAGGCGTTTGGAGTATGGTTGCGTATCGATAAAATCGAGAGGATCGCCAGGCGCCACGTCGGCGTCCCATTCATGGAAACTGTGAGGATCCAGCAAGAGGTCAAGGCGTTCCTGAACGGAGAGGGGGAAATGGTAGCCGCATTTGGGACACAGCTTGAGATTGAGATCCACCTCTTTCCGATAGACAATGGCGCGGCACAGTGAACACTTCACCCACATGCCCTGCACAATGTTCAGCCGGCTTTTTTCCGAGTCGCTTGACTGACCTTTGTCCAACCAGCCCATCGGGGCATCCTTTCAGATTACGCGCGACCAACACGCCGCCCGGCATTTAATGGACAACAAGCCCGTGCGTCAACTCCATGGCAGTCTCCTGTCAAGCAAGGCGTCAACGCAGACGTGTCAGGCGCATCGGCAGAGGCGACTCGCTATGGTGCAACGGAAGCCGGATCACCAATCATCGGAGGCCACGGATTCGGGAAGAACGCCTGTTGGCGGGACACAAGAAAGAGGTCTCCATCACCCCCCGCGCGCGTGCATTTCCAGACGCGGGTCCTGACGAAGCTCGCCAATCTCGATAAACTGGCCGCGCGTGCTTGAGGATTCCAGCGCCTTGCGCTCTTCGGCGCCGCGATCCGTGCGACCCTGCCACCCCGACTGAATGCGTTCCCGCACGGTCGCGACATCGTTCAACCGAAGCGGCGCCCGCAAGTCCAGTCCGTGTTTGGCATAGAGGCACAAATACCAGAATCCATCGGCCGTTAAACGACTTCGGTCACACGTGGCGCAGAACGGCGTCGTGGTGGAAGGAATAATCCCGAACGTGGTCCCGTCGGCCAACCGGAACCGCTGGGCCGGCGCCGAACTCTTTTCCCGAAGCGGCTCAATGGGTCCGCAGGCCCGTTCGAGGCACAACAGGATGTCGTCGCGTGAGAAGACTTTTTCTCTGCCCCAGTCATTGGCGCCCCCCACGTCCATGTATTCGATAAACCGCACTTCCCCGTTCACGGTTTTGCCATACTCGATCAGCTCGACAAGTTCATCATCATTGAACCCTTTGATCACGACGGTATCGAGTTTCAGCCCGCGCAGTCCGACTGCATTGACGCGCGCAATCCCTCTCAAGACACGATCAAACGAGTCGCGCCTGGTCAGTGCGTGAAATCGGTCTGGCCGCAGCGTATCAAGGCTGACCGTGATGCGATGCAAACCGGCTTCGTGAAGCGACTGCGCCTGCTCCTCCAGCAACACGCCGTTGGTGGTCAACGCCACGTCGCTGATGGACGCCTGGTCCCGCAACAGGTGAATCAGCGTGGGAAGATCGCGGCGAAGCAACGGCTCCCCCCCGGTCAATCGAACTTTATCCACGCCGTACTCCGCGAACAGGCCCACCAGCGAGTTGATTTCTTCAAAGCTCAACAGGGTTTCGCGGGGCAACCACGTGTAGTCATCCTCCGGCATGCAATACTGACAACGCAGATTACACCGGTCCGTGACCGAGACGCGCACGCTCCGCAGGGGGCGACCGAATGTATCCGCAAGCCCGGAACCGGTCAGTGGTGATGGCACATGGTTCATGGATGTTGCTCGACCCAGACTTCCCCGTTCGGCGTGTGTTCACATTTCCAAATGGGGGTGATCTGTTTTAATTCGTCAATGCACCATCGGCAGGCTTGGAATGCGTCCGCCCGATGCATGGCGCCCACGACGACCAGCACAATATTGTCACCAATGGCGATCTCTCCGTACCGGTGCAGAATCAGCACCTCAATGACGTCAAAATCCCGCAACGCGCGAGTCCGAATTTCGCGGAGTTTTTTTTGCGCCATCCCTTCATAATGTTCAAACACGATGCCGCTGACGTCGCGCCCTTCCGACCAATCCCGCGCGGTCCCGAGAAACGTGGCGATGCCCCCAATGCGAGCGGAACGTCCGCGAACCCGGCCGATTTCCTCGTCAAGCGAAAAATCTTCGCGTTGGACGCGAACCAACAGCGCGTCGTCGACATCAACGACAGACAGGGGAGCGGGATCAGGCATGGATCCTCCTTAACGCGCACGATCCTCCGGAAAACGGCGGAAGCAGCGCTATTTCATCGGACTGTGCCAGTGCGGTGTCGCCGTGAGCAACGTCATGATTGACCGACACAATGACTTTTTGGTCGAGCAACCACGTCCCGACTTCGGGATTCATCATGCGGATGGCCGCAATCAAATCGCGCACCAGACGGCCCTGCTCCAACCGCACCGCCAGTTCGGGGACATTCCCAAACCGGGCTTTCATCGCGCCAAACAATTTCACGGTCACGGTCATGATCGGAGGCCATGGGGCGGTGTCAACACCTTGACGCCGACTCGTTCATAGGTTCCTGATTTTCCTCCGGATTTCATGACCAAGCCTATGTCGCCAACCTCCATGCCTTTATCCACGGCTTTACACATATCGTAAATCGTGAGCGCGGCAATCGCCACCGCGGTCATGGCTTCCATTTCAACCCCGGTTGGGCCGTTGGTCTTGACCGAGGCCTGAATGGTGACGGCACATTGCCCGTGTTCATTGGGCCGCGCGTCTTCCTGAAACGCGATATTCACACTGGTCATCATCAACGGATGACACATGGGAATCACGTCCGGCGTCCGCTTGGCGCCCATGACACCGGCCACCTGGGCCACGGCCAGCACATCACCTTTCGCAATGGCGCCTTCGTGAATACGACGGAGCGTGTCCGGCAACATGTACACCCGGCCCTGGGCCACCGCGACCCGGTTCGTCGCGGCTTTGGCCGACACGTCCACCATCCTCGCGCGTCCGTCTTCATTAAAATGGGTTAAATCAGCCACGGCTCCGACGTATCCTTTGTTAAAAAGTGGAACTTATTATAGAAGCCCGCCGGAAAGCCGGTCAAGCAACGAGCGCCCGGCTCCCAACGGCTTGACACGTATTCCCACCTCCCCGACAATGCCGACATGCATGACGAACTCGTCATTGAGGGCATAGGGTTTCAGGCCCGATGCGGGGTCACTTCCGACGAACGCCAACGCCCGCAATCACTGTTGGCCGACCTGACACTTGCCTGTTCCGCTCAAGACGCCATTCAGTCAGACCACCTTGCGACAACCGTGGATTACGCCTGTGTCGTCCAACGGGTGATTGACGTGGGCATGGCCTGTGAAACCGCGCTGATCGAAAAAATGGCGGACAGCATTGCGCAGACGTTGCTGGCGGAATTTCCCATTGAGCGCGTCACGATCTGGCTTCGCAAAACCGTTCCACCGCTCCCGGACGTGACCGGGTCAGTCGGTGTGCGCCTGACCTGTCTGCGGCCACACGCATCCGCAACAGCCCCACCATCCTCGGCTCCATCTCCGTTTCTGACCGCCAACGCCCATATGATTCCCAAAGGGAAAGTTCTGGACGTGGCGACGGGACAAGGCAGACATGCTCTGTACCTGGCGTCTCACGGATATGACGTGGTCGGGCTTGACCGGGATGCGGAAGTCCTGAACGCCCTTGCGCGCACGGCCGGCGAACGTCGCCTGTCGAATCTTGTCACGCGAACCATAGATCTGGAACGCCACCCGAACACCGCGCCCAGTCTCGGCGAGCAGGAATATGACGGCATCGTGGTGTTTTTCTATCTCTTTCGACCGCTCTTTCCCGCAATCCTCCGCGCCCTGAAACCTGGCGGCATCCTCATCTATGAAACGTTTCTGATTGACAACCATCTCCGGCATCACCATCCGCGAAGGAAGGAATTCTGTTTGGAGCAGAATGAACTGCTTCACGCAACCAACCGGCTACGAGTGCTGAGCTATCAGGAAGGCCCCCAACCCGCTCCGCCGCACGCCATCACCGCGCGGCTCGTGGCTCAACAGTGGCCGTCACGGCACACCTCGCGCACCAAAGCGTGAGCCTATTGGGCCTTGCGTGGCCTGATCCTGATTGGGCGGACATTCATCTACAAACAGGACTGTAGTCAAGCCGATACCGACCCGAAACGCACCAGCCCATCACACGACTGACAAGGTGGGCGTCTCTAACAAACCGTGTTGCGTTGAGGGTGCAGGGGGAACTGGATTCCCGCCGGGGCGGGGGAATGACGGATGAGGCGGGTTCCCGACCACGACAGTGATTCCCCGTAGAGACGCCCAATTTGGGCGTCCCTACAAAACCCGTGCCGCGTTGGCCAGGCCAGACTGGGGCGTTATCCGTAAAGACGCCCAAATTGGGCGTCTCTACAAACCGTGTCGCGTTGAGGGCCAGTTTGGCCCGTTACCAGCCCCACTCAACATTCACTAGCACACCATGCTCCACAGCCGCGCCAAGGGTCTCCCCGCGTCGGCTCTCAAGAGACAGGTTCAGTCCCGACGCCAGGGTCAGGCGGCTTCCCAGCCGGTAGGCTCGCGTCCTCTGGCCCCACGTCATATTGCCATACGGCGTCAGGAGACTTTGCCCGTCCGCCATGGCCAGCCCGTAGCCCACTTCCGCGTTCATCCTCTGCCCCAGGGCCGCCGCGTCCGTGCCGGTCAAGGCCGCCGCATTCTGATCCCATAATTGCGCGGTGTTCGTCACGGTCTGCCCGTAGGTGGGCGTCAGCCGTAAGGCCAGCCCTTGCCCGCCCGGTGTTGGTTTCAGCGTGAAGATGGCCCCGATGCCCCAGTCGTCGTAGCCGCCGTTATGGCCCAGCAGCACACGGCCCTGGGTGTCCAGCGTGAGCCAGTTGTAGGGGTCGGTGTAGCTTAGCTCGCCGCCGACTTCTGCGCCGGTGCCGGTGCGCCCGTCGCCCGCGTCATGCCGCAGCCCCACTTCCACCGTGGGCGTCAGCCGCGCCCCGTCCGCTGATGTGTAGGTCTTGCCGGCGGCTACGCTGAATCGCGCCCGTCGGGCTTCAACCGTCAGCGCTTCTATGAAGTCGCGGCCTTCCAATTCCATGGAGGTCTGCATGATTTCGCCTTTCAGCCGCACATGGCCCAGATTGGACTCCAGCACCCGCGCACTGACGCCGCCGCCGACCAGCTTGAGCGTGGCCTCGCTGGTCTGCGTGTCTTCAATGGTCTCGGCATTCTGCGCGACGGTATCGGTGATGGCCACCTCGCCCCAGCCGTAGCCCGCCGTGGCCCAGAGGTTCAACCGGCCCCCCGGCAAGACCGACCATCCCACATAGGGCGCGATGCTGGTCATCTCAAGGCTATAGTCGCCGCCGCCTGATCCGGGTTCGCCCGCCAGCTCGCCATACTCAAAGTCGCCATCGGTCCAGGAGAGCGCCGCCCCGGCCAGCAGGGTGTCCGACACTCGGGCGTCCGCGCCCAGTCGCGCACTGAACAGTTCCCCGTCCCAGTCCGTGGCGCCGCCGCTCCCGCCGATGTTGCGGTAGTCGCCGCCGCCCCAGAGGGTCAGGTTCTTCGCCAGGTCGCCGCCCGTGGTGAGCGGCAGGACAAACGCGGAGCGACCCAGCATGTCGTGCAGATTCAGTGTGCCGGCGGCCAGTGACTGTCCGCCGGTGGTCAGGATGTCGGCCAGAGTGGACTGGCCGGCGAGGGTGAAGGCGCCGGGCTGGTGGCTGTCGGCGCCGGCTTGCTCAAGGCGTTGCGTGATGGCGTTGACGGTGGTGTCCGTGATGGCTCGTGCCACTTCCGGCAGGATGGTCTGGCTGATGGCGCTTAGCCGCGAGGCGATTTGGTTATAGCCGACCGCGAATGGCGAGAATGTGTCGGTCGCGCCGCAGACGAAGCCGGGGATTGTGCGGGCCGGGGGGCCGGTTTCTTCCCAGGCAGGGCCGGTGTAGCGGTACACCGCCGCGCTTCCCCCCGGTACGCCGGCGGTGGACAGGCAGACGGTCGCGTCCGCCGGCAAGGATCCGGTCAGTGCAATATCCATCGCCACGCCGCTGAAGGTGACTCCATCCGGCGGGGGCGTTGCGTCCGCTGTCAGATCGTAGAACGTCACCGCGACCGCGCCCACCGAGTTGGCGGAGGGCAGGATCAGGCGCATATCGTTGTCGGCGTCGCCGACATCGTTCACCGCGATCGCTTCGTTCAAGTAATTCACCACCCCCCCGTCGGTGGCAGTGACCGGCACCACCTTGAGTCTGAAGGTCAGGGCGTCAGTTTGCGATGCGGCGTCTGTGACGGTGTAAACCAGTTCGGCACCGAGGGTGCCAGGGGAAAAGAAGAACGGCACGGCCGGCGTACCACTGATGGTGGGCGGACTTGAGGTAAGGTTCATCGTCATCCCGGTCGGCAACGTCTCTGAGGAACCCGTGCGCGTCAGCGTGTAGACCAGATCGCCGAAATCACCGCTGGCGGTTGGCAGGGCGACGGTGCCGATGTCGGTGTCGAGCGGGTAGATTTGGTAGGGAATGGTGGCGGCGCCAAAGGTCGGGGCAGTCCCGGGCGCGGGCAAGACTTGGAAGGCTACCCTAAGGAGATTTACATCCTCGCTATTTCCCGTTCCGAACTGAAATGCATAAGAGTTGTGTTGAGTTTCGCCGGAGACTTGTGTGGCTGTCCAATGATCTCCACTCGAAGACCAACCTGTAGGAGCAGAGCCGGATTGGTCGTCGTCGAGTGCTTTCCATTCTGTGACGGTCGGTAAAACCAATGTGTAACTGTCGACAATTACCGAGCGTTCGTCATCTCTGCCGTCATGTCCGGTGGGTAGGGTGTCATCTGTGTCTGCACCATTATTTAGCAAGGTATCCAGAGCATTATGTGACACTTGATCACCTGCAGATACAGTTCCATCGTTACTAACGTCCAAATAGTAATAGATTTTACCGCTCGCCGTGGTTACCGGTAAAGCCAGGTAGAGATCGACACCGGAGACGGTGCCTAAAGCGAGGGTGGCGGGAGGGTATGTCTGAGCCATCGCAGTTGCAGGCGCGAGGCATGACAGCGCGAGGGCGGCGAACAGCCACGCGAGCGGTGTTGCGCACCTGTGACGGCGCGCGCTAACCGGTTGATTTAGCGGTAAATTATGCCTGCGTAGGGGGGGGGGGTAAATGCGTATATGATGAATCGTCAATGTTCATGCTGGTTTTCATTGTACGGTTCCTCCAGTGTGGGAATATACGGTTATTGGTGCCATTGGGATAGCGGCGAACATATCTTAAACCACAGACGTGTATCAACATTATAACCGCAAGCGAACATCGTGCGGACAGCGGCATGGTGCGGAGCACGCACCCTGGTGTCAGTTTTCCGACGCTTCAACGATGTGATTCTCAAACCGGGTGCACCCTTCGGCCAATAATCGGTTGGTCAACATTTCACCGGGCCATTCAATCGGCAGATCGGCCGTAAAGACCCACACATCCGGCGACGTCCAAATCGGACCATAGTCATCCGGCAAATCAGGGTCGAACAGATCCGTCCACACGGGCATGTACACGCCGTTCCCGCATTGCGTGTGCAAATGCACAATCGCCCGACTCCTCACCGGCGAATCAAGGTCATGCCAGACTGCCGCCGTTTCGTCGGCCAGCCGATGCAGCCTGACGGCATTTTGCGCGTCAAACATGCCATAGGCGGCATGGACCGGCACATCCAGCATATTCGCCGCCAGGGCAATCTCCGGACATTGATCCGTGAGGCCCTGCAACAACAGTTCCCGGTCCTCGTCCCGGATGGTTTCCGGAAACGACGACTCGCGCGCGCCGATTAATTCAAACAATAAAAACGCCGTTGATTCGACCGGAGGATGCAAGCGAGCGACAAGGGGTCGCCGCCGGTGAGAACTGGCCATGCCCGACAAATGCTCGTGGAGTTTCTGGAGGGTGATAAATTCAAACGTGGTGTCGGTGAGCAAACGCGGTTCAACCGTGACCACCGTCCCGGCCGGGACATGCAAACAGTGCCGCAATAATTCCGCCGTTTTTTCCGGATCAATCTTCAATCCAAGCGGCATGGGCAAATTCGCCTGCAACGACAACTCCAACGAGCCCAGCACGGCATACGCGGGATCGTCATCGGGGTCGCCTTCAATCAACACCGAACATGCGGCTTCCGCCAACAGGTCAAACAGCCATTCGGCCATTTCTTCATCCAGCGCCGCCAGCACGGTGAGGACATCATGTTCCCGGTCCTGCTCGAGCAAGTTCTGCAGAATGTCAATGGCCAGTTCGGAATCGCCATGATCATGGCGACGCGCGTTAATCAGGTGAATCAGATCCCGTGTTAACGGGTCAGGACGATACCGGCTAGGCACCTGCGAACCTCGACTTCGGCTTCCGACACCATCTCGCGCCCCACGGCATACGTCTGTACGGCTGCGTCGGTTGACGTGACCGACGAAACCCGCCTTGATCCACCGGGACAAAGACGATTACTCCGGACGCGCGTGCGACGATCGGCATCGTATTGTCCAGAACCAAGCCTTCCTGCATGCCACTCTTGTTTTGGAGGATGTGTTGAGGAGTCCGCTCTCTGTTGCGACATCACAACCGCATATCAACACACACATTCTGCATAAGACAAATCCGATATGCAAGTCTCCGAATGCTATGTCACGACCATGACATGCCGAAACGGGAACGGACGCAATGAGTCAACAACGCGGTCCGGATTCTTGCCGGACTTTGACACGTGCCGACTCAAAGAACGCAACGCGCACATGCGAACGCGCACGCACGTTCCCATAAAACATTTCATGATCGCATGTCCCGTCGTGGTTTGACATTCTTCAGGTGGAGTGATAAGGATACGAGTCATTGTATCGTTGTTGGCCAGCACGGCGGCGGAGCAAAAAGAGCCACGCGGCCCAACCTGCACAGGCCTCTCATCCCGGCATTCCGCGCCGCGCAGGAGACTGCTCATGACGTTGACAATGCCTTTCCCGACCGGTTCCCGCCTCTTCCCTCTCACGCCTCTTTTGTTTGCTCGGCGAACCAGCCGGGAACTTCGCGATGACGACTTTGGCGATCATGGCGACGACTTTGATGATTTCCGTCACAGACGTCCGCGCCGCCGACGATTCTTCACGTTCATGCTGATTCTGCTTTTGATCGTGGGCGTTTGGTACGTCTCGGTGGATCAGGACGTACGGTCCTCCGTCATCAAACGCGTGACCACGGCTATCGGCGCCACGCTCAATCTGAACATCGAAGACATCTTGCCTCAATCCGGCAACGACAAAGAGCTCTTCTCCTTATCGCAGGCTGCGCCTATTCCCGTTTTTCGTGAAAGACAACAGGTGGCTGTGACGTTGAATGGGATATCCCATGTTCGTCTCCGGTTGAGCCATGACGCCGAAGGGCCACACCGTGGGTCTTCGGTGAAAACGGGCGAAGTGCTCACGATCACTGACGGGAGGCTCGTCAATCATCAGTGGGTCTATAGCGTCAAAACGCAATCCGGAGCGTCCGGGTGGATTCAGGAAAAGTATCTGCGCGCACATTTCTAAACGACACGATCGCCCATTCCGGAAGAGACACAGCGAGCGTTCAGATGAGGCGGCATGGGCCTCCTCATGCGCGTCGGACATTGGCTCGCCACACGCATGCGCGCACATGAAGACCGCCATGCGTCCCGCGCATGTCCTTCACGCTCGTTCTCCATGTCAAGGATCACGCGGATGACCACGGAAACTCCCGCCACCCGCCGCACCCGGCAACCCGCAAACAGCGGGAGCAATTTTTCTTATTCCTTTCTCTTTCTTCCCCGTCCGGGACGGGAAGCCATGTCCGCCATTTACGCGTTGTGCCATGAGTTGGACACGACAGTTGACCACCCGCCTCACGGCATTGATCCACGCGACCGACTGGCACAATGGCGTCAGGACATTGACGCCATGTATCACGGCACGCCACAGCACCCCATGACCATCGGTCTGGCGGATCACGTCCACCGGCTTGCCGTTCCGCGGGAATATTTTCAAGAACTCATGAATGGGATGGAAATGGATTTGACCATCAGGCGGTACGCCACGTTTGAAGAGTTGTCTCGCTACTGCTACCGGGTGGCGTCGGTGGTGGGACTGATCTGCTTACACGTCTTTGGCACCACGGATCCGCGCGCGCGTGACTATGCCATTCATTTGGGCATGGCCTTTCAACTCACCAATATCATGCGCGACGTCGGAGCGGATGCGGCACAAAACCGGATTTACCTGCCGCAGGAAGATCTGGTCAAATTTGACTATTCCGAACAACAGTTATTGACCAACACGTATTCGCCGCAATTTATTCGGCTTATGGAATTCCAGGCCGCTCGTGCCCGCGCGTACTATCAGAAAGCGCAAGCCGTGTATGACGCCCTGTCATCACCAAATCGCCGGGCTTTGCTGTCGGCGGAAATCATGCGCGCGATCTACTTTGATTTGTTCACTCGTATCGAAAAAGCCCGCTTTGCCGTTTTTGCGTCTCGCGTTCGAGTGCCACACCATCTTCGCGTCGCCCTCGCCTTGATGACCTGGGCGCGCACGTCGGTGAAAAACCGTTTTTCCCGACGGGCCTGACGCATCACGGCGGCGGACAATGCCGGTCTCACGCCCCGCCCACATTGACAATCACGAACCTCGTTCCTATGATGCCGCTCTCATGTCTCTCGCCAACCTGCACGACTCCCTGCGTGACTGCCAACAATGCCGTCTGGCTTCCGGACGAACGCAAGTGGTCTTCGGCGCCGGCAATCCCGACGCATCCATCATGTTTGTGGGAGAAGCCCCCGGGTTTCATGAAGACAAGCAGGGGGTTCCGTTTGTCGGTGCGGCGGGAAATCTCTTGACGGAATTACTGGAATCGGCCGGACTCACGCGGGATCACGTGTACATTGCCAACGTCATTAAATGCCGGCCTCCGGAGAACCGCAACCCCACGCCCGATGAAGTTGAGACATGCAAACCATTCCTGCTTCAGCAAATTCAGATGGTCAAACCTCGCCTGGTCTGTTCACTGGGCAACTTTGCCACCCAAACGCTGTTGGGCAGAAAAGTCGGGATCTCCAAAGTGCGCGGGCAGCCAATTCAATTATCTGATTTTCTGCTGTTTCCGCTGTTCCATCCCGCCGCAGCTCTTCACCAGAACAATCTGCTCCCGACCCTGCGCGAGGATTTTCAACAATTAAAGCGGCTGTTGGATCAGATGGCCACAGCGCAACGGGAAGAACCCGCCGCCAGTCCCGCTCAAATGGATTTGTTTTAAACGGTCAGGGATGACGAGGCGGACGAATGCGCATCTTCTCCGGGGGCGCCCTCATCCTCGTTGCGCTCCGCGTCGCCGGAACGCGACCGGTCATCCCGATCATCATCAGATGATCCGGATTCGTCATCGTCGTCTTCCGGAGTCTCAAACCACATGACCAGCATGGCTTCCCACCAGACGTCGTCCACGTCGGCGCCGGGGTCAACCCCCAGACACGAGACATCTGTTTCCGTCACGCTCGGAGCAATCTCCGAGGGATGAAGACGGGCGTGATCAATTACTTCTCTGGTGGCATACCCGCCGACCACCCAGGACGGTGGATCGGCGCGACGGGATTTATAGGCCTGGAGCTGAAATTTGAGGTACATGAAAATTTTCCGTTGGGCGGCATCCGCGAATCCGCTGGACGGGAGGCTCAAGGTCTTTTCAATTTTTTTTCTCCACTCCCGACGATCGTATCGTGAAGTCATCAACTGCAAGGCTTTCGCACCATGTTCAACGTCAAGCGGCATAACGACTCCTTCGGTCAATGACCACCCACCATCATTTCACGAATTTTGACGGTCGGGCTCGCGACACTCCCTCGAAATTCCAAATCATTCCCGATCAACTCAATATCCTGAAACATCCGTTTCAGATTGCCGGCAATGGTCACCTCCTGCACGGGATAGGCCAGCTCACCGTTGTCAATCCAGAAGCCGGACGCACCGCGAGAGTAATCCCCCGTCACCGCATTGACGCCAAACCCGATCAGCTCGGTCACGTACAACCCCTGTCTGACGGATCGAATGACGTCTTCGGACGACGCGTCGCCCGGATGGAGAAAGAGATTCGTCGGCGACACGGACGGATTTTCGCCCGGGCTTCTGGAGGCGTTGCCAGTGGACGCCATCCCCAGTTTTTTTGCGGAATACGTGTCCAGCAAATAGCCGGTCAGCACACCACGTTCGACAATCATGGTTTTGCGAGTCGGCAATCCTTCGCCGTCAAACGGACGAGACCCCAACCGGCCTGGCATGCGGCCGTTGTCTTCAATGTTCACGTGTTCCGGCGCAATGGACGTTCCCAGGCATCCCAGTAAAAACGAGGCGCCTTTATACAGGGCATACCCGGAGACCGCACTCGACAGGTGCCCCAGGAGACTTTCGGCGATTTGCGGATCAAAAATGACGGGGACCCGTTGGGTCTCCACCTGTCGCGCCCCCAGACGCCGAAGGGTCCGCTCCGCCGCCAGCGCCCCGACGGCTTCAGGATTCTCTAATGCGCGCCATTTCCGCGAGACCGTGTACCAGGAGTCGCGTTGCATACCCTGACCGTTTACGCCTTCGGCCACAGGCGTCACCACCAGCGAAAACCGGGAGCTTCGATGGAACCCCACAAACCCATGCGTATTCGCCAACACCACGGCGCCGCGCGCCGACGCACATTCGGCGCCTTCCGAATTGGTGATGCGCGGATCAACGTCCATCGCGGCCCGTTCCGCGCGTTGCGCCCATTCAATTTCTTCCTCCACGGTCATGGTGGTGGGATCATAGAGATCCAGATCCGGGATGTCGGTCGCCATCGCCGCTTCTTCCGGAAGCCCCGACGTCTCATCCTCGGCAACTTCCTTCGCAAAGGCGCAGGTATCGGCGACCAGCCGCTCCAGCGAGGCGTATGAAAAATCCGAGGTGGACGCGCTGGCAGACCGTTTTCCGAAAAAAACACGAAGCCCCAACCGCTTCTCCCGCGCCTGGCTCAAACGATCCACGGCCGACAACCGCACCTGCACTTCGACCGACTCCCCTTCCGCCACCAGGACGTCCGCTTCCGTGGCGCCACGGGCTTTGGCCCGATCAACCAGGTCGGCGGCCAGCGCGCTCAGATTGTTCCGTGATTCATCCATGACACATGACCGGAAACCGCATGACAGACCAGACAGAGAAGGCGGACATTCGCGCCGTGGCTAGGCGGCTGTCCCCCCCACCGTAATTTCATCTATACGAATCGTGGGCAGCCCCACCCCCACCGGAACGGACTGCCCTTCCTTGCCGCACGTGCCGATGCCGGAATCCAATTGCAAATCATGGCCCACCATGGACACGTTCTTCAGCACGTCCGGCCCGTTCCCGATGAGGGTCGCCCCTTTGACCGGTTTCGTGACCTTGCCGTCTTCAATGAGATAGGCCTCGCTGGCCGAAAACACGAACTTGCCGCTTGTGATATCCACCTGCCCGCCCCCGAACGAGACCGCGTACAGGCCTTTTTTAACGGATCGCAGGATATCGTCGGGTTCAGACGTGCCCGCCAGCATAAACGTGTTCGTCATTCGTGGCAGCACAATGCTGCGAAAATCTTCACGCCTGCCGTTCCCGGTCAAAGGAATACCCATCAACCGGGCATTGAGACGATCCGTGATATAGCCGCGCAGGATTCCTTTTTCGATCAGGACGGTTCGGGTGGTGGGGATGCCTTCATCATCAATGTTGAGCGACCCCCGCCGGAAGGGCAATGTCCCGTCATCAACGACCGTGCAAGTGTCGGACGCCACACGTTGCCCGATCAAATTGCTGAACGCCGAAGTTTTCCTTCGGTTAAAATCCGCTTCCAGCCCGTGGCCAATCGCCTCATGCAGCAGAATCCCCGGCCAGCCGCCCGCCAGCACCACGGGCATGACGCCCGCCGGCGCGTCAACGGCGTCAAGATTCAGGATCGCCTGCCGGGCGGCCTCCCGCGCATACGATCGTGCGCGATCCCGCTCATGGTAAAAAGAAAAGCCCACGCGCCCGCCGCCGCCAAAGGTTCCCACCTGCCGATTGTTGCCCTCTTCGGCAATACACGTCACCTGCAATCTCGATAACGGCTGCACGTCGCCGGCTCGCAACCCCTCGGTCGTCGCGACCAGTATCGTTTTCTGCTCGGTCGCCACCGACGCCATGACCTTCGTAATGCGAGGATCATAGCGACGCGCTTCACGATCAATCAGATTCAGCAGATCCACGCGCTCGCGGATGGCGACGTCGGTCAGAGGCTGCTCAAGAGGATAGAGATTCTGCGTCAGGGCGGGACGATGGGTCACCGGAACCGGGACGTCACCCTTTGGGGAATTGGCGATATAGCGCGCGTTCTCCGCCGCAATGTCCAAATCCCGTTTTGACAATTCATCGGAGTAGGCAAACCCCGTTTTTTCGCCGGCGGTCGCGCGAACTCCGGCGCCTTGAGAAATACTTTTGACGGCCCGCTTGACGATGCCTTCCTCCATGGACACGGATTCGGCAATCGTGGATTCGAAATAGATATCCGCGTAATCCACGTCACGAACGTTCACGCGCGCCAGCGCCTGTTCGACTTCGCGGTCATGAAGAGAGAAATGTTCGGATGTGACAAGGTCTTGAGACATCACGTTCACCATTAGCACGACAACCGAAACGGACGCAAGACATGAACGTGTGACGCACGTGGCCACACCACGACGGGCACACGCAACCGTTTCACGCGAAACATCCCACATCCGTAGCCGCTTGCCGCCCCTCGTTTGACAAGACGGGAAATCATGATTAGATTAGCCTTCAGTCGCCTCCCACTGGAGGAATCACGCCATACAGAGGACTCATTCACGGATGCTCACTCCCTGTTCAACAAACCGCTTTTCAGCACTGACGGAGCACGCGCTGGCGTCACAGCTTGATCCTGACGTTCTGCCCCGTCACGTGGCCGTGATTATGGACGGGAACGGCCGTTGGGCGTCTCAGCGCAACCTGCCTCGCATTGCCGGGCATAAAGAAGGGCTGATGGCCCTGCGCGACGTGCTGCATACCTGTTATCTGTTGGACATTCCACTGGTTACGATCTACGCGTTCTCCCAGGAAAACTGGAATCGGCCCCAGGCCGAGATTGACTTGCTCATGTCGCTCCTTGAAGAATTTCTCCGTCGGGAACGTCAGACCTTTCATGAACGGCACATCCGATTTCTTCCCATTGGCCAGCTCCACGCGCTGCCTTCGTCCGTTCAGAACCTCGTGCATGACTTCGCCCGCGAGACCGGACATTTCACCGACCGGACCGTGGCCGTCGCCTTGAGCTATGGAGGACGATCCGAGATTCTTGACGCCGTGAATCACCTGATCAACGATGTGCAATGCGGCAAAGTGTCCGGCCCCATTCAGGAAACCCACTTTGAACAGTACCTCGCCACAGCCGACCTTCCAGACCCGGACCTGTTGATCCGAACAAGCGGTGAAGTGCGAATCAGCAATTTTCTCCTTTGGCAGCTCGCCTATACCGAATTGTATTTTACGGAAACCCTTTGGCCCGACTTCCGACAACGTGAAGTGGTGCTGGCTCTGCTTGATTACCAAAAACGGGAACGTCGTTTCGGTCGTCTCTCCCATGCCGTTTCTCTACACAGTGGGCTGTGAGCGCACACGTGGGTGAGTCCGCCCCTGATGTCCGCCCGCATCACTCCGCGCCTCGCTCGTCCCAATCGTCCGCATTGGGCGTTGGCGCGAAGCGCGTGTTGACCGCGCTGGTTTTTCTTCCCCTCTTGTACGTCCTCACCCGGCATCTTCCACCGGTGGCGTTTTTTGCGTTCATCTGCGTGACCGTCCTGCTGGCGCAATGGGAATTCACGGGTCTGTTCATTGAACAACGCGACCGTCCGCAGCATATGATGGTCGGGTTTGCTGGATCCCTGCTCCTCCTGGTGGCGATGCAGTGGCCAACGGTTCTCGATGTTCCCCTGGCCCTCGTGGCGACGCTCATGATCCTCCTGTGCTATCAAGTCACCGTGGCGCCGACGGGACGCCCACAGCTTGCGTTCTTCGTTGCCCTGTTCGGAATCCTCTATATTGGCTATACACTCGGACATGCGCTCCGGCTGAGAAATCAACACGACGGCGCGTTGCTGGTGTTTTTTGTGCTGTTGGTCACGTGGGCGGGCGATGCCGCCGCATACTACACGGGCAAAACGTGGGGATCGCGTCCTCTGGCTCCGCAGTTAAGCCCGAAGAAAACCAAAGAAGGGTTGCTGGGCGGCCTGATTGCGTCCCCCATCGTGGCCTGGATCGGCCATCTGTGGTTTCTCCCGACCGTCACGCCACTGGATTGTCTGGCCCTGGGTCTGCTATTACCCGTGCTGGGATTAATCGGGGATCTCTCCGAATCGGCTCTCAAGCGCCATGCCGGCGTCAAAGATTCCGGCTCCCTGCTTCCCGGTCACGGCGGAATTTTGGACCGTATTGACAGCCTGATTCTCAGCGTGCCGGCTTTTTACTATTATATGACGTTCCTGAAAACCCCGTAGTCGGTTGTCAACAACACGCATCCCACGCTTATGAAACACATCGTTCTTCTTGGCTCGACCGGGTCCATCGGGGACAGCGTCCTCGATATTGTCGCCAAATGTCCGGATCAATTTTCGATTCTGGGATTGGCCGCCCGACGCAATGACAAGAAGCTCGAAGAGCAAATTCGATTGTTTCGTCCACGATGTGTGGCGTTGGCCGACCCTGATGCGGCGCAACGCCTGCGATCCCGCCTTGACGATCCCGCCATCCACATCCTCGACGGCCCCAACGGCGTGACCGAGATGGCCGCCCATCCGGAGAGTGATCTGGTCATCTCGGCTATCGTGGGCGGCGCGGGACTGGTGCCGACACTGGCCGCCATTCGCGCGGGCCGCCATGTCGCCCTGGCCAACAAAGAACCCATGGTCATGGCCGGACAACTCATGCAAGAGGAAGCGCGTCGCCGGGGAATACCCATTTTTCCCATTGACAGCGAACACAGCGCGATTTTTCAATCGCTGGTCGGCCACCGACGAGAAGACGTCCGCCGCATCATTCTGACAGCCTCCGGCGGACCGTTTTGGGACCACCCCAAAGACGCGGTGGAAAACGCCACGCCCGAACAGGCGCTCCAACATCCCAATTGGAAAATGGGATCGAAAATTACCATTGATTCCGCGACGCTCATGAACAAAGGGCTGGAGGTCATCGAAGCCCACTGGCTGTTTGATTGCCCGCCCGCGCAACTCGACGTTGTGATTCACAGGGAAAGCATTATACACTCGCTGGTTGAATATCGAGACGGATCGGTGATCGCCCAATTGGGGTTGCCCGACATGCGCACGCCGATTAGTTACGCGATGAATTATCCGGAACGCGTGTCGCTTGATCTTCCCAGTCTGGAGCTATGGAAATTCGGGACATTGACGTTTGCGCAGCCCGACCACACACGTTTTCCCTGCTTGAAGCTGGCGTATGAGGCGCTTGAACGGGGCGGAACCTGTCCCGCGATTCTCAATGGCGCGAATGAGGTCGCCGTTGATGCGTTTCTGAATCACGGACTCCCCTTTGGAGACATTGCCAACGTGATTGACCACACCCTACAATGTGCCACCATTCACCCGCTCGCGTCGCTGGAAGACGCCCTGGCCGCCGACCAATGGGCCAGGGAAACCGCCTCGGCGCGTATTCACAGCGTCGCCTCATGACGATATCTTCTTTCGTGTCCTGATACATCACGCCATGTCTCTCGAACTTCTTTACGACATCGTCCAAAAAATCTGGTGGTTTTCCGTTGTGCTGGGGCTCCTCGTCACCTTTCATGAATTTGGACACTTTCTTGTTGCCCGATGGGCGGGCGTGAAAGTGCTCAAATTTTCCCTGGGGTTCGGGCCCAAAGTGCTGGGGCGGCGCATTGGAGAAACCGAATATCTCCTCTCGGCCATTCCGCTTGGCGGATACGTGAAAATGTTCGGGGAAGACACGGGTGAGACCATCACACCGGAAGAACGAAAACGGTCGTTCGTTCATAAACCCCTCTGGAAACGCACCCTCATCGTGGCGGCGGGGCCGGGATTCAATTTTCTCTTGAGCTACCTGATTTTTTCCGCCTGGCTGGCCATGGGTGCGCCTCTGCCCATCCCATCCTTTAGCGAACTCTCACCCACGATCCACGCTCTGAAAGCGGAGTCGCCAGTCGCCCGGGCCGGCCTTCACATCGGCGACCGGATTACAAAAATTGATGAACACGAGATCACCACGAAAGGTGACGCGCATGCCGCCCTGGCCGAAAGCGGCGGGCGAGAGGTCACCGTCACAGTGCGTCGGGGCGATGCCCTGAAAACCTTTGCCGTCACCCCCGAACGCGACGATCCACCCAGCGGAGACCAGACGAGATACGTCATTGGCATTGAAGAAGCTCCGCCCCTTGTCACATCCGTCATGCCGAATATGCCGGCGGAAGCCGCGGGATTCGAGGACAACGATCGCGTCCTGACGATTCAGGGAGAGCCGATTCATACCTGGTCACAGATGACCAACATGATCAGGGCGAATCCCAATACCCCCCTCATCGTCCAGGTGGATCGCGCAGGCGCGATGCTGACTCTGACGATCACCCCGGAACCTCATCAGGTCACGGAAGACGGACAACCCGCCGTGATTGGCAAAATCGGCATTATGGGTTCAGGGCGATCAATGATCTATGCCGCCTCGCCGTTCACGGCCGTGTTCCAGGGGGCGAAGGCGACGTGGAGATGGTCGGAGCTCACCGTGATCAGTATCTACAAAATGCTGACGGGAGAAATTTCCTCAAAAAATATCGGGGGGCCGATCATGATTGCCAGCGCCTCGGGGGCGGCGGCCGAACGAGGACTCCCCGACCTGATGTTCCTGGCGGCCATTTTGAGTATCAACCTGGGCATTCTGAATTTATTGCCCATTCCGATTTTAGATGGCGGCCATCTGTTCTTCTTTGCCTGCGAAGCCGTGCTACGCCGTCCACTTGCCGAACGACAACGGGCATTCACCCAACAAGTGGGTATTCTGTTGCTGATGGGGATTATGCTGTTTGCTTTTTTCAATGATATCCAGCGTTTGCTGTAATCATTCCGCATCCCTGTTCCATGCCGACTCATGAGTGAGTCGGCGCACACTGACAAAGGGCCCTTCGCGCGCGCCGCGCGGAGAATGTGTTCAGCCTTGTTCACCAGACCACATCCCTGATGCGAACCAGCCAACTGCTTATTCCCACGCTTCGTCAAAACCCCGGCGAGGCTGACGTGGTCAGCCACCGCCTCATGATGCGGGCCGGCATGATTCGAAAAGTGGCAGCCGGGATTTACACCTACCTCCCGCTCGGCCTGCGCGTCCTCAAAAAAATTGAATGCATTATTCGCCAGGAAATGAATCGTGCCGGGGCGCAGGAACTGCTCATGCCGATTCTGGCCCCGGCCGAACTGTGGCGCGAAACGGGACGATGGGACTTTTACGGAAAGGAATTGCTGCGTTGCCAGGACCGGCATGGCCGCGATTTTTGTTTTGGCCCCACGCATGAAGAAGTGATCACCAACCTGTTTCGGCATGAGGTCAGATCCTATCGGCAACTCCCCATGAACTGTTACCAGATTCAAACCAAATTTCGTGATGAAATTCGCCCGCGCTTTGGCCTGATGCGCGGACGTGAATTTATCATGAAAGATGCGTACAGCTTCGACGCCGACGAAGCCGGCGCGCGGGTAAGCTATCAGAAAATGTATGCGGCCTACGAACGGATTTTCACGCGATGCGGGCTGACGTTCCGCGCGGTTGAAGCGGATAATGGACTGATTGGCGGCAGCATGTCGCACGAATTTATGGTCCTGGCCGAGACGGGGGAAGAAACCATTGTGTATGACGAACACAGCGCCTACGCGGCCAACATTGAGCAGGCGGAATCGCCTCCTCCCACGCATGAAGACGACGCGGCGCAGCTCCCCCTTGAAACGGTCCACACCCCCGGCGCAAAAACGGTCAGGGACGTCTGTGCGTTGCTACAGGTGGCTCCGGACCGGCTGGTAAAAACCCTGCTCTACCAAACGACGGCACGGGAAATCATCGCCGTCCTGGTTCGCGGGGATCATGAAGCGAACACGATCAAGCTCAATCGTGTGTTGGGAACCACCGGCATCACGCTGGCCTCTGCGGACACCATACGCAACGTGTCATCGGCGCCCGTCGGGTTCATCGGCCCGGTCGGACTCACCGGCATCCGCATTGTCGCCGATCACGCCATCAAGGCGATGCGAAACTTTGTGGTCGGCGGGAACGCACAGGACACGCACCTGCTCCATGCGAACTGGGGGCGGGACTTTCCCGTCGAGGCGTTTTGTGATCTGCGGCACGCCCGTGCCGGCGACCCCTCCCCCAACGGCGACAGCCGATTACAGGAAGCCAAAGGCATTGAAGTCGGCCATGTGTTCTTATTGGGGACCAAGTACAGCGAAGCCATGCATGCCACGTTCCTCGACGCAAACGGACAGGAACGTGCGGCCGTGATGGGGTGTTACGGCATAGGGGTAAGCCGAACGGCCGCCGCGGCCATTGAGCAAAACCATGACGACAAGGGCATGGTGTGGCCCGTGCCGATTGCCCCCTTTCACATTCATTTGTTGCCGGTGACGGCTTCAGCGCACGTGCTCGACACCGTCAAGATGCTGTACGAGGCCTTGACTGGAGCAGGTCTGGACGTCTTATGGGACGACCGTGATGAGCGTGCCGGAGTAAAATTGAACGACGCGGATTTGATTGGCGCGCCGTTTCAACTCCTGGTCGGCGACAAGGGCCTGGCGCAGGGCCTCGTTGAATGCAAGCGTCGCGACACCGGAGCCGTGGTGAAACTGCCGCCGAATGAGGTGCTGCCCCACGTGCAGGGCCTGCTCGCCGCATATGATCTTCCTCACGTGTAACCGGTTTCGCCAGTCATGCGTTGACCACGACCCCGTTGAGAGTACCCTGCCTGCCCCAAAATCTCGTCGTTGTCAATCCAGGATGAAATTTTGATAAAATGCCTTCGGCGGATCGGCTGTCCCCACTTGCCACATGGATAACGCAACAATGTTCGAGAGAACTTTCAAAAATATAGATGATGTGCTGTGGAAAGAGTCTGGCTGTACGACCGAACTCGACTACACGGAGCAGACTTCATGGATGCTGTTCCTCAAATACCTCGACGATTTGGAGCAGGAACGCGCGATGGAGGCCGAGCTCGCGGGCACACCCTATGAATTTCTGATAGATGAGTCGCATCGCTGGACGGGTTGGGCGGCGCCGAAAAAAGCCGATGGCAGTCTTGACCACGACCACGCAATGATCGGCGACGACCTGATTCAGTTCGTCAACACCGATTTGTTTCCCTACCTCGGCGGTTTCAAGGCACGCGCCAGCGGACCGGATACGATTGAATACAAGATCGGGGCGATTTTCGGCGAGATCAAAAACAAGTTCCAATCTGGCTACTCGCTACGCGAAGCACTCGAGTATATGGACACGCTGCATTTCCGCTCGCAAAATGAGAAACACGAGCTTAGCCACCTCTACGAAGCCAAGATCAAGAACATGGGGAACGCCGGGCGCAACGGCGGCGAATACTACACGCCCCGCCCGCTCATCCGCGCCATGATTAACGTGATCCAGCCAAAAATCGGCGAGACCATTTATGACGGCGCCTGCGGCTCGGCGGGTTTTCTGTGCGAGGCGCACGACTCTCTGCGCAAGAGTGAACTGACCACCAAACAGCTCAAGACGCTGCAAACACGCACCTTTTTCGGCAAGGAGAAAAAGTTGCTGGCCTACATCATCGGCACGATGAACATGATTCTGCACGGCATCAACGCGCCGAACATCCTCCACGCCAACACGCTGACCGAGAACCTCGCGGACATTCAAGAGAAAGACCGCTTTGACATCATCCTCGCCAATCCACCTTTCGGCGGCAAAGAACGCAACGAAATTCAGCAAAACTTTCCCATCAAGACCGGCGAGACTGCCTTCCTCTTCCTGCAACATTTCATCAAGAAACTGAAAGCCGGCGGCCGGGCGGCGGTGGTCATCAAAAACACCTTTCTGTCGAACTCCGACAACGCTTCAAAAGCCCTGCGCAAAGAATTATTGGAGGCATGCAACCTGCACACCGTACTCGACTGCCCAGGCGGCACCTTCCTCGGCGCCGGGGTCAAGACAGTGGTACTGTTTTTTCAAAAAGGCATGCCGACCACAAAAGTCTGGTTTTATCAACTTGACCCCGGCCGGAGTCTCGGCAAGACCAACCCGCTGAACGACGATGACATGGGCGAGTTTGTGAAGTTGCAAAAAATTTTCGCTGATTCGCAACAGTCGTGGAGTATTGCCGCAGGTGATATTGACCAACAGAGTTTCGATCTGTCCGTCAAGAACATGAACACACCCGAAGCCCCTCCCCTGCGGCATCCGCAGGAAATTCTGGCTCGGATTAAACTGCTGGATCATGAAACCACGAAAATCTTAAAGTCCATTGAGGAACTGATATGAACGGTCCGGACATACGCTGGATTCAGCGATTCAAGTATTACTCCAAAGCGCTGGATACACTCACGCGCACTATTGAACCGGCGTCCGAAAGGGAATTAACCGAAGCCGAGAAGCTCGGCACAATCAAAACGTTTGAATTCACCTATGAACTGGCATGGAACCTTCTCAAAGATTTCTTTGAGGAGATGGGTGAGACCGGAATGCAGGGCAGCAAAGATGTGTTTGAGATCGCTTTCCAGCGCGGTCTGATCCATGATGATTCCTTCATGGAGATGATAAAAAGCAGAAATCAGGCGGTGCATACTTATAACCAGGAAACCGCCGATGAAATTTTCAAGAAGATCATCGAAATCTATTACGATGCCTTTGTGCAACTCAGGGAAGCCATGTTGCGAGAAAAACAGAAGAGGAATTTGTAAGGTATGTTTGGCCTGAACGTTGACACGTTGAGAAGTTTGCGGGAGACGTTGGCCCATGACCCGCACATTGAAAAAGCGCTGATTTACGGATCGCGCGCAAAGGGAAACTATAAAACCGGTTCCGATATAGACATCACGCTCATCGGCAAAGGACTGACCTTGACCGACACCATTTATCCCCTGCGAGACAGGCTGTACAAACTGTATTTGCCCTACAAATTTGATATTTCCATTTTCAATCAACTGGACGAGGACGATTTTATTGATCATATCTTGCGAGTTGGGAAAACGTTGTATCAGAGGGAAAATGGTGCGTGTCAGCGGTGGGAAAAAACTACGCTTGGCGAGGTTTGTGATGTAATCGCCGGGCAGTCGCCAAATGGTAGCAACTACAACAATTCTGGGAACGGATTGCCCTTCTACCAGGGAAAGAAAGAGTTTGGAGACAAGTACTTAGGCGCCCCAACAAAATGGACGACGCAAGTAACTCAAGAGGCCATTGCCGGGGATGTCCTAATGTCTGTAAGGGCTCCAGTAGGGCCGATTAACTTTGCCAAGGAACGAATCTGTATTGGTCGTGGTCTCGCTTCCATACGCGCCACAGAACAAATTCATCGAAATTTTCTCTTCTACCTGCTTCTATCGATGCAGGAAGAGATCAAGGGAAAAGAGGGCGCTGTCTTTGCGTCGATCGCTAAAAACCAGATCGAGAGCATTCAATTCAGTAAGCCCCCTTTCTCCGAGCAAGAGCGCATCGTGACAATTCTCGACGAGGCGTTTACGGCCATCGACACCGTAATCGCCAACACCGAAAAGAACCTCGCCAATGCACGGGAATTGTTTGAGAGCGTACTAAACCGCGTCTTCTCCAAGAAGGGGGATGGGTGGGTCGAGAAGCCGCTCGAAGAAATCGGAAAAACGCAGACCGGTTCGACTCCAAAGACATCCGACCAGTCGAACTACGGAGAGTTCATTTCATTCGTGAAACCGGGCGATTTTAACACGGATGGCACGTTGGACTACGACAAGGGTGGACTGAGTGAAAGTGGAGCAAAGGGCGCACGCAAAGTTCCTGCTGGCTCAGTGTTGATGGTCTGCATTGGCGCAACGATTGGAAAATGTGGCTACTGCGATAAAGACGTAACGACCAACCAGCAAGTGAACGCACTCACGCCGAGCGAGGGAGCATCCAACCGGTTCATTTATTACCAAATGTTGGCCGAAACATTTCAGCGCAAAGTGATTCACGCTTCAGGGCAGGCCACGCTGCCAATCATCAATAAATCAAAGTGGAGTGCGCTGACAGTTTGGCTTCCTCCGAAGGTTGCGGAGCAAAATAAAATCGCTGCCAAATTCGACGCGCTCGCTGAAGAAACCCGAAGCCTCGTCCGCCTCTACGAGCGCAAACTCGCCCACTTCGCCAACCTCAAGCAATCCTTCCTCCACCAAGCATTCAATGGAGAACTAGCACTATGAATAAGACAAAGGTGTTTTATAGTTATTGTCATGATGATAGCGAACATAAAACACAACTCGATAAGTGGTTGTCGATATTAAAAGACAAGGGTGTGATTGAAACTTGGCACGATAGAGAAATATTAGCAGGAGAGCAGTGGCAAATTGCCCTGGATAAACATTTGGAAGATTCTGACATTGTTTTATTTCTCATAACAGTTGACTTTTTAAATTCTGAAGCCTGCAAAAAAGAGCTTAACCAGGCAAGAAAATTAAATAAAATAATAATTCCAATTATTTTAGATCGTTGCCCATGGGGCGAGTTTCTTTTTGATGACAAAACAAAACTATGCGAGCTAGAGGCTTTGCCCGTTACCACTGACGGAAAATTAAAACCTCTTCTGCAATGGGATAATCAAAGCGAAGCATGGAACATTATCTATGAGTCATTAAAGAAAATTCTTGATATCGAAAATAAAGTTAATGACATAAAAGTGTCCGAGGAATTTGCTCGGCACCTTTCCGATTGTGTGATGTTTTCGAAGTCTCACTCAAAAAAAGAGAATTTATATTTGGAAGACATATTTGTTTATCCAGAATTAACAAAACAAAGGGAGCAACAAAACAGAGGGCCCAAAATTGTCAGTTCGGAAAAGATATTAGATTATCTTTTTGAAGAGAAAAGATTGCATATTGCAGGAGATGATCAATCGGGAAAAACCAGCTTATGCAAGATGATTTTCCGAGAACTAACAAAGAAAAAATATTTTCCTGTATTTTTAGATTCGCACAAGGGTGGACCCGTTAAAAACAGAATAGCAGATGCATTAAATTCACAATACGAGATCCCTTCAAACTTTAACATTGCATTGCTCGAGAAAAAAATTATACCAATCGTTGATGACTTTCACGAGGCAAAGAACAAAGAGAAAGTGATTTCTGAGTTATTAATGTATCCAGTTCACATTATTGTGACAGACCCAATATTTGCTTTAGATTTTAATGATAAAAATCTGGATGAAGTACGACGAGAATATTCCAAGTATGAAATCCAAGAATACTCCGCAAGCTATAGAGATAAATTAATTCGGAAGTGGTTGTCTGTTTCCGACATCCCCAATGGCAACGATTTTTATCAAGAATTAGACACAAAAACCGCTTTAGTAGATTCAACATTAGGGAAAATATTAGGTAGTGGCATAATGCCTTCCTACCCATTTTGGGTACTCAGCATTGTAAGCTTTTATGAAACCGGCACAAAGCCATTGGACCAACAGATTACATCCCAAGGACATTGTTATCAATCGTTCATTTATTTGTGTTTTCGAAATAACGGCATAAAGAATGAGGATTTCGACACGCACATTAATTTTTTGTCTGCGTTGGCATTCTATATCTTTAATAAAAAAATTGAGGACCTGACACCTGACCAATTAGAGCAGTTTATTGAAGAATACAAGCAAACATATGTCTTAACTATAAAAAAGAAAATCCTGCTCTTTAACCTTGAGGAATCTGGGATATTTGTCAGAAACGACTCTAACAACTACTACTTCCATTATGCGTATCTGTTTCATTACTTCGTCGGAAAGTATCTGGCTGATAATTTAGATGAGCACAAGCAAACCGTTGACGTAGTCCTCGCCAATCTCCACAAAAATGAAAATGCTTACATTGCAATCTTCATTTCTCACCATTCAAAAGACCAATATGTGTTGGATGAAATTTGGCTTAATGCAAATTGCCTATTTGAAAAGCATCTCCCTGCCACCCTGAATAAAGAAGAAGTTGCATTTATGGATGAGAAGGTAAAAGAATTTTTAGACAGAGCAGTTTTGGCGATAGACAACAAGCCAGAAAAGGAAAGACGTAGAAAGCTCGAAAGTCAGGATATTGCCGAAAAAGAAGAAACCAAAAAATCTAAGTTGCCAGTTGAACAACAGGAAGACCATGAAAATGAACTAGTTAGAGAAATTAGAAGAAGCATAAAAACCGCAGAGGTCATGGGGCATATAATTAAAAACAGGATTGGTTCATTACCAAAGAATAAAGTTAAAGATATTTTTGAAAGCGCGATGAATATTTATTTTCGACTATTGTCATCATATTTCAAAATAATAAGAAATGAGGATGCTCAAGAAGCTTTCATAGGATACCTTCAAAAAAAATTAGATTATTTCCCAGAAAAGGAGAGAATCCGGCATCGGACAAAAGAAGAAAAAAGAGCGATAGCGGAAGAAGCATTTTGGAAGATGAATTTTGAGATCATTTTTGGCGTTGTGAGCAGGGTGGTGTTTTCTCTTGGATCGGATAAACTTTCGCAAATTGCCGAAGAGGTTCACAAAGAGACGGATGAGCCAATATCGTTTTTGGTGAAACATGGAATTCAAATGGCACACAAGAAAAACATTGATGCAGATGAAATTCATAAAGAGATGAAGCGTACAAAATTTTCTCGTACTGCTACTGCTGCTATTAAACATATGGTTGCTTATTATTGCCGTTTTCACAAAATAGGCTACAAAGAAAAACAAAGAATTTCCAACAAACTCAAAATTGCACTCCCTTCCCATAACAATTAAACCTGACGTAAATCAGCTTAAATTTCCGAAACCGAGCATTGAACAAAACTGAAATTCTTGCCAGTTTGGTTTGATATTCTTGATTGGCTTTTGACGATTGGCTCTCTCTTCATCAGACAATGCCTTGGAGGATAACGAAACATGACAAAAGCACCTAAAGACAAATCCTAAAGCCCATACTTTTAACAGGAAACAGATAAGAATCAACAGCTTTTTCCTTAGATAGTTGCTTTAAAAACTTGCCAATGAAAAACGAAGCCCAAACCCGCCTCGACCTGATTGACCCGGCCCTCAAGTCCTCGGGATGGGGCGTGACGGACGGAAGCCGTGTGCAAGTCGAGGTCATTGCCATCGGCCGTTTGCAAGGCGCCGGTACGCGGGCGAAGAAGGAATCCGCCGACTATGTGCTCGTGTATAAAAATCAGAAACTCGCGGTGGTTGAAGCCAAGCGCGAGAGCTTGCCAGTCTCCGAGGGATTGGCGCAGGCGAAGAAGTATGCCGAAAAGTTGCAGACGCCGTTCGCCTATGCCACCAACGGCCACGGGATTTACTGCGTGGATATGCGAAACGGCGAGGAATGCGATGTTGCCCGCTATCCATCGCCAGACGAATTGTGGGAAGCCGCCTACGGTGAAAGCGAGGCACAGGAACGATACTGGCGCGAGCGATTTTCGGCGATTCCCTTTCACGACAAAGGCGGTCAATGGCAGGCGCGTTATTACCAGCACAATGCGATCACCAAAACGCTGGACGCAATCGCAAAAAAACAAAACCGCATTCTGCTGACGCTAGCGACCGGAACCGGCAAGACGGCGATCGCGTTTCAGGTTGCCTGGAAACTTTTCCAGAGCCGCTGGAACCTCGGCGACTGGCGGGATGGCGTTCACGATGGCCGGGAACCCACGCGTCGCCCACGGATTTTGTTCCTTGCCGACAGGAACATACTCGCCGACCAGGCCTTCAACGAATTCAGCGCCTTTCCCGATGACGCGCTGGTGCGTATCGCGCCGGGAGAGATTCGCAAGCGCGGCGGTGTGCCGAAAAATGCCAGCGTCTTTTTCACGATCTTTCAAACTTTTATGACCGGGACCGATGCGGACGGAAACCCCAAACCGAGTTTCGGCGACTACCCGCCGGATTTTTTCGACCTCATCGTTATAGACGAATGTCATCGCGGCGGCGCCAACGACGAAAGCAACTGGCGCGGCATCATGGAATACTTTGCTCCGGCGGTGCAGTTAGGCCTGACCGCAACTCCAAGGCGAGAACACAATATCAATACCTATAACTATTTCGGCGATCCGGTTTATATTTATTCTCTTAAAGAGGGTATCAACGATGGATTCCTGACACCATTCAGAGTCAAGCAGATCGCCACGACACTGGATTATTATATTTACACCCCGGATGACTATGTCATTGAGGGCGAGATTGACGCGAACAGACGCTATACCGATGAGGATTTCAACCGGATCATCGTGATCAAGGAACGGGAGAAGAAGCGGGTCGAGATTTTCATGAAGGAGATTAGCCAGAACGAAAAGACTCTGGTGTTCTGCGCTAATCAGGAACATGCGCTTGCTGTGCGCGATCTCGTCAATCAGGCCAGGAAAAACGCGGAGCCGAATTACTGCGTCCGAGTGACGGCAAACGATGGAGAGGACGGCGAGCGATCCCTCCGCACCTTTCGAGACAACGAGAAGATTCTTCCGACCATTCTGACGACCTCGCACAAACTTTCAACCGGCGTTGATGCCCGCAATGTGCGTAATATCGTGCTGATGCGGCCGATCCGGTCAATCATTGAGTTCAAACAAATTATCGGTCGCGGAACGCGGCTGTTTGAAGGTAAAAACTACTTCACGATTTATGATTTTGTGAAAGCCTGCGAGCATTTTAGCGATCCGGAATGGGATGGTGCGCCGATTGAGTCGGAACCTTGCGCGGTATGCGGTTGCTCTCCGTGCGAATGCGTGAAGCCGCCGCCCAAACCTTGCCCGGTGTGTGGCAAACAACCTTGCACGTGCAAGAAGCCGCCACCGCTTTGTACGACATGCGGTCAGTATCCGTGCGTCTGCAAGAAGCGGGTTAAGGTCAAACTTGCCGACGGTAAGGAGCGCGCCATTCAGCACATGATGGCTACTTCGTTCTGGGGACTGGACGGTACGCTGATGTCCGCGGCACAGTTTATCGAGCGGCTATTTGGCGATCTGTCCACATTGTTCAGGAACGAGGACGAGTTGCGCGAACGCTGGAGCCAGCCGGACACACGCCGGGACTTGCTGGCGGCGTTGAAAGAAAAGGGATACGGAGGTGAAGAATTGGCCGAACTGCAACGTATTGTGGATGCTGAACATAGCGACCTCTACGATGTGCTGGCCTATGTCGCCTTTGCCTTGCCTGCCGTCACGCGACAAGAACGGGCGGACGCGTGCCGACCCGCCATTTCCTCCGCCTATGAACGCAAACAGCAGGAATTCCTGGATTTTGTCCTCAAACAATATGTCGCACAGGGCGTTGAGGAACTGGACGACAAGAAACTGCCGCACCTGATTCATTTGAAATATCATACGATCTCCGATGCCACCTCAAAACTGGGGGCAACGGCGGATATTAGAAAAATGTTTATTGGTTTCCAGAAGCACCTGTACGAGGCACCGCCCGCCACTTGAGCGAGGCTCCATAGTGACCTGAACATCCTCGCCTTGTCGTCTCCTTGATGGATTCCGCATACAAGATGTGCGGAATGACGAGTGGGACACATTGTAAATAGTTCCCCAAAATATCCGGTAAGCCTTTGCCGACATCACGACTGAAACAAGATCGAGAACGCACCACGGAAACTGCGCAGAAAAGTCGGCTGGATTGGCATCAAACCGTGAATTGACAAGGGAAAGAGCGAAATGCTACGTTCGGGCGTGGTTGCGTGGCAGACGTACTGAATCATGCACCGAAAGACGGGCGAATGCTGACTCAAATGAACGTACGGGGACTGTTGTTTGATCCCTACAATAACGCCTATATTGTGATCCTTCGCGATGAACACCGCTCCGATATGCTCCCGATCTGGGTGGGGAAGTCAGAGGCGAGCGCCATCAGTTTTGCGCTGGAGAATATTTCGCCACCGCGTCCCACGACACATGACCTGATGAAATCCATACTGGATAATGTTGACGCGAAAATTTTAAGCGCCGTCGTCACCGACCTGAAAGAGAACACGTACTACGCCAAAATCCATTTGTGGTACGGGGATTCGGAATATTCCGTGGATTCACGGCCCAGTGACGCGATTGCGCTTGCCTTACGTGCGGAAGCCCCCATCTTTACCGCCGAGAACGTGCTCCGGAAGCAGAGCTCCGAAGAGTTGGAGCGATGGCTTGAAAATTTAAAGCCTGAAGATTTTGGAAAACTGGAAACCTAGGAGATGACAACATGTTCGTGGTTTCTTCCGTGAACCGACTCCGTTGACGATAACTACTTCATTTCCATGAGCGTGGAACAAAACACTGATCTGATCCCGTTAAAGGTGCTGGGCGTCACCGATGACCCCAATACGGACACCCGGATTGTGATTCTCGGTGACGAAACCAATGCCGACGTCCTGCCGATCTGGATGGGACCGACCGAAGGCGCCGCCATTCGCCACGCCCTTGATGACATCGTTCCTCCAAGACCGACGAGCCATGATTTAATGATGAGTCTCTCAACCCATCTCAACATCAACGTTACGCATATCGTGGTGACCGACGTTCAAAACAACACCTATTTTGCCACGATTCACCTGCGTTCCAAAGGACTTGAACGAACGGTTGATGCTCGGCCAAGCGATGCCATTGCCCTCGCACTGCGAGCCAAGTGCCCGATTTATGTCACACAAAACGTGCTGAAAAAAGGAAGCGGTGACAATATGGGGACATGGCTGGCAAAGCTCGGCCCAACACCATTTGACCGATCAGAAACACAAGACGTGTCCCCAAAGACGAACCTGCGGGAGAATATGTGATGCACAGCTTTCAAGCAAAACCGAATGAGATTGAAAGAAAGTGGCACGTGCTTGACGCCAAAGGAGCCACGCTCGGTCGCCTGGCCACCCAGGCCGCCACACTGCTCCGCGGCAAACATAAACCCACGTTCACGACGAATGTCGATACGGGCGACCATGTGATTGTGGTCAATGCCAAAGAGATTCGACTGACCGGAAAAAAGTTGAAAGAAAAAACCTATTACCATCACACCGGATATCCCGGAGGACTGAAAGCCACGACTGCCGAACGGCTCATGGAGAAACACCCCACGAGAATCGTGACCAAAGCGATTCGCGGCATGCTCCCCAAAAACATTCTGGGGAAAAAAATGGGGGAAAAATTGCGGGTCTATGCAGGGACGGATCATCCGCATGAGGCGCAACGTCCGGAACCCTGGACACAAACACCTCGGGTAGGTTAGACAAGCACATCCGCGCCATACCACGCGCGGGATCGTAGAAGAAAGGCACACACATGCCACCTCAACGTTACTACGCCACGGGCAAACGAAAATATGCGATTGCGCGTGCATGGCTCGAACCTGGACATCCGGAAATTACGGTCAACGGACGGGAGTTTGAGCACTATTTTACGCTTCCGTCACATCGCGCACAGGTTGAGACGCCTTTCGAAGTGACCAACACAAGCGGCCAATTCCGTATCAAGGCCTCGGTCTCCAGCGGAGGGGTGTCGGGACAAGCCGGAGCCTTACGGCATGCGATTGCCAAAGCGCTGGTTGGGATGAATCCCGACTTCCGCGCGGTGCTCAAGAAAGCCGGTTTACTGACGCGTGATTCACGCGTGAAGGAAAGGAAAAAATACGGGCGCAAAGGAGCACGAGGCCGATTCCAGTATTCCAAACGTTAATCGCGTGGCCATTCGTGATGGTCATGCTAAAAGGGAAGGCTTCCATGCCTTCCCTTTTTTCGTTTTCCATGCTTCTTCGGCACGTTCACATCTCATAATCCATGCGGCAATCCAGACTAAAGGTGGCCATCCTTGGAGCCAGCGGATACACGGGCGGCGAACTGCTTCGTCTTTTAAGCGGCCACCCGAAGGTCACCGTCACCACGGTGACAGCGGACAAATCCGTGGAGCTTCCCGTCACAGCGGTGTTCCCATCGCTCGACACGTTTCACGCGCTACGCTTTGAACCACTCCACGTTGAACGCATCATCAAAAAAGTCGATTTGGTGTTTGCGGCGCTCCCACATACGACATCCATGGAACCGGTGGCTGCATGCGTCCGCGCCGGGAAACCCGTGATTGATTTGAGCGCCGACTATCGCCTGACCCGAGTGGCGAGTTATGAACAATGGTATGGCGCACCGCATACGTCGCCCGCGCTCCTGAAACAATCCATTTACGGACTTCCCGAACTCCACCGGGAAAAGATTCGTCGAGCGCGGCTCGTGGCCGTGCCCGGATGCTACCCAACGGCGGCCATTCTGCAACTGGCTCCGTTGCTGGCCCGTCAGGTCATCCAGGCAGACACCATCATCATTGATGCCAAATCCGGCGTATCAGGCGCAGGAAGAAACCCCGCCCTGCTCTCCCATTTTCCGGAAGCGCATGATTCCATGACGGCCTATGCCATTGCCCACCACCGCCACATCCCTGAAATCGAGCAGGAACTGGAGCGTATCGTCAACACACACACGGCCAAACGACAGGGCGGCACGACTGTGAACGTTGTCTTTACCCCGCACCTGGCTCCGATGAATCGCGGCATCCTCAGCACGGCCTACGCCAAACTGCGGAAACCGCTCACGGACGACGCCGTGAAACAGTTGTACCGGGATTTTTATCGCAACGAACGATTTGTCAGAATTCGGGAGGAGCCTTCGTCCATCAGCCCGAGCCACGTTCGCGGGTCGAATTTTTGCGATATCGGAGCGTTTGTGGATCGCCGAACGCGCCACGTCATCACCGTGTCAGCTCTGGACAACCTGGTCAAAGGCGCGGCCGGACAGGCCATCCAATCCATGAATGTGATGATGGGATTTCCGGAAGAGATGGCGTTGACATCACCCGGCATCTTTCCCTGACATGGATCACACCCATAAACCGTATCCCTGTCCATAGTCGCGAGACATGGTCAACACACAAAAAATGAAAGGCGGTATCACGGCCCCGCGAGGCTTCCTCGCCGCGGGGATCCATGCGGGTATCAAACCGCGCCCTCTGCTGGATCTCGCCCTCGTGACGTCAACTCATCCCGGAATCATGGCCGGAGTCTTCACGAACAATCGAATCGTGGCCGCCCCTGTCCAGTTGTGTCGCCGTCAACTCAAGCAACACCGCGGGCGCGCCATTCTTATCAATAGTGGAAACGCCAATGCGCTGACCGGCAAGCAAGGCATGATGGACGCCATGGAAATGCGAAAACTCGTGGCGACACCATTACGCCTTCCCGTCCATTCAGTCTTTGTGGGATCAACGGGAGTCATAGGCCGTCCCCTGCCGATCCAGAGCATTCGTCACGCCGTCTCTCCTCTCATCCAACGCCTGGGCAGATCAGGTCATACGCAGGCCGCTCAAGCCATCATGACGACGGACACCACCTGTAAAGAAGTCGCCTGCCGGGCCACAATCAGTCGGCAGGTGCTCACGATAGGGGGCATGGCGAAAGGCGCCGGGATGGTTCATCCCAACATGGCGACCGTGTTAGCCTGTCTCACCACGGATGCCTCGATTGCCCCGCGGGCTCTTCAGGCCGCCATCACCCACATCACCAACGAGACCTTTAATTGCATCAGTATTGATGGCGACACCAGCACGAATGACACCGTGCTGTGCCTCGCCAATGGGCAAGCCGGCAACCCGATGATTCAAATGGGAACGCCGCAATGGAAACAATTTTATGCCCTGCTCTACGAAGCCTGCCTGTCGCTTTCGAAGCAAATTTGCCGCGATGGAGAAGGCTGCACAAAACTCGTCGAGGTCATCGTTCGCGGAACGAAGACCAACCATGAAGCACAAACAATTGCCCGGACGATTGCGACATCGCTTTTGGTGAAAACAGCCTTCTTTGGGGAAGACCCCAACTGGGGTCGCATCGTGGCAGCCGCCGGCCGCGCCGGAGTGGCCTTTCGCCCTTCCAGGCTTTCGTTATCCATCAACGCAACGCTGGTCGTGAACCATGGCCAGGGCGTTGGAGGCCGGACGGACCAACGCGCCCGACGAATCATGCGGAACAGGGAATATACCCTGACGCTTTCCGTCGGGAATCAACCAGGACACTGCCGTCTCTGGACAACGGATCTTTCCTACGAATACGTAAAAATCAATGCCTCCTATACAACCTAGCACAGGAGTCGTCATGCAAACGCAACGACGGAAAGATCTGTTGATGACAGGTGAAGCCACATGCCACGGCTCTCGTCTTGACCGCACGATCCCGCAAGACGAGGCGAGGGAAAGGCACCGGGATACCACCGCGTCTTTCGACGCCCTTCACGACGGACACCAACTCATAAGCTGTGGTCCGCTCAACACACACACTCACGGAGGCGCCAAATGAAACCGTGTATCTTCTCACACCCCCGGCGGCATCGTCACAGCCTGAACGCCCTTCTTCTTACACTGGCCCTGTTGCCGGGATGCACGATCTTTGAAACAACCTATGAAATCGCCAAAGGCACCTATGAGTTGACAACCGGCGTCGGCCGTCTCGTTTACCGCATTGGAAAATTTACGTTCGAGGTTCTTCGAGCGCCGCTGGACTGGCCCCTGACTAATGACGAGATCGAAACGATTGATGGCCTGCCGGTCAAAGAAGCCATTCGCCTGGGTCGCGTCAAATGGTCGCCCTATGTGGTGAAAGGCAAACGCTACGTGCCCATGAGCGTCAAACAGGCCCAACGCTATCAAGAAAAGGGCATCGCGTCGTGGTATGGGGAAGAAACACGCCAAAAAAAAGGAGGGCGGATGACCGCGAACGGGGAAGAGTTTAATCCGTTGGGCTTAACCGCCGCACATAAATACCTGCCTCTGCCGATCAATGCCAAAGTGACGAATTTGGAGAACGGCCGATCCGTGATTGTCCGGGTCAATGATCGCGGCCCGTTCCCCTCCTCCAATAACCCGAACTCGGGGAAACGTATTATTGATTTGAGCTATGGCGCCGCCAGGAAACTTGGATTCCACAAAAAAGGTTTGGCCAGAGTCCACGTGAAAGTGATCCCCGTCAACGTGGAAACCTGAAGATGACGCTACGCTCGCCGGCGCTTCCCCGTTAGAGTCTCACCCATCTCGCAGCCAGGGCTCTCTTCGGCGATCAAGCGCTTTGCACGAACCAAACACCGCCATCATGACGATGCCATCGCGCATGGCCTGGGGATTGTGATATCGGAAACGGCTGGAGGTGTGACGTGGCCGTCTCTCCTCGGAAACGATGTGTGGCACGGCAATCGCTTCCTCTTGCACGCCATGCGTCGCCTCTTCAGGCGTGACAGAGCCGCAATCCGGAGAAGGCGGACATTCCACAGAGTCCGCGGGAAGATCAGATTCCTGAAGGTTTGACGATTGTCGCTCGAACTCCTGTCGCAACCACCTTCCGGTGGAGCCCACCAACCAAACGAGGAGGATGATACCAAGAAAGATAAATGGTTCGAGTCTCACGGCCGCCTCACTTGATTGGCCCGCCCTGGGTTTCCTCTTCATCATGTGCAATGGACTCCCGCATCGCGGTATCGGCTTGCACGTTCTTCATGCGATAATAATCCATCAACCCGATATTCCCTTTCCGAAACGCCTCGGCCATGGCGCGGGGCACTTCCGCTTCGGCCTCAATCACCTTGGCCCGCATTTCCTGTTCCAACGCCACGGCCATAGCCCGACGTTCTTCGGCCTTGGCCTGAGCAATTTGCTTGTCGGCATTGGCCTGGTCAATTTGCAATTTGGCCCCAATGTTTTCGCCAACGTCCACGTCGGCGATATCAATGGATAAAATTTCGAAAGCGGTTCCGGCATCCAACCCTTTACTAAGAATGTGCTTGGAGATTTCATCGGGGTTTTCCAATACGTCTTTGTGCCGGTCTGACGATCCGATGGTACTCACCATGCCCTCGCCGACTCTGGCAATCACCGTCTCTTCCCCGGCTCCCCCGACAAGGCGATCGATATTGGCGCGAACGGTCACCCGCGAAACGGCAATCAGTTGAATGCCGTCTTTCGCGACAGCCGTAATCCTCGGGGTTTCAATCACCTTCGGCAGGACGGACATTTGCACGGCTTTCAGCACGTCACGTCCGGCGAGATCAATCGCCGCCGCGCGTTTGAACGGCATGGGGATATTCGCCTTATCGGCGGAAATCATCGCGTTCACCACTTTCACGATGTCGCCACCGGCTAGAAAATGAGCTTCTAAATCATTGGTGGGAATCTCCAGCCCCGCCTTCACCGCGCTGATCCTTGCCGTGACCACTGTGCTTGGCGGCACTCGGCGAAGTCTCATGCCGACCAGCGTCAAGAGCCCCACGTACGCATTCGAAGCCCAGGCGGCAATCCATAAAGGAATGGGAATGATGTAGAGAAATCCCGTCAGGAACATGAGCAAGAGGAACAGGATGGCGAGGGTACCAAAGACTTGCGTTTCTGCACCCATGAGGAAAGTCTCCTTTCAGACAACGACGCGAATGATGTGGGACGACCCCGGTTAGGCAGTTGTCACTGCTCACCAGCTTTATTCGGAAAAGACATTGCAAGAACGACACACCCTTTCTCTGACGTAAAAGGGCCATGTCTCCCCAGGTGGCCTGCGTGCATCGTGTCCAGTTTCCAGGCACAGAACAAACGCCTGATCATGGAGGCGGCCACTGACTTGAATGCAACGAGCGGCATAGCCGCCCAAATGACTATGGGGAACTCTAGCACAACCCGAGAAGGAATGGCTCACAATTCAGAGCATCGGGACGAGGAAGGAACGTTGCGGCGAAAAAGCGGTTCCTCTGCCGGAGCGAACCAGCCATCATCGAGACGGCGTTGAGAATACGGGGGGAACGCAGGTTAAGGCGTTTCAACAAGACCTTGCAGCAATGACCTGGACAGCGACTGACGCACTGTCCCCCGCAAACATTTCACAGTCATGCGGCTTGAGAGGCACGTTTCCCATCGCCGCAACCCGAAGTCCCATACGATTGTTCCGGCATTTTCTGATACACGGTTTCCCCGCAATTCACGCACCGTAACGTCTCAATATGGAGAAACGGGCCATCCGTGTCATAAAAATGATCCCGCACCAGCAACCCTGCACAACGAGGACATTTCATATCAAGCCTCCTTCTTCACAATGTTCGACACGCGACAGTCACGGGATGTTGCTCCACAACGCGCCCCGCGTCCTGTTCACCGACAGCGCTGTTCGTAACCGGCTTCTGTGCAAATCAAGCCGGATGTTCGATGAGCCATAAAAATTGTTCCGCCTGCTCCGTCAGCATGCCTCGGTTTGCCCCTTCTTTTCTCTTCCAGATAACCTTTGAATGCCGGAAGTAAAGGAGCGATCCTCAAAAGAAGCCGTGAACCTCACAGAAAATCTGGTCGGTCATCCATTTCGACACCTTTTGATGGAGCCTCTCCCCCTCCACATTGCCTGTATGCTTGCATGCAGGCCACCAAAACGAACGAACTTGAAGCCCTGTCAGCTTTGTCCTTTCCTTTTTCTTAAAGGTTGAGTAGCATTCCGTGGGTCGCATTGAAGAAGAATATCCAAGACCGAGCGCCAAGCATCCAACATGACCACTCCTGAAGACAACGCACGAGAAAACATAGACACACTGTTGACCCAGGCAGGATGGACCATCCAAAACCCCAAACAGGTCAATCTGGCAGCCTCTCAGGGAATCGCCATCAGAAATTTTTCACTGGAGCACAGACATGGCTTTGCGGATTACCTGCTGTATCTGGACGGGAAAGCTGTCGGAGTCGTCGAGGCAAAAAAAGCAGGGCATACCCTCACAGGGGTGGAAATACAAAGCGGGAAATACAGCGCGGGCTTACCAACAAACTTGCCGGCCTATACCCGTCCGTTGCCGTTTCTCTACCAAAGCACAGGAGTCGAAACACGTTTCACCAACGAACTTGATCCAGACCCGAGAAGCCGGCCTATCTTTGCCTTTCATAATCCGCAAACCCTGGCAACATGGCTGACCGAAGCGGACATAGAACAGGCACAGCCAGTTTCCACCCAACAGGCGGCTCTGCGCACCCCCACGTACAAAACCTACTCCACCCTTCGAAAACGCATCAAACAATTACCGCCCCTCATCGAAGAAGGCCTCTGGCCTCCTCAAAAGACCGCCATAAAAAATCTGGAAAAATCGTTGGCCAGAGACCGCCCTCGTGCCCTCATTCAAATGGCCACCGGCAGCGGCAAAACCTTCACAGCCATCACGGCCATCTACCGGCTCATCAAATTCGCCAAAGCCCGGCGGGTCCTGTTCCTCGTGGACCGCGGCAACCTTGGCGACCAAACCCTCAAAGAATGCCAGCAGTATGTCTCCCCATATAATAACTTTAAATTCACGGAAGAATTCATCGTCCAGCACCTCGGCGGCAACACACTCGACACCACGGCCCGCGTCTGCATCAGCACCATCCAACGCATGTACTCCATCCTTAAAGGAAAAGAACTCGCGGAAGAAGACGATGAAACCTCCGTCGCCGGACTTGAACGGCTCTTCGAAAATCCCGAGCCTATTGAATACAACCCGGCTATTCCCATAGAAACCTTTGACATCATCATCACCGACGAATGCCACCGCTCCATCTACAACCTCTGGGCGCAAGTGCTGGAATACTTCGACGCCTACCTGATCGGTCTGACCGCCACACCCAGCAAGCAGACTTTCGGATTCTTTCACCAAAACCTGGTGATGGAATATCCCCACGAGCAGGCCGTGGCCGACGGCATCAACGTCAACTATGACGTGTACCGCATTCGCACAGCCATCTCCGAAACAGGCTCAACGGTGGATGCCGGGTTCTATGTGGAAAGGCGCGAGCGCGAAACACGAAAAACCCGATGGGAGCAATTGGAAGACGACTTCCACTACGACCCCAACCAACTGGACCGCGACGTCGTCACCCCGGACCAAATTCGCACCATCATCAAAACCTTCCGGGATAAACTGTTCACCGACATCTTTCCCGGTCGCACCGAAGTACCCAAAACACTCATCTTCGCCAAAGACGACGCGCATGCCGAACACATCGTTGAAATCATCCGGGAAGAATTCGCCAAAGGAAACGAATTTGCCCAAAAGATCACCTACCGTACCACCGGAACCAATCCCAAAGACCTCATTAAATCCTTTCGCAACAGCTACCACCCGCGCATTGCCGTAACCGTGGACATGATTGCCACCGGCACTGATATCAAACCGGTGGAAATCGTCTTCTTCATGCGGGCGGTCAAATCCCGCTCATTTTTCGAGCAAATGAAAGGGCGCGGTGTGCGTGTCATCAAGCCGGATGACCTCAAAGCCGTCACCCCGGACGCCGCCACCAAAGACCACTTCGTCATTGTGGATGCCGTAGGGGTCTGTGAACAGGACAAAACAGATGCCCGTTCCATGGAGAAAAAGCCCGGTGTCTCATTTGAAAAACTGCTGCAAGCCGTCTCATTAGGCAACACCGAAGACGAGGTTCTCACCACCCTTGCGGGCCGCCTCGCCCGGATGGAACATCGCCTGACCGACACGGACGCACAACAGATCGTGCATACCACCGGAGGGCCTACCCTCAAAGACCTGATCCATCGCCTCATGGATGCCGTTGATCCCGACAAACTCGACACCGCATCGTCTGATGAAAAAAATGCGGAAGACTTACGGGTCAAACTCATCCAAAAAGCGGTCAAACCATTTTACGACCCCACGCTGCGCGAGATTCTTTCTGCCATCAAAAAGAAAAACGAAATCACCGTTGATCACGTCAGCCAGGATAAAATCATCGAGGCTGGGTTCAATGCGGAAGCACTGGAACGCGCAAAGGGCATCGTCCATTCCTTCGAACAATTCATACAAGACCACAAAGACGAAATCACGGCCCTGCACATACTCTATAGCCAGCCTTACGCACAACGCCTGACCTTCCAACACATCCAGGAACTGGCCGACGCCATCAAAAATCCGCCACACCTCTGGAACGAATCCCAGCTCTGGCAAGCCTACACCGCGTTAGCAAAATCAAAAGTCAAAGGCGCCGGTGGCAGACGCATCCTGACCGACCTCATTTCCCTCGTGCGCTTCGCCATGCACCAGGACAACGAACTGGTGCCATTCCCCGACAAGGTTCAAATCAATTTCAAGGCATGGATGGCACAGCAAGAAGCCGGCGGCACACCATTCACCCCTGAACAACGACACTGGCTGGAAATGATTCGGGACCACATCGCCGCGAATATGTGCATCGACACAGAAGATTTCGACTATGCGCCGTTCGCCCAGGAAGGCGGCTTAGGAAAGGTGCATCAGTTGTTTCCACAGAACCTCAATGCCATACTGAAAGAATTCAACAAGGCCCTTGTGGCGTAAAGAGGAGCAACCCCATGTCAACGGCGGAACAAATCATCAGAGAAATTCAAAAACTTCCCGAGCCACTGGTCCGCGAAGTCCTGGATTTCATTGGATACATTGAGCTCAAACACGGAATCAGAGACAGGCTAACCGAAGAACTCAAGCAAGCCCAGACACCAGCCATGCAACACATCTGGGATAATCACGAAGATGAGATATGGAATGAAGTGTAATCCTCATGACCTGGTTCTCATTCCATTCCCCTATGCGGATTTGGGTTCATCAAAAAAACGACCAGTCCTTGTTCTGACCAACGCAGACCGGCATGGCGACTTCATTGCCTTGGCTGTCACCACCGTTCCCCAACAAGAATCAGCCATCCCATTGACATCTGCGGACGTCATTGACGGATCACTTCCAAAAGCAAGCTGGATACGAGTTGACAAGGTGTTTACGCTCTCGGAGCAAAACATCATCAAGCACGTCGGGAGAATTAAGGCGGAATGTGTGAGAAAAGCATTGAAAAAACTGTGCGGCATTGTTGGCTATGTACCGTGATCTGCCAGTTGCATTACTTATTGTCATTGCATTCTGAATTCTGCCAACGTGCCTTAATCACTGTTCAGACAAGACGGCAATGCACATCATCGGGCATTCGACAAAAAACTGAAGGCGATCATTGAAGAACGAAAGGGTAAGCTGGCGACGTGAATACAGAAAAGCACACAACAAAAGGCAACAAACTTTCCAAAGGTTGGGATTGGTCAACGCTCGGCAAAGTATCAGAGAAGCCTCAGTACGGCTGGACAACGAAGGCAATCCAGGAAACGGGCAAGCTCAAACTCCTAAGGACTACAGACATCACATCAGGAACAATTGACTGGGCATCTGTTCCTTGCTGCACTGAAGAACCAGAAGATACGGAAAAATACTTGGTAAAGTCTGGTGACATTCTGATCTCACGGGCAGGGTCGGTTGGCGTCAGCTTTCTGATCATGAATCCAGAACACGCAGTATTTGCGTCTTACCTAATCCGGTTCCGACCAAAAAACGTAATCCATGAAAAATATTTCTACTACTATCTCAAGAGCCCTGCTTATTGGGAGGCAATCAGTTCAAGCAAATCGGGCATTGCCATCCCAAATGTAAACGCTTCAAAGTTGGCTCAGATTCCAATTCCTGTCGCACCGCTTGACCAACAAAAACGCATCGTCGCTGAAATCGAAAAACAATTCTCCCGCCTTGACGAAGCCATCGCTAAGCTGAAGCAAGTCAAGGCCAATATCAAGCACTACAAAACCGCCGTCCTCAAAGCCGCCGTCGAAGGCAAACTCACAGAAAACTGGCGCAAAACACATCCCGATGTGGAGCCAGCCTCCAAACTCCTCGACCGCATCCTCGCCGAACGCCGGGCAAAGTGGAAAGGCAAAGGCAAATACAAAGAACCCGCGCAGGCAAACACAATCAACTTGTCCCCCGTGCCTGATGGATGGATATGGGCAACCATGCCTCAGCTTGGCGAACTGAACCGAGGAAAATCAAAGCATCGTCCACGGAATGATCGCAAACTCTTTGGAGGGCAATATCCTTTTATTCAAACTGGAGATGTGAAACACTCAGGTGGTTTTATTTGTTCTCACAGCCAAACTTATAATGATTTCGGGTTGTCCCAAAGCCGACTGTGGCCCACTGGTACCCTGTGCATAACCATCGCAGCCAATATTGCCGAGACAGGCATTCTGACTTACCCTGCCTGTTTCCCTGATAGCATTGCGGGTTTTATTTTCGATGGCACTCCCGCGACTGTCAGGTTTATTGATTTGTTCTTTCGGACGGAACGAGAAGAAATCGCGAGTTTGGCCCCGGCAACAGCGCAGAAAAATATCAACCTTGAAATGCTTTCTGAAGTCTCCATTCCACTTCCTTCACTCACCGAGCAACAGCAAATCGTAAGGGAAGTAGAGTACTATCTTTCCGTCATTGAGAAACTTAAAGCTACCGTCGAAACCAACCTGAAACGTGCCGACCGCCTCCGCCAGTCGATTCTCGCACAAGCGTTTACCTGCCAACTTGGAGCAGAATTCTGGACATCATCTTCTAATCTGGCAAAAGGCTGACATCAATGGCGTGGGGATCAGTCACAATTCGTGTTAGGCCTATCAGGGTTGCATTCCTCGTTGATCCAAATGACAAAGCAGGTTTATACCGTGCGATAGAGTTAAACACTTTTTTATGGGGTGGGAGCTATAACCCGATCATTCCGGCCTATCGTCGCACTCCGGCAAGATGGGAAGACATTCCAGTACGACACCTGCCGTCACCAAGCGAAATTATTGATGGTTATCTCGATGGCTTCGACCCTGATTGCGTGGTACCTATAGGCGTTTGTGCCGATCGCACATTTGCGACAGGCAATCGGGAGATCGTGAAAGCTGATGATCTGATAGGGAACTTTGAGGACTCCGCATCGCCACGTTATGGGATAGGCTTTATTGAATTGCTAGAAGACTGCATTGAGAAAGAGTTCAAATACAAGCGCAATGATGATCTCAAGATCGTTTTACCGGAATTACCGCGAGCCTATCGTCTCTTTTTGGCAAGTGTATTCGGAGTACTTCCAGAGAAGGCACGGCAAATTATCGATAAGCACTTCTTAGGTGTAATCGGTATAACAAAAGAGCGTTTATCGTTAGCTAGATATACGGACATTCTAGCACCGCAAAAAATATTTCCGAGAAAGCTAACGTCTTGGGCATTGGATAAAAGACCACTCCAAGATGCACTACTCTTTGTATGCGATGCCAAGAGTACCCAAGATATTATTGACTACTGGAATCTTCAAGCTGCGGGCTATTATGTGATTCCCGTTCCAATTCAGATTGCAAGCGAAGAAAGCGTTAAAAATTTGGGGCGAAAATTCATCGAGGAAAACTACCGTCCCTACAAGGGGAGTCCGACTTTCCACCGCACGACCGTCCAGAAATCACGCTCTCTAAGCAAGAAATCGGTGGAGATTTTTTGCCAATCCCTGAATGGTTCAAAAAACGAAAATGGAGCTAAGTATTCAATGCAGTGGTGGTACCCACGGCTCTGGGATGCGTGGGCACGCGAAAACACATCGGCAGGAATCGCATTTCCATACTCGCACGAAGAAAATCGGGACATAGCAAAAGTAGAAACCAGCCTCAAAATGCGGTCTCTAGACCCGAAGATTAAAATCTTTCACGCTCCAACTGTGTTGAGGTTTGCAAACGAATGCAGTTTTAGCTTTTACGGCTCCAAGGAGGCTATGGCTGAAGTTCTTCCTGAAGGTGGACGCAAGCTCTCGTCCGCAATGGTAACTGCCGGATATCGCAATTGGCGTTTTTCAAGATTCGGACCGGTGTTTTTGGCCGACAGCAAACATGATCTGATTTTCCTCAACCTGCCTCTTGCCGAAACAGTTATGACTGCGTGGCTCAGAGAACAGGGCTGGAAGATATCCCTCTCTGTACCCGGACGAATTGCGACGCAGTTAATGAAACAAATTGGAGGTCCATTTGGTATAACACTGCTGGCTCACAAAGGCGTGATTGAATTATTCAAGGAACTAGAGAAAGAAACTGGCATGTCCCGACAATCTGTCCTTCAAAAATTGAAGGAAATAATCAAAGACGACAAGCTTTTTTTCACCGATGAGCGCTTTCTCGAATTGCTGCTAAAGTCAAATGCCCTGCGCTTGGGCGCAAAGATTCAATGCCCCATCTGCACTCGTTATAACTGGTACGAGCTGGATGTACTCGACTATGAACTGGCCTGTCGCTTTTGCTTATCTAAATTCTCGCCGCCATTACAATCGCCCAAAAACATAGAGTGGACATATCGGGCTCATGGTCCGTTTGCGAGCTCAATTGCACAAGGCTCTTTTACCGTCTTGCTTACACTCAACTGCCTATCGAGGAACCATAATTGTCCCATTACTCCGTTGTTTAGCTACACGGCAGAAAAAGATGGCAAAGTATTGGAGGCAGATATTACATGCCTCTACAAGCCTTCAGCCTGGCGAGAAACACGTACCCAAGTCGTCCATGCCGAGTGTAAAAGCTTCAATTTTTTCGAACGACAGGACGTGAATCGAATGAAAAATTTAGCCAAAGAATTTCCAGGCTCCATACTCGTGTTCGCGACACTCAAAGACTCGCTGGAAAATTCAGAAATTGAAATAATTAGTCCATTGGTTCAAAAAGAACACAAAAAAAGATTGCAAGGCAAACCATACAGCCCAGTAATCGTGTTAACCGGCATCGAACTTTTCTCGTTAGATCATATTCCGTATTGCTGGAGAGATAGAAATGATCTATATGAAAAATTTCATAATCGCTATGGCAATTATTCCGATTTGTCATTGCTGGCAGATACGACACAGCAAATTTATCTCAAGCTTCCATCTTGGCATGAATGGAGTGAGGCCGAATGGACAAAGAGAAGACAGAAAAAGCAACATGCAAAAGTTAGAGAAATGCGTTGAGTCCCTCCACTCTCGTCCAAAAACTCTGGAACTACTGCAACATCCTTCGAGACGACGGGATGAGCTACGGCGACTACGTCGAGCAATTGACGTATTTGCTGTTTCTCAAGATGGCGGAGGAACGGACGAAGCCGCCCTATTCTCAACCCAATGAGATACCGAAACGATACAGTTGGTCCAGTCTGCTCAAAAGAGACGGGGACGAACTCTTCGACCACTATCGCCGCCTTCTTAAAGAATTAGGCAAAGAGAAAAGCCTTCTCGGTCTGATCTTCACCAAAGCACAAAACAAGTTCCAGGATCCGGTGAAGCTACGGCGGTTGATCGTTGATCTGATTGATAAAGAAAACTGGTCGGCTATGAGCGCCGATGTCAAAGGCGATGCCTACGAAGGTCTGCTGGAAAAGAACGCCCAGGACACCAAATCCGGCGCCGGTCAGTACTTCACCCCGCGTCCGCTGATTGAAGCTATTGTCGCTGTCATTCAACCCAGGCCAGGGGAAATCATCTGCGACCCTGCATGTGGGACCGGTGGTTTTCTCCTGGCAGCCCACGATTATCTTGTAAAGCACTACACGAATCTTACCAAAGACCAGAAGAAGAAATTGAAAGAAAGCATGCTCACGGGATACGAACTGGTCCAGGGCGTGGGCCGGTTGTGTGCCATGAATTTGCTCCTTCACGGTATCGGAAGCCAGAAATCTGAACCCATTGTCGTAGCGGACTCTTTGGCCGCCGACCCCGGATACCGCTATGACATTGTGCTGACCAATCCGCCTTTTGGGAAAAAGAGCAGCACCACGATTGTGGGCGAAAAAGGGAAGGTCTCTAAAGAACGGGATATTGTTGAACGGGATGACTTTTGGGCGACCACTTCCAATAAACAGCTTAACTTTATCCAGCATGTCAAAACCTTACTGAAACAGCATGGACGGGCGGCGGTGGTCGTACCGGATAACGTGCTCTTTGAAGGCGGTGCGGGAGAAGCAATCCGACGAAAACTTTTGCACGAATGCGAAGTCCACACCTTGCTACGCCTTCCCACCGGTCTTTTTTACGCCCAGGGCGTTAAAGCCAATGTTTTGTTCTTCGATAAAAAACCTGCGAACGAAACGCCTTGGACCCACACACTCTGGATTTACGATCTGCGTACGAACAAGCGCTTTACCTTGAAAACTGCTCCATTGAGACGTGAAGACCTCAATGAATTTGTCAAATGCTACAACCCGCTAAATCGGCATGCGCGTAAGCCCACTTGGTCAGGCAAGAACCCTGACGGCCGGTGGCGCTCCTATGCCTATAAGGAACTGCACCACCGGGACAAGGCCAGTCTTGATATTTTCTGGCTGAAAGACGAATCACTCGAAGACTCCGATAACCTCCCAGACCCCGACGTCATCGCCAAAGACATCGCGGACGACCTTGAAGCCGCACTTGAACAATTCCGCAAAATCGCCATGGACTGCCGCCACGACAAAGGTTCGCGAAGAGCGTAGGAATACGAAGCAAAGGGTCTCAACCTTTTCCACCCTCACTTCAGGACTAGCCGGGACGGATGAAGTTTGCTAGTATAACTTCCCCATGGAAATCGGCATTGTCGGGCTTCCCAACGTTGGCAAATCAACAATCTTTAACGCGCTGACGTCGGGCGGCGCGGCCGCCTCGAATTATCCCTTTACCACCATCGAACCCAATGTCGGCGTCGTCAACGTTCCGGACGCACGGCTGGATCGCCTCACCGCACTGTTCAAACCGCAAAAAACAACGCCCGCATTCTGCCGGTTTGTTGACATCGCCGGACTGATCAAAGGCGCGGCGAGCGGCGAAGGACTCGGCAACGCGTTTTTAGCCAACATCAGGGAAGTTGACGCGATTCTCCACATGGTCCGTCTCTTTCAGGACGAGGACGTGATGCATACGTTGGGACACATGGACCCGAAGCGCGACATTGAAGTGATTGAAACCGAACTCATGCTGGCCGACCTCGAAAGCCTCACAAAGCAGATCGATAAAATGTCGGCCAAGGCGCGGTCAGGGGACAAGGCGTCGCAAGACATGCTGACGTTCTTCACGACACTGCGGAAGGGGCTTGAAGAGGGCACGCCCGTGCGGGCGCTCGGGCTCGAACCCGACAGTCTCAAGACGTGTGGCCTGTTGACGGCCAAACCTGTCCTCTATGTCGGCAATACCGACGAAAACCCGGCTCAAGACGTCATCACCGACTTCCAGGCGTTTGTCAGGGCGCGCGGTTCGGAGTCGGTCGTGATCTGCGGCAAACTGGAAAGCGATCTGGCCGAGCTGTCCGGCCAGGACCGCGACCTGTTCATGACCGACTTGGGCATGCAGCAAAGCGGCCTGGAAAAGGTCATCGTGGCGGCGTACCAAACTCTGGGATTGTGCTCCTACTTTACCGGAGGCCCCAAAGAAGTTCGGGCGTGGACGATTCCCGTGGGGATGAAAGCGCCTCAAGCCGCCGGCGTCATCCACTCGGACTTTGAAAAAGGGTTCATTAAAGCCGACGTGTACCGCTTCGCTGATATTGACCGGTACACCTCGGAACAGGCGCTGCGGGAGAAAGGCCTCATTCGCTCGGAAGGCAAAGAATACGTGATGCACGATGGCGACGTCTGTCACTTCAAATTCAACGTCTAGCACGTCGTTTCACTGTTGGATGGTTTGTTCTTTCTCCGGCGCCTTCTCGGAGTCCTTCGGGCTTCACGCATCGGCGAATGCTCCGGCTTCTTCACGTTGACCGGATGCCTTCGCCTGTTCCTGTCCTGACGGAGTTCGCTTAGCGAAGCGAGGCCATGTCAATCACAAAACGAAACCGCACGTCTCCCCGCAGCACACGTTCATACGCTTCATTGACTTGCTGAATCGGGATCACTTCAACATCAGAAACAATGCCATGTTCCGCGCAAAAATCGAGCATGGCTTGCGTTTCCCGAATACCGCCAATGAGCGAGCCTGTCAGGCAACGCCGACGCAACACCAGGGAAAATGCATTCACAGCCAGCGGATCGCCGGGTACCCCGACCAGGATCATCGTGCCATCGGTGCGTAATAAATCAAGATAGGCATTGCAATCATGTGGAGCCGAAACGGTATCAATGATCACGTCAAATCGCCTTGTCAGGGTTGACAAGGCTCCATCCCTGCCGGTCACGACAAAATGACTGGCACCGAGTCGCTCCGCATCGGCCCGTTTGCTTTCCGAGTGACTCAAGACCGTCACGTCCGCTCCCAGGGCTTTGCCAATTTTCACGGCCATGTGCCCCAGGCCACCCAAGCCCATGACGGCTAAGCGATGCCCTGGCCCGACTCCCCAATGACGAAGTGGTGAATAGGTGGTAATGCCGGCACAGAGCAGTGGGGCGACGCCTTCCGGTCGGAGCGTGGACGGAATTTTGAGAATGTAGTTTTCGTCCACCACGATGTGTTGGGAGTAGCCTCCATAAGTCGGTTCTCCGTTTTTGTCGTGGCCGTTGTACGTGAGCACCATCCCTGTCTCGCAATACTGTTCCAGCCCCCCGGCACAGGACGCGCACATCCGACAGGAATCAACAAAACATCCCACTCCCACCGTCTCGCCCTGGGAACATTTCGTCACATCCGCTCCCCTCCCGACGACCGTGCCGACAATTTCATGGCCCGGCACCATGGGATAGATCGAGCCACCCCATTCATCGCGAGCCTGATGAATATCGGAATGGCAGATTCCACAATACGCGATCCGGACATGGACATCGTGCGGTCCAACCGGTCGTCGAACAAAGCTAAACGGTTCAAGTCGGGACTTGGCTCCGCCAGCGGCATACCCTTTTGTTTCCGGCATAGGGACGCTCCTTTCTCAATGAGTGACGCTCCGCACACATGATGACATAACTGAACCGGCTGTGCTATTCAAGTGGCGAGTCCGACGTCTCCGCATCCCTCAACCCGCGGGATTGAGAACGATGGACGCTCTTCCCGCTTTGCGTCACATGCCGTCATTGTCCCCGCATCTTCTATGCGGAATTCAGCTTCCCGCGTGCCGCAAGCGGGCCATGATGCCACGCCAAAAGGCGCATGGATTCAGACTTCCGCCGGAATGATGACCGAGGGGGGAGGCGTGACGGAGAAGGATGGCCCGGCAGGCGGTCGCGGGCAAAATTGTCAATCGCGCCCGATGGATTCGGTTGACAATTGGTTTGACCGGCAGGTAGAGAATGCAACGTCGCGTGGCAAGAGGAGAATGCCTGTTTCTCCGCCTGTTGGTTGCCTATCGACACTGAGGTGGCATTGGAATCTTCCTTGTACGGTCGCCATCTTCTTCGCGTTCGCCACGGGTTGGAGTCCTTCTCATGCCAATCAATGCGCTACGGAAACCGGGGGCCAAGATGAGCCTGCAGGAAGCGGTTGAGCGAATCGAAAAACTCCAACGCATGGCCGCGAGCCACAACCCACACGAAGCCTCCGTGGCCGCCGAGCGTCTGAAAGCCTTTGACGTGAATACCGCCCGCGCGCCCCGAACGGCCCAGTCCGAAGGCGGCCCCGATGCAACAGAATCGATAACGAACACGGAGGCAACCGGAACCGTGTCTCCTGCTGACGCGGTCAAAGTTCTGGATGAGTTTCCCGTGATTCCCTACAGGGAACTGGGCGAATTGGAAGTAGAACAGCCCCCTGAAAAATCGTCGGTGAATTGGGATGTCCTGCATGAGGAATTACTGGAACGCGCGCACAATATCGGGGCACATGCCATTATCAACATTCAAATTAAAGGCACCATTCAGCAGAAAATTTTGACGGGAACGGCGCTCAAATATCTGACGCCTCAGGAAATTCTTGACATACAGGCGGCGAATAAATTGGAAAACGACGAGAAAGCGTATCTTGAGGCACAAAAGGAACGGCGCGATGAAGATTGGGCCCCGCCCGTTGGGTAACAGGCATGCGCCCCGTCACCCGTGGCACAATCGGATCACGCCCTTCCCTGTTCAGAGAACGAGATAGCAGGACAAAAACCGGACGAACGACATGGCGGAATTTCACTATCAAGAAATCTTTGAGCACGGGGCAGATACAACGATGTATCGGAAGTTGACGTCGGATCATCTCTCCACCACCACCTTCGAAGGGCAGGAAATCTTACAAGTTCGGCCCGAAGCACTCACGCTCCTGGCACGCGAAGCGATGGATGACGTCGCACATTTGTTGCGGCCTGGTCATCTTCAACAACTGGCGCACATCCTGGACGATCCCGAATCCTCGGACAACGATCGCTTCGTGGCGCTGGAACTGCTCCAAAATGCCAATATCGCCGCGGGGCGGGTCCTGCCGGGGTGTCAGGATACCGGCACGGCGATTGTGATTGGCTATAAGGGGCAGCAGGTGTTCACCACCGGCCATGATGCGGAATCGCTCTCACGCGGTATCCATGAAGCGTACGCGCATCGCAACCTGCGCTATTCGCAGATGGCTCCCCTCGATATGTACACCGAGCGCAATACCGGCGCGAATCTTCCGGCGCAGATCGAGATCTATGCCGACCGGGGCACGGCATACCGCTTTCTGTTCATCGCCAAGGGCGGCGGCTCGGCAAACAAGACGTTTTTGTATCAAGAGACCAAAGCCCTGCTGAATCCGCAATCCCTGCTCTCCTTTCTCGCGGAAAAAATTCGCGCCATCGGCACATCCGCCTGTCCGCCCTATCATCTGGCCATCGTCATCGGGGGTCTCTCCGCGGAGCTCACCCTGAAGACCGTGAAACTCGCAAGCTGTCATTATCTTGATGATCTTCCAACCTCCGGCAACCCCCTGGGGCGCGCATTCCGGGATCCCGCCATGGAACGGAAAATTTTACAACTCTGCGTGGAGACCGGCATCGGTGCGCAATTTGGCGGCAAATACTTTGCGCACGACGTGCGGGTGATTCGCCTCCCGCGCCACGGCGCGTCCTGTCCCGTGGGCCTGGGAGTCTCATGTTCGGCCGATCGACAAATCCTGGGCGCCATTACCAAAGACGGCATTTTCCTCGAACAGCTCGAAACCAATCCCGCACGGTATCTTCCGGACGTGAGTGAAAAAGATCTGAACGAGGCGGTGACGATTGACCTCAACCAACCCATGTCAGACATCCTCGCCGCACTGCGCCACCATCCCGTGGGCACCCGGCTCTCGCTCACCGGACCGCTTGTGGTGGCGCGAGACATCGCGCATGTCCGGCTGAAAGAACGACTGGACGCGGGCAAGGGACTCCCCGGGTACTTCAAAGATCACGTTGTGTACTATGCCGGTCCCGCCAAAAAACCCGAAGGCTATGCCTCGGGCTCCTTTGGCCCCACCACCGCCGGACGCATGGATGCCTACGTCGAGCAGTTTCAAGCCGAGGGAGGCAGCATGGTCATGCTGGCGAAAGGCAACCGCTCTCAACGCGTGCGCGAGGCCTGCCACACCTACGGGGGATTTTATCTGGGCTCCATCGGTGGCCCCGCGGCCAAGCTGGCGCAACACAGCATCAAAAAAGTTGACGTCCTCGACTACGAAGACCTCGGGATGGAGGCGATCCGGAAAATTGAAGTGGAAAACTTCCCGGCCTTCATCGTCATCAATCACGAAGGTCGGGATTTTTATGCCGACATCGCCGCCCAACGCCCGCCCGCGTTGGTCCGACTCGGTGGGTAAACAAAGCGGGGAAAACCCAGGGGGATGATCGTGCCTTCAGAAAGCCGGAAAGACTCGCCCATTGAGCCGGCCTTCAACGCTTTTGCTGTAGGCGTCGAACAGCCGCCCCTGGAGAAATGGCCGGTGTCCGGGGCAGTATTGTTTTCCTGAAAAGAATGTGTTAGCTTCTTCCAGAGACGTGACGGCCGTGACCTGTACGCAGGCCAAAGACCGCCATTTATTAATTGAAGGTTGTAATCGGGAATCTGAATCGAAAGTCTGACCAGAGTCGCCCTCGTCGTTCGCGTCTTCGGCCCTTCCTTTTCTTTCCTCTTTCTCGAGTGTACATCCAATCATTTCAAAGGAGTGGTGCTATGTCGTTTAAAATTTACGTGGGCGGTCTGCCGTATGCAATGACCGAAACAGAGTTAACGGATCTCTTTGTGCAACACGGCAATGTGGATTCAGCAAAAATTATCACCGACAAATACACCGGAAAATCCCGAGGTTTCGGTTTTGTCGAAATGCCTTCGGAGGAAGAAGGCAAGGCGTCGATTACGGCATTGAACGGCACCCAGTTAGAGGGTCGTGCGTTGACCGTGAATCAAGCCAGACCGCAGGAAGACAGGTCAGGCAGCCGTGGCGGATTCGGCGGCGGCGGACGTGGCGGCGGACGCGACTTCCGCTAACACGTTCCAGGACGAGAGGTGAGCATGGAAGAGCCAGTCTTTTCCACCGCTCACCTCCCAGTATGAATATACAGTGACATCAGAGCTGGATTCTAGCAGGTCTTCTTCTCCAACCATTCAGGCCATCAGTGCATCTGTCAAATCTTACACGGAAGGAAAAAACCATGAATGGAATGCGTGCGATGATTATTCTCTCCTTGCTTACCCTTGCCATCATGTTGCAGGGATGCGTTAATCGAATTGGTGATTTCACTCTGGCTTCAACGAAAAACATTGATCTGCAAGGCGGTCTTCATGCCGTTTCGGAAAGGGCCAGAGTGGAGGGAAGTGATTACAAACTCTTCCTGTTCTATATTCCTTTTGGGATACCGAATCTTGAGGAAGCCATGGATAACGCCATTGAACAAACCCGTGGAGCGGTGGGACTGACAAATGTCACAGTAAAAGCAGGCCAGTACGGATTATTCCCTTACATAGCCATCTTGGGATTGCACGTTGAAGGCGACCCCGTCATCGAAATCGGGGGCAAACCAGAAGAGATCATCACTCCATAGGCACTGTTGCCATGATGTCGTCTTGCGAAAAATTTCGCCGACAGAATCGTATTCATCAGTGGTATCCATCTTCATTAATCAAGGAGAACATCCGATGTATAGGACACATGCGATCTTCCTCACCTGCCTGTTTGCCCTTGGCCTGCTCTTGCAGGGATGCATACAGAGAATGGGCGATTTCACTGCTCTCTCGGGGAAAAATATTGACATGCAAGGCGGTCTTCATGCCGTTTCAGAAAGGAACAGAGTAGAGGGGACTCATTGGAAATTCGTTGTATTTCCAGACCTTGAAGAAGCACTGGATAATGCCGTAGAACAATACGGTGGTGCGGTTGGCCTGACAAATGTCGTAATAACATTATATAATTTCCCATTTTATCATGCCTTTTACGTTGAAGGTGATCCCGTGGTCGAGATAGGGGGTTCAGCGGAAGAAGCCGGTGCGGATATCCTCCTTAAGTAGTCATTGTACCGATACCCATTCTGCGAGAGGCCGTCGAAGGCCCCGTAATCTAAAAGAGCGCGCAGGGATTTCATTCCCGTGCGCTCTTTATTTTTTGCAAAACGGCAAGATGATTGCCGAGTCTGTCATGCCATTGCTCACGCCAACAATCCGCAGCAGGACGCGGAAAGACGGAATACACGGAAGCGGGAATGGTACTGACTTGACAAAGCGAAGGATATTTCTCTTATATTCATCCCGATGAGATTCCCATCCCCGCTTCACTGTGGTGATGTTCTTTCGTGGGCATGACACCGGATGACCGAACCGGAAAGATGATTGGGATGAAAATGCGTCTGTCACGCACAGCACTCGTTTCAGGAACTCTCACCTGTTTTCTGACCATGAGTGGCGTGGTCATGAGCCAGGCCGCTTCTCATTCCCTCCATCATGCTCATCATAATGCAGCCACCCATTCGCACATCCTCTGCTCCCTTATGTGTGCGACGGGTCAAGCGGTCCACGTCGCTGAACCGGCTCCTGATACGACCTTCAATGTCCTCCGTTTTGTCAATATCTCCCCGTTTAAGCCTCTCGCGCTGACCGTTCAGACGCTCCGCCCTTCACGCGGCCCTCCCGTTTTTGACTCTTTCTGATTTTCCACCTATGCACATCCCGTGGATTGCCTGTCGGGCGATTCTGTTCACGGAAAAACGAGTGTCCCGCGATTGCCGCCTATGGCGCCCGCGTTCCACTCTTCCGTCCGTGGGTCATTGTGTGTGATTGTTGAAGAAGGAGCCTTGCGTGATCAGAACACGGAACATGAACAATCGAAGCATCATCCCCTGCCTTGCTTTCGTCAGCATGCTGGCCGTGAGCGGTCCAGGAGCCGACGCTGCGTTATTGGATGGCATGCTTGACACGGTCGAGGAATCCCTGGCGAAGGATCTGGCGGAAAAAAATGAACGGTTGACGACGGGGAATTTTTACACCGACGGCAGACCGAACGCCCATGGTCCAATCGGGATGATGGGAGATCACACCCACGAAGCGGGGGAAGCGATGTTCTCCTATCGCGTGATGCACATGTGGATGCAGGGGACGCGGGATGGCGATTCCCGAATATCCAATGAAGATGTGGTGGGGACCGGCTCTGCCCCGGGCAGATATGTTGTGGTTCCTGAATCAATGCGTATGATTATGCACATGGTCGGGTTCATGTATGGCTTGAATGATACCGTGACACTGACAGCCATGATCCCCTATACCCACCTGAACATGAATCATCGCGTCAGACCCAGCGCCGGCATGATGCCCCCTCCTCGTGGCGTGAGAGGCGAGAAATTTACGACCCGTTCCGAAGGGTTGGGAGATATCCGGTTCGGGTCTCTGTGGCGTCTCTGGGCGGTGGAAGCCCCCAGCCTCGGCGCCCATCGTTTCCATATGAATCTGGCCATCAGTGTGCCGACGGGCAGTATCGAGCCGGTAGATCATACAGCATTGAGTAAGTTCGCAAACACCCGATTGCCCTACCCCATGCACCTGGGTTCGGGAACACTTGACTGGTACCCCGGGATGACATACGGAGGCGAAAAGGGCCTGGCGGCCTGGGGTGCGCAGATCATCGGCACATTACGAACGGGCAAAAATTCCAATGGTTTTTCCAAAGGCGACGCCTACATGGCCAACTTCCATGGCTCCTACGAAGTAATCAAAACCTTGTTGAGCGGCTCTGTCCGCTTGAGCTGGAACCATTGGGAGCCGTATGACGGAGCGGATCCGGACATTACAAGAACTGCCCCCTTTGGCCCGCCACTTGTTCAAACCGCCTATCCTGAATTCCTGGGTGGTCAACGCCTGGACGTTCTTGGAGGCATCAACGTCCTGCTGCCGGAAATCATGGGACTGGAAACCCGGCTGTCCGTGGAAGGCGGCGTGCCGGTGTATCAATATCTGGACGGACAGCTTGAAACGGATTCAATCGTGACGTTTGGCTGGCAGGGCCTGTATTAGCGAACGCTTCGTCGTCAAGAACCATGATCGCCGTATTCTTACAAAGGAGACCGCGCATGAGGAAACATGCTGTTGCGATGGGCTGGGTGTCTCTCCTCCTGTTGGAGTGGGCGGGCGCAGGGTTCGCCTACGAAGTCATTGAGGTCCGTAACGGGGGCGCCATTGCCGGGAACGTGGTCTTCACGGGCACTCCCCCACCCCCCAAACATTTTGCGGTCAAAAAAGGGCCTGAAGTATGCGGCACGGACCGCGTCCTGACCAAAGTCGAAGTGCATCATGGCATGGTCAGGGGCACGATCATTGCGCTTGAAGGCGTGGCAAAGGGAAAGCCTTTTCTCTCGCATCAGGAGACAACAGATGAGCACGGGCACGGAGAATTTCATTATGCCGGCGGCCACACGTTGAATCTGCGCGTTCAACTCAAAACATGCAGCTTTGGCCCGTTCACCGGCGTCATCATGGCCGATGACGCCATTCAATTCGTCAATCACGATTCCATCAGGCACACACTCCACACATATGCGTTGCAAGGCCGGAACACCAAAATGTTGAAAACCGTGCATGCCCAGATTCTTGGAGCCGGGAGTCACACGCAAAAAGTCTTCCCCCAAAAACGCATGCGCCATGCACGCGCCGTAGCCTTAACCTGTGATCGTCACGACTTTATGGAAAATTGGCTGTATCGGGCCAGCAATCCCTACTATGCCATTTCAGACAAGGCGGGCCACTTCCGCATTGATCAAGTCCCACCGGGCGACTATGTCATCGTGGCCTGGCATCCTGTCCTCGGAATGCAAGAGCAACGAGTGACCATCACTCCACATGAGCGCCGCATTGCCAATTTTGAATTTGTAAAATAACGTCAGGCCTCTCCATGGTCGGGGGATACCGTGCGGACACTGGGCGGTATGGCGACGCCGTGTCCTTACACAATCCACGGAATCAGACGCCATGTCTGCAACCGATAGGCGTCATAATCGTCAAAGGCTTCCCGCAGGCACCGCTCTTCGTAAGACAGTTTCACCACAAGCGTTGCGCTCAAGAGCAACCAAGACAGCCCTCTCAAAGAAGAAAATGACGCGCACACCAAGGCCAGCGTGACCGTCAGCAACGCCGTGTACATTGGGTGACGAATCCATCGGTAGGGACCATCGGTCACCAGACGACTCCCTGACCGCACTTCGGGTAGCACGTTCAGATTTTTCCATTGCATCGTCACCGCCGCCCACAGCCCCAACAGACAGCCCAGAAGCTCCAGCGCGAAGTACACTCCATGCCAAGCGACCCATGGACCGGAAACCAGTATCGCACCAATACAGGCAAATTGAACGCCCACGAGAAGCCAGGATGTCACGCGTCTGGACTGATGTTGCTTCATCACGATCGTTCGCCTCAAAGAACCGTGAGGAACCGGCGACCGGCTTTTTCCAACGCGCCGCGCACTCCTCAAGGAAGCGCGGAGACGACGGAAGCCACTGGATTCTCTTGAACACGCTCTCCCCGGGCAGAGCGTCGGGGTGAATGCCATTGCGGAGTAAAGGCTGTTCCGCTACACTGGCACCCGTCGTGGGACAGGTCGAAACTCGCAAGCCCGTGACACGATCTGTCACACGCCAACCAGCTCTTCAAAAGACACACAACGGAGTGCACAATGACCAATACCACTGACGCCGACACTTCCTCAACGCCCACGGCCAAAATCATCATTCTTGCGATCCTTGGACTCGGCATTGGAGCGTTCTTCTATTTCGACCTTGGACATTATTTTTCCCTGGAAGCCCTGAAAGCCAACAGGGACGACTTACTGGCCTATACCAACGCCAACTATTCCACCGCGGTCGCCCTGTTTATCGCAGCCTACATCGCACAAACCGCATTCTCGTTACCCGGCGGGGCCATCATGACGCTGGCCGGAGGGTTTTTATTCGGCAGTCTGCTCGGCACGGTTTTTGTCAATATCGGCGCCACACTGGGCGCGACCTTTGCCTTTCTGGCCGCGCGATACGTCTTGCGCGATTGGGTCGAACGCACATTTGGAGACCGCATTGAACCGATTCAGGCCGGATTTGCCCAAAACGCCTTTAGCTATCTTTTAACCTTACGACTCATCCCGGCCTTTCCTTTCTTTCTGGTGAATCTCGTGTCCGGGTTAACACGGGTCAACATCGGCACCTATATCATGGCAACGTCCATCGGCATTATCCCCGGCAGCTTTGTATTCGCGTTTGCGGGCAAACAACTTGGATCCATTAACTCGCTGGTGGAAATTGCCTCTCCACCCGTGTTGATGGCTTTTACCTTCCTGGGATTGCTGGCTCTCCTGCCCATTGCCTATCGGAAATTCGCGGGCAGGAAACAATCGTGAAGGATGGCATTCCCGCCTGAATGCGGCTCTTCCCAGCCACGTGAACACAATACAATCCGATCAAGATCCACGTGGACTTTGAGAAAGGACGAACCATGCTGACAGAAGAGAGCCGAAACGAACCCGTCACAATCGCCCCAATGGATGTGTTTAATCGGCAATTAATTCAGAATGTTCATCCTCCGAACTGGACCAACCCAACACCAACCGGTCGGTACAATCTGGTCGTCATTGGTGCGGGCACAGCCGGACTGGTCACGTCGGCGGTCGCCGCCGCGCTCGGCGCGAAAGTCGCTTTGATTGAACGGCATTTAATGGGCGGGGACTGTCTGAACGTCGGATGCGTGCCGTCCAAAGGCGTGATTCGGGCGTCCCGCGTGTGGGCCGCAGTCAAACATTCTCAACATTTCGGCCTTGCCGTCCCGGAGGACGCCAAGGCGGATTTCGGAGTTGCCATGGAGAGAATGCGAAAACTGCGCGCCCGCATCAGCCATGTTGATTCGGTTCATCGCTATACCAGTCTCGGCGTTGACGTGTTTATCGGCGAAGGCCGGTTTACCGGCGCACAGACGATCGCCGTGGGTGACACCACCCTTCAGTTTTCGAAAGCGGTGATCTGTACCGGCGCCCGCGCGGTAGCGCCGCCTATTCCGGGGCTGACGCAGACGGGCTATCTGACGAACGAAACCGTTTTTTCTTTAACTCAACTTCCCCAACGTCTCGCCGTCATTGGCTCTGGTCCGATTGGATGCGAAATGGCTCAGGCGTTCGCCCGATTCGGAAGTCACGTCTGTCTGATGGAACGAGGCGCGCATATCCTTCCACGGGAAGATGCGGACGCCGCCAATGTCGTGCAGGCGCAAATGGCAAAAGATGGCGTCTCTTTTGTGTTTGATGCGACCATCAACAGGGTTGAATTACGCGGACAAGAGAAAGTCATCCATTACGACCGCAACGGTGAGCATCACGAATTCGCGGCTGATGAAATACTCATCGGGGTTGGGCGGGCGCCCAACGTGGAAGGTCTCGCACTTGAAACGGTTGGAGTGGACTATGATGGGCGGACCGGAGTGACAGTGAACAACCGACTGCGGACGGCGAATCCCAGGATCTACGCCGCCGGTGACGTGTGTTTCCCCTTCAAATTTACGCACACGGCCGACGCGATGGCCCAAATCGTCATTCAGAACGCGTTATTCCCTCACCCTCTTGGACTCGGATACGCGAAGACTGATTCGCTCATTATCCCCTGGGCCACCTATACGGATCCGGAGCTTGCCCACGTGGGGCTTTCCGCGTCCGAGGCGAACAAAAAAGGCATTGCCGTCGACACGTTTACCTTTCGACTTGATGAAGTTGATCGAGCCATTTTAGACGGGGAGGATGAAGGGTTTGCCCGTATTCACGTCAAAAAAGGCACCGATACCATTGTGGGCGCCACGATCGTCGCAGCCCATGCCGGCGACATGATCAGCGAATGTACGCTGGCCATGAAAGGCGGGCTTGGTTTGAGCACGATCTCCGGCACGATCCACCCCTACCCCACCCAGGCCGAAGTGATCCGAAAAGTCGCCAACGCCTGGAGAAAAACCACACTCACCGAGAACAAGAAACAATGGCTCCGCACATTCTTTTCCTGGACGCGATAATCATCATTCGAGCGAACGTTCTCCTGTTCATGGCATGCACACACAGACACAATCCCCGCTCTCTTGCCCGGTCTGGATGCACGTCAGGCCGTATAGCCGGGCTTGCCTTCCGGTTTCCACTTGATATTGCATCCGGCACTGGGGCGTTGCTCTTGACTGACGGATTTCCCCGCTAACACGGCGTCAATCGCCCCTCGCAAATCTTTTCCCGTCACGGGCTTCCCATTCCCCGGACGGCTGTCATCCAACTGCCCCCGGTAGGCTAACCGACGAGCCTTGTCGAACAAAAAGAAATCCGGCGTACAGGCTGCGGTGAAGGCTCTGGCCACATCCTGACTGTCGTCATAACAATATGGAAACGTGAACCCAAGGTCTTTCGCCATGATGCGTAACTGCTCGGGGCGATCATCCGGATAATCGTTCACGTCATTGCTGCTGATGGCAATCATGCCAAGATCTTTCCCGGCGTAGTCCTTTCCCAACCGGCCTAACTCTTCCTGCACGTGAACCACATAGGGACAATGCCGACAAATAAACATCACCAGCAATCCCTTGCGGTCGGCGAAGTGGTCGGGAGCAATAGTCTTGCCCGACACCACGTCAGGCAAATGGAAATCTGGAACGGGCGTTCCTAACGCCAACATCGTCGAATTGGTCAAGGCCATGCAGTGACTCCTTTGCTGAACGAAATGGACAATAGGGAACAGACAACGTTGTCACGCAACATCGTTGCATCATGCGCGATGGTAAACGTTTTTCCCAATTTCTGAAACACGCCATAAGTCTCGTCCGAACATGAAACACGTGGCGGCGGCTCGCTCCCTTGCTGGAAACGACCCGCTCCGAAAAAGTCAGAAGTTGATTTTGAGGCCGCCGTTGACGTTCATCTGATCAATGCCCGTGCCCGTGCCCATGTCCAGACCCGCGTACAGTGACCCCGTCGTATCACCCTGGATGAAGGTGAAGGTGGCGGTGCCGCCAAATCTGATAAAGTCATCAGGCAATTCAACCGCGGGAATCTCAAATGTTGCGAACGAATACGATATCAGGCCATCGGTATTGTGTGATAACTGACGCGCATAGTCACTGTAAGCATTCAGGCTCACACCAAAGCCATTTTTGAACGCCACGTCGGTGCCCACTTTCGCACCAACGCCGATTTGCAGTGAATCACTTGTGATATCGCTGAAGCTGCGGTCCAGGGCTCCATCAGACAATTCCTGATACCCGTCAATGTACGAATAGGCATAACGCAAACTAAGATAAGGATTCAATGACAGAGGATGGTCAAACGCATATTTGGAACCAAGTCGTCCTTCAAGGAAAAATTGTCGGGCATCCGTTGACCCTGTCAGGTTTTCGTCCATGACGTGACTTGCTGTGTCAATCGCACTGTTCGCGACCACGCCCAACCCGTCAATATACCAGTGTCCCGAACCAAGCCTGGTACCAAGACCATAACGGCCATAGGCTGAAACACTGAAGGTATTCAATGCGTGATGCATGCGATTGACTTCTGTCTCAAGGATGTCATAACCAAATGCCACACCACCGAACAATCGGCTGTTCACATGCTGCTCATACCCGGCGGAAACACCGGTACCATCGGTCGCATATCCGGGGGTGAGAGCGGTGCCATCCTGCGTGAAATCCCAAGCGTTCGTACTGGTCCAAAAACCATTTGAGAAACGCTGGCTGTCCGCATTCCCCTCCCCCCTGATGCCGAGGCCTGCGCCATCCAAACGTTCCATGGTTGCGATGCCACGACTTGTCAACGCGCGCAAACCCACCACATTCATCAGCCCGCTGGCCCCGGCGCCCTGGAGTTCTCGGACGAGTTGCTTCGCTGCGGGACCGTTATTATCGCTTAGAAGCAAATCCCGCAGTTGCCCGTACACTTTATAGAACGCGGGGTCGGCATTGCCGTTTTGGACGGCAGCGTTAATGATTTCGAGCACCCTCTGTTCTTCCGGGATCACGCCAAACCCCGCATTTCGTTGCTCATCGTCAATGGATATGGTGGCGTCCGAGTAGAAGACGCCGATGACACGGGTGAAGCCATTCTCGAGTGGCCCGCCGCCCGGATTGCCATCTCGGTCCTGCATATTGGCGACGATGACATACCGGGACAGTTCGGGTACATAGACAATATCGGCATCCTGGATCCTGTAATTATCCCAGTCATCCTCTTCATCCGAGCGGGGGGCGATGGCTGTGCCCAGATATTCAAATGGTCCGTTGAGGTCTGGCGATCTCCACGCCACAATTTTGTATGGACTTTCCGTCGTTTCCTCATCGCAGAAAATATAATAATAGCCGTCTATCTTTGCGATGGTCGGATCCCCGACACCAAATGTGTTGCCGCCGTCGGGATTAGGGTCCACCGCTTTCGTATCGACAAGCTCCCAGTCTCCCAGCCCCGTTTCTGAAGTAAAGTGCGCCAAACTGGTTCCGTCTCTGCCGGACGGATGCTGACCGTATTCACCAAACAGATGAAAGACCCCGTCTTCAAAATAGACTCCCACATCGTCAGTCGGCTCGTTGGGAAACGTGCCCGCCAGGTCCCAATGGCCGTTTGCTTCACTTAGTGCCCCTGCATACGTGAACACATAGCCGCCTTCATAGATGTAATACGTGCCGTCCACGTTCACCCCGTCATCATATTCGGGATGGGTGTGAATCTGGTAGTTGGGGTCGGGGTCGGGGTCGGGGTCCAGTTCCCAGTTTGCGCTGCTCCATGAGAACGTCTTGCTTCTCCAGAGATAGGCTTGGTCCTTTGAGTCACTGATAATCATCTGATACGGATACTCAAGGTCGTGCTCCGCAAAGAGGATTGCATCATGATTATTGCCGTATGATGAGGTAAAAACCGGTTGGTCAACGGGACGGGACCACTGCGTCCAGTCCAAACTCTCTGAAGCGGCATCGGTGGCGGCTGTGATACAAGCAAAAGCGAGACTGAACAACAGCGGGCGCAACCGATTGATGTCCCTCTTGAGTGTTCCAAACAACATGATTACACTGGAAGAATATCAGATGAACGCGTTGGGGCGTCGCTCCCGCGAAAATCGGAGCCTGGACATTGACACGCAAGAGAGCCAGGAATTTTTCTGTGTTTCATCAGAAGACACAGGATGGACAGGATTGATTGTACACGACATCATTGTACAGCGAACACCTTACGTCGCCCGCCGCAATGCCGTCACGCAAAGACCGCACACGGGCACAGTCGTCACCGATCTTCTAAACTTTGACCACCAAGCCTTGAAGGGGAAGCTGGCGAGCGTCGATCGGGATGCCAAGAACAAAGAGCCGGCGATTAACTGTCGTGCTTGATTTGCTCACTTAGATAATTTTGCAGCCCCACCTGGCCGATCGTTTCTATCTGCGTTTCGATCCAGTCAATATGTTCTTCTTCGTCTTTGACCATATCTTCCAATAGGTGACGCGTCGTAAAATCACCAACCTTCGTACAATGCTGGATACCCTGGGTCAGCATTTTGACCATGGCGCGTTCCTTATCCAAATCCGCCTTTAATTGTTCCGGCACGGTCTCTCCGATTTTGACCGTTCCGAGTCTCTGCATGTTGGGCAGCCCCTCCAGATAGAGGATATGATCAATCACGGTCTGCGCGTCTTTCATTTCCCCATAGCTTCGATCCAGCACATGATGATGCAACCGATCATAGCCCCAGTTTTTGCACATTTTGGCGTGCAGAAAATACTGATTGACGACCGTCAATTCTTCCGTCAACAGCTTGTTGAGAAGCGTGACCACGCCTTCTTTCGCTTTCATGACGACCTCCTGTTCTTTGTAAACCCAACCATCCTCACGACGTGGAATCATCCATGTGTTCCACGTATCAGTCTGTCTCACGTTACCCACTCTCATTGATGTCTGTCAATAAAAATTATTAGGTATTTCTTCTCATTCATGATTCTTTGTTTCAAAGTCGCTGATGTGGATTCTCAACTTCAATGAACGTGGCGGCACAAGACCGGACCACGACATGGAGATGAGGACATGTCTTGCCATTGACTGCCATTCTTACCCAATGCTACGGTCGAATGTATGACTGATGTCCGCCATGCCCGGCCCACGAATCGCCTCATCCACGAAACAAGCCCCTATTTGCTGCAACATGCCTGCAATCCTGTGGAGTGGTATCCCTGGGGAGAAGAAGCGCTTCGGCTCGCCGCAGAAAAGGAGAAGCCCATTCTCCTGTCCATTGGATATTCCGCGTGTCATTGGTGCCACGTCATGGAGCGGGAATCGTTTGAGAATGACGAGATCGCAAAGCTCATGAATCACTATTACGTGTGCATCAAGGTGGACCGCGAAGAACGCCCGGATCTCGACGAGATTTACATGCAAGCCACACTCGCCATGAATCAGGGAAATGGTGGCTGGCCCATGACAGTCTTCCTGACACCCGATCAGCAACCTATTTTTGCCGGCACGTACTTTCCTCCGACGGACAAATGGGGAAGGCCGGGCTTCGGTACGGTCCTCAAGCATATTGCCGAAGGATGGGAAAAAGATCGTGCCACCATTGTCGAAAGCGCCGCGCGTTTTACCACCCGGCTTCAAACATCCATGCGTGTCACGGCTCCCGCAACGGTCGGACAACAGGACATTGACGCCGCGTTGGAACAATTTTCAGAGGACTTTGACCCGGTCCACGGCGGGTTTGGGCAAGCGCCAAAATTTCCGCCGGCCACCGGTCTCTCTTTTCTCCTTCGACACTACCAACGAACCGGGAACGAGCGCGCCCTTCAGATGGTCTGTCACACGCTGGACGCCATGGCGGCCGGTGGCTTGTACGATCATATCGGGGGAGGGTTTTCCCGCTATTCGACAGACGAACGCTGGCTGGTCCCCCACTTTGAAAAAATGCTCTACGACAATGCGCTGCTTGCAAAGACCTATCTTGAAGCGTTCCAGGTGACTCACAACCCCAATTACCAGCGCGTGACCCGTGAAATTCTGGACTACATCATCCGAGAAATGACTGCGCCCCAGGGCGGCTATTATTCGGCCACCGATGCGGATTCCGAAGGTGTCGAAGGAAAATTTTTCGTGTGGACTCCCGAACAAATTCGCGAAGTCGTTCCATCAGAGCAAGATGCCGTCCGGTTTTGCGCGTATTACGACATTACCGCGAACGGCAATTGGGACCATCAGAATATTCCCCGCACGCCCCATCCCCTTCCACACATCGCCAGGCAACTCGGCTGTACTCCGGAAGAACTGCAACAGACAATTGATCGCGTGAAACCGCTCGTCTATCGTGCGCGGCTGCAACGCGTGCCACCGGGGCTGGACGATAAAATCATCACGGCCTGGAACGGTATGATGATCAGCGCCATGGCCGAAGCGGCGAGGATATTCGGACACGCACCCTATTGGGAATCCGCCAGTCGGGCCGCGGATGTTCTGCTCAGCGCGCTTTCCCGTCCCGACGGAGGATTGTATCGGACATCTCGTCACAACACGGCCCATTTAAACGCGTATCTTGAGGATTATGCCTACCTCATAGAAGCCCTCATTGACATCTATGAAGCCGGTGGCAAGGAACGGTATCTTGGAGAAGCCGTTCGGTTAGGCGAACGACTGCTGGCCGACTTTCGCGATGAGGATCAAGGCGGATTTTTTACAACGGCGGCTGATCACGAGGCGCTCATCGTGCGAAGCCGGGAAGGCCCTGACGGTGCCACACCCAGTGGCAACGCCGTTGCGGCCATGGCCATGGCCCGACTCTCGTTTCACCTGGACCGTGAAGATTACCGGGACACAGCCGCAGAGGCCATACGCGTCTATGGACAACACATCGGTCGCGTGCCACGAGGGTTTGCCAAGACGTTAATTGCCGCCGACTTTCTGTTGAACGGTCCCGTCGAACTTGCATTCATTGGGTCACCGAAGGAACCAGGCTATGACCGGCTGCATCGGGAAGTCGCACGCCATTTTATCCCCAATCGCATCATCGCGCACCACGAACCCAATGCCACGGAATCCCAACATCCGCTTCTGAAAGACAAGCGAACCGTCAATGGACAAGCCGCCTTGTACGTCTGTCGAAACTTTACCTGTCAATCTCCGATTACGCATCCAGAGGATGTCGCGCAGGCCGTCACCACTCTGACTCAATGGCGTCGGGACTCAACGTCACACGTCCTTGCTTCAGCCAACATCCCGGGCACGGCGACAACCAATGGCACCGCCGAATACGCGTCTCGGATCCTGATGCGTTCTTCCGCCCTTGGTCATCCGATGGCCGACGGCTATACCACGTTGGGCGCGACGGGACTGACCAGCTCCAGAATCGGGTTTGGCGGCTACAGGATTGGCGATGACCACGATGAACATCGGTCCGCACTCATGAAGGCTCTCCGGGAAGGATGCAATCTCATTGATACCTCGACCAATTATGCGGACGGGGGCAGTGAACGCCTGGTGGGAAGCGTACTCAACACATTAATTTCCGAGAAAGATATCACTCGCGAACAGGTTATTGTCGTTTCCAAAATCGGCTACGTCCAGGGGCACAATTTACAGCAGGCGCAAACCAGGGAAAAGGTCGGTCGCGCCTATCCCGAAATGGTGAAATATGGAGAAGGGATCTGGCATTGCCTCCACCCGGACTTTCTGGAAGACCAACTGACCTTCTCCCTTGATCGTCTTGGTCTCGCGACTCTGGACGTCTGCCTCTTGCACAACCCAGAATATTTTCTCTCCGACGCGAAAAACCGGATGCGCATCACTGATGAATCCTCTCTTGACGAATTACGCATCGAATTCTACCGACGATTGGAGGAGGCTTTCGCGTATTTTGAGAGACAAATAGATGCACATCGCATCCAGTTTTACGGCGTCTCGTCCAACACAAGCACAGGCAAACCCGACGACCCTGAAGCGACCTCGCTCTCACGCATGCTTGACGCCGCCCAGCGCGCGACCCAACGGGAGGGAAAGCGTCAACACAGCTTTCGCGTCCTTCAATTGCCCATGAATCTTCTTGAATCAGGAGCCTTGCTGACCCCGAATACCGGACAAGACCAGAAGCACACGGTACTGGAATTCGCCCAGGCCCATCACATCGCCATACTCGTCAACCGGCCGCTCAACGCCATCTCCTCCCAGGATCGGGGGATGCTTCGACTCACCGACCCACACCATGAAGCTGTGGAAACCACCTTTGAGACGCAGCATCATGCGGTCGCAACACTGGAAAAAGAATTTCTGAAGACATTCGCCCCCCTTATCCCTTCTGCCGGGCAAGGGTTGGAACCAAAAAATTTCTTTTCCCTGGCCGAGACGCTCAATCACCTTCGAACGCAGGTTCACAACCTGGACCATTGGGAGCAGATCGAATCACAGACGATTGCGCCACGGGTCAATCACGCACTGCAGACTGTCACCGGGCATCTCACTCAAGAACACACGACGGCATGGAAACACTGGCAAAACTCATACATCCCCACGCTCCTCACTTTACTCGCAATCATGAGACAGGAAGCCGCGCACAAGAGCCGGCAACAACTTCAACCGATCACCGCAACACTTGACCGACTCCTTCCGAAAGAAAAGAGGGGAGAGCCACTTTCAAGAAAGGCGTTGTGGAGTGTGACCAGCACCCCCGGTGTGACCTGTGTCCTGAACGGTATCCGCAAGCCGGAGTACGTTGAGGATTCGTTAACCATACTCAAATGGAAAGCCCTGCCACACACCCGGTTGATTTTTGAGAGTCTCCGCTCGCAATGACGGCATGATCAACGGTTTCCCGGAGATGAGCGTCCCGGGCACATTCCGTTATGCGTTTCGCACCCAGATGTTCCAAAGACGGAAGACATTCTCCCATTCCCGCGCAAGCGAATAGTCCGCCCACGCAAGACGAACAGGTTTTCGATCTCTCATGCGCTGAATCCGACTTTCTCCGGAGTCCGGATTCGCGAAAAGCACAATCGCTCCGTCAGAATCCGTTCGATAAATACGCATATGCTTGCGCCGGTAGGCCCCCAATACAGCCTGCGCCGGATGTCCGTAGTGATTGCCATGACCGGCTGAGACCACCGCACTGGTGGCCTGTAACTGATTAATCCACCGTTGATTCAGCGAGCTCTTCGCCCCATGATGAGGAATTTTGACGACGGTTGCCGATTGAATCAGCGGATGTCCCGTCAGTCTCGTTAAGGTGTCAACTTCCGCATCAGCCATCAACAGAATCGAATGTCTCCCGCACGTCACACTAAGTACAACCGAAAGATTATTCAGGTCGGCTCCACTGCGATCGGAAACTTGTTCGATGCGGCTGCGTTCCGCCAACGGCGGATTCAGGGATCGGAGTCGACAGCGTCCTTCGTTCACAATGTCTTGTCCTTCCCAAGCGATGCGTTCAACAAGTCCTTTTCCCTGGCTGGCAGTCTCGAGCCTCCGGTAAAAGGGCTTCATGCGACGAACTCCGTTGCTCCAGTACTGACCAATCTCAAAATTGTCGACAATCCAGGGAAGCCCTCCAACGTGATCTAATTGCGGATGTGTCGCAATCACGTGATCAAGACGTCGAATGCCCTGATCCCATAAATAAGGCCCCACCACCATTCGCCCCATATTCCAACGCTCATAGGCAACCCCACCATCAACCAGAATCGTTTGACCGTCGGGAAGTTCAAGCACCGTGGCATCGCCTTGACCGACGTCCAGAAATGTCACACGTAACACGTCCTCCTCAAAGACATGCCGTGGCGACCACATCCACCAGAACAGGCACAGCATCAACAGGCTCACATTCACCCATCGCAGGATGGGTTTCCGACTGAAGAGCACGACCATGAAACAAAGATAAAATCCCGCAATGGCCAGTATTGACGGCGAGGCCACATGCCACTTGGCGCCGGGGATTGAGGCACCCATCTCAATGAAGCCGGTCACCACGTGCATGATGGCTTGCTGAAGCGACGCAAAGGGCAGGTGGTCCAATCCTCCAAGCAGGACGAGAATTGACGCAGCAAGACCCAACGGCACAACCACCAAACCCACCAGAGGCACGATGACCGCATTGGCAACGATTCCCAGCCAGGCCACCTGGTTGAAATAGTACGCCACGAGCGGGACGGTCGCCAGCGTTACGGAAAGAGTCATCACCATATACTGACGTCCCCTGCGCACACATTGTTCCTTCATTGATTGGAAGTCGGTCGCCAGAATCGCGAAGTATCGCCTGATCCTCACCATAAAAGGATTCCCCTTGTACTCATTGACCATGATGCGCGGGAGAATCCCTGGCTCCTCTTTGTCCTGCCGGCTCCACCGAAGCCCCAGGGCAATCGCCAGGACAGAAACATACGAGAGCTGAAATGAAAGATCGTGGATCGCCTTTGGGTTAGCCAGGGTTGTCAAGAAAGCCGCCAGGCTCAATGCAATAATAATGTGTCGTTCGTACCCGATCCACATCGCGAAAAGGTACAAGAGGATCATCATCAATGACCGCACCGTCGCCACGTGGGCTCCCGAGAGCAGCGTATAAAAAACGACCATCGGTATGGTGACCAGGATGGCGAGTTGTTTCGGTGTCAGGACGCAAGAGAGTTTCTCCAACCATTCCGAAGGCATACGGCGGGCGATCCTCCGGACGCTAAAAAAAGAGAGAACGGCCAACAACCCCAAATGTGAACCGGAGATGGAAATGATGTGGACGGTCCCCGTCGTCATGAAATCGTCACGGACCCGTGGAGGAATGTCAGCCTGCTCTCCGACAATCATGCCCAGGAACAGGCCGCGGGCCGGCTGTCCGAGAGTCGAGATCGCGGCTTGTCGAACCTGATTTCTCCACTGATCAATCTGTCGCCACATCCGTGCCCCGACGTCAAGCACTCCCGGCGGGCGTACTTGTATCTGGTTGGGGCCTTTGACGGTTGCGACCGCGTGAATGCCACGCTCCCTGAGATAGAGGCCGTAATCAAACCCGCCCGGGTTACGCACACCAAAGGGCGAACGCAACCGGGCACGCACGGTAATCGTATCCCCCCGAAACACCTCCGTATCAGGTTTACGCCAGGTTAAACGAAGATTGCCGGACATGAGACGTCTCGTGCCATCCGTTTCTCCGGATTGGACGGCCACGAGCATGGTCACTCGATCCGGTCCGTGCGAGACGGGAGTTGCCACGATTCCAGAGATCGTGACTTCCCGGCGATCCATTGAAGACAGGAAATCCGCGCTTGCATGCGTCCGATCGTCGAGAACCCAGTAGCCCACGCCAAACAGAATGCAGGCATAGATCATGAGCCCGTGACTCACGGACACAAGAGCTTTGTGTTCAAACCCGGACAAAATCCCGGCCAGGATGATCAGCAGGATAGTAATGGTGAGAGGGAGAACGGAAAGATAGGACCCAAGCAGGAGTCCGAACAAAAAAGCAACAATGGGAACAGACAAGACCAATGCTGAGGAATCAACCCTCCCGCACTTTATCCAATGGCGGCTTTGACCACCACGGCCAGGGCATCCGCGACTTCTCGGATTATCGAATCGTCGCGGCCTTCAACCATCACCCGGACCAAAGGCTCGGTTCCGGAATGCCGCACCAGGATGCGTCCCGCCCCATTCAGTCGTTCTTCACTCGAACGAATCGCGTGCTGTAATTCCGGAATGGAGTCCAAGTCTCTCTTTTGCCGCACGTTGACGCACAGCAGGACTTGAGGAACGGCGTCCATGCATCTGATCAGTTCGGAAAGAGGCACACCGGACTGCTTGAGCAATTTGAGCATTTGCATGCAGGAAATCAGACCATCACCGCTTGTATGATAGTCAAGAAAAATGATGTGGCCTGACTGCTCCCCCCCGAGGTTATAGTCATCCGCCAGCATACGCTCGAGGATATACCGATCCCCAACGGGTGTTCGGACCAAATTGATTCCCGCCTTTTTCATCGCCAGTTCAAATCCGAAGTTGCTCATGACGGTTCCGACAACGGTCTGGTGCTTGAGCTGACCGCGTTGTTGCAGCTCCAGGGCAAAGACGGCCAAGGCTTTGTCTCCATGCACCACATCACCCTGTTCCGTCACAAACACGGCACGATCGGCATCGCCGTCCAACGCAATCCCAATGTCCCCATGATGGGCGCGAACGGCTTCTTGCAGTCGCTCCGGACAGAGGGCCCCATACCCCGCATTAATGTTGGTGCCGTTCGGTTCATCCCCAATCACCGAGACTTCGGCTCCGAGTTCCCGAACCACCGTGGGCAAGACCGAATACCCGGCACCATGCGCACAGTCCAGGACCACCTTCATCCCCTGAAAATCCCCCTCGCGCGGCAACGAACGTTTGACGAATTCAATATAGCGACCTATGGCGTCGTCGATACGAAACACTTTTCCGATTGCCTCCGCGGTCGGGCGAAGATGCTCAATCTCGTTTGACAGAACCAATTCTTCGATACGCAACTCGAGCTGATCGGAAAGTTTGAATCCATCGTTTGAAAAAAACTTGATGCCGTTATCCTGGTAGAGATTGTGAGAGGCCGAAATCATCACACCGGCGTCGGCGCGCAAGCTCCGCGTTAAAAATGCCACGCCTGGTGAAGGGATGGGGCCTACCAACAACACATCAACACCCATGGAACAGATGCCGGAGGTCAACGCCGATTCCAGCATATAGCCGGAGAGACGGGTGTCTTTCCCAATCACAATTTGATGACGCCCGGTTCGACTTCGGAACACATGCGCCACGGCTCTGCCCAACTTCAAGGCCGTTTCACTTGTCATGGGTTCCAAATTGGCAACGCCCCTCACGCCGTCAGTTCCAAATAACCGCCTCATGTTTTTCTCCACAACGATGTCCATCAGGCCCCGGCAATGGCTTCCGACATTCGGACCACCGCACGCATTGAGCCGACATCATGAACACGAACCATCTTTGCCCCGCCCAACACCGCCGCCGTCACGGCCGAGGCAGTCCCCATGGTCCGATGGTGTACGGGACTATCAGTGACCGTCCCAATAAAGGATTTATCCGACACGCCAACCAGCAAGGGGCGGCCCAGGCGCTGAAACGACGCAAGCTCCTTCAGCAACGATAAATTGTGCTGCGCATTTTTCGCAAACCCGATTCCCGGATCGAGAATAATTTGCTCATGGGCTATGCCAACAGACTCCGCTTGCTTCATGCGAGTTTCAAGGTCGTGCATGACGTCCTCAACCACATTGTCATAGTGGCAGTTCTGCTGCATGGTGTGCGGCGTGCCTCTCATATGCATCAGCACAAGCCCGGCTCCGGTTCGTGCGACAACCGGACCCATTTGCGGATCATCGCGCAACGCACTCACGTCATTAATAATCATCGCGCCGCAGTCAATGGCCCGTTCAGCCACCCCGGCCTTTCGGGTATCAACGGAGATAGGCACCGTCGCCCGTTGGCCAATGGCTTCAATGACCGGCAGCAAGCGACGAATTTCTTCCCGTTCATCAATGGCCACCGAACCCGGTCGCGTTGATTCAGCGCCGATGTCAATCACATCCGCGCCTTCGCTCACCATCCGTTCAAAATGGGCCAGGGCGCGTTGGGGATCAAGAAAACATCCGCCGTCGGAAAAGGAATCCGGCGTCACATTTAAGATTCCCATCACCAAAACACGCCGCGCCAGTGGAATCCGGACGTGGCGAGCCTGGATATACATGGAGCTGACCTCATCCATAGGGATCACGTCATTCATCCATGCCCTCCGGTACAAACCCAAACAGGGTCACTCGCCATGTCAATGGGAAACGTTGAAACAACACGCAATAGAAACGAGATCACGGGGGGGGAGCCTCCTCCGAATTCCTGACACAACCGAACAGACAGGAAGAGACCGCGGCGTTAGACTTGCGCCGGTTCCTGAACAATGGCGCCATGGTTCATGATCTGGTCAATTTCCATGGAATCCAGGACTTCTTTTTCGAGCAGGGCCTCGGCCAACGCCCGCAAGGTATGAATATGTTCCGTGAGCATGAGTTTGGCCCGCTCATAGGCTTCCACGATCAACCGTTTCACTTCATGATCAATTTCCAGAGCCACCTGCTCGCTAAAGTCTCGACGGGACTGAATTTCTCTCCCCAGGAAAATTTCTTCATCCTTTTTACCAAAGGCCAGCGGCCCCAATTTGGCGCTCAGCCCCCACTCGCAGACCATTTTTCTGGCGAGTTCGGTGGCCCGCTCAATGTCGTTACCCGCACCGGTGGTGACGTTCTTCAGAATAAGCTCTTCAGCCACGCGGCCGCCCAGTAAAATGGACAACGTGTTGTATAAGAAATCTTCCGAATAGTTATGCCGATCATCAATGGGAAGCTGCATGGTCATTCCCATCGCCCGACCTCTCGGGATAATCGTCACTTTGTGGACAGGGTCGGCTCCCGGTAACAATTTTGCCATAAGTGCATGTCCCGCCTCATGATACGCCGTGGTGCGCTTTTCCTCTTCATTCAGGACCATGCTTTTACGCTCGACCCCCATCATGACTTTGTCTTTGGCGTTTTCAAAATCCACAAGTTCCACCAGCTTCTTATCTAATCGAGCAGCCCAGAGCGCCGCTTCATTCACAAGATTTTCCAAATCGGCACCGGAAAAACCCGGCGTTCCTCTGGCAATCTGCTCAAGGATCACATCAGACGCCACTGGCACTTTTCTGGTATGCACTTTGAGTATCTCCACGCGTCCTCGCACATCAGGACGATTGACCACCACCTGGCGATCAAACCGGCCGGGCCGCAACAAGGCCGGATCAAGGACATCGGGACGGTTCGTGGCGGCGACAAGAATCACGCCTTCGGTCGTGTCAAACCCATCCATCTCCACAAGCAGTTGATTTAAGGTTTGTTCCCGTTCGTCATGCCCCCCACCCAAGCCCGCACCGCGCAATCGCCCCACCGCGTCAATTTCGTCAATAAAAATAATACAAGGAGCATGCTTTTTCCCCTGCTCAAACAAGTCACGTACACGAGACGCTCCAACTCCCACGAACATCTCCACAAAGTCAGAACCGCTAATGCTGAAGAACGGAACACCCGCTTCTCCGGCAATCGCTTTCGCTAACAGGGTTTTGCCCGTTCCCGGAGGGCCGACAATCAAGACCCCTTTGGGGATTCGCCCCCCGAGCTTCTGGAATTTTTGAGGATCTTTCAGAAACTCAATAATTTCAACCACTTCCTCCTTGGCCTCATCCACGCCGGCCACGTCGGAAAAGGTCACTTTTTTCTTTTCCTCGGTCAGGAGACGAGCGCGACTTTTGCCGAACGAGAGCGCCCGATTCCCGCCGATTTGCATTTGCCGCATGAGAAAAAACCACAGCCCCAGAAACAGAATAAACGGCCCCCACGTCACCAGAAACGTAATATACCATGGACTTTCATCGGGCGGCTTGGCTTCGATTTGTACGGACTGTTCTCTCAATGTTTTTACTAAATCTGGATATTCAACGGTATAGACACGAATCCGGTTTCCGTCTTTCAAAACCGCGCTGACCTGGTTATCCTTCATCGTGACTTTCGCAATATCCCCTCGCTCAAGATGAGCCATAAAGTCACTGAACATCACATCCTCCTCCGGGAGCTGGGATGGCACAGTGAACAGGTTGAACAACAAAATCATAAAGAACCCGACCACGACCCAAAAAAGCAAATTTTTCACGCGAGAGTTCATCCGAATACTTTCCTTTTCCCGATAGTTAATTGTGCCCCATCTGAAGCCTGCATCGGTGATAACAACACGCTACGGGCAATACTTGGAAGAGTACCACGGAGATCACGCATCTGCAACCAGACTTCCATCCGTCCTGCCCGCGCAACAAGCAGGCATCCCGAAAAAACACCCGATGGGGGGGCAACCCTGGGACTACCCTTCGCGCTTCAGGCTGAAATGGTCGCGTCGACACTCGTGGCACCATCACGCGGACGGTCGCTCGGAGCCGGAAGATGACGGGAAGCAGTTGTCCCGCCGAACACTCGTCTGTCGCGGGTGATCGTCAATGAACCGGGGAAAACATCTCGCGTCATGGAGCAACACGTCACGCGTGAGAATCCCGATTGATGCGCAGAATCTTCTCTGGCTCAAGACCTTCCTCAAAGGCGCAATTCGTGACTGGTTGAAGCGGGCGGAATCGTGCGATTATCAAATCATCAAGAACGTGATTCCATGCGTCGTCAAAACATACTTCCTGAATCCGAGAGGGGTTCAAGCCCTTCACGCGACCTATGCCGGCCGTTTGGCATAGCAAGCGGCCAAAGCGGGGGCATCAACCGTCTTCTGGGGTGTCTTGCCATAGTCGGCACGGGACGGTGGCTGGTCATGTTCTGAATAGATCCGTCCGGTTCCATGACGGTCAACCACATCCCGACACGGCATGACGGCGGAGCGGGAAGAAGGTCGGCCGCATCGAAAGCCGAACAATCCGGCACGGGGCCGCACCTGGGCAATCCATCTTTCATGCCGAACACATCCTGACAATCGCAACCCGCCGCGTCTCCGTCGTCACTCGAAAGCGGTGGTCGGCGCGATAGCCGCCAACCCACAGAATCCCTTCCGGCGCCACCACAAGCGGAACCGTGTGTCGTGCGGTCCGACGAACCTTCGCATCCGAGAAAAAATCCTGAATTTTTTTTCGCCGGCCGCCCATCCCGTATGGGCAAAAATAATCACCGGGTTTCCATGATCGAACGACCAGATCATGACAAAATCTGTCAGCATCCAACCAGGCCGTGTCGTCATCCCCCATGATCGAGACGGTCCCCGCATCCCGCACCCTTCCTTCGATGGTCCGGCCCGTGACCGGCCAATGGATCAACCATGGAAAGGACCGAAGACGGGACATGTCCGGCCACACGTGTCTTTCATAATCCATGGGGATTCCCGAGAACGTGACCTCGTCATATTCTCTCATGACATCCAAGTGACCGAATCGAGTCGTTGAACCAGAGATGCCATGCACAATATGCCGAAGAATGGTATCCACGGCCTCAAACCCGAGATGCCCGGGCTGGCACCGGACATTGCCTGCCGTTTGCACGATCATCCGCCGTTGAATGGGAACGGGAACGGCTAACAATCGGGCGCGACTCAAGACGATCCATTCCTTTGCATGACGCATGGTGACCGATTCCAGCATGGCCTTCGCCGCGTCATCCAAATACTGATGTTCCTCGCGCAGAACGGCGGCTTGACGGGAAAGCATGCTCACAACCCGTGGATTGAACGTCTTGAGCAACGGGACCAACTCGTGACGCAGCCTGTTTCGCATGTACTTTGGACTTGCATTACTCGAATCAACTCGAAATCCACATTCTTTCTTCTCAAGATACCGCAACAGCTCCGACCGGCTCACCTGAAGCAAAGGCCGAATCACATCGGGATGGCGCCGAGCCGGCATACCCGATAACCCGGCAAGTCCCGCTCCTCGCAACATCCACATCAGCACGGTTTCCGTCTGATCGTCTTGCGTATGCCCGACCGCCACTTTGGTGGCGCCCCACTCCCCGGCCACATCCCGCAAACAGGCATATCGCCTCTCACGCGCAACCGCCTGGACGGACTCCCCCTTTCGTTCACGGAGCCAGTGTGGCACATGAAGCGGTTTGCAGAAAAAAGGAAGGGCCAACTGCTGAGCCAAGCGCTTGACAAACACCGCATCGTCCATGGATTCCTTTCCCCGCAACCCATGATCGAGATGCACCACGGCCAATGCCAACCCTAACGACTCCCGCCATGCATACAGAACCTGCAAGAGGGCAACGGAATCCGGCCCACCGGAGACGGCAACCATCACGCGGTCTTCGGGAGACAAGAGGCCGTCTTGCCTCACGTGCTTCAACAGGTTGTGTTCAAACGCCAGCAGGGACGGCATCAGGAAACCCAAACATGGTGCATGCAGCCATGTGATTTATTCGGTAAACGCTTGTCGAGCCGATTGAACGTCTTGAGCCATACGCGCGGCAAGCCGGTCGGAATTTTCAAAAACCTCGTCACCGCGAATGTAGTGTAAAAATTGCACCTCAATCCATTCCCCATACAAGGGACAGGTTGCATCCAGAACATACACTTCCAGCAAACGTTCCCCTTCGCCAAACGTCGGACGGGTCCCGATATAACTCACCGAAGGAAACGCCTTGCCCCGCCATACCATCTTCGTCGCATAGACTCCGTCCGGCGGCATCACTCGCTCGCCGGGAGGTCTCAGATTCGCCGTCGGGTATCCTAACTCGTGCCCGCGACGGTCGCCTTCCACCACCGTGCCCGCCAGGGAATACGGACGTCCCAGATATTCCTCCGCTCGTTCCATTTCCCCTTTTCGGACGAACTGGCGAATCCGCGTCGAACTCACGATGGTGCCCTGGAAACGCACGGGTTTGACCAACCGAACATGGAAGCGGGCCTGCGCCGCCAGGGCATACAGGGTCTCCATGGTGCCCGCACGATCTTTCCCAAACACAAAACGTTCCCCCACACACAACGTCGTAATCCCCAGTCCATCTCTTAAAATCGAGAACACAAACTCCTCCGGGCTAAGCGCGGCAAACGCTTTGGAGAAATTCAACACGACGAGATGCTCAACGCCTTGCGCCTCAAGCCACGCCAGCTTGTCCGACGGGGAAGTCAAAAATTTGAAGGCGGCTCCGGGACTCAACACCACCACCGGATGAGGATCAAAGGTCAACACCATCGGCGTGCCCCGTTGTTCGCGGGCATAGTCAACCACCGAGGCCAGTACCTGTCGATGGCCAATATGCTGACCGTCAAAATTGCCTATGGCCAGCACCGGATGAGGCGAGTGGGGAGGACGAGGAAGGCCGCGCGAAACCTTCATGGGCGAGCGGTCTGTAGAAGCCTGGCGGCATCCCTGGCAAAATACGTGATAATGAGATCCGCACCGGCGCGTTTAATGGATAACAGGGTTTCCAGGATGACGCTTGGCTCATCCACCCACCCCTGCAGAGCGGCGGCTTTGATCATGCTGTATTCACCGCTGACTTGATACGCGGCAATCGGCACCGCCACTTCAGTGCGCGTGTTCGCAATCACGTCCAGGTACGGCAACGCCGGTTTGACCATCACCACGTCCGCGCCCTCCTCCACGTCCAACCGTACTTCACGAATGGCTTCCCTGGCATTGGCGGGATCCATTTGATACGAACCGCGATCGCCGAACGCGGGACTGGAAGCAGCGGCTTCCCTGAAAGGTTTGTACAGGCACGACGCATATTTCACGGCATACGACATGATGGGAACATCATGGAATCCGCGTTGATCCAAGGCATCGCGGATCGCCCCGACGCGCCCATCCATCATGTCGGAAGGCGCCACCATATCGGCGCCGGCCTCCGCATGGGTTATCGCCATCAGGGCCAAACACTCAAGGGTTTCATCGTTGAGGATTTTCCCATCTTCCACAATGCCGCAATGCCCATGAGACGTATATTCATCAATACAGACATCCGTCACCACAAAGAGATCCGGAAGGCGGGCTTTGAGCGCACGAACGGCCCGTTGCACAATCCCCTTTGGATCATACCCGGACGACCCGCGCTCATCTTTGCGATCGGAAATGCCGAAGAGCAGGACGGCCGGAACCCCCAATGCATGAGCTTCGTCGGCTTCGTTGATCAGGCGATCAATAGACCACCGATATTGACCGGGCATTGACGGGATGGACTCCCGCCGATTTGTCCCCTCCGTCACAAACAGGGGATAGACGAGGTCGCTCGGCGTCAGCACGGTTTCCTGCACCATTCGGCGGAGCGTCGCCGTATGACGCAAGCGCCGCAGGCGTTGACGAGGAAACCCCATACGTTACCCGTCCCTCATGCGGACCATGGCCATCCTGCGATTCCGCTTCGTCGCGCGATATTCCGCAATACCCGCCGGCCTCCACCCACACTCATTATTGCCTCGGAAGATTGGTCAGAAACACAACCAGGTCCCTTACGGACACCATGCCGACAAGTTTTCCGTCATGTGTGACGCCCAAATGCCGAACGTGTTTCTTGGCCATCAAATCGTTTGCGTCCAGCAATGTCTTCTGTTCATCAATGCACACAATAGGCGCGGACATGATTTGTTCAACGGTGGTCCGTGTCGAATCCAATCCTTCCGCAACCAATCGCCGAACAAGGTCGGCATCGGTCAACATGCCGATGATCTCATGCTCCCGAGTGACAAACACACTGCCGATACTCTTATCCCTCATCAGTTCCGCCGCCGTCCGAACATTGGAGTCACGATCAACGGCAACAAATTTTGCAGCAGGGACCATAAACGCTTTCACGGGAACCATAAATCTCTCCTTATCTTAACGCACGGCGGTTAAACGATAACGGGTTGTTGCATCCAACACATTCACGGGGAACGTCTTACAGTCTCTCTTCGGGATATCGGGCATTTGGCCATCGTCGAACAATCTCTTCCCGTTGTTGCGCTACCGTAAAACGTTCCCACTGAACACCATCGGCATCACACTCCACCGTCATCTCCGGAACGGCTGGATCTTCAAAACCCAGGTGCCGCAATGTGCCGGCTTCTTTTGGCTGAACGCTGATGGACAGATTGCACTGATCCGTACGCCACAAAGCGTACTGTCCGGGCACGACACAAACCGGTTCGGCACACAAACGCCGAACGTATTCCTTAATGGAGATGTCCAAATCGGCCACCGCCAGCGCTATGTGTAATCGCTTCAATCCCCCCCCACTTCATGGAACCCGGGCAAGAGTCCCGAGCCATCAACTCACAGGAACGATCTCTGTCATGGGACATGGCAACACCCATACGCCGCTACGATGCGGACGGTGCCTGTTTCACATACTCAACCAAAGCCTCGACAAGCGCCGGAATCGTATTCTGGGCGGCCATCACATGCACGTCCAGGCCCATGTCCCGAATCGTTTGGGACGTCACAGGCCCAATACTCGCAATAATGGTTCCATGCAGATTTTTTTTCAAATCCTCCGTTCCGTCAAACAGCCGCACAAAGTTCCGAACGGTGGACGAACTGGCAAACGTGACGACGTCAATCACGTGATCGCAAAACATTTGACGAACACGGTCCCGATCGGTCCGTGGCGCCACGGTCTTATAGACCTTCGCAATGCGGACGTACGCACCCAATCGTCTCAACTCTTCCGGCAAAAGCTCACGCGCTTCCGAAGCCCTGGCAATCAACACCCGTTGACCGGAGACCCCGGCTTGCTGCATGACTTCGACCAAGCCTTCGGCCTGGTACGTGGCGGCCATCAGGTCGGCGGAGATGCCAAACGCGCTCACCTCATCAACGGTCCGTGGCCCGATACAGCAGACCCGCAACCCCGCCAGCGCCCGCGCGTCACGACGATGAAACCCAAGACGTTGCATAAACGCTTTGACGCCATTGACGCTCGTGAACACAACCCATTGATAGGTCGCAAGCTCCGCAATGGCTTCATCCACGTCTTCCCAATCATCGGGGGGGCAGATCTCAATGGTCGGACATTCGATGGGGTCTCCTCCCTGCGCCCTGATCCGCTCTGACAATTCCGAAGCCTGGGATCCGGCCCGCGTCACCAGCACCCGTTTGCCGAACAGGGGTCGGGTTTCAAACCAATTGAGCCGCTGACGAAGCCGGACCACCTCACCCACCACCACAATCGCCGGCGGTTGCACCTTTGCCGCATTCGCGCGTTCCGCGATATTCCCCAGCGTGCCAATCACCGTATGCTGTTTGGCATAGGTCCCCCATCGAATCAGCGCCACGGGGGTCTCCCGTGATTTCCCTTCTTCGACCAACCGCGACACGATCACGGGCAAATTTTTGACACCCATTACAAACACCAACGTTCCCTCCGCCGAAGCCAATCGCGGCCACTCCAGCACCGTTGTGTCCTTGGCGGGATCTTCATGCCCCGTGATAAAAGCGACAGTCGAGGCCAACGTCCGATGCGTGACGGGAATCCCCGCATAGGCGGGAACCGCCACCGCCGAGGTCACGCCCGGCACCACTTCAAACGGGATGTGCTGTTCGGCAACCGCCTCCGCCTCTTCCCCGCCCCGTCCGAACACAAACGGATCACCGCCCTTCAACCGAACCACGCATTTCCCCTCGCGCACTTTCACCAGAATCAATTGATTAATTTCATCTTGAGGCCGATACGTCCCGCGTCCGCATCGCCCCACATAAATCCGCTCCGCCTCGGGAGAGGCATGGTCCAACAACGCGGGATTGGCGAGATGATCATACAACACCACGTCAGCCATCTGAAGGCAGGATTGGCCACGAAGCGTCAAAAGGCCCGGGTCCCCCGGACCGGCCCCCACGAAATACACGGTTCCCGGAGAATGCGGCTCCATCATTTACCCGCGCCCATACACTTCATCCAAAATCTGTTTGCCGCCGGCGTCCAGGATGCGATTCGCCAGAGCCGTGCCAAGCAAGACAGCCTCTTCCACCGGTCCTTCCATCTGATCGCACACGACGCGCGTTCCATCAAGACTTGCGACCAATCCCTCCAGTTTCACCGTCTGGTTCTCAACAACCGCATGTCCGGCGATCGGCACCTGGCATCCCCCCTCCAATCGCTTCAAAAAAGCCCGCTCCGCCGAAACCCCAATGGCGGTCGGAAGATCATGAAGCGGCGCAAGCAGCTCTCGAACAAACGCATCATCCTCGCGCGATTCAATCCCCAACGCTCCCTGACCAATCGCCGGAAGACTCACAGTCACAGGAAGATATTCCGCGATGCAGTGCGCCCACCCCAACCGGATCAGCCCCGCCGCCGCAAGCACAATGGCGGTGAACGCCCCCTCCTGCAACTTGCGAACGCGGGTGTTCACATTGCCTCGCAGCATGACGATGGAGAGGTCGGGCCGGTGCGCCAATAACTGGGCCTGCCTTCGAAGACTGCTGGTCCCCACCGTGGCTCCCGCAGGCAGATCCCGAAACACCAGATGATCCCGCGTGACCAACGCGTCTCGAGCATCCTCGCGCGCCAAGACACAAACAATGGCCAACCCCTCCGGCAACACCGAAGGCACGTCTTTCATGCTATGAACCGCGAGATCAATATCTCCCCTGATGAGCGCCTCCTCGATTTCCTTGACGAATAATCCTTTTCCGCCGATGTTGGCCAGGGGCGCATCCAGGATTTTATCACCGCTCGTTTGAATCTTCCGGAGCTGAACCGACATGGACGGAGCGATATCCCGCAGTCGGGCCTTCACCCATTCCGCCTGCCAGAGGGCAAGCTGGCTGCCACGTGTCCCGATCACAAGTGACGACCGACGTCCCTTGGTGCGGCTCACTCCGATTCCTTCTACCACAAAGTCCTTTTGGGACGCTGATTCATCGCCGTTTCCGGTCACGACACACCCGCCGCCTACTCAGAAACTTTCTCCTGTTCCGACGTGGTGGCTGAAACGGGAGACACCTCGTCGGCCCCCGACAGTTCCCGGCCCGCAGGATGTTGAACGTCCACGGATTCCGCCGCCACATGCTGAACATCCAACTGATAGAAATGCCTGGCCGCTTCAATATACATCGAACCATTCGGCGATTGGACCCCCGCTTTCAAGGCAACCAGCGGGCCATGCAGGAGTTTCTTCACAATCCCCGAAGCGAGATGTTCCACGGCTTCCCGTTGCTCGGGGGTCAACATGCCGAGTCGGCTAAAGATTTTTTGCAACTCCGAATGCTTGATGGCCTCCGCATGCTTTTGCAACGCGACAATCATGGGCGTCGCCTTCAACGACTGCATCCAACGCAACACGACGCCGACTTCGTCCCGGACAATGCCTTCGGCGCGCGTGGCTTCCATCCGTCGATCTTCGCGGTTCTGCTCAACGTGCGTTTCCAGAGCGTCCATGTCGTACAGAAACGCATTATCAACCTGGCGAACGTCGGGATCAATGTTGCGGGGAACGGCCACGTCAATCAAAAATATCGGACGATTCCGTCGCGCACGAACCGCCCGTTCCACGTCCTCCGGGCCAATCACGTAGTGGGGCGCCCCCGTCGAACACAACACCACGTCGGCCCTGGACAGTTCCGCGCGAAAGTCCTCAAAGGGCACGAACGTCCCGTGAAACCGTTTGACCACATCTTGCGCGCGAAGAGAATTGCGCGTCGTGAGCAAGACCCGCCGCACACCATGATCCACGAAATGTTGAGCCGCCAGTTTGGCCATTTCTCCGGCGCCAACCAACATGACCGTCCGTTCCGACAAATTGCCAAACATCTTTTTGGCCAGTTCAACCGCGGCGTAGCTCACGGAGACCGCATTTTCCGCAATCCGGGTTTCCGTCCGCACTCTCTTGGCCACCGAAATGGCTTTTTGAAAAACTTTGTTCAGAATGACACCGCTGGCGTTATGCGTTGAGGCGTCCCGGAAACACTCCTTCACCTGTCCCAGGATTTGCGGTTCTCCCACCACCAGGGAGTCAAGGCTTGAGGCCACGCGAAACAGATGGGTGATGGCACGATCCCCCGCATGCCAGTACAGATGGGGCAACAGTTGTTCCGCTGACAACGACAGATGCGTGTCCACCAGAAACTCCTGAACGCCGGCAAAGCCGGCATCGGCATGATCCGTCACCGCATAGACTTCCACGCGATTGCACGTCTGCAAGAACACCCCCTCATGAATATGCGGATGGGCCATGAGCCGATGAACCGCCTCCCCGACCCGACTGTCCGGAACCATCAGCAGTTCCCGCAACTCGACGGAAGCGGTTTTATGACTCAATCCGACAACGATCACGTTCATAAGCTGATCGGAAAACTCTCTCCTTTGAAAAGCACCCCGAGAAACGTCAGCAGGACGCCGACAAACCCGACGACGGTCAGCCAGGCCGCCTTCTTCGCTCGCCATCCGACGGTCACGCGCCCCATCAGAACCACGAGATAAAACGCCCACGTCACCAGCGCCAAAATTTGCTCGGAATTCCAACTGAGGTAGGCGCCAAACGTAAGCTGCGCGGACACGGCCCCCGCCAGCATCCCCATGGTCAAAAAAGGAAACCCCCATACCATCGAGCGTTGGTTCAGCCTGTCCAGAAAATCCAATGGCGGCAACTTCGCGTACAGAAGGTTGAATTGTTTCGACTTCAGGAATTGTTTCGACTTCAGGATCCAGTCCAGCGTGAGATACATCAAGCCCGCCACAAAAGCCACGGCAAACCCCACGGCGCCCAACATGCTCAGCGTGACGTGGATCCACACCGCCTGAAACATGGGATGCAGGGCCTGGGTTTCCGAAGGCAGGACGGCTGTTGACAGCAATGAAAGAAACGCGAGGGGCAGGATGAACGAACCCAGCACGTAGAGACGCTGGGAAAAACCCACCGCCAACAAGACGAAAACCAGTGACCATGAAAAAAACGACAGCGCCTTCTGGAACGACACCCATTGCGCGTCTTCTACGGCCAGCCCCTGCAAGATCAGCGCACCGGTATGGATCGCAAATCCCGCACCGGTCACGCCAAGCGCGACCTTGGCAAGCGCATCCGACCGCCGAAGAAGGTACACCAGAGACAGCAGGGTACCCAGAAAGTAGAACCCCAGCGTCAGTTGCAAAAAGGCGACGGTCATCTGTGCCTGATTATCTTAGAACGGACATAATGCAACGGGGGCAAACCATCCTCATCCGATGGTCTCGGCGTGAGGACAACGTCCAAATGCTTGCCTTCTTTGACGGTTCTGTTCTCCATGAAAGCACCGCATGGAACGCTCTTATGATACTGACCAAACTGGCTTACCGTCACCTCCCATAACACGCATTGTACGAAGGGCTGAATGGGCCATTGATCATTCCATGCAGAAGTATAAATAGGCCTTTTGAGGATAGCAAGAAAGAGAAGTCCGTAGTGCGGGTTCAGCACAACTCACCATTTGGTGATGACGGTATTGCCTTGGTATCAACAAAGGCATGAAGAACGTACATGGACAGACTGTGTTGCGAACTGATTCCCATTCGGCTTTCGTTGCCGGCCCGTTCATCACCGTATCATTCAAAACATACAGAACAAACCTGGACAATCGTTCACCAAAGCCTGTCGCCACTTCTGACTTCCCTTTTGAGCGTGTGTTTGCACCATTCGCATGACATGAACAAGATGACCAACCAGACAGGCTTTATCCGCCCGACCCCGCCGTGGCCCCGCCACACACGTTCAGGGCTTGTCCCGTAATGGCTGCGGCATCAGGCTGACACAGAAACACCGCCAACGCGGCAATCTCTCCAACCTCGGCCATCCGCTGAATAGGCACCGCCGCAAGAGCTTGTGCGCGGAAGGTGTCGGCCGACATCCCCAGTATGGCCGCCGTCTCTTCAATACCCTGACGCGCCATGTCCGTATCCACCCAGGTCGGACAAATGGCATTGACGGTGATACCCCGACCGGCCACTTCAAGCGCCAGGGCTTTGGTAAACCCGAGAATACCGTGTTTGGCCGTACAGTACGCCGCGTAACCGGGAACGCCAAACCGCCCCAGGACGGAAGACATATTGATAATACGCCCGTACGCGGGACCGGACATATGGGGCAACACCAGTTTTGAGCATAGGTAGGCTCCCGTCAGATTCACCTGAAGGATATTCAACCACCGCGCATCATCGGGATCGTCCATTGGAGTTCGACCGGACACCCCGGCATTATTGACCAGAATATCAATGCGCCCCCATGCATTGACCACGGCCGTCACGACTCGCTCCACGTCTCCACGCCGTGTCACATCGGCGGACACGCCCATGGCTTCTCCTCCCCGCTCCCGGATATGGGTGACGGTCTGCTCCAGCACATCCCCGCGTCGGCCACACACGGCCACGCGAACGCCTTGCTCCCCTAACGCCAGGGCAACACCCTTCCCAATCCCCACGCCTCCCCCTGTAACAATGGCCACCCGATCTTTTCGCATCAACCGTTCCTCCGAAAAATCACCCGTCCTTTGAGATTCACGCACTCAACGTGACGGGTGACGATTTGCCCAAATGCGCGACGACTTGGCACAATCCACTGACCGTAGTGGGCAAAGCCATAGTCGCGATCCCTGCACAATGCACTCATACCCGGAATCCAATCCTGCAATGGCCCATACAACAACGAAGCGGGGCGGTCCTGACCGACATCGGAGTGGTCAATCATCCTCGAATACCCCACGAGCCTGCATCCCGCCGCAACGGCATCCCATGCGCCATCATCCTCACGCATGGCATGACAGAACAACCGACTAGGAGCGCCATTCATGCCGGGAACGTTATATATCGTCAGCACGCCCATTGGAAACCTGGAAGATTTCACGTTCCGCGCTCACCGGATATTACAGGAAGTATCGGTCATAGCGGCCGAGGATACCCGTCACACGCAGACATTGTGTCGTCATTACCGCATCCAGACGCCACTGACGAGCTATCATGATTTTAACAAAGAAGACAAAACGCCGATCCTTCTGGATCTGCTCCAACAAGGGAAATCCATTGCCCTTGTCTCTGACGCCGGCACACCGCTCGTCTCGGACCCCGGCTACTATCTGGTGACCAGAGCCATTGCTCTTCACATTCCCCTTGTTCCCGTTCCGGGTCCCTCTTCGGTACTCGCCGCACTGTCCGTGGCCGGCTTGCCCACCGATGCCTTCACGTTTGTCGGATTTCTCCCCAAAAAACAGGCAGCCCGAACAAAGCTTCTGCAACACCTTCGGGAAGACTCCAAAACAATTGTGGGATTTGAAACACCGCATCGTCTCAAAGCCACGCTCCTCGCCATTCAGGAAATTTTCCAGGACCGGCGGATCGTCATCGCGCGTGAACTCACGAAAACCCACGAAGAAATGATTCGCGGCACCGCCCAGGCCATTCTTCTCTCAAGCCACTCGCGAGTACTCAAGGGGGAAATGACTCTCATCATTGAGGGAAAAGCAAGAAGAAAGAAACAGAACAGAGAGGAACAAACCCGAACCGCTACGCATCACCTTTCTGAATAACCACGCGATAATGCCGGCCAATCAACTCACGGCTCAGAATGGTGTGGCCCTCGTTTTCGACACTTTGCGGGACGTTTCTGACGGGGTCCCCATCATCAAGCAGAACAGCCAGGACTTCCCCAGACACCATCGTATCAAGCCTCAGCTTGGTTTTGACAAAATTATACGGACAGATCACCCCGCGAAGATCCAACACCGCCTGGGGGTCAACCTTTTGACTGATGGTATCCATGGTCCACCCGTATTGGCGACAAGAAGTAGCACATGAGCGAGTGAAGCCCCCCCTCCCACACAACAAAACGGAGCGTGTCAACCTTTCGTCAACACGCTCCGTCTGTTCACAGCCTTGTTGAAGCCACGAAGTTGTTTACTGAACTCTTACTGAATGGTTCCCTTGTTGAGCGTATCCCGACCGGAACCGTAATCAGTCGCAATGGTCTTGCTGGTTCTTTTGTTCACGGTATCCGGCTGAGGAGCGCATTGCCAGCAGGGAGCGGCTCCAGTCATCACACCAAGACTGGATGTAATGCCACCTTTCACTGCTCCCTCCTGGATACCGCCCTCGGGGACGCCGGTGTATCCGGCCGTCGGAGTTGCAATACCACGATAGCTCGTGGGATTGGGCCGTTGACCCAACCCACCGCCAAAACCGGGGTTGTCCACGCCACCCAGCAACGGGTTTCCATCAAGCACATAGACCGAGCGCACCATTTTTCGACCGGTGCTGAACTTGTGGGTGCTGTCGGTTTCCTGGACCGCCTGAACGGAAACGTAGTCGCCCATACCAATCGCCTTCAAATTCTCCATGTTGGTATCGCCATCAAAATGGAGCGTTTGCAGGTTCAGCCCACCTCGCAACGTCTGTCTGTCATCGTGCGAACTGCCTCCCATGTCGAGATAGAGTCTGCCGCCGGGATAGTCAACAGCCACAACTTCTCCCTGAACGGTTTCATCCGCCGAGAGGTAACGCAACATGTCACCTTCGTCCATGACCCGCGCACGAGTTCCCGACCCCTGTGATTCGCCAACGCCAGTTCCAAAACCAGAGTGTTGCGGCGCACGCTCTTGCGCCACTGCCACGCTTACTGAGCCGGCAAGAATAATCGCTGCTCCCAAATACCCTAGCTTTCGCATATTGACACTCCTTCCTGAAGGAAAAAGGTGTTTGTTAATAAATAATGCAATACCGAACCAACGAATGAATACACAAACCGCATATTTTACAAACTCAATGGTGCCCGGACCGAGGGTCGAACTCGGACTCTTTTGCAAGAACCAGATTTTGAGTCTGGCGCGTCTGCCAGTTCCGCCATCCGGGCCTCCCCTCTCTGTGAGCGACGCGACTTGTAGCATGATTTCCTGCCAACGGTCAAGTACTTTATCAGCCCGCCACCGGACGGCCATGGGTTGGCATGGCGTGCATCCTGATTCGGTGTGCCAATGGGTGATGGGGGCAATGTCGCATCAGACAATCCATCGGGCACGCAATGTACCAAAGAGCGGGGAACGCGTCGCGTTTACCGCGAAGCGTTGCGAGATGTCGGGAGCGACAGCCACCCTTCATCGGCAAAAGAAATATAGCGTCCATCTCCAATGATGATATGGTCGAGTACTTGGACACCGAGAATCTCACCGGCAGACTGAAGCCGTGCCGTGAGCACCCGGTCTTCCTGGCTCGGGCTGGGGTCCCCGCTCGGATGATTATGCACAAAAATCACGGCCGCCGCCGACTCGCGGACAGCTTCATTGAACACCTCTCTGGGATGAACCAGGCTGCTTGTCAATGTCCCCTGGGACACGGTTTTGTCTCGAATCACGGCGCGTTTCGCGTCAAGAAGGATCACATGACATTCCTCCTTCCGCAGATCCCGAAGCCGCGTCGCGTAATGATCAAAGACCATTCGGCTTTGCGTAATCACATTCCCGGTCGTCAGCGGGACCGCCAACGCGCGCTTCCCCAGCTCAAGAGCCGCTTTGATCTGAGCCGCTTTGGCCGGCCCGACACCGGGAATGGCGCACAGCTCCTGCATACTGCGATTCGCCAACCCCGGCAATCCCAACTGCTCCAGAATATCCCTGCCGACTTCCACGGCTGACTTTGAATGCCGCCCCACCCGTAGCACAATGGCGAGCAACTGTGCGTCAGTCAACGCCGCCGGGCCTTCTGCCAGAAGCCGTTCACGGGGGCGTTCCCCTTTCGGCCACTGCGCGATCGCCTGAGATGGTTTCTGACTCATTCACGCTCCCTCGTCTCCGGCTCCCTGCGGACGGAGGACACACCGACATGCAGGGGCCGAAGGAACAACTCTGTCCCCGGCCAGGCGGAAGAGTACCCCACTGTCCAACGGGTCAAGGAACCAACGGGCCGTGGGAGAGTGTCTTGCCGCCCAAAAAACCGGTATGGTACCGTTTCACGTTCGCAGGGAGCAAGCGATGCGAGTTGTTGCCGGCATACACAAAGGTCGTCGCCTCAAGGAACCCGACGGGGACAACCTTCGTCCGACCGCAGCCCGTGTCAGAGAAGCCCTTTTCTCAATCCTGTCCCCTCGCATACGGGGCGCGAACATTTTGGATCTCTACGCCGGAACCGGGGCCTTGAGCATTGAGTCATTGAGTCGCGGGGCCGAGCATGCGGTCTGCGTGGAAAATCACGCCGGGTCGTTGCGCGTGCTTCGTGAAAACGTCACGCGCTGCGGGTATGACACGCAATGCCGTGTCGTCTCCCGTGACGTAGAAACGTTTTTAGCATCACCCCCGTCAGGTGAGGAGCCGTCCATGTTTGACATCGTCTTTGCCGATCCGCCGTATCAAACCGTTGACCCGGAACGACTCCTTGAACGGCTGGGTCGGAGCGGAAAAATCTCGGCCCGAGGAGTCGTCATTCTTGAACATTTTTTCAAGCACGCGGCGCCGCACACCGTCGGATCGCTCACCCAAACGCGACAATCGCGGTATGGCGACACCCGACTCACCTTTTTTCAGCGCACATTCCCGGCGCCCGGGGGCCTATGCGAATAGCCGTCTATCCAGGCACCTTTGATCCCATTACCCGCGGACATACGGATATTGTCAGTCGCAGTCTGGGCATCTTTGACCGGCTGATTGTCGCCGTCGCACCCAATCCACGGAAGGAACCGCTCCTGTCCCTTGAGGACCGGGTTGCACTGGCCAAAACAGCCATGAAAGCATTCCCCAACGTGGAAGTGGAGTCGTTCGAAGAACTCCTCGTCGCCTACGTGCGGCGACGCGGCGCCCACGCCATTATTCGGGGACTCCGCGCGGTCTCCGACTTTGAACACGAATTTCAAATGGCGCTGCTCAATCGGAAAATAGATGACGGCCTGGAAACGGTCTTTCTGATGCCAAGCGAAGAATACTCCTATTTGACGTCCAGCATCGTCAAAGAGCTGGCCCTGTTTGGAGGGGCGTTGGACGCCTTTCTCATTCCCGAAGTCGCCGCACACCTCCTCAACGCCTACGGGCATCGCGCGTCATGAAGCTGTCCGCCCGCACCGCCCGAATCGTCCCATCCCCGACGTTGAACATTTCAGCCACGGCCAAAGCCATGGCGGCCCAGGGCGTTGACCTCGTGGATTTTTCATCCGGGGAACTCGCATGTGATACGCCAGAGTTTGTGAAACACGCCGCACAGGAGGCCATCGCGGACGGATTTACCAAATACACGCCGGTCTCGGGGACGGATGAACTCAAACAGGCCATCATCGAGAAATTCTCACGCGACCAGGGCCTCCACTACGAGAAGGCTCAAATTCTGGTGTCCTGCGGAGCCAAGCACACACTCTACAACGTCGCGCAGGCCCTGTTGGATCCCGGCGATGAAGTCGTGATCCCCTCCCCCTATTGGGTGTCCTATCCGGAGATCGTGCGATTGGCCGACGGACAACCGGTGATTCTGGAAACCAGGGAAGCCGAAGGGTACGCCATTGACGCGCACCGCCTGGAAGCCTGCGTCACCCCCCGCACCAAAGCGATTCTCCTGAACAGTCCGTGCAATCCCACGGGCATGATGTACACACGTGATACACTCGAAGCCGTGGCTGACGTGGCGAAACGTCACGGTGTTCTCGTCATTTCCGATGAAATTTACGAAAAACTGGTGTATGAAGACACCCCGTTTATGAGCATCGCGTCCGCCGCCCCGGAAATCGCCGACCAAACGCTCGTGGTGAACGGCGTATCCAAAACGTTTTCCATGACCGGATGGCGCATCGGCTACGCCGGGGGACCGAAAGAACTCATTGCCGCAATGACGAATATTCAAAGCCAGAGCACATCAAACCCGACATCAATCTCGCAGAAAGCCGCGACGGCGGCCCTGCGGGGCGACAGACAATTTTACACCGACCTGGTGAAGGACCTTGATATCAATCGCCGCTTTGTTGTTGACGCGCTCAACGCCATACCCGGCATCACCTGTCCCGCCCCCGCGGGGGCCTTTTATGCGTTTCCCAACGTGTCGGGCATCCTGGGGAAACGGCATGCAGGGGGCACGATTCACACCCCGTCGGACCTGGCCGCCTATCTCTTGCATGACGCCCATCTGGCTTGCGTACCCGGCGAACCGTTTGGAAGCGCGCGCCATCTCCGATTGACCTATACGCCGACGCTCAAGACGGTGGAACGTGGCATGACCAGGCTCAAGCAAGCGATTCAGTCTCTCTCCTGACTGCGGAAGAACCACAGCCAGGCCGAGCCGGACCGCCGAGGATCGCGCACGACTCCGTATCGTCGGTATCATTTGTGAACAAGGGAGGATGACCAATGCCGATATACGAATACGAATGTGAAACCTGCCAGCATCGCTTTGAAGTCCGGCAAAAATTTGCCGATGCGCCGATTGAGACATGCTGTCAATGCGGAAAGCGCGTCAGAAAACTCATCTCGGCCTCCGGCCTCATGTTCAAAGGCACGGGCTGGTACGTGACAGATTATTCCAACAAACTGAAAGATCCAACCGCGTCTAAACACGGCGAAGGCGACGCAAAGAGCGACGCCGGTCAGGGTGATCAGTCAAAGAGCGCACCCGCGAAAAGCGAATCCGGCTCAAGCTCCGATTCGTCTTCATCGTCGTCCACGGCCAAGCCTTCCGACTCCACGGCGAAGCCCGGTCCGAGTAAGCCCAACCCATCCTGACGACATCCGCGTGCAACGACCAGCCGTATATCGCACTTGACACGGGGTCTGTCTCATGCCTAGCCTGACGGCTTCGCAATGAACCCGATCACGGTGACCCGTTCCCGTACCACGCGTTGGTTCCCTTTCGGTCTCACCTGTCACGCCACGTATGTTCCAAAGCAAAAAGGAGTCCCGTCTTATGCAAGCAGTGAGTCAGCATTCCGCACGCAACCCGTTCCTCGCACTGCTCGGGTGGGCCATCGCCGCCAGTCTGGTCTGCGGCCTTCCCCTCGCCGTCGCGCAAGACTCGTTTCGCGTGGGCGTCGTCAACCCGCAAACCATTCTGAAAGAATCCGCCTATGGCAAACGAAAACGTGCGGATCTTGAAGAACACCGATCGGCCCGTCGAAAAGTGCTGGATTCGGACGAAGAAGACCTCAACAAACTCCAGGACAAACTGCAAGCGAGCCAGGACGCGAGCGACGCCGATCGGCAATCCATGCAGCAACAACTGCAACGCAAATTCCAGAAATATCAGGAACGAGTGCAGACGTTTGAGCAGGAATTGTCGAAAAAACAAGACGACATGGAGACCGAGTACCTGGAAAAACTTCAGGTCGTCGCCAAGACTGTCGCTGAACAGAAGGGTTTTGCGATGGTCACCAACATGAACGTTGTGCTGTACTCATCCCAGGGGTTGGACGTGACCGAGGACGTCCTCAAGGAATTCGAAAAACTCTATCCATAACGCATCACGCGCACCGGCGGGACCTGGACACTCCGTTCGCCAGGCCCCGCCGACTCCCAACACGCCCCGGCATCCCTGTGAACGCAGGGTCTTCAGTGGTCACTTGCTGATCGTCTTCTCACAAAAAATGGCGCGCCCGGCAGGGATCGAACCTGCGACCCTCGGCTTAGAAGGCCGATGCTCTATCCGCTGAGCTACGGGCGCACAGTGGTCAGGTGAGCGGGACAGATGCGTGGCATGAAAGGCTGGTTGTGCCATGGAGCGTATGGTCCGACATCGCCGTCACGCGACGCGATCCGACCGAGCCGGCCCAAGTGGTCGGGGCGAGAGGATTTGAACCTCCGACATCCTGCTCCCAAAGCAGGCACGCTACCGGGCTGCGCCACGCCCCGATGGATCCATGCTCGCAATTCTTCGTCGCAAACGCTCTTTGGCTTTGACCAACGCCAGTGCACGATGACTGATCCGGTTCTTCTGGTCAAGGGACAACTCGGCCAGGGTTTGGCCCAATGCCGGCACCACAAACACCGGGTCATACCCAAAACCATGGACGCCCGAACAGGCCTCCGCGATACGTCCGTGTAACACGCCTTCCACCAGGTCAACAGACACGACGGGGGGCATGGCGGGATCGGCGATGGCCACGACCGTCAGAAATCTGGCTCCGCGCCGCTCCTCCGGCACGCCGTTCAGCTCATCCAGCAACTTTCGGCAATTGTCGGCATACGTCGCGCGGTCGCCGGCATAGCGGGCGGCCAACACACCCGGGGCGCCTCCCAGAGCCTCAACTTCCAATCCGGTATCATCGGCGAGCGTCAGCGCACCGGTCCACCGCGCAATCTCACGGGCTTTCTTCCCGGCATTCTCGTGGCACGTCTTCCCGTCTTCCACCACGGAAGGCGCCGAGGGAAACTCATCCAGCGTTCGAATGGTCACGGCAAGGTCGCACAAGAGCGCCTTGATCTCCCGCTGTTTATCCCGATTGCCTGTCGCCAACACCAGTTCCATGATGTGCCGGATCAGGCGATGCGTCCGACGTGCTCTTGTTGCAGCGCGATAAGGCGCTTCATCCCTTCCCACCCCAACGCCAGAAAGCTGTCAAGATCCTCTTTCCCGAACGACCCGCGTTCCGCCGTGCCCTGGATTTCCACCAGGCGACCCTGGCCGGTCATGACGAGATTCATATCCACCTCGGCTATGGAATCCTCCTCGTAGCACAGATCCACCAGACATGCCCCCCCGACCTTGCCCACGCTGATGGCGGCAAGATAATCGGTCAGCGGAAACTTCTTCAACCCTTTCTGCGCGCGCAATTTGACCAGCGCGTCGGCAAGCGCGATAAAGGCGCCGGTAATGGACGCCGTGCGCGTCCCGCCGTCGGCTTGAATCACATCGCAATCAATCCAGATCGTGCGCTCGCCCATCGCGGGCAAGTCCGTCACCGCTCGCAACGCCCGACCCACAAGTCGTTGAATCTCCAGCGTCCGACCGCTCTGTTTACCCCTGGAGGCTTCGCGCGGCGTCCGGCTGTGCGTGGCCCTCGGCAACATCGCGTATTCAGCCGTCACCCAGCCATGCCCCTTGTCCCGTAAAAACGGCGGGACCTTGTCCTCAATTGAAGCCGTACAAATAACCTTCGTGTCCCCCATTTCCATCAACACGGAACCATCCGCGTACTTCAGAAACGGTCGGGTGATCGTCACCGGACGAATTTCATCCGGCCGGCGGCCATCGTGTCGTTGCAATCGTTCAATCTCACTCATCAGAACCCACCCCTCACAACGCAGTGTTCACATTCCAAACGCAAACAGTATAGTGGCAGAACAGAACCAAGAGCAAACCCCACGGGTCGCGCGGCAGGATCAGTCAGGCTCATCGCCATGCCGCGTCCGCGCACGCCGCTTTCTCGCAACGACCATGCGGACAAGCGCCAGCCCGACAATGGCGGCAAGCACCAGCCCGATAAAAATATCCGCGTTTGGAAACACGTACGGCATACGTTCAGCGTCGGTGACGTTCTCCTCACAGCCAACGGGAGCCACCCGCCCGGCGTCTTCGTTGACTGGCTTTGAGGCACATGGTACATGTCACCACGGGATTGTCAATCGGTCGGAACACTCGCCATGCACGACATAAAATCGCTCAAAACGGGGTGGGCCTCTCTTCGTCAGCAACTTGGTCCCCGTGGAGCGGACGTGGCCTGGGATGAGATTGAAACGCTGCTGCGGGATCACCGGGACCAACTGGCTCACACGGAAACCCTCCGACATCAGCGCAAACAGGGCTCCGAACACGTGGCGCAATTACAGCGCGACTCACAGCCGGCGGATGCGGCCATTGCCGACATGCGGGCGCTGGGCGACACCATCAAACGTCACGAAGAACACTTGCGCGCGCTTGAAACCCGACTGGATGCCCAGTCGCTGCGCATTCCCAACGTGCCGCATGACACGGTGCCTCCCGGCGCCGACGCGTCTCACAACGTGGAAATCCGTCGCTGGGGCGAACCGCCGTCCTTTACATTCCCGCCAAAACCGCATTGGGAACTGGGGGAAGCCCTTGGCATCCTGGATTTCAAACGAGCCGTCAAAATCGCGGGCGCACGATTCGCCGTGGCCTTCGGAGCCGGCGCCCGTCTCGAACGCGCGTTAGCCGGGTTGATGCTTGATATGCACACCGGGGCACACGGCTATACCGAAGTCCTCCCGCCCTGCCTCGTCAATCAGGAGACCATGACCGGCACGGGACAGCTCCCGAAATTTGAACGGGATCTGTTTCGCCTTCAGGACGACCCGTATCTCCTCATTCCCACCGCCGAAGTCCCGATCACGAATTTGTACCGGAATGAAATTCTGCCGGACACCGCCTTGCCGATTCGGCACGTGGCCTCCACGCCCTGCTTCCGTCGGGAAGCCGGCTCGTACGGACAGGAGACGCGCGGCCTGATGCGCCTGCATCAATTCCAAAAAGTCGAACTCGTCGCCTTCACCACGCCCGAGGAATCCTACGCCGAACTGGAGCGCCTCACCCGCGCCGCCGAAGCGATTTTACAGGCGCTTGAACTCCCCTACCGTGTCGTCGCCTTATGCCACAACGACCTGGGGTTTGCCGCCGCCAAAACATATGACCTTGAAGTCTGGGTTCCCTCGCAGGGCACGTACAGGGAAATCTCATCGTGCAGCAATTGTGAAGCCTTTCAGGCGCGACGCGCGCGGATCCGGTTTCGCACCGGGAGCGGCAAACCCGACTATCTCCACACGCTCAACGGCTCGGGCCTGGCCGTGGGTAGAACACTCGTCGCCATTCTGGAACACTACCAGCACGAAGACGGATCGGTCGCCATTCCCAAGGTCTTGCGGCCCTATATGAACAAAGCCGAGCGCATCACCGCCACACCCCGTCACGGGTGACCACCGCCCCGACGGATCGGCAACGTGCGCCAACCCGTACTGTCAAGGAGGATCACGCATGAACGCGGGAAAGCTGATTGGCATTGGCGTCCGGATCGTGGCCGTGTGCGGCCTGATTGGCGGGTGCGCGTTCACCCCCGTACACACCTCATGGTCAAAACCCGGCGCGCCACAGGGCGAGTTTGAACGAGTCAGCGCCACGTGCGAGAACGACCGCGGCATGGCCGGGCTGAAAGGCAGCGCCGACTACGACATCTGCATGAAACAACACGGGTGGTTTTTAATCAACGAACCGGCGCCATAACGGATGGCGTCCGTGAGTGAAGTCTGGAACATGGAGGGGTGCTGGAGTGGCCGAACAGGCCGGTCTTGAAAACCGGAGTCCTTCACGGGACCGTGGGTTCAAATCCCACCCCCTCCGCCACGTGATCCCATCCACATCTGTGAAAGATAGCCTCTCATCTTCGCCGTCTGGCATTTCGAGGGTGCGGGGGGGGAACTGGATTCCCGCCGGGGCGGCGGGAATGACAGAGGGGGTGGGTTTCCGACTACGACAGTTTCCGACTACGACAGTAGAGACGCCCAAATTGGGCGTCCCTACACAACCGTGTCGCGTTGATGGTCAGTTCAGGCCGTTACCAGCCCCACTGAACATTCACTAGCACACCATGATTCACAGCCGCGCCAGGGGTCTCCCCGCGTTGGCTCTCAAGAGACAGGTTCAGTCCCGACGCCAGGGTCAGGCGGCTTCCCATCCGGTAGGCTCGCGTCCTCTGGCCCCACGTCATATTTCCATATGGCGTCAGGAGACTTTGCCCGTCCGCAAGGGCCAGCCCGTAGCCCACTTCCGCGTCCATCCGCCGGCCCAGGGCCGCCGCGTTCGTGCCGGACAGGGTCGCCGCATTCTGGTTCCAGAGTTGCGCGGTGTTCGTGACGGTCTGCCCGTAGGTGGGCGTCAGCCGGAAGGCCAGTCCCTGCCCGCTCGGCGTTGGTTTCAGCGTGAAGATGGCCCCGATGCCCCAGTCGTCGTAGCCGCCGTTATGGCCCAGCAAGTACCGGCCTTGTGTGGCCGCCGTGAGCCTGTTGTGCGGGTCGGTGTAGGTGACACCGCCGCCGACTTCGGCGCCGGTGCCGGTGCGCCCGTCGTTGCCTTCGTCATGCCGCAGCCCCACTTCAATGGCGGGCGTCAGTTGCGCCCCGTTGCCGATGTCCAGGTCGTTGCCGGCGGCGACGCTGAATCGCGCCCGCCGGGCTTCAACCGTCATCTCGTGAATGAATTTTTGGCCTTCCACCTCCATGGAGGTCTGCATGACTTCGCCTTTCAGCCGCAGATGGCCCATCTCGGAATCCAGCACTCGCGCGCTGACGCCGCCGCCCGCCAGCATGAGCGTGGCATCGCTGGTCTGCATGTTATCAATGCCACGGGCATTCTGCGCGACGATATCGGTGATGCCCACCTCGCCCCGGCCGTAGCCCACTGTGGCCCAGAGGTTCAACCGGCCATCCGGCAAGACCGACCACCCGACATAGGGCGCGATGCTGGTCATCTCAATGGTGGAGTTGCCGCCGCCTGATGTGGGGCTGTCTGCCAACGTGCCATAGTCAAAGTCGCCACTGGTCCAGGAGATGGCCGCCCCGGCCAGCAGGGTGTCCGACATGCGGGCGTCCGCGCCCAGTCGGCCGCTGAACATGGATCCGTCCCAGTCCGTGCCGCCGCCGCTTCCGCCGAGTTCGCGGTAGTCGCCGCCGCCCCAGAGGGTCAGGCTCTTCGCCATGTCGCTGCCTGTGTTGAGCGGCATGACAAACGCGGAGCGACCCAGCATGTCGCGCAGATCCAGCGTGCCGTTGGCCAGCGCCTGCCCGCCGGTGGTCAGGATGTCGGCCAGTGTGGACTGGCCGGCGAGGGTGAAGGCGCCGGAGGTGCGGCCCGTGGCGCCGGCTTGCTCAAGCCGTTGCGTGATGGCGTTGACGGTGGTGTCCGTGATGGCCCGTGCCGCTTCCGCCATGATGGTCTCGTTGACGGTGTTGAGCCGAGAGACGAGCGCGGGCTGGACTTCGAAAAATGTGAAGCTGGAGAGTTCAGTATCAAATGCCGCCCCGGGAGTCAAATAATTAAGACTGTGAGTGCCAACGTTACGATGATTGTCTATCCCCGCCGCGTCCACCCGCAAGTCGGCTGTAGTAACAGTAGAAAACGCAGCTGTGCGCACGCCGTTCAATTCGGCATTGTCCGTGAATGCTGGATCAGCTAAGAAAACAAGCAGTTCAGCTTCAGTCGGTAAAATCAAGACGTACTCACCGACAATCACCGAACGCTCGTCATCGGTGCCGTCGTGCGCACCTGCTTGCGTGGCGGTCGTGTCATCGCCGTCATTGATGCCGAGAGGCCCACCGCCTTCTTGCGTGGCAATCGTGTTGGCACCGCCATTGAGTAGCGCATCCAACATGTTATGGGTCACGTAATCATTAGCTGTCGGCATGTCGCCACTCACATCCTCTCCTTTCGTGATCGATCCATTCCTAAGATGATCCAGATAATAATAGGTTTTACCATCCGCCGTGGTTGCCGGGAAAATCAGATTGAGATTGACGCTTCCGATGGTGCCAAACGTGAGGGATTCCGGCAAGGTTGTCTGCGCATTCGCATGTGCGGGCGCGAAGCATAACAGCGCAAGGGCGGCGAACAGTCCCGCGAGCGGTCTTGTGCGCCGGCGACGTGGCGGAGTCATGACCACCGACCTGCCCGAAAATGCGAGGGAGTGGGGAGACGCAGATTGGCTGAACGATGAAGCAGGAATGGTCAGACTATGGTGCATGTTACGCTCCCTCAATAAGGTTAGTGGCTGACACTGAAGTTCAGCCAATATAGAGTAAACCATAGGCGTTTATCAACCTGTTTTTGCCGCAAGCAAGCATCGCGTGGTGCGACCTCCCTGTTTGTGGTATTCTTTCGGATGATGGCCACGGGAAGCGAGGCGGTCATGGACCGTGATGAGACGGGTCTCGCGACCATCCCGTCCGCATGGGGCCGTTGTCAGACACAGGCTCGCTGTGGTCTCAAGGCTGCCAGGATATCTTCCATGATTCGTGGCCTCACATTGTTGCTGATTGCCTGGCTCGCAGTGTCAGCCCCGCAGGCGATTTCAGCCCCCGCCAGTCCTCCCGCCAGCCATTCGTCCGGCATGGCCACGGTTTCAACTCCCCATGGCTTCACGATTTATTGTGAAATAGCCGATACGCCCGCCACACGAAGCATGGGTCTCATGTATCGAACAACCATGGCGCCTGATCGAGGGATGCTGTTTGTCTTTCCGGAGGCGGGCTATTGGACGTTCTGGATGAAAAATACCAAAATGCCGCTGGATATCTTATGGTTGGACAAGAACGGGAAGATTGTTCATCGCGCAGACCGCGTCCCCATTTGCACAAGGACCGATAACCTCTGTCCACGCTATCGGCCCAACACGGCGGCGACGCAGGTTCTGGAACTTGGCGCAGGACAAGCCGCAGCGCTCAACCTCACCACGGGCGCCCACCTCACCATTGAGATGCCGCAGTAGGGCGCTCACACCTCCTGCCAACGGCGCACACGTCTGGCGGCAATGACACCGTCCACCCGCCCGATGGCTTCAAGTGTGCGTTCCAAATGCAGGGTGTTGGAAATTTGGATCATGAAATCAAGGACAGCTTTTTGATCTTCTCCGGTCGTAATTTCCGCGCGGCTGATGTTGGCTTGTGACGCAGAAATGGCCGACGACACGTTGGCCAACATGCCGGGACGATCAATGGTGAACACGCACACTTTGACCGCATGATCGCCTGTCACACTTCCATCCCATTCCACATCCACCAGGCGGTCATTTTCATAGTCCATGGCCTCAAGATTCGGACAGCCCCGCGAATGGATTGTCAGCCCGCGCCCATGCGTGATGTATCCCAGGATGGGATCGCCCGGCACCGGGTTGCAGCATTTTGAGAGCTGCATCAGGACTTCCCTGTCCCCCATCACCTTCACGGCTTTGACGGAGACCTGGGGTATCGCTGTCGTTGGCGCCGCGCCGACGTCCTCGTCGCTTGTATGAGGCGACTCCTCGCCAGGCGACATCATCCAATTGACCACTTGCCCCGCGGAGACACGTCCGTACCCCACCATCCGGGTCATCTCATCCATGGATTCATAGCCGCGCTCGCCGGCCATGCGTGCCCATTGATCGGATTCCAACGATGGCACGCTGGCGGGAGGATGCCGACGCAGCTCGCGTTCCAATAAGCGACACCCTAATTCCAACCCCTGCTTTTGCTCTTCAACTTTCAGAAAGTGTTTGATTTTTGTTTTCGCACGGGACGTCCGCACGAATTTCAACCACTCTCTTTTCGGACTTTGCGTTGGCGAGGTCAGGATTTCGACCGTATCGCCACTGGTGAGCGGCTGACGAAGCGGCACAATTTTCCCCTGCGCTTTCGCCCCGACGCAATGGTCGCCCACCTCGGTGTGGATCGCATAGGCAAAGTCCACCGACGTTGAGCCAAGAGGTAATTCCTTGACGGCGCCCTTCGGCGTAAAGGCAAAGACCACGTCGTGAAAGACATCCAAATGAAAGAGATCCCGTTTGACGGAATCCATGAACTGGCGATTATCCGAGAGGTCTGTGTGCCATTCGACGAATTGCCGGAGCCAGCTAAAGACTTTCTCGTCACGCCCAACGACCCGGTCATGTTCTTTGTAGCGCCAATGCGCCGCCACGCCATATTCCGCAAGACGGTGCATTTCTTCCGTTCGTATTTGAAATTCCACGTGATCGCCCTGCGGACCCAGCACCGTGGTATGCAGCGACTGGTAGAGATTGGTTCGCGGCGTCCCAATGTAGTCCTTAAACCGCCCTGGAACTGATGGCCATAACGAATGCACAAGCCCAAGAATCGTATAACACTGCATCTTGGTGTCGGTGATAATTCGCACGGCTGACAGGTCGTGCACTTCCTCAAACGTAATGCTCTGGCGTTCCATTTTTTGATGAATGGAGTACAAATGTTTGGGCCGTCCCTCCACCTGGCAGGACAACGCCAGCCCGGCCAACGCATCAACCGTCGCTTGAATAATGGACTGGACATATTCCTGTCGTTCTTCGTCCCGTTTCGCCACCCGGAGCTTCAATAAGGAATACGCTTCCGGCTTGAGAGACTGAAAACACCAATCTTCAAGCTCCTGCTTCATCCAGCTCATCCCCAAACGATTCGCCAATGGCGCGTAAATTTCCAGCGTTTCCTGGGCGATTTGTTTCTGTTTCTTCTCCGGTAAATGTTCCAACGTTCTCATGTTATGAAGCCGGTCGGCGAGTTTGATAAACACCACTCGGATATCATCGGCCATGGACAACAGCATCTTCCGGAAATTTTCAGCTTGTTTTTCTTCATACGTCCGGAAAGGAATCTGGCCGATTTTCGTGACCCCTTCAACGAGGTGCGCCACCTCGTCCCCAAAATGCGTTTGCAACTCTTCATGAGTCGCCACGGTATCTTCCAGGGTGTCATGCAGCAGCCCCGCCATAATGGCGGTCACATCAAGTTTGAGGAAGCTTAAAATCCCGGCGACAGCCAGAGGATGTTGCAGGTAGGGTTCGCCGGACTGGCGGGTTTGCCCTTCGTGGGCTTTCGCTGAAAACGCATAGGCGCGACGCAGTAACGCTTCATCGGCATCCGGATGGCAGACGTGGACTTGCCGAACCAGGTCATCAATGTCTGTGATGCTTGATTGCGACATTGGAGGTTGCCTTCACGAAACGCGCACGTCACACAGCCGAAGTTGAATGCGACTCGTTCCTTTCCAGTCATTCACCTCCGGGGTAAACACCGCGTCAATCCGACCGTTGCCCTCATCAATGGTTTTCGCGAAGCCGCCCATCCGAAACCCGATACCGGCCAGAGGAGCAGAACCGTCCTGACAAACGACCAGTTTCAGATGGTCATCCCCGACAACGCGTTTCTCCAACACCGACAGCCCTTCGCTAAGAAAGGTCGGTTCGGGGTTGCCCATCCCAAAGGGTTGCAGTTGCTCAAATTCCCGGAGAAGGGGAAATTGCACGTCGGCAAGCGCAATCGCCGCATCCACGTCCAGCGTGGCAACCGTTGCCTTCCCATCCATGCCTTTTTCGACATACTCGCACAGGCGACGCGTGAAATCGGAAAAAGATTCCCGCCGTACCGTCAATCCGGCCGCCATCGCATGTCCGCCAAACGCCACCAGGTCCTGTTGGCACGACTCCAGAGCCTGACACATATCAAACCCGGGCACGCTTCTGACCGACCCTTTGCCGACTCCATCCCGGTCAAACGCCACCACGACTGCGGGACGGTGATAGCGATCAACCAGCCGCGCCGCCACAATGCCGATCACACCGCTATGCCACCCTTCGGCCCCCACCACAATCGCGGGGGCTACTCCATTGGCTTCCACCTGCCGCATCGCCTTTTTGGTGGTGTCCTGTTCAATCTGTCGGCGGCGACGGTTCAACTCTTCCAGCTTTTGCACAAGGCGCAACGCCGTCCGTTCAGAATCCGTCGTGAGTAATTGCACGCCAAGCTCGGCATGAGCCAATCGTCCCGCCGCATTGAGACGCGGGGCAATCTGAAACCCAACGGTACTCGCCGAACACGCACCGGTCAGACCCAGCGATTGCGTCAGCACACGAAGGCCGCATCGCGTCCCCCGCGACACCTGCGCCAGCCCATCCCGCACCAAGACGCGGTTTTCGTCTCGCAACGGAACCATGTCGGCGATGGACGACAACGCCACCAGATCCCGAAAGGATTCAACGGGCACATCCGCGGCTCCATATTTTTGCGCGTAGGCCTCGACAACCTTGTAGGCCAGGCCGCCGGAACACAACTCCCGGAAGGGATAGGTGGAATCCGGGCGATATGGATTGATCAACGCCAACGCCGCCGGCACGGGTGGTTGCAACTGATGATGATCGGTCACAATGACATCAAGGCCCAACTGATTTGCCACGGCAATTTCCCGATGCGAGGTCGTGCCGCAATCCGCCGTCAGCAACAGGGACACGCCCTTCCGGGCCAGGTCGCGAATGGCCGCTTCGTGCAGACCATAGCCCTCTTCCTGGCGGTGAGGAATATAGACTTCAACCCTGGCGCCGACACTTTTCCAGAACAAGAGGTGCAGGCTGGTGGCCGAGATGCCGTCAACGTCATAGTCTCCGTAACAACAGATCCGCTCCCCCTGCTGGACGGCCCGATGCAGACGATCAATGGCCGGCTCCATGTCAGGCAGCCCAAACGGGTCATGGGTCTCGCGCCCATGGGAGGAGAGCCAGATTTTGGCCTGTTCAGGCTCGACAATGCCTCGTCGGCATAACACCGCCGCCGTAATGGGCGAGACGGACAGGGTCAGCGCCAACGCCTCCACCTGTGCCGGGTCAATAGACTGGACCACCCACTGTTTGTGTTTTTGAATCATCGCCTCATTCAGAAATGCGCGTGGCAGAGAGAACAGGAAGGGAGCATAGGAAGTGACGGGAAACGTGTCAAACCGAAAAGCCGGTCATGACTCACGATGACCCGCCAGGCTGATGTCCCGCCTTGAGGCCGGACTGTCCCCGGCAAACCAAAAGAGGAAGGCTGGAACGAACGGGAGGGATGAGGAGCCGGTGATTGCCGTGGCCTTCAATGGGCCGCGCTGATGAGGACATGGCAGGAAGGGCTTTATTCTCCCCCTTTTTGCACGTAATTCTTGACAAACTCGGCGGCATTTTCTTCCAGAACTTCATCAATCTCGTCAACCAGCGCGTCCGTGTCCTCTTGGAGTTTCCTGCCGGTTTCGATGACTTGTGGATTAGGCTTGACGTCCTGGCCGTCCCTGACCGTAGGCTTTTTGCCCGCTTCAGACTTCCGTTCCCGCTTTTCCATAGCCTACACCTCCCTTTTTGCAAGGAGAAACACGACGATCCGCCAGTTCATGCAGGATAGCCCAGCCTCTTGAAGCGGTCAAGAGAACGCCCCCGCCAGCCTGTCACGCACGTTGGTTGAGCTATGGCTTCCGTATTGCAAGCATGGAAAAGCTACTACACAATCAACGGAATAATCAGCAACGCCACAATGTTGATGACTTTAATCATCGGATTAATCGCCGGCCCCGCAGTATCTTTGAAGGGATCACCCACGGTATCGCCCGTCACCGCCGCCTTGTGAGTGTCAGTCCCTTTGAGGCCCTGTTCTTCAATGTATTTTTTGGCATTATCCCAGGCCCCGCCGCCACTGGTCATCGTAATCGCCAAAAACAACCCCGTCACAATACTGCCCACCAACACGCCGCCCAGCGCCGCCGGGCCCAACAGCACACCAACCAGAATGGGCGCCAGCACGGGGATCATGCCCGGAATAAGCATTTTACGAAGGGCGGCCTGGGTCACGATGTCCACACAGGTGCCGTATTCCGGTTTGCCCGTGCCATCCATAATGCCTGGAATCTCACGAAATTGCCGACGCACTTCTTCAACCACCAAACCGCCGGCTTGCCCCACGGCCTTCATGCACAACGCACTGAACATAAACGGCAGCATCCCGCCGAGGAACAACCCGACCAGGATGGATGGCTCGGACAGATCAAAGCTCAAGCCGGCATCTCCGGCCCGAGCGGCGCGCGCATATTCCGCAAACAACACCAACGCCGCCAACGCGGCAGACCCAATGGCGTACCCCTTGGTGACGGCCTTCGTCGTATTGCCGACGGCATCGAGACCATCCGTGATTTTTCGAACGTCCGGCCCCAGGCGAGCCATTTCCGCAATGCCGCCCGCGTTATCGGTCACGGGACCAAACGCATCAATCGCCACGATGATCCCCGCCATGGACAACATGGACACCGCGGCCACAGCCACCCCGTACAGACCGGTCTCGCCGCCCCCGCACACGGCAAAACTCGAAAGAATCGCCGCCACAATCACGAGCACCGGCCATGTGGTTGACTGCATGCCCACAGCCAACCCCGCGATGATATTCGTCGCATGTCCGGTTTCACTGGCCTTCGCCACCTCTCTGACCGGCGCATAGGACGTGGCCGTGAAATAATCCGTGATGAACACAAGCGCCAGCGTCACCGCAAGACCCATCAGCGCCGCGACAAAGTAATTGATCCCGGACACTCCCCCCACGCCATCCATCATCGTGGTCGTCACCGGAAAAAATGCCACGGCGGCGAGTGCCCCGCTGACGAACAGCCCTTTGTACAGAGCCGACATGATATTCCCGCCCTCACGAACCTTCACAAAAAATATCCCGATAATGGTCGCAAACACGGTCAACCCTCCGAGTGCCAGGGGGTACAGCAGGGGCGCAACTTCTCCGGGAAACAGACTCATTGACAGCACCATCGCGGCCACGATGGTGACGACGTACGTCTCAAACAGATCGGCCGCCATGCCCGCGCAATCACCGACATTATCGCCCACGTTGTCCGCGATGACCGCGGGGTTTCGCGGATCGTCTTCCGGAATACCGGCTTCAACTTTTCCGACGAGATCGGCTCCCACGTCGGCGGCCTTTGTGTAAATGCCTCCCCCAACTCTGGCAAAGACCGAAATGAGACTGCCGCCAAATCCCAGGCTGATGAGGGCATGGACGGCTTTTTCCGGCCCCGCAACGGCGGAACCGATGGCATAGAAACCGGCCAGCGCCACGAGTCCCAGCCCGATCAACAGCAGACCGGTGACCGCTCCGCCCTTAAAGGCCACCTTCAACGCCGGGTCCAATCCTCGCGACGCGGCCTGCGCGGTCCGCACGTTGGCGCGCACGGCAATGACCATGCCAACATATCCGGCGGTGGCGGATGCCGTGGCGCCCACAAGAAACCCCACCGCGGTCAACAGACCAAAATGCTCCGACCACATCCCGGCCAGCCACAACACCAGGAACATGACGCCGGCCACCACGCCGACGGCACGATATTGGCGATTCAGATAGGCGGACGCGCCTTCCTGAATGGCCAACGCAATGTGTTTCATCGCGTCGTTTCCGGCATCCTGCCGGATGACCCAGAACATCAAATAGATCCCGTAGGCAATGCCCACGAGGCCGGACACAAAGGCAAACAGAATGATGGCACTCTCACTTATCACAGATCACACCTCCTCATCGGACAACACATCGCCTGGGAATGGTCTATTGAACGTCCCGGGATAGTGTCATAGTGACCGGAATATCCGCAACGCGCCTTCTCCGCTGTCTCCCCGGCTCGTGACACTTCAGAGATTACGCGGCTCCGGACACCTTGTGGAGGATGACGGCATTGCCTTCCGGATCAACGATGACGGCCATGCGGCAAACGGGGGTGGAAAACGGCTCGCGTTTCACCTGAATGCCCTTGGCGCGAAGACGTTCAACGCACCCGTCCACGTCATCCACTTCAAAGGCAAGACTGCCGCCGGCCTCGGCGCTGGGCGTCACGCCTTCGACGTTGGTGGTCATCGCAAAACATCCGCCCTCCAGGTCGTATTCATACCAGCAATCAAAAAAACTCCGGGTCAGCGCCAACCCCAGGTCCTCCTCATAAAACCGCCGCGCCCGCGCCAAATCCTTGACCGGATACATGGTAAACGCAATGCGTTGAATCATGGCTGCCATCCTCCCAACACTCATGGTCGCTTTTCCAGCACTCTGTTTCCATGGTCTCTCAATACACGTGGGAAAGCAACGGGCGGACAGTGAGTTGCCATCCGTCATTGTTTCTGTTACGGTAGCAAATATGATTTTTGTCCATGACCACCGCATTCACATCCACTGGACTAGTTGAGCAAACTGTATGGCGTGGGAACCGGGAGATCCGTGGGGTCAGCAAGGCGGGAGCGATCCGCTTGATGACGTCCTCAAAAAAGCCAGAGAACAATGGCAACGGATGAAACCGACGCGTGGGATGAAGTCCATCATCCTGGTCGTCGTGGCCATTATCGTGTTCTCTCAAGCGGTGTTCAAAATTGAACCCGACGAAGAAGGACTGGTGAAGCGGTTTGGCGACGTGGTGCGGACCGTGGGACCGGGCCCTCACATCAAAGTGCCCTTTCTGGAAACCGTCGTCAAACCCAAGGTCGAAAAACTCCACCGCATTGAAGTCGGGTTTCGCACCAATCTCCGGGGCCGGGCGCAAATCGTTCCGCAAGAAGCCCTCATGCTGACCGGAGACATGAACATTCTCTCCGTCGAATTTATCGTCCAGTACAAAATCAGCGACGCCACAGACTATCTGTTCAACGTGGCCGATATTGAAGAAACCATCCGCAAGTCGGCGGAAGCCGCCATGCGTGAAATCGTGGGCAAAAATAAAATTGACGAGGCGCTGACCGTCGGCAAAGCCGCCATTCAGCAGTCCACGCAGGACCTGTTGCAAAGCATCGTGGACGAGTACAAGGGCGGCGTGCAGATCGCCACCGTGCAATTGCTCGACGTTAATCCTCCGCAGAAAGTGGCCAAGTTTTTCAAAGACGTCGCCAGTGCCAAGGAGGAACGGGAGCAGCTCATCAACCAGGCCCACGGGTATCGGAACGACATCATTCCGAAAGCCAAAGGCCAGGCGGCCCAGGACGTCAACCAGGCCCTGGGATACTCCAAGGCCAGAATCGCCCGGGCCGAGGGCGAAGCGAATCATTTTCTGCAAACACTCGCAGAATACAAAAAAGCCAAAACCATCATCTCAAAACGGGTCTATATCGAAACCATGGAGGAAGTCCTCTCTAACGTGGACAAGATCATTCTCGATTCAAAAGCCGCAGGCAACGTGTTGCCGTACCTGCCGTTGGATCGGATGAAAAAAAGGCCCGACACCACCCGTAACACACAGGCCACTCCCTGATGAAACAAAATCTTCTCATCGGCATCGTCGCGGTCATCGTCCTGCTGATCATGCTGGGGGTGTCACCGTTTTTCGTGCTTGATTTAACCCAAACCGCCATTGTGGTCCAACTCGGCGAACCCAAGCGGACAGTGACGAAACCGGGACTTAAATTCAAAATCCCCTTTGTCCAGGAGGTACGGTACTTCGACAAACGGCTTCTGGATTATGACGTACTCGCCAGAGAAGTCATTACCCAGGACAAAAAGACCATTTTGATCGACAACTTTGCCAAATGGAAAATCGTTGATCCACTGATGGTCTATAAAGCGTTCCAAACCCAGCGGGGGGCGCTTCAACGGCTGGACGACATCATCTATTCCGAACTGCGCGTGGAACTCGGTCGCCATGAACTCCTCGAAATTGTCTCCGCCAATCGCTTGTTAATCATGTCCGAAGTGGCCAAACGCGCCAATACTAAAGCCTCGAAATACGGCCTTGAAGTGCTGGACGTCCGCATCAAACGTGCGGACCTTCCCGAGCAAAATGCCAAAGCCGTGTTTGACCGGATGCAAGCCGAACGGGAACGGATCGCCAAACAGTACAAAGCCGAAGGCGCGGAAGAAGCACAGAAAATCCGATCGGAAGCCGAAAAGGATCGCCAGATTCTTTTAGCCGAAGCCTATAAAACCGCCCAGGAACTTCGAGGAAAAGGTGACGCCAAAGCCTACAAAATTTACGCCAACGCGTATCGCAAGGACGTGAAATTCTTTGAATTTATCCGTACCATGGAAGCCTATCGGAAAGTGTTCTCCGCCGACACGACCATGGTCCTCAGCCCTGACTCCGAATTTTTACGATTCCTCAAGAAACGCTGACCGGTTTTTGGCTCTGCCACACGTGAGACCCGCCAGCCTGACCGTATCTCTCGCCAATCTCATATACCTCTTCTCATCACGCCACCATGGCCAATCCTGAACACCTTGATCGTGTCCTCAAAGGGATAGCGGTCTGGAATAAATTCAGACGGACACAACCGGATGTGCGACCCGACCTTCGAGGCGCGGATCTCTCGGGTTATGATTTCACGCAAATGGATTTTTCAGGATGTGACCTGACCGGAGCGGATCTGTCCGATGCCTACCTGTTTCGGGCCAATTTTGAAGAAGCCGATTTAACCGACGTCAATCTCACGGAAGCGGATGTCATTGAAGCCAACCTGCTCAAGGCAACCCTCACCCGCGCCACGCTCGTGATGACGGACTTCAGCGGAACGGGACTGATTCGCGCGGACATGTCGGGAGCGAATTTCACCAAAGCCAATCTCACGCGCGCCTCAATGCCCTGGGGAAATTTACGGGGATGCGCGTTGGTGGAAACCAATTGCACGCTGGCCGACCTGCGGGAAGCCGACCTTTCAGACTCCGATATGTCCGAAGCCGACCTGCGGGATGCCTCGCTCACCGGGACCATTCTGCGAAACGTCAATTTGCAGGGTGCAAAACATCTGTCGCTCCTGCATCTCGGCAAAACAAAAACGCTGTTTCAGGCCACATTCGATCCCATGATTCGGGAAGAGATCGCCAAACAGTATCCTCACCTGTTGACGTAATCCGCCCCGTACACTCGCGCGAACAATCAGCCCTGCGGAGGCACATCGCACCCATGCCCAGCCTCCTGCACGGAATCACGTACGTGGCTTCTTTGAATGAGGACAATGCGCCCAATGAGACGATCGGGAGGCTGAACGTCTGATTCAATCAAATCCACTCTCGGACCAACGCCCTGCACAAGACGCAGTCCGTCGGATGTCCGCACAAACCCTTTGGCTCTCAATGCGCGATGCGATTGAATCCGAGCGATGAGGGCGTCGGATTTGATCCCGTGCTCCACAACCAATTCTTCCGTCTCAAACGCCTCATGGGTATGGGACGCATGTGGCGATTGATTGCGAACCCGGTCGGGACCATTCCCCTGATCGGGGGGAAACAACGCCAGCGTACTGACCTTGGCGTTCACGGCCTGAATAATGGGAGTCCCTTCGGCCATGTGTCGCACCCGTGCCTGAACCGGATCACGTTGATGCGCCTTGATGAGGTCAATTTTGTTCAGGACTAACAAGTCGGCCGATGACGCTTGCTGCTCAAATGTCCCTTCCAGATCACGCCCTTCCGCCACCTGTTCCGCATTCACCACCACCACCGAGACACAGGCCCCCACCCACGCCACCACCGGATCCCGCCAGAAATTGAGCAGCGTATCAAAGGGCAGGGCCACCCCGGACGTTTCGACAACGATGCGATCAGGACGCACGTCTTCCCAGATCCGTTGCAATGTTGTCACGAGTTCATCGGACAGTTTGCAACAGACACATCCGCCTTCCAGTTCAACGTAATGCGATCCGGCTTGATTGCCCAACAGTGCCTGATCAATCCCCAAGGCGCCAAATTCATTGGAGACCACTGCCAGCCGAATCCCCTGCGCCTGCGCATCCTGAAGCAGGTGCCGAACGAGCGTGGTTTTCCCGGCGCCTAAAAATCCCGACACCACCAGTGCGGGAACACCACCCGAGGGAGCAGGCGAGTCTTTCATCAACTTCTCCATTGACAACCGTGGTCTGGCTTCACGAGAATGCTGGAATGAGCGCGACTTCGCCGGAATCTTCTCTCCCTCCGGGTGACACACTGCCCGACCGTCAATGCACGTGGTGCCGTATTCCGATGCATAAACGACTCGTGGGGGATGGCCGCTTCATTCATTACACCTGCCCGCAATGTATTTTTCAACACACCAGCAAACAGAAAACGCCGTAGGGCATACCGCGCAAAGCCCATGTGGTTGATGAAGGCGACGGACAGGTTCCGTCGCCTCGCGGCAACAGGACGTGCGATCAAACGAGATGGACGATTTTGATGTTGCTTCGCCGCGCCTTCAGATACTCCGCCACGAGGCGGCGGTGGCAGTGATGCGGCTTGTCCTCGCTGCAAAGCAGGCAGCCGTCGGCCAGCACGTCTTCGGGTACAGTGCGCTCAATCCGGCGTTTTTTCATCAAGGCGAGGAACTCGTGTTCGTATTGCTCCCACCCGCCCTTGTGCTTTTTGTAGCGATCCAGCATTTCCTGAGTCGGCGCCAGATCCGGCAGATGCACGTACTCAATACCGCACAACTCGCGCAGGAAATACTCAAGGTCACCCTGTTTCGAAAAGCCCGCGAGCTGGGAGACGTTGTTCAGCCTTACATCCACGACGCGCCGAGTCCCAGATTCGCGGAGCGTCGTGAAGAACGCCTCCGCCGATTTCTTCGTGAACCCGATCGTAAAAAGTTTCACCACGCGTGTTCATCCCGCTCCCGATACGCACGTGGGGTGACATAGGCAATCCGGTTTTCCTGGCGGGCATACGCTTCTTCAATGGATTGTTCCCGCGTTTGAAAAAAATCCTCCTCCTGCATTTTCAGTTCCTTGAGCAATCGGGTGAGAGCCTCGCCATGGGTTTCCAGGCGGCCATCCGCATGAATGTGAGACACCAACAAGTCCCGCTTCACAAGCTCCCGCGCCACAAGCAACGTGCGGTGACATTCAAGCGGCTCCTTCTCCGCGCACAGCAACGCGACACGTCGCTCCCGCGCTTCCCCGGCAACAAGGTCAATTCCTGACAGGAAGAGGGCCGTTTCGGCAAGCCGCCGGTACTGGACGCGCCCGTCCTCATAACACGAAGGATCCTCCGACCGCGCCCCAAGCTCCACCCCACGAAAATCATACCCAATGCCCTGTTCCTCCAACACCCGGCGCAACGCCTCACGATTGAACTGCGGCTGACGACGACTGTACGGCGCCGAGCGCACATCGGCGACGGACGCCACGCCGTGCGTCTCAAGCAAACCCAGGAACTCCCCGATGGCATGAGTGGAATGACCGATTGTCAGGATCGCCGATTCCGTCATCGGGTTCACTTCCCCGCACCCTCCTGTGGGATGATGGCCGCGATGAGTTTGTAGTAGAACAACCCATCATTGAATGGCACCGCTGCAAGGCTCACGGTGATATAGCATTCTCCAATACGAGACTCGCCAACGTTAGTATAAACACTCTTGATTGCCGGATCAGTCACCGCAAGATCGTAGAAAACATCCTGATAGGCAAACTCTCCACGGATCTGCAGCTTATCATTCCGACCGTGCAAAACTCGAATAACGATGTCGCGTACTTTAATGAGATAGATTGATGAGGAGAAATTCCCGATCACGCCAAGATTCACACGGTCGTTCTTCCGTCCGCTGTTTTCCCACAATGCTACCGGACTGTCAGCCAATCCGGCGAAATCATCCCAGGAAATCCGTCCCGCCCGTATCCAGCGCACTCTGGAATCAATCAGCCAATTCTCGGTTTGGTGGTCCTGCTGATAGTGTTTGACAAACTGAACTTTGATGATGTCCCCAACCCTCGGAGCGCTCCGATCATTGTACTGGTATTCCAAAACAGAGAGCCCTTTCCCAGGGTTGCCGTTGACGGGGCGAATCCAGTTTCCGATGCTGATTTCCGCATCTGCGACGCGCCATCTTCGAAGGAGCCAAGGGAAAAAGCGGTTTGACAGGGCTCCACCATCAATCTCTTTGCCCGCAATACACCTGCCGGGTTCCATACTTGAACTCGCAAGACAGACAATGCGTTTCTTAACCATAGCAAGCGCCTCCTTCCACGCTCAGGAACAGGTCGTCCCAAATTTCGCCTGCTTCCAAACAACGACGTCCAGAGCAAACACAAATCGGGCATGGGTTTCCATCTTCGCCAGGCGCTCCCCTAAAACAAATTCGACACGATGCGCGTCCCCCCAACCCACGTGCCGATGACGCTACCGATGGTGGGCAGCACAAAGGCCAGAAACACCCGCAGGAGGCGGTTTTTCCACCAGCGCCGCGGGACGACGATGTCCTCGGCCACAGTCTGAAATTCCCGCACGAGCGGCGGTTGCATCCAGGCTTGCACAAAGGCGGTCACATACCCGACACCGATCACCGGCGTCAGGCTTGTGAACGGCGCCCCGGCCACGGCCGCCATAATCGTGAACGGGTGCGCCCATGCCAGCAATGCGCCCAGTCCGCTGGGCACACCGTTGGCCACGATCCAGAAAACGGCATTGTCCCCCGCCGCCGCCGCCCCTTTTTGATAACCAATCAAGGCGATGGAGCCAAGAATAACGGCCGGGATGCACCATCCCACCCATTTCCACATGGAAGACACGGGAGGAATCACGTCCAGGGTATCCAGATCGCCATGCCGTTCACTCTGAAGAATGGATTTCATCCCTTCCACGTGGCCGGCACCGACCACCACGACCACAGTCTTCCCTTCTGCCCGCAACGTTTTTTCCGCCAGATACCGGTCCCGCTCATCAATCAGCACCGTTTTCAGCGTCGGAACGGTCTCGCCAAGGTCACGGATCAGTTCCGACAACACGTCCTGTTTTTTCAAATCCCGCAACGACTCTTCACTCGCGGGCGTGGTGTCAAAGACGCTCAACAGCAGCGACGAAGCCAACAGGCTTTTCTGCACAAACGGGGTGGATCGCCACGCCCGTCTCATGGTGACGCGCACGTCGCGGTCGCACAGCACAATCGGGATGTCGAGCTGTCCGGACACCTTGATGGCTTCAAGCATTTCCGTCCCCGGCAGGACGCCAAGCTGATCCCCCAATCGTTTTTGATAGGACGCCAACAGAACATTGGCCAACAGCGTGCTCAACTGTTTTTTTCTGATCACGTCTTTCAGATTAAACGACTCCCAGTGTTCTTGATGAGACAGGGCTTCGTAGCGGCGGGCATCCAATTCCACACACACCGCATCCGGCCGAGTCTCTTCAATCACGGCGCGAACCAACTCCGCCGACTCCCGTGACACGTGCACCGTCCCCACCAGAATAATCGTCTTTCCTGCAACGGAGAGGACGTGCACATCCGGCGAAGACGTGACGCGCCAGTGAGCTGGCGTTGGTGACGGAACGGACTCTGTCACATGACCGGCTTCCATCGTACCCCTGTCTTCCGGCTCCGTGGTGCGGACGCCATGTTGACGATCGTTCATTGTTGCCTTCCCGTTGTCACGTCACGTTGTTCCATTGCGGCGCCGTTCGGGTTATGGATGCGCCGGAGACGATGCGTCTTGTTCCGGACAATTCACCGTCACGTAGGGCTTGATTGCTTCCAGTTTTTTTGGCCCGATGCCCTGCAATTTCTTCAGGTCATCAACGAAAGACCACGGCCTGCCGGCGATGATTTTACTGGCCGTCACCGGACCAACGCCTGAAATGGATTCAAGCTGTTTTTTTGACGCGATGTTCAGACACATGGGCTGTGTCTCGTTGAAGGCGTAAACAGCTTGAGAAATTCTTTCTCTTCCCGTTTCTCCTCCTCATTCTTCTTCCGCCTCTCCTTGCGCTTTTCGGCGAGAATGTCAGGATCGGCCTCTGCTCATATTCCAGCCTGTTTCAACGCGGCAGTCATACGAAGATCCTGCAATTCTTCAAGTACCAGGTCACTGTCCAGCCCATCGGGAGAAGGACGGGTTGTGCCGTGTATCCTGGCCAACCCCCGCTCAACGAGAAGGTGGGCAAGATCACGGCCATCGTGTGTTTCGACGAAAGCATACTCACGACCGCCGGCTGAACGTCCCATCGCTTTCGCATGGCTGGTGTGAATCGTGAACGGCCTGGACAATACCTGTTTCGTGTACTCGGCGGCCTGTTCGCCGAATCGAGTCACGGCACGAGGATCTTCAAGGCCAAAATGGTCTTGCTGTTCGAGGATTCTTTCCCGGTCAACTTTGCTCACATAGACGGTTTCCGGACAATCAACGAAGTACAGCCGCAGAATCTGTTCACGGTCTCCGGTATTGACCTTGAAACTGTCGCCATCGTTCAGGTCGGCTTCCACCAGTGTGACGCCTTTGATGGTCTCAAGCTCGGCGGCCTGCACAGGCATTGCCGGGCAACCGAAAAGCAACACGGCGGCACACAGGACAGGGGACGGACATCGTCTCATGGCACCAGACTCCTTTGCGTGATGAGAACACACGTGCTTCGCGGTTGTTCTCCCAAGCGGCTTCAACGACCACCCGCACTCACAAATCAAACAGATAGTTCACGTTGTCTCCCCCAAAGGCCTTGACCTTCCCTTCAATCATCTTTTCTTTGCGGCTGTACACTCTCACCGTAACATCCTGCCGCTCCGCGAGAGACTTCATCTGCCGCATCAACATCAGCACGATTTTTCTTCCACGGTCTCGGTCAATGGCCAGCCGTTTATAGAAAGCTTCCGTGACGTGAACCTGCAACACATCACCTTTGACGAACACATCTTCCACCTCCGCCGTGTTCCCCAATTGCGCGCGTATGCGCTCGGCAATCTGTTCATCGGTGGAATCCTGGCTCATGTGGTGTGTTCCGCCCCGAACATCGGTTCGGTCGTCCTGTCCAACCAGAGAGCCGTTGGCGCATCAACAAGAGGCCCGATCACCTCCCTCACGCGAGCATGATAGGCATTGAGCCACTCGACTTCTGTCGCCGCTAATGCCGACTCATCAATCAGCGAGGCGTCAAACGGCACAAGCGTGAGCGTCTCAAACCCCAGCCATTCCCGATTCCCTTCGCCACTTGCCTGTACGGGGGACTTCACGGGAATCACCACCACAAGATTTTCCAACCGAATGCCATACTCTCCGCTTTTATAATACCCTGGCTCGTTTGAAAGAATCATACCCGGCCGCAACGCAACCGCATTGGCGCTTTTCGAGATACACTGCGGTCCTTCGTGGACTCCCAGGTAACTGCCGACCCCATGCCCGGTCCCATGCTCATAGTCCAACTGCACGTCCCAGAGATGTCGTCGGGCCAACGCATCAAGCTGCGTGCCGGTAGTGCCTTCCGGAAAGACGGCCACGGCAAGAGCAATCACGCCCTTCAAGACTCGGGTGTACCGATCCCGGTGTTCCGATGTGGGAGAACCAATGGCAATCGTCCTGGTGATATCGGTCGTGCCATCCGGATACTGCCCCCCTGAATCCGCCAGATATAATGTCCCAGGCTCAATCATGTGATGATGCTGTGCCGTTGCCCGGTAATGCACGATCGCGCTACTGGGACCGGCTGCCGAAATCGTGGGAAAACTCAAATCACGCCAGAGCGGCTGGCGTTGCCGACAGGAATCAAGATACGCCTGGGCGTCCAGTTCGGAGAGCCGTCCGCTCCGCGCTTCCCGATCCATCCAGGCGAGAAATTGACACACCGCCGCGCCGTCGCGCTTATGCGCTTCCCGCGACCCGTTGATCTCCACGGAATTTTTGCAGGCTTTCGGCAACACACACGGGTCTTCCCCTTCAATCACATGGGCACCGGCTTGAGCCAGTCGTGCGGGAATCCAACTCGCCGTGCGCATCGGATCGCACAACACGCGCGTGCCGGCCTTTCCCAGCCGGTCCAGAGCCGTCGGAAATTCCGCGGCGGCACATAGGCGCACATCCGGCCCCAGGTGAGACGCCAGCGTTTCTGAAATTTTGCGTGTATCGAGAAAAAATGACGCCGCGCCATCACCATACAACAGGGCAAAGCCGAGTGGTAACGGCGTATGAGCCACGTCGCCGCCACGAACATTCAAGAGCCAGGCGATGGAATCCGGGGCCGTCAACACAACCACTCCCACTCCGTCATGTTTCAATTTCACGGCAAGCTCCCGCCGTTTTTCTTCCGACGAGATGCCGGCCCAGGCGTCATCATGCGGCACCACCTTTTCCGCGGGAGGCGCGGGACGATCATGCCATACAGCATCAACGGGATTTGATTCACAGGGAATAAGCGCCGCCTGCACTCTCGCGCAGGCCTCTTGTAATTGATTGACTTCGCGAGGCGTATGCAGCCAGGGATCATATCCCAGTGTGTCGCCGGGTTGTAGCACGACGGACAACCATTCATGCACGGGCTGTTCCCGAAGGTGCCGAGGTTCAAACACCTGTTGATCAACTTGTCGGCGCACCTGCAACGTATAGCGGCCATCCACAAAAATGACGGCTTGCTCCGCCAACACCACCGCCGTTCCCGCCGACCCCGTAAACCCCGTCAACCACGCCAACCGTTCCGCGCAATCAGGCAAATATTCATTCTGGTACTCATCCGCATGAGGAACGATACACCCGGACAAACCTCTCCGGCTTAGTTCCGCGCGCAATGCGTTAATCCGTTCCGACATCAGAGATCAGCCCATTCCATTGTCATACCCGCGAAGGCGGGAATCCAGAGCACTCTGCCAATAGAGAAGCAATTCATGAGGCACATCGCTTTCTTCTTCAGCCGCCGCTATGATGATGGTCAGCCATGTTTCCAGTGCGCTGAAAATGACAGACTGCTCAAGCGACTCCGATTTTTTCCATCAACTGCCGACGCACGTCCTTCCCGTCGCGCACGTGTTCCGCGATAAGAAACAGGGCCTTGCCTTCGCTTTCCCGCTCCCACAATTCACCGATTGTCCGCTTCTCCCTCGTGTCAGCCGTATCCGCCGTGAGGAGGCCTTTATACTCCACAACGAAACACCGTCCATCATTCAAGAGCGCAACAAAGTCCGGGTAGAACTTATCCGTCGCAGTCGGCAACCAGAACGAAGCCGGATCGCGGGAGACATTGCGAATCCAGTATTGCACTTCCGGCAGGCTGTCGAGCGTTTGAGCGCACCGAAATTCCTCGCCATCCTCCGCACCATCGAAAGCGGGAACATGATCCGGTCCAAGAAAGTGTTTGCTCGGCCTCCAGCGTCCGCGATAGTGTCGCTGCCCCTGATACATACCGTCACGGAACGCAAAGCCGTTGTCAAACGACACGCCCACTTCGGCATCCAACTTGAAAAGCCGGTTCGTCGGGATGAGGAAAATCGTCGTACCAATACAGGCGTTCTGTTCCTCGATAGACCTCGTAGCCATAGGACGTAATCAGCCCATCCGCAAAATCCAATTCTTCCCTCATCCTCAAGCGGACTCCGTTGGCAAACGTCGCCTCTCCTTCGGCCGTTCCGGTACAGAGACTGGTTGACCAAACGCGAATCGTTGAGTGGAGAACAGAGGGGCGATTCAGAATTTTCGCAACAACGTCACTGTAGTCGGCAAGAGACTCAAGAGGATTTTCGGCCATCTTAATAGGCCGGTTGTACACGCAACATGTCGGCGGGATCGCGTTGTTGAATGCGTTTGCTATACGCGGTTTTGCGGCGTTGCCACGTTTCGTCAATGCCTTTCCAGCGACTGAAGTCCGTGCGGGTTTCGTCGAAATCATCATAGCGTGAAAACCTGCCCGCTCGTAAAAGGTCGCAAAAATCATGGCTGAGGATGCCGTATTTTTCTTCGTAGAGCATCAGTCGCCGCTCAAGCTGCTTCATTTCAAGAACGAGTTCGTGAATATCCACGGTGTTTCTCCTTTGCTGGGCGAGAGTAAGGCGAATCAACGGGCAACGTCAAGATGATCCGAACAAAGACGGGAACGCATCCCACTACCCTTGTCTGGTCAAGACGTCGGCCCGCAATCAGCGTCCGGATTGCCGCCGCGAATCAGCATGTTGCCGGTGTCCAACTTCCCGGCAGACAGGTCGGAGACTGATTCCAATAGCCTGTAAGGTATTTCTGCACGGCGTGAATATCCTCGTCTCTCGTCAGCCAGTGCAAAGTCGGCATTAGTTATCACCCCCGGAACCTCTGACATTGCTTCTTCGATATTCAGCAAGCTCAAGAAAGGGACGGTCAAAGGGGTCGCGGCAGTGCGGAACGTTGGACGATTTCGACACCATGACTGTCTCACACCAAGGCAGATAATCGGCCAGCAAATCGTCTTGCTCACGGGCATGAAGATTGAACTTTGGATAGGACAGCACTCGAATGAGTTCGTCGGTCGTGACGGGACTTATCAGTGGACAAACAACGCCTTCCTGCCAGGCCATGCGCAACCACGACAACATGCCTGCACGGAACAACAGTGCCGAGAGCAATACGTTGGTATCAAGGACAATACGCGGCGACTTCATTCGGCGCGGCGCGACCACGCCACCGCGTCGGAGACGTCGGCTTGGGACAGCCCCTGCTCCGCAAGTTTGGTGCGCACTTCTTCTGCGCGTACCCGGCGAATGGGGGTCAGCACGATGCGCCCGTTTTCCTCGACCACGTCGAAGTACTCCGCGTCTTCAAAGTCTGACAACACGACTTGGGGCAAGGTTAACTGGTTTCTGGAGGTTAATTTGGCAAGCATGGAAGACCCCGGATAGCAATAACGAGAAAACGATATGTCTTTATGTACGTATAGTCAAGTATCCGGACAGGACCATCACCTTTGGCTCTCGGTTTGAGGTTGACGCAAACAGTGTGCCGAATCTTGCAGGCCGAGGCCATGATGGTGCGACGCTCGTGTCCCAAACCAAACCAGGACAATACTCACGCAACGCGACATGTATCCGCCCCCAGCGCGGCTTTCACCGTCTCCCCGATTTCCGCGGGGTTGTGGACGACGCGGACGCCGGCGGCTTCGAGGGCGGCCATTTTTTCTTTGGCCGTGCCTTTGCCGCCGGTGATGATCGCACCCGCATGGCCCATGCGGCGGCCCGGAGGGGCGGTGATGCCGGCGATGAACGCGACAACCGGTTTGGTCATTTCCCGTTGGATAAACGTCGCGGCTTTTTCTTCGGCGTCGCCGCCGATCTCCCCGATCATGACCACGGCTTTTGTCTCGTCATCCTGCTCAAACATGTGCAGTAAATCAATGTACCCCGTGCCGATGATGGGGTCGCCGCCAATCCCCACGCACGTGGTTTCGCCAAGCCCCAGATTCGTCAACTGATTCACCGCTTCATAGGTGAGTGTTCCGCTGCGGGAAATCACGCCGACTTTGCCTTTTTGATGAATGAAGCCCGGCATGATGCCGATCTTGCACTCGCCGGCCGTGATAATCCCCGGACAATTGGGGCCAATCAGCCGGGTCTGCGTACTCGCCAACGCGCGTTTCACCCGCACCATGTCGTTGACGGGAATACCTTCCGTGATGCACACCACCAGCCAGATGCCTGCGTTCGCGGCCTCAAGAATCGCGTCGGCGGCAACAAGCGGCGGCACAAAAATCAACGACGTGGTGGCGTCCGTCTTCCGCACAGCCTCGCGAACCGTGTTGAACACGGGAATACTCTCCACGTCCTGCCCTGCCTTGCCGGGCGTGACACCGGCGACAATGTGCGTACCATAGGCTTTGCACTGACTTGCGTGGAAAGACCCTTCTTTCCCCGTGATCCCCTGCACAACCACCCGCGTTGACGTATTCACCAGGATGCTCACATTCCGTTCCTTCCCTTATGATGCCACGCGCGCCGCCGGTCACCGATCACCGGATCAAACAATGCGCGACGCGGTCAGCGTTTTTTTTTGCCCTTCATGGCCACAATTTTTTGCGCGGCTTCCCACAGATCCGTCGCCACGTCAACTTTCAAACCCGACTCGGCCAGCAATTTCCGACCTTCTTCCGCATTGGTCCCCTGAAGACGAACCACCACCGGCAACGTGATGCCCACTTCCTTTGAAGCCTCGATGACCCCGTGGGCAATCCGCTCACAGCGAACGATGCCGCCAAAGATGTTGATGAAAATACCTTTGACTTTTTTGTCCTTGAGCAGAATTCGGAACCCGGCGGCGACGGTCTCTTTGGTCGCACCGCCCCCCACGTCCAGAAAGTTTGCGGGTTCCGCGCCGGCCAGTTTGATCACGTCCATCGTGGCCATGGCCAACCCCGCCCCGTTCACCATGCACCCAATGTCGCCGTCCAGTTTTACGTAATTGAGATTGTGCTCACCGGCCTCAATTTCAAGCGGTTCTTCTTCGTGCGGATCGCGGAACGCCTGAATGTCGGGGTGCTTGCACAACGCATTGTCATCAAACGAGACCTTCCCATCGAGCGCGATGAGCCGATGATCCGTGGTGACCACCAACGGATTGATCTCCACCAGGGAGGCGTTTTTGTCCATAAACAGGCGGTACACATTTTCCAGCATGGACAGAAACGGCTTCACCACCGCGTTGTCCAACGCCGGCAACCCCAGAGCAAAGGCAAGATTGCGCCCGTTATGTCCCTGAAACCCGACGGCGGGATCAATGGATTCCCGGATCACCTTCTCCGGCGTCTGATCCGCCACCTCTTCAATGTCCATACCGCCTTCGGTGCTCGCAATGAACGTCGGGAATCCCGTATCCCGATCCACCAACAGACCAAGGTACAACTCTTTGGCAATCCCCGCGCCCTCTTCAATCAGCAGCCGCCGGACTTTTCTGCCCTTCGGTCCGGTTTGATGCGTCACCAGGGCTTTGCCAATGAGCGCCTGCGCCAGGGCCGGCACTTCATCCCGATTCTTTGTGATTTTGACTCCGCCGGCTTTGCCCCGTCCGCCGGCGTGAATTTGCGCTTTGACGACATAGACCGATGCGTCAAGCGCGGCGGCCCATTTTTCCGCGGCACGTGGCGTCTTCACCGCCTTGCCGCGTGGCACGGGAATGCCGAATTGCGCGAACAGCTCTTTTGCCTGAAATTCGTGGATGTTCATGATGTTCCCTTCATGCAATGGTTCGCGCTACTGTCGCCCTGACATCATAAAACCTCTATGGCGGCGGAGAGCAAAACGCGGCCGACCATGCCGTACAATGTCCTCTCGCATTCTATCGTGAAAGATTTCCGAAATGCGGGTTCATCTCGATAAAGTTTGAACAAGCTGATTTCAACTCCTGTGAAGCATGTTGCCAAAACACAACATCCACGGTGAAACCCTCCGCAACCAGATCGCTCACCGCCGGCACATAGTCGCCGTCGCCGGCCACCAGAACGAACTTATCACTGGACTTGTCAGCCTTAGTGAAAGCATCTTTCGCCATCGCCATCACGATACCCGTGTCTATTTTCTTTTCTCGATTGGCGGCACTTCGATCTTCAATGACCAAGTCAAACCCCTCGGACTTGGCGGCAGCCCACAGCGAGTCGTTTGGTGGCGGACGCGACCCAAACAGTATGGCCCGTTTGACATTCCAGCCATTGTTGGCGACAAACTTATACAATTTTCCGAAATCCAAACGGTAGCTGCGGTCAAAAATTTGACCACTGATCGCATCACGAATGTTCAACGCAAAGCCGTTTTCGACTGCCGCGACCCGTTGCCCTTCTATGAAAACATTTGAGTTGTCAACATACACGAAACCAGCCATTGCGCATCTCCTCTGCGGATCAAAACAAGTATGGAACGCCTAATAATACACAGACAGACCACGTGGGAAAACTCCGCGAGCGTGTTATTCCGAGGCAGAGTATAACGCCCCAAACCCGACATCACCCGGAACAGTGAGCTGTCCCCTGTCGCCTACGGCTTCCCTGTATAAGCGGGCAACACGAGCGGCGAGATAACCTGATTGGTCACACCATGCTTTCTGGCTTCGTCCCGGAAGCGGCGCAGATGGTTCAGCGTCAACTGGCCCTGGGGAATGGTTTTGGCTCGCGCCGCCGCCGTCATCCCAGCCCGCTTGCCGAACACCATCAAATCCAACAGCGAATTGCCCATCAGACGATTGCGCCCATGCAACCCGCCGGATGTTTCTCCGGCCGCAAAAAGCTGCTTCACGGGCGTTTCCCCATCGGTGTCAATTTTCGCTCCGCCGTTCTGATAATGCAGCGTGGGATAAATCAACACCGGGTCGGTGCGGATATCCATCCCGTACCGTTCGTACTGGCGCACCATGGCGGGAAAATGTTTTTCCAGTGTGCCGGCGCCATGCTCCACCTCAAGCCCCGGAGTATCCAGCCACACGCCAACGCGACCGGTTGCCGTTCGCACGCCGCGACCCTCTTCGCATTCACGAATAATGGACGACGCCACCACGTCGCGGGTGTCCAACTCATTCACAAATCGTTCGCCCTTCGCATTGACCAGATGGCCGCCCTCCGACCGTATCCCTTCGGTGACCAACTGCCCCACAAGCTGCTCGGGGTACACGCAGCCGGAAGGGTGATATTGAAACGTATCAATGTGGACCAGCGGCACACCCATGCGATAGGCCAGCGCGAGACCGTCGCCCGTGGCGCCGTAATGATTGCTCGTGGGAAATCCCTGAATATGCAACCGCCCGATGCCGCCGGTGGCTAAAATCACGGTTTTGGCCGCCACCACAATGGGACGCTTGTTGTCCAAATCCAGAAACACGGCGCCGGCACAGGCCCCGTCTTCGTCACTCAATAACTCCACGGCCGCGGCAAATTCAAGCAGGGGAATCTTCCGGTTGAGCACCTCGTCTTTGAGCACGCGCATGATTTCGAGGCCGGTATAATCCGAACAGGTCAGCAGCCGTGCCCTGGTACTGCCGCCGCCTTTTTTGACGTGCAGATTGCCGTCGGGGTCCCGATCAAAGAGCACTCCCAGTTCCAACAACCATTTCGCAATGGATGGGCCTTCCTCGACCATCGTCTTCAGCAACTGATGGTCATTCTCCATATGACCGCCCTTGAGGGTATCGAGGAAATGCTGCACCGGAGAATCATCGGGGGCCACGGCAATTTGCATGCCCCCCTGGGCCATCACCGAATTGGAATCCCCCAGGCGCAATTTCGTCGCCAGAAAAACGTTGGCTCCTTGTCCCTGCGCATGGAGAGCCGCGGCACATCCCGCCCCCCCGCCGCCCACCACCAGCACATCCGCAACGTGAGCGGGAGTGAGAGGGAGGTCTTCGGCAATGGAGCTGTCGCCTTCCAGAATCGCGGCGAGTTCGCATACCGTCCGCCCCCCCGCGTTCGGACCACAGGCAATGGTACGGTACGCGGCGTCGCGGTAATCCGGATGATATTTCTCAATCAGCGCATCGCGGTCGGCGAGGGGAAGTCGAGGCGGGTTATACTTGCGGCGAGCGTCACGAGATGCGTGAACCGCATCGTACAGGGGTTGAAAATCCATGTCTCAATCGGACTTCCCGACCGCCTTTATTGCGGCGGAAGTGTGTTGCAGTTCTTCATCGGTCATATTCAAAACGCGCTTCCAATCGTCGTTGTACTGTCCATCCGCAATGGCCTGAATGCGGTCGGCGAGGCCCTGCGGCTGTTCCATTTCCCGCGCTCCGTAGGCACGGCTGGCATAGACGCCCACGAGACTGGGCGCAATGTCGGCAATGCACACCGGCGCGCACAGGCCGCACATGACACAATCCATAAACGTTTCCGACACCGCTTTGAAATCACCAAAGACGGCTTTCCACACGCCCTCGCGCACGTCAATCTGTTGCGGGCAGGCTTCGGTGCAGGCGTTGCAGTTCCGGCACAGCGGCGCTTCCGGGTACAGTTCAAACAACGCCTGTTTGGGGTCTTCAATCTGCGTCAAATCATAGATGGCTTTCCGTGCGGGAAACGGCGGCGCAAACGAAAACGACATGCCGTCTTCCACCGCATGGGAACAGGCCAGGCAGGTTTTGACTTTCGGGTCGTCTGGTATGCGGTAATACATCGCGCAGGCGCCGCAAAATCCGCCCAGGCATCCGGCTCCCCGCGTGACTTCATGGCCGGTGTACCAGAGGGCTTTCATCAGTGTCACTCCCGCCGGCACCTGAAACGGTTTCCCGTCAATCTCCACCGTCACCATGGGCGGGTGGAGCGCGTCATCCTGATTCGTTGCGGCGGTTTTGTTGGAGGATTTGGTGGTCATGGTTTTCGTTTGCTTTGCTGTTCGGTCATCCCATGGCACACAACCACAGTAAGAGTTTTCATGAACGTGCAACCCGACGTCGCTACCCGAACACCACCACCGTCCCCAGGAGAACAGCGACAGGGATCCGTTTTTTCCTCACAGCAATTTCAACAAACCGAGAATGACGGCGATAATGCTGGCGCCTTGCAACCAAAGCGCCCGGTAGAAGTCGGCCCGGAGGTTGCCAATATCGGCTTTGAGCATGGCAACATCTTCCTTGGTCGCAAGCGAGGTGATACCGTCCGGAAATTTTGAATCCATGGCGGCATCAATCGCATCCGCTTGCGACGGCCGTAAAGCTGGCCGCTTCAAGCTTTCGTAGGGGAGAAGGAGTCATGGTGAAAGTTTCATCTTTCTACCGGTGCAAGTCAAGGCAAAGGGCGCCCTGCCGCGCGCGTCTATTCACCGCAACGCATTCAACGCCGACCCCGCACGAAACCACGTGATCTGCTGCTCGGTCATGCTGTGATTGGCTTGAATGGTTTTTGTGCCGCCGGCTTTTTTCGCGATGGTCACAGACACGGGGTTCCCCGGCGCCAGCGCGTTGAGACCCGTCACGCCCACACGGTCATCCTGTTCAATGCCGTCATAGTCCGCGGGGTTCGCAAACGTCAGGGGCAGAATACCCTGCTTCTTCAGATTCGTTTCATGAATGCGGGCAAAGCTCTTGACCAGAACAGCTTTCACGCCCAGAAAACGCGGCGACATGGCCGCATGTTCGCGGCTGCTCCCTTCGCCGTAATTCTCATCGCCGACCACAAACGAGCCGACGCCTTTGCTTTTATAGTCGCGCGCAATGGCCGCGATGGAGAGACCCGATTCTCCGGTCAACACGTTCGTCCCCGTCCCCGCTTCACTGGAAAACGCATTGTTCGCGCCCAGAAACATATTGTCGCTGATCTTGTCCAGATGCCCGCGAAATTTGAGCCAGGGGCCGGCCGGAGAAATATGATCCGTCGTGGTTTTTCCTTTGGTCTTCAACAGCAACGGCAGCGTGTCGAAATCGTTGCCGTCCCATTTGGGAAAGGGTTGCAACAATTGCAGCCGCTCACTGTCGGGAGGCAGGTCAACATTCACCCCTTCCCCGTTCTCCGCCGGAACAATGAAGCCATCGCTCCCGTTGGCAAAACCCTTCGCCGGCAATTCATCGCCCTGCGGCGGCTTCAGTTTGAAGGATTTTCCATCCGGCGTCGGCAGGCTGTCGCGCAGAGGATTGAATCCCAGGTTGCCCGCCAGGGCATAGGCGGCGACCAGCTCCGGACTCGCCAGAAAGGACAGGGTGTCGGAGATGCCGTCGTTGCGACCCGGAAAATTCCGGTTAAAGGTGCTGACAATGGAATCCGCGCGTCCCTTGACGCCATCCGCCCGTTTCCACTGACCGATACACGGCCCGCAGGCATTCGCCAGCACGGTCGCGCCCAACGCCTCCAGCGTGTCCAGAAACCCGTCGCGTTTCATAGTATGAAAAATCCGTTCCGAACCCGGCGACACCAGAAACGCGGTTTTGGCTTTCACGCCCGCGTTCAACCCCTGTCGCGCAATATGGGCGGCCCGGCCAATGTCTTCGTAGGAAGAATTGGTGCAACTGCCCAACAACGTCGCTTTCAACTCCACGGGATACCCTTTTTCTTTGGCTTCGGCCGCCAGCTTGGAAACGGGCCTTGCCAGATCCGGTGAATGCGGCCCCACGACGTGCGGCTCCAGAGTCGAAAGATCAATTTCCACGATTTCGTCGAAATACTTCTCCGGTGACTGATACACATCGGGGTCGGCCACCAGCATGTCCTTGTGGGCCATCGCCAGTTTGGCGATGTCGCCACGCTCCGTGATGGTGAGATAATCCGCCATCTTCCGGTCAAAGGGAAACACCGACGTGGTGGCGCCCAGTTCCGCGCCCATGTTGGTAATCGTCCCCTTCCCCGTCGCACTGATGGTTTCCGCGCCCGGGCCAAAGTATTCGACGATCTTGTTGGTGCCGCCTTTGACCGTCAGTTTCCCGCACAGATACAGAATCACGTCTTTGGGTGAGGCCCAGCCATCCAATTTGCCGGTCAGTCTGACACCGATCAATTTGGGATGCAGCACTTCCCACGGCAACCCGGCCATGACCTCGCCGGCATCGGCCCCGCCGACGCCAATGGCCAACATGCCCAACCCGCCGCCATTCGGCGTGTGAGAATCGGTGCCGATAATCAATCCGCCGGGGAACGCGTAATTTTCCAGCACCACCTGGTGAATAATGCCCGACCCTGGCTTCCAGAAACCAATGCCGTATTTCCGTGCGGCGGATTCCAGAAAGTTATAGACCTCGCGGTTTTCATGATTCGCAATCATGAGGTCTTTTTCCGACCCCATCTCCGCCCGAATCAGATGATCGCAATGAATCGTGCTGGGGACGGCGACTTTTTTCTTCCCGGCCTGGATAAACTGCAACATCGCCATTTGCGCGGTGGCATCCTGCATCGCCACACGGTCGGGACGTAGCGACAACATGGCTTTCCCTCGCTCCCAGACCTGGGCGTTCATGTTGTCGGTGTGGGTGACCAGAATTTTTTCGGCCCAGGTCAACCCTCGGCCAAACTTCTTGCGTGCCGTATCCACGGCGGCGGGCATGGCGTCATACAATGTTTTCACCAGTTCAATTGACATAAGATGTTCTCCGCGTAAATTCCAACGCCAACCCGTCCGCCTTCAATTTCGCCGTATTCGGCATCAATCCGCAGACAGTCGGCCATGGAGTGATTTAGGACAACGGCGGCACGTCCCGCCGACGGGGTGACGCATAATGCACGAGATAGTTAAACAACCGAATGAGCCGGCTGCCCTGGCGTTTTTGATCGGTCCAGTGGCCGATGAGTCCAATGGTTCTGGCCAGAATGAAAAACCCGTTCAGGCTGTCCACGGGGAATCCAATATCCACCAGGACCGCCGCCATGGCTCCGTCAACGTTCAAAATCAAATTGTCCTTCTTGGCCGACGTGACCGTTTCGACCTGCAAGGCAAAATCCAGATGCGGCGTGGGAATGCCCAGCGTTTTGACATATCCCACCAGTGTTTTCACGCGGGTATCGGGATTCCGCAGGCTCTTCACCCGATGACCGATGCCCGGCACAGGCCCCACGTGTTGCTTCATGTGCGCGAGAAACTCGTCCACGGACATGGCGTGATCAACGGCATATTTGAAATACCGGCCCGCATCGGTCACCGCCCCGCCGAATCGCGGCCCGACCATAATCAACCCGGCCGCCACGGCTTGAGCCAACCCGATACCGGCACATGCCGCAATGATGGTGGTCAACGCACCGCTGACGCAGGGGCCATGATCGGCCGACAGGATGAGAATGCGCTTGATGATTTCGGCTTCATTTTTGCCAATCAGCCGTTTATCCCACAGCAGCCCGATGACGTGAGGAATGTCGTACCCTTTATTGATGAGTTCGGAAGCCGGATACCCTTCATACAGGGGTTCGTCGCCCCGATCATCGCTGATGGTGGACCTGATTAACGGAACCACCAGCACGTCGCCGTCTTTCATGCCCTGTTCGACCGTCCGGGGAAGACGGGGTTTCTCCGCGTCACTCAACTCCGGAATCGGCTTCACGGCGCCGGACTTGAGCAACCCGTCATAGGCATCCTTGATCGCCGGCCCCAACGCCCCGAAGGTCTCGGGCACGATCGCGCCGGACGCTTTCAGCGCATCCGATTTTGCCCGTGCCGACCCTTCGCCTTTCAGCCCTTCCTTGGCTCCCGCATGCCCGAATTTCATGCCTTTGGGCAGGCTTTCCTGACAAAACCCCGACACAACCGCCAGAAGCGTCACCCGGCGTTTTTTCGCGCCGTACCATTCCGCCGCACGCTCCTCCAAATCACCGCCCATCTCGCCGACAATGACCACGGCTTTGGTCTGCGGATCGTGTTCAAACATTTCAAGGTACGAGACATAATCCGTTCCCGGATACGCGTCCCCGCCAATCCCAATCGCGGTGGTGATGCCGTCAGCGAATTGCGAACAAATCCAGATGATTTCATTCGACAGGCCGCCGGATTTGGTAATCACACCAAATGAACCCGGACGATAGAGCTTGCAGGACACCAGATTATCAAACGCCCCGCCAATCACCCCCAGCCGACATTCTCCCGCCGACAGGATGCCGATGGAGGACGGCCCGTTAAAGGTTTTCCCAAGCGCGCGCGCGTGCCGACCGAGCAATTTCGCGTCTTTTTCAGGCAGACCTTCCGTAATCATGGACACCACGTTCACGTGCGAATCATCCAGAGCTTCCCGCGCGCCGGCATAGGCCCGATCCGCGCCGACATAGATCAAACTGGTGTTGATTTCCGGATGGTTCGCCGTCGCATCGGCCACGGTTTTATACACCGGAATGGAGACGGGCTGGTTCCCGCAGACAATTTCGTTGGCCTTGCCCGCATCCGGGGGGTACACAAACGCGGACACGTTGAGCGGCTGGTGAATCATGTGCCGGAACTCGGCCATGCGACGAGCCGCGTTGCCCCCCGCCACTCCGCCCTGAATCACGACATGCGTCTCTTTTGTCGCCAGAATACTCATGAAGCTCTCCTCATTCTCAATGCCAAATTTGGACTGCCCAACCGCGTCCCGCTCGTGATGGTCTTACGGTGTGATGATGCACATCACTTCTCCCTGAATAATGCCGGATCGCTTTGCCGCCTTACAGTCAGCCATAAACAATGCCGGTTCTGTATCCGAGATCACGACATTCCCGCCAACATGTTTGATGGATTTGGGAAAAGAGGCCATTCCCGTATAGGCAAGAATCATGTTCCCGCCAATGCGTTCCAGATTAGGAAAAGGAAACTTTTCAGCAAACGACCTGTTTCTCATCGCATCCAGATCACCGTCAATGCTGCGCAGGTTGGGTGCATGGGTTGTTGACATAGTTTCTCCGTTACTTCCGGGTCATGGCCATATCCACGATGTCGGTCAGCGGCGTATGCCGGTCAAACACTTCAATATCAAACCCTTCGCCTTTCAGGGCTGTCATGGCCGCCAGCCCTTCCTTTTCGTTCGGCCCGCCCCGTCGCACCCAGATTTTCACGCCGCGTAATTTCTTCTCGGCCTGGGCTTTGCGAAACGCGTTGATAATGCCCCCGAAGGTCTTTTTCACATCGGTGAAATTGGCAATGGCGCCGCCGACGATAATGTGTTTGATACCGGGCAGAGAACAGATCTTTTCGGTCAACACTTCGACGGCCCAATCGGGCGGATCGCCGGAATATTCGGCGTAATTGGCCAACCTGCCGCCCCGTGCCACCACCGCGTCCGAGTAATACACACTGGCCCCGCCGCCAGCGGGAAGCATCGCCGTGTCGCCACCCGGAATTTCGATAAACTTCACGGAGCCTTTCACCTTGGCATCCACAGCCATGACCTCTTCTTCATTTTTGGTATAGGCGCGCCCGAATTCGGCGGCAAAGGGAAAGGTCCAGTCCGGATGACGGAATTTGGCATCGCCGTCCAGCAACGTCACGGCATCAAGCGCGACCAGCTCGCCGGCCGTATTCTGCACCACGGGATTCACTTCCAGATATTGCGCATCCTCATTGTCGAAACAGAGGAACAGCTTTCCGGCAAAATCGGCCACCTTATCGACCAACCCACCGGAAAACCCGGCCTCTTTGGCGAGACCCTGCAACGCGGCCCTGGTCGGCGACTCTCCCACGTCAACGGCAAGCCGTTTCACGCGATCCCAATTGGACTCCACTTCAACGCCGCCGCAAGTCGCCACCATGATCTCGGCGCCATCCCGTGTGGACTGCACGGCCACGTAATATTCTTCTTGATGATCAATGGCCTCGGACACAATCACTTCCCGAATGGTCAACGTCTCAACCGTCCGGCCAAGCATGGTTTTCACGGCCGCCGTGGCGCCTTTCACGTCCAGGCCAACCTTGACCAGGCCGAGTTTGAAGCGGGAGCCAAGGGCCTCATGCGCCTTGACCACCAACTTGCCTGTTTTCAGCCAATCATTGGCCTGTGCCAACTGTTCAAAGGCTTCGGAAGAACCAACCACGGCATACTGCGGAACGTGCAACCCCCATTTTTTCAACAAGCCCATTCCTGGGCCTTCAAGTACCTTTGCCATACGTCAACCCTTGGTTAGTCTGAATGGTTAATCGAAATGATGCCTGGCGAACAAAAGACTGAACGGAGAAGTGTAATGAAGAATGGACTTCGCCTGCAACCAATCAAAAGACCTAGAATGGAAGTCACGAAAGACCCAGACGGACAGAATCATCCATCCTGCGCCACTCCTGGCTTCACGAAACAACGAAAGGCAGCCCTGATGCGTGTCATTCACGAGAACGGCTGGAAATCCATCAGTCATTCAATGTGGACTCCCGCTGGCCTGACGGCAACGAGGCCTGTTGCCGGCGGCGAAAACGCTGACCGCCGCGCAGCCAGCCGACGACCCTACCACTGCCACTCGGCCTTCAGTTGGAGGCGGCGGTCCAGGCCGGCAGACTCCAGGGATGCGGTAAGCCACCGCCAGGCGGTCAGCCACTGGAACCGATACTCCGCCGGTCCCACGGCCGACTCCACGCGCACACCCTCCAGACTCATGGTCAGTCCCAGGGGCAGAGCCAGGCGGCTCCCCAGCCGGTAATCCCGCGTCCCGTCGCCCCACGTCATTTTCCCATACGGCGTCAGGAGGCTCTGTTCGTCCGCAATGGCCAGCCCATAGTCCACTGCCGCCTCCATCCGATGGCCCATGGCCGCCGCGTCAGTCCCGGTCAGGTCACGCGCACCCTGATCCCACAGTTGCGCGGTGTTCGTCGCGGTCTGCCCGTAGGTGGGCGCCAGCCGGATGGCCAGCCCCTGCCCGCCATGGCCGGCGGCCATCGCAAGCACGCCCCCGACGCCCCAGTCCTTGTAGTTCCCGGTATGCCCCGCAAGCAACACCCGGCCATGACTGTCCAGCGTGATGCCCTTGGCCGGGTGCTTATAGCGCAGCGCACCGCCTACTTCCGCCCCGGCGCCAGTGCGCCCGTCACCCGCGTCCTGCCGCACGCCCAGTTCAACAAGAGGGGTCAGGTGCGATCCGTCATCCCAGGTGTGGGTCATGGTGGATTCCACGCTAAGCCGCGCCCTCCGCGCTTCAACCGACCACACAGCCAGGTCGGCGCTGCCGGTCACGTCCAACGCGGTCTGCGCGACTTCGAGGTTGAGCCGCATCTCCCCGGTGGCCGTCTCCAGCACCTGGCCGCTGATGCCGCCGCCCACGGTGCGCAACGTGACTTCGCTGGTCAACGGCGTCCGGGGCCGGAGCGTCTCCTCTTGGGTGATGGTCAGGTCGCCCCAGCCGTACCCGGCGGTGGCCCACAGGGCCAGCCGCTTGTCCTGTGTGGTCCAGCCCAGATAGGGATGCACGCTGGTCAGCGAGAGAGTGGATTCGCCGCTCGCTCGAGAGTCGTCGGCCGGTGCGCGATAGTCAAAGGCGACCTCGCTCAAGGAGACGACCGCCCCGACCAGCAGTCTGTCCCGCACCATGGCATCCGCGCCCACGTGCGCGTTGAACAAATCTCCGTCCCAATTCACGGTGTCGCCGGTCCTGCCGCCGATAGTGCGGTAGTCACCGCTGCCCCAGATCGTCAGGCGCTTCAGGTTGGGACTCTGCGCGTGCAGCGGCAGGACAAATTCGGAGCGGCTCAACACGTCGGTCATATCCAGCGTCCCCGCGGCCAGCGCCCGCCCGCCGGTGGTCAGCACATCCGACAGCGTGTCCTGGCCCCCGAGCGCCAGTGTGCCGGATGCGGGGCCGGTCCGGACCTGCTCCAAGCGCGACGTGATGGCCATCACCGTGCTATCCGTGATGGCCCGGGCCACTTCCGGCAACAGCTCATAGGCGAGCGGCTGGTCGGGAGCCACGACGGCGTCGGTGATCGTCACCGTGGCGGGGGTGGGAATATCCACCAGGGTGGTGCCTCGCAGGTTGGTCAGCAACACCGTCAGGGTTTCGGCGCCTTCGATGACCGTGTCATCGGTGATGTTGATCGTGACGGTTTGGGTCTCGTCGGGGTCGCCATTAAAAGTCAGGATCTCGCTGATAATAGCGGTGTAGTCTTCGCCCGCGATGGCGGTGACGTCCTCGGTCGAGACGAACACGGTGAAACCGCCTGACACTGCGTGGTCCAAGCGCACGGTGACGGTGGCCGTGCCGTCGCCTTCGGCTACGATGACGTCATCTATGCTTAGGGTCGGCACGATGTCGTCGTCGATTACCCTGACGGTCAAGTCGGCGGTGACGCTGCCGTAGTCGGCGCCGGACGCGGTATGCGTCAGCATGGTGTCATCAGTGGTCATGTCGTCATCTTGCACGGCGGTAAGCGTGACGGTCTGCGCGTCGTTCCAGTCGGTGGCGGTGAAGGTCAGGTCGGCCGGGGTTGTGGTGACCTCGCCACCATCCTGGGGGATGTTCACCGTCACCGTGGCCGTCGGCTCGGTGTCGAGCACCACGGTATAGGTGTGGGTGGTCGAGCCTTCCGCCACAGTCAGAGAAGTCGGCGTCAGCGTCAGGCCGGCGACGTCGGCCTCGTTGGTGATGGTGATGGTGGTGACCGACTCACTGGTGGCGGTGTTCGCGTCGGCATCCGTGACGGTGAGGGTGAACCGATAGGTGTTGTCGGTGCCCACGTCGGTCGGGAGTTCGTAATCGCGCGGCGACAGGGAGACCGCGCCGTTGTCGGCATCAATCGTGAATTGCAAGGCATCCTCTCCGCTCACCGTCCAGGTGACCGCCCCAATGGGCGTCCCGGTCAGGACCGGGGCGTCACTGGTGTACGTCATGTTCTCTGCGAGGGTGGCGTCCACCGGGGCCGTGACCCTGAGGGTGGCGGGTTCACCATTATCATCGGTGATGGTGATGGTGGTGACCGACTCACTGGTGGCGGTGTTGTTGTCGGCATCCGTGGCGGTGAGGGTGAACCGATAGGTGTTGTCGGCGCCCACGTCGGTCGGGAGTTCGTAGTTGCGCGGCGACAGGGAGACCACGCCGTCGGCCGCAATCGTGAATTGCAAGGCATCCTCTCCGCTCACCGTCCAGGTGACCGCCCCAATGGGCGTCCCGCTCAGAACCGGGGCGCCACTGCTGTACGTCATGTTCTCTGCGAGGGTGGCGTCCACCGGGGCCGTGACCCTGAGGGTGGCGGGTTCACCATTATCATCGGTGATGGTGATGGTGGTGACCGACTCACTGGTGGCGGTGTTGTTGTCGGCATCCGTGGCGGTGAGGGTGAACCGATAGGTGTTGTCGGCGCCCACGTCGGTCGGGAGTTCGTAGTTGCGCGGCGACAGGGAGACCACGCCGTCGGCCGCAATCGTGAATTGCAAGGCATCCTCTCCGCTCACCGTCCAGGTGACCGCCCCAATGGGCGTCCCGCTCAGAACCGGGGCGCCACTGCTGTACGTCATGTTCTCTGCGAGGGTGGCGTCCACCGGGGCCGTGACCCTGAGGGTGGCGGTTTCGGTATTATCATCGGTGATGGTGAGGATGGTGACCGGGTCACTGGTGGCGCGGTTGGCGTCTTCATCCGTGGCGGTGATGGTGAACTGATAGGTGTTGTCGGCGCCCACGTCGGTCGGGCGTTCGTAGTTGCGCCGCGACAGACTGACGACCCCGGTGTCAGGATCAATCGTGAATTGCAAGGCATCCTCCCCGCCCACCGTCCAGGTGACCGCCCCAATGGGGGGGCCGCTCAGCACCGGGGGGTCACTGCTGTACGTCAGGTTCTCGTTGAAGGTGGCGTTCACCGGACGCGTGACCGATAAGGCGACGATCTCGGTGGCATCCTCGATGGTGAGGATGGTGACCGGGTCACTGGTGATGCTGTTGTCGTCTTCATCCGTGGCGGTGATGGTGAACTGATAGGTGTTGTCGGCGCCCACGTCGGTCGGCTCTTCATAGCTCCGCGGCGACAGACTGACGACCCCGGTGTCGGGATCAATCGTGAATTGCAAGGCATCCTCCCCGCCCACCGTCCAGGTGACCGCCCCAATGGGGGGGCCGCTCAGCACCGGGGGGGCACTGCTGTACGTCAGGTTCTCGTTGAAGGTGGCGTTCACCGGACGCGTGACCGATAAGGCGACGATCTCGGTGGCATCCTCGATGGTGAGGATGGTGACCGGGTCACTGGTGATGCTGTTGGCGTCTTCATCCGTGGCGGTGATGGTGAACTGATAGGTGTTGTCGGCGCCCACGTCGGTCGGCTCTTCATAGCTCCGCGGCGACAGACTGACGACCCCGGTGTCGGGATCAATCGTGAATTGCAAGGCATCCTCCCCGCCCACCGTCCAGGTGACCGCCCCAATGGGGGGGCCGCTCAGCACCGGGGGGTCACTGCTGTACGTCAGGTTCTCGTTGAAGGTGGCGTTCACCGGACGCGTGACCGATAAGGCGACGATCTCGGTGGCATCCTCGATGGTGAGGATGGTGACCGGGTCACTGGTGATGCTGTTGTCGTCTTCATCCGTGGCGGTGATGGTGAACTGATAGGTGTTGTCGGCGCCCACGTCGGTCGGGCGTTCGTAGTTGCGCGGCGACAGGGAGACCACGCCGTCGGCCGCAATCGTGAATTGCAAGGCATCCTCTCCGCTCACCGTCCAGGTGACCGCCCCAATGGGCGTCCCGCTCAGAACCGGGGCGCCACTGCTGTACGTCATGTTCTCTGCGAGGGTGGCGTCCACCGGGGCCGTGACCCTGAGGGTGGCGGTTTCGCGGGCATCGGTGATGGCGATGATGGTGACCGGGGTACTGGTGGCGGCGTTGTTGTCTGCATCCGTGGCGGTGATGGTGAACCGATAGGTGTTGTTAGTGCCCACGTCGGTCGGGAGTTCGTAATCGCGCACCGTCAGACTGACGACCCCGGTGTCGGGATCAATCGTGAATTGCAAGGCATCCTCCCCGCCCACCGTCCAGGTGACCGCCCCAATGGGCGTCCCGCTCAGAACCGGGGGGTCACTGGTGTACGTCATGTTCTCTTTAAGGGTGGCGTCCACCGGGGCCGTGACCCTGAGGGTGGCGGGTTCACCATTATCATCGGTGATGGTGATGGTGGTGACCGGGTCACTGGTGGCGCGGTTGGCGTCTTCATCCGTGGCGGTGATGGTGAACTGATAGGTGTTGTCGGCGCCCACGTCGGTCGGGCGTTCGTAGTTGCGCCGCGACAGACTGACGACCCCGGTGTCGGGATCAATCGTGAATTGCAAGGCATCCTCCCCGCCCACCGTCCAGGTGACCGCCCCAATGGGCGTCCCGCTCAGCACCGGGGGGTCACTGCTGTACGTCAGGTTCTCGTTGAAGGTGGCGTTCACCGGACGCGTGACCGATAAGGCGACGATCTCGGTGGCATCCTCGATGGTGAGGATGGTGACCGGGTCACTGGTGGCGCGGTTGGCGTCTTCATCCGTGGCGGTGATGGTGAACTGATAGGTGTTGTCGGCGCCCACGTCGGTCGGCTCTTCATAGCTCCGCGGCGACAGACTGACGACCCCGGTGTCGGGATCAATCGTGAATTGCAAGGCATCCTCCCCGCCCACCGTCCAGGTGACCGCCCCAATGGGCGTCCCGCTCAGCACCGGGGGGTCACTGCTGTACGTCAGGTTCTCGTTGAAGGTGGCGTTCACCGGACGCGTGACCGATAAGGCGACGATCTCGGTGGCATCCTCGATGGTGATGGTGGTGACCGGGTCACTGGTGATGCTGTTGGCGTCTTCATCCGTGGCGGTGATGGTGAACTGATAGGTGTTGTCGGCGCCCACGTCGGTCGGCTCTTCATAGCTCCGCGGCGACAGACTGACGACCCCGGTGTCGGGATCAATCGTGAATTGCAAGGCATCCTCCCCGCCCACCGTCCAGGTGACCGCCCCAATGGGGGGGCCGCTCAGCACCGGGGGGTCACTGCTGTACGTCAGGTTCTCGTTGAAGGTGGCGTTCACCGGACGCGTGACCGATAAGGCGACGATCTCGGTGGCATCCTCGATGGTGAGGATGGTGACCGGGTCACTGGTGATGCTGTTGGCGTCTTCATCCGTGGCGGTGATGGTGAACTGATAGGTGTTGTCGGCGCCCACGTCGGTCGGCTCTTCATAGCTCCGCGGCGACAGACTGACGACCCCGGTGTCGGGATCAATCGTGAATTGCAAGGCATCCTCCCCGCCCACCGTCCAGGTGACCACCCCAATGGGCGTCCCGCTCAGCACCGGGGGGTCACTGCTGTACGTCAGGTTCTCGTTGAAGGTGGCGTTCACCGGACGCGTGACCGATAAGGCGACGATCTCGGTGGCATCTTCGATGGTGAGGATGGTGACCGGGTCACTGGTGGCGCGGTTGGCGTCTTCATCCGTGGCGGTGATGGTGAACTGATAGGTGTTGTCGGCGCCCACGTCGGTCGGGCGTTCGTAGTTGCGCCGCGACAGACTGACGACCCCGGTGTCGGGATCAATCGTGAATTGCAAGGCATCCTCCCCGCCCACCGTCCAGGTGACCGCCCCAATGGGGGGGCCGCTCAGCACCGGGGGGTCACTGCTGTACGTCAGGTTCTCGTTGAAGGTGGCGTTCACCGGACGCGTGACCGATAAGGCGACGATCTCGGTGGCATCCTCGATGGTGAGGATGGTGACCGGGTCACTGGTGATGCTGTTGGCGTCTTCATCCGTGGCGGTGATGGTGAACTGATAGGTGTTGTCGGCGCCCACGTCGGTCGGCTCTTCATAGCTCCGCGGCGACAGACTGACGACCCCGGTGTCGGGATCAATCGTGAATTGCAAGGCATCCTCCCCGCCCACCGTCCAGGTGACCGCCCCAATGGGGGGGCCGCTCAGCACCGGGGGGGCACTGCTGTACGTCAGGTTCTCGTTGAAGGTGGCGTTCACCGGACGCGTGACCGATAAGGCGACGATCTCGGTGGCATCCTCGATGGTGAGGATGGTGACCGGGTCACTGGTGATGCTGTTGGCGTCTTCATCCGTGGCGGTGATGGCGAACTGATAGGTGTTGTCGGCGCCCACGTCGGTCGGGGCTTCATAGTCGCGCCGCGACAGGGAGACCACGCCCTCGGCGGGATCAATCGTGAATTGCAAGGCATCCTCCCCGCCCACCGTCCAGGTGACCGCCCCAATGGGCGTCCCGCTCAGCACCGGGGGGTCACTGCTGTACGTCAGGTTCTCGTTGAAGGTGGCGTTCACCGGACGCGTGACCGATAAGGCGACGATCTCGGTGGCATCCTCGATGGTGAGGATGGTGACCGGGTCACTGGTGATGCTGTTGGCGTCTTCATCCGTGGCGGTGATGGTGAACTGATAGGTGTTGTCGGCACCCACGTCGGTCGGCTCTTCATAGCTCCGCGGCGACAGACTGACGACCCCGGTGTCGGGATCAATCGTGAATTGCAAGGCATCCTCCCCGCCCACCGTCCAGGTGACCACCCCAATGGGCGTCCCGCTCAGCACCGGGGGGTCACTGCTGTACGTCAGGTTCTCGTTGAAGGTGGCGTTCACCGGACGCGTGACCGATAAGGCGACGATCTCGGTGGCATCCTCGATGGTGAGGATGGTGACCGGGTCACTGGTGGCGCGGTTGGCGTCTTCATCCGTGGCGGTGATGGTGAACTGATAGGTGTTGTCGGCGCCCACGTCGGTCGGGCGTTCGTAGTTGCGCCGCGACAGACTGACGACCCCGGTGTCGGGATCAATCGTGAATTGCAAGGCATCCTCCCCGCCCACCGTCCAGGTGACCGCCCCAATGGGCGTCCCGCTCAGCACCGGGGGGTCACTGCTGTACGTCAGGTTCTCGTTGAAGGTGGCGTTCACCGGACGCGTGACCGATAAGGCGACGATCTCGGTGGCATCCTCGATGGTGAGGATGGTGACCGGGTCACTGGTGGCGCGGTTGGCGTCTTCATCCGTGGCGGTGATGGTGAACTGATAGGTGTTGTCGGCGCCCACGTCGGTCGGCTCTTCATAGCTCCGCGGCGACAGACTGACGACCCCGGTGTCGGGATCAATCGTGAATTGCAAGGCATCCTCCCCGCCCACCGTCCAGGTGACCGCCCCAATGGGCGTCCCGCTCAGCACCGGGGGGTCACTGCTGTACGTCAGGTTCTCGTTGAAGGTGGCGTTCACCGGACGCGTGACCGATAAGGCGACGATCTCGGTGGCATCCTCGATGGTGATGGTGGTGACCGGGTCACTGGTGATGCTGTTGTCGTCTTCATCCGTGGCGGTGATGGTGAACTGATAGGTGTTGTCGGCGCCCACGTCGGTCGGGGCTTCATAGTCGCGCCGCGACAGGGAGACCACGCCCTCGGCGGAATCAATCGTGAATTGCAAGGCATCCTCCCCGCCCACCGTCCAGGTGACCGCCCCAATGGGGGGGCCGCTCAGCACCGGGGGGTCACTGCTGTACGTCAGGTTCTCGTTGAAGGTGGCGTTCACCGGACGCGTGACCGATAAGGCGACGATCTCGGTGGCATCCTCAATGGTGAGGATGGTGACCGGGTCACTGGTGATGCGGTTGGCGTCTTCATCCGTGGCGGTGATGGTGAACTGATAGGTGTTGTCGGCGCCCACGTCGGTCGGCTCTTCATAGCTCCGCGGCGACAGACTGACGACCCCGGTGTCGGGATCAATCGTGAATTGCAAGGCATCCTCCCCGCCCACCGTCCAGGTGACCGCCCCAATGGGGGGGCCGCTCAGCACCGGGGGGTCACTGCTGTACGTCAGGTTCTCGTTGAAGGTGGCGTTCACCGGACGCGTGACCGATAAGGCGACGATCTCGGTGGCATCCTCGATGGTGAGGATGGTGACCGGGTCACTGGTGATGCTGTTGGCGTCTTCATCCGTGGCGGTGATGGTGAACTGATAGGTGTTGTCGGCGCCCACGTCGGTCGGGCGTTCGTAGTTGCGCCGCGACAGACTGACGACCCCGGTGTCGGGATCAATCGTGAATTGCAAGGCATCCTCCCCGCCCACCGTCCAGGTGACCACCCCAATGGGCGTCCCGCTCAGCACCGGGGGGTCACTGCTGTACGTCAGGTTCTCGTTGAAGGTGGCGTTCACCGGACGCGTGACCGATAAGGCGACGATCTCGGTGGCATCCTCGATGGTGAGGATGGTGACCGGGTCACTGGTGGCGCGGTTGGCGTCTTCATCCGTGGCGGTGATGGTGAACTGATAGGTGTTGTCGGCGCCCACGTCGGTCGGCTCTTCATAGCTCCGCGGCGACAGACTGACGACCCCGGTGTCGGGATCAATCGTGAATTGCAAGGCATCCTCCCCGCCCACCGTCCAGGTGACCGCCCCAATGGGGGGGCCGCTCAGCACCGGGGGGTCACTGCTGTACGTCAGGTTCTCGTTGAAGGTGGCGTTCACCGGACGCGTGACCGATAAGGCGACGATCTCGGTGGCATCCTCGATGGTGAGGATGGTGACCGGGTCACTGGTGGCGCGGTTGGCGTCTTCATCCGTGGCGGTGATGGTGAACTGATAGGTATTGTCGGCGCCCACGTCGGTCGGGGCTTCATAGTCGCGCCGCGACAGGGAGACCACGCCCTCGGCGGGATCAATCGTGAATTGCAAGGCATCCTCCCCGCCCACCGTCCAGGTGACCGCCCCAATGGGGGGGCCGCTCAGCACCGGGGGGTCACTGCTGTACGTCAGGTTCTCGTTGAAGGTGGCGTTCACCGGACGCGTGACCGATAAGGCGACGATCTCGGTGGCATCCTCGATGGTGATGGTGGTGACCGGGTCACTGGTGATGCTGTTGTCGTCTTCATCCGTGGCGGTGATGGTGAACTGATAGGTGTTGTCGGCGCCCACGTCGGTCGGGGCTTCATAGTCGCGCCGCGACAGGGAGACCACGCCCTCGGCGGAATCAATCGTGAATTGCAAGGCATCCTCCCCGCCCACCGTCCAGGTGACCGCCCCAATGGGGGGGCCGCTCAGCACCGGGGGGTCACTGCTGTACGTCAGGTTCTCGTTGAAGGTGGCGTTCACCGGACGCGTGACCGATAAGGCGACGATCTCGGTGGCATCCTCGATGGTGAGGATGGTGACCGGGTCACTGGTGATGCTGTTGGCGTCTTCATCCGTGGCGGTGATGGTGAACTGATAGGTGTTGTCGGCGCCCACGTCGGTCGGGCGTTCGTAGTTGCGCCGCGACAGACTGACGACCCCGGTGTCGGGATCAATCGTGAATTGCAAGGCATCCTCCCCGCCCACCGTCCAGGTGACCACCCCAATGGGCGTCCCGCTCAGCACCGGGGGGTCACTGCTGTACGTCAGGTTCTCGTTGAAGGTGGCGTTCACCGGACGCGTGACCGATAAGGCGACGATCTCGGTGGCATCCTCGATGGTGAGGATGGTGACCGGGTCACTGGTGGCGCGGTTGGCGTCTTCATCCGTGGCGGTGATGGTGAACTGATAGGTGTTGTCGGCGCCCACGTCGGTCGGCTCTTCATAGCTCCGCGGCGACAGACTGACGACCCCGGTGTCGGGATCAATCGTGAATTGCAAGGCATCCTCCCCGCCCACCGTCCAGGTGACCGCCCCAATGGGGGGGCCGCTCAGCACCGGGGGGTCACTGCTGTACGTCAGGTTCTCGTTGAAGGTGGCGTTCACCGGACGCGTGACCGATAAGGCGACGATCTCGGTGGCATCCTCGATGGTGAGGATGGTGACCGGGTCACTGGTGGCGCGGTTGGCGTCTTCATCCGTGGCGGTGATGGTGAACTGATAGGTATTGTCGGCGCCCACGTCGGTCGGGGCTTCATAGTCGCGCCGCGACAGGGAGACCACGCCCTCGGCGGGATCAATCGTGAATTGCAAGGCATCCTCCCCGCCCACCGTCCAGGTGACCGCCCCAATGGGCGTCCCGCTCAGCACCGGGGGGTCACTGCTGTACGTCAGGTTCTCGTTGAAGGTGGCGTTCACCGGACGCGTGACCGATAAGGCGACGATCTCGGTGGCATCCTCGATGGTGAGGATGGTGACCGGGTCACTGGTGATGCTGTTGTCGTCTTCATCCGTGGCGGTGATGGTGAACTGATAGGTGTTGTCGGCGCCCACGTCGGTCGGCTCTTCATAGCTCCGCGGCGACAGACTGACGACCCCGGTGTCGGGATCAATCGTGAATTGCAAGGCATCCTCCCCGCCCACCGTCCAGGTGACCGCCCCAATGGGCGTCCCGCTCAGCACCGGGGGGTCACTGCTGTACGTCAGGTTCTCGTTGAAGGTGGCGTCCACCGGACGCGTGACCGATAAGGCGACGATCTCGGTGGCATCCTCGATGGTGAGGATGGTGACCGGGTCACTGGTGGCGCGGTTGGCGTCTTCATCCGTGGCGGTGATGGTGAACTGATAGGTATTGTCGGCGCCCACGTCGGTCGGGGCTTCATAGTCGCGCCGCGACAGGGAGACCACGCCCTCGGCGGGATCAATCGTGAATTGCAAGGCATCCTCCCCGCCCACCGTCCAGGTGACCGCCCCAATGGGCGTCCCGCTCAGCACCGGGGGGGCACTGCTGTACGTCAGGTTCTCGTTGAAGGTGGCGTTCACCGGACGCGTGACCGATAAGGCGACGATCTCGGTGGCATCCTCGATGGTGAGGATGGTGACCGGGTCACTGGTGGCGCGGTTGGCGTCTTCATCCGTGGCGGTGATGGTGAACTGATAGGTGTTGTCGGCGCCCACGTCGGTCGGCTCTTCATAGCTCCGCGGCGACAGACTGACGACCCCGGTGTCGGGATCAATCGTGAATTGCAAGGCATCCTCCCCGCCCACCGTCCAGGTGACCACCCCAATGGGCGTCCCGCTCAGAACCGGGGGGTCACTGGTGTACGTCAGGTTCTCGTCGAAGGTGGCGTCCACCGGACGCGTGACCGATAAGGCGACGATCTCGGTGGCATCCTCGATGGTGAGGATGGTGACCGGGTCACTGGTGATGCTGTTGGCGTCTTCATCCGTGGCGGTGATGGTGAACTGATAGGTGTTGTCGGCGCCCACGTCGGTCGGGGCTTCATAGTCGCGCCGCGACAGGGAGACCACGCCCTCGGCGGGATCAATCGTGAATTGCAAGGCATCCTCCCCGCCCACCGTCCAGGTGACCGCCCCAATGGGCGTCCCGCTCAGCACCGGGGGGTCACTGCTGTACGTCAGGTTCTCGTTGAAGGTGGCGTTCACCGGACGCGTGACCGATAAGGCGACGATCTCGGTGGCATCCTCGATGGTGAGGATGGTGACCGGGTCACTGGTGATGCTGTTGGCGTCTTCATCCGTGGCGGTGATGGCGAACTGATAGGTGTTGTCGGCGCCCACGTCGGTCGGGCGTTCGTAGTTGCGCCGCGACAGACTGACGACCCCGGTGTCGGGATCAATCGTGAATTGCAATCCTCCCCGGTCCAGGTGACCGCCCCAATGGGCGTCCCGCTCAGCACCGGGGGGTCACTGCTGTACCAGGTTCTCGTTGAAGGTGGCGTTCACCGGACGCGTGACCGATAAGGCGACGATCTCGGTGGTCCCGACCGGGTCACTGGCTGTTGGCGTCTTCATCCGTGGCGGTGATGGTGAACTGATAGGTGTTGTCGGCACCACGGCGACAGACTGACGACCCCGGTGTCGGGATCAATCGTGGGGGTCGGGGGGTCACTGCTGTACGTCAGGTTCTCGTTGAAGGTGGCGTTCACCGGACGCGTGACCGATAAGGCGACGATCTCGGTGGCATCCTCGATGGTCGGGATGGTGATCCTCCCCGCCGGGTCACCGTCCAGGTGACCACCCTCAGCACCGGGGGGTCACTGCTGTACGTCAGGTTCTCGTTGAAGGTGGCGTTCACCGGACGCGTGACCGTCGGTGGCATCGATGGTGTGGTGACCGGGTCACTGGTGATGCTGTTGTCGTCTTCATCCGTGGCGGTGATGGTGAACTGATAGGTGTTGTCGGCGCCCACGTCGGTCGGCTCTTCATAGCTCCGCGGCGACAGACTGACGACCCCGGTGTCGGGATCAATCGTGAATTGCAAGGCATCCTCCCCGCCCACCGTCCAGGTGACCACCCCAATGGGCGTCCCGCTCAGCACCGGGGGGTCACTGCTGTACGTCAGGTTCTCGTTGAAGGTGGCGTTCACCGGACGCGTGACCGATAAGGCGACGATCTCGGTGGCATCTTCGATGGTGAGGATGGTGACCGGGTCACTGGTGGCGCGGTTGGCGTCTTCATCCGTGGCGGTGATGGTGAACTGATAGGTGTTGTCGGCGCCCACGTCGGTCGGGCGTTCGTAGTTGCGCGGCGACAGACTGACGACCCCGGTGTCGGGATCAATCGTGAATTGCAAGGCATCCTCCCCGCCCACCGTCCAGGTGACCGCCCCAATGGGGGGGCCGCTCAGCACCGGGGGGGCACTGCTGTACGTCATGTTCTCGTTGAAGGTGGCGTTCACCGGACGCGTGACCGATAAGGCGACGATCTCGGTGGCATCCTCGATGGTGAGGATGGTGACCGGGTCACTGGTGACGCTGTTGTCGTCGGCATCCGTGGCGGTGATGGTGAACCGATAGGTGTTGTCCTCGCCCACGTCGGTCGGGAGTTCGTAGTTGCGCGGCGACAGACTGACGACGCCGGTGTCGGCATCAATCGTGAATTGCAAGGCATCCTCCCCGCCCACCGTCCAGGTGACCGCCCCAATGGGGGGCCCGGTCAGCACCGGGGTGCCACTGCGGTACGTCAGGTTCTCTGCGAGGGTGGCGTCCACCGGGGCCGTGACCCTGAGGGTGGCGGTTTCGGTATTATCATCGGTGATGGTGATGATGGTGACCGGGGTACTGGTGACGCTGTTGTCGTCGGCATCCGTGGCGGTGATGGTGAACCGATAGGTGTTGTCTTCGCCCACGTCGGTCGGGAGTTCGTAGTTGCGCGGCGACAGACTGACGACGCCGTTGTCGGCATCAATCGTGAATTGCAAGGCATCCTCCCCGCCCACCGTCCAGGTGACCGCCCCAATGGGGGGCCCGGTCAGCACCGGGGTGCCACTGCGGTACGTCAGGTTCTCTGCGAGGGTGGCGTCCACCGGGGCCGTGACCGACAAGCTGGCGGTTTCGGTATTATCATCGGTGATGGTGATGATGGTGACCGGGTCACTGGTGACGCTGTTGTCGTCGGCATCCGTGGCGGTGATGGTGAACCGATAGGTGTTGTCCTCGCCCACGTCGGTCGGGAGTTCGTAGTTGCGCGGCGACAGACTGACGACGCCGTTGTCGGCATCAATCGTGAATTGCAAGGCATCCTCCCCGCCCACCGTCCAGGTGACCGCCCCAATGGGGGGCCCGGTCAGCACCGGGGTGCCACTGCGGTACGTCAGGTTCTCTGCGAGGGTGGCGTCCACCGGGGCCGTGACCCTGAGGGTGGCGGTTTCGGTATTATCATCGGTGATGGTGATGATGGTGACCGGGGTACTGGTGACGCTGTTGTCGTCGGCATCCGTGGCGGTGATGGTGAACCGATAGGTGTTGTCCTCGCCCACGTCGGTCGGGAGTTCGTAGTTGCGCGGCGACAGACTGACGACGCCGTTGTCGGCATCAATCGTGAATTGCAAGGCATCCTCCCCGCCCACCGTCCAGGTGACCGCCCCAATGGGGGGCCCGGTCAGCACCGGGGTGCCACTGCGGTACGTCAGGTTCTCTGCGAGGGTGGCGTCCACCGGGGCCGTGACCCTGAGGGTGGCGGTTTCGGTATTATCATCGGTGATGGTGATGATGGTGACCGGGGTACTGGTGACGCTGTTGTCGTCGGCATCCGTGGCGGTGATGGTGAACCGATAGGTGTTGTCCTCGCCCACGTCGGTCGGGAGTTCGTAGTTGCGCGGCGACAGACTGACGACGCCGTTGTCGGCATCAATCGTGAATTGCAAGGCATCCTCCCCGCCCACCGTCCAGGTGACCGCCCCAATGGGGGGCCCGGTCAGCACCGGGGTGCCACTGCGGTACGTCATGTTCTCTGCGAGGGTGGCGTCCACCGGGGCCGTGACCCTGAGGGTGGCGGTTTCGGTATTATCATCGGTGATGGTGATGATGGTGACCGGGGTACTGGTGACGCTGTTGTCGTCGGCATCCGTGGCGGTGATGGTGAACCGATAGGTGTTGTCCTCGCCCACGTCGGTCGGGAGTTCGTAATCGCGCGCCGTCAGACTGACGACTCCGTTGTCCTCATCAATCGTGAATTCCTCGGCATCCTCCCCGCCCACCGTCCAGATGACCGTCCCCCCAATGGGCGTCCCGTCCAGGAACGGGGGGTCACTGGCGTACGCCTCGTTCTCTTCGATGGTGTCGTCATCCGGGCGCTCGACCGTAAACTCCGCAATCTCATCAACATCATTCACCCCAATGACAAACGATTCCGCGTAGGTCAGCGCGCCGTCTGAAACTTGTACGTGGATCGCGTAGCTGTCCTGGGTTTCGAAATCCGGCGATTCGGCGAGTACGAGGCGGTCGCCGTTGATGGAAAACTTCGCGTTGTCGGCGTCGGCGATGCCGTCCGCGGCAATCAATCTCCAGATGAACGTCGCGCTGTCGGAGTCGGCGTCTGTGGCGGAGAAGACGCCCACTGCCGTGTTCACCGCGGTGTTCTCGTTTATGCCGTCTTCGGTGAGGAGGGTGGTGGCGCCGATGCTGGTGAGGACGATGTCGGTGGGCGCGAAGGTCGCGGTCACGACGAGTGAGTAGGTCAAGACGGACGGGTCAAGGCCTGCGGACGCGGTCACCTCAATGTCAATGGTGTTGTCGCCCGAGTGCAGGTCGTAGGTGACGACGTCGGGCTGGAAGGCGCCGCCGTCAAAGGCGTAGCGCAACGTGGCCTCCGGGTTCACCGGGATGGCGGTGACGGTCACGCTGTCGAGGGCGGCGGCCGAGGCGGTGTAGGTCAAGTCATAGCGGTCAAAGCTCGGCGTCAGCCGGAGCTGCAGCAGGTTCAGCCCGGCGGGCGGACGCACGACCAACGACGCGAGCCGGGCAGAGCATGCGCGATCTACCCCGGCGTCGTTGATGTTCCAATTGTTCGGCGCGAAGTCCAGGGTATCCCTTGCGTCCTGGGCGGACGGACAATATCTGGTGTTTGCGGCGGAAAAGGAGACGTTGGACTGCACCGCGCGTTCGCCGGCAGCGGTGTCAATGTGGCTCCAGCCGCGCAGCAGCGCACCGTAATGTTCGGTGGTGAGGCCGGATTGGTCAAACATTCTGGTCATGGTGCTGACCTTGCTGATGTTCCACTTGCCGAGATCCCGACTGAAGCTGTGCGCAGTGTCAAACATGGCGCTCATATTGGTCACACTGCTCACGTCCCAGTCGCCGATGTCCTGGTTGAAGGGGGTACCCCTGAACATGGCGCCCATACTGGTCACCTTGCTCACCTTCCAGTCGCTGATGTTCTGGTTGAAGACGGTCCCACCAAACATGGCGTTCATGTTGGTCACGTTGCTCACGTCCCAGCGGCCAATGTTCCGGTTGAAAGTATCCGCTTGGGCAAACATGGAGTTCATGTCGGTCACGTTGCTCACCACCCAGCCGCCAATGTTCTGGTTGAAGCTGTCCGCTTCGTAAAACATATCTTGCATGGTGGTGACGTTGCGCACATCCCAGCGGCCAATGTCCTGATTGAAGGCGCGCGCGTCGAAAAACATCCCGGTCATGTTGGTGACTCCACCGACATCCCAGTTATTATTGATGCCCTGATTCACGCTGGTGGCGTTCCAAAACATTCTTTCCGTGCTGGTCACGTTGGTGAGGTTCGGCGCGCCCGCCCCCTCTTCAATGGTGAGGTTGCGACATTGGGCAAACGCATATTCCATGCTGGCCCACGCGGTGTTTCCCCAGGATTTGATGGTGCGGATGCGATTGTTATCGTGGGCAAGCAGGAATTGTACTGTTCCGCTCTGGGTTGTGCCGAGGGGTTTGGTGAACCGAATCCGCGGAAATTCGCCAAAAATGGAGATGGTGTAGGTGCCGTCCGCCGCGTAGATGTGGGAGGCGTTTCCGGTGTATTGCGTGTGGTCGGCGCTGTCGTCTCCCCAATGGACGAAGTAGTTATACACGAGGCTGGAGTCATCGACGGCGGTAATGATGATTTCGCGGTCACCCGACACCGACCAGGTGGTGATGAACGGATCCTCGCATTCGGGGTCCACGCCGCCGTCCGTGATGACCCAATTATTGGTGGGCCCGGTCAGAACTTGGCGCGCCGTCAGATCGCAGAACTGGCTGTCGCCGGCGTCGAAATTAACATTCTGTCGTAGCGCGCCCTGGCCGGTACCAATCCGGCCCCAGCCGAGCAGCAGTAAATCATAATTGCTGGGTGACAGTGTGACACCGTCAAACATGTTCTCCATCGTGGTCACCGCGCGGACATCCCAGGCGGAGAGGTTCCGGTCGAACTTGGTCGCGCCGGCGAACATGCTCTGCATATTGGTCACCTTGCTCACGGGCCAGCGCAGCATTACTTCATCGTAGTTGGTCGCGCCGGCAAACATGCTCTGCATCGTGGTGACGTTGCTCACTTCCCACCCGCCGACGTACCCGGTGAACGAGGTCGCGCCGAAAAACATAAAGCTCATGTTGGTCACGTTGCCCACTTGCCAGCTACTAATGCTGCGATTGAATGAGCGCGCGCCGGAAAACATGCGGACCATGGTGGTCACGTTGCTGACATTCCAATCAGACAAGGGTTGGTTGAACGCAGACGCGGAGAAAAACATCGCGTTCATGTCGGTGACATGACCGACTTCCCAGCTTGATAGCGTCGGCGAGTTCATCGCCGTCGCGCCGCGAAACATCCGCCGCAGGCTGGTGACCGCCGACAGGTTGGGGCTGCCGGCCGTGGCGGCGATGGTGAGGTTGGCGCAGCCGTAAAACGCCCGCTCCATGCTGCTCCAGGCGCCGCTGCCCCACTGCTCAATGGCGCGAATGGCGTTGCGGTCGCCGCCGTTGTTGAAATACATGCGCGGGAAGTCGCCGCTGATGACCACGCTATAGGTGCCGGCTTCGGCGTAGGTATGCGAGGCATTGCCGGGGACCGAGGTGGTCACGGCTCCGTCCCCCCAGGCCACGGAGTAGTTGTAGCCGCTGCCGGTTGTCGGAATCGTGATGCTTTGATTGGCGCCGACCACCCATTGGGTCACAAACGGGACCGGGTTGGGCGTGAACGAGAGCCTGAAACTCCGCTGGTCTGTGATGCCGTTGGCGGAGGTCACGCCGTAGGTCAGGGTGGCCGGCGTGGTCGTGGTCGGCGTGCCGGTGAGGATGCGGCTGCCGGCGTCAAATCTCAACCCGGCCGGGATGTCGCCGCTCAACGCGTAGGTCAGCGGCCTGAAGCCGCCGACGGCTTCGGGCAAGGTCAGGGGAATGATGGCGGCATACACCTGGTAAACGAGATCGTCAATGGTGGCGGCGCTAATCGTCACCAGATCGTTGTCCATGATGGTGATGGTGGCCGTGGCCGGCGGCGAGACCATCGCGTCGCCGTCTGGCAGGATGCTTAGCGACAGCATCAGGGTTTCGGCCACTTCGGCGATGTCGTCGTCAATGATGGGGACGCTCACGGTCCGTATCTCGCCGGCGTCCCCGTCAAAGGTCACGATCTGGCCGCTGATGTCGGTGTAGTCCTGACCCGCGATGGCGCTGCCGTCTGTGGTGGTGGCGACCAGGGTGAAGCCGCCTTCCACCGGGCTGTCCAACTGCACGCTGACGATGGCCTCGCCGACCGTCTCGCTCACGCTGACATCCGCCATGCTCAACAACGCCAACCCCGCGCTGTCGTCGTCGGTGATGGTCACCATGCCGGTGGCACTGAAATCCACCGCCGCGGTGGTGCCGCGCAGGTTGCGCAGCGACAGCGTCACGGTTTCGGTGACTTCGGCGATGTCGTCTTCGCGGATGGTGACGCTCACGGTCTGCGTCTCGCCGGCGTCCCCGTCAAAGCTCAATGCCTGGCCGGAGATGGCGGTGTAGTCCCGGTTCGCGGTGGCAATGCCGATGCCGCTTTCGTCTGCGGTCAACGCGTCCACAATGAAGCCGCCCGGCACCGCAAGGTCCACACGCACGGTCACTGTCACCGTGACGTCTGCCTCGCCCACGGTGACATTCGTCAGGGTCAGCATGGCGGCGTCATTGTCGAGTACCGTCACCGGCAGGGTCGCGGCTTCCACGCTGGCGTAGTCGCCGCCGGCGAAGGTATGCGTCAGCATGACGTCATCCTCCCGTAGATCATCGGCATCCTCGCCGGCGGCGACTGCTACGGTCTGCGCCTCGGCCCAGTTGCCGGGGGGGAAGGTGAGGACGGCTGGGGTGACGGTCACATCCGCGTTATTGCTGCGGATGGTGACCGTGACCGTAGCGGTCGGCCGGGTGGTGAGCGCGGCGGTGTAGGTGCCGCCGACGCCTTCGGTCACGGTCAGACTATCCGGCATCAGCGTCACACCCGGCGCGGGGTTGACCGTGAAGGTGAAGGTGCGGATGGCGGCGTTCGCGGTGGGCGTGGCGCTGTCGGTGACGGTGTAGCGCAGCTCGTAAGTCCCCGACTGGCTCGGAGTGCCCCGGAATTGCCGGGTTGAGTCGAGAAACTCCATCCCCGGCGGCAGGGTGTCGTCCTGCCCGGTGGTGGTCAACCCCGTGGTGGTCAAGGTGTAGCGATAGGGCAGGATGCCGCCGATGGCTTCGGGCAGTTGCACGCTCGTGGTGGTATCCAGGCCGACGGCCGGCGGGTCGGGAATCTCCTCCAGCTCCGGCACGGCCGGGACGACCGTGATGCGGAACTGTTGATTCGCCATCCCGCCGGTGTCCGCGGCGGTCACGGTGATGTCAATCTGGTCGCCAATATTGTTAGCGGTGGGGATGCCGGAGAAGGTGCGGGTGGTGGGGTTAAATATCAGCCAGTCGGCCGGCGGCGCCTTGGCGACGCTATAGGTCAGGGGATCGGTGTCTATGAAGGTGTCGTCCGGGACGGTGTAGATGAAGGGCATCAGCGCCACGGCCCGTTGATCCGGGATGGGCGTGCCGACCGTCGGGGCGGCGTTGATCGTGGGCGTCAGCAGTCTGACCTCAAACAATGCCCAATATAACTCCGTATCCAGGCTGGAGAAACTGCGCAAGGCGTCCCGGAAAACAAATGTGCTGTGCTGCGACTGGTTGTTGTTTCTGCCCAATCCATCCGCCAGCCAGTAGAAAGAATTATCCACGTCCGCTTCCGTATCGGCATACCAACCCACCGGGGCGGTGGAAAAGGCGGAAAGGAACGCCCCCGACTCTGATGCGCCGGGCAGCACCACGAGATAATTCCCGACAGCGACCGAGCGTCTGTCAAGATTATTTGAGACTTCGGTGTCGAATCCGTCGTTCAGCAACGCATCCAGGGCGTTATGCGTCACGCGATCATCGCTATCCGCCGAGCCGTCTCCATTCTGGTCCAAATAATAATACCGCTTGCCGTCCACCGTGACCGGGAAACGCAAGTTCAGGTGAATGCCGTCGTGCGCCCCCAGGCTAAGCATATCGGGCACCGCTTCGTTGTCGGTCACCGTGACTGGCAGGGTCTCGGTAATGGCGCCGTAGTCGCCGCCAGAGGCGAGGTGCGTCAGCGTGGCATCATCGTGCACATTGTCCGCGTCTTCCTCGGCGATGACCGCGACCATGCGCGGGCTCCAGTTGGCTGTGGTGAAGATCACGATAGCCGGGTTGGGCCTTACCTCCGGGTTATCGCTGGTGATGGTCACCGTCACCGTAGCGGTCGGCTGGGTGTCGAGCGCAAGACTGTACCTTTCGCCTCCGGTGCCTTCGTCCACCACCAGGCTGGCCGGCGTCAGCGTCAGGCCGACGCGGTCGTGGTCGGTGATCGTCACGCCCACTTCCGCGGTCACGCCGGCGTATTCGCCGCCGGCGGCGGTGTGCGTCAGTGTGGCGGTATCCGGCGCCGCGTCCGCGTCTTCCGCGACCGCGATGGTGACCGTCTGCGCGCGGTTCCAGTCGGTTGCGGTGAAGGTCAGGACCGGCGGGCGGGTGGTGACATCCGGGTTATTGCTGCTGGTGGTCACGGTCACCGTGGTGGTCGGCGGGGAGGTGAGCGCAGCCGTGTAGGTGTAGGTGGCGGCGCCTTCATCCAGCGCCACCGCCGGGGTTGGCGGCGTCAGCGCCAGGCCGGTGGTATCGGTGTCGGTCACGATGACCGACAGGGCCGCGCTGATGCCATTGTAGTTGCCGCCGGCGGCGGAGGCGGTGTGCGTCAGGCTGGCGGTATCCGGCGCCGCGTCCGCGTCTTGCGCGGCGGTGACCGTGACCGGCTGCGGCGTGTCCCAATTTTCGGTCGTGAAGGTCAGGGTGACCGGGGTCGCGCCCACGGTGGTTGCGGCGGTCACATCCGGGTTGTCGCTGCCGACCGTCACCGTGACCGACTCTGCGGGCAGGGCTGCCAGCGCCACGCTGTAGGTGGCGGTCGTGTTTTCGGTCAGCGTCAGGGGGGCCGGGGTCAGGACAAGGGCCGCATCTTCATCGTGCACCGTCACCGCCAGAGTCGCGGTCACGGCGTTGTAGCCGCCGGCCGCGGCGGTGTGCGTCAGCGTGGCGGTTTCATTCACCGCGTCCGCATCGTGGTGCGCGGTCACCGTGACCGGCTGCGGCGTGTTCCAATTTTCGGGGGTGAAGGTCAGGATGGCCGGCGAGGTGGTCACATCCGGGTTTTCGTCTATGACGGCCACCAGCACGCTCTCGCCCGGTTGGGTGGCAAGCGCCAGCGTGTAGGTGGCGGTGGCGCCTTCGGTCACCGCCAGGCTGGCGGGTGTGAGGGTGAGGCCCGGCGGGTCGGCGCTCACCACGGCCGTGGCCGCGCTGGTGGCTTGTTCAAGGTTGCCGCCGTTGTCGGTGTACGACACCACCAGCCGGATGCGCCGGCCGAGGTGGGCGGCGGTCAGAATCAAAGTAGAGTCAGTCGCGGCGGGCAGGTCGGTGTAGGTGTCATCGGCGCCGTCCGCAGTGCCCTGCTGCCATTGCCAGGCGTAGGCGGCGGCGTCTGTCGGCAGGCCGTCGGCGTCCGCGAGGCCCGACCGGTCGGCGGACAGCGTGAAACCGGGGCGCACCGTGCCGGTGATGAGCGGCACGCCCGGAGACGCGACCGTGACGCTGAACGCCAGGGCGGCCGTGGAGGGCGGCGTGCCGGCGTCTGTGACGGTGTAGAACAGGGTGGCCGTGGTCGCGCGGGTCGGCATGCCGAACATGATGCGGTTCTCGGCATCAAAGGTCAGACCGGGCGGGAGGGATGCGACCGGCAACAGCGCGTAGCTCAACGGCGTGAAGCCATCGGTGGCGATTGGCAGGGTCAGCGGGGGTATCGCGACGTTGGGCGGGTAGGTCTGGTCGGTGATGGCGGCGGTGAAGACCGGCGGGCCGGGGTCGTTGAAGTCAACTATGCCCCTGCCGAAGATGCTGTTGACAATATTGGCTGCGGGCAGGTTGGTAAAGGCGGCGTCAGTCCAGCCTATTAACACCCTACCCTGGTCATTGGCATCGGTGTGATTGTCCGCCTTGCCGATGAGGGTGAGGGTGGCCACGCTGGCGCTGGTGCGGGTGACCTGGAAGGTCAGCCCGTCCGGAACGCGGAGCCTGTCATAATCGTTTTCAACCAGGGGGTCGTCGAAGGTATCGCCGGTCAAGGTTGCCACCAGCGAGCCACTCACCGAGCCGTCGTTGGCGGCGGTCTCAACAAAGCCGCCGCTCCAGATGATGCCGCCCTGCTCCACTTCCACCAAGAAAGTCAGGGACACGCTCTGCGGGGTTTGCGGGTTGCCGTCGGTCACCGTGTAGGCCAGCGCCATGTCCGGCCGTCTCGTGATCGGGACGCCGGACAGGGTGCGGGTGGTGGGGTTAAATATCAGCCCGTCGGGGGTCGGTGTCAGGGTGTAGGTCAGCGTCGCGACACCGGTGGCCGGCGGCAGGATGATGGGCGTGATGGGGTGGTTGATGAAAAAGTCGTAGGACGCCTCCGGCGCGGCAATCGTGCTGGTGTCAAAGGCCGGCGCGGGCAGGACCGTGACGGTGAAGGTCAGGGTCGCGGACACGTTGTTGTCGTCGAACGCGGTGTAGGTGTAGGTGACGGCATCGGTGACGGTGTCGGGCGTGCCGGTCAGGATGCGGTTTTCGAGGTCCACGCTCAAGCCGTTGGCGGCGGCCGGCTGCAGCAGGTCATACACCAGCGTGCCTTCGCTGACGGCGTCCGGCAGGGTCAGGGGCGGGATGGCGACACCGGCGGTGTAAAATTGGTCGGGAATACTCACGCCGTCGAAAGACGGGGCGGCGATGACCAGCATAAAAAAGTCCCGCATCACGGCGGCGCCGTTGGCGTCTGTGACGGTATAGCGCAGGTGGGCGCCGGGATCCTTGCCGAACGGCACATCCGGCGCACCGGCGATGATGGGCCCGGTCGGGAAAAAGATCAGCCCGGGTGCCAGCGGCGGCGACCCGCCGATGCGCGTCAGCGTGTAGGTCAGCGGGGCGACGCCGCCGGTGGCGGTCGGCAGGGTCAGGACGACGTTCTGGGTCACGCTGTAGAACTGGTTCGGGATGACGGCCCGGACAGGCTCACCATTGACCACGCCGAAGGTCAGCTCGGTGGCCACGGCCAGCGAGAAGGTCAGGGTGGCGGTGACGAAGTTGGCGTCTGTGACGGTGTAGGTCAGGACGGTGGCCGCGGTTTCCGAGATTGGCATGCCGACGATGGTGCGCATGATCGGGTCAAAGGTCAGCCCGGCCGGGAGGGACGCGGCCGGCGTCAGGCGGTAACGCAAGATACCGGCGCCGCCGGTTGCGGTCGGCAGGGTCAGGGTGTTGACGCTGTCGGCGGTGGCGGTATAGGCCGGGTCGGACGCGGGAATCGCGTCGGCGTCAAAGGCCGGGCGACTCGCTACCGCGAGGCTGAAGGTCAGGGTGGCGGTCGCGCCGTTGGCGTCTGTGGCGGTGTAGGTCACGGCGGTGGCGGGCATGGCCGCGCTCGGTACGCCGATGAGCAAGGCGGCGGTGTCAGGGGCCGCGTCCGTGTCATACAGTGTCAGCCCGTCCGGCAGCGGTGCCAGGTGGTAGATCAGCGGCACGCCGCCGCCGGTGGCGGCCGGCAACGCCAGGGTGATGGCGGCGCCGACGGTGTAGGTCTGATCGGCAACGCTCACGCCGGCGGCAAACCGCAAACGGCAGTTGCCGCTGGTCTCGGCGCCGGCGTCTGCGATGGTCCAGCGATTTGGCGGGTTAGTCAGCACATCGTGCGCCGACTGATTGCAGTATATGCTGTTGCCGGCGCTGAAGCTGCGACCCGGTTGCAGATCGTCTTCGTCGGCGTCAATCGCGCTCCAGCCGGCCAGCAGGGAGTCGTAGTTTTCGCGCGACAGGGTGACAGCGTGGAACATATCGGTCAGGTCGGTCGCGCTGCTGACATCCCAATCGCCGAGGTTCTGGTCGAACGTGGGCACGCCGTTGAACATCCGGCTAAAGTCGGTGACACGGCTGACATCCCAATCGCTCAAATCCTCATTGAACCGACTGGCGTTTTGGAACATTTGGGACATATCGGTCACCATGCTGACATCCCAATGGCCAATCGGCGAGCTGGTGCTGGCGCCCCGAAACATGAAGTGCAGACTGGGGCCGAGCGACAGGTCGGGCTTCCCGGCGTTCGGCGCGATGACGAAATTCTCGACCCCGGCAAAACTGTTCTCCATACTGCGCCACTTCTGGTCGCCCCATTGCTGCACGCGGCGGATGACGCTTTTGGCGGCGCCGCCGTTGATGTACAGTTGCGGGAAGTCGCCGGAGATGGTGACCGTGTAGTCGCCGGCGTTGGTGTAGGTGTGGCCGGCGTCGCCGCTTTGCGCCGTGCTGGCGGTGCCGTCTCCCCAATCCACCGCGTAATCGTACGCGCCGACGGCGCTGTTGGTCGGGATGGTGAGGCGTTGCCCCGCCGCGACCGCCCAGGTGGTCACGAACGCGCCCGGGAGCAGCGGACAATTCGCGGCAAACCCGCCGTCGTCTGTGATGTTCCAGGAGTTGGGCGCGGTGGTGAGTTGCTCTTTGGCCACGGAGTCGCAGAATTGGCTGTTGCCGGCGTGGAACGGCACATTCTCCACCAAGGCATCCTCGCCGTCGGTGACTTCGCTCCAGCCGCGCAGCAGGGCATCATAGTTGGCGGTGGACAGGGTGGCATCAACCAGCATGTTGGTCGCGTTGGTCACGGCGCCGACATTCCACGCGCCGAGGTTCTGGTCGAACGCGAAGGCGCCGTTGAACATGTTGTTCATGTCGGTGACGCGGCTGACATTCCAACCGCTGATATCCGCGTTGAACGCGCGCGCGCCGTTGAACATCGCGTTGGTGTCGGTGACGGCGCTGACATCCCACTCGCTGATATCCGCGTTGAACAGGAGCGTGCTCTGGAACATCACGCTCATGTCGGTGACATTGCTGACATCCCACTCGCTGATATCCGCGTTGAACGATCTGGCGTAGTGGAACAGGGAGCTCATGTCGGTCACCGTACTGACATCCCAATGGCCGATTGACGAGTCGAAATCGCTCGCACCCTCCAACATGCCCCGCATACTGGTCACCTCCGATAAATCAGGCAGCCCGGCGTCGCCTTCAATGGTGAGGTCGGTACAGCCGGCAAAACTGCGCTCCATACTGCTCCAGACATTAGGTCCCCACCGCTTGACGCTCCGAATTTTGTCTCGGTCGCCGCTGACGTTGAAGTAGATCTGCGGGAAGGTGCCGGTGATGGAGACCAGATGCAAGCCGGATGTGCGGTAGGAATGCAGGATGTCGCCGGTCACGTTGCTATCAATGTTGCCGTCTCCCCAGTCCACGGTGTAGTCGTAGGTATAGTCACTGTTGGTCGGGATGGTGATGGTCTCATTGTTAACGTTGGTGCGCCAGGTGGTGATGAACGCCTGCGGGTCAAGCGTGGCACTGATCGGGGTGAGGATGTAGCTGTTGCCGAGGCTGGTTTCGACGGCAAACCGGGGGTCGGAGGAGGACGGGCCGGTGAGGACGGTCACCCTGATATTGAAATATGCCGTGCCATTGGTCAGGTTGTTGAAGGTAACAGAGGTTGCGGCGGGGTCTCTGGAGATCACCAAAACGGTGCTGGATATTCGTGCCCGATATTCCTGCACCGGATACCCGCCGGTATCCGTCACCGCATCCCACGATACCGTGATGCTGCCGTCTCCGGCGAGCGCGCGCACATTGGCCAATGCGGCCGGCGGCCCGGGAGTGGCTGTGAGCGTGAAGGTGTCGCTGACATCGGCGGTGGCCGGGTCGCCGTCGGCGGCGGTGATGGTGATGCTGGCCGGCGGCTGTCCGAACGCGGCGACCGGCGGCGTACCGCTTACGCTGCGGGCGGCGGCGTCAAAACTCAACCAGTCGGGCAGGCCGGTGGCGCTGTAGGTCAGCGCATCCTGGTTGATGTCGTAGAAGGTGTTGGCCGGGAAGGTGTAATGGAACGGCACCCGCACGCTCGCGCTCTGGTCGCGGATCGGATACCACACCACCGGCGGCTGCGGCCCGGCCGCCTCCAGCGTGAGCACCGGCGAGAGGCTGTACAGCGGGCGGAAGCCAGTGTCGGTGACCACGCCGCTGTCAATTTCGGCGCCTTCGCCCTGGTCCAACCGCCCGACGCGGAGGCCGGTGGTGACGTTGCCAACACCCCTGCTGTCGCCGAGGCGGGTGCCCGGTGAGCCGACGCCGTCTGCGTTGGAGCCGGTCAGGATGGTCAGCCCGGCGACCGTCACGGTGTTGCCGAGGCGGTCGCGCGCGGCGTGTGAATCCCAACTGCGGTCGTAGAAGTCGGCGTAATGATCCGCCACCTTGTCGCCGCCCAACCAATAGATCGGCACATCGCCATTGCTTTCGATGGTGGCGGTGTTGTTGTTCGCGTCCACCGTGGCGGTCGAGGCCAGCGCGCGGAACTGGTCGCTGAAGGCGCGAATGTCGGCGTGGCCCTCTGCGGCGGCGGCGATCACGAGGTCGTTGTAATGGCTGATACTGGCGTTCTGGCCCTGGCTTCGGAAGCGGGCGAGATTGTCAACAAACAGCAGGCGGAACGGTGCCCCGACGCCCAATCCTGGCGGCGCCAACCCGGACGAACCGGCCAGCAGTCTGCGCCCGGCCGGCTCAATCACGCGGCGGTTCACGGTGAGGGTGTAGGTGGTGGAGAAGGTGAGGTTGTCGGCTGTGGCGGTGACCACCACCTGAATGATGTTGGTGCCCATCTTCAGCGGGATGGCGCTGGCGATACCGCTGGCGACCACGACCGGCTGCACCGTGGTGACGCCGTTGAAGGTTGCGCGGACGGTGGCGGTGGCATTGGGATTGCGGACGCCGGGCGTGAGCGTGAGGCTGGCTATGTCGGTGGTGACATCGGCGGTGTAACGGGTGGTGGTCGCGTCAAACGCCGGGGTGAGAGGGAGCGCGCCGGCAGCTATCATGTCGTTCAAGGTCAGGGCGCTCAAGGCGGTGTCAGGGATGGCGACCGTGAGCACCGGCGAGAGGGCGTACTGGGCATGGAAGGTGCCGCGGCCGGCGACCTCGAGACTGTGAATCTCGTTTCCGGCGCCACGATCCAACCGCCCGATGCGGACATTGCTGTTGCCGGCGCCGCCGATCCACAAATTGAACTCGCCGCTGCCGTCCGCGTTGGAGCCGGTCAGGGTGGTGCGCCCGATTGTCACGGTGTTGCCGTTGTGGTCGCGCGGGGCGCGCGTGTCCCAACTGCCGTCGTAGAAGTCGGCGTAATTGTCGGCCACTTTGGCGCCGCCCAGCCAGTAGATCGGGACGCCGCCGCCGGTGGTGGCCGTGTTGTCGCGCGCGTCCACCTCCCTGGTCGAGAGGAGCGCGCGGAACTGGCCGCTGAATGCGCGGATGTCGGCGTGGCCGCTGGACGCGGCAGACTGCACGAGGCTGTTATACAGACTGAGGGCCCTTCTGCCGGGGCGCGCGCCGGTGTTGAGAAACAGCAGGCGGAATTGCTCGCCCACGACCATCCCGGCCGGCACCAACGGCGAGTCTCGCCGCAGCGTTTGGCCGAGCGGCGCAGCCGGCACCGGGTCGCGGCGGATGATGGTGAGGGTATAGGTCCTGGTGTTGAACGTGCCGGTGATGCGACCGGGCGAGCTGGTGACGGTAATGCTGATGGTGTTGGGGCCGACACTCAAGACGCGGGTGACCGAGCCGGGCAGCGGCGTGGAGCCGCCGAACCCGCTCACGTAGATTGTGGAGACCAGGGTCGCCGGGGTCGGCGTGATGGTGATCTCGGTTACTGAATTAGCGACGCTGGCACCGTAGGCACTGTTGGCGGCGCTCGGGTCAAAGGCCGGCATGAGTGTGCCATCGGAAATCGTCAGATTCGCCAGGTCGGCATTCAGCCCGGACTGGCGGATCACGCGCAAGGTATAGGTGACCGCCAGGCCGGAGGAGGAGGTCACGACGATGGGGACTTCGCGGGTGTCTTCGAGGCCGATGGCGATGGATGCGCTGAACGCGCCGCTGTTCACCGGCTCGCCGTTCACGCGGATGGTGCTGCCGGAGGTAGCGCTCGGGCGCACGCGGATGGCGTTGCCGCTGCGCTGGGTGACCTGGTAGTTGGCGATTGACGGGTCAAAGGCGGGGAAGAGCAGGCTGTCCGCCGGAGACAGCTCCAGCCCGGTCAGGGGCGCCACCACCGTGATCCGCGGCGAGAGGGCGTAGTACGAGAGTCGGTCGCTTGCAAGATAGTTGGAGGCGCCGCTGATTTCCTCGCCGGGCAGGTTTCTTCCACTTCGGACGCTCTCTTCGCCGGCCCGAAACAGCACATCACCGGTGCCATCGGCATTGGAACCGGTCCAGACTCCGACCGGTGCGCCGTCCGTCCCGGTCGCTCTGGCCCCGCTCCACAACCTCGCGTCCTGGCTGTCCCAGTTGCCGTCATAGAAATCGGCGGTGTTGTCGGCAATTTTGTCGCCGCGCACCCAGTAGATGCGGGTATCGGTATGGTTGGCGGTCACGCGATTGGTGGCGGTGTTGTCGCGCGCGTCCATCTGCGGGGTGGAGATGAGCGCGCGGAATTCGTCTCTGAAGGCGGCTACGGAGGGCTGGGCGGCGGCGATATTGCTTTGCACGCGACTGTTGTAAACCGCAATGTTGCCAGGCTCCGCCGTGCCGTTGTTCGCCTCATTGTTGATCGCCAACAAGCGGAAGATTTGGCCATCCTGCAAGCTGTCCGGCACCAACGGCGAAGTCGCCGGCAGGCGCTGCATCGCCGGCGGCGCCGGAGTCTGGTCTCGGCGATTGACGTTGAGGGTGTAGTTTCGGTTCGTGACCTGGTCAATGGTGCTGGTGACCGTGATCGTGATCGCGTTGGTGCCGACTTGCAGGGATACCTGCGCATCGCTGCTTGCCCCGTTCACGGTCACGCTGGATGTTTCCGCCAACGGCGTCGCCCGCACCGTCACGGTCGATACGTCGTTGGCTACGCTGGCACGGTATCGGTCGGTACTCCCAACCTGCGCCGCAACACTGGCCGCCGCACCGGACACCGGCACTACCTCCAGCGCGGACAGGCTGGTGTTGGTGGTGTCCTGCGCGATCGCCGGGGCTGATGTCAGCAGGGCGGTCAACGCAAAGGCAAGACATGCCTGCGCGAGCAGGGTGAGGGGCTTATGACTTCGCACACTCATGCCCACAAAAATTTCTGGGGGGGGGGGGGGGGGTAAAAATGGCTATAAATATAGTGATTACACGACTTTCGCACGGGCTTAGAGAAAAGATATTTCATAAGTGGATGACAGATTTCCATCACGCGAATGATTGAAGGAACGTTGACAGGGCCTTCTGTCCTGATCCGCAAAAACGGGAATCCAGGCGTCGCCGGAGCCAGGCACAATTTTTACCGCTTTGAAATTACCAAGGGGTGAATGACTGCTTGCACGGGAGTGACACAAGATGCAGATGGGACTGCGAGAGCGGCGCACATGCCTGGGCTGTTGGTGATTGGCGGATATCCCTAATAGATTGGAGGCCTTCTTTCTGTTGATTGTGTATTGAGCGATGCCATGCCCATCATTTCCTTCAGAATACTTCTTTCCAGTTTCTCACCAGAACCGGAACGGCAAGCAACGCTGTTCGGAGTGTACAACTATCATACTGAACGTGCAACTGTGGCGTCCGCTGCTCAAGCCGGCCGGCCCACACCCCCCCGTGAATCACAATCCCTGTTCCCTGGCCGATGAGAAACAGAGTGCCGGTGACGAGCACCATCCCATTCCAGTGAACCTCGCCTTCCAATGTGGCGTTCCCGTCCACGAGGAGGATGCCGTCACCGATGGTCTGCCGAATCCGTATTCCCAATGGCTGACCCGCAAACGCCTCTCGCGTCGCGAGAAACACCATGGGCGCTTCGGCCGTTCCCAGCCGTTGGTGGTGTTGATCCGCATTCAACACCACGGCTCCCTTCGTGAGAGCCGCCAGCGCAGCGTCCAGATTGAACGCGAGGGCATGAGGCCGGGGACTCGCGGGGTTTCCGTCAAAGAGCATAGGAGGCGTACTCGTGACCGTGCCTGCGGCAAGAACCGGCGGCAGACCGTTCACCATTCCACAGGCGTCATGCCCGTTGATCACGCCGGCCCCCGCATTGAGACTCACGTTTCCGGACGCATAGATCGCTCCGAGATGGGGCGGGCCGGGAGGATGTACCACGTCTTCCTCCAGCACCACGCCGCCTTCCGTGATGCGTCCATGGGCGACGATTGTCTCGACAGGCCACCATGGCACGGCCATCGTGGTGGTGAAGGCGGCAGGGACAAGACTGGTCGGTGACGGGTATCCAAAGTACACCACGTTGCCACGGTCGTTCCTGTTATGGCGACCGAGACTCCCATCCAGGTCAACGTAATGAGGCGTCGCGGGAGTATGTCCGGCTTGTTCGGCGTCATATTCGGTTTGATGCCGAATCTTGACCCAGTACGGCAGCGTGGTCTGAAGGCTGTTGGGTCGCACCGTCGTATTCGCCGGATTGCCCGGCACGGGAATCATATTGGTGTCTTGCGTGGAATACTCGGGATCAAGGGATGGCGACCAATCGGATGAGGCCGCAATGTAGGCGGTCCACAAGGGCGAAGACCAGACACCCGCACCCACGATGAACGACTCCGCGGTCCCCGGCGCTTTCCATACACGCGCGCGCGCCTCGGCCACACCGGCCTCGGCGGCATAAAAATCATGAATAGCCCGCTTGTAGTTTCCGCTGATCCCGACTTCTGTTGAGGTGGTTTGCAGCACAGTCGCCGTCACGATGCCCACCACGGCCACCAGCAACAGCGCGGCCACCAGAGCAAAGCCCCCGTTCTGCCTCATGGCATCGCTCCTGTTTGCCTTGGCCATCACGACGTATGTGCGGCCGCCGCCCGCGGCCCCTTCGTGCCAGGGGAACACGCGCATGGCGACGCAGGGATTTTTGTGCCCCGTTTGCACCGTTTGCCCATGCCATGCTGGTCCTTTTGCTCCTGATGACCTGGGGCTTTCGATTGGTTGCGTCACCGGATGATTCTCTCTAAAATCTTCCCGTCTCTATTGGGCGAGATCAAGATTATCACTACCACACTTTATTGACTTTGTCTGCTCTTGAAACCTGCTGGGGGGAATCATCATGTCAGGAAAACCGGATATTGTTTACACAAAAGTTGACGAAGCTCCCGAACTGGCGAGCGGCTCGTTTCTGCCTGTGGTCCAGGCGTTTGCCGGAACGGCGGGCGTCAACGTCGGCAGGAAAGACATTTCGCTGGCCGGCCGAATTCTCGCGCAATTTCCCGACAACCTGAAGCCGAACCAACGGCAACCCGATGACCTCGCCTTCCTGGGCGAACTGGTCGAGACGCCGGACGCCAACGTCATCAAGCTCCCGAATATCAGTGCGTCCCTTCCGCAAATCAAAGCCGCCGTGGCCGAATTGCAATCCCAAGGGTATGCCATTCCCGACTACCCTGAAGATCCAAAGACTGACGAAGCGAAAGCCATTAAAGCCAAATTTGACAAGGTGAAAGGCAGCGCGGTCAACCCGGTGTTGCGACAAGGTAACTCCGACCGGCGGGCGTCCGCCTCCGTGAAACGCTATGCCAAACAGAACCCGCACAAGATGGGAACGTGGGCCAGGGATTCCAGAACATGCGTGGCGCATATGCAGGAGGGCGATTTTCGCGCCAATGAAACGTCCGCCACGATTGCCGGGCACACCGCCGGAACGGGCCGCATTGAATTTGTGGCGGAAGACGGAAGCGCCAGGACATTACACGCCAGACTGGAGATGCACGAAGGCGACGTGGTGGACGCGACCATGATGAGCCGCCGGGCGTTGCGCGAATTCCTGAAAGAGCATATGCGCGGGACCGACACGCACGGCACCCTGTTATCGCTGCACATGAAAGCCACCATGATGAAAGTCTCGGACCCGATTATTTTTGGTCACGCTGTCACGGTGTATTTTGAAGACGTGTTTCAGAAACATGAAGCCGTCTTTGCGACACTCGGCATCAATCCCAATAACGGGTTGGGCGACGTGTATGCCAAAATCGGCGCCTTGCCCGACGCTCAACAGGATGCCATCAAAGCGGATATTGCCGCCGCGTTGAAGAACGGGCAAGACCTCGCCATGGTGGATTCCGACAAAGGCATCACGAACCTCCACGTGCCCAGCGATATTATTATTGACGCCTCCATGGCCGCGGCGTTGCGTAATTCCGGGAAAATGTGGGGGCCTGACGGCAAGGAACACGACACCAAGGCGATGATCCCTGACAGGAGTTACGCCGGTATTTATCAGGCTGTCATTGATTTTTGCCGCGAGCACGGCGCATTTAATCCGGCCACGATGGGCAGCGTGCCCAACGTGGGACTGATGGCGCAAAAGGCCGAAGAGTACGGATCACACGATAAGACCTTTGAAGCGCCGGACAAAGGCGCCATCCGCGTGCTGGATGGAGCCGGCAAGGTCCTGCATCAACACCACGTCGAACAAGGCGATATTTGGCGCGCGTGCCAGACCACGGACATCGCCATTCAAGACTGGGTGAAGCTGGCCGTCAATCGCACGCGCGCCTCTTCAACACCGGTGGTGTTCTGGCTGGACAAGACGAGAGCCCATGACGCGCAGATCCTGGAAAAAGTGACTCGTTATTTGAAAGATCACGCGACCGGGGGGCTGGACATTCAGGTGATGGCGCCGGTGGAGGCGATGAAGCACACGCTGCAACGCGCCAAAGACGGCCATGACACCATTGCCGCGACCGGGAACGTGTTGCGGGATTATCTCACCGACCTGTTCCCCATCCTGGAACTGGGCACCAGCGCCAAAATGCTTTCCATCGTTCCCCTCATTCACGGCGGCGGATTGTTTGAAACGGGCGCCGGCGGATCAGCCCCGAAACACGTGCAACAGTTCCTCAAGGAAGGACATTTACGATGGGATTCTCTTGGCGAATTTCTCGCGCTGGCGGAATCGTTTGCCCATTTAGCCCGCACCAGGGACAATCACAAGGCGCACGTCATGGCGGAAACTCTGGACCGAGCCACGGGTACGCTCATGGAAAAACGCCACACACCCGGTCGCGTGCTCGGAGAATTGGATAACGCCGGAAGCCACGTGTACGAAGCCCTGTACTGGGCACAAGAGCTGGCCGCGCAACATGACGATCCGGCGTTACAGAAGAAGTTTGCGCCGGTGGCCAACGCGCTTGAGGCAAAGCTCCAACAGATCCTTGATGAGTTGAAAACCGCAAAAGGCAAGCCGATGGATATCGGCGGGTACTACCACCCCGACCCGGAACGGGTCAGAGCCGCGATGCGTCAGAGCGCGACCTTCAATGCCATTCTGGATGGTCTGGCGTAACCTGTCGCGCGTCAATCTCGTCTATTGTCCGGTTGTCAACACTCACGTACCGCGTGATGACCGCCACGGAATCGTACGGGGCGTTTACGTCCAGACGGCGGTGGCTCAATGGTCATCCGCATGGGCCTGACGTGGTGCGTGCATGGTGTTCTCCCCTTTGGCTTCCCCTTGCATAACCGGGGGCGACGGCGATCCCCGTTCCCGTTATTGCAAATTCCTCGGGACAATATGAGATCGCAGGGTCACCGTCCGGTAGCCGTCGTTTTCCGGATAGCGGCTGTCGGCATGTTCCGCACGGGATGTCACCTGCACCTCAACCGCCCGAATACCCGGCGCATGGACAGTGGGCTGTCCCAGGATGTCAAGGCAGGATACGTTCAAGGACTCGATATGATCCGCCACGGACCGCCGGCCCCCATTGCCCACTTTGCGGCGCAGCGTGGACGTTGAGTCATCATAGAGATAGACAATGGATTCTTTGGAATCGGTGACCACGCCATTCCCGTTTAAGTCCGCCTGAATCCGCACCTCTGTCGGGCGGCAGGTGATCCCGTGAAAATCATTCGAAGGAACGGCATCCCGATTCCTTCCCATGGGATCATACCCGGCCATGCGAATTTCCCTGACCATCATGTCCAATGCGGCACGAGCGGTTTGTTGCATCGCCAACGCGTCCTCTTGAACAATCTGCTGCCTGACCTGCATGAGATGCGCGCCATAGACCGCACCAATGGTGACCAGACTCACGGCCATGGCCACCAGCAGTTCCGTTAAGGTCATGCCTCTTTGAGAATGCACGCGCGTGATGTTCATCTGTTCCACAGGCTGTTCTACGGAGCGAGGATTGTGGAAAACGACACGGAATGCCGATCGTTCGCCCACCACACCGTCACGGTCGCCGTGCGTAATCCCGGAACAGGAAGGTCGGGATCAAGACGGAGTACGCGTTTATACAACGGGAAATCTGGGATCGTGGCATAGTCGTCCGTGACCTCGCCGGGACCAGGTGTGCCCGTGCGCAACATTTCGAGTCTGTCCATGGCCAGGGTCACGGCCGTGGTAAGATGCCTGCTCGCAGCCACGCCCTTGCCCGCCGTGACGGTCAAACTTAGCAGAGCCAATAAGGCGACAACGATGATCCCCATGGCAATGACCGCCTCCAGAAGGGTGGCACCCTTCCGGTCTCTCACGACATGCCGGGCGCTTCCAGACTTGATCATGCGTCCCGCGTTCTCCCTTATGAAGAAGGTTTGATCCTCACGCGACCCGTATCGCTAATCGAGATCTTTTTTTCTCCCGCCGTATTGGCAACCGTGACCGTGGTCAGATGGGAGGCGGTGCCACGAGGATGGAATATTGGATGACGATTGCTGGTGGATTGAATCGTGACGCCCTCAAAATCGTCCAGGATTGAGCGGGACTCCACGGCCTCACCGGGATCGGGTCTTCCATTGTTATTGTCATCATCCAAAATATCGTAGCGATGAGAGTCGGTGAAAAAGACGCGGACGCGGTTTCCCTGCCTCACGGCTTGCGCCCTCGCCGCCAACAGGTCCGTTCGTATTTGTCGAACCGCGCCGTTCAAGCGATAATGCGGCAGTTGCGAGGCAAGCCAGATTCCACTCATCCCTGACACCACGGCCAGAATACCAAGGACCAGAACCAATTCCGTGAGCGTATAGCCCGCAGAGCCATGCGTCGGACTACAGCGAGGCCGGATGCCCCGTCGTGTGTGCGCAACGCGACGCACGACCCCATGGTCGCATTCGCAAGGATTCCCGCTCAACGACTGATTCCTCTTGTCGGCGGACAGGCCGATACAGCCGTCGCTTACCACACCAGGCCCTCATAGATCCCAAACAGTTCCCGACGAAAGAACATCAGCGCGACGGCCCCGGCGGACAAAAACGGACCAAACGGCAGGTAGTGACCGCGTTCAATACGACGAAACGCCATGAGACCCAGACCCGTCACCGCACCCGCGAAGGAGGCCAGAAACAAGACCATGACCACATCCTGCCAGCCCAAAAATGCGCCAATCATTGCCAGGAGTTTCATATCGCCGCCGCCCAGCCCTTCCTTGCCAAACAGGTACGGGCTGATGGTCGCCAGTATCCAGAGTATCCCGCCACCCAACACGATGCCGATCAATGAACCGAGCCATCCCACCGGCCCAATACAAGCCGACGCGAAAAAACCGATGATGATTCCCGGAAGAGAAATGACATCGGGAATCATGAGATGATCAAAATCAATCACCGCCACGACCAGGAGGGCCGAGAAAAACAGCGCATAGACGAGCGCGTTCATACTGAATCCAAATTGGGCGGCCACAGCCAGATACCCCACTCCATTCAGACATTCCACCAGGGGGTATCGCCACGATAATCTGCTTCCACAGCAGCGACAGCGGGCTTTCAACCAGACAAAATTCAGGAGAGGAACGTTGTCGAACCATCGAACGGGTTGCTTGCATTGGAGGCAAGACGAGCCGGGACTCAAGACGGACTGGCCACGGGGTATCCTTAGAATACAGACATTAAGGAAACTGCCTATGCTCACCCCCACCACAAACCACAAAATATAGAGGATCATTGCATCCATCATGCTATATTTCGTGAGTCAATGAACAGCTCGTGTCTGGCACGTATACTACGTACGTTGTGTGCTTTGCTTTTCAATACACGCACTGCTAGTATTACCTACAGGATTTAACTTGATAAAACATTTTGTACTCAATGCCCTTACCAGTGAAAACAATGCCCAAGCAAGACCGGATTCCCATGAAACGGAAGCGTCCCGAGGCGCTCACCGATCGGGAACGGGAAATTCTGGAACTGATCTGGTCCGGTCTGAAAAATAAAGAAATCGCCGACCGTCTCACCATCAGCGTCAAAACGGTGGAGGCCCATCGTGCCAATATGATGAAAAAGGTACGAGTGTCCAATGCCGCCCAGCTCCTGAACGCCGCCATTCAGGAAGGGCTAATTCACATTCGGTAGCCGTTAGCCGTTTGCGTTCTCGCCCTTCGTCCGTTGACGAACAACCTCATACGCCACCACTGCCACACTGGCCGCAACGTTGAGCGACGCGACTTGTCCGCGTATGGGGATGCGGGCATGCGCCTGACATTTTTCCAGGGTTCCAGGCCGGAGACCTCTTCCTTCTCCCCCAAACACCAGCACCGTCGGTCCCCGGAGATCCAGGTCGGTATAGAGCTGACGAGCGTGAGGATCAACGGCGACGGCGTTGATTGCACGATCCTGCAATCGTTCGAGTACCCGGCCAAGATTGACACACCGCGCCACACGCACATACTCAACGGCTCCGGCAGACGCTCGGGCCACACTCGCCGTCAAACCCACGGAGCGACGATCGGGAATGAAAACCCCGTGAATTCCGGACAAATCAGCCGTTCGGAGGATCGCCCCAAAATTTTGCGGATCCTCCACACCGTCCAGCGCAAGCAAAAACGCCGGTTCCGACTGTTGCGTCGCATGCGCAAGGATCGCATCCTCTGACGCATAGGATTTGGCGGCCACCACTCCAACCACCCCCTGATGATTGCCGGAGGGAACAAGACGATGGAGCTGCTCACGCGGGTGAACCTGAATGGGAATACCCTGGATTTTGGCGAAACGGATGATCTGGGAAAATTGACGATGGCGGTGGGACAGGAGGATTTTCACAAAACTGCGAGCTTCGGAGCGAAGCGCTTCCGTCACCGCATGAATCCCAAACAGCGGAGCAACCTCACCGCTTCCATCGGGTGCTTCCGTCCGGGCGGTCTTCAAGGATAATGCCTCTGGCCGCCAGGGCTTCCCGAATTTGGTCCGCGTCGGCAAAGTCCCGCCATGCCCGCGCCTGGGTCCTTTGTTGAATTTTTTCCTGAATCCACTCATCGGTGCACTCCCGGTCAGCGGGCCTTTGGAATTGGCCTGCGCCAAAAATCAACTCGCGAAACACCCACTCCTGTTCGTTGAGCTGAAACAAACCCAGTGGCGCGCCGTATCGTCGAAAGACTTCCCGCACGTCCCGCCGCCCTTCATCGGAAAGGCCCTCCTGCTGCCTCTGATTGGCCTCGGCTCGAAGATGCTGAAATTCCGCCAACACCATGGGCGTATTGATATCATCATCCATGACGCTCTCGAAAGTCTTTTGGAATGCGGTCAACGCATCCCTGAAAGACACCCCCGGCGTAGAACCGAGATGGGACTTCTCGGACAGGCGAACGAAGAGGTCATAGATATTGTCCAACGCGGATTTGGCTTCGGCCACGGCGGCGTCAGAAAAATTCACGTCACTGCGATAATGGGTTGAAAGCAGAAAGTACCGTAACACTTCGGCCGTCACGGATTCGGGACAATTCGACTGCTCAACAATCTCACGTACGGTAAAAAAATTTCCCAGTGACTTTGACATCTTTTCTTTGTCAATGGTGACGAATCCATGATGCACCCAGTACCGCGCAAACGCTTGTTGGGTTGCGGCACACGACTGTGCGATTTCATTTTCATGGTGAGGAAAGATTAAATCTTTTCCGCCCCCATGAATATCGAAGGCTGTCCCCAGGTGATGCACGGACATCGCCGAACACTCAATATGCCAGCCCGGCCTTCCTTTGCCCCAGGGACTGTCCCATGCCGGCTCCTTCGGTTTGGCCGCCTTCCACAACGCAAAATCCATGGGATCATGTTTGCGCGCATCCATTTCCACTCTTGCCACGGCTTGCATGTCTGCGACATTCCGTTGGCTTAAACGGCCATACGCGGGAAAGGCCGATACCCGATAATAGACGTCGCCATCAACCTGATAGGCCATGCCTTTTTCCAGAATCGTTTGGATCATCAGAATAATGTCCGGCATGTGTTCCGTGGCCCGCGGCTCAACGTTCGGAACGCCAATGCTCAATCGTTTCATGTCACGGTAATAGGCCTGTACGTATTTTTCAACCACCTGGTCACAGGCGATGCCCTCTTCCGCCGCCCGATTGATAATTTTATCATCCACATCAGTGAAGTTTTTGACATAGGTGACGTCATAGCCGCGATACATGAGATAGCGGCGAAGCACGTCAAAGACGATTGCACTGCGAGCATGGCCCAAATGGCATTCATCATACACGGTCACACCGCAGACATAGAGTCCAACCTTCAGAGGCACGATCGGGACGAACGGTTCTTTTCGATTCGTCAAGGTGTTAAAAATTTTCACGGAGATTTCACGTTGGAGGAAGGCGAAGCGGCATGATGAAGGGTCTTTTTCCCATACAGTCTGACGATCCAAAACCCCAGACCAATCAACGTCACCAATACGATGGTGAACAGATTGAAGTATTGCTCAAGCATCGCTTGAATCCATGGACCCGCCAGATGCAACGTCCCGACCACCAGAAAAAATCGGGCACTGCGGCCGATCAGAGACGCCACGACGAAGACCTTGAAATTCACATAAAACGCGCCGGCGCCTATTGTAAACATTTTATAGGGAACCGGCGTCAGGCTGGCAATCAAGATGGTCCATTTCTCGTATCGCTCAAACATACCATGGACTTTTGAGACGCGGTCCTGTCCCATCAAACGTAACAAAAGCGGCTTGCCGCCCAGTCGCCCGATGAGATAGCCAAACATGCCGCCCAAGACCGACCCGGCGGTGGTAATCGCCGCGTAATACATGCCCCACGACGGATTCCCCAGCGTTAACGCCATGAGTAAAACATCAGGGGGAAGCGGGAAGAAAGACGACTCCGCAAACGCCAACAGGAATAAGGCAGGGTCCGCGTACGGGGATTCAGCCCATGACAATGTCCACTGATAGAGGGCTTGGAACATCGTGTGTGTTCGTCAAGTTTCAGGAAGTCTTCAACAGTCTCATTCGCCGTGAGAACACGGATTCCCATGACTGCAACCTAGTCATGGCGCGATACTGAGTCATGTCAAAATGGAGCGGCGTCAGAGAGACCTTTTTGCCCGCGATAGCATCCACATCGGAGCACCGACGGCGATTCCACGTCACTTGGTCCCCGGCAACCCAATAATACGTCCCACCACGCGGGTCAATTTTTTCAATAACGGAATTATGATACCGTCGCCGACTTAACGAGGTGATTTGCATCCCTTGCAAGTCTTGAACCGAAGCATCCGGAACATTGACATTGAGAAAAGTGTCGGCGGGCAACTCATCTTTCAAAACCAGTTTGGCCACCTCGACCGCGACGCAGGCGGCGGATTGAAACCGAAATCGTTTCAGACCGTCCAGCGACACGGCAACCGAAGGGATACCCTGAATCGTGCCTTCGAGAGCCGCGGCCACAGTCCCGGAATTGGTCACATCATCACCAAGATTCAATCCCTTGTTAATCCCGGAAACCAGCAAATGGATCGAACGATCCTTGAGTACCCGGCCCACCCCCAGGATCACACAATCCGAAGGTGTGCCGTTCACGGAGAAGACTTGCCTGCTGATCTGCTTCAATCGCAGGGGCTTATGCAGGGTAATGGCTCGCCCCATTGAGTTTTGTGGACGATCAGGCGCCACAACCCACACATCGCCCAGTTTCTTCAACTGTTTCGCAAGGGTGTGGAGACCGGGCGATTCGATGCCATCATCATTGACGACTAAGATGTTCATCGTTTGAACAATGGCGGTGTAGGACGAATGAACTCGAGAAGGAAACCTGATGAAGGTGGGCTGACGCTCCACTCTTCGCAAGCCTCTTCACCGGCAATCGTGAAAACCAGGGAAAAAGGTCGGGAAACCGTGGCACTCACCGCTTTCAGACCACAATACGCAGGTGCAATAATAAAAAAGCCCACCTCAAAAGAACTGAGGCAGGCTTTTTTGAAAAATCTCAAAAGGCGACGTGACAAAACGTGTCTAAATATTTTGCATAAAGCGAGTAACGGCTTCTTGATCAACGGCTCCCATAATAGCGGAGGAAGGAACCGTTGCTGACTTTTTCCCGGTGAGACCACACTCAATCTCGTCAAAAATCATTTCCACCGGCATAGACATTCCACCGTACACATGGGGCCCGGCCACGATTTTGGCTTTTGAATACCCGTAAATGGCGGTCGCCACATCCTTGGCCAACCACCCGACATAATTAAATTCAGGCACGACAATCAATTTGGCCTTGCTGCATAGTTTCCGCAATTCTTTGGTGGGAAACGGACGAAGAGACCTGATTTTAATCAACCCCGCATGAATGTTTTTCTCTTTGCAGATACGGATGGCTTCACGTGACTGAGCGGCCGCACTGCCCGACGCGATCAGCAGGACATCGGCACCCTCAATATCCTGCGTCTCAATCAGGCCATCCATATAAAGATCAATATATTTCCGTGACCGTTCAACCGCAGCCCACACCTCCTGTTGCCAGACGGCATGGATGTTGTACGCCATGAAATTTGATTTTTGCACAGGGGCATCCCGCGACAACCTAGCCGGAGGATTTTCGGCATCCAGAACGGGGACCGCGCCTCTCCATGCCTCTCTCGGCGGTAATTTCAATCCTCGATCCTGCATCGTGCAGTATCCCCGTGCATGGGTCACAAAAAATCCGTCGCAGCAAACCCCAACGGGAAGCGTCACGTCATTCTTCTCGCTGATCACAAAAGCTTTCATGATGTAATCAAACAAGTCCTGCTGATTCTCGGCATGAAAGATAATCATCCCGCAATTTAGCAAATATGCAATTTCAATATTGTCAGGCTGAATGGCTAACGGAGCATTGACCACCCGGCAGGTAAACATGGCCACGGCGGGCAGGCGATGCCCCGGCCATGACGCAATCGGTTCAAGACCCCTCAATGTTCCGGGACCGGCGGTGGCAGTAAAACATCGCACTCCGGCACGAGACCCACCCGCAATGGCCGACATTACGCCATATTCTTCTTCGCCTCGATAATATTCTTTAACGTATCCCTCCCCGTACAACACCCCGATAAGCTGCATGGTTTCACTTTGGGGGGTAATCGGGTAGGCAATGGAGAGATCCACGTTGGAACGGCGAACAGCTTCTTTGGCCGCCTCGCTACCCGTAATAAATTCTCTCTCACGCGGCGCTTCGGAAAACAGGTACTCCGGGGAAACAACCTTCTGATTCTTGGCTTCCGCGTGCGGATCTTTTCTCCCTTCCTGGATGGAAGATTCAGGAGCCACACTGGTAATTGGGTCACCTTGTGGATTGGTTTTGACTTCAGTTTCCAAGGCTTCACTCATGGCGTCCCCCTCTCCAGGGTGGTGAGAATCCCCGTCAATAGTTCCGGGATTCCGGTCAACAACAATGGTCCTAGCCTTCCCGCTTCATATCTTCAGCTTTATGGCCAAAGGCGGCGGCACTCGCAGTCCCTGATTTGCCCATCGCAATGTCTAACGGATTCGTATGGTGCTTTCCATCATGAACGCGAGATTGCAAACCCGTAAAGCGGACGTTCTCTCCATTGTCCGGCAACTTCATCCCCATTTCCTCGCGAACACGTTTAAAAACCTGTGTGACTTTTCGAATCTTGGCCGCATCGGAATCCCGAACCGTAAACATCGCATCTTCATGGCCCTGCTCCGCACAAATGGCAGAAGTCCAGCAATTAGTCCCGGCACGAATCATTTTAAGCGTCAGGTTGGCATAATGACAATGCACACCGATGAAAACACACGCTTCAATTTTGTTACCCCAAATCGTGAGATTGGGATGATTCGGGTTGATCATTTCCTCGGGTTCAATTTTCGGATATTTGGGACGATAATCGGGCATTGGGATAATGAGGACTTCGGGAATTTGCGCCGCGAGTTCCAGAACGGCCCTGGCTTTGTCAGCCGCGTGGTCATTCCAATTCCACAACACCAAGGGACCTGGAAAGATCGTCGCATTCTTTCTGGTAAGCATGGCCTTGGCCATTTCTTCCATCGCCTGCTCTTCCCGCACTTCATGGCCAAACATCAGCCCATGCTCTGGCTTGGGTGGCAGAACGCCCAATTCCGCCGCGGATGGCGGATGAAATCCCGCCGGACCAGGCTCAACTATTCTTTCCAAATCGGCTACTCCCATTCGGCTACTCCCACGTACGCGATCCGTGGCCTCCCCTCACACTTCGACAGGTTTCTCCTGCGACTCATGCTTTCCCCCGAACGGGGTTGGCTAAGGTTGCATGGCTCGTTTTTTCACCATAGGTGACGTTCTCCGTAAGAGCTGTGTCACCAATTTGGTCAATCATTTCCATTTTAATGGCATTATGCTTGGCCATGTTGTCACAGACCCAGACACATTGGGCGCATCCCTTGCAACGATCCACGGCAACATAGGCAGTGCCATATTTCAACCCCTTCTCCTTGCCTGCTTCATTGTCATACAAGATGGTATTGGCCTCAGGGCAGTATTGCGTACACAACTTGCAACTCGTGGCCGCACAAATCTCGGTATCAATATTGGCAACTAAATACATACAGGCCTCTTTCTTTGGTTATACGGCATTACGCCATTGCGGGCGCTGTGGACTCCCGTTTCGCCTGCACCCAATTCTGCTCCACTGCATAAGTCCATGCAGCCTGGACCACAGCCAGATTCTTCTCGATCAATTCCTGTTTTTTCTTGAACTTTCGCTCAACCACACTGTCCAAGGCTGCCGTGCCACCAGACACCACAAAACCCTTGCCAAGGAAGCGATCTTTCACGGCCTGAGCCAACGCATCCATGTTCGTAAGACCGGTTATGGATCCCATGGCGCCCACCATCGCCATATTCGTGGCCAAGTCAATGCCCGCCACTTCCAGCGACATGGTGGTTGCAGGCAAGTAGAACAGCCTGGCATTCAGGTCGGCAAGTTCACGCTCCTGGTCGGGCTCAAGTTTCATCGGACCATCATGGTTAATTAACGCAACACCGTCTTTTTTCAATCCAAAGTAAAACGGATTGGTGTAGCTTTTCCCATGTGTAATCACCTGCGGATGGAAGATCATGATGATATGCGGGAACGTGATCTCACCGATTTCATAGATTGGCTCATCAGAAACCCTGACATAACTCTCCACCGGTGCCATTCGCTTTTCGGAACCATAGAAAGGCACGATGGTGCTTTCTCCACCGGCATGAATCACACCGGTACTGAAGATATGAGAAGCCGTGACGACACCCTGCCCTCCCACTCCCGCCATACGAATGTTATAACGAACCGCCATGGTTTGAGACCTCCTCTTGCTTCACGAACCCGAATTCTTCTTCACCGAACACACCCAACAATGCTTACTTACTTTCCACCGCCGCCGCGGGTTTCGGGAGATATTCTTTGTACCCGTACAGCTGCGCCAAATATTCCCTGGCTTCATCCGTAATATATTCCGAAAACTTGTAGCGATCATCTTCGACAGTTTTGGCATCCTCCATCACCTTGTCTGTTGGAATCGCATACTCGATATTACAGGACGTGTAGGCCTGGATGTAGGTGGGGCCAATTTCCCTTGCCACCAACACGGCTTTCTTGATCACACTTTCGACACGCCGCGGGTTATTGGGAACCACTGTCGCCACATAAGCGCAACCGGCAATTTTGGCCATCCCCAACATGTCCATTTTTTCGAACTTCTTCCCGAGTGGCGCCATTTTCAATACTTGATTCTTGTTCGTCATACCACTTTCCTGGCCGCCGGTGTTCCCGTAGACCTCATTGTCCAACATGATCGTGGTGAACTTTTCTTTTCTGAACCACGAGTGCAACGTTTGCGCAAAGCCAATATCGGCCATCCCGCCATCCCCAGCCATCACGACGACATCCTTGGGCTGATCACCAAAGCGCAACCGAAGGCCTCGGGTCAAGCCACTTGCCACACCATTCTGGTCCCCATAATTGCCGTACACGAACGGGATAGCCGCTTGCGAGATCGCCAGCCGTCCACAACCGGCCGTCCCCACCGTGATAGTATCTTCCGGATTGGGAAACGCAATTATGGCCAGACGGATAAACAAGGTCATGGCACATCCCGCACACATTGGATGTTCTTCCAGAATCTCTTTAAAAGTTCCCACTTGAGACACGGATACTTTTTTCCCAAATGGGCCATGCTCCACCATATCGCGATATTCTTTGGGCATGAATTTTTCAAAACCCGGCGTAAACTTGACATAATCGAGGCTCATCGCAGATCCCCCTTGGTTTTAGATATTCCGATATGACTCACCGACGTGAGCCCAGTGTAGCACAAAACATTCTTTTCTGATTCAGCGCTTGCGCCATCCATCACTCATGGACGACTCGTGTATCCTAAAATGAACCATGGAAGAAGGCAACAAAAAAGAAGGCCTATCCCTGATGCCTGGCTAGGCCTTTAGCCCCATTTCCCAGTGTGGCAACCCGTGGAAAGATATGTCCCACAGGCACATCAGTCTCGTTCGTCCCCGTATGGCACAATTCCGAGAACAGAGTCCGCGAAAAAAAATCAGGGGAACATTCGACATTGCAAGGCCAGTCAACGACCTCATCAAAAAAACCTTCCATCAAGGAAACACCTCTAAACAAACCATACAAACATTTGTATCAATAGCCCGGACAACTTCGGAACAGGCAAGAAGATGCGATGGGAAGACGTTAGTCCAAAATATACTGGAGAGGATTCACGATTTTATCGTTCACGACAACTTGGTAATGAAGATGAGGTCCGGTGGAAAACCGCCCCGTACTGCCCACCAAGCCAATCACCTCTCCTCTTTTCACCTTTTGGCCGCGTTTGACCAGCATCTTGGCAAGATGTCCATAGATCGTCTTGATTCCATATCCATGATTGAGCCGAATAAAATTTCCCATCTTCGAATCATAGGCGGTTGCCACAACGCTTCCTTTGGCGGGAGCGAAGACTTGTCTCCCCTTCCTGGCGCCAATATCCACACCTGAATGGAACGTCTTTTTCCCGGTAAATGGTGAAATGCGTGGCCCGAACTTTGAGGTAAGAGATCCTTTGACGGGCCAAATGGAAGGCGTCGCGTTCCAGCGTTCAACACGTTGCCCCGCGGTCTCTGCCAACCGATTAAGAATGCGTTGCTGTCTCAACGTTTGCAGATTGAGCGATGCCAGGTCTTTTTGGATTGCCGTCACCATGATAGGGCGCGGGTGTGCGGACATCACGCCGGGTCCGGCCACAACGCGCGATTCCAACTCTTCCACGCGCTGTCCCGGATCACCATACAGCAGATCCTCATGCGGCACCTCATTTCCACCCTGTCCATTGCTTCTCGTATTCCGTGTTGACTCCAAGTCAACCCCAAACATCGTTTGCAATTTCTGGCTTAGCTCCTGCATGGCCAGCAAGCGCCGTTTGATGTCAGCAACGGTGTCAGAGACCACAAGCATGTGACCTCTCGACTGGCTCATTTCCTGCCTCAACGCGGTCAGTTCATCGATTTGCCCCGTCTGCGCCAGGTAATGGGCCGTGCCCCACGTTTGGACGACGAACAACACCGAGATGGCGGCCAACGCCCACTTGGCAAGCCTCTTGGTCACACGCAATCTCAGAGGATTCGCCATTACTCCCCGAAAAAGCATGATGGTATAGGCATCATCCGCAAGCTTCATATCGCCTCTCCTAGCATAATCCTAAGAATTACCATCTTTCGTTTGGCAGATTGGCTCGCAACCCTAACGAAAAATGCTTGAAAGATCAACACATTTCCCACTCACAGTCCCCGTGGCATATGGTCTCTCATCCTTGCAGACATCACCATGGGAAAAAAATGAGCAGGCGGATTAATCAGACCTCGTGGTCATGGCACGCACCCAAGCCAAATAATCGCTTGATCCTTGCACCACCGGCAACGCGAGAATTTCTGGGACATCATAGCTGTGATGGGCTTTGACTTCGGCTTCCAGCGCACCATAGGCGTCAGTATGCGTTTTCAGCACCATGAAACATTCGGATGCTTCGGAAACCTTGCCTTTCCATTCGAAAATGGAAATGACGTTAGGCACCACGGTCGCACATGCCACCAGCTTTTTCTCAACCAGCCGACGTCCAATCATCAACGCTTCCGCCTGCGTGGAGGCGGTAACCAACACAACCTGTTCTCCCACGTCAACCCCCACTTTGGGCGGCAATCTTCTTAGCGTTGTGCGCTCGTTGGCATTGCAGCCACCAATTCAGAAATGGCAGGCCGCAATGCCTCCTGGACAGCCTGCGGATAATACAATGCGGACTCTTCCAACCCGTAATACGCCCCATCCCACACTTGCCCTTCAAATTCCATCGCAAAATCCCACAGCACGAGGCTCGGGTCACTTGCCGACATCAATTGCATATCCATGACCACGCTGGCCGTGACGATCCCCATGGGCAACCCGACCATCCAGATAACCGTCCCGAGGGGACCGAGCAGATACGCTGAAATCGTCCGCTCCCAGCGCGTCGAATGGAGATGTCCCCGCAAGATAAAATCATCGGGCGACACTTGTTGGTCCTCGGCATGAAACGTCACCGAAGAAAAAATGTTCGCGTTTCGAATTTCGTCAGCCGCGGCACGCGCAAAATCGCGCGGGGGATCAAATTTCAATGTATCAACGCGTTTGGGGCGAGGAATCGTCTCAGGCCGATCATACAACGTCACAACAGACCACACGAGAGGAATCATGATTTTCCAATATTCTTCCTGCACCGTCACGTCACGTTGATCCTCAAGAGGAAACACCACCAACCTGGACGTGTACGACCGGGTTGCCGACGTGTCCAAATACGCTTCGCCCGGAGGAGGAGGATACATCCATTCTCGAGAGCCCAGACAGCCTGCCATTGACAACAATGCAAGGAGTACCGCACACACGAGGATTTGTACCGCCGACCGATGACTCATAACCGTGTCTCCTCTTCGTGATCAGCAAGCATTGACATGACAGTTTAACATTCGTCACACAGCCTTCCGGCCAACGTAAGCTGTTCCATCAGCTCGGGATATGACCGGGTGACGGGAAATTGGGGATATTCAGAACAAATCGCATCTGGAGGACGGAAGAAAAAACCCGCATCAGCCTCTTTCAGCATGGACAGATCATTATGAGAATCTCCTGCGGCGAGTACCCGAAAATTCAAGCGTTTGACTGCAGCCACCGCCTGACGCTTTTGGTCTTTTTGCCGAAGCACATAGTTCCGGATCCAGCCCTCATCGTCAATGTCCAGCGTGTGGCAAAAAATGGAAGGATAGTCCAGTTGTTTCATAAGAGGACCCACTAACTCGTAATACGTATCCGATAGAATAATGACTTGGCAACGCCCACGCAACCAAGTCAGGAAATCCGCGGCGCCATCCAAGGGTTTCATGGTCGCGACAACGGCCCTGATATCTGCAATGCCGATCTTCTGTTTGGACAGAATATCCAGACGAAGCCGCATTAATTCGTCATAGTCGGGAATATCGCGAGTCGTCACCCTTAAAGCGTCAAGCCCCGTTTTCTCGGACAACTCCAGCCAGATTTCAGGAGTCAACACACCTTCCATGTCCAAACAGGTCACGACGGGAGCTTGCATACGATCCTCAACGCAATATTTCTTTCAATGCCAGTGACAAGACAATAACACGAACGGGCGCATTGTATAAAAAAACAGGGAAGAGTACAAACAGATTTTATCATGCGGTTGCCGTCCACCGTTGGTGGGGACACACATGACAAACCGGCCCCCCGGCGACTACCAGAAGGCAAGGAGCAGGCCAAACGCAAGATAGCACAAGCCATTGACAATCAGATGATGGGGCCTCAACGCCTGCGAGCGCAGACACCATTTGAGATAGCCCGTGGCCAGGAGCGTCAACCCCATCCCCCACAGCACTTCCTGGCGCGGCACCCAGGGCGTCAGCATCACCCCGAGCGCCGGCAGCAAACTCCCCTGAAACACCAGCGCCCCGGTGATATTGCCAAACGCCAGGGTATCCCGCCCGCGCCGCACCCAAATAATGCTATTCACTTTTTCCGGCAATTCGGTGGCCACAGGCACAATCAACAACGACAACGCCAAGGTGGAAATGCCGAGCCATGTTGCGAAATATTCCACCACATAGACGAAGCCCCTGGCCCCTCCCACAATCAACACAAAACCGATGGTCAATTGCAAAATGATCGTGGCCAGATTCTCGGGGAGTCTCACCCAGCTTAGAAACAAAGGAAGATCAGCCACGGTGCCATGGCCCTGGCCCACCAGATCCCGTGACGCACGAATCGTCAACAGCAAATACACGAGATACATCAGAATCAATGCCAACGCCAACGACACTCGCGCCAGCCGCCATTCCGGCGGCACAAACACGGCCAGGATCGCCAGCATCCAGGCAAAAAGAAACCATTTCAAGTCCCGATGCACGCCGGTCGGCTCGGGATGAAAGGCCTGCTGCCAACCGCGACGATGGGCGGCAAACATACCCATCAAAAACAGGGTGACGGTGGACAACATCAGCGGCGCGCCGACAATGGCCCCCACGCCGACCTCATGCCGTGTCGCCAAATCCCCGGTCGCGGCCAACACAGCCACCACGGGGACCATCGTCTCGGGCAATGCCGTGCCCACCGCCGCGAACACCGACCCCGTCACCCCTTCGGAAATGCGCAACCGTTCCCCAAGATGCTCAAGCGCATTGGTAAACGCCTCCGCCCCAATGACGATGGCGCATAACGCCCCAAGCAACACCCATATTTCCATCGCGTCAATCTTCCTGTTACAAACCGTGCTGCAAGACGGCACAGAGCGAGGCGCGGGGCAGGGATCGCCGCATCACCGCCTTGCTCCAGTCACAAAACCGCACTAGACTATCCCCATGAACATCGCACTGACCATCAGTATGATTTGCGGAATCGGGCTTCTTCTCTATTACGTGGGCAGCCTGTGGTGGCGCAAACGACGCACCGCCAGACAAGCCGACGAGCTTCTCGCCAAAGTGCTGAAAGCCAAAGACTCTTTTCGCCGCCACTGAACGCCGGTCAAGCGCGCAGGTACCAAACCCCGGCCCATTCCGGCAACACAGCGCCCCGCACGCAGACGCCTGGAAGATCCCCTGTTGTCTGGACACTTGGTCATCCGCCCACGATCCCCTCTATCTAAAAAGCCAACGTCAGTTGAAGAGGGCGAACCCCCTTTGAGGCCCCGGCGGATTCGTGTCCAGCCGGCGCGGTGCGAATTGGCGAATGGGCAGCAGGCGGGGCAACCTCACGCAGCGGCCCCAAACATTCTCCACAGCGATGCCGTTTTGGTGACAGCGTTTTGCGTTGACGATGATAGGCCTGTCCGCACCGCCCGCAACGCCACGCAAACTTCGTGAAGGCTTCGACTTCCTTGGTCAGCGCATGATAAATCGCAATGCCCAATCCATCGGCATTCATCATGTCCATGATTCGTCGAAATTCACGCCCATGCGAAGGCCAGCACTTCTTCACGTCAAACTGCCATTGATGAATCATCTCATGGGCCAGGGTATTGCGTATCTCTTCAACGGATTGACCGGACAAGAGCGGAACCGAAAGACGAATGACCCGCCCTGTGCCATGCCGTTCTTCCGAAGACAGGCGAGCATTGCGTGGCCCCGTGTGGCTCATAAACAGGCCAACCGACGCCGTCAGGCGGGTGCTCCATTGAATGTCAACAGGCAACAGGCGGCTCTGGAAATAGGCATCGTTCAACACTTGCCAGATTGACTGGAGCGCGTCGGCGGACAGAGGAACGATGATTGGAATACGCCTTGCCATGGAATACACACCAGATCCTCATGGAGTATGAGGCGGTGCCTATGGTAGCATGTTTCCAGTTGAAGCTAAAATGCCCGACCACACAACAGACCGTCACCATGACCATGGATCCCGTATCGCAACAGCAAACCGACGACGCCTTCATGCGGGAAGCGCTCATGGAAGCCGCCCGAGCCTCGGCACACGGCGACGTGCCCGTAGGGGCGATTCTCGTACGGGACCACGTCATCATTGCCCGTGGAGGAAACGCCAGGGAACGCGAACAGGACCCCGCCGCCCATGCGGAACTCATGGTGATTCGGGAGGCCGCGCACATGCTGCAATCCTGGCGACTCACCGACACCACCCTGTACGTCACGTTAGAACCCTGTCTCATGTGCGCCGGCGCCATGCTCCTCGCCCGGGTTCCCCGATTGGTCTTTGGCACGCCGGATCCAAAAGCCGGGGCATGCGGCTCACTCTTTTCAGTCCATGAAGATCCCCGGCTGAATCACCGCATCGCCGTGACCCAGGGTATTCGAGAATACGAGTGTCGTGACATACTCCGGCAATTCTTTCAGCAGTTGAGACACGACCGGCTTGTCACCATGCACTGACAGAGCCAACCATTGATATGAGCATATGCGGAGAGGTGCGAGAGTGGCCGAATCGGGCGGTCTCGAAAACCGTTGACCGGAAACGGTCCGTGGGTTCGAATCCCACCCTCTCCGCCATATAATGCGCGAAGTGCAGTGCAAGAAACGCCATTCCATGAAGGCGCTATCCCCACGACAAAAATCAATCCTTGCGGGATTATATCTGGCAAAGTTTGACACAATCGGCCTGCGCCAACTTGGTTTTGAACGTTCTGCGGAGGCATTCAATGTTATTGGGTTGGCATTGGGTGTTCCGCCCGCATCAATAAAAAACTACAGAGACGAATTTGACCCGCTGTTTCCAAACCACAGAAAAGGTTGGCACAAAAGAACGATACGTGATTATTGCAAAAAGATGTATGACAAATTTGGAAAGCTGGACATTGAAGAATTTTCTGTGTTGCTCAAAAAAAAGATTTATGATCAATCAGATCTGGACGTACTCATGGAAGAAGTCGACAGCAATATTGGCAACGGAGACAGTTCTTTTGCAAAAAGACTGATAACAGGGCAAGCCGCAGAGCGATACTTCATGCAAAAACATCAAGAGATTGCCCAGTTCAGTGGATTTAAAATTGAAGATACAACAAAACTTGGCTGCGGGTTCGATTTTCGAATGGTTTCCGCTGATCGTTTTTACTGCGTGGAAGTAAAAGGAATGAACAAGCAGAGCGGAAATGTTTCACTAACAAACAAAGAACATGCAGTTGCTTCGTTACTTGCTGACAAATATTTTTTGTTCGTCGTAAAAAACTTTCAAGAGAATCCATTTCATGAATGCTACCAGAACCCGATCAGGAGCAAATTGGTCTTTCAGCGCCTTGCACAAAGCATTGAACAGATAAGCTGGGTAACGAATTTGTAACTCATCAAAAACAGCGTACTAGATGCCGCCAGAAGATAGGCTTGCAACTCTCCCGTCATTCTCAACTGACAATAGCTGCACGCGCCATGACACAATCAACGAATACAACTTTGAGTAATAAGCCCGCGCACATTGCTTGGCTTGATACAAAGAAAGGATCACCAAGAACGTATGGGCACTGACAATCCCGCCAAGGAAGCGTTGGATGCAGTGATATACAAGTCACATGTTCATGTGCATCAACCGATCCAGATCGCGGAAATCCTGTTTCATCACAGAACAGGAAAAAGGTGGAACTTGAGTGACTTGGAATCTTGCAGAAAGAGATTGAAACGTTGGCACGATGATGTATCCATGCTTGCTGACAGGCACCACGGCACTTCAAGCCAACAAGACCAAGGCAACTTTTTTGCATCCAACGTGATACCAACGAAACTCCTCGCGCAACTCGGCACAATAAACAAAAGAAACAAGGGCCGGATCGAAGCGTATATTTACAAAGCATTGGAAATCCGGCTTTCATCAGTTCATGAGGTTTATGAATACATCCACTCATCAACGGCGGACAGTTTCTCTCTCGGAATGCTTGTTGCCTTCTTTCAAAACAAGCAAGAACTACGCTGTAGCATAAGCAAGATATACGAAATTTTAGTTTACGCACTATTTACGACAATCATCCGCGCGCTGAAGGCGAAAACAACAGCGAACATTGAGGGTAAAGACAAAAAAATCTTAAAAGACTTTGAGCGGTTTCTAAGCATGGGGCTGGGAATTGACCTCAAACAAAGGAAATTCATTTTTCCAGACTCTCTGTATCAAGCTGACAAGCCTAATGATACTGGAAGAAGTTTGACCATGTGGGCCAACTACGGACAAGCGGTGCAAGTCAAGTACCTCACGCTCGTGCAGAGTCTGGCTGAAGACACCACAGACAAAATCACCGCCGACAAAATTATCATCGTTTGCCTTGGCATAGAGAGAAAAGTGATTGAATCGTTTCTTTGGCAAATCGGTTTTGGCAAAAAACTATACGGGTGTATCACCATTGATTCTTTAGGCGACTGTTACAAGCTTTGCCTGAACAAAAAATACCGCGACAACCTTGGAGCGAATTTACTCAACGACATGCAAAGAAAGTTTACGGAAGCGTTTCCATCAAGCAAAGAAATTGTTCCATTTATAACGAAGCGAGGATACGACAAGATTGTCATGCCGAGTGATTGGAAAATTTCAACTTGATTTCCGCATAGGCACAGATTCCTAAAAGAAGCGAAATCATGTCTCAAACGAGAAGCTCAAATAGCAAAACAAAGATTGTATTCCGAAAAGAGCTTTGGATGGGAATGTTGTTACCGCAAAAACCCTGGGAGGATTTAACAGACGAAAGTCTCAATAAATCCGGCTGATTTCTTGGCTCGGTTGTGGAGCGAGGGAAGACGGGGACGGCATGCAATGCTCCCGCACCGTATCCAGCAGACAGTCCGCCAGGCGGCGTTTCGGCAATCGCTCGACAGGGATGGCCTTGCCGTGACGGGGAAGGAAGATCGCTTCGTTGGTATCACTGCCGCAGGCGGATTGCGGGCCGGTCACGCGGTTAATCACAATGAGATCCAGGTCTTTTTGTCGCAGCTTTTGCCAGCCATTGGCGAGCAGGTCATCGGATTCGGCCGCAAACCCGACCAGCACCTGATGCGTCCGTTTCCGTGACAACGATTCAAGAATATCAGGCGTCCGTTCAAGAGCCAGCGGCGCTCCGTCCCATTCGTGTTTTTTCATCTTTGCCGATGAAGGCTGTCGCGGGCGAAAGTCCCCAACCGCCGCCGTCATGACAAGGACCGTGGCCCAGGCAAACCTGGCATCCAGCGCGTGATACATCTCGTCGGCCGTCAGCACGGCAATGGACGTGACGTTGGGGGGAAACGCCAATGCCGTCGGGCCGCTGACGAGTATCACCTCCGCCCCGCGTTGGGCCGCGGCGTCCGCCACGGCGTATCCCATTTTTCCCGATGAGGCATTCGTGATAAAACGCACCCCGTCTATGGGTTCCCGTGTTGGACCGGCGGAGACGAGCACCCGTTGCCCCGCCCAATCGCGTCGTCGGGCCACACAGGCGGTCACCGCCTCCAGAATCATGGGTTCGGCTGGCAACCGTCCTTTGCCCACCAGACCGGACGCCAGCAGACCTTCCTCCGGCTCCAACACCACGACCCCACGGTCACGCATTGTCCGCACGTGAGACACCAGTGTGGGATGGTCCCACATGTCTCCATCCATGGCCGGGGCCATCACGATGGGACAGCGTGCCGCCAGCAACAGCGTACTCAACAGATCATCCGCCAGCCCAAGCGCGCATTTGGCCAGGCAATTCGCCGTGGCCGGAGCCACCAACACCAGGTCGGCCTCTTCCGTGGCCCGCAGGTGCGGCATGGGTTCCGCGTCGGCAAAGAGACGTTGACGAACCGGCTGTCCGGACAACGTTTCAAAGGTCAGGGGCGCCACAAACCGCGTCGCGGATGGCGTCATGACCACGGACACATCCACCCCTTCCCGCGTCAGTGTCCGCAACAGCGACACGGCTTTATACGCCGCAATGCTGCCCGTGACGCACAGGACAATCCGCGCACCCTGTAATGCATTCTTGTTCATGCCAATGACTCAAGCGGGTGACGGTTCACCGCCGGTCACTGACGGAGAGACCGCATCTTTCGGTGAATCATCAACGTAGATACCGAGGTGCTGTTGAATTTCCTTGGCGTTCTCTGCGGCCTCGGAAGACACAGGCTGCCCAGGGTCGCGTTCCGGGATGTTCTTCGTTTCACGAAGAGCCTGACGAGCTTCATCCCCGACTACATAGGCCACGTTGCCCCCCAGCACGTCCTCAAGGGCCATGGACGTTTCCTTTGTGAATTTCGTGGTTTGCGACCGTTTGGCGCCGCGCATGAGTTGTTTCGCACGTTGGGCCGCGACCAGTACCACACGATAGCGGGAATCAAACGCGCGAACTCTTTCGTCCAGCAACAGGGGAAGCGTATCAATCATAGTGGTGTCTCCTTTAAATGAATCAACACATGCTTACGTGGCAATCTCTTTCATCGTTGATCGTTCCAATAAACCACTGTCCATCAGCCAATTGACGTCCAGGCGGCTGATCCGAACCCGTTCAGCCAGGATGATGGACTCTAATTCCTTGACGGCCTGCGGGAGGTCTTCATTCCGAATGAGGTAATGGTAATCTTCGCAATGAGCAATTTCCTCACTGGCTCTTTGGATGCGTCGTTGGATGGCTTCCGGCCCATCCAGGGCCCGGCGATCCAGTCGTTCTTTGAGAACGGCAAGCGACGGCGGGAACACAAACACCAATACGGCCCCGGCAAACCGCTCCATAATTTGTTTCGCCCCCTTGGTGTCAATATCCAACAAGACGTTGACGCCGCTGTCCATGGCCTCAACCAGCGGCCGCTTCGGCGTCCCGTAGGTATGGTCATACACCTCCGCCCATTCAACAAACGCATCGTCTTTCACCATGGCTTGAAATTTTTCAGTCTTCACAAAACAATACTCGACACCTTCCTGCTCGCCGGTCCTCGGGGGCCTCGTCGTATACGACACCGACAACCTGGTCTTCGGCACATGGGCCGTGATCGTGTTGCACAACGTGCTTTTCCCCACTCCGGATGGCCCCGACACCACAACCAATACCCCTTTACACGACATCGGCCCATCCTTTCGTGACCACCGCGTCGCACGGCAATTTATTCCACATTTTGCACCTGCTCACGAATCTTTTCCAGCTCGCTTTTGAGCCGGATGACGGACTGCGCGATCTCCGCATCATTGGCTTTGGAACCTATAGTATTGACCTCTCTGCCCATTTCCTGCAACAAAAAATCCAACGGCCGTCCGACAGGCTCCTGCTGTTTCACCATCTCGGAAAATTGTGCCATGTGACTCTGAAGCCGTGTGAGTTCCTCACTCACGTCACAGCGATCCGCCAGGAACGCGACTTCATGAGTGCGCTTCTCCTCCTCACCGTTTGGCGAGCCTGCCAACTCCCGCACGCGCGCCTGCAGACGATCCTGGAGACCTTTGACAGCGCGGGGAAGCCGGCGCTGTATTGACCGATGCATCGCCAGGATGTGCGTCAAACGCCTAGTAATATCCACCTGAAGGGCTTTGCCCTCTGTGCACCGCATGCGGTCAAGGTCCACCAGCGCGCCGGACACGAGCCGCTTTACCACCCGGCCAACTTTTGTCTCGTCCAGCGAGGTGTCTGCCACACGAAAAATTTCCCGAAATGAAGCGAAAAGTCCAATGTCAATCTGCCCACCCAGCTTGAAATCCTTTTGCAACCGTTTGAGCGTCTGATAATATTGGCGAGCCACAGGGTAATCAACCGTGAGCAACTTGCCGCCGGCCGACTCTTGCGCATAGGTCACGGTAAGCTCAATTCTTCCTCGACGACATTTTCGGGCCACAAGCGCTTTGAGTTCCTCTTCCCGCTCAAGCCGCCCTTTGGGCAATCGGGTGACGATCTCCCGAAATCGGTGGTTCACCGACCGGACTTCCGCCACAATGGCAAGCCCTTGCGATGCCCCTTCCCGCTTTCCAAACCCGGTCATACTTTTCAACATGAGCGCACACGCTTTCCTTCCCAATGACAGTCTTCAAAGAGCATACAGACCTCGCACCTGGGTTTTCGGGCCAGGCACACATAGCGGCCATGGAGCAACATCCGCTGTGAACCTTCCGTCCAGTCTCGTTCGGGCCAGGCCGCCCGCAGGTCAAATTCGATTTTGGTCGGATCGCGATGCCGCGTCAGTTGCAGGCGATTGGACACGCGTTGCACATGCGTGTCAACAACAATGGAGGGCACCCCCACACAGGCGCCCAAAATCACATTGGCTGTTTTTCGCCCAATACCGGGCAACGCCGTCAAGTCTTCCATCGTCTTCGGCACGACCCCGTCAAACCGTTCGACCAGGGCCTGACTACACTGTATGAGGTGGCGCGCCTTGCTCCGATAAAAACCGGTTGACTTGATGAGCGCTTCAAGTCGCGCTTGCGACGCGCGGGCCAATTCTCCGGCTCCGGGATACGCCGCAAATAACGCCGGCGTCACGCGGTTGACCCTTTCATCCGTACATTGAGCCGATAACATTGTCGCCACCAACAATTCAAACGGAGTCGCGCCGTCAAGTTCCACCCGCACGTGAGGAGTCTGCTTTTTCAAGCGCGTGAGAATCTTCCTGGCACGGGCTTGAGTGGATGTCGGTGACTGGTCGCGTCTCATCAGACGACAAGCCTCTTTCATGATCCGACGTACGCCGGATCCACCACGAAAGAAGACGGGGCCGCGTTCCAGCCCTCCGCTGCCGTCCGCCCGGACGACAGGCTCACTTCCAGGGCGTTGTCAATGACGTGTCGAAGCGGCCGCAGAGTCTCTTTCCCGATGGCCGAGACGCACAGGGCATGGGAACGCCGTTCAAGAATGTGTCTTTCCTCTATTCCCACGCGATCGCATTTATTCATGACCATCACCCGCGCCACGTGTTGCAACTCCAGTTCATGCAGGATGTTTTCCACGGTCTGTATCTGCTGATCACGATCCGATGCGGTGGCGTCCACAACGTGCACCAGCAAATCGGCATGACGCAGGTCTTCAAGGGTTGTGCGAAAGGCTTCCAGCAGATTACGGGGAAGGTCCCGAATAAATCCGACGGTATCGGTCAGAATCACGTGCCGGCCGGAAGGGAGCCTAAGCCGTCGGTTGGTGGTGTCCAGAGTGTCAAATGGCCGATCCCCGGCTGACACATGACTATGGGTTAAGGCATTCAGCAAGGTGGATTTCCCGGCATTGGCATAGCCGACGATGGACACGACCGGAACGCCGTGACGAAGCCGTTGAGGACGCTGCTGCTCTCGTTGCCGACCGACGTCCTTCAGTTTGTGCTCGAGATGCGTAATCCGCTTTCGCACCCGTCGGAGATCGGTTTCCAGTTTGGTTTCGCCTGGCCCTCGCGCGCCAATGCCTCCGCCCAAACGAGAAAACGCCGTACTGGACTGGGACAACCTGGGCAAAAGATATTTGAGCTGTGCGAGTTCCACTTGAATTTTCCCCGCACGGGAATGTGCGCGAGCGGCAAAAATATCGAGGATCAACTGCGTGCGGTCAATCACCTTCATCTCGACCATTTCGGACAACGCATGCACTTGCGTCGGAGTCAAATCCCGATCAAAAATCAACAAATCAGCCCCGCCTTGCAGCGCCTGAATGATCACCTCGGTCATCTTCCCCATCCCCAACACGTATTTGGGATTGACGCGCCGCAAGCGTTGCGCCACCGTTCCCATCACCCGAATCCCCTGCGACACCGCCAGTGCCCGACATTCCAGCAGTCGTTCTTCCTGGTCAGCCCCATGCCCCTCCGTACCGCTGACCAACAAGGCGCTGACGACGCCGTCCGTTCGGCGCAACGCGGGTGTCGCCCTGGCAATCTCGGCTTCCAGCGACAACACAAAGTGATCGCACCGGCACTGAAACGTCTGAAAACTTTGAGGCGCCCATTCCTCATACGCCTTCCCTTGCGGATTGGGCGGCAGCAGATGGGCCAACGCGAGAGTCGCCGGTTCCCCCCGCGTGCCCACTCCCAGCACCGCCATTAAATCCAGGCGAAGCAACGCCAGGTCAGTGAGATCGTCTTTGGTTAACGGGTGATCATCGAGACGGGTATGGACGCATCGCACACCCCGCAATAATCGAGGCCCGGACCGGCTCCGCGCGAGCTGCGGGATCACCACCTGGCGATCCGTTCCAACAATGACGGTTTCAATGATGCCCCGCCGATTAATCAACAGTCCGATTTGCCGTCGCAATTCATGCGATAATTCCGCGCAGGCACGAGCCAGCTCCGGAGAAATGACCGCCTCGACGGACACGCGCCGACGATACAAACGTTCCAGACGAGCCACCTGGCTTGACTTCAAACCGGCCAAATGTCCAATGGCATGTGGAATAGGCGTTCCCTTCCCTGCCGGCCCTACGTCGTCGCGTCCGACCCCGCGGACACGGCTTCCATCGCCAGATCCGGCTGTGCATCAATGTTCCACGGCGACCACCGTTGTTGCTGATAGGCCCACCACCCGGCAGTGGCCACCATCGCGGCATTATCCGTACACAAATGCGCTCGTGGCAGCGTGAGACGGATGCCAGCCTTGTCCGCGCGTGAGTGCAGGACGGCTCGCAAGCGGGAATTCGCGCAGACACCGCCGACCACGGCCAAGCCTGAAACGCGATGACGCTCAACCGCTCGAAACGACTTTTCGACCAACACGTCCACAATGGCTTCCTGATACCCCGCGGCAATATGCGCGGGAGCCACGGATCCCTCGTGACCATTCCTGTCCCGCAAATAATACAACAACGAGGTTTTCAATCCGCTGAAACTAAAATCGAATCCTTCACGATTCAAGCACGGACGCGGAAACCGGACGACCGAAGGATCCCCCGATTGCGCCAGACGATCCAGAGCCGGGCCGCCGGGGTAGGAAAGTCCGAGCATCTTGGCGCCCTTGTCAAAGGCTTCCCCGGCCGCATCATCAAGGGTCTTCCCAAGGAGCGCATACTCTCCGCGTCGCGGGACGAAATACAAATGCGTATGTCCCCCGGACACCACCAGCACGATAGCGGGCGTCACAAACCCGGGATCTTCCAACCACGCGGACGCGATATGGCCTTCCAGATGATGGACGCCGATGCAGGGAATATCCAGGGCGTACGCAAGGGCTTTGCCAAAACTCACACCGACGACCAGCGCACCGGCCAGCCCCGGACCTCGCGTGACCGCGACAGCCTGAAACGCAGACCACCCGACGCCGGCTTGAGCCAGCGCGTCCTGCGTCACGCCCGCAATCTTCTCAATATGTTTTCTCGAGGCCAGCTCCGGCACCACGCCGCCAAAACGCGCATGGACTTCATGTTGAGACGCCACAACGCTCGACAACAGGTCTCCCTCCAGGGATAACACCGCGGCAGCCGTTTCATCACAAGACGTCTCAATGCCCAGGATACTCGGGGGTCGCGAGACGGACGGGCTGGAAGGATCGTGGCCGTTGGGACTCATCAACGTCGGGAGGGCGCCCTAAAACACAACGACTCTCGCCTTGGGAAACAACGAGAGCCGTGTCTAAGCAAGAAACACAATCTGTGAATGAACGAACGTGGGCTTCCAGCAGGCCAAGGGCATCGCCGAATGGTTAGACGCCCGCCATCGCTTCTTCTTCAACAAAAACAGGAGCGTTATCTCGAAGCTCAACTCTGATTTTCCTCGTCTCCTTGAAGCGCCCTTTAATGAGTTCGTCGGACAAGGGATCACCCAGAAGTTTTTGGATGGTGCGCCGCAGGGGCCGCGCCCCATACTGCGGTTGGTAGCCTTCCTTAATCAGCCATTGCTTGACATTCTCGTCAATCTCCAACGTGACGTCACGCTCCGCCAACCGCTCGTTCAACTCGCGGATCATGATATCAACAATGTGCTCCAAATGTTCTTTTTCCAATGGATGGAATACCACGAACTCATCAACGCGATTCAAAAATTCCGGGCTGAAATTCCGTTTTAATTCGTCCAGAATATCATTCTTGATTCGTTTGTTCGTATCAGCCTCGTCCGAGCTTTGGAACCCCAGCGACACGCCCTTCTGAATCAGTTTGGTTCCTAAATTGGATGTCATCACGAGAATGGTGTTCTTGAAATCAACTTTTCGCCCCAGACTATCCGTGAGCACCCCGTCATCCAGGACCTGCAACAGGACGTTGAAGATATCCGGATGGGCTTTTTCGATTTCATCGAACAACACCACCGAATAGGGACGACGCCGAATCTTCTCCGTCAACTGCCCGCCCTCTTCATAACCCACATAGCCCGGCGGCGCACCGAATAATCTGGAACTCGTGAATTTCTCCTGGTATTCCGACATGTCAATCCGAACCAGGGCATCCTCGGTATTAAACAAAAACTCCGCCAGCGCGCGCGCCAACTCGGTCTTCCCCACACCGGTCGGTCCCAAAAAGATAAAGGAGCCGATCGGCTTGCGCGCCTCTTTCAGGCCGGCGCGCGAACGACGAATGGCTCTGCAGACAGCCGAAATGGCTTCATCCTGACCCACAATGCGCTTGTGAAGGAAGTCTTCCGTATGAAGCAGTTTTTCGGATTCCTCCTCTTCAAGTCTAAAGAGGGGAATGCCCGTGATCTTGGAGACCACAAAACTGACTTCATCGGCCCCAATCAAAGGCTTGTGCTGTTCCTGATTCTTTTTCCAATCGTGTTTGGCGTCCTCCAGCAGTTTGCGCAGGCGTTCTTCTTCTTCCCGAAACTTGACGGCTTCTTCAAAACTTTGCAGCCCAATGGCGACTTCTTTTTCACGAGCCACTCGCTTGAGTTCCTGTTCCAGGGATTTCAACTCCGGAGGCAGGGAATACGCTTGCAACTTGGCGCGCGACCCCGTCTCGTCAATCAGATCAATCGCCTTGTCGGGGAGAAAACGATCCGTGATGTAGCGATCCGCCAGTTTGACGGCTTCCGCCACCGCATCATCGGAAATCTCCACGCCATGATGCTCTTCATAGCGATCCCGCAATCCCTGAATAATCTTGATCGTTTCTTCCATGGAAGGCGGATTCACGTAAATAGGCTGGAACCGTCGTTTGAGGGCGCCATCTTTCTCAATATGTTTTCGGTATTCATCCAGCGTAGTCGCCCCGATACACTGAATTTCACCGCGAGACAACGCCGGCTTCAGCATATTCGCCGCATCAATAGACCCTTCCGCCGCCCCGGCGCCAACCAGGGTATGCAATTCATCAATGAACAGAATAATGTTGCCGGCCTGGGAAATTTCCTTCATGACCACCTTGAGTCGTTCTTCAAATTGCCCGCGGTATTTCGTGCCGGCAACCAGCGACCCCAGGTCCAGGGCAATCACCCGGCGGTTTAAAAGATTATCGGGAACGTCCATCGAAACGATTCGCTGGGCCAACCCTTCAACGATGGCGGTTTTCCCCACACCCGACTCGCCAATCAACGCGGGATTATTTTTGGAACGGCGGCTCAAAATTTGCAGGACCCTTTCAATTTCATCTCCGCGTCCGATGACCGGGTCCAGCATGGACTCCTGGGCCAATTGCGTGAGGTCTCTTCCAAATTCATCCAGCGCGGGGGTGCTGCTTTTCTTGTCACGCTCACGGGTGCCCGATTTACGCAGGAACGTCACGGTCAACTGACGCGCCGTCAGGAGATTCCCGCCCAGACTTCGAAGCACTTTTCCGCCAACGCCTTCTTCCTCCCGCAACAATCCCAGCAGAAGATGCTCGCTGCCGATATGATTATGGCCGAGCAACCGAGCCTCTTCGACGCCGTATTCAATCACCTTTTTGACACGCGGGCTGAAGGGAATTTCCCCAAACGTGACAGTAGTGCCGCCGCTGGGCAAATTCCGTTCAATTTCCAAACGGATTTGTTCAGGCGACAACCCCATCTTTTTAATAATCATAAGAGCAATGCCATCTGACTCACGGAGAATGGCCAGCACCAAATGCTCCGTTCCAAGATAGTCATTCTGATGGCGTTCGGCCTCTTCTCGGGCCAAAATAATAATCTTGCGGCCTCTGTCCGTGAATCGCTCGAACATTGTCTCTCCTTATGGTTTAAAGAGATTCACCATCGGTGATTTGGATGTGCAACCCGCTGTCACACCTGTTGCAGTCTATCCATCCACTCCGGAAACTGTCAAGACGAGACGCCTCCGATGACCGTTACGGTTTCACATTCTGGCGACAACGTCAAGAGCCACCGTCACTCGCACGGTTTCTTCATTGACTCCGGGATACGGCGAACGATACAATTTTCCAACGCTATCCACCTCGCCATGGCGCGAACAGTCCGCGAATTGCCGACTCCCCCGCACCATGCCCGGCCACGTCACCGACGCATGAGTCCAACTTGACCACCATCGGCATCCTGACCAAACACCAATTCCCGCAGGCGGGCTCCCTCCTTGAGGAGTTACTCGACTGGCTCCGCCGGAAACAGAAAACCGTTCTGACCGGTTCCTCATCCGTGGACGATGGTCTCGACGACCATCAACGTCTTGATGCGCGCATTGCCGCCGAGGCCGACCTCGTGCTCGTGCTCGGCGGAGACGGGACCATGCTGCGGGCCGCGCGACTCGTCGAAGAACGATCCGTGCCGATCCTGGGAATCAATCTGGGAGGCTTGGGATTTTTGACGGAAAGCACGGTGGACGGGATGTACGACTCCCTGAACAAAGTCTTTGCGCAAGACTTCCAGTTGGACCACCGCCTGCGCCTTCAGGCCAGTATCCGTCACCACAACGGACAACACCAGAGTGAGACGGCACTGAACGACGTCGTCATCGGCAAAGGGGACCTGGGTCGGATGATCAGCACCAGGATTCACGTGGACCGGAAATTCGTCACAAACATCCGGGGCGATGGGTTGATCATTGCCTCGCCAACCGGATCCACCGGATACTCCATGGCCGCCGGCGGCCCGATTTTAGACCCGAGGCTGGAAACCCTGGTCCTGACGCCGATCAGCCCCCATACCTTCACCCACCGTCCCCTCCTGGTCCCAAGCCATATTGAACTGGAGATTCAAGTCACCAGCGGCGAGGGAGGAACCGTGACACTTGACGGCCAAACAGGGATTCCCGCGGGGCAGAACGAGGTGGTCACGATCAGCGCCTCACCTCATCGAACCTGCCTCGTCCGCTTCCCCGACCGGACGTACTATGATGTCTTACGGACGAAACTCAAATGGGGCGACGTCTGATGACCTCCGACCACGGCAACCATGAACCGGCAATCACGAAGCACACCGCGGCCCGATTGGGCCGACCCCGCCCCGCATGATCCCTGAAAACGATTGTGGATGAACCCGGTTGAAGCGACACGGCCATGGGCACGGCCATACTCCGGGACAGGGTCACGGATGGCACTCGGGACATTCGTCCCGTTCCTGATCGGCCCGAAACTCTTCGGAGGTCAAGGGGAAAATCTGATTACAAATCGCGCAGCGGCGAATTTCAAAAAACGCTTCTCCGTCCTCATGAATCTCGCACGGCAACAACAGGTCCTGCGGATCATAGCCCTGGGTTTTTTCATCGGGAAACTTCACGACCGCCAGGCGAATATTGAAATGTTGAAAGACGCCTTCTTTACCTTGTTGGTCATCCCCATGTCCCACCGCGCACACGGGCTGACCGGAGCGGCGGACGCGAAGATCTTTCAAGGCGCGTTGGGAATCTGTCGCAACCGCAAACTGCGTCGCGTCGGGAGCATCGGAAGTCGCCATGATCGTGTCCTCGCGGTCGCAAATGGAAAGTTCAGGAAGCCACCGCTTCTAACATGCACACCACAGAGCGTCAAGAGACGCCGGACTCTTTCGGAAAGGATCATCACATGACACCGATTACCATCTACCAGAAACCCACGTGTTCAACGTGTCGCACGGTCGTCAAGCTCGTCACGGAAAGCGGGCAACCCTTCACGGCCATCAATTACTACGAACAGCCGTTGTCGCACGCCACACTCAAAGCGTTATTACGCAAAGGCCGGCTCAAGGCCAAAGACGTCCTGCGCACCAAAGAAGACCGGTATAAAACGCTGGGCCTTGCCAACACCGACCAAACCGACGACGACTTGATCGGGTTGATGATTCAATATCCCGACCTGCTTCAACGCCCCCTGGTTGAAAAGGGCGACACCGTCATCCTGGCCCGCCCGCCGGAAACGGTGAAGGCGATTCTGAATGCGTAGCTGAATTGCAAACAGGGCACAGAATTGAACGCACGGATTGAATTATGCTTTGCTGTTCAACGTCCGAGAAGTCCACTCCGGCGCCATTGCCTGAAAAGCGTCCTTAGCACCAAGACAGTCATAGACCGGATATGCATTTCTAAGCCTTGTTAAATTGAAGTAGGCATATAACTTAAAAAGTTTTTTCCTTTTCACATACACCCCATAACGGAGCCCATCGGTAACAACCAGTCTTTTGCAGGACTCTTTGCCTTGAGCTTGAGCATATGACTGTGCTTGCGATACCGCCGTAAGACAAGAACTTCCCTTTTTCTTTGCTTCCACAACAACGCTAAGATTCTGGTCATTGCGAGGCAGATGGCTGAACAAAGCAATGTCAATCTTATTCCATTCCATAGCCATTTTCTGTGGTGTCCAGCCAAGCGCCCTAAGTAAAGGAATTGCCAAATACGTCACGGTTTCAGTTTCAGATGGAGGATGATCAAAGCGATCATACCAATTGGCAATGCGAATAAGTTCGCCGATTTCTTTACTTAGAGTCTCTATTGAATGGCTGGAAATTCCCTGATCAAAGAGGAAATCTGCAACCTCTTCAAAATCAACATCCCTGTCATCGCTTTCCGGAAGTTTATCCAAAGCATGGTTGCCCTCTATGTCTAAAGAGAGTGATTCTATCCAATCCAAAACGGCTCGACTATCCAAGGACTGGGTCGTATCGCCTTGCTTTAAGGTAAATGTTTTGAAAGACTTTGGTTTCTTCCAAAGCCACTTTACTCTTCGAACATGTTGAAGACGCCAACCATCAATGTCTCCAAAGAAGTCTGACCATTCATAGTGTCCTCTTACAACTCCAACCCCAAATCTTTGGTTGGTACCAATCCTTAGTGCAACAACATCGCCATCTTCTATGTCCTCTGAGAATCGGCGTAAATCCGTTCTTTTTTTCGGTGTTAATTCATCATAGGCGTTTTGACACTCTGGCAATTTTCCTTTATCCCCTGGTCCATTGAGAATTACATCCCATTTCAGGCAAATTTCTACATAGTTTCGATCAGTATCTCCAGCCGCTTGTTGCCAATACTTTCTATTCTTCATGCTGTACTCTGCGTGGTTGGTGGTGAATACGTCATAGTCATATCCTGTGATTTGGGTTTCTACAAATCCATCCCCCTACCCCTGACGATCTTCCGTCCCATGCGCTTCCGTCCGCGGGATTGTCGAATCCGCACGGAGGAACTGGTAGGCTTCAATGACGCGGCGCAGGGCGGGTTCGGCGCTTCTGTCGCCGTTGTTAATATCGGGGTGCAGCATTTTGGCTTTTTGACGAAACGCACGGGTCACCGAGGCCATGGAGCTGCCGAAATTCAGACCCAAAGCCTGATACGCCTCTTCGTGAGAGCCGATTTCTCCCTGCGACGCCGTCGGGTCACCGCCGCCTGTGGCTCGCTGAAAAAACGCAAACAGATTGATCTTGCGCCGACGGCGCCTGGGACGTTGGTAGATTTCACTGTCAAAATCTTCAAAGCGGTCTTCAATAAATTCCAGGCGGGCTTCCAGACGCTGGGCATGGACAAGCTCCCGGACCTCGCTGACTTCCTCCTCAATGAGCATGCCCATCCGGTCAATTTCCTCCAGGCCTTTTTCAACGCTGATGTAGCTCTCGGAGGAAGCCAGCATCATCCTGTCAATGGCATAATCCAGACTGCGCTCGCATCGTGCCCGCAATTCGCTGATCCTGCGGCGCATATTCGAGCGATAGCGCGCCTTGGCCCGCTCATCAAACGGCATACACTCTCCCCCTGCTGCTCATGGCCCGCATTGTAGCATAACGCCGTCCTCCCGACTGTCAGGAATCGCCGGCAATCCGGCAACACGGCGTCTCAATGTTGGAGACTGTCCCGATTGCCCGCCCTGCCGCATCAAGGTACAATGACCGGAAGATCGAACCTGCCGCCAGGCTCACCATCACGAATGGGTAACCGTTTCAGCGAAGGAGGGAAACAACCGTGAGAAGAAGTTTCGTCTGTGTCACGATGAGTGTCGCGCTACTTGCGAGTGTTCACGGAGTGGCCTGGAGCGTGAATCCGACCGGATATGGTCAAGCGGGCGGAGAATATGACATCCGCGTCCCCCGTGTGCCGTCCGGAGAACGGGCCAAAGCCAAAAAAGACACGCCCCCGTTTAAGGCGACCCCGGACATTCTGGCTGAAGGCAAAGCCATCTTCCTGGGCGCGGGGGGATGCGTCAGTTGCCATGGGGCCGAAGGCCGTGGCGATGGCGCCGCCGCCAGCAACCTCCCGATTCAACCCCGCAACTTCACGAACCCGAAATTTCATACCCTGCGCACGCCGGGAGAACTGATGTGGGTCCTGAAAAACGGAAGCATGGGCCAATCAGGGCGCGTCCCGGGCACCGGGATGCTTCCCGTGGTCCAACCCAAAGGATTCATCACGGAAGACCAGGGCTGGAAAGCGTTGCTCTACGAATTGAGCCTGGGGCAATAGCGCACATGCCATCGCCCAGCAACGGGTCGGACGAAGCGTTGCGTCTCACAAGGCGCCGCGCTTCGTCACCCCCGCTTGCCCGGCCGGCATGGCAACCGTGGCGGATTGAGACACTGCGTTGACATCCCCCGGACCCGGCATTAGAATTTTCACGACGTTGCCCCCTCCGCTTGAGCGGACATGGCAAAGCCGGTTTTCCCCATCGCGGGAATGATGGATGGGGCATGACGCCGGCGGGCATTGTCTGTCATTCCCGCAACACACCGCAGACCCACGACGTACGCGAAGGACGCACCGCCTTGTCTTCCCAATTCGTTCACCTGCATTTGCACACGCAGTACAGCCTGCTGGATGGCGCGAATCAACTGGATCCGCTGCTCAAACAGGTCCGGGCATTCGGCCAATCCGCCGTCGCCATGACGGATCATGGCAACCTCTTTGGAGCCATTGATTTCTATGAAAAGGCCAAAGCCTCCGGCGTGAAACCCATCATCGGGTGCGAAGCCTATCTCGCGCCCGGCAGTCGGCGACAACGCGAAGGGCTGCTGGCTCACAATGACTATTATCATCTGATTCTCCTCGCCACCAATCTCAAGGGCTACCAGAACCTCATCAAACTTTCGAGCAAAGCCTACCTTGAAGGGTTTTACTACAAACCCAGAATGGACAAAGAGCTTCTGCAGGAACACCACGAGGGCCTCATCGCCTTATCGGGATGTTTGAGCGGAGAAGTCCCCTGGTTCATCGGCCGGCAGGACATGGAACAGGCCACGCGCACGGCCGGGGAATACCGCGAGATTTTCGGGAAAGACCACTACTATCTTGAAGTCCAGGCCAACGGTCTGGATCATCAAGCGATCGCCAACCGTGGCCTCGTGGAAATCCATAAAAAACTCGGCATCCCCCTGGTCGGGACGAACGATTGCCACTACTTGAAAAAAGAGGACGCGCGCCCGCACGAAATCATGTTGTGCCTGCAAACGGGCAAGACGTTAAAAGACGCCAACCGCCTGAAGTTCGACACCGACCAGCTCTACGTCAAATCCACGGAAGAGATGGTCGCGGATTTTTTAGAACTGCCGGACGCCGTCTTGAACACCAGCCGCATCGCCGAACAATGCAACGTGGAATTGAACTTTGGCGCGCGCTATCTCCCCCACTACCACGTGCCCGACGGATGGACCCATGAAACGTACCTTGAAAAACTGGCCAGAGAGGGTTTGGCGGAACGACTGCGATCCCGGCCATCCAGCATCGCGGTTGAGGCATACGAGCTTCGCCTGCGGGAAGAATTGGCCGTCCTGACGCACATGGGCTATGCCGGCTACTTCCTTGTGGTGTGGGACATTATCCAATTCGCCCGGTCTCGCGGCATCCCGGTGGGACCGGGACGCGGATCGGCGGCCGGGAGTTTGATTGCCTACACCCTGTCAATCACCGACGTGGACCCGCTCGTGTACACCCTGCTCTTTGAACGCTTCCTCAACCCGGAACGCGTGAGCATGCCGGATATTGACATGGACTTCTGCATGGACCGCCGACCAGAAGTCATCAACTACGTCATCGAAAAATACGGTGAAGACTACGCCTGCCAGATCATCACCTTCGGCACATTAGCCGCGAGAGCCGCCATCAAAGACGTGGGGCGGGTCATGGATATTCCCTACGCCGAAGTGGACCGGGTCACCAAACTCGTGCCCGCACAGTTGAACATCACCCTGCAGGAGGCCCTGGCCCAGGAACCGCGACTGCGGGAGCTGGTGGACAGTGATGCGCGGATGAAGGAGCTGATGACGACGGCCCAGGCCCTGGAAGGTCTGGCGCGTCACGCCTCCACCCATGCGGCGGGAATGGTGATTTCGAATCAACCCCTGACCGAACTCGTGCCGTTGTATAAAACATCCAGAGACGAAATCGTCACGCAATACTCCATGACGGACATTGAAAAAGTGGGCCTGGTAAAATTTGATTTTCTGGGGCTGAAAACCCTCACCATGATTCATCAGGCCGTGAGCATCGTGCATCAGAGACAGGGGCCTGACGCCTCACTTGATCTCGAACGGCTTCCGCTCAACGATCCGAAAACGTATGCCCTGCTGGCCTCCGGCAAAACCACCGGGATCTTTCAACTGGAAAGTTCGGGCATGCGGAATATGCTGGTGCGGATTCAACCCTTCTGCTTTGAAGATCTCATTGCCATCCTCGCCCTCTATCGTCCCGGCCCGCTGGAAAGCGGGATGGTGGACGACTTTATTCAACGCAGACGCGACCCTTCCAAAATTGTCTATGACCCCCCGGAACTGGAATCCATTCTCAAAGAAACCCACGGCGTCATCGTCTATCAGGAACAAGTCATGGCCATTGCCAACCGCATGGCCGGGTTCAGTCTGGGCCAGGCCGATTTGCTCCGTCGGGCCATGGGCAAGAAAAAACACGACGAGATGGCCAGGCAAAAAGAACAGTTCCTTGACGGGGCCACCGCCAACGGCTTCACGGCACACAAAGCGGAAACCATCTTTGATCAAATGGCCTACTTTGCCGGCTATGGATTCAACAAATCCCATTCGGCGGCCTATGCCCTGGTGACGTTCCAGACGGCGTACCTGAAAGCGCATCATCCCGGCGCCTTTATGGCCGCGTCCCTCACCACGGAAATGGGGAACACCGACAAGATGGTGGGCTATTTTACCGAATGTCGAGAGCTTGGCATTCCCATCCTGCCGCCGGACGTGAATGAGAGCCAGAAAAACTTTACCACGGTGGGGGACGCCATTCGCTTCGGGTTGGCGGCGATCAAAAACGTCGGAGGCGGCGCGGTGGAATCCATTATTGAACAACGGAACCAGGACGGCCCATACTCATCGTTTCTGGATTTTTGTTGCCGCAACGATTTGCGCAAGATCAACAAACGCATGTTGGAAGGCTTCATCAAGGTGGGGGCGTTTGATTCCAGCGGAGCCAAACGGGCACAACTCATGGCCGTGCTGGAACACACACTGAACGCGGCCGGCGCCATGCAGCAGGAGCGCGCCCTCGGGCAAACATCACTGTTTGAAGCCGCGGGCGGTGACGACCCCGCCTCGTCCACGGATCAGCGCGTGCCGACGCACCCCCTCCCGTCCATTGACGAATGGCCCCAATCGCAGATGCTCCAATTGGAACGCGAAATGACCGGGTTCTATATCACCGCCCATCCGCTCACCCAGCACACCGAGGCCATACGCCTGCTGGCCACACATACCACGTCCACCATGCGCGAAGCCCAGGACGGCAAAACCGTCAAAATCTGCGGCGTCGTCAGCCAACTCAAAGTCACGACCACGAAAAAAGGGCATCGGATGGCCTACGTCACATTGGAAGATCTGCAAGGCCTGGTGGAAGTCATCGTGTTTCCGGAATTGTTTCAAACCTGTGAGCGATTCCTTGACGCCACGACCGTCATCCACATGACGGGAACCGTGGATCAGAAGGACACGGGGGCGCGCATGATCAAGGCCACGAAAGTGGAACCCCTGCAAGACGTGCAAACCAAAACGGTGAAACGGGTCACCGTGCGCATCACGGAAACGTCGGACACCATGAGCCGTCTGCCCAAACTGCGGGACGTGTTGCGTCGCCACCCCGGGCCGACCCCGATCGCCTTTCAATTTCATCTTGATTCGCAGGTGCGGGCCGAAAGCGCTCCGTTGCCGAATGTCACCGTCCTGCCCAGTTCCAATCTGGTCTATGACGTGGAACAACTACTCGGAAAAGAGGCGGTCACATTTCAATGACATACGCCAAAGGTCGGCTCCGCCATGCGTGATTTTCTGGACTTTGAAAAGCCGTTGAAGGAACTTGAGGAGCGGATTGAAAAGCTCAGGAAATCAAGCTCGGAGAAAACATCCGTTCCGCGTCTGATCCGTATTCTCCAAACGCGGCTGGCCCGGAAAGAGCAGGACATTTTCGGCAACCTGACCCCCTGGCAACACACGCAAATCGCCCGCCATTCCCAGCGCCCCTCGGTGCTGAACTATCTGGAGCACCTGTGTCAGGACTTTGTGGAATTGCACGGCGACCGCACCTTCGGAGACGACAAAGCCATTGTGGGCGGCTTTGCGACGTTTCGAGATCGGTCCATCTGCGTCATCGGCCATGAAAAAGGACGAAGCGTCAAGGATCGCATCGCGCGCAATTTTGGCATGCCCAATCCCGAAGGCTATCGCAAGGCCCTGCGGCTGATGCGGCTGGCCGAAAAATTCAACCGCCCGATTGTCACGTTTATCAACACGCCGGGCGCCTATCCGGGCGTCGGCGCCGAAGAACGTGGGCAGGCCCGCGCCATCGCCAACAATCTCTTTGTGATGTCTCAACTGACTGTGCCCATTATCGCCGTCATCGCAGGAGAAGGCGGGAGCGGAGGGGCGTTGGCCTTAGGGGTGGCTGACCGGATTGTGATGCTGGAACATTCAATTTATTCGGTCATTTCCCCGGAAGGGTGCGCGGCGATTCTGTGGGCCGATTCGTCCAAAACACACGACGCCGCCGCGGCCTTGAAAATGACGGGAGCGGAACTTCAGAAACTGGGCATTGCCGACGACGTCATTCCCGAACCCCTGGGCGGCGCGCATCGCGACATCGGCGGCGCCTGTCAAGCCGTGGCTCGCACACTGCACACGCACCTGACCCAACTGGCAACCGTTCCCGTCAGCGCCCTGCGGGCAGACCGTGACAAAAAATTCCGCCGCATGACCGCCCTGGCCGACGCCTGACCGCCATCGCGCCACATGGCGCCGCGACTGTTCGCAACGCGACGAGTCAGAGTACACGGATGACAAAATTTCGAACTGATGTTCTCTGTTATGAGTGCGAGTGGATAAACGAACACTCTTCGTGCCGTTCTCAAACACGACGCTGGCACATCGCTGTTCCATGATTGTTCATCGAACCTCTTGCCAAAAGGATGTCTGTCATGTCTGCAACCTCCATTGATATTGAGGCGCATATATTCCGATCTCCTGATTTCGAGAGCATCGTCGAGCAAGCCACTGATTTTTTGACTCGAACCCCGGAACACCCACTCCCGCCATCTGGAAATTTCGTCGGCGTCGGAGTCTATGCTGTCTATTATTCCGGAAATTTCAAGCATTATAAGAAGATTTCAGAATTGAATCGAGCGCAATGCAACCAACCAATCTACATTGGGAAAGCCGTTCCGGCAGGCTGGCGCACTGCGCGAGCATTGATTGACAAGAATAGCAATGCTCTCTACGCCCGCCTTCGTGAACACGGGCGAAGTATTGAGCAAGGGAAAGGCATTCGCCTCGTTGACTTCAAGTGCCGGTTTGTCATTCTTCTTGGAGTTGAGGCCGAGCTCATATCCGCAGTTGAGGCGAAACTCATCAGAAATTACAAACCATTGTGGAACACAGTCATTGATGGCTTCGGGAATCACGATCCCGGAAAAGGCAGATACAGGCAAGCACCTTCAGAATGGGATGTCCTGCACTCCGGACGTCCATGGGCACAGCGATTGACAGGCCAATCTCTTTCCTACGAAGAAGTCGTCAAAAAGATCGTCCATCTCCAGCCAATTATCGTTTCCGGAGTTCTACAATAGCTTCGTAGAGTCGTTGCCCATTTTGGGCCTTCCCAACCCGGACTTCAGATTGAATGATGCTGTTCCCAACACGGGTATGACGCGGGATATGAATATCCACCACTTCCAGCCCAACGGCCTCCGCAATGATCCCAAGAAACCGGTCGGTGGGAATCGGCACACCCTGTAAGATACTGTTCCCGATCACCACCAGGGCAGTTTTGCGTCTGCGAAGAGCCCACTTGGCTCCTCTGGAGAAATGCACACAGTCGTTCAAATAGGCGGTTGCATAATTCGCCCATCCCTTTCCACCGTAGCTTCCCTTTTCCGGGTTCTTCCTTCTCAATGTATTCAGTGTTTCGATAATTTCCTCATTCTGAATAATCGGATCAAGAGCGATCGAATCCAATGCTCTCACGGTCTGCCAGAATTTTCCAAAGTTCTGACGCTCAAGAACATGCAAGTCCTTTGCCGCATGAACAAAACCAAGCCAGTAGAGATGTGGCCGTGTATTGCGATTGTAGTGATAGTTGTTCAAATAGGGCGGGGAAGTCACCAGCAAGTCTATCGAGCCGGGCGTGATGCTCCGATACGCATCAAAGAAAGATCGGTGGAGTACGGTGCCTTTTGGGTTGGCTCCATTGAGTTGAGTCTTCATCCATGACGCATCGCTGGCCATGTCATTGAGCTTTCGTACGATTTCATGTTCGACGGGGAAGTCTTCAATTTTTGATCTTCCCGCTGACACTCTTTGACCAAGACTCGGCTCATACGAGTAGTTGGAGTAGGTAATCATGGTCGAGGCAAAAGCAAGACGGAACAGGTCTGCGATTGTCGGATTGTCAATCTGGCGAATAAAGTCAATGATCAACAACACCTTACGAAGAACTTTGGGGCTATAGAATTCACCTCGCGTACGGAATCCTTCAGGCGGGCTTGACTTGATCTGCGCAGATTTTTTCATGGAGGCGTAGAGAAGGAATCTCTCCGACGCTTTTCTGATTAAATTGGGATCTGTACGGTGAGATTGCAATTTGATTCGGGAAGCAAACGCGGCATACGGATTGATTTCAAACCCGACCGCGTCATGTCCGGCGAGATTTGCCTCAATCAGAGTCGTGCCCACACCGGCAAAAGGATCAAGTACGGTTCCTTGTTTTTTCAGATGACGTGCAAGTCCGCTCTGAACAAATTCCCGTGAAAATCCGGCAATCCAGGGCACCCAACGATGAATCGGCAACACCTTGTTGGACGAAAATGCAGGATCATTGAATGCCGAACCATTTCCATTCGTTCCAGGCTTTTCTGTTTTTCCACCGACCTTGAAGCGCGTGAATTGCGACAACGGATCAAGGGATTGTTGGCGTTCTTTCATCCGCGATTTTTCTTTCGTTGTTCAAACGACAGGAACACGCCTTGCGCTCCCGCCACTGACGACCCGCACCGACGCCGCCAATCTCCGCCACTCGGCCCCGCTCACGGATTATGCCACGTGGCCCCTTCGTATTCAGGATTGAACTGATGCGTCAACTTTACCACGTCGCCGTCTTTGACTTGCGAGTCCAATGTGCTGATTTTCTGATTCACCGCGACCATCAATTCACCTTTGTCCAGAAAGACCAGCAGCCCTCCCAGGACATCAGGATTCCCCGTCAGCAATTCCCGCACGCATAACGATCCGGCAACCTCACATTGCAGCTCCGGCTCCTCCACGCAAGGCAACAACATCTGGCCAAAAACTTGTATCGTGACCATGGTGCGGGCCTCCTTCGTTAAGACGGAACATCTGCATCCCACGCATCCGCGTTCAATGCGTACCGAACGTAAACACGATGCTTCGGGGTGTGCCAGGCTGGCAAGCCATGCGGGGAAGATCCAATCCACGCGCGTTGTGTCAACGCCCGCCCCCACGTTCGCGGGGACAGACAGGGCGGGAACGACCCCATCAAGCGATGGGGCAGAATGTCGCTGGTGGAAAACACTTGCCGACTCGTCCGCTCGCCGCCGACTGGCAATCTCATCCTGTTCAGGATTGGGTTCCGAATGTCACCAGACTGCGGTCACGGCGAGAAAAAGCCGATCAGAACGACATCCCCTTTACCACTGCCACTCGGCCTTCAGTTGGATGCGACGCTCCGGGCCGGAAGATTGCAGGGATGCGGTAAGCCACCGCCAGGCCGTCTGCCACTGGAGCCGATGCTCCGCCGTGGCCCCAGCCGACTCCCCGCGCACACCCTCCAGACTCATGGTCACTCCCAAAGGCAGAGCCAGACGGCTCCCCAGCCGGTAATTGCGCGCGCCTGCGCCCCACGTCATCTTTCCATACGGCGTCAGGAGGCTTTGCCCGTCCGCAATAGCCAGCCCGTAGCCCACTTCCGCGTCCACCCTGCGGCCCATGGCCGCCGCATCAGTCCCGGTCAGGTCCGCCGCACTCTGATCCCACAGTTGCGCGGTGTTCGTCGCAGTCTGCCCGTAGGTGGGCGCCAGCCGGAAGGCCAGCCCCTTCCCGCTCTGGTCGGGAACCACCGACAGTACGCCGCCGACGCCCCAGTCCCTGTAGCCGCCGGTATGCCCCAGCAGCACACGGCTCTGACTGGACAACGTCACACCCTGGGCCGGGTGGCGATACATCAGCCCGCCGCCCATTTCCGCACCGGAGCCGGTGCGCCCGTCGCCCCCGTCATACCGCACCCCGACCTCCAGCGTCGTGCCAAACCGCCCGCCGCTTGCCAATGTCCGGTCATAGCGCCCTTCCAGATTCACCCGCACCCGCCGGGCCTCAACGGTCAACGCCGCAATCCTGTCCTCGCCGTCCACGTCCATGGACGTCTGCATGAGTTCGCCTTTCAGCCGAACGACCGCGTCGCCCAGATTCAGCACCCGGCCCTGGCCGCCCCCGCCTATCATCCGCAACGTGGCGTCGCTGGTCTGGGTCATCTCCAGCACACTATCGGTGATGGATACCTCGCCCCAGCCGTAGCCCGCCGTGGCCCACAGGTCAAGGCGTCCCGCCGGCAAGACAGCCCACCCCGCGTAGGGGGTCACGCTGGTCATCTCAAGGGCATACGAGCCACCGCCCTCGGTGGGGTTGTCCACCAGCGCGTCATAGTCAAAGTCGCCTTCCGTCCAGGTGATGGCCGCCCCGGCCAGCAGGTCGTGCCGCACGCGGGCGTCCGCGCCCAGTCGTGCGCTGAACATACTCCCGTCCCAGTCCATGGCGGCGGCGCCACTGTCCAGCTCGCTGGTATTCCCGCCGATGACTCGGTAGTCGCCGCCGCCCCAGATGGTCAGGCCATTCACCAACCCGGAGGCGGAGTTGAGCGGCAGAACAAATTCGGAGCGGCCCAGGACGTCGTACATGTCCAGTGTGCCGTCGGCCAACGCCCGTCCGCCGGTAGTCAGGATGTCGGCCAGTGTGGACTGGCCGCCGAGGCTGAACGAGCCACGTGGAACATAAATAATCTCCCGGACTTCGCCGGCGGCGGAATGCGCAAGACGCCGTGTGATGGCGCTGACGGTGCTGTCCGTGATAGCCCGTGCCACTTCCGGCAGGATGGTCTGGCTGATGGCGCTTAGCCGCGTGAGTGCTTGTTCATAGCCCACCGCGAACGGCGAGAAAGTGGTGGTCGTGCCGCAGACAAAGCCGGCGCGAGTGGCGATGTCGCGGCCGATTTCGTTCCAGGTTTCGGCGGTGTAGTGGAAGAGGATCGGCTCACTGCCATCCGGCACGTCGGTGGTCGCCAGACAGACGATCGCGGCGACCTCCATGGGGCTGGGGGGGTCGGTCAGGGAGAGGTCAGTGACCAGGACAAACTCAACGCCCGCCGGCGGGTTGTTTGCGGCGGCCGCGAGCGGTTCGCTTGTGAGTACCATGTCGTCCACCGGCAGTGTCACATAGGCTAATAAAGTCCCATCGGGCCGAAAAACTTCATGCGTCATGGAGACCGTCAGAACGTAACTGGCGGTGGCGTCGTTGTAATTGTCGGCCACTCTGGTGGCGGTGATGGTGGTACTCCCGACCGCCACGATGGTCACCAGACCGCTGTTGGTCACAGTGGCAATCGCGGGTGCGCTGGATACGTAAGTCACCGCCCCGATGCCGGGGCCACCAGTGGCGGTCTCGGTAAAGTCGTCGTCTCCGAGTATTCTGCTCACGGTCGCGTTGTCAAAGCCGAAGCCCCTCTGATTGCCTCTGGCGACCGTGACGGCCACGGTGATGGTGTCGGCGGTGTTGCCGCCTTTGTCGGTGGCGGTGATGATGACATCCAGTGTGCCAGCGGTCTTCGGGATGGCGCGGTAGGTGACTGCGCCGGTGTTGGGGTTGATGTTGAACGTCATCGCATTGGGGCCGCCCAGCCCGTAGGTGATGCGGTTATCGGCAACGCCGCCGTCTGTGGCAATGGCGGTATAGACTACCGTGCTGACCGGGTCGTCGACGGTGGCCGCGCCGACGAGGAGGCTGGTGAAGACCGGGGCCACGGTGTCATAGTCCCGGGTCATCGAGGTTTCCGGGTTGCCGGTGCCGGTCGTCATTCCGGTGACCGCATCGGCCTCCACCCTGACAGTGATGGTGCCGTTATTGGTGTCGGGGTCGGGGGTGACGACCAGCGTATAGCGCGCATCTTCGGTGATCTCCGTAAGCGTGTTGGCGGCGGTGCCACCTGTCACCGTGATCTTGGCGATTTCGAACTCGTCGGCTCCAATCATTTCGCTGAAAGTAAAGGTGAAGGTGACCGCGCCGTTGGCGTAATCGCCGGTGACGCTGTCGGTAATGATGACCGCGGGCGCGTCACGCACCGCAATGGTCACGGCCTGTTCGGCGGTGTTGCCGGCCGTGTCGGTGGCGGTGATGACGATGGTGTGGTCGGTGACGTTATCCTGGGTGTTTTGATAGCTAAGCACGCCGTTATCAGCATCAAGGCTGAACAGGTTGGCATTGGGGCCGCCCAGTGTGTAGGTGATACCGGCGTCCACGCCGCCGCCGTTGTCGGTGGCGTCGGCGTCGTAGGCGGTGACCATGTTGCTGGTCGAGCCGACCGCAACCGCACCGCTACCGCTGTCGCCGCTGCTGAAGACCGGCACGGTCGTGTCCACGCTGATGGTTGTGCTGCCGAGCATACTGCGGTTGCCGGCCTGGTCTATGATGGTGGCGAGCAGAATTTCGTCGCCCTGGCCCATCGCGTTCACTTCGACGACCGATAGCCCATAACGCCAGGTCGTGTTGGTGACGGTGATGCCGGTGGTGACAGTCGTGCCGCCGGTGCAGGGGGCATCGGTGAGACTGGCCGCGCCGAGGCAGACGGACACGCTCACGCCGGGTTCGCCAACGCCGCCGCCAATGGTGACGCCGGCATCCCGCTCGGCGATGTTGATGATGTCGCCTGCGGCGGGGAGGCTAAAGGTCGTGGCGTCCGGCGCCGTGATGTCCACGGCGAAGGGTCGGCTTGCCGCCGGACCGGGGTTGCCGGCCGCATCCGTGGCGACGACGAGCGCGAAGCGGTCGCCCTCGCCCAGTGTGGCGATGTTGGCGGTGGTCAGCGCATAACTCCAGGCGGTGGCCTCGGGGGCGGAGGTGGCTGCCACGCCGGTGCAGGCGGCGATGGTACCGGTGCCGTCGTGGAAGCAGATCGCCACGTCCGCGCCGCTCTCAACCTCGCCGGTGACGGGGACGCCGGCGCCTCTTTCGGTGTCGTTGATGACATTGTCTCCGGCGATGGCGTCAATGCTCGGCACCGGCGGCGCCATCGTGTCGTAGCGCTGGGTGTGCGAAGCTTCCACGTTTCCACGGTTGGCGCCGACCGCGCCGATGGCCGCACCCTCCGCCGCACCCTCCGCCACCGTGATCATCAATTCGCCGTTATTCACGCCGGTGGTCGGGGTCACCAGCAGCGTATAAATGCGGCTGGTGAGCGGGGTGAACGCGCCTATGCTGCCGCTGCCGGTCACTGCGATGCCGCCGATCTCAAACCCGGTCACATCCTCGGTGAAGGTGAAGGTGAAGGTGAGCGTGCCGTCGGCGAGGTTGGCGGTGCCGGTGATGGTATCGCTGATTTCCACGACTGGTAAGTCGGCGACCACGATGCGCAGATACTGCGTGGCGACATTGCCGAATGCGTCCGTGGCGGTGATGGTCAGGGTGTAGGTTGCCGCGCCGGCGAGGGTCAGCGACGGGGTGAGCACCCCGGTGGTGCCATCAAGCGAAAAAAGTGTGGAATTGCCGACGGACAATAATGTGTAGGTGATGCCGCCATCGGCCGCGCCGCCGTTATCGGTGGCGGCGGCATCATAGACCACGGTGGCGGTCGTGCTGCCGGTGGCAACCGTGCGAATGAGGGGGGCGCTGCTGGTGGTGGCGTCGCCGGGGGCGGGGAACATCGGCGCGGTGTTATCCAGCACCACCGCCGAGGAGGCGGACAGCGAGCCTGGGGCGCCGACCGCCGGCAAGGTCAGTGTGGCGGCGATGTCGCCGACCGCATTCCGGATGGTGCCGCTAAGCGCGGTTGGGCCGGTGTAGGCAAGGTCGCCGGTGTTGTCTCCGGCGCGCACGGGATAGGTGAAGATCAGCTCGGCGGTGCCGTCGCCACTGGCGTAGGTGGCGGTGCCGTCACCCAGGCTGTTGCCGGTGGTCAACGTCAGTTGCGGTGTGCCGGAGATCGTGACCGCTTCAATGAAGGCGATAGTCATCAACACGCTGTCGCCGTTTGCGTGTGAGTAGGTGCCGGCGGTCGCCGAGACCGAAGTGACCGTCGCCGGGATGAAGCCCCCGCTTATCCTGAACACGGCGGTGATGGCCGCGCCATTGGCGTCTGTGGCGGTGTAGGTCAGGTCGGTGGCGGTGGTTGTCCCGGTCGGCGTGCCGGCCAGGGTGCTCGCGGTGGCGGTGGCGGTAAAGGACAGCCCGGCCGGGATGGACGAAGCCGGCGTCAGCGTGTAGCTCAACGGAGTGGTGCCGCCGCTGGCCGGTGGCAGGGTCAAGGTCGTGAAGGGCCGATTGGCGATGTAGGTATAGGCCGCGTTGGGCAACGGAATGACGCTGACATCAAAGGTCGGCGCGGCGTTGACCGTCACCATAAAGGTCAGGGTACCGGCCACGCCGGCGCTGTCGGTGGCGGTGTAGGTCAGGCTGACGGCGGTGGCGGTGGCCGAGGTCGGTGTGCCGGTGAGGCGGCGGGTGGTGCCGTCATCGCTGAAGGTCAGCCCGGCCGGGATCGGCGTCAGGGTGTAGGTCAGCGTGCCAATGCCGCCGGCGGCAGTCGGCAGGGACAGCGAGACCGGGACTGGCTGGCCGACGGTGTAGGTTTGCGCGGCAATCGTGCCGGCAAAGGTCGGGGCGGACGCCACGTTGACGGTCAGGGTGTAGGTCTTGATGGTGGCGCTGTCCGGGGCGGTGACCTCAATGGTGATGGTGTTGGCGCCTTCGGTCAGACCGGAGACGCTCCGGGTGCCGGTGTTGTCGGTGGCAATGCCAGTGGGAATGACGGCGGTGAGTGCAGAGCCGTCTGCGTCTGCGGCGGTGCCGCTGATCGCCACCATGCCCAATGCGCGGACCGGGGGCGCGAGCACGGTGACTTCGGTGGTGCCGCCGCCGACATCGGCGGTGTATGCCGTGGTGGCCGCGTCAAAATTCGGCGGGGTAATCGGGATGAGCGTGGTGGGCTCGCCTGCGAGCGTCAGGTCCGGCGCGACCCGCAGATTCGCAAGGTTGGCGTCATCGCTGAACACGGCGTTGATCGTGAGCCCGATGGTGTCGGTGTTGCCGCCTTTGTCGGTGGCGGTGATGGTGATGTCGTTGACGGACAGGGCGGTCGGGCCGGTCCGGTAGGTGACCGCACCGGTGCCGGGGTTGATATTGAACACACCGGGATTGATGCCGCCCAGGCTGTAGGTGATGCCGACATCGTTCATGTCGCCGTCTGTCGCATCGGCGTTATAGGCTTCGGTGGTGACCGGGTCGTTGACGATAAACATGGCCGTGGCGTTGGCGGCGGCGAACATCGGCGCCACGTTGTCAACATTCTGCGACAGCATGGTCTCGGTGTTACCGGCGCCAGTCGTCATTCCGGTGACCGCATTGGCCTCCACCGTGACGGTGACGGCGCCGTCATTGGTGGCGGCTTCGGGGGTGACGACCAGCGTATAGCGCACATCGGCGGTGATCTCCGTCAGCATGGAGGCGGCGGTGCCACCTGTCACGCTGCTGATGTCGGCGAGGGTGAACTCGCCGGCGCCAATCGGTTCGCTGAAGGTGAAGGAAAAGGTGAGATCGCCGTCTGCGATGCTGGCGTAGTCGCCGGCGACGCTGTCGGTAATGATGACCGCGGCCGCGTCCCGCACCGAGATGGTCACATCCTGCGTGTTGGTGTTGCCGTTCGTATCGGTCGCGGTGATGACGATGCGGTGATGGAGGCCGGTGGTGACGACATTCTGGACGTCTTTGTAGGTGACGATGCCGGTTGCGGGGGCAATGTTGAACAGACCGACATTCTCGCCGCCGCTCAAGGTATAGGTAATGCCGACGTCCGCGCCTTCGCCATTATCTGTGGCGGTGGCGTCGTAGGCGGTGACCGTGGCGCTGGTCGCGCCGACCGCCACCACGCCGGTGGCGCCGGAGGTGAAGAGCGGCACGGTGGTGTCCACTCTAAATTCGCGAGGGTCGCTATTAAATGCCCCTTGGTTCTTGGCGGCATCTACGGTTGCGCCCCGAACGTTCGTCTCCCCCTGGCCGATGAAATCGAAGTCGGCGTCGCGCAGCGTATAAGTCCAGACACCGCCGGTAACGGTGACGCCGTCGTCGAAATCTCGTATTCTGCCGCCGGTGCAGGGGACACTGCTGGCGGCGAAGCAGAGTTGCAGCAGCACATCGGTTTCGCTGACTGTGCCGGTGAGGGTGACGCCCTCGTCCTTTTCGGCGGCGGTGATGAGGTTATCTCCGGCGATGGGGTCAAATGCCGGGGGGGGCGACGGCATGGTGTCCACCGTGAAGGGCCGGCTGGCAGACACGCTGGGGTTGCCGGCCTCGTCTGTGGCGACGGCGCGCACGATGAAGTTGCCATCCCCCAGGGTATTAATGTCGGCGGTGAGCAACAGATACAGCCAGGTGATGGGGGTCAAGTTCATGGCGGACAGCAGCGGGCCGTCGGTGCAGAGGGCGACGCTATCGGTGTCGTCAAAGCAGACCGCCACACTCGCGCCGCTCTCGACACCACCTTGGATGTTTTGGCTAAAGATGCTATCAAAAGAGTTGATGAAGTCGTCAAGGGAAATGACGTTAATGCTCGGCACGGCCGGCGCCAGCGTGTCGTAGTCCTGCTCGTGCGTGGTTTCCAGGGTGTTGCGGTCGGTGCCGGAGACGCCGATGGCCGCACCGTCCGGCACGGTGATGACCAGCCTGCCGGCGTTGATGCCGCCAGTCGGGGTCACGACCAGGGCAAAGGTGTCCGTTGACGTATAGGTGGCCCCTGCGATGGGGATCGGCGACAGCAATGGCTCCCGGCTGCCGCCGGTCACGGTGATGCCGTCCGTGAACCTGGTCACATCCTCGGTGAAGGAGATGGTGAAGGTGATCGCGCCATCGGCGAGGTTGGCGGTGCCGGTGATGGTATCGCTGATGGTCACGACCGGCAAGGCGGCGACCACGATGCGCAGATACTGTGTGGCGACATTGCCGAATGCGTCCGTGGCGGTGATGGTCACGGTGTAGGTTGCCGCGCCGGCGAGGGTCAGCGTCGGGGTGAGCACCCCGGTGGTGCCATCAAGCGAAAAAAGTGCGTGATGGCCGACGGACAATAATGTGTAGGTGATGCCGCCATCGGCCGCGCCGCCGTTATCGGTGGCGGCGGCATCATAGACCACGGTGGCGGTCGTGCTGCCGATGACGACCATGCGAATGAGAGGGGCGCTGCTGGTGGTGGCGTCGCCGGGGGCGGGGAACACCGGCGCGGTGTTATCCAGCACCACCGCCGAGGAGGCGGACAGCGAGCCTGGGGCGCCGACCGCCGGCAAGGTCAGGTCGGCGGCGATGTCGCCGACCGCATTCAGGATGGTGCCGCCGTTCAAGTCCAACGCGGTTGGGCCGGTGTAGGCGAGGTCGTCGGTGTTGTCTCCGGCGCGCACGATATAGGTGAAGGTCAGCTCGTCGCTACCCTCGCCGCTGGTGTAGTTGGCGGTGCCGTCACCCAGGCTGTTGCCGGTGGTCAACGTCAGTTGCAGTGGGCCGAAGATCGTGACCGCTTCGGTGAAGGCGATGGTCATCAACACGCTGTCGCCGTTGGCGTGTGAGTAGGTGCCGGCGGCCGCCGAGACCGAGGTGACCGTCGCCGGGCTGAAGCCCCCGCTGATGCTGAACACGGCGGTGATGGCCACGCCGTTGGCGTCTGTGGCGGTGTAGGTCAGGGCGGTGGCGGTGGCTGTCACGATTGACGTGCTGCCGGACAGGGTGCGCGGGCTGGCATCAGCATCAAAGGACAGCCCGGTCGGGATGGACGAAGCCGGCGTCAGGGTGTAGCTCAACGGAGCGGTGCCGCCGCTGACCGGTGGCAGGGTCACCGTGAAGGGCCGATTGGCGATGTAGGTGTAGGCCGTGGCGGGCAACGGAATGACGCTGACATCAAAGGTCGGCGCGGCGTTGACCGTCACCATAAAGGTCAGGGTATCGGCCACGCCGACGCTGTCGGTGGCAGTGTAGATCAGGCTGGCGGCGGTGGCGGTGGCCGAGGTCGGTGTGCCGGTGAGGAGGCGGGTGGTGCCGTCATCGCTGAATGACAGCCCGGCCGGGATCGGCGTCAGTGTGTAGGTCAGCGGGGTAATGCCGCCGTCGGCAGTCGGCAGGGACAGCGAGACCGAGACCGGCTGGCCGACGGTGTAGGTTTGCGCGGCAATCGTGCCGGCAAAGGTCGGGGAGGACGCCACGTTGACGGTCAGGGTGTAGGTCTTGATGGTGGTGCCGTCCGGGGCGGTGACTTCAATGGTGATGGTGTTGGCGCCTTCGGTCAGACCGGAGACTCTCCGGGTGCCGGTGTTGTCGGTGGCAATGCCAGTGGGAATGACGGCGGCGAGTGCAGAGCCGTCTGCGGCGGTGCCGCTGATCGCCACCATGCCAAGTACGGTGCGGGCCGGGGGCGCGAGTACGGTGACTGCGGTGACACCGCCGCCGACTTCGGCGGTGTATTCCGTGGTGGCCGCGTCAAAATTCTGGGTAATCGGGATGAGCGTGGTGGGCTCGCCTGCGGACGTCAGGCTTGGCGCGACCCGCAGATTCGCAAGGTCGGCGTTGTCGCTGAAGGCAGCGGTGACGGTGACCGTGATGGTGTCGGTGTTGCCGCCTTTGTCGGTGGCGGTGATGGTGATGTCGTGCTGGCTCAAGCTGGTCGGGCTGGTCAGGTAGGTGACCGCACCGGCGTCGGGGGTGATATCGAACGAATCGGGACTGATGCCGCTCAGGCTGTAGGTGATGCCGGCATCGTTCACGCCGCCGTCTGTCGCATCAGCGTTATAGGCTTCGGTGGTGACCGGGTCGTTGACGATAAACATGGCCGAGTCGCTGGTGCCGGCAAACATCGGCGCCACGTTGTCAACCTTCTGCGACAGCATGGTCTCGGTGTTACCGACGCCAGTCGTCATTCCGGTGACCGCATCGGCGTCCACCGTGACGGTGACGGCGCCGTCATTGGTGGCGGCTTCGGGGGTGACGACCAGCGTATAGCGCACATCGGCGGTGATCTCCGTCAGCATGAGGGCGGCGGTGCCACCTGTCACGCTGATGTCGGTGAGGGTGAACTCGCCGGCGCCAATCGGTTCGCTGAAGGTGAAGGAAAAGGTGAGATCGCCGTCTGCGATGCTGGCGTAGTCGCCGGCGACGCTGTCGGTAATGATGACCGCGGCCGCGTCCCGCACCTCAATGGTCACATCCTGCGTGTTGGTGTTGCCGTTCGTATCGGTCGCGGTGATGACGATGCGGTGATGGAGGCCGGTGGTGACGACATTCTGGACGTCTTTGTAGGTGACGATGCCGGTTGCGGGGGCAATGTTGAACAGACCGACCTCCGCGCCGCCGCTCAAGGTATAGGTAATGCCGACGTCCGCGCCTTCGCCGTTATCTGTGGCGGTGGCGTCGTAGGCGGTGACCGTGGCGCTGGTCGGGCCAACCGCCACCACGCCGGTGGCGCCGGAGGTGAAGAGCGGCACGGTGGTGTCCACTCTGAATGGGTAAGGTGTCCCATGAGGCCCTTCGTTCCCGGCGGCGTCTGTGGCTCTGCCCCGAACGTTCGTCTCCCCCTGGCCGATCAAATCGAAGTCGGCGTCGAGCATCTCATAACGCCAGATACTGTTTTCGAGGGTGACGCCGTTGACTCGTATCTGGCCCCCGCCGCAGAAGGAAGCGTCGAGGGTGTCGCCGACGCAGAGTCTCACCTGCGTGATGCCGGGTTCGTTGACTGTGCCGGTGAGGATGACGCCCATGGCCCTTTCGGCGGCGGTGATGAGGTCGTCTCCGGCGATGAGGTCAAAGGTCGGGGCGTCCGGGTCGGTGATGTCCACCGTGAAGTCGAGGCTGGCAGGCCCGCTGGGGTTGCCGGCCGCGTCTGTGGCGACGACGCGCACGGTGTGGTCGCCCTCCCCCCGGAGATCCCTGGTGAGGATATACTTCCAGGTGGTGGGGGTCGGGGTGGTGATGGGGGTCGGGGTGGTGGCACTCGTGCCGTCGGTGCAGGTGGCGACGCTACCGGTGCCGTCAAGGCAGAGCGCCACACTCGCGCCGCTCTCGACACCACCTTCGATTAAGACGACCAAGACAGAGACGGGCCCGCCCTCAAAATCGTTGATGTAGTTGTCCGTGGCAATGGGCTTAATGGTCGGCGCGGCCGGCGCCATCGTGTCGTAGTCCTGCGTGGCGGTGGCCCTACCGTTGGCGAGGCCGGTCACCACGCCGGTGGCCGCATTCTCCATCACTGTGACGGTCAACACGCCGCTATCGGTGTCGGAGAACGGGGTCGCCGTCAACGTATAGGTTGTGCCGGTGGCGATCGTCGCAAACATGCCTTTGTCGCCGCCGGCCACGGTAATGTCGTCTGCGCTAAACCCGGTGACCGCCTCATCGGTGAACGCGAAGGTGAAGGTCAGCGCGCCGTCCGCGCTGTTGGCGGTGTCGGTGAGGCGGGTGGCGGGCGTGCCGATGGCGATGTTATCGGTGATGGTCACACCCGGTAGGACAACCACGACCACCGAGAGATACTGCGTGGCGACATTGTTGACTTCGTCTGTGGCGGTGATGGTCACGCTGTAGGTGGCGATGCCGTTGATGGTCGCCGCCGGGGTGAGGACGCCGGTGCCGGAGTCAATCTCAAAGGTGGCGGCATCGGCGCCGCCCAATGCGTAGGTGATGCCGGTATCCGCTGTGCGGCCTCTGTCGGTGGCGTTGGCGTCATACACCGTGCCGGTGGTCGTGGTGCCGTCGCCGACCGTGACTTCGTGCGGGCTGGTCTCTGTGCCGATGACGGGGAAGACCGGCGCGGTGGTGTCCAGCACCACCGTCGAGGAGCCGGATAGCGAGGTCGGGGAGCCGGGAGCCGGCAGAGTCAGGTCGGCGTCAACGGTGCGGGCGGCGTTTTGGATGGCTTCGCCGAAAATGGAAGTTACGACCAGGCTCTCGCTGTCGTCGTAGGCGAGGGCGCGGGTGTCGTCATTGGCGAAGACTCTGTAGGTGAAGGTCAGGGCGGCCGTGCCGCTGCCGCCGATGTAGGCGGCATCGCGTGCGGAGTCGGAGGCGGGAGAGCCGGTCTCCAAAAGCAGTACCGGAACACCTGTCACGGTGACCGCTTCGGAGAAGGTGACGGTGACGAATATATCATCGCCGGCATTGTAAAAGCCGTCCACTCCCGTAACCGAGTCCACCGTCGGCACGGCGACCACGCTGATGTTGAGGCGGGTGTTGGCACTGCGGCCAGCCTTGTCTTCGCCGGTGATGACGATGTTGTAGATGGCCGTGGCGACCGGGCCGGCGCGGAAGACCGAGCCGCTCTCGGTGATGGTGAACAGGACGGCATGGCCGCTGCCGGTCGTGGCGTCTGTCAGGCTGTAGCGAATGCCGTCATCGGCGTTGCCGCCGCCGTCTGTGAACTCGGCGTTATACACTTCGGCGGCGCCGCTGGTGGCGATATCAAACGAGAAGGAGACTTCGGAGAGGGCGTTGGAGGCCGGACTCACGCTGTCATATTGCTGGGTGGCCGTGGCTTCAAGGTTGCCGGCGTTGGTCAGCGCGCCGATGACCGCATTGGCCGGCACGCGCACGGTGACGGCGCCATCGTTCGGGGTGGCGCCGCCATGAAACAACAGGTTTTGCGTGAACACCCGGCCGGCGGTGACTTCGGTGAACGCGCTTGCGGATATTATTGCGCCCGCGCTGTTGGCGGTAGGCTCAACCACGATGTCGGCGGCGGTAAATCCGATGACCGGCTCGCTGAAGGTGAAGGTGTAGGTCAGGGCGGTGATTCCGTCCGTGTAGTCACCGGCGAAGTTGTCGGTAATGGTCACCGTGGGCGCGTTCAGCACCGAGATGGTCACGGGCTGCGTGGCGATGTTGCCGGCGGCGTCGGTGGCGGTGATGACGATGCGGTGATGGGGGTCAATGGTGACACTGGTCTGGACGACTCTGTAGGTGACCACGCCTCTGCCCTCGTCAAAGTTGAACTCGGCCGCATCGTCGCCGCCCAGGGTGTAGGTGATTCTGCGGTCGTCAACCTCCCCGTCGGCGCCGTTGTCGGTGGCCTCGGCGTCGTAGGCGATGACCGTGATGGCCGCGTTGATACTGACCGCGCCGCTGTTGCCGGAGGTGAAGTCCGGCACGATGGTGTCCACGGTGATGTTGTAGCCGGGCGAAACGGCTTTGTTGCCGATCTGATTGGTGGCAATGGCGGTCAGCGTCACGGCGCCCTGGGGGATCGCTGGGGTCGGCGCATAACTCCAGGTCGCGCCGTTGTCGGTGGTGTCGTAGGTGTCGCCGCCGGTGCAGTTGATGTCGGTGACGTCGGTGGCATTGAAGCAGAGGGTGACGCCCACGCTGGTTTCCTTCGTCCCGGTGACGCGCTCGGTGGAGATGAAGATGTTGTCGCCGGCAACCGGAGTGTCAATCGCCGGGGCGGGCGGCGCGACGGTGTCCACGGTGACCGATACGCCGGTTGAAACGGCGGCGTTGCCGGCGCCATCGGCAGCGATGGCGGTCAGGATGACGTCGCGGTTGCCAATCGCGCGGATGTCATCGGCGGTCAGCGTATAACTCCAGGTCGTGGAGCTGGTCGCATCGGGCATTCTGACAGGGAATGTCGTGCCATCGGCGCAGGTCGGGTCGGTGACGGTGGTGGCGCCGGCGCAGAGGGTGATGCCCGCTTCGGCTTCAGTTGTACCGCTCACCGGGACGCCGGCGTCTCGCTCGGCGATGTTGATGGTGTTGTCACCGGCAATCGTGGGGACACCCGGAGCGGCCGGCGCCTGCGTGTCGTAGGCCTGCGTGACGGTAGTCACGACATTGACGGCGCCGGTCGTTGCACCGGTTGCCACGCCTGCATCCACGGTCACGGTCAGCATACCGTCATTGGTCGGGGCGGTCGGGAGGGTCGCCACTACCGTATAGGCTCTGCCGGTTTCGGCTATGAACGTGAAACCGGCGGCGCCATCCACTGTGACGCCAGTCGAATCAAATCCGGTGACATCCTCGCTGAACGTGATGGTGAAGGTGACGAAGATCACATCGCCGGTGGCAACGCCGGACGCAGTGGCGACATCGTCGGTAATCTCTACCGTGACTCCGGTGACCACCGAGAGGGCGACCTCTTGCGTGGCGGTATTGCCGGCCAGGTCGGTCGCGGTGATGACGATGGTCTGGTCAACCACCGCGGTGGTCTGGACATTCTGGAAGGTGATCACGCCGGTGGCGCTATCAATGGCTAACTCGTTGGCGATGAATGTCAACGTGGCTAACTCGGCGGCGGTGTATGTCACCACAGGCGACGTCGTGGCACCCAGGGTATAGGTAATATCGGCATCCGCGCCGCCGCCGTTATCAATGGCGTTGGCGTCGTAGGCGATGACCGTGGTGGCCGAGTTGACCGCGACCGCGCCGCTGTTGCCGGAGATGAACACCGGGGCGACGGTGTCAATAATGAGATCATAACTGCCATCGCCGGAGACATTGCCAGCCGCATCTGTGGCGAAGGCGGTCACGGTCTCGGCGCCCTCGCCCATCGCGGCGAGGTCAACAAGAGTCAGCGTATAAGACCACCTGGCGCCGACCGTGGCGGTGGCGCGAAGCGTGCGGCCCTCGCCGACCGTGCCGCACGAGGCGCCGCTGCCGTCGCCGGTGCCGGCCAGGCAGAGGGTGACCGTGGCGCCCGCTTCCACGGAGCCGCCCCAGGGCACGCCATCACTGGATAAGGGGTTATCGGCCAGATCGGCCGCGTTGAGTCGGTTGCTTCTCCCGGTCGGGGCGCCTTCCAGATCGCCCACCGAGTCAAAGGTCGGGGGGCCGGGGGCGGTGTTGTCAAGCACCACGTTGGAGGAACCGGACAGCGAGTTGGCATCGCCCGGTGTCGGCAGAGTCAGGTTGATCCCGCCGGCGCTCTGGATGCTCCCCCCGCTAAGCGCGCCGGTGCCGGTGTAGGCAAGGTCGCTGATGTTGTCGCCGGCGCGGACCCGGTAGGTGAAGGTCAGCGAGGTCGTGCCGCTGCCGCCGGTGTAGGGGGCGGCGGCGCCGGTATTCAATGCCAGTTGCGGTGTGCCGGTCACGGTGACCACATCGGAGAAGGTGACGGTGATCGGCACGCTGTCGCCGGCCGTATAGGCGCGATTCACCGCCGTGACATCCACCACCACGGCTGTGGAGGTCGCGACCGGCAGGTTGCTGAAATCGCTCATCGCATTTCCAGCCACGTCCGCAATGATGTCACTGGCGCTGGCGGCGTAGGCGAGCGTCACGCGTGCGCCCGGCTGGATTGCCGAGTTGAGGCTCAAGGTCAGCGTGAGGCCGGAGTTGGAGATGCCGGTCACGGTCACACCCACAGTGCCGCTAAGGGTGAATCCGCCGCTCCCGATCACGCTATTGGTCAGCGTCACCGGCTCGGAGAGGGTCACGAAGATGCGCGTGCCGTCGGCGACGGCGGACACGGCGGTCGGGGCGGTCACGGCGGTCAAGACCGGCAGGTTGGTGAACGCTGCCAGGCTATTGCCATCCGCAGCATCCACAATGCTGCCGGCGGAGCTGGTCGTGTATCGGAGCCTCACGCTTCTGTCCGGCTGTATTCTCGGGGCGACGGTCAAGGTCAGCGTGTCGCCGACGACGGAGACGTCGGTCACAGATAACCTTTCTTCGCCTCCGCCTACTATCAGGCTGAATCTGTCGTCCAAATCACCGATGAGCGTCGCCGGCTCGGAGAGGATGACGGCGATGCTCGTGCCGGCGGAGTTGGCAGTGGCGGAAACGACGGCCAGGTCGGTGGATCTCAAGACTGGCTGGCCGGTGAATCGCAGGATCTCTGTTCCCCCCACAGGACGAATGAATTCATTGGATTCACGGGTATAGTCGAGCGTCACGGTGTCCACCGTGAGTGCCATGTCGAGGGTCAAGGTCAGCGTGGCACCGGTGTGCGTGTGGCCGATCACTTCCGCTTCGTCTTCCGGGATGGTGAAGTCGTTATTGTCCACGTTGGTCAGCGTCACCGGCTCGGAGAGGGTCACGGTGATGTTCGTGTCGTCGGCGTTGGCGACGGCGGAAACGACGACCAGGCCGAGGGCGGCGACGACGGGGTGAATCACTGTGATCACGACGCCGTCCGAAACGGTGGTGTTGCCGGCCGCATCTCTGGCGATGGCGGTCAGCGTCACGGGGCCAAAGCCCAGCGCGTTGATGTTATCGGCGGTCAGAACGCCAGACCATGTCATCGCACCAGAGTTTCTAGAGGTTTCGACGGTTATGCCGCCGGCGCAGGTCAGGTCGGCGGCATCGGTGGCGCCGCCACAGATGGTAACGCTCCCGGCGGGGGTTTCCGGTGTATAGGTACCGCGGATGATGACGGAGTTGGCGTTATTACCGATGATGATGTTGTCGTCGGAAATCGGGGTGGTCATGGCCGGCGCGACCGGGGGGGTGAGGTCCACGGTGATGGGTTTTCTTTCCCCGAGGATGCGCAAGTCCACCTCGCCTTCCCCCATCAAGTTGTAGTCGGCAGTGGTCAGCGTGTAACGCCAGGTCGTGGGGGTGTCGCCACTGAAGAAGGTGCGCACTTCGCCACCGGTGCAGGCGTCATCGCTACCGCGGATGCAGAGGGCGACCGTGGCATCCATGACTCGTGTGCCGGTGAGGGTCACGCCGGCGGTGCGCTCGGCGTCGTTGATGATGTCGTCGCCGGCAACCGGGTCAAAGTTCAAGGTGGGGGCGATGATGGAAGTGGTGTCAATGACCGTGATCGGCAGGTCGGTGAAATCGCTCATCGGATTTCCAACCGTATCCTCAATGATGACTCCGTTGTTGGCGCTCCAGCCAAGCATCACGGTATCGTTAATCTGGATTGAGCTGTTGGTGGTCAAGGTCAGCGTGTTGCCGACGGTGGAGAAGGCGGTCACGCTAACGGGCTGACTACTTGTGCTGATAAAGGGCTGACCATTTGTGTCAGTGAGGGTGAATACGAGGACTCCCGTCGGCGGGTCCGGATCAAACCGGGTCAGCATCAGTTCCTCGGAGACGGTCACGACGATGCTCCTGCTGTTTGAGTTGACGCTGGCGGAATTGGCGGTCGGCGCGGTGGTGTCCACGATGATGTCATAGGGCGGCTGTGAAACGCTGGGATTGCCGATGTTATCGGTGGCGATGGCGGTCAGCGTCACGCCACCCTCGCCTATCGCGGTGATGTCAGCGGCATCCAGCGCATAATGCCAGATCGTGTCGCGCGAGGCTTCGTAGATCGTGCCGCGCGTGGCCTGGAAGGTCGTGCCGCCCGCGCAGTTCGTGTCGTCGGCATCGGTGGCGACGGCGCACAGGGTGATGGTCGCGGCGTGGTCATGCGTGCCGGTAATCAGGACGCCATCCGTCTGCCTGCGCTCGCCGGTGGTGGTGAGGGATGTGGCGATGAAATCGCGCTCGGCGGCGTTGATGGTATTGTCACCGGCAACCGGGTCGTCAATGCCCGGCTTGATGGCCTCCACGCTGATGCTCCGGGGCAGCGAAACGGCGGTGTTGCCGGCCGCATCGGTGGCGATGGCGGTCAGCGTCACGCCGCCGCCGCCTATATCGGTGATGTCAACGGCATCCAGTTCATAACTCCAACCCGGGGCGAAGGTCGTGGCGCCGGTGAGTACCGCGTCGTAGGTCAGGCCGCCGGCGCACAGCGGGTCGGTGGCGGTGGTGGCGCCGAAGCACAGGGTCATGGTTGAGTCGGCCCCATGGCTGCCGGTAATCAGAATGCCGTCATCGGCATTGCGCTCGGGCACGCTGATGCGGTTGTCGCCGGCAATCGGGTCGCCGTCAATGACCGGTACGGCCGGGGCGATGGTGTCAATCACCACCGGGAAAAAGAAGCCGCTTAGCGAGGTCGGCACGCCCGGCTCCGGCAGGGTCAGGTCGGCCGCCAGGGTGAAGGTGGCGGTGCTCTGAATGCTGCCGCCGTTCAGGCTAAGGGCGTTGACATCGGGATAGCCAAGCGCGGCGGTATTATGGCCGTCCGCCACGCTGTAGCGGAAGGTCAGCTCGGCGCCGGGAGAGCCGGAGACATACTGCGCCGACCCCGCGGTGCCGCCGATATCCAGCGTCAACTGCGGGACGCCGCCGGCGACCGTGACCGAGGTGGTGAACGTCACGACGATATGCACGGCATCCCCGGCTTTATTCTGTGGTGGAGTGACGTTTGACGGCGCCACAAATGCCACCACCGGCGCCTCCTCGTCGTTGGTGACGCTCAAGCCTGTGAAGTCGCCCAGCACATTGCCGGCCGGATCGGTCACGCTGTCTTCGTCGTTGGTCCAGGCGAGGGTCACGATTTCGCCCGGTTGGATGATCGCGACGTTCGGGTCGTCCGGGTCGGTCAGCACCAGTCTCAGCACCAGATCGGCGGGGTCAGTGATGATGTCACGCACCACGGCGGAGGTGCCGGTGAGGACGAATTCGGCGCTGTCCAGGGCATCTAAACTGTCCGGCGTCAGCGCCTCGGAGAGGAACACATCAATCCTGCCGCCTTGTGTGGCGACGGTGGCGGACGGGGCGGTCGGCGGGACGGTGTCCAGCACCACATCCGAGGAGTGGGACAACGAGTTGACCGCACCGCGAACCGGCAGGGTCAGGTCGGCGGCGATGTCGGCGACGGCATTGTGGATGGTTCCGCCGTTCAGGATGAGCGCAACGGTGCCGGCGTAGGCGAGGTCATTGAGATAGGGGCCCGCTGCTAATATGCGGCGGTCGGATTCATCATTGGCGCCTTCGCCGTGGTACTCGCCGATGTTATCGCCGGCGCGCACGGCGTAGGTGAAGATCAGCTCGTTGGTGCCGCTGCCGCCGGTGTAGTCGGCGGCGAGGCCAGCGCTGTGAATGTTGCCGGTGATCAACAGCAGTTGCGGTGTGCCGTCGGTGGTGTCCACCGTGACCGCATCGGAGAAGGTGACGGTGACCGGTATGCTGTCGCCTTCCCGGTAAAAGCCATTCGGCGCGGTGACGGTGGTGACCGTCGGGATGGTGGTGGCGACGATGGTCAGCGTGATGGTGTCGGTGTTGCCGCCTTTATCGGTGGCGGTGATGATCACGCTGTGGGTGACCGAGTCGGTCGGGGTGTTGGCGTAGGTGAGCACGCCGCTGTCCGTGGCAAGCGAAAAGGTGAGGGCATCGGCGCCGCTCAAGCTGTAGGTGATGCCGATATCGGCCGCGCCGCCGTCTGTCGCGTTGGCGTCATACACTTCGGCGGAGATGGGGTTGTCGAAGGCAAACACGGCGCTGTCGGTGGCGTCGTCGCTGTCGCCGTCCGCATTGTCGTCGTCAACCAGCGCCGGCGCCAGGACATCATACTGTTGGGATGCCGCGATCTCCGGGTTGCCGGCGCCGCCGATGTTTCTGATTGCATCGGTCGCCACCGTGACGGTCATGAGACCGTCATTGTCGCCGGGGGTCGGGGTGACGACCAGCGTGTAGCGCACATCTTCGGTGACCTCCGTCAGCATGACTGCGGCGGTACCGCCGACCACTGTGATGTCGCCAAGGGTGAACCCGCCGGCTTCAATCGCTTCGGTGAAGGTGAAGGTGAAGGTGACGGCGGCGTTGGCGTAGTCGGCGGTGACGCTGTCGGTAATAATCACTCCGGGCGCGTCCACCACCGAGATGGTCACTGCAAGCGTGGCGGTGTTGCCGGCCAGGTCTGTGGCGGTGATATCAATGCGGTGATGCAAGCCGCTGGTCGGGCTGGTCTGGACATTCAGATAGGTGACCGCGCCGCCGCGCGCTGCAATGTTGAACAGGCCGGCGTCGTCGCCGCTCAAGGTGTAGGTGATGCCTTCGTCAATGACGCCGGTGACG
>CBDCJR010000001.1:0-15260 GCA_965217975.1 Nitrospirales bacterium
AGCCGAAGAGCATCACGCCGCACACGAAATTCAAAGCGGAAGTGTACGTCTTGACGAAAGAAGAAGGGGGACGGCACACGCCGTTTTTCAACGGCTATCGTCCGCAATTTTACTGTCGGACGACCGACGTGACAGGCGTGGTGCACCTGGGCGAAGGGGTGGAGATGGTGATGCCGGGGGACAATACGACCTTCACGGGGGAATTGATTGCGCCGATTGCGATGGAACAGGGGTTGCGGTTTGCGGTTCGGGAAGGGGGGCGGACGGTCGGGGCCGGAGTGGTCACCGAAATTCTCGCCTAGAGGAGAAGCTATGCGCACCATTATTTCTTTAGCCTGCGGAGCATGCAAGAGGCGGAATTATTCGACGATGAAGAATAAAAAGAACGATCCGGATCGCTTGGCATTGAACAAGTATTGCCGGTTTTGTCGGAAGCATGTTCCCCACAAGGAAGTAAAATAGGGATGTCTCCTGATACGAGTTATGCAGGGGCATAGTGTCAACGGCTAGCATGTCGGTCTCCAAAACCGAAGGTCCGGGTTCGAATCCTGGTGCCCCTGCCACTCCAAGAGCGAACGGTCGCTTGCGAAGGAAAGCGCGATGAAGAAGCTGTGGTGGAAAATTGTAGGATTTCTCGCCGACGTCAAAGGGGAGCTGAAGAAGGTTTCCTATCCGACGCGCGAGGAAACCCTTGGCTCTGCGTCGGTGGTGGTCGCGTTGTGTGTCATTATGTCGCTGTACCTTTCGTTCATTGATTCCGTTTTAGTGTGGCTGATGAAGCAAATCCTTTGACGCGTTGCGGACGTATTTTATGGGCAAAAACTGGTACGTGATTCACACCTATGCAGGCTATGAGGGCCGAGTCCGGGACTCCCTGACTGATCGAGCCATGCAACGGGGTCTTCAAAAAGAGTTCGGGCAGGTCTTGGTCCCCACGGAGGACGTCATCGAAATCAAAGACGGCAAGCGTCGCGCATCCAAGCGAAAATTTTTCCCGGGTTACGTGCTGGTGGAGTTGGAGGATCCTCTCAAAGACGAAACGTTGATCATGATCAAAGAGACTCCCAAGGTGACGGGCTTTATTGGGGGCGGGACAAAGCCAATGCCCCTGCCGCAGGAGGAAGCGGATTCTTTTCTGAAGCAGATTGAATCGGGAGTGACCGCTCCACGGGAGCGGGTGATTTTTGCAAAAGGCAATAACGTGCGGATCGTTGATGGGCCTTTTATGGGTTTTAACGGCTTGATTGATGAGGTTGACGATGAACACGGTCGGGCCAAGGTGTTGGTCAGCATCCTTGGTCGTGCGACTCCGGTGGAATTGGCGTTTATGCAGATTGAGCATGGATAGGTTCCCCTGTGAGTGTGGAACCGTCGTTGCCGTGTGGGTGAGTGTTCACGCGGCGCATTCGTTAATCTTCTGACAGGAAAAAGGATTGAGCGATGGCAAAGGAAGTTGTTACCCAGATCAAATTGCAGATTCCGGCAGGGAAGGCGAATCCCGCTCCGCCGGTGGGGCCCTCATTGGGTCAGCATGGTCTGAATATCATGGATTTTTGCAAACAGTTTAACGCGAAGACGCAGAAACAGGAAGGGAGCGTCATTCCTGTTATCATTACCGTCTATAAAGACCGGAGTTTTACGTTTATCACGAAGACCCCTCCGGCATCCGACCTCTTGAAAAAAGCTGCGGGAATTATTAAGGGATCCGCTGTGCCGCAGAAGGATAAGGTCGGCCAGATTTCCCGCGCGACATTAGAGGAAATCTCCAGGCAGAAATTGGAAGATCTAAATGCGATCAATGTGGAAGGCGCGATGCGGATCATTGAAGGAACCGCAAGGAGTATGGGGATCACCGTTGCCGACTGAATGGTTTGGCTGGTTTGCAAAGAGGAGTGAGCGTTGTGGGAAAGCAATTACAGAGCGCAAAGACAAAAGTTGAGGCGAAGATGTACGACCTTCTGGCGGCAAGCGAATTCGTGAAGCAGGCTGCCTATGCCAAATTTGACGAGACGGTGGATTTGGTCATTCGACTGGGTGTCGATCCCAAGCGGGCCGACCAAATGGTGCGCGGGACGACGGTCTTACCGCATGGCACGGGGAAAAAGGTCAGAATCGTGGTATTTGCCAAGGGAGAAAAAGAGCAAGAAGCCCGGCAGGCGGGCGCCGATGTTGTGGGGGCCGATGACTTGTTGGAAAAAATTCAAGGTGGGTGGTTGGATTTTGATCAAGCCATCTCCACCCCGGACCTGATGGCGTCAGTTGGAAAATTAGGAAAAGTGCTGGGGCCGCGCGGCCTGATGCCCAACCCCAAATCGGGAACCGTGACGTTTGAAGTGGGGAAGGCGATCGGGGAAATCCGGATGGGTCGGATTGAGTACAAAGTGGACAAGTCCGGCCTTATCCATGTCCCCATTGGCAAAGTGTCGTTTACCGGGTCGCAAATTACCGAAAATGCGCAGGCGGTCTTTAGCTCGGTGGTGAAGGCAAAGCCGTCCTCAAGTAAGGGGAAGTATCTCAAAGGGGCGACAATGTCGAGTACCATGGGGCCTGGCATTTCTCTGGAATGTGCGTCCCTTGCCCGACAATTTGCTTCATGAGCCGTTGTGGAAGAAGGAGCCGGGGATGAAAAAGGAACAGAAGACTGCGGCGGTTTCCGATCTGCATGAGAAGTTTGCCAGGGCAAGACTGGTCGTCGTTACGGAATGCGCGGGCATATCGGTGAATCGGGTGACCCCGTTGCGCCATCAACTTCGCAACGCTCAAGCAGAGTGGAAGGTCGTCAAGAATTCCCTTGCGGTGCGGGCCGCCGAGGGGACCGCGTTAGGGCCTGTCGCGTCGTTGTTTAAGGGGCAAGTCGCGGTGGTGATCGGCTATGATGATCCGATTGTGCCCGCCAAAATGCTTCGGGATTTTATTCGGAACGAGCAATGCGATGAAAAAATTATTTGGCGGGGCGGGGTTTTGGAAGGCGAAACGCTTGAGGCTGCGCAATTAATCGCAGCGGCGGATTTGCCTTCAAGAGAGGTCATGCTGGCGTGTTTGTTGTCGGCCATGCAGGGGCCCCTTCAGGGATTGGTTGGTGTGCTTCAAGGTGTGATACGTAGTTTGCTGACGGTGCTGGTTGCGATGCAAGCAAAAAAGAAAGGAGCAGGAGACATGGCTGCCACGGGAGCAAAGTTCTCAAAAGATGACATTTTGGGGGCCGTTGAAAACATGACGGTGCTGGAATTGTCTGAACTGGTGAAAAGCTTTGAAGAAAAATTTGGCGTAACGGCTGCGGTGCCGATGATGGCTGCGGCGGCGCCGGTCGCCGGGGCGCCGGTTGCTGAAGAAAAAGACGCCTTTGACGTGGTGTTGGTCAGCGCGCCGGCTGACAAGAAAATCCAAGTCATTAAAGTGGTTCGCGAAATCACAGGGCTTGGGTTAAAGGAGGCCAAAGACTTAGTCGAAGGCGCTCCCAAACCGGTGAAAGAGGGTGCCGCAAAAGACGAGGCTGAAACCGTGAAGAAAAAGCTCACGGATGTGGGGGCCACAGTCGAAGTTAAGTAGCAACAGGGTGTTGATACGGGCGCGTTCCCGTTAGCCCTCGGGCGGGTAGTCTCACAAGATTAGATGCGTAAGGAGCCGAATATGCCTCAACCTCCATTGCCGGGAATCATCACACGTACTGATTTTTCTAAAAGTCAGTCGATGATGGGTATTCCCGACCTCGTCGAAATTCAAAAACGCTCATACGAGGTTTTTTTGCAAAAAGATACCGTCGCCGAGAGTCGTGGGGACAAAGGCTTGCAAGCCGCGCTTATGAGCGTCTTTCCGATTGCAGATTTCAACAGTTCAGCCATTCTTGAATTTTCCAGTTATTCGTTGGGAACGCCCAAATACGATATGCGGGAATGTCTGGAACAGGGCATGACGTTGGCCGCCCCGTTGAAACTGCGAATTCGACTGGTGGTGTTTGATGCGCAGGAAAAAGGCGCGAAGACCAGGAAGGTGCTCGATGTGCGAGAGCAGGAAGTGTACGTGGGTGAACTGCCTCTGATGACGAACCGAGGGACCTTTATCATTAACGGTACGGAGCGGGTGGTGGTGAGTCAGTTGCATCGCTCTCCCGGTGCGTCGTTCAGTCATGACAAAGGGCGCACTCATTCCAGCGGGAAAGTGTTGTTTTCCGCACGCATCATTCCGTATCGCGGATCATGGCTGGATTTCGAATTTGATGCGCGTGACGTGCTGTATGTCCGTATCGATCGTCGTCGAAAAATGCCGGCGATGATTCTGTTGAAGGCGTTTGGTTTGTCAACGGATGACATCCTGCAAGAGTATTATTCCATCGAGGAAATTCGGGTCCTGGATGGAACGCTGATGCGGAAGCTGGATCCTGAACTCCACAGCGGTTTGCGTGCGTCCAAAGATGTGTGTGAGAAGGGCGGCAAGGTTCCGATCGTGAAAGAAGGAGCGCGGCTCACCAAGGTGCTCATCGGAAAAATACGGGCGGCCGGCGAGAAAGAGATGTCCGTGAAGCCTGAAGCCTTGGTGGGGTGTGTGGCGCTGACGGAAATCCGTGATCAGAAAACCGGCGAGGTGCTGATTAAAAAAAATCAACGCTTGTCTCTGTCCACGATTGAAAAAATTGTTGGATTGAAGATCAAAAGTTTCAAGGTGACCTATCTGGGCAGCGGTGCCTCACCTGTTATTTTGGACACGCTGTATGCCGAGATGCCCAATGCTCAAACAATCGAAACCACCAAGGACACCACCGCGCAAGAGAAAGCCTGTGTGGAAATTTATAAACGCCTGCGCCCCGGAGAAATGCCGTCCGTGGATTCGGCCGGGGAATTGTTCAAAAACCTCTTTTTGAATTCCAAACGGTACGATCTTTCCCCGGTCGGACGCCTGAAACTCAACAGCCGTTTTTGGTCGGACGGCAAGGGACAGGCCGAAAAATTAGCCTGGCGCCGAAAAGAAAACACGATAGCCCCGCCCATGGACACACGAATCCTGACGGCGCCGGACGTGGTGGAAGTCGTTCGCACCCTCGTTGATCTCAAATCAGGCAAAGGCGACGTGGATGACATTGACCATTTGGGCAATCGTCGTGTGCGGACAGTTGGAGAATTACTCGAAAATCAAATTCGCGTGGGGTTGGCCCGCATGGAGCGCAGCATTAAGGAGCGGATGAATTTGCTCGATATGGAGACGGTCCTGCCGCACGACCTGCTGAACGCCAAGCCGATTGTGGCTGCCATTAAAGAGTTTTTCGCCGGCAGTCAGTTGTCGCAGTTTATGGATCAAACGAACCCCCTGGCGGAAATTACGCATAAGCGGAGACTGTCCGCGTTGGGGCCTGGCGGGCTTACCCGCGAGCGCGCGGGCTTTGAAGTCCGGGACGTGCATCCCTCCCACTACAGCCGCATCTGCCCGATCGAAACCCCTGAAGGGCCGAATATCGGGCTTATCACCTCGCTGGCCACCTATGCGCGCATTAACGAATTTGGGTTTATTGAAGCCCCCTTTCGCAAAGTCAGGAATGGCCGAGTCACGCAGGATGTCGAATTTCTTTCTCCTCTGGAAGGGGAGCGGTTCATCATTGCCCAGGCCAATTCTCCAGTGGATTCCACCGGTCGTTTGATCGCCGATGCCGTGACAGTACGTCACGAAGGAGAGTTTAAAACCAAAACGCCTGCCGAAGTTGATTACGTGGATGTTTCCCCGAAACAGGTCGTGAGTGTCGCCACGGCGTTAATCCCGTTTCTTGAGCATGACGACGCCAACCGTGCGTTGATGGGATCGAATATGCAGCGTCAGGCTGTGCCGATTATACAGAGCGAGGCGCCCTTGGTCGGCACCGGCATGGAAGCGGTCGTCGCGCGTGATTCCGGGTATATTGAACAGGCCCGGTGCGATGGGATTGTGGAAAGCGTGGATGCGCGACGGATTGTGGTCCGAACCGAACCGGGCAAGCGGGATGATGGTAAAAAGAAACCCGGACGATTTTGGGATACGTATGACTTGGTCAAGTTTCAACGAACCAATCAAAATACCTGCGTGACCCAGACGCCCATCGTGAAAGTTGGACAGATTGTGAAGAAAGGACAGGTGCTGGCGGATGGCCCGGGCATTGATCGTGGGGAGTTGGCCTTAGGCAAAAACATCCTGGTCGGTTTTATGCCTTGGGGGGGGTATAACTTTGAAGACGCGATTTTGCTGAGCGAGCGACTGGTTCGTGAGGACACCTTTACGTCCATCCATATTGAAGAGTTTGAGGTTGAAGCCCGTGATACGAAATTGGGCAAGGAGGAAATTACCCGCGATATTCCCAATCTGGGCGAAGAGGCCCTCCGCAACCTTGATGAAAGCGGTATCGTCCGCATTGGCGCAGAGGTGAAGGCCGGAGACATCCTGGTGGGAAAAGTGACCCCCAAGGGTGAAACCCAATTGACGCCTGAAGAAAAATTGCTGCGAGCGATCTTTGGAGAAAAAGCCGGGGATGTCAAAGATACATCCCTGCAGGTCCCTCCGGGCATTGAAGGCGTTGTGGTTGACGTCAAAATTTTCTCCAGAAAAGGGATTGATAAAGATGAGCGGTCGAAAAACATTGAATCCCAGGATCGCGTGACCATTGAACGGCATTATCAGGATGAGCTTCGCATTATTGAGGAAGAGCGGAATCAGAAAATCCGAAAACTGCTGCTCGGGCAGGTCGTGGGTCGTGACTTGATGGATCCTGAAGGCGGAGAAGTGCTTCTGAAGAAAAAAGGAAAAATCACAGCGGATGTCTTGAAGAAACTGCCCGACGATGATCTGCGGCGCGTGATTGTAGGTGACGCGGAAGAGCAAAAAGCCCTTGAAGAGATTGAACGCGTGGCCAAGGAGCACATTGAGAGCCTGCAAACTTTCTATGACGAAAAAGTCGGACGACTGCGTCGCGGTGACGAGTTGCCGCCGGGCGTCATTAAGTTGGTGAAAGTCTATCTCGCCATTAAGCGGAAAATCGCTGTCGGGGACAAGATGGCGGGACGCCATGGCAATAAGGGCGTGGTTTCGAGAATTCTTCCCGAAGAAGATATGCCCTATTTGCCGGATGGCACGCCCATTGAGATTGTGCTCAATCCCCTTGGTGTTCCATCACGGATGAACGTGGGACAAATTTTGGAAACCCATTTGGGATGGGCCGCCAAGGCCTTGGGCATCTATACCGCCAGTCCCGTGTTTGACGGGGCGACGGAGACCGAGATTAAAGCCTTATTGAAGAAAGCGACCTTGCCGGAGAACGGACAATCGATTGTGTATGACGGTCGGACTGGTGAGTCGTTTAAAAGCCCTGTGACGGTTGGCTACGTGTATATGATGAAGTTGCACCACTTGGTTGATGACAAGATCCATGCCAGGTCCATTGGCCCGTATTCACTGGTGACGCAGCAGCCATTGGGTGGCAAAGCCCAGTTCGGCGGTCAGCGTTTGGGCGAAATGGAGGTCTGGGCGCTCCAGGCCTATGGAGCGGCCTCCACATTGCAGGAGTTTTTAACCGTGAAATCTGATGACGTTCCTGGACGATCGAGAATGTATGAAGCGGTCGTGAAGGGCGAAAATTTCCTGGAACCAGGCTTGCCCGAGTCGTTTAACGTGTTGGTGAAAGAATTGCAGAGTCTGGGATTGGACGTTGAATTGATGAAATCAGCCGAGTAACGCCTTCGTTGACGCTTGGCTATCGCGAGTGTTTGTGAGTTGCTAACAAGGGGGTAGGGCTTTGGAAAGCATTTATGCTCTGTTTGAAAAGCCGCGCGAGGCGGTGTCCTTTGGTGCCATGTGTATTCGCATTGCGTCGCCGGAGAAAATTCGATCGTGGTCGTACGGGGAAGTCAAAAAACCGGAAACCATCAATTATCGGTCATTTAAACCGGAAAAAGACGGACTGTTTTGCGCGAAGATTTTTGGTCCGACCAAGGACTGGGAGTGCAATTGCGGGAAATACAAGCGGATGAAACACCGGGGGATTGTGTGCGATAAATGTGGAGTCGAGGTTATTCAATCCAAGGTGCGCCGGGAGCGGATGGGGCACATTGAGTTGGCCGCACCCGTTGCCCATATCTGGTTTCTCAAGGGGGTGCCGAGTCGGATTGCGATTTTGCTGGATAAGAGTCTCAAGCATTTGGAATACATTCTCTATTTTGACAGGTATGTCGTGCTTGATCCCATGGATGCCCCGCTCAAAAAACATCAACTGCTTACGGAAGAAGAATACCGTGCCGCTGTGCAGGAGTATGGCCCGGGGGCGTTGCGGGTTGGCATTGGGGCGGAAGCCATTCGTGAAATGTTGAAAGATGTTGATATCGAATCCCTGTGGGAAGAACGCCACAAGGTGCAGACCACAACGTCTGCGGCCATGAATAAAAAGATCACCAAACGACTGAAGGTGATTGAGGCTTTTCATAAGTCGGGCAATAAACCGGAATGGATGATTCTGGACGTTATTCCGGTGCTTCCGCCTGAATTGAGGCCGCTTGTGCCGTTGGATGGCGGGCGGTTTGCCACGTCGGATTTGAACGATCTCTATCGACGGGTGATCAATCGCAACAACCGGCTGAAACGGTTGGTGGAGCTCAAGGCGCCCGGCGTGATTATTCGCAACGAAATGCGCATGTTGCAGGAAGCCGTGGATGCGCTCTTTGACAATGGCCGAAGAGGGCGGACCATTCGCGGAGCGAACAAGCGACCGTTGAAGTCCCTGAGCGATATGCTCAAAGGTAAGCAGGGCCGGTTCCGTCAAAATCTTCTGGGGAAACGGGTGGACTATTCGGGTCGTTCGGTGATTGTGGTGGGTCCTGAACTGCAATTGAATCAATGCGGGTTGCCCAAGAAAATGGCGTTGGAGCTTTTCAAGCCGTTTATCTTCCATAAACTGGAAACGCGCGGGGCGGCGACCACCATTAAAAGCGCGAAGCGTCTTGTGGAAAAGGAGCGTCCGGAAGTCTGGGATGTGCTGGACGAAGTGATTCGAGAACACCCGGTGATTTTGAATCGTGCGCCCACGCTTCATCGCTTGGGGATGCAGGCGTTTGATCCCGTCCTGATTGAAGGCAAAGCCATTCGTCTGCATCCATTGGTCTGCGCAGCGTTTAACGCGGACTTCGACGGTGACCAGATGGCGGTGCATGTCCCGCTTTCGGTCGAAGCGCAGATTGAAGCCCGGGCGTTGATGATGTCCATCAATAACGTGCTGTCGCCGGCCAATGGTCGGCCGCTCGCGATTCCTTCTCAGGATATGGTCCTGGGGTGTTACTGGTTGACGCAGGAACGACTGGGAGCCATGGGAGAAGGGAAGATTCTCTCCTCCCCCGAGGAAGTGCGCATTGCCTATGACGCGGGTCAGTTGGATGAACAGGCCAAGGTGCGTGTGCGCATTGACGGGATCTTAACGGACACGACGGTTGGTCGGGTGCTGTTTGGGGAAATTCTTCCGGTCTCCCTCGACTTCTCGCACATCAATCGAGTCATGACCAAAAAAGAAATGACCAGGTTGCTTGACGTGGTCTATCGGGAGGCCGGTTTACATGACACCGTCAAGATGCTCGATAAGCTGAAAGAACTGGGATTTTACTATGCCACCAAGGCCGGAGTCTCTATCTGCATTGACAACATGCATATTCCGACCAAAAAAGAAGCATTGCTGGGGCGTGCGCATAAGGACGTGTCCGAGGTGGAGCGGCAATATGGCGAGGGGCTGATTACAAACGGTGAGCGCTACAACAAGGTCATTGATATCTGGGCACATGTGAGTGAACGGATCGCCAATGAGATGATGCAAGAAATTCAAGCCGGCGGCGGCCAGGGACCGCAGGATACCCTGAATCCCATCTTTATGATGGCCGATTCCGGAGCCCGAGGGAGTTCGCAGCAAATTCGGCAGTTGGGCGGCATGCGGGGATTGATGGCAAAGCCGTCCGGGGAAATTATTGAAACGCCCATCACGGCGAACTTTCGTGAAGGCCTGACGGTCCTCCAGTATTTTATCTCGACACACGGCGCGCGCAAGGGGTTGGCGGACACGGCTCTGAAAACCGCGAACTCCGGGTATCTCACGAGACGACTGGTGGACGTTGCGCAGGACGTCATTGTGAGTGTGGACGATTGTCAGACAGCGGACGGGATTGAGGTGTCGGCATTGGTCGAAGGTGGGGAAGTAATTCAGCCCATTGAAGAACGCATTCTTGGTCGTATCGCGGCTGACGACATTCATGATCCGGTGAACAATAATGTGGTGGTGTCTGCGAATGAGGAGTTGGACGAAACGCGCGTGAAAGCAGTGGTTGAAGCGGGCATTGACCATGTCCGCATCCGCTCGACGCTGACCTGTCAAGCCCGTTGGGGGGTGTGCGCGAAGTGCTATGGCCGGGATTTGGCCAGAGGAAAATTGGTCGAATTGGGCGAGCCTGTCGGGGTGATCGCGGCGCAATCCATCGGCGAACCAGGGACGCAGTTAACCATGCGGACTTTCCATATTGGCGGGACGGCCAGCAAAATCGTGGAACAGAGCGTGGTGGAATCCCGGCATGACGGGGTGTTGAAGTATCTGAGCTTTGACGCCAAGAAAAATGCCGATGTGCACAATAGCCGCATGTCAGTGAAGAACAAGCAGGGCGAATGGGTGGTCATGAATCGCAACGCGAAGATTGCCGTCTGTGACAGCTCCGGGCGAGAACGGGAAAAGTACGCGGTGGTCTATGGAGCGAAAATCAAAGTAAAAGACGGTGCGGAGGTCACGGTTGGGCAGAAACTTGTGGAATGGGATCCTTATTCATTGCCCATCCTGACCGAAGTGGGCGGGAAAATTGCCTATGGTGACATTGTGCAAGGTGTCACGATGAAGGAAGAGGTTGACGAAATCACCGGTCTTTCGCGCAAAGTCATTATTGAGCAGGCTGGGACCACATTGCGTCCAAGAATTTCCATCAAGGATGACGAGAAAAAGACCGCGAAATTACCCGGTTCCGGTGCGCCGGCTCGCTACCTTCTTCCCGTTGGCGTGCATCTCTTTGTTGAAAAGGGGGCGGCGGTGCATCAGGGGGATGTGTTGGCAAAAAGCCCTCGGGAAACCACGAAGACCAAAGACATTACGGGTGGCCTGCCGAGAGTGGCGGAGTTGTTTGAAGCGAGAACACCCAAGGAACAGGCGGTTATTAGCGAAATTGATGGAGAAGTATCCTTTCCGCCCAAGCCGCTTGGCAAGATCGAAAAAGGGACGCGGCAAGTTATCGTTGATAACACAATGGGAGACATGCAAGCCACCGGCTTAACCCGGCAAGAAGAGGAAGCGCAGTTCAAAAAATCTCCCTCAACGACACGAGAGGAGCTTATTCACAAACATAGAATGGAAACCGGCGACCGAAAAGAATACTTCATTGCTCGAGGCAAGCATATCAACGTACATGAAGGGGACTGGGTGCGAGCCGGTGAACCCTTAATGGACGGATCGGCCAACCCCCATGACATTCTGAAAGTCAAAGGGCCCAGAGAACTGCAACGTTATCTGGTCAATCAGGTGCAGGAAGTGTATCGCTTGCAGGGGGTGTCCATTAACGACAAGCATATTGAAATTATTGCGCGGCAGATGCTGAAGAAGATCAATGTGAAAGACGCCGGAGACACCATCTTTTTAAAGGGAGATCAGGTCGGAAAATTTGAGTTCGAAGATGAAAATCGGCGAGTCCAGGATGAAGACGGGAAGCGCGCTATTGGCGAAACAGTGTTGTTGGGCATTACCAAAGCGTCACTGAAAACAGACAGTTTTATTTCTGGAGCGTCCTTCCAGGAGACGACAAGAGTGCTCACCGAGGCCGCCATCAATGGGAAGGTTGATTATTTAAGAGGGCTCAAGGAAAACGTTATTGTGGGACGTCTGATCCCGGCTGGAACCGGCTTCTCCCGTTACCGTGAAACCTTTGTGCCAACGGTTGCAGAAGCAGTGATCGAGTCAGAATCGGATGATGGGGCAGAAGGAGAGATGATGCAGGACCAGGAGTTGCAGACGCAATCCACGGCATGAGTGAGGGTACAGCCATGGCTGGGCTTGACAGAAAGAGTATTGGTTCATTAGAGTCTATCGGTTGCCCTGATGACATTTGTTCCACGGAAAATCGGTTGGGAAGGATTGGGCTATGCCAACAGTCAATCAGCTTGTGAGAAAAGGGCGCAAGGCGCCGAAAGTTAAAAGTAAAAGTCCAGCTCTCAACCGCTGTCCGCAACGACGTGGGGTGTGTTTGCGCGTGTACACCACGACCCCCAAAAAACCCAATTCGGCGTTGCGTAAAGTTGCCCGCGTACGTTTGACCACAGGGGTTGAGGTGACAACGTATATCCCGGGCATGGGTCATAATTTACAGGAGCATTCCATTGTGCTGGTGCGTGGCGGTCGGGTGAAGGACTTGCCCGGCGTGCGGTATCATTTGATCCGGGGAGCCCTTGATGCCGTTGGCGTGGCCAACAGGAAACAGGGTCGTTCCAAGTATGGGGCCACTCGACCGAAATGACCCGTTGCGATTTGTTGTGGTACGGGAGATAGATTGAACCATGTCACGCGGGAAAAACGCCGTCATGCGAACGCCTGTGGCGGATTCCAAATATCGGGATCAGCTGGTGGCGAAGTTTATCAATATTCTGATGACAAAAGGCAAAAAGAATACGGCCCAGCGCGTGTGTTACGGGGCGTTTGACATGATTCACAGTAAGACTGGCAATGATCCCCTGCAGGTGTTTCATTCCGCCTTGGGCAATATCAAGCCATCGGTGGAAGTGAAATCCAGACGGGTGGGCGGTGCGTCATACCAGGTTCCCGTCGAAATCCGGTCAGTGAGGCAGATGGCCCTGGCCTTTCGATGGATGAAACACAGTGCTCAGTCGCGAACAGGGAAGAGCATGCAGGAAAAACTTGCTGCCGAGTTGCTTGATGCGGCGAATAAGACAGGGTCTGCGGTCAAGAAACGAGACGAGACGCACAGAATGGCCGAGGCCAATCGTGCGTTTGCGCATTACCGTTGGTAACGGCTTCTTGTTGCTGTAGTCGCACCACTCTCCAGATGTCGGTGTTCATCCTTCTCGATCTGTAGTTGGATTGGGCGGAGCCGTTGTGGCGTTTTTGTGTAAAGAGGAACGATGGTGAGAGAATATCCACTGGAGCAGACTCGGAATATCGGCATCATGGCCCATATTGATGCCGGGAAAACGACGACGACCGAGCGTATTTTGTTTTACACCGGTGTTTCTCACCGCATGGGTGAGGTGCATGAAGGCGCGGCTCAGATGGATTGGATGGAGCAGGAACGGGAACGGGGCATTACCATTACGTCTGCGGCGACGACCTGTTTGTGGAAAAACCATCGCATTAATATTATTGATACGCCGGGGCACGTGGATTTCACGGTTGAGGTTGAGCGGTCCCTGCGCGTGCTGGACGGGGCGGTGGCCGTGTTTGATGCGGTGCAGGGAGTCGAACCGCAATCAGAAACCGTCTGGCGTCAGGCTGACAAATATCGTGTCCCCCGCATTGCCTTTTTGAATAAAATGGATCGGTTGGGCGCAGACTTTGTGGGCAGCATGCAGAGCATTGCGGATCGGTTGGGTGCCACGCCGGTCGCTGTGCAATTGCCTGTTGGCAAAGAGGCGGATTTTCGGGGTGTCATTGATCTGATCTCGATGAAGTCATATGTCTTTGATGATGAAGCGTTGGGCGCGAGTTTTGAGGTCGAGGATATTGCGTCCGATCTCCTGCCCATGGCGCAAACGTATCGCGACAAGCTGTTGGAAGCCGTCGCCGAATTTGATGAAGTTCTCCTTGAGCGCTATCTGAACGGTGCCTCCCTGCAGGCAGACGAAATCAAGCGTGCGTTACGTGTCGGGACCAATCAAATGAAAATCACGCCGGTCTTCTGTGGATCGGCTTTTAAGAATAAAGGCGTGCAGCCCTTGCTGGACGCCGTGGTGGATTTTCTGCCTTCTCCGCTGGACGTGCCGGAAGTGGAAGGGGTGGATCCGGTGAGCGGCGAATGCGTGACCCGTAAGGCCAGCGATGAAGAACCATTTTCAGCTTTGGCCTTTAAGATCATGACTGATCCCTTTGCCGGGCAGCTCACCTATTTCCGTGTCTATTCCGGGAAACTGGAAACGGGGTCATACATCTACAATGTCACACAGTCGAAACGGGAACGGATCGGTCGTCTTCTCAAAATGCATGCGAACAAGCGTGAAGATATTGCCTCCGTCTATTCCGGCGACATCGCGGCTGCTGTCGGCATGAAAGGCGCGCGCACCGGAGACAGTTTAGTTGATGAGAAGCATCAGATCCTGTTGGAGGTGATTAAGTTTCCCGAGCCCGTGATTTCCATGGCCGTGGAACCAAAAACCAAACAGGATTTAGAGAAACTTGGCTTTTCTTTGGACAAAATGGTCCAGGAAGATCCCTCCTTTCATGTGCGAAGCGATGAGGAGACCGGTCAAACGATTATTTCGGGAATGGGTGAATTGCACTTGGAAATTATTATTGATCGCCTGGTCAGGGAATTTAAGGTTCAGGCGAATGTGGGGAAACCCGAGGTGGCCTATCGCGAAACGATTCGCAAAAAGGCTGAGGCCGAAGGGAAATATATCAAGCAATCCGGCGGGCGCGGACAGTATGGGCATGTGGAGTTAAGCGTTGAGCCTTCCGAGGCAGGCGTGGGCTTGGACTTTGTAAGTAAGATTGTGGGTGGCTCGATTCCGCGCGAGTATATTCCGGCTGTGGAAAAAGGGGTCAAAGAGCGAATGGAATCAGGCGTGGTCGCCGGGTATTCGTTGCGGGATATTCGAGTGACATTACTTGATGGCTCCTTTCATGAGGTTGACTCAAGCGAAATGGCCTTTAAAATCGCCGGGTCGATGGCCTTTGAGAGCGCCTGTAAAAAAGCCAGCCCGATTCTGCTTGAGCCCGTCATGAAAGTGGAAGTGCTTGTGCCGCAGGACTTCATGGGTGATGTGATTGGAGATCTCAATTCACGACGGGGCAAAGTCCAGGGTATCAAAGCCAAGGCTAGCTCTCAGGCGATCGATGCCATGGTTCCCCTCAGCGAAATGTTCGGTTATGCCACGAGCTTGCGGTCGAAGACTCAGGGGCGTGCAACGTATTCGATGGAATTTAATCAATATGAGCCGGTTCCCAAGCAACTGGCGGAGCAGATTGTCGCGAAACAACGTGGAGAATAATGTTGTGGTTCCTGTAGAAACAGGAACGT